>NZ_CBDBOM010000003.1:0-3431372 GCF_965208355.1 Candidatus Poriferisocius sp.
GTTGGAACTGAACTTTCCGATAGGCACCCACATCGTGGTTCCGTCAGACCAGAGGCCTGCAGGACCGAACTCGCCGTCGTAGTTGTAATGCGAGAAGGCCTCGACGTCGGCGTCGATGTCATAGTGTGGCTGACGGCGGCCGGTGGCCAACTCGTAGGCCAAGATCTGCTTGGTCTTGCCCTCGAGGAGCCACATGGTGAGTCCGTCAGACCAAATGCCCCTCACCCAGTCCTTCAAGCCAAAGCCGGTGCTGAAGGACCGTTCGTCTGAGAAGGCGCCGGTCTCCAAGTCGTAGGCAAAAATGACGCCGTTGTGGTCCGACACCCACAGGGTGGTGCCGTCCCCCCACAACCCTCTCGGCTTACCGTTACGGTACGCCGCCCACTCCGCTGATGACACGCCATCGTAGGGGTCTTTGAGGTCGATGTCTCGCTCGTTCCGGCGCTGGCCGGACTCTAGCTCGTAGGCGAACAGCCAATCGCGGCTGTCATCTATGGCCACCCACATGATGGTCCCGTCAGACCACATGTCACGAACATTTCTGTGCCAGTCGACTCGCAGCCCGTCATTGTCCTTGTCGGCAATGCGTTCGCCGGAATCGAAGTCGTAAGCAAATATCTTGTCGGCAATATGCCCGTCGCTCACCCACACGGTGCTGCCGTCGGACCAGATGCCGTGCAATATCGGAGACTGACGGCCGTCATCGTCAAGGTTCAGAAGATCGCGCGAGGGATCCCGGTCTGGGTTGGACTCCTCGGGCGTCGACTCGGTCGAGTCTTGGGCGCCTGCGGGGTTCACTGCCGTCGCCGCCAGGAGCGCGAAGACAGCCAATAGCGACATCAGCAGTCGGGACGGCCGGCTCGCGGCTGTCAACCTGTACTTCTTGTCTCGGCTCTCTGACCCATTCATAAGGATGCCTTTCTTGTTCATGCCGACTTCGCTTTCTCGGTAGTTCTCGGTGACCTGTCGGGGCCTACAGCCCGCCTGGAGCGGCGACCCTCTGAGAGGAGCCGCCTTCGACCGCGCTGTGCTTCAACTTGGCTGCGGTTCCGTCGGCGTTGACGATCGTGCCGCCATTGAGCTGCAGAGAGTTCGCGGGAATCGTCACGCCGTCGCTGTCGGAGTCGCCTTCGACGATCGTGTAGCGGAACACGGCCGTTGCTCCGTCGCTGCCTGCGTAGTCGGCCAAGCGTTCGACTCCGCCGATGTCCAGCGCAATCTGCGGGGTGCCCGTCACCGTGACACCGGAATCGAATCGGACATTCACCGTGATGACATCGCCGACGAAATAGTTGCCGCCGGCGCGACTCGAACTGAACTCGACACTCTGGATCCTGGGAGGAGCTGCCGAAACGGTCACCACAACGTCGAGCGTCGCTTCGTAACCCTCGAAGACTTGCGAGCTGGCAACGATGGTCACCTCGTAGTCGCTGTCACCGTCAGCATCGAGTGGCTCGGCGTGATGCGGCTGGCTGGCGAACTCCAGTGAAACCCCATCATCGACGTCGGTGAGTCGAAAGTCGTCCTTGTCTGCGCCTTCCAAGGACCAAGACACATACGCGCCGTACTTCGTAACGCTGAAGGTGCCGACTGACTCGTCGGTTCCGGTGTAGACCGTCGCCGATGACGAGCCCAGTATCTCGAAAGGCGGCGGCTGAACTAGGTGTGGGGCACTGTCCGTCACTGGGCCGTGCGTCAGCGGCGAGTGCCTTCCCCGTCTGTCAGTGATTGAGCCTCCGTTGAGCCGCAGGGAAGTGGAGTCAATCGAGACGCCGTTGTTGTCCTCATCGCCGTCGACAACGGTGTATTCGAAAAATACATATGGCCCGCGTGCGGAGAGAAATTCGGCGGTTCGTGCAGTGCCACCGACGTTGAGCAGCAACTGAGGTGCACCATCGACCACCACTGGCTCTTCGAGCTGAGCCCATTGCGGAGCCGCGGGGTCGCCGAAGTGGACCCTGACGCGGATGGTGTCACCGGGGTAGAACACAGGGCCTCCAGCTAGGCGGAAATCGAGGCCAAGCACCGCAGGCCCGTCGCCCTGGACCGTGACGGTTGCGTCGGCGGACCCGGAGCGGCCGCCGCTCGTGCTGGCTTCCACGGTGACCTCGTACACATCGTCGCCGTCGGAGTCGTCGCCGCCTGAGTACTGGTACGCGGCGGCGAAGCCCAGGTCGCCGTCGCTGCTGATCTGCAACATGTCGCTGTCAGGACCGGACAGTGACCATTCGACGTTCTCGCTGGTACCTGTCGCACTGAAAGACCCCACGTCGCCGCTGAACCCGCTGGGGACCGCATAGGACGTGCGCCCTTGGAGCGTCAGCGGCACTGGGTGCGTCGTCACCGTCAGGATTTCCGATTCCTGATTCCACTCATGAACCTGGCTCGCCTGACGTATCACGAACCGCTTCGCGGGCACATGGAGCGTTACCGACCCTCGGCCGAGATCAGTCCGACGTAGCGTGAGGTGGTACAGCTGATCGCTTAGGCCCCGAACATCGCTTATCCAGCCTCCCGTGACGTCGATATCCGACCATGCTTCAAAGGCCGTACCATCATCAGCGGTAGTGACCACCGGGTGCGAAAGGCGCAGTTGAACGTCGAATTCGGCAGCGGTAATCGGCTCGGGAGACTGCAATTCCCAAGTAACCGTCAACGGGGCGCCAATCGTAAACTCAATCGAGCCCGCCTCATTCGTCTCGCCTTCAAACTCCACACTCCCTGCCGGAACCGACACCGTCAAAGTCTCAGAGTCGGCGCCGAAGTCGGGTCGAATTTCGAAGAACTTGATATGCGAGCCGCGATGATGATCGGTGGCTCTCAAGACGGTTCCATTGACCACTTCGACACTGTCCAAGTCGAAATCCGTCACTTGCACTGCTGACCCGCCGCGAAGAAATGCGACACGAACAATGAAGTCAGCTCGCACTGTCGTGCGGTTCGTCTCGGTGCCCGACTCGCTCACCCTGTGGAGCCATGGCGTCAGCGTGCGGGCACGGTCGTCAACGGCGCTTTCTCCGCCAGGGTCTTCGGCCTGGGATTCGGTCGATTCTTGGGCGCCGGCGGGACTCACCGCCGCTGCCAGCACGAGCACCAACACAGCAAGAAGCGACATCAGCCGCCGGGATACCGAAGTCAGGGAGCTGTTGTGCCCGGCAGTCCTTTCGCCCCGGGGACTCTGAACTTGGGTCTTTGGCCGGTTCATGTCAACTTCCTTGCTTGCGGACCAGATCTATCGGGGCTCTACAGCCCGCCTGGGGTGGCGACTCTCTGGCCGGAGCCGCCCTGGATCGCGGTGTGCTTCAACTTGGCTGCGGTTCCATCGGCGTTGACAATCGTGCCGCCGTTGAGCCGCAGGGAGTTCGCAGGAATCGTCACGCCGTCGCTGTCGGCGTCGCCTTCGACGACCGTGTAGCGGAACACGACCACCGCCCCGTCAGTGCTGTGGTAATCGGCCAGGCGTTCGACCCCGCCGATGTCCAGCGCGATCTGAGGCGTGCCCGTGACCGTGACGCTGGTGTCGAATTCGACATTCACCGTGATGACGTCGCCGACGGCGTAGTTGCCGTCATCAAGACTCGTACCCGATGAGACGTTCCTGCCAGGACTCTGACCGAAGTAGATATTGTCGATTTCGGGAGGAGGAGCGACGACAGTCACCACGAGGTCAACAGACGCCTCGTATCCCCCAATTCTGCTGATGTCGAAGCCGATTTCTTCCGCTTCGAGGATGTCTTCTTCCGCAATGGCGATGATGGTCACTTCGTAGTCGTTTTGGCCGTCGTCATCGAGCGGCGTGGCGTGATCTGGGGGGCTGGCAAAAAGCAGATCGACTGCCTTGCCGCTGTTGTTGACTTCGCCTGATGCTTGGAAGTGCTGGCTGTCTGGGCCAATCAGAATCCACCTCACCCATTTGGTTTCAGCCGTGGTGAACCTGTCGACGAATTTGGCCCCCCCGTACCTCGTCAGCGATGTCGGACCCGTTATCTCGAAGGGCACCGGACGCACCACGTGATCGGGACTGCTCGGCAGCAAGGAATTCGTCAAGGGCGACTTGCTTCCGCTGCCGCCGGCTATCGAACCGCCATTGAGGCGCAGAGAATTCTTGTCAATCGAAACCCCATTAGCGTCTTCATCGTCGGCGGCAACGGTGTATTCGAAGAAGACCTGCGACTGATGCGAGGAGCGGTACTCGGCGACTCGGGTTGTGCCTCCGACATTCAGCATCAGCTGAGGTGAGCCCCCGACACGAACTGATATCGGAGCGTCGCCGTAGCCGAACGTGACCGTGGCGCTGATGGTGTCGCCGGGATAGTAGACAGAACGCTCGCCCTTGAGGATCAAGCGTTCGTCGGGGTTCGCAGGACCCAGATGGATGTCGATCACCCGGGGTCCGTCGCCGAAGACGCCTACACTTGTGTCGGCGGACCCGGAGCGGCCAGCGCTGGTGCTGGCTTCTACCGTGACCTCGAACACGTCGTCGCCATTGGCGTCGTTTCCGCCCACGAATTGCGCATATTGCGGCGCCGCGAAGCACAGCACGCCGCTGTTGCTGATCTGCAAGAGGTCGCTGTCGGGGCCGGACAGCGACCATTGAACCTCATCGTCAGCGTTGTCGTCGTCCGCACAGGCGTCAGCGGAGTCGTCATCCGCGGCGTCAGAGCCATCCGCCGAGTCGCTGTCAGCAGAGTCGCCGACAGCGGAGTCGCCATCCGCTACGACACGATCCGCCACGATGTGGAACCGCCCCAAGACGCCAGAAAACCCGCTGGGAACTCCGGCGGAATTGGCCCCGCCGATCACCAGCGGCGGCATCGACTCTGTCTGGGTCTCTGAATCGCTGCCAGCAGTGTCGCCGTCGGCTGAGCCGTCGCCTTGGGAGCTGCCGTCTGCTGAGTCTTCGGGCGACGAATCGGTCGATTCTTGGGCGCCGGCGGGACTCACTGTCGTCGCCGCCAGGAGCACGAATGCTGCAAGAAGCCACAGCAGCGTTGACAGCCGGCGACCGCCATATCCCGCAGAACTCTGACGCTGCCGAGCTTGACTGAATGACCTGTTCATAACGGTTGCCCTCTCAGGTGGAGTCGAGGACGAGTTGCGGCGTGTGCACAGCGAGCGGCCTCGATTGAGCGAGCGCAGTGCTGTCCCCCATTTGCGGCTCAGCCGCCTTCAGCGAGGCGGTACCAGCCGCCGCCGATGAGAGTCCCGTCGACGTCGACCAGCCACATGCGCATGGTCTCGGGGCCGATGCCCTCGGGGTTCTCATCGGCAGTGATCCAGCCGCCCTCGGCGGTGGCATTGCGCACTGCGGGCCCCAGCAGATCTTCAATGTCGCTGCCGATGAGCCCAGAATCGATATGGGCCAGGATCGTGCCGTCGGGATCAGCGGCGATTCCCGTGAAGAATCCGTCGAGCGCGTCGGTGCGGTTGTAGTACTCCGCGATCGGTATCAGGCCAGCGTTGATGCCGCTGGGATCGTTTGAAAACTCCAAGAAGGCGTCCATTCCGCCGCTGCGAAAGCGCTCGGCCGCCGCCGAGAAGAGCTGGGGCGCGAACTCATCGGTGTCGATGTACCAACCCGAGCCGAACAGCAAGCCGTCGTGGCGCACCACCCAGGCGTTCTTCAGCTCGAACGAGTCTTCGTCGCCGAGCGCGCCACTCGCCGGATTCGAAAACACGTAAGGCACCCACTTGCCGGCTGAGGTGGCTGCCAGCATCTCGGCTCCGAAGACGTACCCGTTGACGTCGGTGCCGATCCAGCCGTTCAGGTCAGCGCCCAAGCGGTTGCTGTCGTAGTGGCCGATGATCGTGGCGTCGGAGTCGACGACGAAGACATACCACTGGCCGTCGACGCTGTCGGGGCTGTTGACCTCGGCGAGCAACGCGTCCCGCCCTGCGCTGTCGTACAGGTCGATGGCCTGGCTCACGACGAACTGCGTGTAGGACGCGGCATCCGACTTCGGCGGCGGCTCGTCGCTGGCCTCTGCCTGGTCCGGCTGAGCCGTGGCGTCGTCCCCTACCGGCTCCGACTCGACATCTTCGCCCGCCGGCTCCGACTCGACATCTTCGCCCGCCGGCTCCGACTCGACATCTTCGACCGCCGGCTCCGATGTCGGGGTGGCCGTCGCCGTAGTGACCTCGACGGTCTCTTCGACAGACACATCGGACATGTCGGCCTGCGACTCGACATCTTCGACCGCCGGCGTCGATGTCGGGGTGGCCGTCGCCGTAGTGACCTCGACGGTCTCTTCGACAGACACATCGGAAATGTCGGCCTGCGGCTCGACATCTTCGGTGCAGCCGACTGCCAAGAATGCGGCTGCGACCACACAGGTCGCCGTGAGTCGTCGCACCGACCGCGCAGATCCTCTCTGCACCGGTCGCCTGATCGCACCTTCCACCAAACGCCTCTCGCAGGGAACTGCCGACACCGAATAGCTGCCGACACTGGTAAGTCTAATCTACAACATAATTGAGTCAATACCTATCCGTCAGCACGAGATCAGGCACCTGCTGTGATCGGTGAGGTGCAGCTCGGCGGCGGGACGGGCTCGCGTCTTGCGGTTGTTTCCCCGGGGGCTTTCCCGAGGCAGTGTCGCTGGGGCCTGGCGCTCTATGACGCGGCCACGACCTGCCCCGGGGTGCGAACCGCCTGCACGTCATGCAATATCGTGCCGCCGTTCAGCCGATCCCAGTAGTACACGTTGACCATCAGGTACTTGCCGACGTCGTCCTCAGTGGGGGTGTAGGACTCCCCGTAGTGGGCCTGCGGTATCGACCAGTTCGGCGCGTAGAAGACGATGCGCTCGTAGTCGGCGTGATCGGTCCTGGTCACGGTCTCCGACATCCCGCGATACCAAGCGACCTTGGTGACAACGACCTCGCCGTCGGACCAGATCCCCGCCGGCATGGCGCCGCCAGCAGCGGAAGCGGCGCGCCCCAACACGGCGCCGCCCGCTGCGGGGGCCATGCTCCCCCGGCGCGGGCCCCTAGGGCTGCGAAGAGGCCGTGACCGTCGCGGTGTGCTCGGCGGTCCACGGCGAGGCCGAGACCTTGCCCTTCTCGTCGCGGAAGCGGGCGCGGATCTGCACCTTGTAGACAGCGCCCTCCTCGAGGCCGGCGAGGGTCACCGAGGCGGCGTCGCCCGCGGGCCGCGCGTTGCCGCGGTGGGCCTCGTCGGGCTGCCAGTACGACAAGTAGTCCAGGTCGTCGCGGGCCCACATCACCCGGTATTCGAACGGCGCCAGCACCGGCGCCTCCCACGACACCGTCAGCTCCCCCGCCGCCCCGCTCGACAGCACCACCGCGCCGATCTCGTCCTCAGCCCGCACCACCGCAACCTGCTCTTGCTCGTCGCCCTGCTGCTCGTCGCCCTGCTGCTCGTCGCCCTGCTGCTCGTCGCCGGCCTGCTGGTCGTCGGCGGCCTCGCCGCTGTCGCCATCATCGCCGCCGGTGTCGGGCCCTTCCACGAACACCACCAACGAATTCGACACCGGCCGACCATCAGCAGTGCACACCGCGTGACGGCCATCGCAACCGGTGCCCTTGAACACCGTCAGCCTCAGCCGCTCGTCGTCGCCGACCCTGACCGTGAACTCCCACACATCGCTCGCCCCCCCGACGCGCCGCGCGCCGACCAGCTCATGGGGGGAACCCACGAACAGCGCCCAGCCGCCGCGCATCGTCTCAACGCCCACCGCCAACGGCTCGCTGAACCGCACCCGCACCGCCAAATCAGTGCCCGCGCCCCCATGAGCAGCAGGCAGCTCCTCGAAACTCGCCGTCACCGGCGGCCCCACAGACCCAGACTCCGACACATCCGACTCCGACTCCGACTCATCAGACCGCTGCTCAGACCCAGACTCCGACTCAGACTCCGACTCATCAGACCGCTGCTCAGACCCAGACTCCGACTTATCAGACTCCTCCTGCTGAAGCGATTCTGGTCCGTCACCGTCGCTCTCGCCGCCCACAGCGTCGTCGCTGCCATCGCTGTCGTTGGCGGGACGGGTCAGCACCACCGTGTAGGTGAGTATGTCCTCGCCCGCCACCACGGTGATGGTCACCACGTTCGCGCCCACCGACAGGCTCACCTCATGCACATCAGTAACCGAATCGGCGTCCGCGGGCAGCACCGTCACCGATGCCCGCTCATCAGCAGCCACAGCCGACACCGTCACGCTCTCGACATCTGCACCCACCTCGGACGCATAGGTCAGCTGATCCGCCGAGAACGCCAGCTCCACACCGCTCACCGCCAGCGACGACAGCGCCGCGCTGGGCGGCGACGGCAGCGGAGGCGGTGGATCTCCGGCGTTGATCCTCAGCGTGTAGGTGCGGGTGTCGTCGCCGTTCGCCGACGTCACCACCACCGTGTTCAGCCCTTCCGCCAAGTCCACCTGCACGCCGCCCACAGCGGCATCCGCGTCCGCCACGGAGAACGAAACCTCCGACGACGAGAACGCCGCAGCAGCCGACAACGTCACCCGCGACACCCCATCAGGCGCCTGCACCAGGTAATCGAACCGGTCCGCGGCAAACGGAATGTGCGCGTCGCTGACATCGAGCCACGACAGCAGCCCGCTCTGCGGCATGTTGAACGCCCAGATCTGGGTGCCCCACCGGCCATCGCCAGCCCACATCGTCGCGCCGTCAGACCAGATGCCCGTCGTGCGGAACATGTAGTCCAACTCACCAAAGTCCAGCTCGGGCACACGCTCACCCGACTCCAGGTCATAGGCGCGGATCTCCCCGTACTCAGCCTCGCCGAACCCACCCCTGCTGGCTGTCACCCAGATGGTCTTGCCGTCCGACCACAGGCCCATCGCTTTGTAGATCTCACCCAGTTCTATGTCCGAGTTGGGCCGACGGTCGCCGGTGGCGAGGTCGTACGCGCGCAGATCTTGGACGTCGTCGTCCACAACCCACATCGTGTCCCCGTCAGACCATATGCCCCTGAGCACTGGGTAGCAGCAGAGTTCGGTGTCGATGTCCCTGTCCGGCGTGCGCTCACCCGTTTTCGCCTCATACGCTTGGATGACGAACTCGTGGTACCCGGGAGACGCCCACATCGTGGTCCCGTCGGACCACAGCCCGTAGATCGAATTGGGAACGTTCGCCAGGCGGAGGTGCCGGCCACTCGACGGCAGACCGGATTCGAGGTCATACGCGAACAGCGTGCGAGCGTCGCTCCCCCACAACGTGGTTCCCTGGCCAAAGAGCAGCCCTACCTGTAACCCCGTAGTCAGGGGAACGTACGGGAGTCTGGGATCGGACGGAAGTTGGGGATTGTCAGGGTCACGTGCGGAGGCATTGTCGAAGTCGAATTTGATGTCCTTGTCGGGGTTGCGGGTCATGGCCGGCCCGGGGTCTCGCATCACCACCACCGTGTACTGCTGCTGCACGTTGCCGTCAGCGGAGCCGACGCTCACCCGCACCCAGTTGCGGCCCGGCGCCAGGCTCACCTGGTGGCCCACCGTATCGGCGTCCGCATCGGCGGGGCTGACCGACACGCTCGCCGCGGGGTTCGCCGCCGTCGCGGTCACCGTGGTCACCGACACATCCGCGGCCACGTTCGCCGCGTACACCAGCACCTCCCCCGAAAAGCCGCCGAAGTCCACACCCGAGAGGCTCAACGAGCTCAGCGACGCATCATCAGCCGCCGGCGGCGGGTCCGCCATCGAATCCATGGGCGGGTCGGCGTTCTGCGCCCCCGCAGGAAGCGCACCAGCCGCCAGCACCGCCACCGCCGCCAGCGCACCCCAGCGAACCAGCCGGCGCCGCCGCCTACGAGCATCCGGCGCCGCCGCCCCGCCGCCTCCGCCGCCTGAAGCTGCCCAATCCACCACAGCGCACCCCTTCCGTGCCCGGCGAGCCACACCAGCGCGGCCCTGCGCCCAGCCATAGTACATCCGTACCGGCACCCACGAACCGGCACCCACGAACCGGCACGAACACCGCGCGGCCACCAAAACCGCAGCAGCCCGCCGGCAGCCTGCTATCGGCAAGACGGAGCCGCGGTACAGCCGCTGGCGCTGGTCAGGCGCCCGGGCTGCCGCCTCAGCGTCGAGACCGCGCCGCCTGGCTAGCCGCTGGGGCCCTCGACGAACACCTGGGCCGACCTCGACACCGGCCGCCCGTCCGCGGTGCACACCGCATGCTCGCCGTCACAGCCAGAGCCCTCGAACACCGTCACCGACAGCCTCCGGTCGCCGCCGACCCTGATGGTGATGTCCCACAGATCGCTGCGGCCCTCCACCCGCTTGGCCCTGACCACCCGATGCGGGGACTGCACGAACACCCCACCGCCGTCGCGCATCGTCACATAGCTCACCGCCAACGGCTCACTGAACCGAACCCGAACCACCAAATCGCTGCCCGCACCCGAATGCGCATCAGGCACCCCCTCAAAACTCGCCGTCAACGCCGGCCCCACAGACCCAGACTCCGACACATCAGACTCCGACTCCGACCGCTGCTCATCAGACCGCTGCTCAGACCCAGACTCCGACTCATCAGACTCTGACTGCTGAAGCGATTCTGGTCCGTCACCGTCGCTCTCGCCGCCCACAGCATCGTCGCTGCCCTCGCTCTCGCCGCCCACAGCATCGTCGCTGCCATCGCTCTCGCCGCCCACAGCATCGTCGCTGCCCTCGCTCTCGCCGCCCACAGCATCGTCGCTGCCATCGCTCTCGCCGCCCACAGCATCGTCGCTGCCATCGCTGTCGTTGGCGGGACGGGTCAACAGCACTGTGTAGGTGCGCATCTCCTCGCCTGCCACCACCGTGACCGTCACCACGTTCGCGCCCACCGCAAGGCCCACCTCATGCGCATCAGTAACCGAATCGGCGTCCGCGGGCAGCACCGTCACCGATGCCCGCTCATCAGCAGCCACAGCCGACACCGTCACGCTCTCGACATCTGCACCCACCTCGGACGCATAGGTCAGCTGATCCGCCGAGAACGCCAGCTCCACACCGCTCACCGCCAGCGACGACAGCGCCGTGCTGAGCGGCGGCGGCGGGGGTGGCGGCGGGTCGGCGCGGTTGATCCGCAGCGTGTAGGTGCGGGTGTCGTCGCCGTTCGCCGACGTCACCACCACCGTGTTCAGCCCCTCCGCCAAGTCCACCTGCACGCCGCCCACAGCCGCATCCGCGTCCGCCACCGAGAACGACACCTCCGACGACGAGAACGCCGCAGCAGCCGACAGCGTCACCCGCGACACCTCCAGCGGCACCCGCACCGAGTAGTCGAACCGGTCCGCGGAGAACGGGATGTCGGCGTCGCTGAGCTTCAGCCACGACAACAGTGCGTTGGCGGGCATGTTGAACGCCCTGATGGACTCGGAATACCGGGTCTCGCTGACCCACATCGTCGCTCCGTCAGACCAGAACCCCGCCATGTTGGCACCCTCGTATGCGGTGCTGTTGGTGCCGAGCGGGTCGGGAATGTCCAGGTCGCTCTTTCGCACACCTGTCTCCAGGTCGTAGGCCCAGATGCGGTTGGGTCCCGGGTAGATCTGGGAGGCGGCCCAGCCCTCGCCGACCCACATCGTTTCCCCGTCGGACCACAGCCCGAAGATCTTGTACCTCTCCGACAGCCCGGCGTCTGCTCTGTCGGCACCCGTCTCCAGCGCGATGTCGGCATCGGGCCGGCGCTCGCCGCTGGCGAGGTCGAACGCGAACACCTTCAAGGCATAGTTCTCGGCGACCCAGATCGTCTCGCCGTCGGACCACGCCCCGCGCAGCAGCTGCGACCCGGACTTCGCGCTCCGAGTGCTGATGTGCCGCTCAGGCAAGAACGCGCCTGCCTCGAGGTCATATGCCCTGATGACCTTCTGATGCAGATACGAGACCCACAAGATCTCCCCGTCAGACCACGCGCCGTTGACGACCGCGTTCAGCGTGGGAAAGGGACTGCACCCCGGCAGGAACGGGTCATCCAGCAGCCGAGGATCCAATTGCAGACCCGTCGCCAAGTCATAGCTTTGGATCGTGCACGCCTCCCGGATTTGGGAGCTGCCGCCATGGCCGATCAGCATGAGCCGGTCGTTGATGCCCCACACGCCCTTGAAATAGGCCCATCCGTCCTGCGGCGGGTCGCCGTGGATGCTGATGTCGGCATCGGCATTGCGGCTCATCGCCTCCCCCGGATCGCGCACCACCATCACCTCGTACTGCTGCTGCACCATCCCGTCGGCGGACGTCACCGACACCCGCACCCAGTTGCGGCCCCGATTCAACCCCACCTGATGCCCGTCGGTATCGGGGTCGGCGTCGTCAGCGAGGATCGACACCTCAGCCGCCGAATTGGCCGCCGTCGCGGTCACCGTGGTCACCGACACATCCGCGGCCACGTTCGCCGCATAGTCGGCCACATCCGGAGAGAACCCGCCGAAGTCCACACCCGAGAGGCTCAACGAGCTCAGCGACGCATCATCAGCCGCCGGCGGCGGGTCCGCCATCGAATCCATGGGCGGGTCGGCGTTCTGCGCCCCCGCAGGAAGCGCACCAGCCGCCAGCACCGCCACCGCCGCCAGCGCACCCCAGCGAACCAGCCGGCGCCGCCGCCTACGAGCATCCGGCGCCGCCGCCCCGCCGCCTCCGCCGCCTGAAGCTGCCCAATCCACCACAGCGCACCCCTTCCGTGCCCGGCGAGCCACACCAGCGCGGCCCTGCGCCCAGCCATAGTACATCCGTACCGGCACCCACGAACCGGCACCCACGAACCGGCACGAACACCGCGCGGCCACCAAAACCGCAGCAGCCCGCCGGCAGCCTGCTATCGGCAAGACGGAGCCGCGGTACAGCCGCTGGCGCTGGTCAGGCGCCCGGGCTGCCGCCTCAGCGTCGAGACCGCGCCGCCTGGCTAGCCGCTGGGGCCCTCGACGAACACCTGGGCCGACCTCGACACCGGCCGCCCGTCCGCGGTGCACACCGCATGCTCGCCGTCACAGCCAGAGCCCTCGAACACCGTCACCGACAGCCTCCGGTCGCCGCCGACCCTGATGGTGATGTCCCACAGATCGCTGCGGCCCTCCACCCGCTTGGCCCTGACCACCCGATGCGGGGACTGCACGAACACCCCACCGCCGTCGCGCATCGTCACATAGCTCACCGCCAACGGCTCACTGAACCGAACCCGAACCACCAAATCGCTGCCCGCACCCGAATGCGCATCAGGCACCCCCTCAAAACTCGCCGTCAACGCCGGCCCCACAGACCCAGACTCCGACACATCAGACTCCGACTCCGACCGCTGCTCATCAGACCGCTGCTCAGACCCAGACTCCGACTCATCAGACTCTGACTGCTGAAGCGATTCTGGTCCGTCACCGTCGCTCTCGCCGCCCACAGCATCGTCGCTGCCCTCGCTCTCGCCGGCGGGACGGGTCAGCACCACCGTGTAGGTGAGTATGTCCTCGCCCGCCACCACGGTGATGGTCACCACGTTCGCGCCCACCGACAGGCTCACCTCATGCACATCAGTAACCGAATCGGCGTCCGCGGGCAGCACCGTCACCGACGCCCGCTCATCAGCAGCCACAGCCGACACCGTCACACTCTCGACATCTGCACCCACCTCGGACGCATAGGTCAGCCGATCCGCCGAGAACGCCAGCTCCACACCGCTCACCGCCAGCGACGACAGCGCCGTGCTGAGCGGCGGCGGCGGGGGTGGCGGCGGGTCGGCGCGGTTGATCCGCAGCGTGTAGGTGCGCGTGTCGTCGCCGTTCACCGACGTCACCACCACCGTGTTCAGCCCCTCCGCCAAGTCCACCTGCACGCCGCCCACAGCCGCATCCGCGTCCGCCACCGAGAACGACACCTCCGACGACGAGAACGCCGCAGCAGCCGACAGCGTCACCCGCGACACCCCATCAGGCATCTCCACCGAGTAGTCGAACCGGTCCGCGGCAAACGGAATGTGTGCGTCGCTGACATCCAGCCACGACAACAGCCCGCTCTCGGGCATGTTGAACGCCCAGATCTGGGTGCCCCACCGGCCCTCGGCGGCCCACATCGTCGCGCCGTCAGACCAGATGCCCGTCGTGCGCCACATGTAGTCCAACTCGCCGAAGTCCAGCTCCGGCACACGTTCACCCGACTCCAGGCCATAGGCGCGGATCTCCCCGTACTCAGCCTCGCCGAACGGACCCCTGCTGGCTGTCACCCAGATGGTCTTGCCGTCCGACCACAGGCCCACGGCGTGGTAGATATCGCCCAGGTCGATGTCCGAGTCGTGGCGGCGCTCGCCGTCTTCGAGACCGATCGCGAGCAGATCCTGGCTGTCCTTTTCCACAACCCACATCGTGTCGCCGTCCGACCACAGTCCCCGAAGCTGCGGTTCGCAGCAGAGCCCGGTGTCGAGGTCCCCCTCCCATGTGCGCTTGTCCCCGTCCCATGTGCGCTTGTCCGTCCCCAGCTCGTGGGCGATGATCTCGGAAAAGTAGTGCCCGGGAGACGCCCACATCGTGGTCCCGTCGGACCACAGCCCATTGATCATGTCCCTGGGCATGCCCTCCACGGGATAGTGAAGGTCGCCCTGAGGCAAACCGGACTCGAGGTCATATGCGAGCAGATGACGACCGTCGCTCATCCACAGCGTCGTACCCTCGCCCCAGAGCATCCCCGTGAACGGGCCACCGCCCTCGCTCCAGTCGTAGTCGGGATTGGTCGTGAATTCGTCGCTGCCGTAGGCGTATCCGATGTCCTTGTCGGGGTTGCGGGTCATGGCCGGCCCGGGGTCTCGCATCACCACCACCGTGTACTGCTGCTGCACGTTGCCGTCAGCGGAGCCGACGCTCACCCGCACCCAGTTGCGGCCCGGCGCCAGGCTCACCTGGTGGCCCACCGTATCGGCGTCCGCATCGGCGGGGCTGACCGACACGCTCGCCGCGGGGTTCGCCGCCGTCGCGGTCACCGTGGTCACCGACACATCCGCGGCCACGTTCGCCGCGTACACCAGCACCTCCCCCGAAAAGCCGCCGAAGTCCACACCCGAGAGGCTCAACGAGCTCAGCGACGCATCATCAGCCGCCGGCGGCGGGTCCGCCATCGAATCCATGGGCGGGTCGGCGTTCTGCGCCCCCGCAGGAAGCGCACCAGCCGCCAGCACCGCCACCGCCGCCAGCGCACCCCAGCGAACCAGCCGGCGCCGCCGCCTACGAGCATCCGGCGCCGCCGCCCCGCCGCCTCCGCCGCCTGAAGCTGCCCAATCCACCACAGCGCACCCCTTCCGTGCCCGGCGAGCCACACCAGCGCGGCCCTGCGCCCAGCCATAGTACATCCGTACCGGCACCCACGAACCGGCACCCACGAACCGGCACGAACACCGCGCGGCCACCAAAACCGCAGCAGCCCGCCGGCAGCCTGCTATCGGCAAGACGGAGCCGCGGTACAGCCGCTGGCGCTGGTCAGGCGCCCGGGCTGCCGCCTCAGCGTCGAGACCGCGCCGCCTGGCTAGCCGCTGGGGCCCTCGACGAACACCTGGGCCGACCTCGACACCGGCCGCCCGTCCGCGGTGCACACCGCATGCTCGCCGTCACAGCCAGAGCCCTCGAACACCGTCACCGACAGCCTCCGGTCGCCGCCGACCCTGATGGTGATGTCCCACAGATCGCTGCGGCCCTCCACCCGCTTGGCCCTGACCACCCGATGCGGGGACTGCACGAACACCCCACCGCCGTCGCGCATCGTCACATAGCTCACCGCCAACGGCTCACTGAACCGAACCCGAACCACCAAATCGCTGCCCGCACCCGAATGCGCATCAGGCACCCCCTCAAAACTCGCCGTCAACGCCGGCCCCACAGACCCAGACTCGTCCGTTTCAGTCTCGGGCTCGTCGGCCTGCTGCTGCTGGGCGGCCGGCGACGCCGACACCACCGCCGTGACCTCATCGGTCCACGGCGACGCCGACACCCTCCCCCCCTCGGTGAGGAACCGCGCCCGCACCCGCACCTTGTACGTCGCGCCCTCCTCCAAGCCCGACAGCGTCACCGAGGTGGCGTCGCCGTCAGGCCACGCGTTGCCCCGATGGGCCTCATCGGCCTGCCAATACGACAGATACCCCTGATCCTCACGAGCCCACATCACCCGATACCCGAATGGCGCCACACCCGGCGCTCCCCACGACACGCTCAACTCCCCAGGCGCACCACTCGACGCCACCACCGCGCCGACCTCATCAGCCGCCGACTCCTGAGACTCCTCGGACTGAGACTCCTCGGACCGCTGCTCCTCTTCGGACTGCTCCTCTTCGGACTGCTGTTCTTCGGACTGCTGCTGGGCCGGCTCCTTATGCTTCTCAATGGGGTCGTCACCGGGCACGAATCGCACATCCGGAGGCGGCGACGCCGCGGCCCGCTCGACGGTGACGGTGTACACCGTGGTTGTGCCGTCGGGCGCCGTCACCGTCGCCGTGATGGTGTTGGCGCCCTCCGCGAGGTCGACCTGGTGGCCGTCGGCGCCGGTGTCGGCGTCGGCGGGCGAGACGACGACCTCGGCCTCGTCGTCGAACACCTCATAGGTGAGCGTGGCCGAGCTCACCGTGGCGGCCACCGTCGCCGAGTAGTCCCTCGTCCCCTTGTCAAAAGTGCCGAAGTCGACGCCGCTCAGCGCCAGCGACGTCAACAGCGTGCTCACCGGCGCATCCACGGTCACGATGCTGTCGCTGAGATGGTCGGTCACCCACATGGTGTGACCGTCAGACCACACTCCCTGCGGGCGGGTCAGCTCGCCGTTCGTCCCCCGCACCTCCACATCGCGCTGCGGCTGGCGATCGCCGGTGGCTAGCTCATAGGCGTACAGCTTCGAATCCCAGTAGTCGGGCACCCACATCGTGACCGTGTCGGACCAGAGGTCGCCCGGAGTGTCGTTGCCGTGTCTTCCCAGACCGAGGATGTCCTTGGCCCCGACCCGCTGATTGGTGGCCGGATCGACGGCGAAGATCCGCTGGTGCTTCCGGTCGGTGTACCACATGGTCGTTCCGTCCGACCACAGGCCTGCCGGGCGCGCAGGGGTGAACCACGAGATAGTGACGTCGCGACTTGACGTGTACTCCCAGGTGGACAACTCGTAGGCGCGGGCCATTCCGTAGCGAGTGACGGCGACCCACATGATGTCGCCCTCGGACCACAACCCGACCACCGTGTCGTGGCCGCTCTCCAATCCGCCGAAGTCGCGGTCAGGCAGGCGCGCGAGGGTCTCCAAGTCGTAGGCGAACAGCGTGTTCGACTCCTGCTCGGCCGCCCATATGACCTCGCCGTCGGACCACAAGCCGCGCAGGCTCGGGCCAGTGCTTTTCTTCGGCAATCTGTCTGCAGGAGGGCGATGTATGTTCACGGTGTACAGCCGTGTCGTCGACAGGTCCGAGGACACCACGGTGATCGTGAAGCGGCGGTTACCGCCCTCTGCGAGGCCCATCTGGTAGCCGGCATCGCTCTTGGTGTGATAGGGCCAAACGGTCACTGTCGCGTTGGGGTCCGTCGCAGCAGCGGTGATGGTGGTCTGAGTGACGTCGTTGTCGACTTGGGCGTTGCAGGGACACTCATCGGGGTTGAACGTGGAGGCGCCGCTGAAGCTGAGCGTGCTGAGCGATGCGTCCGAGGAAAGAGTCGCGACGTCGTGCTTGACCACGTTCACGGTGTAGGTCCTGACCTGGGTGCCGAGCGTGACGGTGAGGGTGACGGTGTTGGAGCCCAGCGACAGGTCGACCTGGTGGCCGTCGGTGTTGCTGTCGGCGTCGGCGGGGCTGACGGTCACCGTCGCGTCGGATTCCGTGGCGGCTGCGGCGACGGTGGTGGCGCTCACGGTGTTGTCGGCCGCGGCCTTGTAGGTGTCGACCCTCGGGCGCAGTCCGCGGAAGCTGACGTCGGTGAACGAGAGGCTCGCCAGCCGCGCACGCGGTGCCATCGGGTAGGGGTAGACGATGAGGTCCTCGCTGTCGAGCACCCACATGGTGTCGCCGTCGGACCAGATGGCAGCGGGATCGTCGTTGCCGACTCTTGCCAGCGCGCCTATCTCGAAGCTGGTCTGGCGGTCGACGTAGTCCCAGTCGTAGGCGTAGGCGTAGATCCTGTCGTCGTCGTCGTCGAGCACCCACATGATCTCGCCGTCTGACCACACATCGCGTGGGGAACGGTTGCCGAAGCGCCCGCCGATGCTGCCGATAGTGCTGAAGGGCCGCCCGCCGTGACGGTAGTTGCCGGTGGTGAGGTCGACGACCAAGATCTGCGAGAACTCGCTGTCGGCGATCCACATGTTGGTCCCGTCGGACCAGATGCCCTCAGGCGCATAGTCGGCGATCGGGAACACGACCAGATCCGGCCGGTTTGGTCTGGTTCCGTTGCGGTCGTAGGCGGGTCGGCGTGCGCCGGTGGCGGGGTCGTAGGCGTAGAGCCCGCCGTAGAGGCCTTCGAGGGCGTAGAGGTGCTCGCCGTCGCTCCACAGGCCTCCTCCTTCGAATCTGCCGTCGCGCAGGTCGTCGCCGTGGATGTCGTGGGCGTGGGTGAGCGGGAAGTCGCGGTCGGTCTGGCGTGCGCCGGTTTGGAGGTCGTAGGCGTGGACCCAGTCGGGGCCGGCGACCCACAAGACGTCGCCGTCGGACCACATGGAGGCGACGGGCGTGGTGTCGGGGTCGAGGCGGATGACGCCGTCGGTGTAGGCGCGTCCCACGCTGATCGTGTACTGCGCGGTGGCGGACAGGTCGGAGGAGACCACCGTGACGGTGACGGCGGTGGTGGCGCCCGCGGCGAGGCTGACCTGGTGGCCGTCGGTCGCGGTGTCGGCGTCGGCGGGCGCGATGGTGACCGACGCGTGCGGGTCAGCGGGCGTCGCCGCGACGGTGACCGAGCCGACCGAGCTGTCCACCGCAGCGGCATATGAGCGGGTGTCGGCGCTGAAGGCGCCGATCCCGACTGCGTCGTCGGTGTCGGTCTCGGCCACGGTGAGCGCGCTCAGCGACGCGTCGCCGGTGACGGCGGGAGCGTCGACCTGGGTGACGCGCACCGTGTACACCGCCGACGCGGTCAGATCCGACGAGGCCACCGTGACGGTGACGGTGTTGGCGCCCGCGCCGAGCGCTACCTGATGGCCGTCGTCGGGATCGGAGTTCGCGTCCGCGGGCGCGATGGTGACCGACGCGTCCGCGTTCGTGGGAGTGGCGGTCACCGTGGCAGAAGTGACCGTGGACGGCACTACCGCCGCGTAGCGGCGGTCGTAGGGGTCGAACGCGCCGATGTCGACGCCGCTCAGGCTCAAGGCGCCCAGCGACGCGTCGTCGTCGACCGCGCCGAGCGAGGAGCGCTCCACGGCCACGTTGTAGGTCTCGACCAGCGTCCCGTTGGCGACCGTCACCGTGATCGCGTTCGCGCCCGGCGACAAGTCGACCTGGTGGCCCTCGGCGCCGCTGTCGGCGTCGGCGGGCGCGATGACAACCGACGCTCCCGAGCCCGCCGCCTCCGCGGCTACCGTCGTCTGCGTCGTCGCTGACGGCACCCGCACCGAATAGGAGAACCGGCCCGCGGAGAACACCCCGAAGTCCGCGCCGCTCAGCGACAGCGACCGCAGCAGCGCGCTGTCGGGCATCCGGTACGCGAACAGCCTCGACTCGCCGTCGTCGTTCGACTTGCCGCTGTCGGCCACCCACAGCACCGCCCCGTCCGACCACAGCGCCGCCGGACGGCCATTGCCCGCGGCGGCCAACGTGTCGAAATCCCCAGCAGGACGCCGCGCGCCCGTCGCCAGGTCGTACGCGTACACCTTGTCGTCGGCCATGTCGGCCACCCACAGCACCGACCCGTCCGACCACAACCCCGTAGGACGGTCGTTGCCCGCCGCATCCAGCGAGCCCACATCATCATCAGGCCGGCGCTCACCGGTCGCGAGATCGTACGCGTACACCTTGCCATCCCAGTAATCGGCCACCCACAGCACCGAGCCGTCCGACCACAGCCCCCGCGGCCAATCGTTGCCCGCCCCGCCCAGCGTCTCGATGCCCAGATGCGGCAGATGAGCACCGGTGGCCAGATCGTACGCATACACCTTGGAATCGGCGCCGTCGGCCACCCACAACACCGACCCGTCCGACCACATCCCCGTCGGAAACGTGTTGCCCGCCCCCCGCAGCGAATCCACATCATCGCCCGGCCGGCGCACGCCAGTCGCGGCATCGTACGCGAACACCTTGTCCTCCACCAGATCAGCCACCCACAACACCGACCCGTCCGACCACAACGCCCCCGGATACTCATTGCCCGCCCCAGCCAACGAGTCGAACTCCGCATCCACCAACCGGGAAAACGCCGCAAGCCCCTGCGCACCAGCACCACCAAACCCAACCGGCACCAACACCCCAGCCAACACCAACACCGCCGGCCACAACCGCCACCCACAACCGCGAGCAAACATTCCACAACTCCCCGCAAAGCTGAACCGGCACGAATATACCAACCCACAACCGCCATCAACAACACACCCGAACCAGCCCACCACACCAAACCGCGGACCCTCAGACCACGCCCGACACACAAAATCCCCGACAGACCCGACCACGCCCGACACACAAAATCCCCGACAGGCCCCTGACAGACCCCCGTGAGGGGGTCGGTGCCGGGTGGGAGGCTAGTTGTTGGCGAAGGAGACGGTGTAGGCGGTGCGGGGGTTCGACTCGGTGTAGTCGGCTCGCTGGGTGCCGGTAAGGCCCGACAGGGTGCAGCGGGTGGTGCTGTCGGTGTTGTGGGTGTACAGCGGGCCAGCCTCGACTTCAATGTAGTGGATGCCCTCGAAGGTGAACTGCTCGCGCAGCCCGCCGTGGTCGTAGTAGGGGTCCCAGGCGGCGGTGATGCGCGTCGCGTTCGACCACTCGCTCTCGCCGCGGATCCACGGAACCGCCACGTCGTTGATCCTGGGGGACTGGTACATGCGCACCCGCAGACAGCCCGCCGACGCGGTCTGGGTGACCGTCGCGGTGTTGTAGTCGTGCATGCTCATCCACGCCCGGAACCAGTCGCTGTCGCCGTCGCGGTCCACCGTCGCCGACACCGCCGCCTCTCCGGCGTCGGCGCTCACGAACCCCGGCGTGAACAGGTGCCGGCGCTGCTGCCAGCGCCACCCGTCGGTGCCGGGCAGGTCCTCGCCGGGGGCCTCCCCCACGGGATCTTCGGCCTCCCCCCACGCATACAGCGTGTAACGCGACCCCAAATACGCGCTCGGCGGCTCCCCGCCGAAGCCGTCTACGGCGCTTATGACGAGCCCCTCGTTCTCGAAATTGGCAGCCGTGCGCACATAATCCCCGGCGGTCCGGTTGAAATAGTGCTCCCAGGAGCCGCCGGTGCGGGAAAAGCCCCCCGAAACCCCGAAGTTGACAAGGCCTCTCAGCCCCTCGGGATCGGAGCCGTCGAGGGTGAAAAGGTTCACCTGCGGCCTGACGTCGTTGAGCAGCGACCCGCCGATGTCGTGCATCCTGAGCGTGAACTGGTTGCGGCGGCCCGCCTCGAGCCCCTCCACCCGCACCAGCTGCGCGCCCGCGCCGGTCGTGAGCGCGCCGAGCGTGAAGCTGTCGTGCAAGAACCCCTCGACGCTCGACCCCACCGCCACCGTGGCAATGTCGGCAGCGACATTGGAACCGAGATTATGCGTCACATCAGTGCTGCGCAGGTCGGTGACCGCCACCGTGTAGGTGGACAGCACCACATACGCCTCCCGGAGCCCGCATCTGTGGCAGCGATCCACCAGCGCACCAGCGGGCGCCGACGCCGGATCCGACACCACATCGCTGTAGAACGCCCACACCCCGCCCCTCAGATGCGGCAGCTCCACCCCCACGAAATAATCCCCATCCGACGGCGGCGAAAAATAGGCGCGACGACGCGCATCGCCCCCCACGCTGTGCAACTGGTAATCGTCGTCGCCACCGCTGCCGTCGTTGTCGAGCCGCGTCGCGTCGGCGTTGTAGATGCCCACGATCGCCGCACGGTACGCACCGCGCACATCAACCACATACACCCGGCCCGCCTCCAAACCCGTCATCTTGAACCAATCCACATCACGAGACCGATGAAACGCACCCCCAACCGTGCCACCCGCAGCCACCACACTGCGCGACGCCTCGTCGTGGGGCTCGTCGAACTGGGCGCCGTGGACCGCCATCTTCAGCGGGAGCGCCCTGAAGGTCGAGAGACTCAATCCGATTAAACTACTGTTGCTAATGTTGAACCCGGTGCCCTCCTCACCGCCGCCGATAGCGAACTCGAAACCGGGGATTTGGTTGGGGCCAGTAGACTCCTCGGTCGCGACGACCCAATAAGGTGTACTTCCTTCGAGGATGGCGCCTTCGGGCGCGCTGAACCGATAGGTGCGGAAGTCGGTGTCGGCGTCGGTGAGGTAGTCCGACGGCGGGGTCAGCTGCCACAAGAGCTCGCCGGCTGCGCCGCCGACGTCGGCATGCACCCCCACAGTCGCCGCGTTGCGCACAGCGGGGATTTGGCGACTCATCCTCAGCTCGATCGCATTGAGCCGCCAGGTTCCGGTGTTGTCTACTAAGAACCGCTGCGCCACCGATCGCTCATAACTTCCAGACGCACTACGAGCAAAGTTGGTGACCAGCGGGGTTTCTGTGTTCTGGGGGGCGGCGATGAGCGGCTCGGGGTCGACGAACTCGATCAGCACCGGTTCGATCAGCACCGGCTCGGCGCGTGCTTGGGGCAGCGCGGGCGTGGCAGCGCTGAGGGCGCCAGAGGCGGGGCCCTCGCCGGTGCCGTTGTAGGCCTGCACGGCGTAGTGCAGCGTCTGGCCCGGCGGCGTGGTCGTGTCGGTGTAAGTGGTCGCCTCAGGGGCGAGGCCGTCCGCGATCACCGCCAGCTCGTCAGGCCGGGGGCCGCGCCACACCCGATAGCCCTCCACGGGGCCGCCCTCGGCGGGCGCGGCCCACCACAGCGTGACCGCCCCGAACGGGCCCAGCGCAGTGCCCATCAGCCGCGGCGCGCCCGGCGGCGGCACCGTGTCGGCGATCTCGACGGTGGCCAGACCGGTGAGCGGGCCGCTGCGCTCGGTGCGAGCGAACGGCCCCGAGCCGCTCACCCCGTAGCGGGCGCGCATCTGCACCTTGTAGGCGACGCCCACAGGCAGGTTCCGCAGCGTGAACGACGTCACATCGCCCTGCGGGTACAGGTTCCCGCGGGTCTCGCCGTCGCCCAGCTGCCGATAGGTCAGCCACCCCAGATCCTCCTGCGCCCACATCACCCGATAGTCATCCGGCACCGGATCCGGCGTCGACCACGAAATCGTCAACTCCCCCGGCGCACCGCTCGACACCTCGAACCCGCCGATCTCGCCCCAGCCAAGCCCAGACCCCTCAGACCCCTGCTCAGCCTCCTGCTGGCCGGCCTCCTGCTGCTGTTCCTCAGCCTCCTGCTGGCCGGCCTCCTGCTGCTGATCCTCGGCCTCCTGCTGGGCCTCGCCCTGCGATGACTCCTCATCCTGCTGCGGGTCAGACTTCTGCTGGGACTCGCCCTGCGACGACTCCTCGTCCTGCTGCGGGTCAGACTTCTGCTGGGCCTGCTGCTGCTCTTGATCGTCCTGCTCGCCCTGCTGGGACCGTTCGTCCCGCTGGGCCTGCTCGTCCTGGTGGGGCTCCTGCTGCTGCTGTTGGACGGGCGGGGGCGCGGCGGCGACGGTGACGGTGAGCTCGTCGCTCCACGGCGACGCGGCCACCTTGCCCTCAGCGGTGCGGAACCGCGCCCGCACCATCACCTTGTAGCCGGCGCCCTCATCAAGACCGCTCAGCGTCACCGACGTCGCGTCCCCAGCCGGCCACTCATTGCCCCGATGGGCCTCATCGGCCTGCCGCCACGACAAAAACTCCAAATCGTCGCGCGCCCACCGCACCCGATACTCGAACGGCGCCACCTCTGGCGCCTCCCACGAAACCCTCAGCTCACCCGCAGCATCACTGGCAACCGCCACCCCGGCCAACGAAGGCACCGACTCGCTGGCACCCACCGGCACCGCCACCGACGCGCCCAGCGCCAACACCGCAAGCGCCGCCGCCCAGCGCCTCACCCCGCGGCGGTTTCTCGGGCGGGGGGGGGGGGCAACCAGCCGTCACCTCGCGCACCCGCTGCACGCCCACCCTCACCGAATCGCTCACCGCACCAGCCTCCATAAAACAACCGACATCAACACTGTCCTGCCGCCAATAGCAATACTGTATAACACACCCCAATCAGCACGACAATGCTGCCGCGCCGGACTGCCCCTACTCGATTCGTCAGTGGCGGCAGGCACCGTCAGATCGCAGATGACACGGACCGCCCAACACATAGCGGCCAACGACCCAATGTTCTGGGCAGACCGCCAGGGGCTCACCACCGGGGAGATCCAAGCGCACCTCGCCGAGATCCAAGACACCTCGGTGAGCCCCGAAAAGCCATCACGGCCTGTCAGGGGGCCTGTCGGGAATTTTGTGTGTCGGGCGTGGTCTGCGGGGCGTTTTGTCGCGGGTGGGGCGGGCCGGTTGGGGTGTGTTGTTGGCGGGTGGTGGTTGTGGGCTGGCATGATGGTGTCAGTCCGGTTTGGCTGGGGGGTTCGTAGTGTTTGTTCGGGGTGTGGTGCGCGGTGTGGTGCGTCGGTGGTGGTCGGCGGTGTTGGTGTTGGTGTTGGTGGTGGGTGTGGCGGCGCCGGCGGGGGCTGGGAGCGGCTCGGGCGACGGCGGCGCGGCGTGGGGCCGGGTGGCGGGCGGCGATGTTTCGCTGGGCGCGGGTCATGTGCTGCCGTATTCGCTGTGGTCTGACGGTGCGACGCTGTGGGTGGCCGATCCGGTGGCGGGTGCGGTGCTGGCCTATGGCCTGGCGGCGGGGGAGCGCCGCGCGGGCCGCGACCTCGACGGGGCCGAGGTGGGGTTTTGGATGCCGATGGGCGTCGGCGGGGACGGGTCGGTGTTGTGGGTGAGCGATCTGGCCAGCGAGAGGGTGTTCGCGTTCGATCTGGTGTCGGGCGCGCTGTTGGCGGGGCGCACGGTCGTGCCGGGTTTCTCGCCGCGCGATGTGTGGTCCGACGGGGACACGCTGTGGGTGGTGGACCCCTCAGGGGGCGGGCTGGCCGCGTTCGACGCGGCGACCGGCGACGCGCTGGAGGGCCGGTCGCTGGCGGGGATAGCGGGGTCGGGCACGCGTGGGCTGTGGTCTGACGGGGCCACGATGTGGGTCGCCGACGGACCCGCGGCGGCGATCCGGGCCTACGACCTGGCGACGGGCGAGCCGAGGCCGCAGTCGGGGTTCGCCGGCCTGGCCGACGCGGGCAACTCCGACCCGGCGGGGATCTGGTCAAACGGCGACACCATGTGGGTGCTGGACCACCTGCGCCACCGCGTGTTCGCCTACCGCATGGCCCCCAACAACGCACAACAACCCCAAACCCAACCCCCCCAAACCCAACAACAAAACGCCGAGCAGGACGCCGACCAGCAGCAGGGCGAGCAGCAGGCAGATCAGCAGGCAGATCAGCAGGCAGATCAGCAGGCAGATCAGCAGCACGACGAGCAGCAGCACGACGAGCAGCACGACGAGCAGCAGCACGACGAACAGCAGCACGACGAGCAGCACGACGAGCAGCAGGGTCAGGCTGATGGGCAGGCCGACGGTCAGCAGAACGGCGACGAGCAGCAGCAGGGTCAGGCTGATGGGCAGGCCGACGGTCAGCAGAACGGCGACGAGCAGCAGCAGGGTCAGGCTGATGGGCAGGGCCAGGCTGATGGGCAGGCCGACGGCCAGCAGAACGGCGACGAGCAGCAGGGCGACGAGCAGCAGGCAGAGCAGCAGCAAGAGCAGGTTGCGGTGGTGCGGGCTGAGGACGAGATCGGCGAGGTGTCGCTGTCGAGCGGGGCGGCGGGCGAGCTGGCAATTTCGTGGGAGGCGCCGGCGCTGACGCCGTTCGAGTACCGGGTGAGCTGGGCGCGCGAGGACCTGGAGTTCTTGTCGTTCCGGTTCGAGAACGAGGCCCACCGCGGCAACGAGTGGCCCGCCGCAGACGCCTCCTCGGTGACGCTGAGCGGCCTCGAGGAGGGCGCCGCCTACAAGGTGCAGATGAGGGCGCGCTTCCGCGACGCCCGGGGCAAGGTGTCGGCGTCGCCGTGGACCACCCAGACCACAGCGACCGTGCACTCAGCGACGACACTGCTCGCCCAGCAGCAGGCCGAACAGCGCGACGAACAGGACGACGGCGAGTCTTCCCAGCAGGAAGGGCAGGGCACCCAGGACGATCAGGACGCCGAGGAGCCCCAGATCGAGCTGCCGCCGCCGCAAGTCGAGTTCGTCGAACAAGACGACGACGAGGAGGAGCCCGTCGCCGCCCAGCAGAACACCGACGACGAGGAGGCAGAGGAGTACGTCCCGTTCGCCCATGACTCTGGCAAGGACGTCTCTCCGGTGCTTCCGCGAGACCGGAGCGGCGTGACCGATCTGTGGTCCGATGGGACCACGGTCTGGGTGCAGGTGAACTCCTATTGGGTCTACGAGCTCGACTTGGACACCGGCGCCTGCCTCAACGTCCATTCAGACTCCGGCGCCTGCCTCAGCACATTCGCTTATCAAGAATTGCTGGATCGAAATGTGAACATCAAGGGGTTCTGGTCTGACGGTGAGACCATGTGGCTGGCCGACGACCTCGGCACTGCGGCCAAAGTCGTCGCCATCGACTTCGACACCGGCAGCAGGCTTGCCGACAAGGAGATCGTGCTCCCGCGATTCGACAAGCCGGCCGATCCCGAGTCGCTGTGGTCTGATGGCACCCTCATGTGGGTGCTCGACCAAGTGACCGAGCGCATACATGCCTACGACGTCGAGAGCGGCGATCATGTGAGTTCCCGCACCATCGATCTCTACCCGCAGTTCTCGAAGAATCGAGACGCTCAGGGCATCTGGTCAGACGGCGTCACCATGTGGGTCGCGAACAGCTTCAACAGCAAGCTGTACGCCTACGACCTGGCGACTGGCGTCCGGCGCAGCAGTCTGGACTTCACCACCCTGTCGAAGTCGGGAAACAAGCGGATCCAGGGAATCTGGTCCGACGGCGCGACCATGTGGGTTGCCGGGCGGCCGGACGGCACCGACAGCAAGGTGTTCGCCTACAACATGCCGGTCTCGGCGGCTCTGAGGTCGCTGTCGATCTCCGATGTGGACTTCGGGGTGTTCCAGACCGGCACGTTCGCCTATGCGGGCACCGCAGCGGCGGGCGCGACGTCGGCGACGGTGACCGCGGCGGCGGCGTTCGCGGACGACGCGACAGTGACGGTCGCGTGGGAGGCCGCCGACGGCACAACGGGCACGGGGACCACGGTGACGCTGTCGGAGGGCGACAACACCATCACGGTCACCTCGTCCTATGACGCCGACGGCGACGTGAACACCGACAACGCCGACGTCCGCACCTACACGGTGACCGTCACCGTGCCCCCAGCCCCCGACGACAACAGCTGACCGGCTGGCGGCGACCGGTCGGCTCTCGGGGTTCGCTTCAGCGCGTCAAGCCGATGCGGACTGTCGGGGGGAGTTGGCGCGGGCAGCAGGGGCATGGGACGCGCGGGCTCGCGGCCAGCGTCAACCTTATCTGGATAGCGTCGCTCGTCATCTTGAGACGCTGGGACAAGACTGCTATAGCCCCGCACGAGCAGGGCCGAACCTGATCCGATCCCAAAGCAGCAGCCCCATCAACAACATGAGCAGGCACGCAGCGGCCAGGGTGAGGTAGATGCCGTAACCGACGCTGAACTCTCTCGTGCCGCTGTAGTCCAAACCCTGCAACCGCTTCATCACTCGTGCCGAAACATCCAGCATCAAAGCGGCGGGCACGGTGGCGATGACCAGCAGCCAGAGCCGGTCGAAATACCTGTACACCGCTAGCAAGAACAGCGTCGCGAAATAATAGGCCAGCACCAGCGGGTCGTCGTCAGTCCTGTAGCCGTCCAAGTAGGAAGTGCCGCTCTCCCCGGTGAATGTGCCCCAGGGGAAGAACGCTCCCAAGGCCGCTATCGACGCGGTGGCGATGACTGCGGCGTAAACGTAGTAGAAGGTCCGGTCACTCATCTTGTGCAAGACTCGCGACCAGCGCGCCACTTTGCCCGCATCACGTTTGCCCACTTCACCCGGAAACCGCGCGGGTCACAGGACATGCTATAGCTACTGACAGTCTTTGCAGCGGCCATCGCTATTGCTGATTGGAAATATTCGACGGATAGCTGTCCTTCACGGCTCTCCCAACCTGCGGCTCGCCAGAACAGGCATCGCCCATTCGATCCTGCCAGTGGCTGTCTTCATCGGCATCCTGCTGTACGACAACCTCACCTGAGAACCAGCCCGTGTCGCTTGGTTGCAAGAACACACCCCATGCAACGAGGGACCGTTTCCCACAATGGGAGGATGCTGTTGTCGTGTTACGGCGGGCGAATGACTCGGCGACGGCGCACCAGACGATGGCGATCTGTGCGGGAGTACACGCTGCGTAGCCCTCGCGGCAAAGTCGTCTACGTCGGAATCACGAACAGTCCTCGGCGGCGGGCCGTCGCGCACCAGAAGTCAGGCAAGTACGGGCACCTGGAAGTGGAGACGGTCGGAATGCCCAGGGGATTAGCTCGACGGTGGGAAGCCGGAAGACTGGCGAGACACCGCCGACAGAACAAGGGGCGCAACCCCCACTACAACAAGACGAGGAGCGGGAGCTAGGAGAGCAGGCCAGCTCTAGAATCGCTGACTCACCAACAGCCGTCTTTCGAATCCGGGGGGAGCGTTTCCAACCGCGTTTGGGCGAGCTGTTGAGAAGGGGTTCGGACTGATTGCGCCATCTCCTACCCGGGAGGCGACCAGTAGTACGCATCGCCGCACTCGTCGTCCCTGTTTCGGTCGTGGAGGATGCTGAACGAGTCTCTCCATCCGGCGTTGCACGCCCTTAGCGACTGCTGGATCACATAAACCTGGGTTCCTCCCCGGTCGCTGCACTCATCAGCGTAGGAATGCACCACAGCCTGTTGTTGATCCTTGCTCTGCTCGATCTCCTGCACAGCCGCCGTGTTCGCTTCAACAGCCTCCCGCACTTCGTCTAGTGCCTCACGCTGCGATGCGGAACTCACGAGACTGACAGCAATCAGGGTGACCACCGCAGCCAGCAGCAGGGCCACCAGCCATGTCAGTCCCTTCAGCTTCGGGGCGGCGACCCCAGTCGTATCAGTCTGCGATGGCGCTGGACTGGTCCGAGCTCCAGCTTCTGCAGGCGGTCGCTACGAGCAAGGACTTCTGGGACGAGGTCGACAGCTTGGAAGAGGCGATGCCGGAGAAAGGCGAGACCCGGGGCCGGCTCCGGGAGCACACCGTGGCCGACTGGCTGTTCGCCTCGAAAGCCGCCGACATCTACGGGAGCGTGCGATGAGGATTGCGGCAGATCCATGACCCCCAGCTCATGATGTGGGTGCAGCTCGCGCTCATGAGGGCGTGGCCCGACCGCCCGGAGCGGTGCCTGTCCATCCAGCCGGTCAGCAGATTGCAGTTCAGCTACTTCGAGAAGAACTGCCGCATTGCCGAGATGCGCGAAGCCCACCTGGACCAGAAGCTGAAAGGCGCGTGCGACACGGCCCTGCATATCGGCCTGTTCGACCCGTCAGCGGGCACGCCGACCGCCCCCGACAAGACCAATACCGCCACCGGAGACGCCGCCTGGCTCAGGACCATGACCGATGTGCACACCCCGACAGAGCGGAACAAGAGCAAGCACGACCCGGACGCCGTCTACTTCCACCGATCGGAAGACCGGCCGGCCAGGGGGCACCAGTTCGTGCAGACGTCGGCCCGCAGCCCCCACCGCCAGGAAAGGGTGGTCTTCGCCTCCCAGGTGAAGCCCAAAGGGGTGACGGAGGACGACCTGTTCTCCGAGCACATATCCCGGATGCTGGACTACAGCCCCGAAATCGCCAAAGGCCTCTTCGCCGCGGTCCACGACGGGGCCATGGACTCGGAGACCCAGGACCGGCTTCTCGACATGGGGGTCATCCCCCACACCGGGACGCGCCGCACCAAAGGGCACAAGCCCGGCGCGGTGAGCCTCCGACCCCAAAATTCACCCGGACCGACGGCATCAAAGAGAGCATCGAAGTCATCGCGGTGGCCGGTTCCGCGGTCATGGTCCGCACCGACGGCGCAGGCGACGACTGGTACGTGCCGCTCATCCTCAAGCGGATCACCCGCATCCGACCCGAGAACAGCAAGCGCATCTACGTGTACTCGGAATTGCTGATCCCCGACAGCGACCTCGTGCCCGAAGACCTCGTCGGGGCGAAAACCAGGATCGGGCTGAACAGCACAACCGAAGAAGCAGAAGCCCGACCCCACAGGCGGCGGACCCGCTACCTGCGCGCATGGGCAGAAGACAGCGGCGAAACAGCCCGGGATCTCCACGGCCTGCGCCAAGACAGCGAATCAGGCATCAGCGACTACAAGCGCTCCACCCCGCTGGACCGGGCCCGCTCCACCAGCGCCGGTCGCCTCCAACTCGATCTCCTTGCCCACGTCCACAACAACAACACCGCTGCGATCATCGCCCACCACCACCGCGCCGGAGCCGGCATCACAGAATGGTTCGGCCAATTCAAACCGCTGGAACCCTACGACCTAGTGCGCAACCTCGACCCCAACGAACTGGCACGCAGCATCGACCCCAAAGGGCGCAAAAGCCCGCTCGATCTCCACAGGCTGATCCGCGACCTAGACCCCGAACAGCTGAAATTCGGCAAGCAGAAACCCAAAGCCGCCTAGCCAAATCCGATCGAACACAACCAGCACCGACCGAATGCGCCCGCCCACACCCCAAAACCGCTCAACACGCCCCCCCGAAAGCACCTGGCACCCCCGACCAGCGCCACACGGCTAAAACACGCAGCCCCACCCCCATCTTGCTACCGTTTATTTCGCGCCGTATTTCGCGCCAGCCCGCCTGGTATGCTCATGTGCGAGGTTGCAAGCGCCCCGGCAGGGCCTGGTCGCACGACCCAAAAGTAATATTATATGTGACACTGGAAACGCTATTGGATCCATATTCCCAGGTGAAAGGATCGCTGCCACCTCAGTACCAATACCCGGCAGTCCGCTGACACGGCCTCCGGGCCCGGTGAGGGGGCGCCGGATCCGAAAGTGACACGGGAGTTGATACAGCAGTATTGAGAGCACCTATATCCCCTGGTCAGGGGATTGTGTTCGACTCCCACCCTCTCCGCTCATGTGATGTCGCGAGACATAGGAACCTTGTGAACCTGCGCGGCGGGGTGTTTGTCAGTTCTTGTGGCGGGGTTGGTGGTCGCGTGTGGGGTCGAGGTGGGGTTGTCGTAGGAGTTCGCCGGTGGTGTGGTCGATGACTCTGGTGTGGGTGCCGTCGACTAGGAGGATGACGGGGGTGTGTTTGTGGGCTCGGCCGATGCCGATGTGGTGGAGTTTGCCGTTGTGGCGGATGGTGACGGTGCCGGATTTGTCGATGCGGTCGCGTCGGACGCGGTAGTGGGTTCTGTCGCTGTTTTGGTGGGGTGTGGCTTTGGGGAGTCGGGTGTAGGCGGCGGCTGGGGTTGAGCGTCCGAGGGATCGGTGGGGGCGGTGGTGGTTGTAGGTGCGGGTGAATTCGTCGATCTGGGTTTGGAGCTGGTCGAGGCTGTGGGGCGGGGTTCGGGCTTTGAGCCATTTCTTGAGGGTTTGCTGGAATCGCTCGACTTTGCCGCAGGTGGTGGGGCAGTTGGGCTTGGAGTTCTTCTGGGCGACGCCGAGGGCCGCGAGGCGGGACTCCAGGGCGTTGCGGCCGCCTTTCCCGCCGGAGAGGCGGGTGGTGTAGACCATGGCGTTGTCGGTGAGCGTGGAGGCGGGAATGCCGTGGTCAGCGCACGTGTGGTCGAATGTGGCCGCCGCGATGGGGCCGGTGATGCGCCGGTGGGCGGTGACCGACAGGGCGTAGCGGGAGCAGTCGTCGAGCCAGGTGATGACCTCGACAGTCGAGCCGTCGGCGAGCGCCCAGCGGCAGAAGTCGGACTGCCAGCACTCGTTGGGCAGATCGGCTTCGAAGCGTGTGTAGGACGATCGGGGCCGCTTTTTGGGGTTGGCCTCGACGAGGCCGAGCTCGACGAGGCGGCGCCGGACCGTGGCCGGCGACACGGTGATCTGGTGGCGCTGGGCGAGGTGCCAGCAGATGGTGTGCGGCCCGGCGTCGAGCCCTTGTGCGGCGAGCTCTGAGCGCAGGTTCACGACCAGCTCCACAACCTCGGGCGAAATCGCTGTCGGTGTGGTGTTGGGGCGCCGGGACCGGGCCTCGAACGCGGCAGGCCCCTCGGCGCGGTACCGGGCGACCAAACGGGTGACCCATGACCTCGAAAGGCCGTACTGGGCGGCGACATCGGCGTGCGTGCGCCCCTCGACAACGACAGCGGTGATCACCAAGCGGGCCCTCGACATCCCCCACCCTGGACCGCCGCCGCGATGTTCCTATGTCTCGCGACATAAGGTTCCTATGTCCTGAACCAACACACCACCCTCTCCGCTCATCGCTGGTCGCCCGTGGTTTGCCCGACTCGCCGGGATAGTGTTCGACGCCATGGGAATGCTTGACGGAAAGACGGCCATAGTGACCGGCGGGGGCCAGGGAGTGGGTCGGGGTATTGCCTTGGCGCTGGCAGCCGAGGGGGCCGGAGTCACGGTAGCGGCTCGCACCGAGTCGAAAGTGCAGGCGGTAGCGGCCGAGATAAGCGAGCGGGGTGGTTCGGCGCTGGCGCTGGTGTGCGACGTGAACGAACTGGACGACATCCAAGCCTGCGTGGATCGCACCGTGGAGCACTTCGGCACCATCGACATCCTGGTGAACAACGCCCAGCAGGTGCCCCACGGGCACTTGCTGGAGGTGAGCGACGAAGCGTGCATGGCGGCGTGGACGTCGGGCCCGCTGGCCTCCATCCGCTTCATGCGGCTATGCCATCCGTACCTCAAAGACGGCGGGGTGATCATCAACCAGGGCTCGGGCTCCAGCCTCAAGACCGATCCCAGCGGCATGGGGGTGTATGCAGGGGTGAAGTCGGCCATCCAGTCCATCACCCGGGCCGCGGCCATGGAATGGGGCGCCGACGGCATCCGGGCCATCACCCTGATGCCGGTGGCCATGTCGCCGGCCATGGAAAACTGGAAGGGATTCAACCCCGACGGCTTCGCCGCCCTCCAAGAGCGCTTCGCTCTCAAGCGGGTGGGCGACGCCGAGGTCGACATCGGCCGGGTGGTGGCCTTCTTGTGCAGCGACACCGCCAGCTACATGACCGGCACCACCGTCAACATCGACGGCGGAGACGCCTACCTGCGTTAGCTGTCCTCGGGGTCGTCCGCAACCGGCCCTAGTTCAGACCCAGAACAACGGTCAGGGCGGTGTCCACGCCCCATTGCTCTTCCGGAGTGAGCCGGCCGACGAGTTCGCCCAATCGGCCTGCATCCACCGCACCGACCTGCTCTACCAACACCTTGGTGGCCGATCCGTCGACCTGAACTTCGGGACGAAAGGAAGCGGGCAGGGCGCTCGTCGATGTCGGCGCAACGAGAACCACTGAGCGAGGCAGCAGGGCATCCGACTGCACAACTACACCGAACCTCTCTCCCTGCTGTTCGTGGCCGACGCCCTTCGGGAGACGCAAGCGAAAGACATCACCCCTCTGCACGCAGGCTCTCCATCATCTCTGCGATGGCGAGCATTTCCGCCCGATCAAATTCGTCGGCCTCAAGCGCTCTGGCCTCAGTGGCCAAAGAGACCATGTCGTGGAGACGATCCGCCGCGTCAACGAGGGCGCTCCGGATCGCCTCCGACTGAGACAGACCGGTCGAAGTGAGCCGATTTAGAGCGCCGACGGCCTCATCATCGAGTCGAACTGATACTGCATGAGCCACGGGCCAGAGTGTATCACAAAATGGGGTACATCCACCTAGAATGCATGATACCGGCAATTTCCCGAGGCGTTCGGTGAGCACAGCCCGCCGCAGCGCCGATGGCTGCGGGGAGTGGCTGTTTCAAAATTGAATTTTGAAACAGCCAGATTGGTTTAGGCTTGTGATTATGGCAGTTGATCGCGATCTGGCGCCGGCGCTGGTTCGGTCGGCGCGGAGCGCGCCCGCGATCACGCTCACTGGTCCACGCCAAAGCGGGAAGACCACCCTGTGCCAAACGGTGTTTCCGCAACATCCCTACGTGAGCTTGGAAGCACCCGATGTGCGCTCGTTCGCCACTGAGGATCCTCGGGCATTTCTGGCCCAATTTCCCCGGGGGGCGATCATCGACGAGGTCCAGCGGGCCCCGGACTTGCCGTCGTATCTCCAGGGGCTCATCGACGCCGATCCCACGCCGGGGCAGTGGATCCTCACCGGTTCGCAGAACTTCTCGCTCGTCGAGTCGGTCAACCAGTCGCTAGCTGGCCGCACCGCAGTGCTCAACCTGCTGCCGTTGAGCCGCGGCGAGGCGATCCGATTTTCCCGCTATCCCCAGAGCCTGGATGAGGCCCTCCTCACCGGGGGTTATCCCCGCATCTACGACCGCGGCCTCGACCCGGCCGACTGGATCGGGTCTTACATTGCCACCTATCTCGAGCGCGACGTTCGGACGCTGCGAAACGTGGGCGACCTCTCGGCTTTCGGACGATTCGTGCAACTGTGCGCGGGCCGCACCGCGCAGTTGGCCAACCTCTCGTCGCTGGCCGACGATTGCGGTATTTCCCAGCCCACGGCGAAGGCCTGGCTCAGCATCCTCGAGGCCAGCTTCGTGGTGTTCTTGCTTCCCCCCTTCCACTCCAACCTCCGCAAGCGGCTGGTGAAGATGCCCAAGCTGCATTTCTACGACACCGGCCTGGTATGCCACCTCCTGGGCATCCGCTCAGCCTCGCAATTGCACTCGCACCCGCTGCGCGGCCCGATCTTCGAGACGTGGGTGGTCTCGGAGATTGCCAAGCAACGCACGCACCGCGGCCTGACCCGGGGCCTTTCGTTCTACCGCGACCGCAGCGGAACCGAGGTCGACCTAGTCGTCGAGCACACGGAGCGGCTGACCCTGCTGGAGGCGAAATCCGCGACCACCCCCTCAGCCGGCTTCCTCAAAACCGCCCGGAAAGTGGCCGCCCACCTCCAGGACCAGCATCGGTGCGATCTGGTCGCGGTATACGGAGGCGACCAGCTCCAACAGCGAACCGAGGAGAGCTTGGTCCCCTGGGCCCAACTGCACCAAGCAGACCTCTCCCCACCCTCTGGTTGACTCTCACGTGGCCACGCCTTTGAATTCGCGGTGCCAAGCTCTCTCAGCTCAGTTGGATGTGGTGGACGGCGATGTCGAGGCCCGTTAATCGCGCCAGTCGGCCATCGGCGGTCAACAGTGGGACTCCCAGTGTGCGAGCGGCGGCAACATAGAAGGCGTCGTAGGCGCTGATGTTGCTGTAGTGCTCCCAGGCCAACAGCGTCAAGGCCCGGTGGGAGATGCGATCAATGGGCCATAGGGCCAGATCGCTCAGAGCCATCACTGCTCGGGCCTCGTCGAGGCGTCCGGTGAGCACGGCCCGGCGCAGCACCGACATGACCTCGGCATCGAGCATCTCGGGGGCGGCCAGCGATGCTTCTTCCACGGTGTCGGCTAGCGCCACACCTAGCGGGGTGCGCAGGAGATACTCAACCGCCACCGAGGCGTCAACAACGTAGCCGGTCATTCAATCTCTGCGTCTCGGGCGTGCCGCACTTCGATCAGAAGCGAGGCCGCGTCGATACCCAGATCAACGGTCGGACGTTGGGACAGATGCTTGCTCCACTCCCAGCGGGCCAGCTCTCGCTCGATGGCATCGAGCACCGCCGCACTCATCGAGCAATTGCGCTCGCGGGCGTGCGCCCGCAATCGCTCATGGAGCACGTCGGGCATGTTCCTCACCTGAAGATTGGCCATTGCATGAACATAGCATGAATATCTCATGCAATAATCAGCGAGCCGTCGGGAGCCATCAGAGTCTCACTTGGTTCAGCATCCCAGCGCGGGTGGGGTTTGGCTGGCCGGGGGTAGGCGGTCGAGGTGCTGGGCCTATGACCGGGGACTGTGGGTGTTGGAAATATAATGAACAGTCACTATTGTATCGGGGGTTTGTAATTCCCTAGTCGCGAGAGAGGTGCCGCTGTGGATTGGGAACAAATGCCCGGAGGGAGGGGCGGGAAGAGACTCAACGCCCTTCTCATTGCACTCGCCATGCTGGCCACGCTGCTCGCGCTGGCCACGGGGCCGGTGCAGGCGCAGACCACGACGACGCTGGTGTCGACTATTGACCAAACCCCGAACACCAGTTCCTGGAATCTCGAGGCCCACGACGTTGCGGCGGGATTTGCAACTGGGTCACACGTGACCGACTACCAATTGCAGGACATCGAGATTCGGTTTGGAGCGGGCTCAACGCCATCGGGCTTGAGTGTCAGGCTGGCGACGGGTTCCTCCGGCAACCTGACAGACGTCGCGACGCTCATCAACCCGGCAACGCTGGTCCGGGGGATCAATAGGTTCGCAGCGCCTGCCAACACCACGCTGTCGGCGAGTACGACCTATTTCGTGGTGGTGGAGGGCGCTGCCGGGAACGTGACACGAACACAATCGGACTCAGAGGATTCGGGTGGCGCGTCCGGATGGAGTGCGAATGACAACACGCGCTGGAGGAGCGCAACTTCGACCGGGAACTTTGTCACCCAAAGCACCACGGTGCTATTCCGCGTGAACGGTTCCGCAAATCCTCTACCGGGGTTGGTGTCAGCAGAGGTTGACGGCACGAGGCTGGCCATGGAGTTCAACCAGAGCCTGAACACCGCCGTGGTGCCGGCGCCGGGCGATTTCACGGTGACGGTAACGGCGAGCGACGGCACCAGTAGCAGCCGCAGCGTGGCGTCGGGGGGTGTGGCGATTTCGGGCAAGAAGGTCACGCTCACGCTGTCGTCGGCGGTCACGTTCGGCCAAACCGTCACCGTGGGCTACACCAAGCCGACGGGGGCCACGGCCATGCCGCTGGAGAACACGTCCAACGTCGACGTGGAGACGTTCGGCGCTCAGCCGGTGACCAACGTGACCGCGCCGGTGATCTCGAGCATCGAGATCGTGTCCAGGCCGCGTAACTCGGAACAGGTCAATCCGGGCCCCCCTCCAGAGCTATTACCGACCTATCTCACGGGCCAGCCGATCGTGGTGGCGGTGACCTGGAACGGCCCGGTGGCGTGGGATCTGAGCGCCGCCTCCGCGGGCATTGGGGTGCAGGTGACGATCGGCAGCAACAAGCGGAGAGCGGAGCTGGTGACCGATGGGGAGACCAGCGGCACCGCATCGACGCTGTGGTTCAGCTACACGGTGGTCGCTGGCGACACCGACACCGACGGTGTGGCGGTCGAAACGCCGGGGGGCACGAACAACAACAAAGACCGGGTGGTGCGCCTGCGCAACGGCGCGACGCTGAAGGGCGCCGCGGGTACCGACGCAGCGGAGAAGAACGCGGGCGTGGACTTTGCCGCGGGTCTGAGCGCTCAGTCCGGCCACCGGGTGAAGGGCAGCCTCGGTAACGCGGCCGGAAACACCGGGCCGAAATTCGACGACGATGACAACCCCTCGACCGATCCCGTCGATACCGCCGACCTGGGCTCTGTCAATTTGTCTTCGGGGGTTACATCCCAGCATAGGTCAATCAAGGCCAAAATGAGCGATGCCGACAACGACACGCTGCGCTACACGGTCACAGCGACCCGTCCCGAAGCGCTCAACCTCCATCTCATCAACGAAATCGGATGGTTCTTCCAGTCTCACGATGCCTGCGTGCTCGAGGACCTGACACCTCCTCTGCTCGTCAACGACGACGGCAAGTTCGAGAACGTCGTAACCCTCGAGGCATTCGACCCCGACGGTGCCAGCGCCACCTTGACTTCAACCCTGGAAACGAGCTGGCACTGCGGCGAGTTCGTCAGCGCGTCGGTGAACGGAGCCACCATGACAATCACGTTCAACTCCAGACTGGAATCCAGTTTTGCCGAAACCGGCGCAGCCGATCAGTTTGAAATCGAAGTCGACGGCGCCACTGCACAGCTCGCCAGCGTGAACCCCGTCACCCGCAGCAGCGATCGCCTGTCATTGGTGCTCACCTTGGCCACTGCGGTGACCCGCAACCAAGAAGTAACTGCGAGCTTCACCCCCTTGAAGCCCGCGGTACGACCCTTCACCGACCAGCCGGTGGTGAATGCGCGCAACACGGTGCCGTCGAGCGCAGCGGTGAGCGGGAACACCATGACGGTCACCTTCAACCGGGACGTGTCGATCGAGTCCGGCGGCGCTGCTGCGGACCTGGCCAGGGCGTTCTCGGCCACGGGTATGCACTGGAGCGTCGACGAGGACAACGACAACACCCCAGACGGCAGCATCCCGCTGCGCCGCGTGGCACCCGAGTCGGTCTCCATCAGCGGGGCTGTGGTGACGCTCACCTTCGGATCGAACATCGTGCCGAGCAAGCAGGTAACCGTGGACTACTACTCGGGCATCGCCCAGACGGCCGGCTCAGGCCTGCTCGACGCCGACAGCATCCGGGTGCCCAGCGTGTCGGGCCAGGCGGTGACGGCCACAGTTCCCGCGACGGCACCGCCGCGGCTGGTGTCGGGCCAGGTCGCAGGCACCGAGCTGACGCTGACCTTCGACGGCGATCTGGACAGCTCGTCCGCGCCGCCGGGAAGCCGTTTCCGCGTCGAGGCCGATCCGGTCGACTTCTTCCAACCGGTGCGGCCAATCCGCGGCACCGGCACTGCGACCGTGAGCGGCAAGACGGCCACGGTCACGCTGGCCTCGGCGGTGGCCGAGGGTGAACGCGCCGCGGTGTGGTACGAGCCGCTCAGCACCGACACGAGTCCTCTGCGAGGGGCGTCGTCAGGACCGAAGGTGATCGACATCTGGGACACGGTGATCAGCGTGGCCGACCGCACCGCGCCCACCATCGTTGACAGCGTTCTCGAAGGGACGACGCTGGTGCTGTATTACAGCGAGGAGCTGGACACCAGTTCGGTGCCTTCGCTCAGCGGGGGGCTGTCGGCGCTCGCGTTCTTGTTGGCCCCTCATGGCACGACGAACTTCTTTGTTGCGAGCGACATCGCTGTCCATGACGACGCAGTGACGCTGACCCTCCCGACGCGTACGGAATCAGCGTTCGGCCTCGACTACACCGTCCTCACCGAAAACGCCATTCAAGACGTGGCGGGCAACAAGGCTGCGGCGTTCTCCAGGCGGCGGCTGGACCGCAGCATCACGTCCGACCCAGGCGCGCCGTCGCTGGCGGCCGCTTCGCCAGCGGTGGCCGACCAGAACGTCCTGCGGCTCACCTTCAACCGGGCGCTCGACCCGTCCAAGGTCCCCTCGGCGGACGCGTTCACGATCGGCGACTCGGTACTCGGCACCAACCACGGGCAGGCGATCACCGATGTGGCGATACGCGGCACGAAGGTGGAGCTAACCATCAGCCCCGGGTTCCTGCCCTGCCGTAAAGGCATCTCGGTGAGCTACACAGCACCGGACGACAATGCGCTCAGCAACCTGTGGGGCACCGACGCGGCGTCGTTCTCCGACCAGGCGGTGACCAACCAGCAGTCGAGCCGATGCGTGCGCACACCCGTCTCGGCGTCCCCGATGGGCAACAGCGGCCTCCAAGGCAACAGCGGTACCGACCGGGTGGGGCTGAGCTTTGACCGATCGATGCACCAGCAGGTGCCCGACCCCGTCGGGTTCACCGTGCGGGCGCGCACCCCGCGGGGCGCCCCGGCGGCACCAGTGGAGGTAGAGAGCGTCCAGTTCTCGCCCGGCGGCAGGCAGTTGCAGGTGGCCCTCAGCCGAACGCTCGGCCCCGGCGAGGAGGCGACGGTGAATTATCAGCACCCCCGCTCGGGCCCGGGGCTGTGGGACAGCGACGGCAACCAGATCGCGCCGTTCTCAGCGTCGACGGTGGTGCCTGCCACGTCGCCGACGGTCACCGGAGTGGAGGTGGTGTCCGACGCCGGTGTGCATGACACCTATGCGATGGGCCAGGTGATCAGGATTCGGGTGACGTTCAGCGAGGCGGTGGATGTCTCGGGCACGCCGACTTTGGGCATCGACATGGATCCGGCGCATTGGGGCCGCAAGGACGCCACCTATGCCAGCGGCAGCGGGACTGCTGAGTTGACGTTCAACCACCAGGTGGCCGAGCCGAATTTCTCGTCTCAGGGCATCGCGGTGCTGGCCGACACACTGGCTCTGGGTGGGGGCACGATCCGGTCGTCGGCGTCGCAGGCCGATGCCGATCTGTCCCACACTGGTCTCGGCCACGACCAGTCCCACAAGGTGGACTGGCGGCAGTCGCCGCCCGACGCCAACGGCAACCGGGCGCCGGTGTTCGCGGGCACGTCCAAGAACCACGACAACGCGCTGCCGGAGACCTGGGTGTCGTTGACGGTATCCAAGGACGACTTCAGCGACCCCGACGGCGACGAGCTGTCGTTCACGCTGTCGGCCAGCCGCGACGACATCTACGGGCCCGACGGCTACGGCTACATCGAGGGCTATGGTCGGATCTGGTTCCGGGCCAAGACCGCGTGCGCGCTGGCCCTGTTGGATCCGCCGACCGGCGGCAAGTTCGACACGGTCATCACTTTGACGGCGACCGATCCCTCCGGCGCCTCTGCGTCGGCGACCGCCACGTTCCGCACCCACCAGGTGGCCTATGCGTGCCCGACGTTCTCGTCGGCGGCCGTGGACGGCGCCACGGTGACGATCACGCTCGCCGCTGATGGCCTGATGCCGCCGACATATGACCCGCCCACCGCCGATGAACTGGAGGTCAAAGTTGACGGCACCGCGGTCGCGCTGGCCGACACCGACCCGGTCTCGGCCAGCGGCACCACCATCGTGCTGGCTCTGGCTTCGCCGGTGACGGCGGGCCAGACCGTCACCGTGAGCTACATCCCCGGCCCCGGTCCGATGGCGGCCGCCTTCGCCGACCAGGCAGTCACCAATAACACCCCGGTACCCGAGGAACCCGCGGCGCCCGCGGTACCCAAGAAGGTTGAGACACCCGAGGAACCCGAAGCGGGGGACTGCACCCCCGATCTGAACGGCCCCATGACGCCGGTCTGTGCGACGGTGAGCGGCAACGAGCTCACGCTCACTTTCAACCGCGACCTCGCCGCCATCAGCGGCTCAGCGGCCAGGTCGTTGCGCTGGGCTTTCCTGGTCGACGGCGCCTATCACCAGGGCACGCCGGTCAACAGCCAGTCCCCCAGCGGTGTCACCGTGGACGGCAACACGCTCACCCTCACCCTCGGCACCGCCGTCGCCCCCGGCGACGACGCCACCGTCAGCTACTACGCATCCGCCGCCGGCAACGCCCTCCAAGACGCCGACGGCACCCCCCTCACCGACTTCACCTTCACCGCCACCACCACAACACCCGAGTAATCCTTGTCCGCGGGGGAAGAGGCATGGGTGCGACAGCAGGGCCGCGGCCGTTGATGGCGGCGATCACCTTTCGTGTGCCATCAGAGCCGACCAGACCATCTCCTGCTGGACCAAATCCGTTGACGAACCCGCCGGGGTTTCCTGAACGCCTCGAAGTTGGGTGCTCAAGTAGTCCTACTGGTAGACGGGCTCCATGCCGGTGTCTCGGCGAGGTCAGCGGGCCGGGAGGGGCGTGATCTACTGGTCTGTTCCTGGCGAGATGACGGGGATTGCGTTTTGCTGGGCTGCCTCAGCCAGTCTGTTGTCGTAGGTGACGATGCCTTCAAGGTCTCGGCTGAGGTCTATGGCCAATGCGAGGTGAATAGCGTCTAGGGAGCGCAAAGAGGGCGGGTCCAGGAGTCCCGCCCTCTCAAAGATGTGCTCTCCGACCCTGACTAGCCGCACTGAGGCGAGCACTTCTGCGGCGGTTCGAACGTGATCTGATGTCAACCGGCGAGCGGCGCGCAGCAGCTCTGTGCGCACGAGGTCGCCGGCCACCAGATCTCGGTGCTGCTGGGCCCGCCAGGATTGGAACCCCGGTGTCTCGGGCTCGGCGGCAACCAACTTCACCAATGCCGAGGTATCGACATAGAACGCCATCTCAGTAGCGTTCGCCCTCCCTCATTTCAGCGAGCACCTCCGACAGGCTCGGCCCTTCGATGGGATCGGGCAGATCAGCGATGCCTCTTGTGGCCTCTGTCACCAGACCGGCATCAGCCAACTCTTGAAGACGCGACTTGGGAATCGGTGTTAGCAGTGCCACAGGCCGTCCCCGGCTGGTGATCGTCAAAATCTCGCCGGCGGCTGCTTTGGCCACCACCGCCGAAGCGTTCTGCTTGAGAGCACGAATACCCACCTCCGCCATGTGCTTCATTGTAGCACATTGAGTAGCGGACTGGGTCAGATCGGTGTCCATGTCCGTGTCGGAGGCCCAGTTGTTAGGCCGCTTGGGCGTCGCCGTCTTCGGGGGACGGTGGGGGTGAGGGCCAGAGCTTCAGAAAACCTTCGATGCGGGCCACGCGTTCGCCTAATGAGGAGAGGCGTCCGCTTAACTCGGAGATGCTGCCCGACAGCTCTTGATGGTTCTTCTCGATGAGCTCTCGGTTCTCCTTGACGAGTTCCCGAGTCTCTTGGTTGGTCTTCTCAACGAGTTCCCGAGTCTCCCGGGTCGAATCGGTGATCAGCTTGTGCATCAGCTCCCGCGTCTTGGTGCCGTCGACGTGCTGGTAGCGCATCAACGCAATAACGACGGCGAACATCGGCCCAAACACCATGGCCAAATCGGCCACCGTCAGCGTCACTCCCTCCACGCCCCCACCCTACTGAAACACTCCGCACAACGCAAGAACAATATTTTTAGATATATTTTAGTGTATTTACATCAAGCGGGCGGATAGGGCCGCTCACTGGAAGACGGGCTCCATGTCGGAGTAGTGGTTCTCGGGTTGCCACAGGCGGACGTGGTCGACCTTCATCCGGGTGCGGATGTAGGGGTGTTTCTCGCCCAGCCATCCCCAGGTGCCGATGGCGATTGGGAGGGGAACGTGGGAGACCACGACCTGCTCCAGCAGCGTGTCGGGGTCTTCGGGATCGAGGTATTCGAAGTACTTGTCCTTGTCGCTGCCGCCCAACCCCTCCCGATAGCGGATCTCGCCATCAATCACCCGCCGAACTTCGACGCCGATCTTGTCTTCAGGCACCACGATCATGTCGTCGGTGATGCCGTCCACCTTGACGAAGGTCCGGTAGCCGCGGGGAGTCCACTCGACCCCTCTGGTAACGGTGAAGGTGTCGGTGGCGCGACAGGGCAGGTTGGGATTGTTGGTGATTGAGTAGAAGCCACCGCAGTACCGGTTCCACTTCACGGTGCGTATCGGCTCCATATCGGCATTGCGGAAATTGAAGGCCCAGTTGCCGTATTGGTGCGAGACGTCCTGGCGGTTCTGGGCGTCGTATTCGACGAGGTCGACTTCAACGTCCACGTTGGTGAGATAGTCCTCCCAGTTGTCGATGTCGACTCCGTACCGGTCGAAAAGTCCCCGAAGCCTCTCACCGCGGGCATGCAGGACGACGTTTAAGTTGGCGAATTGAGGCCACCGTCGCGCATTCACGGTGTACTTGACTTCGAAGTAGCCGTATTTGGCGTGGAGGTTGCCGTGGGTGGAGATTTTCTCGTTGTAACAGGTTCCCGTTGCGCCGATCACGAGGTGGCCGTTCACGACGTTGCCACAGGTCTCGCCCCTGGAGTCGATGTTGTCGCAGGCGTCCCGGTAGCTCCACACGTCGGTGTCGAGGGTGGACAGGCCGTCGATGCAGCCGGCGGCGTTGGCCGCGGGCAGGGTGCCGTTGAACTCCTCGGAGAACACGAGGTTGTAGTTGGCGGCGTCCTGTACCAGGCTGGGCAGTTTGGCCCGCAGCGTCGCCTCGTTGCTGCTGTCTCCGAACCCTTTGGGGATCACCTCCCGGAGGAATAGGCATGCGTAGGCGTCGGGGTTGTTCACGCCATAGTCCTCGCATCCGGACTCGGCGGTCGGTGGACCCACCAGCACCTCCCGGTACACCTTCAACGACGAGGCGGCGTCTGCCGCCGAGACTTCCACCGAGCGGGCCGGAAAGTCTGCGAAGTACCCGAAGTCGGCGTGGGGTAGCGGCCATTGTAGATAGAGCAGTCCCTCCGGTGTGACAGCCACGTTCACGTCACCGCAGATGTCCGGCGATGCGCAGAACTGGTAGCCCGAAGGGTCTTGCTGGTGCTCCACCGCGAACAACAGATCCAGGTCGTCCGAGCGCTCATAGGCGGTCACCTCGCCGAACCATGCAAAGGTGAAGGTTCCCGTCGGCGCCTTGAGCTGCGGCGAACTGCTGTCCGCTGGCTCCGTGGCGCCGAAGATCCGCTGCCAGAAGCCGACCGGATAATCCATAGCGGTGAAGCTCACCGCGGGGCTATGGCTGTCCGAGGTCACCGGCCCCGGCGACGACGGAGCGGCGGCGGCCGGGGCGGCACCCAGCGAGTCGAGGGGACTCCCGCTAGGCGCCGGCCCCACGAGGACCGCCGCTACCAATGCCGCAGTCAGCAAGGCCGCCAACCGCGCCGCGGTCGGCCTGCGGCTGATCACTGATACACGGGCTCCATGTCGGAGTAGTGGTTCTGGGGCTTCCACAGGCGGATGTAGTCGAAGCTCAGCGTCGATCGGATGTAGGTGTGATTCCTGCTGTTCGGGAATCCCCAAGTGCCGATGGACAGGGGATTCGGCGTGTGTACGATGCCGACCTGCTCGAGGAGGGTGCTGGGGTCCGCAGGGTCGAGGTATTCGAAGTACTGATCCCGGGCATCTCCCCTAATGGTGACATCACGCCGACCACGCCAGTCTCTTGTATTGGTGAAGACTTCTATCATGTCCTTGTGCCACAACGTCAGCTCATTCTCAATGGGAACATACTTCTCGCCGTTCCACATGTTGACGCCGTCCCACCTGACAAAGGTCCGGTAACCGCGTGGAGTCCATTCCACTCCCAAAGTGACAGTGTGAGTGTGATTTGACGACTTTGGACACGGCCTGGGATTCACCAAAAAGTTCCAGTACGGTCTGTTCCCGTTCCGGCTGTGGGGGTGGGGACCGCAGTAGTCCAACCGCTTCCCGCTCTTGAATGCTGGCTGCGTCGTGAACAAGTTGTAGTGCCAGTTTGCGTGCTGAATCCAAGATGAGTGTTTGCTGGAGGGTGAATACTCAAGGAAGTCGAGTTCGACAGATGAGTACTTGAGAAAGTCCTCCCAGTCGGTGATTGCCACTCCGTACTGTTCCCACAGGTGCTGCTCTGGAGAAAGCGGAGCCCAGGCGATGAAGTTGTAGTTCAGGTCAGCGGGCCAATAGTCGGTATTGATGGTGTACTGGAATTCCATATACCCGTACTTGTAGTGAAGCTTGCCGAATGTGTTCAGCCCGGCAAAGCACTTGTAGGCCGCGGCGACGCGGAGGCTGCCGTTGGCGACGTTGCCGCACGATTCGCCCCGGGAGTCCACCCAGAGGCACGGGTCGCCGTGATTCCACGCGGAATCGTCCAATGTTGACAGCCCGTCGCGGCAGCCCGCGGAGTTGGCCGCAGGCGGGGTGCCGTTGAATTCCTCAGCGAACACCAGTTGGTAATTCGACGCATCCTGCACGAGGCCGGGCAGTTTGGCCCGCAGTGTCGATTCATTGGCGCCGCCCCCAGCCCCCTCTGGAATCAGCTCCCGCAGGTACAGGCACACGTATGCGTCGACGGTTGCCTCGCCGTAGTCCGACTCACACTCCGGCACGTCGGGCGGCGGGTTCACTAGCACCTCGCGGTACACCTTCAGCCCCGTGGTGGCGTCCGATGCCGACACCTCCAGCCGCTGTTGGGGGAACCCAGACATCATGATGGGCGTGCTCATCGAGCCGGAGTGCCACAGGTACAGCAGCCCCTGCTCGGCCGTGGCCCTCATCTCCACCTCCTGGCAGGCATTCGACCCCCGTTGGCAGAACCGATACGACGAACGGTCGGGCTGGTTCTCGACCTTGTACGTCAGATCCAGATTCGTGCCGGACCTTTCCTTCATCTTCAGTTCGCCGAAGTAGTTGTATCGGTTGGCGGGAACCGACAGCGAGACAGTCCCGGGTAGCGCGCTGTTGCCTCCAGGATGCTGGGCTCTGGTTATTAGTTGGTTCATGGGCAGGACCGAGTGCTCTGTGTCGGTGAATGCCACTGCAGGACCGTAGGAGCCTGACGACATCGGCCCGAGCGATGACGGGGCCGCGACGGCCGGGGCGGCTGGGGCGGATCCCAGCGAATTCAAGGATGCCCCACCAGAAGCTGGCAGCACGAGAATCGTCGCCGCCACAGAAAGCGCGACGATCGCATTTGCCCAACCCCTAGAGCGCTCCCGCTTGATGTTGCCCCTGCGCCTTTGGGAGAGGAGGTCGATACGGCTCCCTGATGTTTTGATTACATCTCGCATATAGTGAATGGTCAGAATTATATGCATATGGAGAGGGCATTGAATCAACTGAGATCAACAGAGCGTCAGAGACTTGGCAGAGTCCGAGTGCATATCGGGCTGTGGGCCGCGATCGCCGTGCTGGCGGCGGGGCTCGGCTTCGTGCTCTTTGGCGGATTGGCCAGCACCGACTCTTCGATCACGGTGACCCAGGGTGACTTCGAGCTGACTTGTCCTACCGGTACCGTGGCCGAGAACGCCACGCTGGCGTGCACGCTGACGAACACCGCCGAAGAGGCGAAGCCGTGGCCGGTGGTGGCGATTTTGCATCTGTCCACCGACGACGACCGGGCGCTGGTGCGGGGCACCTTGATCGACGTGTCCCTGGGCACCCCGAGTCCCGGGGCCACCATCGACGGCGGCGTCACCTGGATCGGCGACACCCTCGTGGGCTACTCCCGCTTCGACTGGTCGGGCACCGCCGGCGCCAAGGGTGCAACGGGCAGCAGCCGCACGGTGAATGTCGTCGCCAGCCACGACAGCTTCGACGAGGACAGCGAGAAGTTCTACGTGGCGCTTGGTCCCGACGGCAGCAGGGGCGTCGGCCTCCTCTATAACAACAAGACGGGCGTCACCCTCACCGACGACGATGGCCCCAGCACCGACACATCGCTAAGCAACTTGAAGCTGTCCGCTGGACAGAGCCACACGCTGTCACCCACGCAGGGCAGGCAGTCGCGAACCGTGGCCTACGAAGTGACGGAGGCGACGCTGACCGCGGCGTCGGCCCGCGGGACAGTCATGACCATGAGCGCGTCGTTCAACGGGAGCACCCTGGACCTCGACGGCAGGGGCGCCACCAGCATCGGGGTAATCAGCGAGGAGGAGAGCGCGGCGGTGCCCCTTTCCGTCGGCACCACCACGGTGACTCTGACCGTGACAGCCGAGGACGGCACCACCACCGGCACCCATACGGTGAGCATTGTCCGCTCGGCACTGGGAGACGGTGTGGACACGGTGGCGGTGTCTTTGCCGAGCTTCACCCTCACCTGCCCGGCGGAGGTTGCCAAGGCCACGAATGCGCAATGCACGCTGCGAGCCACCAGTTCGGCCGGATGGCCGGTGGTGGCGATCATTCACAGCTCGGCCGACGGGGCCTCCCGGGCGCTGGTAGCTGAAGACCCGATCATTCCCGACACCGACCCCGCCTACAGCAAGGACGTGTCGCTGGGCAATCAGCAGCCGGCGCGCAAAGCCTTCAACCACGGCTACGGGGAGCTGTTCTCGGGCGGTTCACGCACGCTGTACCGCACCTACGGGTACGAGAAATTCGACTGGTCGGGCACCGCCTCGGCCGGAGACACCCGCACGGTCACCATCCAGATCCACGACACGAGCGGGATTAGCGGTGTAGCGGCCGAGATCTTCTACGTGGCCCTCGCCCCGAGCGACTACACGGGCCTCTCACAGCTCGTCGACAACAAGGTGCCAATACTCATCAAGTCGCCCACGGCGGTGACGGGAGTGGCGGTGCAAAATGTTGCGTCGGACTCTGCGGACGTCGTTGTTGAGACCGCCAACCCCGCCGGGACGCTCTATCTGCGCTACCGGGCGGGGACCTCGGGGGCTTGGACGGAGACTGAGGAGGAGGTGACGTCGTCACCAGCGCAGTTCTCGATCGCCGGTCTCACCGCGGACACCAAGTATCAGGTGCAGGCGTCCTTCGACGAGGACTTCTCTGCGGGCGTGGTGTCGGGGTCGTTCACCACCTTGGCGCCGTCGGTGACGGGAGTAGCTGTGCAGAACATCGAGTCCGGCTCCGCGGAGGTGGTGGTGCAGGCCAACAACCCCGCCGGAATGCTCTATCTGCGCTACCGGGCCGGGACCTCGGGGGCCTGGACGGAGACTGAGGAGGAAGTGACGTCGTCACCGGCGCGGATTTCGATCGCTGGCCTCAATGCGGGGACCGAGTATCAGGTGCAGGCGTCCTTCGACGAGGACTTCTCTGCGGGCGTGATTTCGGAGTCGTTCTCCACCCTGGTGCCTTCGGTTACTGGCGTGGAGGTGGCTTCTTCGGCGGGCCAAGACAGTTGGTATGAATTGTCGAACATGATCTCGGTGCGGGTTGCGTTCAGCGAAGCAGTGGTGGTGACAGGTTCGCCGACGTTGGGAATCGACATGGACCCGGCGAGTTGGGGCCGCAAGGACGCGGTGTATGCGAGCGGCAGCGGCACGGCTGAGCTGACCTTCACCTACCAGGTGACCTGGCCTAATTATTCGAGCCAGGGGATCGCGGTGCTGGCCAACACGCTCGCTTTGAACGGCGGCACTATTCAAGCGGCAGCCGGCGGAGCCGATGCCGATCTAGCCCACAGTGGCTTGAACCATGATCCTGCCCACAAGGTGGACTGGCGGCGGGTGTCACCGGCGCTGGAGGTGATTATGGTGATGACCTGCCAGCCCGCGCAGGGCCAAGATGGGGCAACTCAACGGTGGACGGTGGCAGAGTCGCAAGAGGGTAAGTCTGGCGTCCGACTTACCGCCGGCTTGATCGCGGGCAGCTGCTCGGTGACCAGCCCCACCAATGCGGTGGTGTCGTGGTCGCTGTCGGGCAACGACGCCGACCGATTCGAGATCAGCGACGATGGGACGCTGAGCTTTGCTGAGCCGCCCGACTTTGAAGCGCCTGCCGACAGCGACGGAGACAATGTCTATGAAGTCACCATCAGCGGTGCCGTGGGCGATCAGACGCGGCAGTCAAGCGTCGCAGTCGAGGTGACCGACGTTGATGAGGCCCCGCCAACCATCATCACGATCGACCCTCCGTCTGCGACGGTGGCGGTGCCAGTCCACGCGATGGTGAGTGGCAACGAGCTGACGCTCGTCTTCACCAAAGAACTGGCTGCCATCGACGATGCAGCGGCTAGAGCTCTGCGCTATGCGTTCGTCGTCGACGGCGGCAAAGACCGCGACGGCAATGCGGTAGACGGCCAGGCGCCCACCGGGTTCGCGGCTGAGAGCAACCTCCTTACGCTTACCCTCGGTGCCGCCGTCGCTGTCGGTGACGAGGCCACCGTCCGCTACGTGGGCGCCGCGGCCTCCAACGCCCTCTTGGACTCCGATGGCACCGCGGTGGCCGATTTCAACGTCACTCTGACCGCCGCACAGAGATAGTGCTCGTGTGGACCCATCATCCGGAGTGGAGTGTTATGTAGCCTGATCTGAGATGAAAGCGCAGGAGAGCGGCCACGGCTCAAACGGCCGGGGCAATCGAGCCGCTACAACCCATAGGCTGCTGGAGGCCGCCGCTACCGAGTTTGTGGAGCGCGGATATGACAGTGCCCGGGTCTCCGACATCGCCCGTAGCGCCGGAGTGACCGTCGGCTCGATCTACGCTCGGTGGTCCACCAAGACCGAGATGATGGTCGCGGCCCTCGATCACATCTTGGACCAGATTCTTCCCGAGCAGAGATTCGAGAGCCTCGGCCTCAGTCTCGACGACTTGTCCTTGCCCGACCTGGTGTTGTTGTGGGGAGCAGATCTGATGGAACCCAGTTCGCCGCGAGAGGTGTTCACCCAAGTATTCGGAAGCGCCCAAAACAACCCCGAAGTGCAAGCGCGCCTAAAACAATATCTCAATGAGTCGTTTGTCCAGATACTGCGTCTGGTGGAGCGGGCCAAGGAAGAAGGCCATGTCGATCCCGAGGTCAGCACCGCTGCTGTGGCGCTGACCTTGCAGGCGGTAGGCGTAGGCGTCCACTTGATCAGGTCTGGCGGGTTGGACGAGGACTATGTCCCCTCCACAAGCGACTGGACCGCCTGCATGGAGAGGTACTTCGGAGGCGTGCACCCCCCTGAAGCCGACTGAGGGGCTGTCGGCCCCATTGGAATGCTTGCAGGGAAGGCTGCGGTCGCCTTTTAGTTCAGCCCCAGCACTGCGGAATTGAAGCACTTAGATGGGCGGGTTGTCGCGCTTCAGAGGGTAGCTGGTGGATGTGTTTCAACTGTGCAAGGTATGTAGGGGCTAGATATATAGTGAACGATCACAATTGCAAGCGTGATTCTTTTTCTTTTTTCTGAGGAGGTGGTGGAGCTGTGGATGACGACCGGTCCTTGCCCGACCTCTTGCTGCTGTGGGGAGCAAGTCTGATGGAATCCAGCTCGCGGCGAGACGATTTCACCCAGGTATTCGGCAGCAACCAAACCAATGCTGACGGACAAGCGCGCTTGGCGGAATATCTCAATGACTCGTTTGCCCACACATTGCGTTTGGTTGAGCGAGCCAAAGACGAAGGCCATGTCGATTCTGAGATTAGCGCCGCTGCTTTCGCGCTCGCGTTGCAGGCGATAGAAGTCGGCGTCCACATGATCAGGTCTGGTGGATTGGACGAAGACCTAATCCCTCCCACAAGTGACTGGATCGCCTGCATGGAGAGATACCTCAGAGGCGTCCGCCCCCCTCCAGCCGACTAAGCAGCTCTAGCTCGAGGGAGCTATGTGGCCTTCGAGGCCGTAGGGCAGGTCCCTTAGACCGCCACGACGTCGATGAGATTGTGCAGGCCCTCGAAATCGCTGTTGTTCCACAGTGAAATGCATAGTGGCGCATGGTTGTCGCTGCGTGTCGGTTGGACCGCCGCCAACTAGCCGGAGGATCTCAGTTGTCGATGACGGGGTTGAAGGCGGTGCCGTCGGCCAGGCGGTAGGTGTTGAAGCCCCTGCGGTCTAGCGTGAGGACGTCTGGCACCGCCAGCCGCTCGGCTAGCAGCACCAGGGTGGCATCGGCGAAGTCCATGGGGGTGTCGGCGTAGCGCTGCATCAACTCGGAGGCGGCTCGGATATCGGCAGGCTCGCACATCCCCTGCACCTGCATGCCGCTGTGGGAGATGAACTCGCTGATGGCAATGGCGCCGTATCGGGCACGGCTTACGAAGTGCATGGTTTCGGTTACCACTGCGGCTGTTGTGGCCAGCACGCCGGTGAAGCCGTCGATGATGTCACCGACATGGTGGTGTTCGGTCTCGCTGGAATCGAGGTAGGCGACCAGGGGCCCGGTGTCGACCAGCCAGATGCTCACGAGCGCCAGTTGTGGGCGCGTATCTCCGATAGCCAGTCGTGTTGGGGGGCGTCGGAGGTGTCGGCATGGATCGAGCCTCGGAGAAGGCCCACGCGGTCGCCCAGCGGACGGGCTGTTACTGCCTCGCGCAGCGCCTCCCGCACGACTTCTGAGACCGACGTGCCCAATACCTCGGCTCGGCGGGCGGCAGCGTCCCACAGCTCGGTCTCGACCCGCACGGCCATCAACTTCATACCCATGCCCGTCCAGTGTACAACATATGTATAACAACACCCTCGGGAGTGAGGTCGTTGTTCTTCACGCCCCCGCTGCGGCTGGTGTCCTTCATGAAGTACAGACTATATCTATATTTTCTGTTCTTTACCGGAGATATTTATGAAATATCAGCTCATTCAGATAACTTTTCGCTCGAAAAATCGGACTCTGAGGTAATCGCTTCTAGCTCGGGGGAGCTATGTGGCCTTCTAGGCCGTAGGGGCGGTAGGGGCCGAAGATGGATTGCTCGAGGACGCCGATGCCTTGGCGGTCGCCCATCCGGACCTTCATGAGGTGCTGGACGTGCTGGTTCTCGAAGGCGGTCTCGTCGACGTCGGCCAGCTTCCAGCGTTCCGACTCCATGGCCAGCTCGCCTTTCCAGTCGCCGTGCGACCAGGTGGGGTGGCTGTAGCCGATGCCCTTCATGCGGTAGGTGAACTGCTTCTCGAAGGTGATCTCGTGGCGGGTGTCGTCCTCCAGCGAGGTCATGGCCAAGGTGGCGCTCTTGATCATGCGGCTGCCGGACTCGAACTCGAGTTGGTGCTCTAAGCGGTGCATGGGCTCGACGCCGGGGTCCTCCACGCCGGGGTTGTCGTCGAGGTTCTCATAGGCGGGCAAAAAGGCCCCCACGTGGAACCGGGGCCGGCCCAGGGTGTCCTCGAAGAGCTGATAGTGGCTGCACATGTCATCCCAGTGCAGCGGGGCCCACAAGAAGAACAGCCCCATGGCCCGCGGCGCCTGGGGGGCACCCCGGTTGTCGCCGCCGGCCACCGGGCGGACGCCCCAGGAGCGGTCTTTGGTGCCGTAGGTCTCGGTCCGGTCGATCTCCATGCGCTGGCCGTCGTATTCGATCCAGCCGTGCCAGCTGCCGAATTGGGTGAACCGGGTGGTGTCCATGATCCGGCGGCTGCCATCGGACCAGTGGTGGCGGGGCTCCTCGATGGCCGCGGTGCGGGCCTCGAAGGTTAGGTCGGCGGCGAAGTCGGTGTCGTTGGGCTCCAGCACCACTCGACAGGCCTTCATGGGCTCGGTGATCTCCAGGTTGAAGGGGCCGACGCTGAGGTCTGAGGGCTCGGGGTTGGCCCGGGCCGAGGCGTGGAAGGCGTGCTGCACCCCGTTGTGGACGATGCTGATGCCGCAGTCCTGGATGCCGAGGTGGGGATAGCGGGCGGTGCCCACGCCGAGGTACATGTCGCCGACCTTGGAGTAGCCGTTGAACCAGTAGCGCTCGTAGAAGTCCTTCTCCCCGGTGGATGGGGTGGAGATGGGATCGGGGGTCTGGTGGATGGGGAAATCGTCGAATTTGGTTAGCACCCGCCTATCGTGGCAGACCGTGTCTTTCCGATGATGGTCGGAGGTACTGGTATCATCGGTTGTATACCCAGTTAACAGCTAGAAAATTCGACTGCGAGGACCCCACTATGAGCACCGGCAATGGCGAGCAGCACACCTTCCGCACCTTCCAGCTCCGCAATCTGGAGGACACCCCCGGTTTTGACCGGCTGAGCGACCACCAGAAGATGGTGACCCGCGTAGTGGGCTCGGTGCTTCCGTTCAAGACCAACAACTACGTATGCGAGGAGCTCATCAACTGGGACAACGTGCCCGACGATCCCATGTTCCAGCTCACCTTCCCCCAAGAGGGCATGCTCGACCCTGAGCACTTCTCCCGCATTGCCGATCTGATCAAGGCCGAGGTGCCGCAACCCGAGATCAAGGCGGCCGCCCGAGAGATCCAACTCAGCCTGAACCCCCATCCCGCCGGCCAGGTGGAGATGAACGCCGGCTACCTGGAGGAAGAGGTGGTGCAGGGCGTGCAGCACAAATATCGGGAGACGGTGCTGTTCTTCCCCACCCAGGGCCAGACCTGCCACGCCTACTGCACCTACTGCTTCCGGTGGCCGCAGTTCGTGCAGCTCGACGACCTCAAGTTCGCCAGCAAGGAGATCGACCGGCTGGCGGCCTATCTCAAGCTCAACCCGACGGTGTCGGATGTGCTGTTCACCGGGGGCGACCCGATGATCATGCGCACTGAGCTCATCCGCCGCTACGCCGAGCCGCTAATGGCCGACGATCTGGAGATCAGCACCATCCGGTTCGGCACCAAGGCGCCGGCCTACTGGCCCTACAAGTTCACCGAGGGCGAGGAGGCCGACGACCTGTTGCGGCTGTTCGAGGAGATCGTGGCCTCAGGCCGCCACCTGGCCATCATGGCCCACTATTCCCATCCCGTAGAGCTGGCCACCGATGCGTCTCGGGAGGCGCTGCGGCGCATCATCGAGACCGGTGCGGTGGTGCGCTGCCAGGCGCCGCTGATCCGCCACGTGAACGACAGCGCCCGGGACTGGGCCGACATGATCACCACCGAGGTGCAGTTGGGTGCCGTGCCTTACTACATGTTCGTGGAGCGCGACACCGGGGCCAAGCGGTACTTCGAGGTGCCGCTGGTGGAGGCCTACCAGATCTACACCGATGCCTATAAACAGGTGTCGGGCCTGGCCCGCACCTGGCGAGGGCCGTCGATGTCGGCCACACCGGGCAAAGTGCTGGTGGACGGCGTAACCGAGATCGGTGGCGAGAAGGTGATCGCTTTGAAGTTCGTCCAGGCCCGCGATCCCGATTGGGTGAACAAGCTGTTCTTTGCCGCCTATGACGAAGAGGCGTCCTGGTTGGATGAGCTGCGGCCGGCGTTCGGCGAGGAGAAGTTCTTCTGGACTGACGAGCTGAACAACATGAAGACCGACACCCCCCAGCGGGTGCAGCTCATCACGACCCGGGCGGCCTAGCCCGCGCTGTACCAGCCGGCGCCGATGAGGGTGCCGTCAACGTCCATGACCCAGAAGCGCATGGTCTGGGGACCCTGGTCGGCGGGGTTGTCGTCGGCGGTGATCCAGGTGCCCTCGGGGGTAGCGCTGCGTACGGCTGGACCCAGCAGGTCCTCGATGTCGGTTCCAATGAAGGTGGGGTCTATATGGGTCAGGATCTCGCCGTCGGGGGTGGCGATAATGCCGGTGAAGTATCCGTCGAGAGTGTCGGTGCTGTTGTAATACTGCGCAGTCGGAATGAGGCCGACAGAGATGCCCTGGGGATCGTTGTAGAACTCGAAAATGGCCTCTAGCCCGCCTCGGCGGAAGTGCTCGGCCGACTCGGCAATGAGCTGGGGTACGAACTCCTCGGTGTTGATATACCACCCCGACCCGAACAGCAGCCCGTCGTGGCGGACGACCCAGGCGTTCTTCAGCTCAAACGCACCCTCGTCGCCCAGGGCGCCAGTGACGGGGTTGACATACACATAGGGCACCCAGCGGCCCGACTCGGTGGCGGCGAGCATCTCGGGACCGAAGTTGTAGCCGTTGATGTCGGTGCCCACCCAGCCCTTGACGTCCAGACCCTGCCGATCGGCGACGTAGTGGCCAATCACGGTGTCGTCCTCGTCGATGACGAACACGTACCACTGGTCATCGACGCTGTCCGGGCTATTGAAGTGGGCCAGCGCGGCGTCAAGCCCTTCGGCCTCATAGCGGGCGATGGCCTGGTCCACGACGAACTTCGTGTAGGCCGCCGGATCAGACTTCGAAGGCGCCGACACCCCACCAAAAGTGCCGGCGTCATCGCTACAGCCAGCTCCAGACAGCAAACCGGCGGTTGCGACGGCGAGCACAGCCAAGGCGATCTTGCCCAACTTCAAGCCAGCGTTCATCTTCCGATTTGCTCAGCGTTCCCGCCGTTGTGCACAGCCGCGTAATGCCGCGACCGCTACAACCCGCCGGCCACGGTGCAGGTGATGCTGGCGAGCGTCGACCGCTCGGTTTGGCCGGAGATGGTCGCAAAGCCGTCCACGGTCCAACTGCCCTGAGCAAGCCCAGTAAACGTGGTCGAAAGCGACAAGTCGCCCTGGGGCCCTTGGGCGAGAACCGCGGCATCGTCGTCGGGGTCGTCGTTGTTGAGTATGTCCAGCTGGGCCTGAGACCATGAGCGACTGGTCAATTGCCCGATCCTCGGATACCCCGTGGAATGCTCCACGAACACCTCCCAGGAGGTCGTCCCCGTCTCAGGATCCAACGTCACGGTGATCGAAGAAGCGCCAGTTGAGCAGCCGATGGTGCCGGCCCCGCTCGTCGCCACCGAAGTGGGTGTGGCCGTGGCGGTCGCGGTGGCCGTGGCGGTTGGGGCAGTCACCGTGCAGGTGGTTTCCCCGAACTTGATCCATGAGCCGTCGACGGTTTGCTTGACCACCCATACGGTGTAGGTGTCTGCTGACAAAGACGAGAACGTCACCGATGCGGTTCCAGACGCACTCCTCCAGGCCAAGATCTGCGATGTTTCCTGATTCGAGGAATTTCTTACATACGCCGTGTACTGGAATACATGCGTCTCGCCGCTCCACGACATCGAGAGGGAGGATTCACCTCCCGTACACGTCACGCTCTGTGCTTGCGCGCCAGTTGCCAGAACCAACCCGGACACGAGAACGATGCCAACAGCGAAAACTGCAACCGCGCGAGCGGTTGATCGGTTTCTTGCTCTGCCAGCCTTCCCCATATCGACAAAGTATATGGAGACTATGTGGTGATTGTGAAGTGTCTATGCCGTGATTCTCAGGTGTGGAGCTTCCTTGCGCTCATTCCCATTCGATGGTGCCGGGGGGCTTGGAGGTGATGTCGTAGGCCACCCGGTTGATGCCGTCCACCTCGTTGATGATGCGGCTCGACATTTTCTCCAGCAGCTCGTAGGGCAGCCGGGCCCAGTCGGCGGTCATGGCGTCCTCGCTGGTCACAGCCCGGATGACCACCACCTGCCCGTAAGTCCGCTCGTCGCCCATCACCCCCACCGTGCGGATATCGGGCAGCACCGCGAAGGCCTGCCATATCTCCCGCTCCAGGCCGGCCGCGGTGATCTCGGCTCTCACGATGGCGTCGGCCTTGGCTAGCAGGGCTGCTTTGTCGGGGGTGACTTCGCCTATCACCCGAACTCCGAGGCCGGGGCCGGGGAAGGGGTGGCGCCATACGATCTCGTCGGGCAGGCCCAGCTCGTGGCCCACCGCCCGCACCTCGTCTTTGAACAGGTCCCGCAGCGGCTCCACCAGCTCGAAGTCCATCTCCTCGGGGATGCCGCCCACGTTGTGGTGGCTCTTGATCTTGGCGGCGGAGTCGGAGCCCGACTCGATCACATCCGGGTACAGCGTGCCCTGAACCAGATAGGCGGCGCCGTCCACCTGGTTGGCGGCCTCCTCGAAGATGCGGATGAACAGCTCGCCGATTATCTTGCGCTTCTCCTCGGGGTCGATCACCCCCACCAGGGCGTCGAAGAAGCGATCGGCGGCGTCCACCGCGATCAGCTCGATGCCCTGGGAACGGCGGAAGGCGTCGATTACCTGTTGGCCTTCGTCTTGTCGCATCAGGCCGGTGTCGACGAACACACACGTGAGCTGATGGCCCACCGCTCGGTGGACCAGGGCGGCGGCCACTGCTGAGTCCACCCCGCCACTCAGGCCGCACACCGCCCGCCCGTCGCCGATTTGAGCGCGGATGGCGGCTACCGCCTCGTCGATGAACGACTCGGTGGTCCACGACGGGGCCAAGCCAGCGCCTCGGTACAAGAAGCGCTCCAGCACCGCCTGACCGCCGGGGGTATGGGCCACCTCGGGGTGAAACTGGACGCCGAATATGCGTTGGTCGGGGTTCTCCAGGGCGGCCACGGGGGCTTGGGGGGTGGAGGCGGTGACCACAAAGCCGTCGGGCGGGGTGGAGATGGAGTCGAAGTGGCTCATCCACACTGGACGCTCGGTGTCCTCGTCAGGGCTGAACAACGTGCCGGGGTGGCTCACGCTCATGGCCGTTCGGCCGTACTCGCCGACGCCGGTGCGGGACACCTCCCCGCCGAGTTGGGCGGCGATGAGCTGGGCGCCGTAGCAGATGCCCAGAATGGGAATGCCCAGGCGATAGACATCAGGATCGATGCGGGGTGACCCCTCGACGTGGACCGACTTGGGGCCGCCGGAGAAGATCACCGCGCCGGGCTGGCGGTCGGCGATCTCGTCGGCGCTGATGGAGTGGGGGACGATCTCGCTGTAGATGTGGGCTTCGCGCACTCGGCGGGCGATGAGTTGGGCGTACTGGGCTCCGAAATCCACCACCAAGACCGGGTGGTCTCGGCTGGCTCCGTCCGGGGCGATGCTCATGGCCGCCGATAATCCATCGGCATGGTCAACGACCCATCCCGATGCCCTGGGACCGCTGGAGGGATTTGCCCTCGGTTTGCAGGGAGGGGGCGATCATGATGTCGGCCTTCTGGAACTCCTTGAGCGATTCGTAGCCACAAGTGGCCATGGAGGTGCGCAAACCGCCGAACAGGTTGAGGCGCCCGTCGTTCTCCTTCGCCGGGCCGACCAATATCTCTTCCAGCGTGCCCCGGGGGGTGGTCTGCACCCGGGCGCCCCGGGGCAGGGTGGGATGGAAGGTGGCCATGCCCCAGTGGTGGCCCCGGCCGGGGGCCTCGTGGGCGGCGGCCAGCGGGGAACCGATCATCACCGCGTCGGCCCCGCACACAATGGCCTTGGCGATGTCGCCGCCGGTGGCCATCCCGCCGTCGGCGATGATGTGGACATACACCCCGGTCTCGTCGAGGTGGCGCATCCGAGCGGCCCGGGCGTCAGCGATGGCGGTGGCCTGGGGGACGCCGATTCCCAGCACTCCCCGGGTGGTGCAGGCCTGGCCCGGACCGACGCCTACCAGGATGCCGGCCGCACCGGTGCGCATGAGGTGAAGCGCGGCGTCGTAGCTGGCGCAGCCGCCCACGATCACTGGGATCTCCAGGCGGCGAACGAACTGCTTGAGGTTCAGCGGCTCGTGATTCTTGGACTTGTGCTCGGCGGTGACCACCGTTCCCTGGATGACCATGAGGTCGAGCTCGGCGGCCAGCATGTGGGGGGCGAGCTGGTCGGTGCGCTGAGGGGTGACCGAGGCGCAGGAGATCACCCCGGCGTCTTTGATTTGGCGGATGCGCTCGCCGATCAACTCGGGCTTGATGGGCTCGGCATAGAGCTCCTGCATGCGCAAGGTGGCCTTCTCCGGAGGCTGGGACGCGATCTCGTCCAGAACCGGCTCAGGATCTTCATAGCGGGTCCATAGTCCCTCGAGGTTGAGCACTCCCACGCCGCCGAGCTGACCGATGGCGATGGCGGTGTCGGGGCTGACCACCCCGTCCATGGCCGCGGCCATGAGGGGCAAATCAAAGCGGTAGGCGTCGATCTCCCAGGCGATGCTCACATCCTCGGGATCGCGGGTACGGCGAGTGGGGACGATGGCGATGTCGTCGAACCCGTACGCCCGCCGTCCGGTCTTGCCCAGCCCGATCTCAACCTCGGCCATCGCGACGCCCCTTTGTATTGGAAACCAAGAATTCTAAAGCCTTCAGGCTTGCTATAGGGGGATTTACTTCGTCACCAGGAGGTAGGCGAAATCAAGCAGCCGATTGGACGAGATTCCAGAGTTCTTCCACGTGGTGTCGCTCGGTTTGAGGGCTGCCGATGGCCACCCGGAGTATGAGCTGGCCGTCGATGGTGGTTGGGGTGATGTAGGCCCGTCCGGATTGGTTGACCGCGTCCAGAACCTGTTGGGTGGCGCCATTGCCACCTTTGTGTCGGAAGCACACCAGGCTGATCACGGTGGGGGCGGCCAGCTCAAACCGGTCGTCGGCGTCCACCCACTCGGTGAGCTCGGCGGCCCAAGCAATATGGCGGCGGATGTGGGCCCGCAGTCCTTCCAGGCCGTAGTGGCGAAGCACGAACCACAGCTTGAGAGCTCGGAACCGGCGGCCAAGGGGCACCTGCCAGTCGCGGTAGTCCACCACTGCTCCCGACTCGCTGGCCGGATTGCGCAGATACTCCGGGGTGATGGACAGCGCCTCGTTGAGGCTGGCGCGATCGGCCACATAGAATGCTGAGCAGTCGAAGTTGGTGAGCAGCCACTTGTGGGGGTTGAACACGTAGCTGTCGGCCGTTTCCAGCCCCGCGTTGAGGAACCGCATCTCAGGGCAGAGCACTGCAGCGCCGGCGAAGGCGGCGTCCACATGCAGCCAGGCGTTGAAGTTTTCTGCCACCCAGCCCACCTCGGTCACCGGGTCGATGGCAGTGGTGGAGGTGGTGCCCACGGTGGCCGCTACGAAGAATGGGGTCAAACCGTTCTTCTGGTCGTTGACGATCTCGTAGGCCAAGTGGTCAGCTCGCATCGCGAAGTCCGGGGTGGTGGCGATTAAGCGCACCCGCTCGTCGGGGATGCCGGCCACTCGCAATCCCTTCGCTATTGACGAATGGGCCTGCTCCGAGGTGTAGGCCACCAGATTGGGGAGGGCGTCGATGCCGCCGGCCCGGTGCCGGGCGGCGAGGATGGCGCACAGCGTGCTGCTAGATGCGCTGTCCTGGATGACGCCGTTGCCCTGGAACTTTTCGGGTAGGTCCATCTCGACGGCCAGCCAGTCGAGGACGTGTTGCTCCAGTTCGGTCACCGCAGGGCCGGTGTCCCACAACATGCCCTGGGCACCGAGGCCCGAGGACACCAGATCGGCCAATGCCGATGGCCCGCTGGCGCTGGCCGGGAAATAGGCCAAGAAGCCAGGAGCCTGCCAATGGGTGATGCCGGGCAATATGACTCGGTCGAGGTCGGCCAGCACGTCGGCGAAGTCCTCGCCGTGCGCAGGCGCATCAGCAGGCAGCATGGCCCGGATGTCGCCCGGCTCCACCGGAGACTTGACCGGGAATTCGCCGAGTCGCACCATGTAGTCGGCCACCCAGTCAACCGCCTGGTAGCCCGCCTGGCGGAACTCCTCGGAGCTCATGTGGTTCGGGCGCTCAGCCATAGATGTCATTGTGACCGACAGGCCGCGGCAACCCGCTGGCGGAGCCGGAAGTGATGTTTGGGTTGTTGGTGCAGCCGGATGGCTACATCATGCCGCCCATGCCTCCCATTCCTCCCATGCCGCCCATGGGGTCGCCACCGGGGGGCATTGGGGGGGCAGGGGGCTCGGGCTTGTCGGCTACCAGAGCCTCGGTGGTGAGCAGCATGGCGGCGATGGAGGCCGCGTTCTGCAATCCAGCCCGGGTCACCTTGGCGGGGTCGATAACGCCGGCGGTCACCAAGTCCTCGGTGGCACCGGTGGCCGCGTTGAACCCGATGGTGCCCTCGGCGCCTTCGATGTCGCGCACCACGATGGAGCCCTCAAAGCCGGCGTTGGAGGCGATGAGGGAGCACGGCACGGACAGCGCGTCGAGCACGATCTTGGCGCCAGTGGCTTCGTCGCCGCTCAGGTTCTCGACCACCTTGGCCACCGACGGACGGGCCCGCAGCAGGGCAGTGCCGCCCCCGGCGACCACTCCCTCCTCGATGGCAGCCCGAGTAGCCGACAGCGCATCCTCGATCCGGTGCTTCTTCTCCTTGAGCTCCACCTCGGTGGCGGCTCCCACCTGCACGACGGCCACGCCGCCGGCCAGCTTGGCCAAGCGCTCTTGGAGCTTTTCCCGATCCCAGTCGGAGTCGGTGTTGTCGATCTCCTGGCGGATCTGGGCCACCCGGCCGTCAACGTCGGCTTTGGACCCCGCACCCTCCACGATGGTGGTGTCGTCTTTGGTGACTATCACCTTGCGGGCGGTGCCCAAAAGATCGAGGGTGACGCCCTCCAAGTTGAGGCCGACCTCTTCGGCGACAACTTGGCCGCCGGTGAGGATGGCCATGTCTTGGAGCATGGCCTTGCGGCGCTCACCGAATCCGGGAGCCTTGACGCCCGTCGAGTTGAACGTGCCCCTGATCTTGTTCACCACCAGGGTGGCCAGGGCCTCGCCCTCCACGTCCTCGGCGATGATCAACAGCGGCTTGCCGGTCTGCATGACCTTCTCCAGCACGGGCAGCAGATCCTGCACTGAGCTGATCTTGCCCTGGTTGAACAGTATGTAGGGCTCGTCCAGCACGGCCTCTTGGCGCTCGGCGTCGGTCACGAAGTAGGGGGACAAGAAGCCCTTGTCGAACTGCATGCCCTCCACGAAGTCGAGCTCCATGCCGAAGGTGTTGGACTCCTCCACGGTCACCACGCCGTCTTTGCCCACCTTGTCGATGGCTTCGGCAATGACATCGCCAATGGCGGTGTCGGCGGCCGAGATGGAGGCCACCTGGGAGATCTCCTCTTTCTGGGAGATGTCCTGGGCTTGGTCGGCCAAGGACTCCACCGCGGCGGCCACCGCCTGTTCGATGCCCCGCTTGAGGCTCATCGGGTTGGCCCCAGCGGCCACATTGCGCAGTCCGTTGCGGACCATGGCCTGGGCCAGCACGGTGGCGGTGGTGGTGCCGTCGCCGGCGATGTCGTTGGTCTTGGTGGCCACCTCTTTCATGAGCTGGGCACCCATGTTCTCGAACTTGTCGTCCAGCTCCACCTCGCGGGCGATGGACACGCCGTCGTTGGTGATGGTGGGGGCACCGAACTTCTTGTCGAGGACCACGTTGCGGCCCTTGGGCCCCAGGGTCACCTTGACTGCGTCGGCCAGCTGGTTGACGCCGGACTCGAGGCCTTGGCGGGCCTCTTCTCGGAACTTGAGGATCTTGGTCATTTGACGGTGGCGAGTACGTCGCGGGCCGACAGGATCAGCAGATCCTCGCCGTCCACGGTTATCTCGGTGCCGCCGAACTTGCTGTACACCACGGTGTCGCCGACAGAGACGTCCATCTGGATCAGCTCGCCGGTGTTGTCGGACCGCTTGCCCGGTCCCACGGCGATGACCTCGCCCTGCTGGGGCTTCTCTTTGGCGGTGTCGGGGATGACCAGGCCGCTGGCAGTCATCTCTTCAGACTCACCGGGGCGGACAACGATTCGGTCATCAAGGGGCTGTAGCGCCATCTTGGCCTCCAAAAGGTTGGTTGATTAGAGCTTTAGCACTCTCAATAGGCGAGTGCTAATGGTAGGGCTTGGGTGGCCCCGAGGCCAACTCAGGCTGCCGGTTCGCCCGACAACAAGAAAGGGAGGGGGAGATTGGGGTTGGCGCCGGTGTCCAGCGGGGAGGGGCCGTCGAGTTGAAGTCGCTGCCACCCGGCGGCGGCCACCATAGCGGCATTGTCGGTACACATCGATCGGCTGGGCAAGAACCCGCTGATGCCGGCGGCCACGCAGGCATCGAGCAGGCGCTCCCGCAGCGAGGAGTTGGCCGCCACCCCGCCGGCCAGGCACAGGCCCTTGGCCCCGTACTCCTCGGCGGCCTTTCGGGCCTTGTGGACCAGCACGTCCACCACCGCTTCCTGGAACGAAGCGGCTATGTCGGCCACCACCAGATCGGGGTGGTTTCTCGCATAGTTGACCACCGCGGTCTTGAGGCCGCTGAAGGAGAAGTCGTAGCCGTCGTCGTACATGGGACGGGGAAAGGCCACCGCCTCGGGGTCACCTTCCATGGCCAGTCGGTCGATAACCGGTCCACCGGGATAGCCCAGATCCATGAAACGGGCCACCTTGTCGAACGCCTCACCGGCGGCGTCGTCCAGGGTCTGGCCGATGAGCCGGTAGCGGCCGAATGCCTCCATCAGCACCAGCAAGGTGTGGCCCCCCGACACCAGCAGCACCACGACGGGCAGATCTAAATCGGGCTCCTCCAGGAACGAGGAGTACAGATGGGCTTCCAGGTGGTTCACCGCCACGAAGGGGACGTCCCAGACCAAGGCCAAGGACTTTGCCGCGCTGACCCCCACCAGCAGCGATCCGATGAGGCCGGGACCGGCGGTGGCGGCGACAGCCTGTATCTCGTGGTCGCCGAGACCGGCTTCGATCACCGCTTGGGCAACCACTGGAGTGAGCAATTCCACATGGGCCCGGCTGGCGATCTCGGGAACCACTCCGCCGTAGCGGGCGTGCAGGTCGACCTGGCTGCTGATCACCGACGACAAAACGTCGGAGGGTCCGGAGACCACGGCGGCGGCGGTCTCGTCACAGGAGGTTTCGATGCCCAGCACAATGGCGGGGTTGACTGGAGGGGAATCCACAGCGGTCATGCGTAGTCCAGTTCTACCGCGATCTTGACCAGACGATCGGCATAGTCGGGCTGGTGGATGTTGTCGGCCCTCATCACCACCGCGTCGGGTGACAGCCCCATGTTCTTGTAGTACCCCCGTTGAATGCCCACCGGGGCCAAGCCGAAGCGTCGATAGAGGGATTGGGCGGAGGGGTTGTCGGCAGCCACCTCCAGGGCGAGGCTGGTGTTGCGGTGGCGGGCGGCCAAGGCAAGGGCCAAGAACAGCCGGGCGCCGATGCCCTGGCCTCGGCAATCGGGGGCCACCGTCACAGTGGTGATGTGGGCTTCGTTTTCCTCGAAGGCCACGCCGGCGTGGCCGGCCACTCGTCTGGGGCCGAGGCTCTTGGAATTGGCTTCGCCGGCCACTCGATCGGGACGAGCAATGACGTAGAGCCGGTCGTCAGTGCGGGCTAGTTCTGATTCGTAGACTTCCCGAGACCAGGGGATCGGATAGCACTGGGCGTCGATGGCCATGACCTCGCTGAGGTGAGCTCGTTTCATGGGCTCGATCATCGGGTGCTCCAGTTGATGTCAGCGTCGGGAACCCGAAGGTATATCGGCTTCAGCTCCCACGGTTTGACAAAATCCTCTCGCAGTGCCCGGGCGTGGGCCAGCTGAACCAGCGAAGCGGCCGAGGGGTGGGCCAAATCCTGCTCGGCGATCTCGGTCTTCTGAAGCTGGTCGAATACTTCGGAGTAGCGGCGGGCGCCGTCGCCCACCAACAGCACCTCTTCACTAGTAGCCAACAGCTGGGAGGCCAGATCGTCGGGAGTGCCCACTTGGGCATCCGACACCCGCTGAACACCACCGGGCACTTGGCGGTAGAAGGCGTAGAACAGCTCGCTGCGCCGAGCGTCGATGGCGGCCACGATCACCCGATTGGTGTGGCGCACGGCGAAGGCCAGCAGATCGAGGCTGGACACGCCGATCATCGGCACCCCCAGGGCATAGGCCATGGCCATGGCGCTGGAGATGCCCACTCGCAGGCCGGTGTAAAGGCCCGGACCGAGGTCCACGGCCACGCAGCCCACATCTCGCAATTCGACCCGAGCTTGGCGGGTAACGAACTGGACTTGAGGTGCGATGGTCTCGGCGTGGCGGCGGCCCCGAGCGCTATGGGCCGAGGCCAGCACTCCTTCGTGCCCGCCAAGGGCGCATCCCACCTGCTGGGTGGCCGATTCGATGCCCAAGATCAACACGGCGGTTCCTCCCGCCATGGCTCGGCGACTGCGGCCAAGTGGTCGGCACGGGACTGCCATCGGGATCCGACCGGGGTCAAGACCACGATCCGCTCGTCGGGCGGGCTGGGCTGGCCCTCGATGAAAGTCAGCGCGACCTCGAGATAGTCATTGGGCAGGGCCTGGCGGATGGCGTCACCCCACTCGATGAGGACGACCCCGTCGCTGTCCAGCAGTTCGGGCAGGCCCAAGTCGAGCACTTCGGCGATCTGGTCGAGGCGGAAGACGTCGAGGTGATGGAGGAGCAACCTTCCGTGGTATTCCCGGGCCAAGGTGAAGGTGGGGCTGGTGACCGGCTCGCTGATGCCCAAAGCGGCGGCGTACCCCTGGGTGAAGGTGGTCTTGCCCGCGCCCAAATCGCCTACCAGCAGCAGCAGATCGCCGGGCTGGCCCAGCCCGGCCATAGCAGCAGCCAGACCTTTCGTGTCTTCCGGAGAACGGGTGCGGGCTCGGATCATGGTGCCGTCCGAGCGGGTTTTGACCAGCGGGCGGAGTTCATCCCGACATCGCCATGCGGGCTCGGACCAAATCAGAGCGCATCTGGGCCTCTTGGAGACCTCCGCCCCGCAACACCGCCGCTGGGTGGTAGGTGGGGATAATCACTGCGTCGGCGTTGGGCATCGGGTAGCTCTGGCCTCGCAGCTTGGTGATCCCGGTTTTGGTGTCCAGCAGCAGCTTGGAAGAGAAATTACCCAGGGTGACCACCACCTTTGGAGCGATGAGTTCGACTTGCTGCTCCAGCCACGGGCGACAGGCGGCAATCTCGTCAGGTTTGGGATCTCGATTGCCGGGAGGACGGCACTTGACGACGTTGGCGATGTAGCAACTGTCGCGGTTCAGCCCGATTTCCTCAGCCATCAGTCGGTCGAGCAGCTTGCCCGAGCGGCCCACAAAGGGAAGGCCCTGCTTGTCTTCCTCGGCGCCGGGTCCTTCGCCCACGAACATGAGGTCGGCGCTGGGGTTACCCATACCGAACACCACCTGCGTCCGGCCCTGGGCCAGCTCGCACTTGGTGCAGTCACCCGCTTCGGCGGCAACCTCGGCCAACGTCAACGTCACAGGCCAAGAATACGCCCCCCACCAGCAGATTCGATAGGGGAGTTGCAAGTTATGGACTTGGGCGGGCGCTGCGCCGCCGGAGCGCCTCGGTCCCAAGCCGCTGACGGCAATACTGGTATTCTGCGCAGGCAAGAGCGAGGAAGGGCGCAGGTCATGATCGACTGGCTTGGCATCGACCATCTGTTCAAGTTGTCCGGCGGCGAGGTGGTGCTGGGATTCCTCACACCGCTGTTCGTCTGCGCCGCGGTCTTCGTGGCGCACATGATCCTGCCCGCGCGGCGCGTGCCCGGCTACGCCACCGACCGCGAGACCGGCGAGCCCCGCAAATACCGACTCAACGGATTGGCGGTGTTCGTGCTTGCGCACATCGTGTGGGCATTCGCGCTGCCACGCGACTGGTTCTACCGGTCGACCATGTATGCGATAGCGGGCGGCGTGGTGATTGCAATCATCGCGAACACCATCGTGGTGTTCTCCCAGCCCGAAGGCGCACAGAAGAACCGCTTGCTGGCCTGGTGGTTCGGACGTGCGCAAGAGATGCAATTCTTTAACAACCGCTTCGACCTGAAGATGTACTTCTACATCGTGGGCGGCACGATGCTGTCGCTCAATGCATGGTCCGCAGCCGCATGGCACAACGACAACGTTGCCGATGCCAACCCCGGCTTGTTCCTCTACGCAGCCATCAACTGCTTCTACATCTTCGACTACTTCGTCTGGGAACGGGTGCAGCTCTACACCTACGACCTCATCCACGAGAACGTCGGATTCAAGCTCGTCTGGGGCGGGCCGTTCGTGTGGGGCTGGATGTTCGTGCTGCCGCTGTGGGGCTTGGCGCCACTCGCCGACCCAGGCATCTCAGGCGGTTGGATGTATTTCTGGCTGATCGGCAGTGCAGCACTGTTCTTGGCGGGCTGGACGATCTCCCGCGGCTCCAACATGCAGAAGTACACGTTCAAGCGCTGGCCCGAACGCAAGTTCCTCGGCATCATCGAGCCGGAGTACATCCAGGCCGGCGACCGCAAGATTCTGTGCAGCGGGTTCTGGGGGAAAGCACGGCACTTCGGCTATCTCGGCGAAGGCCTGTACGGGATTGCCGTGGCGCTGACCTTTGGGCTCTTCTCCAATCTGTGGGCTTGGACGTACGTGGTGTTCATCGTTGCGTTCTTCGTTCCTCGTCAGTTCGAGGATGACAAGGTCTGCGCCGAGAAGTACGGCGAAGAGAAATGGGCCGAATACCAGGCTCGAGTTCCGTACCGGATCATCCCCGGCATCTTCTAGCGCCGACCGGCTGAAGCGGTACCGGAGAGGAGGCCAACGATGTTCGAGTGGCTCGGGGTCGGGCACCTGACTGAGTTGACTGCGGGCGAGGCTGTGCTGGGATTCCTCACACCGCTATTCGTGATGGCCGCCTTCGTCGTGCTCCAGATGATCCTGCCCGGCAAGCACGTAACCGGCTACGTGGTCGACGCGGCCACGGGTCAGCCCCGCAGCTATCGCCTCAACGGCCTGCTGGTGTTTGCGGCAGCCCAGCTCCTGTGGTGGTTCGAGCTCACCGGCATGCCGCGCGACTGGTTCTATCGGTCATCGCTGTACGCCGTGGCCGGCGGAACGGTGCTCGCCTTCGTCCTGACCGCGATAGCGGTGTTCACCCAGCCCGAAGGCGAGGTCAAGAACCCTTTCCTTGCCTTGTGGTTCGGGCGGGCCCCCGAGATGCAGTTCTTCAACGGCCGCCTCGACCTCAAGATGTACTTCTACGTGGTCGGCGGAACCATGCTGTCGCTCAACGCGTGGTCCGGCGCAGTGTGGCACCACGACAACATTGCAGACCTCAATCCGGGCGTTTTCGCGTTCGCAGCATTCGTCACTTTCTACGTCTTGGATTACTTCATCTTCGAACGGACGATGCTCTACACGTACGACATCATTCACGAGCGGCTTGGCTTCAAGCTGTTCTGGGGCGGGCTCTTCGTCTACGGCTGGGTGTTCATCATTCCGATGTGGGGGCTGGCGGCCCATCCCGACCCGGGGCTCTCAGGCGGCTGGCGCGTGGTGTGGCTGATCGGTGCCCCTGCGCTGTACGCCCTTGGATGGGTTATCACCCGCGGCGCAAGCTTGCAGAAATACACGTTCAAGCGCTGGCCCGACCGCACGTTTCTCGGGGTGTTCGCGCCACAGGTCATCGAGGCTGGCGACCGCAAGATCCTGTGCAGCGGCTTCTGGGGCGCCGCCCGGCATTTCAACTACATGGGCGAATGGTGCTTCGGCCTCGCCATCGCCCTGGTCTGGGGTCACTTTGGCAACCTCTGGGCATGGATCTACTTCGTCTACGTCATCGCGTTGTTCCTCCTTCGCCAGAACCAGGACGACCGGCACTGCGCCGTCAAGTACGGCCCCGAGAAGTGGGCCGAATACCGGCAGCGAGTTCCCTACCGAATCGTTCCCGGCATCTACTGATCCGGCTCGCGAGCCGATGCGCGGTTCAGTGAGGGTGCGGTACCGTCGTTGGGATGTTGGGAGCTGGCGGGGGCGTGCTGGTGGGGCACTGGACCGACGAGACGGCCCGCACGGGGTGCACGGTGGTGGTGTTTCCCGAAGGGACCACAGCGTCGGGAGAAATTCGGGGCGGCGCGCCGGCGACCAGGGATTTTGCGTTGCTGGCTCCGGAGCGGACGGTGAGCCAAGTGGACGCGGTGGTGCTCTCGGGGGGCTCGGCGTTTGGTTTGGCGGCAGCCGACGGGGTGATGCGGTGGTGCGAGGATCAAGGCCGAGGGTTTGAAACCCGGGGTGGCCGGGTGCCCATCGTGGTGGGCATGTCGCTCTACGACCTGACTGAAGGCGACAGATCGGTGCGCCCCGGGCCCGATGCCGGTTATGCCGCCGCCCTCGCGGCCAGCGATGAGTTTCCCGCGTTGGGGCGGGTAGGTGCGGCCACTGGGGCCACCATGAACAAGTGGCGGGGAGCGGAGAACCGCGTGGACGGCGGGCTGGGCGGCGCCCTGCTCCAAGTTGGCGATGTGGTGGTGGGGGCCCTGGTGGCGGTGAACGCTGCGGGGGAAGTCAACGACGGAGCCGTGCAACGTGCGCTGATCGAAGGAAGCTACGAACACCAGTCTGCCGATCCATTTGCTGACAGCAACGGCGACGAGACGCACACCAACACCACCATCGGGGTAGTCGCTACCAATGCGATGCTCGACAAGGCGGATTGTTTCCGGGTGGCTCGCAGCGGCCACAGCGGGATGGCCCGGGCGCTGCTGCCGGCCCACACCGACGGCGATGGGGACGCGTTAGTGGTGGGGGCCACCAGCCAAGTAGAAGCTGATGTTGGACTGGTTCGCCTGATGGCCGCCGCCGCGGTGGAGACAGCTATTCGTTCAGTGGGTTGACACGACCGGGAAATAATCCGCTCGGTAGGCCATGATGGCGGCGACTGATCGCGATCAATTAGGGGATTGACATGAAGGATTTGGCTGGGAAGGTGGCAGTGATCACCGGGGCGGCCAGCGGCATGGGACGGGCCATGGTGCGCAAGGCGGCCTCCGAGGGGATGCACGTTCTGGCCGGTGATATCGACGAGGCCGGGCTGGCCGAAACGGTGGGCGGCTTGGAGAATGCCCAGCTCATGCTGACCGACGTGACCAGTCCCGACGCCAACGAGGCTCTGGCCAACGCTGCCCTGGAGCGGTTCGGCGGGATCCACTTGGTACACCTTAACGCCGGCGTGCTCACCGGCGGGTTCACCTGGGAGAACACGGTGGACGACTGGCGTTGGGTGCTGGACGTGAACCTGTGGGGAGTGATCCACGGCGTGCGCAGCTTCATTCCCCGGATGCTGGAGAAGGGCGAAGCCGGCCACGTGGTGATCACTGCCTCGGTAGGGGGCCTCACCTCCGGAGGGCTGCTCGGGCCTTACACCACCTCGAAGTACGGGGCGGTGGCCATAGCTGAGTCGCTCCATAGAGAACTGGACATCATCGAAGCGCCAATCGGAGTGTCATGTTTGTGCCCCGGCCCGGTGGCCACCGGCATTTTCCGGGCCGAGCGCAACCGACCCGACACTTATGACGACACCTGCGGTCCCATGTCGGCCGATGCCGAGGCTGCGGCCTTCCACCGAGCTCTGATCAGCGCCATCGACGAGGGCACCGATCCGGCGGTGATCCCGGAGCTGGTGTTCGACGCGGTGCGCAACGACAAGTTCTGGATCTTCCCCCACCCTGACTTCAAGGAGAGGATCGCAGCCCGCACCGAGTCGATCATGAGCGAAACCAACCCTGAGTACACAGTGGGCTTGCCCGACGCGATTCCGCCGTCTCGCTAGCTAGGAAAAACGAAGGGGGACGCGGCGGCCAAATTGGCAGACGATCTCGTAGGCGATGGTTTCGAGCCGCTGGGCAATCTCGGTGGCGGTGATCTCTTCGTTGCCCTGCTGCCCCAGCAGGATCACCTCGTCACCGGGTGTCACGGGATGGTCGAGGCCGCAATCCACCATGGTCTGGTCCATTGTCACCACTCCGGCGATGGGCCGCCGGTGTCCGCCGATCAGCACCTCGCCGCCAGAAGTTCCCAGTCGCCGGGACCAGCCGTCGGCATAGCCGATGGGGATGGTGGCCAGCTGGGTGTCGGTAGGGGCGTAGTAGTGGTGGCCGTAGGACACCGGTGTGCCGGCGGCGATGGTTTTGACCATGGACACCTCAGTGCGCACCGTCATGGCCGGTTGAAGCGGAAGGCAGTCGGCCAATTCCGGCGACGGGGGGATCCCGTAGAGAGCGATCCCACAGCGCACCATGTCGAATCGGCCGGTCGGGTGGGCCATGGCCACCGCCGAGTTGGCCAAATGACGGCAGAATTCCTGGTGGCCGGCGAGCCTTAGCCGGGAGAGCAAATGGTTGAACTGTTCGACCTGATAGGCGGTAAATGGGTTGTCGGGCTCATCGGCCACCGCGCAGTGCGTCCATACCCCAGCCAACTCCAGGGTGTCGCGCTCGGAGATGGCGTCAGCCAGCATCAGCACCTCAGCGGGCGGGGCGCCGACCCGGGCCATGCCGGTGTCGACCTTGAGATGGACGGGCAGGCGCTGGTTGGAGGCGGCTGCGGCTGCGGCTGCGGCGGCCAAGCCCTCGCCTTGATACACGGTAGGAATGAGCCGGTGCTCGACTACTTCGGCAAACTCGTAGGGGCGGGGCTCGGACAGCAAGAGGATGGGGACCTCTATGCCGTCTTCACGCAGCCGCCGGCCTTCATCTACCAGGGCCACCGCCAGCGTGGCGGCACCGGCGTCCACCGCGGTTCGGGCCACCGGAATCATGCCGTGGCCGTAGGCGTCGGCTTTGACCACGGCGCAGAGTTCGGCGGGATGGACCAGCTCGGCCAACAGCCCGGTGTTGTGGGCGATGGCCTCCAGACTGATGTCGGCCCAGGTCGGTCTCATGGCGCGGCTTTCTGCTGGGTCGCAGCCTCCCAAGCTTGGGGCAGGGCCAGGAGCAGGTCGGAAGCCGCCATTCCTCCGGAGGGACGGATGGTGGCTGCTTGCCCGTGAAGCCAGGCCGCACTGGCCGCGGCCTTCATCGGCTCGACACCGGCGCTGAGCAGGCCGCAGATAAGCCCGGCCAGCACATCACCAGTTCCCGCAGTGGCCAACCGGGCATCGCCGTTGGAAATAGCCAGCGCGGCTCCGCCGGGCTCGGCCACCACGGTGGTCGGGCCCTTGAGCAGGACGTGGACGCCGGTGGCTGCGGCCAGCGAACGGGCGGCGGCGAATCGGTCGGGACCGGGTGGCTCTCCGGCAAGGACTCGGAACTCGCCGTCGTGCGGGGTGAGGACGGTGGGGGCGGTGCGGCCAGCAAGCACATCAGCGGCGTCGGTGCCGAGAGCGAATAGGCCATCGCCGTCTATGACCAAAGGAAGCGGCGTGTTTCCGGTCAGCTCACGGACTGCTTGGACGGTGTTCGGCTGGCGTCCCAGTCCGGGTCCCACCGCCATGGCCTGGAATCGGGATTGGTCGTCGGCCTCGATAGCAGCGGCCCAGTTGTCGGCGGGGAGGGGATGGCCGACAGCCTCGGTGGGGACGGTACCCCCAGCCAGAACGCCGGCAGCGTCGAGACCGGGCGTGCTCAATCGGACATAGCCCGAACCGCTGCGCATGGCTGCGGTGGCGGCTAGTTGGGCGGCGCCGGTCATGCCCGGCGAGCCGGCGATGACCCAGCAGGCGGTCTGCCACTTGTGGGCCTCGGCGGGTCGTACGGGAAGCCAATCGCTGACATCGCGGCCAGTTACCAAATGGGTCCGGGCGGAGGAGACGTTGAGGCCGATGGGGGCCACCGTGATCTGGCCGCAGAACTGAACTCCGGGATGGAGGACAAGGCCGGGCTTGAGAGCGCCGAAGGTGACTGTTTGATCTGCGGTCCAAGGTTCGCCCACGATTTCCCCGGTCAATCCGTTGACTCCGGAGGGAATGTCGGCGGCCAGGATCGGAGCCACCCGGTCGGGGTGGTCGAGCAAGGACGCTGGAGTCGGAGGTGAATACGGACGGCGCAAGCCGGTGCCGTAGGCGGCGTCGATGGCCAGGTGGGCGGGGGGCAGCGACCCGGACGCGTTGGCGGCGTCGATTACTGCCACGCGCACGCCACGTCGTCGCAGCCACTGGGCGGCGGCTCGTCCATCGGCGCCGTTGTTCCCCTTGCCGGCCAGCACGGTCACCCGTCGTCCGTAGCCACCCCCCAGCATGCCCAGAGCGGCTCGGGCCAGGGCGGTGCCGGCCCGATCGATCAGTTCCTCGACCGGCTCAGGAGCGGCCGCGTCGATGGCGGCCATCTCATCTGGGGTGACGATGGGGATCATGGACGCCAGCGGTCGGCCAGCTCGGTTACCGGTTCCAGGAGGAGGTCTTCGGTGGTGATGTCGCCCAGTCGGTCGAGGCGGAAGTCGGGTTCGGTCTCGGTGACCTCGTCGCGCAAGGCGGCGAACCGGTTTCGGTAGCCGTCTAACACCTGCTGAGCCGTCTCTGGGCTGAGGCTGGGCTGGAATCGCACGTGCAGCAGAGTCAGCCCGGTGGTCTGGCGGTCTTTGACCTCCGGGATCAGCACGATGGTCCGGCCGTCTGAGCGACCCCGAGCGGCCAGAACCTCGCGCTCAATCGCCACCAAGTGCTTGCTCCCTCGCAGGGTTGGGTCTCGTTCGGTGCGGGAGGCCAGCCCCACGGTGATGCCGCCCCGGTCGACCACGTGGATGGTGGTGTTGGACTCTTCTGGATCGCCGTTGATGGCGTACCTGATGTAGCCCGTTACCTCGGCGACGGCGGGGTCGAGCGCGGTCAGGGTGCGCAGCGTCTGGTAGCTGAGCTGGTGGCGGGGGGCACCGGCGTCGAGCGCGGCCCGGACCAAAGGCAGCTCCATCAGCGATTCCTCGGCCCGGGAAATTCCGACAGTAACGGTCTTGGCCTGGTGGCGTATGGCGTCCACCGGCCGGGTCAGCTCGCCCACGGCCACGGTGAGCATGGAGGTGAGGTCTTCCAGCACCACTGCGGGGGTGCCGACCCGTCCCCGCTCTAGTTGGTAGGCGTCGAGCGGGGCGATGCCTAGGGCGTAGCGGTACATGGAGGCCATCTCGGCGGCGGTGCCGGCCTCCAGGCAGCCGTTGTAGCGACCTTGGCGCAGATCTTGAAAGAACCGCTGGGCGGCGGGAGCGAATTGCGAGCGAAGCCTGGCCAACATCTCCTGGCTATCGATATCGGCGTCGCCGACGGCGTCGCTGGCGGCTACCTCGGCCTCGATGGCGGCCCGGGTCTCCCGCAGGGGTTGGCCCAATTCGTCGATGGCCAGCGCCGATTCATAGCCGAACAGGTGGCCCACCATGGTGGCCAGCACAAAGGCCAGTTCGGGCGAACCGGCGTTGGGAGTGGCGATGACCTCGGATGCCGCGTCGAAGCGGGCTTCGGTGCCGCTGGTAATCACAATGGGCGCTGCCTTGTGGGCCCGGAAGATGGCCACCTCTTTGGCCACGTCGTCGGCCGTGGAGTCAAACAGGCCCGCGGCGCATACCAGGATCAACGGTTCCGACGACAGATCGATGTGCTTTTTGTCCTCGGTGGTATCGCAGGCGATGGACTTGTAACACAGCTCCGAAAGCTTGATGCGTACTTCCTCGGCGGCCACCCTGTTGAGCCCGTTGCCCACAACAGCCCAGTAGGTGCGGCCCAAAGCGTGGCGGCGGACGATGTCAGTGATGCGATCGTGGAGGCTGAGCACGCTGGCCATAGCCGTTGGCAGATCGCGCAGAGAAGCCAGCAATTGCTGGCGGCGCTCGTGCTGGCGGGGATCGGCTGGCTGGTGCCCCCTGACTGCGTCGGCCAGGGCCACGGCCAGCAGCACACCGGCGGCTACCTGGGCATAGAAGGCCTTGGTGGAGGCCACGCTCATCTCCACATCCCGGCCGTCGGAGGTGTAGAGCACCCCGTCTGCCTTGTCGCACAGATCGCTGTTGCGCCGGTTGACGATGGCGACGACGCTTGCCCCCCGCCGACGCACAAGGTCGACGGTGCGATTGGTGTCGGTAGTGGTGCCCGACTGGCTGATGGCTATAACCAGGGTGTCGCTCATGTCGGCCTGCATCCCAAACCCCGATAGCTCGGTGGCCAAAACGGAGCTGATCTGTCGGTCAGGCAACTCATTGCGGAGGAAGTGGGCCAGACTGTGGCCAGCCACTGCGGCAGTTCCCTGGCCAATCACCATGATGTTGGCGATATGGCCGCTGGCCAGGCGTTGGCGAAGATGGTCGGGCAGGGTCTCGGGTCCCAATTTTACCGCCAGGCTCGAATCACCATCGGTGTTGACGATCCGGCCGCGCAGGGTCTTGCGGAACGACTCGGGTGACTCAGTTATCTCTTTGAGCAAATAGTGGCGGAAACCCCGGCGGTCGACGTCGCGAGTGGTTATCTCGGCCGCGGCAATGTCGGTATCGGCCACCGGCAGCGGCGTGCCGTCGTAGGAGAACCGCTGGACCGCGGCCAGGTCTCCGGCGTGATCGCGGTCGAGAACCACCACTTGACCCCGGCTGGCGGTGGCGTTTTCCGGGTCGGAGGGGGTCTCACCGTCCATGCGCAAGTATCGGGTGGCCTGCTCCACCAGCCCGTAGGGTTCGCTGGCCACCACGTAGGTGTCTTCGGCGGCGCCGATGTACATGGCTTGGCCGCTGCCCCGCAGGGCCAGAAGGAGTTGGCCGGAATTGGCAGTGGATTGCCCAGCTATGGCAACCGAGCCGTAGAGGTCGGCCACCGTGCGCCGGAAGGCGTCTATGGCAGCGTCGGCGCTGGCCGAGGGGTCCAAACGAGAGGACCACAGGGCAGGGATGACCTTGGCGTCGGTGGTGATACCCGGGTCCAGGCTCAGGCCGTGATCCGCCACCAGATCGGTGTGATTGTCGACGTCACCGTTCAGTGCGCCGACGGCGTAGGGCAGAGCGGGGCCTGCGGTCAACTCGGAGTTGAGCGGATGGGCGTTGGCTTCGTTGATCATGCCCACGCTGGCCCATCGGGTGTGGCCGAGGACTGCCGCATTAGCCCCCTCATCTTCCACCGCGGCAGCCAAAAGCTCGTCCGCGGCAATTGCGGCTCGCAGTGCTGCGGTGTTGTCGCCAAGCTCCCCGATCTCCGCCGCCGCCTTGTAGACGAAGCTCAGGCAGCCGTCGGACCATCGCACCGATCCTGAGCGGAACAGCGGATCGGCTGCTCGCTCGGCCAGAGCGGCGGCCACCGCCGGGGTGGAGGGATCGAGTCCATGGTCGCTGACCAGCAAATGGAGGCCGGCCGAGTCTCGGCCTCGGACCTCCAGGCGGTCCAGCGCCGACAAGGCGATCTGTACCGAAGAGAACACGCCCAGGGCGGACTGGGCGGGGGATGGACCGGCCAGCTCGGCTACCGCGTCGGCGGTGTTCAAGCGATCATTGCCGATGGCCCACACCGCGTCCTTGATTTGGATCAGGGCGGCGTTGACTGCCTCGGATGCCCAGTCGCCGGTCGACTGATCGAGATCGGCTTCTAGTGCGCCGATCAATCGGTCGATTTCGCTCAGGGTTGCCCGGATAGTGGCCCGCAGCGGCCTTTCCTCCAGCAACGCCTGGAGCCCGGCGGTGCCCTGGAGCAGCCGGTCGGCCTGGATCAGCTTCTGGGCTGACTCACCGATGCGAGCGGCCAAATCATCGCGGCCGCCCACTTCGCGCAAGGACACGACCACCGGACTCAAGAGGTCGAGAACCTCGGCTGAGGTCGGAGGAACACGCGGTGAATAGCGCCGTACCACCGCGACAATGCCGCACATCTCCCCCATAGGTTAGTGGGCCACATTGGAAATGGCCTGCCGGGTGCTGATGGAGTCACATACCGCAACCTGACTTGTAGGCGGTAGGTGCCGCATGGCTAACTTCGGTCCTTGCTTGCGAACATTTTTAGATGCACTAACTTGTTACGTCAATGCATATAGGCTGAACAAGATGGCTAAAGCGTGGTGGACGGCACTCGTCCTCGCTCTAGTGCTTGTCGCCTCTTCGGTGGTTGCGCCTCAAGCAGCTACCGCCTCGCCTGGGCATTTTTTGGACATCAATGAGCTAGACAAACTGATTCATGAGCAAGAGGGATTGCTGCACGCCTATCGCTGCCGATTCGATATTGACGTCCAACTCGTGTCTGGAGGGTGCAGGAATGGGATGGCCATCCAGTCGCTTGAGAGTCCCCCTCCATTTGAGGGCACTCCCACCGCTGAGGACATCGTTAGACGCATTCGGGTTGTGGAGCGTCAACTCTTGCTGCTCAACGCCTATCGCTGCGATTCGGAGTCGAACTAGAGGCAGTTATTGGAGGCTGTGTCAATGGTGGGGAGCCCGGCCAACCCGACGAACCCGGCCAACCCGACCAACCCGGCCAACCCGGCCAACCCGACGAACCCGGCCAACCCGGCCAACCCGGCCAACCCGACGAACCCGGCCAACCCGACGAACCCGGCCAACCCGGCCAACCCGGCCAACCCGACGAACCCGACGGCTCGGAGTCTCAAGGTGGGTGGGTCTCATTCGATGAGACGAGGCGCAACCACCCCGGTCTGACTCGACCTCGTCAGGTGGGGGTCCTCACCGAGTCGATTGCGTCAACAAGGGTTCCCCAAGGTTTGAACGCCGAGTTGGTGGTGGCGTGCCTGATTTACGACGGCCAACGGGAAGACGCGCTGAGGGCCTATGTCACCTGGAACAGCTTCATATCCTCTCGGATCGGCATCTACAACTTGGCGGTGGAGAACGCCGATGGAGGGAGCAGCTCCTTTCAGGCGATCAACAGCACCGTCAACGAAGCCTCCTTCATGTTGGACACAGAGGAGTCAAACCGATTCGCCCAGTCGATGATCGACTCTGACGGAGAAGTGGTGACCGCGTCTGTGTTCATTCCCGTCGGTGGGTGGACGATCTCGGCGACATTCGAATTGAACGGTTCAGCTGCCGCCATCCAACCAGTCCTCGACAGTTGTTGAGGAAATGCGGCCCTGTGAAAGGGCCAGCCACCCACGCCCGCACCCTCGAATGGGTCAGCCGCCGCGACCTCGAAGCCCATCGCGCCGCTATCGGATGAGCGCCGCGGCGACGTCGGCTGCGGCGGATTCGGCGGCTTCGAGAGTTTCGGCCTCGACCATGATCCGGAGGACGGGTTCGGTGCCAGACGGGCGGACCAGGATTCGACCGCTTTCGCCTAGGGCTTGCTCGGCCGCGACCACCGCGGCCGACAGGATGTCTTCGTCAAACGAGTCGGGACCGGTGGTCACGTTGTGAAGCACCTGGGGCATCTTGGTCATGGCCTCAGCGGCCAAATCCCTCAGCGGCCGTCCCCGGCGGGCGACCACCTCAAGGAGCTGTAAGGCGGTGATCAGGCCGTCACCGGTGGTGGCCAGGGCAGGGAAGATCACATGGCCCGACTGTTCGCCGCCCAGCGCCCAATCGCCGTCTTGGAGCGCTGACCACACGTGGCGGTCGCCCACCGGGGTGGTGACCACGTTGATGTGCCGCTGAGCCATGGCCCGGTGGAAGCCCAGGTTGGTCATCACCGTGACAACCACAGTGTCGCCCGGCAGCAGTCCCCGTTGATGGCGGTCGACTGCGCAGATGGCGATGACCTGATCGCCGTCGACTAGTTCGCCGGTGTGGTCAACGGCCAGCACTCGGTCGGCGTCGCCGTCGAAGGTGAGTCCCAGGTCGGCGCCTCTTCCGATTACCGCGTTGGCGACGGCTTCGGGGTAGGTAGAACCGCACCGATGGTTGATGTTCCGGCCGTCGGGCTCAGCATTGATGACCGTGACCGCCGTACCATGGGCGCGGAGCGGATCGGGGAGGACCGAGGTGGCCGAACCGTGCGCGGCGTCCACCACAACGCTTAGTTCGCCTCCGTGGAAGGCGGCGGTGCTGGCCACTGCATCCTGGTATTCCTGCAAGAGCTCAGACCCATCGGAGGTTCGCGGGGGGGCGCCAAGGGTGGGCACCGTCTGACGGTTGGGATCGGCCAGAGTGGACTCCAAGGCGGCCTGGACCTGGTCATCGAGCTTTCGACCCTCCGGGCAAAAAAGCTTGATCCCGTTGTCATACCAAGGATTGTGCGAAGCCGAGACCATCGCCCCTGGATTGCGGGTTCGCTCTGCAGCCCAGGCCACCGCCGGTGTGGGGGCCACCCCCAAGTCGATGGTGGAGACTCCGACCGCGCTGAAACCAGCAGCCAATGCTGCGGCAAAGTCTGGACTTGAGTTCCGAGTATCTCGCCCGATGACCACCGAGCCGATTGGAGCGAGGACTTCAGCGGCCGCTTGGGCTAGTCGGATGACGTCGTCGGGAAAGAGGTCGTCGTAGGCTCGACCCCGAACCCCGTCGGTTCCGAAGCGCAGCACCGGACTAAGGATTCGGGTAGCAGGCCCTGGGCAATCCGGATTACCGCTTGGAGTACTGAGGCGCCTTGCGAGCCTTCTTCAGGCCGTACTTCTTGGATTCCTTCTTGCGGTCGTCGCGAGAGAGGAAACCCGCCTGCTTGAGGATCTCTCTCAGATCGGGATCCAGCGCCACCAGTCCACGGGCTATGCCCAGACGCAGGGCGCCAGCCTGGCCGTTGGCCCCGCCGCCGTGCATGTTTACGTCGATGTCGTAAACCTCGGCGGTGTTTGTCAGGCGGAGCGGCTCCATGAACGCCATGCGATGGCTCCGGGAGGGGAAGTAGTCCTCGGCAACGCGGCCGTTGACGGTCACCTGGCCGGTGCCGGGGCGGAACCGGACACGGGCAACGGCGCGCTTGCGCCGACCGGTGGCTTGGGTGAGGGGGGCGGGCATTATGAGTCCTCTGTGCGGGATCGGGCCCCGGCGATTTCCAGGGGCTGGGGTTGCTGGGCTTCATGGGGGTGAACCGGCCCGGCGTAGACCTTGAGCTTGCGGAGCATCTGTCGGCCCAACCGATTCTTGGGGAGCATGCCCTTGACGGTCCGGCGCACGGTTTCGGCGGGTTGGGTCTCCAAGAGGCGACCGTAGCTGGCCTGGCGCAGTCCCCCGGGATAACCGGAGTGGCGGTAGACCTGCTTGCCAGTGGCCTTGTTGCCGGTAAGGACCACCTTGTCGGCGTTGACGATGATTACGTGGTCGCCGGTGTCGAGATGGGGAGTGAAGCTGGGCTTGTGCTTGCCGCGCAGCACGCGGGCCACCTCGGTGGCCATGCGGCCGAGGATGAGGCCCTCGGCGTCGACGATGTGCCACACGCGTTCGATGTCTTTGATTTTCGGGGAGTAAGTGGGCATCGGCTTTCCTTCACACGCGATACCGGGAAGGGCAATGATACGGCCCGAATCGGGGGAGTGACAACTGCCCCAGCCAGTGTCCCGGCAACCGTGTCACGAGTAAGAGACGCACCAAAGGCAGAGACCGTGGGGGGGTGCCAGATTGGCGACCCCGGAGCGGTCTTGGGCGGCCATGATCTCGGCCATGGCTCCGGGAGGGTGCCGGGCCGCCCCGATGTCCACCAGAGCACCGGTAATGGACCGAACCATCTGATGGCAGAATGAGGAGGCCTCGATCTCCAAGCGCAAAATGTCTTGATCGGCTCGTCGCCACCCGACCCGCAAGACTACGCGCACCCGGGATTTCTCCGAACCGTCGGCGGCGTGCTGTTTGCGACAGAACGACGAGAAGTCGTGCTCGCCTACCAGAGCGGTGGCCGCGTCGTTCATTGCATCCATGTCGAGGCGACGGGGATAGTGCCAAGTGGTGGCGGCCAAGAACGGGTCGGGCACCTCTCGGTTCAAGACGGTGTAGTGGTAGGTGCGGCTTTTGGCGTCGAAACGAGCGTCAAATCCCTCCGGCGCGGCCTCCATGTCGCGCACCGCAATGACCGGGGCCAGCATGCGGTTTACGGCGGTGCGGACGGCCGGCAGATCGACGTCGTCGGGGGCGGCAAAGCTCACTACCTGTCCCCGGGCATGAACGCCGGTGTCGGTGCGGCCGGCACAGGTCAGATCTACCGATTGGCGCAGGCAGCGGGATAGAGCGTCGGCGAGGTCGCCTCCCACCGTGCGGACTCCTTCGTTGGGGGCGAATCCGTGGAATGCCCCTCCGTCGTAGGCCACCGTCGCTTTGACTCGCACGGCTGCCTCGGGAGGCGGTATCTGTCGCCGGGCTGGTCTAGACCAGCTCTATGCGGGCCATGGGGGCGTTGTCGCCGTAACGGGGCCCGAGCTTCAGGATCCGGGTATAGCCGCCGGGCCGGTTGGCGTAGCGGGGTCCGATGTCCACCATGAGCTTGTCGGTGATCTCGGGGTCGCCTAGTTGGGCCAGGATCTGGCGGTGGTTGTGCCGCCCGCCTTTCTTGGCCTTGGTGATGAGCTTCTCGGCTACCGGGCGCATGGCCTTAGCCTTGGCCTCGGTGGTGGTGATGCCCTCAGCGGCGATCAGCGAAGCGACCAGATTGGCCATCATCAGCTTTTGGTGCTGCGAACTGCCGCCGAAGCGGCGTCCCTTGCGTGGTCGTCCCGGCATAGCGTTCCCTCTTCTATGACCGGGGACCAGCCAGGGCGAGGCCGCGCTCGTCCAGTTTCTCGTTGACCTCGTCCAGGGACTTCTGCCCGAAGTTGGTAATGGCCAGCAGCTCGTCCTCGGTACGGGCCAGCAGCTCGCCGATCATGTTGATCTGAGCTCGCTTGAGGCAATTGCGAGGCCGCTCGGACAGATCGAGGTCTTCGATGGGCAGGTCGAGGTCGGGGGCCCCAGCGGGGGCACTCCCCGCCTCTGCCATGCTCAGGCCCTGCGGCTCGTCGCTCATCTCCTCGACAAGTTGGACGAGGGTCCGCAGTGTGGCACCGGCTGAGGCCAGGGCTTCTTGGGGGGTGATGGAGCTGTCGGTCTCGATATCCAGCACGAGGCGGTCGAATTCGGTGGACTGCTCCACTCGGGTGGGCTCGACGTTGTAGGCCACCCGGCGCACGGGAGAGAAGATTGAGTCGATAGGGATCACGCCGATGGTGGAATCGACCTTGTTGGTCTCGGCCGAGACATAGCCCCGGCCCTGGGAGACGGTGATGTCCATAGCCAGGCGGGCCTTGTCGTTCAGACGGGTGATGACCAAATCGGGGTTGAGCACCTCGACGTCGGGGTTGACGGCCAAGCTTGCGCCGGTCACCTCGCCTGGTCCCCGCTGGTCGAGGCGAAGCTCGACGGGATCCTCGCTGTGGCACCGCAGGACGAGATCCTTCAAGTTCAAAATGATGTCGGTCACGTCCTCGGCCACGCCGGTGATCGTGTCGAACTCGTGTAGAGCGTCATCGAAGCGGACCCGGATAACCGCGGCGCCGGGAATCGACGACAGCAAGGCTCGGCGCAGGGAATTGCCGAGCGTATGGCCGAAGCCAGGCTCCAGCGGGCCGATGGCGAACTTCTGGCGGTTGTCTTCGAGCTCGGTAACAGTCTCGACAGTGGGTCGTTGCATTACCAGCATGATCCGGCTCCCTCAGTTCTTGGAATGGTGGTGGTCAACTTGGTCGGATGGGTTGCAGGTGGCCGCGTGGCCTACTTGCTGTAGAGCTCGACGATGAGCTGTTCTCTAACTGGCACATCGATCTGTTCTCTCAATGGGGCGTCTCGAACGGTGGCCTCGAAGCCGTCGTCAGACCGGGTCAACCAGGCTGGTGGCGTGCGATCGAGTACGTCCAGGTTCCACCCCACCACGATCATCTCCCGGGCCTTGTCCCGCAGGGCCACAACGTCGCCCTTGCGAATGCGGTAGCTGGGAATGTTCACCCGGCTGCCATTCACGTTGATGTGGCCGTGGGAGACGAGCTGGCGGGCTTGGGGACGGGTGGCACCCCAACCGAGGCGGTAGACCACGTTGTCGAGGCGCAGTTCCAAGAACCGCAGCATGTTCTCGCCGGTGACTCCCTTGTGGCGGGCCGCCTCCTTGAAGACGTTGCGGAACTGCCGCTCATTGAGCCCATAGGTGTAGCGGGCTTTCTGCTTCTCCTGAAGCTGGAGCAGGTATTCCGAGACGTTGCCCCGGCGCCGGGTTCGGCCGTGCTCGCCCGGGGGATAGGGGCGGCGCTCCAGGGCAATGGTCTCGCCCTTGGTGCCCCACACGTTCACGCCCAGGCGCCGGGATACCCGCGATCGCGGACCGGTGTATCGAGACATGTCAGACCCTCCGTCGCTTTGCTGGGCGACACCCGTTATGGGGGATGGGGGTGACGTCCTTGATGCCGGTGATCTCGATGCCCACGCCCTGGAGCGAGCGGATGGCGGTTTCGCGTCCCGAGCCCGGTCCGCGGACGTGCACGTCCACTTTGCGGATGCCGTGCTCCATGGCCTTGCGTCCGGCCTGTTCGGCAGCCATCTGGGCCGCGAACGGAGTGGACTTGCGAGAACCCTTGAATCCGACATTGCCGGCCGAAGCCCAGGAGATCACGTTCCCCTGCTGGTCGGCGATGGTCACGATGGTGTTGTTGAAGGAGCTCTTGATGTGGGCCACCCCGTAGGAGATGTTTTTGCGCTCCCGACGGCGGGGCCGACGCCCTCCGGCTGATGGCTTGGCCATTAGCGGCTAGTCCTTTCCTGCTTCACTTCTTCATCACCTTTTTCTTTCCGGCCACGGTCTTCTTCGGCCCCTTGCGGGTGCGAGCGTTGGTGTGGGTGCGCTGGCCCCGTACGGGAAGGCCCCGGCGGTGGCGCAGGCCCTGGTAGCAGCCGATCTCCATCTTGCGCTTGACGTCCTGGCTGGTCTCCCGGCGGAGATCACCCTCCACCCGGAGATTGCTCTCAATGAAGTTGCGCAATCGGGCGACCTCTTCATCGGTGAGATCGCGCAACCGGGTGCTCTCGTCGACTCCGGCCTCAGCGCATATTTGGCGGGCCAAAGTCGGACCAATGCCGTAGATGTAGGTCAGGGAGATGACGGTGCGCTTCTCACGGGGTATGTCGACGCCGGCGATACGTGCCACAGTTCAGCCCTGCCTCTGCTTGTGTCGGGGGTTGGAGCAGATCACCCGCACGCGCCCGTGCCGGCGAATGACCCTGCACTTGTCGCAGATTTTCTTCACACTGGGACGGACTTTCACAGTATGCCTTTCGATGATCCGTTGTGTCTTGTGGCTATTTGTACCGGTAAGTGATTCGACCCCGTTGAAGGTCGTAGGGGGTCAATTCCACTTGGACCCGGTCGCCGGGGAGAATCCTGATGTAGTGCATCCGCATCTTGCCGGAGATGTGGGTCAGCACCTTGTGCCCGTTCTCAAGCTCGACTCGGAACATGGCGTTGGGAAGAGACTCGGTAACTGTCCCTTCCATGATGATGGCGTCTTCCTTGTTTTTCGCCAAGGGCGACCTCTCCTGACGTCTTGGCAAGTCTGTGCGGCGAACCGCGCGAATAGCGGCCCACTATGTGAGCCGAATCACCATGCTATCTGGCATCGACGACCTGGGACAAACGGGCGAACACTTCGTCTTCGGTTCCCAGCCCGTTCACGACGGTTAGGCGTCCCCGGTCTTCGAACCAGGCCAGCAGCGGGGCGGTCTCGGCTTCGTAGAGCTCGAGTCGGCGGGAAATGGCCTCTTCGGTGTCGTCGTCTCGCCCCCGGGCCAGCATCCGCTCAGTGACCTCGGCTATGGGAACGTCCAAGTTGATGGCCAAGTCGGGGCCGGTCCCCTCCAGTATCTCAGCGAGAGCGTCGGCTTGGGCAGTTGTGCGGGGAAATCCGTCCAGCAGTACGCCGTGGGCTCGAATGTCGTCGCCGGCCAGGCGTTCGCCCACGATCCCGATCATGATTTCGTCGCCGACCAGGTTGCCGGCGTCCATCACGGCCTTGGCCCGAAGTCCCAGCTCGGTGCCCGCGGCCACTGCGGCCCGCAGCATGTCACCGGTGGAGATGTGGACCACCCCATAGCGCTCGGCCAACAAGGCAGCCTGGGTTCCCTTGCCTGAGCCTTGGCGACCCAGTATGACCAGCACCAAGGGCATTACTTCAAGAAGCCCTCGTAGTTTCTCATCATGAGCTGGCTGTCGATCTGCTTCATGGTTTCCAGGGCCACACCCACGGCTATGAGCACAGAGATGCCGCTGAAGCTATAGGCCGCAGCGCTCCGGCTGTCGATGTACTGGGACAAGGCGATGGCGGGGATGACGGCCACCGCGGCGATGAACAGCGCTCCCGGCAGGGTTATGCGAGACAGGATGCGGCCCAAGTAGCGCTCGGTTTGGCGGCCGGGTCGGATTCCGGGGATGAATCCGCCCTGCTTGCGGATCTGGTCGGCCTGCTTGACCGGGTCGAAGGTTATGGCGGTGTAGAAGTAGGCGAATCCCACGATCATGAGGGCGAAGACGATCAGGTACACGGTGTCGGCTGGATCGCCCAAGTGGGTATTGACCCAGTTCTGGACGCTCTCCCCCCAGGTGTTTTGGTCGGGGTTGGAGTCCGACGGCAGCACCGCAGAGAGCAGGATGGGCAGATACAGCACCGAGCTGGCGAAGATGATGGGGATCACGCCGGACTGGTTCACCTTCAACGGGATGTAGGTGCTCTGCCCGCCGGCCATGCGGCGGCCCACCACCCGCTTGGCGAATTGCACCGGGATCTGGCGCTGGCCGCTTTCGACGAACACAATGGCCACCAGCAGAGCCAAGTACATGAAGGCGATGACGAATACCGCGCCCCACCCCTCAGAAGCCTTCACCAACGAGAACTGGTTGGGGATGGTGGATACCACCGAGGCGAAGATGATGAGCGACATGCCGTTGCCGATGCCCTTTTGGGTAATGAGCTCCCCCATCCACATCAACAGCGCAGTGCCGGCGGTGAGGGTGAGCACCACCAGGAATACCCGGGGGGCGGTGAAGTTGGGCAGCAAGTCGATGGCTTGGTTGGCATTGCCGCCCGTGAGGCTGAATCCGCCGCCGCCATTGTGGAACAGGAAAGAGAACGAGGTGGCCTGAATGATGGCGATGGCAATGGTGAGGTACCGGGTCCACTGGGTGATCTTGCGCTGACCCACCGCACCCTGGTTCTGCCACTGCTCGATGCGGGGTATCACCACCCCCAGCACCTGCATGATGATGGAGGCGGTGATGTAGGGGAAGATCCCCAGGGCGAAGATGGCGAACTGCGACAAGGCGCCGCCGGAGAAGAAGTTCAGCAGTCCGGTGACTCCGCCGGCGTCGGCCTGGTTGCGAAGCTGGTCCACAGCGTCGAGGTCAACGCCAGGAGAGGGGATGGCCACGCCCAGGCGAAAGATCACCAACATCGACAGGGTGAACAGGATCTTGTTCCGCAGGTCGGCGACCCGGAACATATTTGTAATCCTGGTGAGCACGGCGACTGCTACTCCTTCGACCCTGTCGAACTCGGGCTATCGGTTGGTGAGGGCGTTGCCCTTAGCTGGCGGCCGCCCGGAGAAGGGCTTGGGCAGCACCTCTACGCTACCGCCTGCGGCAAGGATGGCCGCCTTCGCCGATTCAGAGAATCCGTGAGCCTTGACGGTGACGGCTCGGGTCAGCTCGCCGCGGGCAAGAACTTTGGCCATGGCGCCCTTGTGCAGGAGTCCCCGCTGATGAAGCACTTCCGGGGTTATCTCGTCCAGCCCCGTGGCGTCGATGACATCGAGGTTGATGGCCTGGTACTCCATCCGGAACGGGTTCTTGAATCCCCGCAGCTTGGGCACCCGGCGGGCCAGGGGCATCTGGCCGCCCTCGAATCCGACGGGGATCTTGCTCCGGGCCCGCTGTCCCTTCGTGCCTCGGCCTGCAGTTTTGCCGCCCTTGCCGGCGATGCCGCGGGCCTTGCGCTGGGGGCGCTTGCGAGATCCCGGGGCTGGCTTCAGATCGTGAACCTTCATAATTCGTCGGTCTCCTCCCAAGAAATCAGGTGGGACACCTTGTCGATCATCCCCCTGATCTCAGGGGCATCCGGCAGGGTGTTGGTCTGGCCTATCCCGCGCAGGCCCAAGGCCCGCAGCGTGCCCCGCTGTTTGGGCCGCGTACCGATCTGAGACCGGATCTGGGTGACCTTGATGGCCATGGCGGCTACTCCTCGTCCTCGTCCGGCGCAGCAGCCGACAGGCGCTCCGACTCCCGGTAGGCCGCCAGCAGCCCGGCGGGCACAAATTCATCGGCGGGGATGCCCCGGTGGCGGGCCACCTCGTCGGGGCGCTTGAGGGCTTTAAGTCCGGCAATGGTGGCCCGAGCCACGTTGATGTGGTTGGGAGAGCCCAGTGACTTGCACAGCACATCGCCGATGCCGGCCTCTTCCAGAATGGCTCGGGCTGCGCCACCGGCGATCACGCCGGTACCGGGCGCGGCCGGCTTCAACAGAACCCGTCCGGCGCCCATTTCGCCGATAACTGGATGGGTGATGGTTGACGAAGCCAGCGGAACCCGAAACAGGTTGCGTCGGGCTTCCTCAGTGCCCTTCTGAATGGCCAGTGGCACTTCTTTAGCCTTGCCATAGCCCAAACCGACCCGGCCCGCGCCGTCGCCGATCACCACCAGAGCAGTGAAGGAGAAACGGCGGCCACCCTTGACCACCTTGGCCACCCGGTTGATGTTGATCACCCGGGAGTCGCGCAGCTGCCCTTCTGGAGTCGGCGTCGGGGTTGAGGTATCGGTCATTAGAACTCCAGTCCTGCTTCTCGGGCCGAATCGGCCAGGGCCGCCACTCGCCCGTGGTAGCGGAACCCGCCCCGGTCGAAGACGACCGCAGTGATGTTCTGCTCCTTGGCTCGCTCGGCGATGAGCTTGCCCACTGCCGCCGCGCCAGCCACATTCCCGGTCGGACCGGAGCGCAAATCGGCCTCGGTGGTAGAGGCCGAGGCGATGGTGTGGCCCGCGGCATCATCGATGACTTGGGCGATGATGTGGCGATTGGACCGATACACGGCCAGGCGAGGGCGCTCGGCGGTGCCCCTGATCTTCTTGCGAACCCGACGATGGCGCCGGACCCGGCTCTGGTGCTTGTGCTTGACGCTGCTCATGGCGATTCCCAGCTCTACTTCGCGGCCTTGCCAGCTTTTCGAATGATCCGCTCGCCGGCGTAGCGGATGCCCTTGCCCCGGTAGGGCTCGGGCTTGCGGATGGCTCGAATGTCGGCGGCCACTTGACCGACCGCTTGCTTGTCGATCCCCAGCACATGGATGCTCGTTTGGTTGGGCACCTCGAACGTCACTCCATCGGGGGCCTCGACGTGCACCGGATGACTGAAGCCCAGCTGAAGTTCGATCTTGCTATTGCCCTGGGCGATGGCCCGGTAACCAACCCCCACGATTTCCAGTTCTTTGCGGTAGCCCTGGCTGACACCAGTGACCATGTTGGCCACGAGCGAGCGGCTCAATCCATGCAGCGCCTTGGTATCGCGCTGCTCGTCGGCCCGTTCGACCAGGACGAATCCGTCCTCCATCCGGGCCGAGATGGTGTCAGGGAGATCGTGCTCCAGGGTGCCGCGGCTGCCGGAAACGGTGACGTGGGCACCGTCGATGGCTACGTCCACGCCGTCTGGCACTGGGATGGGGTTCATTCCGACTCGTGACACCGTCAGCCTCCTACCAGACCACGCAGACGACCTCGCCGCCCATGCGGCGGCGGCGCGCCTCGCGGTCGCTCATCAGGCCCTTGCTGGTGGACACGATGGCCACGCCCAACCCGCCCAGCACCCGGGGGATGTGCTCCGATTTGGAATACACTCTCAGGCCGGGCTTGGACACTCGGGTGATGCCGGAGATGACCCGCTCTCGCTGGTCGGAGTACTTCATGTCGATGGTGAGGGTCTTCCCCGGGCCGGATTTGTCCTCGGCCACGGCGAAGTTGCTGATGTAGCCCTCCTGCATGAGGACGTCGGCCAGCGCCACCTTCATCTTGGAGGACGGCATCTTCACCTCGTCGCGCATGGCGGTGTTGGCATTGCGGATGCGAGTCAACATGTCGGCGATGGGATCGGTCATGGTCACAGCAGCATCACCTCACCAGCTCATTGGTGTAGATCATCATCTCGGACACCTCACCAGCTCGCCTTTGTCAGGCCGGGAATCTCCCCGGCATGGGCCAGCTCCCTCAGACACACTCGACACAGGCCGAACTTGCGGTACACGGCCCGAGGCCGGCCGCAGCGGCGGCAGCGGGTGTAGGCCCGCACCTTGAATTTCGGAGTTCGCTGTTGCTTTTGGACAAGCGCCTTTTTTGCCATTGAGTTACTGTCCCTCGGCTTGGAATGGGAACGAGAAGGCCTCAAGCAGAGCTCGGCCCTCCTCGTCAGTGGTTGCGGTGGTAACGATTGTGATGTCCATGCCTCTGATGGTGTCGATGGAGTCGTAGTCGACTTCGGGAAAGATCAACTGTTCGGTGACTCCGAAGGAGTAGTTGCCGTTCCCGTCGAAGGAGCGGGGCGAGAGACCCCGAAAGTCCCGAATGCGGGGAATAGCCAGGTTGATGAGCCTGTCCAGGAACTCCCACATGCGTGCTCCCCTCAAGGTGACCTTGGCTCCGATGGGATTGCCCTCCCGGATCTTGAAATTGGCGATGGACTTCTTGGCCCGGGTGATGACCGGGCGCTGGCCGGCGATGGTGGTCAGGTCGGCCACTGCGCCGTCGAGCAGTTTGGCTTGGGCTACGGCTTCGCCGACACCCATGTTCACCACGATCTTCTCGAATCGGGGTACCTGCATGACGTTGTCCAGCCCCAGATGCTCTTTGAGCTGGTCTCGGATCTCTTCCCGATACAGGGCTTGCAGCCGAGGTGCGGTTGCGGTGGCGGCCATTACAAATCAACTCCGGTTCGGCGGCAGACTCGGATCTTCCGGCCGTCGGTGTCGAACCGGTAGCCCACCCGGGTGGGTTGGCCGTCGGCTGGGCTGATCACGGCCACGTTGGACACCCTGATGGGCATCTCCTTGTCGATGATGCCGGTCTGCATGATCCCCTGGCGAGGCCCCTGGTGCTTGGTGGCGATGTTCACGCCTTCGACGATCACCGTTCCCTTGGCCGGATAGGCGAAGACAACTTCGCCCTCTTTGCCCCGGTCCTTTCCGTTGAGCACGCGGACCCGATCTCCCTTGCGGACTTTCATGGCGGCTACAACACCTCCGGTGCGAGCGACACGATGCGCATGAAGCGCTTGTCCCGCAGTTCCCGGCCCACCGGTCCGAAGATGCGGGTGCCGCGAGGCTGCTGCTGGTCGTTGATGAGCACGGCAGCGTTCTCGTCGAAGCGGATGTAAGAACCGTCTTTGCGGCGCTTCTCCTTCTTGGCCCGGACCAGAACGCAGCGCACCACTTCGCCCTTGCGGACGGCGGCACCGGGCATGGCGTCTTTCACGGTGGCTACGAAAACGTCGCCGATCGTGGCGTAGCGCTTGCGGGACGACCCCAGCACCCGGATGCACAGCACCTCTTTGGCGCCGGAGTTGTCGGCCACCTTGACGCGGGTCTCTTGCTGGATCATCGGGCACGCTCCACGATCTCAACCAGTCGCCACCGCTTGGTCTTGGACAATGGACGGGTTTCCTGTACCCGCACACGGTCGCCCACCGCGAGTTGGTTGGACTCATCGTGGACGTACAGGCGCGTGTTGCGCTGCACGGTCTTGTTGTAGCGGCGATGCCGGACGCGGTCGGTGGACACCACTATCGCGGTCTTGTCCATGGACACCGACGTCACCATGCCCTCCCGCACCTTTCGGCGGTTGGGCCGGGCGGCCGACGTCGTCTCAGTGGTGGGATCGATCGTTGGATCAGTTGTGGGATCAGCCATTGCCGGCCTCCTGCAATTCGGCTTCCAGTGCCTCGGCGGCCTGAATCTCCCGCATCCGCAGTTCGGTCATGGCCCGGGCCACCTCCTGCTTTGCCTGCTTCAGACGGGCAGTGTTGTCCAAGCGGCCGGTGACGATCTGGAAGCGGAGTTTGAACACCTCTTCTTTGGCCTCGTCTAGCTGTTCGATGAGATCGGCGTCGCTCAGGTTTTGCCAGTTAGTTTTGCGGGCCATGATCACCCTTCCTGGCGCTCGACGAATCGAGCCTTGATCGGGAGCTTTTGGATGCCCCGCTCGATGGCCGTCCGGGCCACCTCGCGGTCGTGGTAGGAGAGCTCGAACAGGATGCGGCCGGGCTTGACCACGGCCACCCAGCGCTCCGGATTGCCCTTGCCCGAACCCATGCGGGTTTCCGCTGGCTTCTCGGTGACTGGCTTGTCGGGAAAGATGTTGATCCACACCTTGCCGCCCCGGCGAATGTGCCGGGTGATGGCGATACGGGTGGCTTCGATCTGGCGGGCGGTGATCCAACCCGGCTCCAGGGCCTTGATGCCGTACTCGCCGAAGCTCAAGGTGGTGCCGCCCTTGGCGATGCCCTTGGTCCGGCCTCGATGGTGCTTGCGGTGCTTGACCTTCTTGGGCATCAACATGGCTGGTCTTGGCCTTTGCGGGGTTCGGGGGTCGAGGAGATCAGCATGGCAATCAGTCGGCGTCGCCCGGCCGGAAGTGCGGAGTCTCGCTGTGCTCGCGGGTTGAGCGGAGGATGTCCTCCTCCTCCTCGAGCAGCTTCTCGAATTCTGGGTCGGCTTCTTTGATGAGGGGTGCGGGCTCTTCGGTCTCATCGACGCGCTCATGTTCGCCCTGGCGCGGTGCCGCGGCTGACGAAACCACGGCCCTCGGCTTTTGGGTGCCGGAAGCCTCGCCCACTGCCATGGCCGCCTCGCGGCTGATCTTGTCCTCGGCCTGGGTCTTGTAGGGGAGGATGTCGCCCTTGTAGATCCACACCTTCACGCCGATGCGGCCGTAGGTGGTGTGGGCCTCCCGGAAGCCGTAGTCGATGTCGGCCCGGAGGGTGTGCAAGGGAACCCGGCCCTCTCGGTACCACTCGGTGCGAGCCATCTCGGAACCGCCCAAACGACCCGAGCACTGCACTCGAATGCCAAGGGCCCCGGCCTTCTGGGCGTTTTGTACCGCCCGCTTCATGGCTCGGCGGAAGGCCACCCGGTTGGCCAATTGGTCGGCCACACCCTGGGAGATGAGCGCGGCATCCAGTTCGGGCTGCTTGATTTCTTGGATGTTGAGCTGCACACGGTTGTTGCCGGTGATCTTGGCCAGGCCGTTGCGAAGCCGGTCGGCCTCGCTACCACGGCGCCCGATGACGATTCCCGGCCGGGCGGTGTGGACGTCTACTCGGAGCCGGTCGCGGGTGCGCTCGATCTCGATGCGGCTGATGGCTGCGTGAGGCAGCTCTGACATCAGGTAGTCGCGCACCTTCCAGTCTTCGATGATGAAGTCGCCGTATTCACGGCGGTTGGCGAACCAGCGCGACTTCCAGTCGGTGGTGACTCCCAGGCGGAACCCATAGGGGTTGATCTTCTGGCCCATCAGGATTCCTTCTCTTCGTCTTCGTCGGCGGCGTCTTCGGCCACTGGCTCGTCATCGTCTTCGTCGGCGGCGTCTTCGGCCACTGGCTCGTCTTCGTCTTCGTCGGCGGCGTCTTCGGCCTCTGGCTCGTCATCGTCTTCGTCGGCGGCGTCTTCGGCCTCTGGCTCGTCATCGTCTTCGTCGGCGGCGTCTTCGAAGTCTGCCTCTAGGACTTCATCGGCGAGGTCTCCCTCTAGAGCGTCCAGATCGTCCTCGTCTTGGTCGCGATCCTGCTCAGCCGCTCGTTCCGCGTCGCGTTCTCGGCTGGCCGCCACTCTGCGACGGCGAGCCTCGGCGGCCGAACTGCGACGGCCGGTGCCCTTGAGGGCCATGCGGGCATCGATGGCGGCCAGCTCTTCGTCGGTGTAGCGAGCCACCACCACGGTGATGTGGCAAGTCCGCTTCCGAATACGGGTGGCTCGGCCTCGGGCCCGGGGCCGCCAGCGCTTCAACGTGGGGCCCTCGTCGGCGTAGCAGGCGGCGACGAAGAGTTCCTCGCCGTCGAGTTCGTCGTTGTGCTCGGCGTTGGCCACCGCGGAGTCGAGGCACTTGGCGATCATGTCAGAGATACGCCGCTCGGAGAAGGTCAGAATCTCCCGGGCCTCGGAGTACGACTTGCCCCGCACCAAGTCGAGCACCTCCCGGGCCTTGAAGGCCGAGGAGCGCACGTACTTGGCCACGGCCCGGCTGCCCGGGCGGGTCTCGTTGCCCACGGTGACCACAGCCATTAGCGCTGAGCTCCCCGCTCTTGGCCGGCGTGGGCCCGGAATGTGCGTGTGGGGGCGAATTCGCCCAGTTTGTGGCCAACCATCGACTCGGTGATGTACACCGGCACGTGTTTGCGCCCGTCGTGGACCGCAATTGTGTGGCCCACCATGTCGGGGATGATGGTGGAGCGACGGGACCACGTCCGGATGACCTGCTTGGTGTTTTGGTCGTTGAGCTCGTCCACCTTGCGCAACAGGTGGCCGTCGACGAACGGGCCCTTCTTCAAACTTCTGGGCATTTGCGGACCCCCTAGCGACGCCCGCCGCGGGTACGGCGCCGTCGCACGATCATCTGCTGTGACTTCTTCTTCTTGTTGCGGGTGCGACCCTCGGGCTTGCCCCAGGGCGAAACGGGGTGGCGTCCGCCGGAAGACTTGCCCTCGCCGCCGCCCAAGGGATGGTCCACCGGGTTCATAGCCACACCGCGGGTCTGGGGCCGAACTCCCTGCCAGCGGGCTCGCCCGGCTTTGCCCAACTTGATGAGCTCGGCCTCGGCGTTGCCCACCGATCCCACTGTGGCCCGGCAGTCGATGGGCACCCGACGCATCTCGGTGCTGGGTAGGCGAATGGTGGCGAAGCTCCCCTCTTTGGCCACGAGCTGGGCGCTGGCTCCGGCTGAGCGGGCCATGCGGGCACCGGCGCCGGGCTTCAACTCCACGGCATGGATGGTGGTGCCCACGGGGATATAGCGCAGCGGCAGGGCGTTGCCTGGCCTGATCTCGGACCCGGGGCCGTTTTGCAGGATGTCGCCCACGCCCACGCCCTCGGGGGCCAAGATGTAGCGCTTCTCACCGTCGTGGAAGTGCAACAGCAGGATGCGGCAGTTGCGGTTGGGGTCATACTCCACCGACGCCACTGTGGCGGGAACGCCGTCCTTGGCCCGCTTGAAGTCGATGACCCGGTAGCGCTGCTTGTGGCCTCCGCCCCGGTGGCGGGAGGTCTTGCGCCCGTGGTTGTTGCGTCCGCCGGTGCTGGTTTTCTTGGCGACCAGCGACCGCTCCGGCTTTGTGGCGGTGATTCCGGAGAAGTCCGATACCGTCTGAAAGCGCCGGCCGGGACTGGTGGGATTTCGTCTGCGTACTGCCATGGCGTTTCCTAGACGTCGAACAACTCGATCTCGTCACCCTCGGCCAGCGTGACCAGGGCCCGCTTGGTGTCGGGCTTGCGACCGTAGGAGAGGCTGCGGCGGTTGCGGCGCCGTTTGCCCTTGCGGTTCATGGTGTTGACCTTGAGAACGGTGACGTTGAACAGGGTTTCGATGGCGTCTTTGATCTCGGGCTTGGACGCAGTGGGGTGGACCCGGAAGGTGTAGACGTTGGCCTCCAGCAGCTCGTATGACTTCTCTGAGACGATTGGCGCCAATACCACGTCGCGGGGATCCTTCATGAGACTCCCTCCTCGACGGTGGCTTCGACGGGCGCCTCGGCAGATTCGCCGGGCCCATCATCGGCGGTCTCATCCTCGGTCTCGGCCGAGGCCGACGTGGGCAGGGTGTCGAGGGTGAACACCACCGAGTCGGACACCAGCACGTCGTAGGCGTTCAGTTCTCCGGGGCTGATCAGGTGGACGTGGGGGAGGTTGCGGAAGCTCTTCCACACCTCAGACTGGTCGCGGTCGGCCACAACCAGCACACGGCCGTCCAGCTTTAGGGCGCTAAGGGCAGCGATGGCCTCTTTGGTGCGGGGGGCCTCGAACCTCCAGCGGTCGACCACGATGATTTTCTCATCGCGGGCCCGGTCGGACAACGCGGAGCGCAGGGCCAGGCGAATCATCTTCTTGGGCGTGCGCTGGCGATAGCTCCGGGGTTTGGGACCGAGGGCCACGCCGCCGCCCCGCCACTGGGGATTGCGGGTTGAACCGTGGCGAGCCCGGCCGGTGCCCTTCTGGCGCCAGGGCTTGCCGCCACCGCCTCTGACCTCGGCCCTGGTTTTGGTGCTCTGGGTTCCCCGGCGTCGGGCGGCGAGCTGGGCGGTGACCACCTGGTGCAGGACGGCCACGTTGGGCTCGATGCCGAACAGCTCGGGGTCCAAGTCCACTGATCCGGTTTTTCTGCCGGATGACGGGTTGCGAACGGTGACGGTGTGCACTTGGAGAACCGGAGCCTCGTCTACTGGGGCGGTCGCCATGGTCACTTCGCCCCGTTCTTGACCGCGCTGCGAATCAGCACAGTGGAACCCCGGCGGCCGGGAACCGAGCCCTTGAGCAGAATCAGATCGTTATCGGTGTCCACCCTCACCACCTGGAGATTCAACGTGGTGACCTTCTCTGCCCCGGCTCGTCCCGGCATCTTCTTGCCCCGGAAAATCCTTGAGGGCGTGGCGCACTGGCCCACGGCGCCGGGCTTGCGGTGCACCTTGTGGGCTCCGTGGCTGGCCTTTTGCCCGCTGAAGTTGTGCCGCTTCATGACCCCGGTGAAGCCCTTGCCCTTGCTGACGCCGGTGACGTCTACCCGCTCGCCCCCGTCGAACACGTCGACGCTGATCACCTGGCCAGCTTCGTAGGGGCCCACGTCGTCGAGGCGCAATTCAACCAGCTTGCGACCGGGAGCGACGCCTGCTTTGTCCAAATGCCCCCGCTCTGGCTGGGAAATCCGATCGGGACTCTGGGTCCCGTAGGTCACCTGGAGAGCTGAATAGCCGTCGGTCTCTGGTCGTTTGACCTGCACGATGCGGCAGGGCTCCACCCGCAGCACGGTGACGGGCACGACGCGGTCGTCCTCATCCCATACCTGGGTCATTCCTAGTTTTTCGCCGACAATCGCCTTGGCAACCATCGCGACCCTGCCTTCACGCGAACGCTCCGCACGGGTGCAGACCCAGTTGGCGGGTCTTTCCGGCGGAGCGGGTTTCGGTTGTGCTGTCCGGTTCCCGGAGCAGGGTGATTGCCCCTTATGGGCCTGGACAGACGTCGTTTGACACGAACAGTGCCGACCGGAGCCGGCACGAAGCATTTAGGATAGCGGCTGCTGGTGGAATGGCCAAATCCCCGACTGGGCAAATGTCGAGGGTTAACGTGAAACCGTGGACGAGGTTTCGCCTGAAGAGACGCCGTCCCAGAAGGTGCCGCCCTGGCTGTTTCGGGCCATTCTGACCGGCGCGGCCGCACTCGGCGGGCTGTATGTGCTGGGGTGGCTGATCGCGGAGCTAAAGATGCTCATCGTGATCGTGTTGGTGTCATTCTTCCTGTCATTCGCACTGGAGCCCGCGGTGAACCGCATGGAGAGGATGGGCATTCGCCGGGGTGTGGGCACCGGGATCATGTTCTTGGCGTTATTGGCGGCAGTGGGGTTGTTTCTATGGGCCATTGGCACGGTTCTGGCCGACCAAATCGGCGATTTCGCCGACGACGCCCCCGGGTACATCAACGACATAGAGGACTGGCTGGAAGACACTTTCGACATCGAGGTCGACGCCCAAGGGCTGCTTGATGAGTTTCAAGAGGGTGGGGCGGTCGCCAATTTGGCCACCCGGTTGGCCGACAATCTGATCAACCTCGGCGCCACCGTGCTGCAAGTGCTGTTCCAGATCCTGACCATCGCGTTGTTCACGTTCTATCTGGTTGCCGAAGGGCCCAAGCTCCGTCGCAACATCTGCTCGCTGCTGCCCGCTGAACGACAGCGTCAGGTGCTGAGTATCTGGGATCTGGCCATCGACAAGACCGGGGGGTACATCTACAGCCGGCTGATACTGGCGGTCATCTCCTTCTTGGTCCACTGGCTGGTGTTCTGGCTGGTCGGGGCGCCGTTCCCAGTGCCGATGGCCATGTGGGTGGGCTTGATTTCGCAATTCGTCCCGGTCATCGGCACCTACATAGCAGGGGCCCTGCCGGTGATCATCGGGCTGTTGGACCAGCCCTCGACCGGGCTGGCCATGCTGATCGCCATAGTGGTGTACCAGCAGGTGGAGAATTACCTGCTCCAGCCCAAGGTGACCGCCCACACCATGGAGATACACGTGACCGTGGCTTTCGGATCGGTGATAGTCGGAAGCTTGCTACTAGGGGCGGTGGGAGCAGTGCTGGCCCTCCCCGCGGCCGCCACCATCCAGGCCTTTCTAGCCAGCTACCTCGAACGCCATGAGGTGGTGCAAGAACTCGAAGACGCCGAAGCGGCCCAGCATCCCGAACGCGAACCCTTAGGAGACCGCCTCCGCCAACTATTGGACCGGGTGTTCACTCCCAAATGACGGGTTAGCCCCGGTCAGGAGCAGGCGGAGAGGGCGGCGTCGTAGTCGGGTTCGGAGGCGATGGCGGCCACCAGTTCGCTGTGGGCCACGGTGCCGTCGGGGCCGATGACCACTACTGCCCGGGCAGTGAGGCCGGACAGGGGGCCGTCGACCATCTCTACGCCGTAGTCGTCCAAGAACTCCCGGTTGCGGAAGATGGAGCCGATGGTCACGTTCTCGATGTCCTCGGCACCGCAGAAGCGGGAACCGGCGAAGGGCAGGTCCATCGAAGCGCAGATCACGGTGGTGTTGTCGAGACCGGCGGCTCGTTCGTTGAAGGCCCTAACGCTGTCGGCGCACACCCCGGTGTCGATGCTGGGGAAGATGTTGAGTACAACGTTGCGGCCGGACAGGCCTTCCAGTGTGACGGGGGACAGGTCGCCGCCGGTGAGCGTGAATGCCGGTGCTGCTGATCCCACCGCGGGGAGGTCGCCGCCGGTGTTGATGGTTGTGTCTCCGAATGTGGTCTGTGCCATAGCAGTGTTGTAGCAGCCCGGCGGGTTTGATTCGGTGCCGGGGAGTGAATTGTCAGACGAGCTTGAGTTTGGAAGCGCGGGCGAGGTTTTGCTGGGCGGTTAGGAGATGGGCGTGGTCGATGAGGCGGCCTTCGTGGCGGAAGGCGCCTATGCCCTGGGCTTCGGCTTCTTCGATAGCGGCAATGAGGCCGCGCCAGCCGTCGATCTCCTCGGGGGTGGGTGAGAAGATCTGGTTGACTATGGGAATGTGGGTGGGGTGGATGATCATCATCCCCTCGTAGCCGAATTGGCGGGTTTGGCGGGCGAACCGGGTGAGACCGTCGAGGTCGTCGACGGTTCCCCACAATCCGGACAATGGGTTGGGCACCCCGGCCGACCGCACGTCTATGAGCACCTTTTGGCGCAGGTAGAGGGTCTCTGTGCCTTCGGGGGTCCACTGGAAGCCCACTGAGCGGCCCAAATCGCCATGGCGACCAGTGGCTCCTCCCATGTAAGCCACCCGCTCGGAGGCAGTTGCCAATTCATAGGCCTGACGTACGGCCGATGAGGTCTCCACCAGCGGCATAATCAGAGCCTCGGTGCCCTCCAGAGCGACATCGACGGCGGTTACTTCTTCGGGACCGACGACCTGGGGCAGCATGACCGCGGTCAGCGATGGATGGAGGCAGGCCTCCAGATCGGGAGCGAAGTCGGCAGTGCCAACCGCCGAGACCCGGACGAATACTGCCGATTGATCCGGTGTGTGGGCTACCAGCGCTTGGCGGACGCAGTCTCGGGCTTCAGCCGCTGCTCCGCGCGGGATGGCGCTCTCCAGGTCGAACACCACCCCGTCGGCTGCTGACTCCAGTGCCTTTTGCATGCGATCCGGCCGGTTGGCGGGGACAAACAACAGGCTGCGAATCGGCGGTGGGTCGATCTTCATGTCGGCGGCAATCAGATTCCCTCGGCCTCGACTTCTTCGCGACTGACGCCCAACACAAATAGCACGGCGTCGAGGTAGGGCACGCTGACGGCGGTCTCGACCGCTTGGCGAACCTTGGGCTTGGCGTTGAAGGCGATACCCAGCCCAGCCGCGGTGAGCATGTCGATGTCGTTGGCGCCGTCTCCCACTGCTACCACCTGCTCGGGCGACACGCCTTCGGCGGCGGCGATCTCTCGAAGAATCTCTGCCTTGCGGGCTCGATCCACGATCGGGCCCTCCAAATTGCCGGTCAGCTTGCCGTCGACCATCTCCAAGGTGTTGGCGTACGCGTAGTCGAGGTCGAAGTCCTGCTTGAGCCGGTTGCAGAACCGGGTGAAGCCGCCGCTCACGATGGCGATGGCGAAACCCAGTCGCTGAAGGGTGGTCAGAAACGTCCGGGCCCCTGGGGTGAGGCTGACTTGGTCCCATGCCCGCTCCAGCGCAGCCTCGTCCAACCCGGCCAGGAGGCGAACCCGGTCTCGCAGGGCGGTCTCGAAGCCGATTTCTCCTCGCATCGCCTGTTCGGTCAGCTTCTGGCATACCTCCACACACCCCGCTTCAGCGGCCAGCAGATCGATCATCTCGTCCTGAATGAGGGTGGAGTCCACATCCAGCAAGGCCACGCGCTTGGCCCTCCGGGCCAGGCCCTCCCGTTGGATGGCCACATCGAATTCGGGGTTGGCCCCTGCTACCGACAGCAGGTTGCGCCGAATGGCGTCGGCATCGCCTCCTTCCACGAGGAGTTCGTAGCTGTAGATTGGATAGCGGGACAGGCGCACGATGCGGTTGATGTTCCCGCCTCCTTCGGCGATGGCAGTGGCGGTGGTGGCCAGCATCGCCGGGGATAGCTCCCGGCCTAGAACGGTGACGGCGTAGGCGCCGGAATGTACCGAGGGCGTGGGATCGACCACGTCGAATTCCACGGTCACCTTCTGCTCCCAGCCGAACAGCAACAGGTCTTTGAGCAGGTCTTGCCCGGGAGGAACCTCCATGACGATGCCCAAGGTGAGCTGGCGGCGGATCACCACCTGCTCCACGTCTTGAATCTGGGCCCCGCCGGCGGTGAGCACGTTGAGCAGGGCCGCGAATAACCCGGGGCGATCGGGTCCGGAGACCCGGAGCAGAATTACCTGGAAGGCCACACCACTAAGAGTTGGTCAGCCGCCCCGGCCGAACCTCAGCCGTGCTGAAGCTTGATCTCGATGTCGACGCCCGCAGGCAGGTCCAGTCGCTGAAGGGAATCCACGGTCTTAGGCCCGGGATCCACGATGTCGAGCAAACGCTTGTGAATGCGAATCTCGAAGTGCTCGCGGCTGTCCTTGTCCTTGTGGGGTGACCGGATCACGGTGAATCGGTGCTTTTCGGTGGGAAGTGGGACAGGACCCCTCAAATCGGCCTGGGTGCGCTTAACCGTCTCCACGATCTTTTTCGTGGACTGGTCGATGATCTCGTGATCGTAGGCCTTAAGCCGAATGCGGATTTTCTGTCCTGCTGCCATGAGAGCTACTTGACGATCTTGGTAACGGTGCCCGCGCCTACGGTGCGGCCGCCCTCGCGGATAGCAAAGCGCAGACCCTCGTCCATGGCGATGGGCGCGATCAGCTCCACGACCATCTCCGTGTTGTCGCCGGGCATGCACATCTCGGTGCCCTCGGGCAGGGCGATGGTGCCGGTGACGTCGGTGGTGCGGAAGTAGAACTGGGGCCGGTAATTGCTGAAGAACGGCTTGTGACGCCCGCCTTCTTCCTTGGTCAGCACGTAGACCTGGGCTTCGAAGTTTGTATGGGGGGTGATGGAGCCGGGCTTGGCCAACACCTGGCCGCGCTGGACCTCGTCCTTGTCGGTGCCCCGCAGCAGGGCGCCGATGTTGTCGCCGGCGCGACCTTCGTCGAGCAGCTTGCGGAACATCTCAACCCCGGTGCACACCGTCTCGGCCGTGTCTTTAATGCCGACGATCTCCACCTTGTCGCCGGTGTTGACGATGCCCTGCTCCACCCGACCGGTGACCACGGTTCCCCGTCCGGTGATGGAGAACACGTCTTCAATGGGCATCAGGAACGGCTTGTCCACGTCGCGCTCGGGCTCCTCGATGTAGGAGTCCACCTGCTCCATCAGGTCGATCACCTGCTGGGCGGCATCGCCGTCGCCGTCGAGAGCCTTGAGAGCCGAAACCGGGATCACCGGGATGTCGTCGCCGGGGAAGTCGTACTCGCTGAGCAGCTCCCTAACCTCGAGTTCCACCAGCTCCAACAGCTCCTCATCGTCCACCATGTCGACCTTGTTCAAGGCGACCACGATGGCGGGCACGCCCACCTGGCGGGCCAAGAGAACGTGCTCTCGGGTCTGGGGCATGGGGCCGTCGGCGGCCGAGACCACCAGAATGGCGCCATCTACCTGGGCGGCGCCGGTGATCATGTTCTTGATGTAGTCGGCGTGGCCGGGCATGTCGACGTGGGCGTAGTGGCGGTTCCCTGTTTCGTACTCCACGTGGGCCACGTTGATGGTGATTCCCCGCTCCCGCTCCTCGGGGGCCTTGTCGATGTTGTCGAACTCGGTGAATTGCGTGGTGGTGGGATCGGCCTCCGACAGCACCTTGGTGATTGCCGCAGTCAGGGTGGTCTTGCCGTGGTCGATGTGGCCCATCGTGCCCACGTTCAAGTGCGGCTTGGTGCGCTCAAATGTTTCCTTAGCCATTTTCTATCCTCCGAAAACGGGCTCTTTGTCCCTGATTATTCGCCCCGAATGCGGGCGACTATCTCCTCTTGCACCTTGGCAGGCGCCTGCCGGTAGGTGTCGAACTGCATGGTGTGCGTAGCACGCCCCTGTGTCCGCGACCGGAGTTCGGTAGCGTACCCGAACATTTCCGAGAGTGGCACATGGGCCTTGACAATTTGTTCGCGGCCCCGCTGTTCCATGCTGTCGATCTTGCCCCGGCGACCGTTCAAATCGCCGATCACGTCGCCCATGTACTCCTCGGGAGTCACTACGTCGACGGCCATGATCGGCTCCAACAAAACGGGCTTGGCCCGTCGGGCGGCGTCGCGGAAGGCGGCGGTGGCCGCGATCTTGAAGGCCATGTCGGATGAGTCCACCTCGTGGTGCTTGCCGTCGGTGAGGGTCACCTTGATGTCGACTACCGGGAATCCGGCCAGCGGCCCGGTGGTCATGGCATCTTGCATTCCGCTGTCTACCGCGGGGATGTACTCCTTGGGGATGCGCCCCCCGCTGACCTGGCTGGCGAACTCATAGCCCTTGCCGGGGTAGTTCGGCTCAAGGTCGAAGGTGATCTCGGCGTATTGGCCCGAGCCTCCCGTCTGCTTCTTGTGGGTGTAGGTGAACTTGCCCACCGGCGTGGAGACGGTCTCCCGGTAGGCCACCTGCGGCTTTCCGACCGAGGCGTCCACATTGAACTCCCGCAGCATCCGCTCCACCAGCACCTCCAGGTGGAGCTCGCCCATGCCGGCAATGAGAGTCTGCGCGGTCTCCTCGTCGGTGCGGACCTGGAACGTGGGGTCCTCTTCGGCCAAAGCTGACATAGCCTTGCCCAGCTTGTCCTGGTCGGCCTTGGTCCGGGGTTCCACCGCCACTTGGATCACCGGGTCGGGGAAGTCCATCTGCTCCAGTTCGATGGGGTGGTTGGGATGGGCCAAGGTGTCGCCAGTGCGCACGTCTTTGAGGCCGATTCCGGCCACGATGTCGCCGGCCCGGACGACGTCGAGATCCTCGCGGTCGTTGGCGTGCATCTCCAGGATGCGGCCGATTCGCTCCTTGCGCCCGGTTCGGGTATTCACCACCTGACTGCCCTTGTCCAACTGGCCGCTGTACACCCGGAAATAGGTGAGCTTGCCTACATGGGGGTCGCTCATGATCTTGAATGCCAACGCGCTGAACGGGGCCTCGTCGTCGGCGGGTCGCTCGCACTCTTCGCCCTTGTAGATGCCGCTGACCGGGGGGATGTCCAGTGGGGAGGGCAGGTACTCGATGATGGCGTCCAGCAGCGGCTGCACGCCCTTGTTCTTGAAGGCCGACCCGCACAGCACGGGCACGACGTCCAGTGACAGGGTGCAGGCTCGCAGCGAGGCCCGCAGATCAGCCGGGGTGATGGAGTCCTCGTCTTCGATGTACTTCTCCAGCAGATTCTCGTCGAACTGGGTGAGCAGGTCGATGAGCTCGAATCGGGCTTCCTCTGCTTTGTCTTTGAGGTCATCGGGGATCTCGGTGACGTCCCAGGTGGCGCCCAAATCGTCGCCCCGCCATACCAGGCCCTGCATTTCCACCAAGTCGACCACGCCCAGCAAGTCGGCCTCGATCCCGATGGGCAGTTGCACCACGGCGGTGGTGGCCCGCAGGCGCTCGGAAATGGTGAGCACGGCCCGCTCGAAGTTGGCCCCAGTTCGATCGAGCTTGTTGATGAAGCAAATCCGGGGCACGCCGTACTTGTTGGCTTGGCGCCAGACAGTCTCAGACTGGGGTTCCACGCCGGCGACGCCGTCAAACAGGGCCACCGCGCCGTCGAGCACCCTCAGAGAGCGCTCCACCTCCATGGTGAAGTCCACGTGGCCAGGCGTGTCGATGATGTTGATGCGGTGGCCAGCCCATTCGGCGGTGGTGGCGGCCGACGTGATGGTGATGCCCCGCTCCTGCTCTTGCTCCATCCAGTCCATGGTGGCGGCGCCGTCGTGGACCTCTCCGAGCTTGTAGGCCTTGCCGGTGTAGTAGAGAATGCGCTCAGTGCAGGTGGTTTTGCCCGCGTCAATGTGGGCCATGATGCCAATGTTGCGGGTCTTCTCCAACGGGTGACGAGACATGACGCTCAGGAGGTAGGACCGCTTACCAGCGGTAGTGGGCGAAGGCCCGGTTCGACTCAGCCATCTTGTGCAAGTCGTCGCGCCGTTTCACCGACGCACCCAGGCCATTGGAGGCGTCCAGGATTTCGTTGGCCAGCCGATCGGTCATCGTACGCTCACGCCGCTCTCGGGCGTGATTGACGATCCAGCGGATAGCCAGGGTGTTCGCCCGTCGAGGGCGCACGTCTACGGGGACCTGATAAGTGGCCCCGCCGACCCGCCGACTGCGGACTTCGAGTTGGGGGCGCACATTGTCCACGGCTCGCTTCAGGGTGCCCAGCGGCTCGGCACTGGTCTTCTGCTCCACAATGTCGAGCGCGCCGTACATGATGCGCTCAGCGGTGGAGCGCTTGCCCCGTTGCAGGATCTTGTTCACGAACTGGGTGACGAGCAATGAGTCGAACACCGGGTCGTTGGGGAGATCGCGTCGTCCCGCCGGGCCCTTGCGAGGCATGGCTAGCCTTCCTTCTTGGCGCCGTAGCGGCTTCGGGCCTGTCGGCGGTCGGTTACCCCGGCGGTGTCGAGGGTGCCCCGGATGATCTTGTAGCGCACGCCTGGCAGATCTCGCACTCGACCGCCGCGCACCAGCACGATGGAGTGCTCTTGGAGGTTGTGCCCCTCTCCGGGGATGTAGGCGGTGACTTCCATTCCGCTGGTCAGCCGCACGCGGGCCACTCGGCGGAGCGCGGAATTCGGCTTCTTCGGAGTGGTGGTGTAGACCCGAGTGCATACCCCTCGCCGCTGGGGCGCGCCTTTGAGAGCCGGCGTCTTCTCCTTGCGGAATTTGGACTGGCGACCCTTGCGCACCAGTTGCTGAATCGTGGGCACAGCACTTCCTACGGCTGATTGAAAAAAGATTGAGGGCGCAGCGAAGGCCGCGCTCCAATTCTAAGTTTACGCCCCTAGGTTCCCCATCGGCAACACGTCGGCGTCGGTGGCATCGTCGGCGGAGGCCCACTGGGCAAACTGATCTGCCAGGTCAACGTCGTCATCGGCGGAGGTGTAGTACTCCATCGGGGTGAAGTCGGGAGCGTGGGTGGCGATTTCCCGGTATATCTCCATGCCTGTTCCCGCTGGGATCAGCTTTCCGATGATGATGTTCTCCTTGAGGCCGACGAGTTCGTCTTGGCGAGACTCGATGGCTGCCTCGGTGAGTACCCGGGTGGTCTCCTGGAACGACGCGGCCGACAGCCAGGAATCGGTGGCCAGGGAGGCCTTGGTGATTCCCATGAGCTCGGGACGCCCCTCGGCGGGGCGCTTGCCCTCTTGGGCTAGGGCGCGGTTCACGTTGGTGAATTTCTGGGAGTCCACCCGCTCGCCGGGCAAGAATTCGGAGTCACCCGGTTCCTGAATGGCCACCCGACGGGTCATCTGGCGGACGATCAACTCGATGTGCTTGTCGTGGATGGATACGCCCTGGTCTCGGTACACCCGCTGCACCTCGTCTACCAGGTACTGCTGGGTTTCCCGCACGCCGCGTATTTCCAGCAGCTCCTTGGGATCGCGGGGTCCGTCGGCCTGGGCCACCGAATCACCGGCGGACACCTCTTGGTTTTCGACCACCGCCAGCTTCCATGCCGGGTCGATGACGAGGGACCACTCGGCACCGTCGTCGCCCACCACGGTCAGCCGGCTGGCCTTGCCGTCGTCCTCTTCGAGGCGGACCACCCCGGAGATCCGGGTGAGCTCAGCTTTGCCCTTGGGAGTGCGGGCCTCGAACAATTCCACGACGCGGGGCAGACCGCCGGCGATGTCCTTGCCGGCCACCCCGCCGGTGTGGAAGGTCCGCATGGTGAGCTGCGTGCCCGGCTCGCCGATGGACTGGGCGGCGATAACGCCCACGGCTTCGCCCACCTCGATGGGCTGGCCGGTGGCAAGGGAGAGCCCGTAGGAGGCTCGGCTGATACCCACCTCGGAGTCGTCGGTGAGGGGGGACAGCACCCGGACCCGGGTCACCGTGGGATCGTCGCGCAACAGAGCCATCTCCTCGTCGCCGATGATGGAGCCCTGCTCCAACACGGTGCCGTCGCCCAGAGTCACGTCGTCAGCCAGGGTGCGGCTGAACAGTCGCGTCTCCAGGTAGGTCCGCTTGCCCGGCTCATCGGGCTTGACGTCGTTGATCCAGATGCCCCGAACCGGCCCTCCCGATTCGAACGGGTCCCGGTCATTGATGATGACCTCTTGGGCCACGTCGACCAGGCGGCGAGTGAGATAGCCGGAGTCCGCGGTGCGAAGGGCGGTGTCCACCAAGCCCTTGCGGGCACCGGGGGTGGCGATGAAGTACTCGAGCATCGCCAGGCCTTCGCGGAAGTTGCTCTTGATGGGCCGGGGGATCATGTCGCCGCGGGGGTTGGCCACCAGGCCGCGCATGCCCGCAATCTGGCGGACCTGCATCATGTTCCCCCGGGCACCGGAGCCCACCATCATGTCGATGGGGTTGAACTTCTCTGACTGGAGCACCGACTCCATGCTCTGGCGCACCATTTCGGTGGCCTCGGTCCAGATCTCAACCTCTTTCTGGCGGCGCTCACCGTCGGTGATGATGCCCTTCCGGAACTGGGTTTCGACCTTTTCGGCCTCTTTCTCGTAGCCGTCCAAGATGTTCTTCTTGTCGTGGGGCACCTTGATGTCGTCCACCGAGACGGTGAGTCCGGATTGGCTGGCGAACTGGAAGCTCAGATTCTTCAGGGCGTCGAGGCTGCGGGCCACGATCTCCTTGGTGTACTGCTGGGCCAGCTTGTCCACGATGGTAGTGATGTCCCGCTTGGTGGCCACCCGGTTCACATAGGGGAAGTCGTCGGGCAGGGTGCTGTTGAACAGCACTCGTCCCACCGTGGTGGGGGTGTAGGTGGCGGCGTCGCCGTTGGCCGGCGTCTCCACCAACTGGGGAATGCGGTACTCGATGCGGGCGTGAAGATCGACCTCGCCGGCTTCGTAGGCCCGCTCGATCTGGTGCTGGTGGCGGAAAACCCGTCCCTCGCCGACCGCGCCATCCACTTCCTCGGTGAGGTAGTAGGCCCCGATGATCATGTCCTGGCCGGGAGTGACCAGAGGACGACCGTGGGCCGGGCTGAGCACGTTGTTAGCCGACAGCATTAGCACCCGGGCCTCGGCCTGTGCCTGGGCCGATAAGGGCAGGTGGACCGCCATCTGGTCGCCGTCGAAGTCGGCATTGAAGGCGGTACACACCAGCGGGTGGATCTGGATGGCCTTGCCCTCCACGAGCACGGGCTCGAACGCCTGGATGCCCAGACGGTGCAGGGTCGGGGCCCGGTTCAACAGTACAGGGTGCTCTTGAATGACCTCGTCGAGCACGTCCCATACCTGGGGGCGGCGCCGCTCGACCATACGCTTTGCCGACTTGATGTTTTGGGCCAAGTCCTCTTCCACCAGCTTCTTCATGACGAAGGGCTTGAACAGTTCCAGGGCCATGAGCTTGGGCAGGCCGCACTGGTGAAGCTTGAGTGTGGGGCCGACCACGATGACCGAGCGGCCGGAGTAGTCGACTCGCTTGCCCAGCAGGTTCTGGCGGAAGCGCCCCTGCTTGCCCTTGAGCATGTCGGACAGCGACTTGAGGGGCCGGTTGCCCGGACCGGTCACCGGGCGGCCCCGACGGCCGTTGTCGAAAAGGGCGTCGACTGCCTCTTGCAGCATGCGCTTCTCGTTGTTGACGATGATCTCGGGCGCGCCGAGGTCGAGCAGCCGCTTGAGGCGGTTGTTGCGGTTGATGACTCGGCGATAGAGGTCGTTCAGATCGGAGGTGGCGAATCGGCCGCCGTCTAGTTGCACCATGGGGCGCAATTCCGGGGGAATGACCGGGACGGCGTCCAGGATCATGGCCCGGGGATCGTTGATGCGCCGGCCGTGCTGGTCGCGCCGGTTGAACGCCGACACGATCTTCAGCCGCTTGATGGCCTTCTGCTCCCGCTGTTGGGAGAGCTTTTTCTGACCCTCGGGGGGATCAAGCTGCTCCCGGAGTTTGCGCTCCTCCTCATCGAGGTCGACGCTGTCGATGAGCGTGGCGATGACCGCCGCGCCCATGCCCCCGGTGAACAGGTCGCCGTAGCGCTCCTCCATCTCCCGCCACAGTTCCTCGTCCTCGACGATCTTGCGGGGGAACAGGCTGGAGAATTCCTCGAAGGCCCGCTCAACCATCTCGATTTCCTCGTCGTACTCCTCTTCGAGGGCCAAGATGTCCTTCTCCGCCGCCTTCTGGCGCTTGTCGATGTCCTTGGCGTCGACGGTCTCGAGTTCTTCTTCCAGTTCGGCCAAGCGCTCGTTCTTGCGCTCCTGAAGCTCTTCGCGGATGGCCTCGATCTCCTCGATCTTCTCCCGCTCGAGTTCGGGAAGCCGCCGATGGCGCTCCTCCTCATCAACCTCGGTCACCAGGTTGGCTGCGAAGTAGATGACCTTCTCCAGCTGCTTGGCTTTCAACTCCTCCTTGGGCTCGGTGCCCATCAGCAGGTAGGCCAGCCACGACCTTGTGCCCCTCAGATACCAGATGTGGACTGCGGGGGCGGCAAGCTCGATGTGGCCCATCCGATCTCGGCGCACCTTGGAGCGGGTGACCTCCACGCCGCATCGTTCGCAGATGATTCCCTTGAAGCGGATGCGCTTGTACTTGCCGCAGTAACACTCCCAATCCTTGGTGGGACCGAAGATCTTCTCGCAGAACAAGCCGTCCTTTTCAGGGCGAAGCGTGCGGTAGTTGATGGTCTCCGGCTTCTTCACCTCACCGTTGGACCAGGTCCGAATGGCATCGGCTGTAGCCAGCCCGATGGAGAGCTGGTCGAATGCATTGACGTCCAACATCTAGAAGCTCCTCCCCATGACACGGCGGTCGTCTTCATCGTCTGAGCCCCGCTCAGGCCGGGAAATATCGATGCCCAGCTCCTCAGATGTGCGGAAGGCATCGTCGTCCAACTCGGTGATCTCCACCTGCTGGCCGGCGGTGTCCCTCACCTCCACGTTCAGGCAAAGGGCCTGCATCTCCTTTATGAGCACTTTGAAGCTCTCTGGAATGCCCGGCTCGGGGATGTTGTCGCCCTTGACGATGGCCTCGTACACCCGCACGCGGCCCAGCACGTCGTCGGACTTGATGGTGAGCAGCTCTTGGAGGCAGTAGGCCGCGCCGTAGGCCTCCAGCGCCCAGACTTCCATCTCGCCGAACCGCTGGCCGCCGAACTGAGCCTTGCCACCCAGCGGCTGCTGGGTGATCATCGAATAGGGGCCCGTGGAGCGGGCGTGGATCTTGTCGTCCACCAGGTGGGCCAGCTTCAGCATGTACATGTAGCCGACCATGATCCGGTTGTCGTAGGGCTCACCGGTGCGGCCGTTGTAGAGCTCGGCCTTGCCGTCTTCTCCGATCAGGCGCTCGCCATCGATGGTCTCCGGCTTGATGTTTGCCAGGAGATGTTGGATGGTGGGGTGCTGGCCAGAGTGCCCGGCCTCATCCCAATGGGCGCCGTCGAACACCGGGGTCGACACCAGGGTGGAAGCCTGGGTGGTGGGCCTGGTCTTGCGCCCGTCGCCCCGTTCAGGCTCCTGGCCGACCATGCCGTTCGAATCCCAGCCCCAGCGGGCGGCGTAGCCCAAATGGGCTTCCAGCACCTGGCCCACATTCATGCGGGAGGGAACCCCCAGAGGGTTCAAGATGATGTCCACCGGCGTCCCGTCGGCCAGATGGGGCATGTCCTCCATCGGGAGGATCTTGGAGATCACGCCCTTGTTGCCGTGCCGTCCGGCCAGCTTGTCGCCTACTGAGATCTTCCGCTTCTGGGCTACATATACCCGGACCAGCTGATTCACGCCGGGGGGCAGCTCATCGCCCGCGAAGCGGTTGAACTTCTTGACGTCGATGACCTTGCCGTTTTCGCCGTGGGGAACCTTGAGGCTGGTGTCGCGGACCTCTCGGGCCTTCTCCCCGAAGATGGCCCGCAGCAGGCGCTCCTCGGGGGTCAGCTCGGTCTCGCCCTTGGGGGTTACCTTGCCCACCAGCACGTCGCCGGGGCCGACTTCGGCGCCGGGTCGGATGATCCCCTCCTCGTCAAGATCGGCCAGGATCTCCTCGGACAGATTGGGGATGTCCCGGGTGATCTCCTCGGGGCCGAGCTTGGTGTCTCGAGCGTCGATCTCGTGCTCGTGGATGTGGATGGAGGTGAGCACGTCGTCGCGCACGAGCCGGTCGCTCAGGATGATGGCGTCCTCGAAGTTGTAGCCCTCCCAGGCCATGAAGGCCACCAGCAGGTTCTTGCCCAAGGCCATCTCGCCGTTGTCGGTCGACGGACCGTCGGCCAGGATGCGGCCCTTGCGGAATTTCTCCCCCACGTTCAGCAGCGGCTTCTGGTTGATGCAAGTGTCCTGGTTGGACCGCTCGAACTTCATCAGCTTGTAGCTGGTGGAGCCGGCGTTCTTGTAGTCCACCGTGATGCTGTCGCCGGCCACGTCGGTGACGGTGCCGTCTTCTTGGGCGATGATCATGTCGGCGGCGTCCCGGGCCGCCTTGCCCTCGATGCCGGTTCCCACATACGGGGCCTCGGGTCGGACCAATGGCACCGCTTGGCGCTGCATGTTGGCCCCCATGAGGGCCCGGTTGGCGTCGTCGTGCTCGAGGAAGGGGATCAGCGCGGTGGCAACCGAGACGATCTGCTTGGGGGAGACGTCCATGAGCTGGACCTCGTCGGGGGGCACTGAGGAGATCTCAGTGGTGGCTCCGAAGAACACTTCCTGCTCGAGCTGGGCCTGCAACCCCTTCATGGTCGCGGCCTGGGGGGAGCGCCGCACTAGCACACGGTCGTTGACGAACCGGTTCTGGTCGTCGAGAGGGGCGTTGGCCTGGGCGACCACGTACTCCTCCTCGTCGTCGGCGGCCAGCCAGATGATCTCGTCGGTGACCTGGCCATCGACGACCCTGCGGTAGGGGGATTCAATGAATCCGAACTCGTTCACCCGGCCATAAGAGGCCAAAGCACCGATCAGACCGATGTTGGGGCCCTCGGGGGTCTCTATGGGGCACATCCGGCCGTAGTGGGAGAAGTGGACGTCGCGCACTTCGAACCCGGCTCGTTCCCTTGACAGGCCGCCCGGTCCCAACGCCGACAGCCGGCGACGGTGGGTGAGGCCCGACAGGGGATTCACCTGGTCCATGAACTGCGAGAGCTGGCTGGTGCCGAAGAACTCCTTGATGGCGGCGGCCACCGGCCGGTTGTTGATGAGCGAGGTAGGGGTGATGGCCTCCACGTCTTGGGTGGTCATGCGCTCGCGCACCACCCGCTCCATCCGGGAAAGGCCGATGCGCACCTGGTTCTGGATCAGCTCACCCACTGAGCGGATACGGCGGTTGGCGAAGTGGTCCTGATCGTCGAGGCGGTAGCCCGGCTCGAACTTCACCAGGTGCAGTAGGTAGGTGCAGGTGGCTAGCACCTCAGCAGGGGAGAGCACCGGCTGATCGGGTTCAGGACGCTCCAGCGTCAGACCGAACAGCTCTTCGATGCGATCCAGTTCGGGGCCCAACTTGCGGTCGAGCTTGTAGCGGCCCACTCGGGACAAGTCGTAGCGGCGGCTCTCGAAGAATGCGTTGCGGAAGTAGTTGCGGGCTGCTTCCACCGACTGGGGTTCGCCGGGACGGGCTCGCTTGTAGATCTCCAGCAGGGCTTCGTCCTGGGTGGCGTGCTGATGCCTGTCGTTCTCCCACTGGTCGGCCAAGAAGTCGAAGTGAGCCACGAAGCGGTCCAAGAAGCCGGGGGCCTTCTCCTCGTCATAGCCCAGCGCCCGCAGCAGGGTGAACAGGCTCATGCGGCGCTTGCGGGCCACTCGGGCCCCTGCGGTGGGGTTGCGGCCCGGTTTGTGCTCGACGTCGAACTCGATCCACTCCCCCCGATAGGGGTGGATGGTTCCGGTGACTAGCTGATGCTTGCTCAGGTTGCGGAGACGGAATCGCTCGCCGGGCTGGAAGATCACGCCGGGGGAGCGAACGAGTTGGGACACCACCACGCGCTCGGTGCCGTTCACAATGAACGTGCCCTTGTCGGTCATGACCGGGAAATCGCCCAAGAAGACGATCTGCTCGATGATCTCGCCGGTGTTGCGGTTGGAGAACCTAGCCTGCACCAGGATGGGTGCCGAGTAGGTCATATCCTTCTCTTTGCACTCTTCCACCGAGGTGCCCCAGCGGGGGCCGGGGTTCAGGTCTTCATCGTCGGGGTCGAACTCAAGCTCGAGTTGCAGGGTCTCCGAGAAGTCCTTGATGGGGCTGATGTCGCGGAAGGCATCAGCCAGTCCTTGCCGGATGAACCATTGGAAGGAGTCCTTCTGCACCGCAATAAGGTCGGGCAGGGGCAGCACCTCCTCCAGGTTTCCGAAGGAGTAGCGGTCGCGGGTCGCCGAACGTGCGGACAAGGTGAGCTCCATGTGTATAGACGGGCAACGCCGGTTGGCTGCTCGAATCCCTGAACGTCAATGGGAGGGGGAATCCCTAAACGCGGCCGCGTCAAAAGAGAAGGCGTGGCCGGGGAGACAAGCGAGCGGGTATCCGGGAATGATACGCGGTGCGGACATGGTTTACAAGCCATGCCCGCCAGGAATTCGCTGGTTGTGCGTTACTTGAGCTCCACAGCCCCGCCGGCGGCCTCAATGAGCTCCTTGGCCTTCTCGGCATCCTCCTTAGAGGCCTTCTCCAAGATCGGCTTGGGAGCGTTGTCCACCAGTTCTTTGGCGTCCTTCAGGCCCAGGTTGGTGAGGGTGCGTACCTCTTTGATGACCTGGATCTTCTTCTCGCCCGCGCTGGTCAATACCACGTCGAACTCGCTCTGCTCTTCAGCGGCACCGCCGCCGTCACCGCCGCCATCGCCGGGAGCCGCCATCATCATGGGCATGGCTGCGGCCGGGGCTGCGGCCTCTACGTTGAAGCGATCCTTGAACGCCTCTTTGAGCTCGGACAGCTCAAGCACCGTCATGGACCCGATGGAGTCCAGAATCTCATCTACCTTGGACATTTCTGTTCCTCATTCCTTTGTTGATTGATTGTTGTCAGTTCTTCCAGTTGGAGCCGGTCAAGCCCCGGTGTCGCCCTTTGCACTGAGGGACTCCAGCAATCCGGCCGTTTCGACCAGGGGAGCATCGAGGAGCCCGGCCATCTCCACCAGAGGGGCTTCCAGCAATCCGGCCATCTCAGTCAAGGGGGCTTCCAGCAGACCGAGGATCTCAGCCAGGATTTCGGTCCTGGTCCCGAGCTTGGACAGGGCGCTCACTTCGTCGGCCGATATCACCTGGCCATCGAGCACGCCGCCCTTGATCGACAAGAAACTGGAGTCTTCGGCGTATTTGCACAGCGCGTTGGCCAGCGATACGGCATCGCCGGGAGAGCCGTCGTCACGGGAGCCCACGAAAGCTAGCGCGGTTGGGCCGACGAGGACTTCGTCCAAGTCCAGGTTGAGCTCGCGGGCCGCGAAGCGGGTCAGGGTGTTTTTGTAGACCTTGTAGTCGCCGCCGGCTTCGCGTAGCTGGCGGCGCAAATCGGCCAGGGACGGCACGTCGAGGCCGCGGTAGTCGGTGAAGACCACGGCCTCGGTGGAGGAGATGCGCTCGCGCACCTCGTCAACGACGGCCACTTTCTCGGGGCGGGGATTTTCCATCAGATTGCCGATCCCTCCATGAGAACGAGACTCTCCTTCAAAACAAAAAGGGGGCGCCGCTAAGTGCGAACGCCCCACGTGTTTCGGGAGGGTTCACCTCGTCAGGCCAGTCGACGCCTCGGTCTGTTGCGGACAGAGTGCCGGCCGTTTAAGCGGTGCTAGGCACTGCGCCTGATGTCTGCGGCAAATCGATAAATTGTGAGCGCCAAAAGCTACCAGATCAGTTACTGGCTCCCAAGTCGGCGGGATCCAGCCGAATTCCGGGACCCATGGTGGAAGAGATGGTGACCTTGCGGATATAACGGCCCTTGAGAGCGGCGGGCTTGGCCCGGGTCAGCTCATCCATGACCGCCCGGATGTTGGCCACGAGGGCGTCGGCATCAAAGCTGACCTTGCCCACGGGCACGTGGACGTTCCCCTGGCGGTCGGTGCGAAATTCCACCTTGCCGCTCTTGAACTCGCCCACTGCTCGGGCCACGTCTTCGGTAACCGTGCCGGTCTTCGGGTTGGGCATCAGCCCTCGGGGACCGAGGATCTTTCCGAGCTTTCCCACCACCGGCATCATGTCGGGGGTGGCGATGGCCACGTCGAAGTCCATCTTGCCCCCCTGCACTTGCTCAGCGAGGTCGTCGGCGCCCACCACGTCGGCTCCGGCTTCGCTCGCCAGGGTGGCTGCCTCGCCCTGGGCGAACACGGCCACCCGGACGTCGGTGCCAGTGCCCGAGGGCAAAGAAACCGTTCCCCGGATCATCTGTTCGGCTTTGCGAGGATCGACTCCCAGTCGGGCCGCAAGCTCCAGAGTCTCGTCGAATTTCGCGGCCGACAGGCTCTTCACCAGTTCGACGCCCTCCTGGGCAGTGTGCGGGTGCTGCTTGTCGTAGCGCTGGGCGGAATCGCTGTAACGCTTGCCTTTGTTCGCCATGTCGGCTCCCTCAGTGTTGTGGGCCCGTAGGCCAGTTGGATATGTCTTGTGGGCCCGCCGAGCGAGGTCGTCTCGTCGGGCGGTTGGATATGACTGTTGGTTTGCTGGGCTACTCGACCGTTATCCCCATGCTGCGGGCGGTACCGGCAACCTGAAGCTTGGCCTGCTCGAGGTCGTCGGTGTTGAGATCGGGCATCTTGACCTTGGCGATCTCTGCGCACTGGGCATCGGTGATGGCGCCTACGACTTCTCGGCCTGGCTCCATTGATCCCTTCTCCAGTCCGGCCGCTTCGCGGATGAGGAAGGAGGTGGGAGGGGTCTTGGTGATGAACGAGAACGTCCGGTCTTCGTAGATGGTGATCTCCACCGGGATGATCTGTCCCCGCTTGTCCTCGGTTCTGGCGTTGTAGTCCCGGCAGAAGTCCATGATGGCCACGCCATGGGGACCCAGCGCGGTGCCCACGGGGGGCGCCGGTGTGGCCTGTCCGGCGGGTATTTGGATCTTGATGGTGGTGGCTACCTTTTTTTGAGCCATGACTCTGCCCCTTCTGGCTTGGTCTTCATGCCGCTTGGCGACTTGGGGGAATTCGAATCTTCCTACAATTTCGCCACTTGGGAGAACTCAAGTTCGACTGGCGTCTCTCGGCCGAAGATGTTGACGAGGACCTTCATCTTGAGTTGGTCTTCGTTGATCTCGGCCACCTCGCCGGAGAAATCGGCGAACGGACCCTCTTTGACTCGAATGGTCTCGCCCACTTCGTAGAGCAGGCGGGGCTTGGTGCGGCGGACTGTCTGTTCGCCGTCGGTCTTGACCTGTAGGAAGTTCTCCACGTCTTTGCGCTTCAGGGCCGACGGCTTGCTGCCCCGTCGACCATGTCCCACAAAGCCGGTCACACCGGGGGTGTTGCGGATTACATCCCAGGAGACATCGTTCATCTCGGCTCGAACCAGCAGATAGCCGGGGAACATCTTCTTCTTTGTGGTGACTTTCTTGCCACCCTTGAACTCCACCACGTCTTCCATGGGAATCACGGTCTCGTGGATATGGCTCTCCATGTCCATGGTCTTGCGGCGGGCTTCGATGTTCTGCTGGACCTTGTTCTCATAGCCCGACTGGGTGTGGACCACATACCACTTGCCGGGCATGTCAAAGGGGCTGATGGACTCGGTCTGATCTTCGTCCTTCTCGTAGACCAGCTCTTCGGCATCGATCACCTCGACCGGGTGCTCTGCCATCGCCTTGTCTTCCAGAAGGGCGGCTCCTTCAATGTCGGCGATCTCAACATCGGGCTCGGCGACCGGCCCGGTGGGCAACAATGCCGCGGCGGCCTCGGCGGCATCAACCGGTGGGGCGTCGGCTTCGGCGTCGCCAGCCTTGATGGGGTCAGTCGCTTCGGATTCCGGTTCGGCTGTGTCGGTGGTGGGAAAGAGATCGGTCATCGCGGTTTCGTCTACCTCAGGGTTCATCGATCGAACAATTTCAGGATGGCTTCGCTGAATCCCCAGTCGAGCAGGCCGATGGCGGTAGTGAGCAGCACCAGAACCACCAGCACCACGATGGAGTAGTTGACTACCTCCTCGCGCCGCGGCCACGACACCTTGCGGAGCTCGCCGCGAACCTCGCGCAGGAACTGCGCCGGACCCACCCGCTCTTCCCCGGGCCGAGGCTGATTCCTGGCCTGGCGGCGGTCGCGGACCGGGGTGCCTTCTTCATCGACGAAGCCTTGCCGCTTGGCCATCCTCTTCTGTTGTCTGTTCAGGTCGGTCATGTTGACTCCAGTGCGCCCGGCACTACGGAGACGGGATCGCTTGCGCAGGGCAGGAGGGACTCGAACCCCCAACCGCCGGTTTTGGAGACCGGTGCTCTACCAATTGAGCCACTGCCCTTCGTTCGTTAGGGGCAAGACAAGGCTACCGTGCCGAAGGTAGGCGTCCGCAATACAAAACCGGGGCCGGTTACCGGCGGGCTCGGCGGCGGAAGAAGACGGTAATCACCGCCAGAGTGGTCGCGGCCAAGAAGCGCCGAATGAGCTGGCGGCGGCGGTCGTATTGGTCGAGGCGGGCCATTACCTTCCACACCAGAGTAGGGGGTGCCTCGGTTGGGGAGCGGTGGTCGAAAGACCGGGAGGCGTCGTTGGTCATGAGGCCCCCTCGTCTGGTGCTTCTTGGGCGGTTGGCTCTGTTTGATCTGCGTCCAGCTCTGAAGTGCGCTGAAGCACGGTGCGCAGCCGCTGGCGGGCTCGGTGGAGCCGGACCTTGGCCGCCGAGGTGGTTATGCCCAACTCGGCGGCGATCTCGCTGTGAGAGAGGTCGTGCAGATCCCGCAGCACCACCACTTGGCGAAGCCGATCGGGCAGCGTGCGGATCGCCCGGTCGATGTGATTGCGAAGAACGGCCGCCTCGGCTCGCAGGCTCGGGTCCTGCTCGGGCCGCGAATCGACGATGGGCACTTCGTCGCTCAGCTCCTCGGTGCGCTGGCGGAACCGTCGGCTCAGATGAGTTGATGCGCAGTTGCTGGTGATGCGGTACATCCAGGTGGAGAAGCTGGAGTCGCCCCGAAAGCGGCGTATCGCCCGGTAGGCCCGAACATAGGCGTCTTGAACCACGTCACCGGCGTCGTCGGGATTGCCTGTGAGCCGGTAGGCCAGCGCGTAGATGTCCCGATACGTGGACCGGACCAGCTCGTTGAACGCGTCGCGGTCACCGCGGCGGGCGGCCTCCACCAGAGCGGCATCTTCGGGGACCGACTCACGAGACGTTGCGGGTTCGATGGGGCCAGATTATCTCTGGCCCCCAATGGGGCGCAGATCACACGGTCGCCCGCTGGGCGAGGGGGAGGGTGGTAGCGGCGGCCAGACTCGAACTGGCGACCTCTCGATTATGAGTCGAGCGCTCTTACCGACTGAGCTACGCCGCCCCGGAGCTTCCCAGCGGCTGGATGCCGCGTAGAAGACCCTGAGCCTCCTGAGAGAATCGAACTCTCGACCTTTTCCTTACCATGGAAACGCTCTGCCGACTGAGCTAAGGAGGCGGGCTGGGAACTCTATCCCTATGAGACGCCAATATTGCCACTCTGTGCCTGCGGCGGGAAAGCCAGAATTGGGAGGTGACGGACGGTACGGTGCAGCCCGTGGCCATTCGAGCAGCCCGGCTGGCTGATGCCGAAGGCATCCGTGAGATCTACAACTACGAGGTGTTGAACGGCACCAGCACTTTCGACATCGAACCTCGGTCATTGGCTGCGCAGCAGGCCTGGTTGCAAGATCGCAGCGGCGTTCACGCCGTGCTGGTGGCCACGCCTGACGGAGACGACGACACCGTGATCGGATATGCCTCCCTGTCGCCCTTCCACACCCGACCGGCCTACAACACCACCGTTGAGAACTCGGTGTATGTCCACGTCGACCACCGGGGCGAGGGCGTCGGGGGTGCCCTGTTGGCCGAGATAATCGGACTGGCTCAGAGCCATGGGTTTCACACCGTGATCGCTCGCATTTCAGGGAAGAACGAGGCGTCGGTGGCTGCCCACCGTTCCGCAGGCTTCGAAGTTGTAGGGGTTGAACGCGAAGTAGGCCGCAAATTCGGCCGCTGGCTGGACGTCACCGTGATGCAGCTCATGCTGCGAGATTGGGAGTGATTGGAGTGGGAGGGTTAGTTTCCCGAGGTAGAAACCGACACCCTGGTTCAGCGCGTCTCAAGGCTGGCGAGCCAACGGCGACCTCCTGAACTGCTGTCCCACACCGTGAGTTCTAGTGAGACCCCATCGGAGACGGCACGCAACGAGCACCAGTAGAACCCCTCCCCGTCGGTCTGGCAAGCGTCGGAGTAGCGGGAGGTGGCAGGCTCAGCGGAGAAGTCGATCTCCGTCCAGCCGGATGCCTCGGCCGCGGCTCTCAACGCTGAAGCGGACTGCAACCCGTCGGTTTCCCATGTCAATTTGTGATGCCAATCGCAGAACACCGCCGGATACAGGCACGGCCAGGGGCTGCTAGTAAACGGGCCGCCGTCAACATTTCCCCCGGGATGAGGTACATCCTCCCAGCCGGTTGGCACAACGAAAGTTACGATGGCTTCGCGCTGCCTGTCCATCTTCTTTTCGTTCAGATAGTGCCCGCCGACGTAGAGACCAATCAAAAGCACAACCAGCAGCAGAAACACCATCAGCACCACAACCCAAACCGGCGGACGCCGCAACCACTTGGAACGGCGAGCTTCTGTCGACTGGTCGGTCATCGCTCCACCGAGACTAGAGGACGTCGTCATCTGGTTATCGCGCCCCACCGGTGTGCTCGCCGCTCAACGGCGAGACTCTCGTGGAGCCGGCCAAGATCCACATCTGAAGGATCCTCGGTGCCGGGGTCGAGGGCTTGTTCCAGGATCGATGAGTCTGATTGGCAGCTGATGGCCAAAAGCAGCAAACCAGCCACCAACCCGGCGAGCCTTGGCATCGATATCTGCACAGGCTCCATCAAATCATGGCGATGGGGTGCGGTGGTTGGGGGCGTGGTTTCAGGCGGCAGTCTGGTGTTGGCGGGGTGGAATCTGTAGAGGAGGCGGGTGGATTGTGGGGCTGGGCCGGGGTGGGGGCAGCAGGCGGTGTCGGCCGGTTTCGGCGTCGCGTTCGAGGATGTGGCCGTGTTTGTGGGCCTTGGTGTGGCAGCGGGGGCAGAGCAGTACCAGGTTGTCCATATCGGTGGGCCCGTTGTGGTCCCATGGTTGGATGTGGTGGGCGTCGCAAGCCTGAGGCCTGATCCCGCAGCCCACACAGCCGCGGTCTCGGCGATACAGGGCAAGCTTCTGGGCCTTAGTGACTGCTCTTTGGGCTCTGCCCATGTAGAGGGCCTGCCCGTCAGATCCGAATATCATCGGCACAATCTGTGCTTCGCAAGCTAGGCGGCGGAGTTCGTCGAGCTCGATGGGCGTCCCGTCGATCAACCCGGCGTTCTTGAGCCGGCCCTCGATGGCGTCGTAGTCGGCGGCCACCACCAGCACAGTTTTTTGCGGCCTGATACCGCAATCCGGCGCACCGGCAGAATCCTCGTCGGCGTTTGTGGGCTGTTGGGTGATGAGCGCGACCAGCGCATCAGCATTGCGTTGCTCAAACGTGCGGATCGGGTCGTAGGCGATGTCGTCGCCGAGCATCTTTGTGCTCATAGAACCTAGGGCGATCTTGACTCGCTCGCCGGATTCCTGGTCCAACTCGGCGTGCAACACGACCATGCCGCCGGACCCGTCGAACACCTTGGCGCTGCGCCGGGCCCTTTGGCGCTCGGCGCGACCCATCCCGTTATCGGCGCGACGCTGGTCCTCGCGGGCGACGACTGACTTCTTGAACTCATCGTGGCCCTGCCAGCCACCCAAGTCCAGCAACTCCTGCTGGTCTTGTGCGCTCATAGGTGCCCGCTTGTGAGATTCGGCGACCACCGCGCCTTGGTCGGCGGAAATGTGTCCGTCTTGGACTGCGCCGAGAATCTGCGGCATGGCTGTGAGGCTCTCGGCAGTCTTGGCTAGCCGGCGGGCCTGGTAGGCGCTGATGCCGAATTGGTGGCACACCGTCGCCGCTGCGCCCGGCCCCTCAAGCTCGCCGTAGCGGGCTACCAGCCCGACCAGGTAGCCCTCTGCCCGGCGGCGCAACAGATCAGCCTCGCCCATCAAGCCCAACAGCTCGGACGCGCCAGCCTCGGAATAATCCGGAAACGCAAAGCCCGCAGCAGCACCGTTAGCGCCGCTTGTACTGGGATTCAACGTAAATTCCATAAATGAAATTATACTGACTTCAGTGACACATTCCCGCCTGAAATATGCCTAAAGGACCGAATAAGTTCAATCAGTTCATCGACATCCCAGATCGCCACGCTGGACGAAGATCACGCGTCTGCACGACCAGAGGTGAAGCGCAATTTAGTGTTCCGCAATTGTTGCGTGGGCCGGGGAGGATTTGAACCTCCGAAGGCGAATGCCGACGGGTTTACAGCCCGTTCCCTTTGGCCGCTCGGGCACCGACCCAACGAGGGACAACCCTACCGGCCCACGCGATGGCTCCCCCACTCGAATTCAGGGCACTGGGGTGCGGTAGGTTCGGGCCATGCCGACGTTCGATGTTTCTTCTGAGCTGGACATGCAGGAAGTCCGCAATGCGGTGGACCAGGCGGCTCGGGAGATCCACAGCCGCTACGACTTTAAGAACACCGGTAGCGAAGTGGCGCTGGGTGAAGGGGTCATCACCCTGCGATCGTCCAACGAGGACCGTTTGGCTGCCGCCCGCCAGGTGCTGGAGGAGAAGCTGGTGCGGCGCAAGGTCTCGCTCAAGGGCGTGACCTACGGGCCAGTGGCCGACGCCGCCGGGGGGACGGTTCGCCAAGAGGCGGCGCTGGCTGCGGGCATCTCGGCGGACAAGGCCCGGGAGCTGAACAAGTTCATAAAGAATCTGGGCATGAAGGGGGTCTCCTCGCAGACCCAGGGCGGTCAGCTTCGGGTGAGCGGCAAGAAGCGGGACATGCTCCAAGAGGTGATCGCTGCTCTCAAAGAGGCCGACTTCGCCATCCCCTTGCAGTTCGGGAACTTCCGGGACTGACCGACCCCGGGCGAGGTTGGCGGCTTAGTACGCCTGGGGGACCCACTCACCGGCCCGGAGGCGGCGGATGCGCTCTTCAGCCGGGGGATGGGTGCTGAACAGGCTCCGGAAGTTGGCCCGACCGGTGAGGGGGTTGACGATGTAGTGCGACGCCTGCTCCACCGGTACGTTGACCGGGATGCGCTGGGAGGCGGCGTTCAACTTCTCCAACGCCCGGGCCAGCGGCTCGCCGTCGCCGATGAGCCGGGCCGCGGAGGCGTCGGCCTGGTATTCCCGGGTGCGGCTGATGGCCATCTGGATCAGGCTGGCGGCAATGGGGGCCAAGATTGCGGCGATCAGCACGCCGGCAAGATCGCCCATGCCCCGGTCGCGGCCCCGGCCGCCGAAGAAGATCATTCCCCACACCGCGATGCGCGACGCGAAGGTGATGGCCATGGCGATGGCCGCAGCCACCGATCCGATAAGGATGTCCCGATTGCGGATGTGGGCCAGTTCGTGGGCCAGCACACCCCGGATTTCGTCCCAGGTCAAGTGGTTGATGAGTCCCTCGGTGACGGCCACGGCGGCGTGTTTGGGGTTGCGACCGGTGGCGAAGGCGTTGGGCTGGGGATTGGGACTCACGTACAGCTTGGGCATGGGGATCTGGGCCTTGGCGGTGAGCTCCTCCATGATGGCGTGGTACTGGGGGAGTTGCGCGGAGGTGACTGGCACAGCTCGGGCCGAGGCGATGGCCAGCTTGTCGCTGAACCAGTAGGAACCACCCACCACGATCACCGCGATGACAATCCCGATGGCCAGTCCACCGCTGCCGCCCAACAGCCCGCCGACAGCCACAAACAAGGCCGCCATCAGCACCAGCAGCAGGATTGTTTTGATCGTGTTCATGCTCAGCGTCACCCCAATTTGAAGATCAGATACTGGAGGTCAGGCTATCGGCCGACGGTGATTTTCGCTCGTCAGCGGTCGTAGTAGCCGGAGTAGACGTAGACGCAGGGGACGCCGACGTCGTTGTACATCTCCACGTTGCCGGGGTCGTCTTCGAGGGCGCACAGCAAGTCGAAGCCGTGCTGACGGAGGTTGGCCACTTCGGCGGCCTTGTAGGCCCGGGACCGTTCGCCGCTGTTGGGGGGCCGTAGGATCAGCAGGTCCCAGCGGACTTGGTGGGTCTTGAGCCAGGCCACCGTATCGTCCAGCAGCAACCAGGGGCGGGCAGTAAGCAGCACGACCGTGACGTCGGAGGCCAATGAGTTGACCAAGGCCACCGCCGCCTCCAGCGGGGGGTCGTCAGGGCAGCCGGCGAAGAACTCATCCCAGCGCCGGGCCTGGGCCAGGTGCTGGCGATTGCTGCCGTCGGAGATGACGCCATCCACATCCACGATCACCGCAGGACCCCCGTCGAGGGGGGCTTCCCGCCATGTCCAGTGGGATGGGCCGGCTCGCTGGCTCAATCTTCTTGGGGGGACTCGGCGGCCCGGGTCCGGATCTCGTCAACCACCGACTGGTCGGCCAGGGTGGTGGTGTCGCCCAGGCTGCGGCCCTCGGCCACATCTCGCAGCAGGCGGCGCATGATCTTGCCTGAGCGGGTCTTGGGCAGGTCGGGAACCAGCACCACGGTCTTGGGCCGGGCGATGGGGCCCAGCTTGGTGGCCACGTGCTGGCGGACCTCCTCGCCCAGCTCGTCGGTGGCGTCGTGGCTGCCCCGCAATATGACGTAGCCGATAATGGCCTGGCCGGTGGTGTCGTCGGCCGCTCCCACCACGGCGGCCTCGGCCACCGCGGCGTGGTCCACCAGCGCCGACTCCACCTCGGTGGTCGAGATGCGGTGGCCAGAGATGTTCATTACATCGTCCACCCGGCCTAGCAGCCACAGGTAGCCGTCGTCGTCGACCTTGGCCCCGTCGCCCGCGAAGTACCGGCCCTCGAATCGACTCCAGTAGGTCTCCCGGTAGCGCTCGGGGTCACCCCAGATGCCCCGCAGCATCGACGGCCACGGGCGGGTGATGGTGAGGTAGCCGCCGCCCCGCTCTACCGGGCGGCCGTCGTCGTCCACCAGCTCGGCGAACACTCCGGGAATGGGGTGGGTGGCCGATCCCGGTTTGGTGGTGGTGATCCCGGGCAGCGGGGAGATCATGTGGCCGCCGGTCTCGGTCTGCCACCAGGTGTCCACGATGGGGCAGCTGCTGCCGCCGATGTGGGTGTGGTACCACATCCACGCTTCGGGGTTGATGGGCTCGCCCACCGTGCCCAACACCCGCAGGCTGGACAGGTCGTGCTTGGCCGGCTCCTGGGCGCCCCACTTCATGAAGGTTCGTATGGCGGTGGGGGCGGTGTAGAGCTGGGTGACGCCGTAGCGCTCCACGATGTCCCACAGCCGGTCTCGGCCGGGGGTGTCGGGGGTGCCCTCGTAGATCACCGAGGTGGCCCCGTTGGCCAGCGGGCCGTACACGATGTAGCTGTGGCCGGTGACCCAGCCGATGTCGGCCGCGCACCAATAGATGTCGGTGTCGGGTTTCAGGTCGAAAACGTACTTGTGGGTGAAGGCCACCTGGGTGAGGTACCCGCCGGTGGTGTGCATGATGCCTTTGGGCTTGGCGGTGGTGCCCGACGTGTAGAGAAGGTAGAGGAGGGCTTCAGAGTCCATTGGCTCAGGCGGGCAATCGACCGAAGCATCGGCCATGAGGTCGTGCCACCACAGGTCTCGACCCTCGGCCATATCGACGTCGGTGTCGCAGCGATTGACCACCACCACGTGCTCCACCGAGGCCGCCCCTTGGCTGAGGGCGGTGTCCACGTTGGGCTTCAAGAGGGAGGGAGCCCCGCGGCGGTAGCCGGCGTCGGCGGTGATGATGAGCCGGGCCTCGGCGTCTTCGCAGCGGTCGACGATGGCGTCGGGGAAGAAGCCGCCGAAGATCACCGAGTGGGCCACCCCGATGCGGGTGCAGGCCAGCATGGCCACCGGCAGCTCGGGGATCATCGGCATGTAGATGGCCACCCTGTCGCCCGCGCCTAGGCCCAGGCCCTTGAGCACGTTGGCGAACTTGGACACCTCGGTGAGCAGTTCGGTGTAGGTGATGGTGAGGGTGTCGCCCGGCTCGCCCTCCCAGTGGAAGGCAATCTTGTCGCCCTTGCCCGCCTCGACGTGGCGGTCGAGGCAGTTATACGACACGTTGAGGGCGCCGCCAATGAACCAGCGGGCAAAGGGGAGGTCCCACTCCAGGGGGGTGTGGAAATCGGTGTCCCAGCTCAGCAGATCCCGGGCTTGCCGAGCCCAGAATGACTCATAGTCGGCGTCGGCCTCGTCGTAGAGCGAGCGGTCGCTGGCCAGGGCAGCAGCGGCGAAATCGGCGGCCGGGGCGAAAGTGCGGTCCTCGACGTAATAGTCCTCGATGGTGGCTTCAGCCATGGGTCGGTCCTTTCCGGTGTTCTCGCGGGACAGCGCGGCGAGCCTACATTCTGTCGTTTCCGAGTGGTCCGTCTGCGAATTGGTCAGGGCGTCCTGCTAGGCATCGACGCCCCTCGCGGCGTTGCTCCTCCTTGCCGTACGCTCCGGGTATGGCTGCGTCGGTGCGCCTTGCGAGGAACGCCGCTGCCGTCGCAATCCGCGCCAGCCAATTCGCAGACGGACCACTAGAGGATATGGTCATCTAGTGGCGTTCCAATGGGCTGGGAGTTGATCGGCGGTCATGGACATCAGAGTCGCCACATTGTGTGATTTCGCCCAGGTGCGGGAGGGGCTGCTGTTTGTGAGCTCGGCGGGCATTACCCGGGTATACCGGGAGTCGTTTCCCGCGCCTATTGGGGTAATGCTGGCGCTGGTGCTGGAGATGTCGCCGGTGGAAGCGGCCAACGCCAACAAGATCAAGGTGCGGGTTGAGGACGCAGACGGGAAGAAGCTGGCCGAGATGGTGGGCGAGGTCCAGGTGAAGCTGGGATCGGGCCATGATCCGGGCGAACTGGTCAACGTGCCCTTCGTGGCCGATTTTCGGGCTATGAAACTCCCCTCACCGGGCCGGTACCAGGTGGCCATTCACCCGGAGGTGGACGGGGCCAACCCTGTGGCTCTGGGGTTCCGGGCTGCGGTCCGCAACAAGACTTGATTCATCTCACTCCGGGGCGGGTATATCCCATTCGGCCACGGTAAAACCGCCCAGTCCGGCCGGGTCGAGCAGGGCATCGGCTTCGATGGCCCGGCTGCGCCCAGCCAGCGCAGCGAGGTCGCCCTTGGCGGCCCCGGAACGCCAGGCGGCATTGCCCTCGGCCACCAGTTCATCGATGCCGTGGGCCTTGAGCCAAGCAGCTTGATTGACAACCCGATCGGGAGGGCGAACGACAGAGAGCTGGTCGAGTGCCACTTCGCAGGTGATGTCCTGGGTGCCGGGGGCAGACCACGGGTCATCGCCCCGCTCATGGCCCCGATAGGTCCGCAGCCACTCGGGCCAGGGCCGAGCAGCCATCTCCTCCGTGTTGCTCATATAGTCGATGACCACCACGGTGCCCCGCTCCAAGACGGATAAGGCTTGGGCCAGCCAAGCACAGGCCTGGTCTTGACGGGGTGTCAACCGGGTCTCAGGGCTGGGGGGGCGGTCGGCCACCTCCTCATCGTTGGGGGCGAAAAGCCGCAGTGGCAGGTTGTCCAGCAGTTCGTTGGCCACGATCACCCCGACGAGGGGGCCTTCGGGCATCTCGGGACAGGAGATTCCGATGGTGTGGGCAGTCCGTCCTGCCGCGCTGCGCTCTACGTTGATCCATCGCAGAGCCGGTGTGCAGCCAGGCTCTGCCTTGGCCACGGTGCGGGCCAAGGTGCCCGGTCCGGCGCCAGCGTCGATCACGGTGAAGGGATCGGGTTGGCCCAACTCCTCCCAGCGCCGGTCCAGCATCCGGCCTACCACCGCACCAAACAGCGGTCCGACTTCAGGGCTGGTGATGAAGTGGCCGCCTCGGCGCCCAGCCTGCCCCGACTCGTAGAACCCATGCTCAGGGTCATACAGCGCCCGTTCCATGAACTCGGCGAAACCGGTCATGTCACTTGGCGACATTTGTCATGGCTCACGGCAAACCCCACGGTTCCAGTATGGCGATGCAGTCGGCTGGGAACCTCAGCAGTGCGCCGCATTTGTGTTCTCAATACACTGTGGCCACCGAACGAGAGGAACCGCGAGATTTAGCGGTATCCGGTACTGGAGGCACCATGACTGAGACCCCGATGAGCCGGCCCGGCGAGGTTGCCGGTTGGCCGAAGCTGACCGTCGAGTACCGGACTGATCCGGCGGGCATTGAGCAAATACTCCCGCCGGGGCTCACTGCGGGCGATCCGATCGTCACCGTGGGCGTGTACTGCGTACCAGTTCTGGGCGAGCCGGAGTACGGCGTGAGTGTCAAGGTTCCAGCTAGTTGGCAGGGCGTGAGCGGCCAATACAGCCTGGGTCTGGGCATTGATCAGGAGGCCGCAATCTTCATCAGCGGCGAGACCAACGGCCAGCCCAAGTATCCATGCGACATCCGCTTCTATCGTCTGGGCAACCGGGTGGAGGCACGGACGATTCACCAGGGCTACACGTTCATCGAATTCGAGGGCGACGTAACCGGAGCGATGGAACCAAGAGCCGGCGAGTACACCGAGCACGAGTGGTGGACCAAGTACTCCCGGGCCATCGGCGGCGCGGAGAAGGAGTATGACTTCCCGCCCCACGTTGTGGATGTGGCCACCACCTTCGAACAGGTTCACGTTGAGGACATCGACGGTGAGCTGCGGTTGCTGGACAGCCCCTGGGATCCCGTGGCCCGTTATTTCCCCATCGTCGAGCAGCTCTCGGCGCAGCTGGTGACCAACCGGATGATCGACCGGCAGATCACCAATGCCGGTCCCCTGGACCCCGATGCGTTTTGGCCGAGCGCCGACGTGATCAGCGGCTCCCGCTGGCCCGGCACCCGGGGCGGCCCTCGCAAGCCCTAGCGACTGGCTAGAACGACAAGCCGACGAGCCGCTCGCTGAGGTCCCACAGAGCGGCCTCGGTGGGCGGGTTGTATATGTGGGGGGCGTACCCGATTTCGCCTGTCCCCGGTTCGGCCACGTTGCAGTCGGCTAGATATTTGCCGTTCTGGTCAACGAGTTCCGGTGTAGTTGCCGCCCAAACCTGGGTGGCGGCGCCGGACTCCAGCGTCTTGTATTGAAGCCCCTGGCCTGAGGATGAACTCGCTTTGGCTCGTTGCCTCATGCCTTCGATCATCTCTTTGGTCATGTGCCGGCCGAGCTTGGTGGGTATCGCGCCAGGGTGAACCGAGAGCGAGAGCAATTCATCGCCGAAGCGTCGAGCCAACTCGGCGGCGAAGTGGATGTTGGCGGTCTTGGACCGGCCGTAGGCCACCCAGGGGTCATAGGGGGTGTGCTCGAAGTGGGGGTCGTCGAGGTCCACGTCGGAGATGCGGTGGCCGCCGGAGGAGAGGGTGACCACCCGGGCATTCTCGGCTTGGCGCAAGAGCGGCATCAGTCGGGCGGTCAAGGCGAAGTGGCCCAAGTGGTTGGTGCCGAATTGCATCTCAAAGCCGTCGGTGGTTCGGCCGAACGGACAGCACATCACCCCGGCGTTGTTGATCAGTACGTCGATGCGGTCGAACTGGTCGGCGGCTTCGGCGGCGAAGCCCTCCACGCTGGCCAAGTCAGAGAGATCGAGTTGGTGCATCGACAGGTCAGCGTCGGGCACTGTTGAGCGAATGCGCTCGGCGGCCTCGAGATTGGCTTGGGCGTTTCGGGCCAGCATCGCTATTCGGGCCCCGCGAGCAGCCAGCACCCGGGCTGACTCTTCTCCCAGCCCGCTGGTGGTGCCGGTGATCATGAAGACCTGCCCCGACAGGTCGAGCCCGTCAACGACCTCTTCGGCGGTGGACTCTCGACTGAACGAACTCATGCTGCGGCCTCCTCGTCGACATCGGGAAGATAGTTCGCCGAGAGGAAGGCTGCCGATCAGTCCTCGAGGTCTTCGATGCTGCGGGGCCAGTCGTCCTTGAGGAGGCGGGACAGGGAGCGGTCGGCCAGCACCCGGCCGTCGGTCTGGCACTGGGGGCAGTAGTTGACTTCGTTGTCGGCGTAGACGATCCGCTGAACGGGAACCTCGCACGCCGGGCAGGGCTGGTTGTACTTGCCGTGGACGGCCATTTCGTCGTGGAAGGCAGTGACCTTGTCGGGGAAGCCGTCGCCCACCGCTTGACGTTGGTGGTCGGTCCAGTCGACCAGCGTGGTTCGGGTCGCCTTGAAGAGGCGGGCAATGTCGTCGTCATCGAGGTTGCCGGTGCGCTGTACCGGGGACAGCCCGGCGTGGAACAGGATCTCGTCGCTATAGGCGTTTCCGATGCCGCTGAAGGCAGTGGGGTCGCACAGAGCCCGCTTGAGCGTGCGGTTGCGAGAAGTCAGGGCATCGCGGAAACCGCCCTCGTCCACCTCAAGTGGTTCCACCCCGCCCCGGTCGTGCTGCTCAGCCAGGGCGTCAGCACCCTGGACTAGCCACAGCGATGCCCGCTTGCGCTTGCTTGCTTCGGTGAGCACCAGGGTGCCGTGATCGAAGTCGAATGCAGCCAGGCCGATCTTCCCCGGTGGTTTGGCTCCAGTCTGGTCCCGCCACCGCAGCCGTCCTGCCACCATGAGGTGGATCACCATGAACAGATCGTTGGGCCCGTCCAATTCCAGCACCAGGCGCTTGCCCAGCCGACGGGTACCCACGACGACCCGACCCTCGGCCGCGTTGATTGGCGGGTCGAACGACTTGAGCAAGCTGATGCCGACCACTCGGATCTTGCGCAGTTCCCGACCCAACACAAACCGGTCCAACGCCTCTAAGTAGACCACCACGTCAGGCAGCTCAGGCACCTCAGCAAACTAGTGGCAGAGAGAAATTGCCGCGTCAGTAGGGCAGGGCGATGAGGGTGCCGTCGGTGAAGTGGGTGATGACGGCGGGGTAGATGCCGAACAGAAGGGTGGCGGCGGCAGTGAGGCCGAGAGCGGCCACCAGCGAGGGGGGTACCCGCAGAGACGTGGTGTTGGCTTCTTCGGGGGTGTCCTCGAACCACATCATGCGGGCCACCTTGGCGTAGTAGAAGAGCGCGATCACCGAGTTCACTGCGGCGATGGCGGCCAGGGAGTAGCCCCAGCCGGTGTCAGCCTCCACCACGGCCCGGAACACGGCGAACTTGGCGAACCAGCCGCCCAGTGGGGGAATGCCGGCCAAGGAGAACAGGAAGACCGTCATGAGTATGGTCATGCCAGGGGCGTATTTGAACAGCCCGGCGTAAGAGCGGATGTCACCGGAAGCGGTACGGCGGGCCACGGCGATGATCACCGCGAAGGCCCCCAGGTTCATGGCGGCGTAGATCAGGACATAGGTGATCACCGCAGCCACCGCGGGCTGGGCATCTTCAGTGGTGATGTCACCGGCCACGGCCAGGGGAGCCAGCATGAAGCCGGCCTGCGACACCCCGGAGTAGGCCATGAGGCGCACAATGTTCTCCTGGCGCAGGGCGATGAGATTTCCAGCGGTCATCGAGCCCACAGCCAGAATCCACAACAGCGGCTGATAGATGTCTTGAGCATCGGGGAATCCGACGTGTACCAACTGCATGAGGGCCACGAACCCGGCTGCTTTGGAGGCCACGGCCAAGAAGGCGGTCACCGGGGTGGGCGCTCCCTCGTAGGTGTCGGGGGCCCAGGTGTGGAACGGGAAACCCGACACCTTGAAGGCGAACCCGACGATCACGAAGATGATGCCCAGGATCACAACCGGGTTGGATCCCTCTTCGGCCACCGCGGTTGAGATCGCGGCCAAGCGGGTGTCGCCGGCTAGCCCGAAAAGCAGCGACATGCCGTACAGCATGATGGCCGAGGCGAACACCCCCATCAGGTAGTACTTGAGCCCAGCCTCGTTGCTCCTGGGGTCGGCCTTTCGCCATGCGGCCATCAGGTAGGCAGGGATGGACAGCAGTTCCAGGGCCACGAAGATGGTGACCAGATCCCGGGCCGAGGCCATCAGCACCATGCCCATCACCGACGCTAGGAGCAGGCCGTAGTACTCGTTTTCCCAGTAGTCGCCCTCGGCGATGTAGTTGGTGGACAACAGCACCACGATGTAGGCGACCACGATGAACATGGCCTTCAATATGAGGGCGAAATCGTCCACCACAAAGGCGCCGCCGAACATCTCCCGGGTGTCGCCGGCCGCGGCCAAGGTCACGATGGGAATCAACGCAACCAGCAGCCCTATGCCCGCTAGCGCCGAGGTGTAGGCCCGACCCCGCTCCAACAGCACGATGTCGAGCAGGGTGACCACAGCGCCCACTCCCAGCAGGGTGAGTTCGGGCGCGACGGCGTGCCAGTCGATGTCAGGTCGGACGAAACCGACGATCGAAGGCAGGGACGAGAGCATCGGTGCTAGCTACTTCCCGGCCGCGGCGTCGAAGCAGGTCTGGCCTTCACTGAGGCCAGGACAGTTTCTAATTGACTCGATCACCGCGGGGTCGGTGGCTCCGAATAGCAGGTGGGGATATACGCCCAGCACCAAGATGAGGATGAGCAAGGGGGCCCAGGCCAGATACTCGGAGACCGTGGCGTCATGCACATGGGGGTCGTTGGCGAACTCCTCTCGGGGTGTTCCGAACGCCGTCTTCTGAAGCATCCAAAGCAGGTAGCCGGCGGCCAGCACCGTGCCTAGCGCCGCGATGATCATGTACGACCGGAAGGTCTCCTCGGCCAGCACCTCGGCGGGGTTGTAGGAGGCCAAGATGGCGGGGAACTCGCCCCAGAATCCGGCCAGACCGGGCAGCCCCAATGAGGCCATGGCACAGAACCCGAGGATCCAGCCCATGCGGGGAGCCTGCACCAGCAGCCCGCCCAGCCGGGACATGTCCAGGGTGTGATAGCGCTCTTTCACTGAGCCGGCCAGGAAGAACAGCATCCCGGTGATGAGCCCGTGGGCCACCATGCCGAACACCGCGGCGTTGATGCCGAATTCGGTGAGGGTGGCGATGCCCAGCATCACGAAACCCATATGGGCCACCGAGGAGAACGCCACCAGCCGTTTCAGGTCGCGCTGGGCCAGACAACCCAAAGCGCCGTAGATGATGCCGATCACCGCCAGCAGCCCGATGAACGGGGCCCACTCGGTGGCTCCTTCAGGCAGGATGGGGATGGCGATGCGGACAAATCCGTAGGTACCCAGCTTCAAAAGCACCGCGGCCAGGATCACCGAGCCCACCGTGGGGGCCTCGGTGTGGGCGTCGGGCAGCCAGGTGTGGAACGGGAACATGGGCACCTTGATGCCGAATCCCAGGAACATGCCGCCGAACACCCAGACCTGCGACGACTTGGCAATGCCAGCGGCCGCTTCGGGCAGCTTCTGCATATCGAAGGTGCGGGTCAGCTCGCCGGCCACCATTACCGGGTCGGCCAAGAAGTACAGGGCCAGGAAGCTCACCAGCATCAGCGCCGAGCCGAACAGGGTGAACAAGAAGAACTTGATGGCGGCGTAGCGCCGGTTTTCACCGCCCCACACCCCGATCATGAAGTACATGGGCAGCAGCACGACTTCGAAGAACACGAAGAACAGGATCAGGTCTTGGGCGGCGAAGGTTCCGATCATCCCGGTCTCCAGGATGAGGAGCAGCATCAAAAAGGCCTTGGGGTTGTGCGGCTCCGGGAAGTGGTTCCAGGAATAGATCACGCACAGGGGCACGATCAGCATGGTGAGCAGCATCAGCGGCAGTGAGATGCCGTCTACCCCCATGATGTAGCGGGAGTCGATGACGTCGATCCAGCCCTTGTCCACCACAAAGTTGAGGGCTCCGTAGTTGTCGTTGTCGATGAACTGGATCAACAGCAACAAGCCGAAGACGGCCACCGCCACGGTGGTGGCCAAGGCGATCAGCTTGTGCAGATGCTCTCGGTCCTTGGGAATGAGCAGCATGACGGCCGCGCCGATGATCGGCAGGAACGTCGGGATACTGAGCCCCCAGTCGTTGAGAAACTCACCCATGTCTACGTGTGCTCCCTCTCAGCCACCGCTTTGGCGTCGGTGGAATCGATATTTCACCCATGTGTACGTGTGCTCCCTAGATGACGATGATGAAGATCCCGGCCAGGATGGTGGCGGCGGCGAACATGATGGCGGCGTACTGCTGCACCTTGCCGGTTTGGATGCGACGCAGCTCCTCCCCCGAGCTGTCGGAGATTTTGCCGGTGGCGTTGACGATGCCGTCCACCACCAACTGGTCCACCTTGTGGTAGACGATGTTCCCGGCCTGCACCGAACGGATGCCGGCCTCGTTGACCACCCGGTCGATGACGTTCTGGTTGGTCCAGTAAGCGGCGCGGGCCAGCGGCCCTTTGACGAAGCCGACGATCACGGTGGTGTACAGCCAGTCGAGGTAGTACTTGTTGACCAGGATCCGGTGGCCGAGTCGGGCCACCGCCGATCTCGAAGTGGGGCCGTCGGGCAACTCGGTGGCCACGGGGCTCACCGCCCGAACCTTGACGAAGTAGTAGTAGTAAGCGGCGCCGATGCCGACGAGGGCCACGATCACCGACGCGATGGCCAGCGTCCACGACGGGGTGGCGTGGGCGATGGACGGGAAGTAGCTCACCCCCACGGGCTCCACCCACTGGAGGAACTTCTCCTCCCATGACGCTGGAACGAGCTGGAAGCCGGCCGGGAGATTGATGAACCCGGCCACCACGGCCAAACCGCCCAGGATCCACAGCGGCACGGTGATCCGGGGGCCGGACTCGTGGGGGGTGCCGTGGCCCCGGAACTCGCCGAAGAACGTGAGGTACACCACCCGGGTCATGTAGGCCCCGGTGAGGGCGGCGGTAATCATGCCCATGGCCAGCATCACGGTGTAGGCGCCGTTGCCCCCGGTGCCGCCGAACAGGCCCCAGCCGCCGGTGCCCACCAGGATCTCGTCCTTGGACCAAAAGCCCGACAGGATGGGCAAACCGGCCAGCGCCACCGTGCCGATCATGAACGTTCGGTAGGTGTGGGGCATGGCCTTGCGCAGCCCGCCCATGTCTTTCTTCATGTCGAAGGAGTGGACGGCGTGGCTGACCGAGCCCGAGCCCAGGAACAGGCAGGCCTTGAAGAAGGCGTGGGTGAACAGGTGGAACAGGGCTGCCGTCCACGCGCCCACGCCCAGCGCCATCACCATGTAGCCCAGCTGGGAGACGGTGGAGTAGGCCAGCACCCGCTTGATGTCGTTCTGGACGAAGGCCAGGGTGGCCCCCACCAGCGTGGTCAGCCCGCCTATCAGGGCCAGCGTGTTGATGCTGGAGCCGCCGATGGCGAAGCCCTCGAAGAACACGCCGTAGAGCCGGGCCACCATGAAGATGCCGGCCACCACCATGGTGGCGGCGTGAATGAGGGCCGAAACGGGGGTGGGCCCGGCCATGGCGTCGGGCAGCCAGGTGTGGAGGAAGAACTGCCCCGACTTGGACATGACCGCAGCGGTCAAACACAGGGCGGCGGCCAGAGTGACCGTGTGGCTCATGCTGCCGTTGATGGCGGCCTCGTTCACCCCGATCACGTCGAACGTGCCCGCGCCAAAGAACAGGATGGACACCCCGATGATGATGCCCATGTCGCCCACCCGGTTGGTGAAGAAGGCCTTGAGGGCGGCGTCGGAGTTGTCCTTCTCTTCCCACCAGTGGCCAATGAGCACGAAGGAGCAGACGCCGACCAGCTCCCAGCCCACCAGCATCTGGATGGTGGTGGAGGCGGTGACGAAGAAGAGCATCGACGCGGTGAACAGGCTCAGGAATGCGAAGAAGTGGGTGTAGCGGCGGTCGCCGGCCACGTAGTCGGTGGAGTAGATGTGCACCAGCAGCGACACCACGGTGACTACGAAGATCATCATCACGGCCAAGCCGTCGATCATGATGCCTGCGCCGATGGCCTCGGCCCCGTTGGTGAGCCAGGTGATTGATCGGGTGAGCGCGCTCACCCCGCCAGAGGCTTCACCTTCGGCCGCGGCCAGCCCGCCCGCTCCCAGGGCGTATTCGCCCTCGGCGCTCCCGCCGTCGGCCCCCTCCACCTTGCTGATCCATTGGATGGCGGTGAGCAGACCGAAGACGAAGGAGGCCCCAACGGCGGCGATGCCGATCTCAGAGCCCCCTCGGGGGAAGCGCTTGCCGAACAGCAGGATCAGCAGGAACGACACCGCGGGGAACAGCCAGATCAGCCAGGCGTTCTCCAGGAACCAGCCCGAAGCGGCGACGGCCTTGCCCGCAGTCTCGGCGGCGGCGATGTTCGCGCTCAGCACCGGCCCATCACCCCTTCATCAGATCGACTTGGTCCAAGTCGATGGATCGCCGGTTCCGGTACAAGAGCAACACGATGGCCAAGCCGATTCCCACCTCGGCGGCGGCCACGGTGATCACGAACAGGGCGAATATTTGACCCATGACCGTGTCGTGGAACGCCCCGAAGGCGATCAGGTTGATGTTCACCGCGTTGAGGATGAGCTCGATGGACATGAGCACCAACACGCCATTGCGGCGGGCCAACACTCCGTAGACCCCGATGCAGAACAACACCGCGCCCAGAAGGAGCATCTCGTTGAGAAGCATCAGCCGCCCTCCTCTCGGCGGGCGATCACGATGGCGCCGATGAGGGCGGCCAAAAGCAGCACCGATACCGCTTCGAAGGGCACGATGTACTGGGAGAACAGCTCGTCGGAGACCTGCGCGGTGGTCTGCGGGGATAGGCCGTCGGGCAGCTTGGCATCCAGCTTCACATCTTCGAAGCGGTCCACCAGCGCGCCGATCATCACAGCCACCAGCAAAAGCGCGGTCAATATGGCGGGGAACTTGCGCTTGTGGTCGGTTTCCTCGTCCTGGTCGAAGTCTGACCGGGTGAGCATGATGCCGAACAAAAACAGCACGATCACCGCGCCGATGTAGATGAGCACCTGGGTGATTCCGGTGAACTCGGCGCCTACCAACAGGAACAGGGCGGCGACACCGGCCAGCACGATCACCAAGTAGAGGGCGGCGTGGACGATGTCGCGGGTGGTCACCACCCGCAGGGCGGAGGCCACCATCACCGCGGCGATGATCCCGAAGGCAACGTGCTCGGCGATCACCGGGGAACCTTAAGCACCTTCTGCTCGGATCCGGCCTCGTAGGGCTCGAAGTCGGGAACGGTATCCATCCACTCGCTGAGACGCTCCTTGTCGTGGAGCAAGTCGGCGATACGGGGCTCGGAGTACTCGTATTCGGGGGTCCAGAACAGGGCCTCGAACGGGCACACCTCCACGCAGATGCCGCAGTACATGCACAGGGCGTAATCGATGTCGAAGCGGTCGAGCGCGTTCTTCTGGCGGGGCTTGCCGCCCTCCCGGCGGGGCGGGGCCAGGTACTTGTGGCCCTCGATGTAGATGCACCAGTCGGGGCACTCACGAGCGCAGAGCATGCAGGCGGTGCAATTCTCCTCGTGTAGGGCGATCACCCCTCGGGCCCGGTCGGTGGGCATTTCCTTGACATGGGGGTATTGCACGGTGTGGGAGTGCTTGGAGGGGGCAGGGGCCACCGGGAGGCCGTCGCCGAACAGGGTGCGGAACATGGTGCGGGCGGTGACCTTGAGTCCGGTGATCAATCCTGGTACCAGTGCCATGGCAAACTCCTACAAAACAACCTTGAAAATACCGGTGACAACGATGTTGACCAGCGACAGCGGAATCAGGAATTTCCACGCGAGGCGCTGAAGCTGGTCCTCTCTCAGGCGGGGATAGGTGAAGCGGAACCAGAAGATCAGCGCCGACACGGCGAGGACCTTCACCAGCATGATGACCGGTCCTGCGATATTGAACCCCCAGTGGGTGATGTCGCCCCAGGGAAGGGCCCAGCCGCCGAGGAACAAGACCACAGCCAGCGCGGCGAAGGCGAAGGCGGTACCGAACTCGCCCATGAAGAAGAACAAGAACCGGAAGCCGGTGTACTCCACCTGGTAGCCGCCCACGATCTCCGACTCGGCCACCGGCATATCGAAGGGGGGCTGTGTAGTCTCGGCCTGAACCGCCACCAAGAAGATGAAGAAGCCCACAAACTGGGTGAGGATGAACGGGTTGCCGATACCGCCCCATCCGAAGATCTCCCCGTGGGCCTGGGCGGCGACGATCTTTTGCAGGTCGAGGGTGCCAGCCTGGATCACCACTCCCATCACCGCCAGCACCAGCGGCAGTTCGTAGGCGATGAGCTGTCCGGCGGCCCGCAATCCCCCCATGAGGGCGTACTTGTTGGCCGAGGCCCAGCCGGCCATCAAGATGCCCACCACCGACAGCGACGACACCGCCAGGGCGTAGAAGATGCCCACGTCCAACTGGGCCACCACCGCGTCGGGGCCGGTGGGGATCACCACGTAGATCAAGAAGGTGGAGACCAGCACCACTAGAGGGGCCAGGGCGAACACCGTCCGGTCGGCTTTGGCCGGGAAGATGTCCTCTTTCTGGATGAACTTCAACCCGTCGGCCAGCAGTTGCAGGGTGCCGTAGGGGCCGGCTTCCATGGGGCCGAGCCGGCTCTGCATGAAGCTCATCATCTTCAGCAAGAACACATAGCCCAGCACCAGCGCGGCGGTGGGGACGACTAGGGCGACGACGCCCAACTTGATGATGGCCGACGCCCAGTAGGGCACCTCCACGGCCAGCAGGCCCGAAATCACGGTGGCCGAACTCACCGGTCGATGTCTCCCAAGATGAAGTACAAGCTGGCCAGAATCGTGATTATGTCGGGCACGTACACGCCCTTTAGCAACCAAGGCGTGATGGAGATGTTGGAGAAGCTGGCTGAGCGGATCTTGACCCGGAACGGCACTAGGTCGCCCTTGCTCACGATGTAGTAGCCCATCTCGCCTAGCGGATTCTCGGTGGCGGCGTAGGCCTCGCCCGCGGGCACCTTGATGATGCGGGGCACCTTGGCCATGATCGGCCCCGAGGGGAGCCCGTCCAGAAGCTGATCCACGATGTGGGTGGCCTCTCGGGTCTCCTGGAGCCTCACCCAGTAGCGGGCGAATGAGTCGCCGTCGGGATGGGTCCACACCTTCCAGTCGACCTGGTCGTAGGCCAGAGCCTCATGGCCGTCTCGGCGCAGATCCCAGTCAACTCCGCTGGCCCGGATGTTGGCGCCTGAGAGCCCGTAGGAGAGTCCGACTGCGGGAGGCACGATGCCGATTCCCCGGCTGCGGGCCTGGAAGATCTCGTTGCCCAACACCAGTTCCTCGAACTCGTCGCAGAAATCGCGGATCTTCTCCATGGCCTGCTTGGTGTCGTCGATCCAGCCCTGGGGCAGGTCGTCTTTGATGCCTCCGATGCGGTCGAAGTTGGGATGGAAGCGCCCGCCGGTGACCGCCTCAATCTGGTTGAGCACGAACTCCCGATCGCGGAAAGCCATGAACACCGGAGTGAGGGCACCAAGCTGCACGGCCATGTCGCCCAAGAACAGGGTGATGTTGGCGATCCGGCTCAGCTCGAACAGCGCAGTGCGGATCCACTGGGCCCGGGGCGGCGCCTCGACCTCCATGAGCTTCTCGGCCGCCAGGATGAACGGCACCTCGTTGGCGAAGCTCCCCAGCCAGTCGATGCGGTTGATGAGGGTGGTGACCTGGGGATAGGTGCGCACCTCGGCCAGCTTCTCGTAGCCCCGGTGCATGTAGCCCATGATCGGCTCGGCTTCCACCACCTGCTCACCGTCGAGACGGGCCACCAGTCTTAGCGTTCCGTGGGTGGCCGGGTGCTGGGGCCCGATGTTGAGGGTCATGCCCTCGGTCTCGATCTCCACGTTCAGCCGGGCATCGGCCGCCTGGGTGGCGACGTAGGCCATCTGCTGGCGCTGGTCGGCGCCTACCGCGGTCATGGGCCTTCCTCACCGGGGAACAATTCCACGTCCACGATGCCGGGCCACGGCTTCACCCGCCGGGCCAGCAACGGAAAATCCTTGCGGAGGGGGTTTCCCTCGAATTCACCAGGCAGATAGATGTTGCGGAGGTCGGGATGGTTGTTGAAATGGATCCCGAACATCTCCCAGGCCTCGCGCTCGTGCCAATCAGCCCCGGGGTAAATCCCAATCAGCGTGTCGATGCTCAGATCACCCTCGGGAAGGTCGGCCTTGATGGTGATGCCCATGTGCTCGGTGATGGAATAGAGGCGCATCACCATCTGGAACCGGGTCTCGCCGCCGGCATGGCCCTGCTCCATGGGGTCGGCTTCCTTGGGCTCGGGGTTGTCCTCCTGGGCGTCCATGTCCCGCCCATAGGGGGAAGGCAGCCAGTCGATGGCCGAGAGCCAATCGAAGAACTGGCAGCCCAAGCGGTCGCGCGCCGCCGTGGCCGCTTCGGCCCAAGAGTCGCGGGCCACCCGAACCCACAGGTCGCTGCCACCGATGATGTGATGTTCGGCGTAACCATCGCCGAGTGCTTCGGCCAGCCGGGTCGCCCAGGCCTCCCGGCGTTCGTCGGGCTGCGGGTCGGCCTCGGCGCTGGTATCGGTGTCAGTCGACGACAATTGGGTCACCTCGCCACCGCACGGCCGGGTCTTCGTTCATGATGCGCTCTTGAAGCAGCACGATGCCTTCCAGCAAAGCCTCGGGCCGGGGCGGACAGCCGGGCACATAGACATCCACTGGAATGATCTGGTCAACGCCTTTGGTCACTGAGTAGGAGTCCCAGTACGGGCCTCCGCAGTTGGCGCATGAGCCCATGGAAATCACGTACTTCGGGTCGGGCATCTGCTGGTAGAGCCGGAGAATCGAGGGCACCATCTTGTCGGTGACTGTCCCCGAGATCACCACCAAGTCGGCCTGGCGGGGGCTGGCGGGAAACGGGATCACCCCCAGGCGCATAACGTCGTAGCGGGGCGAGCCGATCACCGCGCCCATCTCGATGGCGCAGCAGGCCAGGCCCCATTGGTACATCCAAATGGAGTATTTCCGGCCGAGGTTGAGCAGCTTGGTCAGGGGTTTTGGAGCTTTGCCGCTGGCAACCAGTCCCACTGCCTACCTCAGATCCACCGAAGGACACCCTTTCGCCAGGCGTACACCAGGCCCAGCGCAAGGATGAAGATAAAGATGGCCATCTCGACCAAACCGAAAGTCCCGTAGGCCTCCAGTCGGGTGGCCCAGGGGAAGATGAACACCGCCTCCACGTCGAACATCACGAATAGGAGGGCAAATACGTAGTAGCGGATGTTGCTCTGCGACCAACCCAGTCCCACTGGGTCGACGCCACTCTCGTAGGTGATGTACTTCTGGGGCTGCGACCGGGAGGGTCGCAGCAGGCTCCCCACCCCCAGCATCCCGAAGACCAACGCGCCTGCCAGCACGAGGAATAAGACGACTAGGAGGTAGTCGCGGAGGAACTCCGACACGGCTCGAAGGTTACCGACGGTGTTTTCTACGGGCCAAGACGTACTTAGGGGGCGGGCACCATGGCCGCGGCGATGACTCCGGGGCCGGCGTGAGTGCCCACGACCGGCCCGATGAGGGCCACCGAAAGGGGGTTCTGAGCAGGGGATTCGCCCAAGCTGGCCACGAATGCGTCGATGTCGTCGGCCGCGCCGTGGGCGATGGCCAAGTGCTCCAACTCGCCAGCATCGGCCACCCGCGATGCCAGCCAATTTCGGGCCTTGCCCCTGGTTCGCTGTTTGCCCGCCTCCTCTACGACGCCGGAAGTCAGGTCCAGGCAGGGCTTGATGGATAAAGCACTGCCCAAAAGGGCCTGCGCAGTGCCGATGCGCCCGCCCTTTTTGAGGTTCTCCAGGGTGTCCAGGACGGCATAGATGAAGACCCGTTCCTTGAGCTGGGCGAGCAGGGTTTCGATCTCATCGGCGTTGCGTCCGTCCTTGGCGGCGGCGGCAGCCGCCTTCACCATCAGACCCAGGCCTACTGAGACCTTGCCAGAGTCCACCACCCTCACGTCCACTTCGCCCTCGGTAGCTCGGGCCGCAGCCTGGGCCGACTCTCCAGTGGCCGAAAGCGCAAACGACAGGTTCACGCATACCACTGCCTCGGCCCCACCCGCGGCCAATCCTCGAAAAACTGTTTCGAACGCTCCGGGAGCAGGAGCGGCGGTGGATGGCAAATCACCACTTGCTGCCATCTTCTCGTAGAAGTTCTCAGCGGACAGACCCACACCGTCGGTGAACTCCTCGTCGCCGAACCGGATGGTGAGCGGAACCACGGTGATCTGGTGGCGCTCGATGTCGGCGGCACTGAGGTCGCAGGAACTGTCGGTCACTATTCGAACGGTCATAGCGCGACACTACTTTTTTGCGGCACAGACTTGGAGCGATGTCGGGACCACCAATTCCGAGCCCACCAAATCAACAAGATGGCCAGGGCGGCCGCGGCAATCACAACTCCGGTCCCCGAGAGGGAGGTGGCCCTCACTGTCAGCTGGGATTCGCCCAGGGCTAAGAGTCCGGTGGGTGAGTTGACCTTGATTTCCAGCACCGCGTCGCCCGATGTCTTGGCCTGAACCGGCACCTGGACCTGGTTGACGCCGGGGGAGAGCCGCCAGAGCAAGGAATCACCGTCGGGGAAGTCGAGCTTGTCGCTGTTTAGGTCGAGGCGCACGATCACGTCGTGGTCAAGGTTGTTGCGGATGAGCATGGGGATGCTCTCCGATCGGCTGGTCAGGGTGATCCTTTGACGGCTCGGCGGTTGGATGGCGGCCACGGTGTCGCGCACGGTTTGGGCCACTACCGCCAAATAGGCGTCGCGCTCGGTTTCGGTAAGGCCGTAAGCACCTGACAGCAACAGTGCCCTGTCCAGGGTTTCGATCAACTGGCGCTCGGGCGTGCCCACCGTGGCGATTGGGTCAACCATGTTCTGGTAAGACCGGGCGATGCGCTGGCCATCGCTCAAAGCGGCCTTGTAGTCCTCCCCGAAACCGTTCTCGTCAGCGGGGCGCACTCGTCGGAGGACTTCGGGTTCAAGGCTCTCAACAAGGGTGGAGGGGTTCACTGAAGACAGGATCGGGCTGGCGTTGATCTCGTCCAGCAGCACCCCGAGACCAATCGAGTCGGGCAGAGAATCCAGTGGTGGTGCCATCACGATCCCCCGGAGTTGTTGGGGGTCTTCAAACCAGCGGACAGCCAAGTCGGCCAGCACCAAGTAGGGGGCGGTGTCAATGCTGTCGCCCCGGGTGAAGTGAGCCGTTACCGTGCTGTCGATGGCCACCGCCTTCATCGGTTCGTCGAATGCGGGAAGCAAAAAAGAAGTCTTGGCCGATGTGCTGGCCAACTCGTTGGCCGGATCGAGCAGGGAATCGGGAACCAACACCAACCCCACTCGCTCCCGCTGGAGCCGTTGGAGCAGTTCCGGGGAGGCTGATGTGGTCAACACCATTGTGGTGCGGTCGGTCTGAGAGCCAAGAGATCCGTCCAGCACCGCGGCCCCCGCCTCGATCTGCCAGCCGATCTGGAGACTGAGGTCTTGATCGATCCACGCATCGCTGTCTAGGGGGACGTAGGTGTTGCTCGTGATCTGGCGGTTGATGGTGGCTTGTTGGAGTCGGGCCAACAGGCTGGTGTGTTCAGACTGCTCGCTGACGGCCAGAGCATCAACGAGATGAGGGTCAACTGAAACTGCGGCCAGGGGTTGGGGGCGAATTCGGGGGTCGAAAACCTCGGCCACCACTTGCAGGCTCCGTTGGGAAGGTCCCAGATCAACGCTTCCCTCGGGGCTTACGGCCAGGGGGCCGCTTACCGATAGCACTGTGCTCACCAGCAGGGGCGAGAGGCTGGAATCGGCAGGGGGTGTGCGGATCAGGAAAGTGTGGATTGTGTCCAACCTGGAACCGTCGGAATCCCGGAGAACGAGGCTCACCGGGTACACCCCTTCGGCAGAGAGCTCTAGCTGTGGTTGGCCCAGCGTTTCGGCGGCTGGTACTTGGTTGCTGGTGGTGGCGATTTGCAGAGAGGTGATTCCGTCGGCATCGGGCGCAGAGATGGGCAATCGGACTATCTGCTGAGGGCCCAATCCGGCGGAGGGTTCGGCCAGTCGATCCAAGAAAGCGGAGCGAGATCGGATGGGGAGGCCGATGTTGATGTCCACGGTGGAATCGTCGGGAGCGTCGATTAGTCGGAGGGAGACGCGAAATACGTCTTCATTGGCGATCCATATGCTCTGGCTGGCCAGCTCGAAAGCGGGTGTGAGTTCCTCTTGAGGCTGGTTGTCTACCTGAGCAGTCGCTTTGGCGAGCCAGAGGGCGGGGGAGGTCAAGACAACTAGAGCCATGACCAGGCCCAATGCCTTGGCGACTGGCCATCGGCTTCTCGTGGCTCTCAGGTGGGATTCACTGGCCAAGGTCCAACTCCAGAACTTGCAGGCCGGGAGGAACCTGTTCGAAGCCCAACCGTTCATAGAGTCTCAGCGCCCCGGTGTTGTGCTGAGGGGTATTGACCCAGGCTTGGGTAGCTCCCCTGCGGGCCATCCATCTCAGCCCGTCGACCACGAGGGCGGCGCCAACGCCTTGGCCCTGTTGGTGGGGAGAGATGGCCAACCGCTGGAGATAGCCAGCCGGGCCGCTCCGCCCCGAGATGGCATATCCGGCGACCCCGGTATCGGCTTCATGGTGGGCAACTCGAAAGTGCCGGAACGGGGTGGCCCGGAGGGCGTCGTGAAGTCCGGCCTGGTCGAGATGCCAAAAGAGCTCGAAGGCGGCGTGGTCCACTGCCAGCACCGAGGAGTGGTCGCGGCGGCGGGCCCTTCGGATGGCGACGCTGCTATTCGTACTGGGAAGGCCGTTGGCAATGGGCCGAGATAGCAGGGCGAGCACTTGGCAGGGCTGGAAACCGGCCCGAATGAACGGCTCTGATTCGATCCCCGACAGGGCCGACGTCCGCAGTCTGTTGTAGCCGCGGCCAGTTGCCGCTTCAATGGCCGCCGACGCCATGGATTCGGATACCGCGGCTCCCGGTGTCAACAGGATGAGGAGACCGGTCCCAGCATCGCCGGCCCAAGGCCTGAGCCGCAGACGGTCTTGTCCGAGTCGGAGAGTCTCGGCAGCAGGCTCCCGTTGCCGCCGCATCATGGGATGAGGCTAGTGGCCTGCATACGAGATGGCTGCACGGGGATATTGGAGGGGTCGGCTGAGACCGCGGGGGTACCGTGGGGATGTGGCGGTTCTTTGGATCACCGATGATCGCTTCCTAGACCACGACACCGGTCGGGCCCATCCGGAGCGGCCTGCCCGCCTGCGGGCCGTGATCGACGGGGTGCGGCAAGCCGATCTGGGCGACGCTCTGATTCCAACCGAGCCTCGGATGGCCACCAACGAGGAGCTTTTGTCGGTCCACCATCCCTCGGTGCTCGACTCGGTGCAGCGGGTAGCCCAAGCCGGTGGCGGTCGACTGGACCCCGACACGGTGCTGTCGGCCGAGTCGGAAGCGGTGGCCCGGCTGGCCGCAGGGGCGGGGCTGGCGGCTATCGAGGCCTTGGACAGCGGCGTTGCTGATGCCGCGTTCTGCGCGGTGCGACCTCCGGGCCACCACGCCACCCCGGTGCGCTCGATGGGCTTCTGCATGTTCAACAGCGCAGCCATCTGTGCTCGGGCGTTGGCCGAACGGGGCGAGAAGGTGCTGGTGGTGGACTACGACGCCCACCACGGCAACGGCACCCAGGATGTGTTCTGGGAAGACGACCGGGTGATGTACGTGTCGTGGCACCAGTACCCGTTCTATCCGGGCACCGGCGGTCTGCTGGAACGGGGCGAGGGGGCCGGTGCGGGCACCACCATCAACCTGCCCATGCCGATGGGCGCGACCGGCGACGCGTACCGCCGAGGCTGGGACGAAGCCGTGCTGCCAGCGGTGGAGGCGTTCGATCCCGATTGGCTGGTGCTGTCAGCCGGATTTGACGCCCATCGGTCCGATCCGCTGACCAGCCTGGGTTTGGCCGCGGGAGACTTCGCCGACCTCACCGATGCGATCGTTCGGGTGGTTTCTCCTGGCCGGCGGATCGCCTTTCTGGAAGGGGGCTATGACCTGGACGCTCTGGCCGACTCGGCCGCCGCGGCGGTGGCCTCGTTGTCCGGCACCGAATGGCGTCCGGAACCGGCCACGGGCGGTGGACCTGGTGCGGAGGTGGCCGCCGCGGCGGCCGCGCTGTTGTCGTGAGCCTGGATCGCCTGACCCCTGTCCGCGAGGAAGCCCGCGAGTTGGCCGAGCACTTCGCCGCTCTCGGCTTCCGCGTATTTCTGGTGGGCGGGGTAGTGCGCGACGCCTTGCTGGATTTGCCTCTGGACACGGACTTCGATCTGGATCTCACCACCGATGCCCAGCCGCCAACGGTGAAGTCGATCTTGGAGAATTGGGCTGACGCCCTGTGGACTCAAGGGGAGCGCTTTGGGACCATCGGTGCTCGCCGGGGCGATCGGAGAGTTGAGATCACCACGCACCGCACCGAGCGGTACCAGCCAGGATCCCGCAAGCCTGAGGTGGCATTCGCCGATGCCATCGAGGTCGATCTCTCCCGCCGCGACTTCACCATCAACGCCATGGCGGTGGAATTGCCCGATGGCGGTTTGGTGGACCCCTTTGGCGGGGACTCTGACCTGGCTGACCGCCGTCTCCGCACGCCTCTCGACCCTGAGGCAACGTTCAGCGACGACCCCCTGCGCATGCTGCGGGCGGCCCGGTTCCTAGCCCAATTCGAACTGGCCGCGGAACCAGCGCTGATTGCCGCCATGTCCGCCATGGCCGAGCGCCTCAGCATCGTGGCCGACGAGCGGATTCGCGGCGAATTGGACCGGCTCCTCTCGATTGCCGACCCCGGTCCCGGCTTCGAGTTGCTGTTCGAAACCGGCTTGGCCGAGCGGGTTCTGGGCCCGGTGGGAGACGGTGTCGCCGCCGTGGATCGCCTTGGCCGGGTGGACGATGATCCCACGACCCGTCTGGCTGCGCTTCTTGCTGATGCCGGTGCGCCCGCTGACGTTCAGAGGGCTTTGGCCGAGCGGCGGGCAACCACCGCAGTCAGTCGGGCGGTGGCCGCAATTCTGAATTCGGCTCATCAAGCTGTCGACCAGCCTCCCAATGACCAGGCCGAGTTGCGCTGTTGGGTGGTCAACGCTGTTCCCCACGTCAATGAATCGGTGGCGGTGGCGTCGGCTCTGGGCGGGGTGGGCCCATTGGCCGCCGACATAGCCGCCCTCATGGAAGCTGAGCCCGACCTTTGCGGTCCCCCGGTTCTTGACGGCGAGCAGATAATGGCACTGCTCGAGCTGGAACCAGGTCCCGCCGTGGGCGCAGCCGTCGAAGAGTTACACCGTCACCGTCTCGATTCTGGTCCCCTGTCTGCCGAAGAGGCCCGCGCCCACCTCTTGGCGTGGCGCGATTCCCAGGCTGCTAAATGACCTCACCTCGGGCGTAACCCTCGACCATCTCGCGGGCCGCCTCGTCGCGGTACTGGATGGGCGGGCTCTTCATGAAGTAGGCCGACGGGCCGAGCAAGGGGCCGCCGACGCCGTGGTCCAAGCCAAGCTTGGCGCAGCGCAGGGCGTCGATGATGACGCCGGCAGAGTTGGGCGAGTCCACCACCTCGAGCTTGAGGTCAATGTTGAGGGGCACGTCGCCGAATCCCCGGCCTTCGAGGCGGATGTGGGCCCACTTCCGGTCGTTCAGCCACGGGACATGGTCGCTGGGGCCGATGTGTACGTCATCGGCGGCGATGCCATTGTCGAGCTGGCTGGTGACCGACTGGGTCTTGGAGATCTTCTTGGACACCAGCCGGGACCGCTCCAACATGTTCATGAAGTCCATGTTCCCGCCGAAGTTGAGCTGGTAGGTGCGGTCGAGTTCCACCCCGCGGTCCTCGTAGAGCCGAGCCAGGGTGCGGTGCAGGATGGTGGCGCCCACCTGGCTCTTGATGTCGTCGCCCACCACCGGCACACCGGCGTCGGTGAAGCGCTGGGCCCACTCCGGATCCGAGGCGATGAACACCGGGATGGCGTTGACGAAGGCCACACCGGCTTCAAGGCAGCACTCGGCGTAGTAGCGCTGGGCCTCCTCGGAGCCCACTGGGAGGTAGGAGATGAGCACGTCGGCGCCGGATTCCCGCAGGGCTTCGGCCACGTCGATCGGCTCAGCTGGAGACTCCTCGCACTGGGTCCGGTAATACTCACCAAACCCGTCCAATGTGGGGGCCCGCTGCACCCTCACGCCCAGCTCGGGCACGTCGCAGAACTGCACGGTGTTGTTGGGTGCCGCGCTGATGGCCTTGCCCAGATCCAGGCCGACCTTGGAGGCGTCCACATCGAAGGCCGCCACGGGCTCCACATCGTTGATGTGGTAGCCCCCGAGCACCACGTGCATCAGGCCGGGGACGTGGTCGTCGGGTTCGGCGTCGGCGTAGTAGTACAGGCCCTGCACCAAAGAACTGGCGCAGTTGCCGACACCGGCGATGGCGATGCGAATGGGATTGCTCATGATGGCTGCCCTCCCTGGGGGAATTCGGATCGATCAGCGTCGATCATGGGGTCGGTTGATTCGGAACTCGGCCGGTTGGTGCGCTCGTCGGCGATCAGCCGGTCAAGCCAAACCAAGTCGTGTTCCCGGCGCTCCTGATCCCTCTGGAACAGGGAGCGCACATAGGGATCGGTGGATTGCACGGGGTCGCGACGGGCCATGGCTTGCAGGCTGACCAAGTGGGCTCGACGAAGCTCAAAAAGCGCCAGCCGGCGGTCGGGAGGCAGGAAACGGCAAAAGGCCAGCTGCAACCGAAAACGGCGCTCGTTGTTGGCGTCTTCTTGCAACAGCTCCAGCAGGTGGTCTTCGCCGGCTTCGGTTATCTGGTACACCTTGCGGGTTCGGCCTGATTTGGACCGCGTGCTGCGCTTTCGATTGCGACGAGCGTGTCCTTCAGAAGTCTCCTCATGGGCGATGAGCTCTGGGGCCACTGCGGTGGAGCTCACCCAGCCGCGCCGCTCCAATCGGGCCAAGGCGGGGTAAAGCGCACCATAGGAGTTGGCATATCCGCCGACCAGGGACTTGAGGCGCTTGTTCAGCTCGTAACCATGGAGGTCGCCCTCCTTGAGCAGCCCGAGCACCGCGAGATCCAGCATGGGACCGCGATTATATCGATTCGCTATATCAGATCAACTCGTCGGTGCGCGATAGACGTGTTGACAGTCAGTCGAACAGGGCGACGGAGATGTCCTCGGGGCCGCGGATTGATCGGGGATCGTGGGGTTCAGGATTGGAGTTGGGCAGGGTCACGGAGTGGTCGGTGATGTAGTTGCGGTGGTCGATGGCCCACCGTCCGTCGCGGAAGGACCACTGGTCGACGTAGCGGCCTCGACTGTAGATGTCGGCGACATCGGCACTATCGCCGAATGGAAGGGTGCGCAGTGCAACGGTCACATAGGCCTCGCTGACGGCTCGGTCACCGTCCACCTGGATCAACACATTTGAGATTTGATGGCTGTGGGTGGACATGGCGGCGTGGGCTGTCCACACCCAGTCCACGAACCCCCAACCGGTTCCCTGGTAGATGCCCTCGCCGTAGTCGGAGGTCCCGTCGGAGTGCCAGACCGCGTAGGCCGCATCCTTGTCCATGCGGTCGAGCGCCCGGCAGTAGCCGTAGATCACCTCGGTGATGGCTTGCTTGGCCAGCATTGTTTGAAGAGCGTCTTCGTTTGGAGAGTCGGTCATAACTCCATTTTCTATCGCATCGAAGCCTTTGTGCTGATGAGATGAGAGGCAGATTTGTTGTTTATCGTTTGACCTATGTCTGACCTGATCATTCGCGGCGGCAATCTGATCGACGGTACCGGGGCCCCGGCCCGGACCGCCGACGTGCGCATTAGCGGTGGGGTTGTCACCGAAGTTGGTCCCAATCTGGCCCCCGACGGTGAAGCCAAACTGGATGCCGGGGGCTGTTACGTGACTCCTGGGTTCATCGACTCTCACACTCATCTGGATCCATCGATGTTCTGGGATCGGAGTTGCGACCCAATGCCCCAGCACGGGGTGACCACTGCGTTGATCGGCAATTGTTCGCTGTCGCTGGCCCCCGCCAAACCCGAGCATCTTGACGAGCTCATTGACGTGTTCTGCTACATCGAGGACATGCCGGTGGCCGACTTTGAGTCGGGAGTTCCCTGGACCTGGGGTTCTTGGCGCCAATACCGCGACGCCATGAACCAAGGGGGAATCGCGCTGAACATGGCCTCGCTGATCGGCCATTCCATGCTGCGGATCTACGTCATGGGTGACGATGCCTGGACCCGAGAGGCCAACGAGGACGAGATTGCCGCCATGGCCGCCGAGATGACCGATGCCATGGAGGCAGGTTGCTATGGCTTCAGCACGTCATTCTTTGACTTGGACCGGCGCAGCCGCCCGGTGCCGAGTCGGCTGGCCTGCGATGGGGAGCTGAGCGCGTTGGCCGACGTGCTGTCGGCTGCGGGCCACGGCTTGGTTGAGTTCATTCCCAACCTCACCGGCGAAGATCCCGAAGCTGATATCCGCCGGATGGCCCGGGTGCTCGGCCCTCGAGGTGTGACCTCCATATGGAACGGGGTTTCCCACAGTGACATGGCCCCGCACCGCCCGGAGGAGTACATGGCGTTCACCCAGTCGATCCGGGATGAGGGCTGTGACATGTGGCCTATTTCCTCGCCCCGCACCGTGGACCTCAACGTGAGCTGGGAGCAGACCATGGTGTTCATGATGCTTCCCAAGGGATGGAACCAGGTCATGGGGGTGAGCGGCGAGGCCCGGCGGGATATGCTCGCCGACCCCGGCTGGCGGGAGATCGCCCGCAACGAGTGGGACGCCACCGAGAAGTCGCTGTTCCCCATCAACCGGCCCGACTTCGCCCGGTTCACCTCGGTGACCCGTCCCGACAACGAGGCTTGGCTGGGCCGTTCGCTAGCCGATCTAACCGAGGCTCGGGGCGGCCATCCCTCCGACGTGTTTGCCGACTGGATTCTGGAGAACGACTTGGAGCCCGGGGTGGTGGCCATGGGCGTGAGCAACAGCAACACCGACGGCGTGGCCCAGATGATCGCCGACGAGCGCTGTCTCATCAGCGCTTCTGACGCCGGTGCGCACGTGCAGATGATGTGTGCGGCGGGCGACACCACACTGCTGCTGACCCGCCATGTGCGAGACCGGGGCGACCTGGAGTTGGAGGAGGCGGTATACGAGATCACCGGTCGGCAGGCCGAGATCTTGGGATTCAACGACCGGGGATGCCTGCTGCCCGGCTACGCCGGCGATGTGACCGTGTTCGACTTGGAAGAGCTGTCGTGGGACACCGACAGGTTTGTGTCCGATCTGCCCTCAGGCGCTCCCCGTTTGCGCCGTCCGGCCGGGGGCTACCGAGCCACAGCGGTCAACGGGGTGCTCACCCAGGTGGAGGGAACCCTTACCGGCTCCAACCCCGGAACGGTGCTAGACGCCAACACCCCGGTGCCCTGCTAGGGCACCGCAGCTATCTTGAGGGGGAATAGCTCGGCCACACGGAGAAAATCCTGGTCGGCGGTCAGTATCTCTGATCCGGTTCGCATGGCGATGTTGGCGATCATGCAAACGATGTAGCCCGGAGGGGTGACGCCGTTGGCCCGGCAGACCCGGTTTATGCGGGCCGCGCCCTCGAAGTCGGCGGCCGGGTTCATGGCCAGCCACGACAACGACGTCAACAGGTTGTAGAGCCGTTGGTGGCTTTGGTCGTCATTGGCCCCTCCCAGCACCTCCATGAGAACCGGTTCGGTGACGGCCACGTTTTGGCCGCCTTCGGCGATGAGCTCGACCAGCTTTCGGTGGGCAGGGGAATCGGTGCCCCGGTCGTACTCCATCCACGCCGAGGTGTCAGCCAGTATCACGTCTGGGACCCGATGGGGTGGAGGCCGGTGTCGGGCGGGATATCGCCGATGAGTTGCGATCCCTGCATTCCCAATATTTCTTGAGTGGTCAGAGGAAGTCCTGCTAGTCGGCTCAAGGCGATGTCTACGGCTTCAGTCTTGGTGCGCAGGTTATACCGGCGCATCACCACGTTGAGGAGTTGATCGTCAATCTCGATATTGGTGCGAGTACGGGTACTGGGCTGCTCCATATGGCCATGTTATACACATTGAAAATGTATAGCGTGTATAAAAGGTGTAGAAAGCCTAGTAATCCTTGCGTCGGCTAGCGTTGTGGTCGCCCCAACCACCGGGGATGTAGCCGTCCATGGTCACCGACCGCTCCGTGAAGAGCCACTGGCCGTCCACCACGCCGTAGCGGTCGATGTAGCGGCCCCAGTGGTCGAGGCCGTGCTCCATGATCACGTGGTAGTAGCAGCGGCCATTGGCCTCGGTGGGCGAGAGAAGGTCGATCTGGTGGGTGGCGGTGTGATGGCGGATGTACTTGGGAGTGCCACCGCCAATGTCGGACAACGTGTCCTGGGCCCCGGTGAAAATGGTGCGGATCTCGTCGATGCCGTACTTGTCGGGCTGAGTCGGCGTTCGCATGATGGCGTCGGGGGCGAACAGGTCCATGACCTGGTCGAAACGGCCCGAGTCGCCGTTGGCGTTGTACCGGGCCACCAAGTCCCGGATTGATTCTCGAGCGATCAATTCCCACTGCTCCATGTCCCGACGGTACATCGTCTCAGCGCTATGGGGGCCGTTAGGGTGCGGGCGTGACGATTGACGACAGAACGCCGGTGTTGGTGGGGGTGGGGACGGCTGCTCAGCGGCTGGACGATCCCACCGAGGCAAAGGAGGCAGTTGGGCTGATGGCCGATGCGCTGGCGGCAGCGGCTGATGACGCCGGGTCCCGCGGCCTGATTGGCCGCTTGGATCAGGTAAGGGTGACCCAGGGCACCTGGGGTTATGCCGATCCGGCCCGGTGGGTGGCCGATGCCGTAGGGGCGACTCAGGCCCGGAGTTATCTGGCTGACGTGGGCATCTTGCAGACCGCGGTGATGGGCGATGCGGCCGCGGCCATCGCGTCGGGGTCGGCCGATGTGATCGCGGTGGTGGGCGGGGAGGCCAAGTATCGGGGACTACGGGCGTCAATCACCGGCATCGAGGCTCCCGATACAGACCAAACCGGTGCCGAGCCCGATGACTTCGTCACCCCCCACGGGATGATCATCAGTCGAGCGGAGATCGACACCGGTCTGGTGATGGCCACCCACCACTACGCCATGATCGAGAACGCCCGCCGGTTCGCCGACGGCCATTCCATCGACGAGCACCGCGACGAGGTGGCTGGACTGTGGGCCCGCTTCGCTCAGGTGGCCGCAGCCAACCCCGACGCCTGGTTCCGCGACGGCTTGGACGCCGCGGCCATCGCTACTCCGGAAAATGGCAACCGGATGCTGGCGTGGCCCTATACCAAGTGGCACAACTCCCAGTGGAACGTGGATCAGGCCGCTGCGCTGATCTTCTGCTCAGCCGGGACCGCCCGGGCGCTGGGCATCTCTTCGGATCGCTGGGTGTTCCCCTGGGCTGCGGCCGAGTCCAACCACATGGTGCCGGTGACCGAGCGGCCCGAACTCCATCGCAGTCCGGGGTTCGCCTACGCCGGCCGGGCAGTAGCCGACCATGTGGGCATGGCCCCCAGAGAGGCTAGCCACGTGGACCTGTACTCCTGCTTTCCTATCGCGGTGCGCACTCAGGCGCTGGAGTTGGGCATCGACTTGGACCGGGACCTGACCGTTACCGGGGGCATGACCTGGGCCGGAGGACCGCTCAACAACTACGTGATCCAGGCGGCGGTGAAGTTGGCCCGGGTGTTGCGGGCCGATCCCGTGTCGACCGGGCTGCTGACCTCCATCAGCGGGATGATCACCAAGCAGGGGGCCAGCGTCTGGTCGGCCCAACCCCCGGCGCAGACGTTCGCCAACATCGACGTGACCGAGGCAGTGGCCGCTGTGCTTCAGCCCAAGCCCTACCGGACGGGTGACAACGAGACAGCAGAAGTTGTGTCCTACACCGTGATTTGGGGCCGGGATGGTCCAGAGCGGGCGGTGGTTATCGGCGAATTCGCTGACGGGGCCCGGACTCTACTCGTCTCCGCCGTTCCCGCCGTCATGGCCTCCGCTGTCGCCGGGGAGTTCTGCGGGCGCCACGTCATCGCCGCTACCGACGGCTCGTTCACGCCTGTCGACTGAGCCCGGCTGCGGGTCGCCGTCGGCGTCGTTCTCGTTGCGGATCCACACGGTGCGCTGGGGGAAGGGGATCTCGATGCCAGCCTCGTCGAAGGCCTTCTTTATGCGAGCTCGCAGAACACGCCCTACCGCCCATTGTTCGCTGGGATCGGTCTTGACCACGAGGCGGATCACCACCGCATCGTTGCCCAGCTCCTGAACTCCCCACACCGAGGGCTCCTCCAGGATGGTGAGGTCTGGATCGTTCTCGCGCCAAAGCCCGTCGGCCACCCCCTTCATGATGTCGCTGGCCTGGTCGATGTCGGTGTCGTAGCTGACCCCGATGTCCAAGATGGCCCGCGACCACAGCTGTGAGTGGTTGGCCGTTCGGCGGATCTCCCCGTTGGGCACGGTCCATACCACGCCGCTCACGTCTCGCAGGGTGGTGGTGCGCAGGCTTACCTTCTCGATGGTGCCCGAGGTGTCGCCCACGTCTACGACGTCGCCCACTCCGAACTGGTCCTCGATGAGGATGAACATGCCGGCTAGAAAGTCGCGCACCAGCGACTGTGCCCCGAAGCCCACCGCCAGGCCGGCAATACCGGCCCCGGCGATCAATGGGGCCAGGTCGATGTTGAGCTCGCTCAAACACAACAGAGCGGCCACCGCCAGGATGAGCGCAGTGGCCAGGCTCTTCATTACCGCGGCGATGGTCTCGATTCGCTGGGAGCTGCGCGCCTGGCGCTCTTGGATTCGGTTGATGGCCTTGGCTGCCCGTGCGCCGAAGTCCAGTTTGCCGGCGCTCTCCAACTGCTCCTCGGTCTCGGTCTCGCTCTGGCGCACCAGTCGGGCCACTGCCCGTTCGATCACCTTGTGAACGATCTTCTTGATGATCCAGGCCACCAGCAGGATGAGGATGATCCGCAAGGGCCGCTCCACCACCCAGCCGATGATCTCGGCCAGCCGCTCGTTCTCGGTGTTGTCGAAGACCAGTTCGCAGAAGAATCCCGGATCGGGACCGCAGGCGTCGGTGACGGTTTGCGCTGGTACCCCGAGAGCCATCGGCTCAGCGTACCGGCGCGCCCATCAGATGAGTCAGTCCAGGCGGTAGACCCGGGCGGCGTTGTCGTGGAGGACCTTGGCCAAGAGCTCGTCGCTTAGACCGCCGAGCGCGCCCTGGGCGTAGTCCCGAGGGTACTGGGCGGGGGTGGCCGGGCCGGGATGCTGGCAGGTGGGGTGGGGGTAGTCAGTCTCATACAGGATGTTGTTGGGGAAACGCTCGATGGCGGCCACGGCGCCGGCCTGCTCGAACCAGAAGCAGCCATAGATCTGTCGTTCGAAGTATTCGCTGGGTAAGAGGTCGTATTCGGGATGCTCCAGATGGACTCCGCCGTTGCGCCACTGCCAGTCAAAGGCCTCGAGGGCGGGGGGAATCCAGCCCGCTCCGCTCTCTACTGAAACCAGTTGCAGGTCGGGGAACCGGTGGCACACCCCGCCGAAGATGAGGTCGGCGATGCAGCGCATGTTGTCCAAGAAGATGAGCGACGAGATCTTGGCGAAGTTGGTCATCCATCCCATCTCGGCCTCGTCGGCCATGAGGGTGCCCATGTTGCCGCCCCCCACGTGGAAGCTGACGGCCAGGCCGGCCTCCTGGGCCAGCGCCCAGATGGGATCCCAGTGCTGGTGGCCCAACGGGGGCTGTCCGTAGTCCTGGGGCTGGTTGCAGAAGTTGATGGCCCTGTGGCCGAGCCCGGCGCACCGCTCGATCTCGGCCAAGGACAGGTCGATGTCCCAGAACGGCACTGCGGTGATGGGGATGAGCCGGTCGGAATCCGCGGCGGTCCAGTCACAGAGGAAGTCGTTGTAGGCGGCCACGCATTGGGCCACCACCTCCCGATCACCGAGGCGCAGGAAGTAGCCGTTGCCGAACCCGCCAACGTTGGGATACAGGATCTGGGCCCAGATGCCCTGGGCGTCCATGAACTCCAGTCGGGCACCGGCGTCATACATCGAAGGGGCGATCTCGTCGTAGGTCTCGGGGATCTTCAGCGGCATGAGCCCGTCGAACCCGGCCATGGAGTAGTAGCCGGGAGTGCCCAGGCTCTCCCCGTTCACCATCCAGGTGTCCCGCCCGTCGACCCGCTCAATGTGGGGCACCTTGTCGTGCAAACTGGCCGGCATCCGCGCCGTCCACACATCCGGCGGCTCGGTGAGATGCGTGTCCACGTCGATCACCTTGAACCGCTCAAACAGATCAATACTCATGGGAGTGCAGCCTTTCTAGGCGTCCAGGGGGTTGTCGGGGGCGGCGGCGAGGAGGGCTTGGCCGAGTTCGAGGGTGGGGCCGGCTCCGGCGAAGTAGTGCTGGGTGCCGGCGTGGATGTCCCGAAAGGCCCGCTGGAGGCCGCCGGAGCGGAGGGCGTCGGTTCCGGCCAGGAGATAGGCCCGGCGCAGGATGTCGGCGCCTTCCTGGGTGATGAACGCGGTGGCTTGGCGGGTGAGGAGTGCGTCCATCGGGTCGGTCGCTCCGGTTTCGATCACGGTGCGCTCGGCGGTGGTGAACGTGTCGTGGAGCCAGCAGCAGGCCGCCCGGAAGCGGGACTCCAGCTCCCCGATCTCGTGGATAAAGCGGTCGCTTTGGGCCATCGGAGCGGCGTCGCCCATGCGGTGCTTGGAACGGGCCACCGCGAGCAGCTCGTCGAGACCCCGCTGGACCACCCCGATGGCGAATCCGGCGTGTCCGGCGGCGGTGAGGGGCATCACCCCCAGCTTGTAGAGAGGGCCACCCCGGTACACGGTGAGGTCGAACATGTCGAAGGTGGCGGTACCGGGCACGTACACGTCATCGAGGGTGTAGTCGTAGCTGGCGGTGGCCTGGAGGCCCATCACGTCCCAGTTGCCGGTGATCTGGGCCTTCTCTACCGGGTAGATGGCAAATAAGAAGCGGGGGTCCACCCCCTCGGGTTCTTCGGTGAACACCCCCGCCCCAGCCCACTGGGCGTGGTTGATGCCACTGCCGAACGAATAGCGGCCGCTTACTCGGAAGCCGTCGCCGTCGGGGATGGCGGTGCCGTTGGGGGCGAACTGTCCGGCAGAGAGGGGCACACCGTCGGCGAACATCCGCTCGATGTGCTCGTCGGGGCACCAGGCAGCGAAGTAAGCCGTAGCCGCACCGCTGGCCATCAGGCACCAGCCCACCGAGCCGTCAGCCCGGGAAATCTCGGCCCATACGTCGATGCAGTCATTGATGGGGATCTCGATCCCGCCCACCGCCTCCGGGACCATCACCTTGTGCAGCTCGGCGTCCACTAAGGCATTCACCGTCTCCTGGGGGATGGGCAGCCCGTCGGTCTTGGCCGCGTTCTCGTCGATCAGCGAACGCAGCTCCCGAGCCCGGTCCAGATACTCGCTACCCATGCCCAAACCCTAGAAGCCAGCACTCGCAGAGGGGAACCCGGTGGGCTTCCTGATTGGGGATAGCGCTAGACCCCCGCGGGTTGGCGGGCGGGGAGACCGAGGATCTCGACGGCTTGGGCGGCGGTGGCCACAGGGCGGCCCATGTTGGCGGCCAGCGCCGCGACTTCGGCTACGAGCTCATGGTTGGGCCGGGGACGGTCGCCAGCGTAGTCCTCGTGGCCCACGCGGAGGTGGCCGCCTCGCTCCAGGGCAAGCTGTGGGATCGGGGACTCGATGAGGTCGCCGCCTACCACTGCGGCGAACCACGGCAGGTCGCAACCGGCTAGCTCCAGCATCTCCAGATAGGCGTCCAGCGCTTTCTCTGTGGGGGGCAGGCCAAAGCTCACGCTGTCGCCGATAGCGAAGTAGCCGCCCGGACCGCCGAGGTAGAACTTCACGAACGAGCCGGGGGTGAGCTGGCCGTAGCGCCAGTAGGAAAGCACGTTGCGGAGAAAACCAGGCTCGAAGATGGCGAAGTGCATGCCCAGGCCCAGCCGGTTGCATTGCTCGATGGCCACCTCCATGTCGGCGTAGGTGTTGATGTAGACGTGGCTGTTGGGATCGGGCAGGCCATTGGCCCCGGCTTTGCCCAAGATCATGGTGCCGGGGTCGATGAACCCCAGCCGCTGCAAACCACCTTCGGCCAGAAACTCTAAGTGGCCGAGCTTCTCGGCCATGTTTTGGCCCCAGCCCAAGGTGGGCAGTACCAGCACGTCGGGGTCAGCGGCCACCCACGGCTCGAAGGTGGCCCGATACTCGGCAGCGGCCTCTTCGGCGAGCACCCTCATGTTGGCGATATGGCAGTGAACGATTGTTGCTCCCTCCTCGATGCAGGCCAAGCCCTCTTCGATGAGCTCCTCTCGGCTGATGGGCACATGGGGATTGCGCTCCCGGGTGGTGGTGCCGTTGAGGGCGACTTCGATGATGACCGGCGTGGTGTCCATGGCCTGAGAGTACCGTCGGGAGTCGTGGGGGAGTCCAGCAGCGCCGCCGGAAGCGGCGCGGTCATCGGGTGAGGGACACAGATCCGTGAGTCGGGAGTGGAAGGCGTTGTGGTTGGTGTCGCTGGCCTCGGCCGCAAGTTCCCTGGACGTGACGCTGATGTTCGTGGCCTATCCCGAGATCATCGACACCTTCAGCGACACCCCGGCCACCCAGGTGTCGTGGGTGATCAGCGGCTACAACATCATGGTGGCGGCCCTGCTCATTCCGGCGGGCCGCCTGGCCGACCGGATCGGCCACCGGCGGGTGTTCCTATGGGCCATCGCCATCTTCGTCACCGGCTCAGCGGCAGTGGGGTTGGCCCCCAACGTTCCGGCCATGATCGCGGCCCGGTGCTATCAGGCCTTCGGCGGGTCCAGCCTCATCACCTCCGGTCTGGCCCTGGTGATGTCCACCCTCGGCCCCCAGCGGCGGGCCATCGCGGTAGGGGTGTGGTCCACCGTGGCCGGCGTGGTGGCCTCTCTCGCCCCCACGCTGGGGGCGCTGGCCATCGAGTTCGCCTCGTGGCGGGCTGGGTTCTTCTTGGTTGCGCCGGTGGGTGTGGCAGTGCTGGCCCGCCGGAGCCTCATCACTGAGTCGACGGCGGACGAGGATGCCGAGCTGCCCGACATGGTCGGGGTGGTGCTGGCCGGGCTCAGCACGGCCGCGCTGGTGCTGGGCATCGTCCAATTCAATGAATGGGGATCGGACGACCCCCGAGTCATTGGCGCGTTCGCGGCGGCCGTGGTGGGCATGGCGGCGTTCCTGGTTCGCTGCGGTCGGCACCCCTCACCGGTTATCGACCTGGATCTGTTCCGCCACCGGGTATTCGCGTCCACCGCGGTGGTGGCGGTGCTGGTTGGGGTGGCTTTCTTCGGCGTCTTTCTGGCGCTGGTGCAATTCCTCCGGGGGCCGTGGGGGTACTCCACGCTGGCCGCAGGACTGCTGCTCACCCCGCTGACTGCGGCATCCAGCACGGTGGGCTATGCCACCGGGCGGATCATGGAGCGATTCGGCCACCGGGTGGTCATGGTGCCCGCGGCCGGCTGCATCGCCTTGGGCTGCGTGTGGGTGGCGGTCTTTGCCGGTCCGGAGAGGGAGTGGGCGGCAGTGTGGTTCCCGGCCGCGCTGTTGATGGGTTTCGGCGTGGGCACCACGTTTCCCGGAGTCAACAGCGCCATTGCTTTTGGCGTGCCCCCCGGCCAGCTGGGGTTGGCCGCAGGCACCGTGCAGACCGTCATTCGCATCGGCGGGGCCGTCGGAGTGGCCGTCGGAGTGGCCATGTTGGGGGGCGATCTGGACGACTACGACCTGTTTTTCACCGTCTTGGCCATCGTTTGCGGGGTCGCCGGGTTGGCCGCTTTAGGCATGGTCACCCACAAGAAGGAAAATTGAGTGGAATACCCTCAACTTCTGGCGGTTATCCATAGAGGAAGCAGACAATCAAGGCAATACGAGGTGCATGCTGATGCTTGACCCCAACCGGTGGACGCTGAAGACCAGGGAGGCCTTCAACGACAGCACCGCCATGGCTCAGTCGAAGAGCCACCCCGAGGTGACCCCCGACCACTTGTTGCTGGCCATGATCGGCCAGGTCGAAGGGGTGGTGCTGCCGGTGCTGCAACGCACGGGGGTGGCGCTGCCCGAGTTGCGGGCCCAGTTGGAGGCCGCGCTCGGCCAGCTGCCGTCGGCCTATGGCACCGAGGTCCGCACATCGCGCGATCTGGTCAAGACCGTGGAAACCGCCGATGTCGCCCGCACCGAGTTGGGCGACGAATACCTGTCCACCGAACACCTATTGCTCGCCATGGCCGATCGGGTGGGGGTGGGCCGCAACCGGCTGCTGGAAGCGCTGGCCGAGGTTCGGGGGTCACATCGGGTGACCTCCACCACGCCGGAAGACTCATACCAGGCGCTGGAGAAGTACGGCCGGGATCTCACCGTGCTAGCCCGAGACGGCAAGCTCGATCCGGTGATTGGCCGGGACGAGGAGATCCGCCGGACCATCCAGGTACTGAGCCGCCGCACCAAGAACAATCCGGTGCTGATCGGCGAGCCCGGTGTGGGCAAGACCGCGATTGTGGAGGGACTGGCCCTGCGCATCGCCGACGGCGACGTGCCCGAGGGATTGAAGAACAAGAGGCTGGTGGCCCTCGACATGTCGGCCATGGTGGCCGGAGCCAAGTACCGGGGGGAGTTCGAGGAGAGGCTCAAGGCGGTTCTGAAAGAGATCACCGACGCCGACGGCGAGGTGATCACGTTCATGGATGAGCTCCACACCATCGTGGGGGCGGGGGCGGCCGAAGGGGCCATGGACGCCGGCAACATGATCAAACCCATGCTGGCCCGGGGCGAACTCCGCATGATCGGCGCCACCACGCTGGACGAGTTCCGCACCCACATCGAAAAGGACGCCGCCCTAGAGCGCCGTTTCCAGCAGGTGTACGTGGGAGAGCCGTCGGTGGAGGACGCCATCGCCATCCTGCGGGGGCTCAAGGAGCGCTATGAGGTCCACCACGGCGTCCGCATCCAGGACGCCGCCTTGGTATCGGCCGCCGTGCTGTCTGACCGATACGTGACCGGGCGGTTCCTGCCCGACAAGGCCATCGACCTGGTGGACGAGGCTGCGTCCATGCTTCGCATCGAAATCGACTCCATGCCCACGGAAATCGACGTGGTGGATCGCCGTATCCGCCAACTCGAGATCGAACAGGTGGCGCTGGCCAAGGAGTCCGATGCCGCGTCGGTCGAAAGGCTGGAGGCTCTGGAAGAGGAGCTGGCCAATCTCCGGGAAGAGCTGGCCGGTATGCAGGCCCACTGGCAATCGGAGAAGGAGGCCATCGGCCAAATCAGAACGCTGAAGGAAGAGCACGACGCTCTGAGCACCGCCCTGGACCGGGAAGTTGATCTAGAGCGAGCCGCGGAGATCCGCTACGGCAAGCTGCCCGAGCTGGAGCGCCAGATCGCCGAAGCCGATCGACGGCTGGCCGAGCTCCAAGCCGACCGGCAGATGTTGAAGGAGGAAGTGGACCCAGACGATGTGGCCGCAGTGGTGTCCCGCTGGACCGGGGTGCCGGTCACCCGCCTGATGGAAGGCGAAACCGACAAGCTGCTGCGCTTGGAATCGGTGCTGAGCCAGCGAGTGATCGGCCAAAGCGAACCAGTGCATCTGGTGGCCTCGGCCATCCGCCGCAGTCGAGCGGGGCTGTCTGATCCCAACCGGCCCATCGGATCGTTCCTGTTCATCGGCCCCACTGGCGTGGGCAAGACGGAACTGGCCCGCACGCTGGCCGACTTCTTGTTCGACGACGAGCGGGCCATGGTCCGCATCGACATGTCGGAGTACATGGAAAAGCACAGCGTGTCGCGCCTCATTGGCGCGCCACCCGGCTATGTCGGATTCGACGAGGGTGGCCAGCTGACCGAGGCCGTGCGGCGACGCCCCTACGCAGTGGTGCTGCTGGATGAGATCGAGAAGGCCCACCCGGAGGTGTTCAACGTGCTCTTGCAGCTCATGGACGACGGCCGGCTTACCGACGGCCAGGGGCGCACGGTGGACTTCACCAACGCGGTGCTGATCATGACGTCCAACCTGGCCGTGGATCCCAAGGAGTACTTCCGCCCCGAGTTCGTGAACCGCATCGATGACATCGTGACGTTCGGCGAGCTGAAACCCGAGCACCTGGCCAAAATCGTCGACCTCCAGATCGACCGACTGGCTGACCGCTTATCCGACCGCCGTATTCACCTGGTGGTGCCCGACGAGGTTCGGGCCAAGCTGGCCGCCGACGGCTACGACCCGGCCTACGGCGCCCGCCCACTCAAGCGGGTTATCCAGCGTGAGCTGGCCGATCAACTTGCCGAGGCCGTCCTCAGCGGTGCAATTGCCGAGGGAGGTACCGCGACGGCTGCTGTTGATCCTTCTGGGGAGATCAAAGTCGGCTGACATCAACGAGCCGCAACCGGGTTGGACATGAATATCCGGGTTCAACAGGGATTGGCGGTTGCACAGGGTGGATTTATACGTTTTCGTGGTGTCCGATTCCGGACGATTCACCGTCGGTTCAAATCGCGCCTTATGGGCAGTAGCGGTGAGCTTGTTGGCGCTGGCCTTGGGAGTCTCTGGAGCGAGTGCGCAGAGTGCCTCAAGGGGCGGGTTTACCAGCGAGGACATCGCGTTGCGCGACAACCTCATTTCCGCCCAGGAAACGCTGCTCAATGTCTATCGATGCCAATTCGGACTCGACATCGGTGCGGTAGCCAGCGGTTGCACCAATGGCTATCCAACCCAGGGGTTTTCTCAACCGGCGAAGTTTGAGGGGATACCCACCTCTGAAGACATTGCCGTTCGGGACCGCTTGATCGCAGTCCAAGAGGCGCTGCTGAACACCTACCGCTGCCGGTTCGACTTCGAAATCGACACCGCCATCACCCCTGGAGGCTGTCCTGGGCAAGCCAATTCGAAGCAAACTCTGTCTCTCGCCCTTGACGCTCTGGTGCGGCCCGGAGATCTTGAGGGAGGTCCTCCGCCGGGGCTGATCACGCCGAGCGGTGTGTCGGTAGCCGTTTTGGGGGTGGACGGGGAGTCTTTTCCTGTGCGACCGGACGGCGACAAGGGTGTGTCGGCTCCCGCACCGGAGGTGAACGAGGGGAGATTTGTCGTCATGACGCCGTGTGGCTCGATTTCCACAGTCAGTGCCGGACTGCCTCTTCAGGGGGTGCGTGTGGTCGTGGATCCAGGCCATGGTGGCTCCTATGACATCGGTGCGGTCGGACCCAACGGGTTGGCCGAGCACGACCTGAACCTGACCCTCAGCTATGCGATATTGAACGAGCTGTCTAGTCGGGGCATTCCTGCTGCCTCCACTCGGAATGGCCAATACGGGTCCCCGCTGTCGGTTCGATCCGCATTCGCCGACGCCCTGGGAGCTGAAGCCTTGGTCTCAATCCACCACAATGGACCAACCTTCAGCATCGGCAACCGACCGGGCACTGAGGTATACGTGCAGTCGGTGTCGGCCCAACTGGCTCGCTCGGATTCCGCTCGTCTCGGTGGGCTGCTCCATCAGGAGATCACCAACGCACTGGCAGGATTCGAAAACGTACGGTGGAGTCGGGTGCTGGATGCCGGAGTGTTGCGCGTTCTGTCTACTCGCGGAAGCGACGCCTATGGGATGATCAGCCTGCCCAATGTTCCCGCGGTCCTCGTCGAATACGGCTACCTAACCAACCGTTCCGAGGCCGCCTTGTTCGCTACCGACGAGTACATCCGCGTAGCCGCCAAAGCCACCGCCAACGCCATTGAGGCCTATCTGAACACCGACCGCTCGGGCACCGAGTCGAACCAGCGGCCGCGTGTGTTTAATCCGGCGCGGGCCCCCTCTTCCTGCAACGAGGTGTCGTTGGAATAGGGCTGGCTGGCGACGAGTCCCGTCAGTCGTCGTCTTCGAACTCTATGCCGAGTTCGGCCGCGGCCATCCGCAGGGCCGTATAGGCCTGAGCACTGGCCGGCCAGCCGGCGTAGTGGGCGATGTGGACCACCCACTCGGCCAGTTCTTTGGTGGTGAGGTCGCCCGACTCCAAGGCCGGCTTCATGTGGTGGGGCAGGATGGGGCCGTTGCCGGTGGCGGCGATGGCGGTCAGTGTGACGAGGCGCCGTTCCCGCCTCGCTAGCGCAGGGCGGCTCCACACGTCGCTGAACACCCGTTTGGTGAATCGTAGGTAGAGGTCATCGCTGTCGGGGGGATCGACCAGCATGATGTTGTTCCAAGCGACACGATCTGCTTCTTTTTTGTCCATCTGGGCAGCGTAGGGTATTGACGTGCAAATCGCCCTTATCCGCCACGGCCAACCCGAACGGGAGTGGAACACCGACAAGGTGGCCGACCCCGGCTTGAGCGAGTTGGGCAAGTGGCAAGCGGAGCGGCTGGCCGACTGGCTGGAGCATGAGCCCTTCGACCACATCATCTCTAGCACCAAGCGGCGAGCCATCGAGACCATCGAGCCGCTGGCCGCCCGGCTAGGGCTGGAGATCGAGCTGGAAGAGGACTTCACCGAGATCGACCGCAACTCCAAGGTGTACCTCCCCACCGAGCTCTTGGCGTCTGAGGGCGGTGAGTACTACGAGGCCATTCGGGCTCAGGACTACGCCGCCATCGGCTGGGACACTCCCGAGGAATTCCACAAGCGGGTGATAGCCGCCTTCGAGCGGTTGTGCGAGGCCCGACCTGGGCAGCACATTGCGGTGGCCTGCCACGGTGGGGTGGTCAATCGTGTGGTATCGGAGCTGGTGATGGCGTCAGAGCGGATCCACCTCCAGGTGTCATATTCCGGCATCTGCCGGGTGTGGGTGGATGACGATCGCCGAATGCTGATGAGCATGAATGAGACCGGCCACTGCTGCGCCACCCGTACCGAGGTCACCGGACACATGCGGGACGGGATCGTGGTCGCCCCTCAGTATTAGCGAGGAATTGCCGGCGAAGCACCCAAACTTTTGGGCCTAGAGTCTTTGGTATGCGCCGCTCGCCGCGCAGGTTGGTTCCTTTGATGGTTATGTCCGTCCCGTTGGCACTTGTTCTGCTGGGTGCGCTGCTAGTGGGGTGCGATGGTGCAGATGACAGTGCTCCGAGCGTCGAGCAAGACACTGCGTCGTCGGTAACTGCCGCCGCAACTGCCGCCGCTACAACCGCCCCTCCCACCGAAGCTCCCACCCCGACGCAAGCCGCGACCCCGGTGGCCGCTGAGGAAAATGGGGCGGAGCCAGAACCAGTCGAGCAAACACCTGTCGTCACCCCTACCGTGCCGCCGCCAACAAGCACACCGATGCCAACCGTGGCCGCGCTTCCTCCGGTTCCGACTCCGGCGGCCAGCACGGTGCGCGAGCTGTTGGCGCTGGGTCGGCCGTTGGTTATCGGCCACGCGGGCGGCGATCGCTCGTGGCCCCACTCCACCATGTACGCCTTCTCCCAGGCGGCCTACGCCGGGGTTGACGTGTTGGAGATGGATTTGCAGATGACTGCCGACCGAGTGCTGGTGGTGCACCACGACGACACCGTCGACCGCACCACCAATGCCACCGGGCGAGTTCGGGACATGACCTACGAAGAGCTTCAGGCGCTCGACAACGCCTACTGGTGGTCCGAGGAGTGGCCTAGCCACGACCTCGCCCCTGACGCCTACTCCTATCGGGGCATTCGCACTGGTGATGTCGCTCCTCCCGAGGGGTACGGTCCCGACGACTTCCGGGTGGAGACATTCCGGGCGGTGGCGCTGGCGTTTCCAGAGCATGTGCTGGACGTGGAGATCAAAACTCCCGCGGGCGACGACGGCGAGGACGACATCGACTTCATCCTTGAGATGGCGGCAGTGCTGGCTGCGGAGATTGAGGAGCTGGGCCGCACCGACTCGGTCGTGGTGGTCTCATTCCGGGACGAGGCGCTGGTCGGATTCCGGGAATTGGCACCCGAGGTTGTTACCAGCCCTGGTCAGGACTCCCTGCCGGCGTGGGCATTCGCGTCGGTCCCGCTGCACCCCAACGACCTCATCTTGCAAGTGCCGCCCACCTTCAGCGGCCTCGACGTGCTCACTCCCGACCTGCTGGGCAAAGCGGCCGACGAAGGATTGGCGGTGTGGGTGTGGCCCAACGAGGACTGGCAGGAGGATCCCGACTACTACGCCGAGCTCATCGACCTACCGGTGGACGGGGTGATCGCGGGTCGGCCCGCCGAAGCAGTTGAGCGCTTCCGAGCCGACGGCGATATCCCCTGATTCAACTTGTGAGCGGCAGGCCTGACCGCCATCTCAAGCGTGAGTCCTTTCTTCGCTTCCGCCGCGGCTGATCCCGGATTCGAGGATTGCTAGATCGGCTTGCCAGCATCCCATCAAATGCGACGGTCGGAAGCCCATCTCGGTGTTGATGGCCAGCATGGCGGCGTTGCTCTCAGCGTTGCCAGTGCGCAGTGTGGTTGCCTCGGGGGCCTCGGTGCGCAGCCGCTGCCACATCGCCGCCTTCATCCAGCGTCCGATGCCCCGGCCCCGGTAGGCGGGTAGCACGACCGTGTTCCACTGCCATGCGAAGGCAGGCCGGAAGCGGTTGACGAACACCTCGGTGGCACCCGCCGCCGACCCGTCAACGCAGATGGCCAGGATGCCCACATAGTCGATGCCGCAGGCGTCGCGGGCTTCGAAGTCGGCTCGCAGGGTGGTGGCGTCGAAAATCGTGTCTTCGATTTCGAGGTCGTCGGTAGGAGCGTCGTTCATGGCGGTGGCGGTGGCAACGAGCGCGTCGATGTGCTCATCGGGGCAGCGACCTGCCCAGTGCACTAGGTCGATGTCGTCAGGAGCGGCGTCGATCCATCGTGTCATCAGCTCGGCGTCCACCGAGGCCATGTCCAAATCCGACTCCTGCTCGGTGAAGCGCAATTCGGCACCCAAACCGGCCCAGAACGCATCGGCTTCGGGCGTGTAGTCGCCGAAGGCGATGACCGAGGTTCGGCCGTCGGCCCGGGCAATTCTCAGCAATTCGCTCAGCACTGCCTTTGATGCGTCGTTGTGGACTGGAGTTATTTCCAGTATTGCCAGCGTCTCGTTGGCAGGATCGCGGGTCAGTTCCAAGTGACCAAAGGCGACGGCCTCTCCGTCGTCGAACGCCACAAGCCGTTCGTGGTAGGCGTTATCGCTGGCGTTGTCGTCAAACGTCGCTCGCAACTCGCCGGCCGGGGTCAACGGAAGCCCCGGGTCGCGGGCGCAGTCCAGCCGCTGCTGAAGCTTCAAAGCGGCATCGAATTGGGTCTGATCGAGTTCCCGAGCATTGAGGAACTGCATCATCGGAGCCTACGGGTGCGAATGGAGATTGCCTCCGAGGTCAGCGGAGTCCGAGCGATTCCCAACTCTGGGCCAAGTCGTCGAACCACCCTTGGGCTCGGTCCATGCGCCAGCAGAACAACGACATCACCACATTGATGGTGGTAGCGCCCGCGTCGATCCAATCGGCAGCGGCGCCCATGCTGGCCTGAATGGACGGGCGGTCGTCGTTGCCGGCAACGGCGTCGATGTCGCCCTGTACGCCGAAGCCGTTAGTGCTACGGCCGGCGGCGCCGAGAGCTTCTCGTAGCCGTCCCACCCCATCGGCCACTTCTTCGACAGTGCCGTAAGGGGGTGGGATCCAGCCGTCGGCGTGTTCGACGAGGCGGGCCAGGTTGTTGGGGTGGAGCGCGCCGGCCACCCAAATGGGGATGCCGCCAGGCTGGGCTGGCTTGGGCTCGCACCAGATGTCGTCGAAGTTGACCGTGGTCGAGTGGAACGAGGCCGGGGAATCCCCCCACAGGGCCTTGCAGGCGGCAATGGAGTCGGTGAGACGCTGACCTCGCTGGTTCCAGGGGACGCCGGCGGCTTCGTACTCTTCGCGCTGCCAGCCGGTTCCGACGCCGACCTCAAGGCGGCCTTGGGACAACACGTCCATGGTGGCCAGGGTCTTGGCCAGTACTGCGGCGGGGCGCAGGGGGGCGATCAGGATCTTGGTGCTGAATCGGACTCGCTCGGTGACGGCGGCCATGTGGGCGATGGATGCCAGCGGCTCCAGCCAGGCGGTCTCGGGCGGAAAGGGGAAGGGGCCGTAGGGATAATTTTCGGTGTGCTGACCCATGACGACGTGGTCGGTGAGCATGATGCGGTCTACTCCGGCCTGCTCGGCCATCTGGGCCAGGTCGGCAATTTGGTGAAAGTTGTTGTCCCGGTAGATGGGGCCGAACGACGGCAGCGTGACTGACAGGGTTGTCATAGCTCCAGTTTGGCGGGGCGGTTGGATTAACGGTCGAGTCGGGCGTCGGGCCATCGCAGAGCCAGACGCTCGAGAGCGTCGATCACGTTGAAGAAGACAACTCCGGCCGCAGACGAGAGAGCGATTCCCGCGAACATCAGCCGGGTGTCGAGGCGATAGCTGGCTTGGATGATGACGAAGCCGATCCCCCTGTCGGCCCCAGTGAACTCGGCGACTATTGCTCCGATCACGGACAGCGTTGAAGCTACTTTCAGTCCGGCGAAAATGTAGGGCAGGGAGCTGGGAACGCGAACCCGCCAAAAGAGCGACCACTTGCTGGCCGACAAGATGCTCATAAGCTCCACAGCTTGGCTGCTGATCGACCGCAGGCCCTTAGTCGCGTTGACGAGCACGGGGAAGAAGCAGATCATGGCGGCGATCAGCACCTTAGGAGTGAGCGTGAATCCGAACCAGATCGTCAACAGTGGTGCCACTGCGACAATAGGCACGGTCTGCAAGACGATCGCCCAAGGAAAGAACACCCGCTCCAAGAACTTGGCATGGACGAACACGATCGCGGTGAAGAGGGCGACTGCGCTTCCCAGCAGGAACCCTAGAACCGCTTCGATCATGGTCCAGCGGAGATCGTCCGCCGCAAGCGACACCCCTTCGTCTCGCAGCTCCTTTCCGATTTCGGTTGGGCTCGGGTAGAGATAGGCGGGAACGTCTCGGATGTTCACCCACAGTTCCCAAGCGACGAGGCACAAAGCGAAAATCGCCAGCGAGGGCAGGGCCCGAAGCAGTACATCGGCGGTACGGCTGCGCTTTCTGGTGCCGCTCATGGCCGGTCCAGTGCCATCTCATCATCGTCAACGCCCTCGAGGAGACCTCGAAGCTCTCCGGCCAGGGCGGCAAATTCGGGTTCGTAGCGAATCTCGAGTGGTCGAGGCTTGCGGAACGGCACCTCGGCGATGCGGGTAATGCGTCCTGGTCTAGGGCTGAGCATCACGACCCGATCGGCAAGGAAGATGGCCTCTTGAATGCTGTGGGTGACGAAGAGCACGGTAGAGACGGTCTTGTTGCACACTTCAAGAAGTTGCAGGTTAAGCCTGTCTCGAGTGAACTCGTCGAGTGCCCCGAAGGGCTCGTCCATAAGCAGGGTGTTGGGTCCGTAGCTAAGCGCTCGGGCCAGAGCCACGCGTTGCTGCATGCCTCCGGAGATCTGGCCCGGGTAGTGGTTTTCGAATCCCTCTAGCCCTACGTCGCGTAGTAGTTCCCGGGCGATGTCCTTGCTGCCTGGCCCGCTGTTCGGGTTTCGGCGACCCAAGACCCGGTCCGGCAACAGGACATTTCCGAGCACTCGAAGCCATGGGAACAGTGTGGGCTGCTGGAACACGAACCCGAACTCAACGTCGCGCCTCGCTTGGTTGGGTGTCTTGCCATCTATGTCCACGTGTCCCGAAGTCGGATCCAAGAGCCCGCCCACGATGCGGAGCAGCGTCGACTTTCCGCATCCCGAGGGCCCGACAATGGCGACAAACTCTCCACTCGTGATGTGAAGGTCGATGCCATCGAGTGCAGTCACGCTCCGGCTGCCGCCGAACGTCATGCCGACGCCGTGTATTGCGATCCCCCCGCCGCCGGTCATGGCATGTCTTCGTCCGCCTCGTAGCGGGCAATCGCTTCGAGCGCCACGGCAATCGCATTCTCCCAACCGGCAATTAGGGCGTGGTTTTCGCCCTCGAAGTCGACCTCGCCTGGACGCGTGTAGTTGTACGACACTGCGCAGACCATCGCCGCGAACAAACCCCTCAAATGGGCGATGGTGAATATGGCTGAACTCTCCATCTCTACATTCGAGATGCGGTGCTCTTGGAGTTGCTCGACGAGCTCTGGTGTCTCGGCGTAGAAGGCATCGCTTGATGCGTTGACGCCCACGTGCACTTTGAACCCGCGTTCGGCGGCAATGTCTTGAGCGGCGTCGATCAGATGTCGAACGAGGAAGTGATCAGCCACCGCCGGGAATCTCGGATCGACGTAGGCGGCGCTGGTGCCGTCTAGTCGCATCGTCGCCGTATTGACAATCAGGTCGCCCCGAGCGATTTCGGGACGGTAGGCGGCACTGCTGCCGACTCGAATGAAGTGCGTTGCCCCGACGTTGGCCAGTTCTTCAACCGCAATTGCCGCGGATGGACACCCGATTCCCGTCGATGTGCCACTGACTTTGATTCCTCTGTAGAACCCGGTCACCGTTCGGTATTCGCGATGGAAGGCGATCTCGCCTGGGTTGTCCAGATGTTGGGCGATCATGAGTACCCGAGCTGGGTCGCCGGGCAACAGCACGTATTTCCCGACATCGCCTGGACTCACATGGAGGTGGTATTGGCGTGTGTGGAGCGTTCTTGCGTTCTTGTCCAGAATCGCCACGAAGGCTCCTCTCGCTTGGACCTAGAAATTGCGTGGCCAGCGCCACCGATTGCACCGGCCACGCAATTCCCGGAGGGGATTTCTCAGAAGCAGTAGTCGTCGTAGACGCCCGCTAGGTCGACGTTCGCCTCAAGGCCGCCGTACTGGCGGAGGACGTCATCGACGGTTTGCCACCGTTCGGCCGTCATCGTCCCGATTCCGTCAGCGAGAGCGGATTCGGAAAGGACACTCGGTCGAACTGCCTCAAGTGAAGCCGACTCCTTTTCGACCGTGAGGTTGTCAGGGTCGACGGCAACGACAATTTCGACCGCTTCTTCTGGATTCTCGAATGCGTATTGCCAGCCCCTGGCAATGGCGCGAGCCATCCCGCATACCACCTCAGGGTTGTCTTGCCTGAAGCTGGTGGTGGTGAACAGAGCGTTGGCCGCAGCCTGTACTCCATAGTCGTAGGGAATGAAGACATCCACTGGGAAGCCTTGCAGTTCGGCCAAAACCGGTTCGTTGGTGGAGAACACCGTCAGCAGATCAATGTCGCCCTCGAAAAGCGGGGTGAGATCGAAGCCGACCGCCACCTGGTTGAGGGAGTCTGGATCGATGCCGTTTTGAGTGAGCATGGCCTGGGTGAGCTGCCACGGGCCGCCCTCTTGGAAGCCGATGGTGGCGCCCACCAGATCGTCCAAGGACTCGAAGCCTGAAGACTCAAGCGACATGATGGCCCCCGGGTGCGCGTGAAGATAGGTCGCCACCGTGACAAGGGGAATTTCCTCGACGGACGCGAAGATGAGCGAGTTGGTGTCGTGCAGGCCGAAGTCGTCGGAGCCTGCGGCTACAAGCGTGATGCTGTTGACATCGAACCCCCCAGGATTGATGGTGACGTTCAGACCCTCTTCCTCAAAGAAGCCCTTGGCTGCGGCGACGTAGGAGCCTGCGAACTGAACGCTCGGGAACCAGGGCAGCCGCAGTGAGACGTTTCGCAATTCTTGAGGCGTGGGCTCGGGCTCTGGTTCGGCGGTTGGCTCGGGCTCTGGCTCTGGCTCAGGTTGAGGCTCGGCGGTTGGCTCGGGCTCACTGGTTGCGACAGTGGGTTCAGGCTCGCTCGATGCCGGGGCATCGTCATCATTACCGCAGGCAGAAACGGTTATGGCCAACGCAGTCAGGATCGCCAGCCAGGTGATGAGTAGTCGTCTGGGGTTCATTGGGTTTCCTTTCGGCCCAGCAATGCTGTGCACTTCATTTGGAAGGGTTATCGGCAGCCGCAAGACCGCCGGGCAACTAGCGAGGTTTGAATCGGAGCGATGTGGATTCGGCTCCGGCCGTCGATGGCATCACGGAGGTTGGCAACCGCAAGTTCTCCCAGCTCACGCGCCGGAAGGCGCGATGACGACAAGGGGGGACCCGCCAAAGATGAGAAGGGCAATTCGCCGTAGCCCATGACGCTCACGTCTTCTGGAACGCTTACCCGCATGTCTTGCAAGTGCTGAAGAGCGCCTAAGGCGAGAATGTCGCCAGCGCAAAAGATCGCTTCGGGGGGGTTGTCGAGCAGCATGAGGCTCGACGCTGCTTTGGCGCCGGCGTCCAGCGACATGTCCCCCGCGGCAATCTCAAGCTCTACGTCGGGCTCCAAGCCGGCCTCTTCGAGCGCTTGCAGGTATCCCTGACGCAGCTGGCTGCGTGAGCTCCACCCGATCGGGGTTGAGATGAAGGCCACGCGCCGATGGCCGTGGTCAAGGAGGTGTTTTGTGGCCTCCAAGGCGCCGGCCACCCGATCCACCATGATCTGATGGCCAAATTCGAGTGGGGCGCTGTCCACGAACACCAATGGCAGGTGGTCGGCGGCCATCGCCAGCGCTGCCGTCGTTTCGGCGTCATCTGGAGTCTCAAAGTGCAGTGCGATCAGTCCATCCACGCCGCGGCTCGCCATCTGGTCGACGTAGCGCGCCACTGTTCCCGCCTCGTACTGCCGCGTTTGGCAAATGATCGGTAGCCAGCCCTCGACTTCGGCCGACTGTGCCACTGCTTGGAGGAATTCGGCGTAGTAGTCCGAGAAGTGAGGAACCATGACGCCGATGGTGAATGTGGGAATGCCCGTTCGGCTCGTGCGCGCCGCATTTGCGTCAAAGCCCAATACCAGGGCTCGGCTGCCCCTCTGCATGGCAATGACCCCGTCGGCTGCGAGTTGGGCGTAGGCCGCACGCACCGTATGCACGTTCACTTCAAGGTGGTCGGCTACGTCGCTCGTTGCTGGAAGCCGGTTGCCTGCCAACAGAACTCCTGAAGCAATCCTTGATGTCAATTGTTCAGCGATCTGTGTCGCTATCGGTGTGCGTCCCGCACGATCAATTCCAAGCCGCAGGGCAAGAAGGGCATTGGCTTCAGACCTAGTCATGAGACCAAAATCTATATTTCTATAGTTCTCTAGTCAACTAGAGAACTTAGCTGCTAACAGCAGAATCAACATCTAGGGAATCTGGTCTGTCGTTACGCCCGCTGTTGATCCACCGGGTCTATGGTCTTGGCGTGTTGAGTGGCGGGACGTTTTGGGGGATGGTGGAGCGGCGGGCGGAGTTGACGCCGGATGCTCTGATGATCATCGACGACCGGGATCAGGTGCTCACGTTTGCCGAGTATCGGGATGTGGCGCTGCGGGCGGCGGCGGGGCTGGTTGAGTTGGGGGCGGGGCCGGGGGTATCGGTTTCGTGGCAGCTGCCGACATGGCCGTCCACTTTGGTGTTGCAGGCGGCGCTGGCTCGGTTGGGCGCGGTGCAGAATCCGATCATCCCGGTGTATAGGGAGCGGGAGGTGGGTTTCTGCGTTCGCCAGACTGGGGCTCAGCTGTTCTTGGTGCCGTCGGTGTGGCGGGGGTTCGACTTTCAGGCCATGGCGGAGGGGATCGCCGCTGAAGTTGACGGCCTGAATGTGGTGGTGGGTGACGGGGACTTGCCGGAGGGCGATCCATCAATGCTGGACGACATTCCTGCTCCTGAGGACCCCGAGGAGATCCGGTGGGTGTACTACACGTCGGGCACCACGTCTGATCCCAAAGGCGCCCGCCACTGCGACTCCTCGGTGATGGCGTCGGGCATCGCCATGGTGGACCGCCAGCACGTGACCGCCGACGACAAGTTCGGTCTGGCCTTTCCGTTCGCCCACATAGGCGGGGTGTCCAACCTGTCGGTGTCGTTGAGCTCGGGCTGCACCCTGGTGATTGCCGAGGCGTTCGATCCCACTGACACCACGGCGCTGTTCGCCCGTCACGATGTCACTCTGGTGGGCGGAGGCCCGGCCTTCTTCATGGCCTTTGTGGCCGAGCAGCGCAAGCAGCCTGGCCAGCCCATCCTTCCCCGGCTCCGGCTCTTCTCCGGCGGCGGGGCGCCCATGCCCGCATCCCAGCACTACGAGGTACAGGCCGAGATCGGCGGGCGGGGATGCGGCCACGCCTGGGGGATGACCGAGGCGCCGATCATCGCCCAGAACACTCCCGACGACCCCGATGAGAAGCTGGCTGAGACCGAGGGCCGGCCGCTGGCCGGGGCGGAAATCAAGGTGGTGGGCTTCGACGGCGAACCGGCTGATGTCGGAGTGGAAGGGGAGCTGTGGATCCGGGGGCCCATGGTCTGCCGGGGCTACATGGACGACGCCTTGACTGCGTCTGCGTTCGACGGAGACTGGTTCCACACTGGCGACGTCGGCTACCTGGATGCCGGGGGATATGTGACTCTCACCGGGCGGGTGAAGGACATCATCATCCGCAAGGGGGAGAACATCTCGGCTACGGAAATCGAGGATCTGCTGTTCGCCCACCCGAAGGTGCTCGACGCCGGGGTGATCGGGCTCCCCGACGAGGAGCGGGGCGAGCGGGTTTGCGCAGTCGTTGAGCTGGCCTCTGGTGCCGAGGGGCTTAACTTGCCCGAGGTAGGGGACTATTTCCGGGCGGCGGGGATCATGCCGCAAAAGATTCCGGAACAGATAGAAATCGTGGAATCGCTGCCTCGAAACGCCACCGGCAAGGTGTTGAAGCACGAGCTGCGGTCTCGATTCACAGACTGACCACTAAAGCACCTGTTTGATTCCGTGGATGGCTAAGCCGGCAAGGGCACCGATGAGGGTGCCGTTGATGCGGATGAACTGGAGGTCGCGGCCGACTCGGCGCTCGATGCGGGAGCTGGTGTCGTCGGCGTCCCAGCGGGCCACGGTGCTGCCGATCACGTTGGCTACCTCGGCTTGGGCGTGGCGGGCCAACAGGCCCACTGCGGAAACCAGCCATCTGTCCACCCGGTTCTGGAGGGTGGAGTCGCCTTGCAACGACTCACCGGCCCTAGCCAGAACCGCCTCCACCCGGGTGGCCAGTCGCTGGTTGGTTTGGAGGCGCTGGGCATAGCTCCGCAGTCCGGCGTCGATGCGAAGGCGCAGTTCGTGGTTGGGGTCGTCGGCCATGTCGGCCAGCACCCCCCGCACTCCTCGGTGGAGGCGAGTGAAGATGTGGTGATCGAGCACCTTGGGGGTATAGATGGGTGCTTCCTCCACAATGCGGTCTCGCAGCACCTCGTAGTTGTCCACCAGGAAGCGGTCAGCCCGCTGCACAGCGGCGTCGACCATTGAGCGGTGGTGGCCGCCATCGACCATCGACTCCAGTAGCCGACCCAGAGCGGGACCCGACACCAGCCCGGCATCCCCCTCTGCGGCTAGCCATCGGCCCAGAGCCTCAGCGGGGGCCCGATCGGCCACCCAGCGGGCCAAGTCGTCGGGCTCGAAAAAGTTGTCCTGCACGAACTCGCCCAAGCTGGCGCCGATGGCGTCTTTGCGCCGGGGGATGATGGCGGTGTGGGGAATGGGAATGCCCAGCGGGTGTTTGAACAGGGCAGTCACCGCGAACCAGTCGGCCAAACCGCCGATCATGGCCGCTTCGGCCGCGGCCTCCACGTAGCCGGACCAGCCGTCGCCGTCGGTGAGCAGCCGCATCACCACAAACAACACGGCGGCGGCCAGCAGCAGGCCAGTGGCCCGCCACTTGGCTCGCCGAAGCGAGGCCGGGTCGCTCAGGCGACCGTTTGAGGCATCCATGACCCGCGGATCTGCTCGGCCCACGGGTAGCGCAGCGGCTCGATGAGCTGGAACGGCCCGTCCATCCCGACATCGGTGGTGGCCGGCCGAGAGGGGGTGGCGGCCCGCAGCGCAGCCACCACCTCGGCGGGGTCGCCTTCGATCATGTGCAAGTCGATGGCGGTATCGGGGGCGAAGCGGGAAGTGAACGACACCACCGCGTGCACCCCCTCGACGGACACCGCCGCGGGGGCATAGATGGCCCGGTGCCAATGTTGATCGCCAAGGCCCCGGCGCAGCACCACATGAATATCGGTGTGGGAGATGTGGGGGATGTCGCCGGGATCGGCCTTCAGTGCGGGGTCGGCCACTGCCCAGTCGAGGGCGAGGGCGTCGCCCAGCCGCACGATCTTCTTCTCGTCGGGGAACATCCGGTCGGCTTCCACCAGCACCTCCCGGTAGTCGGTCATGGTGGCCATCACCCCGTCAACGTCGCCGCACAGCCAATAGATGGTGAGAAAGGCGCTGCGCCCGTCGGAGAACGCCTCATCGCAGCCGTCGGGCCGCAACCCCTGGTGGCTGGGCGGGGCCACGTATCGGCGGCCGTGCATCACATCGGTCAGGGCGATATTGGGGGGCAGGTGCTCCAAGTCATACCAGCGGTTCCAGTCCTCGATGGCGTCGGCGTCGCAGTCGAGACCGGCAAAGATGATTCCGGTTGTCTTCATGGATTCATGCTATGACGCTGGGGTGGATTTCCTTTTGTTGGCCGATTCCGCCATCGTCGGAAGCTGATTGGGCTGCTTGATGAATTTCGTGTCGCTGGAGGGCGGGTCGTTTCTTATGGGCACCGAGGAGGTGTGGTTTGAGGGCGACGGCGAGGGGCCGGTGCGGGAGGTGGTGCTGAGCCCTTACCAGATCGCCGCTACCGCGGTGACCAACGACGAATTCGCGTCCTTTGTCGAGGCCACCGGGTATGTAACCGTTGCTGAGCGGGAGGGGTGGTCGTTTGTGTTCGGCGGGCTGTTGCCCGACGACTTTCAGCCCACCCGAGGGGTGGTGGGGGCCGAGTGGTGGCGCCAAGTGGAGGGGGCGTGTTGGTCTCGGCCCGAGGGCCCGCAGTCGTCGGTGGAGGAACGGGGCAACCACCCGGTGGTGCATGTGTCGTGGTTCGATGCCGCGGCCTGTGCGGCCTGGTACGGGGCGCGGTTGCCCACCGAGGCCGAGTGGGAGCACGGGGCCCGGGGTGGCCTGATTCAGGCCCGATTGCCGTGGGGCGACGAGATGAGCCCTGACGGGGAGCCCCGACTGAACATTTGGGAGGGGGAATTTCCCAGCCACAACACCGCCGAGGACGGCTTTGTGGGCACCGCCCCGGTGAACCAGTACGAGCCCAACGGGTACGGGCTCTACAACTGCTCGGGCAACGTGTGGGAGTGGTGCGCCGACTGGTTCGACAACAGGTTCCCCCCTGAGCGGCCCCTGGTCGATCCGATGGGGCCGCCCCAGGGCCGGGCGAGGTCCATCCGGGGCGGCTCGTATCTTTGCCACGACTCCTACTGCAATCGCTACCGAGTGGCCGCCCGCCACGCCAACGAGCCGTCGTCCACCACCGGGCACATGGGTTTTCGTTTGGCGGCCGATGCGGGGGCCGAGGTCGGCCCGGGAGCCGGCTCCAAGATGCGCTGATCTAGGGCCGGTCGGTATCGTCGCCGCCATGAAGTTGGACTTGCTGTACGAAGTGGATGCACCCAAGCCGTGGGGAAAGCCCCATCCCTGGGGCCAGCGGGAGCGGGAGCAGAAGGCCTACAAGGACGCTGTTGAGCAGATCAAGCTGGCCGACACCTTCGGGTTCAACACCATCTGGGCGGTGGAGCACCACTTCCGCGAGGGGCGCTCGCACTGCCCGGCCTCTGAGGTGCTGCTCGGGGCCCTGTCGATGGTGACCGAGAACATCAAGATGGGCTTCGGTGTGACCCTGACCCCGTTCGGGTTCATTCCGCCGCAGCGCATCGCCGAGAAGGTGGCCACCGTCGACATCTTGTCCAACGGTCGGGCGGTGTGGGGCACCGGCCGGTCCACTCCGATGGAGCAGATCGCCTTCGGGGTCGACCGGGAACGCTCCCGAGACGACTGGCAAGAGGCCATCGAGATTGTGTGCGGTATGTGGCGGGAGGAGTACTTCGAGTACGACTCGCCCCGCTTCAAGTTCCCCAAGCGCATGGTCACCCCCAAGCCGATGCAGTATCCCCACCCGCCAGCGTGGATGGCGTGCGCCTCGGAGAACTCCGCCGCGGTGGCCGGCAAAGCAGGCATGGGCATGCTGTCGTTTTCCATCATGCAGCCGTTGGAGGCCATGGCCCGCCACATCCGCAATTACCGGGCCGCGGCCGAGAACCCCGAGCCCATCACCGACGTTACCACCAACGCCACCGCGGCCTACACCCTGGTGCACTGCGCCGACACCCCCCAGCAGGTGCTGGACAACGACGTGTGGCGCTCAGTTGAGTGGTGGTACACCAACCTGGCCCAGTTCACGTTGGACTGGGAGCTGCCCGAGCTATCACAGGAAGAGCGGGACGCAACTTTCCCGCTGCTCAAGCCGCTCATGGAAGAGGGGATCGACGATCTGATCCATCACTTCGACGAGGCCGACATGATCGTGGTGGGCGATGTGGACACCTGCTACGAGAAGATGAAGCACTACGCCGACCTCGGCGTGGATCAGCTCATCTGCTACGTGCAGTTCGGCTACCACTCCCACGAGTCGATCATGCGCACCATCGAACTCATAGGCAAAGAGATCCTCCCCGAACTCGAGAACTACACCCCCACGCTTAAGGAATCCTGAGTTCGGCGCGACCGCGTCCGGTCAGTACGGGAGGCCGACGGCTGTCGTTAGGAATTCCGTATACGGCGAAGCTATGCGGCAGGCGTCGGCAAACGACTCGATGAAGCCTGCGGTCGTGACCTCATCCTCGGAGAACGGAACCGTGGCCACGTGATCCTTGCGCTTGAGGTCTTCGATGTTCGGGTGGTCGGGGTCGAATCCCTTTGGGGGGCGCTTTAGCGAGTCTCCGGTCAGCTCGAATTCTTCGGCGAATCCGGTGGCCTGAACGGCGTGGTCCCAGCCTTGGGGATCGTCGACAATCTGCTGACGGATTCCTGCCAACGCAGCTGAGTCCGGTCGCCAGAGGCCAACTCCGGCAAACACCTCGTCGGGGGCCAGGTGTAAGTAGAAGCCCGGCGCATGGGCCGACTTGCCGGCTTCGTGGCGGAAGTGGACCGCAGCTTGGGTCTTGTAGGGGGACTTGTCCTTGGAAAAGCGGACATCGCGATAGATCCGGAACATGGATCCGCCGTTGGCTCGGGCGTCGGCGACGAAGTGCTTGCTGATCGAGTGCAGGTACGGCTCGAAGTCCTCGATGAAGTCCAGCAGGGGCTGCTTTACATGCCGCTCGTACCGTTCCTTGTGCTCTGCGAACCACTCGCGGTTGTTGTTTGCCTGCAGCTCGACGAGGAACTCGAACAATTCGTTGTCGAAGTGGGATTGCATTTTCATGCCTCTAGTCCTAGCAAGGTTCGTCGTGCATGTTTTCAGGGGCGGACTTCGACGAATCCTGCGGCGGTGAAGTCGCCGTCGAATGCCAGGGCCTCCGTTATCCGCTCTCGTCGCATGATCTCGAAGCTGACCGCATCCACATAGGAGTAGGCCCGCTCATCGTGTCGGCGCAGCCATTCCCAGGCTCGCTCGTCGATTTGGGCATCTATCGGGGCTCGGGAAACACGGCCTGACTGGTCGATAGTGTCCAGAAATCGAACAGCCGCGCCATGGTCGGCTCGGTACCTGAGCAGAGTCCACGTCTCGCCGAGCACCAGATTGGAAGTGCGGACAGGCTCGTTGTCCCTGGTCCACAAAACGGTGGCATCGGGGTGTCGCCGGTCGCGGGGAAGCAGCAGGCCGACCCAAAATGAAGTGTCTGCGAACCTCACTGGAGATAGATGGCGGCGTCGATGTCGTCGATGGGATCGATGTCTACAGATCCGATCAGGGCGTCGACGGGGTCGCTGCTCTCGGTTAGCGCATGCTCTAAGGACTGGCGCACGGCCATCCTGACTACTTCGGACCGGGACCGACCGGACCGTGCCGCCTCCGCAGTAAGGGCGTGGTCCAAATCGTCATCCATGTATAGCTGTATACGCCGCATAAGGTGAATATACACCACATTTCTTGGAGTCAGGCTGGGTATCGGGAATTCGGCCCTCCACGGGTGCTCGCGGAGAGGCGGGGTTTACGCTTGAGGGATGGCACAGGAGGGTCTCAGCCGGGCTGAGTTGATCGAGGCATCGGGCCTGGCTGCTGAGCAGGTGGATCTGGCCATCGATGCAGGGTTGGTGATCCCCGACGACTCCGGTCGATTCAAAGAGGACGCGGTAACCATGCTGCAAGCCGGTTCCGCCCTCGTGGCGGTCGGGGTGAGTGTGCCCGATTTGGCCGCGCTGGCTGTTCGCCACGCCCGCAACGTGGAGGCGGTGGTGGATGAGGCCGTGGATCTGTTCTTGGATGCCATGGGCACCGAAGAGCTGACCAGCAATGACTTGGAGAATCTGACTCCGCTGGTTGAGGCGCTCGTGCCTCAAGTGGTGGCGCTGGTAGGCGAGCACTTTCGCCGGACCCTGCTGAGCAGGGCGGCAGTCCGGTTGGCAGAGCGGGTGAAATGAAGCCTCTGGAGGAATTCGCCTCGTGGTCCGGCGACGACCGGATTTTTTGGCGGGCCCCGGGCGCCGACGCCATGGCCGGATTGGGAGCGGCGCGGGCTGTTGAGGTCGATGGTCGTTGGCGCTTTGAGGCGGCCGCCGCGGCCGCCGCTGAGCTGCTGGACGAGGGTGAGGTCGCCTTTGCCGGCTTCGGCTTCGCCGATCAGTCGGGAACAGGGGCGTGGGACGGATATCCGAGCGGGCGTTTGGTGATGCCGGAACGGATTGTTCGGGGTCCGGCACAAGGAACAGACCACACCGATGACGGCAACCCCTTGCGGGTAGAAGACGGAACCCGGGCCACCTATCGGGACGCGGTGAAGCAGGCCGCCGATGCCATCGATGCCGGGGAGCTGGCCAAGGTGGTGGTGGCCCGAGAGGTGGAGGCGGTTGGCAGCATCGACCCTGCGGTGGTGCTGTCTCGGCTGTCGGATCGCTTCGAGTCGTGTGCGATATTCGGCTTTGGCCGAGGCAGGTCGTGCTTTGTGGGTGCGAGCCCTGAAGTCTTGGCAGAGCTCAACGGCGATGTGGTCACCACCTACGCAGTGGCCGGCACCGCTCCTAGAGGGGCCACACCGGCCGACGACGCGGCCATCGCCGAGCGGTTGGCCACCGATCCCAAAGAGCAGGCCGAGCACCACTATGTCGTGGAATACCTGCGCACCCGCTTGGCCCTGGCTGGAGTGGACTTGGATCCCACCGGCGATACCGAGGTTCGGACCCTGCCCGGAATTCACCACCTGGCCACCACGGTTACTGGCCGGATCACCCCTGAGCCCGGCATGGCCCTGCGCCTGGCGGGTGCCCTGCACCCCACTCCAGCGGTGGGGGGCACTCCGACCACGTTCGCCCAGCAGTGGATCGCCGAACATGAGGGGCTTGACCGCGGGTGGTACGCCGGGCCAGTGGGATGGATTGACCACCGGGGCTGCGGCTCGTTCTATGTGGCGCTGCGCTCGGCGTTGATCGGCCCCAATGGGATGCGCTTATGTGCCGGGGCGGGCATCGTGGCCGGGTCCGACCCCGAACAGGAGCTGATAGAGACCGACGTCAAGTTCGCTGCTGTGCTGGATGTGGTGTCATGACCGACCTGGCCTACCGGGCCACCGGCAGGTTCTGGGCTGAGCTGGCGGCCTGCGGGATTGTCGACGTGGTGGTGTCGCCCGGGTCCCGGTCGACCCCCCTCGCGGTGACCGTCCGCAATCAGGAAGATTTGCGGGTCACCGTGCAGCTCGACGAGCGGGTGGCTGGATTCTGCGCCTTGGGGATGGCAAAAGCGTCGGGTCGCCCAGTTGCGGTGGTGTGCACGTCGGGGACTGCGGCGGCCAATCTCTTCCCGGCAGTGGTGGAGGCTCATCACAGCGGGGTGCCGCTGGTGGTTTGCACCGCCGACCGACCGCCGGAGCTGCGAGACGCCGGCGCCGGCCAGACCATCGATCAGGTGAAGCTCTACGGGGACCATGTCCGCTGGTACGCCGAGACTCCCTGCGACCTCGACGATTCCGACTATTTCGCCCGACTGGCCGTTCGGGCGGCCACCGCCGCTGGTGCCGGACCCAATCTGGGGCCGGTGCATCTCAATTGGCCGTTTCGCAAGCCGCTGGAACCCCAAGGTCCGATTCCCCGATTCGATGCATCCGTGGGCCAGCCAATTGCCCCGGTCCGGACACTTGTGGAAGCCGATGTGGACGCGGTGCGGCAATTGGCCGGTCGTCGGGGCTTGATCGTGTCGGGCGCATTGGATGTGGACGACGCCGGTGCCGCAGCCATAGTCGCCTTTGCCGAAGCGGCGGGGTGGCCGGTGGTGGCCGACGCCGGATCGCAGCTCCGGGGCCGGGGGCCAATGGTTCTGGACGGTGCGGAGTGGGTGCTGGGACGTACCGATCTGGCTCCCGACGTGCTGGTGCGCATCGGCGGTCCCCCCAGCAATCGGGCGATTATCGATTTCGTGGCGTCGTGCGGGGCGACCGATCGGCTATTGGTGGATCCCCGCCGCCGCTGGGAGGATCCGTCGTTCGGATGGACGGCTGCGCTGGCGTCCGATCCAATGGCTCTGCTGGGTGCGGCTGCTGGGCAGATGGCCTCGGCCGATAATGCCTGGGCGGTGAGTTGGATCGAAGCGGCTGCCGACGCGTGGGATCGGGTAGAGGCGGCTCTGGGACACGACGAATTGCTGGAGCCGCGGCTGGCTGCCACCTTGCTGCGGGCCCTGCCCCCAGAGGTGGCGCTGTATGCATCCAGCAGCATGCCGGTGCGGGACGTGACCTCGTTTTGGCCATCCGATGCCCAGCCGCGGCGAGTGCTGGTCAACCGGGGGGCCAACGGCATTGACGGGGTGATCTCATCGGCTTTGGGCGCAGCCTTGGCCATGGGCCAGCCCGTGGCCGCATTGGTGGGCGATGTGGCCCTGCTGCATGACATCGGGGGGCTGCTGGCCTCATCCCTGTCGGGGGCCGAACTCACCGTGGTGGTGCCCAACAACGACGGCGGCGGCATCTTCTCGCTGCTCCCGCTGGCCGACGGCGGACCCGACGTTCACTTCGAGGAGCTGTTCCACACCCCTCACGGCGTTTCACTGGGCGATCTGGCCAATGGACTGGGCATTCACTATCACCAGATCGAACAGGCCGATGAGCTGGCCGTTGCCATCGCCAAGGCTTCGGGAGTGACGGTGATCGAAGTCCCCATCGACCACGGGGCAGCTTTGAAGCAGCGCCAGCAGCTCTCTGATCTCACCGAATGAGCACAACGGCCACCGTGGTCCTGCACGGATTCACCGGATCGGCCGCGGCCATGACCCCGCTCACTAGCCGACTGCCCGACCCGGTGTTGGCTCTCGACCTTCCCGGCCACGGATTGGGGCCGGTCTCCGACAGTCCCAACGACTACACCATGGCCGCGGCGGTAGCCGGTGTGATTTCGGCAACCTCTCATCTGGGGCGGTTCGCCCTGGTGGGCTACTCGTTGGGCGGTCGGGTGGCGCTGCACTTCGCGCTGGCCCATCCCGACCGGGTGGGTTCGTTGGCTCTCATCGGTGTTCGAGCCGGGGTTGATGATCCTGACGAGCGGGCCGAGCGCATCGCCGCCGACGAGGCGCTGGCCGACCGGATCGAGTCAGAGGGCATCGAGTGGTTCGCCGACTTCTGGGCCGACCAACCGCTGTTTGCCACCCAGCGATCTCGCCTGTTGCCTGAACAGCAAGCTGAGATAAGAGCCCAGCGGCTGGCCTGCGATCCCCGGGGTCTGGCTCACAGCTTGCGGGGTTTGGGGGCCGGAGCGGTGGAGCCCATCGGATGCCGCCTGGGTGAGTTGTCCATACCCTGTGCGCTTATCGTCGGAGCCGACGACGCCAAGTTCGTCGACATTGCCCAAAAAATGGCCGCGGAAATTCCCCAAGCCGTTGTCTGCTTGATTCCCGACGCCGGCCACGCCACTCACCTGGAAGCTCCCGACCCGACCGCCGCTGCGGTGATCCAATGCGTGTCAAGCTAAGAGAAATCGTCCTAAAGCTGCGCCATCCGGTGATAACCAGCCGGGGAGCCATCACCCAAAGAGATGGCATGTTGGTGCAGGTATCCGACGGTGGTGTCACTGGCTGGGGCGAGGCGTTGCCCATGCCCGGATGGCCCGGCGCCGACTTGTCGGCAACTCGACGTGCGCTGGAGCAATGGGCAGCTGATCCCGACCCCGATGACTTGCCCGATGAGCGGTTCGCCCACGGTGCTGTGGAGTTGGCTCTTCTCGATTTAGAGGCCCGGCGCACGGGAAAGACCCAGGCCGAGGCGCTGGCTGACGTCCGGCCGGTGGCCGACCAGGTGGAATTGAACGCCTTGGTGAGTGACGCCCATACCGCGGTGGCCGCGGTGGCCGCCGGCTTCCGCACGGTGAAGCTGAAGGTGGGAGCGTCTGATTTGGAAGAGGATGTGGCTTCGGTAGCCGCGGTGCGCGGCGCCATCGGTGACGACACCCGATTGCGCCTCGACGCCAACGGAGCCTGGACCGCAGAGGAAGCGGTTGAAGCGCTGGCTCAGTTGGAGCAATACGCCATCGAGTACGTCGAAGAACCGGTGGCTGGCATGGATGCCCTGGCCCAAGTGGCGTCCCAATCGCCAATACCGGTGGCAGTGGACGAGAGTTTGGGCTCAGCCGAGACCCAGATCCCCGAATCAATTGCTGTAGTGGTGGTCAAGCCCATGGCCCTAGGCGGCCCCCGCACTGCCTACACCGCTGCCCACCGCTGGATCGGTCAGGGCCGCAAGGTGGTCGTCACCAACTTCTTCGACTCGGCCATCGGTCAGCACGCCGCCCTGAGTGTGGCCGCCGCCCTCCCCAGCCCCCCACAAGTCCACGGTGCCATCACTCCTGCCCTGTTCACCCATGATCTTGCCGACCTGCCGCCAATTGCCGATGGCCGCTGCCCCCTACCTACCAGTAGTCCAACTCCGCTGGTGTGACGGACCTCTAGGGCTCCCAGACCACGGTGTCGGAGTTGGCGTCGATGATGATGCGGTTGCCCAGGGGTTGGTTGAGGGTGATGTCAGCATTTTGCTGATGACCGGAACGCTGGCACTCCTCGGTGTTGACCAGGGCGTAGATGGTGATCTTGATTTGGGTGATGCCGTAGTCGACCTCGGAGTCGCTGAACTCCTCACACTCCGTGCCCCAGTAGCGAACGGTCAGGGTGCGGTCGTCGTCGGCCACCTCCACGTTGTTGATGATGCGGATCTCCCGGGGCGGCCCCTGGGGGAGCTCTTTGGTCTTGGTGGTGCAGCCCGCGGCCAGAAGCACCAAAGCCAAGACCAAGGCGATCCGGGGAATGCTCACGCTTGCTCGGCTCGGGCGGCCACTATTTCCACTGCTCGGCCAATGGATTCCCGGGCAAGTTTGTTCCAGGCCCTGGATACTTCGGAATCGGCGTCTTCGGTCCATCCCTGCCACGTGAGCAGCGTCCCATCGCCTCTGGGAGCCACTTCGGTAAGCGCCTCGTAATGATCTACTGGAGCGCCCGACACCATCCGGTAGCGCCGCTTGCGAGGGACCTCCAGTTCCACGCAGACCTCGTGTAGCTCATAGCCCTGGAGCTCGAACACAACTAGCGCTCCCGGTCCGTGCGGGGGCGGATTGCCGAGTCGGGCGTACGTGGGAGCATCTTCTGGGCCGCCTATCAACCCCAGCAAGGCAGCGAACACTGACTCCACAGAAGCGTCAACCTCTCGGTCGATCCGGTAATGCTCCCGGTGCTTCTCCACGATCAGATCATGCCATCCGGCGGGGTGGGGCAATACCGTCGGGATGTGGGACTCCGGCGGTCGCAGCTCGTGGTGGTGTGGTTGATCGGTGCGGCGGTGATTCTCCCCAACGCCACCATCGCCCCAGCCATCCCCGACATCGCCGACGCCTTCGGCATCTCCGATCAGACCTCGGTGTTCATTTTGATGACCGCTCATGCCCCCGGATTGTTCATGGCCTCGGTGATCGGGGTGGCCGCCGATCGCTACGGACGCCGCCGGATCATCGTCCCCTGCTTGCTGGTATTCGGCCTGGGCGGGTTGGTCATCATGGCCTCTACCAACCTGGCCATGCTGTTGACCTTCCGGTTCATCCAGGGGCTGGGCTCATCGGGGTTCTTGAGCCTGGCTCTGGTGATCATCGGGGACAACTACGAGGGGGTGGAGCGCACCCGGATCATCGGCCAGAACGCCTTGTCCATGAACTTGAGTGTGGCCTTGCTGCCCGCCGCCGGAGGCCTGCTCACCGAGTTGTTCGGCTGGCGGGGACCCTTCGCTCTGCACGCTTTCACCATCTTGCTTGCCTTGTTCGCGGCCACCCTGCTGCCTCCCGATGAGCGACGGACCCCCGAACCGCTGCGACATCAACTCCGCCAAGCTCGCCCCCACCTCATGCAGCGTGAAGTTGGAGTGCTGCTGCTAGTGGCGCCATTCACGTTCTTGGTTTTCTTCGCTGTGGGGATCACCACAATGCCCATCCATCTGGAGAACGAATTCGGAGCCTCGGCTGGGATCCGTGGCTTGATCCTGTCGCTGCCCGCGGTGACAGCCGGATTGATCGCGCTCAGCATGGGACGCATCGCCAGCCGTCATTCCATCTCGACGATGGTGCGGGCTGGCTACATCGGTTTCGTGATCTGCTTGACCGGTATGGCGCTGTCACCCTCGCTGGCGGTGATCATCGCCCCCGTACTGGTGTTGGGGGCCGCCGATCAGCTGGTGGTAGTCCCCCTACAAAGCCGGGCGGCCTCGCTGGCCCCTGAAGAGCATCGAGCCGTGATGGTGGCCGCCTGGGGTACCGCCATCCGCATCGGCCAGGTCAGCGGCCCCGCCGTCGTGGCCGGCTTGCTTGCCGTCGGCAACACCCGTCTTGTCCTGTGGGGTGCCGCCGCCCTCTCCGCCGCCATGCTCGTCTTCGTCACCCTCGTCCGCACCTACATCGACCGCGACCCCGCCTTCAGGTCAGCGCCAGGCTGAGTCGACTGTTTGCTCCAGAAAGGCGTAACCCCGGCCGTTTGCCGAAGCAGGGACGGTTCCGGGGTCTAGGCCAGCAATTTTATGAGGCGCTGAAGTCGGACACAACCATTTTTTTGCGTCTGAGCCGATAATCAGGCTGGTCTAGAGGCGAGTAGAACTGGGATGCGGGAAAGACCAGTCATCCAGGCGTGGGTGTCAAGGCACATCCATTGAGCTAGTTCGAAGATCATTGCGGCGTCATCTGCCAACGCACGGCGGTGGATGGGCTTGTGGTGGGCTACCCGGTTCCTGAGGAAATGGAGTGTCTTCATCCGGTATTGAACATCTTCCCTTAGTTGAGCTGCGTGGCCAGGTGAGGGGCTATTTGGGAACTGGGCCGCAAGAACAGGAACCCACATCGTGGTGTGGTAGCGCGGCGAGCAGAGGAACCTCCAGAATCCGAAGTTGAGTTCGGAAATCACTTCGCTATGGATGATCGCCCGCTTCCCGTGGTCAGTGGCTCTCTGTTTTGCCTTCCGTATGTCCCGGAGAGCGTTGCGTGAGTGCTTGCCGGGGAAGAGCGAGTGGTGGTCGTACCAAGGTTGAAGCGAGCCACGCGATGCGATCAGGGCGGTCAGAGCCTCGTCGAAGCGATTGCGAAGCACGACTTCAAGCCGTCCCAAGTCTTCAAGGAATGCAGCAGCGATCTGGGCATTCCAGGCGTAGAGATCGAGTGCTCGTTCCAAGTCGTTGTCGCTGTCGTCGAGATAGGAAGCCAGGCGATCTGGACCCAGGCGATGCAGGATGACTTCGCAATTGAACGTTGAAGAGGCTGGCATCGGCCGCTAACCTCACTTCTGAAAGCCCCGGAACCGTCCCTGCTTCGGCAAACGGCCGGGGTTACGTCTTGGTGGGGGGAAGTGAGGGCGACCGGGAAGTCGCAATGGCCACCGCCAGGCAGCCAATTGGAGGTTACCGGGTCTGAATGTGTTTTGGCGCGGCTAGCGCCCGACGGCGGGGCGGAAGGCGGTTACTACTTCAGCCAGGTAGTCGTGGGCGGCGGCGGGGTCGGAGGGGATGGCGAGGTGGGCCCGAAAGTCGGTGACGCCGGCCTCGGCTAGGGCGGGGACGCTGTCCATGGTGGCGGCCAGGTCGATGCCGTCGTCGGTGCGCACCAGAGGCAGGGTGCCCACCACGCCGATGCCGGACGGGTCGCGGTCGTAGCCGGCCACCATGTCGCGCATCTGGGCGATGTTGGCGGCCATGTCGCCGCCCATGTCGTCGCCCCAGGGGATCCAGCCGGCCCCGAATCGGGCCAGTCGGCGCATCGACCGGGCATTGAGCGTGCCGCTCACCCACACCGGCACTCCGCCGGGCTGAACCGGCTGGGGCTGCATGTAGATGCGGGAGAACTCGAGTCGATCGTCGCTGAAATCAGCCGGGCAGGAAGTCCACAGGGCTTGGCACACCGCCAGGGTGTGGTCGAGCTGGCGGCCCCTATCGGCGAAGTCCAAACCAGCGGCCTCGTACTCCTCGGCTTGCCAGCCCACGCCCACGCCCAAATCCACCCGGCCGCCGGTGAGCACGTCGAGGGTGGCCAGTTGCTTGGCCAGGATCACCGGACGGCGCAGCGCGGCCAGCAGGATGTTGTTGGCCAGTCGGAGGTTGCTTGTGATGGCCCCAACCACAGTTAGGAGAGTGGTGGGCTCCAGCCAGTGCCCGTCGGGACCGGTGGGCTGGCGGCCACCGGCCATGCCGCCCAGCTCAGCTCGACCGTAGGCCTCTAGGTTCTCACCGAACACCACGTGGTCGCTGACCACGATCTTGTCCACCCCGGCGTCGTCGGCCGCTTTGGCCAAATCCAAAGCGGGCTGCCAGCCCCCTGGACCGGGGTCGGCAGCGGCGAAGTTGCGGAGTTGGATCGAGAGCAGCGCAGTCATGGCGCCTTGCTTAGCCGATCAGCGACCCAAATGGCGCAGCGACCGTCAAGTGGGTGGATACGGCCACCCCCCTCCGGCCACTGCGCCATCGAGGCTGTTCAAACGCTCAGGCCCATCAGGCCTCGGCTAAGCGCCTATGAAGTCGAAGCAGAAACCATGCCTCTGTAGGATGCATGGGCCAACGTAAGGGTCCAGATCGCCAAGACGATGGCAGTGATGGCGCTGACCGCCATCCAGAAGTCGTTGGACTCCAGTGACGCGGCCATGAGGAGCAGCACTGCGGTCGCCAACATCACCAGTGAGGCGACGCCCTGTACGGCTCGGTGAAAGCCTCCGGGCAGCAGGCGAGTACCGCCTATGCCGGCAACCCCGATTGCTGCGTAGAGCACCGGCCAGAGGATCAAGACGGTTCCGAGCTTGACCGATTGCAGGGCCACTGCTATCTCCGTGCTATCGCCGCCGATGCCGTCGTTCAGCACTCTGACCGCCATATGGTCAAGCCCCTCGAGCAGGCCAAGGGCGAAGATGGAGAGCATTCCCAAAAGCGTCCCGCCGCGGACCATGTCTCCAACCAGGCCTTTGTCGGTCACAAAATGCCTAATGCTGTTGAGACCGGTGATGACGAACATCAGACCGAATGCATACAAGACTGCTGAGGTATGGGTGAGAACCTCGTTGTCGGCCATCGCCTGCACCAGGCCATCCACGTCGTTCCAGTCGGCTTTGTCGATGAGAATCCCTGGCTTCATCCCCCTGCCAACAGCGGATACCACCCCTCCGAAGAAGATGTACACGCCTCCGCGTTGTAGCGCACTCAAAGACGACAACATGTCATACCCCCGGTCTCTCCTGCCCGGCCCTGAGGGCCGGAACCCGCTCATATTGCCTACTCTGAAACTACATCTCATTCATTGAGAGAGCAAGGATGTTGGTTGTGGAAATCTTCGCTAAACGCTGGTCTTCTACTAGGACATTTCCAGCGGCCAAACTCATAGTGTGAGGCCAACGCTTGACGAGTTCGCTACCGAGGCTCGAGCGTTCTTGGACTTCAACGCTGAGCGGGCGGTGCGCGACGAGTTCACCTGGGGGATTGGTTCCGATGAGATCACCGTTTACGCCGAAAAGAGTGAGGCTGAAGAAGAGGCCGCGGTCAAGGCTGCCCAACAGTGGCGGGCCAAGATGTGGGAGGCGGGCCTCGGCTGGATCACCGGTCCGCCCGAGTATGGGGGTCGAGGCCTCGATTCGGTGTACGAGCGGGTTTATCTCGACTTGGAAGCCGGCTACCGTGTGCCGTCGCAGACCATGTTCGGCAGCTCTTTAGGAGTGGTGGCCCCCACGATCTTGGCCCACGGAACCGATTGGCTGAAGGAGCAGTATCTGGTCCGACTGCACCGGGGGGAGATCCTTGCCTGCCAACTGCTGAGCGAGCCAGGGGCGGGGTCAGATTTGGCCTCTCTCAGCACCCGAGCGACCGCTGACGGCGACGATTGGGTGGTCAACGGCCAGAAGGTTTGGAGCTCTCGGGCCCATTTCTCCGACATCGGCCTGCTGTTGGCCCGCACCGATCCCGATGTCCCCAAACATCAAGGCATCACCGCCTTCATCTATCCGATGGACACGCCGGGTACTGACGTTCGCCCTCTGCGGCAGATGACCGGCGGGGCGGAGTTCAACGAGGTCTTCTTCGATGATGCCCGCATCGGCGACCGCTACCGGGTGGGCGACGTCAACACCGGCTGGTCGGTGTTCCGAACCTCATTGCAATCGGAACGGGCCTCGATCGGATCGAGGGGAGCGGGCTACGGGGGCAGCGGCCTGATGGGGCTGGCCGCCCCCGAGAAGGTCGTGCAACTGGCTCAGCACTTCGGGCTGGCCGACGACCCGGTGGTGCGCCAAGACCTGGCCCGCCTCTACACCGGGTACCGACTGGTGGAGTGGAACGCCAACCGGCAGCCCCCGCTGGCGCCGGCCGCAACCAAGTACGCCGCTGCCCGACACATGAACTGGGCTTCGTCGATGATCGCCCGCCTGCTCGGCCCCCGAATCTGTGCCGACACCGGCGAGTGGGGCACCTACGCCTGGAAGCAATTGCTGCTGGGAGCGTGCGCTATTCGCATCGGCGGCGGCACCGATGAGGTAATGAAAAACGGTGTCGGAGAAGGTGTGCTCGGGTTGCCGAGAGAGCCACGTTAGGTTTCAGCCGCCTCCAAGGCTCCTCTATCAATCTTGGACATAGGGGTCATGGGGAAGGCGTCGGTGAGGCGGAGGTGCTCGGGGAGCTTGTAGTCGGCGATGTGCTGCTGGCCGAAGGTCCTCAGCTCTTCCAGGGTAGGAGGGTCGGCGGGGTCGGAGGGGATGACCACGGCCACCCCGACGGCGCCCAGCACCTCGTCGGGACGGGGCACCACGCACACGCCGGCCACCTTGGGGTGCCAGGCCAGTACCTTCTCGGCCTCGACCGGAAACACCACGTAGCCGCCTCGGTGGAAGCCCTCGCCCCGGCGGCCCACCAGTCGCAGGCAGCCGGTGTCGTCGATCCAGCCCTGGTCGCCGGTGTGGAGCCAGCCGCCCCGCAGTGCCTCGGCGGTGGCAACCGGATCGCGCCAGTACCCGGCCATCACGGTGGGGGACTGAAAGCACACTTCCCCGACAGTTCCGTCCGGCACTGCCTGATCGCTGTCGGGGTCCCGTACTTCAACCCTGATGCCGGACCGGGGCCGCCCCACGGTGTAGAGCATCTCCTCCATCGGGGCGTCGATCCAGGTGAACGTTCCAATGCCGCCGCCCTCGGTGCAGGCGTACCGCTGGGTCCAGTCGGCCCCGAACCGCTGGCGGGCCTCCTCGATTACATCGGGAGGAGACGGCGCTCCGCCAGTCACCACGAGTTTCACCGAGGAGAAGTCGTACTGGTCGAAATCGGGGTGGCGAAGCATGAGGGCGATCTGAGGCGCCACCCCGCCCACTGCGGGCATCCGGTAGCGGGACACGGCTTCTAGCACCGCAGTGGCGCTCCACTGATCGATCACATGGAGGGTGGTCCCCGCCGCGAACTGAGCGGGGATCTTTCCCATCACCCCTATGTGAGACATTTGGGTGTTCAAAGTGATGGGGCCGCCTTCTCCCCAGCCGTTCCCGGTGTCCACCACTGCGATGTCGGCCAGGATCTGGTTGGTGAACATGGCCCCTTTGGGCACGCCGGTGGTTCCCGAGGTGAACACCACCGCCACTGGGCGATCGCCGTCGGTAGGTAGCGGAGGCGGGGTCTCGCCGCGCTCTCGGAGGTCGGCGCACACCGAGCCGGGACCGTCGCCCAGCGCTACCTCGATGACGTCTATGTCAATCCCCATGCCCTCGGCCATGGCAGCAGTGGCAATGGCCCGGTCGGCCCCGGCCACCTCGTTCACCAGGACGGTGCGCTCGGAGGCGGGTAGGCGGCTGCTCACTCCAGCGGTGATGGCCCCCAGCTTGGCCAGCGCCCCATACAGCACGATGTAGTCCACCGACGACGGCACCAACAGGGCGACCACTTCACCGTGACTCACGCCCCGCCGGGCTAGGCCCACCGCCACCTCGTCGGTCAAACGATCGAAATGGGCAAAGCTGACCGGCCAACCCTCCTCCGCCATCAGGGCCGCACGGTCGGAAAACCGCGTTCCCGACGCCCTGATGGTCTCGGCCCACATCTCCTGAGTGTGCCATTTCGGGATGACTGAGTACCCACGTTGCAGGGGGAATACGGTTGGCGGGTCCGAAGAGCAAGGAGCGTGTCCATGGGCGAGTTTGTGCGAATTGAAGCCGGTGCGGCAGAAGGGGTGGCCACCCTGCGGCTGGACCGTCCCAAAGTCAACGCTTTGAACGCCCAGGTCCTGGCCGAACTTCATCAGGCCGCCGACGAGCTGGCTGGGCGCACCGACATCCGGGCCGTGGTGATCTGGGGTGGGCCGAAAGTGTTCGCCGCTGGTGCTGACATCAACGAATTCTCCGGGATGGACGCCGATGGGGCCCGCGACCTAGGCCAGAGGATCAATGCTGCGTTCCGAGCTCTTGAGTCACTTCCCCAAATCACCATCTGCGCCATCAACGGCTATGCCCTCGGCGGAGGGTGCGAGTTGGCCATGGCGGCCGAGTTCCGTCTGGTGGGTGAGAGCGCGGTGCTGGGTCAGCCGGAGATTCTGCTGGGGCTCATCCCCGGAGGGGGCGGTACCCAGCGGCTGAGTCGCCTGGTGGGCATCACCAAGGCCAAGGAGCTGATCTACAGCGGCCGCAATGTAAAGGCCGATGAGGCGGTGGCCATCGGATTGGCGTCGGCCGTCTATCCCGACGACGAGGTGTACGACGAGGCGGTGAAGCTGGCCACCCGCTACGCCTCAGGTCCCGCGGCGACAGCCCTGGCCAAGCAAGCCATCCTCGACGGCTACTTCCTGTCGCTCGATGAAGCCCTCGAAGTGGAGGTGGATGCCTTCGCCGCCTGCTTCGACACCCAAGACGCCCACACCGGCGTGGCCAGCTTCCTCGAAAACGGCCCGGGCAAAGCCGAATTCACCGGCTCGTAGAAGTCGCTACACCACTGAGTTGGAGTCGGGAACGGCCAGGGCCTTTTCTTCAGGGGGTGTGGGGCCGAAGCGGCGCCAGAGCCAGCCCAGAGTGGCGCCAACCACAATCATCAAGATGCCGATAAGGGCCATGTCCATCAGCCGGCCGCTCAAATCGTCCAGCAGGGCCTCGTGGATCGACTGGGCAGCCCTCACGGTGTCGGAGTTGTCGATCAACACCGCCAACAGCGCCCGGGAGCCGTAGATCCCCACCCCCAAGATGCCGGCCATGGCCACAATGCCAGTGCCAATGCTCCAGATCACCCGAGTGCGGGACGGCGAAATCAGCAGCGCCCCAATGCCGCACAGCAAGATCAGGGTGATGGTGGAGGACCGGCGGTCTTGTAGCTGGCCGAGGAACTCCCAGAACCGGTCTCCCGGCTCGGCGCGCTGGAGCACGGTCACCACTCCAGCGTCGAAAGGCGGCGGCACGTTGCTCAGAAAGGACAGCTCCTCGTTGGACGAGATCTGGTCCAGCATCTGATTGAAGATCGGCCCCAGATCAACTTGTACAGATCGGACGGGCGGATTGGCCACCAACGTGCCGCCCTCCACGGCCAATACGTCATTGTGGGCTGCTCGCACGGCCCGCTCCAAGAGCCGGTCGTTGGCCTCGTTGGCCAGCAGCTCTCCCACCACTGGGGGGATCTCCTGCTGGATGGTCTGCTCGGCACCGGCCGAGCCAGCCGGGGTCACCGGCAGATCGGCCATTTCCACGGTGGTGGCGATGAACGACGCCGCCACCACCTTGTGGACGTCCTCGTCGTCGAAGATCCCAGCGAGCTCTTCGGCAAAGCGGTCTTCGTCGTAGATCACCACTTCGGCGTAGGTCGTGAGCGCGGAGAACCCGGAGCCGAACACCACGATCAACAGCAGCAACACGGCTACCGCCTCGCGCACCGTTCGGGAGGTGACACTGCGCCAAGAGCGCACAAGCTGTTGGAAGTAGTCCTCCACCGTGTTCAGTCTGCCTGATTCTGAATCCCGCCTAACGGCGGGGGTGGCTTAGCGCCCTATCCGAACAGCGGGCTGACAGAGGCAACCTCATACTTCTTGCCGTCCATACCGGTGATGCCCAATTCGTTGATGGCTGCTCCGAAGGCGGCGATGTGGGGGGCGGTGAAATGGGCGCCGAGTGCCTCTTCGCTCTCCCAAATCTCGAAGAAGCGAACCTTTCCGGGCGCTTCCACCGAGAAGCAGTATTCGATGTTGCCGTCCTCAGCCCGGGACGCGGCGGCCATCTCATTGGCGGCCGCCATGAACGCCTCGGTGTTTTCGGGGGGAAGGGAGCCGGTGCCGGCGATGACGATCATGGGATCTCCTCAGAGTGACAATGAGCGGTCACAGCGTAGCCAGGGGGACAGAGGGGTTTGTGATCGGGTTGCTATCCGAACAGAGGGCTGACCGAGGAGATCTCGTACTTCTTGCCATCCATACCAGCCATGCCCAGCTCGCCGACTGCGGCTTGGAATGCGCCGAAATGGGGTGCGGCGAATTGGGCCATCATGGCTTCCTCGGTCTCCCAGATCTCCAGGAATCGGAACTCTCCGGGCGCTTGTATCGAGATGCAATAGTCGATGTTGCCTTCCAGAGTCCGAGATGCGGCTGAGATATCTGCGGCGGCGGCCATGAAGGCCTCGCTGTTCTCGGCGGGAACGGAAACAGATCCGGCGACGACGATCATGAAAAATCCTCACAGTGCGATGGGCGGCCTCAGCGTAGCCATGAGGAGGCTGGATCGTGCGGTCAGACAATCGTCACCTAGAGTGACGATTGGATGCTTCCATTTGACCCCATCGGCGAAGCCCGGCGTAACTGGGAGGCCAACGAGTGGCAGGCCATCGACGCCATGTCGGCGGCCACTTCGATTACCCGCGCCCACCAGCTGGTGATCGGACGCATAAACGAGGCCCTAGCCCCGTTCGACCTGACATTCTCCCGGTTTGAGGCGCTGGCGCTGCTCCACTTCTCCCGGCGCGGCTCGCTGCCCCTGGGCAAGATGGGCAACCGGCTGATGGTCCACCCCACCAGCGTCACCAACGCCATCGACCGCTTGGAGCGAGACGGGCTGGTTCGTCGGGTGCCCCACTCCGAAGACCGCCGCACCGTTCTGGCCGAGATCACCGATGAGGGGCGCCGAGTGGTGGCCAAAGCGGCCGATGCTCTGGCTGACATCGAGTTCGGCCTGGCTGGATTGTCGGCCGAGACCCTGGGAGCACTGGACGACGCCATTCGCACCCTGCGTCGAGACGCCGGAGACTTCGCCGAATAGCACCGTTATGGCCGCATGGGACATACGCCCGCTGACCTCCGACATCGGGGCCGAGATCCACGGGGTGGATCTCCGTGAAGAGCTCGACGACGACACGGTGGCCGCCATCCGTCAGGCCCTGCTCGACCATCTGGTGGTGTTCTTTCGGGACCAGCCCGTCACCCCAGATCAGCACTTGGCCTTTGCCGAGCGGTTCGGACCCATAAACGTGGCGCCGTTCGGACCAAAGCTGGATACCCATCCGGCCATCACGGTGCTCGATCAGGTCGCCCCAGTGGGAGGATTGGCCGCCCGCTGGCACAGCGACAACACCTACATGCCCAACCCGCCGCTGGGCTCCGTCCTCCGGGCGGTGGAGATGCCCGACATTGGCGGCGACACCTGCTTCGCCAACATGTACAAGGCCTACGAGCACCTGTCAGAGCCGATGCGGGAGTTGGTCGACGGGCTGGAGGCGGCCCACGACCTGACCTACACCCTCTCTCGGGCCATCGACGAGGGTCTGGCCAAGGAGCACTTGGACATGATGCAAGCCGAGTACCCGGAATTGATACGCCCGGTGGTGCGGGTCCATCCCGAGACTGGGCGGCGGGCCCTGTTCGTGAACAGCAACTTCACCACCCGCCTCGTCGGGGTGACCGAGGCCGAGAGCGATGTGCTGCTGGCGTTCTTGTTGAACCACGTGCGCTCCCCCGAATTCCAGTGCCGCTTCCGCTGGGCCGCGGATTCCATTGCCTTCTGGGACAACCGGGCCGTGCAGCACTTCGCCGTTCCCGACTACACCGAGCGCCGCCTGATGCATCGGGTCACGGTGGAGGAGTGGGACTAGCGGTCAGACGGTGAAGGCGCCGTCGATGTCGAGCTTTTGGCCGCTGATGTAGTTGGCGGCGTCGGAGGCCAGAAAACACGCGGCCTCGGCGATGTCCACCGCCTTGCCGAAGCGGCCGAGGGGGATGTTGGTGCGGGCCACCTCCAGAGCCCGATCGTCCAAATCGCCGTCGGCTATGAGCCGGGCGGCCATGCCGTCTTCGAGCATGCCCGGCCCTACGCAGTTGGCCCTGATTCCGAAGCGGCCCTCTTCGACGGCCACCGCCCGCATAAGCGACTCCACCGCCCCCTTGGGTATCGACGACAGGGCGTCTCGTTTGGGGAAGACGGTGGTGGCCGCGGTGGTTACATACACGATGCTGCCTCCCGAGGGTCGCAGATGGGGGAGCGCAGCCACGGTCAGGTTGAAAGCGCCGATCACATCAGCCTCAATCTGATAGGCGAACAGGTCGGGGTCGGTCTGCGATATGTACATCTGGGGCACGTGGGGCCCGGCTGCGCTTACCACGGTGTGCAATCCACCCAGCCGCTCGGCAGCCTCGTCGGCGAACTCCCTCATTGCGTCGGCATCCTCCAACGCGGGATTTCCTATGTGGGCGTCCACGCCCGCGGATCGCACCTCGTCGGCCACCTCCTCGGCGGCCTCTGCATTGGACCGGTAGGTGAATGCCACCGGACTGCCCCGCTGGGCCAACATCACGGAGATGGCCGCGCCGATTCCGCCGCTGCCCCCCGTGACCAGCGCCCCGCCAGTCCGGCCAGAGAAATCACTCATAGCCCGCAACCCTATGTCTGAGTGTCGTGTGGTGGGCTAGTTCCAGGTCACGTCCAATGGCAGGTGCTCGTGGCGACGGATAAACATGCTCTTCTCCCACTGGGGCGGGTCGTCAGCGGCCAAACCGAACCAGCTGGTGTCCTCCAGGAGCCGCTGGAGCGAGCAGTAGGTCTCCAGTCGGGCCAGCGGTGCACCCACGCAGTGGTGGATGCCCCGGCCGAAGGCCAGGTGGCTGCGGGGGAGGCGGCGGTCCAGCACCACCTCGTCGGGCCGGTCGTGCTCGGCAGGGTCGCGGTTGGCCGACGACCACAGCAAGAAAGCGGTGGTGCCGGCCTTCAGGCTCACGCCTCCCAGCTCGCAATCGCGCTTGACCTGGCGGTAGTGGCCCCGGAACGGCGACTCCAGCCGCACAGCCTCCTCGATGAAGTTGTCGATGAGTCCGTGGTCGGCCCGGATCTGTTCTTGGAGGCCGGGATCATCGGCCAGCATCCGCACCGCGTTTCCGATGAGCGAAGCCGTGGACTCGCCGCCGGCACCGAGAAGCACCGTGAGGGTGCCGATGGCTTCTCCCCTGCTTATGTCGTCGTTGGCCATCGCCTTGGCGCACACCCCCATCAGGTCGTCGCCCGGGTCTTCACAGGCCTCGGCGAGCTTGGTGTACAAGAAGCGGCTCGCACCGGAGTTTTCCTGGGAGATGGCGTTCATTTTCTCCCGAGTGTGGAAGCCGGCCAACAGCTGCCCGCCGTGGAGAGCCCACTTCATCACATCGGGCCAGTCTTCGTCCGGCAGCCCGATCAACCGCCCGATGACCCGGGCGGGAACGGGATGAGCCACGGTGTTGGCCCACTCCACTCGGTTGCCCTGCGAACGGGCGGCCGCGAACTGCTCGTCGATGAAGGCCTCAATCTCGGGTCGCATGGCCTCCATGCGGCGAGCCACCAGCTCGGGGAACACCACGCTGCGATGCATGGTGTGCTCGGGCGGGTCGGCGGTGGCCAGGGTGGTGGTGCCCTCCCCGAACTCGTCGGTGCGGAACAGAAAAGGGCTGCCGTCTTCGCCGGTGGCCACCAACACGTCGAGGTGGTTGGAGAAGTCTTCGATCCGGCGCAGGGCGTCCACGATGAGGTCATGGGTGGCCACGAAGGCCATGTCGAGTCCCGGTACCAGCCACACCGGATGTTCCTGGCGAAGCCGCTCGAAGAACGGGTAGGGATTGGCCCAGACTTCAGGATTGATGACCGTCTGAGCTTCCAACGGAACAGTGGATGCCGCCGCAGTGGTCATGGCAAATACTGGCACAAGAGCGGAGGGGGCATCAGTTCGCCTCGGCTGATTGCCTGCCAATTTGGGAGAGTAAGTCCATGACCGATTTCTTCTATGAGCAGGACGCTGATCTCAGCGCTCTGGCCGGCCAGCAGGTGGCGGTGGTTGGCTATGGCAACCAGGGCAGGCCGTGGGCGCTCAACATGCGGGATTCGGGATTGTCGGTGTCGGTGCATGTGCGGGCCGATGAGACCCGGGAGCAGGCCATCGACGATGGATTCGATGCCGGGGACATCGCCGATGCCTCGTCGGCCGACGTCATCTGCGTGCTGATTCCCGACGACTCCATTCCCAGTCTGGGACTGTCTCCGAGACCGGAAGCACTCACCATCGTGGCCAGCGGCTACACCCTGGCCTTCGACCGTTTCAACCCTGATGGTGATATCGCTATGGTCGCTCCCCGGATGCTGGGACCCGAAGTGCGGCGCTGCTACGAGGAGGGGGTTGGCTTCATCACTGCGGTGGGGGTGCACTGCGATGCCACCGGCACCGCCCAGGATCGGATGCTGGCCGTGGCCCGGGCCATTGGCGGCCTGCGCCAGGGGGCCATAGCCATGACCCCCTATCAAGAGGCGGTGCTCGACTTGGCGGTGGAGCAGCTGCTGTCTCCGGTTCTCACCCACGTGAATGTCAACTTCGTGATGGTGCTGCTGGAGTTGGGCATTCCTCTGGAGGCCATCACCACCGAGCTGTTTTATTCCGGAGAGGTGGAGCGCAACTATCGCCTGCTGCGGGAGATCGGCTTTGTGGCCCAGCTCGACCACCACTCCCCGGCCAGCCAGTATGGCCAGCTGTCCCGGCGGGGCCGATTCGATCACGTGGACGTGGCCACCACCATGCGGGAGCTGATCGAGGACATCACCTCGGGCCGCTTCGCCGACGAGTGGGACGCCGAGGCGGCTACCGGTGCGCCCACGTTGGCCGAGCTGCGCGACCAGCACGCCGGAGAGCTGATCAAGGCTGTGGAGGCCGACCTGCGGGCCAAGTTGGGGCCGAGCGCCAGCCCAGCGACCTAGTAGCTAAGTCAGCGGGGGCAGGTCGCCGAAGTCGATGGTGAAGGGCATGTCCGGCTCGGGCTCGTCGTCTTCCTGCTGGATCTCCACCCGAGTTTTCTCCGGCTCCAAGATCTCGCCCAGCGCAACCATGGCCGCCCCCAAAGCGGAGCCGCCCGCGGAGCCGGTGACTTTGCGGATCACCCCATCTGGCGGCTGGTAGTCCCGGGGATCAGACCACTGGAACTCCAGATCCTCGGTCTCCTCCGGCTCTGGCATCTGTCCAGTTTACCGCTCTAGGCGGTGGCCGCCTCAGGGAGGGCGCCGCTGAGAATCTCATAGGCCACCCGCTCTGACTTGAATCGGGCCCGGCCGCCGGTGAGCGACCGGAGTTCGATGGCATAGCGCACGAGTTCCGCCTCAGGGACGATGGCGTGGATGACCTGCTCTCCCCATGGCCCGGCGTCGGTGCCCTGCACCTGACCCCGGCGGGACGACAAATCGCCCATCACATCGCCCTGGTATTCGGGGGCCACGGTGATCTCCACTCGAGCCATGGGCTCCAGCACCACCGGGTTGGCCTGGGCGAATGCGGCGCTGAATGCCAGCTTTCCAGCCATGTTGAAGCTGAACTCCGATGAGTCCACCGAGTGGTGCTTGCCGTCGTAAACCGTGGCCTTGACGTCCACTATGGGGAAGCCCAACTCCCCGCCGTCGGCCATGGCGTCGCGGATGCCCGCCTCTACCGCAGGAATGTACGACCGGGGAATCGCGCCTCCGCTGATGGCATCTACGAACTCGAAGCCGCTGCCTCGGGGAAGCGGCTCGATGCGCACGTAGGCCACCCCGAACTGGCCGTGGCCACCGGACTGCTTCTTGTGCTTGCCCTCGGCGTCCCCGTTGCCGGTGACGGTCTGGCGATAGGGGACCCGCAAGTCTTCGGTCTCCACTTCGATGCCCATGCGATCCAGGCGGGCTATGGCCAGACGTAGGTGGGCTTCGCCCAAGCCCCAAAGCAGGGTCTGGCGGGTTTCCTCGCTGCGCTCCAGTTGCAGAGACGGGTCTTCGTCGGTAAGCCGCCTCAAGCCGGTGCCCAGCTTGTCCTCTGCGGCCCGCGTCTTGGGCAATATCCCGTAGGCCAGCACCGGCTCGGGCCACGGTTCGAGCTGCACTACCGCCCGTCCGGCGTTGGTTAAGGTGTCGCCGGTACGGGTCTGCTGAAGCTTGGTCACTCCTCCGATGTCGCCTGCGGAGATGACGTCGATGTCTTCTTGCGTCCCGCCCACCAGGTTGACCAGCCCCCGGAGCCTTTCACCGTTGCCGGTGGTGGAGTTGGTGAGATTGTCGTCTCGACGAATGGTGCCCGAGAGCACTCGGAACAGCGAGATCTGGCCCACATAGTCGTCGCTGATGGTCTTGAACACGCAGGCGAGCTGGTCGCCCTCAGGATCGCAGGCCGGCTCGGAGTCGATGTCGCTCATGGTGACGGTCATGGCCCGAGAGTTGGGGGGAGGACCGATCTCCACCAGGAAGTTGGCCAGGCGGTCGACGGCGATGGGTCCGGTGGCCGAACCGCACACCACGGGGAAGACCGAACCGTCGGCCACACCCCGCCCGAGCACTACTTCAAGCTCAGACGGGCTGGGGACATTGCCGTCCAAGTATTGCTCCAGCATGTCGTCGTCGGCCACCACAATTCCCTCGACCAGTTGCTCGCGGACCTCGGCCTCCTGATCTTCCATCTCGGCGGGGATCTGGGATTCTTCTGCGGAACCGCTGTCGTAGATGTAGGCCTTGTCGGTGAGGAGATCGGCGATCCCGTGGAATTCCGGGCCGGTGCCGATGGGCAGCTCCAGAGGGGCGACGCCGGCGCCGAACGCGTCTTGCAACTCGGTGAGGACGCTTTCGAAGCTGGCATGCTCCCGGTCGAGCTTGTTCACGAACACGATGCGGGGGAGGCCAGCGTCGGCCGCTTGGTGCCAGATGGAGGTGGCGCGGTGGTCCACCCCGCTGGACGCATCGATCACGAACACCAAGAGGTCGGCCACCTGGAGGGATGCGTGGAGTTCGCCGGCATAGTCGGGTGCCCCGGGGGTGTCGAGCAGGTTGATCTTGTGTCCGTGCCACTCAAAGCTGGCCAAGGCCAGCGACTGGCTGTGGGTGGCGTTCTTCTCCTCGGGGCTGAAGTCGCACACGGTGGATCCGTCCTCCACCCGACCCGTGCGGTCGATGACGCCCGCCCGATACAGCAGCGCCTCAGCCAGCGTGGTCTTTCCCGATCCTTGCGAGCCCACCAGCGCGACGTTGCGAATCTTCTCCGGTGCGACAGCCATCAACTTCCCCCTCTGGGTTCTGGGTTCATTCCGCGGTAGCCGCTGAGCCTACTTCCCGACCCGCTGCCAAGTCCCATGGAGAGATTCGGTTGTCGTAAGTCAGCCTTCGGCAGCGGCCAGAAGCTGGCGCATCCGCTGGGGTGGGAGGTGTTGCTCGCAGATGTCGATGCCCAGGTGGCGCACTGCGTTGGCCACGGCGTTAGTCACCGCCGCGGGGGCGCCTATGAGGCCGCCCTCGCCCACCCCCCTCCAGTCGGCGTCGTGCAGGGGCTCAACCTCAAGGTGCTCAACCTCGATGACCGGCATCTCGGCAGCCGAGGGAACCAGATAGTCGGCCAGCGAGGCGGTGAGCAGGTTGCCGTCTTGGTCGTAGTGGTGGCGTTCGAACAGCACGGCGGCGATCCCTTGGGCCACCCCGCCCTGGATCTGTCCGTCCACGATGGCGGGGTGGATCATCTCTCCGCAGTCCTCCACCACCACGTAGCGCGGTATGGCGATCTCGCCGGTGTCGGGGTCGATCTCCACCCAGCAGCAGTGGGTGGCCGATGCCCAACCCCCCGGCGGTGTGCGGTATTCAACCGAGGCCTCGATGCCCTGGTCCATGCCCTCGGGCAATGACGAAGGTGCGAACCAAGCCTGCTGGGCGATGCCCGCCAATGGGACCGAATGGCCCGGTGTGCCTTTCACCGAAATGTTCCCGTCGACGATCTCCAGATCGGCCGGGTTGGCCTCCAGCCTTTCGGCTGCGATGGCCAGCACCTTGGCCTTGACCTCGGCGGTGGCTGCTCGGGCCGAGCCGGCGCCCATCATCGAAGACCGGCTGCCACCGGTGCCCAGCACGGAGAACGGGGTGGAGTCGGTGTCACCGAAGACAATCCGCACCCGGTCGAGTCCCACTCCCAGTTCGTCGGCCGCTACTTGGGCGATGGTGGTCTCGTGACCCTGTCCGTGGGGGGATTGACTGGTGGAAATGGTCAAGTCGCCGGACGGCTCCAACCGGGCCCAAGCCTGCTCGCCCCTTAGATCGAAACCAGCCGATTGGGCGAAGTCGGGCGGACCCGGGGCGATTTCTATGAAGGTGGCGAAGCCCAGGCCGAGCAACCGCCCCTCGGAGCGGGCGGCGGTCTGCTGAGCGGCGAAACCGTCCAGGTCCATCATGCCCACGGCCCGGTCCAGGGTTTGACGGGCGGTAATACCCGAAACGGTCGGTCCGGTGATCATGCGGGTGGGCTGGTCCTGGTCGATGAGGTTGCGCCGGCGGATTTCCACGCGGTCGAGGCCGAGTTCAGCGGCGATCTCGTCCAGCATTCGCTCCCGCACCCAGGTCTCTACCGCCCAGGGGCCCCGATAGGCGATGTAACTGCACTTGTTGGTGGCCACCACCCGGCCCCGAAACGCGTACGCCTCCAGCCGGTAGGCGTTGGGAATCAGCATCTTCACCAAATTGCAGAACAGCGACGACGGGTAGGGCGGCATGGGATAGGCCCCCTGGTCCATGGTCATGTCGGCCCGAATACCCAGGAGGGTGCCGTCGTCTTGGACGGCCACCTCCACCACCAAGTCCTCCTCTCGGCCATGTCCGGCCATCTGGAGGTTCTCGGTGCGGTCCTCGGTCCACTGGACGGAGGCGCCTAGCAGCATGGCGGCCGCGGCAGTGCAGATCGTCTCTCGGCCCACCTGCCCCTTAGAGCCGAACGCTCCGCCGATATCGCCGGTGCGCACCCGGACATTGCCGAAGGGCAGCCCCAGCAGATTGGCCAAATTCAGCTTCACGGCGTGGGGGCGCTTGGTGGCGATTTGGATGTCGAGTTGGCCGTCAGAAGGGGTGTACGTCGCCACCAACACCCGGCCTTCGAGGGGCGCGTGCCCGAATCGGTGTTGGGTGAAGGTGCGGGCGATCACATGATCAGCGCGGCCAAACGTCTCATCGATGTCGGCACCCCACGACTGCAGGGTCTCGTAAACGACGTTGGTGCCCAAGTCCTCAAACAGCAGGGGGGCGTCGGGCGAGATGGCGTCGTGCATGTCTACCACCGCAGGCAGAGGGCGGTAGTCCACCGCCACCGCAGCGGCACCGTCGGCCGCGGCCTGGCGTGTGCGACCGACAACGACGGCGAGCGGCTCGCCCACGGTGCGGACCCGGTCGCGGGCCAAGGCGGTGAAAGGTGTGACGGCCAGCTCAGGGGGACCGGCTATAGCGATGGGAGCCACCACTTCGTCTAGATGTTCGGCGGTGAGCACCTCCACCACGCCAGGAGTGTTCTTGGCTGCTTCGGTGTCGACTCCCAGGATGTCGGCATGGCCCAGTTGGCTGCGGACGAAGGCGATGTGCAGCAGGTCGGGATGGCGGATGTTGCCCACGAAGCGGCCCTCGCCCCGCAGCAGGCGAGGACCCTCAACGCGGTCGACGCTTTGGCCGGTCAGGCGGGCGATCACTCGGCTTCTTCTTCGTCCTCTTCGGGTTCTGGGGGCCTTTGGACCTCGATAACGCTGCTGCGGTACCAGACGCCTTCGTCTAGATCGGCGGGCAGGTAGGCGATATCGGGGATCAAGTTGTCGCCCTCGAAATCGCGGAAGCCCAGTTCGATCCGTCCGTCGGCCAAGCGGCGCGCGCGGATTTGTCCGATCGAGCTGCCGCCTAGCTCCACGTCCAGGGTGGAGTACCACATCCCGACCCGCGTCTCAGAGGGCAAGTAGCGCCGCTCGGGCAGAATCTGGAAACCGCTGGACAGCTCGACGCCATGCTCAATGCGTCCGTCCTCGCCCAGTCGGGCCATGACCCGCAGGCCGATTGGCGGATCAGGTTCGGGCTCTTCTTCTGGCTCAGGCTGCGGCTCCGACTCGAACAGCTTGCGAAGCTCTTCGCTGTCGTCGAGCTCTAGCCGTTCCAAGAAGCGGAAGTTGGTTGCGTCGGCTGCGGCAGACGCGCACAATGCGCCGTCGATGAGCAGCCCATACACCGGAGAGGCTGCCCGCATTTCCGTGTCGAGTGCGATCAGCTCGTCGATATTCTCCACGCCGGCAGCTTCATAGGCGTCGCGCAATGCTGTGGGGCTGGCGTTGCAGAGACGCAGCCCAGCCAACATCGCCCGAACCTCGGGGTCGTTCCAGCCCTGCTCGGCAGCGCGGGCCGCGGAGACAATGCTGCTGGGCACCAACGCCGGTGACAGGATGCTCTCGGCATAGGCCAGTTCGGAATGGACGGCAAATGCGTCGGCGAAGGAAAGCGCCCCGCCGCTCTCAATCTGATCCAAAAGCGATTGCCAAGAAGCAGCCAGCGATGCATAGGTTTCTGAAACACGATCGGCCGTGCTGAGAATCAAGTCCTCCACGGCGACTGGGCTGATCGCCTCGCCGTTGGCCAGAACTTCCAGAAGTCCCGACCCATTGACGACCACTGCAAACCGTCCTGCCGCGGTCTTGAGGAGTGCGTCTGACTGGGGGCTTGGCACAGTGACCGGATTCGGCTCCGCGGCTTGGGGGAGAGCGGCAATCTCCGGCCGGTCGAAGATGCCGTCCAACAATTGAGTCCTCACCCCGGCGGCGTATCGGGCCCTTACCTGCGTCTCCGCATCAATTTCGGCTTCGGGGTCGTCGACGGCAACAACTGTGGTGACCACTGTCCCTTCGTCATCCTCATCTTCCACGTCCTCGTCAAGTGCGGCTGACACCGAATAGACCACGCCGTCGACTTCCACCAGCACTGGGTCGTAGGTCGGGCCGCTGAGCACCATGAGGTCGTGCCACAGTCCGTGGAAACTGATCTCATCTTCATTGCCGTCCTCCACGAGGACCGCAGTAAACAGCCACGCGGGTCCAGTTCTGTAAAAGGTCACCGAGAAGGGGGCCACCAGCGGCGTCGTGGTGCTGGTGGTGCTGGCCGTCTCCTCATTGGTGTGATAGGCGACGCCAGCTGGCCAAAGATGAGAGAACAAGGGCCCGGTGCGGTCGAACAACCGGGGACCAACGGCATACAAAACGGCATTGCTTTCCTCGTCGGGGAAAGCGTCGCCGCCCAGATTGCCGACGCGGTAGTTGATCGGGAAGGGGTCACCGGCCACCACCTCGGTGGGGATGTCAATCTCCTCGATCTTCAATGAGGGGTTGTTCTGTTGCACCTCCTCTTCCACGATGGTGAGAGTGAGGGTGAAATCGACCAGAGGTCCTTGGAGGTCTCTGGTCCTGAAGGTGGTGGCCTCGATTCCGTAGACATCGGCCGGGAAGTACTGCTCAATCCGGGAGTTGCGGGTGCCAGCGGCGTCGTCGTTATGGGCGACCTGGCCGGGAACCACCGACCGCAGAGCGACGATCGGCGCGACGATAAGCACGGGATCGCCAATCTCCGAGGTCAGATCGACCCGAACCCGGGCGCCCTCGGGCAGGGTGAACACGAAGTATCGGGAGGGATGGCCGGTCAAGAAGATCGACTGGCAGGATTCGGGGTCCCAAAAGCCCGTCACCTCGATGTCTTGCTCGGGTGTCAGTATGCCGAGAGCTTCCGGTTCGCAGGTGTCGACCAAGGTGACCACGACCTCGAAGTCAGCCGGCCCCCGGACGCGGCCTGCGGTGGTGGTTGCTTCGATCAGGTAAACGCCGGCCTCGAGTTCTCTCTCGACGCGGGCATCGAGCGCTCCGACACCACCATCATCGTTTTCAGAGATTCTGGTGCCTTCCGCGTCGAGAAGATAGAGATAGGAATCGGCATCGGACGAGTTCAAGTCGACCCTGATGCGCCCGGTTGCGTCGATCTCGAACTGATAGGTGTGGGCATCGCTGTTGCTGCGGAAGCGCGAATCGCAGTCCTCGGTGGTCCAACGGCCGTTCGCCGTCAACTGGCTGCCCGGCGTGCTGTCCAGCAAGCCCAGATCGACGGTTTCACAGTTCGACTCCTCTTCGGGGGCCTCTTCTTGGGTGGTCACCTCTTCGCTTATAAGCACAGGCTCTTGGGCTGAAGCCGCTCCAGCCCCGGCAAAGGCCAGCATCCCGGCCAAAAGGGCGGCAACCATTCCCGTCGCTGCTATCACTCGCATTCTCCGCTTTCCTTGCTTCACCGTGGTTCTCCCTGTCGGCCGATCGCCATCGAAGACGCTCTTGGTTTGAAACGCGATGGCAAGACTATGCAGCATCAAGGCAGCCAAACGACCTCAACAGCATGTTGATTCGCTATTGATTTTCGTGCCAACCAATTCGGCGCCCGGAAGGGAATACCCGCAACAGCCTCTACACTTCGAGGCATGGCCTTGTTCGGGATGAAGAAGACGATGATGGTGGATCCGGCCGATGCGCTACCGGGGCGGGATATCGAGATGCCGGTTCCGGAGTTGCACTTCGTGAACGGGAACCCGCTGAAACCGCCGTTCCCCGACCAGATGCAGCAGATCATGGTGGGGATGGGCTGCTTCTGGGGCGCGGAGCGGGTGTTCTGGCAAGCACCCGGCGTGTTCACCACCGCGGTGGGCTACTCCGCCGGGTTTGCCCCCAATCCCTCCTACCAGGAAGTGTGCAGCGGCCTTACCGGCCACAACGAGGTGGTGCTGGCCGTGTTCGACCCCGAGGTCACCGGCTACGAGCAGATGTTGGCCTTGTTCTGGGAGAACCATGATCCCACCCAGGGAATGCGCCAGGGCAACGACGTAGGCACGCAGTATCGATCGGGCATCTACTACTTCGACGACGACCAGAAGGTGGCCGCCGAGGCATCACGAGACATGTTCGGTGCTCGCCTGGCCGATGCGGGCTACGGCGAGATCACCACCGAGATCATCGCCGCCCCGCCCTTCTACTACGCCGAGGACTACCACCAGCAGTATCTGGCCAAGGTCCCCGGCGGCTACTGCGGCCTCGGCGGCACCGGCGTCACCTGCCCCGTCGGCATCACCACCGACTGATATTCGGCTTGATTCGCTCCAGGCCGCCTAGGCCGGGGTGAAGATGCAGCAGCCGGTGTCGTTGTCGTTGCGAACGTGGCCGGTGCGGCCTACCCCTTCGGAGGCAAGAAGGTCGTGAAGCAGATCGGGGTCTTCGGGAGTGTTAGCCAAGAAGCGGCGGCTCTCTGAGCCATTTCCGTCGAGGCGACCGCAGACATAGCCCAAAGACGGCTGGCCGTCGCGGTCGTGCATGACGGTGTAGGCCTCGATGCGGCCCGGCCCGCTGGCCGAATCGTCAGGGTTGGCCGGGGCGGTTTCCATCGACGCGGAGGGTGGCGGCCCGTCGGTCCGTTCCCAACCGCCTTCTTTGGGCCGGGCCGATAGCACCGCGGCGGCGTGCTTGGTCATGAAGAAGCCATTGCCGGTGACCATGCCGATCGAACGATCGTCTTCGCGCAGCTGCTCGACCATGGCCGGTATTGAATTCATGTTGTAGGCCGAGCCCGGTCCTCCGGCGTAGGGCAGTCCGCCGGTGACGGTGAACGGGCGGGGATCCAATTCGTCGATGCTCAGCATGGTGCAGGCCATTCGCACCGCTATGGGAAAGCAGGAGTAGAAGTCGAATAGGGCAATGTCGTCGACGCCCACGCCAGCCTGGTCGAGCGCACCAATCGATGAGTCTTTCATCGACGGGCACTCAGCAAAGTTGGGACGAGTGCTGGCGAACCAGGCCTCTTCAGCGGCGTTGTGGCCGCCCCACCAGTACACCCAGCGATCCTCGGGGATACCCAACTCCTGGGCCTTGGCCACCGAAGTCATCACATACGCCCCGGCTTGATCGGTGTTCAGCACCGCGTTCAAGTACTTGGTGTAGGGAAAGCCGATCATGCGGTTCTGGGGCGTGGGCGTGATCAGCTCCTCGGCGCTGCGCTCGGTGGGGAACCAGGCATAGGGGTTGGCTGCGGCCACCGCGGTGAACTCGGTCATCATCTCGCCCAGTCGCTGGGCGTGTTCCGCCAGGGTCATTCCCTGGGCTGTCCGCAGAGCGTTCTCGAACAGGGGATAGGCCTGGATGGGGCGGGTGAGCTGGTGACGCTCCTCGATCTCCGACACCATGGGCTTGGCGATGGGGGCGAACCGCTCGTCGGCACCAGTGGGATCTCCCCCCGAGGGCCAGTCCAACTCCACCCCAGCAGCTTTGGCCCGCTCATACGTCTTCCAGATCTGCCCGCCGGTCATCAGCGCAGCTTCGGTGCGACCGGCCAAGATCTCGTCGGCCAGGTGGTTGGCGGCCAGTACACCCATCTCCCCGCCGCCTCCCGTGTGCTGCACTCGGGCCCGGCCGTTGATGCCGACTCGTTCGGCGACCAGAGCAGCGCCGTTCACCGGAGTCCAATAGGCCAAAGGGATCTGCAAGTAGGTGTCCACGTGGGCGAACAGGGTTTGGCCGACACCCGAGTCGTAGGCGGCCCGGGTGGCTACATCGGCGAGCATGGTCACCGGGTCGGGTGCGGCCGTCGGATCGATCTCCCGCCCCACGTACTGGGCCACGCCCACCAGCACGGGCGCCCGGTCGCTACTCATCGCGGCGATGCTAAACAGATTCCCTCGCGATCCGCTGATCGGAGCAAAGCTGCGTAGGCTCTGGAGGGTGAAATTCGGCGTCTTCTATGAACATCAGTTGCCGCGGCCGTGGCATGAAGGGGATGAGCAGCGTCTGCTGCACGAGGCCCTTGAGCAAGTGGAGCTGGCCGACCAGTTGGGGTTCGACTACGCCTGGGAGGTGGAGCATCACTTCTTGGAGGAATATTCCCACTCGTCGGCCCCCGAGGTGTTCTTAGCCGCGGCCAGCCAGCGCACCGAGCGGATCAGGCTGGGGCATGGCATCGTGCAGATGCCGCCCAAATACAACCACCCGGCCCGGGTGGCCGAGCGCATCGCCACCCTGGACCTCATCTCCAACGGCCGGGTGGATTTCGGCACCGGCGAGTCGTCGGCCGCAGTTGAGTTGGGCGGATTCAACATTGAGCACGCCGACAAACGCCCAGCGTGGGCCGAGGCCACCGAGCAGTGCTGCAACATGATGGTCATGGAGCCCTACCCAGGGTATGAGGGCGAGTATTTCTCCATGCCGTGTCGCAACGTGGTGCCCAAGCCGGCGCAGAAGCCCCACCCGCCGCTGTGGGTTGCGTGCTCAAATCGGGAAACCATCAAATTGGCCGCCCGACTGGGCATGGGAGCGCTCACCTTCGCCTTCGTGGATCCCGACGAGGCCGCCCACTGGGTGGATGACTACTACCGGATACTTCGCGAGGAGTGCGTGCCCATCGGCCACACCGTGAACGCAAATATCGCCATGGTGGTGGGCTTGTCGATGCACGCCGACCAGGAAGAGGCTGAGCGCCGGGGCCTAGAGGGATTCCAGTTCTTCGGCCACGGCCTCTTGCACTATTACGTGATCGGCCGGCACCAGCCGGGCCGAACCAACGTGTGGGACAACTTTCAAGAATCCCGGGAGTCGTTTGAGGGGCTGGGAGAGACGCTGGGCATCGGAACGCCCGATCAGGTCACCCGCCAGCTGAAGGGCTATGCCGATGTCGGGGTGGACCAGGTGATGTTCATCCAGCAGTCGGGCCGCAACCGCCACGACCACATCTGCCATTCACTGGAGATGTTTGCCAAAGAGGTCATGCCCGCCCTCAAAGAAGGGGAGGACGAGCGGGAGGCGGCCAAAGTCGAACGCCTCGCCCCCCACATCGAGGCCGCCCTCGCTCGCCGCACTCCTATGGCGCCGGTGGCCGACGACGATATCCCCGTGGTGGAGTCACTGGGCACTTCCTGAGCTCGGTCTTAGACCTCAGGTGTCAAATAGGCGGCGAAGACCCAGCCGGTGACGGTGTTGGCTCTGACCTGGACCCAGGTGCCGCTGGTGGGGGACTCCACCACTTGGCCGGTGAGGGTGACGGTGGACCCCAGGTTGGCAGTGCCCAAGACCTGATGGGCGGTGCTGGGGCCGGCTCTCACGTTGAGGGCGGAGGGAACGTCGAACACTGTCCACCGCGTTTCGGGGGGATAGCGGGGGTCGATCTCCAATTCGACCACCACCTCGACGGGCTCGGGCAGTGGCGCTTCGGTGGGGGTGGGCTCGGGGGTGGATTCCGGCTCGGTCTCCTCCGACTCGATGGTCACCCAGTCGAGTCCCCAAGTAGACACGATGCCGGCTAGTGATAGGGCCACGAAGGCCAAACCGGCCACCGCCACACAAAAGACAATTGCCCGTACGCCCATCTGGCTAGCGGGCCTGCCAGTCGGGGGGGCGGCCCTCAGCCCATGCGTTCACTCCCTCGGTGGCGTCCTCGGTCGCTCCGGCCACAATCCGCATGGTCTCGCCGAAGCGCACGGCCTCCACCCACGACATGGTGCGAGTGCGGGCAGCCACCTCCTTGGTGGCCCGGACCGCCAGCGGTGCCGAGGCGACGAGCCGGTCGGCCAAGGTCTGTGCCTCTTCCATCAAGTTGTCGTGGGGCACCACTCGCCAAACCAGTCCCATCTCCCGGGCCCGTTCGGCATCTACTCGCTCGCCGGTCAACAGCAATTCCATGGCGTCGGCCCACTCCACCCGCCGGGGCAACCGGATGGCCCCCACGATGGTGGGCACGCCGAGGCGCACCTCGGGATAGCCGAAGGTGGCCTGGTCGCTGGCAATGAGGAAATCGCAGGCCAGCGCTCCGGTGAGCCCGTAGCCCAGGCAATGGCCGTTTACCGCGGCGATGGTCGGCTTGTACAGCTCCAAGCCCGACTCGAAGGAGTTGATGGTGGGCTTCTCCCAGAACGTGCCCTCAAACACGCCTACCGATCCTTCGCCGGCGCGCATGTCGGCCCCGGCGCAAAATGCCCGCCCCGCTCCGGTGATGATGGCCACCCAGGCCTCGTCGTCTCCCCGAAACCGGTTCCAGGCCGCGTTCAAGTCTTGGCGCAGTTCGCCATTGATGGCGTTGAGGGCGTCAGGGCGGTTGAGGGTAATGGTTGCCACATGGCCGGAAAGGTCATAGAGCACGGTGTCGGGCATGGCTGGCTCCCTTCTTCTCGGCGCTCAATCAAACACCAGGATGGCCCGGCCGCTGATCTGTCCGCTTTGCAGAGCATCAACCGCCTCGTTGATCTCATCGAGGGCGAAGCGCTGGGTGACCATGCTGTCCAGGTCCAGGTCGCCCCTCCGGTACCAGTCCATGAAGATGGGGAAGTCTCGCTCGGGGTGACTGGTTCCGCCGATGCTTCCGGTGAGGTGTTTCTCGTGCATCAGCAGGTCACCCACGTCGATGGCGGGAACAGAGACTGGAATCCCGACGAGCACCGCCACCGCCCGTTCGTCGGACCCCCAGCGCTTTGACCGCAATGACGGCGCCACCTGCCCGATGGTTGCCTCCGCGCCGATGCAATCGAAGGCGAAGTCCACCCCGGCACAGGGCGCTCCCATCAAGTCCAAGCCTTCACGGGGGGTCAGCTCGCGGATCCGGGCCACCGGGTCGCACTCCGAGGCGTTCACTCCAAGGGTGGCCCCGTGGCTGCGGGCAAACTCAAGCTTCTCCTCGGTGAGATCTACCGCGATGATGGGGTCGGCGCCCAGCGCCTTAGCGGCCGAAAGGGCCGAGCAGCCCACGCCGCCCACGCCGAACACTGCCACCGACGACCCCGCGGTGACCCCCGCGGTGTTCATTACCGCACCGGCACCGGTCATTACCGCACAGCCGACGATGGAGGTCACATCGACAGGCACATCGTCGGGCATGGGCACGATGTACATCTCATCGGCGATGGTGTGGTCGGCCCAGGTGAACACCCCCAGGCTGACCGCCGACGATCCGTCGCCCTGGACCACCTGGGCGGGAGCGGGTCGGCGATCAGGGGGCTGGGTGCTACGGGGTAGCCAGGTCACGAACACCCGGTCGCCGGGGTTCACGTGGTTCACCTCGGAGCCCACCGCCACCACCTCGCCGGTGGCCTCATGGCCGAGAACCACATCGCTTGCTCGAGGGGTGTGGATCTCGTGGAGCTGGCTGTGGCACACCCCGCTGGCGAATTGGCGCACCACTACATCGGTGGCCTCGGGGTCGGGCAGTTCTACTTCTTCGATGCGCAGGGGTTGGCCCATTTCCTGGGGGACGACGGCGACACGAGCTGGGGTTGGCATGGCGCCAGACTAGGGGGGCTGCCGCCTACCGGGCATTCAGCAGCGTCAGGGGTACTTGATGGACAGCTGGCGCAGAGAGCGGGGGCCGGGGCTGTGGGGCATTTCCCGGCGGTGGACGGTGCCGACGGTGTCGAAGATCACCACGTCGCCTTGTTGCCAACGGTGGGTGTAGGTGTGCTGGGGGACGATGGCGTGGTCCATGGCCGCCTGGGTAAGGGCGAAGGCGTCGTCGGGGTCGTCGATGTCCACGAAACCGCAGGAGAACGACGAGACGTACAGCGCCACCCTTCCAGTGTCGGGGTGGGGCATTTCCACCGGGTGCTCGACTACTTCGCCCGAGCCGGGGTAGACGATGTCGGGGTTGGCCTTCAGGCGGCGGGCAGCGGCTTCCGACGGGTCCTCGTCGTGGTGGTTCTGGCGGAGGCGGGTGTTGTTCTCCGACGTGATGGTGTAGCGCCCGATTCGCCCGGCCAGCTTCACGGCCAGATCGTTGGGCAAAGTCTCATAGGCGGTGTACATGTCGCAGTACGAGGTATCAGCACCCCCGTCGGCCGGGACGCGCTGGGCGTTGAGCAGCGACTCCCGGGCAATTGTGTCCAAGAAGGCGTAGTCGGTGTGCCACGGCAGGGGTCCGCTGCCCGCGGTACCGATTTCGTGGCCGTTGTCATCCAGCTCATTGGACACGGCCAGCACCTCGGGGACCTCAGTGGGGATGTTGTACAGCTCGTCGGCGGGGAAGGGCTCGCCCAGTTGCCGGGCCAAGGCGGCCAGTTCGTCGGCGTCGCACTCCCGCTGGCCCCGCAGCACCACCACCAGCCGATCGGCCAAGGCCTGGCGCAGCGTCGCCAGGTCGTCGTCGCTCAGCGGCGCGCCCGGGTCCCAGCCTGATGCCAGCGCACCTAGGGGGGCATCGATGGGCTCGGTGCGAATCATGTCTCTATCCCTATCATGTCAACCCTGCGGACTCGCCGTGCTAGTACAAGGTGAGGAACGGTCGAGGAGGAACCACCGTGGAAGGCCAAAAGATTCTGATAACCGGGACTGCCGGGCAGATCGCTCTACCCATGACCCGACACTTCGCCCTGAACAACGAGGTGTGGGGCCTGGCCCGCTTCAGCCAGCCGGGGTCGAAGGAGCAGGTGGAGGAGGCCGGGGCCATTCCCCACAAGGCCGATCTGGCCTCCGGCGAGCTTAACGGTTTGCCCGACGACTTCGACTATGTGATCCACATGGCCGCGTTCATGGCGGCTACTCCTGACTACGATTTCGCCCTTACCCAGAACGCCGAGGCCACCGGATTGCTGATGGCCCACTGCCGCAACGCCAAGGGCTTTCTGCATGCGTCCACCGCCGCCGCCTACAAGAACAACACCGACCACACCTACGTCTACGCCGAGGGCGATCCGCTAGGCGACAGCGAACAGCCCTATTCGGAGACCTACGGGGTGACGAAGATGGCCGCCGAGGCGGTGGCCCGGACCATGTGCCGCCTATATGACCTGCCCACCGTGATCGGGCGCATCAACGTGGCCTACGGCCAAAACGGGGGACTGCCCGCCATCTTGTTGGCCATGATGACCAACGGCATGCCGGTACCCCTAAAGGACTCGGAGCCCAACATGTTCTCCCCGGTTCACGAGATCGACATGTGCGCCCACGCCGAGGCCTTCTTGGAGGGGGCCACAGTGCCGGCCACCATCGTCAACTGGGGCGGCGATGAGAATGTCAGCATCGAGGACATGTGCCGCCGGATGGGAGCTCAGGTCGGAGTGGAGCCCGATTTCCAGTACTTCCCGGTGGGCACCCACAGCCGGGCCTACGACAGCGCAAAGCGCATCGCCATGACCGAGGAGTGCACGATGTCGTGGCAGGACGGGATTGACGACATGGTGGCGGCCTGGGACCCTGAGCAGGGCGCCAGGATGATCGCCCGGCTCATGGGCGAGGGTTAGTCCGCTAGCACGAGCACGAGGGGGAGCAATGCCCAATCACCCCACCCTCGACGGGGTCAACTTCATGGACGGGTTCTGGTTCCAGCACGAGCCCCATGAGGCGTGGACCTGGATGCGGGAGAACGCCCCGGTGTACTACGACGCCAACAGCGACGTGTGGGGCATTTCCCGCTACCACGACATCTTGGCCATCGAGAAGGACCCCAAGACGTTCTCCTCTTACCGCAGCCCCCGTCCCCATGGGAATTCGCTTCCGATGATGATTTCCATGGACGACCCCGAGCACAAGCAGCGCCGTAAGCTGGTGAACCGGGGTTTCACGCCCAAGCGGGTGCGGGATCGCACCCCTGAGGTAATCGCCATCTGCGACGAGATCCTCGACAAGGTGTGCGAGCGGGGCGAGTGCGACTTCATCTGGGATATTGCTGCTCCTTTGCCGTTGCTCCTGATCGGCGACATGCTGGGTTTCCCCCGGGAGAGCTATGACGACTTGCTGGAGTGGTCCGACGACATGATGCGGGCCACCACCGAGACCGACCAGGAGGCGCTGGAGAAAGGGATCATGGCCGGGGTGGCCTTTCGGGAGTTTCTGATGGGAGTGATCGCCGACCGCCGGGCTCGCCCGCCTCAGTCTGACCTGGTCAGCGTGTTGTGCCATGCCGAGGTAGACGGCGACAGCCTCGACGACGAGTCGCTGTATCAGGAGGGGCTGCTGATCCTCATCGGTGGTGACGAAACTTCCCGCCACGTGATCAGCGGGGGGATGTTGGCGCTTATGGAGAATCCCGACCAGAAGGCACTGTTCAACCAGCGAGCAGCCGACAATACCTGGATGGAGCGGGCGGTAGAGGAGCTGCTGCGCTGGGTGACTCCCATCAAGAACATGTCCCGCAGCGCCACCCGGGATGTGGAGATGCACGGCGAGACCATCGGCGAGGGGGACCAGATCATCTTGTTCTATCCGTCGGCCAACCGGGACGACCGGGTGTTCGACGACCCGTTCACATTCGATTTGGAGCGTGAGCCCAATCAACACCTGGCCTTCGGGTGGGGAACGCACTTCTGCCTGGGAGCGTCTTTGGCCCGCTTGGAGCTCAAGATCATGTTCCAGCGGCTGGCCGAGCGGATGCCCGACATCCAGCTGGCCAACGACGAACCGCTGCCGTGGCGTGCGTCCAACTTCATCGTCGGACCCGAGGAAATGCCGGTGACGTTCACCCCTAGTGCCCCGGTGGGAGCTTGAAACTCCCCGGCTCCCGGTGGTGGAGGTGGAGGGAAATCCTGTCGCTAGGCGTCTGCATAGCGCTGGCGGCCGCTGCGGGCTGTAGTGACAAGACAGATTCTGTGGAGCCAACCGCTCCTTTGGCCCCCGAAGAGGTGTCTGAGGAGGAGTTTGTCATGGGCAAGATGGTGTATCTGACGCGCTGTGTCGGGTGCCACGGCGTCGATGGCGTCGGGATCGTCGGGCCTGACATCCGTCCCGGCAAGGTCTTGGAGAAGTATGCGTCGGCCGAGGCGATGGAAGCGCTGGTGCGCGACGGCATCGGTGAGATGCCCGAGTTCGGCTCCAAGCTCCGGGATGAGGAAATAGTCGCCGTGGTCGCCTACGTGAGAGGCGGATTGGGTTGACTTAGACCGCCCAGGCGTCGACAACGTCGTTAGTGGTGGTGACGGTGGCCACGATGCTGAGGGTGTGTTCGAACACGGCGTCGACGTAGTCGGGCGGGGTGCCGGCTACCGCGTCGCGGGGGATCACCACCACGTAGCCGGCGTTGACCGCGTCGAAGGTCAGATTGATGATGGCCACGTTCACTGAGACACCCACGGCCACAATGGTGCGGATGTCCTCGTTGCGCAGCAGCGAGTCGAGCTCGGTGCCCTCGAACGGCGACAGGCCGTGGTGACGGGGCAGCACGATATCGGCGTCGGCCACCCCGATCTCGGGTACCACTTCCACCGCCGGAGTGCCCATGTGCAACTGCACCGGCATCTTGGGCATGGCCCGGAACAGGCGCGCGTTGCGGTTGCCGCCCCAACCGTCGGCGCGATGCTGGGCCGTGCAGTGAATCACCCGCGCGCCTGCCGTGCGGGCCGCGGTCGCCAACGCCGCCACGTTGGGGATTAACCCCTCCTTGGCGGCCTCAGCCAGCGCAGGCAGGGCCGACAGCTCCCCGATCACCCCGTTCTGGCACTCCTGAAGCACCAAAGCAGTGGTGGCCGGATCGATTGCCTCACGCAGCTCCATGCCAATTCACCCTCCCATTCCGGGTTCCGACAAAGCGCCATCCATAATGACCACCCTATGGCTGGTTCGATATTGGGGACCGAAGTTGTGCGGCGGGAGGACGGGACCCTCCTGACCGGGGAGGGTCGGTTCACCGGGGATTTGCGGCCCGAAAGGCTGCTCCAAGCTCACTTCGTGCGCTCGCCGGTGGCTCATGCCCTCATCGAAGGGATCGATTTGGGAGCCGCCACCGAGCACCGTGGTGTCGCCGCGGTATACACCGCCGAGACCATTGGGGTGGAGCAGGTGAAGCCCCGGTTCCCGCTCGATCCCCACTTCGTACGCGGGCCGTTGGCCAGCGATCGGGTCCGCTTTGTGGGCGAGCCGGTGGCCATGGTGGTCGCCGAGAGCCTGGCCGCAGCCCAAGATGCCGCCGACGAGATCATGGTCGACTACGAGCCGCTCCCGGTGTCGATGGACGCCGAGGCCGCGGTGGCCAATGGTGCAGCGGTGCTCTATCCCGAACGGGGTTCGGACGCGATGTTCCGGGCCTTCGATCCGGTGGATGGCCTGCACGAAAGGGCAGACCGGATCATCACTGCCCGCATCGTCCACAACCGGATGGCGGTGGTGCCGATGGAAACCGACGCCGCGCTCGCCGATCCCACCGGCGAGCAGCTCACCTTGTGGGTCTCCACCCAGGGAGCCCATCCCACCCGAGGGGGCATCGCTGACTCCCTGGGTTTGGACCATGACCAGGTGCGGGTGATCGCCCCTTGGGTGGGTGGCGGCTTCGGAGCCAAGGGCGGATGGCGGGTCGAGCACGTGGCGGTGGCCGCCGCCGCCCGGCAGCTGGGCCGCCCCGTGGTGTGGACCGAGACCCGGGCCGAGAACCTCATCTCCATGCAGGCCCGAGATCAGGTGCATTACGTCCGGCAGGGAGTGACCGACGACGGCCGCATGGTGTCGCTGGAGGTGGTGGTGCTAGTGGATGCCGGGGCTTATCCCGCCTTAGGCGGCGTCCTCCCCACCATCACCCGGGTAATGGCCACGGGGGTCTACGCCATCAAGCAGGTGCAGTTCGATTTTGGGTTGGCCGCCACCAACCGGGCCCCGCTGGGGGCGTTCCGGGGGGCGGGCCGGCCCCAGGCCACTCTCACCATCGAGCGCATGGCCGACCTGGCCGCGGCCGAGTTGGGCATCGACCCGGTGGAGTTCCGCCGCCGCAACTTCTTGGCGCCCGAGGATTTCCCGCTGGTGACTCCCACCGGCGGGGCCTACGACACCGGGGAGTACGAGAAGGCGCTGGACCGGGCCTGCGAGTTGGTGGGCTACGACGACCTGCGGGCCGAGCAAGCCGCCCGTCGAGCAGCCGGTGACCCCCGAAGGCTGGGCGTCGGGCTGTCGAGCTATGTGGAGGTGACCGCGCCTACCGGACAGGAGGAACACGCGGTGGTGGAGGTCCACCCGGACGGCTCGGCCACGGTGTCGGTGGGCACCTCCTCCCACGGCCAGGGCCACGAGACGGCGTTCACCATGATCGTGGCCGACCGGCTGGGCATCGACCTGGACCGCATCGCCTTCGTGCAGGCCGACACCGCGTTGGTGGCCCGGGGCAGCGGCACCGGCGGATCGCGAAGCGCCCAGCTCGGAGGCAGCGCCATACATGCTGCTTCCATGGAGGTGCTGGACATTGCCCGGCGGCGGGCCGCGGAGCTGTTGGAGGCCAGCGCCGACGACATCGTGGTCACCGACGAGGGCCGCTTGGGAGTGGCCGGCGTTCCCGGTGCGGCGGTGAGTTGGGAGCAGGTCGTCGCGGCAGCCGACGAGCCGCTGCGAGTCGAACTCGACCACACCACCGATGGCGCCACCTTTCCGTTCGGCACCCACATCTGCGTGGTGGAAGTGGACACAGACACCGGCCTGGTCACCCTGCGGCGCTTTGTGGCGGTGGACGACGCCGGCAACCTGCTGAATCCGCTGATTGTGGCCGGTCAGCAGCACGGCGGAGTGGCCTCGGGCATCGGCCAAGCGCTGTACGAGCACGTGGTGTATGACGACGACGGCAACCCGCTCACCACCGGACTGGCCGACTACGCCATGCCCTCGGCGGCCGAGTTCTGCGACTTCACCGTGGACAGCACCATCACCCCTACCCACCTCAACCCTCTGGGCGTGAAGGGCATCGGCGAGGCGGCCACAATTGGGTCCACCCCCGCGGTGCAGAACGCGGTGATCGACGCCCTGTGCGACCTCGGTATCCGCCACATCGACCTGCCCCTCACCCCCGAGCGGGTATGGCAGGCCATCCAGTCGGCGGGCGAACCCGCTCCGGATATAACTTGGCCTTCACTATGAGCGCTGCCACCTCAAATTCTGACCCTGAGCAGATCATCGCCGACATCATCGATCCAGAAACCCGGGGCAACCTGTACCCGCACTATCACGCCTTGCGAGAGGCTGCCCCCATCCACAAGACGCACAACCCGATCCTGCACGAGGCGTGGGTGTTCACCCGCCACGCCGATGCCGATCAGCTGCTGCGCAACCCCAAGGCCATCAGCGACCGACGCACCACCGAGATGTACAACGTGGGGGCGGGGGGCACCGAGTACTACGACATGATGAAGCGGATGCTGCTGTGGCTGGATCCGCCCGACCATCAGCGCATCCGCTCGATGGTGGCCCGGGTATTCACCCCCCGGGCGGTGGAGAAGATCAAGCCGGCCATCAACGACGTGGTCACCGGCCTTTTGGACGCGGTGGCCGACGACGGCCAGATGGACGTGGTGAGCCAGTTCGCCTACCCGCTGCCGGTGCATGTGATCTGCGAGATGCTGGGCATCCCCCGCAGCGACATTTCCGACATCGAGCAGTGGATGTGGGGCTTCGCCCGCCGGGGCGACATCGCCGCCCTCAGCGACGAGATGATCGTCAACGGGGAGAAGGCGGTGCGGGGCTTCACCGAGTACTTCACCCAGTTGGCCGCCGAGCGCCGGGCCAACCCCGGCGACGACCTGATGACCAAGCTGGTCACGGTGGAGGACGAGCGGGGGCCGCTTACCGACCATGAGATCGTCCCGACCTGCATAATCCTGCTCCAAGCCGGCCATGAAACCACCGCCGACATCATCGGCAACGCCACCAAGGCGCTGTTGGAGAACCCCAGCGAACTGGAGCGGTTGCAGGCTGCCCCAGAGCTGATCGACGACGGCTTCGAGGAACTGCTGCGCTACGACAGCTCAGTGCAGATCAACCACCGGGTGCTGGCCGCCGACGTGGAGGTGGCCGGCCAGACCTTTCCTGAGGGCGACCTGTGCGTGGTGATGCTGGGAGCGTGCAACCGCGACCCCGAGGCGTTCCCCCAGCCCGACCGGCTGGACCTCACCCGCGACGCCAGCCAGCACAACGGCTTTGGTTTGGGGGCCTACTACTGCCTGGGTTCATCGCTGGCCCGAGCCGAGGCCATCGCTGCGCTCGACGCATTGGTCCAGCGATTCCCCACCCTGGAATTGGATGCCGACAAGCCCGCCCCTGTGTATCGCCCCACCCTGGTGCTTCACGGCCACGAGCACCTTCACGTCCGCTGGATTTAGCTCCTAGGCCGGGCGCAGCACCAGGCTGAGCCAGCGGTCGGTTGAGGCGGTCCAGCCGTCGGGGACGACCACGGTGGAGGAGGTCTCTTCGATGATGGCGGGGCCGGCGATGGTGGGGCCGGGCAGGAAAGTGTGGCGGCGGTAGACGGGGGTGTCGGCCATTTCGCCGTTGAACCAGGCAGGGCGGTATGAGAGGGGGACCGGCGGTCGGACGGCTACTTCCTCGGTTGACCAGTCGGGTTTCGGGACTGGGCCAATGACCCTCACTCGGTAGTTGACGAACTCCACCGGGTCGGCTTGGCGAATGCCGTACAGCTCTTCGTAGAGCTGGTTGAACGCGTCAGCCGCTGCGTCGAGGTTGCAACCGTGCAGGGGGACGGTCAGCTCGTGGGCCTGATGGCGGTAGCGGACGTCGATCTCGCGTTCGAGCACGACCTCATCGGCGGTGAACCCCTCCGCCCCGATTTCGGCTACGGCCACCGTCTCCAGCTCGGTGTAGATGGCCTCGACAACGCGGGCATCGGCTCCAATCGAGTCGATTACCTGAGTGCGGACATGATCGGTCACCACGTCGGAGGCCAACAGGCCCACTGCCGAGCCCACGCCGGGGTTGGCCGGGACAACAACCTTGGTAATACCGAATTCCTCGGCCAAGCGGGCCACGTGCACTCCGGCCGCGCCGCCCGAAGCCAGCAGGGTGAAGTCGCGGGGGTCTATGCCCCGCTCCAGGGTCACCACCCGCACCGCGGCGGCCATGGTGGCGTTGACCACCTCATACACCCCAGCGGCGGCCTCCTCCGGGGTCAATCCCATGGGCTCAGCCAACTCCGCTAGGGCGGCGTGGGCCAGATCGGCCCGGATGGTCATGCGGCCCCCGAGGAAGAAGTCCGGGTTCAGGTAGCCCAGCACCAGATCGGCGTCGGTCACCGTGGGCCGGGCGCCGCCCCGGTCGTAGCAGACCGGTCCCGGCTCGGCCCCGGCAGAATCAGGCCCCACTCGCAATGCCCCGCCGCTGTCCAGATAGGCGATCGACCCGCCACCCGCGCCCACCTCGGCCAAATCGATCACCGGGATCTTGATGGGATAGCCGGTGTTGATCTGCTTCACGCCCGAAGAAGCGGTGCCCCCCACGAAGAACTCGTGGGCGATGGCGGCTTGTCCGTCTCGCACCAGCCCCGCTTTGGCGGTGGTGCCGCCCATGTCGAAGGAGATCAGGTTGTCGATGCCGCTGAGCCGGCCGATGTGGGCGGCGGCCATCACCCCAGCGGCCGGCCCCGACTCCACCAGTTGCACCGGCCGTCGGGCCACAGTGGCGGCTGAGATGATGCCGCCCGACGAGCCCATGATCTGCATCCGGGCCCCGATGCCCTGGTGGGCCAGTTCCTCGTCCAGCCGGGCGATGTAGCGGGTGACGGTGGGGCCCACGTAGGCCGACATAACGGTGGTGCAGGCTCGAGGCAGTTCTCGATACTCGGGCCACACCTCGCTGGAAACCGCCACGTAGAGGTCGGGGTTCAGCTCGGCGATGATGTCGGCCACCTGGCGCTCGTGGTCCCCGTTGGCGTAGGAGTGGAGGAAGCAGATCGCGACAGCTTCCACCGGCTCGCGGGCCAATAAGTCGGCCAGCGCCGTGCGGGCCTGCTCGACATCGAGCGGCACCACCACCGAGCCGTCAGCCCCTGTCCGCTCCGCCACGTCAACAGTGCGCCGCCGGGGGACGATGGGCGCCTGTTTGGTGTAGAAGAGGTCGTACTTCTCGGCATCGCCCTTGCGCTCGTTGCCGATGATCAAAATGTCGCCGAAACCTGCGGTGGTGACGTAGGCCACCGGGCCGCCTTTACGCTCCAATATGAGGTTGGTGGCCAGGGTGGTGGCGTGGACCGCTTGGGACACTTCGGGAGGGTCATAGCCAGCCTCGGCTAAGAGTTCGGCAATCCCGTCTAGCACTCCGGCTGCCGGGTCGTCGGGGGTGGTGAGCACCTTTGCGGTGCAGATGCTGCCGTCGGAGCGGTCGATCATCACCACATCGGTGAACGTTCCCCCGATGTCGATGCCCAGGGCGACGGTCATTTGCTTCTCAGCGCCGCGGTGGCCGCCGGGTCCACCTCCCCGGTCTCGATGTCTATGACCACGCCGTAATCACGACGGGCCGCCTCCGGCGACACACGACCGTCTCGCACATCGGCGGCCACCTGCTCGGGGTCGCGTTTATACGGGTCTCCGAAGCCACCGCCGGCCGAGGTGAGCATGGTGATCATGTCCCCGGCTCGCAGAGGGTAGGCAGTGACCTTGGACGGCAGCGCTTCTTCGTCGGGGGTGCCTTGGTTGAGCACCCAGCCCCCGCCCGCGCCGGGCGAGCCGCCAAAGATGCCGGGAGGGGGGCGACGGCAGCGATCGGTGGCCCGGCCGGTGAACTGGCCGTCGGTGAGGATGCGGATGTCGCGGCGCGATCCGGTGCCGCCCCGCCACTGGCCCGGCCCCCCTGAGTCAGTCCACAGCTCGAATCGCTCAAAGCGCACCGGGTGCTCCTGCTCATAGGCCTCCACAGTGTGGAATGCCCCCCCGGCGCCCAACACCAGCGGGCCGGTCACGTCCACTCCGTCACGATCGGAGCGGGCGCCGGAACCGCCGAATTGGGGATCCATGAATGCCCACGGCCGGCCGTCGGCCCCGATGCCGTTCATGATGTAGACGTGAACGTTGCAGGAGGCGGCCACCGCCCGGGCTGGGTCGAGCTGGGAGAACGCCCCGAGCATGGCCTCCACCACCGCCATGACCGTGGCCATGCGGGCGTTGAGCGCGGCGGGCGGATTGGGATTCACCAGCGTGCCCTGGGGCAGACGCAGCTCCAAGGGCCGGAAAGCGCCGTCGTTCACCGGGATGTCGGGGGCCAGCAGGCAGCGGACAGCGAACAGCACTCCAGAGGTGGTCTGCGATACCGCGGCGTTGATCGGGCCCGGCGCTTGGGCTGAGGTCCCCTCGAAATCGGCGGTGATGGTGGAGCCGCTCACGGTGAGGGCCACATGCACCTCGTGGTCGGCGTCGGGGTTGACGCCGTCGTCGTCGATGATGAACGAGCCGGTGTAGGTGCCGTCGGCCAACGCCACGATGCCCGCCCGGGTACGGCGCTCGGTGTAGTCCAACAGCTCGTCGGTGATCTGGTGCAGCCGATCCAGGCCATACCGGTTGGCCAGATCGTCCAGCCGGTCGGCGCCCAGATTGGTGGCCGCCATCATGGCCCGGATGTCGCCCAGCACTTTCTCCGGGGTGCGGCTGTTAGCCGCGATCACATCCAGCATCGGCTGGTTGGCCTCCCCGGCGATCGACAGCGGCACGGGGGGCAGTACCAAGCCCTCCTGGAACATCTCGGTGGCGTTGGCCGGCAGTCCGCCGGCGGCCATGCCCCCCAGGTCGGCCACGTGCAGCAGGGCGCAGGTGAAGAATGCCAGCGTGCCGTCGATGAACACCGGGCGGAACACCATCACATCGTTGGAGTGGATGCCGCCCCGGTAGGGATCGTTAGAGGCGTAAACATCGCCGTCGGCCATTTCCGAGGCCGGAAAGTCGTCCAGCAGCGAGCGCAGCGACGGACGAAGGCTGGAAAGGTGCATCAGCGGGGCGCCCATCGATTGGGCGATGAACTGGCCCTGGTAATCGAAGATGGCGGCGGTGGAGTCACCGCCCTCTTTCACCACTGAGGAGTAGGCCGATCGCACGGTGGTCAGCCCCATCTCCTCGGCGATAGCTCCCAGGGCGTTCTTGACCACCTCCAGCGCAATGGGATCCGAGGGCCGGGCTTCGGTGGTCATCTCTTAGGGCTGGTCCATGGCAATCAGAGCCTTTTGCTCAAAGTTCGAACGGCCCTTTGCCCATTTGGTCGCGGATGGTGGTGACGGCGGGGTTGGTCATGGAACGGCGCTGCCAGTTGGCCCCGTCCACCACCATGGTATGGCCGCTGATGAACCGGGCGAATGGGGAGGCCAAGAAAGTGGCCGCCCAGCCCAGTTCCCGCAGCCGCCCCACCCGCATGGCCGGCTGGCACGGGTCCTTCTCGTGGGTGCGGTCGAGGCTGGAGCGGATGTCGGCGGTCATGTCCTCGTGGGGAAACAGCCCCGGCACTAGGCCATTCACCTGGATGCCGTATGGACCCCATTCCACGGCCAGGCTCTCGGTCATGGACTTGACCCCTGCCTTGGCCGCGGCCGAGTGGGCGAAGCCGGGCCCGCCGGTCCAGGCGTAGGACGCCCCGATGTTGATGATCGAACCCGTGGTGCCGGTCGCTAGATGGCGGCGGGCGAACTCCCGGGCGCAGAAGAAGGTGCCGTTGAGGGTGATGTCCACCACCGTGCGCCAGGCATTGGCCGACATGTCCTCGGCCGGCACCGGGAAGTTGGCGGCCGCGTTGTTAATGAGCACGTCGGGCAGGGCGAACCGCTCGGTGGCGGCGTCGAAGGCCTCGGCGATTTGCTCGGCCTGGCGGATGTCGCAGCCCACCACCAGCACCTCGGCGCCGGTGGCCTCGATGGCGGCCTGGCCCGCCTCCAAGTGCTCAGGCTTGCGGCTGGCGATGACCAGGTTGGCTCCCAGCCGGGCGAACTCAGTGGCGATGGCCTTGCCCAGCCCGGTGCCGCCGCCGGTGACGAACACGGTCTGGCCGCCGTAGGTGCCGGGCACCAGCGCGGTGGCGCCCTCGGGAGCGGGTTCGGGCAATCCGATGATCTCAGCCATTGGTCCAAACCTCCCTAGGACCGCTTGTACTCGGGGTCGCGCTCTTCGGCTCGGGCCGCCCGGAACTCGGCAAAATCGTCCGACCGGTTGATGAGCGTCTGATAGGCGTACTCGTCGTTCATGGAACTGCGCAGCCCTTCGATGGCCAGGTTGCGGATTACCCGGCGGGCAAGCTGAACCGTGTAAGGCGAGGCGGCGGCGATCTGGGTTGCCATCTCCATCACGGTGTCGTCCAGCTCCTCGGGGGGCACGATGCGGGACACGATGCCGTGGGTCAGAGCCTCCTCAGCGCTCAGTATTCGACCGGTGAGCACCATGTCGCTGACCAGGCCCGACCCGCAGATCTCGAACAGCCGTCCCACCCCGCCAGTGTCGGGGATCACCCCGTGGGTCACTTCGGGGAGTCTGAATCGGGCGCCTTCGGCCGCCACCCGGATGTCGCACAACAGGGCTCGCTGGAAGGAGCCGCCCATGGCCCATCCCTGGATGGCCACGAGGATGGGGGCGTCGATGTCCCAAATTTGCTGAATGCCCTTCTGGCCTCGGTCCATTAGGGCGTGGTGGGCCATTTCCACCTGGCCGCCGCCTATTGCCGACACGTCTCGGCCCGACGACCACGACTTGCCCTCGCCCCGCCACACCACGGCTCGGATGGACTTGTCGGCCTTGATCTCGCCCAAGATGTCGAAAAGCGCCAGATCCATGTCGTCGTCGAAAGCGTTGTGCTTGGCGGGATTGTTGTTAGTGATCACGGCGATGTGTCCGTCCACCGTTAGCTGTATTCGATCATCGGCCATGGCCTCACCGTATCTGTCGCTGGGTCGGCGGGAAGAATGGGGCCGATATGGGACACAATGGCCCCTATGGCGATGAATCTAGACATGGTGGGACACCGCGGAGAGCCCCATCAACGGGGATGGCTGCCCCGGGACTGCACCCTGTACGGGCTGAGCGTGGGGGCAGGCTTCGACAACCTGGCCTTCGTGGGGGAGATGGCGTCGGGCCACCCTCAGCAGGTGTACCCCAGCTTTGTGTGCTCGGGGGGCCGGTCGGACAAGCCCAGCAGCGGCGACAATCCCATGTTCCGGTTCGGCGACTACCAAGTGCATCAGCTGGTACACGGCGAGCAGGAGCTCACCGTCCACGGCGAGATTGGGCCGACGGGGTCGGTGATCAGCACGTCGACCGTGGTCGGCATCTACGACAAGGGCTCCGGGGCGGTGGTCCACAGTGAGAGCGAGTCGGTGGACGCCGCCACCGGCGAGCCGATGTTCACCACCGGCTCCAAGCTGTTCGTGATGGGCGAGGGCGGCTTTGGCGGCGACCCCGGGCCAAAGACACCGGCGTGGGATACCGAGGATGCACCACCCGATGCCACCGTGGACTGGCTGACCTTGCCCGTGCAGTCGCTGCTCTACCGGCACGGGGGCAACGACCCCAACCTGATCCACTACGACCCCTCAGTGGCCGCGGCCGCCGGGTTCGACGGTCCCATCCTCATGGGGCTCAACACCTACGGATTTGCCTGCCGAGCGCTGGTGGAGACGGTATGTGGTGGCGATCCTCTGGCCCTGGGATCGATGGCCGGTCGTTTCGCTTCCCCCGGCTACAACGGCGATGTGCTCACCACCCAGATCTGGCACAACCGCCACGAGGAGAACGAAGTGCTGTTCCGGGTGGTCTCCAACCGGGGCACCACGGTCTTCGACAAGGGCCGGGCCACGCTTCGGTAATCAGCAGGAAGGGCAATGCCATGAGCAGGTTGGTGATCGACGCCGACGGCCACATAAGCGAGCCGGCGGAGCTGTGGGAGGAGTTCTGCGATCCAGAATTCCTGGCCTTTGCGCCCCGGCGGGTGCTGGACAGCCAAGGGCGGCCTCGCACCTTCGTGGGGGGCGAGATGGCGCCCTACATCCCGTTCGACTCCGAGGCCTATGACAAAGAGCGCCCAAAAGGCGGGGTCGATCCCCACGCCCGGTTGGCCGATATGGACAGCGAGGGCATGGACATCTCGGTGATCTTCCCCACCACGGGGCTCATGTTCGGAGGCATTGCCGACGCCGCGGTGAACAACGCCTTGTGCCGGGCGTACAACGACTGGCTCCGCACCTACTGCGACACGAATTCATCTCGGCTGCTGGGGGTGGCGGTGGTGCCGCAAGTGGATCCGGCGCTGATGGTGGCCGAAGCTCGCCGGGCCATCGATGATCTGGGATTCGTTGCCGTGATGCTGCGGCCCAACGTGATTGCCGATCGGACCCTGGACCATCCGGCCTATGACGGCTTGTGGACGCTGCTGGCCGACCGGGGGGTCCCCGCCGCTCTGCACGAGGGGACCACCCAGAACGTCCCCCAATCGGGGCTGGATCGCTACGACAACTTCATGTTCCGCCATGTGTGCTCCCATCCCCATGAACAGCAGATGGGCTGTTTGGAGCTGATCGCCGGCGGGGTGCTGGAACGCCACTCTGAGTTGCGGGTGGTGTTCCTCGAGTCAGGCTGCGGATGGGCGCCCCACTGGCTGGAGCGCATCGACGAGCATCTGGACTCCTGGGGCCACGCCTCGGCCCCGCTGGAGCTGAGCGCCACCGAGTACTTCCTACGGCAGTGCTTCATCTCCTGCGACCCCGAGGAGCGGACAGTTCCCGGGGTGTTGGACATTTTGGGCGACGATTGCGTGGTTTTCGCCACCGACTACCCTCACCCCGACGGTGTATTTCCCGGCGTGGTGAAAGCACTGGCCGACCGGGACGACCTGAGCGACTCCCGCAAAGACAAGATCTTGGGGCTGAACGCCAAGCGGTGTTTCGGCCTGTGACCAAGAGGAGGAAGAAGCCGTGAAGGACAGCAAGCGTAGGGTGTCGGCTTTGCCGCGTTGGACGTTGGTGCTGTTGGCCTTGGCCCTGGTGGCTGGAGCCTGCGGAGGCAATAACGACGACGACGGCGACGCGGGGACTGAAGCCCCGGAGCCGACGGTGGCCGCGACGGCTCCCGAACCAGCCGATGCCGACGGCCAAGCCGAACCCGCTCCAACAGAGAGCGAATCCGACGAACCGGCACCCGCCCCTACGCAGGAGGAGCCAGAGGAAGCTGAGGCACCCGCTCCAGAGGAAGCGCCCGAGGCCACACCTGAGCCCATCGTTTTGACCGATTCGTTCCGAGGGGTGACCTCAGAGACCATCCTCATCGGCCACCCAACCATCGATTTTGAGAAGTTGAATGCCGATTTCGGGCTTGACCTGCCCTACCAGAATTTCGGGCCGCCGCTTTTGGCCTTGGTGGACTGGTACAACGAGCAGGGCGGCGTGCTGGGGCGGCGCATCGAGGTGGTGTCCGAGCTGTACATGCCGGTAGGGTCCACCACCGCAGAGGCGGTGTGCCTCAAAATGACGGAGGACCAGCAAGTATTCGCGGTTCTCACTGGGTTTGCCGGCCCTGGCACAGAGCATGTGAACACATGCATTACCGAGCTGTACGACACCATCTTGGTCGGCGGCCTTCCCACCCCCGAGCAGGCCGAGGCGGCGGGTGGTCTATGGGTCACCTCCGAGATGAGTTTGGGACGGCGCAATCAGGCGATGGTGTCCATCTTGGAGCAGACCGGGCGCATCGACGACCTGAGTCCGTTCATGGTCTTCGGCGGCCATCCCGAACAGCAGGCACTGGCGGACGGCGTTGCCGATGCCTTGAGGGCGGCCGGGGCCGAAGTGCCAGTGGTCGTGGTGGTGAACAACTCCGGGGACCAGGCCGCCACACAGGCCGAAGTGGACGTGTACGTCGAGCGGGCCCGCAGCGATGGTGTTAGGTCGGCGATACTGATCGGTGAGGCGGAATTCCGCAACATTCACTTATTTACCACCGCGCCAGAAATCATCTACATCATGGGCCACGGCGATCGCCTTACCGATTGGCTCCGTGAGCCGCCCGATGGCCTCCAATCCGGAACCAAGGTGTTCACTGCCCGAGCCGGCCCATCACCGATGGAAGATCCCCGCATCCTGCACTGTATCGGCGTGATTGAGGCCGCTCTGGAGATCGAGATACTGCCTCCAGAAGAATTAGAAGAAGGGGACATACAGCACTGGGCCGGAATGATCAACGCCTGCCGCGATCTGTCCATGTTTATGCAAATTGCCGAAGCGGCCGGTCCTGATCTCACCAACGAATCCTGGGTGGCGGCGTTGGACAACATTCCCGACATCTCGGTTCCCGGAATGGCGTTCGCCTCGATCAGCTCAAGCAAGGTGGACGCCGCCGACGAGCTGTACCTGGTTGAATACGACTTCGACACCCGGGCGTTTATCGAGCTGGAAGGCCCCATCGACGTGGGGTAGCTCCACCCGATGAGGGGGAATCATGAAACAACGCGGTGTAGGCGCATCGACTCGCTGGCTGGTTGTGGTCGTGCTTGTGGCATTGGTGGCCGCGGCGTGCGGTGGCAATGACGACAATGGGGGAGGCGACGCGGCCACGCCCCAGGCCGAGACGACAGCACCGACGGCCGAGGCTGAGCCCGAGCCCGCTCCGGCCGAGCCCGAGCCTGACGAACCGGCACAGGCCACCGCCGAAGAACCGGCGCCCACCGAGGGGCCGGCCGCAGTTGAAGCCCCTGAGGCCACAACGGAGCCCACTCCCGAGCCCATTGTCTTGACCGACTCGTTCCGGGGGGTGACCTCGGAGGCGATTCTCATCGGCCACGTCCACGTCGACTTCGAACGGCTGCGGACCGACTTCGGGCTCGACTTGCCTTACGGAAGCTTCGGCCCCCCATTTCTGGCCCTTGTGGACTGGTACAACGAACAAGGCGGCGTGCTCGGACGGCGCCTCGAAGCGATTTCCGAGGCCTACTGGCCGGTGGGCTCAGCGGGCGCCGAAGAGCTCTGCCTCAAGCTCACCGAAGACGTGGAGGTATTTGCCGTGCTGGGCGGCTTCACCGGATCGGGCTCGGCCGGAGTTAACACCTGCATCACCGAACTGCACGAGACCATCCTGGTCGGCGGGTTGCCCTCACGGTCGGAGGCCGAGGCCGCTGGCGGGCGGTGGGTCATCGCCCCCACCAGCCTGGATCGGCGCAATGCCGCCTTTGTGTCGGTGTTGGAGCAGACCGGTCGAATCGACGAACTGGGCCCGATCATGGTGATTGCCATCACCGGCGCGCCGCCCGGGCTAGTCGACTCGGTGGTGGAGCTATTGGAAGCCGCTGGCGCCGAGGTCCCGGTGGTGGCGAAGGCCGCCTACACCGGAGACACCATCGCCACCCAGGAAGAGATGGACGTGTTCGTTGAGCGGGGCCGGGTCGAGGGAGTAGAGGCGATAATGCTCATCGGAGAATCCCCGACCCGAGACGCCCAGCTGTTCGCCAACGCGCCTGACATGGTCTATTTGGTGCCCAATGGCGACCGCATCGGAACCTGGGAACAAGAGCAGCCCGAAGGCCTTAGTCCTGACACCGTGGTGCTGACCGCCCGAACCTTCCTGGACTACCCGGTGGACGATCCCCGCATCCAGCAGTGCATCGAGGTGGTCGAGGCTGCCACCGGTGTGCAGGTTGTGCCCCCCGACCAGCAGGCTGAAGGCGATCCCGACTACTGGCCGGGGATGTTCAACGCCTGTCGCGACCTGGCTATTTTCGTGCAAATCGCCGAGGCTGCCGGTCCCAATCTGACCAACGAATCGTGGGTGGAGGCGCTGGGCCGGGTGCCCGACCTGTCGGTGCCCGGCTATGGCTTCGTCTCTATTCGGCCCGGCAAGATCGACGCCAACGACCAGCAGTACCTGATGGAGTACGACTACGACTCCAAGACGTTTGTCGAGCTGGCTGGCCCCCTCGACGTGGGCTAGCCAGATTCGGAGACGGGGCGATGGAGCTTGGCACTTGGAGTGAGCAGAGCGAGCGTCTGTGGGAGTTGGCCAGCGGGGAGGGGATGCCGCGACGCCAGTTTCTGGCGCTACTGGTTGCCGGTGGGGCCGCGGCGGTACTGGCGGCCTGCGGTGGCCGCGGTTCGTCTTCGGTGTCCATTACCGGCGGCCCTGTCTCGACCGTTTATCCGGCCGCGCTGTTCAAAGATCCGACGCCGTTCATCCAGCGGGGTGCATCGCTTGAGTCCCGCCTGGAGTTGATGCCAGGGCTGATCACGCCCAACGACCTGTTCTTCGTCCGCAACAACTCCACCAGCGTCGATTTGTCGGTCGACGATTGGTCGCTAGTCGTCGAGGGCGACGCCGTGGAGCAGCGCCTCGACCTCAGCTACGACGACATCCATCGCCTACCCAGCCGCTCGGTGACCGCCTATCTGGAATGCGCGGGCAACCATCGGGTGATGTTCGACCGGTTGCAAGGCCGAGCGGCCGAAGGAACGCAATGGGGACGGGGCGCCATTGGCAACGGCATTTGGATCGGCGTCTCATTGGCCGATGTGCTGACTTTGGCCGGGTTGGCCGATGACGCCGTCAGCGTGCTGTTGGTGGGGCTGGACGAGGATTCGCCCGAGGGGGGCTTCCAGCGGGTTCTGCCGCTGGAAAAGGCCCTGGATCCCGACACGATCCTGGCCTATGAGATGAACGGCGAGCCGCTGCCCCGAGACCACGGCTTCCCGCTTCGGGCCATCGTCCCCGGTTGGGTGGGCAGCTCGCAGATCAAATGGCTGGGCCGCATTGTGGTGTCGGCCGATCCGCAGTGGACCCGCAACAACACCACCTCCTACGTGATGATCGGCGACGACTACACGCCTGAGGGAGAGGCGCTGGGCCAAGTGGTGACCGAGCAGAACATCAAGAGCGCATTGGCGCTGCCGTGGCCGGCTCGGCTGGATGCCGGCGAGCACACCTTGAGGGGCTACGCCCACTCACCCCACGGGCAGATTTACCGAGTGCAATACAGCGATGACGGCGGGGCCAATTGGCGTGACTCACGGGTGCTCACCCCGCAACCCCAGCATTCGTGGGCCCAATTCGAGTTCGACTGGTCAGCCACCGCCGGCGAGCACGCCTTAATGACCCGAGCCATCGACATCGCAGGCAACACCCAGCCCGATCGGGTTCCCTTCAACCAAAAGGGCTACCTGTTCAACCAGCCCCTGCCCCATCCCATTCGGGTGAGCGCGTAACGAAGATCTACAACCCCATGTCGTGGTAGTCGGGGACTTCGTAGCGTCCGATGGCCTCGGCTCGGCGCTGGAGGAGAGCGACGGTGTCCTCGATGTTGCGGCCGATGATGAACCGGCGCTGCTCCACGCAGTCGACCACGAAGTTGCCGTGTTCCACCAGATCGGCCACCTGGGGTTCCTCACCCCTGATCTCGGTCAAGATGTCCTTGAGTTCTTGGAAGGTCATGCTGCGCCGTCCGGTGGAGTCGCCTACCCGGGCGAAGTGATCCGGCCGGTTGCGCTGGGCCGTGAACAGGCCGGTGTCCAGCATGCCCCCTGACGGGTAGAGCACCGAGGCCCGCAGGTCGCTGCCCTCCCGGATCAGGTTGACGTGCACCGTCTCGGTGAAGCAGCTCACCGCAGCCTTGGAGGCGGCGTATACCGAGGCGGTGGGCACGGGGGCGAACCCACCGTCGCCCGAAGAGGTGTTGATGATCTGGCCGGGCTCTCCGCCGGCCAGCATCCGGGGCACGAACTCTGTGGTGCAGATGGCCACGCCGAATACGTTCACGCTGAAGCACCACCGCCAGTCGTTGGGTTCTTGCTCCCAGGGTTTGCCGCCCCCACCGGAGGTGACCCCGGCGTTGTTGAAGAGCAGATTGCATCGCCCGTGGGCCTCGTAGACGTGATCGGCCAAAGCGGCCACCGAGGCCTCATCGGCCACGTCGGTGGGCCAGCCTGACACCGGGCCCAGATCGGACAGCTCGGCCACAGTGGCCTCTGTGGTGTCGGCCTCGACATCGGCGATGACCACGGTGGCGCCTCGCTGCAACAGAGCGGTCACGATGCCCTTGCCGATGCCGCCAGCCCCTCCGGTGACCACCGCCACCATGCCGTTGACGTCGAGACGCTCAGATGGGGTGTCGCTGCTCATAGTGCCTCCTGTGGTTGGCCGACCCGAAGTGGTCTAGCAGTTTTTTCGCGACCCGCCTAACGCTCAGTCGGCGTTGAGGGATTCCCGGGCGATTTGGGCGGGATCGGGAGGCGCAGCGCCGGGCGTGGAGATGTCGACATGGGAGATGACGCCGGTCCAGGGGAAGGGGGGCTGGTAGTCGTCATTGACCGGGAAGCCGGTGTCGTGGCCGATGACCAGCCCGGTGCCGCCGTTCTGCCAGGAATTGGGGAACGTCCGGTCGAGCTCCATCCGGGCGGTGGTCTCGCCGTCCACCAGCAGCTCGACGATGCTTGAGTCTGGAGACAACGGCTGGTACCGGCACCCCAGGGTGGCGGCGTCGGAGGGAACCGGTGGGGTGGCCAGGCGGAACTGGTCGCCCGACAGGCAAAGGCCCAGCACCAGGGTGCCGTCCAACCCGTACAGGGCCAAGCCACTGGTCCAATCGCCCATTGCCCACAGGATGCCCTCGGCTCCGCCGGGGCCCACCGTCACGGCAGCGTCGATGGTGAACCCCCGCACCAGCACCGGCATTACCTCGTCGGCCACTCGGCCTGCGCCCGGTCGGTACCGGGCCTGGGCCGGGGGCGGATAGGCCGGCGGATAGATGGCCGGCATCCGCCCGGCGTAGCCGTCGTCGAGGGGCAGCACGCCGTAACGCTCGGCCGCCGCCCACCACGCGGCTTCAAGCTCGGCCAGCTTCTCGGGGTGCTCATCAGCAAGGTCGTGGGCCTCGGAGAAGTCATCGTCTAGGCGGAAAAGCGCCCAGGTGTCGTCGTCGAATGAGCGGCTGCCCTCCATCATTGCCACTTCATCGCCGTGGGCCTGGGCCACATGGTCGGTGGTGGCCTTCCAGCCGTCCAAGTACATGGCTCGCGACCCCTGGACTTCGAAGTACTGCTCGGCTCGGGGCGACGGGGCATTGGCGTCGTCGAAGGTGGCGGACAGGCTGGCCCCGTGCAGGGGCGTCTGGGCCACCCCGTCTACCGACTCGGGAGCGTCCACCCCGCACAGCTCCAGCACGGTGGGGGCCAAATCTATGGCGTGACAGAACTGGGTGCGCACCTCCCCCTGAGCGGCGATGCCGGCGGGCCAGTGCACCACCAGTGGGGTGCGGGTGCCACCTAGCCATGCGTAGCGCTTCCATAGCCGGAATGGGGTATTGCCGGCCCAGGCCCAGCCCCAGGCGTAGTGGTTGTAGGTGCGGGGGCCGCCCAACTGGTCGAGCCATTCCAGGTTGGCGGCCACCGACTCGGGGAGGCCCTTGGTGAACCGGTGCTCGTTGACCGAGCCCACATGGCCGCCCTCGGCGCTGGCCCCGTTGTCGGAGCACAAGATCACCACGGTGTTGTCGAGCTCGCCGATGGCCTCCAAGTGGTCGATCACCCGGCCGATCTGGGCGTCGGTGTGGCTGACGAACCCGGCATACACCTCGTGCATGCGGGCGAACAACCGCCGGGCGTCGGGGTCGAGTTCATCCCAGGGCTGTACCCACGAGGGCCGCTCGGTGAGGGTGGTGCCCTCCGGTGCGATTCCGGAGGCCAGCTGGCGCTCGAAGGCCCGATCCCGCCACCGGTCCCACCCGTCGTCGAACATCCCCCGGTAGGGCTCCACCCACTCGGGGGTCACGTGGTGGGGGGCGTGGGTGGCCACCTCGGCGTAGTAGCAGAAGAACGGCTTGTCGGGGGCGGCGTGCTTTTGGTCGGTGATGTGGGCGATCGCCTGGTCGGCCAGATCGGCGCTGAGGTGGTAGCCGTCGTCGTAGTGGGCCGGTGCTTTGATGTAGTGCTGGTCGCGCACCAGGTTGGGGGCCCAGCAGTTGGCTCCCCCGTGGAGCACTCCGTAGTAGCGCTCGAAGCCCACACCTGTGGGCCACAGGGTGAACGGCCCGGCGGCGCTGCGCTCGCCCCGGGGGGCGAGGTGCCACTTGCCGATGGCCATGGTGCCCCAACCAGCGTCGCGCAGAATGCGGGGCAGCATGGCCGCCGACGGGGGGATGCGGGCGGTGTAGCCGGGGAACCCCATGGTCATGTCGGACAGAAAGCCCATGCCCACCGCGTGGTGGTTTCGACCGGTCAACAGAGCGGCCCGGGTGGGCGAGCACAGGGCGGTCACGTGGAAGCGGTTGTACGACAGGCCACCGGCGGCCAGCCGGTCAATGTTGGGGGTGGCGAAGTCGGCCCCGAAACAGCCGAGTTGGGCGAACCCGGTGTCGTCCAGGAGGATGACCACCACGTTGGGCGCTCCCTGAGGAGCACGGGCCAGCTCTGGAGGACGTGGGGACGACTCGGCCACGGTGAGCCCGATGTCGGCTGCGGTCCCTGACGTTGTGGTTGACGCTTCGGCCATGGCGGTTGCTAGCGGCGCGACCGGTAGTCAGCCCCGGGAATGGTGGCGAAGGGGAAGGGCTCGGGCTGTCGATCTTTGAACAAGGCAAAGCACTCGCCGGTGAGGCCCGAATCGAGAATGGCCATGGCCGCTTCGGCGACCTGCTCAGCGTCCATGATGATCATGCCCGCGGCTTCTAACTGTTCTCGGTTGCCGCCCAGGAACCCGGTTCCCACCATGGCCGGGCAAACGGCGTTGAGGCTGATGCCCCGCTCGACCAGAGTGGGAGCGGCGCTGCGGACCAACGCGGCAATGGCGTGTTTCGAAATGGAATAGCCCAAGTCCACCGGCAGCGGGCTGAATGAGGCCATCGAGCCGGTAACCAGCACATGGCCGCCCCCGGCTGCTTCCAGCAGCGGAGTGGCAGCCCGCAGGCCATAAACCACACCGTGCTGGTTGATTCCGATGATTCGGAGATAATCCTCGTCGCTCATCTCGGCAATGTCGGACAATCCCATAACAATCCCCGCGTTGAGGTGGGCCATGTGCAGGTGGCCGGGATCGTCCGCTATCTCCGCGGCCAGCGCAGTCCAAGCCGAGGAATCAGCCACATCGAGGTGGCGATACCGTCCGCCAATCTCATCGGCCACCTGTTGGCCGGCGTCGTCGGCTACGTCGGCGCAGATCACGTGGGCTCCGGCCTCTGCGTAACGGCGAGCACAGGCCGCGCCGATTCCCGAGGCTGCTCCGGTCACCATGGCGGTCTTTCCCGACAGGTCCACGGTCAGCTCGCTGACTCATTGGCGCCTCGGGCGAAGGCGTCTTCGGTATTCAAGTCGTACAGGCCGTTGATGAACTGGAGCGGGGGTTTGGTGGTGTATTCCTCTTCCGCCCGGCTGGGCATGATGTTCTCCCGGTGGCGCAGATCCCACATGCTCTCGCACCGCCCGGAGTATTCGTCGGGCTGCTCCAGCATCCAGATGATGCCGTCGGCAGGCACCGAAGTGGGCTCCCAATCGGTGAGATCGACATGGCCCATGTTGGCCAGTGTGCCCTCTGAGGCCACCGGGATGTCGATGCGGAAGCAGTTGACCGCGATGCGGTCGGGGTGGAGCTGGCGGGCCAGATCGGTGGTCATCCGCTCCAGGGCCAGCTTCGACATGCCATACGACATGAGCCCCGGCACCGGGCGCAGCGCAGCTTGTGACGACAAGCTGAGGATGCGTCCCCTCCCCGCGGCCCGCAGGTGGGGCAGCGCAGCCCGCACGGTGAGCAGCGGGGCCCGCAAATTGATGTCCATGATGAGGTCGTAGCGCTTGAGAGGGATGTCCACTTCGCCGACGAAGGTGACCGCGGCGTTGTTCACAATTACGTCGAGTCGGCCCCAGGTCTCTACCGGTGCGGCCACCATGGCCTCGATGTCATCGGCCGAGGTCAGATCGGTGGGAACGGCCAATGCCTCGCCCCCAGCGTCGATTACCGCCTCGACGGTCTCGTCGATGGTGCCGGGGAGCGGCTTGGGCGACGCCTTGGTTGACCGGGCCGCGCATGCCACTTTGGCTCCCTTGGCCGAGGCCGCCAGTGCGATGGCCGCGCCGACCCCCCGGCTGGCCCCCGTGACCAGTACCACCTTGCCGGCGAGATCGAAAGGTTCAGACATCAGCGTTCCATGGCATGCGTCGCTACCCTAACCAAAGACCTCTTTCCGGCCTGAGTGGAGCGTGAGTGGGCGAGTATCGACATCTGAGTGTGGCACCGGTGAGCGGATGCATCGGCGCGGAGATTGCCGGAATCGACCTGAGCGACGACCTGGCCGACGAGGCGGTGGCCGAGATTCGCCAGGCATGGCTGGACCACTTAGTGGTGTTCTTTCGGGACCAGCACCTGACCCTTGACCAGTACTCGGCGTTCGCTCGCCGCATCGGCACCCCCGGCCGCTATCCGTTCGTGCCCGGGCTGTCTGATCATCCCGAGATCATCGAGGTCAAGAAGCTGCCCCACGAGACCGTCAATTTCGGCGGCATCTGGCACACCGACACCGCCTACCTGGAGCAGCCGCCCATGGCGTCGATGCTCTTGGCCCGGGAGGTGCCCGCCGCGGGCGGCGACACCGAGTTCGCCAACATGTACGCCGCTTACGACGCCCTGTCCGGCGGCCTGAAGGAGTTCCTGCGGGGCCTGCGGGCGGTGAACAGCTCGGCGATGGCCGACGTGTCCAAGACCCGGGAGGACCGCATTGCCGACGCCAACGAGGCCGGTCACTCCTCAGCGGAGAGCTATGAGGCAGTCCATCCGGCGGTCCGCACCCACCCCGAGACCGGTCGGTTGGCCCTCTACGTCAACGTGGCCCACACCGCCCGATTCGAGGGCATGACCGAGGAAGAGAGCCAGCCCCTGCTGCGGTTTCTCTTCGCCCACCAGTCGAAGGCCGAGTTCACCTGCCGATTCCGCTGGGAGGTGGGCTCATTGGCACTGTGGGACAACCGCTGCGCCATGCACAATCCCATCAACGACTACCACGGACAGCTCCGGGTCATGCACCGCATCACCTTCGAGGGCGACGAGCCCCGCTAGACGATCCGGGATTCGGAGTCGGTGGGCCAGTAGCGGTCCCGCAGATAGCGCTTCATCAGCTTGCCGTTGGGATCGCGGGGCAGCGACTCATCGAAGTCCACCCCCCGAGGGCACTTGAAGGTGGCCAGCCGTTCCTCGCACCAGCCCAACAGAGCGCTCTCCGTGTCGTTTCCCGCGCGGTCCGGGTATACCAGTTGGACCACAGCCCGCACCTCCTCGCCCAGGTCGTCGTTGGGGACGCCGATCACCGCCACATCGGCCACGTCGGGGTGCATGATCAGCGCATCCTCGATCTCCTGGGGGTAGATGTTGACCCCGCCGCTGATGATGGTGTGGGCCACCCGGTCGGTGAGGTACAGATAGCCCTCCTCATCGAGGCGCCCCATGTCGCCCAGCGTCCGCCAGCCGATGGGGTGGGCCACGGCCGCGGTCCGCTCGGGATCGTTGTGGTACTGGAAGTCCCGCCCGCCGTCGAAGTACACCACCCCGACCTCGCCGGTGGGCACTTCGTTGCCGTCGGGTCCGACGATGTGAACCGGCTGAAGCGGCCGCCCCACCGACCCGGGGTGGGCCAGCCACTCCTCGGAGGTAATGGAGCTGTGTCCGATGTCCTCGGTGCCGGCGTAGTACTCGAACAAGATCGGCCCCCACCACTCGATCATCTGCCGCTTGACCTCCACTGGGCAGGGGGCGGCGGCGTGGACGGCCACTTGCAGGCTGGACAAGTCGGCCGCTTCTCTCACATCGGCGGGCAACTTCAGCATGCGGGAGAACATGGTGGGGACGAACTGGGCATGGGTTACTCGGTACTCGGCGATGAGGCGCAGGCATTCGGCCGGGTCGAATCGCTCCATGAGCACCACGGTGCCCCCCACCCGGTGTACGCACATGCACCACACCAGAGGGGCCGCGTGATAGAGGGGGGCGGGCGACAGATACACGCTGGTGTGGTCTACGCCGTAGTTCCCAATGGCCAGCGCGGTCTGCACCGCAGGGTTGGCCGGATCGCCGATGCGGGTCTGGGCGGTCGGCTTGCGGATGCCTTTGGGCCGACCGGTAGTGCCCCCGGAGTACACCATCTCCCGGCCTTCGCCCTCGTCGGCCAATGGCGCGGTGGGCAGGTCGGCGGCGGCTCGGGCCACCGGCTCGAACCCGTCTGGGGCGTCGGTGCCGGTAGTGAGGCGCACCGGTACCCGGGCTAAGTCCAACTCAGCCACCACCGGGGCAGTTCGACCCGACGTCATCACCGCCGCGGCACCGCAGTCGTCGAGCACGGCCTGGATCTCGCCGGTGGTGAGGTGGTAGTTGATTGGCGTATAGATCAGTCCGGCCAGCTGGGCGGCCCAGACCACCGCCATCGACTGCGAGGTGGTCTCCGACACAATGGCCAGATGGTCACCGGCATTGAGGCCCCGTGCCCGAAGCAAATGGGCCAGCCGGTTGGCCTCCTCGTCCAACTCTTGGTAGGCGATCATCTCGCCGGTCCGCCCCATGATCACCGCCGGTTGGTCGGGTGATTGGGCTGCGAAACGGCGGGGATGGAGCATCTCCGAGTCCATCGGCGGGACGATAGTTGCTTCAGCGGTCGGACGAGTTTTCCGCTGAGTCTCGGCTATAGGGTGAGGCCTGCCATGAGCGATCCGGGAGAAATCAACCATGTGGCATGAAGAAGATCTGTTGATCGACGGGGAGCTGAGGGCCTCCGAGGGGGGTGGCGTGTTCGAGACGGTGAACCCCGCAACCGAGGAGGTGCTCGGGGCGGCCGCCAACGCCACCGACGCCGATGCGGTGGCCGCTGTGGCCGCCGCTCGCCGGGCTTTCGAAACCACCGACTGGGCCGTTGACCACGAATTTCGGGCTCGGTGCCTGCGCCAAATCCATGCCGCGCTGGAGCGCCATCTCGAAGAGATGCGGGAGCTGACGGTGGCCGAGGTGGGTTCTCCGGTGATGCTCACCTACGGCGGTCCGCAGCTCGAAGCCCCGGTGGCATCGGTCAAGTGGGTGGCCGACATGATGGACGGATATCAGTGGTCCGAAGACCTCGGCTTGGTGGAGGCCTATGGGGGCAGCCATCGACGGTGGATCGAGCGCGAGCCCGTAGGGGTGGTGGCCGCCATCACGGCTTACAACTTCCCTGTCCAGCTCAACCTGGCCAAGCTGGCCCCCGCACTGGCTGCCGGCAACACGATGGTGTTGAAGGGGGCGCCCGACACACCGTGGTCGGCGCTGGCGCTGGGCAATCTGGTTGCCAATGAGACCGACATCCCTCCCGGAGTGGTCAACATCTTGAGCTCAGCGGAGAACTCGGTGGGCGAGGTTCTCACCACCCACCCAGATGTGGATATGGTGACCTTCACCGGCTCTACCGCCACCGGGCGGAAGATCATGGCTGCGGCCAGCGCCACGGTGAAGAAGACCTTCTTGGAGCTGGGGGGCAAGAGCGCCTATGTGGTGCTGGACGACGCCGACGTGGAGGCGGCAGCCGCCATGAACTCGTTCATGATCTGCACCCACGCCGGACAGGGGTGCGCCATCACCACTCGAATGCTGGTTCCTGCGGCCATGGCCGACACCGCCGCCGAAGTGGTGGCGGCCACGCTGGCCAACATCCCCTACGGCGATCCGACCGATCCCTCCATAATGATGGGACCGCTGATCAACGCCCGCCAGCGCGACAAGGTTCACAAGCTGGTGACAGACGCCATAGACCAGGGAGCGAGGTTGGTGACCGGCGGCAAGCGGCCCGATCACCTGCCGGTGGGCTACTACTACGAGCCCACCTTGCTGGCGGGAGTGGGGGAGAACGACCTGGTGGCCCAAGAAGAGGTCTTCGGACCGGTGCTAGTCATCATCCCCTACGAGGGGGGCGACGACGAGGCCGTTCGGATCGCCAACAACTCCATTTATGGCTTGTCGGGCGCGGTGAACAGCGCCGACCCGAAGCGGGCTCGGGCCGTGGCTCGGCAGATCCGGTCGGGCACGATCAGCGTGAACGGCGGCCTGTACTACGCCCCCGATGCGCCCTTCGGGGGATACAAGCAATCGGGCATCGGACGGGAGATGGGCGTGGCCGGATTTGAGGAGTTCCTCGAGATCAAGACATTGGCTGAACCGGCTGCCTAGCCGAGGAGCGGGGTCGGCATGAGCGCATCCGAGGATTGGGCCAGCACCAGCATTCCGCTGATGGCCCAGGGGGCGGCGGCCCGCTTCGGCGATGCTCCCGCGGTCGTGGAGGGCGACAGCGTGCTGTCCTACGCGGAGCTGGGGCGCCTGACCGACCAGGCCGCCGCGGCCATGCAGGCCGCCGGAGTGCAGGCTGGCGACCGGGTGGCGGTCTGGGCCTCCAATCGCTTGGAGTGGATCGTCGCCGCGCTGGGCCTCCATGCCGCAGGGGCTGCGTTGGTACCGGTAAACACCCGCTTCAAGCCGGCTGAAGCCGCCTACATTCTGGCCCGCAGCCGCTCCCGCCTCTTGGTGGTCGAGGCCGGGTTCGCCGGCATCGACCCCGCCGGGCTGTTCCACCAGGATGACGCCGACCTGTCGGCGCTGGAGCGGGTGGTGATGCTGCCCCCCGGCGAGGCCGGGAATGTGCCCAACGCGGTGTCGTGGGCTGATTTCCTGGGGGCGGGGGAGTCACTATCCCCCGACGCGGTGGAGGCCCGACGACAGGCGGTGGGTCCCGACCAGATCAGCGACATACTCTTCACGTCGGGCACCACCGGTGCGCCCAAAGGCGTGATGATGACCCACGGGCAGACCCTGCGGCAGTTCTCCGACTGGTGCGATTTCGCTGATCTGCGCCATGGCGACCGGTATTTGATCGTCAATCCCTTCTTCCACATGTTCGGCTACAAGGCCGGTTGGCTGGCCTGTCTGATGCGGGGGGCGACGGTGTACCCGATGCCGGTATTCGACGTGGAACAGGTGCTGGAGCTGGTTGAGTCCGAGCGGATCGCGGTGCTTCCCGGTCCACCGACCGTGTACCAGACCATCCTCGACCACCCATCTCGCTCGGGCCGGGACCTGTCCAGCCTGCGGGTGGCCATCACCGGTGCGGCCGACATCCCGGTGGAGCTGATCCGCCGGATGCACGAAGAATTGCCGTTCGAGCGCATCTGCACCGGTTACGGACTCACCGAGGCCGGCACCTGCACCGGAACCCAGCCCGGCGACGATCCCGAGACCATTGCCACCACCGCGGGGCGAGCCATGCCCGACCTGGAAGTCCAGGTGGCTGACGGAGACCGGGAGGCCGCTACCGGGGAAACCGGCGAGGTGCTGGTGCGAGGCTTCAGCGTGATGACCGGCTATTTCGACGACCCTGAGGCCACCGCCTCGGCCATCGACGCCGACGGATGGCTCCACACCGGCGACCTGGGGATCATGGACGACCGGGGCTATCTGAAGATCGCCGGTCGCATCAAAGACATGTTCATCGTGGGAGGGTTCAACGCCTACCCCGCCGAGATCGAGAACACGCTGCTGGGCCATCCCGGGGTGGCTCAGGCCGCGGTGGTGGGAGTGCCCGACGAGCGGCTGGGAGAGGTGGGCCGAGCCTTCATCGTGCCCCGGCCGGAAACGGCGGTCGATCCCGACGAGGTGATCGCCTGGTGCCGGGAGCGCATGGCCAACTACAAGGTGCCCCGATCGGTGGTATTGCGAGAGTCGTTCCCGCTGAACGCCACTGGCAAGGTGATGAAAGACGAGCTGCTGAAGAGTTCCTAAGGCTCGAACCGGCGCTTCAGCTCCCGCCGGAGCGTCTTGCCCGACGGCAGTCGGGGAATGGACTCCACCACCAGCACGGTGTGGAGGCTCTTGTAGGAGGCCAAGGTATCGGCCACCAGGGCCTTGAGGTCGTCGACTGAGGGGTCGGCGTTTTCCGCGAGCTGCACGGCGGCGGCCACCGCTTCGCCGGAATCGGGGTCGGGAATCCCGAACACCGCGCAGTCAACCACACCGGGATGGCCCAGCAGCACTGCCTCAACCTCGGCGGGGGCCACCTGAAATCCCTTGACCTTGATCATCTCCTTCACCCGGTCAGTGATGTGCAGCCATCCGTCGGGCTCCATCCAACCCACATCGCCGGTGCGATACCAGCCGTCGGTGAACGCGTCGGCGTCGGCCTCGGCGGGCAGATACCCGGCCATCCTCGCCGGGCTCTGCGCCTGAATTTCACCGACCTCCCCGGCGGACAGCACCGCTCCGGTCTCCAAGTCGGCAATGCGAACCCGGACATCGTGAACGGGTAGGCCGGCGGAATCCAGCCGCCACAGATCGGGTCGGTGCACCGGGTTGGTGGCGATGACCGGCAATTCGCTGGCCCCGTAAGCGGGCAGGAAACCTACGCCGGTTCGCTCGGTGACCCGCCGGGCCACGCTCTCGGTAACCGGGGTGGCCCCCCACATGATGTAGCGCAGCGACGACAGGTCGTACTCCTCCAGACGGGGGTGGTTGGCCATGGCCAGGGCTATCGGCGCCACCGCCATCTCCAGGGTGATGCGGTCGGTCTCGACGGCGGCCAGGACTGCGTCCAGGTCGAAACGGGGGTGGAGCCTTACCGACGACCCCGCCCACACCGAGGCCAGCAGGTTGAGCAGCCCGAGGATGTGGAACGGAGGGGTGGCAATCTGAAACCGGTCATCGGTGGTAAGGCCGAGCACCGATCCCCAAATGACGATGGCCGCGCCGATGCTGGCATGGGTGTGGCGCACCGCTTTGGGCATGCCGGTAGTGCCGGAGCTGAACACCAGCACGGCCTCGGTCTGTTCCCAATCCAGTTCCACGGCCATCGGCTCGGCTGAGTGGTTGGCCAGGGCGGCCACGGCGGGGTCGTCGTCGAGGTGGATCACTTGGTCGGCCAGCAGGGGAGGGAGGCGCAGATGGGTGTCACCGTCGGTGATGGCCAGCACCGGTTCGGTCAGGCCGGCGGCGTGGGCGACCTCGGCTTGTTTCCACGCCGAGCTGATCATTACTGCGGAGGCCCCGAGCTTGAAGATGCCGAACACGGCGGTGAAGAACTCAGGCCGATTCGAGGCCATCACCGCCACCCGCTGATGGGCCGACACGCCCCGTTCGGCCAACACACGGGCGAACCCGTCGGCCTGTTGGTTGAATTCCTCGTAGGTCAGGAATCGGTCTTCGAACCGAACGGCCACCCGGTCGCCGAACTGGTTGGCGGCCGACTCCAGCAGGCTGTGGACGCTGGTTCCCTGGGGATAGTCCAGCGGCGGGAACAGCTCCGACACCGACTAGCCCCCGGCCCCGGAGGGGAAGCTCTTGCCCTCGAGCTCGGGATCAAGGGGCAGGTCGAAGCAGTTGAATGCCACCGCCAGGGTGTCGTAGGCCCCCACGGTGAAGAGCAAGTCCATGATCTGGCGGGTGTCGAACGCCTCGGCCAACTCGTTCCATGTTCCGTCCGACCAACCGTGATTGTGTTGTAGCTCGTCTACCGCCCGCAGCAACAAGGCGTCGTCAGGGTTCCAGCCGTCAACAGAATCGGCGGTGGTGCGGTCGATTTCCTCGGCGGTAAGTCCCACTTCAGGGGCAGCGGCCGCGTGCTGAACCCACTCGTATTCGCTTCGGCGCAGCCACGCCACCCGCAGCACGGCCAACTCGATGGCCCTCCCGGGCAGGGTGTTGAAGTAGAGCAGGTGGCGGTTGAATGCCAGGAATGCCTGGGCCAGTTCGGGATAGCGGGCCATCACCGACAAGGCGTTGTTGGGGCGCCTCACCTGTTGTTTGCGGTCGGCCTTGCGCTTGTTATAGGCAGAGCCTGCCGGAGGACGCATCGGTTCCATGGCGGCAAATGCCTCAGGGGTCCACTCTGACAGCTCCAGTGGGGTGATTCGCGGCCGGCTGGCCGGGTTGTCGATGTTGTCGGCCGAGTTGCTCACCCGTTCCTCCTTGGCTTTCCGCTCGGATGGTAACCGACACACCGAAGGCCGGGATCAGTGCCAATGGCCGCTGGCGTCTGATATGAACGAGGCTGAGGAGTTGCTGTGCGTATAGGACTGATGGTCGGGCCCGAGCGGCGCCGATATGCCACCAAGAAGGCCCGAATGATCGAGGCGGCCCAAGAGGCGGAAGCGGCTGGCTTCGCGTCGGTATGGATTCCCCAGATTCCCGACGAGTTCGACGCCATGACGGCAGCCGCACTGATCGGGTCGGCCACCTCCACCGTGGAGGTGGGAACCGCGGTGGTGGTGGCCCAGACCCGCCATCCCATCGCGCTGTGTCAGCAGGTGCTCTCGGTGCAGCTGGCCTGTGAGGGCCGATTCGCTTTGGGATTGGGCCCGTCGCACCACTGGATCGTGGAGGACATGCTGGGGTTGTCATATGACCGGCCTGCGGCGCAGATCCGGTCGTATCTCGATGTGTTGGACCAAGCGCTGGCTGGCCCTGGACCTGTTGCGGTCGAAAACGAGCACTTCCAGATCGACAACCCGCTCGACATCACCGACCAGCCCGCCACTCCGGTGTTGCTGGCCGCACTGGGACCGGTCATGCTGCGACTGGCCGGCACCCGCACCGACGGCACCACCCTTTGGCTGGCCGACGAGCGGGCCATCGGCGAATTCATCGCTCCTCGGATCACCCAGGCCGCCGCCGAGGCCGGTCGCCCTCCCCCTCGGATTGTGGCTGGAGTGCCGGTGTGCTTGTGCGGATCTGGGGAGGTGGACGCGGCCAAGGATCGGGCCGAGCGGCTGCTGGCCGAGGCCGAGATGTCCCCCAACTATCAGCGGCTGTTGGACCGGGGCGACGCCGAGGGGGTGTCGGACATCATGGCCGTCGGCGACGAAGCCGCGGTCTTGGCCCGGCTGCGCACTTTCGCCGACGCCGGGGTCACTGATCTCTCGGTGCGGGTTCTGCCAGTGGGCGATGGCCGCGACGAGCTCATCGCCTCCAGCCAGCGAACCCGGGAGTTTCTGGCCTCGTTGGCCCCAGAGATCTAGCGGCTCAGGCCGCCGGCTGGACCTGGTTGAGGGGGTTCATGCCCGGGCAGCCCTTGGCCCGCTCGGGTATGTCGGCGTAGTCGATGGGAGTGGCCACCTCGGCCTTGGTGGGGCAGAACTGCTCGGCCAGGGGGGCCAGCGCCACCAAGTCGAACCCGTACACCTCAGCGGCGTTGGTGGTGAGGATTTGAGTGGTCTCCTCCTCGGTGAGGTTGGCGAAGGTGAGCCTCAGGTGCTCTCGGGTATGGGGATGCGACCCCTCGATATGGGGGTAGTCGGAGCCCCACATGACCCGGTCGATGCCCACCGTCCGGGTAAGCAGAGCTTCTGAGGGCCGCAGGAACGACGCTCCGATGTAGCACTGGCGGGCGAAGTACTCGCTGGGAGTGAGCGACATATCGGCCACCGCCTGGCTGCCGAAGACGGTCTCGGAGCCGTACTTGGAGTACCGCATCCGGTGGAAGAAGCTCTCCAGCTTCTCCAGAGTGTCGGGCACCCAGGCAGTACCGGTCTCGGTAGTCACGTACTTGAGGTTGGGATAGCGCTCGAACACGCCCGAGAACATGAGGTGCCACAGAGCCCGCTGGGTCCACCAGGTGGCCTCTAGGACGAACATGGCCAGCGACGAGGGAAAGTGGTTGCCGTAGTTGGGCGATCCACCGCCGGCGTGGTGGTTCAGCGGAAGACCGGCTGCCGCGGTGGCGGCCCAGATGGGCTCGTAGGACTTGGAGTACAGCGGCTCGAACGGAGAGTCGGGCGGTGCGCCGGGGATGAGCACGCCGCCCTTCAACCCATTCTCTGCCGCCCACTCGATCTCTTTGACGGAGCCTTCTACATCGCCCAAGAACACCTGGGCGATTCCGGCCCGGCGCTCGGGGGCCTGGCTCACGAACTCGGCCACCCACCGGTTGTGGGCTCGCAGTCCGGCCCAGCGGTGCTCGAAGTTGTCAGAGTAGGGCGGGGCCTCGAATGCGGTGGCCGCGGGCGGTGCGAACGGGGGCTGGGTGTTGGGGAACAGCACCTCGGCGATGAAGCCGTCGGCCTCCTGCTCGGCCAGTCGATCAGACGACGACCAGTTGCGGTGGCCCCACACCTCGGGATCGCCGTCCACCCCCACCTCCATGGGCGAGCGCTCCATGTCGGCGAACATGGCTTTGCGGCGCTCGTTGTGTTCGTCCATGAAGTCGGCCCACTCGTCGAACTCGTCGTGGTAGCGCGACTCCAGATACGGCCGGTAGCCCCTCAGGTCGGCCCCGCAATGCGTGTCAGCACTGATGACAATGTGATGTTCCATCGGCTTCCCCCGTTCTCTTGAAATCTAGCGGTTGACGTCGATGACGACTCGGCCGCGGATTTCGCCGGCAAGGATCTGGGCGGCGGCGGCGGGGACGTCGGACAGGCCGATGGTGTCGGTCATGGCGTCGAGCTTGGCGGTGTCGAGGTCTTGGGCCAGGCGGTTCCAGGCTTGGGCCCGGCGCTCAGCGGGCTCATAGACGCAGTTGACCCCGGCCAGGGTGACGGCCCGGAGGATGAACGGGGCCACCGAGCTGGGAAAGTCCATGCCTTGGGCCAAGCCGCAGGCGGCCACGCACCCGTGGGGCTGGGTCTGGGAGACGATGTTGGCCAGTGTGTGGCTGCCCACGGTGTCGATGCCTCCGGCGAAGCGTGTCTTGCCCAGGGGCCGAGCCGGGCCGGAGAGCTCGTCGCGGTGGATGAGCTCGGACGCTCCCAGTTCACGCAGGTAGTCGCCCTCAGTTTCGATGCGGCCACTGGAGGCGATCACCTCATAGCCCAGCTTGGCCAGAACTGCGACGGCCACGCTGCCCACCCCACCGGCGGCCCCGGTCACCACAACCGGGCCGGAATCGGGGGCGATGTCGTGCTCCTCTAGGGCCAGCACGCACAGCATGGCGGTGTAGCCCGCGGTGCCCAACGCCATGGCCTGATGGGAGGTGTAGGCGTCGGGCAGGGGAGTGAGCCAGCCGCCGTCCATGGCCGCCTTGGTGGCCATGCCTCCCCAGTACGACTCGCCAACGTCCCAGCCGTTCACGATCACCCCGTCGCCGGTCGACCAGGCCGGGTCGTCGCTGCTGGCCACCGTGCCGGCCAGGTCGATGCCGGGAACCATGGGCCAGGTGCGCACGATGGGGGCGCCGTTCACGATGGCCAGGCCGTCTTTGTAGTTGAGAGTGGAGTAGTCCACGTCGACCATGACCGGGCGGTCAGGCAGGTCAGCGTCGTCCAACTCGGTAATGGAGTGGGAAAGGGTGCCGTCGTCGTCTTGGCTGAGCAGGAGGGCTCTGAACATCCCGCCACTCTGTCAGACGAACCGTTGATACCTCTATCCGGCGGGGCGGCAGGCCGCGTTGAAGGGTTCGTGGTGACGGGTCCTGTCACCTGACGGCGGCCTGGCGTGCTTCGCGTGCGCCAGGTCCGCCTCCGGCGCCACCACCCACCACGAACCATTTTGTGGGCTGCCGCCCCGCCTATCCGAGGATTCCGTCTGTCTGGAGGCGGTCTATTTCTTCCTCCGAGAGACCGGCGATTTCATTGAGTACGTCTTTGGTGCTGGTGCCGAGGGTTTCGGCGGGGGTTTGATCGGTGTTGGCCCGGGAGAACTTCACCGGGAACGCGGGGGCTAGCCAGCGGGAGGGCTCGTCGGCGTGGGGATGTTGCAGGGAGACCAAGGCTTGGCGGTGTTGGATTTGGGGGTCTTCGGCGGCGGCGTAGGCGGAGCCCACCGCGCCGGCGGGTACTCGGATTTTGTGCAGTCGGGCTACCAACTCCTCAGTGGTCTGCTGCGCCATCCACCGTGCCACTTCCTGGCATATCTCAGCCCGGTTGGCTGCCCGTACGGGTATGTCGGGACCCAGCTCCCATAGGTCGGGGCGGCCCATCTCCTCAGTGAGACGTTTGAATTGGGCGTCGGAGGTGATGACCAGAGTGATCCAGCCGTCCTGAGATTCAAAGGTGTCCAGGATGCCCCTCGGATCGCCGTTGCCGATGCGGTCGGGCATGCCCCGTTCCCGGTAGAGGTCCAGAGGCTCGTCCCAGATCATGGTGACCAGGCTGTCGAGCATGGCAACGTCGATGTACTGACCCTTTCCGTCGATGTCTCGCTGGCGCAGCGCTGCCACCACCCCGAGGGCGCAAAGGGCGGCCGGGAATTGGTCTCCGACGGTGGCGCCGGCCTTGGTGGGTGGGCCGTCGGGGAAACCCGACTTGGCCATCAGCCCCGACCGGCCCTGGATTATGAGGTCCATGGAGGCCAGATCGGCATCCGGCCCATCGGGTCCAAAGCCGGTGATGGAAGCGTGGATCAGCTGAGGGTTCAGCTCGGCCAGCGTCTCGTAGTCCAGCCCCAGCGAGGCCATGACCCCTGGCCGAAAGTTGTCCACCAACACGTCAACATTGGCCGCCAGCCGTCGAAACGCGTCCGCCCCCTCGGGCCGACCTAGGTCGAGAACCACGCTGCGCTTACCCCGCCCCTTGCGCAGATAACTGATCCCGATGTCGTCGGGCCCCATGACCTCTGATTGTTCGCCCTCCGGTCCGACCCACGGCGGAATGCGCCAAGTCACGTCCCCGCCCGGCGGGTCCACCCGAATTACCTCCGCCCCCAACGAAGCCAAGAACCAAGTACAGACCGGCCCCGAAACCACCCGAGTCAGATCAATCACCCGAACGCCTTCCAACGGTTTCACGAGCGATTCACCTCCCCTCTTTCCTCTCTCTGAGTGGCGTCCCAAGAGTAGGCGGGTTTGGGGGTGGCGCCGGAGGCGGACCTGGCGCACGCGAAGCACGCCAGGCCGCCGTCAGGCGACAGGACCCGCAAACCCGCCGGTGGGTGGTATCGACTGGACTTGCTACAACACAAGCATCCAACCCGCCCGCCGACTAGACATTTAGCCCGTGGCCAAACATCCATTTCACGACGTCGCCATCGTCGGCATCGCCAACTCCGAACAAGCCCGCATCCTCGAAGGCCACGACTCCACCACCATCACCTTCCAAGCCGTCCACCGGGTGCTGGCCGACACCGGCCTGAGCCCATCAGACATCGACGGCGTCGCCGCCGGCCCTTTCAGCGGCCCGCTCACCTACTACATGCGCAACGGCCCCTCGTGGCGCCACTACATGGCCCCGTCCATCCCCACCATCCTGGACGCCGCTTCTGCCATCGCCACCGGCCAGTGCCACACCGTGTTGGTGGCCCACGGATCAGCCGGCGTCTACACCGAGCGGGCTTCCACCGCTCCGTGGACCCGGCCGGCCCACGAGTTCGTGGTGGCCTACGGCATGTTCACCGCCGCCGAGTTCGCCCTCATTGCCCAACGCCACATGCACATGCACGGCACCACTCCTGAGCAGCTGGCCACAGTGGCCGCCACCATCCGCAACAACGGCCACGTCCATCCCGATGCGGTGTACCACGGCCGGGGGCCATTCACCCCCGACGACATACTGGCGTCGCGCATGGTGGCCGACCCCTTCCACCTGCTCGACTGCGCGATGACTTCCGAGGGGGCGTGCGCGCTGATCCTCACCACCCGGGAGCGGGCCCAAGACCTGCCCACCAAGCCGGTGTACATCTTGGGCGGGGCCTGCGACAGCTTCGGCCCCTCCTACCAGCACCCCCCGGCGTGGGACCTTGCTGGTCCATCCGGCAGGAACAACGGCTACACCGGCCGGTGGGCGGCCCAGAAGTCCTTCGCCATGGCCGAGCTCGGTCCCACCGACGTGGACGTGTGCGAGTTCTACGATCCGTTCTCGTTCGAGATCATTCGCCAGTTCGAGGCCTACGGGTTCTGCGAAGAGGGCGAAGGCGGCGACTTCATCATGGACGGCCGCATCGGCCCCGGCGGCCAGTACCCGGTGACCACCGACGGGGGCACTATGTCGTTCAGCCACGGCGGGGCGGCGGTGCAACAGCTCCAGCGAGTTATTCGGGGGGTGGAACAGCTCCGGGGCACCTGTGTGACGTCCCAAGTGCCCGACGCCCAGGTGGCCATGTGCTCCAACGGCGGCGCCGGTGCCCTGTTCACCGATGTCATGCTGCTGGGAACGGAAACCCCATGAGCGAGCTACTGCAACCCCAGTCGCCGGGAATCCCCCTGCCGGTGCCCACGCTGTATTCCCAGCCCTACTGGGACGGCTGCAAGGTCGGTGAGCTGCGCTACCAGCGATGCCGGGACTGCGGCGCCATCACCATGGATCCGGCTCCGGCCTGCTCGGCCTGCTTCTCGACCAACCTCGACTGGGAGGTCAGCACCGGCCAGGGCGAGGTGTACTCCTGGACCACCGTTTGGCGCCCCCAAACCCCGGCGTTCACCGTGCCCTACGTAGCGGTGATCGTGACGCTGGACGAAGGGTTCTGGCTGCTGGCCAACCTGATCAACTGTCCGGTCGACGCTGTCCATGTCGGCATGCGAGTCAAGACCACCTTTGTGGAGCTGAGCGAAGAAATCACCTTGCCCTACTTCGAGCCGGCTGATTAACGGGAGGGCTCGAGGTAGACGTTGGTGGCGGTAGGGACGGCGGCGCGCAGGCGGGCCTCCACCGCGGCAATGGCCGCAGGCATCTGATCGCCCGATAGGTGGTCGGCGAAGTCCACTTCGGCAGCTACCAGCAGCTCCTCGGGGCCGAGGTGCTGGGTGCGCATGTCGACCACCCGGTCGATTTCGGGCGATTCGTCCAACGCAGCCCGCAGACGGGCCCGATCCTCTTCGGTGGCGCTCTCGCCGATCAGCAGGCTCTTCATCTCGATGGCCAACACGATGGCGATGATCCCCAACAGCACGCCGATCACCAGGGTGCCCACCCCGTCCCAGCGGGGCTCTCCGGTGACCTCGGCCAGCACCACGGCGATCAGCGCGAACACCAAGCCGAACATGGCCCCGAGATCTTCCAGCAGCACCACCGGCAATTCGGGAGTGCGGGAGCGGCGGATGAATGTGCCCCACGAGAGCTTGCCCCGCACCTTGTTGGACTCCACGATGGCGGTGCGGAACGACAGCGACTCCACCACGATGCCGAAGATGAGAATGCCGATGGCCACCCACAGCGATTCCAGCTCGTGGGGGTGGCGCACCTTCTCGATTCCCTCGTTGATGGCGAATAGCGCGCCCAGGGTGAACAGGATGATGGACACCACAAACGACCAGAAGTAGCGCTCCCGGCCGTAGCCGAACGGGTGGCGCGGAGTGGGATCCCGCTTGGCCAGGCGACCGCCCATCAGCAGTAGGGCCTGGTTGCCGGTATCGGCGCAGGAGTGGACCCCTTCGGCCAGCATGGACGCCGAGCGGGTGACGGCGAACCCTACGAATTTGGCAATGGCGATGGCCAAATTGGCGAAGAGCGCCGCCAATACGGCTTTGGTGCCTCCTCCAGCGGCCATGCCCAATGGGTAGCACACCGCAGGCGGGTAATCTCAGTTGCGTGTTCAGCATCGAAATTGAGGGGCCGGTGGCCCGGGTCACTCTGGCCAACCCGCAGCGGCGCAATGCGCTCAGCCTGGAGCTAATGCAGCGCCTTACCCATGCGCTGCACGAGTTGGGAGAAAAGACCGACGTCGGGGCGATCGTGATCGCTGCCGAGGGGCCGGCATTCTCTGCTGGCCACGACCTGTCGGAGATGGTCGATCGGGACGGCCAGTTCTACGACGAACTGTTCGAGGCATGCACGCACCTGATGGACGCGGTCCACGCCGCACCCCAGCCGGTGATCGCCGAAGTAGACGGAGTGGCCACCGCCGCGGGCTGCCAGCTGGTGGCGGCCTGCGATCTGGCGGTGGCCTCCACTGGCTCGACTTTCGCCACGCCCGGAGTGCGCATCGGGCTGTTCTGCTCCACCCCGATGGTGCCCATTTCCCGGGCAGTTGGGCGCAAGCGGGCCATGGAGATGCTGCTCACCGGCGAGCCCATCGACGCGGCCACCGCGGCGGAATGGGGGCTGGTCAACCGGGTTGTTCCCCCCGACCAGTTGCGAGCGGCCACAAACGAGTTGGCCGCCCAGATCACCAGGTTCAGCGACCACACCATCGCCATCGGCAAACAGGCCTTTTACCGCCAACTCGACTGCGGCGAGCCCGAAGCCTATGAGTTGACCCGTGAGGTGATGGCGGCCAACGCCGCCACCGACGACGCCCAGGAGGGCATCGACGCCTTCTTGACCAAGCGCTCCCCATCGTGGTCGGGCCGTCAGGGCCGCTAACTTCCCGCCTATGGGAACCGTCTTTGCCACTGTCGATGATCTACCGGCCGCCGTTGGCCAGCACTTGGGGTGGAGCGACTGGATGGAGATCACCCAAGAGCGGGTGAACCAGTTCGCCGACGCCACCGGCGACCACCAGTGGATCCACATCGACCCCGAGCGGGCCGCGGCCGAGAGCCCCTATGGGGCCACCATCGCTCACGGCTACCTCACACTGTCGCTCACCAACATGTTCTTGCCCAGCTTGATCACCGTGGAGCAGATCTCCATGGGCATCAACTACGGCGTCAACAAGGTGCGGTTCCCCGCGCCCGTCCCGGTGGGGTCGCGCGTCCGGGTGGGTGCCGAGCTCAGCTCGGTGGACGAGATCAACGGCGGTGTGCAGGCCGTCATCACCATCACCGTGGAAGTGGAAGGCAGCCCGAAACCAGCGTGCGTGGTGGAGAGCCTCACCCGCTACATGCGCTGAGCGATTCTGGATTGGGCCGGTAGAGTTAGTCGGCGATGGCAAAGCGCAAGCGGTCGCGAGTGGCGACGTTGGAGCGGGTGCCGGTTTCTGACCCGCCAGTGAGACCGGGGCTCATCGGTCCTCGCCGTCGGGTGCCCAGCCACATCGAGCGGCCCCCGTACGCCCGCTCGGGGGAGCCCGGTCACCCGAAGTCCTCTGCGGTGCGCAGCGCTGCCGAGATCGAGGCGATGCGCAAGGCCGGACAAATGGCCGCGGAAGTGCTGCTCTTTGCCGGAGAATTGGTGGCCCCTGGGGTGACCACCGACAGCATCGATGCCGAAGTCCACGAGGAGATCGTGCGTCGGGGGGCCTATCCCAGCCCGCTCAACTACCGGGGCTATCCCAAGTCGGTGTGTACGTCGATCAACGAGGTCATCTGCCACGGCATCCCCGATAGCCGGGCGCTGGCTGACGGCGACATCGTCAACATCGACATCACCGTGTTTCTCGACGGGGTGCACGGCGACACATCGGTCACGTTTGAGGTAGGCGACGTGGACGATCACTCCCGCCTGTTGGTGCGGGAAACCCGGGCTGCCATGTATTTGGGAATCGAAGCGGTCAAAGACGGTGCGCCGGTCAGCGCCATTGGGAAAGCGATCGAGTCCCATGCCCGACTCCACCGGCTAGGGGTGGTGCGGGAGTTCATCGGCCACGGTGTGGGTACGGATTTCCACGCTGGGCTGCAAGTCCCGCACTACTACGACCGCTCCCATTCCACCCCGCTGGAGACCGGAATGACCTTCACCATCGAGCCCATGCTCACCTTGGGTTCTCCCAGTCTGTATTTGTGGGACGACCAGTGGACTGCGGTGACCGCTGATCAGCGGCGCAGCGCCCAGTTCGAGCACACCCTGCTGTGTACTGACAGCGGCGCTGAGATTCTGACCCGCACTCCCACCGGGGAGGGCGCCGCCGAGGTCTACGCCCGAGACTGAACCAACCGGCCGCTAATCCCAGTACCAGGCCAAGCCGCGTACTCCTGTCCCGGAGTTGATCATCATCGCTTGGCCGAATTGGCTGATGAAGGCGTCGGCGGGCTGAACTTCGGCGGTTACCGCCTCGAGAAGGTCGGCGGCCCGGTCGGGAGCCTCGGCATGGAGGCAAACCAAGTGAAGCAAGGCGTCGTCCGCCGGTCGGGTTCGCCGCCAGAGATTCAAAAGGCGCTGGTGAGCGGCTTCATCGCTGAGCGCGGGCCGAAGCCGGCGGATCACTGCGTCGTGGATGTCGAACATGGGGCGCAGCCCGATCAGGTTCCCGGCTCGCCCGGCCAGGCCGGGCACGCGGCCGCTGCGGATCAGCTGGTCGAGGTTGGCCAGTGCCCCCACAAGCTTTACCTGCCTAGCCACCGTCTCAGCCTTGGCCACAACCTCGTCCAGAGTCGCACCGGCCCGGGCAGATCGGGCCGCAGCCACCGTTACCAGTCCTTGGCCACCGGCTGCGGTTCGGCTGTCCACCACCGCCACCGGACATTCCACGGCCTTGGCGGCCAAAACTGCCGACTGGTTGGTGATGCTCAGGGTTGAGGTCACCGTCACGATCACGACACCATCACCTTGGTCTTGATCGGCAATGGCTTGAATGAATGCACCCGGTGAAGGGCCCGAGGACGAGTGGGTCTTGGCGTCCAGGATCTCCGCGGTGTCGAGCTCCCCGTCGGCCACCGTTCGGCCGTCCATGGTGATCATGAGAGGAACCACCGCGATGTTCCAGGCAGCCCGCACATCCTCGGGCAGTGCCGCGGTGCTGTCGGTGACGATGCCGACCGTCACTCGCGGGCCTTTTCGACGTCGACGTCGAGAATCGGGCGGACTGTGGCCGCTGAGGCCAACACCAACAGGCCCGACGCCAGCAAAACCGACCGGGTGCCGGGCAGTCCCGCGCCGTTTAGCCCGTCGCCGATGGCACCCGCCCCTAGCGCAGCGGCACCCAGCCCGATTCGGATCACCACGTGGAACGCCGAGAAGGCCAAGACCCGCTCTTCTTCCTGGGGTATCCGGGCTTGGAGGGCGCTCATCCCCGATGTGAGAGCCACGGTGGCCCCGGCCCCGAACCCGACAGCGCCAAGGAAGGTCAGCCACACCGTTGGGCTCTGGCTCATCAGCGCTACCAATGCCCCCATGACCAGCGCGCCTCGTCGGGTGAGAACCAACAGGTCAACATGCTGAGACTTGTGGGCGAGCGCCAGGCCAATGCCGGCACCGCAGCCGAATAAAGCGATAAGCACGCCGAATTCGATGTCGGAAGCCTCCAGTTCTTCTTGCACCAGCTTGATTCCCAGCGAGAACAGCGCACCCAGGCCCACTGCCGCGGCCGCCGTGGCCGGCAGGATTCTGCGCACCAGCGGCACCGACCACGCGTCGCGGAATCGGCTCGGGGAAACGGAGATGTCACCCTCCGAGAAGGCGGGACTATCGGAGGTCTCCCCAACCGGCGTTCCCCGGCCCTTGAGGCCGAGGGCTCGGGCGATGAAGTAGGCGGAAACAAAGAACGTGAGTGCGTCGACCCAAAAGACCAGGGCGTAGGGGTGCGAACCCAGCCATCCGTCATCCAGCGGCAGAGCCGCAAACGCGGCGAACAGACCCGCTCCGATCGGGATGTTTCCGTACGACGATCCCATCATGGCGGCGTTGGCCAGCGGCAGATCGGGTTCGTCCACCAGATCGGGGATGGCCGAATCCCGGGAGGCCAGGAACACCACGCTGGGGGCTTCCAGGGCTAGAGCCCACAAGTACACCCACCAGAGCTCCTGCACGAAGGGGACAACCGCGATCATCCCGGCCCGCAGAAGGTCCATGGTGATCATGGTCCGGCGGCGGTCCCAGCGATTCACGAGCTTGGCGGCCAGCGTTCCGCCTAACGCCGCAGGAATGAGCCGGAAGAAGAGGATGCCGCCCACGGCAGTGGCCGAGTCGCTCAGGTGATCGACCAGCGCCATGAGGGCGAAGGTGCCCATCCAATCGCCGAGCGCGGACGCCCCCTGCCCGATGAGAAGTCGACGGAAGTCGACCTTGGTGCGAAGGCTCAAGGTTCTCTAACGGGAGGGCCGGCCTGTGCTTCGAGTCTCAAGGGTTGGACGGGGTGGCTGAGACCCAGCTGTCGTTGTCGAAAACCAGTCGATGGGCGGCGGCCTTCATTCGGTTGGGGGTAGGCAGCGGCTCATTGCCCAGAACGCGCTTGATCAATATGGGGACGATGATCACGGTACTGGCGATAGCGGCCTGGCCGTCGGCCACCAGCAGCAAGAACGGAGGCAGCGCTGGCATGGTTATGAACACCACCAGACCGGTGTGGCGAAGAATGCGGCCAAGGGCCAATCCCCCCAACAGGAAGAGCGCCGCAGGCCAGGCGATCACCGCGAATGCGCCCAACGCCGGAGACAGACCCCGGCCGCCGGCGCCGTTGATAAACATCGACCAGTTATGGCCAATCACCGACACGGCCCCAGCAAACGCCATCAGCAGCCAGCGGTCACCGGCCAAGAACGGTCCCAGTGCCCCCTTGCCCACATCGCAGAGGCCTCCCACGACCAAGGGGATGAAGCCGGCAACCCGATACAGGCCGGTTCCCGAGACTGTTCCGGTGCCCACTTGGCGTAGGTCGGTTCGGGCCAGCGACTGGGCAATCATGTAGGAGAAAGGAACCGCGCCAGCCGCAAAGGCCACGATGAGTACCATCGTCCCCCACATCATCGATAGAGATTCTGCCCCAATTTGGGGCAGCTTTGCCACAGGTTGACGAAGTTGGATTGCTGAAGGTCCGCCATGAGACTTCGGCATGGCAAGATGGGGCCGCAATGAGTTCCGGCGAACGAACCCGCTTGCTGTTGATCCGCCACGGTGAATCGGAGGTGACGGTCAAACAGATCATCGGCGGAGATCTGGCTTGTACGGGCTTGTCGCCGCTGGGCCGTAGTCAGGCTGAAGCGCTCGGCGAGCGCTATATGCAGGGCCATGAGCCCAAGGTGGATGCGCTGTGGTCCAGCACCCTGCCCCGGGCGATCGAAACCGCCGAGCTGCTGTCTCCCTCGTTGGGCGGATTGAAGGTGCACACCCATCCCGACCTCGTAGAACGCCGGCCGGGAGAGGCCGACGGGGTGGGCTACAAGGAGTTCGGGAATCTGTTCGAGTGGACCGGGGATTTCCACCCCCACTTGCCGCTGGCGCCTGGCGGGGAGAGCCTGGCCGCCTTCTCCTACCGCACTGGTCAGGCGCTCTACGATCTGGTCGAGGGGAGTCCCGGCACCACCATGATGGTGGTTTGCCATGGCGGGGTGATCGACATCGCCATGCGGCTTTTTCTGAGCTTGGGGATGAACATCCAGTTCGTGCTCTGGACCCTGAACACGTCCATTACGGAGTTCGTGACCACCGATGAGCCCGGCGTGTGGCGGCTGGTGCGGTACAACGACGCCGCCCACTTGGACGGGCTGCCACCCCGCACCGAGCCGGCCGAATAACGATCAGATAACCGTTACCGTTCCTGGGTCGGCTGCGGTGATGTCTCCGATCACTGCTGCGCCATGGCCTGACGAAGCGAGTCGAGCGATGGAGTCTTCTGCCGCGGCTGGCGGGCAGCTGAACAGCAGACCGCCGGAGGTCTGGGCATCGGCCAGCATGGTCAAAATCCGCTCGTCGTCGGGCCCCCTCACCCAGGGCCTCACATGATCGAGGTTGCGAGCCGTCCCCCCCGGGGCGAAGCCCTTGTCGAGCAATTCCCAAGCTCCGGGGAGCACCGGCACCGAGTCGGCCCGGACCACCGCCCCGATGCCGCTTGCGGCCGCCAGCTTCTGGAGGTGGCCCAGCAGTCCGAATCCGGTTATGTCGGTTGCCGCGGTGGCCTTGGCCTCCAAGGCAGCCGATGCGGCAATGTCGTTCAGGCGAGTCATCTCGGTCACACCCGCGGTGTAGGCATCGGCCAGCCAGCCACCGGGTTGAATCGCCTCGGGATCGGAGCGCTTGACCGCGGTTGCCAGCAGCCCGGTTCCCAGCGGCTTGGTCAGTACCAGCGATTGCCCCGGTTGGGCTCCGGAGTTGGTCAGCAGGTTTCCCTCATCTGCTTCTCCGGTGACGGCTTGGCCGTACATCGGCTCAGGTCCGTCCACCGTGTGGCCGCCCACCACGGTCCAGCCCCCCTCTGCGGCGGCGTCCGCCCCGCCAGTCAGCACCTCGGTGAGGATCTCCAGAGGCAGTTCACCATGGGGCCAGGCCACGAGGTTGAGGGCGAATCGGGGAGCCCCGCCCATGGCATAGACATCAGAGGCCGCGTTGGTAGCCGCGATGCGCCCCCATGTGTGGGGGTCGTCAACCACCGGCGCAAAGAAGTCAGCGGTTGAGATCAGGGCGCGGCCTTCTTCCAGGCGCCACACTGCGGCGTCGTCACCGGTCTCTGTGCCCACGATCAGGTTCTCGTGGGTTGGGGTTGGCAGCGAGCGCATGACCTGCGCCAGCTCGGTCGGTCCGAGCTTGCCGGCTCAACCCGCTCCGTGGCTGTAGGCCGTAAGCCTGCCCGTCTTCGGGTTCACGGACCTGACGCTACCGGGCCGCAGCCAGTTGGCGTGGGTTAGCTTTGCTTCCGTGACTACGGGCGAGCAGGCAGTGCGTTCGATCAAGGCGCTTATGTACACCTACGCCGAATGCGTGGACTTGGCTCGCTTTGACGAGCTTGGCGAGCTCTTCTCTCACGGGGTTCTCACCTCCACCAGTGCGGTCGACCCCGACGACGCCATGTCGGGTGATGATGTGGCGGCGTTCTACCGGGCCACCAACAAAGTCCACGATGACGGCACGCTGCGCACCCGGCACGTGGCTAGCAATGTGGTCGTCGAGGTGGCCGACCACGGGCAGTCGGCCTCTGCCCGCTCATACTTCGCCGTTCACCAGGGAACGGATGCTCTGGCGCTCCAGCCCATCGTGGCCGGCCGCTATGAAGACAACTTCGCACTGGTCGACGGGCAGTGGCGGTTTGCCCGTCGAATGGTGATCGTCGACCAGATCGGGGATATGCGAGAGCATTTGACCTTCGATCTGTCCAAAGGCGATGTGCGCTATACCGACTACATGGAATCGGGATGAGCGATCCGCCGATTCGCCGGGCGCCGCCGGGCTGGTATGCCGAACAGGGACAGCGCGGCTATCGGTTCTGGGATGGGGAATCGTGGTCTGATCCACCAGGAGTACCGGTTGGGATCCTGGGTGGGGGAAACGGCAGGCGGAACTCTCCGGGTCAGCTGAGAGCGGGGCTTGCCTTTATGGGCGCGGCGATGGCCATGCTGATAGCGGGGCTGCTGTTGCCGTGGTCTGATGCCGAATCGCAGACGCGGGGTGTGCTAGACGGCGACATTCCGTGGTTGCTGGGCCTTGGCAGTGTGGCCGACACCTGGTTGCTGGTTCTGTTGGCGGCGGCGATGCTGTGGACCTTGCTGGTTGGGGTGCTGGCCGGCAACACCCAGATGATGTGGCTGCCGGCCTTGGTGGTGGGATTGGCCGTTATGGGCTTCTGCCTCGCCGAGGGTCTGGCCATTGATGACGACTTGGACGCTGAGGGCGGCAGAGTTGGTGCGGGCCTCTTTGTGGCCTATGCCGGAGGCGCATCGGCTGCCATTGGCGGTGCGCTGCTCAGACCTGCCCGATGAAGATTCTTAGCTAAGCGTCGTCTGAGTCGCCCTCGCCAGCGCCGTCGCCCTCGCCAGCGCCGTCGCCCGCACCGTCGCCAGTGCCGTCTCCGTCGCCGTCTCCGACTAGGGGGGTGGTCTTGGCCCGGGTCAGCGGCAGTTCCACCACCATCTCGGTGAATTCACCCGGCTCGGAGTTAACGGTGATGGTGCCACCGTGCTCACGGATGATGTCGTTGGACAGCGCCAAGCCCAGCCCGGTGCCCTCGTTGGTGGGCTTGGTGGTGAAGAACGGATCGAAGATCTTGGCGGCCACGTCCGGAGGGATTCCGCTGCCGTTATCCCGGACGCTGAGGATGGCGTTTTCGTCGGTGCGTCGGCTCTTCAACACGACGGTGGGGGTGTAGTCGCCCACCGTTCCGGCGTCGATCAATTCCTTTTGCTTCTTGTTGGTGGCGTAGCCGGCGTTGGCCACAAAGTTCAAGAACACCCTTCCGAGATCTTGAGGGACAACCTCCAACTGCCCCATGTCCGGGTCGAATTCTTCCTCCAACAAGACTTGGAACTCGGGATCTTGGGCTCGGGCGCTGTGATAGGCCAGCAGCGAATGCTCGTGGATGAGGTCGTTGATGTCGGTCATCTGCGTCTCGCCCCCGCCCCGGCCCATCAACAGCATGTCTTGAACGATCCGATTGGCCCGCTTTCCGTGGGATTGGATGCGCTCAAGATTGTCGTTGAGATCTTGGTTGATTTCTTCGATGAGGTCTTTGTCCTCATCGGAGAGATTGTCGATTATGTCCTCGTAGACCTCGGCCATCTCTTCCAGCAACTCGGCCGAAGCCGCGGAGAAGTTGTTGATGAAGTTGAGCGGGTTGCGGATCTCGTGGGCAACGCCGGCGGTGACCTCGCCCAGCGCGGCCAACTTCTCCCGGGCCACGATCTGATCTTGGGCCTGGCTCAGTTCTTCCAACACCTCTTGCAGCTCGTCATTGCGCTCGCTCAACTCCTGGGCCAACTGCTCCACCAAGTTCAGCCGCTGGATTTCCAACGCGTGGCGACGGAAGACCTCTAGCGCGGATGCCATTTCGGCGATCTCGTCGCGGCCTACGACCTCGATTTCTTCTTCCAGCTCGCCCTTGGCCAGAGTCCGCATGCGACCGGAAAGCCTCCCGATGCGGCGCAAAAGAACGCGGCCCACGAAGAGCCAGCTGATAAGCCCAGCGCCGATCACCCCGATGACGCTGATGAGCACCAACAGGATTCGAGCCGTGCTGATGGATTGCGCAGAGTCCTCGGTGGCTTGGTCGGCCCCGGCCTGGGCGGTTTGAACGATGGCGTTGACCTCGGAGAGAAGATCCACCGCAATGGCCTGGTTCTGGGCAAGCAGGCTGTCTTGGCGTTCGATGATCTCCAAGCGGTCGACGGACGCTTGAAAGGCGCTGCTGTTGCCCATGCCTAGTCGCAGGAGGCTGTTAACCGCCGAATCCAGCCCCGGAGCGGTCTCGGTGGCAGCGATGGCCGTCAAGCTGATCTGGATCCGGTCGGTAGTCGACTCGAAGCTCTCAATGAGCGGCTCCACAAAGTCAGCTTCGGAGGCGATGAGGGCGCTGCCCATCAGCTCGGTTACTTGAGCCACATCGGCCTGCAAGGCGTTGAGGTGGCGGTAGAGGAGGAGCTCGTCTCCCGAAGTTCGGCTCATGGCATCGGTCGGCTCGGTGTCGAGATCTCGGTAGCCCGTGACCTGGAAGAAGAGCTGATCGTCAATGGCGGGGATGATGATGCCCTGGGTCTGGTCGTGCAGGAAGGGAATCTGCACTTGGAGTCCTTCAATGCGCCTGCTCAAGCTGTAGAAGTGGGGCATGTCCGCGGTAATCGTGGCGATGTTCCTCGACAGTGCATCGGCGGCCTCGGCGATTCCTTGGACGTTCTCGTCGTCGGGGTTATCGCGCAGCAGCGGTTCGAAGCGCTCTTGGAATTCCTGGTAGGCGGCGGTCACCTCGGCGGAGATAGCCGGGAACTGGTCGGGGGCCGCGGTGGTGAGCCGGGGTGCGGCGGCCACCAGCGCGTTGGAAAACTCGGCCAGGCTGAACGCGCCGGCCAACTCGGGAACGCTCTCTTCGCTCACACGCTTTTGGCTGCTATCTACGTTGTTGAAGGAGATCCAGCTCACGACGCTGGCCACAATGGTCAGAACCACCGCGCCGAAGATCCCCGCGTAGAGCTGGCTGGATATACGGCGGTGGATCGCGGGCCGTTGCGCTTGGGCGCTGGAATCTCCCGGGGCCGAATCTGGAGGATTCTTCGTCTCGGTCACGGGTTGACTTCTCCCATCGATGCCTCTGGCCGGTAGCTGCCATTGGTGTCGATCACGGTCAAGAAAACGGCGTCCGAACCCTGGTTGTCTGCCGCTCGGTCGGCTTCGTCACCGAAGTCAAGGGCGAATCCGTCGATGTCGAATTGTCCGGCACCCAAAATATTTTCCAAAAAGCAGTCGCGGGTGAGACCAGCACCGCACGCCTCCAGCCCAGCAATGGCCATTCGGCCGGCCATGTAGCCCTCCAGGGAAACGAACCCCGGTTCAGCCGCCGGATCGTATGCCTCCAAGGCCGCGGTATAGGAGGCCACCACCGGAATCGACAGGTCGGTGGGGAACGGGATGACCTGGGTGACGTACACACCCTCGCCGCCCGCTCCCAGTTCATCGGCCAACGCGTTGCTGCCCACAAAGGAAACCGTCATGAAGATGGGATCGAAGCCGATGTGGCGGGACCAGGTGATGAGGGCGGCGACCGGCTGGTAAGCGCCGATGATGATCACTGCCTCGGGATTGCCGAGCCTCAGGTCGAGCAGTCCCGACTTCACCGCGGTGGTGTTGCGGGGGTATACCCCGGTGGCCACGAGTTCCATGTCCCGGCGCTCGAGTGCAGCCAGCGCACCGTTGTAGCCGGCTCGGCCGAAGGAGTCGTCTTGGAACATCACCGCGATACGGGTGACCCCCAGATCGGTAGTCAGCCGCTCGACCATCTCCTCAGTCTCTTGGGCGTAGGAAGACCGGAGATTGATGATGTTGTTCCAGTTGTCGTCGCGAAGAAAGCCGGCCCCAGTGAACGGGGCCACATAGGGGATGCCCGCTTCGGCTGCTACTGGAGTGGCCGAGCGCGACGTAGGCGTGCCCACCGCGCCGATGAGGGCGAACACCTGTTCGTCGTTGATGAGGGCCTGGGTGTTGGTAATGGCCGCCTCGGGCTCGTAAGCGTCGTCTCGAGTGACGAGTTCCAACCTGCGCCCGTGCACGCCGCCACTTCGGTTGGCCTCTTCGAACGCCGCCATTATGCCCAGGTTCATGTTGATGCCCAACTCTTGGGCAGGGCCGCTGAATGCCGCTGATTGCCCGAACACCACTCGGTCGTCGAACACACCGGGGGTGTCGGTGCTGGCAGGCGCGACAGGCGTGCTCCCTGCATCGACCGTGGGGGTCGCACCAGGGGCAGCGGGGTCAGTCGAGTCGGATCCGCACGCCCCCAGAACTGCGGCGGATACAGCGATTGCCAGGCCGGCGAACCGCAATTTGCGCAGGATTCTCAGCGCCGAATCCCTCACGACTCGGGGCGTACGACGAGCTTTAGGTGGTTGCGGTCGTTCTCCCGGCGATATTCCAACTCTTCGCCCATGGTCCGCACAAGATAGACCCCCAAGCCTCCGATCGGGCGCTCATTCAGGGGAAGGGTGACATCGGGTTCGGGAGCGTCGGTAAGCGGGTTGAAGGCCGACCCGTCATCGGTGAGGCGGATCGTCAGAGCGTGGTCCTTGGACTCCAACTCAAGGTCGATCTCTGTGAGACCGCTGGTGTCACCGTGGGTCAAGGTGTTCAGCACCAACTCTTCCAGAATCAAATTGGCGTGCATGGTCAGAGTTATCGGCCATTCGTCGGCCTCGGCCATCTCGTTTAGCAAGTCTTCGATCAGAGGCAACACATCCGAGGGGTGGCCCTGTTCCGGAGGGTGAGACAGGTGCAGAGATCGCTGCATTTCAGCGGCCCCTTGCGGCGGACTGCGAGCGGACAGGATTTAACATCAAGGGCGTCGCAGTGTGAGGCAGGTGATGTCATCGGATTGAGGGGCATCGCCAGCGAAGTTCCGCACGTATTCGAACACCGCCTCGTTGGCCTCGGTGGCGTTTTCGGGCGGTTTGCCTTCAAACACCTCCGTCAACCGTCCCAAGCCGAATTGCTGGTTGTCGGCATTCATGGCCTCGGTCACGCCGTCGGTGAACAGCACCACGGTGTCGCCCTGTTCCAGTGTGACCGACTCCTGGGTATAGACGACATCGGCGGCGATGCCCAGGGCTATTCCCTTGGTGAGCGGCAACTCGGTAACCGAGCCGTCGGCCCTTATCAACATCGGTGGGTCGTGGCCGGCAATGGAGTAGGTGAGCAATCCGGTTTCCGGGTTGAACAGAGCGTAGATCAGGGTGACGAACATGAAGGTGGGGTTGTCTTGCTGGAGCTGGTTGTTTACCTCGGTCAGCACCATTTGCGGCTCACGCACACCGATGGCCGCACCCTTGAGCGCGGTCCGGCTTGACATCATGAACATCGATGCGGGGATGCCCTTGTCGGACACGTCGGCCACAACGAGTCCGACCTCGTTGTCGAGCTTGAAGTAGTCGTAGAAATCGCCGCCCACGTTGCGAGCCGGCTCCATGTTGGCCGACACCTCGCACCCATCTGTCTCGGGGGGAATGGCGGGCAGAATGGACTGCTGGAGCTGGCTGGCGATGCTCAGCTCATTTTGAAGGGCCACGAGCTGGTCGCGCGATGCCAGCGCTTCCCGCCATTCGGCCAAATGATCCAGGGTGCGGGCGATGGTGATCTTCAGGTCGTCGAAGTCGATGGGCTTGGTGACGAAGTCGAATGCACCCCGGTTCATGGCGGTGCGAATGTTGTCCATGTCGCCGTAGGCCGAGACGATCACTGCCCGGAGATTGGGGTCGACGTCGGGAAGCTGTTGGAGCAGGGTGAGGCCGTCCATCTTGGGCATGTTGATGTCGGACAGGACCATGTCAATGGTCGGATCGGCGTTGAGCTTCTCCAGTGCATCCACTCCGTCGCAAGCGAATACGAACTCGTACTCGTTGGCGCGGATTTGCCGCCGCATCCGCTGAAGGACCAGAGGTTCAAGATCCGGCTCGTCGTCGACGACCAGGATCTTGTAGGTGTCGGTCAAGGGTTTACCCCTGTTTGGCGTCGTCTACCGATGGAAAAACGTTGATGATCTGATCGAAGCCACTGATGCGGAAGACGTCGCCCACTGCCTCAGTCAGTGAGCAGATACTGAAGGACTTATTCTGCTTGTCGAGGTTCTGAGCCGCCATCAGAAGCACACGAAGCCCCGCGCTGCTGATGTATTCAAGGCCGCCAAGGTCCAGGATGATCTTCTGGTCGCCGGGATCGAACATTCCTTGCAGCGACTCCAGGAAATCCGACGCATTGGATCCGTCTACCCGGCCTGAAGCGTTGACGACCAGAGTGTCGCCTGAGCGGTCGTGGCTGAATTCCATAGTTGGGCCTCTTTCGTTAGGTCCTGTCTTGGATCATTCTGTCAGCCGGGATCATACACATTCCAATGGGCTGAGGGGTCGGGAGATGCCAATTGGAATGCAGGAGATGCCGAATGCCTGGCGGGTCCAAGAGTCAGAGAGGCTGGGACAGTATGAGCGCACTGGTGGGAACCGCAGTTCCCGCGGTAGCCAGCACGTTTTCCACGTTGTCTATCTGATTGACCGAGGTGCCCCGAATCTGTCGCACGCCTTCAGCGATGCCGTTGAGGCCGTGGATGTAGGCCTCTCCGAGCTGGCCGCCGTTGGTGTTGATGGGGAGGCGGCCATCCCGTTCGAGATGGCCGTCGCGGATGAAATCCTTGGCCTCGCCTCGATCACAGAACCCGAACTCTTCGAGTTGGGGCAGCACCAGCGGGGTGAAGTGGTCGTAGATGATGGCGGTTTGGATGTCGTCGGCCGACAGGCCGCTCGACTGGTAGAGCTGGCGGGCGCACAACTCCATCTCGGGGATGCCAGTGATGCTGTCCCGGTAGTAGCTCTTCATCATGTGCTGGTCCTCGGCGACGCCCTGGGCGGCCGAGGCGATAACCGCTGGCTTCTGCTGGAGGTCTTTGGCCCGCTCGGCGGTGGTCACCAGCAGGGCTTGGGCACCGTCGGTTTCCTGGCAGCAGTCCAGGAGGCGCAGCGGCTCCACGATCCATCGACTGTTCTGGTGGTCTTCGAGGGAAATGGGCCGCTGGAAGAAGTGGGCATAGGGGTTGGTGGCCGCGAAGGCCCGGTCGACCACCGACACCCGGCCGAAGTCTTCGGTGGTGGCCCCGTACTCGTGCATGTAGCGGGAGGCGAACATGGCCACCCAGGAGGCCGGGGTAACCAGACCGAAGGGGGAGCTCCACGAGAAGCTGACTTCTGATGCTTCGGCACCGGCCGGCCGGTCCTGCACCCCGGCCCCGAAGCGGTGCCAGGAGCGCTCGTTGAAGGCCCGGTAACACAGCACGTAGTCGGCTGCGCCGGAGTAAATGGCCTGGCAGGCCACCGCGATCACCCCGCAGGCCGCTCCGCCGCCGTGGTGGACCATGGAGAAGTGGGTCAGCTCCGGTATGCCCAGGTTTCGGGCCACCTCGATCTCGGGGTTCTGCTCGGCTGAGTAGGTCACGAAGCCGTTGACCTTTTCAGGCGGAAGCCCGGCGTCTTCGCAGGCGGCCAGGCAGGCTTCCACAGCCTGGTCCATCGGCGTGCGGCCCGAGTCTTTGGTGAACGGTGTGGCACCGATGCCGGCGATGGCGCATTCGTAGGCGTATTTCAGGCTCATTGCATCCTCCTACGCTCGGGGCAAGGCCAGGTCGACGGTACCGGTCACGTGAGGCCCCCGACTGTTCTGCCCCCGGAATGAGATTTCGGCGATGGCATCGCCGTCGGCTTCCCGTTTGGCGGTGACCGATCCCGACATCGTCATGCAGTCATAGGGGTAGTTGGGCGCGCCCAGGCGGATCTTCAGGTTCTTGAACACGGCGTCGGGCCCGGCCCAGTCGCTGATGTAGCGGGCCGATAGGCCGCTGGAGGTGAGGATGTTCATGAAGATGTCCTCGGAGCCCTTCTTGATGGCCATATCCCGGTCGTGGTGCACATCCTGGTAGTCACGTGACGCGATAGCGGTGGACACGATCAGGGTGGGGGTGAGCGGGATCGGGCACAGGGGCAGCTCGTGGCCAACGCTCACCTCGTCGAATGTCAGCGTGGTTGCATTACGGGGCACTCGGGCGGGTCGGAACACCGGAAGGCTCACATCTTCGTGAGTCTGCATGTGCCAGGCCTGGAGCGGCATGCCCACCTTGAGCTGGTCGGGGTCGCAGTCGGTGATGTTGGTGACGAGGCGGACGCCCTCTTCCAACTCCACCAGTCCGATGTTCAGCGGGTAGTCGAATGAGGGAACTCGGGGATGGTGGGCCACTACGTATGAATAAAGCGTGCCCTTCCCAGAGGCTGTGATGTAGCCCATGTCGGTGGCCCCGCAGGCCGGGCAGCGGATACCGGGCGGGTGCTGGAGGCTCCCGCATTTGAGGCACTGCTGGATGCGCAGCTCTCCGACCCGGCTGCCCTGCCAGAAGAAGTCGGTGTCCTGGTTGCGGCTGGGACGGGGACGAGGGGGACGCTGTGTGTCGGAGTCTCCGTCGCCCCCGGTGCTGGCGGTTCGCCCGGTGCCGGGGCGGAACTTGAGGATGCGGAAGAACATTGATCCCACGTGGTCGCCATGCGGATCGTGGTACTCGGTCTCGGTGGTGACGAAATGGCCGATGCCTAACGCGGTCTGCTTCTCTTCCGACACCTCAACCAGCTTGACGACGCCGGTGAGTTGGTCGCCCAGCTTGAGATAGCGGTGATAGACGTGTTCGCAGTTGGTGGCCACCACCCCGACATACCCGGCTTCGTCCAACATGGCGTACACCCCGGAAGCCGGGTCTTTGGGATCGTTGACTCGAGGGATCAGGCCGATCATGGTCCAGGCATTGAGCATCGCCGGAGGGGCGACGATCTCGTCGTGGGGCCCTTGACTGGCCGCGTCTGGGTCGGTGTAGAGGGGGTTGGCGTCCTCCATGGCATCGCACCAGTGGCGGATCATGGGCTGATTCACCGGATCCCGAGCGATTGTCGGAGTGCCGGTATTCCCGACCTCCTTTCGGAGCTTGGCGACGAACGCTTCCTTCTGCTCGTCGGTCATCTCATCGCTCATAGTCGTCCCCTTTGCTCGTGGGACGCTAGCGCGGCTGGCATTGGGGGCAGAAAGTAAGGGTGCGGGCGTCGTAAGTGCGGTGTTGGAGTGGAGTGGCGCAGCGCAGACAAGGTTGGCCCGAGCGGCCGTAGCAGGCCAGCACATTCTGGTGGCTCCCCTCGCCGCCGTCGGCGTTGCGGTAGTCCCTCAGCGTGGTGCCGCCATCGGCAAGCCCGGCCTTGAGCACCTCTACGAGCGCGGCGTGGAGTTTTTCAGCTGCTAGCCGGCTGATTCGACGCTTGGCCGGGTGGATGCCAGCCATCCAAAGCGCCTCGGTTCCGTAGATGTTGCCGACACCGGCCACCGGCTTCTGGCTGAGGAGTTGAGTGGGGATTCGGCGGCGGCTGTTGCGAAGTGCCCAATAGAAGCCCTCCGGGGTGAACTCGGGACCGAGGGCGTCGGGGCCTTGGATGACCAGCGTGGGAATCGCGTCGTATTGGCCGGCGGGCACACAGCGGATTCGGCCGAAGCGCCGGACGTCCCGATAGGCCAGGTATTCGCTGTCGTCGAGTTGCCACCAGGCCCGGATGTAGGAGTCGTCGGGGATGGCGGGGGTGATGGTTAGGGAGCCGGTCATGCCCAGGTGGATGATGAGTTCTCGACCGTCGTTAAGGCTTGTAATGAGGTATTTGCCTTTGCGGTTCAGTCCTTGAATCGTGGTGCCGATGGCCTCTATGGCCGGGGTGAACTTCTCTGATTCGTGGGAGTGGGCATCTTGGATATGGCGGCCCTTGAGTCGGGGTGCCAGTTGGCGGCGGATGGTCTCGACTTCGGGCAGCTCAGGCACGGCTTAGCGGGACCTGAGGGCGGTGCGGGCGATTTCGAGGTCGTCGGGGTTGGTGACGCCGATCCAGGTCTCGTCGGTGGTGACTACTCGGACGGTGAGGGCGCCCTTCTCCATTTCTGAGGCCACCGCAGTAGGGAGGAGGTATTCGGCCGAGGGGCTGTCGCCGTGTTCGTCGAGGAAGCGGGTGAATCCGTCTCGAAGGGCGTCTAGGAACGCAGGGGAGAAGGCCCACAGGTTCATGGACACGATGGTGTTTTCCGAGAATGCGTTGTCGGCTCGGGAGATGCCTTCTTGTTCGACGATGCCGACAAGGCGGTCGCCCTCAACCTGGCACACGCCGCGGGTCACGGTGCCCTCCGCTGGCAAGGTGCGGTCGAGGTGATAGCCGCACAGCCAGCCCTCGTTGTCGGCCATGGTCTGCATGGCTTGGGTGAGGGCGGCGTAGGCGGTGGGGCCGTAGTAGTCGTCGGCGTTGCACACCACGAATGGGCCGGTCACGGCCTCAGAGGCCGATAGCACGGCGTGGGCCGTGCCCCATGGTTTGGGCCGCGATGGGCCGTGCTCGTCTTGGCGCACATAGGCCACGTCGAGATCGGTGGGCAGGCCGCCGCTGGTCTCGAAGTGCCGTTGGACATCGGCCTCGATGTCGCTACGCACAATGAGCACCACTCGGTTGGCTCCGGCGGCTCGGGCATCGGCGATGGCGAAGTCCAAGAACGCCTCGCCGTTCGGCCCTACCTGGGCCAGCTGTTTGGTGCCGCCGAAGCGCGACCCCAGCCCCGCAGCCATCACCACCAGTGTGAACATCGCTCTTTTCCTATCAGGCCGCAGCCACTGACAGCCGTCGACGGACTTCTTGTTGGGCTGACACCAGATCGTCGCTGGCGATGACAACTTCTCTTGCGTCTTGACCTTGGCGGGCAAAAACCAGCACGCAGCGGGCCACTTCCTCGCCTACTGCCTGCTCCACTGCCAAGGCATACGCAGCCACCTGGAGCTGGTAGCGGTCGACCTTGGCCTGGAGAATCTCGTCGTCGTGGATGTCGTCGGTTTTGTAGTCCACCACCACCAAACCCTCGGGGCCGCGGTAGAGCAGATCGATGTAGCCCTCCACAACAGTGTCATCCACCGGGGCGGCCACGAACAGCTCCTTCCAGTGTTCCGAGCCAGCCGCTTCCCGCACAGTGTTGGACTCCAGCGCGGACAGAGCCAGGGCCAAAACCGTGCTCTGGGCTTGGGAGACGCCCTCGGCCTCGGCTTGAGCCACCGCTACCGGACCGAGGCTGTCGGGATCGGCGTCCAATTCCACGGTTTGCAATACGCCGTGAACCGCGCTGCCAATCTGGGTTCCGCCACGACCCTTACGCAGCGGCGACCGATTGTCATCGCCGTCTGTGGGTCCGTCCTTGGCTAGGCCGGCAATGTCTTCATCTTCGGTCTCGTGCCAGGCGATTTTCGAGGCGCTCATGATTGATGGCTTGCTCGCTGCGGCCATGATCTGCACTCGCTCGCTCTGCCATGTCGAAAAGGATGCTTCGAGGGGAGTGTCGGGTTCTTCAGATGGCAAGGGCTCCGGCACCCACTCGGCCTCTGGTAGCCAGGCGGCGTTTTCCACCACCATCTCGGCCATCGATGGCTTGGCAGTGCTGTTCTCACTTCGCTTTATGCGATGTGTCGAAACGACCAGATGGTCCATAGCCCGAGTGAGGCCCACATAGAGCAAACGCACCCGCTCGGCGTGCTCCATCTCCTCTTCTTCATCTTGATGCTCGGCGAACGACTTGGTTCGCAAGAGGTTGCTGAAGCGCACGCCGAAACCGCCTTTGGACGGCCAAACCACCCGGGCCGACATGGGACGGCTCCGGGCGTAGGTCCCCGACAGAATAACGATGGGAAACTCCCGGCCCTTGGCGGCGTGGATGGTGGTGATGCGCACCGCGTCGTCATCGGTCTCCGACAAGATGACGTCGGTCTCTCTGGTCCGCTCTCCGATCTTTCGCTCCACCCAGGCGACGAACTCCCGCAATCCCCGCCCTCCGGATTCCTCGAACTGGCGAGCCTGGTCGACAACCAAGTCGAGGCTGCGCCACGCATCCCGAGCCCGGTGCTGGCCGAAGCAACTCGACTCCATAAGTCGCCTCTCCCGCACGATGCTCTCGAGAATCTGGCTGGGATTCAGCCAGCGCGCCTTTGCTTGTAAGTCGGCCAGCCATGCCATGGCTTCGCCCACCGGGTGATTCTCGGGGAGTTGGTTGGGCCGGGGTGCGGTGTAGTTCCACTGGCCCCGATAGGCCACCTTGTATGTGAATAGATCGTCGTCGCCGCAGCCAAAGGCGGGGGAGCGCAGGGCGTTGACCAGGGCCACCTCGTCGGTGGGGTCGGCCAGCGCCCTCACCACCGCCATCACCTCCCGAATGATCTGGCTGGACCAGATCAGCGAGCCCGCCTCAATCCGGTAGGGGATGCTCTGTGCTTCCAACGCCTGCTCAAGCTGAGGCAGCGAAGTGCGGGTGGGCAGCAGGATGCAAATGTCCTCCAGCCGAGCCGGTCGCCACAGTTCGTGGCCGTTCTCGTCCCGGCCGCCGCCCACCGACCAACCTTGGCCGACCGCGGTCAAGATGGCCTGGGCCACCTCTTGGGCTTCGATCATTCGCAACCCGCTGGCCCGGGACCCCTTGGGGTGCTCCCGGCCGAGCACCGCCACCGGTGGTCCCTCCGGCGGCGATCCCCGAACCGCATCGAGCGCTTGATAGTCGGGCTGGACGTGCTGCTTCGAGGGGCTGGGCGGGGCCATGAACTCCTTGAACAGGGCATTTGTCCAATCCAGGATGAGCTCGACCGACCGGAAATTGCGGGTGAGCGTCTTTCGATTCACGGTTTGGGCATGTCCTGCTTGGGTGTACAGGGCGATGTCGGCTCGTCGGAATCGGTAGATCGACTGTTTGGGGTCGCCCACGAAGAACAGCCGCCCCGCCTCGTCCTGCAACTCCGCCCAGTGTCGGTGGTCGTCGGGGGACGCGGCGATCAGCTTGGCCAATTCGATCTGGATGGGGTCGGTGTCTTGGAACTCGTCGAGCAGCAGGCGCTGATAGCGCCCGGCCAGCGCCTCTCTGATGTCTTCGCCGTGCTGAGGGTGGCGCAGCAGGTTTCGGGCCAAAACCAACAGGTCGTGATACTCCAACACCCCCAGGCGACGACGGTCCTCGGCGGCTTCGAGGGTGAAGGCCGCAAATTCCAGAGTCAGCCGCTCGATTAGGACATCAGCCACATGGGCTCGGAGGACTTTGATGGCGTCACCCAGCTCTCGCAACTGGGCGACCACATCATCCAATGACGGGTCATCGCTGTCTTCGTCGGGCCAACTTCCCTTTCGGCCCGCTCTGGTGAAGCTCAGCCCGGGGATAAACAGCAGCCGCAATATCTGGTCCTCGTCACCCGCCGCCCCCCGCAGCAGATTGGCCCGCTCGGCGATGGCCTCGAGCTTGGGCAGCATTTTGTCGGTTGGGTCGGTGCAGTACATCGAAAGCGCGGCCACCTCGTCGAACCAGCCGGGGAATCCGCTGACATCGGGAATCTCGATCGGGCCAGTGGGGTGTGGCTGGGCCATTTCCCGGGCGACCAAGTCCCAGTTGCTGTCGAGGTGCTGAGCCAGCTCCCGAAGGTGACCCATGTTCAGGCCCAAGATCCGGGCCAGAGCTAGGGCGTGCTCCTGGTCGGAGCTGCTCAGCAGCCGGCTCTGGAACTCCACCCAGCGGTCTTCGAATGCTTCGGTAGGGCTCACCTCGAGGCGGGCGGGCAGCCCGGCCTCGATAGCGTGCTGGGAGAGGATGCGCAGGGCGAAGCCGTGAAGGGTGGTGATGGCCGCGCCGTCTAGCTGGTCGAGGGCTTCAGCGTGTCGCCCAGACTTAGAGAGCTCTTGGCGCAGGCGGTTCTTCAGCTCTGCGGCGGCCTTCTCGGTGAACGTGATGGCGGCGATGTTCTCCATGGCCATGCCGGTGTCGAGAAGGGAGAGAACTCGGGCCACCAGCGCGGTGGTCTTGCCCGATCCGGCCCCAGCCTCCACGAACAGGGTCGAGTCGAGTTCGGCTTCGATGGCGTCCCGGTCGGCTTGGTCATTGTTGATCGGTGCCATGGTCAATCCGCCCCGGGGTCGAATCCGTGGGGCGACTCAGCCAGATGCCCATAGTTGGCCAGTTCCTCTCGGCCCTTCATGTTTTCCCACGCCCGACGGCGCTCCTGGGTGCCCAGCCGGTCGGCGTTGCAGTAGTCGCAGTACTGGCTGAACGGTCCCTCGGTGCGGTCGGGTTGAGGCCGGTCGCAGAACACCCCGTCCTCGATGCCGTCGGCGATGATGTCCACCACCGCGCGGAAGCGATCCATCACCCGGTCGTTCAGCCGGTAGCCGTAGGCCTTGAACTGCTGGTCGCTGGTGACGAACCAATACTGGGTTCTGATCGGGTCAGCGGAGTCGTCGATGTGGTCGCGGGCGGCCAGCCCGTATACCGGGAGCTGGAGGCGGGTGCCCCGAAGGACGGGGTCCCAGTTCCGGCTTCTTTCGTCCAGGTCTTTGTAGGGGTCGGAATTGCCGGTCTTGTAGTCGGTGACCAGCAGAGTGTTGCTGCCCTGGTCCACCCGATCGGCGCGGCCACGGAATCTCACTGACCGGCCGCTGGGCAGCGAGACGGCGACTGCCTTCAACTCGTCGCCGAGCATCCCGAAGGCCAACTCACTGGCGGCGGCGGTGACGTCGAGGCGGCGGCGCTGGTCATCGTCTTCCCACAAAAAGCGCTCCAAGTCGGTCAAGATCCGACGTCGGTCGTGGTGCCAGAACACCGGGGTGCCGGTCAGCCCTTGGGCCTCGGCTTGCTGGCACAACTCCACTCCGATCTCGAGCAGGCGGCGGCGTTGCTCATCGCTCCACCGCAGGACAGGATGCGGCACCTGGTTGTTTTCGAGCTGCTCGCTCACAAACCTGTCCAGGGCTTCGTGGACCAGCGAGCCCTTCTCCAACGCCGAGATCTGGAGCAGATCCTCGGGCTGCTCGAACGTCTGCACCCGCAAGACGTATTGAAAGAAGTAGCGCATGGGGCAGTCGGCCCACGTCTCCAGGCTGGTGGGCGACACCACGTCTTCGGCCAGGTCGGCGACCCTGAAGCCGGACAGGTTGCCGTCGAATCGGGTGAACTGGTTGGAGGCCCGGGCTGCTACAAGCTCGGCCCCTCGGGTCAGCACCGGGTCGTCGTCGAATGGCAGATCATCAGATCGGCTGGCCGGGGCCAGGGCCTTGAGCCGGAACTCTTGGGCGGTGGCCGGGAACTCGGCGTCGAGCACCCTTCCGGCAAACGAGGGGACATGTTCGAACCAATCCGCGGTTTCGCCGGTGGCTAGGTCCTCCAGATTGGTGCTGTCCACGGTGTGTCCCACCAGTGCGCTGGCGGAGTCCAGCAGCCAGCGGGAGGGGTGCTGCTCGCAGGCCTGGCGGGCGTCGCCTCGGGCATACACCATGATGCCGACTTCGGCTGATGCCAGCGCGGCCAGTAGGTGGCGGTGCTGATCGTTCATACGGTCAGAGAGGAGGGCGAGATCGTTGCCGGCCGCGAGGCGCTCCCGGTCGGGCAGAAGCGGATCATCGGAGGGGCTGTGGGGGAACTCTCCCTCGGCCATGCCAGTCAGAATTGTCCGATCCAGTTCTATTCCCAGCGAGGCGCCGATTTCCTCGGTGAGCACCCCGTGCCCGACCCGGCCGACCCGGCCGGTGCGTGCCCCCAACTCCGAGACCAGGGTGTGTCGGAAGGTGTTTGAACGGGGACGGTGCTCGATTTTGTCCAGGTTGGCCAAGCGGTCGAGGATCCCTTCAATCTGGTTGGCCGCTTCCTGCTCGGGCTCAGGCCAGTGCTGCCGAGCATCCTCGTCGCCGAGATAGGTGTGGATCAGCCCCCTGATCCACCCACACCAATCGTTCCAAGTGGACGGCTCCGGCTCAGGGGACAGGTCGTCGATGAGCTGGTCCATGAACCGGGCCAGCGACTCCGCATGGTCTGCCTCTCGCCCGCGCCGCTCAACCCGTCCCTCCACTCGGTCGGGATCGCGCCGTTCTTGATGGGCGGCCTTCCGCTGCTCGTCGGCGTACCGGTTGAGCCGCGTCCCCCACTGGTCGGAACCCCGGGCCACCCCGGCCCGGCGCGACACCCGCTCCCACGCCATCACCAGATCGGCGGCCAGCGTGGGCTGGTTGCTGGGCGCTTCCCCCCGGGGCACGGTGGCCGAAGCCACCGACAGCAGGGCGAACACCTCGTCTCGGCGGAAGTCGCGGCCCTCCAGGTTCAGCATTGCCACCAGTCCCCGGCCCACCAGTGAGTCGGCCAGGGTGCGCCCGCTGGGACCGTTGAAGGCGATCCCCGCGGCGTCGAGCTGATCGTGAAGCGACCGGATCGCCGGCTCGCCGCCCCCGCACAGCACGGCGATCCGGCTAAAGGGGATGCCTTCTCGGGCGGCGTCGACCACTTCCCGGACCGCCACTCGGACTTCCTCTTTGGCGCTGGCGGTTGTGATGATGCGCTGGCCGTGGGGTGGGCTGATCTCCGGCATCGGGTCGACAACCGCACCCATGCGGCTGATTGACTCCATCACCGCGCCATCGGCCCTCTCTCTGCCGGTCAGCCCGGCGATCACCGCCACCGGCGTTGCCTCCGACAAGACGGCGACCATGCGGCCCTGTGATCGGGTGACCCGCTGCAGCAGGTGGATGATCACCGAGCCGAACCCGTGGAGGATTTCACTGAGCCTCCCCGACTCAAGTGCGGCGATGGCCAGCTCGCTCAGATCGTGGCCGTCGTACCACTCCGGCTTCAGCAGCTCTCCCACTTGACGGCAGATGCGGACAACATCGGCGGCTCGGCGGCTCTGTGACTCCAGGGTGTCGAGTTGCTCCTCGGACAGCTCCCGCAAGTCCCGGTACGACCGCACCAAGGCCTGCTCGGTGGCCGGGTGCCGAGCCGAGGCCTGGAACAGGCCGGGGTCGGTGTTCAACACGCTCCGCACGGTGGCGCTGAGCACCGGGCCAGAAAGCGGCCTACGCTCAAACTCCATCGCCATCTGCCGTCCTGCTAGGCGTTCGGCTAGGTCAAAGAGCTTGAGGAAGTTCACCGCGGCGATGCCTTGGTCTCGTGCGCCCAGGGCTCGGCGGGTGGCGAGGCCGGCGATGTTGGTGGGCACTACCACAGTCACCGGCGCCAGGGGATCGCCCTGCTTGAACGCGGCGATTTGCTCACCCAGCCGCTCGGTGGCGGGCGGCCCATACGGGGTGCAGATCACCTCGATGCTCACGGGTCAGATGGTAGAGATCGGCAGTGACACTTGTCGGTGGCCGCGAGTGGTGGATTGCATTTGTGATCTGTTAGAGGGCGGTGGCGTAGACGGCGTAGAGGGGGTCGCCGGGGGTGCCCGGCGGGATGCACTGCTTGGTAACTGGCTCGTCCCAACCTTCGGAGGCCTCGAAGTAGCGGCGGACGATCTCAAGGTGGCCGGCGTCGTCGGCGTACAGCCAGCCCCGGATTGCTTTGGTGGGGAAGCACCGGTTGGAGAATGTGATCACGAACAGGCCGCCGGGGCGCAGCACCCGGGCCACGTCGGTGAACACTTCGATTGGTTGGGTCAGATAGTCCACCGAGACGCAGCAAGTGACGGCGTCAAAGGAGTTGTCGACAAAGGGCAGCTGGGGAGTGTGGTTGAGGTCGTGTATCAGCCACTCGTGAGCCTGGGGGTTAGCGGCCAACTCAACCTGGTTCATTCCGAGGGCCACGAGCCGCTTAGGCGGGGTAATGAAGTGCGAGATCCACGACGACATCAGATCGAGAACTTCTCCAGTCAGGCCCAACTCCTGGTAGATGGCGCCGACTGCGGCGATGGCCTGGTCGTCAATGTGGGTGACGAGACGAGGTGGTGCGTAGAAGAAGTGGTCGGGGCTGGGATCAGCCCGATCAAAGAAGCCCGGAGGGAACACGAAGTTTTGAGCGTAGACGCCGAATGAGAGGTGCGCGACGAAGAGGCTTAGCCTGTTCGGGTGAGCGGGCTGGAACTCGAGCTGCTGATGTGGGTGGAAGAGTGCTGTGGCCAAGGGGTCGCGGATGCCAATCGTATTCCGGGGGGTGCCTCCCGCCAGGCGTGGGTGGTGACTCTGGAAGACGGGGGGCAGCAGTTCTTGCGGATGGACGCGGGAACTTCGGCGCTGTCCGAAGTGGGCTACAACTTGGCCCGAGAGGCTCGGGTGTATCGCTGGTTGACCGACAAGCCGGTGCGGGCGGCAGGATTCAGAGGCGTCAGCCCCGATGGGCGGGCGCTACTGCTGAACTTTGTTGAAGGAACGCCGGGTCCTCTGGACGATCCTGCTCTAGCCAAAGACTTCATGGAGCAGGTCAACGCCCTCCATGCTCTGGAGCCGCCGGCCGACCTGGCCCATGACGACCTGGCCCAAGGCGAAATGAAATTGTGGACCCGGCTCTATCGGGAGCACTGCCCCGAGTCAGACCCTCTGGTCGACCTTGGCTTGCGCCAACTGGCCGAGATGGCGCCCAAACCCCCGGAGCGAGCAGTGCTGGTTCACGGTGATCTGGGACCGGGCAACGTGTTGCACGACGGCCACCGGGTGACCGGGCTGTGTGATTGGGAGCTGGCCCATGTGGGCGATCCCATGGAAGATCTGGCTTGGATAACGGTGCGGGCCATGCTCACCCCGTTTGTAGACGTCGGCACCGCGTTCGGGTGGTATGACGGCCCGGTGGACGCCGAGCGGGTGCGCTATTGGCAGCTGGCCTGCCAGGTCCGCAACCTCATCGGCTTGGGGGTGGCCGGGGCCGCTGGTGGCGACTTGGGTATGAGGATGCTGTTTTCCACCCTCCACCGGCGGGTGACCGCCGAGCTGCTCTGCGAAATCCTAGGGGTGGACGCCGAGCCAATCGACGTACCCGAGCCCTCCGATACTGAGGCCAGCGCGGCCTACGAGGCCGTGCTCGATGATCTGCGCACGGTGATTACCCCCGCCTTGGAGGGGTACGCCACGGCCCGGGCCAAATCGGTGGCCCGGCTGGTGAGATACCTGGACATGGTGGACCGCATCGGACCGGTTCTCGCCGACCAAGACCGAGCCGACCGGGACCGCTTCGACATGGGCGACGACCGCCAGGCCGCCCACTACTGGGCCCGAGCCACCCAGCGCGAAGAGGCGCTCATGGGGCCGGCCATGGGCCGTCTGGGCGGAACGCGCCTGCCCCGGGTCTAGCCGCCAGCCTTTTCGGCTTGGGCGATTCGCTCGAGGGCCGGTGCATCGGACCGCAGCTTGCCGATCTTGTCGCGGTGGAGTACTTCCTCAGTCCCCTCGGGGCATTGGGCCACAAACGGGCACCAGCCGCACAGCGGGCCGGTAGAGGCGTCGAACTCCAAAGAGATGCAGCTCTCCATGATGGCCAGCCAGGTGGTCCGCAGCTCGTCGATAGCCTCGGTAAGGCTCTCGTCGGTGATCTCTACCTCCACCACTTTCTGGCCTAAGTACAGCAGCTGCGCCTTGGCCGGCTTTTGGCCCTCCAACTCAGTGAGCGCCGCCGCGTACAGCAGCATCTGGGTGGAGTAGTTGGAGGAGTACCGCTGCGACGGTGCCTTGCCCGACTTGTAGTCGGTGACCACCAATCCGTCGTCGGTCTCATCTACCCGGTCGATGATGCCTCGGAACGGAACCCCGTTGATCTCCACTCTCACGTCTTGCTCGGTGGAGGCGACCCTCACCTCGCTGGGGTCTTCCAGATCCCACAGACCCTCGATGGCCCGCCAGCCGTTGATGCGGAAGTCCAGGCCGCCGCGGTCGTCCAACTCCAGGCCCTGGTAGTCGGGATGGTTCTCCATCTTGGGCCACAGCTCGCGGGCCAGCTTCTTGGCACGGTCCACGGTCCGGTTCTCCACCGGCTCCTGCATCAGCTTCTCCAGCACCATGTGGGCGAAGGTGCCGGTAACTGCCGGCTCTCCGGGGGGATCGGGCAGGCGGTCGACGTAGCGGAACTTCCAGCGCCGGGCGCACTCTCGATACGAGGACGCGCTGGACGGGGACAGGTACTTGGGGACGTAGCGCTCAGGTATCTCCATGAGCTTGTCGCTTGCCGGTTCGGCGGCCTGTTCTACGGGTTCGGTCACTGTCATGTCTGTCTACCCGATTTCTCCCTTGGCCGTCAGTAGTCGAGGGCGTCGCGGTCGACTAGCTCGCTGTGGGCGATGAGGAAGTCCTTGCGGCGGCCTACATCGGAGCCCATCAGGGTTTCGAACATCTCCTCGGCCTTCTTCGCATCGTCGAGGGTGAGCTGCCGAAGCGTGCGGGTTTCGGGGTCGAGGGCGCATTCGGCCAACTCGTCGGTGTCCATCTCGCCCAGTCCCTTGAACCGGGACCACCGGATGTTCTCGGCCTTGCGGTTGCCCTTGGCCAGCTCCGCGGTGGTCTCGTCCCGTTCGGCATCCGACCACGCCCGGTAGGTCTGGTCGCCCACCTTGGCGGTGTACAGCGGGGGCTGGGCGGCGTACACCCGGCCCGCCTCCAGCATCGGGTGCATGAAGCGGTGGATGAGGGTGAGCAGCAGGCAGCGTATGTGGCTGCCGTCCACATCGGCATCGCACAAGATCACGATGCGCCCGTACCGGGCCTTGGCCATGTCGAAGTCGTCGCCGGAGCCGGCCCCCATTGCGGTGAACAGGGCCTGGGCCTCGGCGTTGTCCAGCACCTGCTTCACCGAAGACTTGGCCGCATTCACCACCTTGCCCCTCAACGGCAGGATGGCCATGTTCTCTGCATTGCGCCCCGCCTTGGCTGGGCCGGCGGCCGAGTCGCCCTCCACCAGGATCAGCTCGGACTCCGGGCCGTGAACCCGGCAGTCGGCCAGCTTGTCGGGCATGCCGGTAGAGCCCAGCGATGCGGCCCGGCGCTTGTTCTCCAGGGTCTGACGAGCCGACACCCGGCTCACCACCGCGTCGGCGATCTTGGACTGAAGAGCGCTGACATGGCTCTTGGGGCCGGTTTGGAACCAGCTCTCCAAGCCGTCCTTGAGAACGTTGTAGACGATGGACTGCACCGGCGGGGTGCCCAGTTCCTGCTTGGTCTGGCCCCGGAACTGCGGCTCGGGCAGGGTGACTTTGACCGCGGCCACCAAGCCCTCCTGCACGTCCTCGCGCTGGGCCCGGTCATTGCCCTGCTTGGCCAGGCGGGCCAGCTTCTTGGAATCGGCCAGCAGGCTGTCGTTGACCGCCCGGGTCAGCGCCCGCTCGAATCCGGCCAGGTGGGTGCCCCCGTGCGGGGTTGGGATGGTGTTGACGAACGTGGCCACCTTGGTGTCGTAGTCCTTGACCCAGCGCATGGCGATGTCTACCTGGCAGTGGCGGGTGACCACTTCCATAGCGCCGTCCACGGGGACCTTCTCCTCGAACTCCTCGGCTCCGGGAATGGAGATGACCTCGGTGACGGCCTCAGACTCCGACAGGTGGGTCACCAGATCGGCCAGGCCCCCATGGGAGATCAGGTCCACCGGCTCGTTGTCGTGGCCACGGCGCTTGTCTTCCAGCCTGATCCTCAATCCGGGCACCAAGAAGCACGCCTGTTGGGCCCGCTGGCGGATGGCTTCGAACTCCACTGCCGCGTCGGGGTCGAACATGTCCCGGTCGGGCCAGAAGCGGATCCTGGTGCCGGTCTTGCGGGTGGAGCGGACTCGGCGGAGCTTGTGGCCCTTGACGAACTCGTCGCCGTCGAACTGCCCGGCCTTCTGTTTGACGAACCACAGCTGCCTGGTGGCGCCGTCTCGGTCCACTTCGGCCCGCAGCCGAGTGGACAGGGCGTTGACCACCGATGCGCCCACCCCGTGCAATCCGCCTGAGGCGCCGTAGACTCCGCCGCCGAATTTGCCACCGGAGTGCAATTCGGTGAGCACCACTTCCAGCGCCGAGACCTTCTTGGTGGGATGGGGGTCGATCGGAATGCCCCGGCCGTTGTCGCTCACTTCTATCGAACCGTCGGCATGCAGGATCACGTCGATGCGGGTGGCGAATCCGGCACCCGCCTCGTCCACGCCGTTGTCGATCAGCTCCCACACCAAATGCATGAGGCCGTCGCTGCCGGTGCCCCCGATATACATGCCAGGGCGCTTGCGGACGGCCTCCAACCCCTCGAGGGTGACGATGTCGGCCGCTTCGTAGCTGCCGTTGCCGTTGCCCCCGTTGGGAGGGGTGAACAAGTCGGAGTTCTTGCCCCGAGAGCGCGAGGCGGAACTGGTCTGGGTCACCATCGGGGCATCCCCACGCTAAGGACCACTGCGTGGTCGGCGTTGCCGTTTTCCAGTGGGAAGGGCACCGGGGCCTTGGCCGGCTTGCCGTTGTCGTCCACTTCGGCCAACAGGTCTGCCGCTGGAGCGATCACCGCCATGGCCAGCTGGGTTTCTTTGGTCAGCTGTGTGCCCAACCCACCCCTTGCCGTGGCGGTTATCTCGGACACCGGTGTGATGTCCACCGAGCCATCGGCGTCCACCGAGATGACCGCCTCTTCTCCGCTCACGCCCTGGGCCGCAATGATCCGGTCGCCGTTCCGCAGCTTCATGCCCTTTACCCCGGATGCGCCCCGGCCCTGGACCGGGACCGAGTCGACCGGGGCCCGCAAAACCCGTCCTTGTGCGCTGACCAGCACCATCTCGGCGGTCTCCGGAGCGCAGAAAGCGGCCACCACCCGGTCCCCGGGCTTCAGCTTGATGACCTGCTTGGCCGCCCGTCCCTTGTCAGCCTCCGACAGGTCTACCCGTTTCACCGCGCCCGTTGAGGTGACCAGGGTCAAGGGCTCGCCGCCCGCCATGACCAGGGTCAGGACTGCCTCGCTGCGAATGGTCCCGAACACCTCCGAAGCGCCGGCCCCTCGACTGCGGCCCGAAACCTCGGGCAGGGCCGAAATCGTCGAGGCAATGATGCGGCCGCCAGAGGTGACCGCCAGTACCTTGTCGCTGAGATTGGCTTCCAGCGATGCGGTCAACACATCGTGGCGCCCGAACTGGGATCGCCGGCGCCCTCCAGCCGATGCCCGGCCCACGATGCCGGTGGTAGACAGCGTGACCACGCAGGGCCCTTCGGCTGTGGGGGTCAGCTCCTCCACCGGGGTGGCCTCATACACCGGGGCGTTTTGGTGCGACACGATCTCGGTTCGGCGATCCTGACCGAACCGCTCCACCAGCTCGTCCAGCTCCTTCAGCACCACGGTGCGCTGGCGCTGCTCTGAGCCCAGCAGCTTCTCCAACTGGTCGATCAATGCGACCAGCTCGTCGCGCTCGTCGATGATCTTCTGCCTCTCTAGCGCAGTGAGGCGCCGAAGCTGCATGTCGAGGATGTGGGCCGCCTGGACCTCGGTCAGGTCCAGGGCGTCCTGCAATCGCTGTCGGGCCTCGGCGGCGTCATCGGAGCCCCGGATGATGGCCACCACCTCGTCGATGTTGTCCAGGGCGGTGATCAGCCCCTCCAGGATGTGGTGGCGGTCGCGGGCCCGGCCCAGGCGATGCCGGGTGCGCCGCACCACCACGTCGAGGCGGTGGTCAATGTAGTGGCGGCACAGGTCGTAGAGCCCCACGGTGGTGGGAACGCCGTTCACCAGCACCACGTTGTTGACTGCGAAGGTCTCCTCCAGCGGGGTGAGGCGGAACAGGTCGTAGTACAGCTTCTCGGGCTCCACATGGGGCTCGCACTCGATCAGGATGCGCAGCCCGTGGTGGCGGTCAGACAGGTTGCGGGCGTCGTGGATACCGGGCAGCTTTCCGTCGACGATCAGGTCGTTGATGCGCTTGACCACCTTCTCGGGCCCGACCATGTAGGGCAGCTCGGTGACCTCGATCCCTTTGCGGCTGCGGGTCAGCTTGACCGGGGTCATCTTGGCTTGGATCCGGATCGAGCCCCGTCCGCTCTCGTAGATCTGGCGCAGTCCCCCCTCCTCGGAGTCGATGGCCAAGCCCCCGGAAGGGAAGTCGGGGCCGGGCAGGGCCTTGAGCAGCTGGTCGACAGTGGGCTTGGGCCGGCGCTTGGTCATCACCAGCCGGATTGCCTCGGCCACCTCTCGCAGATTGTGGGGGGCCATGTTGGTGGCCATGCCCACCGCGATGCCGGTGGTGCCGTTCACCAGCAGGTTGGGCAGCCGCCCCGGCAGGCACTCGGGCTCGGCGCTCTCGCCGTCGTAGGTCGACCGGTGGTCCACCGTGTCCTCGTCGATTTCGGCCAGCATCTCCATTGCAGCGTCGGCCAGGCGGCACTCGGTGTAGCGGGGGGCGGCCGGGGGGTCGTCCAGGGTGCCGAAGTTGCCGTGGGGATCCACCAGGGTGATGGGACGGGAGAAATCCTGGGCCAGCCGCACGAGGGCGTCGTAGATGGCGGCGTCGCCGTGGGGGTGGTACTTGCCCATGGTGTCGCCCACCACTCGGGCGCTTTTGCGGTGGGGACCGTCGGGGCGGATCCCCATGTTGAGCATGGAGTAGAGGATGCGGCGCTGCACCGGTTTCAGGCCATCACGAATGTCGGGGATGGCCCGGGAGGTGATGACCGACAAGGAGTAGGCCAAAAAGGACTCCGACATCTCTTCGGCCACCGGGACAGGCACGATCTCACGGGCAAAATCGACATCCGTGTCGCGATCGTTTGACACGGTGCCGAGCGGTAACTGTGATTGTGGGGGCATGATTCCCTTAGCGGATTTTCGTAGGGGGGAGTGCGGGTTTTACCCCTGATTAGACGGTACCTGTCCTGGGTGACAGTTGGGCGGAAATCGGCAGCTTACGGTCAGATTTTCGGAATGCGGGCGCGGCTGAGGCGCACGGTCTGGCCGAAGGACCGGAGGGCGGCCCGAAGCGCCCGCCAACCCAGGATCGACACCACTCCGGTGGTGCGGTCGTGGTGGGGGACGGGCACCTCGGCCAAGCGGGCGCCGGATCGGGCCAGCAACCCCGAAAGCACCACGTTGGGGGCGAAGGTGTCGTCGGGAATGGGGGCCAGCAGCGGGGCCAACGCCGTTGAGCGCATAAGCCGGTAGGGGCAGTTAACGTCGGCCAGGCGGCAGCCGAAGGCGGCTCGGGCCGTGAACCGGGCGGCCCGGGTGATGGCCCGTCGGCCGGGCGATTGGTTCCGGCTGCTTCGGATGCCGATCACCGCGTCCGCCTGGTGGCGGAGGTTCCACAGCTCACCAAAGGAAGCCGCGGGCATCTCATCGTCGGAGTCGGTTTGGAATACCCAGTCAGCGATGTCCGCCCCTCGCCGGTAGCCCCGCAAGATGGTCGGTCCGTGGCCGCTATTGGGCTTCACATCCACCACGAGGCGCCGATGGCGCTCAGCCACCGCCCGCAGCACCTGCTCGCTGTCGTCGGTGGCCCCATCAACGATGGCCACCAGCTCGTAGTTGATGCCTAAGCCGTCGAGCACCTCGAGCCAAGATTCGGCCACCTGGCCGACGATCTCCTCCTCGTTGTACACCGGCATGACCGCGCACAACTCGAGCCGGTCGACAGCTCCGCCGCCGACTGCGGCGTTGTCGGTCACTCTTGAGAAGCCTGGGCCAAAAGCTGGGCTTCCTTCTCGGCCAAGATGGCGCCGCTCAGGTCGTAGCGGATGGCCGCGGTGTTGGGCTCGGGGCCTTTCCAGCCGGGCAGCAGGCCCCGCTCGTGGCAGAAGAACTGGGCCTCCACATTGGTGCCGTTCAACTCCGAGGCCTCGGGATCGGTGGCCAGCCAGGCCACCACCGCGCCGATCACATCGGCGGGTTGGCCGGTGTCCTTGAAGCCGAATTGGGCCATGTCCTGGGCGATGCGCTCAGTGGAGATGTAGCCGGGCTGCACGTTGAATGTGTTGATGCCTTCCTTGCCGTGCTCCACGGCCAGGAATCCGGCCACCCGGTGAAAGGCGCCCTTGCTGATGCCGTAGCCCATGCCCCAGCCTCCGTCGCCGGCGGCCTCGGTGGGGTCGGCGAAGCCCGAGGCCGAGGTGATGTTCACGACGGTGCCGCCGCCCCGCTCGATCATCTGGGGCAGAAACGCCTTGGTCAGCACCAGAGGGGCCAGGCAGTTGGCCTTCAGGTGGTAGTCGAGCAGCTCGATGGGGGTGTCCAGCAGGCGGTCCATGTGGCCAGGGCCGATGTAGCGCCCGTTGTTCACCAGCACGTCCACCCGGCCCCAATGCTCCAATGTCGTAGCGGCTGCCGCCTCTAAAGAGTCGAAGTCGAGCAGGTCGGCGGCCACGATCAGCGCATCGCCCCCCGCCTCGGTCACCATCGCCGCGGTGGCCGACAGGCTGCCCGGTAGCGGCGAGGTGTCCGACCGCTGCACCGTCGAAGAGTGCTCTCGCTGCTCGCCGTCCTGCACCGTCCGGGCCGACACCGCCACATCGAACCCCGCCCGGGCCAGATGCACCGAGCACGCCTTGCCAATCCCCCGGCTCGCCCCGGTCACAAACGCCACTGGTCGATCAGACATGGCGGATGTCCACGTCGTGCCAGTCGCTCTTCAGCTCGTCGGGTGGTGTGGGGAAGGCGCCGCGGGCCCACTGGGGCCGGGCGGTGCGGGCGGTGATGAGCCAGCCCTCGTCAAAGCGGGCCACATCGTCGCAATAATGCAGGCCCAAGATGAGGTCGCCGACGTCGGAGTCCTCTGGGCGCATGTGGTAGGCCACCGCCCAGGTCTCGATGTGACCCTCCTCGGCGCCCTCCTCCAGATCGATGTACTGGTTGCCCATGAAGTGCAAGGTGGCATCGAACTTGTGGAGTTCCTTCTCGGTCCAGTCCAGGTAGGGGTCAAGATCCCCGGAGATGACCGTTCCGCTGATCTGGCAATCGGGGTGGAAGGCGGAGCGCACCATGTCGAAGTCGATCCGGTCGATTCCCCGGGCGTACCGCTGGGGAACCTCCTTGATCAGCTCCCGATCCTTCAGCCATTGCACTGTGGTTTCGACGTCCATCTCGCCTCCTTCGACCCGCTCCGGCACACTCGGTCTCGCGCTACGGTTGCCGTCATGAAAGAGCTGATCTATCACCGGCAGTTCTACCCGGCAGTGGAGCGGTACGCCAACGAAGAGGCGATCGTCGACGGCGCCTACCGGGCCAGCTTCGCCTCCCACGGCGAGCGGGTCACCCGGCTGGCCAATGCCATGGGCAGCGAGCTGGGCGTGAAGAAGGGCGACCGGGTAGCCATCATGGCCCTCAACAGCGCGTCCTACCTGGAGCTTTACCACGCCTGTTATCTGGGCGCCGGGGTGGTGAACCCGCTGAACCTGCGACTGGCCGGCCCCGAGCTGGAGTACATCGTGAAGGACTCGGGCACCGAGGTGGCCTTTGTAGACGGCTTCTTTGCCGAGGCTTTCGTCAAGGCCATGGAGGCCGCCGGCGACAGCCCCATCCGCACCGTGGTGCTCATCGGCCCCGGCGACGTGCCCCACGACGTGGCCTACGAGGACTTGGTGGCCGCGGGCGACACCGCTGCGCCCTCTGAGCCCGAAGAGGACGACCCGGTGGTGCTCATGTACACCGGCGGCACCACCGGCCTCCCCAAGGGTGTGCTGCTCCAGCAGCGGGCCGAGATGCTGAACGTTTATCACGTGGCCATCGGGCTGGGCGGCACCAGAGACGACGATGTGTTTTTGTGCCAGACGCCGCTGTTCCACGCCGCTTCTATGGCCAGCTTGCTGGTGATTCCGGCCTCCGGCTCCAAGATGGTGACCATCCCCGCCTTCGACCCCGCCGGGGTGATGAACCTCATCGAGGCCGAGGGCATCACCCAAACGGTGATGGTGCCCACCATGATCGGCATGTGCATCCAGCACCCCGAGTACCGGCCCGAGCGGCTGGCGTCGCTGCGGGAGCTGGTCTACGGCGCCTCGCCGATGCCCGAGGCCATCTTGAGCCATCTGCTTGAGCACCTGCCCGAAGTGAACCTGCTCCAGGGCTATGGCATGACCGAGTGCTCGTCGGTACTCACGTTTTTGTCGGCCGAAGACCACGTGGCGGGCGGCCCCCAACTGCGGTCGGTGGGCCGCACGGTGTTCGGCGTGAACCTCTGCATCCAAGACGAGAACGGCAACGTCTTGCCCGACGGGGAGATCGGCGAGGTGTGCGCTCGAGGCGGCAACTACATGAAGGAGTATTGGAACAAGCCCGAGGCCACCGCCGAGGTGTTCCGGGACGGTTGGTACCACACCGGCGACGCCGGATACCTCGACGAGGAGGGCTACCTGTTCTTGGTCGACCGGGTGAAGGACATGATCGTGTCGGGCGGCGAGAACGTGTACTCCTCCGAAGTGGAGAGCGCCATATCCACCCATCCGGGGGTGGCCCAGGTGGCGGTGATCGGCATTCCCGACCCGGTTTGGGGCGAAGCGGTCCACGCCGTGGTGGTTCCCACGCCAGGCCAGGAGGTGACCGAAGAGGAGATCTGCGAGCACGCCCGCCAGACCATCGCCGGCTACAAGGTGCCCAAGTCGGTGGAGTTCCGGGCCGAGCCGCTGCCCCTGTCGGGAGCCATGAAGGTGCTCAAGCGGGAGCTGCGAGCGCCCTACTGGGAAGGCCAGGACAAGAGCATCGGGTAAACAGCCCCCAATTCTTGGCCCGGCCGCCCCCAATTCGCCGGAGGCGGTGGGTAGGCTCCCCGGCATGCAGGTAGATATACGTCATGCCCCCAGCTTTGCGGTCGCCCGGTGCACCCTCGGCGGGGGTGAGCAGGTCAAAGTCGAGGCCGGAGCCATGTCGGCCCACTCCTCCGGGATGTCGCTGGAGGCCAAGGTGGAAGGCGGCGTGCTCAAGGGGCTCAAGCGCAGCGTTTTGGGCGGCGAATCGCTGTTCGTGTCCACCTACACCGCTCCGGCTGAGGGCGGCTGGGTGGACGTGGCCGCCAAGCTTCCTGGCGATCTCCGGACGTTGGAGCTAGACGGCTCGCAGGCGTGGATCATCGAGCGGGGCAACTGGCTGGCCTCGGATGCCTCAGTGGTGATGGACACCAAGTGGGGCGGGTTCAAGTCGCTGGTCGGCGGCGAAGGCGGATTCATGGCCCACGCCGAGGGCACCGGCAAGGTGGTGGTGGCCTCCTATGGGGCCATCGACGTGATCTCGCTGGCTGCGGGCGAGACCGTAGTGGTGGACACCAGCCACATGCTGGCGTTTCCCGACACGGTCAGCTACGAGCTGCGCCGGGCCGTGGAGGGCCGCTCAATCCAGTCGATGAAGTCGGGCGAGGGCTTCGTGTTCCACTTCAGCGGCCCAGGCGACATCTTGACCCAGACCCGCAACCAGGCCCAGCTGATCGCCTGGATCAACACCGAGATCGGCGCCCGCGAATAGCAGGGTCCCGCCCGGCGGGACATCGGATCCCGCCAACGAACCCGGCTACCGCAAACAACAGTCCACCGGACAGGGCGCCTGCTGGGGAGCCAACACCACATCGGCGATCATCTTGACGAAGGCCGGATGGGTGCCGACGGTGGGCACGCGGGTCAATCGCAACCCCAACTTGTCGGCCCGCTGGCGGGCCTCGGTGTCAAGGTCGTAGACCACCTCCATGTGGTCGGCCACGAAGCCGATGGGCACCACGACCACTGCGTCGGCCCCGGCATCGGCCAGCCTGTCCAACTCGTCGCCGATGTCGGGCTCCAGCCACGGAATCTGGGGCGAGCCGCTGCGGCTCTGGTAGGCCAGCGACCACTCGCTTGCTCCAGCGCGCTCCGCCACCCGGCGACTGGCCTCGTTGAGCTGAGCCTCATAGGGCGCGGTGGCCGCCATTGACTCAGGAATGCTGTGGGCGGTGAACACCACCGGGGCGCTCGGCTCGGCTCGGCGGGCCGCGGCCAAGTTGTCGGCCATGGCCGACAGGAAGCCGTCCTGATCCCAGAACGGGGGCACCTTGTAAACCAGCGGCGCGTCAGGGCCGACCGACGCCCGAGCCTGCTCGATGTCCTCGGCGTACTGGCGGCAGCCCGAGTACGAGCCGAAGGCCGAGGTGGCGAACCCGACTGCCGAGGAGACCCCGTCGTCGCGCATCTGCGCCATGGTGTCGGCCAACATCGGCGTCCAGTTCCGGTTGCCCCAGTACACCGGCAGATCCACCCCCCGAGCACCCAGCTCGGCGGCCAGGGCGGCCACCAAGTCTCGATTGCACTGGTTGATGGGGCTGACTCCCCCGAACAGGTGATAGTGCTCGGCGACGGCGGTTAGGCGCTCGTCTCCGATGTCCCGACCCCGGGTCACGGTGCGCAAGAACGGCATCACGTCGTCGGGGCCCTCCGGCCCGCCGAACGACACGATCAGGATCGCCTCTGGCTCTTGTTCCGCCGGGAGTCGGGCAGGGTCGGTTGAAGGGATGGTGGGCATAGTCGGTAGATTTGTAACAGCCGGTTGGGGTTTTGCTGCCCCGAACGGCGTTGCGGTAAACCCGTTTCGAGGGTAGCCGAACTGGGGAGAGAGTTTGCGGGCTGAAGAACGCAGTCGCTTGACGGTTCTTTTCGTTGCGGTGGTCGTCACCGTGGCGGCCGCTGGTGGCGTCGCCTTCGGACAGGCCGACGAGGAAGGCGAGGCGGTCCAGCCGGTGGCCGTTGAGTCGGCCGCGCCGCCGTGGCGCGATCTGGAGCGGGCCCAACACGACTTGGCGGTGGCCATCACCGCCCGTGACGGCCTGCAAAGGGCGCTCGACCGCACGGTCGATGAGCTGCACCGCGAACTGGCCCGGTTGGACCAGCTCAACAGCACCGACACGGGTAAGAAGCTGCTGAATGACGAGGCTGAGCGTCTCATCGTGCAGGAGTACATGGCGGGCGGCTATCTCGAAGACTTGGTCTTCGTTCTGGGCGTATCAGAGGCCACCGACGCCATTTGGCGAAATGCCCTGCTGTCGGAGGTGTCGGAGGTGTTCGAGGAGGCCCTGGCAGCAAGGGAGAACGTGCCGGGGGAGCGGGAGCGCACCGAGGCCCGCATCAGGCGGCTCGACGATGCCATTCCGTATCTGAGCAGCCGCCTCAGGGAAACCGCCCAGTCGATTGAGGCGGCTGAGTGGGTGGTTTACATCGCGGAGATCAACGACATGGCCGAGCGCGAGCGAGTGCAGAACGGGTTCATCGAGCCCACTGAGCAGCACTGGTACAACTTGCGATTCTGCGAGTCCACCAACAACTACACCGCCGAGAGTTCAAACGGCCTGTTCTACGGGGCCTACCAGTTCGAGCCCCGGACGTGGCGAACAGTGGGCGGCACCGGGAACCCGGCCCACGCCCGGCCCGAAGAGCAGGATGCCCGCGCCCGCCTGCTCTACGCCCGCAGGGGGGACCAACCCTGGCCCCGGGCCTACTGCGGTCGGTGGTTGCCTGCCAACTAGGTTCGCGAGCCAATGAAGCTGTGGGTGGCGCTGCTCTTAGCCGACTGCGTGCTCGTGGGCATCGGGTTCACCTATCTCACCGGGCTGAAGCTCCGCATCGAGGAGCGGGTGGCCTACGGCGCGGTGGTCGGGTTCATGGCCGTCACCCTGGTGGGCTACGCCGCGGGGTGGGCAGTCGGAGCATTGACCGGGCCGGTGGTGATCGGGGCGGCCTTGGTGGCCACGGCGATCTCGGCGGCGGGCTGGCGGACGGGCATCAGCCAGATCGGCGCCGAGTGCCGGGACTTTCGGCGCCGCCTCATGCGGCCCATCTCCCGCCCCGACAGCCCGGCACCCCTGCTGATTCTCACCGCCCCGGCCTGGGCGCTCACCGTGTGGATCTTGAACCGGGCCTATCTGCCCGACGGGTCGGGCGGCGTGCTGGCCGGACACCTGTCGTCGTGGACCGACTGGCAGGCCCACCTCACCTACGCCTCCTCTTTCGCCCATGGGGAGAACTTTCCCCCCGAGCTGCCCACCGCCTTCGGCGTCGACCGGCTGCCGTATCACTTCGGCATCGACTTCTTCGCCGCCATGCTCGATCGGGCCGGCCTGAGCGCCCTCGGCGGGCTGGAGGTGTCATCGGGCTATCTGGCGTTTGCCTTCGTGCCCGTTCTGTATCTGGCCGCGGTGAGGCTGTTCTCCAGCCGGGCCGTAGGAGTGGTCTCAGTGCTGGTGTTCACTCTGTTCGGCGGGCTGGGGTGGCTCCGCTTCTTCCACGACCGGGCCGAGGGCGGCTGGAGCATCATCTGGGATCTGCCCACCGACTACACCCGCCACCACGCCGGCAACATATTGATGGAGAACGCGGTCACCGGGAACCTCTTCCCCCAGCGACCGACCCTCGCCGGGTTCTCCCTTCTGCTGATCGCCGTGGTGCTCATGCGCGAAGCCCACAAGTCGGGATCACGCCGGCTCTTCGCCGCTGCGGGGGTGATCGTCGGGCTGATGCCCATATTCCACGTGTACTCCTTTGGGGTGGCGCTGGGCTTGGGCCTGATCTGGGCGCTGCTCGACTTCCGCTGGCAATGGCTACTGTTCGCTCTGCCCGCGCTGGCGTTCGCGTTGCCCGCCGCGCTGTGGATCGAGCCGCTCAATACCGAGATCGTCTGGGAGACCTGGGTTGATGGCCCTTGGATGCAACCCCCCGGGTATTCGCCCGAACAAGACGGCCTGCTCACGTTCTGGTGGCGCAACGCCGGGGTGTTCCTGCTGCTGATGCTGGCGGCCCAGCTCTGGAGGGGCACCCTGCCCCCGGTGCTGCTGTGGGGGTCGATCCCGGTGTGGCTGTGGTTCATCGTGCCCAACTTCGTGCGAGTGGCCCCGTCGCATCCCTGGAACAACACCCACTGGTTCGTTCCGGTGATTCTCCTGGGGTCGCTGTTGGTGGCCGCCGTGCTGGTAAGGCTGGCCTCGATCGGATGGCTTGGTGTGGTGGGAGCGGCCGCGCTGTTCTTCACCCTCACCTTCGCGGGGGCGCTGGACATCTGGAAGGCGGCCGACCCCGAGGTGAACGTGTGGCCCGTGGCGATCGCCTCGGGCGACGGTGTGGCCGCTGGGGAATGGGCCCGGGATAACACGCCGCCCGACAGCGTGTTTCTGATCGGTTTCGAGCACACCCACCCGGTGCCGGCGCTCAGCGGGCGCCAGACGGTGGTGGGCTTTGCCGGGTGGATCAACGACCTTGGGGTCACCGACTGGCACAGCCGCCAGCAGCAGGCCCGCACCATGCTGGGCGGCCTAGAGGGCACCGAGGATCTGTTGGACGCCTACGGGGTGGACTATGTGGTGGTCGGGCCGATAGAGCGCCGGGCGGGGGTAAATGAGCAGTTCTGGGCGGCCCGGGGCACTCCGGCGTTTGCCCAGGGCGAGTACACCGTCTACGAAGTGAACTGAGCCATGCGAGCCACGACCCGAGAGCGAGACGTTCCCCTGGAGGGCTGGAGCCCGCTGGAGTTCTGGCGCCGCCGTCCGGAGACTGCGCTGGCCATCGCCGTGGGGGCGATGGCGGTGGCTGGGTTGGTGCTGCGACTGGTGGAGCTGGCCGAGCGGCCCTTCCACCACGACGAGAGCATCGACGCCTGGTACTCGTGGCGGTTCCTGGAAGACACCTACGAGGGCTACGACCCGGTGTACCACGGGCCGCTGCGCTTCTACCTGACGGCGGCGTTCTTCTGGGTGTTCGGGGAATCCCACACCACTGCCCGCATGGTGGCGGTGTTGGCCGGGGTCGGGATGATCGTTCTGCCGTGGTTCCTGCGCCGGTCATTGGGCCCGGTGGCAACCCTGTGCGCCTCAGCGGTGCTGGCGTTCAGCCCGATCGCCCTGTACATGACCCGGCTGGGCCGGGAAGACGCGCTGACCGCGTTCATCACCCTGGCCATGATGGTGGTGGTGGTCCGCTTCCTGGACCGCCCCCGGCTGCTTTTGCCCGCGCTGTTCGCGTTCTTGTTGGCCGCCGGCTTCGCGGTCAAAGAGACCACGTTCATCGTCGTGTTCATATTCGGGGGCTTTCTGTTGGCTCTATTGGGGGAGCAGGCGGTCCGGCAGGCTTTCCCGGCCGATTCTGAGGCCGAGCCCGGCCGGGCCGAGCCCGGCGGGGCCGCCGGGTGGTCTTGGATGCTGCCCATCGGGCTAGTGCCCATGGGCATCGCATTCGGGGTCAGCGCCTACTACAACGCCGAGGTTTTCGTGACCCTGGGCGTCTATGGGGTGCTCATGGTGATGGTCGTGCTCATGCTGGCCAGCCCACGGGAGATTTGGGATCTGCCGGTGGTGCGGGCCGCCCGGGGCGTACCCGGGTGGGGATGGGTGCTGGCCGCCGCGGTCTTCCTGTTCTTCTTCGCCATGTGGTTCACGGTGTTCTTCACCAACTCAGAGGGCTTCATGGACGGATTCACCGAGGGGATCACCTATTGGCGGGGCGAGCAGGACACCAACCGGGGCAGCGAGCCGTGGCACTACTACCTGTACACCATCCCGCTGTATGAGTACCTGGTGTGCATATTGGCGGTGATCGGCACGGTCCACGTGTTCCGCAACCCCACCTTCGTCGGCAAGTTCATGGTGTGGACCGCGGTGGCCAGCTGGTTCTCGTACTCCTGGGCCAGCGAGCGATTCCCGTGGTTGGCGCTGCACATCGTGGTGCCGATGGCCTTTCTGGCCGGTTACGGCGTGCAGGTGCTGTGGCGGGCCGGGAAGAAGATGTGGATGCCAGCGGTGTGGGTGGTGCTGGCCGGCCTAGTGGCCACCACCCTGTTCTTCGCGTGGAGGACCAACTATGTGAACCAGCGCGACCCCCGGGAGCTGTTGACCCAGGTCCACACCACCGACGACTACCTCGACACCGTCGAGCGCATCGAGGCGCTCAACGAGTACTCCAAGTCGATCGGTGAAGGCCCGGTGACAGTGGCGGTGGACAACGCCATCTCGGTGCCCAACCTGTGGTATTTCCGGGGCTACGAGGGGCTCCGATGGACCGACAGCGCCTCGGCGCAGAACGCCTCCGCCGACTTCGTGCTCGCTTTGGCCGGGAGCAACATCGCCGGGATCGCCCCTGATCTGGCCGACCACCAGACCACCCGCTTGCCACTGCGGGATTGGTGGGCGCCCCAGTTCGAGTCGTACCACGACGGATGGTTCACGGGCTGGGGCAACTGGCTGGTGGACCGGGAGGTGTGGAACGAGGCCACGCTGGGCAGCACAGATTTCGACTTGTCGGTGAGCCCCCGGGCCCTCGACCTCGAGGCCCGGATGGACGCGGTCGAGTAGTCAGGCGCTCGCCTCGAGATCCCGATGCCTCCAGTGGGCTCCTCAGGCGCTCACGAAACGTAGGCCAGGGCCAGAACCACCCGCTCGCCCAGTTCTTCGTCGCCCGCCAGCGTCACCAAGCCGTCGGCCAGCGCGGCGGCCGGGTCGGTGCGGCCGCAGCACAGGGCGTTGTAGGTGTCCACATCGGTGTGCACGGCAACGGTGGGATTATCGGCCGGGGGCGCAGGCTTGGCCCGGCCATCGGCCACGGCCACGCCTCGGGGACCGTCGGCGTCGCCGTCTATGGCGAACACCACCGTGCTGCCCTCGGGCGCTCCGGCCTTCTTGCCCACCACGTAGCCCATGTTGCGGGCGTGCCAGTCCAAGCAGTGCTGGACCACTGGGCCGCTCAGGTGGCCGGGGATGCCCAGCGCCCGGCGCATGTCCTGCTCGTGGGCCCAGCAGTCGAACACCCGGATGTGCATGAACGTGCGGTATGGGGCGTCGCCGATGGGGGTGAAGCCCACCTCGTCCCATTTCTCTTCGGGCATGGTGCGCAGCATCTCCAGGCGGCGGGCGCAGATGTCGTTCATCTCGGCCAGCACCTCGGAGCCGGGTCGGGACCGGCGGGGCGCGATCTGGCCCTCGTTGAAGGCGGCGATGCCCTCAAAGCCGCCCTCAGTGGCGGGAGGCTCAGGGCTTTCTCCGGCCAGCATTCGCTCGAGGCCCACGATGTGGCTCACCTGGTCGCGCACCGACCAGCCGGGGCACTCGGTGGGGGTGTCCCACTGCTCCTCGCTCAAGTCGGCACCGAGGTGGGCGATGGAGTCCCAGACCGCTTCGAGCAATTCGACGACTGGATCGCTCATGGTTGCTGTCCTCCTGTTTTTGAATTCTCGTCAATCACGACAGCCCGACGGTGAACGACCGGGTGTCATCGTCGAGCATCTCCCGAATCGACTGGACCACCGGCCCCCGGATCACGCGTCGGGTGCCGGTGAAGGCCCTCCGCGAGAGTCCCTCGGCCAGACCGGCCGCTTCGGCTATGGCCGCTTGCTCCAATTCATCTTCGGCAACAACCCGGTCCAAATAGCCCACGTCGGTGGCGTCCTGGGGCGAGTAGAGCCGGGCCAGAAGCACCGAGGACAGAACATGGCGGGGGGAGAGGCGATCACGGGCAATTGTGACCACCGATGTGGGAAGCACCATCCCGATAGCGGTCTCGTTGAGGCCGATCTTGACGTCCAAATCAGCGCCGATGCGCACGTCGCAGCACATAAGCCAGATGGCCCCCGCGGCGAAGGCGTGGCCGGTGCAGGCCGCTACCACGGGGAGGGGGAACTCGTACAACCGCACAAACAAGTCCATGCCGGCACGGAACAGGTCCCGGGCCGCCTCAGGTCCCGATTGCAACACCTTCAGGTCGAAGCCTGCGGTGAACTTGCCCGGGCGACCGATCATCACCACTGCTTTGGCCTCGCTCTCCGCCCGATCGAGTGATTCGTGCAAGGTGTCGATCACCTCATGTGACAGCACATTGACCTTTCCATCGTCGAGGCGGACGACGGCGACGTCGCCGTTCAGCTCGTAGCTGACGAAGGGGCTGGATGTCTCCGGCATGGGCGATGAGAATATCGCGAAGGTGGTCGGTAGCATCATCGACTGTGCCAGCGGCCATTTCTGCCCAGGGGCTGCGCCGAACCTACGGTGAGGTGGTGGCGGTCGACTCGCTCGACCTCGAAGTGGCCGCCGGGGAGATCTACGGATTTCTGGGCCCCAACGGCGCGGGCAAGTCCACCGTGGTGCGGATGCTTTGCACGCTGGCATCGATGACCGCAGGCGAGGCCTCAGTAGCTGGCTACGACGTGGGCACTCAGGGCGATTTGGTGCGCTTGAGTATCGGTGTGGCCCTCCAGGACGCCGCCCTCGACGGCAAGCTCACCGGCCGGGAGACCCTGACCCTGCAAGGCCGCTACTACGGCCTGGAGCGGGAGGCCATCGGAGTCCGCATCGACGAACTGGCCCCCCTGCTGGAAATGGACGCCATCGACCGGCGGGTGTCCACCTATTCGGGGGGCATGAAGCGCCGCCTGGATCTGGCCGCCGCGCTGATGCACAACCCCGAGGTGCTGTTCCTGGACGAGCCCACCACCGGGCTCGACCCCATCAGCCGGGCGGTGGTGTGGGAGCAGATTCGGCGCTTAAACCGAGATCTGGGCATGACCATCTTCCTCACCACCCAATATCTGGAGGAGGCCGACGCCCTCACCCACCGAGTGGGCATCTTGAACGAGGGCCTGCTCGTGGCCGAGGGGACGCCCGATGAGCTCAAGCGCACGGTGGGTTCCGACGTAGTGGTGGCCCGGGTGGCGGGTGACCCCGAGGCAGCCGCTGCGGCCATCGCCCAAGTGCCGGGGATCAGCCATATCGAGGTGTACGCCAACGAAGTGAGCGCGGCCACCGGTGATGGGGCATCGGTGGTCAGCCCGGTGGCAGTTGCTTTGTCGGCCGCCGGGGTGGAGGTGAGCGATCTGTCGATTCACCCCACCACCCTCGACGATGTGTTCCTGGAGCTCACCGGGGCCCGAATCGAGGTGGAGGAATGAGCGGGGCTGTCCACACCGCCCCGCCCGCCACCGACGTGGTGAGAGCCCAGCCATCGGGATTCTTCGGCGACATGACATCGGTGGCCAGCCGGGCGCTGCGGCTTCTGCCCCGTGACCTGGAGGCGATCATCCCCGCCATGTTGATCCCCCTGTTCTTCTTGATGGTCACCATCGGGGCCATTCAGAACCTGGCCGGCGATGTGGTCTCCGACATCGACTACAAGGCCTTCCAACTGCCGGTGGCCATCATGACCGCGGTTACCGGCATGTCCCGGGCCAATGCCCTGGTGATCGACATCTCCGAGGGCTACTTCGACCGGCTGCTGATGACCCCCGTGAACCGCTATGCCCTGCTGCTGGGGCTGATGGTGGCCGACTTCACCCTGTTTGTGGTGATGGCCATTCCGGTGATTGCGTTGGGATTCGCCATCGGCGTGAGCTTCGGCCCCACCGGGGTGCTGGGCGTGTTGGTGTTCGTGCTGTTCGGCGCGCTTTGGGGGCTGGCCTTCACCGGCTTCCCCTACGCCATAGCGCTGCGCACCGGGAACCCGGGCGCGGTCAACTCCAGCTTCCTGCTGTTCTTCCCGTTCATGTTCCTGACCACTGCCTGGGTGAGCCGGGACGTCATGACCGACTGGCTGGCCGCCATCACCTGGTTCAACCCCATGACCTATGCCTTGGAGGGCATGCGCTCGCTGTTTTCGGGCTGGGACGGCTGGGCGCTGGGTCGGGCGCTGCTGTCCATCGCCGTGGTGGGGCTTTTGGCCCAATCACTGGCCTTCCGGGCGCTGCGAGGCCGTATCCGCCGAGGCTGATACTTCCCCCAAATCGGGTATCTGGGCCATGGTGGCGGGGGTCGGGCTCGGGTAGGATGGTGGCCGTGAGCGAAACCGTGGAAGCCCAACTGTTCGAGGTCACCGAGGCGGCCATTGCCAAGGTGCTCGACATCCGGTCCAACGAGGATGATCCCGAAGCCCTCGGCCTGCGCATCGAGATAACCGGCGTCAGCGGCGCCGATTACACCTACGACCTCGCCTTCGAAGAGGTGGCCAACTGCGTCGAGGGTCACCGCCACATCATCACCGAGGGCCTGGCCGTGATGATTCCCGACGAGTCGGTGGAGAATCTGACCGGCGCCACCCTGGACCTGCCCAACAACCCCATGCAGGGCGGGCTGGTCATCCGCAATCCCAACAAGCCCGATCTGTTGGCCGGTGCCGACTTGGAGCTTTCCGGCACCATCCCCGAGCAGCTTCAGCAGCTGCTCGACCAGCACATCAACCCCTCACTGGCCTCCCACGGCGGGTTCGCCAACCTGCTGGGGGTGGACGGGTCCACTGCCTACATCACCATGGGCGGCGGCTGCCAGGGCTGCGCTATGAGCGCGGCCACCTTGCGAGAGGGCATCACCGTGATGATCACCGAGGCCATCCCCGAGATCACCGACGTGGTGGACGCCACCGACCACGAGGCGGGCGACAACCCTTATTTCGCCCGTACCTGAGCTTCCGTACATGCCGCGGCGTCTGCGGAATGGGTGTTGTCCTCGCCGCCTGAAAGAATGGCCCCATGTTTGATCTGCTGATCCGCGGGGGCACCGTTGTCGATGGGACTGGGGCTGCGCCCACCGTGGCCGATGTGGCGGTGGCCGATGGACGGGTGGCCGCGGTCAAGAACCGCATCGACGCCGATGCCGCTGAAGCGATCGACGCTGCGGGCCGCTATGTGACCCCCGGGTTTGTCGACATCCACACCCACTACGACGGCCAGGCCACCTGGGATCCGATCATGGCGCCGTCGGCCTGGCACGGGGTGACCACCGTGGTGATGGGCAACTGCGGGGTGGGGTTCGCCCCCGCCGATCCCAGCCGCCACGACTGGCTGATCGAGCTGATGGAGGGGGTGGAGGACATCCCCGGCGCGGCCCTGTCGGAGGGGATCACCTGGCGGTGGGAGACCTTCCCCGAGTACCTCGACGAGTTGGAACGGCTGCGCCGTACCATCGATGTGGCCGCCCAAGTGCCCCACGGGTCGGTGCGGGCCTATGTGATGGGCGATCGGGGGGCCACCACCGAGTCGGCCACTGCGGCCGAGCTGGCTGAGATGGCCCGCATCGTGGGCGAGGGAACCCAGGCCGGTGCGGTGGCGTTCTCCACCAACCGCCTGCCCATGCACACGTCGCTGACGGGAGTGCCGGTACCGGGGACTTTCGCCGACCATGAGGAGCTGGCCGCCATCATGGGCGCGCTCGACGGCCACTCGCTGGTTGAGGTGGTGCCCGCGGGATCGATGGGCGAGGATCCCGACGCACCCATCCGAGAGGTGGAGCTCTACCGGCGCCTCAGCCTGGAGACCGGCCGGGCCATCACCTTTACCATGGTCCAAGTCCACGTCAACCCCGGCCAGTGGCGCCAGCAATTGGACATCGTGGAGAGGGCCAACGCCGAGGGGGCCAAGCTGGTTCCCCAGGTGCAGGGCCGCCCCGGCGGGCTGTTGGCCGGATGGGATCAGTTCAACCCGTTCAAGAAGCGGCCCACCTATCAGCCGCTCGACCATCTCCCGCTCGAGGAGCGGCTGGTTGAACTGCGCAGGCCCGAGGTGCGGGCCGCCATCCTGGCCGATGACATCCCGGGCGATCCGGCCATGGGCATCCTGCGCCATTCCCTCCATGCCTCGTTTCCCTTCGACGGCGGACCAGTGTTCGAGCCCGACCCGTCGGAGTCGGTGGCCGCCATGGCCGAGAAGACCGGTGCCGATGTGTATGGGCTGGTGTACGACCTGATGTGCGAGCGGGGCATGATCCAGGTGTTCTTCACCGGGTATGGACACGGCGACCTCGAGGACCTGCGGGAGATGATGGTGCATCCCATGACCGTGGTCGGTCTGGCCGATGGCGGGGCCCATTGCAGGGTGATCTCCGACGCAAGTCTGCCCACCTATATGCTCCAGCATTTTGTGCGCGACCGGGAGCGAGGCCCCAAGCTGTCGATGGCCGAGGCGGTGAAGATGCTCACCTCCGAGCCGGCCGAGCTATACGGCTTCGCCGACCGGGGCGTGTTGGCCACCGGCAAGCGGGCCGATATCAACGTGATCGACCTCGACGGCATGAGCCTGCATCTGCCCGAGGTGGTTGGCGACCTGCCCACCGGCGCCTGCCGGCTGTTGCAATCAGCCGACGGCTACGACGCCACCATCTGCGCTGGAGTGGTCACCTTCCGAAACGGCCAGCCCACCGGCGCCCGCCCCGGCACCCTCCTCCGCCGCTAGACCTGTACCGCCAGCGCGTCGCGGGCGGTATCCGCTATGCCGGCGGGGTCGAGGCCGCAGTCGGCGAGTATCTGGTCAGGAACGCCCTGGGGGATGTACTCGTTGGGCACACCCAGCACCCGGATGGTCGGCACCGGGCCGCCGCGCTCGGCAAGGAGCAGGCGCTCGGCCACGCCGCTGCCTGCGCCTCCCTCTCGCCAGCCGTCCTCCATGGTCACAACCACCCGATGTCCGGCCGCGTGGTCCAGCATGTCCTCGTCAAGGGGCTTGACGCAGCGGACGTCCCACACAGTGGTCGAAATGCCATCGGCCTCCAGGAGCTCGGCGGCCTCTTGAGCATTGGCCAGCATCTTGCCCACCGCCAGTAGGCATACGTCGGAGCCCTCTTTCACCTTGCGGCCCTTGAGTCCGTGGCCCACTTCGTCCTCAGGTACCGAAGGAGCAGCCGTCTTGGACCACCGCATTGCCACCGGGCCGGTGGTGATCTCCAAGGCGTCGTGGAGCATCTGCTGGATCTCCTGATACGACGACGGCGCCAGCACGGTCATGCCGGGAATCTTGGTTAGCAGCACCATGTCGAGCACGCCGTGGTGCGACGGCCCGTCGTCGCCGGTGATGCCCGCCCGGTCGAGGCAGAACACCACGGGCTGGCCGTGCAACCCCACATCGAGGTTCACCTGGTCGATGGCCCGGGTCAAAAACGTTGAGTAGATGGCCACCACCGGGCGGAGCCCGCCCATGGCCATGCCCGCGGCTGCGGTCACCGCGTGCTGCTCGGCAATGCCGACGTCGAAGCACCGCTCGGGGAACCGCTCGGCGAACGGCAACAGCCCAGTGGAGTCGGGCATGGCTGCGGTGATGGCCACCATCTCGGGTCGAGCCTCGGCCTCTTTGATCATCGCCTCGGTGAACGCCTCGGTGTAGCTCCCCGGCTTGGCCTTCGACATGTCGTGCATGTTCTTGACCGGATCGTTCTCGGCCGGCGCATACCCCCGGCCCTTCTGGGTGAGCACATGCACCAAACAGGGGCCCTCCAGATGGGACACCCGGCTGAACACCCGCTCCAGCTTGCCCAGGTCGTGGCCGTCGAACGGGCCGAAGTAGTTGATGCCCAGCTCATCGAAGAACGTGCGGGGCTCGACCATTTCCCGCACCGCGGCCTTGGTGGCCCCCAGGGCTCGGCCGGCCAGATCGCCCACCCAGGGGATGTCCTTGAGCACTTTGCGGATCTGATTGTCGGTGCGCACGTAGCGGGGGTCCATCCGCACCCGCAGCAGGCTCTCCGACAGCCGGGAGATGGTGGGGGCATAGGAGCGCCCGTTGTCGTTGAGCACCATGGTCACGTTGCAACCGGAGTGTCCGATGTTGTTGAGTCCCTCGAAGGCCACGCCCCCTGTGAGCGAGCCGTCTCCCACCACCGCGATCACCCGGCGCTGCTCGCCGCCGGCGGCCTCCTGGGCCGTGGCCAGGCCGTGGGCATAGCTCAATACCGTGGACGCGTGGCTGTTCTCGATCCAGTCGTGGGGGGACTCCTCCCGGCTCGGATATCCCGACAGGCCGCCGGGCTTGCGCAGCGACTCGAACTGGTCGGTCCGCCCGGTCAGCATCTTGTGTACGTAGGCCTGGTGGCCGGTGTCCCACAGGATGATGTCGCGGGGCGAGTCGAACACCAGGTGGAGGGCCAGCGTCAGCTCCACCACACCTAGGTTGGAGCCCAGATGGCCCCCATTCGCGTTGACCGTTTCGACGATGAACTCGCGGATCTCCTCAGCCAGCTCGGTCAATTCTTCGTCGCCCAGACGGCGCAGATCAGCCGGACACGTGATTTTCTGAAGATGGTTGGTGTCCACGTCCCTCCCGTTGAATTGGGAGTTTCAGGTTACTCGCGTTCTCGCCATTTATGGAAGCCCCTTGCCCCCACCCAGCCCAGGCCCAGCGCCCCCAGCCCGCCCACCGCATCGATCCAGTAATGGTTGGCGGTCACCACAATGGCGAACAGGGTCAGCCAGGGATAGGCGGCGATGGCCCACTTTGCCGTCGGGTGCACCAAGTGCTTGCGCAGGGCCAGAAAACACCACATGGCCCAGGCGAAATGCAGGCTGGGCATGGCGGCGTACTGGTTGGAGAGGGTTTCGGCTGCCCCTTCGGTGAACGACCACAGCCCGCCCATCTCGTGCACGGTGTCGATATAGCCGGTTTCGGGGAGGTCACCGCCGTAACGGCCGCCCACCGATAGCAAGCGGGGCGGCATCAGCGGGAACAGCGCGAACCCCAAAAGGGCCGAACCGGTGGTCAACAGCCCGGTGGTGCGCCAGAACGGATAGTGGCGGGGGAAGCGCCAGTAGAGCCAGATGAGGGTGAAGGCGGTCACTGCGAAATGGAAGAGGCCGTAGAACAGGTTCCAGAACTGGATGAACGACACCCACCCGATGAACAGGTCTTGGAGATCGCGCTCGAAGTACAGGCCGATGCTGCGCTCCCAGTCGATCACCAACAACGCGTTGGCCTGCGCCTCGGCCGGCTCCACCGCCGCGGAGCCGAATTGATTGCGAACCCAGGAGTAGATGCCGTAGAAGGCGCCGATTACCGCCAGCTCCAGATACCAGCGGGGCCGGGTGCGGCTCTTGGATGCGGCGCCCGGCTTGAGGGCCGACAGTGCCATCGCTACAGGAGTCGGCCGCGGTCAGCGACCATGGCGAGAGCGCGAGGCCCGCTGCCAATATTGACCGCCGAACACCAGCGTCGGCAGCCCCACCAGGCTGCCGGCCACGGTCAGGAAATACAGCAACAGCCCCATGGCGATGGCCTGCTCGTCGATCACGCCCAGGTCGTGGAGGAAGAGAACCAACGCACCCTCCCGCAGGCCTAGCCCTCCCAGTGCAATGGGCAGCACTTGGATAATGAGCACCGCGGGGATGAACGCCATCAGCTCGATGGGCCCCAGGCCGTTGATTCCCACCGCCTTGGCTGCGCATCCCGCGGCGGCCAGCATGATCGCCTGATAGGCGAAGGCGGTGATGAGCACTCGGCCGGTGTCGCGGGGCTTGGCCCGCAGTTCGTCGATGCCCATGTGCAGGCCGTTGACGAAGCGGACCCAGCCGTTGCGCCTGCTGACCAGGCGGCCGAACCGCTGATTGCCCACCAGCAGCAGGATCAGGCCGAGAGCCAGCAGGGTGAGACCGGCGGTGCTGGCCGCCACCCGGGTGGGTGCGCCCAATCCCCGCAGCTCCTCGTCCAGTGCCAAGCCCAAGAGAGTGAACACCGGCAGCACGATCCAACCGCTGAGCCGCTCCAACAGCACCGAGGCAAAGCTGTGAGGGCCGTCTCCGGTGTCGTTGGTAAGACGGGACATCCGCAGCACGTCACCACCCACGGTGGTGGGCACGAAGTTGGAGATGAACATGCCCGCCATGTAGTGCGAGAACATCCGTCGGGGCTTCACTTGAAGCCCAAGGGCGACGGCCACCTCGTACCACCGGGCGGTGGCGGCCATATTGCCGATCACGGTGAGCACCAGCGCGCCGACCAGCCAGAAGGGGGTGGCCGAATTGAAGTCGGGCCACAGCTTGTCGGCGTCGAACGACGGCAGCCACCAGATCAACAAGAAGAACAGGGCCACACTGATGCCCACCCTGAGCAAGATGCTGAGCACCCGTCGGCCGGTGTGCTTCTCAGTCAAGCCTGGACTCGCTGACGTGAGGGGTTGACTCCGGGCACGCACCAACGGTGGAGGCGGCCATCGGGGTCATTCAGCCAAGGCTATTGTCCCGGCGAACTCCGATGGATATTACGGTGAGGCGAATGTCGGGAAATCAGGTGACCGGTCACGGTGGCGATCAGGTGTTGGCCGCTCTGGCTCCCTTTGGGGTGGAGGAGCTATTCACCCTGTCGGGGGGCCATATCTTCCCGCTGTATGACGCGGCGGTGAAGCAGGGCGATGTGGTGCTCTACGACGTGCGCCATGAGCAGACTGCGGTCTTTGCGGCCGAAGCGCTGGCCAAGCTGACCCGTCGCCCGGGGGTGGCCGCGGTCACCGCCGGTCCCGGGGTGACCAACTCGGTGAGCGCGGTGACCACGGCATGGCTGAACGGCGCGCCGCTGGTGGTGCTAGGGGGACGGGCCCCGGAGGCCCGCTGGGGTTCGGGCTCGCTCCAAGAGCTGGACCACGTTCCCATCATGGCGCCGGTCACCAAGCGATCACTGACCGCCGGCGGCGGCGACGATCTGGCCGCCGCCACCTACCGGGCCGTGCAGGCCGCCATGACCCCCCATCGGGGCCCGGTGTTCGTGGACTACCCCATGGACGTGCTCTTCTCCGAGGGTACCGGGACCGTGCCCGACGAGCCTATGCCGATGGGCAAGGCTCCTGATCCCGACGGAGTTGCCGCGGTGGTCGACATGGTGGCTGCCGCCCGCTGCCCGGCCTTGCTGGTGGGCACTGACGTGTACTGGGACGGCGCGTGGGACGAGCTGCGGGCCTGGGTAGAGGCCCAGCGGATGCCGGCGTTCGCCAATGGCTTGGGCCGGGGGTGCCTGCCGGCTGACCATGAGTTGTTCTTCAGCCGCACCCGGCGAATGCTGCGCTCCGATGCCGACCTGGTGATCGTGGCTGGCACCCCGCTCGATTTCCGGCTCTCGTTCGGCCGGTTCGGCGATGCCCAGGTGGTACACCTGACCGACAGCGCCGAGTCGGTGTCGACCCACGCCCAGCCCGCGGCGACGGTGTCGGGTGATCTGGTCCAGATGCTGGCCGCGCTGGCTGAAGGTCCCGCGCCGGCCTACCCCTCTGAGCGCGACCAGTGGGTGGCCAAGCTGCGCGACGCGGAGGATGCGGCCCGGGCCGAGGAGGAAGATCTGCTGACCACCGCGGCCGATCCGATCCTGCCCGCCCGGGTGTACGGGGAGCTGCGCCAGGTGCTGGACCGCGATGCGGTGGTGATCGGCGACGGCGGCGACTTCGTGTCCTACGCCGGGCGGTTTGTGGACTCGTACTTGCCGGGCCACTGGCTGGACCCCGGTCCCTACGGCTGTCTGGGCACCGGTCTGGGCTATGCCATGGCCGCCCGGGTGGCCCACCCCGACCGCCAAGTGGTGCTGATGCTGGGCGACGGAGCGGCCGGGTTCTCGCTGATGGACGCCGACTCGCTGGTGCGCCACAACCTGCCGGTGGCCATCGTGGTGGGCAACAACGGCTGTTGGGGTTTGGAGAAGCACCCCATGCGCCAGATGTACGGCTACGACGTGGTCGCTGACCTCCAGGTGGGGTGCCGTTACGACGAAGTGGTGGCCGCCCTCGGCGGCGCCGGGGAGACGGTGGAGCGCCCCGACGACATCGCCCCTGCCCTCAAGCGAGCCCTCGACGCCGGTGTGCCCTACGTGGTTAATGTGATCTGCGATACCGAGCACGCCTACCCTCGCCGTTCCAACCTGGGCTGAGTCGGCGGCGGCCCCTGTTACCGGATGGGATGGGGGGTCGGTAGGCTACGGCGGCAAGACAAAGGGAGAGGCTGTGATCGACGCGCAAGGTGAGAGACGGGGAGCAGAACTGTGATCGACGAGTCTGTTGTTGCCGGCACGCTGTCGGAGGCGTTGAAAACCGGGGGCGAGTTCGCCGAGGTCTTTGTGGAGGACCGGCGCTCGTCGTCGGCCCTGCTCGACGACGGCAAGGTGGAGGAGCTGAGCTCGGGGCGCACCCGAGGCGCGGGAATCCGCGTCGTGGTGGGCGATACCACCGGATTCGCCCACACCTCCGACTTGACCGAGGCCGGTTTGGCCAAGGCGGCTCGGGCTGCGGCCTCGGCCGCTCGGGGTGGAGGCGGGGGCCACCAGGTGGTGGCCCTAGACCGGGTGGATGCCCCGGCGCCCAATGATGTTCAGGTGCTGCCCGAAACCGTGGCCAAAGGGACGAAGGTGGAGCTCTTGGGCCGGGCCGACGAGGCTGCCCGTGCGGCCGGCTCGGCCATCACCCAGGTGTCGGCCCGCTATGCCGACGGGCGCCGCCGCATTCTGGTGGCCAACAGCGACGGGCTGCTGGCCGGCGACGACCAGGTGCGCACCCGCTTCGCGGTGTCGTGCGTGGCGGTGGGCGACACCGGCATGCAGACCGGGTTCGAGAGCGTGGGCCGCCCCATCGGCTTCGAGCTGTTCGACGAGTACGAGGTGGACGCCCTGGCCCGCACTGCGGCCAATCGGGCGCTCACCAAGCTGGCCGCCCAGCCCGCCCCCAGCGGCTCGATGCCGGTGGTGATCGGCCCCGGCGGCGGCGGGGTGCTGTTCCACGAAGCCTGCGGCCACGGGCTGGAAGCCGACTTGGTGGCCAAGCAGGCATCGGTATTCCGCAACCGGGTGGGCGAGCAGGTGGCCCACCCCGAGGTCACCCTCATCGACGACGGGACCATGGCCCGGGAGTGGGGCGCCTACGCCATCGACGACGAGGGCCGACCGGCCCAGCGCAACGTGCTCATCGAGAACGGCGTGCTCACCGACTACATGTGGGACCTGCTGCGGGCCCGCAAGGAGGGCCGGGAGAGCTCGGGCAACGGCCGCCGCCAGAGCTACCAGCACCTGCCCATGGTGCGGATGACCAACACCTACCTGGCCAACGGGTCCGAGGATCCCGCCGACATCATCGCGGCCACCGAACGGGGCGTGTACGTGGCCCACTTGGGCGGGGGCCAGGTGAACACCGCCACCGGCGACTTCGTGTTCGGCATGAGCGAGGCCTATCTGATTGAGAACGGCGAGATCGGCCCTCCCATTAGGGAGGGCAACCTCATCGGCAACGGTCCCGAGGTGCTGGCCGGCATCGAGGCCCTGGGCAACGACTTCGCCATGGGATCGCCGGGCACCTGCGGCAAGGATGGCCAGGGCGTCCCGGTGGGCGACGGCACTCCCACGCTGCGGGTGGCGTCGATGACCATCGGCGGAACCGCGGCGTGATCGGTCGGCGACGGGGGCCAAACATCGACAGGATCGCAGCGTGAACCCTGAGGAGCTGTTGGAGATCGCCGAGCGCATCGTGGGCTGGGGCCGCGACGGCGAGCAGATCGAGGCAGTGGTCGGCCACAGCCAGGAGACCGACGTGCGGGTTTATGAGGGCGAGATCGAGTCGCTGTCGGTGGCCGAGTCGCAAGGGGTGGGCATCCGGGTCATCGCCGACAACCGCCAGGGGTTCGCCCACGCTGGCACGCTCGATACCGACGTGCTGGAGGAGACCTTGGCCGAGGCCCGCGACAACGCCGTGTTCGGCTCCCCCGACGAGTTCTTCGGCCTGGCCGAGCCCGACGGGGTGGACCCACCGGTGCTCGACCTCTACAACGAGGCCCTGCTGGGATTCGGCACCGAGGCCAAGATCGACCTGGCCCTGGAGCTGGAACGGGCCGTGCTGGCCGGCGATCCCCGCATCGTGGGAGTGGAGTCGGCCGACTACGGCGACGCCCTGAGCGCCGACGCCATTGCCACCACCACCGGCATCCGCAGCACGGGCAGGGACACCTCGTGCTACGTCACCGCCTATTCGCTGGCCTCTGAGGGGGAGGAGACCCAGACCGGATTCGGGTTCTCGGTGGGTCGAGAGCCCGGCACCCTGGATGTGGCGGTGGCGGCCAACGACGCAGTGGAGCGCGCCACTCGGATGCTGGGCGCCGCCCAACCGCCCTCCGAGAGGGTCACCGTGGTGCTCGACCCGTTCGTGACCGCCCAGTTCCTGGGCATCATCGGCAGCACACTGTCGGGTGAGGCGGTGCTCAAGGGCCGGTCGCTGTTCGCCGACCGACTGGGCGACCAGGTGGCCGCGGCCAATGTCACCCTGGTGGACGACCCCACCAACCCGGAGGCGTTCACCGCATCCGATGCCGACGGCGAAGGCCTGGCCACCCGTCGCAACCAGCTGATCGGCGGCGGCCAGCTCGAGCGGTTCCTTCACAACAGCTACACCGGGCGGCGCTCGGGGTCGGCCTCCACCGGCTCGGCCGTTCGGGGTTACGCCAGCACCCCCGGAGTGGGCTGCCAGGCGCTGTCGCTGGTGCCCGGCGATAGGCCGCCAAGCGAGCTCATTGCCGGCATAGACAATGGTGTGTTGGTGCAGGGGGTGTCGGGGCTGCACTCCGGGGTGAACCCGGTGAGCGGCGACTTCTCCACTGGCGCCGAGGGGCTGCGCATCCGCAACGGCGAGTTGGCCGAGCCGGTTAGGGAGATCACCATCGCCTCCACCCTCCAGAGGATGCTGCTGGACGTGACCGCGGTGGGGTCCGACCTCACCTGGCTGCCGATGAGCTCGGCGGGAGTGTCGCTGGTGGTGGCCGAAGTCACCATGTCCGGTGCCTAAGGGATAGCCCCAGGCCACGAGGCCGTGTCGGTTCTACACGCCATTCTGCTGGGCATCGCCCAAGGGCTGACCGAGTTCCTGCCGGTGTCGTCCAGCGGACACCTCCAGATCATCCCCTGGCTGGCCGATTGGAACGACTTCGAGGGCAACGACGACCTCAAGAAGGCCTTCGACGTGGCTCTCCACCTGGGCACATTGGTGGGGTTGGTGGCCTGTTTGCGCCGCGAGGTGTGGGCGCTGGTGCGAGACGGGATTGCCGCGGTGGCCCGGCGACAAGCCGCGATGACCGCCGAGGGACGGCTGGGCTGGCTATTGGTGTTGGCCACCGTGCCCGCGGCGGCGGTGGGGGTGGGGCTGCGGTCGGTGATCGACGAGGCCGACGACGAGGTGTGGCTCACCGCGGTGATGCTTGCGGTGTTCGGCGTTCTGTTGTGGTGGGCCGATCGACGTCAGGGCCAGCGGTCCACCGAAAACGTCGGAGTGCGCGACGCCGTGCTGTTGGGTTTGGCCCAGGCCTGCTCGCTCCAGCCGGGCGTCTCACGCTCGGGGGTGATCATCACCGCCGGGCGGCTGCTCAGCTTCGATCGCGAGACCGCCGCCCGCCTGGCCATGCTGATGAGCGTGCCGGTGATCGCCGGGGCCGGCGTCTATCAGTTCATCGACATCGGCGGGTGGGGAGGCATCCCCACCAACGCTCGAGGCGCGTTCGCATGGGGCATGGCCGCGTCGGCAGTCACTGGGTTCGCCGCCGCCAAGGGGCTGCTGGCGCTGGTGCGCACCCGCAGCTTCGGCCCGTTCGCGGTGTATCGGGTACTGGTGGCCCTTCTGGTGCTCAGCCTGATTGCTTCGTCGGTTCGCTAGCGGCGACCAAAATACGTGACACTTGTGTGGCTGAGCTAAGGAGTTTATGAGCAAAAAATATGTATTTCTTGCTCCAATTCTTTCTAGTCCACGAAAATATATAACACATTATTCCACCAAAATACAGGCTGGTTTCTTGTGTTTTGTGGATGTGGCTGCATCTGTTTCGCATATTGGGCGGAATGGTGAGGGTTGTCGGGGCGGTAGCTGCTCTAGCTAATTGTGTCGTCCGTGACGCGTCGAGTTGTTGTGGTAGCAGTCAGCCTTGCGGTGTTTGCTGTGGGGCTTTCGCTGGTTGTTTCTTCGGGTGTGGGGCCGTCGGTGTCGGCCCATGACCAGACTGAGCGGGTGCGGGTGCGGGTGGCGCCGTTCACAGAGATGCGGTCGGTGTTCAACTACGAGACGCTGACTGAGGACGTCTTCAACTACGAGACGAGGTCGCGGTCGGTGTTCAACTATGTGACGCTGACTGAGGACGTCTTCAACTACGAGGACCGTCCGGTGTTCAACTACGAGACGAGGTCTCGGTCGGTGTTCAACTATGTGACGCTGACTGAGGACGTCTTCAACTACGAGACGGTGTGCATCTATTTGGGGTGCTACCGGGTGCGGGTGGCGCCGTTCACTCGGGAGGTGCAGGTGCGGGTGCCTCCGTATTTGGAGGAGTATCGGGTGCGGGTGGCACCGTTCTCCGAGCGGGTGCGGGTGGCGCCGTTCACCCGGGATGTTCAGGTGCGGGTGCCTCCGTATTTGGAGGAGTATCGGGTGCGGGTGGCGCCGTTCACCCGGGATGTTCAGGTGCGGGTGCCTCCGTATCTAGAAGAGGTGCCGGTCTTCAACTACGAGTGGCAGGACCAACCTGTGGCCCATACCCACACACCTGAGCCGACGCCGTGTCCTGCGGAGCGTTTTGATCAGTCGACGGGGGCGTGTTGGCCTGATCCGGCGAGTTGTGGTGACGACCACACGCATGACGGGTCTGCGTGCCATGATCCGGCCAGGTCCCACGCGGGGGAGTGCGGGCCGGGGACCGAGTTGCAGGGCCACAGCGACTGCGTCCCCGTCACCCCGCCCAAGTCTCCTGAGCCGACGCCGTGTCCTGCGGAGCGTTTTGATCAGTCGACGGGGGCGTGTTGGCCTGATCCGGCGAGCTGTGGTGACGACCACACTCATAACGGGTCTGCGTGCCACGATCCCGCCAAGTCCCACGCGGGGGAGTGCGGGCCGGGGACCGAGTTGCAGGGCCACAGCGACTGCGTCCCCGTCACCCCGCCCGAGCCCGAGCCGTCGTCGGAGCCCGAGCCTGAGCCCGAGCCGTCGTCGGAGCCCGAGCCTGAGCCCGAGCCGTCGTCGGAGCCCGAGCCTGAGCCCGAGCCGTCGTCGGAGCCCGAGCCTGACCCGACGCCAAAGCCTGTGCCGCCTGGCGCGCCGTCTTGGCCGTGGCTGTCATGCGTTGTAAATGACGAGGGTGGCGTGACGCTTACTTTGGGCTGGACTGCCGGCCGCAATGCTGAAGGCCATGAGGCCGAGGAGCTAGGCGGCGATTTGGCCAAATGGTCCAGCAACGACCGTGACGAGGTCATGTTCTCCACGGCTGCGACGCCTGGGGAGTCCTATCGGTGGCGGGTCAGGTCGACCGGGACGGGCGTCGCGCCGTCGGGCTGGACAAGTTGGGCCCACGTGGACTGCCCGAACCCCGGCGTCGGCGCGCCGACCAACCTGGCCGCAGCGTGCTCAGCCGGCGGGGTGCTATCGGTGTCGTGGAGGCATCGAGGGCCGCTGGTGCCGCTGGGCCTCCAGTTCGACGTGGAGGTGGACGGCACGATTGTCGGCGATGTCGGCTATAAGTCGGTGCCGAGCTCAGTGGAGTCTTATTCCTATTCGTGGAACGGAGCCCTCTCGAATAGGGCTCACCGGGTGCAGGTGCGCGTCGCCCCCTCCCCAGCGGGCGTCGAATCGGGTGAGGAGCGCGATTCGGCGTGGACCTTGCCGGTGACCGCGAACAAGTGCGCGGTGTTCAAGCCCTCTGCGAGGGGCTTCTCGGGGACGTGCACCAGCCACGGCGTGGTCCACCTAGACTGGGACCCGGTCAACGGTGCCGACCGCTACGACGTCAACTACGAAGCTGACGATACCCTGACAAACCCGGACCCCAACACCGACTCCATCCGTTACGAGGGCTCGGCCACCGAGGTGTACGCCCAGCGCTGGGAAGGCGAGACCTACAAATTCCGAGTCAGAGCTCGCGCCATAGCCGGCCAAGAATGGTCCGGCTGGACAGCCGCCAAAGAAGTCAAATGCGACCCCCTCAACCCCGCGTCGCCGGTGTGGCCGCAATGGCGCAGCCCGAACGGAGCCGGGCTGGTCGTGACCGAGCCAGATCCCGACAACCCGGGACAGACAATCCAACGAGTCCGCCATTGGACGAACCTGCCGCTGAACAGGTTTGTGCCCGACAGCACGAAGAACCCGAGATTGGGCCGCCACAACTGCTCGGCGACGAGGCGCAACGATGATGACGACGGCTGGATTCGCACCTGCACCATCTACTGGGCTGAGCGCGTAACAGTTCGAGCGGACTTGGCCTGGCACCCGGCGGACCAACCGCACATCTACGAGACCTCTCATGTGCACCGCCACGACGACGACACTGGCGACTACGGCCACGACAATGCCCACCACCACTGCACCCCCGAACTTGTCCAGACCATCATTAACGGCCCCAATCCGCCGCCTGGCCTCACCGGCTGCCCCATAGGCACTCCCCACGGCGACCATGTTGACTTCGACGACGGCAGAACCTGGGCCGACAGGCTCGGCCAGTACGCTGTGACCACAATCATCGAAGGGATACTTACAATCGTTGGTGGAGCGGCAGGCAATGAGGCTATCTATCAGCTAACCCAGGACGGTAAAGTCGAGTTGCCGATGGAGCCAGCGCGAGGCTGCGCCCCTACCGCTGGATGGCAGAAAAGAACGCCGGCAATAAAAGCGGAGATCACCTCCGGCGGCTACGCTACGGAGTACAACCACATCATCCACTATTGCGAGAATACAGGGAGCAATTGATGCGTCAACGCACTTCTGAGCGCCTCATGGCTCTTGAAGCCGGGAGTCTCAGCGACTGGCAATTGATCCGGATGTCTCTTACTTGTAGGGGAATCAATGCAGTAAGCCCTCCAGATGAAGCAGGAAGAATTCAGCGATTGCTTATCTGGTTTCAGAATTTGGGTTCTAAAGATGCCTCTGTGTTTGAGAAAGTAGTTATCGTGTCCATAAGATGCATTGCAATTTTTTGTGCAATTGTGTTTTTGGGTTTTGTAATTTCTGTACTGGAAATGTCTGGGGTTCCCTGGTGGAGCAGGTATTTTCCAACGAGTATACTTTTTTTAACATGGCTTACTCTCGCGTATTTTAGCAAGATAGCAGTGTTGAGAGCTGGAGGCGATGTACTGGTCGTTGAGGGATACAAACGACGCATAGAAGAGAAAGCAACCGAGAGGCGTAAACATTATCGGCCTATTTCTGCGCGGGAATTGGATGTCTGAGAAGCCGATGAAAACGCGATTGGAGTGGGTCTAGGCCGATCTTCTGGATCGAGGTCGCTTTCGGTCCAGTTTGTTGACTTGCTGTCTTCCACAGAATTTGCGTTGCGCTGGAGTTAGTCGTGGCCGGCAAGCCGTTGGATCAGGGACAGGGACGCTGATGGTTCGTGAGGTTCAGCCGTGTGGGACGCCGGCGGGGTATCAGCGGCATCGGTATCGGGGGGAGCCTGCGTGCGAGTTGTGTTTGGCGGCGTGGGCAGCAAAGGGGCGAGCAAGGCTTCGGGCTTCCGGAGTGTCGCCGCGGCAGGAGGCTTTGTGCGGGACGGAGGCGGGTTACAAGGCCCACATTCGGCGGGGTGAGGGAGCGTGTGGAGATTGTCTGGCGGCCCATAGCGAGGACGTGACTCGCCGGCATTTGGCGCGGGTGGCGAGGTTGCGGGCTGAGCACGGCGATAGGTGGGGGCGGCTGCCGCCGACGCCCGATGAGCGGTGCGGCGAGTTCCGGGGGTATCGGGCGCATCGCTATCGGGGCGAGATGCCCTGCGAGGCATGTCAGGAGGCCCAACGGGCCCATTCTCTGCGGCTAAAGCTTCGGGGGGGGGGGGGGGTGACCAGCCTCCGCGGATGCGCCGGTTACCCCGGCTGCACAAGGGCCAGAGTGATCGAGCCTTGGATTACCGCGGAGGCCACGGGGAGCAGTTCCTGTTCGGTGACGGCAATGGTTACGGCATGCTCGGCCGTGTCGGTGACTACCGCGGCGGTAGCCACGGTGAGGGTGGCCTGGGCTTGGGTGCCGCCGTCACCGGGGATGGGCAGCGTCACCAGCACGTCCACGAGGTCGCCGGGGGCCAGCGGGGGCAAAGCGGTGTGGGCGGGGATGGCCACTTCAGTTCGATCCCCGATGGGCAAGCCGCCCAGACGAGCCTCGGTCACGATCTCGCCGGGATGGAGGGCAGCCGAAGCCATCTCGTCGCCGACCAGGGTCGCCACCGCTCCAGCCGGCAAAATGAGGGCCGGGTACCGTCGGGCCTCGGTGTTCTCTGCACTGAGCGGTTCTCCGGCCTCAATAGGACGAATGGCCACCATCACCGGGTTGAGCTCGCCTAATGATGAGTCGTCGCCGGCTAGCCCGGCGATGGCGGCCACCACCAGTCCGGTGATCGCCGCGGCCACCGCCACCACCACCCAGTAGCTGCGCCGTCCGCCTGGTAGCCGGGCCAATAGAGATCCCCGCCAGGTGAGGGCTTGGTCGTCGGATTCAGAAGATGCGACCACGGGCGCGCTCCTCCGCCACATTTGAAGCGGGGGAAGCGCTGCTCAGGCTAGCGGCGGCGGGAGCCGTTGGAAAGGGTCAGGATGGCGGCAGGGGAGGGTCGAAGCCGTTGGTGCGATCGGAGCAGTCGGGCAGATTGGGGGCAATGGCTCGAATGGCGCCGAACAGCACCGCTCGCATTTTGTCGAGGTTCTGGGCGAAGAAGGCGAACACCTCGTCTTGGGTGACCGGTTCGATGTTGGGGTCGTCGTCCAGGCCCACGTCGTAGTCGGTGACCAGCGCGGCGGTGGCGTAGCAGATGCCCAGCTCGGCGGCCAGGGCGGCCTCGGGGTACTGCGTCATGCCCACCACGTCCCAGCCGTTGTCGCGGAACCAGCGCGACTCCGCCCGGGTGGAGAAGCGGGGGCCGGATATCACCGTCATGGTGCCCCCGTCGTGGGCGGTCATACCCTCGGCTTCGGCGGCTTGGAGCAGTGCCTGGCGGAGCTCCTCGCAGTAGGGGTCGGCCAGCGAGACGTGGTTGGTGACGGTGTCGAAGTAGGTGTCGGCCCGGCCCGACGTGCGGTCGACCAATTGATCGCACACCACCACGTGTCCGGGGGCCAGCTCGGGGCGAAGCGAGCCGCAGGCGCTGGGTCCGAAGATGGCCCGAACCCCGGCTTGTCGCAGAGCCCACAGGTTGGCCCGGTAGTTCACTTTGTGGGCCGGGAATCGGTGGCCAGGGCCGTGGCGGGCCAGAAAGGCCACCTCGATGTCGTCCACTAGGCCGATGGTGAGCGGCCCTGATGGTGGACCGAAGGCGTCGTCGCCGGGAACTTCTACGGCATCGTCCAGCAGGGAGTAGAGACCGGAGCCGCCGATGACGCCGATCTCGGGCATGGCGGCTAGTCGTCGGAGGAGCTTGAAGCGGCTTTGGCCGGTTCGCGGCTGGAGGACTCCGATGAGCTGCTGTCGGACTTGGCCCCGTCGGACTTCGCCCCGTCTGACTTGTCTTTGCCGTTGGAGCTGTCGCCATTGGTCGACGAGCCGGCCATGGTTGACGACTTGGCCCCTGAGCGGCTGTCGTTGCGGTAGAAGCCGTCGCCCTTGAAGGTGATGCTGGGGACGCTGAATACCTTGGTGACTTTGCCCTTGCCGGGCTGGGTGCAGGCGGCGGGGCTGGCCATCGAATCGGCCTTGGGGCAAACGGTCAAAGAATCCTCGGAGAACGACTGGATGACTTCGAAGAGGGTGCCGCAGGTTTGGCAGTTGTAGTCGTAGGCGGGCACGGAGTTAAAGGATAGGGGTGGGCTGTGTTTGTTGGCTATCTGAGGGGGTTGGGCGCGTTTCAGTATTGTTGGCGCGTGGACTGGGCATGGTGGCTCGTGCTGGCTGGCTATGCGTGGGGGACGTTTCCCGGCGCGCTTTTGGTGGGGAGGTATACGGGGCACGATCCGACGCGGGAAGGTTCCAAGAACCCGGGGGCCAGCAATGTGTACCGGGTGGCGGGGCGGTGGCCGGCCGCGTGGGTGCTTCTCAGCGATGTGGGAAAGGGGTTCATCGCTGCTGGGATGGGTCTGATCTTCGGCAACCAGTTGATCGGGGCGGCGTGCGGGGCCGCGGCGGTGGTGGGCCACATCGTGCCGCTGGGCCGCTACCGCGAAGGGGGCAAGGGAGTGGCCACCTTCGGGGGGATGCTGTTGGCCCTTACCCCGGTGGTGGGGGTGATTCTCATCGGCGTGTGGGCGGTGGCTTTGGCCCTCACCAAGCGGGCCGGAGCGGCCTCGCTGTTGGCGGTGGCGGCCGCGCCGGCGGCAGTGGCCATCCAGGGGTGGCCGGCGCCCGACGTCGGCGTGGCGATTGGGGTGGCGGTGGTGGTTCTTTCCCGCCACCATGAGAACATTCGCCGCATGTGGCGCAGAGAAGAACCGGCGCTTTGGTGATGATTCCACTGCCTGAAGCCCAAGAACGGGTGCTAGCGGGTTGCGACGTGCTCGATGAGGCGGTCGTGGGTGTCGGGCAGGCCCAGGGGCTGGTCACCACTGAGACCGTGGTGGCGCCCGAGCTGGTTCCCCCCTTCGACAACACGGCGATGGACGGTTTCGCGGTGCGGTCGGCCGACGTGGCCGATGCGCCGGTGACCCTGGCCATCGCAGGCACCATTGCCGCAGGGGTTCCGCCCGACATCACCGTGGGCGCCCAACAGGCTGCCCGCATCATGACCGGGGCAGTCATACCCCCCGGCGCCGACGCAGTGGTCATGGTGGAACTGACCGAGACCAGTCCCGACGGCTCCGAGGTAACCGTGGCCCAATCGGTGCCCGCCGGCAACCACATTCGACGGGCTGGCGAAGACCTGAAGGTGGGTCAAACGGTGTTTGGGCCGGGACAAGTGCTCACCCCCGGGCACCTGGGAGTGCTCACCAGCTTGGGCATGTACCAGGTAAAGGTGCGGCCGAAGGCCCGGGTAGGGGTCATGTCCACCGGCGACGAGCTGGTCGAGGGGCCGCAGCCGCTGGAGATGGGCCAAATCCGCGATTCCAACCGGCACACGCTGCTGGCCTTGCTGGCTGAGGCCGGATGCGACCCGGTGGATTTGGGGAGCATTGCCGATGACGAGGAAGACATTGCCGCCGCCATCCGGGCGGGAGTGGAGAAGTGCGATGCGCTGTTGACCTCGGGCGGGGTGAGCATGGGCGACTACGACTACGTGAAGAAGGTGCTCGACGAGATCGGCGACATGTCTTGGATGCAAGTGGCCATCAAGCCGGCCAAGCCCCTGGCCTTCGGTGTGGTGCAGGGCATCCCGGTGTTCGGTCTGCCCGGTAACCCGGTGTCGTCCATGGTGTCGTTTGAGCTGTTCGCCCGGCCCGGTCTGCGCAAGATGATGGGCCACCCTCCGGGCACCTGGCACCGCCAGCCGGTGATGGGCCGCGTAGCCGAGCCCTTGCGCCGCCGACCCGACGGAAAGACCCACTTCGCCCGCGTTCGAGTCGAGTACGCCGATGGTGAGTTCTTGGCCCAATCGGCCGGCGGCCAGGGATCGCACCAGCTGTCGGCTATGGCCGCAGCCGATGCTCTAGCGGTGGTGCCCGACGGCGAAGGGCTCGATGAGGGCGAGCCGGTGTCGCTGCTGATTCTGCGCTGACCGCCAACCAACCGGTGCCGGATTGGCTTTCCACAGTGTGTTCGGCGCTTTATTCGGCCAGAATGGGGGAGTGAGCGTGCCGCTGATCGACGGCTTTGGACGGGTACACCGGGATCTCCGCATCTCGGTGACCGACCGGTGCAATTTCCGTTGCACGTACTGCATGCCCGCCGACGGGCTCGACTGGCTGCCCCGCGAAGACCTGCTCACCTTCGAGGAGATCGAGCGCATCGCCAGATTGATGGTCGACCACTTCGGCATCGACAGCATCCGTCTCACCGGCGGGGAGCCCACTGTGCGGGCCAACCTGCCGGTATTGGTGCAGAAGCTTGCGGCCTTGGACGTCGATCTGGCTCTGACCACCAACGGTGCCACCCTGGGTCTGCTGGCCGACAAGCTGGTCGCCGCCGGGCTGCGGCGGATCAACATCTCTCTCGACTCCTTGCGACCCGAGCGGTTCGAGGAGCTCACTCGCCGGGCCGATTTGGACCGGGTGCTCGATGGGATCGACGCCGCCTTGGCCGCGGGGCTGAATCCGGTGAAGGTCAATGCGGTGATGATGCGGGGCATCAACGACGACGAGATCGTGGACTTCGCCCGGTTCGGCCGGGACAAGGGCGTGGAGGTCCGGTTCATCGAGTTCATGCCCCTGGACGCCGACCTTTCGTGGAGCAACGACAAGGTGGTCACCCTCGATGAGATCGTGACCACGGTGGGTGAGGAGTTCCCCCTGGCCCCCGTTGAGCGGTCCAACTCGCCGGCCGCGGTTTGGCATTACGCCGACGGGAAGGGCTCGTTCGGGGTGATCGCCAGCGTGACCGACGCATTCTGCGGAAGCTGCGACCGGGTGCGGCTCACCGCCGAGGGCATGTTCCGAAATTGCCTGTTCGCGGTAGACGAGCACGATCTCCGGGAGTTGCTGCGCTCAGGAGCGAGCGACGACGAGATCGCCGATGTCATCTCCGATGTGGTGAAGGACAAGTGGGCCGGACACGCCATCAACCAGGTGCACTTCATCCGACCGGGCCGTTCGATGTCACAGATCGGGGGGTGATGTGACATGGGGCTTGGCGTGACGAAGAAGTTGATGTGACCGACGCCGGATTCACCCACCTCGACCCTCTCGGCCGGGCCCGAATGGTTGACGTTACGCCCAAGGATCCCTCGCACCGTCGGGCCATTGCTCGGGCCAAGGTGTTCATGAGCGCCGACACCGCCTCCGCGGTGGCCCGGGGGGCCATCGGGAAGGGGGATGTGCTGGCGGTGGCCCGGGTAGCGGGGATCCAGGCGGCTAAGCGCACGCCCGAGCTCATCCCGCTGTGCCACCCGTTGCTGGTGGGGGCGGTGTTGGTCAACTTCAGGATCGAGGACACCTATATCGAGATCGAGGCCGAGGTGGAAACGGTCGACCGGACCGGGGTGGAGATGGAAGCTCTCACGGCCTGCTCGGTGGCTGCGCTGACCGTGTACGACATGTGCAAATCACGGGACAAAGAGATGGTGATCAGCGAGGTCGCCCTATGGGAGAAGACGGGTGGGCGCTCCGGTACTTACCGGCGATCTGGAGACGCCGACGCGGCCTACGACGACTGACCGTACCCCCTGAAGTGCCTGCTGAAGACTGGGTGGCGCGGGTGGACTTTCTGTAGTAGAACCGTAACAAGTGTCAAGTCCCTGTAATGTCCATCGGCCTGTTGCGGTAGCGCGTTCAGAAAGCCGTCGCGATGGACACAGGCGCGACCATCCACCAGTGAGCACGCTAATAGGGCTTACCATTTATTGTGCAAGGGACCCCCGAGATTGGTGACATCAGTGTTGCTCATGATCTTGGCAGCTGCTTGGGCTGCCTTTTTACTACCGCCCCTGATCCGCCGGGCGCGTAACGGTCAATTCGGGTTCAGGCGGCGCACCCCGCAGTTGGGTTTCCGAGCTCCGCTTCGCTCAGTGAATCCCCGTCTCGCTGAGCGGGGAGCCATGGCCGCACCAGTGGTGGCCCTTCGCCCCAATATCGCCCTGCCGCCTCGGGTGTACGCTAATCAGATGGCTTCGAATTCGAATCGAGGCATACCCCGGAATTCGATCGACGCCCGCCGCCGTCGGCGCCGCATCCTGGTGACACTCATCGTGGGTGCGCTGGCCTCCTTCGTTTTCGCCGTCTATCTGGGCGGGTTCGCCTTGGTGGTACACCTGCTGATTGACGCCCTGCTGTTGGGCTACGCCATGCTGTTGGTCCAGCACCAGAGAACCCGCGAGGATCGGCTCAATCCGGTCGGTACCGACGACTCGCAGCCCCGCTCCTGGGACGTCGCCTCCGGCGGCCAGCGCTGATCTCTTTTTCCCGCTGACTCCTGCTCATTCCAATCGCGGTTCGGCGCGCCTTCCCCATTAGGCTTGATTCGTCTTTTGGGGCTGTAGCTCAGTTGGCTAGAGCGCCTCGTTCGCAACGAGGAGGCCGGCGGTTCGAGTCCGCTCAGCTCCACTTCTCGGTCACTGAGTAGCGTGTGGCGGCAATGGCCAGTGACTTTGACGCCGCCCTAGAGGGATTCATCCGAGCGCGCTTGGGCGAGGTTGACGGGCTTCGCGTGGAAGGCGAGGCCCGGGCAACCGGAGGGCAGTCACGGGAGAACTGGCCATTCGATCTGCATTGGCAAGATGGCGGGCAGTCGCACCATCGACAGTTGTTCTTGCGGCGGGATCCGGTGGGCAGCGTGCTGGAAACCGACCGCAGGGTGGAGTTTGAGGTGCTGCGGCGGTTGCACGACCAGCCAGTGCGGGCTCCCGAGGTGGTGTGGCTGGACGCCGACGGGTCGGAACTGGGCCGCCCGGCGATGGTGATGACCCGCTATGACGGCCACAACGACCACTTCATTCTGCAAGGAGGCAACGGTCGGCCCGACGAAGACTCCCGAGTGGGGATCGCCTCGCAGATGGTGGACTTGATGATCGAGATCCACGCCCTGGACTGGAAGATTGCCGGACTGGACGAGGTGCTGGCCGTGCCGAGTGATCCGGCGGAGGCGGCCATCGACGAATGGGCCGCGGTGATCGAGCGCCAGGCGCTGGAGCCTCAGCCGGTGCTGGCTTATGTCGAGCAGTGGATGCGCCGCAACCGGCCCGAGCCCGGCGAGATCACCGTGGTCCACGGCGACATCAAGCCGGGCAATGTGCTGTTCGAGGGCGATCAGGTGCAGGTGCTGCTGGACTGGGAGACCGTCCACCTTGGAAATCCCGACGAGGATGTGGGATGGGTGACCAACCCGCTCCGCCGGGTCGAGCACCAGATTCCCGGACGGTGGGAAGCGGAAGACCTGGTAACAGCCTATGAGGCTCGTACCGGCCGGACCGTCGATCGGGATGCGCTGCGATTCTGGCAGGTGCTGGCCAACTACAAGCTGGCGGCCATTGTCATCACCGGGGTGCGCAGCTTCTGTGACGACCGCACTCTTCGGGTGTGGTTGGGAGCTGGACAACTAACCAAATTGCTCTTGGCCCAGACCGCGGAGGAGTTGGGATGAGACCGACATTGAGCGAGCAGATCATCGGGGCCCGCCGGGTGCTGGTGGAGTTGGCCGCGCCCGAGGTGTCTGACTCCTATACGCAGGAGCAGATCGCCTTCGCGGCCGCGGCCCTAGAGCACGCCGCAGCACGATGGTCTGAGGTGTTGCCCGATCTGGTGACCGATATCCGGGCGCTGGAAAAGGTCTTGGGCATTGAACCGGCGGTGCTGGAGGAAGCCGTGCCCGGCGTTGTTGACTACGAGGCAGCCGACGGATACCACCGGAGCCTGCGGGCCCAGCTCACCGACGAGATCATGAGCGGGTCGGAGCCGTCGCCCGCGGTGCGGGCCTACCTGGCCGATTCCACAGAAAGGCTGAAATAGCCATGCTTGGACCCCTTGACGACACCCTGTGGCACCAGATTGCCGAGCCGTTCGAGCACGTCGGCACGTCGGATCCCCGGTTCTTCGACCGCTACTGGTTCGCGGTCTACGACCCGGCCGGACAGGCCGCAGCGCAGTTCACCATGGGTTCCTACAACAACATGAACGTGATCGATGGCGGGGTGGTGATGGTGCGGGGCGGCACCCAGCACAATCTGCGGGCGTCCCGGGCCCTGCGCCCCCGCTTCGAGCCCGAGGTGGGGCCGATGCGGGTGGAGCCGACGGTCCCGCTGGAAGAGCTGCGGGTTCTCCTGGCCCCCGGCGATCACTCCATCGCCTGCGATCTGGTGTGGCGGGCCGAGCTGGCCCCTGAGATCGAGAAGCCCCACGTGGAGCGGGAGCGGGGTCGGGTGACCCAGGACTACCAGCGGTTCAACCAGGTGGGGGTGGTGGACGGCTGGATCACTATCGGCGACGAGGGCTTAGAGGTGGACGGCTGGTGGGGTGGTCGGGACCACTCTTGGGGAGTGCGCCCCTCCATGGGCATCCCCGAGCCGGTGACCGGGCCGCCCCGGCAACACAGCGAGGTCGGCACGCTGTTCTACTTCCTGTTCTTCTCCACCAATCGGCGGGCCGGCCATGTGCAGATCATGGAACGGGGATCGGAGAGGGTGTACCTCACCGGGCTGATCCGGGATCGGGACGCTCCCGATGTCGACCGCCACGTCACCGAAGCCGATCTGTCATTGGACTTCTTCGCCGACACCCGGCGATTCTCGTCAGCCGACATGGCGGTGAGCCTGGACGACGGGCGGTCGCTGCGGCTCGGCTCGACGCCGCTGGGATCGGCAGTGGCCATGGCCGGATTGGGCTACAGCGGCGGGTGGAACGACGAGCTCGGCCTCGGCGTTTATCGGGGTGAGTCGTGCATCGAGCACGAGATCTGGGATGTGAGCCATCCCGCCGACGTGGTGCCCGCCTCCGGCGAGGTGTTCACTCCTATGCACCGCATCGCCCCGGTTACTGTTTCCACCGACGATCCCGATGAGACCGGCACCGGCAGCCTCACGATGATCGCCAACGGCCGACTTCCCCAATACGGCCTGGACTGACGGGCTCCGGACTAAGGAGCGTCGGGGAGGTTGGTGAAGCCCCGGCCGTCGGCGCGGCGGTACCACCCCTGGGCGGTCATGGTGCCGCCGTCTACGGGAATGGTCTGGCCGGTCATGAAGCGGGACTGGTCAGAGGCCAAGAACAGCGCCACCTCGGCGAAGTCGTCGGGGTTTCCGAACCGGCACAGGGGGATATTCCGGGTTACCTGCTCGAGGGGGCGATCCCGCAACATCTGGTCGAGGGGGGTTTGCAAGGTGACGGCCATGTCGGGGGCGATGCAGTTGACCCGGATGTTCTGGTCGGCCATCTCCAAGGCCACGGATCGGGTGAAGGCGATGATGGCGGCGTTGGACGCCGAATACACCGCGATCCGGGGCATGGCCCGCAAGGCCTCCACCGTGGACACGTTCACAATGGTGCCGCCACCCCCTTCCACCATGGTGGGCAAAAAGGCATGGGTGCAGCGCAATACGTGGCGGAAGGTGATGTCGATCTGGGCGTCCCAGTCGGCCTCGGTGGTTCTGATGAATTTGCCGGCCCCTGGCCGGTAGTCGCCCACGTTGTTGACCAGCACGTCCACTCGGCCCTCGCCAAAATCCACGGCTGCTTGATGGAACTCGGCCACCACCCCGGCGTCGGTGATGTCGCCCACCACCGCGATGGCCCGCCCCCCGGCGTCGGTGATGTCACCCACTGCGGTGTTGGCCAGGTCGGCGTCGATGTCGTTGACCACCACCGCGGCCCCCGCCTCGGCGAACAACCGGGAGATGCCGCCCCCGATACCCCCGCCTCCACCGGTGACGGCCGCGATTTTGTTGGCTAAAGGCGTTGCGCTCGGCATCCGAGTTTTCTAGCGCATGCAGTGGTCGGTCTGTGAATTGGTCAGGCCGGCCGGTGTGGCCCGGTCCCTGCGGTCGGGCCTACTCGCTGCTAATGCCGACGGCGGGCGAGGTCTAGGTCTTGGTCGGCCAGCTCATTGGCCAGTTCCAGATAGCGCCGCAGTCGGCCCGAGTCCACGTTGCCGGCCACCGCACAGCCAGGCTGGCCCTGGTGCCAGCAGTCCTCCGCGAACCGGCACTCTTGGTCGAGGGCGTCGATTTCGGCGTAGGCCGCGGCCAAACCTTCCCACGCATCCCACGGACCTACGGCCCGGATGCCAGGCGTGTCCACTATCGATCCCCCGTTGGGCAGCGCGATGAGGCGTCGGGCGATGGTGGTGTGGCGGCCTCGGGCGTCACCCGCCCGCACTTCTTGGGTGGCTTGGACTTCGGTCCCCACCAGGGCGTTGATCAGCGTGGACTTGCCCACGCCTGAGGGTCCCAGCAGCGCCAGCGTGCGGTTGCCCTCCAGCAGGGCAGCCAGATCGTCGAGACCCTCGCCCCGCAGTGCCGCGGTGACCACCACCGTCGCCCCCGGCGCCAAAGCGGCGGCCTTCTCGGCGTCCCGCTCGGGGCGGCGGCGAAGATCGGCCTTGGCCAGGATGATCGCCACCGACGCCCCCGACTGCCAGGCCACTACGCAGAAACGCTCCATCTGCGCCGGGTTGATGCGCCGGTCGAGGCCGTGTACCACACCCACCACATCGGCGTTGGCCACCAGCGTCTGGGCCCGAGCGTGCTCGGCCGGATCTCGCCGCACCACCAGGGTGCGACGCTCCAGCACCTGCTCCACCTTGAGGATGTCATCGGGGCCGGGCACAACGGTGACCCAGTCTCCGGTCACCGGGGCCACCTCGCCTTGGGCCCGTTGGGAGTCGGACGAGACCCTGATCTGGTCCTCGTCGGTCATCACCTCGCACTCGCCCCGGTCCACCTGCACCACCCGGCCCAGTTGTCCCTCCTGGTGCTGGGCCAACTCCCGCCACTGTTGGTCGATGCCCAGTGCCTCCAGCGGCGTCATCGGATCATGATCATGGGATCACGATGCCCATTGCTCCCGGAGAAGGGCGGCGTCGGCCATGGCGGCCCCCGTGTCGTAAAGGTCGTCCCATGCGCCGCCGTCGAGTTCCTTGTAGGCCCGGTGCACGTTGTAGGCCAGCCGCCAGGGCTCGTTCCACGATGCGTACTGGCCGGGGTCGATGGACTGGCAGGCCTGCGAGGCGGTCCGTCCTGCGGCGTGATGGGCCGACGCCTCCTCCCACACATACTCCAGGTATTCCCGCATGGCCCGCACACCAGCGGCATCGCACAACGGACCGTGGCCCGCCACCACCGTCTCTGGAGCCATCGCCTCGATGTCCTCCAGCGCGTTCACCCAGGCCTGTTGGGTCCCTTCCCACCCAATGGGGGTGCAGAGGTGGAAGACGACATCGCCGGCGAATACCACCCCCTGGTCGGGAACGCTGACGATCAGATCGCCCGCGGTGTGGGCCGGGCCGACGAAGCGGATCTCCACCTCCAGCCCGCCAAGATCGAGGTGCAGGTCGCCGTCGATCACCCGGTTGGGGGGCACCAGCTCCACTTCGTCAAAGTGGAAGTCCCGGAACGATTCGGCAACATCGGCCCAATGGGGAGGGGGGTTCTCCATGGCGGCCATTGATGCCGCCTGTGCGGGAGTGAACTCGTCGAACCGTTCGGCGCAGCCGGTGTGGGCGATGATCTCGGCATTCTCGAAGATCTTGTTCCCCCAGCAGTGATCGCCGTTGTGGTGGGTATTGACCACTCGTGCCGGCGTCTCAGGGTGAACTTCGGCATAGAGATCGGCCATTTGGGCGGTGAGCCTCTGGTCATAGAGGGTGTCGACCACCAAGCCGCCCCCCGCGGCAACGAAGCCCGAATTGCTCCAGCCCAACCCCCGGTCGGGCTGCAAACAGGCATACAAATGAGTGCCGATTGGCACAAGTTCCATATTCCGGCTCCAAGTAGCGGGTCTATTGGCCCAAACAGTGGAAATTCACAATAGCCTTACTTCCACAAAGCCGGATGAAGAACACCCGGCCTAGCTGATCGGAATGCAAACATGAGCGAATCCGAAGCGGCCGCGTCGGCCGAGCGGCGAGCGGCTATCTCCCCGTTTCAAGCGATCTCCGCGGGCATCGTGGCCGCTGGCGCTGCGCTCGGCTTGAGCGAGATCCTGTCGGGGCTGAGCCGCAAGATCCCATCGCTGGTGGTCTCGGTGGCCGAGGAGATCGTGGACATCACCCCGGGCTTCATCGCCCGCTGGTCCATAGACACCCTCGGCACCGCGCAGAAGCCCGCGCTGGTGTGGGGCATCGTCATCGTGTCGATTCTGCTCGGCGCGGTGTTGGGCTGGCCGTCTCGCAAACGCTGGTGGGTGATGCCTGCCGGGCTGGTGGTGTTTGCCGTGGTCGGCGGGTGGGCCGCGGCCCGCAATCCCCTGTCCAGCGATGGTTTGGGATGGATGTCGGGTCTCTTGTCCGGGGCTTTCGGCATCGCGGTGTTCATGAGCCTGTATGCGCTGGCCCTCTTTTCCCAGCTTCCCGCCGAAGAAGAGCCTTCGGACGCAGAAGCCCGATCGGTCCCCATGGTTGGGAGGGGCCGGTTCAACGACCGACGTCGATTCGTCGGGGCAGTGGGGCTCATGGCCGGGGCATCGCTGGCCGGTGGCCTGCTCGGACGATGGCTGCGGCGGCGCGACACCGTCGAAGGGGCCCGGGAAGGAGTTGCCGAAGCCCTCCAGGGCCGCACAATCGCCACTCCCACCGCCCGGGCCACACCAAGGCCCACGGAGTCGGCCTCCGAACCAGCGGCTTCGGTCGACGGCACTCCCACGGCCACAGCCGAGGGCGCTGGCAACGACCCCACAGCAGAGGCGACGCCCGAGGCCACCGCCGAGGCCACCTCGGAGGCCACCGCGGAGCCCACTCCCTCGGTGACCGCCGAGCCGGTGAGAGAGCCCAACTTCGACTACATCGCCGGGATTGCCCCCCTCATCACCCCCAACGAAGACTTCTACCTGATCGACACCGCCCTCTCGTATCCCCAGATCGACCCGGCCGACTGGTCGCTGCGGATCCACGGCATGGTGGATCGAGAGGTGGAGATCAGCTTCGACGAGCTGCTGGATCTGGGACTGGTTCGAGAGCAGGTGACCTTGTCGTGCGTGTCCAACCGCGTGGGCGGCCGCTTGGTGGGCAACGCCGAGTGGGTGGGAGTCCCGCTGGCCACCGTGTTGGACCAGGCCGGAGTGCAGCCCCGGGCCACCCAGATTGTGGGGCGCTCGGTTGACCGGTGGACCGCCGGCTTTCCCACCGCGGTGGCGCTCGACGGAAGGATCGCCATGGTGGCGGTGCAGATGAACGGCGAGCCGCTGCCCATCTCCCACGGCTTCCCGGCCCGGCTGGTGGTGGCCGGTTTGTACGGCTATGTGTCGGCCACCAAGTGGCTGTCGGACATCGAACTCACCACTTGGGAGGCGTTCAACGGCTATTGGATCCCCCGCGGCTGGGCCAAGGAGGGGCCGATAAAGACCCAGTCCCGCATCGACGTGCCCCGCCGGGACTCCACAATCGACCCCGGCCCCACCGCGATCGCCGGGGTGGCCTGGGCTCCCAGCCGGGCCATCGAAAAGGTGGAGGTGCAGGTGGACGACGAGGATTGGGTGGAGGCCGAGCTCAGCCGGGAGACCACCATCAACTCCTGGCGACAGTGGATGGTGACCTGGAACGCCACCCCTGGCGAACACCAAGTGCGAGTGCGGGCCACCGACGGCACCGGCACCACCCAGACCTCCGAGATCAGCAATCCGGCGCCCGACGGGGCCACCGGCTGGCACACCATCCAGGTGAGAGCCGACGAGGCCTGATTCCCCTTTGTGCCTTGGGGGAGTGATCCCCGCCGCATTCCCCCTGTGCCTTGGGGGAGTGATCCCAGCCGCCAGTAGATTTCCGGCAGATGGATTTCGACCTCACTCCCGCTGAGCGGGACTTCCGCGACGAGGTGCGCACCTGGCTGGAGGAGCACCTGGTGGGGGAGTTCGCCGGGTTGCGGGGCCGGGGAGGTATGGGCCAAGAGGACATCCCCGCCGAACAGCAGATCGCCTGGGAAAGGGAACTGGCCGGCGGCGGCTGGCTGGGCATTGACTTTCCCGCTCATTTGGGCGGCCGGGAGTGCAGCCTGTCGGAGCAGGTTCTGTTCCACCAGACCTACGTGGAGGCCCGGGCACCGGGGAGACTGCCCAATATGGGGGTCACGCTGCTGGGTCCGACCCTGGTTGCCTACGGCTCCCCTGAGCAGCAGCAGCGGTTTGTGCCCCCGATCCTGTCGGGCGAGGAGTTCTGGTGCCAGGGCTACTCCGAGCCCAACGCCGGCTCGGATCTGGCCAATGTGGGCACCAAAGCGGTGCTCGACGGCGATCGCTGGGTGGTCAACGGCCAGAAGATCTGGACTTCGCTGGCCCAGTACTCCGACTGGTGCTTCGTGGTCTGCCGCACCGACCCGGACTCGGCCCGCCATGCCGGGCTCTCCTACCTGCTGGTGCCCATGGACCAGCCCGGCATCGAGATCCGCCCCATCGTGCAGATCACCGGCGGAATTGAGTTCAACGAGGTCTTCTTCGACGACGCGGTGACCGATGCCGACCTGGTGGTGGGCCAGCCCGGCCGGGGCTGGGAGGTGGCCATGGGCACGCTGGCCTTCGAGCGGGGGGCCTCAACGCTGGGCCAGCAGACCTACTTCCGCCAGGAACTGGACGCACTGTTGGCCCAGGCGCAGGCCAACGGCACAGCGCACGATCTAGTGGTCCGCCAGGAGCTGTCCCAGGCCTACGCCACATTGGAGATCATGCGGTACAACAACCTGCGGATGCTCACGGTGGTGGACGCTGGCGGTGTGCCGGGGCCGGAGATGTCCATCGGCAAGCTGCTTTGGTCCAACTGGCACCGCTCGCTGGGCGAGCTGATGGTGGGAGTGCGGGGGGCGGACGCCATGGCAGTGTCGGCCGACGAGGGCGAGGCGTATTCGCTGGACTCCTGGCAGCGCACCTTCTTGTACAGCAGGGCCCACACCATCTATGCCGGGTCGAACGAGATTCAGCGGAACATCATCGGCGAGAGAGTTCTCGGCCTGCCCCGGGAGCCGCGATGATTACAGGTACAAGAACGAGGAGCAGCCATGGCTGAGGCATACATCATCGACGCAGTCCGCACGCCGGTGGGACGACGGGGCGGCAGCCTCTCGCAGGTCCACCCGGCTGATCTGGGGGCCCACCCCATCACCGGATTGCTCGAGCGGACCGGTGTCGACCCGGCTGCGGTCGACGACGTGATGTACGGCTGCGTTGACGCCCTCGGTCCCCAGGCCGGCGATATCGCCCGCACTGCCTGGCTGGCCGCCGGGCTGCCCGAACACGTTCCCGGAACCACCATCGACCGCCAGTGCGGATCGGCCCAGCAGGCCGTCCACTTCGCCGCTCAGGCGGTGATGGCCGGCGTGAACGACATGGTGGTGGCCGGCGGCGTGCAGAACATGAGCATGATCCCCATCGGCTCGGCCATGGAGGTGGCCCAGCACGTGGGGGTGGAAGACCCCGACCCCTTCACCGGCTCCGACGGCTGGGTCGATCGCTACGGCACCCAGGAGGTGTCGCAGTTCCGGGGCGCTGAGCTGATCGCCGAGCACTGGGACATCAGCCGGGAGCAGATGGAGGAGTTCGCGCTGGCCAGCCACGAGCGGGCCGCCACCGCCACCGACGAGGGCCGCTTCGACAACGAGATCCTGCCGCTGGCCGGCCTGGAGTTCGACGAGGGCATCCGCCGGGGCACCACCCTGGAGAAGATGGCCTCCTTGGCGCCATTGGCCGAGGGCGGGCGGCTGACCGCGGCGGTGTCCAGTCAGATCTCCGACGCGGGCTGCGCCATGTTGATCGCCGGGGAGCAGGCGGTGGCCGACCACGGATTAAAGCCCCGGGCCCGCTTCCACCACATGTCGGTGCGGGGCGCCGATCCCATCTTCATGCTCACCGGCCCCATTCCGGCCACCGAATACGCGCTGGCCCGGACCGGCATGACCATCGACGACATCGACCTGTTCGAGTGCAACGAGGCTTTCGCCCCGGTGGTGCTGGCCTGGATGGGCGAGCACGACGTGCCCCACGAGAAGGTCAACGTGAACGGCGGGGCCATCGCTCTGGGCCATCCCCTGGGGGCCACCGGGGCCCGGCTGATGACCACACTGCTGAACGAGCTGGAGCGCACCGGCGGACGCTACGGGCTGCAAACCATGTGCGAAGGCGGCGGCCAGGCCAACGTCACCATCATCGAGCGCTTGTAGTCGGCGAATGTCGGAGTTCGCCGACAAGGTGGTGATCGTCACCGGCGCGGCCCGGGGGATCGGCCGGGCTACGGCGGTCGAGTTTGCCGCCGCCGGGGCGACGGTTGTGGGGGCTGACCTAGATGCCGTGGCCCTCGACGAAGTGGACGAACTGTCGCTGCGGCTGGGCGGAGATGTGGGGGACACCGACGACGCCCACGCCATCATCGACGACACGCTGGCTGCCTTCGGACGCCTCGACGTGCTGGTGAACAACGCCGGGGTATGGGTGCTCAAGCCCACCGCTGAGATCACCCCTGAGGAGTGGGACGACCAACTCTCCACCAACCTGCGCTCGTTCTTCTTGCTCACTCGCCGGGCCTATCCCGCGCTGGCTGATGCCGGCGGCAACGTTGTGAATGTGGCCTCCATTGCCGCGATGCGGTTCACCACCCCGCATGTGGCCTACGCCTCGGCCAAGGCCGGGGTTATCGCCATGACCAGGGATTTGGCCGCCGAATATGGCCCCGATGTGAGGGTCAACGCGGTGGCCCCCGGCCCCATCGACACCATGCACCTCACCGCCTCGATGACGCCCGAGGAGAAGGCCGACTTCGGCCGCCGCTACCCGCTGGGCCGCATGGGCGAGCCCGAAGACGTGGCCAACGCCATCGTCTTTCTGGCCTCCCCCAAAGCCGCTTACATCACCGGCGCCACCCTCCCCGTCACCGGCGGAACCGAGTTGGGAGTCCCCAGCCTGTTCTAGTCCTCGATGCGGTCGATGAGGCCCCAGGCGAGGGCGGTGGCGGCGTCGATCTCGGTGTTGGTGAGGGCGAAGTAGCACAGGCGCTGGCGGCCGATGCGGCGGGCAATGCTGACGGTGCCGCCCGCGCCGGGAACTAAGCCCATAGCCACCTCGGGCAGGCGGAAGGTGGTGTCGGGGTGGGCGGCCACGTCGTGGGCGTAGGCGGGCAGCTCCACACCGGCCCCGACACAGGTGCCGTGGACCATTGCCCGGGTTTTGGCGGCCAGCCGGTCGATCCAGAATGCGGCGCTGCGCACCGAGCGGACCCGATGGGCGGTGCCCGGGTCGGGAGTGGTGCCGAACTCGGCCAGGTCGCCGCCGGAGCAGAAGGTGGGACCGGCGCCGTCGAGCACGATGCCGTCGAGGCTGGGGTCGGCCCACGCGGCCCGCAGCTGTTCGACCAGCCCGTCGCGCATCTCGGCGCTGAAGGCGTTGTGGCGTTCGGGCCGGTTGAGGGTGAGCCGCAGGGTTGATCCGGCGCGCTCGGCCAGCACGGCGGGTTCGGGGTTGTCGGGGACCAGGCGGCTGGACTGGGAGGCCAGCCACCCTTGGAACTGGGGCCCGGACTGAAGGGTGGAGTAGGCCAGCGACTCGGCCACCAGCCCGTCGGCGGTGGATCGGTCTTGGCTCAGGCGCAGGAGCTGAACCAGGGCCACTGCCGCGGCTGGCGATGCTGTTGCCGCGGCGGCGATTTGGTCGATCTCGGCGGCGGGTACGGCCAGCGGTACTTCGAGGTCGCCAGAGGCGAGCACGATGTCGAAGGGGTCGCAGATCTCGGCCAGCTTTGGGGCATCGGCGGGGTCGCGGTCGTCGGGCACGGTGACAACCATCACGGCGGGGGTGCTCTTCACCAGGTCGGCCGACTCGGGCGACGGCCATTGCGACATGTCGGCCGCGGTCAGCTCGACAAGGATCACCGGGCAGTCGGCCAGTCCAAAATCCTCCCCGGCGTAGGGGAGCGACAGCAGTGTCTTGGCCTCAGCCAGACCTGTCGCCAGAACTGGCGAGCTCATCTCTCAGGATCCGACGTAGAAGTTTGCCGGTCTCGTTGTAGGGCAGCTCGTCGCGCACCTCGATGCGGTCTGGGGTGCGAGAAGACCGCATCTGAGTCTTCACGAACTCCTGGAGTTCGGCGATGTCCACCGTCTGCCCCTTGGCGGGCACTACCACCGCGGCCACCGCCTCGCCCCACTGCTCGTCGGGCACTCCGACGGCGGCGGCATCAGCCACCGACTGGTGGCTCAACAGCACGTCTTCGATCTCGCCGGGGGAGATGTTCTCCCCGCCCCGCACGATGATGTCGTCGATGCGGCCTTCCACGAACAGGTAGCCGTCGGAGTCGAGCGAGCCGCCGTCGTTGGTGGGGAACCAGCCGTCGGGGGTAACCCGGGAGTTCCGCCCCAGATATTCGCCCGAAACCTGCTCGCCCCTCACCCAGATCTCGCCAGAGGTGCCGGTGGGAACCGGCTCGCCCTCCTCGTCGCGGATGTCCACCTCGATGGCGGGCAGCGGTCGGCCTGCCGAGCCCAGTCGGGCCCGCACAGACGGATCGTCGGAGCGGTGCGCCTCCCGGTGCTCATCGGGTCCGAGCACGGCCACGGTGGAGCTGGTCTCGGTGAGGCCGTAGGCGTTCACGAAGTTGGTCTCGGGCAGCAGCTCCAGCGCTCGGGCGATGACCGGAGCGGGCATTTTGCCGCCACCGTAGGAGAGGGCCCGCAACGAGGGGAGACCGCCCCCGACGTCGTCCAGATGTTCGGTGATGCGGGCCAGCATGGTGGGCACGACCATGGCATGGGTGACACCTTCGGCGCGGACCAGGTTCACCCAGTCGGCGGCGTCGAAGTTGGGCAGCTGCACGATGCGGCGCCCGGCGTACACCGAGCTCAAGATCGCGGTCATGCCGGCCACGTGATAGGGGGGCACCGATACCAGGGTGGCCTCGTCCTCGGCCGCCCCCATGAACTCCACCGAGCCGATGATGTACGACACCAAGTGCTTGTGGCGAAGCACCGCGGCCTTGGGCGCCCCGGTGGTGCCGCTGGTGTACAGGAGGATGGCTATTTCATCCGGATCGACGTTCCAGTCGCTGTCGGGAGCGCTGCCTTCAGCCCATTGGGACAGGAAATCGGGTCGCACAACAGCTCGCACGCCATCGAGGTCGCCGATGGCCGACAGGGCGTCGTCGTTGCACACTGTGACCGAGGGAGCCACCTCGGCGGCCAGATGGCGCAGCTCGGGCGCAGTCAGCCGGTAGTTGAGGGGGACGAACGGCACCCCGGCCCAGGCCGAGCCGAAGAGCGCTATGGGCAGGGCCTCGCTGCTGACGTCCACCAGGCTCACCCGGTCGATGCCTGCCTCCCTGAAGTGGGTTGCGGCGACGCCGGACCGCTGGAACAGCTGCTCGTAGGTAAGCCCCTGCCCCTGGGATCCAACCGCGGTGCGGTCGCCGAAACCGCTGGAGGCCATCTCCAGCAGCATCATCAGGTTCATAGGCTCATTCTCTGCGGTGCGTCTCCCGGCGGGCGTTTGCCCTGGCTAATCGGAGGCCGGGAGGGGTTTGGCCTCTTTCAGGCCGAGTGGGGTGCCCCCGAGCGCCAGCGAGCCGTCGCCGGGCTTGGTGCACAGAACCTCGAGAGATTCGTCTTCGTTCACGTAGCGCTTGCCCAATGCGGTGCCATCGGCAGCACTGGCGGCAACCTCGCCGTTGCGCTCGGCGTCGGCCGGATCGGCCATCGGCGAGCCGCCGCAGGTGATGTCCACGTCGCCGCTCGGTGCTTTCACCACGATCAGCTCGGTGTCGCACACCGAGCTCTTGAGGCGGCTACCCGGTTTCAAGTCCATTCCTACCTCCTGGGAGATATCTCCCAATCTTTTCCCTTCAGCCCCAACAGGTACAAACTGCACCTGTGACGCAAACTTCCGTCAGCAGCCGACATTCGGCGTTGGTTTGGGCCGAGTCGGGGTTGATGGGCTTGAGCGGCCCGGAGGACGGGCCTCCGGCGCTGGCCTCCGGGCGTTGGGTGGAGCGGCTCGACGGTGTTGTGAACGACATCTCCGAGTTGTGCGGCCAGGCGCTCAGGACCGACGCCGCCGGTTTCTTGGGGGAGCGGGCCGCACTGGTGGGTCGAGGTCGAGGAGGCTCGGTGTCGGTGGGGGGTGCGTGTCGCATGGTGGCGGCGGCCGACGGCGTGTTGGCGGTGTCGTTAGCCCGCAGCACCGACACCGAGGCGGTTCCCGCTTGGCTGGAGATCGGTGATCTGGCCGGGGGAGACGTGTGGGCCGAATTGGCCGCAGGGGTGCGGGACAAACCGGTGGCCGAACTGCTCGAACGGGCCGAATGGCTGGGCTTGGCAGTGGGCCAGGCCGTCCGTCCGCCCCCGCCACCCGAGCCCTGTTCGGTCACCGACGCCGGACCGGCGGGGTCAGGCCGCAATCAAGTGCTGGACGTGAGCTCACTATGGGCCGGGCCGCTGTGCGCGTCGCTGTTGGGGGAATTCGGATTCGAGGTGCTGAAGATAGAGGCACCCGGCCGTCCCGACGGGGCCCGGTACGGCTCAGCCGCCTTCTATGAGCGGTTGAACCGGGGCAAGCAGGACATGGTCATCGATCTGGGATCCGAGGAAGGTCGCCGTCGATTTATGGATCTATGTGGGGAATCGGCAGTTGTCGTGGATGGCCTGCGACCCCGGGTGTGGTCCAACTGGGGCATCGACCGGCTGGAGGTGGCTGAGAACGCCGGGTTGGTGTGGGTTTCGATCACCGGCCACGGCGACGGTAGGGCCGGTTTTGGCGACGACGCCGCGGTGAGCGGGGGCCTTTGGCTGTCAGACCCGGACGGCGGTCTGCCGTGGTTCGTTGGCGACGCGGCCGCCGACCCGGTGGCCGGCTTGGTGGCGTGTCGTGCTGCGGCGGAGGCCACAGCCGCCGGTCGTGCCGGGCTGGTTGAGGTGGCCATGAGCCAGGCGGTGAGCTGGGTTCGAGATGGCGACTACCTGAGCGCACCCGGCGCCGAAGTCTTCCGCCGAGGCGACCATTGGGTAGTGAGAGCCGACGATGAGGAACAGGTGGTGCTGCCTCCCCGCGCCGGGGGTTGAGGCGCTGGCAGGTTCTTCCGCCGCAGCGTCATAAAAGGGCGGTAGGTTGAGACGGTGTTCGCACGAAAGCCTGCTGGCTCGGGACATCTCGGCGAGGGGCACCACCGCAATGTGACCCGGGGCGGGTACCGGGCGGCGGTGTTCGGGGTGAGCGACGGCTTGGTGTCCAACGTGGCCCTGATCTTGGGTGTGGCCGGGGCCAGTTCCAGCCAGGAGCTGGTGCGGATCGCCGGGTTGGCCGGGCTCATTGCTGGCGCGGTGTCGATGGCCGCCGGCGAGTACATCTCTATGCAGGCCCAGCGGGAACTGCTGGAGCGGGAACTCGAGATGGAGCGGCGGGAGCACGTCCGCAACCCGGAGCACGAGGTGGAGGAACTGGCCGAGATCTACGAGTCGAGGGGCATTGACGCGGACACGGCTCGGGAGATGGCCACCAACATCATGGACGACCCTGAGAAGGCTCTCGAAGTGCATGCTCGGGAGGAGATGGGCATCGATCCCAACGAGTTGGGCAACCCGGTATTCGCGGCAACGACGTCGTTCTTCTCCTTCGCACTTGGCGCAGTGCTGCCGCTTTTGCCCTGGTTCTTCGGCGGTGGGAACGGTGCCATCGTGGCGTCGATTCTCCTCGGGGCGGTGGGCGCGGTGCTGGTGGGAAGTGCGCTGGCGCTGGCCACCAATCGATCGATCGTTCGGGGCTCGCTTCGCCAGCTTGTGATCGCGGCGGCCGCAGCCGCCATCACGTTTGGAATCGGCTCGGCGGTAGGTGTAGGCGTATGACCGATTGGGAGTGGACGTTGGGCGGCCTTGAGAGCGACAAGAGCCCCATTTGGAGCGATGACAACATCCTCGACCCGTCCAGCGTGCTGCTCACCGACAAGGTGGCCATCGTCACCGGCGCCGCTCGGGGGATCGGGGCGGCCACCGCGGTGGCCCTAGCTAGGTTCGGCGCTGATCTGGCCATCTGCGACCGGGAAGCCGAAGACATGGCCCGCACCGCCGCCGCGGTGGAGGCACTGGGCGGCCGCTGTGTGACCGGGCTGTTCGACGTCCGCCACCCTGAGCCCCGAGACGCCTGGTTGGCCGAGGTGGGCGAGGCCTTCGGGCGAGTGGACGTGCTGGTGAACAACGCCGGCGGCACGTTCAATTCCCCGTTTGCCGACATCAACCTCAAGGGCGAGGCCGCGCTCATTGCCGAGAACTTCACCCAGGTCACCGGTTTCATCCGGGGATGCATTCCGCTGATGAGCGATGGGGGGTCGATCATCAACGTCACCTCCATCGAGGCCCATCGGGCCGGTCCCGGCTTCACGATCTATTCGGCGATGAAGGCGGCCCAGGCCAATCTGGCCATGAGCCTGTCGCTGGAGCTGGCTCCTGCCGGTATCCGGGTCAACTGCATCGCCCCCGACGTGATCCCCACCGAGGGTGAGAGGATGCTCGGCGACGAGAGCACCGACGAAAGATCCCAGCTGGCCCCCCAACCGTGGCTGGAGGGGGGATCGGTGCACGACTGCGCCGCCGCGATCGTGTATTTGGCTGGGGACATGTCCCGGTTTGTGACCGGCTCCACCATCCACGTGGACGGCGGCAATATTGCCGCCGCCGGATGGAAGCGCCGCACCACTGGCCGCTACTCCACCTAGACGCACCACTAGGGTTCCAGCCGGTACATCACCGCGAAGGAACTGACATGGACATCGACGTTGATCGGGTAACCGAGCTGGCCGGCGAGGTGGCCACCCACATGGCCGGTGCCACCACCATGGCCATGGTCTACATCGGCGACGAGCTGGGCCTGTATCAGGCCATGGCCGGGGCGGGGCCGATGACTGCCGATGCCTTGGCCGACGCCGTTGGTTGCCATCCCCGCCTGGTCACCGAGTGGCTGCGCCAACAGGCTGCCGTTGAGCTGGTGGAGATCGACGGCCATGGTGACCAGGAAGTCACGTTCGAGCTGACCGATGAGGCTGCTGCGGTGCTGGCCTGGGAAGTGAGTCCTGCATTCTTGGCCGGAGGCATCGGCATGTTCCGGGCGATGTTCGCCGACATGGACGACATCCTCGACGCCTTCCGAGGCGACGGCGGATTGGCCTGGGGCGATCACCACCCCTCTCTGTTCACCTCAACCGCCCGCTTCTTCCGCCCCCAGTACGAGATGTATCTGGCCAACGAGTGGATTCCGGCCGCCGATGGGATCGACGAAAAGCTCCGGGCCGGGGCCACCGCGGCCGATGTGGGCTGCGGTTGCGGCGACTCGGTGCAGATCCTGGCCTCGGCCTACCCCGAATCGCACTTCACGGGGTTCGACTTCCACGGCCCGTCCATCGACCAGGCCAGGGAGGTGGCCGCCGAGGCTGGCGTGGCCAACGCCTCCTTCGAGGTGGCCGATTCCAAGGGATACCAGGGGCCCTACGACGTGATCTTCTTCTTGGACTGCCTCCACGACATGGGGGACCCGGTGGGGATTGCCGCCCACGCCCGCAGCCAGCTGGCCGAGGGCGGTTCGGTACTTATGGTGGAGCCGTTCGCACTGGACGGCCACGTCCGCAACCTGACTGAGAACCCGATGGCAGCCACGTCGTACGGTGCCTCCGCGGTGTTTTGAATTCCATGCTCGCTGGCCCAACCCGTCGGGTTGGGGATGGGCGCTCAAGCCGGCGAAGCCGCCATGCGGGAAGTATTCACCGCCGCTGGCTACTCCAGCTTCGAGCGGGTCACCGAGACCAACGCCAACATCATCTACCAAGCCCGCCCGTGAATTTGGGGCGGGGCCCCTAGGCCGGCGGCACCCCGGTCAAGTTGCAATCAGACAGCAGGCCGCCGTCGATGACGATGGCTTGGCCGGTGATGGCCGAGGACTCGTCCGATGCCAAGAACAGCACAAGGTCGGCAATCTCCTCCGGCCGGATGATGCGCCCTAGGGCGTGCATGGCGGAGATTTCCTCATGGGTCTTGAGGCCTATGTCGAGCACCGCGTCGTACATGGGCGTTTCCACCACACCGGGGCAGATGGCGTTGACCCGGATGTTCTTGCGCCCCCATTCCACCGCCGCGGTGCGGGTCAGGTTGATGAGCCCGGCCTTGGCCGTGCAGTAGGGGGCGTTGCCCGGAGAGGCCACTACCCCGTAGATCGACGAGGTGCTGACAATGGAGCCGCCTCCTTGGGCAGCCATGTGGGGGATGGCCGCCTTCATGCCGTACATGGCCGCGGTGAGCATCACCCTCAGGCTGGAGTCCCAGCCCTCCGCATCGAGATCGGGGATGTAGCCCCCGGTGCTGGTGGCCGCGTTGTTGAACAGCACGTCGATGCGGCCGAATTCCGACACCGCTCGCTCCACCGCAGCGGTCACCTCTTCCAGCGAGCAGACATCGCAGTGCTGGTACACCGCCTGGGCCCCGCCCTCGGTCAGCTCGGCCACCAACTTCTCGCCCTTCTCATCGACGAGGTCGACACCCACCACCGCGGCGCCCTCTCCGGCCAGCCGGCGCAGCGTGGCCATGCCGATCCCGCCGCTCGCTCCGGTCACCAGCGCGACTTTTCCGTCCATACGGCCCATCGATTGCTCCGTTTCCTGTGTCGTCTCGGGGTCGGCGTAAGTCTCGCGCGCTATTCCGAAGCAGGCGCAGGCGTGCCCGCTCCAAGGCCGCCGTCGGCGGCGTAGTCGCCGCCGGTGCAGTAGGAAGCCTGGTCGGAGGCCAACCAAACCACCAGGTCGGCCACCTCTCCGAGATCGGCCATGCGCCGCAGCGGAACAGTGGCCCCGTAGTGGCGCTCGTAGTCCTGGTCTTCCCATCCCGGTCGACGGGTCATCGCGGTCCTTAGGGGGCCAGGCACCACGGTGTTGACTCGAATTCCAAGATCGGCCAGCTCCAGGGCCGCGGTGCGAGTCAGCCCCCGGATACCCCACTTTGAGGTGGAGTAGGCCGGCATCCCCACCGTGCCCTCGAAGGCGCTGGGCGAACTCAAGTTCACGATGGACCCTCCCCCGCTCGACGCCATGGCCGGCGCGGCGGCCTGGATGCCCAGGAAGGTGCCCACCAGATTGGTATCGATCACCTTGCGGAACTCGGCCGGGTCGCAGTCGAGGATCGGGACCACCCGCGTGATTGCCGCATTGTTGACCAAAATGTCGAGGCGGTTACCTCCAGCGGCGGCGGCCGCATCCACCGCCGCGGCCCACTGCTCGACGTCGGTCACGTCCAAATCGAAGAACCCGGCCCCGGCTTCGGCAGCAGCTGCGGCCCCGTCGTCCGCCCGCTTGTCGGCTGCGGTCACCAAGGCACCGGCCGCCACCATGCGGCGCACGATTTCGGCACCGAGCCCACGAGCTGCGCCGGTGACGAGCGCCACCTTCCCTTCCAACGCTGTCATTTCCTTGGCCACTTCGTGGGACGGACTTCTCTGATCGCCAGATTTGGCTTGCGATACTCCTTTGACTTCATCTCCATATGGAGGACAGGCTACGCCGTTATGAGAAGTCGGCCGGTGTGAGCACTCCCGCATCCACTTACACCGGCCGCCGATTGGGCGAACGGGAGTTCATCCTCTTCATCGCCATGATTAGCGCCGTGTCGGCTCTGGCCATCGACACCCTGCTCCCGGCGTTCTCAGCCATGCGTGATGCGTTCAACCTGCCGGAGGACTCCACCGGCCTGTCGCTGACCATCACGCTGTTCTTCGTTGGGTCGGGCATCGGCAACCTGGTCTACGGCCCAATGGCCGACGCTCTGGGTCGAAAGAGGATCCTCGTCGGAAGCATGGTGTTGTACGGCCTGGCGTCGCTGATGGCCACCCTGTCGGTGACGTTGGGCATGCTCTACGTGAGCCGCTTCATTTGGGGTTTTGCGGCAGCCGGACCCCGAACCGCCGCTCAGGCAATTGTGCGGGACTACTACTCCGGCGACGCCATGGCCCGGGTGATGACCCTGGTCATGGCGGTGTTCTTCTGGGCCCCGGTGGCCGGTCCGCCGCTGGGGCAGGGTCTGGTGGAGCTGGGTTCGTGGCGGTATGTGATGGCCTTCAGCGTGTTCACCGCTGTGGTGATCATTGCGTGGTCGCTGCGGCTGGGGGAGACGCTGAAGCCCGAGCATCGGCGACCGTTGACCTTCCGATCAACGATGGCCGGGTTCCGGTCGGTAACCACCCACCCAGTGACGCTGGGATACACCCTGGCCAGCATGTTCTGCGCCGGCGCCTTTTTCTCGTTCCTGGCCAGCTCCGAGTTGATCTTCGACGACGTCTTCGACCAGGAGCGCTGGTTCGTCCCCTACTTCTCGATCATGGCTGCGGGCATGGGCATAGTGACGCTGCTCAACAACCGGGCGTTGCACAGATTCCGGGCCCGCTCGGTGGCGCTCTGCGCCGGCGGCTTACAGATTTGTGCGGCTAGCACCATGCTGGCCCTGGCTTTGGCCAACGGTGGGAGGCCGCCTTTCGTTCTGTGGATCACCATCTTCAGCCTGGCCAATGCCTGCATGGTGGCGTTCTTCCCGCTGGGTCAGAGCCTGGCGCTCGAACCCATGGGGGAGATGGCTGGCACCGCCGCCGCGGTCCTCGGCTTCACCATGATGCTGATCGGAGCCAGTCTCGCAGCCCTCATCGACCAGGCCATCAGCGGCACCGTCACCCCCGTCGGCATCGGCTACCTCGCTTACGGCACCGCCGGCATGGCCTGCCAACTATTCGCGGTGCGCCACCAGCACCGAAGAACCCCGGCTGCCTGATACGGGCTAGTCAGAGTCCGAGAAGGTCGGCGATGAGCTCTCGGATCTGTTGAAGCGCGACAAACCCGACGTTCGTTCCTGTCGACTCGACGACGCGGTCGACACTAATGGTCGTCGGCAGGTGGGCCTGGGCGACACCGAATCCCTCTATAGCCACCTCGCTCAACCATCCCCGCTTCGTTGTCGTGCAGGGTACGACCACGATCGCGTGTTGCCGGAACTCCAGCACATCATCGGAGGTGATGATGATCGCCGGGCGGATAAACCCCGGCTCGCCCCTCGCCGGTGTCCCGAAGTCGCAACGAACGATGTCACCCGCTTGCATCAGCAACATCGCTTGCCGACGCATCGAGCACAGCCTCATCATCAGCATCGAGTGGGGCACCCGCTAGCTGTGCCCCGATGATGCGACGGCGCTCCCGTCGGATCATCTTCTCGAGCTGCGCGTCGAATGTGAGCCCTTCTCGATCAGCGAGCTGACGCAAAGCATCCCGAGTCCGCAATGAGACCTTGATGGTAGTCGAATCAGGCATACCGTGGAGTATACCTATGCAAGCTCGTCCGCAGTAGTGGCACCCCGTACGGGATTCGAACCCGTGTTACCAGATTGAGAATCTGGCGTCCTAGGCCTCTAGACGAACGGGGCAGGAACGCCGCAGCTTACCGGTTCCTCAGTATCCGCGGCTACCTCGAATAGTCGGGGTTGAACTGGATTTGGCCCTCGACTCGGTGGAGCCAGGGGTAGAGCTCTGTGGGGCGGCGGGCAATCACGCCAAGCTGGTTGGACTGGCGTTTGAAGAGGGTGCACAGCACCCGTAGCAGGGGTTTGGCCAGCTGTCCGGCCAGGCGCCGGCGACGGCCGGTGGCCTCGGCGGTGGGGAGGCGCAGGCCGTGGCGGAACTCGATGCGGGGCTCGCCGGTGGGGTCGTATGACCGCAGGGTTTTGACTACCTCGGACTCGGTCCAGCGGTAGACGTGGTTGGGCACGCTGGTGTTGTCCAAACCGCCGGTGAGGAATCCCTGGTCGGTGACCGCGGCCAGCTCGTAGGCGTCGGCCATGCCCAACTTCACGGCCAGCCGCATCAGCGCGCTGTCTCGGGCCTCGATGGCCACGATCCCCTCGCGGCACACGCGGTACATCTCCCCCAGCGCCCGGTGGGGGGAGCGGCAGTGGTGCAGCCCCTCGGAGACGAATACCCAGTCGAACGAGCGGTCTTCAAAGGTCAGCGACTGGGCGTCCTGGTACGACCAAGCCCCATCGGGAACCTGCGGGGCGAACGCCTCGTCGAGGTTGGACACCACCACATCGGTGAACCCCAGCGACGACAGCAACTCCCAATCCTCGGTGCCGGCGCACACGGCCAGCAGCCGGGTATCGGCGTCGAGGCCCAGGCTTCTCAGGGTGGCGGCAGCGAAGTCGCGGTCCAGGATCTTTCTCCAGTCTCGGTCGTCGTTAGCCATCGTATGGGGACTACTAGGGTGCTGAGGGTGAAGTTCGGGTTCCCCTTCATATCGCTGCATCCGGGAGCATGGGCGGAGGTGGCCCGGGCCGCCGATGAGGCCGGGTTCGAGTCATGCTGGATGGGAGACCATCTGGTGTTCCCGGTGAAAACTGAGGGCACGCTAGGAGACGTTGACCATCCCCCCCTGCCACCGACCTTGCCGGTTTACGACCCCCCGGCCTTCCTGTCGTTTCTGGCCGGCCAGACCACCCGCATCAACCTCGGGGTTTGCGTCTACTTGGCCGGATTGCGCCATCCGTTCACCACCGCCCGGGGCTTCGCCACCTTGGACCAGGTGAGCAACGGGCGGGCATTGGTCGGCGTGGGAGCGGGCTGGTTGCGCAACGAGTGGACGGCCGCCGGTATGGATCCCCGCACCCGAGGGCGCCGCCTAGACGAGGCCCTAGATGTGTGCGTGCGGCTCTGGACCGAGCCCGAGGTGGAGCACCACGGTGAGTTCTACGACTTCGAACCGGTGGCGTTCGAGCCCAAGCCGGTGCAACAGCCCCACCCTCCGGTGCTGGTGGGCGGTTTGTCGGATGCCGCGCTGCGCCGGGCCGGCCGCTTCCAGGGTTGGATGGGCATGGGCGACACCTTCGAGTCGGTGCGCCGAGGCGTTGACCGGCTGGCCGAGCTGGGTGCTCCCGACATTGAGATCACTGCCCATGGCCGCTGCGAATCGCTCGATGACCTGCGCCGGTGGGAGGACGCTGGCGCCCACCGTCTGGTGGTCACCCCATGGGAGAGCACCAGCAAGGCAGTTGATTCGCTGCGGCGGTTTGCAGACCGGTTTATTGCCTGACTGACGCCGGTTGGAAATGTGCCAAAACGCCCTGGGGAGGGCGTACAATGGCATTTCTGCGCACACAAACATTTGACTAGGAATTGCCATGGGTCGAGGATCAGAGAGCTTTCAGAAGCGACAGCGGGAAAAGAACAAGCGAGAGCGGGCTGCGGCCAAGCAGGCCCGCCGTCACGGCAAGCTTGAAGTTCCCTTCGAGGAAGAGGTAGAGGCTCCTTCCTCCAACGGAAAGTCAGAAGCCGAGCTCTACGAGGATTTCCGCCTGCTGAGCGAGAAGTACCAGTCCGGGGGAATGGACGAGGAGACCTACGAGCAGCGCCGGGCCGAGATCTTCGAGCAACTCGGCCTTGAGGTCCACTGAGCCGACAAGCTCACCCCGCCGAACCCAAAGAGGCTTAGCCAGCAGCGATTAGCCGACTCGTGGGCATGCCCAGCATGCACGACAGCCCCGCCGACTGAAGCCCGCCTGCGCCCCCGGCCACCAGGATCACGAAGTAGTCCGGCGACGGCACAATCGGCACCCGGTCGTTCTCGATGGCCACGCCAAGCCCTTCGAGCACATCACGGGTGGGTTGGCGCCTATACGGGGGGTAGAAGTCCAACGGCACCCGGGCTTCAGCGAACAAATGCTCTTGCAGTTCTTGTCTGGTGGGCAGCACGCTGGCCACCATCTCGGCGATCACCGGGCTCATCACCAGCACGGTGGGGAAGGGGTTGGGGGCGTCGTGGCCCCCGCACGGCCCGCTGATGGCCAGCCCCCGAGTCACGTGGTGCAGCACTTGGTCGGCCTCGTGGTGCATGTCGGTGATGGGCCACATTCCGTTCACGGCCAGCACCGTGACCACATCGTCGTCGGAGTCGAACCCCATCTCGACGTGATAGGGCGGCCACGGGGAGGCCTCCTCGTTCTCGGCCACACACAGCGAGGTGGCCTTGCCGGGCCAGCCCAGCGGCGCCTTGTCCACGTCTCCGGGAATGGCCCCGCCGATGTTCACCATGGCCAGTCGAAGAGCCCGTCCCACAGTGGCGTTGGTGTGCGAACCCGGCCCGAAGCAGCCCGCCCCGTAGTTGAACCCCAGCCGGTTGCGGATCGGGCCGTTCACCACCAGCATCGGCCCCACCGGGTTGGTGGTGGTCTGCACGCCGTGGGCGTTCATCTGGGGGTCGCAGAAGGCGTCGATGGCGGCGATGAGCACCGGCATCGCCTCAGGGCTGCACCCGGCCATCACCGCGTTGACCGCGATCTTCTCCACCGTGGCCGGCGCATTCAGCGGCGGGATGTCGCTCACCACATGGTCGGCCGACAGCCCGGAGGCGGCTACCGCGGCGGCTACTCGCTCGGGAGTGGGGGGAACGATCGGCAAACCGTCGGTCATGCCCCGCTCTCGCAGAAAGGCCTCTACCTCGTCGACGCCGCCGTCGACGTCAACCCGTTGAGTCATCTCACCCCTGTTTGGCTGCCCACAGTGGCCACCCGCGGGGTCATGCCACTAGAGCGTCCACGATGTCGTCGAGACGGGAGGCGATGTCGGCCCTGATGTCATCCTCAGACCACTCGTCATAGCCCGACGGCAACACGATCAAGGGCTGGTTGTCTACCCGCAGGCCCCGAGCGGTGGCCTCGGCCAACCCCCGGAACTGCTCGGTAACCAGGCCCACCGCCGGAGTTCCCATGGCCTCCAGCGTGCTGCTGGCGTGGATACACCACGCCGTACACGAACCTCAATTGCCCAAACCGCTGATCACCGCGTCGACTTCGGCGTGGAAGGCCTCCATCTCCTGCTGATACTGCTCGGGATCGGCGCCGTGCATGGGACCGCTGGCTCGAACCACCACCCCGGCTGCCCCGGCCCGGTCCACCAGTTGGCGGGACAGCTCGTCGGCCACGATCGCCATCGACCGCCACATGTCGTTGTCGATGATGCCCACTGTCGCTCCCGCCAGCGAGTCCTTGCGGATGGCCAGCGGCTGAGCGGGCTCGTTCATCTCGCCGGTAGGCAACAAGATGGTGGTGGTTTCCATTGAATTCCTCCCGGTGATCCACCGGCCGACTCGTCGGGCGACCAGACCGAGACCTTCCGGTCCACCCTACCCCGTGCCGTATTGTGTCGCGATGCGCACCACGACGCTGCCCCGGCCGCCCGTCATCATGGATCAGGCCCTGGAAGACCCCGATGTGCTGCTGGGCATATTGCAGCGCCAGTCGCCCCATCCGCTGACGCTGGCTGGCGCAGAGTTCGTCGAAAGCCGGGCCGCGCTGCGAGCCGGGGCCCGCACCGGCGACGTCCCGTCGTTTGTCGACGTGGTGGACGGCGAGCCCCGGGTGCCTCCAGTTTTCCGCACCACCTGGGGAGCCGAGGAACAGGCCGTGGAGGGTGCCGACACCATCGTCAACAACCCCCGCTTCATCGAAGCTGCCCGCCAGCTCTATAGCGCCGAGGTGGTGCGGCCCTATTTCACCTATGTGAACATCAACGCCCCCAGCGGCCAGTACGCCCGCCACACCGACATTCCCTCCTTTCGGGGGATTGGCCGGGACGAATACCCCACCTGGCTGCTCAATTGCATGATGCACTCGGGGTGTTTCGACCGGTGGCGGGTGCGGATCGCCACCGCGGTGTGCTGGTACTACATGGGCACGGGAGGGGAATTCACCTACTGGCCCGAGGGATGGGACGGCGACATGGTGACGGTGAAGCCGCCCTACAACTACGGCGTGATGGGCGACAACGACTACATGCCCCATCGGGTGGAGTCCATCGGCGCTGAGGCCGACTACTCCAAGTACGGATTCGACGCCACCATCACGCTGACACCCGATCGCCAGTGGATCATCAAGGAGCCCGGCCATGAGCCAGTGCGCCACCGCTTCGATGAGGTGCGGGTGTCGTTGTCGTGGAAGGCGTTTGTGTTCGACGACGCCAACGAAGCCGAGGTCTACGACCGGCATCTGGACGATCTGGATGAGTCCACGCTGATCGCCACGATGGCCGAGGACTGTGCCCAGCGGGGGGTAGCCGTGCCCGACGGGCCCGACGCGCTGAGTCGGCCTGAATTCGGGGAGAGAATAAGAAACACGTACCTCTCGCCTGAACTACGCTTCTGACCGTTTGTGACGGGAGGTTTCTTGGTGTTCGATCGAACTCGAGACTCGAGAGCCGCGGGTTGGCGGTGGCTGGCCGCTCTTTGCCTGATCGCACTGCTGGCATCCGCCTGTGGCGGGGGAGGCGACGGCGATACCGGCGGTGTGGCGGTTGAGGGGACCACGTCGCCGTCAGCGACTGATGATGGCGGAGACCGCGGTGATGAAGGAGACAGCGGCGTTGGCGACAGCGGTGGCGATGACAGCAACGGTGACGAGCGGGCTGACGACCAACAGGCCGGCGCCGATGAAGAATCACCTGGGCCCACCGCCGCCCCGACCACACCGGACGAGGAGGCACCGACCGTCGAACCCGAACCGGTCTACGGCGGCACGCTGTTGTTCGCCTTGGAGTCGGAGACCACGTCGGGATGGAATCCGATCACGACGTCGGCCGCCACGTCGGGCCACATCGTACTTCGGCAGCTCTACGATCCGCTGGTCATCGAGGGGGCCGATGGCGAGGCAATTCCGTTCCTGCTGGAGAGCTTCTCGCCCAACGACGACTACACCGAGTGGACGTTCACCCTGCGCCCGGGGATCACGTTCCATGACGGCTCGCCGGTGAACTCGGCGGCCCTGGTCCGCCATTTGGAAGAGCTGGGCAACGCCACCCTGTCGCGGCTGGCCATTGAAGAAGCCGAGATCCAGGGCTTCGAGGCCATCGACGACTTGACCGTGAAGGTCAGCCTGGGAAAGACGTTCGTCGACTTCCCCCTCGGCTTCACTAGCGCGGGCGGCTTTCTGGGGGCCCCCGCCATGTACGACCTCGGCACCGACAGCGCCCGCAACCCGATCGGGACCGGTCCGTTCATGCTGGATGAGTGGGTTGAGCACGAGGTGACCCGGCTGGCGCGCAATCCGAACTACTGGCGCACCGATGCTGAGGGACGGCAGCTTCCCTATCTCGACGCCATCGAGTTCCGCCCCTTCGAAGACGATGAGACCCGGTTCAATGCCCTGCGGGCCGACGATGTGGATGCCAGCCTCGACAACGGGGGTCGGAGAGTCGAGGAGTACAACGAGGACTTCAAGGCCTTTTGGCAGGGCGAGCGGTACTCGGCCACCACTGGGGTGTTGATGAACACGGCAAGACCGCCGTTCGACAATGTGGAGATGCGCCGGGCGCTGGCCCAGTGCACCGACCGTCAGACTCTCAACACCGTTCTCTGGGACGGGCAGCCTCCGGCCACCGGCCCGTTCTCGCCGGGTACGCCCGGCCACCTGGAGGACTCCGGATTTCCTGAGTACGACCCTGATGCCGGTCGGGCCACGTTCCAGCGGTTGGGCGCGCCCAGCTTTGACATCCTCACCACGGTCACCACATTGGACCTTTTGCAAGCCGAATTGCTCGTCCAGATGTGGGGTGAGTGCGGGTTGGATGTGGGCATCAACCAGGTGCTCCAAACCGAGGCGGTTACCACCGCGGTGTTCGGGAACTTTGACGTGTTCATCGCGGTCAACCACAGCGGTTACAGCCTGGCCATGGAGCGGTTCTGGTGGCACAGCGGCTACAGCCCGCCACCCCCGGTGCCGGCCATCAACTTCGGGCGGGTCGTCGACTCCCGCATCGATGCGGCGCTGGACGAGGTCATCACCACCGACGACGAGGAGCGGCAGCGGGAGCTGGCCGAGGAGGTAAACCGGGCCTTTGCCGACGGTGTCTACAACATCTGGCTCTACCACTCGCGGTGGCTGATTGCCGCTCACGACCATGTGAACGGTGTCGACAACCTCACGATCCCCGGCGGGGGAGAGCACCCCAAAATCTTCCTAGGACGGGTCTTTTTGGCCGAAACGTGGCTAGACGAAGGGTAGGGAGGTTTGGGAGCGCGCCTCCGCCTGCTGCGATAGCTTGGTGAGACCTTTCGACATGGGGGGATCGTGTCATGGCTGAACTTTGGCGGGTTTCGAAGCAAGCGCGGTGGCGGTGGCTGGCTCTGTTTTGCGCACTGACGCTGGTGGCCACAGCTTGCGGAGGCGGGAACGACGACGATGACGCCGGGGGCGGTGTGGCCGCGGAGGCCACCGTGGCTCCCGAGGCGCCCTCAGGGGATGACGGCGACGAGGCTCCCGCTCCCAGCGGAGACGATGGCGACGAAGCCCCCGCGCCCAGCACCGACGACGGCGGCGAGGAAGACGCGGGCACTACGGAAGACACCGCACCCGCCCCCGAAGCCGATGACACCGAAGCCCCCGAGGCTGCAATGGAGCCCCAGTACGGCGGCACGCTGATTGTGGGGTTGGAGGCCGAAACCACCAACGGCCTGAACCCGGTGAATGCCCAGGCCGCGGTGTCGGGCCACATCCTGTTCCGTGCGCTGTATGACACCCTGACGATTGAGGGTGACGACGGCCAGATAGTCCCCAACCTGCTGGAGAGCTTCACCTCCAACGACGACTTCACCGAGTGGACGCTGACCCTGCGTCCAGGACTTATGTTCCACGACGGGTCGCCGGCCGACGCAGCCGCGCTCAAACGGCATTTTGAGGAGCAGGCCAAGGGCACCCTCACCGGCATAATCGTCGGCGACTGGGAGATCCAGAACATCGAGGTCTTGGACGATGTGTCCATAAGGATGGTGTTCGGACGGCCGTATGCCGCCCTCCCCAGCTTCCTGACCAGCCATCTCGGCTACTTCGGAGCGCCGTCGATGCATGACTTGGGCCAAGAGGAGGCGGCCCGCAACCCCATCGGCACCGGTCCGTTCATGCTGGACGAGTGGATTCCCAACGATGCCACCCGCATGGTGCGGAACCCCAACTACTGGCGCACCGACGCCGAGGGCCGCCAGCTTCCCTACCTGGATGCTCTAGAGTTTCGGCCCATTCCCGATACCGATGCCCGGTATGCCGCGCTTCGGTCCGGCGACCTCGATGCCAGCAGTGTGAATGAAGGGCTCAGAGTCGACGACTACAACGAGGAGTTCAAGACCTACTGGCAGGAGGATCGATACGCCGAGACCACTTACCTGCTGTTGAACAACTCCCGAGCCCCGTTTGACAACGTGGAGTTCCGTCGGGCGATTGCCCAATGCACCGACCGCCAGACCTACAGCACCCTTCGCTGGGATGGGCAGGTTCCGGACAACGGCCCGTTCTCGCCCGGCACGCCCGGCTATCTGGAGGACACCGGGTTCCCGGGCTACGACCCCGGCGCCGGCAGTGCCGCCATTGCCAGCCTGGGCATAACCAATGTGGACTTGGGCACCACCAACGACCCGGCCAACCTCCTCAGCACCGAGTTGATTGCCTCGATGTGGGGTGACTGCGGGCTCGACGTGAACATCACCCAGGTGGACCAGGCCGAGCTGATCACCAACGCGGTGATCGGCAACTTCTCGGCATTCCTGTGGCGCCAACACGAGGGCTTTGGCGTGGCTCCGGAGCGGACATGGTGGCACAGCAAATTCGGTCTGGGGATCGCACTGAACTTCGGCCGCATCAACAACCCGGCGATTGACGCCGCACTGGATGAGGTTCTGACCACCACAGACCCCGATCGACTAAGGGAGCTGGCCGAGGACATCAACCGGGCCTTCGGCGAGAGCGCCCACTACATCTGGTTCTACAACTCCAACTGGCTATTCGCCACCTACGACCACGTACACGGGGTCGACAATCTCACCCTTGCCGACGGAGCTCGCCACGAGAGAATCTTTAGCGGCAGGGTCTTCTTGACCGAGACCTGGATCGAGCAGTAGCGACCGGCCTCGGCCTCGAAGGGCGCTAACCGGCCAAGGATTGGGAGAGGCCAGTGCTCCGGTTCTTCGGGATGCGCCTGGCCCAGCTTGCCCTGGTAGTGCTGGCGGTAACGCTGCTGTTCTACTGGATGCTGAACCTGCTTCCCGGCAACCCGTGTATTGCTGCCTTCGGCGGGGCGGCTACCGAGGAGCAGATTGCCGAGTGCGAGCAGGACCGCAACCTGGACGAGCCGGTCATCGTGCAATGGGCCAAGTGGGGCGGCGACGTGCTCACCGGCGACTTCGGCAAGTCGTACCTCACCGGGCGCTCTTTCGGCGAGGCCCTCAACACCGCACTCCCCCGCACCCTGCTCTTGTTGGCCTATTCCCAGGTTCTGGCGTTGGGCGCGGCCATACCCCTTGGCTTGTGGACCGGATACAAGCAGAACAGCGTGGGCGACAAGGTGGCCAGTGGAGGGGCGTTCGCGCTGTTGTCCACTCCGGTGTTCGTGCTCGGACTGGTGCTGATCCTTGTATTCGCGGTGAGGCTGGACTGGTTCGACTTGAGCGGCTACCAGCCGATCTCAGAGGGGTTGGGTGCCCATTTCAGGGTGATGTTCCTTCCCTCGATAACGCTGGCCGCCGGGCTGTTGCCCATCTATCTGAGACTGCTGCGAACTGACGTCATCGGCACGCTGCAAGAGGATTTCGTGGGGACGGCTCGGGCCAAGGGCCTGCCGGTGCGCCATGTGCTCATCCGCCACGTGCTGCGCCCGTCGAGCTTCACGCTGTTGACCATCTTTGGTATCCAGGCCGCCCAAGCGGTTAACGGGGCCATCGTGGTGGAGTTCCTGTTCGACCTCGACGGGGTCGGTTCGCTGCTGGTGAGCTGGGTGGCGGCCCGGGAGTTCCTGCTAGTGCAGACCCTGGTGGCGTTGATCGCGGCGGTCTTTGTGACCGTGACCACGATGGTCGACCTTCTCTACTCGGTGCTCGATCCTCGGATACGGCGAAAATGACCGACGCCCACACCACCGCCATCACGGGTTCCCAGCCCGACGTGGCTCCTCGCCGCCGCCGGCACAACGTTGCCCTGTGGGTGTCGGTGGGGTGGTTGGTACTGGTGATTGCCAGTGCCGTGCTGGCCCCGTGGCTGGGATTTCTGGACGACCCCCACAAGCCATTGTCCGGGCCGCCAGAAGAGGGTCCATCGTGGTCGAATTGGTTCGGCACCGATCAGCTCGGCCGGGACATGTTCGCCCGCTCGGTGTGGGGCGGTCGGTTGTCGCTGTCCATCGCAGGCCCGGCGGTGGGCATCGGGATCGTGGTGGGCGGAGTGCTGGGAGTGGTGGCCGGATACTTCGGCAAGTGGATCGACCTCGGAATCAGCAGCGTGGTCAACGTGGCGCTGGCCCTGCCCGCGCTGGTGTTCGCCCTGTTCATCGTGACCATGCTGGGCCAGAGCTACTTCAACGTCACCATCGCCGTGACCATCTTGACCATTCCGGCCATCGCCCGCATCGCCCGGGCCCAAGCGCTGCGGTTTGCCGCCCGGGAGTTCGTGACCGTGGCCGACATGATGGGGGCCCGCTGGCCCCGGTTGCTGTTCCGGGAAGTGCTGCCCAACGTGGTGCCGGCTTTGGCCTCCATCGCCTTTCTGGCTATGGGGATCGTGATCATCGCCGAGGGCAGCCTTTCGTTCATCGGGGTGAGCGTGGGCTCGCCCAGCATCACCTGGGGCAACATCTTGTCGGCCGGCAAGGGCAGGCTGGAGGATGCCCCCCACATCGCGTTGATCACCGGCGGGGTGATGTTCGTCACGCTTATGGCGCTGAACTTCGTGGGCGACGAGATGCTCCGGCGCCTCGACGTACGCGAGGCCCGCATCTAGCCCAACCCGGTTCTCACTGCTGTTGTTGCTGCTGCTGTTGCTGGCGGGTGCGAGGTGCTTGCACTTGCCGCTGGAGCGAGGGCTGCATTGGCGCCGCCGGCGGGCGGGCCGGATCCATCCGGCGGATCTCCACTGACGCCTCCACGGTGGGAGAGCCCGGACCGGAGTAGACGCCCCGCAGCGGGGGCACATCGTCGTAGTCGCGGCCGTGGCCGATCTTCACGTGCTGGCGGCCCACCGCCAGCTGGTTGGTGGGATCGAGCGGCAGCCAGCCCAAACCGGGAACGGCCGCCTCGAACCAGGCATGGGTCTGCACTCGGACGAGGTCGCCGTCGATGCTGCCGGTGCGGTCGTCGCTGGAGAAGAGGTAGCCCGACACATAGCGGGCTGGGATGCCGATGCTTCGGCACAGGGCCACGGCCAAGTGGGCGTAGTCCTGGCAGACGCCGACGCCCTTGGCCGCGATGTCGGCAATGGGCTCGCCGATATCGGTGGCGCCGGGTTCATAGGTGAGCTTGTCGCCGACGTACCGACTCACCTCCATCACTGCGCTGGCCACATTCGACCCGTTGGCCTCGGCAAGACTGCGGGCTGCTTGGGCTATGTCCTCGTTCCAGCTTGTGTGGTGGCTGCGCTTGAGGAACTCCTCGTGTCGATCGCGGAACCCCGGCACCTTCAGCGTCTCCAACGGCGGGCCGGTGGTGACCGGCGGCGGGTCTTGGGTCTCCACCGAAGCCTCGGCGGTGACCTCGAGGACGGTATGGGTGTCGGTGACGCCGAAATGGTCCACCCGAGTGCCCCAATAGTCGGTGAACGACAGCATCCTGGCCGACGGCTCGACGATCACCCGATAGTTCAGCAACTGCTGGCGCTCATCGGAGACCGGACAGGCTCGCATCTCGTTCTGGGACTCCCGCACCGGAGCGTCGAACGCGAACCTGGTGCGATAGCAGATGTCCAGCCTCACGACGACACCCCCGGCATGATGGCCTGGCTGTGGAGATCGAAGGATTCTGCGTTGCGGAAGAAGTGGTTGCCCACCAGTTTGGCCGCATCCCGCACTCCGTCTTCCAGAGCAGACAGATGACGGGGCAGGTCGCCCACCATGGTGTCGAAGTCGGCGTACTCCAGTTCGGAGCGGAGCTGGGCCAAACGCTGAAGAGGCGGGGGCCGGCCGTTGGCGGCCAGCGCTTCCACATGGGCCTCGCTGGCCCGCAGGCAATGGAGCACCGACCGGGGGAATGAGTCGTTGACCATGAGGAACCGGGCCACGTCAGAACCCACAGGAGACGACTGGCTGGCCCGCTGGTAGGCCTCCAGGGCCGACACCGACCGGAGGGTGAGGGCCATCTCGTCGTAGGACGATCCGTCGAGCTCGGGGTAGCGGACGCTGACCAATCGGCAGGTCATCAGCGCCCGCTCCAGCATCTGGCCCAACACCAAGAACCGGTAGCCCTCGCCCTGGGCCATCGACGAGCTGATGACGCCAGTGAGCGACTGGCAGCTCACCCGGATGAAGTCGAGGGTTTGGAACGGGTCTTGTTCCATGGCCGCCGGGAAGTCGCCTTGGCGGAGCCGCAGGTGGAACTCGTTGATCTGCTCCCACAGCTCTGAGGGGATCTGGTCTCGCAGAGATCGGAAGTTCTCCCTGGTTCGGCCGATGCAAAACGCCACCGACCCGGCCAACGCCGGTGAGGCCACCAGGCGGGTGGCCGCCGCTTGCACGTCGATGCCCAGCCCGGCCTCGCTGCGCAGCATGGGCGGCGACGGCGTCATGCTCTCGGCCATGGTCTCCACGTCTTGGGTGGGGGCGGGCACTTCCAGCCGCAGCGTGCGGATCAGGTTCTGCATCCGATCGATGGCCTGAGCTGGGCTCTCGGCCACGGTGCTGAGCAGGGTGGCCCGCACCATCCGGGCGGTGTCCTCGGCCCGCTCCAGGTAGCGGCCGGCCCAGAACATGTCCTCGGCGTGACGGGCCAGCATCAGCTTGGGTGTCCTGGTTCGCTTGCGTGTCGGGCCAGCATCAGCTTTGGGCTGCTTGATCGAGCTGGTCGGATTGGCCCAGCACCCAGGTGTCTTTGGATCCGCCACCTTGGGAGCTGTTCACGATCAGCGATCCCTCCCGCAGGGCCACCCGGGTGAGCCCGCCGGGTATCACCTCCACCTGCTCGCCGCTCAGGACAAACGGGCGCAGGTCGATGTGGCGGGGGGCGAATCCGTCGCCGCTCCATGCCGGCAGTCGGGACAGGTTCACCACCTCTTGGGCGATCCAGTTGCGGGGATCGGCCAGGATCTTGTCTCGGGCCTCGGCCAGCTCGGCATCGCTGGCCCGGGGGCCGATCACGATGCCGTAGCCGCCCGACTCAGCCACTGGCTTGACCACCAGTTGGTCGAGGCGCTTGAGCACCTCGTTTCGCTGGTCCTCCTCCCACAGCAGGTAGGTGTCGGCGTTGGGGATGATCGCCTCCTCGCCCAGGTAGTAGCGGATCATGTCGGGCACGTAGGCATAAACCGCCTTGTCGTCGCCCACTCCGTTGCCCACCGAGTTGGCAACCGACACCGTGCCGGCTCGGGCGGCGGCCATCAGGCCGGGCACCCCCAGGGTGGAGCTGGGGTTGAACACCACCGGGTCTAAGAAATCGTCGTCGATGCGGCGGTAGATCACGTCCACCCGCTCAAGGCCCCGAGTGGTGCGCATGGCCACAACGTGGTCGTCCACCACCAGATCGCGCCCCTCCACCAGCTCCACGCCCATGCTGCGGGCCAAAAAGGCGTGCTCGAAGTAGGCCGAGTTGAAGATGCCCGGGGTGAGCACCGCCACGGTGGGGTCGTCGCCACAGGCCGGCGGGGCGATGGACCGCAGGGCCCGCAGCAGCGACCGCCCGTAGTGGTCGACCGAGCGAACCGCCAGATCGGAGAAGGCGGCGGGCAACAGCTTGGTCATGGCGGCCCGGTTCTCGATCACATAAGAGATGCCGCTGGGGTTGCGCAGGTTGTCTTCCAGCACCCGGTAGGCGCCGTCGGCGTCGCGCACCAAGTCGATTCCGGCCACCAGGCAGCGCGCCCCCAGCGGGACCGACACGTTCATTGCCTCCCGCTCAAAGCCGGTGCATGAGGTGATCAGCCGGCGGGGGACGATTCCGTCGTTGATGATGGCCTGCTCGCCGGCGTAGATGTCGTCGAGGAAGCGGTTGAGGGCGGTGACCCGCTGGATCAGGCCCCGCTCCAGCATGGCCCACTCCTCGGCGTCGATCACCCGGGGGAACAGGTCCATGGGCCAGGTGCGCTCGGTGCCCTCATCGCCGCCGTACACCGTGAAGGTGATCCCCTGGCGGCGGAAAGACTCGTTGCGCTGGTTTTCGAGGGCCTTCACCTGTTCCGGCGTCAGCCGGTCGAACCATTCCTGCACCGGCCGATAGTGGTCCCGGGTGCGCCCGTGCTCGTCGACAGCCTCGTCGAAGAACCCAGGAGCGCCGGACATGGCCGCCATTCTAAGTGGTCGGGTTTCTCCGGCTTTCGTGTCGGAGGGGTCGGGCTGGCCGGATTTGAACCGGCGACCCCCTGCTCCCAAAGCAGGTGCGCTGACCAAACTGCGCCACAGCCCGTGTTGGGGGTAAGCGTACTCGTCGCCCTGGTGCCGGAGAGCAACTGGTTTTCCCGCCCAGCGGGATCAGGACAGGGCTTGCTCCACCCGGTCGAGGGCCTCGTCCTCAGACACGTTCAGCGAGAAGCTCAGTTCCGAAACCAGCACGTTGCGGGCCTTGGTGAACAGGCTCTTCTCACCAGCGGACAGGCCTTTGTTCTGGTCCCGCAGGGCCAGGTTCCGCACCACCTCGGCCACCTGGTAGACGTCGCCCGACTTGAGCTTCTCCTGGTGGTTCTTGAACCGGCGGCTCCAGTTGGCCGGCTCGCGCACGTCGCGCTTGCGGAGCACCTCGAACAGGTCTTCCACGTCCTCGGTGGAGATGGGCCACCGCATGCCCACCTCCTCGGCCTTGGCCACTGGAACCGACAGCACCATCTCGCCGTGGGCCATGCGAAGCACCAGGTATTCGGTCTTTTCTCCGAATGCCTCTTTCATCTCCCGCTTGACCACGGTGGCTGCTCCGTGGTGGGGGTAGACGACCTTGTCACCTTTTTTGAACGTCATTGTGCTCCGAGGGGCTCAGGGGAACCCCCTTAGGATGCCATCATCGGGCGCGGTTTCGCATCTTGGGTGCAATCTCCTTCTTTCCCGCCAAGCTCCATGCACAGCAACAGCCCAGCGACCAAGATGGGCGGGGATGGCTTCGCTTCGCACCGAGATAACCGAGATCGTCACCGGGCTGGGGATGCTGGGATTGTCGTCGGTGGACGAGGCGCTGGCCACTCGCCCCGATGCGGTGGTGGGGGTGGAGGACCGGCACTACGACAAGCTGATCGCCGCTCGGGCCGACGGCAAATACGAGTTGCAGTTTGAGGAGGCTTGGGCCAACGGTGTGGCCTTCGCCGACGCCGAAGACGGCCTGCGGGGGCGGCAGCCGAAGCGGGTGGAGTGGAAGGGTCCCCATCAGGCCCCCTCCTATGAGCAGACCCCGGCTGATCTGCGCATCGACCACGTGTATCTGGTGAGCTGCAAGTACGGGTCGAGCCTGCTGCACAACGTGGCGCCCGGGCACCTGTTCGAGCGGCTGCTGGCGGTGAGGCGAACCGGGGCGGGGGACTGGTATGCCGAGGTGGCCCTGGCCGAGTACCAGGCTCTCTACCAGGCCGCCCGCCAGTACCTGGCCAACCACGAGGAGGGGTTCGACGACCTGCCGCCGTCGGTCACCGACCTGGACGCCGACCAGCACAAGCGGCTCAAGCAGCCCTTCGCCCGCCGCTGGCCCGAATCGCTGACCGAGGCGGCCCATTGGTTCTCGGTGGCGGTGTCGCAGGCTTCCGCCGAGCGGTGGCTCAAGGCGCTGGGCCATCGGGCCACCCGTCGGGAGGAGGCGCTGTGGCGCCTGCTGCGGCTTCAGCCCGCGCCCTATTTCGTGTTGGGCACCGACCACCGCCGCCGTCCGGTGCGCTATCGGGTGGACACCCCGTGGGATTTTCGCCAGCGGTTCGCGTTCAAGTCGTTCGACGTGTGGCCCGAGGCCCGGGTGCAGCCGGTGGTGCGCTGGCGGGGCGACCTGATTGTCAAGGCCACCGACACCCCGGTGCACGTGGACGGCCATGTGGAGGTGCGCTGGAGCCACGGCCGCTTCCAGGGGTCGCCCGAAGCCAAGGTGTATCTCAAGACCCCCCACCTGGACACCCCCGGCTATACGGAGCTGTCGTAGCTGGCCTTGATCGGAAGTCAGGCCCAGATGGCCATCGGGTAGCCGGTTTCGTCGACTTCGCCCTGGCCCAATGTGATTGCGGTGCCGGTGGCCATGCGCCGAGCGGTCCAGGCCGCGGCGGTGGCGTCGAGCAGGTCATCGAGGGTGGCTCCCGACAGGGGTGGTGGTGCCGTGTCGAGATTGTCGAATTCCGGGGCCAGGGCAGTTTGGCGTTCAGCCTGGCCTGCCGGCTGGCGCTTGGATGCCGACATGGGCTGGCCGGCCAGCACCGCGAAGCTGGTCTCGGGGTGGACTTCGGCGGCTTGGGGCCGGGACTGCGGGGAGAGGTCGTCGGGAGTCAGCACGGCCCGCACCTCCCGCACTTTGGGGAGCAGGTGAAACGCCTGGATCGACAGGCCCCGGCCGGTGTCCTCTCTCGACAGCCGATTGGCCTCGGCGTGGTCGGCGGCGTCGAGCACGCCCAGCGGCGGGGTCCAGAACAGCGAGGAGCGGCGGGGGCCGAGGATTTCCCGGGCCTCGATGTCGGAGCGGCGCTTGTCCTGACCGGGAAGCCCGATGGGCATGTCCACTGCAATGGCCAGCATTCCTTGACTCCGGGCCTCAGCCCACACGTCGGCGAACGACGGCCGCAACGAGAACTCCACTGGTGAGCCCGGGTCGGCGCCGGTTGCTGCCATGACCCAGCCGCCCTTGGCCCCGTCCACTCCGGCGACCAGCGGGACATCACTCAAAACGGACCTCGAATATGGTGGGCCAGCGCTTGCCGGTGATGAGGAAAGTTCCGGTGTCGGGCCGGTAGGCGATGCCGTTGAGAACGTTGTTGCCGTCGGAGAGCGCTGGGTGGGGGCTGATGATCCCGGCCATATCGGCCTCGGCGACAATCGTGCCGGTGTCCGGATCGATGACCACGATACGGTCGGTGAGCCAGACGTTGGCCCACACGTCGTCGCCGATGCACTCCAGTTCGTTGAGCTGGTTCACCGGACTGCCGTCGGCAAGGGTGACCGCAACTGAGCCCATCGCCTCGAATGTGGAGGGGTGGCGGAAGGTGAGCGTGTTCGACCCGTCGCTCATCACCAGCCGGGTGCCGTCGTGGCACAGCCCCCAGCCCTCGCCGGAGTAGGAGAAGCTGCCGGCTTGCTCCAGGGTGTCCCGCTGGTACACCCCGGCGGTGCCCGCTTGCCAGGTGAGCCAAATGAGCTGGTCGTCGACCAGGGCCAGGCCTTCCCCGAAGTGCTGGGGGTCGGCCGATATTTCTTGGAGCACGCGGCCGGAGGGCAGGTCGATGATTCGCAATACGGATTGCCCTCGAAGTCCGGTGCTTTCGTAGAGCTGGCCGTCGAACCACAGGAATCCCTGGGTGAACGACGAGGTGTCATGGGGGTGGGTGGCCACCACCTGGTAGCTCAGCGATCCCGACCAGGCGGGCGACGGGGGTTCTGGGGCGGCCGTCGGTGTCGGGGTTGACGGGTTTGGGGTTGGTCGAGGGCTGGGGGGAGCGGTGGGAGGCGCTGTGGGTACCGGAGTTGGGGCGGGTGTGGCAACAGCCGTGGGTCGCGGGGATGTGGGGGCGGGGGTTGCGGGCACCGAGGTTGGAGGGACGGTGGTCGGTACGGCGGTGGCGAGGATGGCGGTAGGAGAGGGGGAGGCCGGTGCTTCCGCCGGCGCGGTGGCCACCGAGGTTGCCGCGGGAGGAGGCGCGTCGGAGCCGCAGGCCGCGAACAAGGCGACAGCGGCTAGCAGCCAGATCGCGATCCTCATCATGGGTTTACGAAGCAGAGCAGCCATTGTTGCTCAAATACGCCCCCCGGTCAGAGGGGTGCCACACTGAGCCGGTGGATTTCTCCTTGTCCGAGCAGGAGCAAGCGGTTGCCGATCTGAGCCGCCAGATATTGGGCGACTTGTCGACCCCGGAGCGGCACAAGCACCTGGAGGCCGACGGCACAACCCACGATGAAGATGTATGGGGGGAGCTGAGTGATGCCGGGCTGGTGGGTGTCTCCCTGCCGGAGGAGTGCGGCGGGGGAGGCTTAGGTTTCCTGGCCACCTGCCTGATGTTGGAGGAGGTCGGCCGGACCACGGCCCGGGTCCCCTTTCTGGCCCCAGTAGCGGCCATGGCGGTGGCCGAGTTCGATCCCGACGAAGACCTGTTGGATGAGATGGCCGAAGGATCGGCGCTGGTGTCGCCCGCGCTGGTGGAGCCGGGCCGCGATCCCGGCGAACCCTCGGCGACGGCGTCCGCAGCGGGCGATGGCTGGACGGTGAGCGGCACCAAGGAGATGGTCCCGTTCGCCGATCAGGCCGACTGCTTTCTGGTTCCCGCATCGACGGACCACGGCGTCGGGCTCTTCTTAGTGCGCAATGCCGCCCCTTCGGTTGAGGTTGTGCCCCAGGAGACCACCTCGGGGCTGGTCGAGGGGAAGGTGGTGCTGGTTGATGCTCCGGCTGATCGGCTGGGTACCGGGGTTGAAGCGGTGGAATGGCTGGTGCAGCGGTGTACCGCGGCGCTGAGCGCAGTGGCCGTGGGGGTGGTGAGCGAGGCGCTGGCGATCACCGCTGCCTACACCAGCGAGCGGGAGCAGTTCGGTCGGCCCATCGCCACCTTCCAGGCCGTCGGCCAGCGGGTGGGCGACGCCTACATCGACACCGAGGCCATCCGGCTCACCGCCCTGCAAGCGTGCTGGCGACTGGACCAGGGGTTGGAGGCATCGACCGAGGTGGCGGTGGCCAAATACTGGGCCGCCGATGGCGGCCAGCGGGTGGCCAACGCCGCCCAGCACCTCCACGGCGGGATGGGCGTGGACCGCGACTACCCGCTGTGGCGCTACTACGTGTGGGCCAAACACCTGGAGCTGTCGCTGGGCGGGGCTACTGCCCAGCTCCTGCGCATCGGCGACGCCCTCGCCGCCGGCACCGCCTGAGCTGCTACAGCACTGCGAACTGGATCACCGCGTAGCCGGCCAGGTGGCGGTCGCGCTGGGTGTCGACCAGCCTCACGATGGCCACCGCCCTTTGATCATCGTTGCGTATCAGCGTGGTCTGGGTCTGAGCCGGGCCGATCCGGGTCTGGTCCAAGAAGCGGTAGTTGAGGCTCATGGCGGCCACCGGGGCGCCCAGCGCCTCCTGGGCGGCAAGCTCGCCGGCGGCTTCCGCGGCCAAGATCATCACGCCCCCGGTGATGGTGCCGAAGCTGTTGCGCACATAGTCGGTCTTGGGAACCTGCACAACCCCCGCGGCGGCGTCCACCACGTCGAGCCCGATGGCATCCCACAGCGACGCGTCCCCGAATCCCGACGCGGCTAGCCCCAATTCGCGCCGCTCCATGGCCGGGTCCTGCAGTGGAGTCAGGTCGTCGTACCCCGGCCGGTTGGGGATCAGCGAGAAGGAGAGAATCGCCTGGCCGACGGGCTGGGCCTGATCGGGATCGTCGCTGCCGCAGCCGTCGGCCACGGTGGCGGCCACAGTGATCAGGCGCTGCCCGGCCCGCACCAGTCGACATGAGGCGATGAGAGGACCTTGGCGGGCAAAGCCAGATGCGGTGTACGACAAGTCCTGGGTGGCGATTCGATCGGGCAGCGCCTCGATCAGGGCGGTCAGCGCTCCTGCCGCGTCGGCCGTGACGCCGATGACGCCGAGGCGGGCGATGCCCGATGGGGTCAGCACGGCCGGGCAGAGCGGGACCCGGCTGATCGCCCAACCCCGCTCGGGCCGCTCGTTCACCATCTTGAGGTCGCGCAGAATGTGGTGCTCGGGGGGATAGTCGCTCGATGGCGGAGGGTTTTCCGGCATTGGGGGGTTAACCTACGCCACCATGAGCGAAGCCAAGCGGGACGTCAGGGCTACCGACAGGCGGTCGCTACCGCTGGTGGTGCGGGCGTTGAACGGCTATGGCCGCACCATTCGCCGGATTCGGCCCTCACATGGGCGGTTGAATGCCGATGCGTTGGTGAACAAGGCCCAGGAGTCGGCCAAGCTGGACGACTTCGGCCCTGACGGATGGCAGGAGGGGTTCGAGATCCTGGTGGACTCGGTCAACGACGAGGGGAATTTGAGCCAGCTGGGGCGGATGATCATGGGGGGATTGCTCGACACCACGCTCCAGATGCGGCTGCGGGTAGTGGATTGGGCCAATAGCCATCCCGATGTGGCCCGCGAGCAGGTCACCGCGCCGATCATCGTGAGCGGTCTGCCCCGCACCGGCACCACCCTGCTCAGCAACCTGCTGGATCTCGACCCTCAGAACCGATCGCTGCTGGGATGGGAATCGGCCGCGGTGGCCCCGCCGCCCACGCTTTCGAGCCACAAAGAGGACCCCCGCATCGCCGAATCGGTGAAGGACTCGGGCCAACTGTCCAAGCTGGCGCCCAGCGTGCAGGCCATGCACCCCATGGCGGCCACGCTGCCCACCGAGTGCGTGACGCTGCTGGGCGGGGAGTTCAAGTCGATCCACTTTGAGACCCAGGGCACGTTCGACTCCTACGGCACATTCTTCGAGACCTGCGACATGGTGCCGGCCTATGAGTTCCACCGTCTGTGCTTGCAGGTGCTGCAATCCGCCATCCCAACCCAGCGGTGGGCGCTGAAGACGCCGGGCCACATGTGGCACATGGCCGCGGTGTATGCCGTGTACCCCGATGCCCGGGTGGTGTGGACCCACCGCGACCCGCTCAAAGTGGTGGGGTCGGTGGCCAGCCTCAACAGCACCCTCCACGCCACCAACACCGATCAGGTGGACTTCGCCCGGGTAGGGCGAACCTGGCGGGACAAGTGCCTCCACGGCGTCAAGGTAGGCACCGAGTTCCGAGACCGGCAGGGGCCGAACGACACCGTGTTCGACCTCCAGTACGCCGAGCTCATGGACGACCCGGTGGGCTCAGTGGAGCGCATCTACCGCCACTTCAACATGGAGCTAGATGACTTGGGCCGACGCAGAATGTCCGCCTGGATGGACGAAAACCCCCAAGACCGCTTCGGCCGACACCGCTACACCCTCGACCAATTCGGCCTGGAAGTTGACGAAGTCCGCGAGCAGTTCGCCCACTACGTCGAGCGCTACCAGGTCCCGTCAGAGGGGTAGAAGGAGTCTTTAGGGCCAGTGGGGCCCGGGGTAGGGGTTGGGGTTTTCGCTGGCCCACTGGTGTAGGTGTCTCGCGAGGTGGTGGGGGAGTGCGCCACTGCGTGGGTGGTCAGATTTGCGGACCAATACCACGGGAACACAGGGGTCGTCGTTGGCGAGTCGTTGGGCGGCAATCGCTGCGAAGTCTGAGAAGTTCTCGGTCACCACTACTCGGCTTTGTTTGAGGGCTTCGGCATAGACCGACTCATCATCTGTTCCGGCGAGCCCGGCAGTAGCGACGCTGATGGCGTCATGACCCAGTGCGTTCAGCTCCTCCGCAGTCGATGGCGGCAGCATTTCGTCGATCAGCCACCTCAAGACGACAGCAAATTCTCGCGTTGCTCTATCCGGCTCCGGATCTGCTCAGCGGCCTGTTCATTCGCTTCGATGCGAGTGTCGATCTCCTCGGGGAAGGCGCTATAGAAATCTGCTGCCAAACCGACCATGCTCACCGACAAGTCGAGTTCCTCGGCAATGCCCTCGATGCGCTCCATGCCTCGGCCCGACCAACCCCGCAGGTCGCGGATGACTTCCCACACGTCTGGTCCGCCAACCAACCCCGCCCGTCGTCCTGTAGGACCGGGGCGGTAAACAACGCCAGGGAACTCTCGGGTCTTCAGCCCCTCGTCAAGCAGCGAGCTAACCAGAGACGTTGTTGACATGGATGCAGCCCGGCCCTCGGCTTCGAGGCGTTCCAATAGCTCATCTTCAAGGCGAAAAGAAGTAGGACGGGGCACAGCTCACCTCACCTGTTCTCTCATGTATTGAAGTTAGCACTACATTGAACTACATCACAATACACATTTCCGCAGAGGAAATTCTCCGAGCCTGGTTGGGCCGCGTGTTGTCCGGGCCTTGATGGCCACTCAAGATAGGTTCTTTGCATGACGACGCTGAGTTTTCGGGTGGAGCCTGAAGTGGCAGAGAAAGTGAGAGAGATGTCGGTTTCTCTGGGGATTCCGAAATCCGAATTGATCCGCGAGGCGCTGCGTCGGCACCTCAACATGGTCGCTGCGCAGCATGATGCACTTGTGTATGAGAAGAGCCCACTCACACCCGGAGAACTCGCCTTTACTCCTGTAGAGCACAGGGCGCCTGCCGAAGACTGGTCGGAGTGGGCCGACGCAGCGGGGTGAGATCTGGATTGCCAACGCCCTTGGTGTCAATAGTCCTGCGCTCTTTCTTGGCGGCGATCCTGTTGCTTGTCGCCATGTTCCCGCGGAAGTGAGGCATTGATGGCGGGGTTGTTTCCGGAGATTGAGCCGTATGACGCTGGCCATTTGGACGTTGGCGACGGCAACAGTGTCTATTGGGAGACCTGTGGCAATCCGGAAGGGAAGCCAGCGGTGGTGGTGCATGGCGGGCCGGGGAGCGGCTGTACGCCGATGCATCGCCGGTTCTTCGACCCGGCGCTCTACAGGATTGTGCTGTTCGACCAGCGAGGCTCAGGCCGGAGCACCCCACACGCGGGCGATTTCGAATCCAGCCTGGAGCACAACACCACCGACCACTTGGTGCAGGACGTGGAGGCGCTTCGGTCCCATTTAGCAATCGACCGGTGGCTTGTTTTTGGCAACAGCTGGGGTTCGACGCTCGGGCTGGTCTATGGCCAACGGCATCCGGAGCGGGTCTCGGAGTTCGTTTTGCTGGCGGTGACCACTACTGATCGCGAGGAGATCCGCTGGCTGTATCACGGCGCCGGCCGCTTGTACCCGGAAGCATGGGAGCGATTTCACGCCGGGGCGGGGGTCAGCGGCCAAGAAGACGATCTCGTTGCCGCCTACTGCCGCTTGCTCAACAGCCCCGATCCGGTAGTCCGCGAGCAAGCTGCTGCCGAGTGGTGCCGGTGGGAGGACGCACTGGTTTCAGGCAGCGAGCCGAACCCCCGCTACGAGGATCCTCGCTTCCGCATGGGGTTCGCCCGCATCGTCACCCACTATTTCGACAATGGCGCCTGGCTGGAACCCCGTCAGATCGTCCGCAATGCCCACCGCCTGCACGGCGTTCCCGCGGTGTTGATCCACGGCCAGTTCGACCAAACCGCTCCACTCACCACCGCAAGGGAGCTAGCCGATGTTTGGTCGGACAGCGAGCTCGTTGTCGTCGAGGCTGGTCATCTCGCCGACGACCCAGCGATGGCGAAGGCGGCCGTCAACGCCTCCAACCGCTTCGCTCGCTAGAGGTGCGGTAGTACCTCGGTTTCGAAGAGGCGGAGGTTTTCCCAGGCTAGGGCGGGGTCGAGGCCGCCCATTAGGGGGTGGAACATGAGGGCGTCGAAGTCGCCCATGGCCTTGATCATGTCGATGGCCTCGGCTGGCGAGATCAACTGGTGCATGCCCATGGCCCGCAGGGCATCGGCGTCCTCGACCGGCTCGAAGCCGGTGGCTGCGCCCGACTCTGCGGCCCACTGGCCGTAGGCGTTCATCTCATGCAGGGCGTGGGGGGCCACCTTGGCCCAGGTGGCGTCGGGGTCGTGGGTGATGTGCAGGTAGCCGACGCCGCCGGAAGTGGCCGGGCCAGGATCATCACGCCCCAACTGGATGACCTCGTCGCGGTAGAAGTCCCAGAACTCGGGCATGGTGGGCAGGAACCCATCCGCGATGCGGGCCGCCCGCCGGGCCGCCTTCTCGCCGCTTCCCCCCAGCCAGATGGCCGGCCGAGGATTCTGGTACGGGGTGGGGGTGACCCGCACGGTGCGGCCCCGGAACTCGAACGGCTCGCCGGTCCACGCCGCCTTGAGGGTCTCCACCATCTCCTCGGTGAGGCGCACCCGGTCGCCCGTCGTATACCCGAACATCTCGAACTCCGACGGCACATAGCCCCCGGCCACCGTCACGCTGATGCGACCCTTGCTGATGCGGTCGAGCACGGCCAGGTCTTCGGCGATCCGCAGCGGGTCGTGCATGGGGGCGATCAGCGCCGCCAGCATGATGTGGATGTTCTCGGTGCGAGCGGCGATGGCCGAGGCCAGCGCCACCAGCGAGGGCAAATAGCCGTCGTCGGAGCCGTGGTGCTCCGACAGGGTGACCGAAACGAAGCCCAGGTCCTCTGCCCACACCGCCTGTTCGATGGCGGCGTGGTACAGCTCCTCCACCGGCACCGGGCAGATGTCGGGGCACCGGAAGTCGTAGCGGATGTTGAGCAGGGCCATGGCCGCCTCCAGTCTGCGGTTAGCTCTTTTTGAACGGGTGGTTGGCGGTCTAGGCGCCCCTTAGCTCTTCTTGAACTCCGGGATCACGTACTTGCCCATGAGCTCGATGGAGGTCATCACATCCTCGTGGGCCATCTTGTACGGGTTGAACAGGCAGAACAGCAGGTCGCAACCCACTGCCTCGTAACGCTTGGCGATCTCCACGCACCGGTCGGGGTCGCCGATCACCCCGGCGCCCGACTCCCAGATGTAGTCCATGGTGATCTGGCCCAGCAGGCCCTCGTCGCGGCTTTTGGCCGCATCGCCGGTGTACTCGTAGGTGCCCAGCTCGGCCACCTCCAGGTCGGCCAGGTAGTCGGCCACCGAGGCGATGAGCCCGCCCCCGTAGCCCGGATACCACACGAACGACTCCTCGGCGGCGGCCCGGGCCTTCTCGTTGGTCTCATTGCAGTGCACCATGGTGAAGGTGGCGGCCCGTTCGTTGCGGAACGCACCCACCGGCTCATCGCAGTCGGCGTGGCCCTTGCGGAAGGCCTCGAGCCGCTCGGCCAAGTCCTCGGGCGGCTGGCCCACGGTGAACGAGCACAGCCCGATGCCCCGCTTGCCGATCTCATAGTGGCCCGGCACCGAGCTGGTGGCCCCCCAGATGGGCGGGTGGGGATCCTGGCGGGGCTTGGGCAGCACCCGGCGCTTGGGCATCGACCAGTACTCGCCCTCGAACTCGTACTCGTCGTTGGTCCAGCAGCCCACGATGTGGCGCAGGGCCTCGTCCCACTGGGCCCGGGTCTCGTTGGGGTGGATGTTGAACCCCTCCAGCTCGGCCCGGGTGGACGAGCGTCCGGTGCCGAACTCCACCCGCCCGTTGCTGATCAGATCGAGCACCGCCACCGACTCCGCGGTGCGCACCGGGTGGTTGTAGGGCTTGGGCAGAAGCCGCACGCCGTAGCCGATCCGCATGTTCTCGGTGAGCGCCGCGATGTGGCCATACAGCACCTCGGGGTTGGAGCAGTGGGAGTACTCCTCCAAGAAGTGGTGCTCCACCGTCCAAAACGAGTGGAAGCCCATCTTGTCGCCCAGAACGGCCTGTTCGATGGTGTTCTGGTAGGCGTTGTACTCGCTCTCACGAGTCCAGGGCCGGGCCACCGGAATCTCGTAGAACATCGCGAACTCCATGCCATCCCCCTTGGGTGTCGGCGCTGTCTCCGGGCAGATGGTAAACGCCGCGACCCACAGCAGGCGCATTGGGCTCGGTTAGGGTGCGGCCCATGGCACTTGATCCGGCCGCCAAGGTCGTTATGGACATGATGGAAGAAAACGGGGTGAGCTTTGCGGGCATCGCCTCGCTGACCGCCGAGGAGTTGCGCAACCGCATGCAGCTGGGCGACGCCATGCCGGTGGAGGACGTGGCCCGCACCGAGGACCGGGTGATCTCCGGCGCCGACGGCAACGATCTGCCCATCAGGATCTACTGGGCCGAGGCCACCGACGAGCCTCGCCCGGTGGTGGTGTTCTTCCACGGCGGGGGATGGGTGATCGGCGGCATCGACAGCCACGACGGCCAGGTGCGCGAGATGGTGAACCGCACCGGCATGGTGTACGTGTCGGTGGACTACCGGCTGGCGCCGGAGGCCAAGTTCCCGGCCGCGGCCGAGGACTGCTACGCCGCCACCCAGTGGGTGGCCGCCAACGCGGCGGGCATCGGGGCCGACGCCTCCCGGCTGGGAGTGGCCGGCGACAGCGCTGGGGGCAACCTGGCCGCAGTTGTGGCCCAGATGGCCCGAGACCGGGGCGGTCCGGCCATCGCCCATCAGCTGCTGATCTATCCCTGCTGCGACATGGACTCCAATGCCTGGCCGTCGCAGACGGAGAACGGCTTCGACTATTTCCTCACCAAGGAGTCGATGGACTGGTTCTACGACCAGTACGCCGACGTCGCCGACCGCAACAACCCTTACGCCTCGCCCATCAAGGCGGCCGACCTCAGCGGACTGCCCCCGGCCTGTGTGATCACCGCCGAGTTCGACCCGCTGCGCGACGAGGGCGAGGCCTACGGGGCCGCCCTCCAAGAGGCTGGGGTGGCCTGTGAGGTCCACCGCTACGACGGCATGTTCCACGGCTTCTTCGGCATGACCCTGGCCATCCCCGGCGCCGTCGAAGCCCAGGAGACTGCCGCCGCCGCGGTGCAAACTGCCCTGTCGGGGTAGTCCCGGCGTGAAGCCCTGAGCACAGCCGCGGTCGGCTACGACGACCGCTACCGGTTCCGCCTGATGGCGGCCATCGTCCCCGTGCAGTTCGGGGTGAGCATGAGTCTGACGGTGATCGCCGTGGCCGTCGGCGACATCGCCCGCGACCTCGACACCGGAACCGATGCCGCCAGCTGGACGGTGACCGGGGCCATCTTGGCTTCTGCGGTGTCCACGTCGCTGGGCGGCAAGCTGGGCGACATCTACGGCCACCGCCGGGCATTTTTGGCCTCGGCGGTGATGCTGGTGGTGGTCACCCCTCTCAGCGGGCTGGCCTGGAACATCGAGAGCCTGATCGGGTTCCGGGTGGCGGCCGGGGTTGCCAACGGGGTGGCCACCGCGGCGGGCACCGCCATGGTGCTGCTGGCCTTTCCCATCGCCACCCGCTCCCGGGCCATCGGCTGGTACCAGTCGGCGCTGTCGGGGGCGCCCGCCATCGGGCTGATCGTGGGCGGGCAGATCGTCGAGCAGTTCGGCTGGCGGTGGGTGTTCGCCTTCTTCGGGGTGATTGCGGTGATCGGCCTGGTGACCAGCGCGACGGTGGTCCGCCCGATGGGCGGCGGCCTCGACGTGTCGGTCGACTACTGGGGCGGCCTCACCCTCACCGCCGGAGTGGCGCTGGTGCTGGTGGGGCTCACGCTGCTGGGCAACGACGGCGTGGGCACTTCGGTGAGCGTCATCCTCATGGCCGGCGGGGTTGTGTTTCTGGGGGCGTTCGCCCGCATAGAGCAGCGCGTGCCCGAGCCGATCATCAGCATGGCCTACCTGCGAAAGCGCAACTTCTCCATCCCCATATGGGTGGTCACCCTGGCCAACTTCTCGTTCATGGGCGGGCTGGTGGTGACCCCGTTCTTGTTCACTGAGCGGTTGGGCTGGGGCCTTGGGGCCGCAACCCTGCTGTTGGCGGTGCGGCCGATCACGTTCAGCACGTGCGCCTTTGCCGGGGGCTACATCCACCCCCGCTTGGGGGCCCGCATGACCCCGGTGGTCGGGTCGTCGCTGTTGGCGGTGGGCATGGTGTTCTTCGCCCTGTCGGCCTGGCAGGCGTCGCTGGGCTGGACGGTGGCGGGGCTGTTCGTTGTGGCCATCGGCCACGGCATCCAGCTCCCGTCGCTCACCACCACCGCCTCCGACGCCGTGGAGCCCGAGGACTACGGCGTGGCCTCGGGCATGCGGGGCACCCTCACCCAAGTCGGCGTCACCACCGGCATGCAGACCATGGTCATCATGATCGGCACCGACATCACCGGCAACTCCCTGGCCAGCTCCTACCTCCTCGGCGCCGGCGCCGCCATAGTCGCCGTAGCCCTCTCTCTCGCCATCTCCCCCGGATCAAGGACTGTCCGCACCCACTAGACAAGAGGACCAACAAATGTGACTATTTATATGGTCATAAATATCGGAGGCTGTTATCGTTGAGGGATGTCGCTGGATGTGCCGTATCGCACCATCTCCGCCGGGGAGTTCAAGGCCAAGTGCTTGAAGCTGATGGACGAGGTCAACGAGTCCGGGGAGCAGATCGTGATCACCAAGCATGGCCGCCCGGTCTCCCGGTTGGTGCCGGCTGGGTTTGAGCCCCGAGGGATTCAAGGGCGGTATCGGGGAATGATGCCCGGGATCGACGATCCCAGCGAAGGGGCCTATTCCGAGCAGGAGTGGGACGAGATCATGGCTGAGTGGGAAGACAACCAGCAGTGGTGGTCGGAGTCGGCCCTGCCCGATGAACCCGCTTCGTGATACTGCTGGACACCCACGTCCTGGTCTGGTGTGCCACCGGCGACACCACCAAGATGACCGGCGGGCGCATGGATCAGATCGACGCCGCGATCATCGAAGGCCAGGCCGCGGTGTCGGCGGCGACGTTCTGGGAGTTGGAGCTGCTGCGACGCAGGCCCGCCAACAGCTCGCTGCGACTGCCGCCCACGGCCAATCTGCGGCTGCGCCTGCTGTCTGACGGCCTCCGGGAGATCGCTCCCTCAGGAGACCTCATGGTGCGCGCCGTGCAGCTAGAAGACGAGGGCTTCCACTTGGACCCGATGGACCGCATGATCGTCGCCACCGCACTCCAAGGCGGGTTCCAGCTGGCGACCGCCGACGCCCAAATCATCTCCTGGGCCAACCACACCGGCCGCTTGGAACTATTCGACATTCACACCGACTGAACACCCCGGCGAAGATCGGCCCCCACTGCGTCTGTATTTCAGCACTTGAAACGTCAATAAAACCGCACTTAGATGTCATCCCTGTCACGACTCTGGGTCCCTGAGTGCCTGCTCAGCCCAAGACGATGCCGGTGCGGAGGATGCCCCTACTCGCTGGGTTGGAAGGGAGGCGGAATGAGGTCTTCGTACATGGCCGGATCGGGAGGAACAACTGCCATTTTGCCGTTGCGCCGCGTCACCACCCCCGTGCCGGTTTGATATGCCACGAGATGGGCTTGCTTGGCGGCCAGCTTCAACGACCGCAGGATGGATTCGGTCAACTCCTCGCCGCGCAGGATAGGGGGATGGTCGCCAGAGCCCTTCTGGTCGCTATCGCTCAGCTCAGTCATGGTTCACGCCTTGTTCGACAAGCAGCGGCACTGGTCCAGAGTTGTCCAACACTCTCCACTCGTCAACCCTACCAATGTAGAGCTCATGCAGATTCTGCAGGCCAGCATCGAAGCGCCTGCGAACCACATCTTCAGGCACCGAATGCCCTCCCTGTCTCACCCGCTCTGCCACCCGCCGCAACGCATCCTCAGGGCTGCCAAGGCTCAGATACACCAGGACAACCCAATAGCCGTCGCGTCGCCATCGATCGATGCGCCTCAGGTAGTTGCGGCCCGCCAGCGTGGTCTCGAAAGCAAAGCTGCGCCCCTGAGCAGCCAGACGGTTGATCTCGGCCAGCATCAGCCGGCCGGCCGCCGCTTCCACGCCTGTACCGCGATCTAGCGGTGACAACCCAGCAGCAATGAGATCGGCGTTGACGAAGTGCAGACCAGGCACCTCGGCTGCCAAATGACTCATCGCAAACGTGGTCTTTCCCGCACCGTTAGGGCCAGCAATCACGTAGATCTGCTTGTCGGCCATGCAGGAACACGATAGGCGGCTCGATGGGGTGTCTCATCAAGTGGTGTCGCCCGTTGGCCCCAATTTGATGCTTCGAATCCTCCGGACTCGTCGATGTAGCAGGAGTGCACGGTAGAAATGGAACTACGGTCGCCTTTGGCGACCGTAGTGTGTGGCGTTGGGTTTTGGGCCTAAGCGCCGATGTTTAATGCGCTCTCAGTTTATGCCTCAACAGAATTCAAGAGCCTCGCGGTTAGCCTAAGAGGGCCGCTGGAGCCAGGCCGATTGAAGGCCAGTGGAGAATTTGGCGCTCCTCGTCCAACCTGCAGTGGAGACCAGAGCTTGATCGAACGCCAAGAAGGGACCAGTGGACAATGACCAAACCACCAAATCCGGCAACGTGCTTCCGATGCGGCCAGCCCGGCCACCTAGCCCGGCAATGCGAACGGATCGCCCGCGGCGACAAATGCTTCCGATGCGGACAAACAGGCCATTGGACAGAAGACTGCCAACACCGCCAGCGATAAGCAACCGCAGCCCCGGGGTTCGTCAACACTTCGCAAACACCGCCCAAGGCTTAAGTGAAATCCGGGGAGGTGCATCAATCAGGCTTGCGGTAGCCCGGCTTCTGCAATGGTGCGAAACGTGATCGAAACGCGTCGCTTGCGCTCGATCTTTTGGCCGTTGCATGTGTCGAATTTCCGTTTCGCGATCCCATGTTGCCACTTGGAGCGGGCATCGCCGTAGAGAAGGACGAGGCTGCGCGGCTCCAAGCGCTGTGTGAATTCGTCGCCAGTGAAATCGCTGCAGAAGTCCATGTCGACCGCCGATCCCAAGCTCACAGTCGCAACAACAGGACCGAAACAGTCCCTGTCGATGTGGGGCGCGATCCCCTGCTTAGGCTCGTATTCGTTGATGATCGCCTGTTCGAACGGCTGGTGAGCGTCGAGCAACCGCTTCGCTTCCTCAGATGCAGCTTCACGCACCTTGTGCGACAGCTGTGCCAGCCACTCTGGCAAAGGCCCAATGCGAGCCGTCTCGTCGAGGCTGCGACTGGTGTAGTCGTACTTGTAGCCGAAGTGCAGCACACGCCGCGAGAGGTCGGTGAGCCACTCGGAGTTTTCGACATGAGCGAGCAGGCGTTCCTCATCGGAGGCGGCCAAGAAATCGGGGTGGTACTCAAGCCCTATCGGCGCAGCGCCTGTCTCCGTGTCTATCAGCGGTAGTTGCAGGCTCATCGGCTCAAGATCCAGCGCGATAGGGCATTTGTCTCCCAGAGATTGTCGTTGGTCATGGTGGTGGTTCGTGCTGAGCGCTACAGCTTTTCCGCTCAGCGGGGATCGGCAACAAATGGGCGGTCCCGTGGATGGTCCTTGAGTGCTTCACGAAGTGGCTCCAGCTCCTTCGGCAACTGCTGGGCATATTCCCGCATTGCCTCATAGGTGATGATCTGATTGGCGATCACGGTTCCGCCCGCTGTTGCCTCCACCCAGGGCCCCTCTTCGTGAACGAGCGCAACTAGGTCGTTGCTCCTTGTCCCACGGAATCTGGCGACCACGGACCTCATCACATTGTCTAGGTCTTGGGGAATGCTGCGAGACCTCGCACCCCTGCTGGGCCTGTCGTGCCAGACCTCTGCAACCACAGGCCCGTTCTCCCATGCCTCAATGCTCTCAGTAAACGCCGGATTGCCGTACCAGGCAAGATGCTCTGCCTGGATGAAGAAAAGAAGCTTGTGAAGGTTCAGTTTTGAGAGCCGCGGGATGCGGTTGTACAGCTCTTTTGCAATGGCAAAGGCGCTTGATCCCGCATTCGTGCTGCTGCTCATTTGGGGCTCCCAGGCTTCATGGGTCCAGGAGGATACCCGGCGGGTGTGACAGCATCCCTGCCTCGACAGGTGGGGTCGGTTCTGACTTCTGAGGAAAGGGGGTAGGACGAGACTCATGACGGTGCCGACCCTCCGTATGAATATGTAGCCAGATGGTATCTATCTGGCTACACTTTCATACATGTCTGCGAAAGCGATCACCGGTTTGCCGGACGTCTTCACTCATGCCGACGCGCGCCACGCGGGGATCTCTGATCGCGACCTGTATCAGATGCGAGATCGCGGCGATATTGACCGCATTGCCCGAGGCATCTACGCCCATCCAGGATTTGAGGCTGACCCTGATCTGGTTGAGATCGCCATCCGCTCGCCGAAGGCAACGCTTTGCTTGACATCGGCGCTGGCATACCACGACCTGACCGACGACATCCCGCCGGCCATCAACGTCGCACTGCCCCGGTCGCAACGGCCGCCCAAAACAGAGGCGCCGGTCACCTGGCACCGATTCGACTCCGACACCTTCGACGTCGGCCGCACGACGACTCCAGTTACCGACCGACTGGCCATAGGCATCTACAGCCCGACCCGGACCATCGTCGATGCGTACCGCCTGCGACACCTCTACGGAACCGACCAAGCTCTGGAAGCCCTCAAACGCTGGCTGCGAATCGGAGGAAACCAGCCGGCTGCGCTCCTGGACATGGCCAGTCGCTTCCCCAAGTCCGCTCCGGCAATCCGATTGACCCTCGAAACGCTCCTGTGACCGCCAGACCCGCTCTCGTGCAGGTTCATCTGTCTCCGATGCACCACTAGCCGGTAAATTTGCAACGGGAGGTCTGAGGTGAGCAGGCGCTTTACGGCGATCATCGAATCCGAGGGCGGTGGTTATATCGCATTCTGCCCGGAGGTCGATGTTGCAAGTCAGGGCGAGACGATCACCGGGGCACGAGAGAACCTTGCCGAAGCCCTCACGCTGTTCCTTGAGAGTGCATCTGTCGATGAGATCGAGCTGCGGCAACGCGAGGAGACCTATGTGACCCAAATTGAGGTCGACGTTGGTTAGCTGACACGCCCATTTTCTGTCAGCTGAGTGGGGCAATTTTGTCGGGGTTCGTGCCCTGGGCGAGCGCATCCCAGGCTGCACGAAGTTCCGAGCGATGCAGGTCGCTCCACTGGTCGACCAGATCATGGGCACGCTTCGGGAGTCGCCCTCGCAGCACTTGCGATGACTCGATGTCAAACATCGCCTCATGCTCGCCGAAGCGGGCGTGGAAATGAGGAGGGCCGTGATCACGGGCATACATCGTGATCACGATGCCGAAAAAGCGGCTGAGCTCCGGCACTGCCGGCTAGTCAGCGATGGCTGAGAGGTCTTCGGAGGACAGTTCGTCGAAGGATTGGCCAGTGACGTCGAGATAGAGGCTTAGCGGACAGACGTCGACTTCAGTGCCATCACCCCACGCCACCGCGCCGGAATCGGCCACGATATGGGCAGAGCGCCAGAAGTCATGATCGGTCCAGGCAGCGAAAACGCCGCCAAGCGCCGCGCTATCCGACAAATCAACAATGCCGGTGATGCCGTCATCGAACCGCAGCCAGAGCTTGTACGGCTCTTGAACCTCGAGTTCGACCACATGGGGCGACAGCATGAGACAAACGATACCGGCAATTCCCGCCAACCGCGAACGCCTCCATTCAACAGAAGGAAGTCGACCTACCGTTCAGCGAAACGGGAGATGAACCGCAACACCTGGTCTGGGGTGTTGCCGGGCCAGAAGGCGTGGAGCAGCCAGGTTGCCCCGGCTTCGATGAATGGCGCGGTGTCGATGCTGGGGTGGGCCGAGCAGGCGAAGTCGAACCCGTCGAGCGTGCCTCGCTGTTCGAACACGGCGTCGACGATGCGCTTGAAGCCCTCGACGTCGGTGTCGATCGGGTAGATGCCGTCGTATTGGGCTGCTCGCCGGGCCGGCGCCAAATACCCATGGGCGCAGCCAAACCAGATGGGGATGCGGGGGCGCTGGCCGTCCAGGCGATGGACCTGCACGTCATCGACCACCCAGGCATCGCTGCGGTGCTGCACCCGCTCTTCGGACCACAGGCGACACAGCAGCTCGGCCCCCTCGGTCAGCTTCGCCGCTCGCTCGGCCTGGTTATCGGGCTCGCCGAAGGCCGAGAGCTCCCGGGCCCGGTCGCTGCCCAGGCCGAGCCCGAGGATCACCCGTCCCCCGCTGAGCTGGTCGAGCGACAGCGTCGCCTGTGAGACGTTGATCAGCCGGCGACGAGGCAGCGGGGTGACCATCGGTCCGATCTTGATCCGCCGGCTGCGGGTTGCCGCGGAGGCCAGGGCAACCAATGGATCAGCAATCGCCCACTGGCCCTCAACAGGGCTGAGGACATGGTCCCAAACGAACACCCCGTCTACACCGGCCTCATCGGCAGCCTCAGCGATATCCCCAAACGCCACCAAGTCCGCCAGCTCCCCGAACAGCGGCATCGTCAACCCATGTCGCACGACCCCCGACCCTAGTTTGGAGATGGGCGAAGAAATTTCCGCTTTGACTTCCGTCGTGGTCAGCTAGTCTGTTCTTATTCCTCCCCGCTTGGCCTGCGTTGCAGGGCAGGCGGGGGTTTATTTTTTCGGAGCCATGTCTGGCACAAGAATCATCGACTTCAAGGGATAGGGGAGTGGCAGCCATGAGCGTCCTACAAGACATTGCCGTATGTACGATTGACGTACAGCGTCAATATCGATAGGTGGACTATCACTAGAAGGAAGGGGGATTGGGAATGTTGCAAAGAACTGTTCATCCAGGGGAGGTGCTCAAGGGCGAGTTAGAGGAGTTTGGAATCACGCCGACCGAGCTCGCCCGCCAGATCGCTGTGCCGCCCAATCGGGTGTCTCAAATCATTGCCGGCAAGCGGTCGATCACCGGCGATACGGCGCTTCGGCTCGGCCACTGGTTCGGCGTTGAGCCTCAGTTCTGGATGAACCTGCAAACCCAGCACGACTTGGCGATGGCGGTCCAGAAACACGGCGAAGCAGTGGAGGCACTGCCCACGGTTCGCCAGATCACCTAGCGGGCGCAATCTCAGCAGTTCACGTACTTGAAGGGTGAGGACTCACCCTGTTTGAAGAGGTGGCGCACGCTGGTGTTGCGGTAGTGCGCGAGCTCATCGGCAACCTCGCCGCTGAAGCCCCACCGCTTGCGGGATTTGCCGATGTCGTGTTCCCAGTCCCTGTCGCCTCGCTGTCGCTGTCGCCAGCTGTCAATCCGATACACCTCGCGGATGACTCCCCGGTTGACGGCAAAGGCGTAGTCGGCGCCATTGCGGCGGGGCCCAAGCGTCCACCAGCCTTGCGTTGTCTCGTACAGTTCCTCGGCGGACATCTCCGGTGACCAGAGCCGGGGAATCCGAAACAGGATCACCCGCTCTTTGATCTCAGGCGCTTGGGGAGCATCAAAGAGCGATATTGCGACATCAGTGGTCATTCGGCCCCGCCGCCAAACGTGATGTCCCTCGACCTTGTTGGTGAGCTCGTCCATGCCCAGCAGCTGAATTGCCGCTGCTTCGACCTCGAATGCCGTTCGGTCGGTGAGCCCGAACCGCAGCAGCTGGTGTTCGACTTGTTGGCCTGCGCCATGGATCTCCCTGATCCGATCCAACTTGTCGCTCGCCGCCTCCTCGTCGCCAAGGGCATCTTGGGCGTGGGCGAACACCCGGCTCCCGTTTCCCTTGCCCACATAGAAGACCTCGCCGTCGCGCGGATCAATCAACAGATAGACGTACGCCTTGAGCTGTTCGCTCACGTAGGGCGTGAATGCGCTCACAGACCGTGCCCCCGCCCGCAACACCTGTGACCTCTGTCTCTCACGGCACTAGGTCTACTGGTGGCCGAAGTCGCAGACACCATTTTTTGGCGCATCGATTTGTCGACACTTCATGCACCAGTCCTTCCGGCATCGGTCCACGCGTGCTTGCCCGTGGTATGAGGTCATCCATAAGATCAGCCTGCCTGTATCAGGCAGTCACCGTGGCAATTCATGCGGCCCAACCGCTTCCTTGGAGATAATCCACCATGGATCTATTCGTCTACGTCGTTACCCACGACGAAGGTTTCGCCCCCAATCCCTTCCACGGCTACTGCACCCTCGCCACATGCAAACCACGTATTCGACAGGGTGCAGAAATTGGAGACTGGGTGGTGGGTCTCGGGTCCACACAAAATGGTCAAGCTGGCAAGCTCATCTATGCCATGAACGTCGAAGAGGCAATGTCCTTCGACGATTACTGGAACGATCCCCGGTTTCAGAAAAAGAAGCCGAAGCAGACCAGCAGTCAAGAGTCTCAATGCGGCGACAACATCTATCGCAGCGATCCCCAATCTGGAGAGTGGATTCAGGCCCACAGTTATCACAGCATGGGGAACGGCTGCGCAGATCGTGATCACGTCAAACGCGACACAAATCCGCCGCGGGCACTGATTTCCAGGCGATTTGTGTACTACGGCAAGGGTGCCATCGACATCCCGAACCACATCTTGTTCCACGACAAACCAGACCGCTTCATAGGGATCCGCGGTCACCGGCGGAATTTCCCCGCAACCTTAGAAAATTCCATCGTCGAATGGCTCGAAGACCTAGTCCAATCCCCAGGCATCCACGACACCCCAACCCACTGGGACACCAACAACAAGCCTTCCTGCTAGTTCCCGTGCCCACCCTCGCGGATGCGCTGCCCTGGGCGCTATGGGAGATGAAACCACAGCGCGCCGTTTCGCCAAGACTTTTCCAACCCCGTGACCGTTCCACAGACAACACCGGTCTCCTATGGCCAGTGACGTGAGTCTGGAGGGACTAAGTGGGTGGTGCTTGGCGAAAACGGGCTGGGTCTTCAAGGTGCGGTGCCAGCCCATCCTGGAATTATCCTTAGCGGTCTTGGTGTCTGGGGACGGTTGCACAGGTGAGTGGGTTGGGGTGTTGATGAGCCGTCGGGCTTGCAGCTGCTCCTGGTGCGGCTACAGCTCATGGAGCCTCCTGTGAGCTCCGAACTACCTCCAAGCGGCACGCCCTCGACAGGGAGCCAGTCTCCTGAGCCTCCTTCGAAAGTAATAGGGCGCCTCAAAAAGCTGCGGTCTGGCATCGCGGCGGTGCTCGGCCTTCCTCGCTCCTGTCTCAATGCCGCCCGGGCTGCCTATCGGGCCGACCGCGAACGCGCAGTCCGCGCCCAACTTGCGGTGACACCTCTTCGGGAACTCAGGCGGTTCTCTGGGGGTCGGATCAGTTACGGCGCCATCGAAGCCGCCGGAATTCGAACCGTGGGTGCAGCCATGGCGACGAGCGCGTCTCGACTTGAATCGATCAGAGGTGTCGGGTCAACGAGTTCCTCGCGAATCCGCACTGCCGCCAAGCGGCTCGAGAACGAAGCTCGCAGGGGGTTGAAGGTCCGATTCGACATCGGAAGCCAGCCCAGAGAGCAGACCAATCTGCTGAATGCTCTTCGCGCGCTCGACGAAGCGCGCCGAAGCGTCAGGCCCATAACTCCCAGGCTCGAAGCGGCCAAGCGCCGTATCGACGCCGACTTCGCCGACGCCCGCGTCGCGGCCAGCAGGTTTCGGAGAGTGTTCGCAAGGCCGCGACGGAAGGAACGCTCAAGAGAAGCATTCGAACGAATGGTCGAGTTCCTGAACGAGCCAGAAACGGCAGCGCTTGAGACTGAGATCGCCGACATCAGGAGTCGCCTGGAGAAACCCCGCAGTGGCCGGACAGGGATCTGGGAGGAATACGCAGCGCAAGCCGCGACCTACAACGGGTTGCTTGCCGAGATTGAAGAGCTTGAGCTCGGCCCCGACCGGCAAGCAGGCCATCAAAGAGGCCGCCAACTAAAGATCGAAGCACGCAACGTCGGTCCGACTAGGCCGGACCGCCTTGGCGACCGGCAACTTCTGCCGGCGGACATTGCAGAACGAATCACGTCGTTCGACCTCGACGTGACACTGCTCGGCGCGTCCCTGCGCGGCTACCAAGACTTCGGAGCGAAGTTCGCTTTGGTCCAAAAGAGGATCATCCTTGGCGACGAGATGGGTCTCGGCAAGACCATTGAGGCGCTTGCGGTGCTATGCCATCTTCGGTCCCGCGGCGCGACCCACTTCCTCGTTGTTTGCCCCGCCAGCGTGCTGGCGAACTGGGAGAATGAGATTCAGCGCCACTCGCAGCTGCCTACCCCGTTGCGGCTCCACGGCCATCTCCGGGAACGCCTCCTCCGAAAATGGACACGAGAAGGCGGTGTGGCAATAACCACCTTCGACACCCTCCGCCTGCTGCACATGCCCACTACCGATATTGCCGCCGTCGTCGTCGACGAGGCCCACTACGTCAAGAACCCCGGAGCGCGCCGCACCGGCGCAGTCCTTGCCTGCCTAGAACGGTCAGAGCATGCGCTGTTGATGAGCGGCACACCGCTGGAGAACCGCCTGGAGGAGTTCCGGACTCTTGTCAACCACGTCCAGCCCGCCATCGCCACGCGTCTCCTCACCGTCGACGGACCCACCAGCGCAGACGCCTTCCAAAGGGCCGCCGCGCCCGTTTACCTGAGGCGCAATCAGACCGATGTTCTCGACGAACTCCCCGAGAAGATCGAGACAGCAGACTGGCTGCCGCTCGAAGGAGCGGCCGCAGACAGGTATCGAAGAGCGGTTGCCTCGGGGAACTTCATGGAAATGCGCCGAGCAGTGTTTCTTACCGACAACCCTGCCGACTCGCCCAAGCTGACCCGCTTGCGCGAGATCGTCGAAGAAGCCACAGACAACGATCGCAAGGTGATTGTGTACTCGTACTTCCGCGACGTGCTCAACCGTGTGCACGAAGCTCTCGGTCCGCTCGCCATGGGTCCCCTGACCGGCAGCGTGTCAGGACCACGCCGACAAGAACTGGTGGATGAGTTCTCCACTCGACGCGAGCCGGCAGTCCTCGTCAGCCAAATCGAAGCCGGCGGCATCGGACTCAACATCCAGGCCGCTTCAGTCGTCATCATCGCCGAGCCCCAGTGGAAACCCTCCACCGAAGAACAGGCCATCGCCAGAAGCCACCGCATGGGGCAGATTCGACCCGTAGAAGTACACCGACTGCTCACCGAGAACAGTGTCGACGAGCACATGCTCGCCATCCTCGCCCGCAAGTCGGCCCTCTTCGCCAGATACATCCGGCCCAGCGCCATGAAAGACGCCACCGCTGCTGCTGTCGACACCTCTGCGGCAACCTCCTCCCAATCAACCCAGGAGGAACAGATCATCGAAAGCGAGCGGCGCCGACTCGGGCTTGCCGCCTAGGCCACACCAAACAAACTCTCCAGAGCTCAGCGGACAGCGGGACCTCGACTCAACTGCTTCGATTGCGCGGTATCCGAGGCACGCCAAGGCTTGCTTGAAATCCGGGGAGGCGGATGAGTCAGGCTTGCGTTGGCCCGGCTTCTGCAATGGTGCGAAACGTGATCGAGACGCGTCGCTTGCGCTCGATCCTTTGACCGCCCCATGTGTCGGATTTCCGTTTCGCGAACCCATGTTGCCACTTGGAGCGGGCATCGCCGTAGAGAATGACGAGGCTGCGCGGCTCCAAGCGCTGTATGTATTCGTCTCCTGTGTCATCCGACAGGATTTGGCCTTACCGAGTGGCTGGAACCGCGGGCTATAGGGTGCGGACATGACCCCAGAGGACTACATGAACCTGCCGGTCAAGAGGCTGATTGTTGCTACTTTCGGCTGGCCAGGAGTGATCCTGGGAGCCGCTGGCAGCACCGGAGCGACTATTGCTGGGGACGAGTGGGCCGCTGGGGCAGATGAGGTTCTAAAAGTTTCCATCACGCCAGTAGCGGTGTTGGCAGCTGCAGCGGTGATGATCTTCCACAGTGCTGTCCTGTCTGGCCGCAATGTCCGTCCGGACGAAGGGGGTGCCCACGCTGCAGTGGCGATTATGACGATGACGCATTTGGTCGCCGCAGTGAGCTATTTCGGTGTCAGCATTGCAGCCCTTTCCTTGGAGGCTCAGGGGTATGCCAAGACGTCACTTGTGGTCATGGCATTCGGTCTGCTGGGGTTGGTGCTTGGGTCTCTGGTCATCTCCGGCTTCCGAATGGCTGATTTCTACCGGTCCGACCATGCCAGGGTGCCAGAAGGGAGCGGAGAAGACGACGACTCTTGAGTTCAATCGAGCACTCTTCGTTGGGGGCCATGAAGACGCTGCATTGCGCGGGGAGCCTCGTACGTCCGTCGGGCTCCAACAAGGGTGTTGCCCGCAAGCACTTATAGAGTCAGCAGATTGCAAAAGGCAACCTCAGTCCCAATGCGGGAGGTAAGTCGATATGAAGGAATCACAAAAGCCCGATCACGTGAGTCTAGGCAACATCGTCGGTCGCTTACGTGAGGGCCGGTACGTGATCCCTGATTTCCAGCGGGATTTTGAATGGGAGCCATGGGATATCAACGAACTTATGCGTTCTATCTTTCGCGACTATTTTATCGGAAGTCTGCTTCTGTGGAAAGGAAAAGTAGAGAACTTCGATGCATTGTCATGTGAGAACATTTATGGATTCGAGGGAGACGAGGGTCGAACTGACATAGTCCTAGATGGTCAGCAACGTCTCACGGCCATGTACTACGCGTTCATGGCTCCGGACGTACCAGCATCTAAGCGTCGCAATCGGTTCATCTACTTCATCAACATTGACCACTTTATGAATGAAGACTACGAAGATGCCTTTGTATATTACTGGACTAGACAAGGATCCAATCTCCTGAATGATCGAACGAGTCAGTTCGAAAATCACATGTTCCCGCTCGCGATAGTCGGAGCAGGTGGCTGGGAATTGGCCAACTGGGTGCAGGACTATGAACAGCATTGGAGTGAGGTTGCGGAGTCGGTTAACGAGACGGAGACCGAGAGTGCTTTGCGCTACGCATCGAATGCGAAGAAGTTCGGGACGCACTTGAAGGAGATCACTGAGCAATATCAGATCTCCTATATCGAATTAGATCGAGATCTTGAACTCGACAAGGTCTGCGAGATCTTTACTAAGATAAATAGCCGAGGCGTTCAATTGGATATTTTTGATTTGTTGAACGCGTTGTTGAGACCGAAAGATATACGGCTCAGACAACACCTCTGGCGAGAAGCATCACCTCGTCTGGAATTTCCGGCCACCGAACGGATGAATGTGTATGTGCTACAGGTTATGTCCATCCTCCGTCAGTCATATTGTTCTCCGAAATACTTGTACAACCTCATTCCGGGGAATCCGAGACAGGTGCGCGGCCCAGACGGCGAACTCCGGTCTGAGGTGCTAGTTGATGATCCAATTGAATTTGAGAATCTTTGGTGGAGTGCCGTCGAAGCATTGGAACAGGCAATCAACTCGCTTCGCCATCCTCAGGAATTTGGAGCGATTTCTTCTCAGTATTTGCCGTACACAGCGATTCTTCCGCCGTTCGCGGCACTACAGGCTGAAGCTAGGCGGCTTCCCGCCGACCAAAGACTTGATGCTGGGCGCAAGATCGAACTCTGGTACTGGGCTAGTGTTTTCACAAATCGCTATTCGCGTGCGGTCGAATCTACGAGCGCTCGTGACCATACAGACGTAAAGGCATGGTTTGCGGATCACAACGCCGAACCCGGGGTGATATCTGAATTCCAGAGAAGCGTTAGCGATCTTGATCTCAAACGTGAGGCCAGACGAGGCACTTCCGTGTACAATGGAATTTTCAATCTATTGGTGCTCAACGGCGCCCGTGATTGGATATCAGGTACCGCTCCTCAGCATGGCGATCTGGACGATCATCACATTGTGCCAAAGAGCCTCGGCGGTGACTACGGATTGCAGACTTCAATAGACACAATCCTGAATCGGACGCCTCTAACCGCCGAAACCAATCGTGACATCATCAGGGATCGACTTCCTAACGAATATCTGCCTGAACTTATTGAGACCAACGGCGAAGAAAATGTACGTAGGATTCTGCAATCTCATTTCATCTCAGACAAGGCCTTCAAATTACTAACTAAGGATCCGTTTTTGCCAGAAGATTTTGAGGGGTTCATCGAAGAACGAGAGCGAACACTATGCGACAGAATCGAGCAGTTGGCTCATCATGGCTGGATTAGTCAAGACCCTAGCTGAGCGCCAACCAGGTGACGAGGTGAACGTCGTCAAGGGTGATTTCGGGTAGGGGGTCGGGTGGGATGTAGGGCTCTAGACCGAGGGTGCGGATGACGCCCAGTATCTTTTCTGCTTGTTCAGCGGGGTCGTCGGTGCTGTTGATGGCGGCTTGGAATGTTCGGATGGTGCGCTCGGAGTAGGGGGCGTTGATGGTGTCGATGGCGCGGTCGATCTCGTCCTGGGTGATCTCGGGTGGTGGGTGCTCTCGAAGGATGTCGGCGGCTCGTCGAAGCCGTGGTGGGATTGTGGGTTCGAGATTGGCTTTGTCGGACATGAAGTTCCACCGGTTCACAATGTGCGCTCGGGCGGTCTCCCAGGCGCCGAAAGCGCCTTGAATGGCGGCATCATCTAGGAATCGTTCGGTGTTGAATCCGGCTATGGGTTTGGCTTTGTCGAGGCAGGCCAGAGTTTCGTCGACCACGGCGTCGTCGGCATCGCTCCCGGCATCGATAAAGCGGAATAGAGGGCGGGAATGGTCGCCGATTCGGGCACAGAACACGTATCCGGGCCGGCCGTCAGGGGCAGTTGAGGCCATGCCTGAGCCAGAACCCCACGGCAGGGACGTGATCTGGTTGGCCAGATCTGAGTCTTCCAACGCTTGGCGCAGCTCTTGGCGGAACTCCTCGCCTGACAGCGCTCCTCGACTTGTACCGCCCCGTTCGAAGATTGCTGCGTCTTCGTTGCGTATACGCTCGATTTCCTCCCGCGTTTCGGTGAAGATGATCTCGACCGGGGCGGCTTGATTGGGCAGCACTTCGCCGACGCCGATGCTGGCAGCGGCCTGGGCGATCTTGATGTGCAGCCGCTCTTCGAGGCCGAGCAGATCGTCGAGGCGGTCGTCGGGGAATACGCAGCGCAGAAACACCTCTTTGTGGCTGGAGCCGATGCGGTCAATGCGCCCGTGGCGCTGCACCAATCGCATGGGGTTCCACGGGAGGTCGTAGTTGATGATGTGGCGGGCTTGCTGGAGGTTGACTCCTTCGGCCAACACGTCGGTGGTGACCACGATGTCGAAGCGGTCGTCGTCGAACCCCTCTGGCGCGTCGGTGGTTTGGGGGGCGAATCCCCATAACACTGACTCTTTGCTCCCAGTGCCGGTCGTGCCAGATAGGGAAGCGATGCGGCCTCGGTAGGGGGCCAGCCGCCCGTCGTCCTCGGTGGCAGTCGCCAGATGTTCGAAGACCCAGTCGACTGTGTCGGCGTAGTAGCTGAATATGAGCACCTTGCGCCGGTCTCGTATGTCTTCAGGACCGATGCCCTCGGAAGCAGCTTCGGCAGCGATGTCGGCCAGCTCGTCGACAAGAGCAGCCAAGTTGGGATCGTCAGACCGGGTGACGGCGCGGGCCTCGGCGGCGAACGACTTGAGCAAGTCCCGGTCGCGGTGGACGTGCTCCCGAAGGCGGTCGACGTCATACCGGGCGGCGTCGTCCGTCACGCTGACGATGCCGTCTAGGTAGACGTCGAGCTGCTCCTCGTCCATCTCATCGGAGTCGGTGGCAATCCAATCGGCCAAAGCATCTCCGGTGGCTACCCGGCCGTTGTCAACCAGCGACAGGAAGGCGTCGTGGCTCGAAGCCATCCGCTCGCATGTCTCGGCAAAGGCGTAGGGCGACGACTCGAATCGTTTTAGCAACCCCGACCGCAGCAGTCCGGCGAGCTGCATCTCATAGGCATCGACCTCACGGTCGAGTCGATATTGAGAAGGCGAATACCGGGCCAGGCTGAGCACGTTGGGATCATCGGCATTGGCTTCGGGGTCAAGAGCACGAGCAAACCAGTCGAAGAAACCGGGCATCACATCGTCGAGCCTGTAATCCACCTTGTGCACCCGTGGAGTCGGAAAAACAATGAGCTGGTCCCGCCCACCAACCTTGATGGTGTCGTTGGGGTAGAAACGCTTGACGAACGACCGGGTGCGGCGCACTGCCACTGCGTCGAGCACGTCGAACAGGTGCTCGGGAGTGAGGTCGTCGGGATTGAGAGCCATCGCGTTGGCGAAGTGATCGCGAAGTGATCGGATGCCGGCGTCGGCGAAAACCGCGTCGTTGCGCAAGAAGTAGCCCAGCAGGTGGTAGAGATCCCACAAGCTGTTGTTCACGGGGGTGGCTGTGAGCATCACCAGCTTCTTGGGCGGCGACCCAGCCAACAGGCGTCGCAGCGCCTGGGCTCGCTGCGTGCCGGGATTGCGCAGATTATGGGCCTCGTCGATCACCACCATGGCGTAATCGTTGATGTCGGCCTCCAACTTGACGGCCGTGGTGTGCTCGGGGTTCAGGCGGGCGTCGCCCATCATGTCCTCGTACGACACCAACTCCATCGGCAACAGGTGCTCAGACTTGAATGCCCGCCACGGCCCGTCGCGCAGTGTGGCCGGGGTGATAACCAGGACCCGCTGTCGGCGATCAAGGGCCGCCTCCCGGATCAACTCCCCGGCCAAGAATGTCTTGCCCAAACCGACCTCATCGGCGATCAGCACTCCGTTGCGTTCATCCAATATGCGCCGAGCTCTCCACAGGCCGTCGGATTGGAACGCGGTCAGGTGGATCTGTGGGGCACCCTCCGCGGCAACCTCGGCTTCCAACTCCTCGCCGTAGAACTCCCACAGCATCCGCAAGTACACCAGCTGAGGAGAATGAGGCTGAAAACGGGCCTCGAACAGTGAGGCCAAGTCGTAATCGACCGCTTCGGCCCACAGCTCTTCGAACCACTCCTGTACCTGACCCACAACATGAGGGGAATAGTTGCCCAGATTCAGCTCCAGATTGGTGGCCAACCCCGCATAGGTGAAGTTGGACGAACCGGCCACCACCCCATGGGAACGGTCGCTTACCAAGAATGCCTTGCCGTGAAGAAACTGGCCCTCGAGACGGCGCACCTGGACTCTGCCCGACCGCAACCACTCCACCAAGCGCCGAGTCGCGGTATCGACCTCAAGTGTGAAGCCGAGATGATCCCGCTCGACGACGAGGTTCTGCTCATGACTGTCCAGAGCTTGACGTAACCTGGTATGCGCCGCCCGCTGCGGATTCGCTGATTCAGCCCGCAAAGCTCGCCGGCGGTTCTCTGGCGGAGACGGCTCCGCCCCCAACAGCAGCCGCACACCAGTGGCATGATCCAGCGAATCGGCCAAAAGCGAATAGCCACCGACATTGAAATAGGCGGTGGCAACATCCAGACAGGCCCCACCCACAAACCCAGTGGCCGCATGCGAAACAAATCCGGAGAGCGCCTCAGCAACAGTCTGCCCACCCCGATTGACGGCCAACTCAGGCTTCTCAACCCCGCTCATGCAGATTCCTGAAGTGGTTCAAAACAGCGGCGTGTCGGTCGGAATAGTCCACCGATTCGCTGAAAGTCTCGAAGACCACTGCTAGATCGTCTTCATCCAAGCCATAGAGGTAGGCAACGCAGGCGTCGAGTTCGCAGATGAGGTCCTGCTTGACGGTTTCATCGTTCGCCGACCCAACAGCCACTCCAACCTCCTCCGCCCACTCTGCAAATCGTTCGTCCACTGCGGCCAACCGACCAGCGATCTCGACGACACGGGCTGCGATTGGGTCCTCTTCCAGGTCGGCCAAGGGGATCGGAAGGTTGTTGAATATGTGGAAGTTGAAGTTCAGTTCAACGACTCGGCGGGCGTACCAATCCAAGATCATCGAAGACAGCACCCCGAGCAGGTAGGCCTCGTCGCGCAAGGTGCCCCTTGGCCACAATAGGTATGGAGCTGCATTTGTGATCACAACTTTTCCGGGTACCAGTGCAGTTACGACCGTTCGAGTGTTGGTGGGGTTTGTAACGTTTCTGAACGCAATTCGCGGCCTGAGACAGGGCAATGTCTTTCGGTCTTCGACGTGCTCTTGGGCGAACTCGGCAAACGGGGACTTTGGCGTCCTGTTTTGCCTGAGACGCTTCTCTTGAAGGTGAGCGGTGATCTCCTCTGCATCTACTGATGCATAGTGATCGCCAGTATCGGGATTCCAAAGATCGAACGACGCTCCCTTATAGACAAGCCATAGTTGGGCGCTCTCAGTCATTGCTGCCTTGCCACCGTCGAGGATGAACCGGTGCTTGTCACTGGTCGCGTCGTACTCTCGGTGTGGGCGGACTTGCCACCGTCGAGGATGAACCGGTGCTTGTCGGCTGTGGCGTGGAGTTCTGCGAACGGGCGGACTTGCCACCGTCGAGGATGAACCGGTGCTTGTCGGTCGTAGCGTTGAGGTCGCCCTGGAGTGGACGTACTCGCCAGGTCGGTCGGTCGGTCGGTCGGTCGGTCGGTCGGTCGGTCGGTCGGTCGGTCGGTCGGTCGGTCGGTCGGACGGACGGACGGACGGACGGACGGACGGACGGACCTAAGGCCATCTCATCATCTCTCATGGCGACAAGGCTGCCTTGATCACCAATTGTGGGGTGAGCCCTGAGCTTGCGGAACAATGCGAGAGCTCCAGGATGGGGTGGAAGCTGTGGGAAGCTTGCATCGTCCGACCACGAGACGAACTCGTCAGTTGGAATGACCTCCAATCCGGATCTCTTGTTAGCCAAAAACGCTGTCCATCCGGAAAAGGGCCCGCAGAGATTTACGACGTCCAACAGTTCCTTCCCCTTACGCAAAGAACAGAGCACCACTGTCCATTGACCATGCACGTCGTCAAATACCCAACCACCGGAATTTAGAAGCACAGTCACATTGCTGAATGCTCCCTCCTCAAGCACCGTCTTGCGCCAATGCTCCGAACCCTTGGTCTGTAACGCGGTGCGGGGTAGTACAACGCCGATTCGACCGGTGCCCTGACGAATGAGATTCCAGTTCCTCCAGGCGAATGCCTTGTACAAGTCGGTCCGCCCCGATCCGAGGTCAGGAAAGGTGTTGCGCAAAACCGTCCTCATCTCTTCAGCATCTTCCAGCTCCTCCTCAAACGCAGCTTCAAGGTCCGGCCTAGTCCGTCGAAACCGGGCGATCTCGTCGTTCATCTGCTTAATGGGCAAGCTTCGGATGCCGGGCAAGTAGGTACCCCACCACACTTTGTCCTGAACAACCACCTGCTCCCAGGGAGGATTGCCGATGAGACAGTCGAATCCAGGATTTTCACGAAGGAAGACCTCGGGAAATGCGACGGGGAAGTGGGCAGGCTGCAACCTTGCGACTTGGTTGGCTACCGCAGGACGCTTGGCAATGCGATCGAAGGTGTCCACTTCAAGTTTCTCTGGGAGCGAACAGATCTCCGCTCGGTGCGCAGTGATCACATCAAGTACGGCTCGCAACTCAACTATCGCGTCTTGGGCTTCCAGGTGAGCCGCCCTGGCCTCGTCTATTTCCCTCTTGGTGGCATCAGAGGTACGAGCAAGACGACGAAGTGCGTTCTCAGCTACCGATAGAAGGTCCTCGATTTGGCTGCGGAACAAGCTCGGGGCGTGAGGGTCGGCGTCCGGTTCGAACGCGGCCACCACTTCGTGGAGTGTTCCGACACCGGTGAGACTGTCGCCCTGGATGAGGTTGTGGTCGAGGAATGACAGCGGCAGGCCAGGAACAAAGGTGTGGACCCAGATGGCGAGCCGCGCTAGCTCCACGGCCACACGATTCTTGTCAGTGCCGTAGACGCAGTGGCGGGCCACTTGGCGCCGAAGGAGCGAACCCGATTCGATCTCAACGCCGTCGGCCAGCTCCCCCAGCGCCTCAAGAGCGGCGTTTCGCAATCGGTTCAACTCCGCTGTCACGGCAGCGACGGGATGGAGAGTAAGCCAAGCCGACAGGCGGGCCTCGATGCGGTCGACCGCGGCTACCAGGAAATGCGCCGAGCCCATCGCGATATCAGCGCAGCGGAAGTCGAAGAAGGCATCGGCCAGCGCGGCTTCATCACCGGTCTGCCGCAACTGGTCGAGCCGGACGATGTGGTCGTCGAGCGCAGGTTCTAGGGCGTTGTCGAGCAGGTGCTCGACGGCGAAAGGCTTGGTGAAGTAGGAGCCGGTGGCCTTGCGGACTCCAGAGCGGTTGTGGAAATACACCGCACCTACCTGCACCTCCACGTCGTCGTCATCGGAGGCGGGCACATATTGGCTCTTGCCCTTGATGGATTTGACAGCTAGGTCGTCTTGGGCCACCGACAGCTTCGACTCCAACAACCCTTCGTAGATGGTGCCGAACTCCCGCACCGACAGCGATCGGAAGTCCACAGGCCCAAAGCCCTCCGGCCCCTCATCCACCAACACCGCCGACAGGGCGGGGCCGAACTCGGCGTTGGTGAGCTTGATATCAGCGATAGCCGCGCCCGACGGACTCACCTCTTGGTCGATGGAGAACAATCCACCGTTGTATGCGGGCACGCCCCAGTCACTGTTGCCGCGATTGACCGCATCCCAGAGCTGGTTGATGTCGTCCCATAGATCCGTGGCCTCTTCGTCGTAATTGTTTCGGCCAAGGCGTCGGTCTTCGGAGAGTTGTTGAGCTTTTCGCGACAAGGAGTGGTCGTCGTAGCGATCGTTGGTGCGATAGGGCAACAGGTTCTTGTCTTCCCCATAGGCCACAAAGAGCAGTCGAAACAAGATCACCATCACTTGCTCATAGGCATCAGCTAGATCGCTTTCGCTCAGAACATCGCCGTGCCGATCGCGGGAAAGCCGAGCGGCCACCGCGTTTGCCAGTGCCGGAACTGTCTCGTGGTAGACGCGCTCCCGAAGCCGCAAAGCCAAGTCGGCAACGAAGTCGGATGACCGGTCGAGAATTTGGTCCAGGGTTCCGTTGTCGTCAAGGGCCTCGGCTGAAAACAACAGATGGAGATAGCCGGCGAGATCGTTGGGCACAAGCGACAGATTCAGCTCCACAAAGGTCTCGGCTCGGCCTTTTCGACCCACGCCAGTATCTGGGCGAGCGGCATAGAGCCGGATTTCTGAAGACCGAGTGAGAACTACCCAATCGACCCTCTCCTGATCAGCGAGAGCCAGTGCGCGAGACACCGGCGAGGTGTTGTCAAACCGGCCAGACGGCGCCTCAAAAGGCTCGTCTTCGTCGCAGAACACGGCCACGGCATGCTTGCGACCATTGATTGTGAGCATTGAGGCATTGGTGGCCAGCATCTCGATTTGGAACCCCAAGCCCTCGACCAACTGACGGCCTCGCTGGCCCAGCAAGGCTGTAGCTTTGCGGTTTGCTGAAGCCCAGTCCGACCGATCGGGGACACCTACCCTGAGTTCCTGGGTGGCCAGTAAGCCGACATTTCGAAGCCCCGGAAACGGGGAATCCAATTCGGGAATCGAAGCCAACAAGAAGCGAGTAGCCGCGTGATGGCTGGGCTCGCTCAACGCAACCTGAGCCAGCCGCTCAGCCTGCGACACTTCAATGTCGTGGTGCACCAACGGTGGGTCACCCACCGGCCCGCACAGTGATACCCGCTGGCCATCAGCAGTGGAATAGAACGCCACCAGCAAAACTGGGCTAGCCCGACCGGCCCTCCGTCTCGACCACCCATCGCGCAGATCAGAGTTTTTTGGCTTGCCCGATGCTCGAACCAGCGTCACTTCCAACCCGCTGGAGGCCTCTTGGCTGAACACGCCAGCCGGCTGAAGCGATGGGGGGAACCCTTTCGGTGCCACCCAAGTAGTGGGGTCCCATTCCATGAGGAAGCCATCCACGAATCGGACACACTACTCAGATCGTGGCCTCCACACCTCAGTGACCGTCCACACTTCAGTGATCAGGCTCTTCAGTTGGAGAAGGACATTACCCACCTGCCGATTGTGTGCTGGCCATTCAGGTTGAAGGTGGCTAGCGGCGACTCCCGAAATTCGCCTGAAGCCTCATCGGCCCTTGCGGCCCTTGGGTCTGATTTCTCGCCAGAGGGAATTCCCGTTTCGCTGTCTTGTCATGTCGAGCACGCCTGCCACGGGGCTCGTGTCGCGCAATTCAGTCATGGGCGGGTTGGAGGAGGAAAGGCGTGGCAATTTAGGGTGGCGGCTAGACTGCTGGTCATCGCTATTAGATCACATATGCAAACCACGCCTTGAGATCCTCATCATAGTACGTGGAAGGGTTTACTTTCTTGGCAAAGGTTTCGTGTGTGACATAGAGGTGCATCGAGTCAGCTCCGATATCTACTACCATACAATTGGCTTGATTATTCGTAATAATAGCTAAATCACGGCGCGACCACTCACTGTATGCTAAGTGTTCGGATCGGGCATTTCCAAAGAAAGTAAGTGTGGGTTTTAGGACGTCTAGAAATCCATAGGAACGGCCAGAGTCACGGCCATGATGAGGTGCAATAAGCAAATCAATGTCCGTCACGTCCTTTTCCCAAGTTGCCAATATATGTTCCCAAGTTGCATCGTGGGAATCGCCACCAAAGACAATTCTATGTCCATGAGTGCGATAGAGAAGAACATAAGAGCAATCGTTGTAATTGTCGTTGGACTTATTCGCACTATTCACCAGTGTTTGTGTGGGTGCCAAGACCTTAATGCCGTCCCCACCTCCTGAACCATTTTCATTTTGATTCCAAAATTTACCATTTGCACCGGAGAGGAGAGTCAGCCGCTTCGGATCTTGCTCTGGATCAGAGTCGCGCAAATGCTTGTAGAATTTCCAGTCTTCCGCGTTATAGGGGGAACTATTCCACGATGAGGAGTCCAGTTCCTTCTTGTTATCCGTGTCCCAAAAGTTCTGTGGCTCGAATGCTTCAAAGAGACTCTTGATTCCATCCATATGGTCCATGTCAGGGTGAGACTGAATGTATCTGAATATGGACGTGATTCCATGCTCATCAAGATATTGGATGGGATTGACGGGGTAACTTTTTTGGTTGAAATTGCCCAAGGTTCCGCGCACAGCTTCGGCCATCATTGCTGTTTCCAGCGACTTTGCGCCCGAGGTAGTCGATTCGACGGTCTCGGCGTTGCAGACATCAATTACTGAAATTCGCCCCGAAAGGTGCCTTATGACTGAACAATCACCTTCTTTGACGTTTAGGAAATGGATTGTAGGCATTGTTTTCTCCGTTCTTTCAGGTCAACTCTTCTGGACATGGTTGCGGTGTGCTTCAACAAGGGTGCCGAAGAAACTGTCGGCATATCGCTCCGCGCGGTGACTTACTATAGATCTGCGAGAGGTCACCAGGACTAAAGCGATTATCAGAGTTATAGAGGCTAATATTGCCAACAACAATCCAGAATTGGCAATTGCAAAAACAGCCCATGCTGCGGCAGCTGAGGCCATACTAGCTGGGAACCAGAATGGAGCAAGTCCAGAGAGGTTACGAGTGAAGCCATAGTCCTCGTTGTGAATGGAAAGGAGTCCCTTTGTATCGATTGTTCGGAACAGGTGACGTAACCCGGTGACAGCATCGTTGGTGATTTGCTTTAGTCGATGCTCGTCTCCTTCCTCAGCGGTCCGGGCAATGTCTAAGCCGACCAGTGCGCTTATCGCCTCGTAGTAGAGATCTCTCTGTTCCCTAGAGCAATTCGTGTCGTTCGGCTGGAGCCGTAGGTTAGTTGGGGCATCGTGTGGCCAGTTGGGCCAGAGTTTCCGTTCATACCTGCGGCCTGCTGCCGATGCAAAATATGCAAGCCCGACCCATGCCACCACTGTGAGGCTCCCGCCAATCAATAGGTCGCGAATCCAGGTCGAATCGTTCATGCCGAGCGCGGCCATGCCTGGCAACAACGCAAACCATGACAGAAGAGCTGGCAGAAGACGGGCTTTGATCTCATATCGATCTAGCAGCTTCCCTGGATCCAGTTGACCCATATGATTTGTCATTCATAGGCCTCGCGAAGTGTTGGCATTGTGCTTGTCCCGATGGGTCCAAGCCGAACGCGTAGGGTACACATTGTTTCGTCACCGTTCCAAGCTTCCACCAACAACGCCAGCAGTTCCTGCTGCTTGCTTCATATTGATATCTCTCAGGATACGTCATGCATTTCAATGTTTCGCTCCTGAAGGGCGTCCGACTCTGGGAATGAGTAGTGACGACTGCTGAGGGTGCCGAAGATCAGGGTCAAATGCTGCTGAAACCCAGGCGAAGCTAGGGGTGGTTCGCCAAATAGAGCCGGACATGGAGCCAACCCCCGAAACTCTCATGGACGGTCAATACACTCGTGTTGTGAGTTCAGCTGGCCTTTCGCGCTCGGAAATCATGCAGATTGTCAATCGGTACATCGGTGTCACCCAGGGCTTCCTCGGAGACTTCACCTACCGCACCCATGCCGAGTTCTATCCGGAGTACTGCGATCTTGACATTGACCCCGATTCCTTGGAGGGAACGACGCGAGAGCGGTTCATTGCCATCGTCTCCGATCTGGAGCCTCAGGCTCAGGCCCGGATCGTTCGGGGAGTTACGGAGCGCTTTCCTGTTGGCGGTCCTGAATCGCCTGAAACTCGCACTGAGGAACTCCAAAACAAATTGCTCAGATGGGCTGACCGACTTCACGGCGTGGTCGTAGATGGCAAGATCCCTCGAACATCTCGATCCGATGTTCTGCTGGCCATCGAGGACACGGAGACTCTATTGAAGTCCCGAAGTGGGGCCCCGGTGTCTGTCGACCGTGTGCATACGACCCTGCACGCTTATCTCATCGGAGAGTGCGAGACCGCTGGTATCAATCATGACGATGGTGCCCCAATTTCAAAGCTGCTCAAAGAAATGCGAGCGCATCATCCGAAGCTGGCTGCTGCACCAGCAAGCAACACAGCACGCACTCAGCAGATTCTCCAGTCGTTCGGGCAAGCACTCGATGCTCTCAACCCGCTAAGGAACCAAGCAAGCATGGCTCACCCCAACGAAGGACTCCTCGACTCAACTGAAGCGCAGCTGGTAATCAACGCTGGCCGAACCATCCTCACTTATCTGGACGCTCGACTCAGCGAATGAATAGCCATTAGAAGCTGGACACAGTCCGCTGGCACAGGTGCCCGGGGGTCCAGAGAATTGGAAGGTTGTTGACTGCAGGGGTCCTTCGTTAGTGGAAGATCTGGTGAGCGATGGGTGTTCTCAACCGCAGATTGTGGGATTCAGCTCAGCTCAGGGCGATGTCGGCGGGGCGGATGGGGATGCGGGGGAGGGGGAGGCCGGTGGCGTTGCGGACGGCGGCGGCGACGGCGGCGGATGAGGAGATGGTGGGGGGTTCGCCGATGCCTTTGGCGCCGTAGGGGGCACCGGGTTCGGGTTCTTCCACCCAGGCGGCGATGGTCACGTCGGGCATGTCCAGGGTGGTGGGGATCACGTAGTCGGTGAAGGAGGCGTTTCTTACCAGGCCGTTGTCCAGGACGATTTCTTCCATCAGGGCTAGGCCTACTCCCTGGGCGGTGCCGCCTTCGATCTGGCCCACGGCCTGGGTGGGGTTGAGGATGCGGCCTACGTCTTGGGCGGTGGTGATGTCGCGCACTCGAACCAGGCCCAGGTCGGGGTCCACATCGGCGATCACCCGGTGGGCGGCGCAGGCGAACGACACGTGGGCGTTGCCCTGGCCGTTCTCGTCCAGCGCCTCGGTGGGGGCGTGGTGGTACTCCACGTCGGCCTCGTAGCCGGCCCCGGCGGTCACCTGGGCCAGCAGTGCCTCCTGCTGGCCGTCGAGCGACACCACCAGGCCATCGCGCAGCACCAGCCCGTCGGGGGCCATGTCCCAGTCGGCGGCCACGTCGGCCAAGATCTGATCGCGCACCGCCCGGCAGGCGGCCTGCACCGCCCCGCCCGACATCCAGGTCTGGCGGCTGGCCGACGACGACCCCGCCGAGCCGACGGTGGCGGTCTGGGCCGGGGCCAAGATCACCTCGTCCACCCCCAGCTCGGTGCGGGCGATCTGCTGGGCCAGGGTCACGAACCCCTGGCCCACCTCGGCGCAGGCGCAGGTGACGGTGGCCACCCCGTCGGCTACCCGGCAAGCGGCCGATGAGTAGTCGTCGTAGCCCTCGGAGAACATGAGGTTCTTGAACCCCACGGCGAAACCCGTTCCCCGCACGGTGTCGGTGGCGTCGGTGGTGCGGCCCGAGCCTCCCGGCAGGTCCCGCCGGTCGTCGCTGGGTGCGATGTGGGGTTCGGGGGCCTCGGCGCACTGGCGGATCACCTCGGCCACCGGGAAGGTGCCGGTGATGACCTGCCCGGTGATGAGGCGGTCGCCGGAGTCCAGGGCGTTGATCAGCCGCAGCTCAATCGGGTCCATGTTCAGCGCGGCGGCCAGCTTGTCCATCTGCGATTCGTGGCCGAAGCAGGTCTGCACCGCGCCGAAGCCCCGCATGGCCCCGCACGGCGGGTTGTTGGTGCGGGCCGCCAGACCGACGATGTGGGCAGAGGGCACCTTGTAGGGGCCCGCCGCGAAGCAGGAGGCGTTGGCGATGACAGCCGATGAGGTGGAGGCATAGGCCCCGCCGTCGAGCACGATCCGGGCCTCCACCCTCACCAGCCGCCCGTCGCGATCGGCGTGGTGGCGGTACCACATCTTGGCCGGGTGGCGGTGCACATGGCCGAAGAACGACTCGTCGCGGCTGTAGACCATCTTCACCGGCTTGCCGGTGTGCAGGGCCAAAAGGCACAAGTGGATCTGCAACGACAGGTCCTCGCGGGCGCCGAACGCCCCGCCCACCCCGGCCAGGGTGAGGCGCACCTGCTCCTCGTCGATCCCCAGGCACGCCGCAATCTGCTCTCGGTCGACGTGCAGCCATTGGGTGGATATGAACAGCTCCACGCCGCCGTCGTCGTCGGGCAAGGCCAGGCCCGACTCGGGGCCCATGAAGGCCTGATCCTGCATGCCCACCTCGTAGGTGCCCTCCACCACCACATCGCCGGTTGCGTCTTGGTCGCCGTGGCGGATGTTGATCTCCCGAAAGACGTTGCCGCTGGGGTGGATGGGGGCCGCGGGGGGCGCGGCCTCGGCATCGGTCAGCGGTTCGGTGACCTCGTAGTCCACCACGATGGCCTCCGCCGCCCGCCGGGCGATGTCGGGGTGGTCGGCGGCCACCACCGCCACCGGCTCGCCCACATAGCGGACCTGCCCGTCGGCCAGCACTGGCTGGTCGGGGTGCTCGAGCCCGTAGGAGCGGCGACCGGGCACGTCGTCGGCCAACAGCACGGCGTGGACCCCGGCGGTGGCCAGCGCCGGGCCGATGTCGATGCTGCGGATATTGGCCGAGGCGTGGGGCGAGCGCAGGGTGTGGCCCCACAAGAAGTCGTCGGCCCACAGGTCGGAGGAGAAGGCGAACCGGCCCTGCACCTTGGGTACGCCGTCGGGGCGCCCCACATCGGCGCCCACCCCCCGGGTGCCGGCGTCGACGATGGTGTTGGTGGCCTCAGCAGTCATGGCTGGCTCCGCTTGGTGGCCGCCGCTGAGTGGACGGCGGCCAGTATCCGCCCATAGCCGGTGCAGCGGCACAGGTTGCCCGACAGGGCTTCGCGCACGTCGCCGTCGCTGGGGTCGGGGTCGGCCTCCAGCAGATCGTGAACGGCCACGATCAGCCCCGGCGTGCAGAAGCCGCACTGCACCGCGCCCTCGTCCACGAACGCCTCTTGCACCACCGACAGGCCGTCGCGGCCGTCGCCCAGGCCCTCCACGGTGGTGATCTCCTGGCCCGCGGCGGCTGCGGCCAGCACCAGACACGAGCAGGTGAGCACCCCGTCCACCAGCACCGCGCACGAACTGCACTCGCCCTCGGTGCAGGCGTTCTTGGTGCCGGTGAGCCCGAGGCGCTCCCGCAGCACGAACAGCAGGCTCTCGGTGAGGTCGGCGTCGGCCACCTCGCAGTCGGTGCCGTTCACCCGCAGGGTGTAGGGATCAGGCATCGCCGGAGCTCCCTTCTGCGAACGCCCGCTTCAGGGCTCGGGTGGCCAGCACCGCCACCGCGTGGCGCCGGTAGGCGGCGGTGGAGCGATGGTCGTCGATAGGGGAGGAGGCCGCGGCCACCCGCTGTCCGAACTCGTCGGCCACGGCATCGTCCACTCCCGCGCCGTTGTCCCAGTGGATGCGCTCGGCCACCCAGGCCTCGGCTTCGGTGGCCCGGGGAATGCCGGCGGCCACCGCGCCCAGGGCGCAGCGAACGCCGCGGGCATCGCGATCCACTACTAGGGCGAGGCCGGCCATGGAGATCACCATGGCGTTGCGGGGACCGATCTTCAAGAACTCCTGGCGGCCCCGGGGCCGGTCCATCTCGGCCCGCACGATCAGCTCGCCCGGTTGCAGCGATGTCTGCTTCACCCCCACCACGAAGTCGTCCAAGCCCATCCGGCGCTCCCCGTCGGGGCCGGCCAGCACGATTTGGGCGTTGAGCGCGGCCAGTACCGGCAGGGTGTCTCCCGCCGGTGAGGCGGTGCCCAAGTTGCCCCCCAGGGTCCCGGCGTTGCGAATGGGCGGGGAGCCCACCGTGCGAGCGGCCTGGGCCAGGGCGGGGGCGGCATCGGCCAATGCCGTGGTCATCATCTCGGTGTAGGTGACCCCGCCGCCCACGATCACCCGGTTCTCCGCGATGCTCCACTGGCGCAATTCGGGCACCTGGGCCACGGCCACCACCTGGCGGGGACGGCGCAGACCCCGGTTGATCTCCACCATGAGATCGGTGCCCCCGGCCAGCACCGTGGCGTCGGGACGCTCGGCCAGCGCACCCAGGGCGTCGTCGAGGCTCCGGGCCACCACCACATCGCTCATCGCGGTGCCTCAGAGGCGGCGCAGAAACAGCGCAGGCTACGCATTCGGTTGAAACTCACAGCAGATAAAATCTATTCGCTGAAGGCCGTTCTCGTTGGGAGAGTTGGCGATTCTGCGAAACGGATAGGCGAGATTTTTGGCAAACTATGTCTTCTGTGGCTACTGAGATCAGCGTTGATGGTCAGGGCCTAAGCGACCGTTTGGCTGCTCTGGCATTGATCGGGGAAATCGAGGGCACCGACGGTGCCTGTCGTTTGGCGTTGACCGACGAGGATCGCGACGGCCGCGACCTGGTGGTGACGTGGATGCGGGATCTGGGCCTGGAGATCAGCATCGACGGCATCGGCAACGTGACCGGCACGCTGGCCGGGGCCGAGCCGGGGCCGCCGGTGATGTGCGGCAGCCACATCGACACCGTGCGCACCGGCGGGCGCTACGACGGCAACCTCGGCGTGCTGGCCGGCTTGCAGGTGATTGAGGCGGTGCAGCGGGCCGGCATCACCACCCGGCGGCCCCTCGCCGTGGGGTTCTTCACTGATGAGGAGGGCTCCCGGTTCCCGCCCGACATGCTGGGCAGCCTCGTCTACACCGGCGAGCTCCCCCTGGAGGAGGCACTCGACATCGTGGGCACCGACGGCGCGGTGGTGGGCGAGGAGCTCGACCGGATCGGCTATCGGGGCCCGGCCCCGTGCCCGTCGCCCCCGCCCCACGCCTTCATCGAGCTGCACATCGAGCAGGGCCCGATCCTCGACACCGAAGGCATCGTGATCGGCGCGGTCACCGGCGTGCAGGGCATCAGCTGGACCGAGATCACCGTGGCCGGCCAGTCGAACCACGCCGGCACCACCCCGATGGACATGCGCCACGACGCCGGATGGGCCGCCACCCGCATCGCGGTGTTCGTCCACGAGCTGGCCGAGGAGTTCGGCCCGCCGCAGGTGTGCACCGTGGGACGGGTGGAGCTGCATCCCAACCTGGTCAACGTGGTGGCATCCGATGCGGTGCTCACCGTGGACATGCGCAACACCGACGACGACCTTCTCACCGAGGCCGAGGACCGCCTGGCCGCCTTCTTGGAGGAGCTGGCCGCCGAGTCGGGCACGGGGATCACGTCGCGGCGCCTGGCCCGGTTCGCCCCGGTGGAGTTCGACCCCGACATGATCAACCGGGTGGAGAAAGCCGCTGCCGAGCTGGGCTTCAGCCACCGGCGGCTGTGCTCGGGCGCCGGCCACGACGCCCAGATGTTCGCCCCGGTGTGCCCCACATCGATGGTGTTCGTGCCCTCCTGGCAGGGCATCAGCCACAACCCGTTCGAGCACACCGAGCCCGAGCACCTGGAGGCGGGGGCCAACGTGATGCTGCGGGTGATGCTGGAGCTGGCCGAGATCGCCGAGACCTCCGAGGTGACCGAGACGGCGGGGGCCACGGCATGAGCGCCGACAACGACAAAACGCTCACCACCCACCTGGAGAGCGAAGTGGCCGATGAGCGGGTGTCGCGCCTCTCCAGCAATCTGCGGGAGATCACCGTGGGGGCCGCCCAGCTCGGCCCCATCGCCCGCGAGGAAACCCGGGCCGAGGTGGTGGAGCGGCTGCTGGCGCTGCTCCACGAGGGCCACAAGCGGGGCTGCGAGCTGGTGGTGTACCCCGAGATGGCCCTGACCACGTTCTTTCCCCGGTGGTGGATCGACGACGTCGACGAGCTCAACAGCTTCTATGAGACCGAGATGCCCTCGCCGGAGGTCAAGCCGCTGTTCGACGAGGCGGCCCGCCTGGGGATCGGGTTCTGTCTGGGCTACGCCGAGCTGACCCCCGACGGCCACCGCTACAACACCTATCTGCTGGTGGACGGCGAGGGCAACGAGGTGGCCAAGTTCCGCAAGGTCCACATCCCCGGCCACGAGACCTACGAGCCCCAGCGCCCGTTCCAGCACCTGGAGCGGGCCTACTTCGAGCCCGCCGAGGAGACGTTCCGCACCTGGACCGCCTTTCGGGGCGAGATCGGCCTGGCCCTGTGCAACGACCGGCGCTGGCCAGAGACCTACCGGGTGATGGGACTGGCCGACGTGGAGATGATCCTGATCGGCTACAACACGCCAATCCACTACTACCCCGATCCATCCCAGGACTTCTTGGCCGGATTCCACAGCCGCCTGGTCATGCAGGCCGGGGCCTACCAGAACGGCACGTTTGTGGTTGGTGTGGCCAAAGGGGGCGAGGAGGAGGGGGTGGAGAGCCTGGCCGAGAGCTGCATCATCGGCCCCTCCGGCGAGGTGCTGGCTCAGGCGGCCACCGACGGCGACGAGCTGGTGGTGGCCACCTGCAACCTCAACTGGTGCGCGGCCTACAAGAACACGCTGTACGACTTCAGCCGCTATCGCCGCCCGGAGATGTACAAGTCGATCGCCGAGGAGATGCCGCTCATCTTTGAGAAGCCGTACGTAGAGGGGGCGCCTATCATTGGGGAAGCGCCCTCATCCCAGGGAAATCCGGGGGGATAGCCATGACGACGCTGACAATCAACGGTCAAGAAGTAACCATTCAGGGCGATCACGAGCACCTGCTGGCCGCTCTGCGCGACGAGCTGGGCATCATGTCGCCCAAGGACGGGTGCTCGCCCAGCGGCCAGTGCGGCTGCTGCGCGGTGCTGGTGGACGGGCGCGCCCGGGTGGCGTGCCAAACCTCGCTGGAGCGCTCGGCCGGCTGCGAGGTGCTGACCCTGGAAGGGGTGTCGGACGAGGAGCGCAACCGCATGGCTGATGTGTTTGCGGCGTGCGGCGCGCTTCAGTGCGGGTTCTGCACCCCCGGCATCTTGATCCGCACCAAGTCGCTGGTCGACCGCAAGGGCTCGGAGCTGACCCGCGAGGAGGCCTCCCGGCATCTGGGCGGCCACCTGTGCCGCTGCACCGGCTACACCAAGATTTTGGACGCAGTGGAGGCGCTGGCCCAGGGCGAGACGCCCGAGGCCGAGGTTCCCGAAGGCGTGGGCAGCCGGGGCATCAAGTACGAGGCCCGGGAGCTGGCCCTGGGCGACCGCGACTACATCGACGACTTGCGCCCCGAGGGGCTTTTGCACGCGGCGCTGCACCTGTCCGAGCACGCCCGGGCCGACATCGTTTCGATCGACACCTCGGCGGCTGAGGCCATGGACGGCGTGGAGGCGGTGTTCACCGCGGCGGATGTGCCCGGCGAGCTGCGGGTGGGGATCATCCACACCGACTGGCCGGTGTTCATCCCCGAAGGGGGCCGCACCTCCTATGTGGGCGACGTGCTGGCCATCGTGGTGGCCGAAACCCGGGCCATTGCCCGACAGGCCGCCGAGGCCGTGGCGGTGACCTATGAGGTGCACACCCCGATCACCGACCCGGTGGCCGCGGTGACCAACGGCTGTGAGGACGCGGTGTGGGAGCTCGACGGCAACGTTTTGTCCCGCTCGGTGTACGCCCGAGGCGACGTGGACGCCGCGCTGGCGGCCAGCGCCCACACCATCCACGAGGTGTTCCAAACCCAGCGCATCGAGCACGCCTTCTTGGAGCCGGAGTCCACCCTGGCGGTGCCCCACGGCGACGGCACCATGCACGTGTATTCCGGGGGCCAGGGGGTGTGGGACGACCGCGACCAGATGGCCTCGGTGCTGGACATCGATCCCCAGCAGATCACCGTGGAGCTGGTGAGCAACGGCGGGGCGTTCGGCGGCAAAGAGGACATGGCCAACCAGGCCCAGACCGCGCTGGCCGCCTGGCTGCTGGGCCGCCCGGTGCTGTGCACGGTTTCCCGCGAGGAGTCGCTGCGGATGCATCCCAAGCGCCATCCCATCCGCATCGAGATGTGGGCCGGCTGCGACGCCGAGGGCCACCTCACCGCGCTGCGGGCCCGGATGGTGGGCGACTCCGGCCCCTATGCCTCGGTGGGCATGAAGGTGCTGGAGCGGGCTGCGGGCCACGCCAGCGGCCCCTATACGCTGCCCAACATCGACGTGGAGGCGGTGGCCGCCCGCACCAACAACCCGGTGTGCGGCGCCTTTAGGGGCTTTGGGGCCAACCAGGCCCAGTTCGCCATGGAGGGGGTCATGGACCGCCTGGCCGAGGCGGTGGGCATCGACGGCTGGGAGATGCGGTCGCGCAACGCGGTGGCCCCCGGCGCCATCTGGGGACCGGGACAGATCATGGACGACGGCTCTCTGGGGGCCCGGGCCTGCCTGGAGGCGGTCAAACCGGCCTGGGACGAGGCCAAGGCGGCCGGCAAGTCGGTGGGCTTGGGGCTCGGCCTCAAGAACTCCGGTTTGGGCAATGGCTTCAAGGAGATCGCCAAGGCTGTGGTGCGCTTCGACGACGACTACCACGAGGGCGGCGGCGTGGAGGTGCGCCACTGCTGGACCGAGATGGGCCAGGGGATCCACACCGTGGCCCAGCAGGTGGCGGTGACCGAGCTGGGAGTGAGCGCCGATCGGGTGCGGGTGGTGGTGGACACCACCTACGAGCTGGGCGCGGGCCAGACCACCGGCAGCCGGGGCACGCTGATGGGCGCCGGGTCGGTGGCCGATGCCTGCCAGGCCGCCCTGGCCGACGGGTGCCAGCCCGGCGTGGACTACTTCGGCGAGTACCGGGTGGACTGGACCAACAAGCTCTCCGACGGCGTGGAGAACCCCATCATCCACTCCACCTTCGGCTACGCCGCCCAGATGGTGGTGCTCGACGACGAGGGCGCGGTGGAGAAGGTGGTGGCCGCCCACGACGTGGGCAAGGCCGTGAATCCGCTGCTGTGCGAGGGCCAGATCGAGGGGGCGGTCCACATGGGGCTGGGCTACGCCCTCACCGAGGACTTCCCCGCCGATGAGAACGGCTGGCCCACCAACATGACCCTCAAGTCGCTGGGGATCCTGCGGCCCAAGGACATGCCCCCGGTGGACGTGATCCTGGTGGAGTCGCCCCAGCCCGGTGCCCCCTACGGCATCAAAGGGGTGGGCGAGATCGGCCTGGTGCCCACCGCCGGGGCGGTGGCCGCTGCGCTGCGGGCCCACGACGGAACGTGGCACAGCAGCCTTCCCATGGGGGAGTGAGCGAGCCCGTCGGGGCCGAGCGGCTTATTCTTCACTCTTAATATGGACACTGGCCACCACACCAGCACCACGCCCGGATTGGTCTGCGCCCACCATCACCTGTATTCCGCCCTGGCCCGGGGCATGCCCGCCCCGCCCGGAGTTCCCACCGGGTTCACCGACATCCTCAAGCTGGTCTGGTGGCGCCTCGACCGGGCGCTCGACCTCGACACCATCGAGTGGTCGGCCAAGCTGGGGGCGCTTGAGGCCTTGGAGGCGGGCTGCACCGCCATCGTCGACCACCACGAGTCGCCCAACGCCATCGAGGGCTCGCTTCAGGTGATCGCCGATGCCTGCGCCGAGGTGGGGGTACGGGTGAGCTGCGCCTACGGGGTGACCGACCGCCACGGCGCCGATGGCGCCCAACGGGGCCTGGCCGAGAACGAGCGGTTCCTGCGGGCCGGGGGCCGGGGCATGGTCGGGGTCCACGCCGCTTTCACCTGCTCCGACGACACGCTGGAAGCAGCCGCCGGCTTGGCCGCCGACCTGGGTACCGGAGTCCACATCCACGTGGCCGAGGGCCCGGTGGACGCCCCCGCCGCCCAGCGGCTGGAGCGGTGGAGCACCGACGAGTGGCTGTTGATCCACGGGGTACACCTGCCCGACGACCACCAGCTGGCCGGCACTCTGGTCCACAATCCCCGGTCCAACATGAACAACGCGGTGGGCTACGCCCGCCCGATCCGGTTCGCCAACCCGGTGGCGCTGGGCACCGACGGCATCGGGGCCGACATGCTCGAGGAGTTCCGGGTGGCCTACGTCCGCCACCGAGAGGACGATGTGACCGCCACCCCCGACTCGGCGTGGGAGTGGCTGGCCCAGGGCTGGGAACTGTTCCCCGAGGCCCGTTCCGATATCGTCCGCTGGTCGTATGACCCGATCGACCCGTGGCGGCTGGCCTTCACCCCCGGCGTGCGGGCCGTCGACGTGATGGTCGACGGGGAGACGCTGCTGGCCGACGGGGTGGCCACCCGGGTGGACCCCGACGAGATCCGGGCCAAAGCCGCCGAAGCCGCCAACCGACTGTTCGCCCAATTGGAGGAGATCGACCCATGAGCTCATACCCGGTGGCCCTGTACCTGCAAGACGCCCACTCGGTGGCCGAGGCCATCGAGTACGTGCAATACGCCGAACTGAAGGGGTTCGAGGCCGTGTGGCAGGCCGACTCCCGGCTGGTGCGGGAGGCCACCGTACCCATGGCCGCCTTCGCGGCCACCACCGACACCATCAAGGTGGGCAGCGGAGTGCTCGACATGTGGACCCGCAACCCGGCCCGGCTGGCGGCCACGTTCTCCACGTTGGATGACTTGGCCCCGGGCCGCATCCTGTGCGGTTTGGGGGCGTGGTGGGATCCGCTGGCCAGCAAGGTGGGGGTGGACCGCCGCCGCCCGCTGGGGGCCATGCGAGAGGTGGTCAACGTGGTGCGGGCGCTGCTGGCCGACGAGAACGTGACCTTCGACGGCGACTACGTGCATCTCGAAGACGTGGAGCTCGACTACGTGCACCAGCCCCGTCGCCCCAAGGACGTGCCCATCTACATCGGGGCCACCGGCATGAAGATGATGGCGCTCACCGGCGAGATCGCCGATGGCGTGGTGCTCAACTACCTGGTGTCGCCCGACTACAACCGCCGTGCCATGGACGCCCTGGCCGAGGGTGCGGCCCGAGCGGGGCGCACGGTGGACGACCTCGACCGCCCGCAACTCGTCGTGTGCTCGCTGGCCGACGACCGGGCCGAGGCGCTGGACGCCGCCCGCCTGCTGGTGACCCAGTACCTGGGCCAGCAGCCCCACATCATGGCCGCCTCGGGCGTGCCCGACTCGCTGCTGGATCAGGTCAACGCCGTGCTCACCTGGCCCGCCACCATGGAGCAGGTGGAGGCGGCCTCCAAGCTGGTGCCCGACGACATAGTGCAGATGCTGTGCGCGGCCGGCACCGCCGAGGAGTGCCGGGCCAAGGTGGACGAGTACGTGGCCAACGGGGCCACCTGCCCCATCCTCTACCCCCTGGGCCCCGACGTGCGGGCCATGATCGACGTCTTCGGGCCGGCCTGAGTTTCTAGGCATGAGCGTCCACTTCGAGCACGATCGCAGTGCCAGCTACCTCGGGTGAAAGAGTTGGTGCGTGAGTAACCGCGAGGAGTGGAAGCCGTGGTTGGAGGAGCTGGACCGTCGGCGCACTGAGGGCGCCGCCATGGGCGGCCCCGACCGGGTGGAGAAGTACATGCACTCGCGGGGCAAGCTGGACGTGCGCCAGCGCATCGACCGGCTGTTCGACCCCGGCACCTTCCGGGAGATCGGCTCGCTGGTGGGCACAATGGAGGACATCCCCTCCGACGGGTTCGTGGCCGGATATGGCCGGATCGACGGCCGCACGGTGCTGGCCGGCGCCGAGGACTTCACCGTGCTGGGCGGGTCGATCGGCGCGGGCAACACCGCCAAGCGCTACCGGGTGGCCGAGCTGGCCGCCCAAGAGGGCCTTCCGCTGGTCACCATGCTGGAGGGGGCCGGCCACCGGCTCACCGACACCGGGGGCAGCCGGGCGCCCGGCGACCTCCAGGCCTACGCCGATCTGAACGGGCAGGTGCCAATGGTGTGCTTGGTGATGGGGGCCTCGGCCGGCCACGGCGCACTGGCCGCCCCCCTCAGCGACTTCGTGATCATGACGTCGTACGCCTCCATGTTCACCGGGGGGCCGCCGCTGGTGAAGGCGGCCACCGGCGAGGACGTGACCAAAGAGGAGCTGGGCGGCGCCGATGTCTGCACCCGCATCGCGGGGTCGGCCCACAACGAGGCCCCCGACGACGAGGCGGCCATCGACATGGCCCGGCTCTACCTGTCGTATTTCCCGTCGCACGCCGGCCAGCCCTCGCCCCTCAGCATCGGCCCTGACACCGAGCCCCGAGCGGTGGAGGAACTGCTGGATGTGATCCCCCCCAACGACCGCCGGCCCTACAACATGCACCAGGTGATCGATCTGATCGTGGATGACGGCAGCTTCTTCGAGGTCCAGCCCGCCTACGGCCCGGCCATCATCGTCGGCCTGGCCCGCTTCGGGGGACGGCCCAGCGCCATCGTGGCCAACAACCCGGCGTATCTGGCCGGGTCGGTGGACGCATCGGCGGCCATCAAGGCCACCGACTTCTTGGAGGTGATCGGCAACTACGACCACCCGGTGGTGTTTTTGGCCGACAACCCCGGGGTGATGGCCGGCACCAAGGCCGAGCGGGAGGGCATCTTGAAGTGGGGCGGCAAGATGTACAAGGCCGAGCGCCGCCTCACCAACCCCAAGATCGAGATCACCATGCGCAAGGCCTTCGGCTTCGGCTCGGTGGTGATGGCCCAGAACCCGTTCGACAACCAGACCCAGTCGTTCTCTCTGCCCAGCGTGAACTTGGCCGCCATGCCCGCCGACGCCGGGGGGCGCTCAGCCAAGCTCGACCCCGAGACCCAGGCCCAGGTGGATCGCGACCAGCGCTCCGGCCCCTACCGCCTGGCCAACCGCCTGGGCAGCGACGACGTGATCGACCCCCGGGACATGCGCAACGCCATCCTCGGGGCTCTGATGTTGGCTGAGAATCGCTAGTTCAGGAGCGCTAGTTCCAGAGGCGGCGGGCTCGGCTGGCGAGTTCGGCGTGGGCGGCGGAGAGGTCGCAGCCCAGTAGCTCGCCGTCTTGGACGACAGGGTTGCCGCCGACATAGAGGTGGCGGACTCGGCGGTCGGGGCCGAGCACCAGTCCGGCCAGCGGATCGACCACGTCGGCGATGTCATCGCCGGGCCATACCGCCAGGTCGGCTGTCATGCCCACTTCGAGGCTTCCCAACCGGTCGGCCACGCCGAGACACTTGGCCCCGCCGGTGGTGCCCAGCCGCAGGGCATCGGCGGGCATGAAGGCGCTGGGGTCCATGGCCCGCAGCCGAGCGGCATAGAGCGATTGGCGCAACTCGGGGAACAGGCCACCCACCTCATTGGAGGCCACCCCGTCCACGCCGAGGCCTACCGGCACCCCAGCGGCTTCCAGATCGGTCACCCGGCAGGTGCCGGCCGCCAGCCGGGCGTTGGACGACGGGCAGTGGGCCACGCCCACCCCCGCTGAGCCCAGCCTCACAATTTCCTCGTCGTTGATCCAGATGCCGTGGGCCAGCCAGACGTCATCGCCCACCCAGCCCCAGTCGTCGAGTTGCTCCACCGGTCGGCGGCCGAACCGCTCCAGGCAATGCTCCTGCTCATCGATGGTCTCGCACAGGTGGGTGTGGAGCCGCAGGCCGTGCTGTCGGGCCAAGGCGGCCGATGCCTCCATCAGTTCAGAGCTGACCGAGAACGGGCTGCACGGGGCCACCACCACATGGACCATGTCACCGTCGTGGTGCTGGGCGATGACCCTTTCGGTGGAAGCCATGATGGAGTCGAGGTCTTCCACCACATGGTCGGGAGGCAACCCGCCCTGAGACTCGCCCAGGTCCATCGACCCCCGACTGAGGTGCAGGCGGATGCCCACCGCGGCGGCGGCGTCCACGATGGCGTCGAACACCGCGTCGTCGCCGTGGGGCACCAGATAGTGGTGGTCGGATGCGGAGGTGCAGCCAGTGGCGGCCAGTTCGCCCAAGCCGACCAGCGCGGCGGCGGCCACGTCGTCCACCGACAGCCGCCCCCACACCGGGTACAACTCCACCAGCCACCCGAACAGGTCGCAGCCCACCGCCCGACCCCGAGTCATCCACTGGTAAAGGTGATGGTGGGTGTTGGCCAGCCCGGCGGTGATGATGTCGCCGTCCACGTTGACCACCACATCACCAGGCTGGGCCTCGACGGTGCCCGTTGCGGTGATGATGCCATCGGCGATGGCAATGTCCCCGGGCCAGCGGGCCCCCCGTAGCACCGTGCGGGCGCTCATCGTTGCGCCCCTGTGAACAGCACCGCGGGTTTGGCCTCGGTCGGCGGGTCGTCGCACAGCAGACCGGCCAAACCGGCTGAGCCGGTGGGGCTGACGTTGATGCCGGTGGCCGACCGGCCCACTTCGCAGGCCTCGGCCACCACCGGCTCGGGCACCACCACCGGATGGCCGCCGGTGGACACCATGGCCTCGGTGACCGCAGCCCAGTCGTAGGTCTCGTCGTCGAGGATGCCGGTGGCGGCAGAGGCCGGGGTCGGCGTCCATGGCCACATGACGGCGGCGCGCTGGCGACGAGCCTCATCCAGCCCACCCAACTCGGCGGTGCGCTCCCACGCCCGGGCCAGCGGTGCGCATCCCTCGGTCTGCACTGCAACCAGCGCGGCTTGGGATCGGCCGATGGCCAATCCCTGAGCCACCGATGCGGCCAGTGCGCCCCCGCCTACCTGGACATATACCCGGTCGATGTCCGGAGCCTGCTCGGCCAGCTCATACCCCAGGGTGCGGCCCCCGTCGATGGTGTAGCCGTTGTCGGGCCCCTGGCAGCCGAAGGGAACCGCCCCAGCGCTCACTGCCTCCCGGAAGCGGTGGTAGGAGGGATCGCCGTCTTCTCCATCGACTCGGGGACAGACCTCCACTGTCGCGCCCAATTCCCGCAGATGGTCGACCACGGCTTCTTCCGCAAAGGTGGGCACATACACCGTGAGCGGCCACCGCTCGGCAGCAGCCACCACCGCGGCGGCCAGCGCAGCATTGCCGCAAGAGGCAATAGCCAGCTGAGGCCGCTCGGAAGCAGCACCGGCCCGACGCTCCCGTACCAGCAGGTGCAGCATCAGCCCGAACGTGTGCCGCGCCTTGTGCGACCCGGACACGTTGTCGGTCTCGTCTTTGACGGTGATTCGCCGCCTCACGGCGGACGGAACTGGCGTGTCAGCGCGATTCGGCAAGGTATCAATCGTGAATGGCGCGCACGGAGTGACCTCGAACCCGTGGCCGTCCACCTCAGCCACCGCGGCATCAAGCTGGCCCACCCGGTCCACAAACCACTCGTCGTCCTCGGCCTCAGCCCACGACCGCAGCATCCGCCGGTACCGCACGAACGGCTGCTGGCTCGAGGGGTCCACCGACCACTCCGGCACCGGCAACGCCAGTACGTGGTCGCCGCCGTCGGCGTCTCTATACCGACAAGCCCAGGAGTCGCCTGCTGAAACGGCGCCACAGGAACAGACCAGTGGCGGTGGGGTCATCGGAGCCCCCGCAGCCCGGGCCCTGCCGTGGCCCGACTGGAACAGGGCCTGATCATCAAACCCCGGTACGGGCGTTGAAGTCGGCGATCAGCTCGTCCCACACCGGCACCAAGTCCCGCAACGCCACCCAGAACGACTGATCGCGGCGGGCGTCGAAGTGGGCCAGATCCACCCCCTGCTGCTCCACCCAGGTGAAATACCCCAGGTTGAACACCCGGTCACGGTCCCGGTCGCTGAGCTTCAGCAAGTGGTCGGTGTCCACGCCGTTGAGCCACCGACCAGCCACCAAATCGGCCTCAGCTGCCCCAAAGTCGCCGCCAAAAGAAGTCTCAATCGTCTTGGCCCGCTCCGAGCCATAGAGAGCGGCCCCATCGGTGGCCACGGTCACGATCACGTCGTCGGGGCCGCAGTCCAGCGCGGCGGCCATCTTGGCCGAGGCCAGCATGTTGCAGATGGACGAAAGCCCCAGGTTGTCCAGGTTGGCGATCACATCGTCGCCCACCCCCCGCTGGGCCAAAAGCGCCCGACCCTCCGAGGAGGAGAACAGCACCCCCAGCTCGTCGGTGGCTTGATCCGACACCGCCACCACCACGTCGGTGTTGGTCACGTTGTGGATCAGGGGGACGTGCTTGTCGCCGATGCCCTGGATGTTGTGCTCGCCGTAGCCGTTGTACAGCAGCGTGGGGCACTCCAGCGCCTCTACCACCGCGGTGGCCGACCCGTGGCGCTCCTTGAGGGGGTCGCCCGCTCCCAGCGTTCCGGCCGAGCCCGAGGCGGCCACGAAGCCGGCCAGCCGGGCCGACGAGTGCCCCGCCTTGTAGTGCTCGAACACCCGCTCCACCGCGGCGGCGGTGGCGGTCACGTGGCCGAGATGATTGCCGTACTCGCAGAACTGGTTGAGGATCACGTTGGCCTCGTCTTGGGCCAGGGCGGCGCAGGCGTCGTAGATCTCCTTCACGTTGCTCTCCGAGCCGGGGGTGCGGATCACATCGGAGGGATCAGAAGTCCAGCGGTCGAGCCATTCGAACCGCTCAGCCGACATGCCCTCGGGCAGTACGGCCACCCCTCGGCAGCCCATGATCTTGGAGATGGCGATGCCGCCCCGGGCGTAGTTGCCGGTGGACGGCCACACCGCCCGGTTCTCGGTGGGGTCGAACTGGCCGGTCACCAGGCGGGGGGCCAGGCAGCTATAGGCGGCCAGCACCTTGTGGGCGCCGATCATGGGGAACCGGTTGCCCAACAGCAGGATGATGGGCGACTCCACCCCCGACAGCGCGGGCGGGATCACCACGTGTTCGGGCACCGCGGCCCGGCCAGCCCGGGAGGCGTCGTTGTACCAGTTCACCCGCCATAAGTTGGCGGCGTCGGCGGCATCTGGGTCGACCCCAGCCAAGTCAGCATCGGCCGCGGGAGGGTCGGCCAGCTCGGCGAATGTCGGAAGCCGGATGCCCACCTGGCGGCATCGCTCCACCGCTCGGTCGCGTGCGGTGGTGTCGATCACCTCGGTTTCGAGGCCGAAGCCCTCAGGGATGCTGTCGAATGTGGTCACGGGCCAACCTGCTGATTCGAAGTCGTCACAAAGCGGTAGTCAAGATTCTCGTTCCTACCTGAGTGATAAAGGCTACTCTCTTGGGGCTGGCATTCGAGCCGTTCCGAGGAGGGAAAGATGGCCAAGAAGTTTTTGCTGAAGCTGCTGGTGGTGGTGGCGACGATCACGTTGGTTGCCGTGGGGTGCGGCAACGACGACGATGATGCGGCACCAGAGCCAGCTCCCACGCAGGCGCCTGCGCCGGCAGAAGAGCCTATGGACGATGAGCCCATGGAGGAAGAGTCCATGGAGGAGGAGCCCATGGAAGAGGAACCCATGGAGGAAGAGCCCATGGATGACGAGGTGATTGCGGCCTTCGTCTTCGTGGGGCCAGTGGGCGACGCGGGCTGGACGTGGGCCCATGACCAGGGTCGCCGGTATGCCGAGAATGCAACCGGAGCGACCACGCTGTTCGTGGAGAGCGTCCCGGAGGTCGCCGAGGACTTCCGCGCCGTGGTCGTGGACTTCATCGAGAACGAGGGGGCCGACGTCATTTTCGCCACCTCCTTCGGATACATGGATCCGATGGAGGAACTGGCCGGCGAGTACCCGGACGTGGTGTTCGAGCACGCCAGCGGGTTCAAGATGAACGAAACCAACTTCGGCAACTACTTCGGCCGGATGTACCAGCCCCGCTACCTGTCGGGGATGGCCGCAGGTGCCTTGACCGAGGCCAACCAGATTGGCTATGTGGCCGCCTTCCCGATCCCCGAGGTGCTGCGAGGCATCAACGCCTTCACGCTGGGGGCGCAGCGGGTGAACCCCGATGTGGAAGTCCACGTCACCTGGACCTTCACCTGGTTCGACCCCGCCGTTGAGGGCGACAGCGCCGCGGCTCTGATCGAGGCCGGTGCCGACGTGATCGCTATGCACCAAGACTCCACTGCACCGGGTCTGGCCGCTCAAGAGGCCGGGGCCCGCTGGGTGTCGTACAACTCCGACATGAGTGCCTTCGCGCCTGATGCGTTCATCACGGCACCGGTGTGGAACTGGGGTCCGTACTACGAGCGGATCATCAACGCCGTGGCTGGGGGCACTTACTCACCCGGGTCCTACTGGGGCGGTATGGACGACGAAATCGTCGCCCTCGCTCCGCTGGCCCTCGATGTGCCCGCCGATGTGGCCGCTGATATCGACGCGGTGGCCGCCTCGATGGTGGACGGCTCATGGGACGTGTTCACCGGCGAGATCCGGGATCAAGACGGCAACGTGGTGGTGGCCGCGGGCGAGACGCTGGACGATGGCTCCATGCTGGGCATGAGCTACTTCGTTGAGGGTGTCGTCGGCAACGCCTCGCCGTAACCTAAACCGGAAGCCTTAGGGTTTCCGCAGTGGCGTCCGCCGATGCCAGACATGCGGTCTGGCTCCGGGGAATTGAGAAGCAATTCCCCGGAGTGATCGCCTGTGTCGGGGCCGACCTGCTGGTCCGCCCCGGCACTATTCACGCTTTGCTCGGTGAGAACGGCGCGGGCAAGACCACCATGGTCAACGTGCTGGCCGGGGTATATCGGCCCGATGGCGGCGAGGTGTGGGTGAACGGCCAGCGGCGCTTCTTCCAGTCACCGGCCGATGCCATTGCCGCCGGGGTGGGCATGGTGTACCAGGAGTTCCGGCTGGTGCCCACCCTGACGGTGGCCGAGAACGTCGTGCTGGGGGCCGCTCCCCGTTTGCTCCGCAACGCGGAGATCGAAGAGCGGGTGGCCGAGCTGTCGGCGGCATACGGCATGGCTGCCGACCCCAACCGCCCGGTGTGGCAGCTCTCCATGGGAGAGCGCCAGCGGGTGGAGATCCTCAAGGCCCTGTGGCGCAACGCCTCGGTGCTGGTGATGGACGAGCCCACCGCGGTGCTCACCCCCAGTGAGGCGGCAGAGTTGGGCGTCACGCTGCGGGCCATGGCCGAAGAGGGCCGCTCGGTCATCTACATCAGCCACAAGCTCGACCAGGTGGTGGCCTTCTGCGACGAGGCCACCGTGTTGCGCCAGGGCAAGACCGTGGCCACAGTCGACGACTTGCAGGATGTCGACCTGACATCCCTGGCCGAGATGATGGTGGGGTCGACCGGGGGCGGGTATGTGCAGCGCCCGCCAGAATTGGAGCCCGGTCCCGAAGTGCTGACTCTGCAAGGGGTCAGCGCCCTCAATGATCGAGGTTTGCCCGCGCTGACCGACATCGACATGACCGTTCATGCCAATGAGATCGTTGGCATCGTCGGGGTGTCGGGCAATGGGCAGAAGGAGTTGGCCGAAGTCATCAACGGGTTGCGTCGGCCCACTCAGGGCCAGGTGTCGGTCAAGGGGCAGGACGTGACCGATGCCGCACCCGGAGACCGCTACCGCCTGGGACTGGCCTATGTTCCCGAGGACCGGATTGGGGTGGGCCTGGCCCCCAAGATGTCGGTGGTGGACAACGCGGTGGTGCGGTCGTATCGGTCGCAGCGTCGGGGGCTCATGTTGGTGATGGACAAGTGCGTCAAGTTCTGCCAGGACTTGGTGGAGCGCTTCGGGGTGCGGGCCGGGCGGCTGCACGACCCGGTGGCCGGCTTGTCGGGCGGCAATCTCCAGCGGCTGCTTCTGGGACGGGAGCTGGCTGAGCAGCCCGCGGTGCTGGTGGCGGCCCAGCCCACACGCGGCCTTGACGTGCAGGGGGTGGCCGCCATCCAGGGCCATCTGGCCGACCAACGGTCTGATGGGGTGGGCATCCTTTTGATCTCCGAGGATCTGGACGAGCTGCTGGCTCTGTCCGATCGCCTCCTGGTGATGTACGAGGGCCGGGTGGTGGCCGAATACGGCCCCGATGTCACCCCGCGAAGCGTGATCGGCGAGGCCATGGCCGGACAGGTGCGGACATCATGATGCGACCGGTACTGGCCCGGCGGGAGAAGGTGGTTCCCGGAACTCAGGGGTTCGGCTTCCTGGTCGGTATCGCGGCAGCACTGGTGCTGGGGCTAATTCTGCTTTGGACCTCGGGCCACAACCCGGCCGAGGTGTACGAGCGGATGTTCGATTCTGCATTCATGGGCACCGATTCGCTGTCACGCACGCTGGAGAGGGCCACACCTTTGGCGCTGACCGGCCTGTCGGTGGCGGTGGCCGGGTCTATGGGACTGTGGAATATCGGGGCCGAGGGCCAGATGATGGCCGGTGCCATCGTCGCCACCGGTGTGGCCATGATGGCCGACGGGCTCTCCGGTCCGCTGCTGATCGCCCTGATGATGGCGGCGGGCGTAGCAGGCGGCATGGTGCTGATGCTCGGCCCCGCGCTGGCCCGGTCTCATCTGAGGGTGAGCGAGATCATCACCACCCTCATGCTGGTGTACGTGTCCATCCGGGTGGTGGAGTGGTTGGAGACCGGCCCGTGGAAGGATCCCGAGTCCTTCGGCTTCGCGGTGATCGAGCCGGTGCCCGAGCAGGCCGCGCTGCCGGGGCTGTTCGGCCGGGCCAACATCGGAATGCTGATTGCCTTAGGGCTGCTGCTGGTGTTCTGGCTGGCGGTGTCCCGCACCGCGTGGGGCTATGAGCTGCGCCTGGCCGGCTCATCGCCCGACACGGCCCGTTATGCCGGCGTCTCGCTGCGGCGCAAGGTGCTCACCGCGCTGCTGTTGTCGGGTGGGATCGCCGGTTTGGCCGGGGCGGTGCAGCTCACCGGGTCGGCCGCTCGCCTGGAATCAGGACTGTCCAACGGCTACGGCTTTGCCGGCATCATCGTGGCCGCCCTGGCCCTGATGCGACCCTCGGGGGTGGCGGTGGTGGCCTTTGTGTTCGGGGCGGTTCAGGTAGGCGGGCAGAGCATCCAGACCCTGGGAGTGAGCTCGGCCATTGCCGACATTTTGCAGGCCATGATCCTGTTCGGCGCCCTGGTGGCCGTGGTGTTCTTCAATTACCGAATCCGCTGGGCCGGGCCGGGGGGAGAGGCGTCCACCGCCGGGTCCGCAGAACCCGATCCCCCTGAGCCCAATCCCACTGGGAGCGCGGCCTGATGTCTGAAGAAGCCCTTATCGGATTGTTCGTGGCCACGGTGCAATTCGGCACCCTGGTGTTCCTCGCCGCGCTGGGGGAGCTCTTTGCCGAGCGGGCCGGCGTGCTCAATCTCGGCGTCGAAGGAATGATGGCCATGGGCGCGGTGAGCGGGTTCATGGTCGGTCTGGAAACGGGGAGTCCGTGGGCGGCGTTCGTTGCCGCCGCGGCGGTCGGTGCTCTGGTGGGCGGATTCCACGCCCTGGTGAGCGTGGTGCTGGGCGCAGATCAAGTGGTGTCGGGTTTGGCCCTCACCATCGGCGGTTTGGGTTTGGCCGCCTATGTGGGCCGAAACGTGGTGGGGGAGCGCCCCGAGACGCTGTTCACCGATCTGGGAATCGTCGGGCTGGCCGACATCCCCTGGATCGGCGAGATCTTTTTCGACCAGCCGCCGGTGGTGTATCTGACGGTATTGCTCGGGATTGCGGCCTGGTTTGTGCTGGCTCGCACCCGGCTGGGCCTGGCCATACGGGCCGCTGGCGAGTCGGCGCCCACCACCGACACTGCCGGCCATTCGGTGATGGCCATCCGGTCGGGGGCGGTCATGGTTGGCGGGGCATGTGCTGGGGCCGCGGGATCGTTCCTGTCGCTGTATATGGCACCGGGCTGGGTCGAAGGCATGGTGGCGGGCCGAGGGTGGATTGCAGTGGCGCTGGTGATCTTCGGGGCGTGGCGACCGGGGCGCCTGGCCTTGGGCGCATTGCTGTTCGGCTTCACGCTGGCCCTGCAACCCCGGTTGCAATCCTTCGACATCGAGATCTTGGGGGTGGAGGTCAATAGCATTTCCCCGGCGCTGCTGGGCATCCTCCCCTTCGTGCTCACCGTGTTGGTGCTGGTGATCATCAGCTGGCGCTACCGCGCTCGCCCCTCTCCGGCACCGGCTGCCCTGGGCCTGCCCTATCGCCGAGAAGAGCGCTGAGTCAATCGCTTCAGGTGGGGAGTAGGGTTCCCCGATGGCTGTGAACACAACGCCGAGTACGGCGCGCTCGTTCTGGCCTTACTTCGTTGTCACCGGCTCACTGTCCATGGGCTATGGCTCGCTGTTCACCCTGCTGGCCGAGTTCCGCGACAAGCTGGGCTTCAGCGAAACCGAGTTGGGCTTCATCATTGCCGTTGGGTTCTTGGCCGGATTCATTGCCCAGGTTGGATTGGCCCGGTTCGCCGATCGGGGTTACGTCTGGATTCTGGTTCATGGCGGGGTGCTGATAGCCCTCGTCTCCATGCTCAGCATGGCCATGACCGATGAGGTTTGGCAGTTCACCGCGGCACGGTTCTTCCTCGGCGCTGGCACCGGTGCCACTGGCCCCGCCATTCGCCGGATTCTCATCACCCGGGATCCTCCCAACATGGGCAAGAACTTGGGCACCATGGGCGCCTTCGACATCAGCGGGTTCGTATTGGGGCCGGTGGTGGCCGGGCTTCTGGCCGAATTCATCAACTTGCGAGCTCCGTTCTTGTTCATGGCCGGGCTCTACTTGCTGATCTATATGTGGATCTTTCGGCTGGACCTGTCGGCAGGAGCTACGGCTACCACCAAGATCCCGGTCAGACGGCTGTTTCGCATCCGGCCCCTCAACTCCGGAATGCTCGCCGGGGCTGCATTTTTCACCACCATCGGGGTGTTCGAAACCTCATGGGCAGTGCTACTCGACGACCTCGGGGCCAGCACACTGATTATCGCCCTTTCCATTTCTTTGTTCGCCTTGCCGATGATTCCGCTCGCCCCGTATGGGGGCAAACTGGCCCAGCAGAAGGGTCCCATGCGGGTGATGCCGTACTCGATTATGGGGGCGGTGGTCTGCATGCTGGTTTACGGCTTTGTGGAATTCGTGTGGGTGCTCATCGCGGTATCGGCTGCCCATGCCATTTTCGACGCTTTCACCATGCCTGCCGGACAGCTGGCGATAGCCATATCGGCCCCGACTGAGCAAGCGGCCGCCGCTCAAGGCCTCTTTGGGGCATTGGGTTTGATCATCGCGGGGATTGCCGCGGTGGCCACCGGGGCGGTCTACGAGAACTGGGGGGCCGAGGCGTTGTTCACCGGCGCGTCTGTCGTCATGGTGGTGGCATTGGCCGGAGCCATCGCGTTGGGTGAGGAGCTCATGGGGCCAGATGGCCGTTCGACCAAGGAACCGGCTCCGGCTAGTTCCTAGTCGGGGTCCTTCCCGAGCAGGTTGGCGCCCACCAACTCGTACATCTCGTCGGTTACGTGGACGTGCTGGGTGGCGGCGTGGGCGTCTCGGAAGCACTGGTTCAAGGGATGGTCCGAGTAGAGGACCGATCCACCGCCCCGGCGGTAGGCTATTGAGGCCACTTCGACAGCAGTGTCGGCGGCGTGGGTGGCCGCCGCTCGGGCTCGCTGCACCACTTCGTCTTCCACCGGCTCTCCTGCGACCCCCGCCTCCCAGATCTCGTCCAGCACTTCTAGAACCAGCGCCCGGGCCGCTCGCAGCTTGGTGTCGGCCTGGCCGAGATCGCGCTGAAAGGCCGGCCGCTCATCGAGGGTGATCGGGCTGTAGAGGCGGTTCTTACCCTTGGCGGCCACCGCGATCTCATCTAGCGCCCGCCGAGCGATGCCCAGGCTCACGCCGCAATGATCGGGGGTGATCAGCGCATACATGGGCAGTCGGTGGAGAATCCCGCCGCGGGGCGGTGCCCCGGCCAGGCCGAACAACCGGCTCGGGGGAACGAACACCTCATCCACGCTGTAGTCGTGGCTCTGGGTCTCCTCTAGTCCGCTGACCTGCCAGGTGTCGTGTACGGTCACCTGCTCCACCGGGATGACCGACCACACCAGCCCTGATTCGGTGGTGCAGCCGGCCACCACCCACGAGGCGTCGACGATGCCGGAGGCGAATCCCCATCGTCCGGTAACCACCGCGCCCCCGTCGGACGCGGGCACGGCATGGCCCGACATCACAAATGTGCCGGCAAATGGGGGCCAAGCAGCCCCGCCAGTTGCGCTGGCCGCGACTTCGGCCAAGCCCTCTTCGGACAAGCGGGCGGCGGCGATGGCACCGGAGGTGGAGGTGAATGTCTCATTCCAGCCGGCCGATCCGTCCTTGCGGCTGGCGGCCTCGGTGGCCAGGAATTGAGTCCGCAGGTCGGCTTCGAGCCCGCCCAACTCCTTGGGCAGCTTCAGGGTCAGCAGGCTCGGGTTGTCGCCGTTCATGCCGACCTCATGCCGGGCTGAGCTGAACCGGCAGGCCCGATTGCCAGACCATGCCGGTGAGCGGGTCGACGTCGACCTCGGCGGTGGTGAGGGTGCAGACGTTGGGGTCGGCCCAGCCATGGGGAATGGACACTGACCCCGGAGCGATCTCGTCGCTGGTGCGGGCGGTGCCCACCAGATCGCCGTGGGCGCTTTGCACCCTTACCGGCTGGCCGTCGGCGATGCCGTGGTCGGGGTGGATCAACACCTCGGGGCCCACGTCTCCCAAATCGCGGAGTTGCCCATTCATGGTCCGCATTTGGCGGCGGGGTAGCAGTACCACCGGGGCCGGTTCGTCGAGGTCGGCCAACTGGGCCACCAGCGGCTCGGGGGCCAAACGCCAGCGATGGTCGGGCAGTACCCGGTCGAGCACCCAGCCGTGAACCGGTTGGGATTCGCCGATTATCCCCCGCCGGGCGGCCATCACGGTGGCGGTGTCGCTGCGGCCCCGCTCGGCGATCAGGGCCAGCAGGTCCTCGTCGGTGGCGGTGTCGGGATCGACCCCCCAGGGCAGCACGCCCACTCCCAGCCGTCGACCCAGATCGGCGAAGGTCTGCCACATGAGCCGCCGGTCGGCACCGGGCGGCACCACCGCCGGGGTGTAATGGGTGGCGATGGCCGGCTGATAGGCATCCAGCATCCACGGCAGATCAGCCCGCTCCAACTGCCCGGCGACCGGCAGCAGGTGGGTGGCCAGCGCAGTGGTGTCGGTTTCCACCACGTCGGCCACCGCCAGCACCTCCAGGGAGGCGAACGCCGCATGGGTGCGATCCCGATCGGGGAAGGCGATCAGTGGGTTGCCGCCCACCACCACCAGCGCCCGCACGTTGCCCGCTTCGATCTCGTCCACCAGGGCAGCGCACGGGTACTCCCCGAACCGGCGGGGAAGCTCAGGGCGGCTGGCTGGTCCGGGTTCGGGATGGCCGTCGGAGGGCTGCCAGCTTCGGGTATCGAGCTGGAGCAAGTAGCCGGGGTTGAACCACATTCCGCCGGGTTGGTCGTAGGAGCCGGTGACCACGGCCAGCGCCCACAGCAGCCATTCGGTCACGTTGGCGTGGCGGCCCATGGAGACGCCGGTGCCCGACAGCATCGACAGCCGGCCCGCCGTTCGCACGGCCTCTAAGAGATCGAGCAGGTCAGCGGGGTTTAGCCCGGTGCCACTTGCGGCACGGTCCAGAGTGAAGGGCGCCACCGCGGAAGCCAGATCGTCGACTCCGGCTGCGTGGCTGTTTAGGTAGTCCCAGTCAGCCCCGTCGGCCAACAGCTCACGTACCAGCCAGCCGAGGATCAGGTAGTCGGTGCTGGGCCGGGGGGCCAGATGGCGGTCGGCGAGGTTGGCAGTCTCAGTGCGGCGGGGGTCTATGACCCACACCGGACCCCGCTCTTGTTGAGCCCGCAGCCGTCGAATGGGGTCGGCCAACCCGTTGCCGTGGCCATGGGACACCACCGGGTTGGTGCCCACCAACAGGAGCATCCCGGCAGCCTCTTGGTCCCACATGGGGGTGAGCCCTGACCAGCCTCCCATGAGCTCGGCCACCAGCGGTCGCATAGGGGTATCGATGGTGGTGGCGGTGTACTTCTGGCGGGAACCGATGGCCCGGAGAAATCGCTCCGCCGCCCGGCGGCCGTTGGCGTCGTAGGCCGAGCCGCTGGCCAGATACATGGCCACCGCGTCGGGCCCGCTTACGTCGATGATGGCGGCGAGGCGGCCGCCGAGGTCATCGAGGCAGCGGTCCCACTCCACGGCCTGGCCGTTGATCTGAGGTCGATTCAGCCGATGCGGATGGTGGTGCCATTCGGGCAGCGCTCGGCCCTTCGGACAGGTGTAACCCTTGGAGATGGGGTGGTCGTCGTCGCCTCTCACTTTGACCACCCGGTCGCCCTCGACGGTGACGGTGATGCCGCACATGGCGGTGCAGATGCGGCAGAAGGAGTAGACCTCCTGAGCCTTAGACAATGCCCCGGGCTTGGTCGATGCTCCATGGGTTTGCAGAAGGAGCGTTGGAGTTGGTCTTGTCGGCGATCTCCGCCATGATGCCCTCTCGCTGGGCAATTCCCACCATGCTTTCCAACCTTCCGGTATAGGAGGTGGGCTGTTGGAGCATCCACACGATGCCCTCGGCGGAAACCGAGGTGTCGGCCCACGTCGAGTGATCGTCGTCGGGGGTGTTCATCACGTAGCCCTCGCTGGCTACCGCGGTGTCGATGCGGAAACAGTTCACCGCGATGCCGTCCTCGGCCAGGATGGCCGCGCTGCTCACGGTCAGGTGCTCCAGTGCGGTCTTGGACATGCCGTAGGCCATCAGCGACGGGTAGTAGGAGAGGCCGGCCGCCGATGAGACATTGACGATCCGCCCGTTCCTCTCAGCCAAATGCGGTCGGCACAACCGGGTGGCCAGAAGCGGGGCAGTGGTGTTGATGGCCATGGTCAGCTCGTAGCGCTTGAGCTCCATGTCCAGGTCGCCCACGAAGGTCACCGCGGCGTTGTTCACCAGGGCGTCGATATGCCCGAAGTGGTTCACCACCGTTTCCACCATGGCCTCGATCTGGTCGGGGCGGGACAAGTCGCAGGGAACGGCCAAGCCGTCGCCTCCGGCTTCCTCCACCGCCCGGGCGGTTTCATCCACCGTGCCGGGCAGCTTGAATCGAGACGCATCGGTGGCCCGGGCCACACAAGCCACCCCGGCGCCCAACTCGCCCAAGCGGATGGCCAGGCCCCGGCCCACTCCCCGGCTGGCCCCGGTGACGATTATCGCCTGACCCTCGAAAGGACGCGGTCCTGTGGTCTGATTCACGGCGACATCCTATGGCCCTGCCCCAATGGAGGCTCAGGCCACCGTGCCGCTGGCCCGCAAAGCCGCGATCTGCTCAGGGGTGCGGCCGAGCGCGGTCAGTACCTCGTCGGTGTGCTCACCCAGTTCGGGGGCCAAGCTGCGAGGAGCCCACGGAGTGCCGTGGAAGTCCACCGGGGTGGCCAGCATGGTGGTGCCTGTGGCCCCATCGGGCACCTCCACCAGCGCCCCCGACGGGCCGGTCTGGGGATCGGCCAGCACGTCGTCGAGGGTGTTCACCGGCGCCCAGAACATGTCTGGCTCGGTTTCGAATATCTCGGCCCACTCCTCCAGCGTTCGCTCGGCGAAGGCCTCGTCCAGAGCGGCGATCAGCTCCACCGCGTTGACCGCCCGATCACGCGCAGTGGCAAACCGCTCGTCGTCGATCCACTCCGGATGGCCCACCGCCCGGGCCAGCGGGGGCCAGTGGCGGTCGCCCTCTAAGCCCACCACCCAGAAGCGGCGGCCGTCGCCCGCGGTGTAGTTGTTGATGGCCGGGTTTCCCATGGCCTCCCGGGTGCCCACCGCCATGTTCAGACCCCACATCAGCAGGATGTTGAGGTCGAATCCGATGGTGTACATGCCCTCCCGGAACAGCGACGAAGACACCATCTGGCCCTCGCCGGTGCGCTCTCGGTGGAACAGGGCCGCGCTGATGGCCGCCGCTCCGGCCAGGCCCACGTTGTGGTCGCCCATCCCTCCCCGCTGGAAGGGCAGGGCGCCGTCGGGCGGGGTGAGCTGGGCGGCAATGCCCGAGCGGGCCCAGAAGGCGGCGATGTCGTAGGCCGGACGGTCGGCGTCGGGCCCCTCGAGCCCGTAGCCGGTGATGGCGCAGTACACCAGGGCTGGATTGCGGGCGGCCAGGGACTCATAGTCCAGCCCCAACCGATCCAGCGCGCTCAGGCGCAGGTTGGTGAGGAACACATCGGCCTCATCGATGATCTCGGCTGCGATGACCCGGCCCTCATCGCTGGTCAGATCGACCACCACCGACCGCTTCGACCGATTGTCCAGCTCGAACACCGGATTGGAGGGCATGTCCCCGCCCAACATCCGCTGGAACGTGCGAGACGGATCGCCGGCGGGAGGCTCGATCTTGACCACGTCGGCCCCCCAGTCGCTCAAGATCCCGCCCGCCGCGGGGCCGGCCACCCACACCCCCAGCTCGACCACCTTCACGCCATCCATCGGACCTGCCATGGGTTGAGCATAGAAAGCCAGCGGTGCGGCTCTTACACTCCAACGCCATCAAGGTTCTGTTTGTCTGCACCGGGAACATCTGCCGCTCGCCCATGGCCGAGGCGCTGTTCGCCCATATGGTGCCCGAGGCGGAAGTGGGATCGGCCGGGACCATGGACTGGAGCTCGCAGCCAGCCCACGAGTACGCCATTGCCGCTATGGCCGAGCGGGGACTGGACTTGTCGGCCCATCGCAGCCGCCACCTTTCGGAGAACCTGGTGGATGAGTCCGACCTGATCGTGGTCATGTCCCGCAACCACGGCTGGGCAGTAGCCGCCCGTAGCGAGGCCAAAGCGGCGGCGACATTCCTGCCCGCCGAGTTGAGTCGTCTGGCCGACCAGGTGGGCGATCGCAACAGCGCCGATGCCCAAGCATGGGTAAGTCGGCTGCACACGCAGCGCGACACCCAGACCAGTGCCCGATTTATTGGCCGAGCTGCCGACGAGATCCCCGACCCGATTGGTGAGTCTTTGGCCTACTTTCGGGTCATTGCCGACCGTTTAGAACGGGAGCTCACCCCCGCCGCCGCTCGATTGCGGACCTAGGTGCAGCGGCATCTTGCGCGAACTCCAAACAAATCCCTAAGGTCACAAAACTTGCGGTCGGTTGAGGCTGGCTGCTTATGGCCAAACCCGAGGGGGTCATGCTCATGAAGTCGCGTTGGTTGAAGCTTCTTGCCGTTTTGTTGGCACTGACAGTGTTCGCTGTCTCCTGCGGCAACGATGACGACGACGGTGCCGGGGTAACCGCGGGGACTCCTGCACCCGCACCGGCGGAGGAGCCAGCAGAGGAGGGCCCTGCTGAGGAAGCACCTGCGGAGGAGGCTCCCGCCGAGGAGGCTCCGGCCGAGCAGGCTCCGGCCGATGAGCCCGAAGAAGAACCAGTGGTGACCATCGATGAAGCCGAAGAGGTGGAAGAAGTCGAGGGGGGAGTGCCCACCGGCAGCACCGGGTATATCTCCGGTGAGATCCTCACGACAGACTGCTCCGACGGACGGCCTTCCGGTGGCACGCTCACCATCGGCATGTTCGGTGAGATCACCGGCTGGGATCCCACGTTGATTCAGGGCGGGGCCTCGCTGGGCGGCACCCAGATGATCGCCATCTACGGCTCGCTGTTCTACGAGGACTTCGCCACCGGCCAGTTGATTCCCGGTCTGGCCGAGAGCATCACTACCGAGGACAATGAGGTGTTCGTCCTGAAGCTACGTGAGGGGATCAACTTCACTGACGGAACTCCCCTGGATATCGATGCGTTTATCTGGAATGTGGAGCACCATCAGAACCCGGATATCGGTTCGCAGTCCCGGGCCCAGGCCGACCTGATCGCGTCGTGGGAGAAGATCGACGACTACACCATCGAGCTCACTGCCACCAGCAGGAACGCGGTGTTCCCGCAGATCTTCGCCTCTCGTATGGCGTGGATGATGTCGCCCACCACCTATCAGGAGGGCCAGGATCCTGAAACCGGTCTCAATTCAGATATCAACCTCAACCCAGTTGGAGTTGGTGCCGGCCCGTTCATCTTCGAGTCATGGGTCCAAGACGACCAGGCCGTGGTGGTGCGCAATCCGGACTACTTCCGGGAGGGTTGCCCCTATCTGGACAGTGTGGTCTTCAAGCCCATCATCGAACCGCCGCAGCGCTACAACGCGTTCAACGCGGGCGATCTCGACATCGCCTACGACCGCAATCCCCAGAATTTGCAGGACGCCATCGCCAGGGGCGTCAACACCACTTCTCGGATCGACAACCATGGCTTCTACTGGATGCTCAACAACCAGAAGGAGCCGTTCAACGTCCGGGCTTGCCGGTTGGCTGTGGCCCACGCCATCGACTACGACACTGTCAACGAGGTCGTCTACGACGGGCTCCAAAACATGATCCGAAGCTTGATGAGGCCTGGTTCTCCGTGGACCGATCCCGAAGCTGTGCTGCCGGGCTACGATCACGATGCGGCTGCTGCCGCGCTCGCCGAGTGCGAGGCCGAACTGGACGGTCCTCTGGACTTTGAGACCTACTGCACAACCACACCGGAGAACGTGCTCCTCGCAGAGACCTTGATTTCCATGTGGGAGGCGGTGGGAATCTCGGCCAGCGCCAGATGCTCGGAGGTCGGCGAGATGGTCGGCGCGGTGTTCGGCGGCGAGGCGGTGGCCAACCCGTGGTCTATTCCGGTGGGCGACCCCGACTACATGTATGACGTGTACTTCGGCGATTCCACCGAGGACGGCGTGTGCGGTCCCAACGTCTCGTCCCGCAACTGGGCCAAGGCGTGCCACCCAGAATTCGACGCCGCGCTCAAGCAAGGCCGAGAAGGCGTCACTTTCGAGGAGCGCTACGAGGGCTACAGCCGCTTCCAGCGCGAATTTGCCTATCAGGTCCCAGTCATCGTCGTGAACAAGGCAGAGATCGGCTACTACTGGTCCGATGAGGTGTCCGGCGTGTTCCAGACCGATGCTGGCATCATCCTCTTGGAATTCACCGCCAAGGGATAGGGCGACACTTTGCGCTATCTCTCCATAAATCTCTAAAGTCTGAAAACTTGCAGTCGGTTGAGGCTCGGCTGCTCATAGCCAAACCCGAGGGGGTCATGCTCATGAAATCGCGTTGGTTAAGGCTTCTTGCCGTCCTGTTGGCGCTGACAGTGTTCGCTGCGTCTTGCGGCAACGATGACGACGACGGTCCCGGTGTAACCGCTGGAACTCCGGCTCCCGCCGAGGAAGCCCCGGCTGAGGAGGCCCCGGCTGAGGAGGCTCCCGCTGAGGAGGCTCCCGCCGAGGAGGCTCCCGCCGAGGCCCCCGCTGAGGAGCCCGAAGATGAACCTGTGGTGACCATTGATGAAGCCGAAGAGGTGGAAGAAGTCGAGGGGGGAGTGCCCACCGGCAACACCGGCTATATCTCTGGTGAGATCCTCACGACCGACTGCTCCGACGGGCGGCCTACCGGTGGCACGCTCACCATCGGCATGTTCGGTGAAATCGTTGGCTGGGACCCCACTGTGATTCAGGGTGGGGCCTCGCTGGGCGGCACGCAGATGATCGCCATCTATGGCGCGCTGTTTTACGAGGACTTCGCCACCGGCCAGTTGATTCCCGGTCTGGCCGAGAACATCTCTACCGAGGACAATCAGGTGTTCACCCTGACGCTGCGTGAGGGGATCACCTTCAACGACGGCACACCGCTGGATGTCGATGCGTTTATCTGGAATGTGGAGCACCACCAGAACCCGGATATCGGCTCGCAGTCCCGGGCCCAGGCCGACCTGATCGCCTCGTGGGAGAAGATCGATGACTACACCATCGAGCTCACTGCCACCAGCAGGAACGCGGTGTTCCCGCAGATCTTCGCCTCTCGTATGGCGTGGATGATGTCGCCCACCACCTATCAGGAGGGCCAGGATCCTGAAACCGGTCTCAACTCAGATGTCAATATCGGTGCGGTGAACGCGGGTGCCGGCCCGTTCATCCTCGAGTCGTGGGTCCAAGACGACCAGGCCGTGGTGGTGCGCAATCCGAACTACTTCCGGGAGGGTTGCCCGTACCTGGACAGCGTGGTCTTCAAGCCCATCATCGAACCGCCGCAGCGCTATAACGCGTTCAACGCCGGCGACCTCGACATCGGCTACGACCGCAATCCCCAGAACTTGCAGGACGCCATTTCCAGCGGCGTCAACACCACTTCTCGAATCGACAACCACGGCGGCTACTGGATGCTCAACAACGTGAAAGAGCCGTTCAACGTCCGGGCTTGCCGGTTGGCTGCGGCCCACGCGGTCGACTACGAGACGGTCAACGAGGTCGTCTACGACGGGCTCAACAACATGGTCCGCAGTTTGATGAGGCCTGGTTCTCCGTGGACCGATCCCGAAGCAGTGCTGCCGGGCTACGACCCCGATGCGGCCGCTGCCGCGCTCGCCGAGTGCGAGGCCGAGCTGGGTGGACCGCTGGAGTTTGCGACCTACTGCACAACCTCACCGGAGAACGTGCTCCTCGCAGAGACCTTGATTGCCATGTGGGAGGCGGTGGGCATCTCTGCTGAGGCCAATTGCGTGGAGGTCGGCGAGATGGTCGGCGCGGTGTTCGGCGGCGAGGCGGTGGCCAACCCGTGGGCCATCCCCGTAGGCGACCCCGACTACATGTACGACGTGTACTTCGGCGATTCAACCGAGGACGGCGTGTGCGGCGACAACGTCTCGTCCCGCAACTGGGCCAAGGCGTGCTACCCAGAGTTCGACGCTTCCCTCAAGGTAGGCCGGGAAGGCGTTACCTTCGAGGAGCGCTACGAGGGCTACAGCCGCTTCCAGCGTGAATTTGTCCATCAGGTCCCAGTCATCGTTTTGAACAAGCCGGAAATCGGCTACTACTGGTCCGATGAGGTGTCCGGCGTGTTCCAGACCGATGCTGGCATCATCCTCTTGGAATTCACTGCCAAGGGATAACTGAGCAACTCATCTGAGAACGAGGGGGTGGGCACAGTCTGTGCCCACCCCCTGTTCTATCGGGCATTATCTTTGGGCCTCGCTGAGGTGAAGGGGGAGGTGACAGAAACTTGAAGACCATCGGGCGCACCATTATCCGGATCATTCCGGTGCTCATTCTTGTGAGTTTCTTCTCCTCCTTCTATGTGGAGCTGTTGCCCGGTGATCCCGCAATCCGCTTGCTGGGCCAAGAGCGAGCCCAGGAGCCTGGCGCTCGGGAGTTGGTCAACCGGGAGCTTCGACTCGACGAAAACGTAATTGTCCGCTACGGAAAGTGGCTGGGGGATGCGGTTACCGGTGATCTGGGCGAGTCGGTTAGGACCCACGGCCTGAAGGTGTCCGACACCATACGACAGCGGCTGCCCATCACTTTGGAGCTCACCGTGGTGGCCCAAGCCCTTGCCCTGATTTTGGCCATTCCGCTGGGGGTGTATGCCGCCTATCGAGCGGGCCGAAGAGCCGATCGGGCATTGAACGCGGCATCGTTTGCCGCCATTTCCCTGCCCCAGTTCCTGGTTGGAATCCTTCTTATTTTCGTTTTGTTCAACCAACTCGACCTGTTGCCGCCCCAAGGGTGGACCAGGCTTACTGAGTGGGATTGGTGGGACCACTCTCGCCGTTTGATCATGCCGGTGGTCGCCTTGGCCCTGACCGAGATTGCCGTGTTCCAGCGGTTGCTGCGGGCCGACATGATGGCCACCCTCCAAAACGACTTTGTGCTGACCGCCAAGGCCAAGGGCATGTCTCCTTCTCATATCCTCTTCCGACACGCCCTTCGGCCATCGTCGTTCTCTCTCATCACTTTGGCCGGGGTGAGCACGGGCCGGCTCATCGGCGGCACGGTGATCATCGAGGTGTTGTTCCAGCTTCCGGGGATGGGGCTCAAGATGGTCGATTCCATCACCGGCAATGACTTGGTGGTCTTGCAAGGGCTGGTACTGGTGGTGGCGGTGGCCTACATCCTGTTGAACATGCTGGTGGAGATCACCTACGCCCTGCTAGATCCAAGGATCAGACGTGGCTGACGTAGCTGGGATTGTCACCGAGCCTGAGGCACCACTTGTGGCTGACCCAGAACGAGTGCGCCGCGTTCGCCTCGCTTGGGAGGGAAGCTTCCGGTTGGTTGCAGGAGTGGCCCTGCTGCTGGTGCAGCTTTTGGTGACCTACGACAGCGTCGCCTGGCTTCAGGTGATCCTCGCATTGGGAGGGATATACGGCATCCTTACCGGGGTAGGGCAGCTGATCCGAGCAGCATTCGGATCTCGGGTGGACGCGACGGTATGGATTTCCATGGTCTGGCTGGGCGTGCTGGTGCTCTTTGTTTTCCTGCAACTGGGCGGGCTGTTCGACAGCTTGGAGGCCGATTTCCAGGATCGAGAAAGGCCTCCATCGTTCACCACCGACGAACCGATGGGCACCGATCGTTTGGGCAAGAGCGTGATGAACCAGAGCATCCGGGGGGCGAGAATCTCCCTGATTGTGGGCCTGGGCGCCGTGGGTATCGGCTTGGCGGTGGGGTCGGTTATCGGTCTGTCTGCCGGCTATTTCAGAGGATTTACCGAAGGAACCTTCAACATCATTACCGACGCCGTTTTGGCTTTCCCTGCCCTCATACTGCTGTTTTCTATTGTGGCCATCTTTGGGGGCAGCGTGCTGGTTATCACGCTCGCGCTATCGGTATTGAGCATCCCCACCATGGGACGACTGTCGCGCGCCAACACCCTGACGTTCGCCGCACGGGAGTTCGTTACCGCAGCCAAGGCCATGGGAGCGTCCAACAGCCGCATTCTGTTCCGGGAGATCATGCCCAACGTGGCTCTGCCGTTGGCCTCCTACGCCTTCATCGTCGTGGCCGTGGTGATCGTGGCCGAAACCTCGTTGGCCTTCTTGGGGGTGGGCATCGATCCCATCAGCACGCCCACGTGGGGCAACATGATCCAGGAGGGCCGCGACCCGAATCTGCTGGAGAAGGCGCCTCACATCGTGTTCGTGCCCGGGGTGATGATGTTCCTCACCGTGTTGTCGCTGAACCGCATTGGGGAATCCCTCCGAGCCCTCTGGGACCCCCGCGAGGCCAAGCTCTAAATAAGATCAGCCATTCGCGTTAGTTTTTTCTGGTGCGAATCCACGCGGCCGACCGAATCCACGCGGTCCCCCGAATCCATCGACCATGAGTGACGCCATTCGATACGAGGCTGACGAGCATTGCCCTCCTGGCATCGCGGCCATCGCCGGCTTGCAAGGAGTGGTGCTGGCGCTGGCGCCCATCGTGTCGATTGTGATCGTCACCGCCCGAGCGGGAGGCCAAGACGCCGGCTACTTCTCGTGGGCGCTGTTCGCGGCGCTGATCATCGCCGGGTCGTTGACCGCGTTACAGGCCACCTGGTTCCGGCGGTTCGGCGCTGGCCACATCCTGATCATGGGCCCGACCCCGAACTACATCGCCATCTCGGTGCTGGCGCTGGCCGAAGGCGGTCCGGAGTTGCTGGCCAGCCTCACCGTGGTGGCTTCGGTGTTCTATCTCGTGCTAGCCTTCTGGCTGCCGTTCTTGCGCCGCGTTGTCACCCCGGTGGTAACAGGCACGGTGCTAATGCTGATCGCGGCGACCATCTTGCCGGTGGCGCTGGATCGGTTGAACGACATCCCCTCCGACGCCCCCGAAGCCGCCGGGCCGACGATCGCCCTGGTGACGCTGGCGGTTTCCACCTTGCTCTTCTTGCGAGCTTCAGGAGTGTGGCGGTTGTGGTCGCCCCTCATCGGGATCGTCATCGGCAGCGTGGTCGCCGCGCCATTCGGTGCTTATGAGATCAGCTCGGTGGCTGACGCAGCCTGGGTGGGGATTCCCGAAGGAAGCGGATTCCCCGGGTTCGACCTGAACCCGGGAGCGAGCTTCTGGTCGCTGCTGCCCGCGTTCGTGGTGGTGGTGCTGGCCGGCGGGGTCAAGAACGTCAGCGACAGCGTTGCCATCCAACAGGTCTCGTGGCGTCGGCCTCGGGTTCCCGACTTCCGGCTGGTTCAGGGCTCACTCAACACCAACGGGCTCGGCATCCTGGCCGCCGGAATTTTCGGGACGCCGCCCAATTCGGTGTATTCGGGAACCAGCGTGTCGCTCATCGGCTTTACCGGCGTGGCCGCTCGCCGCATCGGCTATGTCATCGGCGGCACCCTGTTGGCGCTGGCCTTTCTGCCCAAACTGACCGCGTTCTTGCTCACCCTTCCCAGTCCGGTCATGGTCGCCTACATCCTGACGGCCATCGCGCTCCTCTTCGTGAGCGGTGTCCGCACCGTGGTGCAGGACGGACTTGATGCCCAAAAGGCCCTGGTGGTGGGACTGTCGTTCTCGCTGGGCATAGGAATCGACAACCAGACCATCTTCGACGACCTGCTGGGCCACAAGTGGGGCCTGTTGCTCGACAACGGCATGCTCGTCGGAGCGCTGGCGGCGGTGTTGATGACCGTGTTCTTGGACCTGACCAGCACCCAGCGGCGCAGCCGCCTGGAGGTCGAGCTCAGCGTGTCGTCCCTGCCGGCGATCGATCGGTTCTTACAAGACCTAGCTGTTCGGAACGGCTGGAATGAGGCTTCCACCCGGCGGCTGCGCTCGGCTGGGGAAGAGGCGTTGCTGAGCTTGGTGCAGACCGATGAGACCGGAGAGGAACTGATCGTGAGCTTGGTTCAGTCGGACCAGCCTTCTGAAAGTCATCCTCGCCTCATCATCCAAGCCCGCCCCGAAGCTGGGATGGTGGAGATGGAGTTCCTCGCGGTGATCGACGAGGAGAATCTCGAGGACCGCTTGGCGTCTTTGACCGAGGAATCCGAGGGCGCTCAGGAGGGCCAGCTGTCGCTTCGCCTGCTTCGGCACTACGCCTCATCTGTTCATCATCAGAAGTACCACGGCCTGGACATCGTCACTGTGCAGGTGAAGGGCACGCGTTAGGGGAACAGTGAGCTCGGCTGACGACATCCGGTACGAAACCGATGACCGCTGTCCACCGCTGATAGCCCTCACAGTCGGCTTCCAAGGGGTGGCCGTAACCATCACATCGGTTGTGTTGTACGTGACCATCACGGTCCGGGCTGGCGGCCAGGATGAGGGCTTTCTGTCGTGGGCGGTTTTTGCCTCGCTGGTTATTGTCGGGATTCTTACTGCGTTGCAGGCCAGCAAGATTCGGCGGTTCGGCTCCGGGCACCTGTTCATCATGGCGGTGACCCCGACATTCATTGCCATATCGGTGTTGGCGCTGAACCAGGGCGGACCAGAATTGCTGGCCAGCCTCATCGTCGTCGCCTCGCTGGCCTATCTCGTGCTGGCCTGGCGGTTGCCGTTTATGCGCCGGGTGATCACTCCCGCGGTCTCCGGAACGGTGCTCATGTTGATCGCGGTCACGGTCTTGCCGGTGGCCCTCAATCGGGTCGATGAAGTTCCCGCTAGTGCCCCCGACGCCACTGGTCCGGTTGCCGCCCTGATCACTGTGGTTGTTTCGGCCGGAATGGCCCTTCGGGTAGTCGGCTTCTGGCGGCTTTGGACCCCGCTCATCGGGCTCGCCGCTGGTTGTGTTGCGGTGGCGCTGTTCGGGGGCTACGAGTTCGGCTCGGTAGCCGATGCGGCCTGGATTGGCGTCCCGGGCAGCAGCGGCTTCAAGGGATTCGACCTGACTCCGGGGGCCGATTTCTGGGCGCTGCTTCCCGCGTTCGTGGTGGTGACGGTGGTAGGCGGAATCAAGAACATCGGCGGCAGCGTGGCCATTCAACAAGTCGGTTGGCGCCAGCCGCGGGCGACCGACTTCCGCTTGGTGCAGGGCTCGCTCAACACCAATGGGCTGGGCGTCTTTCTGTCGGGGATTGCCGGGACGCCCCCGGCAACGGTCCATACCTCGCGAACGGTGCAGCTAATCGGCCTCACCGGGGTTGCCTCTCGCTATGTCGGGTACGCCTTCGGCGCCATCTACGTGGGTTTGGCCTTTCTACCCAAGTTGACGGCTGTTCTCACCACCATTCCCAGTCCGGTGATGGGGGCCTACATCTTGACCGCAGTGGCGCTGCTATTCGTCGAAGGCATTCGAACCGTTGTGCAAGACGGCCTCGACACCCAAAAGACAATGGTGGTGGGGATTTCGTTTGCGCTGGGGGTGGGATTGGACACCCAGACCATCTTTGCCGACCTCTTGGGTGGCACCTGGGGAGTTCTGCTCGACAATGGGGTGCTTATCGGGGCGGTGGTTGCGGTATTGCTGACCGTTTTCTTGGACCTGACCAGCCCACTACAGCGAGAGCGCCTTGAGACCGAGTTGGACCTCTCCAAACTGCCCGAACTCGACCGATTCCTGGGAGGCCTGGCCTCACAGATGGACTGGAGCGCAGAGTCTGCCCAGCGGTTGCGCTCGGCTGGAGAGGAGACCCTTATGAGCCTTCTTCAGGCTGAAGAACTCGAAGGCGCCGACGACCCACCCCAGTTGATTGTGCTGGCTCTCCTGGCCGGGGACGCGGTGGAATTGGAGTTCTTGGCGGTCTTCGATGACGAGAACCTCGAAGACCGGCTGGCGTATCTGAGCGAGGAGGCCGAGGGCATGGAGGAGGGCGAGGTTTCGCTTCGCCTCCTGCGGCACTATGCCTCCTCTGTCCATCATCAGAAGTACCACGGCTTAGATATCGTTACAGTCAATGTTAAAGGCTCTACGTAGGCCCTGAAAGATGAACGATTTGATCACGAGATCGGGAGAGCCGATCGCAGTGGTGGGAATGGCCTGCCGATTTCCCGGGGCCGACGATTTGTCGGCGTTTTGGCGCCTGTTGGAGGCCGGCGAGAACGCGGTAACCGAGGGCGTCCCCGGCTCAGGTGTGGGGCGAATCGGAGAGCTGTTCCAAGACCCTGGAGTGCAAAACGACGCCTGTCGATTCGCCGGGTTCATCGACAACATCGACCAGTTCGACGCCTCGTTCTTCCGGATTTCGCCGGTCGAAGCTCAGTTTTTGGATCCTCAGCAGCGGTTGATGCTGGAGATGAGCTGGCAGGCCCTGGAGGACGCGGGCATCGACCCCGATCAACTCCGCGGCAGCCGCACCGGGGTCTACGCCGGGATCAGCAACAACGACTACCGCGGGCTGATATTGACCGACAGCGCCACCGCCGAGGCCGCAGAGAGCTTGTATTCGGTGAGCGGCACGTCTTACAACACCGCCATTGGTCGAGTGGCCTTTGCGCTGGGTCTGCAAGGCCCCGCCATCTCGGTGGACACCGCCTGCTCCTCGTCGCTGACCGCAGTACACCAAGCGGTTTCGGGGCTCCAGCGGGGGGAGGCCGATCTGGCTCTGGCCGGTGGAGTACACGCCATCTTGTCCAGCCGGCTGTTCGAAATGCGGGGCAACGCCGGGATGCTGGCCCCGGACGGGCGGTGCAAGACTTTCGATGCCGCGGCCAACGGGTATGTGCGGGGCGAGGGCTGCGGAATCATGGTGCTGAAGCGGTTGAGCGAGGCCGAGGCTGACGGCGACCGGATCTGGGGCGTCATCCGGGGGTCGGCGCTGAACCAGGATGGCGCCAGCACAGGCTTGACCGTGCCCAACGGCGAGGCCCAAGAGCGGGTGATCGAGGAGGCATTGGCCCGGGCGGGGATTGAGTCGTCGCAGGTGGACTATGTGGAGGCCCACGGGACGGGAACGCCGGTGGGCGATCCCATCGAATTGGGCGCGGTCGCGGCGGCCTATTGCACCGAGCGCGACCCCGATCAGCCGCTGCTCATCGGTTCGGTGAAGACCAACGTGGGCCACCTGGAGCCGGCCGCCGGTGTGGCGGGCTTGGTCAAGGTGATGCTGTCGATGAAGCAGGGGGTGATTCCCCCGCACCTGCACTTCGAGAATCCTACCCCGGAGATCGATTGGGACCAGGTGCCGCTGCGGGTGACGTCTGAGCCCACCCCCTGGCCCCACCATTCCAAACGGGCGCCCATCGCCGGGGTGAGCGGATTCGGCTGGTCGGGCACCAACGCCCACGTCATCGTGGAGGCCTACGGGAACGGCGATCGCGAACCAGCCCAGCCCGGCGAGGAGCGCTGGCCGGTTGGTCCTCTATTGCCCATCGCCGTGTCCACCGCGGGCGAACCGTCGCCCATGGCAGAAGACGACACGGCCGCCGAGCGCCCGGCGAGGCTGCTGCCCTTGTCGGCGAAGTCGGACAAAGCCCTAAGAGAGCTGGCCCAGGGCTATCTCCAGTGGTTGGACTACGAAGTTGACCACCCATCGGGGGAGATGCTGGCTGACATGGCCTGGACGGCCGGTATGGGGCGCAGCCATTACTCCCATCGAACCGGCGTGGTGTTCACCGATGCCGAGTCGCTGCGCAGCAAGCTTGAGGCGCTGGTGGCATCCGATGACGATGCAACCGGGTCGCGGGCTGATCCCAAGTTGGCGTTCGCCTACACCGGCCAGGGCAGCCAGTGGGTTGGGATGGGGGAGACGCTCTACCAGAGCGAGCCGGTGGTGAGAGCGGTATTGGATCGCTGCGAGGAGGTCTTCCAACAAGAGCGCGGCACGTCGCTGCTGGCCGTGATGTTCGGCAGGCCCGACGCTGAAGGAGACTTGGACGATCCGGCGTGGACCCAGCCCGCCATCTATTCGTTGGAGTGCGCGCTGACCGCACTGTGGTCGAGCTTGGGGGTTCGGCCCGACGTGGTGGTCGGGCACAGCCTGGGCGAGTTTGCGGCGGCCCACACCGCGGGCGTGCTCAGCCTGGAAGACGGCCTTCGGTTTGTCGCGGGGCGCGGCAAGCTCATGTCGGAGTTGTCAGAGCCCGGTGCGATGGCTGCGGTTTTTGCCCCGGCATCCGAAGTGGCGGCTGCGGTGGAGGAGCAGTGCGCCGCCTCGGGCGACCCCCGGCTGGCCATTGCCGCCGACAACGGGGCTCACCTGATGGTGAGCGGTCCGACTGCGGACGTCGAGGCTCTGCTATCGCGATTTGAAGCCGACGACGTGCGGGTTCGGCGGTTGGAGGGGAGCGCCGGCTACCACAGCGCCATGATGGATCCGATTTCGGACGATGTCGAGGCGCTAGTTCCCGGAATTGCGATTGCCGCGCCATCGATCACGCTGGTGAGCAGCATGACCGGCCAATTGCTCGAAGAGGGCCAAGCAATGGACGGGGAGTATTGGGGTCGCCAAATCCGCCAGCCGGTCGAATATCGGCGAAGTGTCGAGGCGCTGGCCGATTTGGGGGTGGAAGCGGTCATCGAAGTGGGCCCCGGTGCAGTGCTCGGACCCATGACGGTTCTGTCTTGGCCAGAGCAAGCCGACAGTGCCGAGCCGAACGTGGTGTCGAGCATGAAGCGACCCTCCGATCGAACTCCGGCCCCAGAAGACGGATGCGGGTTCCTTGATGCGGTAATCGGCGCGTACCAGGCCGGTCTCGACATTTGCTTTGAAGGCCAATTCGGGGGCGAAACCCGACGCCGCATCTCGATCCCCGGCTACCCGTTCCAGCGTCAGCGCCACTGGGTGGAAGCCCCGAAGCGCCGTCGATCAAGTGCCGGGCATCCACTGCTCGGCGTCCGCCACGAATCTCCTCGCGGCGAAGTCCAGTTTGAGACGGAGATGGACCCATCCGATCCAGCCTGGCTGAACGATCATCGGGTCTACGGCCAGGTGATCACCCCGGGCGCGCTGTACGGCACCATGGCGGTGGCCGCCGTGGTCGCCAACGGGAACAGACGGTCGTCGACGCCTTTGGCTCGCAGCTCAGGGACCCTCATGGTTGAGGACCTTCAACTGCACAGTCCCATGGTCTTTGCGGAGCCGGATTCGGACGAGGGGGCAGAGTCCGAAGGTCGCCAAGTGCAGCTCGTCATTGACGAAGCTGATCCCAACGCCCCCGCTCGTTTTGAGATCTATAGCCGTGGCCCAGGTGAAGACGGGTGGACGCAGCACGCCGAAGGCCTCGCCAATGCCGAAGCGGTGAGGCCTGACGCGACCGACCGCGTTGATTTGGACGAGCTGAAGTCCAGATTGGATTCCAAGGACGTCTCGGAGTTCTATCGCTCGCGGGCGAGCACCGGCGTGGAGCTCGGTCCTCCTTTCCGCACTCTGCGGGCGCTGTGGGCTGCTGAGGGCGAAGCGATGGGCGAACTGTCATTGCCGGAGACCGTTGATCTAGACGGCGTCGAAGTACACCCGCTGCTGCTGGACGGGTGCTTCCAGGTCATGGCCGAGGCTCGCAGCATGGCGACTTCTGCAGACGGGGTGGCCTATTTGCCCTTTGGTTGGGAGAGCTTGTGGCTCAACGGGCCATTGCCTGACCAGTTGGTCTGCCATGCCCGCCTGCGGGAAGCAGAGGAGGAAGTTGTCGGGATCCCGGAGGTCTTGACCGGCGATCTGGTGTTCTGCGACCGGCGCGGTGCCGTACTCGGGGGATTGAGCGGCTACACGGTGAAGCGGGCCACCCGGGCCGCACTGATGTCGGCCGTGGGGGGCTTGGACGATCTTCTCTATGAGATTGTCTGGCGAGACCAACCTCTCGCTCCCGGAATCCTGCCCGCCGATTTCCTGCCCCGTCCGACCGCCATCGCCGACGGGTCGGAGCCGTTCTCCCAGTACATGGCGGCTGAGGGCGTGGGGGCTGAAAGCCGGACCGCGTTGTTGTCCGACCTCGAGCGGCTGGCGTGGTCGTACGCCCGCCTGGCACTGGACCGGCTGGGGTGGGTACGCACCGCCGGCGAAACGGTGAATCCCGAAGACCTGCGTGAGCAGTTGGGGGTTGCTTCCGAGCACGGTCGCCTGTTCCGCCGAATGCTCGAGATGATGGCCAAGGCCGGTGTGCTGGAAGAGACCGGCCAAGATTTCTCCGTGGTCATGGGTTCGAACGACCCCTTGCCCGAAGTGCTGGCCAGCGATCCCCCGGGGTTGGCCGACGAGATGGAGGGCCAGTATCCCCACGGGTCAACCGAGATCGGGCTGTTCCGGCGAAGCGCCGGGGCTCTGCCCGACGTGCTGGTGGGCGACGCCGATCCGCTGACGCTGTTGTTCAGCAGCGGCGAGCCGAGTGCGGCCGACCTCTATCTGAAGGCCCCGGTAGCCCAGGCCGCCAACCGGATGCTGGGCGACGCGGTGGCCGCTCTATTGGCTGACTTGCCGGAAAGCAGGCGGCTGCGAGTGCTGGAGGTGGGAGCGGGCACCGGGTCGGCCACGGCGTCGGTGCTGCCAGAGTTGCCGGAAGGGCGCTTCGACTACGTCTACACCGATATTTCTGCCGGCTTTTTCTCGGAGGCAGAGGCCCGCTTTGGCGGCGCCGAGGCCTCGATCGACTACCGGGTGCTGGACATCGAGGTCGACCCCATAGAGCAGGGCTTCGACAATCACGGCTACGACCTGGTCATCGCGTCCAACGTGCTCCACGCCACCCGCTACCTGATCGAGACGCTGGACCATTGTCGGCGGCTGCTGGCGCCGTCGGGCCAACTGGTGGCGTTGGAGAACCTGCGGGGCCAAGGCTGGCTAGATTTGACGTTCGGCCAACTTGACGGCTGGTGGCGGTTTGTCGACGACTATCGCCCGCATCATGCCCTGGCCGGCCCGGCCGTGTGGAAACAGGCCCTGAGCGATGCCGGATTCATTGAAGCTGACGTAGTCGGCGTAGGCCGGTCTGACACCGCTCAAGAGCCCGACCGCGGGGTGATCGTGGCGCAAGGGCCGGCCAAGGTCAGCGAATTGGGCGGGGTATGGGTTCTGGCCGCGGACTCGTTCGGCACAGCCGAATACCTCGGGCTGGAGTTGGCCGCCAAGAACCAGACGGTGGTGCTGGTCGGCGATGGTGCTTCAACTGACGTGGGACCGTTGCCGGACAAACCAGGAGTCGTCAGGTCATCCCTGCCCATGATCCAACGCGAGTCGTGGCAGTCGCTCTTTGAGGGTCTTCCCCCCGATGCGGTACTCCGTGGGGTCGTTCACTTGGCCTCACTGGACAGTCAGGGATCACAGGTAACCACCGGGCAGCTGGCCGAAGATGCGACCCAGGCTGGACAGACTGCGTTGGCGCTCTTCCAGGGAATTGGAGACGCTGATGCCACTCCGGAAAACGGAGTCTGGCTGGTCACCCGGGGAGCGCAGGTGTTGGAACACGAACGCGCCGAGGGCATAGCCAGTGCGCTGCTCTGGGGGTTCGGCAAGGTGGTGGGCCGCGAGGCGCCCCACCTGAATCCGAGGATGATCGATCTGGATCCCAGCCGGCCGGCACCGCTGTCGGAATTGGCCAACGAGCTGCTTCATCCTGATGCGGAGAACCACATCGCCTATCGCACGGGACTGCGGCAAGCAGCTCGGCTGGCCCGAGCTGGAGAGGGATCGGGACGACCCCGCCTGCCCGACCCGGCAGGGGAGGCGAAATGGCTGCTGGCTCCCGACGCCGACGGCGACCTCGACGGGATCCATCCGGCGTCCCATCCGGCCGCGCCATTAGAGCCCAGAGAGGTGCGGGTGGCAGTGGAAGCGGCCGGTCTCAACTTCTGGGACATGTTCCGCTCGCTGGGGGTCATCGAAGAGGGACTGTTGGGCGGGGAGTTCTGCGGCCAGGTGATCGAAGTCGGCGCTGATGTCTCATCGGTCGTCGTTGGTGAGCGGGTGGTGGGCCTGGCATTCGGGACGTTCGGCTCCGACGCGGTTACCCGAGAGGAGATGGTGGCTCCGGTGCCCGCCGGAATTCCGGCCACGGCGCTGGCCACGATCCCCACCGCATTCGTGTCGGCCGAGCTCTCGTTCACCATGGCCGACCTGAAGGCGGGAGAGCGGGTGCTTATCCACGCCGGGACCGGCGGCGTGGGGATGGCGGCGGTGCAGCTTGCTCAAGCTATTGGCGCCGAGGTCTTCGCCACAACCAGCGCTCCCAAGCAGGCCTATCTGAAATCGCTGGGCGTCAAGCACGTCTTCGACAGCCGCCAGACCAAGTTCGGTGAGGAAATCCTCCAAGCCACGGGGGGCGAGGGTGTTCACATGGTGCTGAACAGCCTGACCGGTCCCGGCTTCATCGATGCCAGCCTGTCGTGTCTGGCCCAGGGTGGGCGGTTCGTGGAGATGGCTCGGGTGGAAATCCTCAGCCACGAAGAGATGGCGGCGGCGCGCCCTGACGTTGCCTACTGGATATTGGAGTTGGACGTTCTCAAAGAGAGCGATCAAGCCCAGGCAGGTGACTCCCTGAGGCGGGTGATGGACCAGGTTTCAACCGGGCAGCTCGTGCCATTGGTACACACTCGGTGGTCGCTGGTCGAGGCGAATTCGGCGATGAAGTACATGCAGGCCGCCCGGCACATCGGCAAGATGGTCTTGGCCAATTCGGCGCTTGAGACCGGACGGCTGCGAGACGACCGGACCTATCTGGTGACCGGCGGTTTGGGGGGAATCGGAATTGCGGTGGCCCGATGGCTGGCCGACCGGGGGGCCGGGGCCATCGTGTTAAACGGGCGCCGGGATCCCGACCCCGAAGCGGAGGAAGCGATCGAAGAGCTTCGCCGGCAGGGAGCGGCGGTGACCGTGGAGCTGGCCGATGTGACCGATTCAGAGGCCATCGACCAGATGCTGAACCGGATCGATGCCAACCTGCCGCCGCTCGGGGGCGTGATCCACAGCGTGGGTGCGCTTTCGGACGGGGCGCTCTCCAACCAGACCTGGGACAAATTCGAAGAGGTGTTGTGGCCGAAGATGCTGGGGGCCTGGCATCTGCATCGGGCCACCGAAAATCTCGATCTGGACATGTTCGTATTGTTCTCCAGTGCCGCCGGTGTGCGGGGCAATCCAGGGCAGGCGAATCACGCTGCGGCCAATGCGTTCTTGGACCAACTAGCCGCCCACCGCCGCTCGCTGGGTCTACCCGGGCAGGCGATCGCCTGGGGAGCATGGTCGGGACTGGGCGAGGCCGAAGAGCAGCGGGAGCGGATCGGGGCCCAACTCGAGGCCGGTGGCCGGGGGTGGATCTCCCCCGAACAGGGAGTGAAGGCGTTCGACCATTTGGTGCGCCAGGACGTGACCATGGCCATGGTGGCGGCGGTCGACTGGCAGGTGGTGGCTGAGGGCCCCGAAGCTGGGTCGCCATTATGGGAAGAACTGCTCTCGGCCAGCGGCGGCGCTACGGCCGGATCCCAGGAGTCGGCGGCCGATGTGCTGGACCAGCTCCGGGGGGCGAAGGCCGCGGAACGGGAGGAAACCCTGGTCTCGTTCTTGCAGCGGGAGCTTCAGGCCGTCATGCGGCTGCCGGAGCTGCCGGAAACATCGGCGGTGTTCGCCGATCTGGGCATGGACTCGCTCATGGTGGTTGAGCTGCGAAACCGACTGAACCGGGCATTCGCCGGCGAGTGCACCGTGTCCAACACGGCAATATTCAACTATCCGAACATCACTGGTCTGGCCCGCCACCTGTCCAATGAATTCGGGCAGGGGGGTGAAGTCGCCGAACCCGCAGAAGCAGTGGAAATCTCCCTGCCTCGGCTTGTCCAGTCGGATGAGGAGGAGATTGCCATTGTCGGCATGGCCTGTCGGTTCCCCGGAGCGGAGGATCTGTCGGCCTATTGGCGCCTGCTGGAGACCGGGGAGAACACGGTCACCGACGGGCGCCAAGACGGCGGCTTGTGGGAGGGCGTCCCCGGCGACCCGTCCGCCGACGATGCCGCCTACCGAACAGGTTCGTTCATAGACGGCATCGACTCCTTTGATGCCCAATTCTTCCGGGTGACGGCCAAGGAGGCCTGGACCATAGACCCCTTGCAACGGCTGCTGTTGGAGACAAGTTGGCAGGCCATTGAGGATGCCGCCATCGATCCCGAACGCCTGAAAGGGAGCCGAGGTGGCGTGTACGCGGGACTCGGTGTCAGCGAGTATCGGAGCGTCATCGAGAAGAGCGGTCGAGTCGGGGCCCACCTCAACACCGCGGGAAGCGTCACCGTAGGCCGTGTTGCTTTCTCGCTGGGCCTTGAAGGACCGGCGGTGCCGTTGGATTTGGCCTGCGCCTCGTCGCTGGTGGCCATTCATCAAGCGGTGGAGAGCCTCCGACGCGGAGAAATAGACGTGGCTTTGGTCGGAGGCGCCAACATAACGCTCTCCTCCGGGGTCACCGGCGCCCTCGTCGAGTCGGGCATGCTCTCGTCGCAGGGACAATGCAAGTCGTTTGACGCCTCGGCCGACGGCTATGTGCGCGGCGAGGGGTGCGGTGTTGTGGTGTTGAAGCGGCTCAGCGATGCCACCGACGACGGCGACCGGATTTGGGCCGTTGTCAGGGGCTCAGCGGTGAATCAGACCGGGTCGGGACTGGCGGTCACCGTTCCCAGCGGGCGGGCACAGGAGCGGGTCATGGCCGAGGCGCTGGCCCGCGCCGGAGTCGATCCACAAGAGATTGACTATGTCGAGGCGCACGGGTCGGGTACGGCCGTGGGCGATGCGATAGAGGCGAGCGCCCTAGCCGCCGTTTATGGCCCAGGTCGCCGGGAGGACCGACCGGTTTGGATTGGTTCGGTGAAGACCAATATCGGCCACTTGGAAGGCGCGTCGGCCATGGCCAGCCTGATCAAGGTGGTGCTGGGGATGAGGCACGGAACAGTTCCCAGGCACCTGCACTACACAGATCCGAGTCCCGAGATCGATTGGGAGAGAACGCCGCTGAAGATTGCCACTGAAGAGGTCGACTGGCCGCAAAAGGAGGGTCGCCAGTCGTTGGCCGCGGTGAACGCCTATGGCATCTCCGGCACCAATGCCCACATCGTGGTCGAGGGTTATGGCGCGGTCGGCGATGATGCAGACGGACAAGGCCTGGCATGGCGGCCGGCGGGACCATCGCAGCTGGTGGCGCCAAATGGTCCGGAGGCTGAAGGCCCGCCGAACTCATCGAGCCAGAGGCTGCTGCCGTTGTCGGCCAAGACGCCGGAGGCACTGAAGGAGCTGGCCCAGCGGTATCTCTCGTGGCTCGACGAGCATGGCGATGAGCTTGCTACCGCTGGCGCGGCAACCGACCCGCTGCTCTCGGACATGGCGTGGACGGCCAGCACAGGGCGAAGTCATTTCTCGTGTCGGGCCGCGGTTGTATTCCACGATGCCGAGTCGCTGCGCCAACAGCTCCGGACCGTGGTGGAGGCTGGGGATGAGCGAGATCCTGATCAGTCCGGCGAGGCGGCGACCCCGCAAGATGGCGATGGCTTGGTGGAAGCCTTTGCCTCGCAATACGCAGAAGGACGCGCCGTACCGTTCGAGGATCTGTACCGGGGCGAGGCCCGTCGGCGGATCTCACTGCCCGACTATCCCTTCCAGCGGAAACGCTATTGGGTGGATGCGTCCCACTAGATCACGCCGGGTCGAGAACGATTGACATGTTCTTGCCCGTTGGTACACTTTCCCCGCTATCAATTTGCTGCAAAGGAGCAAGTCAATGTCATCGACCGAAGAGCGGATCAGGGCCATTGTCGACCAGACGGTTGAGATCGAGGGGCGAGAGGCCGGTCAGCCTTTGGACCTGACTCGCAATGTTGCCGAGACGGGTGTCTCATCTTCTGACATCGTGGCGTTTTGGCAGATGGTCAACTCGGAGTTCGGCACCGATATTTCGGCCGAGGAATTCGCCGAGCTCTTGACCCCTCAAGACCTCATCAATCACCTCGAATCGGCTGGTTGATCAGCGACACAGACTGCTGGTGGTACCCGTTCAAAAGCATCGGTGATATCGCCGTAATTCACGTCGACCTGGTCCCCGATCAGGGGCGCGAGGCCGAAGCTCTTGCCTGGCTTGACGGGGAGGAGCACTCACGTTGGCAGCGATTTCAGGCCCCAGTGGCTCAGCGACGCTACGTGCTGTGCCGCGCCGCGCTCCGGGCCGTCTTGTGCCGCGAAATCGGCTGTCCCAACGAGTCATTGGCCTTCGAGGCCGCCAAACACGGCAAGCCCTTTGCTCTGGTTGACGGCCAGCCCGCCTCCATCAGCTTCAATGTGAGCCACAGCGGCAACCACGGATTGATTGCCGTGGCTCCCGGGGGTCGCCTTGGAGTGGACGTTGAGGAGCGAACCCCGCGCCGAAATCTCGATAACCTCATCGAAGGCGTGTTCAGCCCTCGAGAAAAGGCTGAGCTGGAGTCGCTTGAGGGTTGTGAGCAGCTGTATATGTTCTTCCGTTTCTGGACCATCAAAGAGGCGCTGGTGAAAGCCCACGGCAAGGGTCTCTCGATGAAAGTCGCAGAATTGGAGATACCCGAAGACATGCGCAAAGGGGCCACCAGGTGCAATGGCCAGTTTGCTCAAATCCCCGGGACGTCTTGGTGTTTGGAAGATATCGGAACCAAGGATTTTGCTGCCGCCGTCGCTCATGAACTAAGCCCATCATCGTGACGGAGCAAGATGCCGTCTGGAGCGTTCCCGAACCGCGGTCGATTCACGAAGTCCAAGTGGACTCCAAGTCGTCGGTTTTGCTTCGTCGCCATGGCAATCCCGATGGGACTCGGCTGATTCTCAGCCATGGCAATGGTCTGGCCATCGACTTCTACTATCCGTTTTGGTCGCTTCTGACCCAAGACTTCGATCTCATCGTCCACGACTTGAGAAACCATGGTTGGAATACGGTCGGCGATCTGGAGAATCACAGCGTGCCGACGCTGGTCAGCGATCATGACCGCATACTCGAGGAGATCGACGAGCTATTCGGCCCGAAACCACAGGTTGGCGTATTTCACTCGGTGTCGACGCTCACACCCCTCATTTCTGAATCCAAGGGCAGCCAGTATTCGGCGCTCGTTCTGTTTGACCCTCCCATATGCAAACCAGGGAGGAACTACTTCGATTTCGAAGAGGCGGCCATTCGCATGTCGAAATCGGCCAGCCGCCGCACATTTCAATTCAAGTCGAAGAGTTCGTTCACCGATCTGTATCGCGTCTTTCCGACGTTCAAATCGGCAGTGCCCGGCGTAGTCGACCTTCTGGCCGACACCACTCTCCGGGAATCCGCAGATGGCGAGGGGCTTGAGCTGCGATGCCCCCGCGAATACGAGGCCCAGATAATTGCCTACGCCAGCGTCTACGGAGTGTTCATCGACTTCTCCAAGATCCGCTGTCCGGTCAAAGTGCTCGGGGCCGACCCCACGGTGCCCTCGTCGTATTTGCCATCGCTGAACCTCAGCGACATCTCCAGCGTCGACTACGACTTCCTGCCTGAATCCACTCACTTCCTCCAGTTGGAGCACCCCGAGGAATGCGCCGCCATCATGCGGGAGTTCATCGAAGAGGTTCTCGACTAGGCGAGCAGATTGGGCTGTTCAAACACCTTGTTGACCTACCGGGTGTCTCCGGTTGCCCCCTTAGCCGAGTTTACCTAGAGTGTCGGCACCACAATCCACGAGGGGGAAGTGACATGCGTTCCTGGCTTTTCAGGCTTTTGGCGCTGCTGATGGTGTTTGGCCTGGTGGCCGCAGCCTGCGGCAATGATGATGACGATGGGGTGACTACTGGCCCAGATGAGCCAGCACCCGCCCAGCCGGATGACGATGAGCCAGCACCGGCGCCCGCTGACGACGGCGACGATGAGCCAGCACCGGCGCCCGCTGACGACGGCGACGATGAGCCCGCACCGGCGCCCGCTGACGACGGCGACGATGAGCCCGCAGAAGAGGAGATGATGGATGGCTGCGAAGCCACCGTGCCGGGCACCAAGATCGACTACGCGGTGTTCTCGCCCAACGCCAACATGGACCCAACCGGCAGCAGCGGCGCCCTGGTGGGCGGAACCCAGATCGTGAACGTGTGGGACGTCTTGATGGCGTTCGACCCCGCGTCTGGTGTGTCCAACGGCCAAGCCGCTGAGTCGTTGACCCCCAATGATGACTTCACCGAGTGGACGCTGAAGATCCGCTCGGGTATCACCTACGGCAACGGCGATGCATTTGTTGCCCAAGACGTGGTCGACTCGATGCTCCGCTTCTTCGACTCTCGTGGCGACGGCATGACCAACCGGGCGGCCGGCTCGGTGGCCCTGATCGACTTCGACAACACCGAAGTCCCCGATGACAGCACCGTCATATTCCGACTCCATCGGGGGTGGAGCACCTTCCATACGCTGTTGGGTGACGAGCCCGGCATGATCGTGAACCCGCGGGTTATCGCCCAGCTGCTGGACGAAGAGGCGGCCAACGCCACCGAGGAGACCAGCGCAGCCCGACTGGTCCGCAACCGGATGGCGGTCACCCCTGAACTGGTCAACGCCGCCAGCTTCGGCCCCTACGAAGTGGCCGAGGTAGAGCCGAACGTGCGAACGGTGCTACGAGCCCGGGACAACTACTGGGGCGGCCCAGTGTGCATCGAGGAGATCGAGTTCACCTTCCCGGGTAGCTCGACGGCCAACTGGGAGGCATTCCAGGCTGGCGACTTCAACGCCGCTTTCCTGCGTGATCCGCGAGTGTTCGCCGACGCCCGAGAGGCGGGTGCGGTGCTGAGCTCGGAGGACCAGAACGTTGGCGGGTTGTTCCTGTTCAACCAGGGAGTCCGCGGTGCCGAGGTGATTGGCAAGGACATCAGAATCCGCCAGGCCATCCACCACGCCATCAACCGGGACATCATCAACGAGCGGGCCTTTGAGGGCAAGCTCAAGACCACCAATGCCATCGCTGCTGAGGGAACCCTGTTGTGGTCTCCCGAGTTGCAGGAATGCGCCGATCAGGCGCCGGCCTACGACCCTGATGCCGCCGCGGCGCTGGTAGAAGAGGTGAAGGCTGATGGCTGGGATGGCTCCATGTTGCTGGTACATGCCGACACCGACCCCGGCCCCGAGATTGCCCAGGCAGTTGAGGGAATGCTGGAGGCCGTTGGGTTCGACATCGAAGTCGACCTCGGTCCCGTGACCACCGTCCTGATTCCCCGAGTAATCATCCAGGCCGACTACGAGATGGCCGGATGGGGCTTCAATGCCGATGGCGCCACATGGGTTGCGTCTCTCAACGACAACCTTCTCTCAACGAGCGGGTCGAACCGGATGGCATTCGCCCACCCGGACATGGACGCCGCACTGGGAGAGCTGTACGGCGCGGCGAATGTGGACGACCAGCGGGCCGCATTGACAGGAGTGCAGTGCGTGTGGTCGGAGCAACTGCCGGCCATGGTCTACTCGGTGACCGAAGAGGGCTTGGCGCTCGCACCGAACATCAAGGGTGTCCAGCGAGCAGGCGCCACCATCTTCCTGTTCGGCAACGCTTACATCGAGAACTAACTCGAATAAAGACAACTCGGAGTCAATAAGGCTCTAGGGGAGGAAGAGCACCGTGCTACGAGTGATCGGCTTGAAGCTGGTCAGGCTCGTGCCGGTGCTCTTCCTCGTTTCGCTGGCCACGTTCTTTCTCATCGACCTGATTCCCGGCGACCCGGCGGTGAACATGCTGGGCGCCGATGCCACCCGGGAGGAGTACGAGGCAGTCAACAAACTCTTGGGCTTGGACAAACCTACTACTGAGCGGTACGTGGACTGGCTGGGCGGTGCGGTCACCGGCGACTTTGGCCAATCGTTGCGCTCCCCCAATGAGCCGGTAACCGACCTGCTCCAGCGCAGCGTCGGACCCACGCTGCGCTTGTCGGCCATGGCGTTGGGCATGTCGTTCACTATCGCCATCTTCTTGGGGGTTTGGTCGGCTCAGGCGGCCGGAACTCGGGTGGATCGACTGGTGAGCGGCACCATGTTCGGCTTCATCTCGGTGCCGACATTTCTGGCCGGACTCCTTTTCATCTTCTTCTTCGTGTTCCGGGAGTCCATTCCCCGTTGGCTGTGGGTGATCGGGGTTGGGCTCATTGTCTTGCGGCTGGTCTATCTGGCCATCACGCGATTAGCTGAAGATCGAGCCGATGTATCGGGGTGGTTGGGTTACGCCATCGCCACGTTGGTGGTTGCCGGATTGCTGTTCTGGGTCTTCGTCCAATGGCCCGACTTCCCTCGGACGGCCTCCCATCGCTACGACGACAACTGGCGCGAGCAGATTCGCTCGCTGTTCCTGCCTGCGCTGGCCCTGGCCCTGAGCGAGATCGCCGTGTTCACCCGCCTTCTGCGGGCCGACATGCTGTCCACCCTTCAAGAGCAGTTCGTGCTGTCGTCGCGGGCCAAGGGCATGCCCATCTGGCGGATCCTGTTCCGTGACGCTCTGCGGCCGTCGTCGTTCTCTCTCATCACCGTGGCCGGCATCACGCTGGGCCGCCTCATCGGCGGCACCGTCATCATCGAGACCATCTTCGGCTTGGAGGGGCTGGGCAAACTGATCGTGGGCACCGGGGTGATTCCCAAGAACTACACCATCGTGCAAGGCGGCGTGCTGGTGTTGGCGGTGGGCTATGTGCTTCTGAACGCCATCATCGACATCTCCTATCAGTACCTCGACCCGAGAATCAGGCGGGGCCGTGTCTGACCCGGCGCTGGGAACGGTCGCCCCCGGCGAGCCAGAGGTCCGAGCGCGCAGCGCCGAACCTCGGTCAATTTGGCTTTGGCCGCTGCTGCCCATCGGGATTGCGGCGATCTTCGTGGGCACCATGGTGCTCAACGATGTGACCGCCGAGATCAGGGTCACGTTGGTGTTGGCTGGCATCGTGGGCGGATACTTTGGCTTGGATGCTCTGTGCCAGAGGCGCTGGGGCTCGGGCTTCGACACTTCGGCGTGGTTGTCGGGTTTCTGGTTGACACTGGTCGGGCTTTCGGCCATCACCGTGGCTTGGCTGCCGCTTCCCGAGTCGAAGTTGGTGAAGAACGCGCTAGCGGAGACCCCGAGGCTTCGCCCGGATTTGTTCTCGGAACATCCCCTAGGAACGAACATCCAGGCCCTCGACATGCTCGGAGGGGTCATGTGGGGGGCCCGCACCTCGCTGATCATCAGCCTGGGGGCGGTGGCCATCGGTCTTTTGATCGGCGGGGTTATCGGGATCACCGCGGGCTATTTCCGGGGTCCGCTGGACAGCGGGGTGGGGATTCTGGCCGACTCCATGTTGGCGTTTCCCCCGCTGATCCTGCTGGTGGCCATGGCCACGGTGTTCACCCAGAATCAATGGACCATGGCGCTGGAGCTGTCGCTTCTGGGCATTCCCACCTACATCCGATTGGCCCGGGCCAACACGCTGACCTTCGCCCAGCGTGAGTTCGTCTTGGCGGCCAAGGCCATGGGATCGGGGGATCGGCGCGTCATATTCCGGGAGCTGATGCCCAACGTGGCCCTGCCCATGGTGTCGTATGCCTTCCTGGTGACCGCGGTGCTGATTGTGGCCGAGGCCTCGCTCAGCTTCCTGGGGGTGGGCATCCAGCCCCCCGAACCCACTTGGGGCAACATGATCGAGGCGGGCCAGGAGAGTTACCAGGACCACCCCCATTTGGTGTTTGTGCCCGGCATCGTGATGTTCATGACCGTGTTCGCCCTCAACCGGGTGGGCGACAAGGCACGCGAGCGCTGGGACCCCCGCGAAGCCCAACTCTGAGCGGGCTTGTCAGCTATCGGCTGATGGCAGCTCGGAAGCGCTCGATGTTGGCCAGCTTGATGTCCTCGTAGCCGCGGACGAGGTCGGCGGCCTCGGCTATAGCCTGGGCTGATTGCAGGTCTTCAGGGCCGGCGGCGCCGTCTACGGCCTGGCGCAATGCCACCAGGTATTCGGCGGGTAGGCGGCGCTCCTCGCGGCGTACCTTGGCCCGGCCGAAGGGGTCGAAGGGGGTTCCCCGCAGGCACTTGCCCTTGGCCAATAGGGCCATGAGCGGACGCCAACGTGCGGTCGACAGGGCGATCTTGCTCTTGCGACCCATGGCCCGCAGGGTGGGTGGGTGCAGCAGCCAGGCCAGTCGGTCGCCGGGCTGCGCGACGTCCACCGCTGGCGCATGGCCGTCGGGATCCAGCATGAGCCGAGCCACCTCGTACTCGTCTTTGTAGGCGGTGAGCTTGAACAAACCGGCGGCCACCGCCGCGGTCAGCGCGGCGGAGCCGGGGTTCACCTGCCGCTCCACTACGGCGAACTCGGCCACCGCGTCCAGATAGCGGGCCGCCATGGCCCGATTCTGGAACCGCACCAACTCGGCGGCGAACAGCTCCAGGGCCGCGGCCAAAACGGTGTCGCCGTCGGCCAGTTCCTCGATGCGGCCGCTTAGCTTCCGGCCTAAAACGCCGGCATGGTCGTGCTCGATTGTCTGTGCCTCGTCGGGCGCCGGAGCGCCGCGCCCTGCGGTGGTGGTTTCGACCATCGCCTGGTCGGCCACCCACCAGCGGCCCCAGCGGAACGCAGCGGTGTTCAGCTCCACGGCCACTCCGTTGAGCTCGATGGCGGTCTCCAGAGCCTCCGGCGTCACCGGCAGCAGACCGGTCTGCACGGCCATGCCCACCACGAACACGTTGGCCCCCACCGCATCGCCCACCAGTGCTTGAGCCAGGTCGGATGCGCCCGCCCAATACTGGGCATCGCCCCTGGTTTCGGCTCGCACTCGCTCCAGCAGTTCCTCGGCAGTGGGCATGTCTATCTCGGGGTGGGCGGTCTTGGAGCCGGGCGGCACCACGTCTAACGATCCCACCACGGCGGTGCGGGTCCCGTCAGCCGCATCTAGGCCGGTGGCCGACGCCGCCACCAGCAAGTCGAAGGCCAGCAGCAGGTCGGCTTGGCGGTCGCCCAACCGGTTGCTGCCCGTGCGGCCGCTTCGGGTGATGCGGAGATCGCTGACCACCGGGCCGGCCTTCTGCGACAGGCCGATCTGATCGAGCCCCTGCACGTTGGAACCGTCGAGCATGGCCGCGGTGCCGATGAGCTGGCCGGTGGTGACTACCCCGGTGCCGCCGATGCCGGTGATGTGGATGTTCACGTCGATGCCGGCCGACTCCGGCGGAGCGGGAATGGGCGTGGGCGGGACCACCAGCTCGTCGCGGCCGGAGGCGCGTCGGCGCCGGGCGCGCTTGGGCCGGGTGATGGTGATGAATGCGGGGCAGTCACCTTCCAGGCACGACAGGTCCACATTGCAGCTGTCCTGGTCGATGGTGGTCTTGCGGCCGAACGGGGTGTCGAATGGCTGGACTGACAGGCAGTTGGAGACCTCGGCGCAGTGGCCGCACCCCTCGCACACCCGGTGGTTGATGGCCACCCGGGTCTGGGGCGGGCTGATCTTGCCCCGCTTGCGGTCGCGGCGCAGCTCGGCGGCACAGCGTTGGTCGTGGATGAGCACGGTCACCCCGCCCACCTTGGCCAGCTCCCTCTGCACCTCGGCCAGCTCGGTGCGGTTTCTCACATCTACCTCGGAGGGAAGGCCGAGTCGGCGGGTGCGGCCCGGATCGTCGGAGGTGACGATGATGCGGACCACGCCCTGGGCCAAGAGCGACCGGCACACTCGGTCGAGGGGGATGCCGCCGGTGGGGTTCTGCCCACCGGTCATGGCCACCGCCCCGTTCCACAGCAGCTTGTAGGTGATGTTCACCCCGGCGGCGATGGCCGCGGTCATGGCCAGCTGACCGGAGTGGAAGAAGGTGCCGTCGCCCATGTTCTGGATCAAATGGGGGGTTTCCACGAAGGGGGCCATGCCGATCCATTGGGTGCCCTCGCTGCCCATGCAGGTGAGTCCGGCAATGTCGCCGTAGCGGTCCTCGCCGCCCAGCAGGATCATGGTGTGGCAGCCGATGCCCGCGCCCACCGCGGTGCCGGGGTCGGTGACCGTGCTGCGGTTGTGGGGACACCCCGAGCAGAAATACGGGGTGCGGTTGACCGCTAGGGGGATGCGCTCCCGCACCGGGGGTTCCGGGGTCAACCGGTCGCCCAGGCGGGCCAGTCGGCTGCGCAGCGGGCCCACCAGGTCGTCGGCGTGCAGGGTGCCGTGGCTCTTGATGAGGCGGCGGTCGTGTTCGTCGTACTCGCCCACGACTCGAGGCCGGTGCGAGGTGTTGTACAGGGCGTCTTTGGCCCTCGACTCCACGTTGGGGGTCTTCTCCTCGATGACGAAGATCTCTTCCAGCCCTTCAGCGAATTCCCTGATGGTGGAAGCGTTGAACGGAATGGGCAGGCCCATGCGCAGCATGCGGATGCCGGCGCTGGAGATCGCCTCGTCACTGTCCAGGCCGATCACCGCCAACGCCTCGCGCACCTCCCAGTAGGTGATGCCCGAGGAGATGATGCCGATCCAGGCGTCGGGGGAGTCCACTACCACCCGGTTGAGGTGGTTCATCTCGGCGTATGCCAGAGCTAGGTTGGTGCGGACCTCCACGATCTCCCGTTCGATGTCCAGGGTGTAGGGGGTAAGCAGCCGGTGGTCGGGGCGGTGCTGGTAGGGCGCGCCCTCGTGCAGCGGTATCTGGGGGTGCACCCGGTCGGGATCGAGGCTCACGTTGGCCGAGCCGTCGGCCACGTTGGCCACGATCTTCATCCCCACCCACAGACCGGTGGCCCGGCTCATGGCGATGGCGTGGCGGCCCAGTTCCAACACGTCGGTTGGATCGCCGGGATAGAGCACCGGGATGTGGAGATCGGCCAGCACCCCGGCCGAGGTGGACGGCAGGGTGGACGACTTGGCGTTGGGGTCGTCGCCGGCCAGCAGAACCACGCCGCCCTTGGGGTCAGTGCCGGCGAACATGGCGTGGCGGATGGCGTCGGAGGCCCGGTCGACTCCGGGCGCCTTGCCGTACCAGATGCCGATAATCCCGTCGTAGCGGGCGTCGGGCCTTGAACCGGCGAGTTGGCTGCCCATCACTGCGGTGGCCGCGTATTCCTCATTCACCGACGGCCGCAGCACCACGTCGGTTTCCCCCGAAACCCTCACGGCCCGCTCCAGGGCGGAGTCGAGCCCGCCCAGCGGGGAACCTGGGTATCCGGCGGCGAACGCCGCAGTGTTGAGCCCCGCAGCCCGGTCGGCACGCAACTGCTCCAGCGGGAGCCGAGCCATAGCCTGAATCCCAGTGAGGAAGACCGTCCCGTAATCGTTTGTGAATCGATCGGAGAGCCGGTAGTCGCGGTTCGACTCGGTGGCGGTCATGTGGAGGTCAGTCTAGGGGGAAGTTTTCGCATTGGGGTTGCGCAATTTGAACAGGGAGTTGAACATCACACAGCAGGCGCGCTGGCGGCGAACGCGGGGCGGGTGCCGATGATCTGGGCGGCCTCGAGGCGGGCCAGTTCATCGTCGTCCACTCCCAGCAGGCCGCCAAGCACTTCGGCGTTGTGCTCGCCGAGGATGGGGGCGGGGCGGGTGAACCAGCGATCGGGTTGGCGGCCGAAGCGGACCGGCATGGCGGGGAAGCGATGGGTGCCGGCCAGGGAGTGCTCAATCGGCTCGTAGAAGCCGCGGGCATTCACTTGGGGGTTGCGGTCTCCCTCTCGGCTCATCACCATTTCGGCGGCAGGCACGCCAGAGGAGATGAGCCGCTCGACGATATCGGCGGCCTGCTGGTTGGCGCACCATCGGCTGAGCCGCTCGTCGAATTCGTGGCGGACGGCAAACCGGTCGGCCAGAGCCGGTGACGCTGGCACCCGGTCTAACTCAAATTCGGGGACGGCTTCCAACAATCCCTCCCAATGCTGATCTGTCTCTACCGAGAGCGCAATGAGTTGGCCATCGGAGCAGGCGTACAACCCTTGTGGGCAGGCATAGGGGTGGTGATTGACTTCTCGCTCCATGAGATGGCCGGTGGCCGAGTACTCCACTACCTGCTCAGCGGCGGCGGTGAGCGCGGTCTCCACCATGGTGGCCTCCACGAAGCTGCCGAGGCCGGTTCGCTCCCGGGCGTGCAGGCCACAGATCACCGCATAAGCGGCGTGCAGTCCGGCCAGTGGATCGGACGGACCTCGGGCCAGCTGGGGGGCGGTGTCGGGGTAGCCGCTCAGCCAGCACATGCCACTGACCTGCTCCATGGTCTGGGCGAATCCCACTCGATCGCGCCACGGGCCGTCGAGCCCGAAGGCCGGCATTCGCACCATCACTAGCCGGGGGTTCAGTTGGTGGACGGTGTCCCAGTCCAAACCGAACTGATCCATCACCCGGGGGGAGAAGTTCTCCACCAGGGCATCGGACACCCCAATGAGCCGATGCAGCAGCTCCATTCCCTCGGTCCGGGTCAGGTCTAGGGTCACCGAGCGCTTGCCCACGTTGGCGTGGTGGAAGGTGGGGCCGTACTCCCACCACTGGTCATCGCCCGGGGTGCGGGCCGACCCGAACCTCATCCCATCGGGCCGCTGCACCGATTCGATGTGGATGACGTCGGCCCCCAGGGTGGCCAGAACCAGGGCCCCGTAGGGGCCGGCCCAAAAGGCGGTCATGTCCACCACCCGGACTCCTTCGAGCGGTAGGGAATTGGGCGACGCCTTCGGGTCGGTGCCCTCTCGAAGGGCTGGGGCACTTCCGTCGGGGTCCGCCCCCAACTGGCCCAGCACCTCGTCGGTGTGTTGGCCCAGGCGGGGGGCGGGGCGAAAGTCCACCGACGGATGGGAACTGTTTCGATAGGGCACCCGGGGTTGGATGAACTCACCGCCGGGGTGGGGCACGTACACCCCCCGTTGGGCGAATTGCTCGAACTCCGGCAGATTGGCGCCGTTGCCGATGGGGGCGACGGGAATGCGCAGCAGGATGGCCTCACGCACCACTTCCTCGGTAGTACGAGCCGAAGTCCACTCCCGGATGGCGCCGGCGATGGTCTCACCGGCGGCGATGCGTCCGCCCATGGTGGCCAGTTGGGGATCGTCGGCCCACTCCGGATGACCCACCAGCACGGTGAAGTCCTGCCATTGCTGGCCGGTGAACACACAGAACCCCACGTAGCCGTCGCGGGTGGGCTCCACCGAAGGAACTTCCAACGCAATCCGGGTGTCGTATTCGCCGGTGAACGAGCCCCACAGGGTCTGCACGTTGGTGCAGGTGGGGGTGATGGTCTCCAGCAAGGAGAGGTCCACATGGTCGCCCATCCCGGTGCGCCGAGCCCGCCGCAGCGCGGCGGTGGCCGCCACCGCGGCGGTCACTCCGCCCATCCATTCTCCGATGCGTCCCCCGGCGTTGAACGGGATGCGACCTGGCTGGCCACGGGTTGCGGTCGATCCGGCGATGGCCATGAGGGTGAACTCGTTGGCCGGGCGTTGGCTCCACGGGCCGCCCCGGCCAAAGTTGGATACCGACACCATGGTGGCGTCGGGCCGCCGCTCAGCTAGCGCGTCCCAGCCCACCCCCAAGGCCTCTAGCTTGCCCGGCTCCGACCGCTCGATCACCAGGTCGGCCGTGTCATACAGCTCCATAAGCCGGTCGCGACCCTCAGCAACCCGATAGTCCAGCACCACGCTCCGCTTGGAGGTGTTCAAGAACCGGAACAGTGGGCCGTGGTCATCCACTGGGGCAAAGGAGGCCGAATAGCCCCGCAGCGGATCGCCCTCGGGCAGCTCCACCTTCACCACGTCGGCCCCGGCGTCGGCCAGCAGCTTGGTGGCATAGCCCCCGGCGATGCCCCAGCCCAGATCGACTACTTGAACCCCATCCAGCGCGGGCCGCCTAACCATGAGTTTCGAACACTACCCCCTTGGTGCGGCGCATTGCCTGGCCTCAAGCCTCGGCCGCCCAACGATGAGAATGCGCCACTACCGGACTACCGTCGTGGCCGATGGGCGACAAGAAAACCGGCTCAGTAGACCAACCACGGATTGAGGCCGCGGTGCGGGAGATTCTGGCTGCCATTGGCGAAGACCCCAACCGAGACGGCCTGTTGGACACCCCGGGCCGGGTGGCCCGCATGTACGGCCAGATCTGCGGGGGGCTCCACGAAGACCCCGCCTCCCACCTGACCCGCCAATTCGAGGCCGACCACGACGAGATGATCCTGGTGCGCGACATCCCCCTCTACTCGCTTTGCGAGCACCACCTCATTCCGTTTCTGGGCAAGGCCCATGTGGGTTACATCCCCAACAAGGACGGATGCATAACCGGCCTGTCCAAGCTGGCCCGGGTGGTTGAGGGCTACTCCCGGATGCCCCAGGTGCAAGAGCGGCTCACCACCCAGATCGCCGACGCCATCGAAAACGCACTCAATCCCCGGGGCGTTCTGGTGGTGGTGGAGGCCGAGCACCTGTGCATGTCGATGCGGGGCATCCGCAAGCCGGGGGCCAACACGGTTACCTCGGCGGTGCGGGGCCTTTTCCGCACCGATATCGCCACCCGAGCCGAGGCCATGCGGTTCATCGACCGCTGAAAACCGCTTCTATAGGCCCATAGAGCGCTATTCGCATAGGGCCGCCCCAAAACGCAGCGGTACTCTGAGGCTGTGGAGACGCTGCAAACGGGGCCAATGGTCATGGGCATCGTCAACGTGACTCCTGACTCGTTTTCCGACGGAGCCCGGTTCTCCTCGCCCGAGGCCGCGGTGGCCCGAGGCCGCCAGCTGTTTGAAGAGGGCGCTGGCGTGGTGGATGTGGGCGGCGAGTCCACCCGCCCAGGAGCCGATCCGGTGCCGGTGAGAGAGGAGCTGGCCCGGGTGGTGGATGTGGTGGCCGGTCTGGCCGCCCATGGGCGAGTGTCCATCGACACCACCAAGCCCGAAGTGGCCCGGGCCGCGGTGGCCGCGGGGGCCGACATCCTGAACGATGTGTCGGCGTCGATGCACGAGGTGGCTGCCGAGTTGAATGTCACCTGGGTCGCCGTCCACCGCCAGGGCACCCCCGCCACCATGCAGGTGGCCCCCCAATACGGCGACGTGGTGGCCGAGGTGGGCGACTATCTGACCGCAGCCGCCGAGCGGGCGCGGGCCGCCGGAGTTCCCGAGGTGTGGGTCGATCCGGGGATCGGCTTCGGCAAGACCACCGACCACAATCTGGAACTGCTGGCCAACCTTCGACGGCTCGCCGCTCAGGGGGCACCGGTGGTGGTGGGGGCTAGCCGCAAGCGCTTCATCGGCGAGCTCCACGCCCGCAGCGACGGTTGCACCAACCAGGAGGTCTCCACCGACGACCGGCTCGAGGGGTCGCTGTCGGCCGCCGCGTGGGCGTTTGCCCAAGGAGCAGCGGTGGTCCGAGCCCACGACGTGGCCGCCACCGTGAAGGCCATGAAGGTGGTGGCAGCATGAAAGGAAAGTGGGCCGCGGGCATCTGCCCCCGCAACTTCTTTTGGATCATGAAGGACCGGCTGGCCATCTGCGAGCGTCCCGGCGGGCGAGGGGAGAGCCACCGCCGGGTGAGGCGCACCGAGGAGATCAACTGGATCCGCCAGCAGGGATTCACCCGGGTGGTGTCGTTGATCCCGTCCACCCACAACCTGCACAACTACAGCGAGCAGAACATCTCTTGGAGCCATTGGCCGATCGCCGACAACGAGGACTTCACTACCCGGCTTGGGCCGCTGTTCAACGAATTGCAGATGCTGCTGGCCAAAGGGGAGAAGCTGCTGGTTCACCGCCGGGGGCTGAGTGACCACGTGTGCGGTTTCATAGCCGGCTATCTGGTGTGGACCGGCATGGTGCCCAGCGAGTCGCAGGCCGTGGTGGTGGTGGAGAAGATGACCGAGCGTCCCATCGGCTCGGTGGGCCGCCGCATCGTGAACGCCGCCGCCGCGCTGCCCAAGCCCGAAGTGGAGCTCACCTTGGTCGAGGACTTCGACGAGCAAGAGGAGCAACCCGAAGAGACTCCCGGAGATGACTGAGGTGGACCGATCAGCCGATGTGGGGGAGCGGCGGTGACTGAGGACCGCTTGCTGCTATGTGGCCTTCGGGTCATGGCGCTGTGCGGTGCGCTGCCCGAGGAAAGGGACCGGGCCCAGCCGTTCGAGCTGAACGTGGACCTCGGCGTAGATCTGGCCCCCGCAGGGCTCTCCGACGACTTGGACGACACCGTCGACTACGGAGCGGTGTGCGCCGCGGTTGCCGCCGCGGCCGAGGGCGAGCAGTACACCCTGATGGAGGCCATGGCCCATCGAGTCGTCGAGGTGTGTTTGGCCGCAGACCCCCGGGTGCAGCAGGTGACCGTGGAGGTCCGCAAGCTGCGCCCGCCAGTGCCTCAGCATTTGTCCACCAGCGGTGTCCGCATCACTCGTCACCGTCAATGACCAGGGCTTTTCCGAGCTTGGAAGTCAACCGGCTGATGGATTCAGGGGATTAGCCCGATGACCAGGGCGTATTTGGGGCTGGGGTCCAACTTGGGTGACCGCATGGGATATCTCCAGGCCGCGGTGGCCAACATGAGCGACTGCGTCGCCGTCTCCGGGGTGTATGAGACCGATCCCGTAGGAGGCCCCGACCAAGACCGATTCCTCAACGTGGTGGCCGAGCTGGACACAGACCAGTCGGCCCGGGGCCTTCTGGAGCTTTGCCAGCGACTGGAGGCGTCGGCTGAACGAGTGCGAGAGGTCCGCTGGGGTCCCCGTACGCTGGATGTCGATGTTCTGTGGGTTGACGGAGAGACGGTGGATGAGGTCGATCTGGTGGTGCCCCATCCCCGCATGTTCGAACGGGCGTTCGTGATGGTGCCGTTGGGGGAGTTGGCCCCCGACCTGGCCGAGGGTTGGACCGATCCCGGTACCGGCGGCTGTCGTCGCCTGGGCGACTGGGATGAGCCTATCCCGCGAACGAGCGAGGACATTTCGTGAGCGCTGTGAGCCAGATCCCCACTGTTGAGCGGGTGTCTGAGCTGCGAGCCGCATTGGATGCCGCCCGCCGCGAGGGCGGCTCAGTCGGCCTGGTGCCCACCATGGGCTATCTCCACGAGGGTCATCAGTCGCTGGTGGCCCGCTCCGCGGCCGAGAACGATCTGACCGTGGTGAGCATCTTCGTGAACCCGCTTCAGTTCGCCGAGGGTGAGGATTACAGCACCTATCCCCGTGACTTGGACCGCGACCGCCAGATGTGCGCCGATGCCGGAGCCGGTTTGATCTTCGCGCCACCCGTCGAGGAGGTGTATCCGCAAACGCCGGTTACCGCTGTCACGGTCAGGGGGCTGAACGCGGTGCTCGATGGCCAGTTCCGACCCACCCATTTCGACGGGGTCACCACCGTGGTGGCCAAGCTGTTCGCCATGCTGGGGCCGGGCCGGGCCTATTTCGGAGAGAAGGACTACCAGCAGCTGGCCATCATCCGCCGAATGGCCGACGACCTGTCGCTGCCGGTGGAGGTGGTGGGCTGTCCCACGTTCCGAGAGCCCGATGGCCTGGCCATGTCCAGTCGAAACGTGTACCTCACCGAAGATGAGCGTCCGGCGGCCATCGTTCTGTGGCGCTCGCTGCAAGCGGGCCGGGATGCGGTGCTCAACGGCAGCCGCGATCCCGACGAGGTGGAGGCGGTGATGGCCGCGGTGCTGGCCGCCGAGCCCAAGGCATCGCCCGACTACGCCGCGGTGGTACACGCCGCCACGCTGGAGCGTCCCGAGGCGCTGGACGGGGAGCTGCGACTGCTGGTGGCCGCCCGCCTCGGCCGAGCCCGGCTCATCGACAACTTGGGAGTAGACGTTGACCGGCTTTGACCCTCCGGCCCACGATGTGCGGGCCGCCGTCGAGCGGGCGCTGGCCGAGGACGTGGGACCCGACGGCGACCTCACCTCAACCCTTCTGCCCCCCGCCGATGTGACCGCGGCGATCGTGGCCCGGGCCGCCGGGCGCCTGGCCGGCAAGGCTTGCGCGATGGAGGTGTTCCGCCAAGTAGATCCCGCGGTGACGGTGCAGTGGGAGGCCGCCGACGGCGACTCGGTGAGCTCCGGCCAAGAGCTGGCTGTGGTCACCGGTCCCCGAGCCTCGGTTCTCACCGCGGAGCGCACCGCGCTGAACTTCTTGAGCCACTTATCGGGCATCGCCACCGAGGTTGCCCGCTACGCGGCGGCCGCCGCGGCCACCGGCCGCGCCCGAGTCCGCGATACCCGCAAGACCACCCCCGGCCTGCGGGCGCTGGAAAAGGCGGCAGTGCGGGCCGGCGGCGGCGACAACCACAGGGCAGGGCTGTCGGAGTGGGTCATGCTCAAGGACAACCACCTGGCCGTCATCACCATCGCCGAGGGGGTGGCGAGCGCCCGCCAGCACTGGCCCGGTCGGGCCGTCTACGTGGAGTGCGACCGGATTGATCAGGTGGATGAGGCCCTGGCCGCGGGGGCCGACGCCCTGCTGTTGGACAACATGGCCCCCGAAGAGGTGCGGGCGTGCGTCGAGCGGGCTGGGGGGCACGGCTGCCTGCTGGAGGTGAGCGGCGGAATTACCCTGGACACAGTGTCGGAATATGCCGCCACCGGGGTGGATTTCATCTCGGTGGGCCGGCTCACCAACTCGGCCCCGGCGTTGGACATCGCCCTCGATGTCGTCAATGTTCCGAACAACCCGGAAGAGGAGTAAACAAGGGTTCCTATGCTGCTGGCCCTCGACATCGGCAACACCCAGACCGTGGTCGGCCTGTATGAGGCCGACCGGGCCGAGGACTGCCGGGCCGAGGACGGTTTGATCGAGCACTGGCGGCTGTCCACCGTGCACGAGCGCACCCCCGATGAGGTGGCCGTGCTGCTGCGCAGCCTGCTCGACAGCATCGACGTCGCCATGGAGGACGACCTCACCGGCGTGGCAGTGTGCTCCGGGGTGCCCCAAATCCGCGAGAGCGTGCGGATGATGGTGCACCGCTACTTCGATTTCGAACCGGTGGTGATCGAGCCCGGCACCCGCAGCGGCATTCCCATCCTGTACGACAACCCCCGTGAGGTGGGCGCCGACCGCATCGCCAACGCGGTGGCCGCCCACCATCTCTACGGTGGCCCCGCGGTGGTGGTCGATTTCGGGACCACCAACAACTTCGACGTGATCTCCGAGGCCGGCGAGTTCATGGGCGGGGCCATCGGACCGGGCATCGAGGTCAGCCTGGAGGCCATGGTGGGCCGGGCCGCGGCCCTGGGGCCGGTGGCGCTCACCGAGCCCCGCAACGTGATCGGCAAGACCACCATGGAATCGATCCAATCGGGGGTCATCTACGGGTTCGTGGCCCAGATCGACGGCATGGTGAACCGCTTCGCCAAGGAGCTGGCCGGCGAGGCGGTCGTGATCGCCACCGGCGGACTGGCCCACCTCATCGCCCCGTTGTCGGACACCATCCAATACGTCGAGCCCTATCTGACCCTCCACGGCCTGTGGCTGGTCCACGGGCGCAACCAGTAGGCCGGCGCGTGAGCATTCCCTACCGGTTCGAGACCACCGCCACCGCCGGGGAGTGCCACCAGCGCCACGGCGACATCGAGGCCGGCACCGAGACCGGCCAGACGGTGTCGGTGGCGGGCCGGATCATGCTCCGGCGAGTGCAGGGCAAGCTGGCGTTCGCCACCCTGCAAGACGCCAGCGGGCGCATCCAGCTGTTTGCCCCCGCCAAGGTCACCCCCGACCACGACGGGTTCTGCGCTTTGTCGCTGGGCGACTGGGTGGGGGCGACCGGCGAGGTGATGAAGACCCGCACCGGGGAGCTGTCGGTGAAGGTGGAGCATTGGGAGCAGCTGGCCGAGGCTCGGCGGAGCTTTCCCGACAAGTGGCACGGGCTGTCGGACCCCGATATCCGCTTCCGCCAGCGCTACGTGGACCTCTGGGTGACCGAGGAGGCGCGACAGACCTTCCGACTGCGCTCGGAGATGATGTCGCTGACTCGCCGCTGGCTGGAGGATCGGGCGTTCGTCGAGGTGGAGACGCCGGTATTCCACCCCGTGCCCGGCGGCGCGCTGGCCCGGCCGTTCAGCACCCACCACAACGCGCTGGACATGGAGTTGTTCTTGAGGATCGCCCCCGAGCTGTACCTGAAGCGGCTGGTGGTGGGCGGTTTGGAGCGGGTGTACGAGATTGCCCGGGTGTTCCGCAACGAGGGTATCTCCACCCGCCACAATCCCGAATTCACCATGTTGGAGCTGTACTGGGCCTACGCCGATTACGGCGACATCATGGAGCTGGTCGAACAGCTTGTGGCCCATCTGGCTCTGGAGCTCAAGGGCACCACTGTCATCAGCTACGGCGGAAGGGAGCTGGACCTGACTCCGCCATGGCCCCGCTCCCGGTTCATCGACCTGCTGGCCACTCACAGCGGCCTGGACGTGGACCTCGACACCCCAGTGGAGGAGTTGCGGTCGCACTGCGCCGACCGGGAGATCCCGGTGAAGGACCGCTGGGGGTCGGGCAAGCTGCTCTTGGAGCTGTACGAGAAGACCACCGAAGCCGAGCTGTGGGGTCCGGTGTTCGTGTGCGACTACCCCAAGGAGGTGTCGCCGCTGGCCCGGGAGCACCGCGACCACCCCGGCTGGGTGGAGCGGTTTGAGGCCATCGTGGCCGGCCGGGAGCTGGCCAACGCATTCAGCGAGTTGACCGACCCCGACGAGCAGCGAGCCCGATTCGAAGAGCAGGCCGCCGACCGGGAAGCAGGCGACGCCGAGGCCATGGCGGTGGACTGGGACTACCTGCGGGCCCTGGAGTTTGGTTTGCCCCCCACCGGCGGGCTGGGAGTGGGCATGGACCGCCTGGCCATGCTGTTGGCCGACGTGCCCAGCATCCGCGATGTGATCCTGTTTCCCACTCTGCGCCCCGAACCTCCGGAGCGACCCGCGCCGCCAGAGAGCTAGACGGCTCCTGCGGCCTAGCCGTCGCCGAGGGGGATGCGGGCTCGGTCGATCAGATGGTCGGTGGCCACCTGCAAGGCGGCCGTCGCGGTGGTGGGGGGCAGCGACTCCAGGCTGGCTGAAGCCTGTTTGACATAGTCGCTGGCCACGTCCAGTGCTTCCTCGACGCCGCCGCTGGCCCGAACCAGCTGCAAGGCCGATCGGACGCTGGCATCCGATACCGTCCCGCCCAGCAGTTCCAGCAGCTGGGGGCCGCAGTCGGTGTGCAGCGCCCGGATCACGGGCAGGGTGTAGATGCCCTCATGAAGGTCGTTGCCCGACGGCTTACCCAAGTGCTCGTCGGTGGCCACGATGTCCAAGATGTCGTCCACCACCTGGAAGGCCAGCCCGTAGAACCGGCCGAACTCAGTGAGGGTGTCGATCGTCGGGCGGTCCAATCCGGCCACCAGGCCGCCGATGCGACAGGAGGTGGCCAACAGCGAGGCGGTCTTGCCCTCAATGGAGTCGGTGTAGGAGGACTCGGTGCGGTCAGGGTTGCCGGTGTCCTGAAGCTCCCGCACTTGGCCCTCGCACAGCCGTCCGATGGTGGCGGCCAGCAGACCGGCCACTTCCGTTCCCAGGGAAGCAGCCAGCTCTGAGGCTCGGGCCAGCAGGAAGTCGCCGGCCAGGATGGCCCGAAGGTTGCCCCATTTGGCGTTCACGCTGGCCACGTTTCGCCGTACCTGGGCCTCGTCCATCACATCGTCGTGGTAGAGGGATCCCAGGTGCACCAACTCCACCGCCACGCCGCCGGTAATCACGTCGTCTTCGGCCGGCGTTGGCTCGACCTGGGATATGGCCGCCGAGGCGATCACAAATCCCGGCCTCACCCGCTTGCCTCCGGCCCGGATGAGGTGGCTAGCCACCTCGGTGAGGAACGGATCCTGGGTCTTTACCGAGTCCTCCAACCGCAACTCCAGCCGGTCGAGGTCGCGCGCCATGGTAGGAATGAGATCAAGGGGGCTGCGAGCCACGGGCGTCAGCGTAGTGGCACCTTCCCCGATTTCCCCCACTCAACACGGTAGGACTTGTCAGCATCATCCGTATGCTTGAAGCTTCGCTAAGTTGACCTAGGATTTGGAAGGGGGAAGTGCCGTGGCTGCGTCAGCTGATCACATAAGAGCGATGGTCAAGAGCCACGGTGACGGCGACGACGAGGCCTTCTACTCCGTTGCCCTGCAGGTAGCAGCCAAGGCCGCCCGACAAGGGCATCATCATTTTGCCACCGATGTAAAGGAGCTGGTGGAGGCAGCTCGGCAGTCCAAGAAGGCATCCAACGTCACGTACATCGCCCAGCCACGAGGGGAGTTGGCTGATCTTGTGGTCGCTTCACACCCCGATGTGCGACTGAGCGATCTTGTGGCTCCCAAGAATTTGCGAGATTCGCTGGTCGATGTGATCACGGAACAACGCCAGCGGCATTCTTTGATGGACCACGGATTTCACCCAGTTCACCGCCTACTGCTGGAGGGACCGCCCGGTACCGGCAAGACGATGACTGCTTCTGTTCTCGCTCACGAGCTAGACCTACCATTGCTGACGATTCGCCTGGACAGCCTGCTCAGCAAGTATTTGGGAGAAACCGGATCAAAGCTCCGACTTCTCTTTGAGGCCGCCTCAGACCAGCGAGCCGTGTATCTATTCGACGAGTTCGATGCCTTGGGCGGAGACAGGGCGGGCAGCGACGTAGGTGAAGCGCGACGGATCTTGAACTCTTTCTTGCTCTTCTTGGAAAATACCGAGTCTGAGAGCGTGATCGTGGCGGCCACCAATAACAGATCCATCCTTGACCACGCTCTGTTCCGTCGTTTCGACTTGGTCCTCACCTACCAGATGCCCAGCACAGAGGATGCTGTCGCCGTACTAAAGGGACGACTTGGACTGATGGGGAAGGGTGTAGAATGGAAAGCAATTCAGGTACCTTGCGATGGTCTCAGCCATGCCGAATTGGTGAAGGCGGCTGAGGCGGCTGCAAAGGGTGCCTTACTGGAAGACAGCAAGTGTGTGGCAACCGACGATTTGGTAGTTGCCTTGAAGGAACGAGCAAGGGCAGCAGGTGCCTGAGGAAATTGAACGTTTTCGCCATCTGCTCCTCCACGGCCATGTGGAGGAGCAGAGATTCACTCCCCAAGGTAGAGGTGGATTCAAGTCCCGAGAGGTCGAACGCGAGTCACATGGTCGGCACCTGAGTGGACAGGTTCAGACAGCCCTAGAGATTCAGGACGACGCTCGGGACTCCTTCGACATTGACGAGCTCCGCTCTCTTGGAGTCATCCTTACCATCGAAAGCGCACAGGGGTTCTTGCTTAAGCTCGAGTCGCTTGACCGGCTGAGCAGGCATCGCCGGGTACCGAAGAGGCCCATGTGGTTGCTACTGAGTGTGACGCCTGCCAAAGACGAATTGCCTGAGCAAGCCCACGTGTGGGTCAGTGACGATTATCGGCAAGCGTTTCTCAATCTCTTTGAGGCGTTCATCAGCGAGGATCATGGTCTGAGCGGTCGCCCCAAGAACCGGCTGCTCATAGCCAATATTGATCGGATTCGAGCTACAGCTCTTCGTGATCTGTGGCAGTCGGACGGAGAACCCCCAGATCATGGGGTCTATTGGTGGGAGATCTGGTTGCGGGCTAGTGAAGACGCCGTTGACCTAGCTCGTCGATTTGCCGCTGTTGCTCAACTGAGCATCGCGGACCGTTGCCTTCGACTTGACAATCGTCACGTGGTTTGGATCGAAGCTCGGTGGGATGATCTTGTCCCACTCCCGGCGTCTGCGGTACCGATCGCTGAGATCAGGCGGCCACAATTTGTGGACACGATCCAAGACCTCGACAGAGAAGCACAGGGTGAATATGCCGATGACCTGGCGAGTCGAGTCAGCGCCTCTTTGCCTCACGCTCCTGCGGTCTGTCTGCTCGACACGGGGGCAAGGCGGTCTCATGTACTGCTTGAGAATTCTCTGTCGCATTCAGATATGCACACGGTTGTGGGTGGTCCACTAGGTGACCAGCATGGTCATGGGACTCTGATGGCAGGGTTGGCCCTATTCGGCCCACTGGATCAATTGCTGACTAGCAATGATCCAGTGGACCTCATCCACCGGTTGGAATCGGTGAAGTTCATCCCGGACCAGGGCGACGGTCATGAACCGGAGTCTTATGGAATTGTCACCGCAGAGGCGATAGTTCTCCCAGAAATCGAGTCCGGTAGACGCCGGACCTACTGCCTGACGGTCACTGGCCGCCCTGAACGTGCTGGAGAGCCCTCACTGTGGTCGGCTGCCGTCGATGCACTTGCCATGGGAACAGGAGTGGGCCGGTCCGATACTGGCATTGACCTCATTGGCCTCCCCGACCCTGATGCCAGACGCCTGGTAGTCGTCTCGACTGGCAACGTCGAAGGTCCCTACATGGTTGACTACCTGTCCAAGTGTGATCTCTCGCCCGTCGAGGATCCCGCTCAAGCATGGAATGCCCTCGTTGTTGGGGCGCACACCGAGCTTTGCAATACCCCCTCTGACTTTAGCTACGAGGGATGGGAACCCGTAGCCGTATCTGGCGACATCTCACCCCATAGCAGAACTGGGCTGATTGCTGGAGGCACGAAGTGGCCAAACAGACCGGATATCTGCATGGAAGGCGGAAATGTGCTGGCGGATGGCCGAGGTGACTTTGACAGTAGACACCCGACGGTGTCGCTATCCACCACAGCCAGCAAGAGCGATGGTGCCATAGGGTCAGCAAATGCAACTAGCGCAGCTACGGCACAGGCAAGCAGGTTGGCTGCTCGGGCAATGGCGGTCTATCCGGAGTTCTGGGCGGAAACTATCCGAGGCCTGATGACGCACGCCGCGGAATGGACACCACACATGCGTCGACTGATAGATCAGGAACAGAGCAAAACTGGGCGCCGAAATATGCTGCGCCGATACGGATGGGGTGTGCCCAATGCCCAGATGGTGGAGTCTTCGGCTCGCAACGCCGTGACCATGGTCACTCAGGACGAATTTGTGCCGTTTACTGGCAAGGAATACAGCATGCGCCAATTCCGCTTGCACACCCTACCGTGGCCAAGTGAGGTGCTATCGCAAATTGGAGAAGAGGACGTTGAACTTCGGGTCACGCTTACGTATTTCATCGAGCCGTCGGGATCACGGCGAGGTTGGCGGCATCGCTATGCGTATGCCTCACATGGCCTTCGATTTGAATTGCAGAGGCCCAATGAGCCAGTAACCGATTTCGTACAACGTGCGGGGCGCCTAGCAACCGCAGAAGAATCTGGCCGGGGAGTGGCTAGCAGGCCCATCAATTGGCTCGTTGGGCCAAATCAGCGCAACTCAGGCTCCCTACATCAAGACATCTGGCTGGGACATGGGGCTGAACTTGCAACCACTGGCGCAATCGCCGTGTATCCAGTGGGAGGCTGGTGGAAGAACAACGGACGCAAGGACCGCCAAGACCTGCCAGTCCGCTATGCCCTTCTGGTGTCGCTTCGGACGCCCGCTGAGGAGATTGATCTTTATACCCCAATTGCCGTGCAGGCTGGAGTGCCGGTGGAGGCTGTTGCCGTAGAGGTCTGAGCGGCCGACAAGGCTCGGTTGAGGCTTCGGGAACGAAATGGGGGGGTGGGGTGGTTACACTCAGAGTTGAACCTCTATCGGGAGATTGCCGTGTTCGAGAGATTCACAGATCGTGCTCGCCGTGTCGTTGTGCTGGCCCAGGAGGAGGCGCGCCTGCTCCACCACAACTACATCGGCACCGAGCACATCTTGTTGGGCCTGATTCACGAGGGCGAGGGCGTGGCCGCCAAATCGCTGGAATCCCTGGGCATTTCCCTGGAAGCGGTGCGCAACCAGGTAGAGGAGATCATCGGCCAGGGCGGGTCGTCCCCGTCGGGCCACATCCCGTTCACCCCCCGGGCCAAGAAGGTGCTGGAGCTGTCGCTGCGGGAGGCGTTGCAGCTCGGCCACAACTACATCGGCACCGAGCACATCTTGTTGGGCCTGATCCGAGAGGGCGAGGGCGTGGCCGCCCAGGTGCTGGTCAAGCTGGGGGCCGATCTATCGCGGGTCCGCCAGCAAGTCATCCAACTCTTGTCGGGCTACGGCGGCCCCCAGGGCTCGGGATCGCCGGAGAAGGCCACCACCTCTCCCGGCGGCAGCGGCGAGACTGGATCAGGCTCGTTGGTGCTCGACCAGTTCGGGCGCAACCTGACCAAGCTGGCCAAAGACGCTGGGCTCGACCCGGTGATCGGCCGCCAGCGGGAAACCGAGCGGGTCATGCAGGTGCTGTCTCGGCGCACCAAGAACAACCCGGTGCTGGTGGGCGAGCCCGGCGTGGGCAAGACCGCCATCGTGGAGGGCTTGGCCCAGCGGATTGCGGCCGATGACGTGCCCGAGACCATCCGCAACAAGCAGCTCTACACCCTCGACCTCGGCGCGCTGGTGGCCGGGTCCCGCTACCGGGGCGACTTCGAAGAGCGCCTCAAGAAGGTGCTCAAAGAGATCAAGACCCGGGGCGACATCATCTTGTTCATTGACGAGCTGCACACCCTGGTGGGCGCCGGTGCCGCCGAGGGGGCCATCGACGCCGCCTCCATCCTCAAGCCCATGCTGGCTCGGGGCGAACTCCAGACCATCGGGGCCACCACCCTCGACGAATACCGCAAGCACCTGGAGAAGGACTCCGCGCTGGAGCGCCGGTTCCAGCCGGTGAAGGTGGACGAGCCCACCATCGCCCACACCATCGAGATTCTCAAGGGTCTTCGTGACCGCTACGAGGCCCACCACCGGGTCACAATCACCGACCAGGCCCTGGTGGCGTCGGCCAACCTGGCCGACCGCTACATATCCGACCGCCACCTGCCCGACAAGGCCATCGACCTCATCGACGAGGCCGGCTCCCGCCTGCGCATCAAGCGGATGGAGACCCCCACCGACTACAAGGACTTCGAGAACGAGCTCTCCCAGGTGGTGTCCCAGAAGAAGAGCGCGGTCGAGCAGCAGGACTTCGAGGAGGCCGGTCGGCTGCGCGACAAGGAGAAGGAACTGCTGGCCGGCAAGGAGCAGATGGAGGCCGAGATCAAGGCCAAGGGCGTCGACCTGTTCGACGAGGTGGACGAAGAGGCGGTGGCCGAAGTTCTGTCCATCTGGACCGGCATCCCCGTCTACAAGCTCACCGAGGAGGAGACGGCCAAGCTCCTGCGCATGGAAGACGAGCTGCACAAGCGGGTGGTCGGCCAGGAGGACTCCATCAAAGCGGTGTCTCAGGCCATCCGCCGCACCCGGGCCGGGCTCAAAGACCCCAAGCGGCCCAGCGGTTCGTTCATCTTCCTGGGTCCGTCAGGTGTGGGCAAGACCGAGCTGGCCAAGACGCTGGCCGAGTTCCTCTTCGGCGACGAGCAGGCCCTCATCGCCCTCGACATGTCCGAGTACATGGAAAAGCACACCGTCAGCCGGCTGGTGGGTTCTCCGCCGGGATATGTCGGCTATGAGGAGGGCGGCCAGCTCACCGAGGCTGTGCGGCGCAAGCCGTTCTCGGTGGTGCTGTTCGACGAGATCGAAAAAGCCCACCCCGATGTGTTCAACACCCTCCTGCAAATCTTGGAGGAGGGCCGCCTTACCGACAGCCAGGGCCGGTCGGTGGACTTCCGCAACACTGTGCTCATCATGACCTCCAACTTGGGCACCCAGAACCTGCGCAAGGCCAACCTGGGATTCACCAGGGCCGACGAGGCCATCACCTATGAGCGCATGAAGGAGAAGGTCACTGACGCGCTCAAGGACCACTTCCGCCCCGAGTTCTTGAACCGCATCGACGAGGTCATTGTGTTCCACGAGCTGACCCGCGAAGAAGTCACCCGGATCGTCGACCTGATGATCAAGCGGCTGCAAAACCAGCTCGAGGCCCAGGGAATCGGGCTGGAGCTCACCGAATCGGCCAAGGTGCTCTTGGCGCTGCGGGGCTACGACCCCACGCTGGGGGCCCGCCCGCTGCGCCGGGCCATTCAGCGCCTGGTGGAAGATCCGCTGTCGGAGCGGCTGTTGTGGAAGGAGTTCCGGGCCGGCGAGACGATACTGGTTGACGCGGAGGACGACCCCGACGAGCCCGACGCGGAGCGGATCTGCTTCAAGGCGGTCGAAGGCTTCGAACCGCCTCCGGTGGAAGAGCTGGCCGGCGCTTAGTGGTATAGCAGCCATGCCCGAAGGGGTTGGCAGGGGGGCGGCAAGGCGGCGGGCTAGCCTGCCCTCAATGGTCGGCAGGTTCAAGCGGCTTCGCACAGCAGTGCTTCTGTTGGCGCTGACCTTGGCGCTGAGCGCCTGCCAGGTGGATATCGAGGTGGGCATCGGCTTCAACGAGGACGGCTCCGGGGTGGTTACCGTGGATGTGGCCCTCGACGAGCAGGCCATGGACCTGGCTCCCGACATCACCTCGAGGCTGTTGACCGAGGACATCGAGGACCCGGCATCGGGCTGGTCGTACAACGAGCCCCGCATCGACGACCAGGGTCGCACCAGCTTCTCAGCCTCCAAGCCCTTCAGTTCGACCGAGCAGCTCGAGTCGGTGTTGGCCGAGATCTTCATCTCCGACGACGTGTTCCGCGACTTCACCTTCGAGCGCGACACCTCTTTCGCCCAAGTCGACTATCGGGTCACTGGAGTTGTCGACCTGTCCGGCGGCCTAGACCTGATCACCGACCCCGAGCTCACCGCCCGCCTCGGCGGAGAGCCTTTCGGCGAGCGGACCGCCAATTTGGCTGGCGCGCTCGATGCGGTGACCGTGCGCCTGGTTTTGGACTTGCCGGTGGGCCCCGAGAAAGAAGAAGTGCTGCAACTGGGCCAGGGAGCCCAGCGCATCACCTTGACGGGCCCGGACGAGAGCGGCGCGGCGGTGACGCTGCGGTGGGTGGCCTGGGCCGCGTTCGCGCTGGTCGGCCTGTCGATTCTGATTGCGGTGGCCGGCTATCTGCTGGAACGACGGGCTCGGGACCGCAGCATCGACCCCACCTTTACCCAGGATTCACTGGCGCGCACCACAGGACCTGCCCCGGTGCAGCCCCCCCAGCGGCGGCTGCGGCTGGTGGTGTTGAATCCGCTCGGGGTGCTGTACGAGCCGGCCGACGATCCCGCCGAGCTTCTGGCTTCCTTTGCCGTCGAGCGCGGCCTGGAGCCAGACGACGAGGAGGTGCAGCAGCTCCACAATCAGGCGATTCTGGGCCGCATCACCCCCGCGGAGCTGTGGTCGGGGATCGGTCTGGACGGCGACCCCGTGGAGCTCACCGAGGAGTTCTTGTCCCAGTACACCGTGCGGTCGGGCGCCCGGGATTTCGTGGCCGAGATGGTGCGCCGGGAGCTCCCGGTGGCCTGTCTCACCAACGACGTGTCCTCGTGGTCGACTGCGCTCCGGGAGCGTCTCGAGATAGACGGCGTGGACACCTGGATTGTGAGCAGCGATGTGGGGGTGTGCATGCCTGCCCCCGGCATTTACGAGGCGCTGCGCCGCACCACGTCGGTTCCCTACGAGCACGCGCTGCTGGTGGACGTGGGCGTGGAGCACCTAGACGCCGCCCAGGCGCTGGGGATGTCCACCGCGCTGTTGGCCGACGCCCGCCCCGCAGACGGAGACACTCCCGGCCATGCGGTGGTGACCAGCTTCTCGGACTTCTTCCGCCGCCGGCCCCGCTCCTGAGCAAGAGCCCCTAGGGCTAGCTGAGTATCTGGGCAGCCTGTACCGCGAAGTACGTCAAAATGACGTCCGCGCCGGCCCGGCGGATGCCGCAGAGGGTCTCGGTCACGATGGCCTGCTCGTCGAGCCACCCCGACGCCGCAGCTGCCTTGATCATGAGGTACTCCCCGCTCACCTGATAGGCGGCCACCGGCACAACCGAGGCCTCGGCGAAGCGTCGCACCACATCCAGGTAGGGACCGGCGGGCTTGACCATCACCATGTCGGCGCCCTCGGCGATGTCCAGTTCCATTTCCCGCAGGGCTTCGCGGCTGTTGGCCGGGTCCATCTGGTAGGTCTTCTTGTCGCCGGAGCGGGGGGCCGAGTCCAGCGCTCCCCGGAACGGCCCGAAGAAAGCCGAGGCGTACTTGGCGGTGTAGGCGCAGATTCCCACCTCGGTGTGGCCGTGGTGGTCGAGGGTCTCGCGGATGGCCCCCACCCGTCCGTCCATCATGTCACTGGGGGCCACGATGTCGGCCCCGGCATCGGCATGGGTCAGGGCCTGGCGGCACAGCACGTCCACGGTCTCGTCGTTCACGATGGTCCCGTCGGGGGCCACGATGCCGTCGTGGCCGTCGCTGTTGTAAGGATCGAGGGCCACGTCGGTCATCACCACGGTGACGGGATGGGCGGACTTTATGGCCGCGATGGTCTGGGGAATGAGACCGTCGGGGTTCCACGCCTCGTCGCCGGTGGGGGTCTTCAGCTCATCGGGGGCGGCCTCGAACAGCACCACCGCCCGAACTCCGAGCTCAGCAGCCCTTCCAACCTCGCCGACCAGCCCATCCACGCTCCAGCGGTTCGTCCCGGGCATCGAGTCGATGGGCTCATCGGGTCCTCGGTGCACGAACAGGGGCAGTACAAGATGCGCGGGGCTGAGCTCGGTCTCGCGCACCATGTCCCGGATTGCCGGGGTACGCCGGTTGCGCCTGGGTCTGGCGGTGAGCTCCAAATGTGGATGAGCCATGCCCCCAATGCTCCCATCTCTGTCTTCGCTGCGCACTGTTGATGGGCTAAACAAGGGCCATGCGCATTGAGTTGTCGACCGGGACGGCGGCTGAGCTGGCACGGGTGCAAGGTGCTGATCGAGGGCTGGTGTTGATCCCGGATCTCATGGGTCTGCGGCCCCTGTTCGACGATCACGTGGCCCGGATTGCCGCCGATCAGGGATGGACGGTGTGCGCTCCCCAAGTATTCCCCGGTCGAGAGCACTTGGCGGCCGACGAGCGAATGGCCGCAGTATGCGAGCTTGTCGACGAAGAGGTGCTGGCCGACGTGATGGCGGCGGCCGACGCCACCGACTGCGAGACGGTGGTGCTCACTGGTTTCTGCATGGGCGGCATGTACACCATCAAGGCCGCGGCCACCGGGCGATTCCACCGGGCGGCCGCCTTCTACGGGATGATCCGTCTACCCGAGCATTGGAGGGGTCCGGGCCAAGGCGAGCCGCTGGAGCTGCTGGCCGCCGGTGATCCGTGTCCGCTGCTGGCCATAATCGGCACTGAAGACCCGTTCACCCCGCCCGACGACGTGGCCGCCCTGGAGGCCGCCGGCGCGGTGACCGTGGTCTACGAGGGTGCCGACCACGGATTCGTCCACGACCCCGATCGCCCGACCCACCGCGCCGCCGACGCCGCCGACGCCTGGCGCCACGTCATCGAGTTTCTGAGCCAATAGCGGCGATGGCGACTGATCCCTCGGTTTGGACGGTGGTCGTGGCCGCCGGCTCGGGCACCCGTTTCGGCGCCGCCAAGCAGTACCTGGAACTGGCCGGCTCCCGGATAGTGGACCGCAGCGTGGCGGTAGCCGCCCAAGTCTGCGACGGGGTAGTGGTGGTGGTTCCTGCCGGGGATGTCGAAACGGAATCGGCCCGGTTGGCCGCAGACTCGGTGGTGGCCGGTGGGGCGAGCCGGGCCGCCTCGGTGCGCAACGGTTTGGCCGCGGTTCCCCACGACGCCGACATCATCTGCGTCCACGACGCCGCCCGCCCGCTGGCTAGTCCAGACATCTACGAGAGGGTGGTCCAAGAAGTGCATTCGGGGGCGGCTGGCGCAGTGCCGGTGGTGCCGGTAACCGATACCATCCGCAGCGTGGACGGGGGAGTGGTGGATCGCAGCACTCTGCAAGCGGTGCAGACCCCTCAGGCGTTTCAGGCCGAGCTGCTGAGGATGGCCCACGCCGACGCCGCTGACGCCACCGACGATGCCAGCTTGGTGGAGGCGGCCGGATATGCCGTGGTCGCGGTGGACGGTCATCCCCGCAACATCAAGATCACCCACCCCGACGACCTGGCCGCGGCCGAAGCCTGGTTGGCAACATGACCGGGGCCATGCGGGTGGGCCATGGATTCGACACCCACCGGTTCAGCGACGACTCCGACCGGCCCTTGATACTGGGCGGGGTCAGATTCGAGGAGGTTTCCGGCTTGGTGGGCCACAGCGACGGCGATGCCGTGGCCCACGCGGTGACCGACGCCTTGTTGAGCGCCGCTGGGTTGGGTGACATCGGAGTGCTGTTTCCCGACACCGACGAGAAGTGGGCCGGCGCCGACAGCATCGGGCTGCTGGCCGACGCCGTGGCCCGGCTGGACGAGGCTGGATGGGGGGTGGTGAACGCCGACTGCACGGTGGTGACCGAGCAACCCCGCATCGCGCCCCGCCGCGCCGAGATGGAATCCCGACTCAGCGCGGCGGTTGGCGCTCCGGTGTCGGTCAAGGGCAAGCGGGCCGAGGCCTTGGGCGCTCTGGGCCGGGGCGAGGGCCTGGCCTGCTGGGCGGTGGCCCTCATCGAGCGCCGGTGAGCGCACAGGGTCCGAAGGGCGGCAATCGGCGGGGTCGGGGCGGCGGCCCCAATAGGGGTGGCGGCAAGGGCCGGCCCCCTGGCGACCAACCGCGCAGCCGCCGACAAAAGGCCGGTTTGGGAGGCGATCGGGTGGAGGGCCGCCAAGCGGTGCGGGAGCTGCTGCTGGCCGGGACTCGCCCGGTCCGAGAGGTGGTGATCGCTACGGGGCAGAGCCAAACCGGGGTGCTGGCCCAAGTGATGGAGTTGGCCACCGAGTTGCGGGTGCCCGTCAAAGAGGTGGCCCGCTCAAAGTTCGAGTCCATGGCTGCCACCGAGGCCCCCCAAGGGGTGATCGCCCGGGCTGCTCCCTTGGCCGAGCACGATCTGGAGGATTTGGCCCGCCCTCCTGATGGCCGCCCCCCGTTCTTGTTGGTGCTTGACGGCGTTACCGATCCGGGCAACGTGGGGGCCGCCCTGCGCACCGCGGAATGCGCCGGGGTCACCGGCGCGGTGTTGGGGCGGCACCGGTCGGCCCACATCACCCCAGCCGCGGCCAAGGCGGCGGCGGGGGCCATTGAGCACGTGCCCATGGCGGTGGTGCCGGGCATCCCCAACGCGCTGGCCCGCCTCGGAGAGCTCGGGGTGTGGACGGTGGGCCTGGACGTCGCCGCGCCCACCATGGTCTATGACATGAGCGTGGCCGGAGAAGCCGTGGCCCTTGTGGTGGGCAGCGAGGGGCGGGGTCTGTCTCGCCTGGCCCGACAGCGCTGCGACGTAGTAGCTGCCATCCCCTTGTCCGGCCACCTCAGCTCCCTCAACGCCGCCGCCGCAGTGGCCATCGGCTGCTTCGAAGTCGCCCGCCACCGCCGATCTGACTGAAAGGCCGATCGCTAGGTCTGGGGTGGGGCCAGGGTGTCGGCGATCAGGGCTTGAACGACGGCATTAAGGGCTTCATCGTCGGTGGCGCCTTCATCTAGTGCCTCGCGGTAAACGGCCAGTTGGCGGTCGGCCGATGTGCCGCGCTGGCAGATGGTGCGGGCGTGCTCAACCTGCGCCACGCAGTCGAGTGCCTCGGCGTCGGGCCGGACAAGTTCGATCATTTCCTCCACCAGGTCGGGGAGCGGCACCATCTCGCCTTTGCCGAAGTCGATGAGGCGATCGCTGATCCCGTAGCGCTCGGCCCTCCAAAGGTTCTCCGAAACGAGGAAGTTGGCGTAGCTGCGCCACCGGCGGTTCTCCAGTTTGAGCCTCCACAGCATCCGCAGCAGGCAGACGTACAGGGCCGCAACGCAAACCGTGTCCTCCATTCTCGTGGGCAGGTCGGTAATCCTCATCTCCAAGGTGGGGTAGCGCTCCGACGGGCGGATGTCCCACCACACCTTGGTGGAGTCTTCGATGACCCCGGCCTGTACCAAAATGTCCACGTGGCGCCGGTACTCGGCCCAGGAGTCGAACTTCTCTGGCAGTCCGGTGCGGGGCAACGTCCGAAACACCGCCATCCGATAACTCTTTAGGCCGGTGTCGCGTCCCTCCCAGAACGGTGAAGATGTGGAGAGGGCCAGCAGGTGAGGCAGGAAGTAGGAAATCTGGTTCATCAGGTCGATCCGCAGATCGGGATCCTCGATGCCGACGTGGACGTGTAGGCCGGAGATGACCAGCCCGCGGGTCACGCCTTGCAAGTCGTCGGCCAGTGCTTGATAGCGCTCCCCTTCGGTGACCTGCTGTAGATGCGAGCGGGCAAACGGGTGAGATGAGGCCGCGATGGGGGCAATGCCGTAGTCGGCGGCCGCCTCGGTGACGGCGAGGCGCAGGAGTCCGATGTCGGCCCGCAAGTGCTTGAAATCAGTGCAGATGCCGGTGCCGATCTCGAGCTGCGAGCTGAAGAACTCTCTGGCCACGAGTCCATGGTGCAGATCGGCCACCTTCTCCAGGATTCCGGACGGTTGTTCGGTGATCAGCTCCCCGCTCTCGGGCTCGACAAGGAGATACTCCTCCTCAATACCGATAGTCCAGGCTGGCTCGTCCGACATGGCGATTCCCCTCCGATGACTTCTGCGAGGTTAGCCGTCCCCATCGTTGGAGAGATTCAGACGGAGCCCGAGACAGGAATCGAACCTGCGACCTGCTGTTTACAAGACAGCTGCTCTGCCGACTGAGCTACTCGGGCGTTGAATTTGGTTATTGAGAGGTTTCCCGCCCCTCCACAAAGAGCATAAGGGGCGCGGTTTGGGGAGGGTGCTTGAATAGCGCCTAGTGGTGGGTAACGCTTGTGGAATGGCTCTCACGAAACGAGATCGGGCGATCTTGGATTTTGAGCGCACTTGGTGGCAGGAGACCGGGTCGAAGGAGGCGGCGATCCGCGAGCGCTTCGAGCTCTCCACAACCCGGTATTACCAGCTGCTGAACGAATTATTGGAACAGACGGATGCCATGGAGTACGACCCGATGGTCGTGCGGCGTTTGCGGCGACTGCGCGATCGCCGCAGGCGTTCGAAGTTCGGCCAGACCTCGGTTGGCCGGCAGCCGTCGCGCTGACAGTCCGGAGCCAGACGCAATATGGAGTCAAACCGAGCCCCCAACAACCAGATGGCGCTCAAAGGAGTAGTGCTGGTTCTCGCCCTCATCGCAGCCGGGGCCTTTGTGCTGGCCCGCGGCCTCGATGACGAGAAGGATTCGACGGCGGTAACCACCACCCAGCCCACGGCTGAGGCCACCATGGAGCCCGAGGAGATCCCCGACCCGGTGGAGATCCCGGCTGAGGAAGGCGAACCGGCCGCCACTCCTGCGCCGGCGCCCGATGACACCGGGGAATCGGAGACCACCGAGCCTGCCCCAGTGGTGACCCAGCCTCCCGCTCCTGCTCCCGACGAGGAGCTCGAGTGCCGCGATCCGTCCACCATCGGTGTGCTCGTGGCCAATGGGACCGACGTGTCCGGGGCAGCCGGTCGGCTCTCGGGCGAGTTGAATGCGGCCAACTACGTGACACTGCCTCCGCACAATGCCAGTCCCCAGACGGGCTCAGCCTTCTACTACCGGGCCGGGTACGAGGTGGACGCCCAGTGCATTGCCCGGCTGCTGGGCGAGTCTGAGAAGCCCCTGTGGCCGATGCCCGATCCTCCCCCCGGAGGCCTCACCCTCGAATCACTGGGCAACGCATTCATCCTCATCCTGATCGGACCCGACAGCCTGGCCCAGCGCCCCGGCTGACAGTCGGACAGCCAAAAGGCTGCGGCTGCATGCATATCGTTGCCGCCCCTGACAAATTTCGGGGAACGGCCACGGCTGCTGAGGTTGCCGACGCCATAGCCCAAGCGGCAGCACAGGCCGGGGCCTCCGCTGATGCTGTCCCCATGGCCGACGGCGGCGAGGGAACGCTGGAAGTGGTGGGTGGAGCCAACCGGTCGAGCATCGTGACCGGGCCCCTGGGCGACCCGGTGGAAGCTCCGTGGCGCCTGCACCGCCACACCGCAGTGATCGAGATGGCCCGGGCGTCGGGGTTGGCCTTGGTGGGCGGGGCCGAGGGCAATGACCCGCTGGGAGCCACCACCTACGGCACCGGGGAGCTGATAGACGCGGCGGTAGAACGGGGTGCCCGGCGGGTGCTGGTGGGGGTGGGGGGCTCGGCCACCACCGACGGCGGTTTGGGCGCGCTGAGGGCGCTGTATCCCACTCAGCGCCTCCGGGGGGTGGAGATGGCCGTGGCCTGCGACGTGCGGACCCGGTTTGTGGACGCCGCTGAGGTGTTCGGACCCCAGAAGGGGGCCACTGCGACGCAGGTGGAGTTGCTGCGCCGGCGACTGGAGCGGCTCTGTGGGGTGTACGCCGAGACTTACGGGGTGGCGGTGGGCGACTTGGAGGGCTCGGGGGCGGCGGGAGGCCTGGCCGGCGGTCTGGCGTGCGTGGGCGCCGAGTTGTGCAATGGCTTCGAGCTGCTGGCCGAGGAGGTGGACCTGTACGGGCGCATCGAGCAGGCCGACCTGGTGGTTACCGGAGAGGGCGCGCTCGACGCCACCTCGCTAGAGGGCAAGGTGGTGGGCGGGGTGGCGGAGATGGCCGCTGCTGCCGGGGTGCCGGTGCTGGCGGTGGTGGGCCGGGCCGACGGCACTGCGGCGCCGGGCATTGGAGAGCTGGTGAGCCTCAGCGAACGGTTCGGCACCGAGGCGGCCATGGGCGACACGGCCGGACTCGTTACCAGGGTGGTGCTGGACTACTTGGGGGCCTAGGCGGGCGTTGTCTTGGTCGCCGCGGCCAGGGGGCGGACCAGCAGGCGGCTCAGAGGGCTTGGCGGAAGTAGCCGGTGACCTCGACGAGGGGAGGGCGCTCCTGCATGGTGATCTCGGTGTCGCCGAAGCCGGGGCGGCGCAGCGTGATGGCGGTGTTCACCAGGGTGCGGTCGGCCCGGTGCAGGGCCACCTGCATGACCTCGGTGGCCTGGGACGACAGCTCGTGCAGCGGGCGATTGCGGTGGACGCGGGTGCCCAGGTCCACCTGGGCGATGGCCTCGTAGCCGGCCAGGCGCCAGACGTCGATGAGCAGGCCCATCTCCACCCCGTATCCCTGCACGAACGGCACCCGCTCCAGCACCTCGCGCCGCCCGGCGTATTCCCCGGCCAGAGGCTGGACGATGTCGCCCAACTCGGGGAACAGCAGAGCGATGAGCGGTCGGGCCACCAGCTCGGTGGTGCGCCCCCCGCCTCGCTGGTCGGCCCCCACCGGGCGGTGGTAGAAGCCCTTGCAGTAGGAGATGGCGTCGTCCACCAACAGCGGTCCCAGAAGGCCGGAGATGAAATGGGGGCCGAAGTTGGCCACGTCGGCGTCGCACCACACCACGATGTCGCCAGTGGAGGCGTACAGCGACTTCCACAGCGTCTCCCCCTTGCCGGGCTGATTGCCCAGATCGGTGAGCACATCGGCGCAGGCCACCACGTTGGCCCCGGCGTCTTTGGCCACCGCGGCGGTGTGGTCGGTGGAGTGGTCGTCCATCACGATCAGCTCGTCCACCAAGCCCACCTTGTCCATGAGCTCGTTACGCACCACCTCCACGATGGTCCCCACGGTGGCCTCCTCGTTGCGGGCCGGCAGACACACCGACACCGTTTTCGAGCCCTTGCGGGCCGCGAGGTCGTCGGCTGAGAACTCCCCGGCGGTGAATCTCCGCCGCCCGCTCACGCTGTCCTCCGATTCACAGCTCGCTTCCCGAGCTCTGTACGGGCCAATCCTTGATTCACGAGTCGTTTCCCGAGCTTCATCCGAATAGCATCATGGCCCATGAGCGTGACCGTCCGGATACCGACCACTCTTCGCCCTCTGTCTGGCGGGGCCAGCGAGGTCACCGTTGAGGGAAGCACCGTCCGCGACGTGATCGTTTCGCTGGACGCCACCCACCCCGGCTTCAAAGACCGCCTGATCGACGAGTCGGGCGGCCTGCACCGGTACGTCAATGTGTTTGTGGACGACGACGACGTGCGGTTCGCCGACGGCTTGGCCACGTCGGTGCCCGACGGACAGACGGTGGCCATCGTTCCGGCCGTGGCTGGCGGCTGACTTCTCACTACTCAGAGTTTGGCGTTTCGCACCCCCCTCGGTAACCTTTAGCAGTCTCATACTGAGAGTGCTAACAGGCCGGAAGGCCAAGAATCGGCACCGTGCCAATGGGGTATGGGCCGATAGTCCAAAAGGGAGTATTCGAGGATGCCCAAGATCATCTCATTCGATGAGCAAGCCCGGCGCGCGCTGGAGTCGGGAATGAACCAGCTGGCCGACGCCGTGCGGGTCACGCTCGGCCCCAAGGGCCGCAACGTAGTGCTGGAAAAGAAGTGGGGCGCCCCCACGATCACCAACGACGGCGTGTCCATCGCCAAGGAGATCGAGCTGGAGGATCCCTACGAGAAGATCGGCGCTGAGCTGGTCAAAGAGGTGGCCAAGAAAACCGACGACGTGGCGGGCGACGGTACCACCACCGCCACCGTGCTGGCCTGGTCGATGGTGCGCGAGGGGCTGCGGAACGTGGCCGCCGGGGCCAACCCCATGTCCATCAAGAAGGGCATCGAGTCGGGCGTTGAGGCCGCGGTAGGGGCCATTCAGTCCCAGTCGGTGGACGTGTCGTCGGACAAGGCCCAGATCGCCAACGTGGCCGCCATTTCCGCCGCCGACCCCGAGATTGGCGAGCTGATCTCCGAGGCCATCGACAAGGTGGGCAAAGACGGCGTGGTCACCGTGGAGGAATCGCAGACCTTTGGCTTGGAGTTGGACTTCACCGAGGGCATGCGCTTCGACAAGGGCTACATCTCCCCCTACTTCGTGACCGACGCCGAGCGGATGGAAGCCGTGCTCGACGAGCCCTACATCCTGTTCGTGGGCTCGAAGATCACTGCGGTGCGCGACATCGTGCCCGTGCTGGAGAAGGTGATGCAGGCGGGCAAGCCGCTTCTGATCATCGCCGAGGACGTGGAGGGCGAGGCCCTGGCCACCCTGGTGGTGAACAAGATCAGGGGCACCTTCAACTCCACCGCGGTGAAGGCTCCGGGCTTCGGCGACCGCCGCAAGGCCATGCTCCAGGACATGGCCATCTTGACCGCCGGCCAGGTGATCAGCGAAGAGGTGGGCCTCAAGCTGGAGAACACCACGCTCGATTTGCTGGGCCGGGCCCGCAAGATCGTCATCACCAAGGACGAGACCACCATCGTGGAGGGTGCCGGAGACCGCAGCGACGTCGAGGGCCGCATCTCCCAGATCAAGGGCGAAATCGACAACACCGATTCCGACTATGACCGGGAGAAGCTCCAAGAGCGCCTGGCCAAGCTGTCGGGCGGTGTGGCTGTGCTCAAGGTGGGCGCCGCTACCGAGGTGGAGCTCAAGGAGAAGAAGCACCGCATCGAAGACGCCGTGAGCACCACCAAGGCCGCCATCGAAGAGGGCGTTGTGGCTGGCGGGGGCGTGACCCTGCTGCGGGCCCAGCAGGCGGTGGACTCCGCTGCTGATGGCCTGTCGGCCGACGACGAGGCCACCGGCGCCCGCATCGTGTCCAAGGCACTGGAAGGCCCGCTGGCCCAGATCGCGGTGAACGCGGGGCTCGAGGGCGGCGTGGTCGTGGAGCGGGTGCGCAACCTGGAGGGCAACTCCGGGCTGAACGCGGCTACCGGCGACTACGAAGACCTGCTGACTGCGGGAATCATCGATGCCGCCAAGGTCACCCGCTCGGCGCTCCAGAATGCTGGCTCCATCGCGGGGCTGTTCTTGACCACCGAGGCCGTTGTGGCCGACAAGCCAGAAGAGGGTGGCGGCATGCCCGGCGGCATGCCCGACATGGATTTCTAGCCCGAAAACACCGGCAACGGCGGTAACGTCGTTCCATGGCCGATCTTCATCCGGCGTGTGCACCGCTGTCGTTCCTGCTGGGAACGTGGCAGGGCGCGGGCACGGGGGTGTATCCCACAATCGAGGACTTCTCCTACGCCGAGGAGGTCTCCTTCACCCACGTGGGCAAGCCGTTCGTGGCCTATGTGCAGAAGACCAAGGACGCGGGCAGCGGCCTGCCCCTGCACTCTGAGGCCGGATTTCTGCGCCCCCAGCCCGACGGGCGGGTGGAACTGGTGCTGGCCCAGCCCTCGGGTGTTGCCGAGGTGCTAGAAGGCACCGTGGCGGGACGAGACATCCAGCTGTTTTCCACTGCGGTGCTGGGCACCGACTCGGCCAAGCCAGTGACCGCCACCGAACGGCGCCTGTGGGTGGACGGCGAGGTGCTGCACTCCTCGGTGGCTATGGCGGCTATGGGGTTGGACCTCCAGCACCACGTGGTCTCTGAGATGTACCGCCTGTCATGACCCGGGGGCGCTCCGAGCGGGTGCTGGTGCGGCATTGGGACGGGTCGGAGGAGCGCCGGCGCCCCGACGATCTGGTGGTGGAGGAGCCGCTTACCATCGAGCTCGACGCCGTGACCGTGACCACCACCATGCGCACTCCCGGACACGACTTCGAGCTGGCTGCTGGTTTCTGCTTCACCGAGGGGCTCTTGGGCGACGCCTCGGTCACCTCTATTCGCTACTGCGCCAACGAACCGGCTGTCGACACCGAGTTCAACCTGGTCACGGTGGAAACCGACGGCGCACCGCCGCCTACTCCCCGCCTGGGATTGACCACCTCGGCGTGTGGGCTGTGCGGGGCCGAGAGCATCGAGGCGCTGCGAGAGAGGCTGAGCCCGCTGCCCGCCAGCCAGTCGCCCACGTCGGCCGAGGTGCTGGCCAAGGTGCCTGAGCGAGTGAGGGCTTTTCAGGACCTGTTCGGCACCACCGGGGGGGTCCATGCCGCGGCGGCCTTCGGGTCCGACGGAGAGCCCACCCTGGTGCGTGAGGACATCGGCCGTCACAACGCGGTGGACAAGGTAGTGGGCCGAATGCTGCTCGACGGCGACCTGCCCGCCCGCGGCCAAGGGCTTTTCGTAAGCGGCCGGGCGTCGTTCGAGATGGTGCAGAAGGCATGGGCGGCGGGATTCGGGGTGTTGGTGGCGGTGAGCGCCCCCTCGGCGCTGGCGGTGGAGACGGCCGCGGCGGCCGGCTTGTGCTTGGCCGGGTTCGTGCGCGACGGCCAACTCAACTTCTACTTCCCGTCTGCATAAGAATCCTGGGCATGCGCCCCCTGCCTAAGCTCACACCCGAGAACGAGTTCTTCTGGACGGCGGGGGCCGACGGCGTGCTGCGCTTCCAATACTGCGGGGCCTGCGACCGCTATCTCCATCCCCCCGGAGTGGTGTGCTCGGTGTGCGGGGGGGCGCCCGAGATCAGGGAGGTGTCGGGTCGGGCCACAGTGGTAGGGGTCACCGTCAACTACCAGCCATGGCTGCCCGACATGGAGGTGCCCTACGCGATTGGGCTGGTGGCCGTCGAGGAAGACCCCCTGGTGCGCCTTACCACCCTCATCGTGGACGCCGAGCCCGACGACGTGGTCATCGGGCTGCCGGTGTCGGTGCGCTTCGAGCAGCACAAGGACGTGTGGCTGCCGGTGTTCGCCCCCACCGGTGAGCCGATCGCCGAGGCGCAGGAGTATCCCGAGCCAACCCCGGCACCGGTGCGGCCCATGCCGGCGACCGACAAATTCGAGTCGAAGGTGGCCATCACCGGGATCGGGTTGTCGCAGGTGGGGAGGCGGCTGGGCCGCGACCCCATGGGCCTGGCGGTAGACGCCTGCCGGGCGGCGGTGGCCGACGCTGGGCTCACATTGGACGACATCGACGGCCTGTCCACGTATCCGGGGGGCGGAGCCAAAGACGGCGGCCACTCCGAGGGCGGCATCTATCCAGTGGCCGACGCCCTGAGCATCGCCCCCAGCTGGTTCTGCGGCACCATGGAAACTCCCGGCCAGAGCGGGGCGGTGGTCAACGCCATGCTGGCGGTGGCCTCCGGACTGTGCCGCCACGTGCTGTGCTTCCGCACCGTGTGGGAAACGACGTCAATCGCCTGGGGCAACCGCCAGAACACCGGGGTAGGCGGCGGAGCCCGCATTTCCGGGGAAATGGAGTGGCGGCTGCCCTATGGGGCCATGTCGGCGGGCAACTGGATCGCCCTCATGGCCAGCCACTACTTCCACCGCTACGGCGCCACCCGGGAGCAACTGGGGTGGATCCCGGTGACCGAGCGGGCCGGGGCGGCCCACAACCCGGTGGCCATCTACCAAGAGCCCATGACCATCGACGACTACCTGGACGCCCGCATGATCACCACGCCGTTCGGCCTGTTCGACTGCGACGTGCCCTGCGACGGCTCTACCGCGCTGGTGGTGTCGGCGGTGGACGCCGCCGCCGACGGCCCCCACCGCCCCGTACTGGTGGAGGCGGTGGGCACCCAGATGCGCGAGCGGATGTCGTGGGACCAGGGGACGCTGTTGCACGAGCCGATGGTGGACGGTCCCGCGGCCCACCTGTGGAGCCGCACCGACTTGAAGCCCGCCGATGTGGACGTGGCTCTGCTGTACGACGGGTTCAGTTTCAATGCCCTGTCGTGGCTGGAGGGCCTGGGCTTTTGCGGCAAGGGCGAGGGGGCGGCGTTCGTGGAAGGCGGCACCCGTATCGCCCGGGAGGGAGAGATCCCCCTCAACCCCCACGGGGGCCAGCTCTCGGCTGGCCGCTTGCACGGCTACGGGTTCCTTCACGAGGCGGTGACCCAGCTGCGGGGCCACGGCGGAGGTCGGCAGGTGGAAGGCGCCGAGGTGGCGGTGGTTAGCACCGGAGGTGGCCACCCGGGAGGCGCCTTCCTGTTCGCCCGGGGCTGACAATTGGCGGGTCCGGTCTGCTAGAAGTGAGTCATGGCTGCATACATCATCGTCAATTATCAGGTGGACAACCCCGAGCTGTACGGGGAGTACATGCAGGGCGCGGCCGGTGCCCTGGGCATCGGCGACGGTGCCGAGCTGGTCGCGTTCGACACTGAGTCTGAGGTGGTCGAGGGCGACACCGCCGGCCATCAGACGGTGGTGATCAAGTTCGACTCCAAGGAGAAGGCCCGCGAGGTGTGGGAATCCGAGGCCTACCAAGCCGTGGTGGGCAAGCGCCACGACGCCACCAGCCGTCATTTCGCTGTGCTGGTGAACGGCTTCGGCGACTGACTTCGCCATGACTGGGCCATGGCGTCGAGCCGCGACCGTCGCTATGGCCGCGATCCTGCTGGCTGCCTCTTGCGGCGGCGGTGACGACAGCCAGCCCGGAGCCACGGCTACCCCCTCTGCCCCGGATTCGACGGCCGAGCCGACCGCTGCGCCGTTGGCCCCGCCACCGGCCGCCGCACCGGAACTGGTGATCGGGCGAGTGCTGCCTGAAACCGGCTCATTGGCCGCTTCGCTCGGCGGCGCGCTGATTGCCGGCGTGGAGCTGGCCGTGGCCGACATCAATGCCCAGGGGGGAAACGTAAAGCTGCTCGCCGGCGACTCGGCCACCGACCCGGACGTCGCCCCTGAGACGGTGAACCGCCTTCTGGGCGAGGGGGCCCATGTGATAATCGGGGCCGGCGCATCGGGGGTATCGCAGTCGTTCATCCAGACCTTGTCCGATGCCCAGGTACCGCAGTGCGCCGCGTCCAACACGTCGCCGTCGTTCTCGACCCAGGCCAACGCCGACTTCTATTTCCGCACGGTCACCGTCGCCGTGGGCGAGTCCCAGGTGATGGCCAACAGCATGGCGTCCCGTGGGGCTACCAATGTGGCTATCGCCAATCGGGCCGACGATTACGGCGCCTCGCTGGCCCAGCTGTTGGCCGACGACCTTGCCGAGTTGGGCGTGACCTCGCAGACCGTGACCTTCGACCCCGGAGCTCCTAGCTTCGACGCCACCGTGGCCCAAATCTTGGACATGGGGGTGGACGCCGTCGGTCTCATTGCATTCGAGGAGGGCATCGCCATCACCCGTCGGCTTATTGAGATGGGCGTGCCCAGCTGGGCCATCCATCTCACCGCCGGCCAGTTCGACTTCAGTATGCCCGAGCGGGTGAATCCCACCGACCCGACGGTTGTCGACGGGCTGAGGGTGCAGAGTCCGTCAGGCAGTGAGGAATTCAACCAGCGGGTGTTCGAGGAGACGGGGGGCAACGCCATCTACGGAGGGCAGGCCTACGACTGCGCGGTGATCCTGGCGCTGGCCGCGCTCGCTGCGGGCGGAGTAGACGGCCCGACGATCATCGCCGCGGTGCCCGAGATCACCCGCCGCGGTCAGAAGTGCCACTCTTACGGAGAGTGCGCCGAGTTGGTGATCCAGGGAATCGACATAGACTATGACGGCGTGTCTGGCCCATTGGAAATGGACGACGTCGGCGATACCACCGTGGGCCGCTATGTGCTCGCCGAGGTCCGCAACGGCGAGTTGGAAGTGATCGAGACGGTAGATGTCACCATCGATCAATGAGCGAACCCTCGGCCCATGAGTGAGTCTCCGGCACCGGTACAGCCGTCGGTCGGAATTGGCGTTCTCCACTTGTTCGGCAAGCTGGGCCCGGTAGATGACCATTCCCAACTGGAGCGGGGCATCAAACGGGCGGTCAAAGACGCCGAGCACGCAGGGGTCCAAGTGGTGACGGTGGCCGTGCTCGGCCACAAGGCCGACATTGCGTTCATGGCCTTGCACGCTGATCTCTGGGAGTTGCGGGACTTTCAGACAGCCCTCAGGCAAGCAGGACTCGACATCGTGGACTCGTACGTATCGCTCACCGAGCTGTCGGAGTACGCTGCCGGGCTGCCGGAAGAGACCAAGCAGGCTCGGCTGTATCCCCAGCTCCCCCCCGAGGGCAAGCCAGCGTGGTGCTTCTACCCCATGTCCAAGCGCCGCAACCCCGATCAGAACTGGTACGAGTTGCCCTTCGAGCGCCGCCGAGAGCTCATGTACGAGCACGGGGCCACCGGCCGCACATTTTCTGGCCGGGTACTCCAGCTCATCACCGGCTCCACCGGCATCGACGACTACGAGTGGGGAGTAACCCTGTTCTGCGAGCATCCCGACGATCTCAAAGAGGTGGTGTACACCATGCGCTACGACGAGGCGTCGGCCCGCTACGCCGAGTTCGGCCCGTTCTATGCCGGCATGGTGGCTCCCATCAAGGCCGTTCTCCACCGACTGGCCTAGTAATAGCTGAAATTGTTAGGTCCGCGTGTAAGGCTCGCGGGCATGACGAGGACTCGCTGGATCTGGATAGTTGTCATCGCGGCGCTGATTGCCGCCGGATGCGGAAACGACGACGGCGGCGACGCAGGATCATCGGCCGCACCGGCGTCGGGCGACGTCGAGCTGGTGATCGGGCAGGTTATGCCCGAGACCGGTTCGCTGGCCTTTCTGAACTCCCCGATGATCGAGGGCATCGGCTTGGCGATGGAAGACATCGTGGAAGCCGGCGGGAATGTGCAGCTCTTGACCGGCGATACCGCGACCGACCCCGACGTCGCCCCGGAGGCAGTCAACCGGCTGCTGGGTGAGGGGGCCCATGTGATCGTGGGTGCGGCGGCTTCGGGAGTTTCACAGTCGTTCATCCAGACCCTTTTCGACGCTCAGATTCCCCAGTGCTCTCCATCGAACACCTCGCCATCGTTCTCTACCCAGGCGAACGCCGGCTTCTACTTCCGGACGGTGCCGCCCGACCAGGCGGTGTCGCCGATCTTGGCTGGCATTGTGGCGGCCGACGGGGCCACCAACGTGGCCATCCCAGCCCGGGCCGACGATTGGGGCAACGCCCTGTCGAGCCTGCTGGCCACAAGCTTCACCGAGTTGGGAGTGGCCTACCAGATCATCGCCTACGACGAAGATGCCACCAGCTACGACGCCACGGTGGCGGCGATCGAGGACATGGGGGCCGATGCAGTGGTGTTGGTCACGTTTTCCGAGGGTGCTCAGATCATCCGGGGAATGCTCGAAGCCGGCATCCCACCCGAGGTCATGTATGGCACCGACGGCATTTACGACCGGAATCTGGCTGACACCGTGGACCCAACCAATCCCAATGTGCTCGATGGTTTTGTGGCCCTGACGGCGGGAGGCGGCGATGAGTTCAGCGAGCGCCTGATTGAGCGAACCGGTGGCGACGTGGCCTACGGGGGCCAGGCCTACGATTGCGTGGTGGTATTGGCCCTGGCCTCGCTGGCCGCCGGATCCACAGACGGACCAGCCATCATCGGCCAGGTTCAAACGGTGACCAGCGACGGCCAGAAGTGCTACGACTATGCCGAATGTGCAGGTCTGATCGCCGACGGTGCCGACATCGACTATGAGGGTGTCTCTGGCCCTCTGGAACTAGACGAGGTGGGAGACCCCACGTTTGGCCGCTACATCATTGCCGAGTTCATCGACGGTGAGTTGACCGTCACCGGCAGTGAGGATGTCGACCTAGCTGAACTGGGCTGAGCCGAATCCCAGCCCAGTCCAAGCATCGAATGATCTGTTCTCGATCTAGTTGTTGTACGCCGTCTCGGCGTGGAGCGACTGGTCGAGGCCGACGCTCTCGTCGTCGGCGGAGGACCGGATCCCCATGGTGCGGTGAAGCACCATGGCGATGATGTAGGTGGCCACGAAGCTGTAGGCCATCACCGCCACAATGGAGATGATCTGGTTGCCCAGCAGCTCGCCACCGCCGAAGAACACGCCATCGATGAAATCGGCACCTTCGATGGCCCCAGAGTCGGCGAAGAACCCGATGAGCACGCCGCCGATGATGCCACCGAACATGTGGATGCCCACCACGTCGAGGCTGTCGTCGTACTTGTAGCGCAGCTTGAGCCCGATGGCCAGGAAGCACAGCACCCCGGCTGCGGCGCCGATGACGATGGAGGACATGGCCCCCACGAAACCGGCCGCCGGGGTGATGGCCACCAGCGCGGCCACGATGCCCGAGGCGATGCCCAATGCGGTGGGCTTGCCGTCTTTGATGGTCTCGGCCAGCATCCACGAGCACATTCCGGCGGCTGCGGCCAAGAACGTGGTCAAGAAAGCGTGGGAGGCGGTGGCGTCTGAGGCCAGCGCGGAGCCGGCATTGAAGCCGAACCAGCCGAACCACAGAATGCCGGCGCCCAAAAGCACCAGAGGCAGGTTGTGGGGGAAGTCCACGTCGCGGGGCCAGCCCTTGCGGGGGCCGAGGACCAGAACCAAGGCCAGGGCCGCCGCGCCGGCGTTGATGTGGATGGCGGTACCACCTGCGAAGTCGTGGGCCGGGAGGTTGAAGATCCAGCCTTCGCCGCCATAGATCCAGTAGACCACCGGCGAATACACGATGAACGACCACAGCGGCACAAAGATGGCCCAGGCCGAGAACTTCATCCGGCCGGCAACCGCGCCCGAAATGAGCGCAGGGGTGATGGCGGCAAAGGTCATGCCGAAAACGAATTCCCGCTTGGCCACCATGTCGTCAACCCCGTTGAGCCAGAAGGCATCGAAGTCTCCGAACAGCGGGAAGTCCCAGTCGCCGGAGGCAAACCCGTAGCCGACCACCGCCCACAGTATGGGGACGATGCCCAGGCAATACAGGTTCATGTTCATCATGTTGAGCACGTTCTTCTGGCCGACCATGCCCCCGTAGAACAAGGCCAGGCCTGGCACCATGAACAAGACCAGCGCAGCAGATACGAGTACCCATGCGGTATCAGCGTCCATCACTACTCCCCTTGGTTGACGACTCTTCCGCCTGTTGGCACCGTCAGTATGTCAGGTTTGGCGGCGGTGGCTCTGAACTGTCCCTAACCGGACTGGCGGTGGCGGCGGCGATGCACGAATGCCTTGGCCGCTCCCCACTCCAGCCCGGGGGTTTGAAGATCGGGGTGGATGTCGGCGAACGACGCCGGAGTCAGATCGTAGACGTCGTCGGGGAACCGCTCGATGGCGAAGGCGTCCCGCGCCGTCGGGGCCGCGCCAGCCGCCAACAGCACCTCGGTGGGATAGCGCACCGCCTGGCGCAACAAGGCCAGGGGATTGTCCCGTTGATCGTCGATGTCGGCGGCCAGTAATCGGGCCACTTGGCCGCCAATATCGGCCGCGGCGGCCAGGCCGGCGGCTTCGGCAGCCTCTCGGGTTTCGGGGTCTATGTGAGGCATGCGGCTTTGAATTGCGGCCACCACCCAGCCGGGCAGGGCCTGCGCGATGCCTTCGGCCAGGCTTCGGGCGCTGTCGGCCAACTGCTGCTCGGCGGCGGCGAGCTCCTGATCTCTCAAGGCACGGCGTCGAGGCCCAAGGCCTCGCTCATGGGCATAGCGTCAAGGCCCAAGGCCTCGCTTATGGGCATAGCGTCGAGGCCCAAGGCCTCGCTTATGGGCACGGCGTCGAGGAGTCGAGGCCCAAAGCGGCGTTCAGGTTGCCGGAGCGGAGGCCCTCCAAGTCGAGCGTGGCGTATCGATAGCCGGCCTGGCGCACGGCCTGCACCACCGCGGCCCTCTGGGCCACCACATCGGCCAAGCGCTCGTCGGGCACCTCGATGCGGGCCAGATCGCCGTAGTGGCGCACCCGCAGCTCGGCAAAGCCCATCTGCCTCAGGGCGGCCTCGGCGTCTTCCACCGAGGCCAGCGCGCCCAGCGTCACCGGCGTTCCGTAGGGGATGCGGGAGGCCAAGCACGGGGCAGCTGGCTTGTCCCAGGTGCGCAGCCCCAGCCGCTGTGACCACTCACGTACGTCTACTTTGGAAAAACCAGCATCCACCAGGGGGAACACCGCGCCCCGCTCAGCGGCGGCCCTTTGGCCCGGACGGTGGTCGCCCAAGTCGTCGGTGTTCACCCCCAGCGCCACGGTGCATGATTCGGCCACAGCCAGCGGGGCCACCGCCTCCATCAGGGCGTCCTTGCACCAGTAGCACCGCTCGCCGTCGTTGGTCACGTAAGCGGCATGCTCCATCTCGGTGGTGTGTACTTCCCGCCACTGAAGCCCCCACTCGGCGGCCAGCGACGCGCAGTCTCGGCGCTCGGCCTCCGCTAACGACGGCGACACCGCGGTCACCGCCTGGGCCCGGTCGCCCAGAACGTCGTGGGCCACCCAGGCGAGGAAAGAGGAGTCGACCCCGCCGCTGAAGGCCACCATTACCCGGTCCAGTTCAGCCAGGTTGCTCCGCAGCCGGTCCCAGTTGCCCACACCCCTATTGTGCTCGCGTCTTGACCGCTCATGAAACGGGGAGCAGGAATATCCGATTGCACTAGGTGTCATGTACCGGGCAGTAGCGTGATTCTGGATGCGGAGATGGTTCGCACTTGCCGGACTCTTGCTCAGCCTGACGCTGTTTTGGGTGGGCCCTGCCCTTGCCCAGTCAGATAGCGATACCGGTGGCTCCCAGCCCACCGTTCTAGAAGGCACCCTTCGATTGGGCTTTGACCAGTTTTTCGCCGGAGTTGAGATCACCGTGGCCGACCAGTTGGGCACCCGGATCGGACAGGCGGTCACCGATGCCCAAGGCCAATGGTCGGTAATGGTGCCTGGTGCTGGTACCTACAGGGTCACCCTCGACGAGAGCACACTCCCCGACGGGATCGGGCTGAGGGAGGGCTTCGAGTCCACTATCGAGGCGGCAGTGACCGAGGGGGCGTCTCGCGCGGTGGTGTTCGCGGTGGGCGACGCCCCCAAGGGCACGCCGTTCGGGGAGCGGGCGGCGCAAACGGTGTTCAACGGCCTGAAATTCGGTCTGATCATCGCCATGAGCGCCATCGGGCTGTCGCTCATCTACGGGACCACTGGCCTGGTCAACTTCGCCCACGGGGAGCTGGTGACCTTCGGGGCAGTGATCGCCTGGTACTTCAACAGCTCTTGGGGCGAGCTGAACCTGATCGCGGCCGCCGTCGTGACCATGATCGTGTGCGGGATGCTGGGGGCGGGGCTGGAAACGGGTTTGTTCCGCCCGCTGCGGCGCCGGCGGCTGGGCATCTTCCAGCTTGTGGTGGTCACCATCGGCCTGTCGCTGCTCGGGCGCCAGGTGATCCAGCTGTTCTTCGGCGCCGAGCCGCTTCCCTATACCGACTTCCAAGTGCAGGAGCGGTGGGAGTTCGGACCCTGGGCGGTGACCCCTCGAGAGCTGGTGACCGTGGCGGTGATCATCGCCATCTTGCTGGTTATGGGGGTGATGCTTCAGTGGACCCGCTTCGGCAAGGCCACCCGAGCGGTGTCGGACAACGCCAGCCTGGCCGAGGCATCGGGCATCAACGTGAACCGGGTTGTGCTGATGGTGTGGGCCATGGGAGCGGCCCTGGCCGGACTCGGCGGGGTGTTCCAGGGCCTCGACACCGACATCGATCCGTTCTTGGGCTTCCAGCTCTTGTTGTTGATCTTCGCCGGGGTGGAGCTCGGTGGACTGGGCACGGCGTTCGGGGCGCTGGCCGGCTCGCTGATAATCGGTATGTCCACCGAGGTGAGCACGCTGTGGATCTCCCCCGAGCTGAAGTTTGTGGTGCCGCTGGCCGCCCTCATCCTCGTACTGCTGATCCGGCCCCAAGGCCTGTTCGGGATCAAGGCGCGGGTGGGTTAGATGGACTTCCGATACTCCGCGAGACGGGCGCGTTAGATGGACTTCGACATCATCTTTGGCAACGCGGCCCGAGCCGCTTTCGGGCCAGAGGCGGTGATCTTGGCCTTGGCCGCCATCGGCCTCAACGTCCATTTCGGATTCACCGGGCTGTTGAACTTCGGCCAGGTCGGGTTCTTGCTGTTGGGGGCCTATGGCACCAGCGTGTCGGTGGCCACCTTCGGCTGGTCGCTGTGGGTGGGTGTGGTGGTGGGCCTGGTTCTGTCGGTGGCGCTGGCGGTGGCGCTCGGCTTTCCGACCCTGCGCCTGCATGCGGTGATGTTCGCCATCGTCACCATTGCCGCGGCCGAGATCATCCGGATCCTCATCGGCTCCACCGATGCCATCGGACTCACTGGCGGACCGCTCAGCGTGAGCTTTGACGCCGGGGCGTTCTATGACCTGAATCCCTATCCCGACGGTCCCAACGACCGCTATGGAGTCGGCACATTCGAGTTCACCGGCCAGCAGATGTGGGTGATCACCGTGGGTTGGGTGCTGGTGGCACTGGTCAGCCTGGTGGTGTATCTGATCGTGCGCAGTCCATGGGGACGGGTGCTGAAGTCGATCCGAGAAGACCAGGATGCAGCCCGAAGCCTGGGCAAGAACGTGTTCTCCTACAAGATGCAGGCCCTGATCATCGGCGGGGTGATCGGCGGCATGGGCGGAGTGATCGACGCCATCAAGACATCGGGCGCCGACCCCAACGGGTTCCGCCCCCAAGTCACCTTTTTCGCCTACACCGCTCTGCTGCTGGGCGGGGCGGCCACCTACTTGGGGCCGGTGCTCGGCGCCATTCTTTTCTGGTTCTTGCGGGAGTGGATTGAGTCGTTCCTGCGCCAGCTGACCGCCGAGGCGTGGCTGCCCGACGCGGTGGCCGACTTCTTGAGCGGCTCCGAGGGGGTAATCAGTGTGGCCATGGTGGGTTTGACGCTGGTTCTGCTCATGCTGTTCCGCCCCCAGGGGATAACCGGCAATCGCACAGAAATGCAGTTAGATGCCCGATGACGTGATGCCGCGGCCGGATTCGGCGCCCGCCGAGGCCGAGATCGAGCCGATCCTGACCGTGCCCCCGGTGCCCGGTGCCCCCAAACCCAATCCCCTGTTGGTGGTGGACGACCTGAGCCGGAGCTTTGGCGGGCTGCGGGCGGTGGATGTGGACCACCTGGAGGTGGAGCGCGGCGTGGTGACCGCCCTCATCGGACCCAACGGCGCGGGCAAGACCACCCTGTTCAACCTGTTGACCGGTTTCGACCGAGCCGACACCGGGCGCTGGTCGTTCAATGGGGAGGCGGTGATCGCCCCGTCGCCCGACCAACTGGCCCGCAAGGGCATGATCCGCACGTTCCAGCTCACCAAGTCGCTGGCCAAGCTGACCGTGCTCGACAATGTGCTGCTGGGCGCTCCCCGCCAGATTGGCGAGCGATTGTCGGCGGCCCCATTCCGGTCGCGTTGGCAGGACCAGGAGCAGGCCAACACTGCGAAGGCCGAGGAGCTGCTGGAGCGGTTCAATCTGGCCCACATGCGCGACGACTTGGCCGGCACCTTGTCGGGCGGCCAGCGCAAGCTGCTGGAGGTGGCCCGGGCTCTGATGGCCGATCCGGTGCTGATCATGCTGGACGAGCCCATGGCCGGGGTGAACCCCGCCCTGGCCCAGTCGCTGATGGGCCACATCACCCAGCTGGCCTTTGAGGGCCTGACCGTGGTGTTCATCGAGCACGCCATGGAAGTGGTCACCGGCATCAGCGACTGGGTGGTGGTGCTGGCCCAGGGCCAGATAATCGCCGAGGGTCCGCCGTGGAAGGCCATCCACGACGAGGTGGTCATCGACGCCTATCTGGGCCGGCGCCGTGCCGGGGCTGGATCATGAGAGTGCAGGATCATGAGCGGGGCCGGATTGTGAGAAGAGCAGGGTCATGAGCGCGGATAAGGCGCTGGTGCGGGCCGACGACCTGGTGGCCGGGTACCTACCCGAGGTGGACATCTTGAACGGCTGCTCCTTGGAGCTGCACCCCGGTGAAATCGTCGGGATCATCGGCCCCAACGGCGCGGGCAAGTCCACCCTTTTGAAGGCGGTGTTCGGCCTAGTGGACATCCGGTCGGGGAGCATTCATCTGGGCGACGAAGAAATCACGGGTCTGTCGCCCCACCAGTTGGTGGCCCGGGGCATTGGCTTCGTGCCCCAGACCGAGAACGTGTTCCCCCGGCTCACCATTCAGGAAAACCTGGAGATGGGCGCGTTCCAGAAGCCCGGCATATTCGGGGAGCGTTTCGAGGTGGTCGCCGAGCTGTTCCCCCTGCTGGCCGAGCGCCGCAGCCAGCGGGCCGACAGTCTGTCGGGCGGACAGCGCCAGATGGTGGCCATCGGACGGGCGCTCATGATGGATCCCCAGGTGGTGCTGCTCGACGAGCCCTCCGCCGGACTGTCGCCGGCGTATCAAGACGAGGTGTTCGAACAGATCACCCGTATCGCCCAGCACGGGGTGTCGCTGATCTTGGTGGAGCAGAACGCCCGGCGATGCCTCGAGATCTGCGACCGGGGCTACGTGCTGGACCAGGGGGTCAACGCCTACACCGGCACCGGGCGGGAGCTTATGGAGGATCCCAAGGTGATCAGCCTCTACCTGGGCACTTTGATGGGGTCGTAGTTTGGCAAGCGTCCAGCGCCGCTCTAGTCGAGTGATCGACAGCGGTGCCTGCGGCGTCACCCACTAGCCTCAACGAGTAGTGGCGATTGGCGAGGCGAGGTCGAGCGCATTGCGCCGGGATGAGCTGCTGGCCGACCGCGCCATGGTGGGAACGGTGCTGTGCCGAGCGCTGGCCCGGCGGACCGACGAGTGGCTCCACCACATCTTCTCCACCGAGGTGGCCGACTCCGAGGGCATCGCGATGGTGGCAGTGGGAGGGTACGGCCGGGCTGAGCTGTGCCCCTATAGCGACATTGACCTGCTTTTGTTGCACCGCGACCGACCGGACATCGGCGAAATCGCCCCCCGACTGTGGTACCCCATCTGGGACGAGGGGTTGAAGCTCGGCCATTCGGTGCGTACGCCCCGGGAGACCCGGGAATTGGCCAAGACCGACTTGGACACGGCCACATCGCTGCTCGACGCCCGCCACATCGCCGGCGACGCCGAGCTGACCGCCGACTTGACCGCCGACAACGACAACCAGTGGCGTCGCAGCGCCCGGCGGTGGCTTCCCCTGCTGGCCCAGCGGGTGGCCGAGCGCCACCGGCGCAGCGGCGAGGTGGCGTTCAAGCTGGAGCCCGACCTCAAGCAGGGCCGAGGAGGCTTGCGAGACCTCCATGCGCTGCGGTGGGTAGAGGCTGCTGTCTTCGAGATGGACGACGCCGACAGCCGCAGGCTGTGGTCCGACTACGAAGTGATCTTGGCCGCCCGGGCCGAGTTGCACCGCACCGCCGACCGCCCCGGAGACCAGCTACTTCTCCAAGAACAGGACGGCGTGGCTGCCGCTTTGGACTATGGCGACGCCGATGAGTTGATGGGCGCCATCGCCAGCTCGGCTCGGTCCATCGCGTGGCGCAGCGACGAGATCTGGGCTTGGCTGCGGGACTCCGAGATGCCCCCCGAATGGCGCCGCCGACTGCGCCGCCGCCAAAGCCGCAACAACACCGAGCTGGATGCCGGGGTGGTGGTCCAGGAGGGCCGGGCGGTTCTGGCCGACGATGCCGATGCCACCAATCCCTGCACTGCACTGCGGCTGGCCCGGGCCGCCGCCGCCCATGAGCTGCGCATGGACCGCACCAGCCTGGGGCGGCTGAACACGCAGATGGCCCCCATGCCTGACCAGTGGCCCGACGAGGCCCGCAAGCTGTTTGTGGACCTCCTGATGACCGGCACCGAGGCACCGCCGGTGATCGAGGCGCTGGACCAGATGGACCTGTTTGTGCGCATTCTGCCCGAGTGGGCCCCCAATCGCAGCCGCCCCCAGCGCAACGCCTACCATCAGTTCACCGTTGACCGACACCTGTGCGAGGCCGCCGCTTTGGCCGCCGACCTGGTGGACCGGGTGGACCGGCCCGACCTGCTGGTGCTGGGAGCTCTGCTCCACGACATCGGCAAGGGCTATCCCGGCGACCACACCGAGGTGGGCATGGAGTTGGTGGCTGACATCGCCCACCGGATGGGCTATCCGCCTACTGATGTGGACGTGCTGGTGGCGATGGTGGAGCACCACCTGCTGCTGCCCGACGTGGCCACCCGGCGCGACCTGGAAGACCCCGACACCATTGCCGAGGTGTCCCGCAAGGCTCGCACCGTGCAGACCCTGCGCCTGCTGGGAGCGCTGACTGAGGCCGACTCGGTGGCCACCGGCCCCTCGGCGTGGAGCAAGTGGAAGGCCAGCTTGGTGCGCGAGCTGGTGGCCCGCTGCGCCCACGTGATGGAGGGCGGCGACATCGACGAGATCACCTCCCGATTTCCCACCCCTGAGCAGCGGGGGATGATGGAGGCCGGCGAGCGCCTAGTGCTGGGCGAGGGCGACACCCTGGTGGTTATCGCCCCCGATCAGCACGGCATGTTCTCGCGGGTGGCCGGGGCGCTGGCGCTCAGCGGGCTCCGGGTGCGCCTGGCCGCCGCTCACTCCGAGTACGGGATGGCGCTGGAGCGATTCCAGATGGAGAGCAGCTTGGGCCTGGAGATCGACTGGCCCCAGGTCACCGCCTATGTGGAGCAGGCCCTGGCCGGTCGCCTGGCCATCGAGGCCCGCCTGGCCGAGCGAATCAGTACCTATGAGGTGGTCCCCGATCTTGCGCCCAAGCCGGTGATCGCCCCCAAGATCACGGTGGACAATGAGTCCTCGTCTACCGCCACCATCATCGAGTTGGCCGCCCAGGCCCGCATGGGGCTGCTGAGCCGGGTCACCAGCGCCATGTCGCAGCTCGGGCTGGACATCCTCAGCGCCAAGGTGCAGGACCTGGGCGGCGACGTGGTCCATGCCTATTACGTGCGCGATCACGATGGCCAGAAGGTGACCGACGCCCACCACATGCAGGAGATCAACCTGGCCCTCCAACACGCCATCGACTCCTGCAACGCCTGACCATGCCGCCATCCGGATGCGACCTCCAACACCGGACCATGCCGGTCCTCTTTCCTGCCCCGACGCGCCCATGACCTCCGAGGGGCGCCCGGTGGTGGGGGAGGACGACCTGCGGAGGTGGTCGGAAGCGCTGGCCGGGATTGCCCGCACCGGGCTGGCCTTCACCGACAACAAGTACGAGCAGGAGCGGTTTGAGGAAGTGCTGCATGTGGCCGCCGACATGGCCGCCACGTTGAGCTCGGGTTGGACACCGGACAATTTTGTGAACGAGTGGATGAAGTCGGTGGGCGACGGCGTGCCCGGCTACGTCACCCCCAAGGTGGCGGTGGGGGCCGTGGTGGGCAACGAGGATGGCGAGATTCTGCTGGTGCAGCGGGCCGACTCCGGGGTGTGGCTGTATCCCACCGGATGGGCCGACGTGGGCTACTCCCCCTCGGAGGTGGTGGTGAAGGAGGTGTTGGAGGAGACCGGCATCGTGTGCGAGGTGGACCGGCCCATCGCCATCCACGACGGCTTGCGCCGAGGTTTCACCACCGTGCCCATGTACTCGATGGTGTTCCTGTGCCGGGCCGTCGGCGGCCAACTCGATCCCCATCCGCTGGAGTGCAGTGATGTCGGATTCTTCGGCCCCGACAACCTCCCCGACGGCGTCCACGGCAGCGACTGGTGGCTGGCCCACTCCTTCGCCGCCATCCGCGGGGAGCCCATAGAGTTCCTCTTCGACCGCCCCCGCACCCCACCCTGGCGCGGCAACCACCAAGGCTGAGCTCCCAGGCTGCTTTCTAGCGCCAACTGAGGGTGTCAGCTGCGCTGGTCGCGGAGGAACTGCTCGATTTGGTCGACGAAGTCGCCGGGGTCGGCGGAACGCATCTCCTCCATCTCGCCGCTCTCGGCGGCTTCCTGGTCGTAGGCGCTCTCCAGCTCAGATATGTACTCGGAGGTCTCGTCGGCCTGTTCGGCCAGCTCTGATACGTGGCGCTCGTAGCTCTCGGCCATCTCCTCCAGCTCCGACGTGTCGGGGGAGAGGTCCAACAGGGTTCCGAGTCGGCGCACCAGGGCTAGAGACGCTTTGGGAGAGGGGATCTCGGAGGCGTAGCCCGGCACCGCCGCCCACAGCGAGGCGGTTTGCAGACCGGCGCTGGCACAGGCGTTGTGAAGCACCCCCACAATGCCGGTGGGACCTTCGTAGCTGGAGGGGGTGAGGCCCAACTGGGCCGCCATCTCCGGGTCGTCGCTGCTGCCATAGATCGGAGTGGGCCGAGTGTGAGGCACGTCGGCCAGAAGCGCCCCCAGCGTGATCACTAGCGGGCTGTCGAGACGCTTGGCCATATCCACGATCTGCTGGGCGAAGGTGCGCCACTTGAGCTGGGGCTCGGCGCCCACCAGAAGGGCCACTTCGGTGGCCGCGCCGTCGGGTGCGTCGGCGCCGTTGACGGTGGCGGCAATCAGGTCGTTGCTGGGCCATATCAGCGATCGGGAGCCGTCGTCCTCCAAGCGAAGATGGGGACGGGTGTCGGCGAAGTCGTAGAACGGTTCGGGATCGAGGCTGGCTACCTCGGTGGTGTCCCAACGGCTGGCCAGCCAGGCCAGAGCGCCTGAGGCGGCGTCGCCAGCGTCATTCCAACCGGTGAAGGCGGCCACCAGGGCCGGCCGGTCGCGAGGAGATTCATCCACCCAACTGATCAGCGCCACCCGCCCAACCTATCGCCCGCGCGGAAGATCCTCATCTCGCGCCGGTAGTCTCGCATCATGGCGGTTGAAATCACCGAGGCCACCGAGGCCACCGCCGAGTTGGTGGAGGCGTTCGAGCGGCTCACCCCCCAGCTGTCGTCGTCCAACCCGCCGCCGTCGGCCGAGGCCCTCGAGGTCATTGCCGCCTCCGACGCCACCCGCCTGCTGGTGGCCCATGCCGATGGCGACATCGTCGGCAGCCTCACCCTGGTGTTGGTGCGCATCCCCACCGGGCTGCGGGCCATCATCGAGGACGTGGTGGTGGACGAACAGTCCCGAGGCCAGGGCGTGGGCCGGACACTCAACGAAGCTGCGCTGGAGGTGGCCCGCGCCGCCGGGGCAGTGACCGTGGACCTCACCTCCCGACCGTCGAGGGAGGCCGCCAACCGTCTCTATCTGAGCCTCGGCTTCGAGGTGCGCGACACCAACGTGTATCGCTACCGGCTTTGAGGAATTGCCGTCTGGCTAGCTGTCGTCGCCGTTGCCGTTGACGCTGACGGGGACTTCGTTGGGGAAGTGGCAGGCCACGTAGTGGTCTTCGGCGATCTCCCGCAGCACCGGCTCCTCGGTTGAGCACACGTCCTGCACCTTTTCGCACCGAGTTCGGAACCGGCAGCCCGACGGGGGGTTGATGGGCGACGGAAGCTCGCCCTCGATCTGGCGATCGGACACCGGGTGATCGGGGTCGGGCTCCGGAATCGAGGCCAGCAGCACGTCGGTGTAAGGGTGGGCAGGGTGGGCGTAGAGGGCGTCGGGTCCGGCTACCTCGCACACTTTGCCCAGATACATCACCACCACCCGGTCGGAGACGTTCTTGACCACGGCCAGGTCGTGGGCGATGAACACCAGGGTCAGCCCGTAGCGGTCCTTCATCTCCTCCAGGAGGTTCAGGATCTGGGCCTGCACCGATACGTCCAGCGCCGACACCGGCTCGTCGCAGATGATCACCTTGGGGTCGAGCACCAGAGCCCGGGCGATGCAGATGCGCTGGCACTGACCCCCCGAGAACTGATGGGGGCGGCGGTCGGAGACAACCTCGGGGTCGAGCCCTACCGCATCGAGCACCTCGTTCACCTTCTGATTGGCCATATCCCCGGAATCGTTGTGCCAGATAGACAGGCCCTCGGCCACGATGTCCTTGACCTTGCGCCGGGGGTTCAGAGACGAGATCGGATCCTGGAAGATCATCTGCATCCGCGTGCGGGTGCGGCGCAGGTCCTCCTTGGGCAGCTCGGTCATTTCCACACCGTCGAAGCGCACCGACCCCGCGGTGGGCGAGGGAAGCTGCATCATGGCCCGCCCAGTGGTGGACTTGCCGCAGCCTGACTCGCCCACCAAGCCCAGAGTCTCCCCTTCAAGGATGTCGAAGCTGATGCCCGACACGGCGTGCACCACGGCCCGGCGTCCGGCGGGGAACTCCATCACTAGGTCCTCGACAGAAATCAAGGCCTCTTCGCCCCTCATGTGGACTTTGCCTGTTCCAGCCATTCTTGAGTCCTCCTCGGATTTGTGAAAGCCGGACTACGAGACCGCGGCAGCGGTCAGGTCGAGACCGGCGGCGGTGATACCCGTCGCCTGGTTGGCGGCCAGCGCCTCGGCGTTCTCCGTTGATCCCACCGGATAGAAGCAGGCCTGCTTGTGGCCGACCTGGCCGGTGTCGAACAGCTCCGGCTCATCGGTGATGCACTGCTCCTGGGCGTAGCGGCACCGGGGGGCGAACCGGCAACCCACCAGATCCAGCACCATGTCGGGTGGGCGGCCGCTTATGGCGTCCAGCCGGGTGTGGCTCTGGTGCTCCACCCGAGGGATCGACTTGAACAGCGCCTCGGTGTAGGGATGGTTCATGTGGTGGAACAGGGTGGAGGTGTCGGCGGTTTCCACCATCTTGCCGGCGTACATCACTCCGATGCGCCGGGCCCGGCCGGCCACCACACCCAAGTCGTGGGTGATGAGGATCATGGCCATGCCCAGCTCCTCCTGGAGCGAGGCCAACAGATCGAGGATCTGCTTCTGCACGGTCACGTCCAGCGCGGTGGTGGGCTCGTCGGCAATCAGCAGCTTCGGGTTGCAAGCCAAGGCGATGGCGATGGTGACCCGCTGGCGCATTCCGCCCGAGAGCTGGTGGGGGTACTCCTTGAGTCGCTTGCGGGGCTCGGGAATGCCCACCTGGATCATCAGCTCGAGGGCCCGCTCCATGGCCTCCTGTTTGGATGCCCCGAGGTGGTAGCGGATGGACTCGGTGATCTGGATGCCCACCTTCTTGACCGGGTTCAGCGAAGTCATGGGGTCTTGGAAGATCATTGCCATCTGGGTGCCCCAGAAGTGCTTGGCCTCGCTGCGACTCAGCTGGCGGGTGTCCTTGCCGTCGAAGATCACGTTGGAGCCGTCGGGAACAATGGCGTTGCTGGTCAAGATGTTCATGATCGAGCGCACCAGCACCGATTTGCCCGAGCCCGACTCGCCCACGATGCCAATGGTCTCACCCTTGGCCAGCGAGAAGCTCACTCCGTCGACTGCCTTGAGGATCCCGCGCGGCGTGTCGAAGTAAGTTCGGAGGTTTTCCACCTCTAGTAGCGGACGCTCAGATTCCACTGCGTTCCCCCTGCTTTCTGTGGGCTGGCCCAGACGTGGCTGACATGTTAAGCGAATCACGGCCCGACTGGGAATCCCTCGGCGCATCCGGCCTGTTCCGGCGTCGGCCTCCGACCTGTCGGCCTATTCCGGTAAGCCCACCGAAGAGGCCGTACTTGCGCCGAATCTGCTCTCGGACCGTCATCGGCTGGCCAAACTCATCCAGCACTTCCTCGAGTACCCCGTCGGGGTCTTCCTTGTCGCGGTTGTAGGCGATGACGGTGGTTCCGGCCACCCAGTCCGACACCGTGCGGCGGCGGCGGTCGAAGGGGACCGTGAGGTAGGTGGCCGCGTTCACGATGATCCCGCCGAGCACCACGGGGGGCGCAATCCACGACACTCCGCCCACCAGCCATCGGGCACCGCACCGGCCCAAACCGAGGCGGCCGCCGTCTTTGGTGCGCACGGCCCGCAGCTTCATCAGATCCATGGCCGGGGTCTGGCCCTCGTTCCAGCGCAGGAACACCATCGTGTAGACGAAGTGGAAGAAGATGTAGCCCAGGATGGCTGCGGTGGCCCGGCCCCAGGGTTCGGGCTGCCAGCGGCTGGAAACGTCGTCCATGAACCACAGCAGTTGGATCACGGTGAGCATCCACTGGATGAAGAACACGGTGACGGCGTCGATGATTCGGGCCAGCGCCCGCCGCCACACCGCGGCCACCGGATACGGCTTGCCGTCGGGACCATCCACGATGGTCTGGTTCTCAGCATCCTCCTCAGATGAACTCGGTCTCTTGAGGGGTTTGGCACGCCGCAATGATCTGGTCTCAGCCTGGGCTCTTCTCAGATTGCGAATGGCATGGGCTTCTGCCATGTCGCCAACTCTTCCGCCGGATCCCCAACTCACTGCAACACGCTCATAGCAGCTCTTCGACCAGTTCCGAGGGGCGGGCGATCACGGCCCGGTTGCCTCTAACCACCACGGGGCGTTGCATCAGCTTGGGGTGCTCCATCAGCAGATCGACCACGGTGTCGGCGCATTGGTAGTCGCCGATGTCCAACCCGAGCTCCTTGAAGTGGCCGTCTTCCCGCACCAGCTCGGCAGGCTCATTGGGAAGCATCTCCAAGAACCGCTCCAAGTCGTCGCGGCTCAATGGGGTCTTGAGGTATTGGACGACGTCGAACTCGACGCCGCGCGACTCGAGAATGTCGAGCGCGCCCCGGGACTTGCCTCAACCAGGGTTGTGGTACACGACGATCTCAGCCATCCCCCCGACGTTACCCCAGCACGGCAAATTGTTCTTTTCCGAGCGTCTGCGGATCGGCGGTGGGAGTACGCCACCATCTACCATGGCGTTATGCACGATCTGGTGATCAAGGGCGGTTTGATTGTGGACGGCAACGGTGGCGAGCCGTTCACTGGGGATGTAGCCATTGACGGGGGCCGGATTACCGAGGTGTATCCGGGCGGCAATCCCGATCTGGAGGGCGAAGAGGTCTTCGACGCCACTGGACTGCTGGTTACCCCGGGGTTCGTGGACTGCCACACCCACTACGACGGGCAAGTGACCTGGGATCCGATTCTGGAGCCGTCGGCCCACCACGGTGTGACCACGGTGATGATGGGCAATTGCGGGGTGGGTTTCGCTCCGGTGCGTCCCGGCACCGAGGAGTGGCTCATCCAGCTCATGGAGGGGGTGGAGGACATCCCCGGTGCCGCGTTGTCGGAAGGGATCACCTGGGAGTGGGAGACCTTCCCGGAGTACCTCGACGCCCTAGACCGCAAGCCCTTGTCGCTCGACATCGGCTGCCAGGTGCCCCACGGCGCGGTCCGGGCCTACGTGATGGGGGAGCGAGGTGCGAAGAACGAGCCCGCCACCCCCGAAGACATCGCCCAGATGCGCGACATCGTGGCCGAGGCGCTGAGGGCCGGGGCCTTCGGCTTCTCCACATCCCGCACCATCGCCCACATGGCCATCGACGGCGAGCCGGTGCCCGGCACCTACGCCGCGGAGGACGAGCTGTTTGGCATCGGCGAAGCGCTGGTTGATGTGGGCCACGGCTTGTACGAGTTGGCCCCCGCCGGTGTGATTGGCGAGGACTTGGCCGCCCCGCACAAGGAGGTGGACTGGATGCGCCGCCTGTCGGCCGCCACCGGCCGCCCGGTCACATTCGCCCTGGTGCAGGTGGATGCCGCCCCCGAGCTGTGGCGGGAGATCATGGACCTGTCGGCCGACGCAGTGGCCGAGGGAGCCCAGCTCCATCCGCAGGTCGCCCCCCGGTGCAACGGGATACTCATCGGCCTCCAGACCAACCACGCCTTCAGCAGCCGGCCGAGCTTCGCCGAGATCGCCGAGTTGCCCCTGGATGAGCTGGTGGCCGAGCTGCGCCAGCCCGAGCGCAAGGCGGCCATCTTGTCGGAGGAGAGCTCGTTCACCAACCAGTTCGCCGAGTACATGGGCACCCAGCTGCACCGGATCTACGTGCTGGGCGATCCCCCCGACTACGAGCCCGGTCCGGAGCGGTCGGTGGCCGCTATCGCCGAATCTCAAGGCCGAGAGACCCAGGAGCTGCTCTACGACCTGCTGCTGGAGGACGACGGTCGGGCGCTGTTGCTGTTCCCGTTCCTGAACTACAGCCACGGCAACGCCGACGCGGTGCGGGAGATGTTCATGCACCCGTCTGGGGTGTCGGGGCTGTCCGACGGCGGGGCCCACTGCGGGGCCATCTGCGACGCTTCCATGCCCACCTGGCTGCTCACCTTCTGGGCCCGCGACCGCAAGCGGGGTGACAAGCTCCCCTTGGAGTTCGTGGTGCAAAAGCAGTCGCGCGACACCGCCCGGCTGTTCGGCCTTACCGACCGGGGCACGCTGGAGCCGGGCATGAAGGCGGACATCAACATCATCGACCACGAGGGGCTTACGCTGCACCCGCCGAAGCTGGTCGCCGACCTGCCGGCCGGGGGCCGCCGCTTCGACCAGCGGGCCACCGGCTATGTGGCCACGCTGGTCAGTGGAGTTGTGACCCGCCGCGACGGCGAGGACACCGGGGCCCGCCCCGGCAAGCTGCTCCGAGCCGGATCGGCAAGCTAGGCAAACAAAGCTGAGTAACAAGAAAGAGACGGGGAGGACGAGCAGTGCTTGATCTGGTGATCGCCAACGGCACCGTGGTGGACGGGACCGGCGCCGACCGGTTTGTGGGCCACATCGGGGTCAAAGACGGCAAGGTGACGGTGGTGGACCGCAGCGGCGGGCCCGCGCCCGAGGCGGCCGAGACCATTGACGCCACTGGGCTCCTGGTGACCCCGGGCTTCGTGGACTGCCACACCCACTACGACGGCCAGGTCACTTGGGACGAGAAGCTCCAGCCGTCGTCCAACCACGGGGTGACCACCGTGGTGATGGGCAACTGCGGCGTCGGCTTCGCCCCCGTGCAGCCCGGCAAAGAGGACTGGCTCATTCAGCTCATGGAGGGGGTGGAGGACATCCCCGGCGCCGCCCTGGCCGAGGGCATCACCTGGGGGTGGGAGAGCTTCCCCGAGTACCTCGACGTTCTGGACGAGCGCCGCCTGTCCATCGATGTGGCCACCCAGGTGGCCCACGGCGCGGTGCGGGGCTACGTGATGGGGGAGCGGGGGGCCAAGAACGAGCCCGCCAACCCCGACGACATCAAGGCCATGTACGCCATCGTGCGCGAGGCCATCGAGGCCGGTGCACTGGGCGTGTCCACCTCCCGCACGCTGGGCCACAAGGCCATCGACGGCGAGCCGGTGCCGGGCACATTCGCCGCTGAGGACGAGCTGTTCGGATTGGGCCAAGCGCTGGCCGATGCCGGATCAGGGGTGTTCGAGCTGGCCCCCGCCGGGGCCGCGGGCCTTGACTTGGTGGCCCCACCCAAGGAGATGGACTGGATGCGGCGCCTGTCGGCCCGCTTCGACGTGCCGGTGTCGTTTGCCCTGTTGCAACTGGAGGCCGCCCCCGATTTGTGGCGGGAGATGATGGATGAGTCGCTGCGGGCCACCGACGAGGGGGCCCGGGTGTATCCCCAGATTGCGGGCCGGCCGTTCGGAATGCTCATCGGCCTCCAGACGAATCATGCCTTCGCTAAGCGGCCCACCTTCGCATCGCTGGCCCACCTGCCCTTCGACGAGCTGGTGGCCGAACTGCGCAAGCCGACGGTTCGGGCGGCGATCCTGGGGGAGGACGATATGCCCCCCGACCCAACCGTGCTGTTCGACCAGATGCCCAGCATGGTGGCGTCGATGATCCACAAGCTGTACGTGATAGGCGATCCGCCCGACTACGAGCCCACCAACGACAGGACCGTGACGGCCATGGCCGAGGCCCGGGGGGTGGACCCGCTGGAGATGATGTACGACCTGTGCCTCGAAGACGACGGGCACGCGCTGATGATGCTTCCCATGTTCAACTACGTGGAGGAGAACCATGACGTGATCCGCGAGCAGCTGCTGCATCCCGCTGGCGTGTCGGGCCTGTCCGACGGCGGGGCCCACTGCGGGATGATCTGCGACGCCTCCATTCCCACCTTTATGGTTACCCACTGGACCAGGGATCGCACCCGGGGCGAGCAGCTTCCCTTGGAGTGGGTGGTGAAGAAGCAGACCAACGACACCGCCGCTCTCTACGGGCTGGGCGACCGGGGAACCCTTGAGGTGGGCAAGCGAGCCGACGCCAATGTGATCGACCATCAGGCGCTCACCCTGCGCTCGCCGCGGGTGGTCCACGACCTGCCTGCCGGGGGCCGTCGTCTCGACCAGCAGGCTGACGGCTATGTGGCCACGGTGGTAGCCGGCGAGGTGACCCGGAGCAATGGCGCCGATACCGGGGCCCGGCCCGGCCGGCTGGTGCGCGGCACCCGGTAGCCGTCGTTCCGATATGGGCATCGACCTGGACCGCTACCAGATTCGCCGAGGCAATGGCGACGGCGTACCGGCCCGGTTGCCCAAAGGCCGCTACCTGGAGGAGGAGTACGCCGAGCTGGAGCGCCAACGGCTGTGGCCGTCAACCTGGCAGTTGGCTTGTTTGACCAGCGATGTGGCCGAACCTGGTGACTGGTTCGAGTACCGCATGGGCGACCAGAGCTATCTGGTGGTGCGGGGCCACGACGGGGAGCTGCGGGCATTCCACAACGCCTGTCTTCACCGGGGATTTCAGCTGTGCCAGGGCAAAGGCAACGCCGACGAATTGCGCTGCGGATTCCACGACTGGTGCTACGGCCTGGACGGCTCGCTGAAGGAGATCGTGTATCGCAAGCACTTCGGCGTGGTGGCCAACGAGAACATGTCGCTGGCGCCGGCGAGGCTGGGCACCTGGCATCAGATGGTGTTCATCAACCCATCGCCCGACGGCCCCGAACTCGATGAGTTCCTCCACCCGATGCCGGCCACGCTGGCCCCTTTCGACCTGGGGGAGCGGAGGTTGACGGCCTGCTGGACCATTCCGCTGGCCGGCAACTGGAAGACCACGGTGGACGCCTTCAACGAGGCCTACCACCTGGAGGGATTGCATCCCGGCCTGCGGGGGTTCATGGATGCGCTCAACACCACCTATGAGCTGTGGGACCGGGGTCACTCCATGATGAAGATCCCTCTGGGGATCGGCTCGCCTCGGTTCCCGGATGCCGACCAGAGCGAGGTGGCCCAAGCCTTTGTGGACAACTACAGCTCCATGCTGGGACTCCAGCCCGGGGCCGTGGCCGACTTGGACGGGCAGACCGCCCGGGATTGGGCGGTGGGCCTGGTGCGGGACCGGGCCGCCGCGGAGGACGTGGACTTCAGCCACTACACCGACGAGCAGATCCTCGACGACTATCACTATCTGGTGTTCCCCAACGTGGTGCTGAACGTTCACAGCGACTTGTTCACTATCTTCCGAGCCCGCCCCGGCGACCACGCCGGGCACTCGCACTTCGACTTCTGGCTATTCCACCGTCTGGGTGACCGAGCAGGCTCAGGCCCGCCTCCTGAGATGATCCACTTCCCCGAGGGAACGGTCATCGCCGAGGTGGTCAACCAAGACCTCGACGGCATCGGCCGAGTGCAGGCCGGGATGGCGTCCAACGGCATCCAAGAGCTGCTGCTGGGCGACTTCGACCGCCGTCTCGTCAATATGCACACTGAGCTCGATCGGGTTCTGGCCCTGGACTAAACGGGCTTCCCCGGCGAGAGCCCCAGCTAAGTGGTCCGTCTGTGAATTGGCTGGAGCGGATTGCGACGGCAGCGGCGTTCCTCGCAAGGCGCACCGACGCAGCCATACCCGGAGCGTACGGCAAGGAGGAGCAACGCCGCGAGGGGCGTCGATGCCTAGCAGGACGCCCTGACCAATTCACAGACGGACCACTAAACCCCCAGGTTGAGAAAGAGCCTCTGGCGGAAGGGGGTCGGCATCGGCAATAATCGGAGGTTTATTCCTTAAGTCGGCGCATTTGGGATTTAACCCCCTATTGCACCGGACGAATGAGCTTGGGAGGCGCCCCATGTCCAGTGTCGTCAGGGCCGCAATCGTGCAAGCCGCGTGGACCGGTGACAAGGAGTCCATGATCGAGCAGCACGAGAAATACGTGGCCGAGGCCGCCGCGGCTGGCACCCAGGTTATGTGCTTCCAGGAGCTCTTCTACGGCCCCTACTTCTGCCAAGTGCAGGAGACCGAGTACTACAGCTACGCCGAGGCCATCCCCGACGGACCCACCACCAAGCGGTTCCAGGAGATCGCCGCCAAGCACGGCATGGTGCTGGTGCTGCCCATGTACGAGGAGGAGCAGCCCGGGTTCCTCTACAACACCGCGGCGGTCATCGATGCCGACGGGTCCTACTTGGGCAAGTACCGCAAGACCCACATCCCTCAAGTAAAGGGCTTCTGGGAGAAGTTCTACTTCCGGCCCGGCAACCTCGGCTATCCGGTATTCGAGACCGCGGTGGGACGGGTCGGCGTCTACATCTGCTACGACCGCCACTTCCCCGAGGGATGGCGGGCCTTAGGCCTCAACGGCGCCCAAATGGTGTTCAACCCGTCGGCCACCAGCCGGGGTCTGTCGGCCTATCTGTGGAAGCTTGAGCAGACGGCGTCGGCGGCGGCCAACATGTACTTCGTCGGGGCGATCAATCGGGTGGGCATCGAGCCGCTGGGCGACAACGACTTCTACGGCACGTCGTATTTCGCCAACCCGCGGGGCCAGTTCGTGGAAGATCCGGCATCAGACCAGGAACAGGAGCTGGTGATCCGCGACTTGGATTTGGCCATGATCGACGAGATCCGCTCCCTGTGGGCCTTCTACCGCGATCGCCGTCCCGACATGTACGGGCCCCTCACTGAGGCATAAGCCGAGTCCCGTGTCCACCAACGCCGACCTGCATCAGCGCTATCAGGCGATTCTGCCCTCCTACGTCAAGCCGCTCTACGCCGAGCCCATCAGCATCGAGCACGGCCAAGGGAGCTATGTGTGGGACGTGGAGGGCAATCGGTACCTCGATTTCTTCGGCGGCGTGCTCACCACGATGGTGGGGCACAACAACCCTGCGGTCACCGCGGCCATACAGGAGCAGGCGTCCAAGGTGCTGCACACCTCCACGCTGTACCTCTGTGAGCCGATGATCGAACTAGCCGAGGAGATCGCGGCCATCAGCGACATCCCTGATGCCCGAGTGTTCTTCACCACCTCGGGGACCGAGGCCAATGACACCGCCATGCTGCTGGCCACCAGCTACCGCAAGTCGAACGAAGTGCTGGCTATGCGCAACAGCTACCACGGCCGCTCGTTCACCGCGCAGGCCATCACCTCTCACTCGTCGTGGTCGTCGACCGCGCTGTCGGGCCTGTCGGTGCACTTCGTCCACGGGGCGTATCAGCTGCGCAGTCCGTTCCGGCATCTGGGCGACGACGAGTTCACCGAGGCCTGCACCGATGATCTCCGCCAGGTTCTCGACATGATGACCACCGGGGAGGCGGCCTGCCTCATCGCCGAGCCCATCCAAGGGGTCGGCGGGTTCGCCACGCCTCCTGACGGCTTTTTCGGGTCGATGCACAAGGTGCTGGCCAATCGGGGCATCCTGTTCGTGACCGATGAGGTGCAAACCGGCTGGGGGCGCACCGGTGAGCACTTCTGGGGTTACCAGGCCCACGACATCGTCCCCGACATGCTCACCTTCGCCAAGGGCGTGGGCAACGGGATCACGCTGGCCGGCATCGTGGCCCGAGCCGAGATCATGGACACGATCTCAGCCCTGAGCTTCTCCACTTTCGGCGGCAATCCGCTGTCTACCGCGGCGGGGTTGGCCACCTTGAATTACGTTCGGGACAACGACCTCCAGGGCAACGCCTTGCGCATGGGCAAGCGGTTGGCCGACGGCCTTCGTCCGGTGGCCGAGCAAACGCCGTGGATCATCGAGCAGCGGGGCAAGGGGCTAATGCAGGCCATCGAGATCGTGGAACCGGGATCGATTCAGCCCGACGCCAACCGGGCCGGCGAGCTATTGGAGGGCTGCAAGCGGCGGGGCCTCCTGGTGGGCAAAGGCGGGCTGTACGGAAATGCCCTGCGGATCACGCCGATGCTGGACGTGACCGAGGAGGAGATCGACGAGGGCGTGACCGCCATCTTGGAGACAATTGAGGAAATCGACAGGCAGGTATGACGCCATGACAACTTTCATCGAGGAGAGATAGGGGGGCAGATGCCATGACAACGCTCATCAAGAACGGCACGGTGGTGAGCTCCACGGGGGCTGATCCGGCCGAGGTCCTGATCGACGGCGAGACCATCGTCGCCGTGCTGCAACCGGGATCCGAGCTAGCCCTGTCGGCGGAGAATGGGGCAGACCGGGTGATCGACGCCACCGGCAAGCTGGTGGTGCCCGGCGGGGTGGATGTGCACACCCACATGGAGCTGCCCTTCGGCGGCACCATCGCGTCCGACGACTTCGAGACCGGCACCCGGGCCGCCGCCTGGGGCGGCACCACCACCATCGTGGACTTCGCCACCCAGAGCTACGGACTCGACGTGCGTGAGTGCTTCGACGCCCGCATGGAGCAGGCCGAGGGTCGGTGCGCAATCGACTACGGCTTCCACATGATCATCGGCGACGTCACCGACGCCGCCCTCAAGGAGATGGACTTGCTGGTGAACGAGGGAGTGACCAGCTTCAAGTTGTTCATGGCCTATCCCGGAGTCTTCTACAGCGACGACGGCCAGATCCTGCGGGCCATGCAGCAGTGCGCCGGCAACGGCGGACTCATGATGATGCACGCCGAGAACGGGATCGCCATCGATGTGCTGGCCGAACAGGCGTTTGAGCGGGGCGAGACCGACCCGGTGAACCACGGGTACGTGCGACGGGCCGAATTCGAGTCGGAGGCCACCCATCGGGCCATTCAGCTGGCCAAGGTGGGCGCCGCCCCCCTCTATATCGTGCATCTCTCGGCCAAGCAGGCGCTGGAGCAGGTGGCCATTGCCCGCAACAACGGCGCCAACGTTTTCGCCGAGACCTGCCCCCAATACCTGTACTTCAGCCTCGAGGAGCACCTCGACCAGGGCTGGGACGGCGCGGCCTACGTGTGCTCGACACCGATCCGCGCTCGGCACGATCATCATCAAGACGAGCTGTGGAAGGGTCTGCGCACCAACGACCTAGCGGTGGTGTCCACCGACCACTGCCCGTTCTGCATGAAGGAGCAGAAGGAGTTGGGCGTGGGCGACTTTCGGGCCATACCCAACGGCCTCGGTACCGTCGAGCACCGGATGGACCTGATCTATCAAGGCGTGGCTACCGGGGAGATCACCCTGCCCCGTTGGGTGGAGCTGTGCTCGACCACCCCGGCCCGCATGATGGGCCTCTACCCCCGCAAGGGCATCATTCAGCCCGGATCTGACGCCGATGTCGTGATCTACGACCCCCAGGCAACCTGGACCATTAGCGTCGAGAACCACCACATGAACATCGATCACTCGGCCTACGAGGGGATCGAGGTCAGCGGCCACGTAGACACCGTGCTGTCGAGGGGCCGGGTCATCATCGACAACGACCAGTACCTGGGCTCCATGGGCGATGGGCAGTACCTGCGCCGCGGCCTCAGTTCCTATCTGATTTAGGACTTGGATTAACGGAGGGGGAATGCAGCAAATCCATCATTTAATCGACGGCCAGCACGTTGCCGGCGGGTCAGGCCGAACGTCGCCGGTCTTCAATCCGGCCACCGGAGAGCAGACTGGCCAGCTCTCGCTGGCGTCCTCCGCGGAAATGGACACCGCGGTGGCCTCGGCCCAGGCCGCGTTCGAAGAGTGGGGCAATGTCTCGGTTGCCCGAAGAACCTCCCTGATGTTCGCCTTCCGGAACTTGGTGGTGGACAACGCCGAAGAGATCGCCAAGCGCCTTACTGCCGAGCACGGGAAGGTGCACGCCGATGCCATGGGGGAGGTGGCTCGGGCCATCGACAACATCGAATTCGCCTGCGGATTGGCTGAGCATCTCAAGGGAAGCCACAACGAGATGGCGTCCACCGGCATCGACGTCTACACCGTGCGCCGCCCGCTCGGGGTGGTAGCCGGCATTACGCCGTTCAACTTCCCGGCCATGGTTCCTATGTGGATGGCGCCCAACGCCATCGCCTGTGGGAACACCTTCGTGCTCAAGCCGTCGGAACGCGACCCGTCGGCACCGATGTTCATCGCCGAGCTGTTCCAGGAAGCGGGCTTCCCGCCCGGCGTGTTGAACCTGGTTAACGGCGACAAAGTGGCGGTCGACCGGCTCCTCGAACACCCCGCGGTGAAGGCGGTCAGCTTTGTGGGGTCCACGCCCATCGCCCGCTATGTGTACACCACCGGCACTTCGCACGGGAAGCGGGTGCAGGCGCTGGGCGGGGCCAAGAACCACATGGTGGTGTTGCCTGATGCCGATGTCGAGCTGGCGGCCGACTCGGCGGTATCGGCGGCTTATGGCTCGGCCGGGGAGCGCTGCATGGCCATCTCGGTGGTGGCCGCGGTGGGCGATGTGGCCGATTCACTGGTGGATGCGATCAAAGTCCGCATGGAAAAGCTGGTCATCGGCGACGGCACCGATTCGGCATCGGACATGGGGCCGCTGATCACCCGCGAGCACCGCGACCGAGTGGCCGGCTACGTGGGCTCGGCCGCCGAGCAGGGGGCGACCGTGGTGGTCGACGGGCGCGACACCCGGTTCGAAAGCGACGGCTTCTTCCTCGGCGTGTCGCTGCTCGACAACGTGACCGCCGACATGGACGCCTATCGGGACGAGATATTCGGCCCGGTGCTCAGCGTCGTGCGATGCGACACCTATGGCGAGGCTGTGCAGCTCATCGCCGACAACCCGTGGGGCAACGGCGCCGCCATCTTCACCCGGGACGGCGGGGCGGCCCGCCAATTCCAGGAGGATGCCGACGCCGGCATGGTGGGAATCAACGTCCCCATCCCGGTGCCGGTGGGATACCACTCCTTCGGCGGCTGGAAGGACTCCCTGTTCGGCGACACCACGATGTACGGCCCCGAGGGGATCCGCTTCTACACCAAGCCCAAGGTCATGACCGCTCGGTGGCCCGATCCCGCCACCAGCTCGGTTGACCTGGGCTTTCCGACCAATGAGTGACAACGAGCGGCGGACGCAGCCGCTCATTCGGAAGAGGGGGTAGTCGTGGATTTCGGTGTTGTCTTGCAAACTGATCCTCCGGCTTGGCGGGTGGTCGAGCTGGCCAAACGAGCCGAGACGCTCGGCTTCAACTACGGCTGGACTTTCGACAGCCACGTGCTGTGGCAAGAGCCCTATGTGATTTACAGCCAGATGCTGTCGGCCACCAACCGCATGATCGTCGGGCCCATGGTCACCAACCCGGGAACCCGCGACTGGACGGTCACTGCCTCGCTATTCGCCACGCTGAACGACATGTTCGGCAACCGCACCGTGTGCGGCATCGGCCGGGGCGACTCCGCCATGCGAGTCATCGGCCACAAGCCCCGCAGCCTGTCCACTTTGAGTGAGGCCATGCGGGTGATCAAAGACCTGGCTGAGGGCCGCAAGACCCTGTACAACGACACCCAGCAGCACTTTCCCTGGGCCAACGAATCCGAGCTCAAGGTGCTGATGGCGGCCTACGGGCCCAAGGCGCTGCACTTGTGCGGCAGCGAGTCGGACGGATTCATCCTCCAGCTGGCCGACCCGGCCATCGCCGAATGGACTATCTCCGCCGTGCGCCGGGCCGCGGAGGAGGCGGGACGCGATCCCGACAGCCTGTACATCTGCGTGGCCGCGCCCGCCTATGTGGGCGACAACATCGAGCACCAGCGAGAGCAGTGCCGATGGTTCGGAGGCATGGTGGGCAACCACGTAGCCGACCTAGTGGGCCGATACGGGGACCAGGGCGCAGGCGTACCGCAAGCGCTCACCGACTACATCGCCGGTCGAGAAGGATACGACTACAGCGGACACGGCAAGGCGGGCCACGAGCACACCGACTTCGTGCCCGACGAGATCATCGACCGCTTCTGCCTGCTGGGCGACGAGGACGCCCACCTGGCTCGGCTGCGGGAGATGGAGTCCCTCGGCGTGGACCAATTCGCCATTTACCTCATGCACGACCAAAAGGACGAGACCCTCAACGCGTACGGCCAGCGGATCATCCCGGCGATGAACGGTTAGGGACGCAGCAGAATGCCGAACACCGACTCGATGGGCATGACCGACTCAATGCCGAACACCCACGCGATGGCCGATACGGACATTGGGGCCGAGACGGACGATCCCCTCGTTCGGGAGCACCGGATCAAGCAGCAGGCGGCCCAAGAACTGCGCCGCGACGCCGTGGTGCGAATCGTTCGCCAGACGGTGACGTTTGTGGTGTTTCTGGGTCTGCTCGCCGGGTTGTACACCGGCTACAAGGCGTTCGGCCAGGCCATCGACGACCGCCAGCACGATTGGGCGGTGGTGGGGTCGGTTTTGCCTCGCACCGATGATCTGAACATGCCCCCGGTGGGCGAAATATTCGGCCAGTTCTTGGAGACCCCCGGTGGCCAAAACCAGATATACGTAAAGATCCTGTTTGACGAGGCCCTCTTCACCCTGCGGGAGGCCTTTGCCGGCTTCATGGTGGGCTTGGTGATCGGCATGGCCATCGCACTGGCGTTGGCGCAGTGGCGCCGGATTGAACAGGGCCTTCTCCCGTACGTGATCGCCAGCCAGACCATTCCTCTCATCGCTATCGCCCCCATCATCGTGATCTGGGGTCGTAAGAACTTCGACGTCTTCCCATGGGAGTGGCAGGACTGGATGTCGGTCTCCATCATCGCCACCTATCTCACGTTTTTCCCGGTGGCGGTCAACGGACTGCGAGGGTTGCAGTCGCCCCGACCGGAGAACCAGGAGCTGATGGACTCGTATGCCGCCAATTGGGTGCAGACGCTGTGGCGCCTGCGCCTTCCCGCATCGCTGCCGTACTTGTTCGCCGCGCTCAAGATCGCGGCCACAGCCAGCATCGTGGGCGCCATTGTGGGTGAGATCTCCTCGGGAGTCGAGGGCGGGCTTGGCCGGCGGATATTGCGCGAGGCGTTCAACTACACCACCGGCCCCGACCGACTGTTTGCCAGCGTGTTGGGGGCCGCAGTGTTGGGGATCTTCGTGTTCCTGGTGGTGACCGGGGTGGAGCGGCTCGTAGTCGGTCGCCAAGACAGGGGAGCGACGGCATGAACGCGATCGACATCCGAGGGGCGACCAAGGTGTTCAACCCCGGCAAGAGCAACCAAGTGGAGGCGCTGGCCGAGATCGACCTGGCCGTTGAGCCGGGGGAGTTCATCACACTCATCGGGCCCTCGGGGTGCGGTAAAAGCACCCTGCTTCGGCTGATTGCGTCTTTGATCTCCCCGTCAACCGGGACGGTGCAAGTCAACGCCAAGCCGGCGGAGCAGGCCCGCCTCGACCGCGACTACGGGATGGCGTTCCAAACGGCTGGCCTCTTCGATTGGCGCACGGTGACCAAGAACATCGAGCTCCCGCTCGAGCTGATGGGATGGTCGAAGGGCAACCGACGTCGACGGGCCGCAGAGATGTTGGAGCTGGTCAAGCTCAGCGATTTCTCCAAACACCACCCGTCCGAGTTGTCCGGCGGTATGCAGCAACGGGTGGCCATCGCCCGCGCCCTGGCCTTCAGCCCGTCGCTGCTGTTGATGGACGAACCATTCGGGGCCCTCGATGAGATGACCCGCGAGCACATGCAGGACGAACTGCTGCGGATTTGGAAGGAGACCGGGACCACCGTGGTCTTCGTCACCCACTCGATCCCTGAAGCGGTGTATCTCTCCACCCGCGTAGTGGTGATGTCGCCCCGTCCCGGGACGATCGCATCGACCATCGGCGTGGGCCTTGGAGATCGAAGCGCCGCAACCCGAGACGATCCCGCTTTTTTCAGGAAGGTCACCGAGGTGCGGACCGCCTTGCGGAAGGTGGAGGAGTGAACGCGCTGAAGGGGTTCTCCGCCCCCATCGTGGCCGGTGTGGTGCTCTTCGGGTTGTGGCAGGGCGTCCTCTCCCTCTTCAACCCCGACGGATTCGTGCTGCCGGCTCCCTCTGAGATCGTCGGCGCGCTGATCGACAATTGGGATGAGGTGTATCAGGGTGCCCGCATCACCGGCTTCGTGGTGGTGTCCGGGCTGATCGCCGGGATCATCCTGGGCATCATCGCCGCCCTGTTGGTGACTCGTTTCCGGACGGCGAACGAGACCATTACTCCGCTGGCCGTGGCGGTCAACGCCATTCCGATCATTGCGCTGGCGCCGATCTTCAACAACTGGTTCGGACTCACCTCGCCTCGATCAAACCAAGCCATTGTGGTGGCGCTGGTGTTCTTCCCGATCTTCATCAACACCACTAGGGGCCTCACCCAGGTGGATCGAAGCCAGATCGAGCTCATGGAGTCGTATGCCGCCAGTCGATCGCGCATCACCCGCGAGGTGCGGATTCCCAACGCCATGCCGTTCTTCTTCACCGCACTGAAGCTGTCGACCTCGCTGGCCGTTATCGCCGCCATCGTCGCCGAGTACTTCGGTGGCCGACAAGACGCCCTTGGTCCGATGATCACGCAATCGGCGGGCCTTACCCGATACGACGAGGCGTGGGCCGCGGTGTTGGCCGGCACCCTCATCGGGGCCGTGTTGTATTTCGCCGTACTTGTGCTCGAGCGAGTGGCCATGCCGTGGAACTCGCTCATACGCGCCCAAGGTGACGATCAATGACCGCAAACCGCGGGTTGCCTCAGGGCAATTCGCCCACCAGAAAGGAATGATCAGTAGATCAGTGGTGAAACATGAATAAAGGAACCATTCATATGAGGGGGATCTGGCGGTTGCTTGCCTTGCTTCTCGCCTTTGTCGTGGTGGCCGCGTCGTGCGGCAACGACGACGATGACGTGAGCGAGCCTGCTCCTGCGCCGGCCACTGAGGCGCCGGCGGCGCCCGAACCGGAGCCAACAGAGGCTCCTGCGCCGGAGCCCGTAGAGCTCCAAGAGGTGTCGCTACAGCTCCAGTGGGTTCCGCAGTCGCAGTTTGCCGGCTTCTTTGCCGCTCGCGATCTCGGGTTCTACGAGGACGTCGGCCTGGATGTGACCATCATCGACGGTGCTGTCGATATCGTTCCGGCCACGGTCCTGGACTCCGGGGCCGCTGACTTCGCCATCTCGTGGGTGCCGCGCGGGTTGGTGCCTCGTGAGGAGGGCCTGAACATCACCAACATTGCCCAGGTATTCCAGCGCAGCGGCACTTTGCAGGTGTCGTTCGTTGACGCCGGCATCACCGGTCCGGCCGACCTCGAAGGCAAGCTGGTGGGGAACTGGGGATTCGGCAACGAATTTGAGCTCTTCGCTGGCCTGGTCAGCGTGGGTCTCGACCCGCAGGCCGATGTCACTCTGGTGCAGCAGGACTTCAACATGACCGCGCTCATCAACGGCGACATCGACGCCGCTCAGGCGATGATCTACAACGAGTACGCCCAGGTGCTTGAGACCATCAATCCCGATACCGGCGAACTGTTCCAGCCCGAAGACCTTTCGGTCATCGACTGGAACGATGTGGGCACAGCCATGCTGCAAGACGCCATTTGGGCCGACGCCGACAAGCTGGAGACCGATGCGGAGTACCGCGACATCGCGGTGCGCTTCGTGGAGGCGTCGCTGCGTGGGTGGATCCACTGCCGCGACAACTTCCAAGAGTGCGTCGACATCGTGGTAGCCGCCGCTCCGCCCTTCGGCGGCCCGGCGCACCAAGCGTGGATGATGAACGAGATCAACGCCCTCATCTGGCCGTCGCCCGGTGGGGTCGGGATCATGGACCAAGCTCTGTATGACCAGACCATCGACGTGGCCACTTCCCAGGGCATCCTTCAGGCGGCGCCCGATGCCGGTGCATTCCGGCGGGACATCGCGGAGGAAGCCATTGCCAACCTGGAGGCCGCGGGCCACGACGTGTACGGCAACGACTACGCCCGCCGCACCGTCGAGGTCAAAGAGGGCGGCAACTAGCCAACTCATCACCATTGATTCATTGAGCTGACGGCGCTCTCCGCCGGTCGTGTGATCGGCGGGGAGCCCGTCGGTTATCGTGCTGCACCTTGGCGCGATTGAAGGGAGCAGCGCGTGAAGTTCAGCTTCGGCCTTCCTCTGATGGCCCATCCGCAAAACCCCGAGTTCCTAACCGCGGAGGCCATTGCCGAGTTTGCCCAGGCCGCTGAGTCGGCTGGATTCGATTCCTGCTCGCTGACCGAGCATCCCCTGCCCAGCGACCCCTGGTTGGCCAGCGGGGGCCACGATGCCCTCGATCCGTTCGTGGCGCTGGCGGTGGCGGCGGGGGCCACCACCCGGCTGCGGCTGCTCACCAACCTGACCCCGCTGCCCTACCGAAACCCGGCGATTTTGGCCAAGACGGTGGCCACGCTGGATCGGCTCAGCGGCGGCCGGGCCATCCTCGGTGCAGGAGTGGGCTATCTGGAGTCGGAATTCGACGCGGTGGGCGTGGACTTCGATCAGCGCAATGCCCTGTTCGACGAAAGCCTCGAAGTGCTGCGGCTGATCTGGTCAGGGGAGACAGTGAACTACCAGGGGCTCAACTTCTCGATTTCGAACAGCACCGGCCTGCCCACCCCGGTGCAGGCGCCGGTTCCGGTGTGGATCGGGGGGAACTCCAAGCTGTCCCGTCGTCGGGTGGCTGAGAGAGCTCAGGGGTGGATGCCCATGCCCAACCCGGCGGCACTGGCCTCCCGCCGCCGCTCGGCCCACCTGGAGACCCTGGACCAGCTGGCCGACATGATCGCCTACCTGCGCGATCACGCCGCGTCGGTGGGTCGCACCGAGCCCATCGACATCAAGTACATGGACCTCGAAGTCGGGGCCGTGGGCACGTCGGGCTGGAACTCCGAAAAGCACTTGGAGAACATCGCGGCCCAAGCCGCCATCGGGGTTACGGGATTGTCGGCCCCCATCGCAGGCGACACCCGTTCGCAGGTGGTCGAGGCCCTCCAACAATACGGCGAAGAAATAATCGCCTATCGTTAGCGCCATGTTGAGATTCGTTGAGGAGATCCTCCTTCTGCTGCTTCGTGACGACGACGGGAAGTTCATCAATGTGTCCCAGTCATCCATGGACCGGGCGGTGGCTGGGGCGGTGTTGATGGAGTTGGCCATGGAGGACCGGATCGACACCGATCTGGAGCACTTGATCCTGGTCGATGCCACCCCGGTAGGCGACGACCTGCTGGATCCGACTCTGGCCATGATCGCTGCCGGGCAGGGGGTCGAAGGCCAGGAAAGGGATGCCCGCCACTGGGTGGAGCAGACCGCCCAGAAGGCGCCGGAGATCCGGGAGGCGACGCTGGACCGGTTGGTGGGGCGGGGCATCCTGGAACGCGAGGACGACCGCTTCTTGTGGGTGTTCCGGTCTCGCCGCTATCCGACAGTCGACGGTGAGGCTGAGCGCGAGGTCAAGCTGCGGATCATGGGAGTGCTGTTCAGCGATGAGATTCCCAGCCCCCGTGACGTGGTGATTATCTGCCTGGCTCACGCCTGCGGAATCTTCACCGAGCTGCTTTCCAAGCGGGAGCTAGAACAGGCCACCGCCCGCATCGAGCAGGTGCGCAAGCTAGACCTCATCGGCCAGGCCATGACCCAGTCGATCCAGGACTTCGAGATATGGCTGGCCAACGCCGCCGCCCAAGGGCGCGGATTCTTCTAGGGAGTTGAACATGGCTGGGTGGTCGGTGGAGCCGATCGGGGGAGTGCTGGGCGCCCGGGTGGCCGGCATCGATTTGAGCCAGCCGCTGGGTGACGGGGAGCGGAAGGATCTGTACGAGCTGCTCTTGGAGCACCTGGTGCTGGCGTTTCCCGGCCAGTCCATCGAAGACTCCCACCAGATGGAACTGCTGGCCCCGTGGGGCCAGCCCTACATCCACCCCATCGGCCGAGTGGCGGGCGGGGTGGAGGCCAAGGTGGAGCGCATCGTCGATGACGAGGAGCGCCCGCCCTTCCAGGACAAATGGCACACCGACGTCACCTGGGACCCCGACCCCCCGATTCTGGGCACACTTCGGGCCATCGAAATGCCCGTCCGGGGCGGAGACACCCTGTTTGCCAGCATGTACGCCGCCTACGACGGACTGTCGGAGACGCTGCGGGACCGGCTCGAGGGGGTTTCCGCCTGGCACGACATGGGGGAGGGCCAGGCATTCAAGTCGAAAGCCGGCGTTGACTTGTACGACCGCACCAAAGAGCAGTTCCCCGGCGCCGAGCGCCCGGTGATCGCCGTGCATCCCGACACCGGTCGCCGCTATCTCAACGTCAACAAGAACTTCACCAGCCATCTGGTGGGATTCGATAGGGCCGAGAGCGACGCGGTGCTCAACATGCTGTATGAGCACGCCACCCAGCCCAACTACACCATCCGCTATGAGTGGGCCGAGGGCGATGTGGTGTTGTGGGACGAGCGCTGCACCCAGCATTTCGCAGTGGCCGACCATTTCCCCCAGCGTCGGGAGATGGCCCGCCTGACGGTCTCCGCCCCCGCCTGATCGCTCCCTCACCTCTTCTGAGCGAACTGGTCGATGGTGGCTAGGCTGCGCCAGTGAAGTTTGACGACGAGAAGTTCGACGTCGCCGCGGTGGTGGCCGGGGCATGGGCCCCCAGCCGATACGGGCCCGACGATGTGCTGGGCACCTACAACGAGGTCACCGACCAGAAGCGGGCCGACGCGCTGGCGATGCTGGACCTGACCAGGCCGATCCGCACCTATTCGATGGGCGACGGGATTTGGCCGGGTTATCCGGCATTCGCCGACCGTGAATTTGCCCAAACCCTGGTGGTGGCGGGCTACGACCCCGGCGAGGGGTTCGAGGGACTGATCGCTAGCGGCACCGAGGGATTGGGCGTGTCCAAGCTGGGCTATTCCGAGGAACGGGTGTCGTACACCTTCAACATGAGCTCCAAGATCAACGGCTTCACCCACGCGGCAGTGGACGGCACTTTCTACAACGGCCACCAAGGCGCCGACTTGGCCCGAACCGAGGGGGTGACCGCGATGGACGTGCCGTCGTGGGGGCCGCCGCTGCTCACTCGGGGGCTGATGATCGATGTGGCCGCCTATGTGGCCGACACCACCGGCGATGTGGAATCAAACCAGGCTGGGTTGCCCCGGCTCATGGACCGCCACCGCATTACCGTCGAGCAGATCGAGGGCGCCATCGAGCGCCAAGAACTCCCCGAACCCGAACCGGGTGACGCCCTGTGCTTGCGCACCGGGTGGATCAGCCTCACCCGAGAGGACCCCGAGAGATTCCTGGCCGCCTCGCCCGGCCCGTGGATCGCCGAGAACAAGTGGCTGGCCTTCCACCGGCCGGCGCTGGTGTCCACCGATAGCTGGATGTGGGGGGTGTTCGATTTTGAGGCCACCGGCGGCTGGGTGTCGGCCGGCCACCAGATCATGCTGGTGAAGGAGGGCATCCGTATGGCCGAGTCGATGAGCTGTGAGGAAGTTGCCGCTGCCGGGGTCGACCGCTTCGTGTTCTGCCACTCACCGTTTCGGGCTAAGGGGTCCACATCGTGCTCGTCGCCCCCCATGGCCATTGCTAACCCACCTGGTGCCAATCCACCGGAGGAACCATCATGAGCATCTTGGACGGATCACCGCTAGCCGGAAAGGTGGCCCTGGTCACCGGGGCCAGCCGGGGCATAGGCAAGGGTTGCGCCTTGGAGCTGGCCGCCGCGGGGGCCACGGTCTATGTCACTGGCCGCACCACCGGTGCTGGTCAGCACCCACTGCCGGGCACGGTGGGGGCCACCGCAGAGGAGATTGCCGCCGCGGGCGGCAGTGCGGTGGCGGTGTCTTGTGACCATCGTGACGACGACGCGGTGCGGGCGGTGTTCGACCGGATTGCCGCCGACCATGGTCGGTTGGACGTGCTGGTGAACAACGCCTTCGCCATTCCCGACGAGTTGACCGCCATGCTGCCCTTCTGGGAGGTGCCCATCTCCAACTGGGACGACATGATGGACGTGGGCACCCGCTCAGCCTACGTGGCCTCGGTGCTGGCCGCCCCGGTGATGATCGAGCAGGGCGATGGGCTGATCGCCAACATCAGCTCCTCGGGGGCGGTCGAGTATGCCTGGCACGTGGCCTATGGGGTGGGGAAATGCGCTCTCGACCGCATGACCGCCGATTGTGCCCGCGAGCTCCGAGACACCGGGGTTTCGATGGTGTCGGTGTGGCCTGGCTTCGTGCGCACCGAGCGCATCGACATGGCCGTGGAGTCCGGGGTGGAGCTGCCACCGAGCCTGGATCTGTCGGCGGCCGAGTCGCCCCGGTTCACCGGACGGGCAGTGACCGCATTGGCCATCGACGCCGATCGGTCCCGTCACACCGGCCTGGCGGTGTCAGCCCGAGACATGGCCGACGCCTACGGCTTCACCGACGTCGACGGCCGCCTGCCGGCCGGTCCTCTCCACGACCGCACCGGCTAGCTGGAGGGAGTACGCGATGACCGCCGTGGAGCCGTTTGCCATCGAGGTGCCCGATGAGGTGCTCGACGACTTAAACCGCCGCTTGGATTCCACTCGGTGGTTCGATCCCTTGCCTGGGGCCGGTTGGGATGAGGGCACCGACCTGGACTACCTCAAAGAGCTGTGCCGCTACTGGCGCCACGACTACGACTGGCGGGCTGTCGAGGCCCAGCTCAATCAGTTCCCCCAGTACACCACCACCATCGACAACCAGAAGCTGCACTTCATCCACGCCCGCTGTCGCAACCCCGATGCCATGGCCTTGGTCATCCACCACGGCTGGCCCGGTTCCATCACTGAGTTCACCAAGGTGATCGAACCGCTGCGGGAGCACTTCCACGTGGTCTGCCCGTCGCTGCCCGGCTATGGCTTCTCCGGGCCGACCGCAGAGCCGGGCTGGACGCCACGGCGAATGGCGGCGGCTTCGCTGGAGCTGATGAGTCGCCTGGGCTACGAGCGGTTCGGGGCCCAGGGCGGGGACTGGGGGGCCATGGTCACCGCCCAGATGGCCCTGCAAGCTCCCGAGCGGCTGATGGGCATCCACCTCAATTTGGCCATCGCCCCCGAGCCGCCACCCGGCGCCGTGCGCGACCTGACTGATGAAGAGCGGGCCGACCGGTCCGAGGCCGGGGCCCGAAATCAGGTGGAGCGGGGCTACCGGGCGCAGCAGGCCACCCGGCCCCAGTCGCTGTCGGTGGGGCTGAACGACTCTCCGGCCGGGCTGGCTGCCTGGATCATCGAGAAGTTCTTGGTGTGGAGCGACATCGGCCCCGACAACGACATCGAGGCCAGCTTCACCAAAGACGAGCTGATCACCAACGTGATGGTGTATTGGGTGACCGGCACCATCGCCTCGGCCAACCGGCTCTACTACGAGACCCGCATGGGTGGCCGAGGGGCCTCCGCGCCCGACCGCCGGGTGGAGGTGCCCACCGCCTACGCCCGATTCCCCGGCGACGGCATCCGTCCGGCCCGTCCCTGGGTGGAGTACTGGTACAACATCGTCCGCTGGACCGAGATGCCCCGCGGCGGCCACTTCGCCTCCCTCGAAGCCCCCGATCTGTACATCGCCGACGTTGTCGAGTATTTCAACTCATTGACCTGATCATCGGCGGGCCATCCGGTCTGCTTTGGGGGCGGTGGCAGAGGGGGGCAGAACAGACAGCTGGTCTGCTTTGGGGGCGGTGGCAGGCGTGTGGTGAACTTGCCGCCGTGCCCCAGTTGCATGACGTTGACTACACCCTTGAGTACCCATATACCCGCACCACGGGACCGGTCATCGGTCCGTTTCTGACCGGTCTGCGCGACGGGCGCATCCTCGGCCAGCGGTGCGGCGACCGGGTGCTGTGCCCGCCCATGGAGTTCGATCCGGACACCTTCGCCAGCCTGGAGCCCGACCTGGTTGAGGTCGGACCCGGTGGGGTGGTGGAGAACTGGACCTGGGTGGCCGAGCCCTCGGGCAAGCACCCCTTTGACCGGCCGTTCGGCTTTGCCTTCATCAAGCTGGACGGGGCCGACACCGCCCTAGTGCACGCGGTGGACTCCAGCGGCGATCCCGAGGCCATCAGCACCGGCATGAGAGTGCAGGCCCAGTTTCGGGAGGAGCGCCACGGATCGGTTGCCGACGTGTACTTCGTGCCCGAGGCCGACGCCGCCGACCAGTTGATCGAGCCGGGCGACGAGCCGGTGACCATTACTGAGCACCTCATCGGCCTGCGGATCAACGAGCCGCTGTACCCCCATCGGGCCCGGTTCGCCCAGGGACTGCTGGACGGCAAGATCATCGGCCAGCGCAGCCCAGTCACCGGCAAGGTGTACGTGCCCGGCCGGGGCTACGACAACATGTCCCGGGTGCTGATGAGCGAATCCGACGAGGTTGAAGTGTCCGACGTCGGCACCGTGGTGGCGTTCACCGAGCTGAACCCGGTGCAGTACTACGGCCAGACCGAAACCGAACCCTATGTGCGCTGCTCGATCCTGTTCGACGGGACCGACCAGCCGGTGATCGGCATCGACATCCGCGACATGACGGTGGACGAGATGCGGGTGGGGATGAGGATGCGCTGCATCTGGCGCGACCCCGAGGAGCGCTCGGTGGAAGACATCGACAACCGCTACGGCAACATCCCCGAAACGGTGTACGCCCGGTTCGAGCCCACCGGCGAACCCGACGTGCCCGCCGACGATCTCAAGGAGCACTCATGGTAAGCCTGGCCGAAGACGTCGCCATCGTCGCGTTTGAGCAGACTCCATCCCACGCCCACTTCAACGACAGCGAGCCGGCCATGATCATGCCGTGCGTGAACTCGGTGATCGAGCAGGTGGGAATGGACCGCCACGACATCGACTTCACCATCGCCGGAAGCTGCGACTACCTGTCGGGGATGCCGTTCGCCTTCGTCATGAACATCGACGCGGTGGGGGCGTGGCCCCCGGTGTATGAGAGCCATGTGGAGATGGACGGCGCCTGGGCACTGTTCGAGGGGTTTGTGCGACTCCAGTCGGGCGATATCGACACCGTGCTGGTGTCGGGCTCAGGCAAGTGCTCGCCGGGCAGCTACCGGGAGGGGTTCTCGCTCCAGACCGATCCCTACGTGCATGCCCCTATTGGCCTGGACCCCCGCACCCAGGCCGGATTCCAGGCCCAGGCCCTTATCGCCGCGGGCAAGGCCACCGAGCGGGACTTCGCCGAGGTGGTGGCCCGCAGCCACGCCAACGCCAAGAACAACCCCTACGCCCAGCTCAGCGGCGACTTGTCGGTGGACGACCTGCTGGCCGAGCCCTACGTGCAGCAGCCGCTGCGCCGCCTCGACTGCCCGCCGACCAGCGACGGGGCCGCGGCCATGATCATCGCCCGGGCCGACAGGGCTCGGGAGCTGTGTGACAATCCGGTGTGGATCCGGGCCATCGACCACCGCATCGATTCCCATCACCCCACGCTGCGGGACCTCACCGACTCCCCGTCGGTGCGCATCGCGGCTGATCGAGTCGGACTCCATGCCGGGCCGGTGGACATCGCCGAGCTGACCGTGACCTACAGCCCCGAGGAGATCATCTTGCGCGATGCTCTAGGACTCAACGGACAGACCTCGGTGAACCCGTCGGGCGGGCCGCTGACCGGCAGCCCGTTCATGGCCGTGGGCCTCACTCGGGTGATCGAGCTGGCCCGGGCCATCCGCAACGGCGATGGCGGCCGAGGCGTGGCCCACGCATCCAGCGGGCCGGCGCTCCAACAGAACCTGCTCTGCGTGTTGGAAGGAGACGGATAATGGCCCCTCGACCCTGTGCAGTACTGGGCATCGGCCAGACCAAGTACAAGCGTCGCCGCGACGATGTGACCTTGGACGGCCTGGTGCGGGAGGCCGCCCTGAGGGCCCTGGAGGACGCCGGGGCCACTTTCGACGACATCGACGCAATTGTGATCGGCAAGGCCCCCGACGCTCTCGAAGGGGTGATGATGCCGCTGCTGAGCCTGTGCGATGCCCTGGGTGCCATCGGCAAGCCCATCCACCGGGTGCACACCGCCGGGTCGGTAGGGGCGTCCACCGCCATTTCCGCGGTGAATTTGGTGGAGTCGGGCATGTACGACACCGTGCTGACCATCGCCTACGAGAAGCAGTCGGAGGGCAACGCCACCTGGGCGCTGTCGGGCGGCAAGAGCGGCGGGCAGGGCGCGGGCGGCACGTTCGCCCCGTGGATCCGCAACTACATCGCCCGCTCCAAGGCACCCGAGCACATCGGCTGGATGGTGGCGGTGAAAGACCGGCTCAACGCCCTCAAGAACGAGTACGCCCACCTGCACCTGCCCGACATCTCCGTTGAGAAGGTGCGGGAGTCGCCCATGCTGTGGGATCCGCTCCACTTCTTGGAGTCGTGCCCGTCGTCGGACGGGGCCGCGGCCATGGTGCTGGGCAACGACGACATCGCCAAGAAGTCGGGCCGCCCGCCGGCGTGGGTGATCTCCCACGCCAAGCGGACCGAGTTCGGCCAGTTCCCCGGGCGCGACACGGTGCGGCCCCAAGCCGGGGTGGAGTGCTCTGAGGCGCTCTACCGCAAGGCAGGCATCACCAATCCCCGCGAGCAGATCGACTGCGCCGAGCTGTACGTGCCGTTCTCGTGGTACGAGCCCATGTGGCTGGAGGGGCACCTCATCGCCGAGGAGGGCGATGGGTGGAAGATGACCGACGCCGGCGACACTGAGTTGGGTGGGTCGTTCCCGGTGAACATGTCGGGCGGCGTGCTGTCGTCCAACCCCATTGGGGCGTCGGGCATGATCCGCTGCCTGGAGGCGGCCAACCAGGTGCGGGGCACCGCTGGCGAGTACCAGGTGCCGGGGGCCAAGATCTCCATCGGCCATGCTTACGGCGGCGCCGCCCAGTACTACGCCATGTGGATGGTGTCGTCTGAGCTGAATCCGGAGCTGTAGTGATGGCCGGTATCGCCGAGGGCCGGGTGGTGGTGATCACCGGAGCGGCCCGGGGGCTGGGCCGGGCCCACGCTCTGGAATTCGCCGCCGAGGGGGCCAGGGTTCTGGTCAACGATTTAGGAGTGGAGCGCGACGGCTCGGGCGGCGCCTCGGAGCCGGCCCAAGAGGTGGTGGCCGAGATCCGGGCCATTGGGGGCGAGGCCGAGGCCAACGCCGCCGATGTGGCCGACTGGGACCAAGCCGAGGCCATGATTGCCCAGGCCGTTGACACGTGGGGTCGCCTCGACACGCTGGTGTGCAACGCCGGTTTCTTGCGCGACCGCATGCTGGCCAACATGAGCGAAGCGGAGTGGGACGCCATCATGCGGGTTCACCTCAAGGGGCACTTCGCCCCCGCCCGCCACGCGGCGGCCCACTGGCGGGACCGGTCCAAAGCCGGGGAGATGGTGCAGGGGCGGGTGATAAACACCAGCTCGGGTGCCGGACTGCTGGGCTCGATCGGTCAGGGCAACTATGCCGCGGCCAAAGCCGGGGTGGCGGCGCTGACCATCCAGCAGGCCGCCGAGTGGGGCCGCTACGGGGTAATGGTGAACGCCATAGCTCCTGACGCCCGCACCCGAATGACCGCAGGGATCATGTACACCGAGGAGGCTCCCGAGGGCTGGGACGACAAGGACCCGGCCAATGCCTCACCGCTGGTGGTGTGGCTGGGGTCGGACGCCTGCGATGTGACCGGACGGGTCTTCGAGATCGCTGGCGGGGCGCTCAATGTGTGCGACGGCTGGCAGCATGGCCACGTAGTCGACGTGGGGCGCAAGTTTGCTGCTGCTGAGGTGGGTGAGGCGGTGCACGCTTCTATTGCCGGATCGCCGGAGCCGGCACCGGTCTACGGCGCTAGCTAGCTGGGGATTTCCCGGAAGGGGACGCCTTTGTCCACCCGGATATCGGGGGGCAGGCCCAGCACCTTTTCGCCGATGGTGTTGCGCTGGATGTTGTCGGTGCCGCCGCCGATGCGCGACGCCCACTGACCCAAGAACTCGTATTGCCAACGCCCCTCGTCGCGGGCGCTTTCGCCGTGGAGCATCCCTGAAGCACCGTTCATGGACATCACCAGGTCGCCCATGTCGCCAAAGTGCTGGGAGATGGCCAGCTTCATGGTGGAGCTCTCCGGTCCGGGCAGCTCGCCTCGGCTGGCCGCAGTGCGCACCCGGTAACTCTGGTACTTCAGAATCTCCATGCGGGTGTAGGTCTTGGCCAGCTCTTGGCGGATTACCGGGTCGTGGTCGGTGCCGGTTTGCTGGGCCAGCTTCACCAACTCCTTGAAGCGGGTCCGGGCGTTGGATCCCCCGATCAGGGCCCGCTCGTTGGACAAGGTGGTCATGATCGGGCCCCACCCGGCGTTGACCTCGCCCAGGATGTTCTCGTGGGGAACCCGCACATCCGACAAGAAGACCTCGTTGAAGTGGGCGGCGCCGGTGATCTGCACCAGCGGTCGCACCTCGATACCGGGGGTGTTCATGTCCACCAGGAAGTAGGTGATTCCCCGGTGCTTGGGCTGGTCGGGGTCGGTGCGGGTCAACAGGATGCCCCAGTCGCTGTATTGGGCGCCTGAGGTCCACACCTTTTGACCATTCACCACCCACTCGTCGCCATCGCGCACTGCGGTGGTCCGCAGCCCGCCCAGGTCTGACCCGGCCACCGGCTCGGAGAACAGCTGGCACCACACCTCCTCGCCCCTGAGCATGGCGGGCAGGAACCGCTCTTTCTGGGCGTCGGTGCCGTGGGCGATGATGGTCGGGCCGGTCATGCCGATGCCTACCGCGAACACTCCGGTGGCCGACACCCGCTTGGCCTCTTCCTCCTTGAAGATGCCGTCGTGGATGCCGTTCAACCCTTTGCCGCCGTACTCGACAGGCCAGGTGATGGAGCCCCATCCGCCGTCGTACTTGGTGCGCTGCCACCCCTTGCACCGGGCCACGTAGGCGTTCTCAACCTCGGGGTCGGAAATGGTGATGGCCGTCTGGTCACGGGGACCGCCGCCGTCGGCCGGGATATTGGCGTCCAGCCACTCCACGCACTCGGCCCGGAAGGCGGCTTCCTGAGGTGTCTCGTCGAAATCCATGCCGCGTTGATGGTAGCCAGAGGGCTCCCGGCAGTCCCCACCGGACAGCCGGGCAATCGAGGGGTTTCGCCAGCATTCGGGCTCAGCGAGGTGGGGATGGTTCAATGATGGCCGTGAAATTCTCGATGATCTTCGAGGCCCAGATGGCCGATCCGTCACGCGAAACCGAGCAGCAGGTCATCCGCGACTGCGTGGACCAGGCGGTGCTGGCCGAGGAGGTGGGCTTCGACCGGATCTGGGCGGTGGAGCACCACTGCCTGAAGTGGTATGCCCATATGAGCGCACCGGAGATCTTCTTGACCTGGGTGGCGGCCCGCACGTCCCGGATTCGTATTGGCCACGGGGTGGTGTGCATGCCCTTCGGCTACAACCACCCGCTACGGGCGGCAGAGCGCATCGCCATGCTGGACGTGCTGTCGGGTGGGCGGTTGGACGTGGGTGCCGGCCGGGGAGCCACTCTCCAGGAGATGTCGGCATTCGGGGTCAAGCCCGAGGACACCTATGCCCAGGTGGAGGAGTCGCTGCGGATCATCTCCAACTGCTGGCGGGACGACGAGTTCGAGTGGGACGGCCTGCTGGACATTTCGCCTCATCCGATTCTGCCCCGGCCGGTGCAAGACCCCCACCCGCCGCTTTACCTGGCCTGCACCAAGGTGGACACCGTGAAGCTGGCCGCCGAGTTGGGCATCGGTGCGCTGGTGCTGGGATTCGCCGGCGCCGATGAGATCCGGCTGATGAAGGAGACCTACGACGAGGCCATCGCCACCCGCACCGGGGAGCGGTTCGTGAGCGACCATCCCAACGACTGGTTCTCGGCGTTGTGTCCCACCACGATCCTCGACGACCGGGACGAGGCGTTCCGCATCGGGGCCCGGGGCCAGCGGTTCTTCGCCGAGGCCATCATGCACTGGAACCTGGGCACGCCCCCTCCTCGGGCAGGATCAGCCGATGAGGACACTGCGGCGGCCATCGACGAGGCGGTGGGCAACGTCCACGCCAAGATCAGCGAGATGAACATCCCGCTGAGTCCCAACGCCACCAGCACGTTCAATGTCGAGCACGCCTACGGCGACTACGAAGACGCCATCCGCTATGTGAGCGAACTCGAGGCCGTGGGTTGCGACGAGATCATGTGCATGATCCAAATGGGCACCATCCCCCAAGAGGTCATGCTCGAAACCATTCGCCAGTTCGGCCACCACGTCATCCCCCACTTCCGGGCCAGAGAAGAGGCAGCAGTACCGGCTTAGCGCTGACTTGTGCGTGCCGTGGGTTTGGGCATGTAACTTCTAGATGCTGCAACGAGGCAGGGTTGGCTCGATGATTCGAGGTCAGCTCGAATTGTGGAGGGTGGAGCTTGAGTCGAGTCGATTTGACCGGTGTGGCCGCGGTGGATGTCGAGACGGCCACGAGCAGCGCAAGCAGCGTTTGCCAAATTGGGGTTGCCGCGATTCTCGACGGGAAGATCGCCTCGCGATCGTGGTTGGTCAAGCCCCCCGGCAACCGGTACGACATCAAGAACGTGGGAATCCACGGCATCACGGCGGAAGACACGGTGTCGTCGCCGGGATTTCCGGAGGCTTGGACCCAGGCGGTTGACTTCATTGGCGGGCGGACGGTCATTGCCCACAATGCGGAGTTCGATATGAACTGCATCAACGCCGCCATGACCCACCACGAGCAGCCCGAGCCGGCCTTCGGATCGGTCGGCTGCACGCTGCGGATGGCGCATCTGGTGTGGCCGGAGCGGACCAAGTCCTACCGCCTGATCACGCTTTGCCAGGAGTTGGGCATAGAGCAGAAAGCCCACGACGCCGGATCGGACGCGGCGGCAACGCTGGCGCTGGCCCAGCATTTGGCGGCCGAGTGGAGCAAGGGTACCGCAGTCGACTTGATCCAAGCGTCCAATAGAGGGTGGCGGGAGAGAAGCCAGCAAGCCATGAGGCGGGTCTCCCGAGGCTCGACCAATCCGCCCAGCAGTCGCCAAGTCGACCTCATGAAGAAGCTGCTGGGCGAGCGGGGCATTGACGACCGGCAGGTTCTTCCCCTCCTCAAGACCTCCGGGCAGATGTCCGGGCTGATCGACGCCCTATTCGAGGAGAAGAGGGACGCTCATCGCAACGACCTCAACTACCGGGCCAAGTTCGACAAGAAGCTGCGGCGCGTCGTCGAAGAAGGCTGACCAGAGCCAACGGGCGATCAGCCCGAGCGGTCGGGTCCGGCGCGGAGGATGTGGAACTTCACCAGGCAGCGCTGGTCGGCGACCATGGCTTGGCGGTACTCGTCCCAGTCAGGGTGTTCGCCCCGCAGGGTGCGGTAGTACTCGACCAGCGGCTCCAGAGCATCCGGGCCGGAGATGATCTCGGCCTGGCATTCGATCTGCACCCAGTCGCCGAAGAAGTTGCGGGGGAACACGCACAGCCAGCTGCGGGGCTCGCGCCGCAGGTTCTTGGTCTTGTAGGCCGTCTCCCGGGTGCTCATCACCACGGTGTCGTCCACCACTGCCAGGGTGACTGGCGACATCTGGGGGGTGCCGTCCCCCCTTGCGGTGGCTAGAACCGCGTTGGTGTTCTCTCTGACGTAGTCCAATGCCTTTGCTGCGTCCATGAGGAGATCCTAGAAGGGGGCGCTACCAGCGGTTCCAGCGGGTGACCAGCTCCAGGGGCTCGCGGCGGGCGGGACGGAAGTCGGTGCCGACCGTGTGGGCGAAGGGTATGAGGGCCAACTGCATCACCTCGTCGTAGGGGATGCCCAGCAGCTCGGCCGCCTCCTGCTCGTAGCAGAGGTGGATGGTGGTCCACACCGTGCCGATACCCCGCTCTCGGGCGGCCAACATGAACGACCACGCCGCTTGGATGACCGACCCCACGTGGGAGGCCACGGTCACCGGCGGTTGGTCCCACACCCGCCCGACAAGGCAGGGGATCAGCATTCCGGGTACCTCGTCCAGGTGCTCGAACAGATGGCCGGCCGAGGCATGCATCTTCTCGTTGGTGGCTTCCAGCTGGGCCGGGTCGGAAGGCTCGAGACGGGGGAGCACCCCCAGATAGTCGCCGGCCACCTCGCCACCTCGGCGGTACAGGTCGGCCAGCGCGGCAATCAGGTCGGGCTCGGTGACCACCATGAACCGCCAGTTCTGCCGGTTCGACCCGGTGGGGGCCTGCACGGCGATCTCCAGGCATTCGGTGATCAACTCCGGCGCGACCGGTCTAGACGTGTCTAGGCGCCGGCGCACCGCCCTGGTGGTGGTGAGCACCTCGTCGGCGCTCAGATTCAGATTGGCCATCCCCCTGTTCTAGTCAGTCGTGGCGGCAAACACAGCCTTGTACTCGGGGAGGTGTCTGCGCTGTCTATGGGTATCATTTGGCAATGGCATTGTTGCTAGACCGCTATCCCGGCATCACTTACGGCGTCACTTACGGCGGCTCTCCTCCTGAAGTCAGCGACCTCGAGGAGCTGCGCCTGCTTCGCAAGTGGGAGGCGGCCATCGGCTACCGCATCTTTGCCGCTATGCGCTGGGGCCAGACCGGCGACGGCCACATCACCGCACGCGATCCGATCCTCACCGACCACTTCTGGGTGCTGGGTTACGGCATCCGCTTCGGCGATGCCACCATCGACAACCTCACCCTGGTGGGCCCCGACGGCCAGGGCGTGGACGGTCCCCTGGACATGGGCGTGAACTTTGCGGCCTACAACATCCACTGGCCGATCCTCAACGCCCGCCCCGAACTAGCCTCGGCCGCCCACACCCATACTCCCTACGGCACGCCGTGGTCGGCCAACGTCGAGCCGTTTCGAGCCATCAGCCAGGAATCGTGCGGGTTCGTGTTCGACCAGTCGCTGTACGACGGCGAGAACCTCGAGGTGAACGACGTCGCTGGCGGGGAAGCCATTGCCCAGGCCATGGGCGGTAGCCGGGTGTGTATCCTCCGCAATCACGGCTTGCTGACCGGCGGGCGTTCACCGGGGGAGGCGGTGGGCTGGTTTGTGGCCGCTGAACGGGTGGCCGAAGTCCATGTGAAGGCTCCCGATGCCAAGGCCATCAGCGAGGAAGCGGCCAAAGAAGTCGAGGCCTCACTGTTCTCGGCGAACAATGGCTGGCGGATGTTCCAGTGGCTGGCCCGCGACCTGGTGCCCGACCCCTCGGTGGTGCTGGGCTAAGCGTCAGTCCGCTTCCATTTCGGGATCGGACCGGGCCGAGAAAACTGATTCGAGGGCCAGCAAGGCCGCCTGTTGTCCGGCCCCTAGTCGGTCGGCTTCGGCGGCGAACGCCTCGGCGGCATCGGCTAGTTGACGCTCCACTACCGAGAACGCCACGGGGGGCTCGTCCACCACGAACGTGCCCGCCCGACCTCGGCCTTCCACGATGCCCTCCCATTCCAGTTCCCGGTAGGCCCGGGCCACCGTCCCCGGGGCCAAGCCAAGCTCCTCGGCCAGTGATCGGATAGGGGGCAGCCGTTCTCGGGGCTTGAGCTGGCCGGACGAGACCATCAGTCGAAGCTGGGCCCGCAGCTGTTCATAGGGCGGAATGCGAGCGTTCTCGTCAATCCAAATCCGCACAGCAGGATTGTACCAATGTACTGACTCATAAAGCACAATAGAGTCCAAGAAACCCAATATTCTGCGGTTGTTGCCAGTTTTGTATTGACCTGATAGCGTCCCGGTCGGCGACCAGAAAGGACGGCTCCCATGAAGCTCATCACTGCGGTGGTAAAGCCCCATCAAGTTGAAGACATCAAGGAGGCGCTGGCCGAGGTCGGCGTCCAGGGCATGACCGTGAGCGAGGCTCAGGGTTTCGGTCGCCAAGGCGGCCACACCGAAACCTACCGGGGCACCGAGTACAAGGTGTCGTTCACCCCCAAGTCCCGCATCGAGGTAGTGGTGGACGATTCCTCCCTGGCCGCGGCCACCGAGGCCATCGCCGGCGCAGCCCGCACCGGCAAGATCGGCGACGGCAAGATCTGGACCTCCTCGGTGGAGGGCCTCACCCGCATCCGCACCGGCGAGCAGGGTTCCGACGCCCTCTAGTCTCCGAACCATCTGAAGACTGACCGGCGCCGTATTGATAGCGTCGCGGCCCGGTGTACCTCGACTACACAGACGAGCAGCAGGAGCTGCGCGACGAGCTCCGGAATTACTTCACCGGCCTGATGACTGACGAGGTCCGTGAAGCCCTCTTGGGGGCCCACGAGACCAGCCCGGCCCGGCGGGAGATCTTCCGCCAACTGGGGCGTGACGGCATGCTGGGCATCGGCTGGCCCAAGGCCTATGGCGGACAAGGGCGATCGGTCATCGACCAGTTCATCTTCTTCGACGAGGCCCAGCGGTCGGGCTGTCCCATGCCGTTTGTGACCCTCAACACGGTTGGGCCGACGCTCATGGCCCACGGCTCCGAAGAGCACAAGGCCAAGTACCTGCCGGGCATTCTGACCGGCGACACTCTGTTCGCCATCGGCTACAGCGAGCCGGGCGCGGGCACCGATCTGGCGTCGCTCGCCACCCGGGCGGTGCGTGACGGCGACCAGTGGGTGATCAACGGCCAGAAGGTGTTCACCTCCGGGGCCAACGAGGCCAACTACATCTGGTTGGCCTGCCGCACCAATCCCGACGCCCCAAAACACAAGGGCATCTCCATCATCATCGTGCCCACCGACGCTCCCGGTTTCTCCTATACCCCCATCGTGACGGTGGGCAGCGCCACCACCACGGCCACGTACTACGACGAGGTGCGGGTGCCGGCCGCCAACCTGGTGGGAGCGGAGAACGAGGGATGGAAGCTCATCACCAGCCAACTCAACCACGAGCGGGTGGGGCTGGCCGCCGTGGGGGCTCTGTCATTCCAACTCTACGAGGAGGTGCTGGCCTGGGCGGGGGAGACTCCGGTCGCCGAAGGGGCCGAGGCCACGGTGCTGGACCAGGGTTGGGTGCAGATGGACTTGGCCCGATGCCACGCCAAGCTGGAGGCCATGAAGCTGCTGAACTGGCAGATGGCCGCGGCGGTGGCCGCTGACTCTCTGATTCCGGCCCGGGCGTCGGCGGTGAAGGTGTACGGCACCGAGGCGGTGAGCGACATCTACCACTTGCTGCTGGGGGTGCTGGGGGCGGGCGCCCACCTACGGGAGGGGACGCCGGGTGCGCTGTTGGCCGGCCAGGTGGAGGCTGCTGCTCGCACTGCTCAGATCAACACCTTTGGCGGAGGGGTGAACGAGGTCCAGCGGGAGATCGTGGCCTGGACAGGGCTGAAGATGGCCAGGGGCGGTCGACGGTGAATTCGATGCTGGGCGATTCGCAGGGGAGTGTCTCTCCATGAACTTCGACTTCAGCGAGACCCAGGAGGCGGTGGCCGCGCTGGCCGAGCAGGTGTTCTCTGGCTCGGCGGGGGCTGATCGGGTGGCTGAAGTGGAGCGCACCGCTGATCGGTTCGACCGGGAACTGTGGGCCGACTTGGCCGCCTCCGACCTGCTGGGAGTGTCCATTGGCGAGGAGCACGGCGGGCTCGGCTTGGGCATGGTGGAGACCGCGCTGGTGCTGAGGGAGCAGGGCCGGCGGGTGGCGCCGGTGCCGCTGTGGCCCACGCTGGTGCTGGGGGTCATGCCCATTGAAAAGTTTGGAACTCCCGCGCTGCGGGACCGCTGGTTGGGCGCGGTGGCCTCCGGCCAGGCAGTGCTCACCGGGGCGCTATCGGAGTGGGGGGCCGACGACGCCCAGTCTCCGTCGGTGACCGCGGCCCGCCTAGCCAATGGGAGCTGGGAGTTGACCGGGTCGAAGCCTGCGGTTCCAGGCGCGGGAGTGGCCGACGCCGTGGTAGTGCCCGCCCGAGTAGTGGACGGCGACGACCGCGGCGATCTGGCCGTGTTCGTCGTCGACCTGGATGCCGACGGTGTAGAGGTGACGCTGAGCGATACCACCAATCGGGAGTTGCACGGCGAACTCACCCTGAGATCGGTGGTGGTCGGAGAAGATGCGGCGCTGGGCGGGTCCGACGGTCGGACGATTGTGGAGTGGATGCTGGTTCGGGCCCAGGTAGCGGTGGCCGCGGTGGCGCTGGGGTGCTGCGAGGAGGCCACCGCCATGGTTGCGGCCTACACGTCTGAGCGCGAGCAATTCGGGCGCCCCCTTTCCACCAATCAGGGGGTCGCTATGCGAGCGGCCGACTGCTACATCGACACCGACTGCATGCGAGTCACCCTGCTTCAAGCCGCCTGGTTGATCGACGAAGGACGCTCACCCACTGAGATCGCCGATGCTGCTGCGGTGGCCAAGTGGTGGTCGGCCGATGCTGGCCAGCGGGTGGTGCATGCCACCCAGCATCTGCACGGGGGGATGGGGGCCGATGTCGACTATCCCGTCCACCGCTACTTCCTGTGGGTCAAGCAGTTGGAGAACACCTTCGGCGGCGGCAGCCGCCAGTTGGCCGCTATCGGCCGCGCCTTGGCTGGGTAGGACTGCTACCAGCCCTTCCAGTTCGGATCGCGCCGCTCCTTGAAGGCTTGGACCCCCTCGTCGGCGTCCTCGCCAGCCATCAGAACCTCCTGGGCCCACGACTCCATCTCGAACATGGTCTGGCGGCTGGTCTCAAAGCTGCGGTTTACCAGCAGCTTGGTCATGGTCAAGCTCTTGGTGGGCTGGGCGGCCAGCCGCTCGGCCCAGGCCCGAGCGGTGGGCATCAGCTCGTCGGGGGGCACCACCCGATTGATAAGGCCCATGTCGGCCGCGTCGGCGGCACTCACGTCGTCGCCGAAGAACATCAGCTCCTTGGCCTTTTGCGGGCCGATCAGTCGGGGCAACAGGTACGCGCCACCGGCGTCGGGCACCAGGCCCCGGCGCACGAACACCTCGATGAAGCGGACCCCCTCGGCGGCAACGACCAGATCGCAAGCCACCGCCATATGCACGCCCATACCCGCAGCGGTGCCGTTGACCGCGGCGATCACCGGCTTCTCGCAGTCCAAGATGGCCGATACCAGCTTCTGGGCCCCGTCCTTGATGCCCCGGGCCACCTCCATGATGGCCCGGTCGGGGGCTCCTGGCGGCCGCACCGGGTCGGGCCGGGCCATCCGCAGGTCGGCACCGGTGCAGAAGCCCTTGCCAGTGGCGGTGAATATCACTGTCCGCACCGACAGGTCCTCACTGATTCGGGCGAACTCGTCGGCCAAGAAATTCCGCTGGTCGGGGGTGATGGCGTTATGGGCGTCGGGCCGGTTCAGGGTGAGGGTGAGCACCCCACCGTCTTGGGTCGCCAAGATGTCGCCGCCGAGGACTTCGGTGATGGTGCCGCTCTCGTCGTTGCTGCTCATCTTGTCGGCTCCTCGTCTAGCGTGGCGGTTCGTGCCAAGGAAATCATCGCCGAACTTCCTGCCCACAAACGCTAGGTGACCGCAGCAGCGGCTCCCCAACCGATCACGCGCCATCCGGCGGTCGGGCTGACCGCGCTGATCACTGCCGCCTCACTTACCGGCATCGGTCTGTCGATCATGACAGTGGGATATCCGGCACTGGGAGAGGCGTTTCCCGGCACTTCCGACCCGACCCTGTCTTGGGTCACCAACATTTTCACCATCGTCGGGGCGGCCACCCTGGTGCCTGCGGGCGCGTTGGCCGACCGGGTGGGTCGTCGGCGGATGCTCCTGTTCGGCACCTCGCTCTTCTTGGCCGGTTCGGTGGTGGGCGGGCTGGCCCCATCCGTGGGGGTGCTGATCGGGGCTCGAGCGGTGCTGGCGGTGGCCTCATCAGTAATCAACACCGCCGCGGTGGCGCTCCTGCTGGCCACCATGCCGGCTAATCGGCTGCCGCTGGCCATCGGCATCTGGGCGGTGGCCGGCGGCACTTCATCGGCGGTCGGGCCACCGGTGGGCGGCCTGATGATCGAGTGGCAGGGATGGGAGTGGATGTTCTGGTTGAATGTCCCGTTCTGCCTTTTCGTGTTGGTGGCGGTGCCGCTGGTCTACGGCGAGTCGCGCAGCGCCGAGACCCGGGCTCTGCCCGACCCGGTAGGGGGCGCAATGGTGGCGGTAGCCACCGCCCTGGTCACTCTGGGCATCGTGCAGAGCGACCCGTGGGGATGGCTCGACTGGAAGATGGCCGGCAGCATCCTCGGAGGTCTGGCCATGTTCGGGGTGTTTGTGCAGAGGTCGCTGCATCACCCCAATCCGCTAGTGGAGCTGCGAATGTTCCGCATTCCCAACGTCCGGCGGAGCAATCTGGCCATGCTGATCTTCGCGTCGTCATGGTTCGGGATGTTCTTCGGTTTCACCGTGATCATCATCCGGTCGTGGGGGTGGACACCCATCGAGGGCGGGTTTGCCATTGCGCCGCTGGCGCTGTTCGCCGGTTTGGTCGGCGTGCTTATCGGCCGAATCGCCCATCGCACCGGCCATCGCATGTTTATTCTCCCCGGCACCGCGATCTACGTCGGCACCACCATGGTGCTTTGGGTGGTGTTGGGAGAAGAACCCAATGTGGCGGCGTTCGTCATCGGGATGGCCGTGATCGGGGTGGCCACTGGCATGGTTTTCCCGTCTCTGATCGCCGCCGCGGTTCACGACGTGCCACCCCACCAGCATTCCCTGGCCACCGGCATCAACTTCACCGCTCAGCGGGTGTCCACCACCATCGGCGTGGCCCTCGGCCTCACCTTCGCCACCACCGCAGCCTCGGCTTCCCAGGCCATCGACCTGCTCATGGGCATGGTGGTGGTCACCGCATTGCTATCGCTGCCGTTCAGCTCTCGGATCGACACCCGCCATCGCCAAGCGTCAAGCTGAGGCCATGTTCATCGCCATTGCCGACACGATCACCCTCGAAGACTCAGGCAACTTCCGGGAATTTCACGTGGCAATTGACGGCGACATAGCGGCCGCGGTAGCCGCCTTCGATGGCCGGGCCACAGCCTCGAAGCGGGACAACCACCTGTGGATCGACATCGCCTTCGTGCAAGAACTGGCTGGCGACGCCGCCGACGCCGCCGACGCCGAGTGGCAGGCCCAGTTCGACGGCATGCTGGCCTACGCCAACTCAAAGGGCTGGATCGACGAGCCCGCCAACCGAGTCGAAGCCCACATCCAACCCCCGGGCTGATTCCTCAGCGGCGGACCCCGTCCAGCCAAACGGCGAGGACCTCGTTGGCGTGGCGTCGGGCCCGCTCGCCCAAGTCTTGGCGCTGTTCATCTCGGCTGATCAGTACGAAGTAGAACAGCGCGCCGATGAGGGCGCGAGCCGCGCTGGAGGCCGGTACTGCGGTGCTCATCTCGCCGGCCTCCTGCCGCCCGGTGAGGTAGGAAGCCAGGTCGGCTTCGAAACCCAAGAGCAGGTCGCGGAACATATTGCCCACGTCCGAATCAGTGGCCGACTCGCTCAACACCACTCGCACCAGATCCTTCTCTTGGTCGAGCAGCCCTACAAACCGGTCGACCAGCGAAGCCATAACCTCATCCAACGGTCGGTCTGACATGGCCAAGAGCAGGTCGTGCAGTTCCCGGGGAAGTCGTCCTCGCTGTTCGGGAATGGCTCGGAATAGCTGAGCCTTGGTTCCGAAGTGATGAAAGATCAGTCCCTCCGAGACGCCTGCTGCCTCCGCGATCTGTCGGGTGGAGGTGGACCCGTACCCCTGTTGAGAGAAGAGTTGTAGCGCGGCTTCGAGGATGATGCGCCGCGTGGTATCGGCTTGGTCTTGACGCTGACTCCTGTTGCCATTGGACACAAAGTGAGTCTCCCTCATTGGGTCTCGTTTGGTTGACATTAGAGAACCTATGAGAGACACTGACTGAGTGAATACTCAGCGAGAATCCGTGGTTGAAGAGCCGATCCTCACCGTGGAGGACTTTGTCGCCGGTAAGCAGCACGACATCTTTCGGGACCTTCGCCGCACCGACCCGGTGCATTGGCATGTCGATGAAGACGGCCAGGGCCAATGGTCGGTCACCCGCCATGCCGATGTGACCGAGGTGAGCCGACAGCCGGAAGTCTTTTCCAGTCAGCGCGGCGGTGTTTCCCGGGTCGACCTCGTGATGGCCGAACAGGGAGTCGATCCCCGGGGCGTGATGATGATGATGACCGACCCGCCCCAGCACACTCGATACCGGCGCTTGGTCAATCGCGGCTTCACGCCTCGGACGATGCGCCTGCTCGAAGGAGAGCTTCACCAGCGCACGGACTCGATCGTGGATCGGGTGGCGGAGATGGACGCCTGTGATCTGGTGCCCGACGTGGCCGCGGAACTGCCGCTCCAAGCCATCGCCGAGATCATGGGCATGCCCCAGGAGGAGCGGGCCCAGCTCTACGACTGGTCGGAGCGCATCCGGAAGCTGGAAGACCCGTCCCATCCCAATGAAGACAGCATGCAGGCCGCCTTTGAGCTCTTCGGCTATGCCCACGCACTGGGGGTTGACCGACGGGCAGAGCCAAAGGACGACATCTTGTCGATCTTGGCCCGAGCTGAGGTTGAGGGCGACGACGGAAAGCCGACCAGCCTCACCGAAGCAGAGTTCGACGCCTTTGCGCTGTTGCTGGTGGTGGCGGGCAACGAGACCACTCGAAACGCGATCAGCGCTGGCGTGCTCGAATTGCTGCGGCGTCCTGATCAGTGGAATCTCCTATGCGAGAACGCTGGGGACGATGATTGGCTCGACATTGCCGCCGACGAGATTCTCCGCTTCACCTCCCCGTCCCAGCACATGTATCGAACCGCCATTGGCGACTACGAACTCGGGGGCAAGCAGATCAAGGAGGGGGAACGCGTCGTGATGTGGTACGCCTCGGCCAATCGCGATGAGGGGGTGTACGACGATCCCATGGAGCTGGATTTGACCCGCCACCCGAATCCCCACGTGGCCTTCGGGGCCGGTGGCCCCCACTACTGTCTGGGGGCCCATCTCGCTCGCATGGAACTCCGCCTGATGATCGGCGAGCTTGCCCGGCGCTTTCCCACCATGAGCCTGGACGGGGAGCCGGAGTCTCTTCGCTCGAACTTTGTCGCTGGACTCGAGTCGCTGCCGGTGCGCTTGGCCTGAGCGTTATTGGCCGCGTCGCTACGCGAGAGCGCCCCGCAGCCAAACATCGAGAACGTTGTCGAAGTAAGCGGCCAAACGATGCCGCCGCTGCTGAACGGTTCCGCCGCGGTCGCTCAGGAGGAACAGCAGCAATGCTCCGAGCAAAGACCGCGCCGCGCTCTCGGCGGGGAGGTCGGCGCGGAGCTCGCCAACGGCGACTCGTTGGTCGAGAAAGCCAGCCACCGTCGTCGCGGTGCGGTCGATCATCTCCTGGAAGACATCGTCGATCGCCGGATCGGCCCCCGACTCGGTGAGCAGCAACCGGACGTAGTGCCTCTCGGTCTCCAGCAGCTCCCCGAATCGGCCGAAGAGAGCGAGGAGAAAGGTCTCGGTGTTGGCTCCTTTGGATTGCTCGACCAGCAACTCGGCCTCTCGAATGAACGTCGTTCGGTACTCGGGGATGCTCCGCAGAATCTCGTGCTTGGTGGGGAAGTGGTGGAAGATCGCCCCCTCTGACACGTTGGCTTCCTCGGCGATCAGCCTCGTGGATGTGGCCGAATAGCCCCGCTCGGCAAACAATCGGAGGGCTACATCGGCAATATGGGCCCGGGTGGCGGCCGCTTGCTCCTGGCGAGCAGTTCGGGGCTGATCTTCGGCCATCCTCACCCTTCTAGTCTCCCTGACCGCGGCCCCTTGCTTCCTCATTTCACCGAGGATACACTCACCGAGTAGATACTTTGTCAAATTTGCAAGGGGGACACCATGGCAACCAAGACTGACCAGAAGCCAGTCAGCGAGATGAACGGCATCGAACGGGCCAACTACGCGCAGCCGATCATCGAGAAGTACGAGGAGGAGATCGAGGAGGGCTACCGCCTGCCCGACGAGGTGATCGACGTTCTCTGGGAGATCGGGATGTACCAAACGTTCATCCCCAAGGAGTGCGGCGGCGAGGAGATGGACCCGATCGAATGGCTCCACATGGGGGAGCGATTGTCGGCCATCAACGGATCGATCGGCTGGCTGGCCATGAACAACTGCGGCTTTTTCATGAATTACCTCCCCCCCGAGAAATTCGAGGAGATCAAGGACGAGAAGGGCCGCTATATCCACGCCATGCAGATCGGCCGCTGGGGCGGCATGGCCCGCAAGGTCGAGGGCGGCTACCAGATTTCGGGCCGGTGGCCGTTCATGAGCGGGGCTCCCGAGGCCACCCATGTGGGCGGGGCATCAATCTTGGTCGACGATGAAGGCCAAACGGTGATGCACCCCGACGGCCTGCCCTGGCTGATCATGGGTCAGTGGCCGGCGGAGCAGACGACCTTCATCGACACGTGGGACGGACTCGGGCTCCGGGGCACCGGCAGCATCGACATGGTTGTCGAGGATCTCTTCGTTCCCACCGACATGGTGAACGAGATGGGGTTCCACGGCCTCACCTATGACCGGCCGATGTTCCGGATCCGTCTGCTGCCGGTCCACGCCCACGCCTCCCACGCTTTGGGGCTGGCCCAGGCCGCGCTCGACGAGTTCACTCGGATCATGACCGAGAAGGCCGCTCCCGGATCGATTCGCAAGATGCTCATGGGCAATGAGCAGATCCACCAGATCAACTACGCCAAGGCCGACTCCATGGTTCGGTCGGCCCGTCTGTTCACCCATCAGACGGTTATCGACGCTCTCGAGAATGCGGAGAAGGGCAAGGACTGCGACCTCGAGCACAAGGTGCTGTTGCGCCAGGCGATGGTTTACACCACCCAGGTGTGCAAAGAGGCTGTTGATCTCATCTTCCACATGGCGGGCTCTTCGGCAGTGTTCCGGGGCCGGAAGCTGGAGAAGATCTTCCGCGACATGGCCACCGCTTGGAACCACATCATCACGGCCGAGGTGGAGTTGGCCTCGTGTGGCTCCTATTGGATCACCAGGAACATGCCCGGAGGACCCCACCTCGCGGGACGCAAGTTCTTGTAAACCGGACGAGGGTTATCGGACGCTCAGCTTGCCGAGGCCAACTCGGCGCACCGCTGAAGGAGCAGATCGGCCGTCTCGGTAGGACGGCGACCCAGGCCGCAGGCAGTGGCGACGTCGACCGGTCCACCCCTGGCTTCTTCAATTACACCGAGCAACTCGGCCTGCTCCTGCATTGACATCTGCTCATGCACAAAGCCGGCCACCAGACGGGTTCCCGGAGGCAATTTCAGATCGCGCAGAGCCCGGTAGGCTTTCGCCTTCGTGGGCGGTGGCGACTTTCCTGCTGCAAAGGGCATGTGGATGTAGGCCATCGAGTGAGACGATGGCCAGCGGTTGACCAGTTGTTGCGCAAAATAAACCAGCCGGTCGGCGTTCTTTGGAGCAAAGGGCGATTCGTTGTTGAGGTCGCCGAAGCACATGTGGATGCCGATGGGAACCTGAGGATCCAGTCGTCTCACTAGGTTCAATATCGGCCTCAACGTTAGCCTGACCAGGGGTTTGGGCAGTTTGTGGGCGGCTATCACCTCGGCGGGCGCTTCGATTTGGAACAAGAGATTCTCGGCGCCCAATTCACGGGCGATGGTATCGCCGTCGCGGGCTAGGGATGCGGCGTAGGCCGGGTAGTAGCGAAGAGCCTTGGGGGGACCGAGCATGGTGAATGCGGCATCGAGGGCCGAGGGAAAGCCGATTTGAAACCTCAGCGCCTGGTTCCCTCCATCGTCACGGAGTTGCTGAAAATGGGGCCAGCTGCTCAGGGCGAACCGGTCATAGCCAAGATGGAGGCTCTGGCCCAGCTCATCGGGCTTCAATTTCGGACGCAACCTGGTCAGCCCCCGGAAGTTGACAGGTAGGCCCTGTTCGTTCACTTCGCCGGTTCTCACCACATCGAACAGCTCAGTCTCCGATTTGAGACGCTCAATCAGACCGACGACCCAGGCCGAGCGTTCGCCGTTGGGGAATCGGTCGGAGCGTTCTCCGACCTCGCCGTCGGGCAGGGCAAGCAGCCGATTTTGGATCAACTCCACCGCCCGGCCCATGGCCGATGCTTCATCCTGATACGGCAACGATCCGACCAAGAGCACTCGGCGTCCGTCGCTTGATTCAGCCATCCCTATTTCTTACAGTTTCAGGCGCACCCGTTTGAGGATGGCCGGGATCAATTTGCCCAGCAGTCGAGCCACAGGGCGCAGTGGTTTGGGGATTGGCTTGCTGTTGTTCGCGGAGGCGTAGTGGTGGAAATCCAGCTTGTCTCGCACCGATTGGCTGGCCGCCATCATCGGAGTGTCCAGAGGGATGCCAGTGGCGTCGGCCACCCGGGTCATGCACTGGAAATTGGCAGCAATGGCCGCCGCGTCGGCCGTCACGGCGCGACCGGCCACGGCATCGAGCTCGGCTCGTGCTGCCGCCAATTCTGCCGAGTCACCGCTGGCGAGAGCCTCGGCAAACGCAGCCAATTCGGTGGCGTAGGCCACCCCTTGCTCTTCTTCTGGCGGTGGACCGCTCTCTGCGTGGTCTAGCAGTGATACATCGGCACCGGTGTCGTTCATGTCGGCGGCCACACGGAACGCCATGGCATGGCCGACCGCTCAATAAAAGCACTCGTTTACTTGCGAGACGCGGGTAGCGAGTAACTCCATCTGAAGCCGGTTGATAGCCCGGCCCTCGGGCTGGAGCGCGAATGCCGGGGCCTCCTCCAGCGTGAGGTACTGCTCATTGCTGAGGATCGTGAGGTCGCGGAGCGCATCGGGTATCAGGCTGAGGGCACGGAGGATGTGAATGGCGGTACGCCGACCCGACCACAGATCGGCCTCCTCGCCCACCGCGCTGTCTCGAGCCAGCATCGGCACGTAAGAGGTACCGACTTCCAGCCGATCCTCGGAGAGACGGCGACCGGTTGGAGGGCCGGGGACTGGTTCGGGCAGCGGCTCCAGTTCCAGTCCGAGGGCCCGGTAGTGCTCGTCGACGGCCATCGTCACACAAGCGACCCCGATCATCTCCACGATCTGCTCATCAGACAACCCCGACCTGCGGGCTTCCTCCACCATTCGGCGGCTCAGGCGGGCTGGATCGGTGACGATGCGGTGGATGCTGTCCACCGCCGCTGCCCCTATCAGCCCCCCGGTCTCGGACAGGACGTGGCTCTCATCCAGGCCATAAGGGCTGAGCTGCTGCTTGCGTCGGACGCAGAGATCGCAGTTCCTGGCGTCTCGGGTCTCTTGGGCAATGGCGAGACGCTGGGCCCCCGACCAGGAGTCTCCCGGTTGGGAGAAGCGCTGCCACAGCTCGCGGTACGCCTCCAGCACCCCCTCTCGGATTGGATAAGGAGAATTGTTGAGGAAAAAGGACGGTGCCGTCTTTGCCCTCATTGCTCGGGAGCCATCAGACGTCGTTCTTAGGGGCAAGCACCTTCATCATCACGCTCCCGAACGGACGCATCATCTGGCCCAGCTTGCGCACCACCCACGGCAGCCTCTTGGAGTGCTGCGCGGTGTTGAAGTGCCGAATTCCGAGTTCGTCGTCCAGACCCGCGGTCAGCACGGCCAGCGGTTTGTCAACCGGCAAGCCGGTAGCGTCGGCCAACCGGTTCATCCGCTGGAATGCACCGATCACGCCGGCGGCATCCACCAAGGCGGCCTCGCCCAGCCGGTCGACGACCGCGGCCCGGGCCTCGGGAAGTTGATCGGGGTTGGTCAATGCGGCATCGGCCAGGTCGAGAAGTTCGCTGCCACCAACAACGCCGCTGTCTCGGGTTCGGTCGGTGGCGGCGACCGGATCGCCTGGGGTGCCGTTGAGCTTGCTGTTCTCACGGAACAGGAACGAATGACCGTTGGTTCAATAGAAGCACTCGTTGATGGCTGAGGTCCGCGCCCCGACAAGTTCCATGAGCGCTCTGTTTATGGCCCGCCCCCCGTTCTCGCCCGGTGAGGGCACCAGTTCAATGGGGAGATATTGGGCAGCCAGGACCCGCTTCATCGATCGGTGTTCCTCGGGCACCAGACTCAGTGATTTGGAAACATTGCTGGCTCGACGGGTGGCGAACAGGTCCTTTTCGCTTGCCGAAGCCTTGCTCGGATCGATCGCCGGCACCCAACCGCCGATGTCCTCGAGCCCGATTGGACGCTGACGGGTCGGCTCTCCGGGCACCGGCTCGGGAAGCGGATCCAGCGGAAGGCTCAAAATAATGTGGACGGTGTCAATCGACATCACCGATGACACGATGCCGAGCAGCTCGACGTAGTGGGCGTCGGTGAATTTGTCATCGATAACCGAATCGAACCAGGTCTTGGTCAATCGGCCGGCGTCGGTGGCGATGCGATGAGCGGCGTCCACCACCCCTGGGGCCAGTCCGCTTCCGCCATCTTCGTGTTCGCCCTCGATGCCGTAAGGCGACAACGCGGCCTTCCGCCGTAAGCAGAGTGCACATTGCCGGGCTAGCCGGGTCTCGCGGGCTATCGCCACCCGCTCCGCTCCCGACCACCACGTTCCGGGTTTCGATAGATGGTCCCAGTAGCCATTGTGGGCCTCGATCAGGTCGTTGCGGACATCAATGCCGGTGGTTTGATCGGACGTCGCGATGCTCATGTTGCTGCTGGCTCCTAGCTAGCCGGATGAGGGCTCCGGTTCGGGGCGGCGGATGCGGTGGACCTTCTGCTCATCGCGTGCTTTGCGCTCGGCCACCTCTTCCTGGTGGGCCGCCTGGAGCATTCGGCGGATCTTGACCACCGGGCGGTCGGTGCGGGCCAGCCGGTCCATGTCCCAGCGAGCCACCCGCCCTTGAGCGGCCTGCAAGACGGCGTCGCCGCCGTAAATGCAGCTGGTGATGCTGCCCGGCCACGGATAGATGCGGCCGAAGAACCGACCCATCATGAGATTGATGGCTTGGGCGGCAAGCGTGTTGCGCATGGGGGTCCCGAAGTCGGTCTTCCCCATGATCAACCATCCCGTGAAGCTGCCCACATCGCGGGGTACGAACCAGAAATAGCCCTCATCGAGGGGACCGGCCAGATCGCCGGGAGCGTGGTACACGAGGTTGGGCAACAACCACTCGATGTGGTCGATGCTGAACGTCCCCGGGTGTTCGTCTGGCTCCGTGTACCACACGTGGAGGCCGCGGCCATCGAAGATCTCTTCGAATTCCATGTCTCCGGCTGGCTTCTGCCCGTTGAACAGCGAACACGTCCGGTGCAGGCATCCCACATGGGTCATGTCCACGGTGTTGTCCAGCATGTTGAGGTGGCTGTAGGGCAGGTCGAGCTGCTGGATCATCATGAGCTTTTGACCGAACACGGTTTGGGCGTGGGGAAAGGTCTCCATGAAAGAGAGGGGTTCCTTGTCGCCCATGTAGACGAGCACCACGCCCCTGTGCTCCTCGACCGGGTACGAACGCGCCCGGACTTTCCCGCAGGCGTTGCTGTTGGGGCCGTCGGCCAAAAAGGCCACGCACTCGCCGTCTCCGTCGAAAGTCATGCCGTGGTAGCGGCAGGTAAGCGTCCCCGGCGCCCACACGCCGACTTGGCCTAGCGATAGCAGCGGCCCTCGATGGGGGCAGCGATTTTGCAGGGCACGGGCCCTGCCATCGGCGTCTCGGAACAAAACGATGTTGTCGCCGAGCATCGTCACCGGCTTCAGCTCGTTGTGCATCAGGTCCTTTGACTCAATGGCTGGATACCAATACTCGCGGAGGCCCTGGAACGGGATCTTGTCTTGGTTCTCCTCGACGTAGTCCCAGGGGACTTCGCCCACCGAGGCTGGCTTTTCCGGGACGCCATAGGGGCTCTTCCACCATTGGTAGAGGCGATAGGCCCCCGACTTCATCGGCTGGGTACGAGGCTTGTCCACCAGAGGCTTCAGGCTGGGGAATCGGCTCAGCACGCTGACTCCCCATTCCTTGGCCTGCTGGACGAGCACCTGTTGAATGCGGGCGGGGGCGGGAATCGAGGGCAGAGCGGCAGCGTGCCGCTCGGCGGTGTCCTCGTGTTCCTCGGGAATCCGAGGAGCTTCAGCTGTTGTCATGGTGCCTCCAAGGGTGTCAGAGGATCATCGGGTGAGGCTTACGTACTCCCCGGTCAAGGCCACAATCTGACCGTTGCGCACTTCCGAGAGCACCACATAGTCGCTGAACACTCGGGATGCCGGTGGGTAGGCCATGATCGGTTCCGCCCAATTGAACGGCGGCAAGGGCTCGAAGTGGATTTCCCCAGCTGACTCCATGGCGGCGACCAGCGACGCGGAGTCGATTGCCTCCGGGTCCATGGTCCGCATGATTTCGGCCACGATGTGGAACGACGCCCAGGTGTTCATCCCCAACTCGCTGCGAGGCGCATCCGACCCGATGGCGTCCAGGTCATCGTGGAAGCGCTGCACGCCGGGGTTCTCGGTGTACGAAGAGGGCAGGATCTGTCCGGCCAGAATGAGGCCTTCGGCGGCATCCCCCACGATGTCGAAGTTGGTCTGGGAGTAGACCAGGGTTGAGGACACTAGAAGTGGGTCGGCGCCCAGATTGGGCAAGGCCAGCAGGTACTTGTTGATCAGGTCCGGGGTCATGATGAAGGCCACGCCGTCGGTCCCACCCTCCAGGGTGGCTTGCACCAACGGAGTGATGTCAGCGGCATCAGGAGGGAATCCCGTTTGGCCCTTGAGACTCAGGCCATAGGGGGCGAGTCCGGCATTCAGGAAAAGGCCGGCCAGAGCAGCAGCGTTGCCGGTGGCGGGGATGGCGGCGTGAACGGTGGTGGCGCCATTCTCCCCGAGGCCATAGCCAATTGAGGCCAAGGAAACGGCGATGCCGCCCCCGATCGGGAACGACAATGGGGAGGAGAGCTCCATTTGGCTACGGGACAAGTTGCCGATGGAGGGGATTCCGGCATCGGCAAGCACGCCCATGTACTCGTTACCGAATCCGCTGGTGGCGCCGACCACCGCCACCACGCCTTCGTCCACTGCTTGGCGGCCGCATTCGACCGACAGATTCGGGTTGGACTCGTCGTCGCAGATCAGCAGTTCTATGGGGCGGCCGTTGACCCCACCGGCGGCGTTGATAGCCGCGACGGCAGCCTCGGCGCCATCCTCCAATTCGGGAATGCCCACTCCACCGGTCATTGATCCCGACACCATCAGCTTGATGGGCGGTCCGGTCGGCTCGGGGGGCGGGGGCGCTTCGGTGGGCTCAGGTTCGGGTTCGGGCTCATCAGCCGGCTCCTCGGCGGGGGCCGGTTCGGGTTCGTCGGCCGGCTCCTCAGCCGGGGCGGGTTCGTCGGCCGGTTCGGGTTCGTCGGCTGGCTCTTCGGCTGGGGCCGGTTCGGGCTCATCAGCCGGTGCTGCGGTTGGCTGTTGCTCCGCACCGCCGGTAACTCCGCCATCGCCGTCGTCATCGTTACCGCAAGCAGCTGCCAGCATGGCGATCACAGCTAGCAGTGCGATGAGCAAGTGCTTGGTCCGGTGCCGTCGTGTCCACATATCCGCGGTCTCCTCTGGTCCAGAATGTGGCTGGCTGCGAATCGTGGAGATCGCAGTCCGCCCCATCTCAATCAAATCTGAGTATCACATCGGCAGTGGCAGAGCCGCCAATACCATTTGAGGCGCTGCGCTATGCCCAACTGGTATGAGAAAGGGGCTGAACCATACGCGGCCCGGAGAGTCAGCGGACGTGAACCGGGGCTTCCCGCTCCATGGGGGCTAGGGGGCGGTGAATTCGCCGTTCGGGGATGCCATTGGCCGCCCGCTCGGCAATCTCCGCTTGATGAGCCTCCTGCATGATGCGGCGGACTTGGACGGTAGCCCGGTCGGCGCTGGTGAGCTTCTCCATGTCCCAGCGAACGATGCGGCCTTGCGATGCCTGTATGGGAGCGTCACCGCCATCGAGGCACGATTTGGCGCTACCGGGCCAAAAGAAGTCTCTCCCGGCGATACGGCCCATGGCGAACGATGCCATGCCTTTTTTGGCTTTGGTCAGCAGCTTCCTCTCAGCACGCTCGGGATTGGTCAGGCGAGCGATGAACCAGAAGTGGTGGTTACCGATGTCGACGGGGACGAACCAGCCCCATCCACCGCCGGCGAGCACCGGACTGCGACCAATGGGGGCGTAGATCATGTTGGGCAGGTACCACGTCTGGTCCACCAGATTCATTCTTCCCGGATGGTCGGGAGTATCGGTGAAGTAGGCGTACAGGCCGCCATCGGGAAGCCGTTTGGTGCTGACCGATCCCACCTCGGTGGCCTGGCCGATGAACTGGAGGCAATTGCGGTGAAGAATGCCCGGGTGGGTGAGATCGACGGTGTTGTCCAGCAGGTTCAGGTAGCTGTAAGGCAATTGGACCCGATCGAGGAAGAACTCGCCCTCTCCTTTCAGAACGGTGTCGGCGTGGGGCACGGAATCAATCACCGGTTCGGGCTCCCGTTCGCCCATGTAGATGAAGATGACGCCGTTGTGCTCTTCGACCGGGTATGAGCGGGCTCTGATTCGGCCGGGAATCGAGCTGTTGGGGCCGTCGGTGAGATAGGCGACGCACTCGCCGTTGCCGTCGAAGGTCATGCCGTGGTACCGGCAGGTGATGGTTCCGGCTTCGTACACCCCGACTTGGCCCAGGGACAAGAAAGCGCCCCGGTGGGGACATCGGTTATCCAGCGCCCGGGCCTGTCCGCTGCCGTCGCGGAAGAACACCAGATTGTCGCCCAACAGCGTTATGGCTTTGGGCTGATTGTTTCGGAGTTCCTTGGAGATCAAGGCCGGATACCAGTACTCCCGCAGCCCGAGGAAGGGGGTCTGGTGTTGATTTTCCTCCACGTAGTCCCAGGGGATCTCCAGCAGCGAGATGGGCTTGTCTTCCGAGCCATACGCCTTCTTGTGCCAGCGGTAGAGTTTGATTGAACCCGAGTGCAGAGGCTCTCGACGGGGTTGGTCGTACTTGGCCCCCCATGGGCCGAACCGCCTCAGTACTCCCAGAAGCAATTCCCTGGTTTGCCAACGGGTTACGTCTGCGACTCGCCGCCGAAGTCCCACTGGGGGAACCGTGGGAGCCCTCTTGGCTTGGCTGGATTCGGGGGCCAGCGTCATGTGACCAACTCCCTTGGGAGCGCTGTCGGATCTAGGTTGCTCCGGCAACGACACCGGCGCATCCGGGCTGCATCTCCGATTGTAGACGCACCGCCATACGCGTCAATACCGGCTTATTGAATGATCAATTCCAATTCGGTATTGGGAAGGGCCGCAATAGGTATTGGAGACGCGGGCCTGTGCTGTGTGATGCTCAGCGGCGCCCGGCTTTGGAAAATTGGAACGCTGGCAGGGAGACCAAGCAAGTGCAGACTCTCACCGTCAAGGACATCACCACCACGATCATCGATGTCCCCAGCATTCGCCCGCATCGTTTCGCCGGACTGGAAATCAACCAGCAGGCCTACGTGCTCGTGCGATTGGAAACCGGCGAAGGTGCCATAGGGATGGGCGAGGGAGTGTCTCCGGGCGGTCCGTGGTGGAGCGGTGAGGCCATCGAAACCCAACAGGCCATGATCGAGCACCACTTTCTTCCGGCATTGCGAGAGCTCGGCCCGGTCTCTCTTCCCACGGTGGTCCAGCATCTCGATGCCGTGGCCTACGCCAATCACTTTGCCAAAGCCGCGGTCGAGATGGCGCTGTTCGACGCCCTCGGCCACCAACTCGGTCTGCCAATTTCCACCCTGCTCGGTGGTGGTCCGGCCCGCGACCGCATCCCAGTGCGGTGGGCGGTGGGGGCGGCCGACATCGAGTCCATCGTGCGGGAGGTGAGAGAGCGGTTCGATCAAGGCCACACCGCGCTGAAGCTGAAGATGGGGGCGGTCAATCCTAAAGAGGATGTGGAGCGAGTGGCCGCGGTGATCGACGCGCTCGGCCCCGAGGAGGACTATCTCGTCGATCCCAACGCCTCGTGGTCGCTGGAGACCGCTCGGTGGGTGATCGACGAACTCGAGACACTCGGTGTGTCCTATGTGGAGCAGCCGATCCGCCGCGACGATCTTGAAGGTCTCGCCCATCTAACCTCCCGGGCAACCAGGATCTCCCTGATTGCCGACGAGTCGGTTTGCACACCGAGCGATGCGCTCCGGGCCACCCGTACTCGGACCTGCGACGGTGTGGCGGTGAAAGTAGCCAAAGCTGGCGGGCTGCTACGGGGACTCGCGGTAGGCCAAATTGCCGCTGCGGCCGGATTGGGCTGCTACGGGGGAACAGCACTGGAGTCGCCCATCGGCACTGCGGCTTCGGCGCACCTGTTCGCCGCGCTGCCCCAGCTAGACCTCGGGACTGAGCTCGTCGGGCCGCTTCTGTTGGCCGAAGAGATACTGGTCGAACCGCTCGAATACGAAAACGGCGACCTAGTCGTGCCCCAAGGGCCAGGGTTGGGCATTGAAGTCGACTGGGACAAGGTCGCCGAGTTTCAGCGCCCCTCTTCCTCCAGCTGAGCAGGCTGGCCGTGGAGTACCTCGTACGTATGAAGGTCGATCTGCCGTCCGATCTCGATCCGGATTTGGTAGCAACGCTGTTGGAGCAAGAACGGGAGTACTCCCACCAGTGGCAACGGGCGGGGAAGTGGACTGGTTTGTGGCGGATCGTGGGCGAGTGGGCCAACTACAGCGTTTTCGATGTGGAGGACAACGACGAACTCCACCAGATCTTGTCAGGGCTGCCGCTGTTTCCCTACCTCGAAATCTCGGTAACGCCTTTGGCCGCCCACCCAAGTTGGCTCGGCGAATCCGACCCGGAAACAGGCGGTTGAAGCTTCGCGGCTATTCATTCACATTGGGTATGTCCAGCGGTCACAAAAGGTATTGGCGGGAATGGCTGTGCTTGACTATCACTGGGCCAAATGCCACCACAGAAACGAGGGAGCCAAATGACCGAGCAAAATGACCGAGTCACGAAAGTGGCCGTGGACATCATCGAAACCATCAAAGACCGATTGGCGGCCCACGACGTCAACCACCAGGAGTTCATGGCGGCGGTCCAGTTCATGGGCAAGCTCGCAGGCTCCGGCGAGATGCCGCTGTTCATGATGGTCTTCTTCGAGGCGGCAGTGGAGCGGATCACTTTCGACCACAAGCCGGGCACAAAGGGGGCAGTGCAAGGCCCATATTTCAAGGAGCACAGCAAGATTGATCCGCCGTACCGCCTGCCGATGCGCGAGGACGAGCCCGGCGATCCCATCATCTTCTCGGGCAAGATCACCGACCTCGACGGCAATCCGCTGGCCGGAGTCAGCGTGGACACTTGGCATTCGGGCAACGACGGCACGTACTCCGGGTTCAATCCGGTACCACCGGAGGACAATCTTCGGGGGATCATGGAAACCGATGAGAACGGCGAGTTCCGGTTTGCCAGCATTCGGCCCGCGCCTTACCAGATACCCCATGCTGGCCCCACCGGCCAGTTCCTCCTAATGATCGGGCGCCACGCCTGGCGACCAGCCCACTTCCACTTCAAACTCAACAAAGAGGGATACGACCCACTCACTACCCAGATCTACTTCGAGGGCGATGCGATCATCGAAGGCCAAGGAGACATAGTCGGCGGGGTGAAGGACGAGCTCATCATTTCCATCGGCGAAGGCTCTGACCCAGAGATCGCTTCGACGTATGGGGTGCCGGTTCCGTATCAGACAGCCGAGTACTCCTGGCGGCTCCGCCCCTCTAGCTGACAACGTGTGCCACGAAGACTGGGTTGGGTCGACCTCGGAGGCCCGAGCGCGGCGAGTCCCAGTTGAAGTGGAGGTTTCTGACGGCGTGCTGCCGGGCATGCTGTACGAACCCCAAGACGCCCCTTCCGGCGGGCCAGTCGTCTTGATCACCGACATCTATGGAATGGTTCCCTTCTACCATGAGGTGTCAGGGCGACTGGCCGCCGCCGGCCACCCCGCGCTTCTCATCGACGTCTTTTGGCGCGAGGGGGAGTTGACGGAGAACACCAGAGAAGCGGCGTTCGAGCGCCGCAGCAAGATGGATGAACCGCGGGGCATCGCCGACACCTCTGCTGCGCTGGACTTCGTGAAGGAGCGATTCGGAGCCAACCGAGCGGGAGTGCTGGGGTTCTGCTTGGGGGGCTTGTTCGCCTTCGTGCTGACCGCCCAGCGCGACGACTTGGTGACGGTGAGCTACTACGGATTCCCCGAGGGAATCTCCGCTCCGGTGAGAGTGCCCTCGCCCCGGCCCATCGACCTGGTAGCCGACATGACGGGGCCGATTCTCTCTTTCTGGGGCGAGGAAGACTACATCGGAGTCGAGGTCATGAACCGGTTCGGCGATGCCGTCACCGCCCAGGGCGTCGACTATGAGGCCCACATTTATCCCGACGCTGGCCACGCGTTCCTTCAGGGAATAGTGGAAGACCGGGTTGACTCGGCCGCGGCCGTCGACTCATGGAAGAGAACTCTCGCGTACTTGAACCAGCGCCTCCCGGCGTGAATTGGCCGCTGCCCTCGGGGCTGGATGGCTTGCACAGCCGAATTTGGGAGCAGATCGCTGGCTCCGGATCGTGGTGGACCGGTGAAGAGCGGGTGGCCATGGTGGAGGCGGCCCGTCGGGCTTGGGATTGCGGCCGGTGCGCCGAGCGGAGAGCGGCGCTTTCCCCCGCGTGGGGAGAGCTCTGCGGCGGCACTGAGTCGGTCCTCGACGATGTGGTGGTGGACGCCGTCCACCGGGTGGTGACTGATGCCCCCCGGCTGACCCGCACCTGGCTCGACGAGCTGAACCAAGCCGGCATCACCGACGACCATTACGTGGAGTTGCTCGGGGTGGTGACGTGCGCGCTCAACATCGACGAGTTCAACCGCGTGCTCGGAATAGCACTCGACCCCCTGCCCGCACCCCGGCCGGGGTCTCCCGACAACTACCGCCCGGCCAATGCGGTCCGCAACCTGCACTGGGTGCCGACGCTAGACCCCGTGACCCGGGAAGAGTCCGAAGCTGATCTATTTTCCGGCGCGCGGACGGGAAACGTGATTCGCAGCCTCAGCCTGGTTCCCGATGCCATGCGGATGGCCATGGCCCTAACCGAGTTGCACTACGTCCCCACCCAGTTTGTGGCCGACATGGCGTGGTCGCCAGGGCGATCACTCAATCGACCCCAGATCGAGTTTGTCGCCACCCGGGTGTCCGAGCGCAACGGCTGCGTCTATTGAGCGGTAGCGCATGGAACCCTGCTCCGGGCGGGCAGGCCGGAAACTGAGCCAGTAGCCGGCGAGGCGGTGCTTGATGCCTTTGTGGAGGCGGCTGTGGACCGCAGCGCGGACTTGGGGGTTGCCCGCGAGAAATTGAGCACAGTGCTTGGCCCACCGGCGGTTGTGGACGTCGCCGGAGTCTTTGCCACCTTTCAGCGGATGGACCGACTGGCCGATGCCGCCGGTTTGCGGGCCGACGAGGTGGCGGCCGCCGATCTTCAGCCTCCAGTCAGGTAGGAGTCTTCTAGCAGGGATAAATCCTTGCTGACTTCTTCGGCGGTCATGTTCAAGACGATGCGGCCCCGGCGCAGGACCAGGACGCGATCAGCCACCCGCAGTGCTTGTTGGGCGTGTTGCTCCACCAGCAAGACCCCCACACCGCGATTGACGGCCGCATCGCTCACCGCCTCAATGAGGCGGTTCACAATCTTGGGGGCCAAGCCCAGCGACAGCTCATCAGCGAGCAGAAGACGGGGACTGCGGGACAGGGCCCGGGCCAGGCTCAAGATCTGCTGTTCGCCTCCGGACAGTAAGCCCGCTTTGCGATCTATGAGGGAAACCAGCTCGGGGAACAACTCGAGGGCCTGGTCTTGGTCGCTTCGCGAGACCCGCAGGTTCTCTCGAACGGTCAGGCCGGAGAAAACCGATCGGTCTTCCGGCACCATGGCCAGTCCTTGAGAAGCCCGGACCGAGAGGGGAGCCTTGGTGGGCTGGCCGAACAGGAGCACCTCGCCTTCCGAGGCGGGGTGGTCGCCGCTCAGGGTCAGCAGGGTGGTGGTCTTGCCGGCCCCGTTGGCGCCGAGCAGGGCCACCACCTCTCCCTCGTGAACGTCGATGTCCACGTCTCTTACCACGGTCGTGCCGCCGTATCCGGCGCACAGCCCCCGGGCGGTCAGTAGCGGCCTCACTCCGTTGCCCCCGTCGGTGCCGGCTCACCGTCTGAATCTCTATCCTCCCCGTATTCGCTGCCCAGGTAGGCAGCCACGACCTTCGGATCTCGTTTGATCGACTCGGGGTCCCCTTCGGCGATCATGCCGCCGAAGTCCAAGACCACGATGTGGGAGCAGATGTCCATCACCAGCGGCACATCGTGTTCGACCAAGACGATGGCGATTTTGTACTCGTCCACGATCCGGCGAAGCAGGTGTCCGAGCTCGGCAGTCTCGCGCTCATCCAGGCCGGCAGCAGGTTCGTCCAAGAACAGCACGGAGGGCTCGTTCAAGATAGCCCGAGCGATGCCCACGATGCGACGAAGTCCTTGAGGCAACTCTGACGGTGATGTCCCCAAGTGGGGCTCGAGGTTGAAATCGTCGACCACTTGCAGCATCAGCTCGCTGACCGGCAGCAGGCCGGGCTTGAGTGGGTCGATGAGATAGCGCTTGTTGTCGTGGCGTTCGACTGCGGTGAGGAGGTTCTCCCGAACCGACATCTCCTCGAACAATTCGACGGTTTGGAACGACCGGCCCAGACCGAGTCGCGCCCTTCGGGTTGGAGACATGGAGGTGATGTCATGTTCGTCTACCACCACGCGCCCCGACGAGGGCTTGACAAAGCCGGTGACAGCGTCGAGCAGGGTGGTCTTCCCCGCCCCGTTGGGCCCGATCAGGCCAGTGATCGAGCGAGGTGGAACCTCCATGTTCACATGATCGAGGGCAACCACCCCTCCGAATTGCACGCACAGATCCTCGATGCGGATGGTCAAATCAGTGTGGGGGCGCCGCTCGATGACCGGCGAGGGTTTGGGCTCCGGAGGTTTTCGGATCTTCCGTCCAACCTGAGCCCATCGGGCTGCGATGCCCTCGGGGGCGGCCATGATGATGATCAAGACCACGCCGCCGAGCAGGACGATGATCCAGTCGCCCAAGTCGAACAGGGTGTCCAGCACCTTTGGCAATATGGAATTGGGAGCGGCCAAGCCGCTCAACATCGCTCCCAACACCCAGCCGACGCCTCCGATCACCGAATACGTGACGTATTCGATCGAACCGAAGACGTTGAATTGCTGAAAGAGCACGAACCGGTTCTGGAACGCGGCCAGCACACCGGCCAAGGCGGCGAACACCGATGCCAGGGCGAAGGCATAGAGCTTGACGCCGAAGACGTTGATTCCCAGAGCGGCCGCGGCCCGTTCGTTGCTTCGCACCGATAACAGGCGCAGCCCGGTGCGGCTTCTGCGGACATTGGCGACGATCATGGCGGAGAAGGCCACCACCACGATGGCGAAAATGGCATAGCGAGTCGGGGTGATAACCGCATCCAGCTCCAGCCCGAAGAAGTTGGGCGGAACCGTCTTGGTACCGTCAAACCCACCAGTGAGGTCGCCGTTCCCCAAGATCATCGCCTCGATCAGTAGGGCTAGGCCGACAGTGGCGATGGCCAAATTGACCCCTCGGCTTCGCAAGGCGGGAAGGCCCACAATGACGGCCACGGGAATGGTGGCGATGACGGCGATGATCGCCGATTCCCAGAATCCCAACGAGGTCGAAATGGCCAGGCGGCTCGACACCCACGCAGCAAAGCCGGCCAACGCCCACTGGCTCAGCGAGAGCTGGCCACCGTAACCGGTGACCACCACTACGGAGAGGATCATGAGCCCGGCGATGCCGGCGAAGATCAGCGCGGTTACCCAAGTGTCAGAGGCCAGCAGGGCAAAGACGATTGCTCCTGCTCCCCCCACTAGGGAGATTGTGGGCAGGATTCGCCCGGTTCCGGGCCGAGGCAATCGGGTGGGCAGATCGGCCCGAGTCGGACGGGCCCGGCCCCCAGCGATCATGACCACCACGATGATCAGGAATGGGACGGCTCGGGAAATGCCGGGGATGTCACCGTTGTAGCGGGACAACTCCGACTCGGCGATGCCGATGATGAGACCGCCGGCAACGGTAAGGGTGAACGAGGAGAATCCTCCGATGAGGGCCGCTGCCAGGGCTGGGATGACCAAGAGACTGAGGGTGGAGGCCTTCAAGCCGGTGATGGGGGCCAGCAGAACCCCGGCCAGGGCGCTGAGAGCGCCGCCGATCATCCAGTTGTAGAGCTCGATGCGGGGGGCCGACCAGCCGACGCTGGCCGCGGCCCGTCGATTCTCAGCCACCGCCGTGGTGGCCAACCCGAACATGGTCTTTCGGTAGATAATCGCCAGGATGGCGGCCAGGACTACCGCCAACCCGAGCAGGATGAGCCGGTCACGTCCCACGCTGAGGGTGTCGGTGAAGTTGACCTGAACGGCTTTGATCACTGGCCGGACCAAGCGCTGCTCGTCGTCCCAAATGGCCACGGCTAGGCCTTGGAACACGATGAGGGCGCCTAGTGTGGCGATGAGCTTGGTCAGCGGCGAGCTGGTTCGCAGCTGCCTGAGCACGCCGATTTGCAGGGCGGCCCCCATGGCCGCCCCCAGGCCCAATGTGGCCACCAAGGCCAGCTCCCAGGCGATGCCGTAGGCATCGCGCAGTTCATAGAAGAGGAAGGCGGCCAACGCCCCCATGGCACCGCTGGCAAAGTTCAGCGTCCCCGAAGCGCGGTAAGCGATAACGATGCCCAGCGCCGACAACGCGTAGATCCCCCCAGGGCCAAGGCCGAGGAGTCCGAAGCGAATCCAAGTCTCCATGGCGATCGCTGGCGAGGCTAAGCAACCTCGCTCATACCGTCCAATACCCTAATTGGCAACTAGTCATGCCGTTTCCCTATCGCCAGGAGGTGGCCATGCCGATATGTACTCCAACAGCTTGGCCAACACCGGCGATGGGTCGTCGGCCCGGTAGATGCAAGACAACGCCTGTCGGGGGGCATCGGCGATGGGGATGAAGGCCAGGCCGGGAAGCGCGATATTGGTTGCCGACGCGGGAACGATGGCCACGATCGATCCCACCGCCACGTTGGCCAACCCGGTGACCGCGTCCTCAACCTCGCTGTGCACCTGAGGCTTGAAACCGGCGGCCGCGCACATTTGCAGTACCTCGTCGGCGAAACTGGGTCGGGCCCGGGGAAACAGCACCAGCGGTTCATTGGCCAGATCGGCCAGTTCTATCGACGCCCTGCTCGCCAGCCGGTGGCTGACGCTGGCCGCGGCGAACAGCGCTTCTTGGGCAATATCGAGGGTCACTAGGTCGTCGGCAGGGGAGTAAATCCGGCTGAACCCGATGTGGATGCGCCCGTCGCGCAGCGCGTCGGGTTGTTCGGTCTTGGGAACTCGCTCTAGCCGAATCTCGATCCCCGGATTCTCCTGGGAGAACTCGGACAGCAGCCGAGGCACGTCGCCGAAAATCGGAGAGCCGAAGTAGCCGGCTACCAATTGCCCGACCTCGCCGGCGTGAGCGGCTGAGGTGATCTCAAGGGCGAGGTCGCTCAAGGCGACGATGCGGCGGGCCTGCTCCAGCAGCGCCTGCCCCGGTGCGGTGATCTCTACTCCCCTCGGCGTGCGTATGAACAGTGTCGCTCCCACATCGGCTTCCAGTCTTTTGATGCGACGGGTGAGAGGCGGCTGGGTCATGTGGAGCCGAGCGGCGGCGCGGCCCAGATTCCCTTCCTCGGCGACCGCGATGAAGCACTCGAGCTGCCGGATGTCCAATCCCACGGCCAACACGGTAGTCAAACCCTGTTCATGGCTCGTGCAGGTGAACTTCGGTGATCAGTATCATCCCCCTTGACCTCTCGCCATTGGGCTCGACAAACAGATGGGAAGGCCATGGGACGCAAGATCTTGTTGATCACCACCGACCAACAGCGTTGGGATGCCCTGGGCTGCAACGGCGGGGAGGTGGCTCGCACGCCGGTGGTCGACCTTTTGGCAGCGGACGGAATCCGCTACGAGCGGCCCTATGTGCAAAACACCATTTGCATGCCCTCTCGGGCCACTATTCTCACCGGCCAGCATCCCAGGACCCATGGTCTGGTGGCCAGCGGGATACCGCTGGCTGAAGACGCTCTGAGCATCGCCAGCCTGGTGGGCAGCGTCGGTTACAAGACCGCCATCGTGGGCAAGGCCCACTTCGAGCCGGTCCTAGCCGGAGACCTTCGGTTCGCAGAGAACCGTTTGGCCGCCGAAGACAGCACCGGACCGTATCGGGGATTCGACCATGCTGAGCTGGCCGTCCACGGACCGGCAGGCATGAATCACTATGCCAAGTGGTTGAACGAGCACCACCCTGAGGCTGCGGCTGGCTTCGTCAAGCCGCTCGATCCCACCCTTGGCGGGGACACGGGGGTTCCCGAGCTGGTGTACAACCCGGTGCCCCGGGAGCTCTACCACACCGATTGGGTGGCCGAGCGGGTGACGGCTTGGCTCGACTCGCTCGACGACGACTGCGACTGGTTCTGCTGGATGAGCTTCCCCGACCCGCATCATCCTTGGGATCCGCCCGCGTCGGAGCGCCACCGGGTGAATTGGCGGGACCTGGATCTTCCCGAGGGCTATCTGGCCCCCGATGAGGCCACCGAAGTGCTGGGCCAGAAGCCAGGTCATTGGCTGGCCTGGTACGACGGTTCCGGGGCCAACTTGGAGGGCGCATGTATGCCCAGCGTTGTCCCCAGTCGCCTTACCGAGGACAACTTCCGAGAAGTGAATGCCATCGTTCACATCTCGAATGAGTTGGTCGACGAAGCCTGCTGTCGTGTTCTCGATGCCATCGCGGCACGGGACTGGTCCGACGATACCGACGTCTTCTACACCGCCGACCATGGGGAGTTTCAGGGCGACTACGGCCTGTTGTACAAGGGGCCCTATCACGTGGACGCTCTCATGCGGGTGCCCTTGATCTGGCGACCCGCTCCATCGGCTGGGGTTGACCCGGCGGTGGTATCGGAACCAGTGGGCCTGCAAGACCTGGCCCCCACCATCTGCTCGATCGCCGGAGTGCCAGCCCCCGAGGAGATGGATGGCGAGACACTCCCAACCAGACCGGGATCGGGTCGGGAGCGAGCCCTGGTGGACTGGGAGAGCACGCTGGACACCGGGTATCGGATGCGCACGCTGGTGCGCGACGGCTGGATTTGCACCGCCTATGAGGCCAACGCCACTGATTGGGGACTGCCCACGGCCATGTTGGGGCAGATGCTGGGGATCGAGCTGCCGGCGAGGATTGAGTTCGAGGGAACCGAGGGTGAGCTCTACAACCTGGCCGAAGACCCTCTTCAGATGGTGAACCGGTGGGACGATCCCGCGGCAGCCTCGGTGCGCAGCGACCTCGTTGCCGACCTCTACGACAACCTCCCCCCGCTGAGCGGGCCACTCACCCCGCCGCAGGGAATTGCCTGACCAATCCATAGCGGCCAGGCGCTAGATCAGTTCCTCCACGCAGGTAAGGAGCTGGCGAAGGTTGCGGACTTCGAACACCCCGTGGCAATAGGGCGCATAGGTCGAGATTTCTGAGTCCTCATTGTCCCACTCGGCCCGGGGCTCGGGATTGAGCCAGTAAACCCGCCGACAGCACCGGGAGATGGCTTCCAGCGCGCCGGGGCAGGCGTCGCGGTAGTTAGTGCGGGCGTCGCCGGTGATGAGCAGAGTGGGTGCCGGTCCCCAGTAGGACTGGGTCACCTCGTCGCGGAATTGGCTGAGCACCGCGCCATAGTCGGAGTGCCCGTCGTCGGCGATCACGTTGGTATTGCGCATGATCTGCCACGGTTCGATGCTGTATTCGGTCTTGGCCAAGAGATCGGTGATCTCGTCCATGCGGTCGACGAACACGAATGATCGGGTACGGGCCACCTCGGCGGAGAGGGCTGACATGAGGGTGAGGGTGAAAAGGGAGAACTCGGCCACCGAACCGCTGATGTCGCAGAGAACCAACAGCTCTGGTCGGTGAGGGCGGGGTCGCCGATAGGCCACGTCAAAGGGCACGCCGCCAGAGTTGAGCGACAGTCGGACGGTGCGGCGGAGATTGACCCGGCCGCGGTAGAGCGACCTCCGTTTGCGGGTGAGGCGGGCGGCCATGACTCGGGCCAACGGCCGGATTGCCTCTCGAACTCGATCCAGTTCAGCCCGCGAAGCCTTGAGGAATTCGATGTCCTCGGTGGGACCGGCGAACACTTCGTGGTCTGGCGGACCCAGGCGCGCCCGCACCTCGGCGGCCATGAGGCGCTTGAGCTGATCGATCCGCGCCCGCAATTCCGCTGATGACAAGGAAGGATCGGTCCGACGGGCGTCGCTCATCATGCGGGCCAGGTCGGCGCCCCGGTAGGCCCGTTGCAAGTGGTGTCCCTCGCTGCGGCGGTCGCCGTCCAACCCGGCGTGGGCCTCTACGAGGTTGACAGCTAGCGTCTGCAGATCACTGTTCGCAATGGCTAGGTCAGCGGCATCGGATGACCCGAGGGGAATGCCTGACGGGCCGGAATCGGCTGGGTGGGCGGGGAAGTGGCGGTCGAAGACAGCATCGAAGAGTTCATTGTGGCGGGGATGCTTGACCATCGTGGCTCGCAGAGCTACCCGCAGTTCCGTTCTCTGCCCCAGGTCGATGGCCGAGGCCGCCCGCACTGCGTCGATGATCTCTACCACGGCCACTGATGCCCCCCCAGCCTGCAACGAACGGCCCAGGCGGATTACTCGCTCAGTAATCGCACTGCCGCTCAAGGCCTCAGCTGCCATCGACCGACCCGCCTCCTCTCCGCTTTGTCGCCGGTGAGATGCCAATCATCGCATGGCGATGGCCCGGCTGATGCTGGCGGCAGTTTCCAGGAGCCGGGGCAGGAAATCTTCGGTGAGTTCTTGCAGGTTGGTGCGACCGGCATGGGTGGACACATTGACGGCCGCGATTGCCGTGCCGCTGGCATCGCGCAAGGGGGCGGCCAATGAGCGGACCCCAACCTCCAGTTCTTGGTCGACGAGGGCCCAACCCTGCTGGCGTACCGCGTGCAACCGCTCGAGAAGGGCTTCTCCGGTGACCACTGTGAACTCGGTTGTCCGCGATTGATCGCTTCGGTTGAACCGATCCAGCACCTCGCTGTCATCCTGTTCTGCCAGCAGCACTCGTCCCATCGAGGTCTGGTAGGCGGGGAATCTCGACCCCAACCCGATGGACACGGTCATGATCCGCTTGGTGGGCACCCGCAGGACGTACACAATGTCGGTGTCGTCGAGCACGGAGACCGATGTCGATTCTCCCAGGGCCTCGCTGTATGACTCCAGGAAGGGCTGGGCGATGTCGTTGAGATTGAGCGAGGCGAGATATGAGTACCCGATGTCGAGAACTCGAGCGGTGAGCTCGAAATGGCGCCCGTCACTGCGGACATAGCCCAGCTCTTCCAACGTGATGAGGAGACGGCGGGCAGTGGCTCGGGTGAGTCCGGTTTGTCGGGCTACCTCGGAGAGGGTCTGTCGGGGGGCTTCGGTGGAAAAAGACCGGATGACCGAAATACCCCGGGCCAGCGACTGGACGTAATCGCTCATGGTCGGGGTTGACTCGTTGTGTCAATTGCCCTAGTGTTCATATTACGAACAAATGTTCGCATATCGAACACACTAGCACAAGGTTCGCGGTTAGGTTGTCGGACCAACAAGGCCTGATCGATTGAGCAAAGGGGGACTCAGATGACAGACCAGACAGGGGGGCAGTACACCACGGTGTTTGGCTCGCTGGACCAGTACGACAAAGGCGGAGTGGAAGTCATCAGTGACGATCCCAAGTACTACGCCTTCTCCAACATGTTCGAGGTGGCATCGGCAGCCAGGCCGTACGAGAAGGTGGCGGTGGCCAAGAACCTTGAGTACGTGCTGGAAGTGATTCGAGCCGAGGGCACCAGCGAATGGCGGGCCACCCCCCACGACGAGTTCGCCCTGGTGATGGATGGGTCGGTGGAAATCGAGTTATTTGACCCTGAGAAGTCGTTGGTGGATCCCGATGCCTCAGGATCCATCGGGCTTGACGGCCAGCCGGATGGAAATCCCATGGGCCGAGTTCAGGCCGGGCAAGGCCATATGACGCTCCTGCCGGCCGGCAAGGCGTACCGATTCCACAGCGACGGTGTGGCCGTCGTGCTGCTGCAAACCATCGAGGGCCCCGACACGGTGTATCGCTGGGCCGATATCTGCCAGACCGTCTGAGAGGAGACCAGCAATGACCATGACAGAGACGGCCCCTAACGCCAGCGGCTACAGAGATTTTTCCGTGGGGGGCTTCACCTTCAGCCGCGATGAGTACTTCGTCACCATCACTTGGCCCACCGGTAGCCACCAGATGGACATCGTTCAATGGCTCCGCTGTGTGCAGCGGGACGTGGCCTGGGGCTTTTTCTACGGCATCGTCAACTTCGACGAGGTGATCGGCACCATGAACCACTACGGCAACGTGGACATGTTTGCCGGGCGGTTCAACGAGGCCTATCGCCGGGCCGAGGTGGACTACAACGAGAATTTCGACCACGACGAATTGCTGGGCTGCTTCACCGCCATGCTCTCAGACTGGACCAACGAGGGCTACGACCCGTTTGCCGCCCCCATGGAGACGGGCAGCGCCTACGGGCCGAGTCGGGGTGACAACGACGAGGCGGTGACCCGCAAGCGGGTGGTGGCCCAGCGCATGGTGAGCATGCCCGGTGACGAGCCCATCCGATCTGACGAGTCTGGTTTCCCCATCAACCGGGGCTTCGCCGATGTCTCCCAGGACGAGCCGGTGATTTCAGCCGAACCCGGCTACGAGGACCAGGTGAACTCGTTCAACCTGTTTGCCTATCTGTCGCGCTCCGACGTCACCTGGAACCCGTCGGTGGTGTCGGCCTGCAAGGAGAGCCTGTACTGCCCGACCACCGAGGAGTTCATCTTGCCGGTGATCCACGGCAACGACCGAGTGGAGTGGTTCGTGCAGCTCAGCGACGAGATCCAGTGGGACGTGGAAGACCGCGACACCGGGGCAAAGCGGGCCCGCGTGATCATGAAGGCGGGCGACGTATCGGCTATGCCCGCCGATATTCGCCACCAGGGCTATGCCCCTAAGCGCTCGATGCTGTTGGTGTGGGAGAACGGCTCTCCCCGCATTCCCGAGATGATCGCCAACGGCGAGGCTCCGGTCCATCCGGTGGCCTTCTAAGTCCGGGTCCGAGCGACTCTGAAGGCAGCGAGCGGCGATGGGCGAATTCCTGTCACTTCGAGAGGCGGTGGCCCGCTATGTGGAGGACGGCCAGACCGTCGCCTTGGAGGGCTTCACCCATCTGATCCCGTTTTCGGCTGGCCATGAGATCATCCGCCAGGGGCGCCGGGATCTCACTGTGGTGCGCATGACCCCCGATCTGGTGTACGACCAGCTCATTGGAGCCGGCTGTGTCAGCAAGCTGATCTTCGGTTGGGGGGGCAATCCCGGCGTCGGGTCGCTGCACCGGATGCGGGACGCGGTGGAGAACCAGTACCCGCGCCCCATTGAGGTGGAGGAGCATTCGCACGCCGGGCTGGCCGAGCGGTGGCGGGCAGGGGCGGCTGGGCTGCCCTTCGGCGTGCTGCGGGGATATGTGGGCACCAGCCTGGCCGACCACACCAAGACCATCGCTTCGATTTCCTGCCCGTTCACCGGGGAGGAACTCACCGCGGTGCCGGCCATTCACCCCGATGTGGGCATCATCCACGCCCAGCAGGCTGATCGTGACGGCAATGTCATGTATTGGGGCATAACCGGCGTGCAGAAGGAGTGCGTGCTGGCCAGCCGCCACAGCATTGTCACCGTGGAAGAGGTGGTGGATGAGTTCGCAATTCGCACTGGCGGAGTGGTGCTGCCGGCTTGGGCGGTAGACGCGGTGGCAGTGGTGCCCGGCGGACCTCATCCGTCGTATGCCCACGACTACAGCGAACGCGACAACGACTTCTATGCCTCGTGGGACCCCATTGCCCGCAGTCGTGACTCCTTTGCCGACTGGCTGGCGGGCGTGACCGGTGAGGCGTCATGAGCAGCGACCACCAGAACGGCCAGTGGACATCAGACGAGATGATGGCGGTGGCCGCAGCCCGGGAGCTGGGCGACGGTGTGGTGTGCTTTGTCGGCATCGGGTTGCCCTCCACTGCGGCCAACTTGGCCCGGCGGATGCATGCTCCGAACGCGGTGCTCATCTATGAGTCCGGCTGCATTGGGTCGCGGCCCGACCGGTTGCCGGCCTCCATCGGCGACGGTGTGCTGTCGGAGACCGCGGTGGCCAACGTCGGCGTGGTGGAGATCTTCAGTTACTGGCTCCAGGCCGGTCGAATCGATGTCGGCTTTCTGGGCGCCGCCCAAATCGACCGATTCGCCAACATCAACACGACCGTTATCGGTGCCTATGACACTCCCTCTGTGCGGCTTCCCGGAGCGGGAGGGGCTCCAGAGATCGCAGCAAATTGCGGGGAGGTCATCATCACCCTGCCCCACAGTCGGCGGGCCTTTGTCGAGCAACTGGACTTCGTCACCTCGCTGGGGCACGGCACTGGCCGCGGAAACCGCGAGCAGTTAGGTCTGAGGGGCCGGGGACCGTCGGCGGTGATTAGCGACTTGTGCGTGCTGCGTCCTGACCCCGTCACCAAGGAGCTGACCCTGACCAGCGTTCACCCCGGAGTGTCAGTGGACGATGTGCAGTCGGCCACAGGATGGGAACTGGCGGTGGCCGACGACCTGTCCACCACGCCGCCCCCCGCATCTGAAGAGCTTGCTGTGCTGCGAGAGCTGAAGGCGGCATCATGAACTTCACCTATGACGTGCTGGCCGGCAGGGTGGTATTCGGGATTGGATCTCGTCGGTCGCTGGCCGACGAGGCAGCCGCACTGGGAAGCCGTCGGGTCTTGGTGGTGGCCGACGTAGCCGAAGATGCCATTGCCGCCGAAGTGACCGGAGTCCTGGGCGATTTGGTTGTCGGGCGGTTCTCCGACGTGGCCCAGCATGTGCCTATCGCCCAGGCGGACGCGGCGATCTCTCAGGCCCGCCAAGTTGAAGCCGACTCCGTGGTGACCATTGGGGGCGGGTCGGCCACCGGGTTTGGCAAGATCATCGCCCGCTCGCTGGACGTCAACTTGATTGCTGTGCCCACCACCTACGCCGGGTCGGAGATGACCGACATCTGGGGTCTCACCGAGGGCGACCACAAACAGACCGGCAAGGATGCCCGGGTCAAGCCGAACGTGGTGGTGTACGACCCTGAGCTGACTCTGACACTGCCTGGTTTCATTGCCGGGCCGTCGGGGATGAATGCCATGGCCCACGCGGTGGAAGCGCTCTACGGTCCGGGAGCCAACCCGGTGGTCTCGGCCATGGCTGTCGAGGCTATCGCCGCCCTCTACACTGGACTGCCGGTTGTGGTGGCCGAGCCCGAGAATCTAGACGGGCGCTCCCATGTGCTCTACGGCGCCTATCTGGCCGCGGTTTCTCTGGCGGGCACCGGGACCGCCCTGCATCACAAGACCTGCCATGTGTTGGGCGGGATGTTCAACCTGAACCACGGTGACATGAATGCGGTGGTACTGGGCCACGCATTGGCCTACAACGCCCCGGCCATTCCCAGGTGCATGGACCGGATCGCCGGTGCGGTGGGGGTGGATGCCCCCGGCGTGCCTGGCGCCATGTTCGACTTGGCCGCCACCATCGGCGCGCCAACCAGTCTCGAAGCCATCGGCATGCCTGCTGATGGTCTCGAAGAAGCGGCCCGACGGGTCGTCATTGAAGCGGCGGCCAACGTGCGGCCTCCCGAAGAAGACGGCATCCGGCAGATGCTGGACAACGCCTACTTCGGACGGAGGCCGGGCAGTCCGCCATCAACAAAGGGAACCAATTCATGACAAACCAACAGAATCCGGGCACGTCCCGGCGGGAGTTCATCCGCAATGCCGCGGTGGTGGCGATAGGCGGCGGTCTAGTGGCCGCGGCTTGCGGCAACGACGACGATGCCGCACCGGCGGCCGCGACTGCGGCACCAACCGCCGCTCCGGCCACCGCCGCACCAACGGCTGCCGCGCCGGAAATCCCGCCGATCAAGATCGGCTACGTCACGCCCCGCACTGGCCCGCTGGCTCCTTTCGGAGAGGCGGACACCTTCGTGCTGGGGGCGATGGCCGCGGCCTTGGGCGGCAACGTGGAGATTGCTGACAAGGACGCCGAGTCGGACCCGGCCAAGGCTGGCGAGGTTACGGCGGCACTTATCAGCGAGGGCGCCGACATCGTGCTGGCCGCCGGAACTCCCGACATCTCGGTGCCGGTTGCGGCAGCCTGTGATCTGGGCGAGGTGCCGTGCCTGACCAGCGTGGCCCCATGGCAGGCCCATTATCTGGGCACCGGTGGTGGTCTTGGCCCAGACTTTCCCGAGCCCCCGGTGGCCTCAGAGTGGAACTACCACTTCTTTTGGGGCCTTGAAGACATCATCGGGAACTTCATCGAGCTGTGGAACCAAGCTGGCGTGGCCAAGGTCGTGGGCGGCATGTGGCCCAACGATCCCGACGGCAATGCCTGGAGCGATCCGGTGGTGGGCTTCCCGCCCGCACTGGAGGCCGCAGGGTTCACCGTGGTTGACGTTGGGCGATTCGACCTGGCCACCCAGGATTACAGCGCCATCATCAGCCAGTTCAAGGACGCCGGAGTGGAGATCGTGTCCGGTGTGGTGCCTCCGCCGGTATTCGCCACCTTCCAGGCCCAGGCCTTGCAGCAGGGATTCAACCCCCCGGTGATGACCATGGCCAAGGCGTTGCTATTCCCCTCCGCGGTGGAGACCTACCCTCAGGGCGAGGGCCTCAGCTCAGAAGTTTGGTGGACCAACCGCCATCCGTTCTCATCCAGCGTCACCAGGCAGAGTGCAGCCGAGCTGGCCGCGGCCTTTGAGTCGGCCACCGGTGCTCAGTGGACCCAGCCGTTGGGCTTTGCCCATGCCCTGTTCGAAGTGGCAGTGGATGCCGCCAAGCGGGCCGGTTCGTCGGACAAAGAGGCGCTCATCGCCGCCATCGGAGCTACCAATCTGGACACCGTCGTCGGCAACATCAACTTCAGCGCCTTCCCCATCCCCAACTTCGCCAAGACACCGTTGGTGTCGGGGCAGTGGGTGACCGGAACCCGGTATCCGCTGGAGTTGGCCATCAACGTGAACTCCCAGCTACCTAGCGTCCCCAAGGACGCTGACATCGTTCCCATAAGCTGATCAAAGCGGACGCAGTCGGACTGTTCCAGCAGTCGGCCTGCGGACGGTAGGGGGTGAGCTGAGGTGTCAGCGCTGTTGACCGTCGAAGGGCTGGTGAAGTCCTTCGGGGTGAGGGTGATCGACGACCTGTCGCTGTCGGTGGAAACCGGCGACGCCCTCGGTGTCGTGGGTCCTAACGGCGCGGGCAAGACCACCATGCTCAATCTGTTGGCCGGCGACTTGTCACCCGACGATGGACGAGTGCTGTTCCAAGGCGAGGACGTCACTAGGACTCCCGCCGAAGCCCGCTGCCGAAAGGGCATCGCCCGCACCTCGCAGATCCCCCGGCCGTTCGAGGGCATGACCGTGTTCGAGAACGTGCTGGTGGGAGCGGTGTTTGGTGCCGGAATTCCCCGGCGGGAGGCCGACGCGGTGGATGTCGTGGTGTCGTCTCTGGAGAGAGCCGGCATGTTGGCCGATGCCAATCGCACCGCCGGATCGCTGCCCCTGTTGGGGCGCAAACGGCTGGAACTGGCCCGGGCGCTGTCCACCGAGCCGACCATCCTGCTGCTCGATGAGATTGCCGGTGGCCTCACCGAGGGCGAGGTGGACGAGTTGGTGGGCACCATCCAATCGATCCACGCCGAGGGAGTCACCATCGTGTGGATCGAGCACATCGTTCACGCTTTGCTGCGAGTGGTGGACCGGATCATGGCCATGAGCTTCGGGGTCAAGATCGCAGAGGGCGATCCCGAGACGGTCATGGCCAGCCCCGAGGTGCAAGAGGTGTACATGGGGGTGGAGCCGGAGTGAGTCCGTTGCTGGAGGTGTCGGAGCTGTCGTCGGGGTACGGCGATTTTCGAGCGCTCTACGACATCTCGATCACGGTGAACGAGGGCGAGACCCTGGCGGTGATCGGGGCCAACGGCGCGGGCAAGACCACGCTGCTGCGGGCCATCACCGGGCTCGTTCCGACGTGGTCGGGATCGGTTCGATTCGACGGCCAGGATCTGCTTTCGATTCCGGCTCACAAGCGGGTGGCTGAGGGCATCACCATGGTTCCCGAGGGCCGGCTGCTGTTTCCCAGCCTGAATGTGCGGGAGAACTTGTTGGTGGGAGGCCACGGTCGGCGCCCGGGCCCCTGGACGGTCGAGCGGGTGGTGGAGGTGTTCCCCCTGCTGGCACCGCTTCTGGGCCGCCCTTCGTCGGTGCTATCGGGCGGCGAGCAGCAGGCAGTGGCCATCGGGCGGGCGCTCATGGCCAACCCCCGGCTGATTTTGCTCGACGAAGTGTCGCTCGGGCTGGCCCCGGTGGTGGTGCGCCAGCTTTATGCCGCACTGCCCGAGATCACCGCCCACGGGGCCACCGCCTTAGTGGTGGAGCAGGACATCGGCCAAGCCATGACCGTGGCCGACCAAGTGGTGTGCCTACTGGAGGGGCGGGTGTCTCTTGAAGGGCCGTCGGGCGGATTGGAGCGCTCTGACATCACCGCGGCCTACTTCGGCATGGGTCACCGGTCGGAAGCTGGAGCTGACGGGGGCGAAGGCTGATGGAGTGGGTCAACGCCATCGTTCAGGGCATCTTGCTGGGTGGGCTGTTCGCTTTGTTTGCCACCGGATTGTCATTGGCCTTCGGCGTGATGCGCTTCGTCAATCTGGCCCACGGAGACCTGGCCATCCTGTCCGCCTTTCTGGCGGTGTCCTTTGCTTCCACGCTGGATGTCAACCCCTTTGTGACCATGGCTTTGGTGGTGCCGATCATGGCGGCGGGCGGCTATGTGCTCCAGCGGTTCGGATTCAACTGGTCGATTGGCGCCGATCCCCTTCCATCCATATTGGTCACGTTTGGTTTGGCGGTGGTGATCCAAAACGCCTTGCTTGAGCAGTATTCGGCCGATTCCCAAGGCCTCGATGTCGGCTCATTCGAGACCCGCAGCATCGAGTTCACCGATGACATTGCGGTGGGCTGGTTCCCAGTGCTGATTCTGGGGGTGGCGGTGGTGGTGCTGGTGGGGCTTCAGCTCTTCTTGTCGTTCACCAGAATGGGCCGGGCCTTCCGGGCCACCTCCGACAACCCCTCCACGGCCCGGCTAATGGGCATCAACGACCGCAATATCTATGCCGTGGTCATGGCCATCGCCTTCGCCACGGTAGCGGTGGCCGGGCTCTTCCTAGGCATCCGCCAGACGTTCGGTCCTACCGACGGCCCGGCCCAGCTCATCTTCGCATTCGAGGCGGTGGTGATCGGCGGCTTGGGCTCGCTGTGGGGCACGCTTCTAGGCGGAATCATCCTGGGGGTGGCCCAGACGGTGGGCAACCAGGTTGACGTGGAGTACAACGTGCTATCGGGGCCGCTGTTCGGCCACCTGATCTTCTTGGTGGTGCTGGCGGTGCGACCATCGGGCCTGTTGGGACGGAGGCAGGGATGAGCGGCTATCGCATCTCCCGACGCACCCCGGAGTCCACCGTCGGTCTCATCGGCTTCGGCGCCCTGGTGGTGGTGTTGGCAACGCTGCCGTGGTGGGATTCCGACGGCAGCCTCCAAACGCCGTTGGTGGCCATTCTGTACTACCTGGCCTTGGCCCAGATGTGGAACCTGCTTGCCGGATTCGCGGGGCTGGTTTCCATCGGCCAGCAGATGTTTGTGGGCATTGGCGTATACGGGCTACTCCAGATGGCCGAGGTGGGGGGCGTGGACCCGTATGTGGCGATACCTCTGGCCGGATTATTGGCCGCGGCATTGTCGATTCCGGTGGCGGCGTTCGCCTTCCGGTTGCGGGGTGGCTACTTCGCCATCGGAACCTGGGTGGTGGCCGAGGTGATGCGGTTGCTAACCACCGAGAGCAACGATTTCCGAGGCGGCGACGTGAGGGCGCTCACTCGGGAGTCGCTGGGCGGATACTCGCTGGAGACCCGCACCAATTCGGTGTACTGGCTGGCTCTGGCTCTGGCGGTGGGGGGCACGGCCATCGTGGTGCTGGTGCTGCGCAGCCGGCTGGGTCTGGCCTTGCGGGCTGCCCGGGACAACGAGGGCGGGGCCCGAAGCTTGGGGGTGAGCATTGGGCGAGCCCAGTTGATCACCTGGGTGGTGGTGGCGTTTTGGACCGGATGTACCGGAGCGGTGATTCTGCTTCACACCACTTCCACCACCGCGGGGTCAGCATTCAGCGTCACCCGGTGGACCGCGCTGGTGATATTCATGGTGGTGATCGGCGGGGTCGGATCCACCACCGGGCCCATCATCGGCGTGCTGGTGTACTGGATCATCGACGAGCAACTCGGCGACGCCGATGCCTGGCGCTTCATCATCCTGGGCGGCATCGCCGCGGTGATGGCCACGGTTGCTCCCAAGGGCGTCTACGGCTTGCTTCAGCAGTGGCGGCCGTTGCAGTTCTTCCCGGTGCGCCGCCGCCTGGCAGGCGGGCCAAGCACAAACGCACCGCCTCAAGCGGCAGAGCCAGAAGCCGTCGTGGAGGATGGCCAGTGACCGCCGAGGTGTTCGTTGTCGACGCGGTGAGGACGCCGGTGGGCCGCATCGGGGGAGCACTGGCCGGCGTTCGGCCCGATGACCTGGCCGGAGGGGTGATTGCCGCGCTGGTTGAGCGGTGTCCCGAGTTGGATCCGGCCCGGATCGATGACGTGTACTTTGGCAACAGCAATGGGGCGGGAGAGGAGAATCGAAACGTGGCCCGGATGGCCAGTTTGCTGGCCGGACTGCCCACCTCGGTGCCCGGCGTCTCCCAGAATCGGCTGTGCGGCTCGGGTTTGGAGGCGGTGGTCGGAGCCAGCCGGGAGGTGGCGGTGGGCGACGCCGATGTGGTGATCGCTGGCGGGGTGGAGTCGATGAGCCGGGCGCCCTGGGTGGTGGCCAAGCCGGAGCGGCCCTACGAGCGGGGCCATCAGCAGATGCACTCCACCACACTGGGATGGCGGCTGGTCAACCCCCGCCACCCCGACCAGTGGACGGTGGCACTGGGGGAGGGGGCTGAGATACTGGCCGACAAGTACGAGATCTCCCGGCCGGTACAAGACGCCTATGCCTTGCGTAGCCACCAGAAGGCCGCTGCCGCATGGCGGGCGGGTCGGTTCGACGATGAGGTGGTGCCTCCATGGGGCGCGGACTTGGCTACTGATGAGTGCATTCGCCCCGACACCACTGCCGACGCGCTGGCCCGACTGCGGCCGGCGTTTCGATCCGACGGCACCGTCACCGCGGGGAACGCCTCGCCGATGAACGACGGCGCTGCCGCCCTCCTGCTGGCTTCGGAGGCAGGGTTGGAGCTGATCGGGAGACCTCCGCTGGCTAGAGTGGCCAGCCGGGCGGTTTCCGGTGTTGACCCCCACATGTACGGCATTGGCCCGGTGGAGGCAGTGCGATCGGCCCTGAAGCGGGCGGGAGTCGACTGGTCGGACCTGTCAGTTATGGAGCTGAACGAAGCATTTGCAGCCCAGACGTTGGCCTGCCTCAAGGAGTGGCCTGAGCTGGATCAGGGCATCGTCAACCCCAACGGCGGGGCCATCGCCATCGGGCATCCCGTTGGTGCATCGGGGGCCCGGATCGCCGTCACGCTGGCCCATCAGCTCAAAGGTGTAGGCGGCTGGGGTGTAGCCGCACTGTGCATCGGCGTCGGCCAGGGCATCGCGGTGGTGTTGGAGTCGGCCTAACCGATCCTGCTGGAGCCTCTGGAGGTCGAAGCTCAGCTCTTGAGGTTGGCGAACAGTTCGGCGACCAGGGGTTGGGGGGCGCCGTGGAGGGAGAGGTGGACGCGGTCGGCCAGGCCGCCGAAGCGGTTGTGAATCTCCGCGGCGGCCTCGGCGGGGGTGCCCTGGATGCTGAGGGTTTGGACCATCTCGTCGTCCCACACGTCGCCGATGTCGCCCCAGCGGCCCTGTTTGGTGAGGCGGTTGAGCTCGTCTTGGAGCTCGCCCCAGCCGTGGGCGTCGAGCACCACCCGGTAGGCCGGGGTGGAGCCGTAGAAGCCCAAGTTCGAGCGGCAGAGCTGTTCCACCCGCCAAGCCTCTGTCTCGTCGGCGTCGTCGCCATACAGACCGACGATTACCCCCACGCCGAATAGGAAGTCGTCCCGGCTGCGCCCGGCGGAGGCCAAGCCGGCTTCCACTGCGGGCAACGTCTTGGTCCGCAGGAACTGCTCGGAGCAGAACGGGTGGATCAGGATGCCGTCGGCGGTTTCGGCCACCATCTTGGTCATCTTCGGACCCAGCGCCCCGGCCCAGATGGGCGGCGTCCCCCACTCCAGCGGCTCGGGCTCGAAAATCGGGGTGGAGAGGGTGAAGGTGTAGTAGTCGCCCCGGAAGTCGAGGGCGTCGCCGTCCTGCCAGCGGGCGAAGATGGCCTTGGTGGCGGCCATCAGCTCCCGCATCTGGGCCACCGGGCGGTCCCACACCGCGCTGTAGCGCTTGGTGATGTGGGGCTTGATCTGCGATCCCAGGCCCAGGGCGAACTTCCCGTCCGACAGCCGGTGGAGGTCGAACGACTGGTAGGCCAGATGCATCGGGCTGCGGGGCAAAGCGATGGCCACGTTGGTGTAGAGATCGAGGCCGGTGTCCTGGGCCGCACTGAGCAGCGGGAAGAACACGTCGCGCTGGCCCTCGAAGGTGAACACCCCGTCGACCCCCATGGCCTCATAGGCCTGGGCTTGGTCTCGAGTCCCAGCCAGATCAGCAGACAGCGGCATGTCGAATTTCACAGTCAGGAGCCTTTCAATCTGGGGAACATTGGGAAGGTGACCTCTTCGGCGCCCTCCTGTTCGGGCAGGCCGCCGGCGAAAATCGGCCACACCGTCTCGGCGGTGTGGGGGTGGGGGAGCGACCAGTCGAACTCGTCGTCGATGCCCAGCATGTTGGTGAACGGCCACATCAGGCCCCGGAAGTAGACATAGGTGCCGTTGTGGACCTTTTCCTCGAAGGTCCAGGTGTTCATCAACCGGTAGGCGTCGGCCTGGGCCTTCTTGATCGCAGCCAGGATTTCGGGCATCTCCTCCCGGTCCACCGGCACCAGTTCGCCTCCCGGCCGGGGCTCGAATACCGAAATGGCCTCCAGCCAGGCCAGGTTGTCGGCCGGAACCGAGAACGTGGTGGACAGATCGTTCACCCGGTTGTGGATGCCGGGCCGGAAGACCAAGCCCACCACCAGGTTCTGGTAGGGGACATCGGCGGCCACGTGGCTCCACGGGATCCAGCTCTGGGCCAGCGAGGAGAACTCCCGCACGATCATGTGGCGGCCGTTGGGCAGCGGATAGGGGCCGGTGTCTCCCGTGCCCAGCCGGGTGTCGAGGTACAACAGGAAGAGGTATTGCTGGAGTCCGGCTACAAAACGGCGGGCTGTGCGGTTGTCGCCGTCGCCTTCCACCGGCCAGGCGGCCTCATACAGGGTGTCGATGATCTCGGGGTCACAGGTCCGCAGCGTGTCGGCCGCGTCCCAGCAGGAGCGGAAGCCATCGCTCCGCCAGGGCTCCACCCAGCGGATCCAGTAGTCCATGAGGAAACGCACCCGATCCTCCACGTCGTCCACCTGGGTGGTGAGCCCCATGGCTGATAGCTCCTCCAGCGCTCTCCAGCCGCCAAACGGTATGCACACCAGGGCGAAGGGGTGGGCGTTGGTGGTCTGGGTGCCCGGACCCCGCATCCTGGCTCCCAGTTCGGATGCCTCCAGCACCTCGTCGCAGCGGGCCAAGATGTCGGGCCACCGCAGCCAGGCCTCCATGCCCGAGTAGCTGGTGTATTCCCGCACCGGAATGAGCCCCGAGGTGAGGCCGGTGCGCCGCTTGGAGTTCTCCGACACCAGGATGTCCCAGAACTCCACCATTCGGTTCAGCTCCTGGGTGTCCAGCGCCATGGTCTGCGGCATGGCTGATGAGGCTAGCGGTCGGTTTCGCGGCCAAGAGTGTCGGAGGGGTCACACTCGGCCTACCATTCTTGGATGCTTGCGGCGGTTATGCGAGAAGTGGGCGACGTCAACCTCGACGTGTGCGATGACGTTGAGATGATGGACTTGGGTCCAGACGACGTGGCCATCAAGATCACCCACACCGGGGTGTGCCACTCCGACGTGTCGGCCATGAACGGGACTATCCCCCAGGCCCCTCCGGCGGTACTCGGCCACGAGGGAGCGGGGATCATCGAGGAGGTCGGTTCCAATGTGGATAATCTGGCCTCCGGCGACCATGTGATCGTGGTGTGGTCGCCCTCTTGCGGAAACTGCGTCTACTGCGCCGGTCGCCACCAGCCGAATCTGTGCCCCAACATCGCATTGGCTTCGATGGCTCGCACGAAGTTCCGCCAGGCGGGCACCGAGCTTTTCGGCATGGCCGGAGCGGGTACCTTCGCCGAGAAGCTGCTCATGCCCCGCCAAGGAGTTGTCAAGATCGACCCCGACATCCCATTAGACGTCGCTTCTCTCATCGGCTGTGGGGTGATGACCGGGGCTGGTGCCGCTCTCAATACCGCCAAGGTCAGCCCGGGCTCGTCGGCAGTGGTGTTTGGCGCCGGGGGCGTGGGCGTGGCCGCCATTCAAGGGGCCAGGATCGCCGGTGCGGCCGAGATCGTGGCGGTGGACAAGAACCCGGCCAAGCTGGACGAGGCCATTTCCTTCGGCGCCACCCACGCGGTGCTCCCCGAAGATCTAGAGGATGCCAAGAACGAGATCACCGGGGGCGAGGGTTTCGACTACGCCCTGGAATGCGTCGGCATTCCCGTCTTAATGCGTACCGCCTATGACATGACCCGGCGGGGCGGCACGTGTTGCATCGTGGGGGTGGGCCGCATGGATGAGATGGTGTCGTTCAACGCCTTCGAGCTGTTCTACAACGAGAAGACCCTGATCGGCTCCTACTACGGCGGTACCGACGTGCGCACCGACTTTCACAAGCTGCTGCGGTTGTGGAAGGGCGGCAAGCTCGACCTGGAGCGCATGATCACCCGGCGCATCACCATCGACGAGATCAATCCCGCGCTAGAAGCTGTGCGAAACGGCGAGGTTGTACGCCAGGTCATCGAATTTTGATGCCGGTGCGATTCACGGGCCTAGGGGTCGATAACTGATGGGCGGCGTTGTTGGCCGGGGCAGCCCGGTGTTCTCTGGCATCTCCGGCCACGGTCGGCTGATGCGCTTTGACACGCCCGATGATGTGATTGCCGTGCTTGACGCTGGCGATGACGTGGCCTCGGAAACGGTGGCACTGGTGAAAGACGCCGGGGCCACGTTCTTGGCTCCCATCGAGGCCGACCTGGCCGGGATTCTGTGCCGTTCGGGCGACATCGAAAGTCACTTGGCCATCATCAGCCGGGACTTCCAAATCCCCTGTCTGATGGGGGTGGAATTTGACGGCGACGAGCCCGCCGACGGTGCTCCTGTCGTCATCGACACCGACGCCGGGACCATCTCGGTGGACGGGGAGGGCTAGGCAGATGGCTAAGCGGCTGCGGGCCGACCTGGTACTGGAGTACCCGTTCACCCGAACTACTGGGCCGGTGATAGGGGCATTCTTGACTGGCCTTCGGGAGGGGATCGTTTTGGGCATCCGCCGCCCCGACGGCACGGTGTTGTGCCCGCCCACCGAGTACGACCCGGTGACCTCGGACCCACTGACCGAACTGGTGGAGGTAGGGCCGGGCGGTGAGCTGGTGAGCTGGACCTGGGTGGATCCGCCCCGGTCGCAGTCACCCTGGGACCAACCCCACGGCCTGGGCATGATCCGCCTTGATGGGGCCGACACCCCCATGGTCCACGGGCTATTGGTGGACAGCCCCGACGAATTGTCGGTCGGAATGCGGGTGATCGCCCGGTGGCGATCGGAGCGCGAGGGCCATATCGCTGATCTGGAGGGGTTTGCGCCCGAGGGAGCGGGGCAATGAGCGCCGATCCGAGCATTCCTCCCGAGGCGCTGTCGAGCGAGGTGTCCCTGCCGGAGAAGCTGCGCGACGTGGAGCCGGTGCGTTCGGTGCGCACCCCCATCCGCTTGGAATACGACTTCATTCCCGGTTCGGCCTCATCCGGCTATCTGAACGCTTTCGCCGACCGCAAGATCCTGGGCCAGCGCTCGCCGGTGGACGGGGCGGTGTTCGTGCCGCCTCGAGGGGTTGATCCCCGCCACGGCGCGGCCACGCCCGACTATGTGGAACTGCCCGACACCGGCCATGTGGGGGGCTTCTGCGTGACCCGGCTGCCCATCCCGGGTAGGGATGACCTGGAGATCCCCTACGTGAGCGCTTGGATCCACCTCGACGGCGCCGACATCGGCTTTTTGGGTTTGGTGGCGGGGATCGACACTTCCGAGGTGCGTATGGGAATGAGGGTGCGTGCGGTGTGGAAACCTGACGACCAACTGGGCCGCACGGCCGAGAACATCCTGTACTGGGAGCCCACCGCGGAGCCCGACATACCGGTTACCGCCGCGGGCACCAACGCCTGGCACGCCAAGCAGGCTGCTGAGTCGGGAGAGCAGGGCTGATGCGCGACATCGCCGTGGTGTCGGTGGCCCAGAGCCAGGAAAAGGCCCTCACCCACACCACCGAGGTGGAGCTGATGGTGCCCATCATCAACGAGGCCCGGGGCGCGGTGGGCCTCACCCAAGACGACATCGGCTTCACCTGCTCGGGGAGCAGCGACTTTCTGGCTGGGCAGGCGTTCTCGTTCGTTCACACCTTGGACGCGGTGGGCGCGGTCCCGCCCATAAGCGAGAGCCATGTGGAGATGGACGGAGCCTGGGCGCTGTATGAGTCGTGGGTCAAGCTCCAGATCGGCGGCATAGACACCGCGCTGGTGTACAGCTACGGCAAGTCGTCGCCCGGATCGCTGCGCGACGTGCTCTCCACCCAGCTTGACCCCTACTACCTGGGGCCCCTGCGGCCAGACGCCTTTGCCATGGCCGCCCTCCAGGCTCGGATCATGCTGGAGTCGGGTGCGGTCAGCGAGCAGCGCTTGGCGGAGATCGCAGTCCGCAGCCTCAACGGCGCGGCCGACAACCCGCTGGCCGTGCGTTCTTCGGCCGACGTCACCGTCGACTCGGTGCTGGCCGAAGCGCCCATCGCCGACCCGCTGCGGCCCAGCGACTGCGCCGCTTCTGCCGACGGAGGGGTAGCCGTGGTGCTGGCGGCCGGTGACCGGGCTCGCGAGCTGTGCGATCGACCGGCATGGATCAAAGGCATCGACCATCGCATCGATCCCCACCAGCCGGGGGTGCGCGATCTCACCCGAGCGCCCAGCGCCCACAAGGCGGCCGCGGAGGCCGGAGCAGGCAACGATCGATTGGACGCCGCTGAACTGGCCGCTCCGTTCACCACCCAAGAGCACATCTTGGAGGTCGAACTCGGGCTGGGATCCGACACCGCCGTCAACGCCAGCGGCGGGGCATTGGCCGGCCACACCATGATGGCCGCCGGCCTCATGCGCATCGCCGACGCCGCCCGCCAGATTTACGACGGTCGGGCCGACCGGGTACTGGGCCATGCCGCGTCGGGGTTGTTTCTCCAGCAGAACCTGGTGTGCGTGATGGAGGGGGAGTGATGGCTGAGCGCACCGCAGTGCTGGGGGTCGGCCAGACCAAGTATCAGACCACCCGGGGCGACGTGTCGCTGCCCGGCCTGGTGCGGGAGGCCGCCTACCGGGCGCTGGAGGACGCCGAGGTGGGTTGGGACGACATCGATGCCGTGGTGGTGGGCAAGGCCCCCGACTTTTTCGAGGGGGTCATGCAGCCCGAGCTGTTCCTGGCCGAGGCGCTGGGGGCGGTGGGCAAGCCGCTGCTGCGGGTCCACACCGCAGGATCGGTGGGCGGGTCGACTGCGGTGGTGGCCGCCTCGCTAGTGCAATCCGGCATCCACCGCCGGGTGCTCACCCTGGGATTCGAGAAGCAGTCGGAGTCCAACGCCACATGGGCTCTGTCGCTGCCGCAGCCTTTCTCGGTGTCGATCAATGCCGGGGCTGGCGGCTATTTCTCGCCCATCATCCGCCAGTACATGGCCCGCACCAACGCCCCCGAGCTGATCGGCTGCATGGTGGCGTTCAAAGACCGACAGCACGCCCTGCGCAATCCGTATGCCCACCTGCAACAGCAAGACCTGACCTTCGACCAGGTGGTGGAGTCGCCCATGCTGTGGGAGCCGATCCGGTTTTCTGAGACCTGTCCGTCGTCCGACGGGGCTTGCGCGATTGTGTTGGGTGACGAGGCCGCTGGCGATGCTTCGACCAAGCCGGTGGCCTGGATCCACGGCGCGGCATTGCGCAGCGAGGCCAACAACTTCCCCGGACGCGACGAGGTGAATCCCCAGGCCAGCCGGGACTGCGCCGACGACGTGTTCGCCCAAGCGGGCATCACCGATCGCCGAGCGGAGATCGACGAGGTTGAGATTTACGTGCCGTTCTCGTGGTACGAGCCGATGTGGCTGGAGAGCCTGGGATTCTGCGAGATCGGTGACGGGTGGAAGCTGGTGGAGGAAGGTGCCACCCATCTCGACGGCGGCGATCTGCCGGTGAACTGCTCGGGCGGGGTGCTGTCGTCCAACCCCATCGGAGCCTCGGGCATGATCCGCTTCGCCGAGGCCGCCCTCCAGGTTCGGGGCATGGCCGGCGAGCACCAAGTGGACGGCGCCCGCAAGGCCTTCGGGCATGCCTACGGGGGCGGGGCGCAGTATTACGCCATGTGGATCGTGGGCGCCGACAAGCCAGCTTCCTAAACGGGACAATGGTTGTACGCGCGTCCGGGCGGCGGGTCCTGTCACCGGAAGCGGCCTGGCCGTCGGAGCGGCCAGGTCCGCCACCGGCGCCACCCCCCGCCCTCGGTGGTTATTGTCATTGGAGTATGCGGGGCTTGTCGCTTTTGCGAGTGCGAATTGAGCGGCGCCACCCCCCAGCCCACCTGGGTTCGGAGGCTGAGGCGAAGTGGCAAACATCCCTACGAGCGTGCGTGCCAGTGGTCTTGTCGATCTTGGTTTTGATGGGGTTGGCGGCGTGTGGTGGTGACGACAAGGGCGACATTGTGGCGTTTTGTGAGTTGGCCGAAGACGGGGTGGGGATGAGGCCGGCTGAGGGGGAAGTCGATCTAGCCCAGTTGGATGCTCTGGAAGACGCTGCGCCGCCGGACATCCGCGAGGCGGTCACCACCGTGGCCAACGCCTCCCGGGAAATCGACGAAATCAAAAACCTCAAAGAGCTATTCGAGCGGGCCTTCGCCCTAGAAGAAGTAGTGGCCACCGCCCGCCAAGAGATCCGCACCTACACCCAACACCACTGCCTGTAACAGAGTCGAGGCCCGATGGTGACGGGGTGGGGGTTGGTTGGGTAGGGTCGGGGTGTCTTTTTGGGAGATGGGAGGATCCGATGGGATACCGGGTGGTCGTGGACTACGACCTGTGCGAGAGCAACGCCATTTGCATGCAGGTCGCTCCTGACATTTTCGAGGTACGCGACGACGATTTTCTGTATCTGCTGAACGAGACCCCGGGGGATGAGGCCCGCGATCGGGTGAACGAATCGGTCCAGCGCTGCCCCAAGCAGGCCATCTCCGTGGCCGAGGAGTAGGCGCCCACTGCGCTCACTAGCAATTGTTGGAGCGTCGCTGGCCGGAACGCGAGCGGCCGAGTCGCTTCGGCGAGAAGGATTCGACGGGGCCATCACCATCATCGGCGATGAGCCCCACCAGCCTTACGACCGGCCTCCCCTGTCCAAGCAGCTCCTGGCCGGGGAATGGGAACAGGACCGCATCGCGCTTTCCGATGACGAGTCCCTCCAGGAATTAGAGGCCGACTGGCGGCTCGGCCGCCGGGCCACCGCCCTCGATGTGGCCAGCCGCACCGTCACCCTCGATGACGGCTCAACGGTCACCGCCGACGGCATTCTCATCGCCACCGGAGCGCGCTGTCGGGAACTGCCCACCAACGGACTCGACGGCATCTACACCCTGCGGGATCTGGATGACTGCCTGGCCATACGGGCCGAGCTGGAAGCTTCCCCGCAGCGGGTGGCAGTAGTGGGGGCTGGGTTCATCGGCGCCGAAGTGGCGGCCACCGCCCGGGAGCGGGGCCTGGAGGTCACGGTGATAGAGGCTCTACCGGTGCCGCTGGGCCGCGTTTTGGGCACCGAGATCGGCACAGTTTGCGCCGATGTCCACCGGGACCACGGGGTTGACCTTCGCCTCGGCGTGGGCGTCGACGGCTTCGATGGCCATGGCCGGGTGGAGCGGGTGAATCTGAGCGACGGCGCTTCGGTGGAAGCCGACGTGGTGGTGGTGGGCATTGGCGTGATGCCCAACACCGAATGGCTGGAGGGCTCGGGCCTGATCTTGGACAACGGGGTGGTGTGCGACGAGACCTGTCTGGCCGCGCCGGGAATTGCCGCCGCTGGTGACGTGGCCCGCTGGCCCAACCCCCTGTTCGGCGAGACCATGCGGGTGGAGCACTGGGACAACGCCATCGCCCAGGGCCAGCACGCCGCGCTTCGCTTGCTCCACACGGACGATGAGGCCCAGCCCTATGCCCCGGTGCCGTGGTTTTGGAGCGACCAGTACGACCGCAAAATCCAGCTAGCCGGACGAGCCGCTCCTGACGACGAGGTTCGCATCATCACCGGGTCGACCGAGGAGCGGCGGTTTGCCGCCCTCTACGGTCGGGCCGGCCGCCTGGTTGGCGTACTCGGGTTCAACCGACCCCGCCACGTGATGAAGTACCGCAACCTGATCGAGCAGGGCACCAGCTTCGAAGACGCGATCAAGATTGCCGAGCAGGAATAGCCATCCGCAGGCACGAGTTTCCGGTACGCGCTGGCGGCGGCATGGCTATGCGAATAAGAGTGGAGGCATGGGCACTCCCGGGGAGTTCCCCATCAGCGAGCTAGTAGCCCGCACCGGAGTACCGGCTGCCTCCATCCACCATTACCGGCGGCTGGGCCTTCTGCCCGCGCCCCGTCGGGCCGCGGCCAACCGCTTCCTTTACAACCAGCGCCATGCCGAGGCGGTAGAGCAGATCAGGGAATTGCGAGAGCGCCACCGCCTGCCGTTGCGCCACATCGCCCAGATCATGAATGCGGAGAACCCCGACCACACCGAGGTGGCCAATTTGGCCGACAGTGGTGAGCAGTTGCGGGATGTGGCCATTCAGGAGTTCGCCCTCAGGGGCTACACCGAGGTGAGCGTGGCCGACATCTGCGCCCAGGCCGGCGTGGCCAAGGGCACCTTCTACCGCTACTACCGCTCCAAACAAGACCTGTTCTTCCGAGCGGTGGAAGCGGTGGTGGACAACACCGCAGAGGATTTCGCCGCCTCGGTAGGCGGCCAGGTCGGGTTGAGCCGCCAAGAGCTCACCCGTCGCCTGGCCGAAACGCTCCTGCCCGGTCTGCCCATCATGCTGGAGGTGGCCAAGCGGTCGGTGCAAGGCCAGGTGGAGCATGCCGCCGCCGCCCAGCGAGTGTTCTGGCGGCTAGCCGAGCGACTGGGTGAGGCCCTGTCCGACGATCCTCGAAGGCACCGGCTCGCCGGCGCCCTCATAATGGACGCTATCGCCCACATTTTCGCCGAGAGTTTGATGGGCCGTTTCGCCGATCGTCCCAAGTTCGAAGACCACGAGGCTGCCAATGCCTTGACAGCCTCAGATTGAGCGCGTACAAAAAGGTGACCTGATGGTCACTCTTTTGTTTGCAATTGAGTAACGATTGTCAGAACATTGTCATGGACGGCTAGGTTGGCCCGCTGACCAGCGGGTTAGCTCCGAAAGCAGCGGGGGTGCTGTGCAGGCTGAAGTCGGGTTCGACTTGGACTCGATCATGGATCAGAAGGGAAGCGAGAATTTCCCGGTTGTGCTAAAGGCCGTCCCTGCGGATCATCGCGCCCACCTCCTGGCCATCTACGGGTTCGCTCGGTTTGTCGACGACATCGGAGACGAATACGGCGGCGACCGCCTAGCCGCGCTGGACTGGATCGAAGCGGAGCTCCAACGAGCCCGCACCGGCAACGCCACCCATCCGGTGATGGTCCAGATCACTCCTTTTCTCGACGAACTCGATGTCGACGACGAGCCGTTCTTGGCGCTCATTGAGGCCAATAGAGTCGATCAGCGCAAGCACCGCTACCAGACCCAGGCCGAGTTGGCCGAGTACTGCACGCTGTCGGCCAACCCTGTTGGCCGGCTGGTGCTAGCGGTGTTCGGCGCAGCCACGCCTGAGCGCATTGTCCTCAGCGATGCGGTGTGCACAGGTCTGCAAATCGTGGAGCACCTCCAAGACATCGGCGAGGACTACACCGAGAAGGGCCGCGTCTACTTCCCAGCCGATGAGATGGCCCGCTTTGGTGTAACCGAGGATGACCTGGGGGCGGCCCGGGCGTCGGAATCGCTGCGCCGGCTGATCGCCCACCAGTGCGACAGCGCCCGCGGACTTCTGCTCCGGGGTGGGCCGCTGGTGGCCTCTCTCAACGGCTGGGCCAAAGTGACGGTAGCCGGCTATGTGGCCGGTGGTTTGGCCGCGTTGGACGCCATCGCCGGAGCCGACTACGACGTGCTCAAGAAGCTGCGGACCCCTTCGAAGGTCCGCACGGCGTTCCACTTGGCGCGCCTGGCCTCCCCCCGCCAATTGACCGACGCCAAAGCCGTCAGCGCCGTCCGAGACGCCATGGTGCGTTGGAGGCGAGGGTGAGAACGGCCGACGCCTACCAGCGCTGTGAGGAGATCACCCGTACCGAGGCCCGCAACTTCTCCTATGGAATCCGGCTGTTGCCCAAAGCCAAGCGCCAGGCCATGTCGGCGTTGTACGCCATGGCCCGGCGGATCGACGACGTGGGCGATGGCCCGCTGCCCCAAGACGAGAAGCTTGCCGGCCTTGCCGAACTGCGGGCCGACATCGACGCCCTGGCCGACGGCAGGCTCCGCGATCCCGACGATCCGGTGATGGTCGGCCTGCACCATGCCATCGGCCGCTTTCCCATCCCCACCGCCGCGCTGAACGAGATCGTCGCCGGCTGCGAGCAAGACGCCGTTGGGAAGGAATACACCACCATTGAGGAAACCGAGGAGTATTGCCGGCTGGTAGCAGGATCGGTCGGCCGTCTGTCGCTGGGGGTATTCGGCACCAAAGGCGATCCCGAGGTGGCGGCCGAGCTGGCCGACGTGCTGGGGGTCGCCCTTCAGATCACCAACATTCTGCGTGACATCGTGGAGGACCGGGGCATGGGCCGGACCTATCTGCCAACCGCTGACATCGAGCGATTCGGTTGCGCCCCCGACCTGACCGGACCGCCCGATGCGGTGGGCAAGCTAGTGGCATTTGAAGCCGAGCGAGCCGAGCGGCATTTCGCACAAGGACTGAAGCTGCTCGACATGCTGGATCGCCGCAGCCGGGCCTGTACCGGGGCCATGGCTGGGATCTACCACCGTTTGCTGGCCCGCATTTCCGAAAGGCCTGCCGCCGTGTTGGAAGGACGGCTGTCACTGTCCACCAAGGAGAAGGCTTGGGTGGCCCTCCGAAGCCTGGCGGGAGTCACTACATGAGACTGGCCGGTTCTGAGCATCGCCGGGATCCGGACGCTGCACCGCGAGTAGCGGTGGTCGGAGGTGGATTGGCCGGGCTGGCCGCGGCAGTGGCCGCGGCTGATGGTGGAGTGCAGGTGACGCTGTATGAGCGGGGTCCCCGATTGGGCGGGGCCACCTGGTCGTTCCAGCGCAACGGCCGTTGGTTCGACAACGGCCAGCACGTCTTCATGCGGTGCTGTACCGAATACCGGGCCTTCCTGGATCGCTTGAATGTGGCCGACCAGGTGACCGAGCAGTCGCGAATGTCGGTCTCGGTCATGCGCCCCGGCCGCCGACCGGCGCGCATCTTCCGCACAGGAGCTCCAGCCCCCCTGCACTTGGCCCGGTCGCTGCTGCGCTACAGCCCGCTGTCGGTTGCCGATCGGTTCCGGGCCGTGCGCACCGCGCTGGCCCTGCGCCGCCTCGATCCCGACGATCCGGCAACCGATGAGACGAGCTTTGGGGAATGGCTCCGATCTCGGGGGGAGTCCGATCGGGCTATCGCCGGGATGTGGGATCTCATTTGCTTGCCCACCGTGAACCTTCGGGCCGACGACGCCTCGCTGAGCTTGGCGGTCAAGGTGTTCCGCACCGGGCTCCTCGACGACGCTGACGGTGGTGATCTGGGCTGGACCCGGGTGCCATTGGGTGCTTTGCACGGCGACGCTGCGGCCCGAGCCATCACCGCCCTAGGCGGGGATGTCCAACTGCAAGCCCATGTGGAAGCTGTGGGCGACGGTCCGCTGGTCATGGCTGATGGGAAGCGGGTCGATGCCGACGCGGTGATCTTGGCCGTGCCTCACGATGTTGTGGACGGCTTGGTGCCCACCGGCACCATATCCGGGCAATCCGATTTGGCCGACCTGGGGATTTCGCCCATCGTCAACGTGCATTTCGTGTTCGATCGCCAGGTCATGGACGTGCCCTTCACCGCGGCTTTGGACTCCCCGGTGCAGTTCGTGTTCGATCGAACCGAGGCCGCCAATTGGAGTGAAGAAGAGTCGGTAGAAGGCAGCGGTGGCGAGCAGGTCGTGGCCGTGTCGCAGTCAGCGGCATTTGATGAGATCGGCGACCGCCCAGCCGAGTTGATCGAGCGCTATCAATCGGCCCTCGAGGATCTGTTTCCGCCCGCGGCAGAGGCCGAGGTGATCGACGCCGTGGTGACCCGTGAGCACCGGGCCACCTTTGCCGGCCGTCCTGGAACCAGGCGGCTTCGTCCTGGTCCGAGCACCGCCATTGATGGAGTGTTCTTGGCCGGGGCGTGGACCGATACCGGATGGCCCGCCACCATGGAGGGCGCAGTGCGTTCCGGCAACCTTGCGGCCCGGCTTGCCCTCGATCACTGCCGGGAACGGGCCGAGTCCCCGCCCGACCAATCATCCGAAGACATCTCAGAACAGCAACACAGCTCAGTGACATCAGCGGAAGAGCAGGAGAGGTTGAGCGCATGAGTGGGGCACCGGACATTCTCGGGCGGGCCAGGGAACTGGTCGACCCAGCCATCGCTGCCGCTCTCGGCGGACTGTGCGAAGAGCTGAGGGTGCCCGCCGAATACCACTTCAAGGGCCGGGGAAAGGGAACCCGTCCCGCACTGGCCATCTTGTCGGCCGAGGCCGTTGGTGCTCCTGCTGAGACCGCGGTGCCCGGTGCGGTGGCCATCGAGCTGATCCACGACTTCTCGCTCATCCACGACGACATCATCGACAACGATGCCGAGCGCCGGCACCGGCCCACGGTCTGGGCCAAATTCGGCACTGGCGTAGGCGTGGTTGTCGGCGACGCCCTCCACGCCCTGGCCTTCGAGGTGCTGCTGTCTGATCCCAGCCCACCCCGAGTCAGTGCGGCCAAGAACCTGGCCGAGGCGGTTTCGGCCATGATCGCTGGCCAGAGCATGGACATGGCCTTCGAGGAATTGCCCTCGGTAACTCTGGAGCAGTGCCTGGCCATGGAGCAGGGGAAGACTGGAGCGCTGTTGGCCTATGCCTCTTCGGTGGGGGCGATTCTGGCCGGGGCCGAAGACACGGTTGTTGAAGAGCTGGTCGACTTCGGCGCCCACATGGGGGTGGCGTTCCAAGCAGTGGACGATCTGTTGGGCATCTGGGGCGACCCCGAGCGCACCGGGAAGCCCGCAGGCGCCGATCTGCGGGAGCGAAAGAAGTCCGTGCCGGTGGTGATTGCCCTCAACAGCGACACCTCAGAGGCCGAAGAGCTGGCCGATCTCTATGCCCGTCCTGAATGGGATGCCGGAGGTGTGGATGCCGCCCGGGCCTTGGTGGAGGCGGGGGGCGGCCGGGAGCACACCCAGGCGCTGGCCCGGGACCACTACGACTTGGCGGTGTCAGCCCTTGATTCCCTGTCAAGTTGCGAGGGGGTCGTCGTCGAGGTGGTCGAGGAAATGCGCTCGCTGGCCGAGTTCATCGTGGGAAGGGACTTCTGATGGGTGTGGAGCAATGTTTGGCCCGAGCCCGAGATCGGCTCATGAGCCTCCAAGACATCGAGGGGTGGTGGAAGGACGAGCTGGAGACCAACGTGTCCATCGAGGCCGAAGATCTGTTCCTCCGAGAGTTCTTGGGCATCGCCGACCCAGAAGTCACCCGGCAGACCGCCAACTGGATCCGACACAGCCAGCGGGCCGACGGCACTTGGGCCACCTTCTACCAGGGACCGGCCGATTTGTCGGTAACCGTGGAGGCCTACTGGGCGCTGCGCTATGCGGGCGATCCCGTCGACGCCGACCACATGACCAAAGCGGCTGACTACATCCGCAGCGAAGGGGGATTAGAGCGCAGCCGGGTGTTCACTCGCATTTGGATGGCGCTGTTCGGCCTCTGGCGCTGGGAGGATCTGCCCGCGCTTCCTCCCGAAGTGATTCTTCTGCCCAAGCAGGTGCCCCTGAACATCTACGACTTCGCCTGCTGGGCTCGCCAGACCGTGGTGTCGCTGACCGTGGTTGGTGCTCACCGCCCGGTGCGCTCCATGGGAATAAACCTGGACGAGATTCGCACCGGGGCCACCCCGCCGGAGCGAGAGCTCGCCCCGGCCGGCACGGTGGCCCGGCGGTTTCAGCGCCTCGATCAGGCTTTGCACCACTATGAGAATCGCCCACACCGGCGGCTGCGGGAATGGTCGCTACGGAGGGCCGAGCAGTGGATTATCGCCCGCCAGGAAGCCGATGGCTGCTGGGGAGGAATCCAGCCCCCGTGGGTGTATTCGCTGTTGGCCCTCTACGTCCGGGGTTATTCCCTCCACCATCCGATCCTGGCCCAAGGCCTGGCCGGATTCGACGCCTGGACCATTGTCGAGGACGACATGCGGCGGCTGGAGTGCTGTCAGTCGCCGGTGTGGGACACCTGTCTGGCCCTGATCGCGCTGGCCGACGCCGGCGTGGACCCCGACGACTCGCAGATGGAAGCGGGGGCTCGCTGGCTGATGGACCAGGAAGTCCATGTTGTGGGCGACTGGGCCGAGCAGCGACCCCACTTGGCCCCCGGAGGGTGGGCATTTGAATTTGAGAACAACTTCTATCCCGACTTGGACGACACCGCCGAGGTGGCCTTGGCCTTGCGCCGAATCAATCACACCGATGCCCGGAAGGTGAATCGGGCACTGGATCGAGCAGTGGAGTGGGTCCAAGGGATGCAGTGCCAAGATGGCGGCTGGGCGGCATTCGACGCCGACAACTGCTCTCCGCTGGTAGCCGAGCTGCCGTTCTGCGACTTCGGCGAAGTCATTGACCCGCCTTCGGCTGACGTAACCGCCCACGTCATCGAGATGCTGTGCGAGTTGGACGGCGACGGGCTGGGTCTGAAGGTGGACCCAGTGGTAGTGGACCGAGGGGTTCAATGGCTGAGCGACGAGCAAGAAGACGACGGGTCTTGGTACGGGAGATGGGGCGCCAACTACATCTACGGCACTGGCGCAGCAATCCCGGCGCTGATCAGTGCCGGGATTTCGACCGACGACGCCCGGGTGGTGCGAGCCTGTCGGTGGCTGGAGTCGGTGCAGAACAACGACGGCGGCTGGGGCGAGGACATGCGCTCGTACACCGATCGGGAATGGCGGGGCCGAGGGGAGTCCACCCCGTCGCAAACCGCGTGGGCCCTGCTGGCGTTGATCGCCGGCGGCCAGGCAAGCGGGGAGGCGGCTCGTCGTGGGGTGGCCTGGCTGGTGGAGAACCAGCGCCGCGACGGCGACTGGGACGAGCCCTGGTACACCGGAACTGGCTTCTCGGGGGACTTCTATATCCGCTACCACCTGTATCGCCTGGTGTTCCCGGTGATGGCCCTGGGCCGCTGGGTGCGGGCCATTGAGGACGAGGCATGAGCCTGACCCTCTGGTGCCCGCTAGCCATGGAGGCCCGTGCTGCCCGGCGTGGTATCCGGGGCGAGGCCAAGGTGGTGTGTACCGGCATGGGGCCCGATCGCAGCCGCCGGGTCGAGCCGGAGAACGGAGCGGTGGCCGTTGTCGGAATGGGCGGTGCGGTGGTTGACGGCATCGAGCCGGGCGACGTGGTGGTGGCCACCGAGGTGTCGGCCGACGATGTCGTTTCGATCGGTCTGCCCCAGGCCGAAGCAGTGGCCAAGGGCCTGTCAGATGCCGGGTTCACCGTGCACACCGGTCCGGTGGCAAGTGTGTCCAAGCTGGCCGTCGGCCCGCGCCGGCAGGAATTGGCGTACAAGGGCGCGGTGGCGGTCGACATGGAGTCGGCCTGGTTGCTGGAGAATCATCGCGGTCCCGCGGCGGTGGTGCGGGTGGTAACCGACACACCGACCCGCGAGCTGCGGACGGCCGCCGCCCCGGCAAGGATCTATCGAGCGCTGCGCACCATTCGACGGTTGACGCCAGTGCTGACAAGGGAGGTTGGCTGACATGCCTATTCCGATGAGACAGGCGGCAAAGGTGGGCACCTATGTGTTCAAGAACAAACTGCGCCGCCGAGAGAAGTTCCCGCTGATCGTGGAGTTGGAACCGCTGTTTGCCTGCAATCTGGAGTGCCCGGGCTGCGGCAAGATCCAGTACCCCACCGAGGTGCTGCGCAAGCGGGTCAGCGTGGACGAGGCGGTGGCCGCCATGGAGGAGTGCGGTGCCCCGATGGTGTCCATCGCCGGAGGCGAGCCGCTGCTGCACCCCCAGATCGACGACATGGTGGACGAGCTCATCAAGCGCAAGAAGTTCGTGTACCTGTGCACCAACGCGGTGCTGCTGCGGCGCAAGATCGACAAGTTCAAGCCGTCGCCCTACTTCTCGTTTGTGGTTCACGTGGACGGGCTCCAAGAGCGCCACGACCTGGCCGTGGCCCGAGAGGGAGTGTTCGACGAGGTTGTGGAGGCCGTCAACGAGGCCAAGGACAAGGGATTCCGAGTCACCACCAACAGCACCTTTTTCAGCACCGACAGCCCCGAAGACGTGCGCAGCGTGCTGGATTTCTTGAACGACGACCTAGAAGTCGACTCCATGATGATCTCGCCGGGGTACGCCTACGAGAAGGCCCCCGATCAGGAGCACTTCTTGCCGGTGGAGCAGACCAAGAGCCTGTTCCGAGATGCCTTCTCCGAGGGTAAGCGCAAGAAGTGGCGGCTGAACCACACGCCGCTGTTCTTGGACTTCCTCGAGGGGAAGGTGGAGTACGAGTGCACCGCGTGGGGCATCCCCAGCTACTCGGTGTTCGGCTGGCAGCGGCCCTGCTATCTCATGGCTGACGGCTATACCGAGACCTACCAGGAGCTGATCGACACCACCGATTGGGACAGCTACGGCCGGGGCAGAGATCCCCGCTGCGACAACTGCATGGCCCACTGCGGCTACGAGCCCACTGCCGTGTTCGCCACAATGAAGTCGCTGCGCGAGTCCATTCGGGCCGCAGTCGGAACTAACTAGCGCGTCCGGCGGACGGCGGGTCCTGTCACCTACGGCGGCCTGGCCGTCGGAGCGACCAGGTCCGCCTGCGGCGCCACCCCCCGCCCGCCTCAGGTGTTTGTTCCTCCGAGTTCCTCCTGAACTCGTCTTCGCAATTGCACGTTGATCTTCTGGCGTTCTAGGTGTTGGGCGACGATCAACGGTCCTTGGGGGACGGGGTGGGCTTCGAGAAACGCCTCCACTTCGGTGGCTAGTTCGGGGGTGGACAGGGCGCTGATGCCGCCGAGCATTCGGGGGACGATGGCCGAGGGGAGGCGTTGGTTGATTTCGGCCCACTGCTCGGCGATATACGCCCAGGCCCGGGGGCCGTGGTCGCGGTTTTCCAAACAGCCCCGGAGCACGAACCCGGCATCCTGGCTGCGCACGGTGCCGTCGAGGGTGGCCGCCAGGGTGCGGTCCATGAGAGCGGGGTCGTCGAAGGTGGTGAGCGCCATCAGGTAGCGCAGCTCGAGCTGCGGGGTGGGGGCATTCTCGTAGCGCTGGTGGATCTCCTCGTAGTCGACCTCGTCTCCGGTGGCGGCCACCACGGCGATAGCGGCCGCGGCCAGCGCGGGGTCGACGCCCTCGGCGGCCATCAGCCCTCGGCACCGGGCGATGGCCTCGGCGTCGTTGCCCCCCACGGCCAGGGTGCGCGCCAGCACGCCCCGCAGCTCGCCGATGCGGTCGTTCTCGCCGGCCACTGGCTCCCAGCCCACCCGACCCCAGGCCGGGCCGACCATGGCTCTTACTCGGGTCTGGAGCCCAGCCTGCCCAGCATCGGGCACCATGTGGTCGAGGGTGCCCAGCGTGCCGGCCAGGCGGCGCCACACCGCCAGATCGTCCTCCGCGGTGGCCAGGCGCTCGGCAAAGGCCAGGTAGTCGGCCACGCCCAGCCGGTCGGCCACAGTCAGGGCCCACTGGTCATCCACCAACACGTATCGCTGGAGCGGGTCTAGATCGGGGCCCGTGTCAAGCAGCCTGCCCAACAATTCACCTTCGTAGGCCACTCGGTAGAAGCCATCGGCACCGGCATTGACCATGACCCAATCGGGGCTGTCACCGCCAAGGGCGACCGGGTCTTCCAAAACCAACCGGTCGGTTCGCTCTCCGGTGTCGGTGCCCACTATGGCCACTACTGGCACCTGCCAGCGGGCGTCGTCGGTCTGTCCGTCGTAGCGGAACCGGCTTTGGCTGAGCGTGATCGTCCCGTCGTCGCGGGCCGCGGCGGTCACCACTGGGTGGCCGCCCTGGAAGATCCATGAATCCATCACGTCTCGGGCGGGCTCGCCGGTGGACTCGGCCAGCGCATCCCACAGGTCGTGGGTCTCAGTGTTGGCGTAGGAGTGACGCCGGAGATAGTGCCGGACCCCGTTGCGGAACTCGTCGGCCCCGAGGTACTGCTCCAGCATCCGCACCGCGGCGGCGCCCTTCTCGTAGGTGAGCAGGTCGTACATGCCCTCGGCGTCGGCGGGGGAGACCACCGGGTACTCGATGGCCCGGGTGGCGGCCAAGGCGTCCACGTCGAACGCCGCGGCCCGAGAGAGCCCGAAGGCCAGCCAGCGCTTCCAGTCGGGACGGTAGGCGTCCACCGCCAGCATCTCGCAGAAGGTGGCGAAGGCCTCTTTGAGCCAGATGCCATTCCACCACTTCATGGTGACCAGGTTTCCGAACCACATGTGGGCCAGTTCGTGGGCGATTACGTCCACCGCGGTCTGGCGCTCCTGCTGGGTAGAAGAATCGGCGTCGAGCAGCAGCAGAATCTCCCGGAATGTGACGCAGCCCATATTCTCCATGGCCCCGAAGGCGAAGTCGGGTATGCCCACCAGATCGAGCTTGTCGCCGGGGTAATCGATGGCGAAGTAATCCTCGAAGAACCCGAGGCAAAACGCTCCGGCGTCCAGGGCGAACTCGGTGAGGTGGCCCTTGCCAACGGGGTGGATGATGCGCAGCGGCGTGCCGTTCACATCCACCGGTTCGGTGGCCTCCAGGGGGCCCACAATGAAGGCCAGCAGGTAGGTGGACATCTCCATGGTGGGGGCGAACGCCACCTCCCGGCGGCCATTGCCGGCTGGCTGGGAATTGATCTCGGCCCCGGATGACACCGCCATCAGGTCCTTGGGCACCACCAAGGTCACCTCGAACACCGCCTTGAGATCGGGCTCGTCCCAGCAGGGAAACGCCCTACGGGCGTTGGTGGACTCGAACTGCGTGGTGGCGATCACCCTCTCATCGCCATCGTCGTCAGTGAACGTGGAGCGGTAGAACCCCCGAAGCTGGTCATTCAGCGTGCCGGTGAAGCTCAAGTTCAATCGAGCCGGCCCCGGCGACGCCGATTCGCCCAGCCGCAACACCGCCCGCTCGTGCTCGTCGTCGTAGTCGATCCCCGCTAGCGCCACGTCACCCAGATCGCCTTCGTTGATTTCCAGCTCAGCGGCGTTGAGTACGATCTCGTCCACCGGCTCCAAAATCTCGACGTCCACCCCCACCGTCCCCGCAAACGTGAACGCCTCCAGATCAGGCTCCAAACGCAGCTCATACCGCCGCGGCACCACGCCTCGGGGCAACCGATAAGGATTCGAGGAGTCCTCAGCCATCGGCTGAGACTAGATGACCTGATGAGGCTTCGTAGGCTCCAATCAGCGGGTTTGTGCTTTGGGGGTGTCTCAGTTGGGGGCTTGGTCGCTGCGGTCTATGGCTCGGGTGTCTAGGCCTAGGTAGCTGGTGATGACGGCGGGGTTGGTCCGGACTTCGGGGGGTGATCCCTGGGCGATGATGGAGCCGGCTTCGAGGCAGTAGACGCGGTCGCTGATCGACATGATGAGGGGCATGTCGTGCTCCACAATGAGCATGGCGGCGTTGAGATGGCGGCGGATTTCGACGATGAGCGGGCCGAAGGCCTCGGCTTCTCGCTGCGCCACTCCGGCAGTGGGCTCATCGAGGCACAGCATCTGGGCGTTAAGGGCGAGGAGTCCGGCCAGCTCGACGATTCTCCGGGTGCCGGTCGATAGGTCGGCGATCTGACGGTCGGCGTAGCGGCCCAGCCCGAGGAAGTCGATCAGGTCGTCGACTTGGGTGCGCGAGGCGCGCTTGCCCCGGGCAGAGCGGGCCCCGCTTGCAATTCTTCTTGGCACGAGTCTCTTTGGATTGGGGGAGGGCGTCGAGGAGGCGGCAACGAGAACGGATTCCCGCACGGTGAGTTCGGGAAACAGGGTTGCCGCTTGGAACGTGCGGCCCAGTCCTCGGCGGGATCGCTCGGCGGGTCTGAGGCGGTGGATCGGCATGCCGTAGAGTTCGACGCGGCCCTTGGACGGGACGAATCCGCCGATGGCGTTCATCAGGGTCGACTTGCCGGCACCGTTGGTGCCGATGAGCCCCACGATCTCACCGGGGGCTACTTCGACATGGGCGTTGTCAACCGCCAGCCGGCCGCCGAAACGCACGGAGATCTCGGTGGCTGCCAGGGCCGGACCAGAGGTCTCGGGCACCGCGGCCGGTGCAGGGAGCGCGGCGGGCACAGAATGGGTTTGCTTGGCCACCGGCGGTGGTCGGCGGGCCTCCAACCAGGTGACGATCCGGTCGCGGGCCGAATAGGCGATCTGCACAAGGCCGCTGGGAAAGTACAGCAGGAGAATCAGCAGGCCGACGCCCGAGGTGAACAGGGGGATCAGTCGGTTGGTGGGAGCGAAAGCGGGAAGCCCGATCACCCACAGGGCGCCGAACACCGGCCCGATGGTGGCGCCGATGCCGCCTATGATGGCCATGGAGATCAGCCGCAGCGATTCCCCGGTTCCGAAGAAACGACCCGTCAAGGGCACCTGGTGAATCACTCCGGCCAACAGGCCACCGCCTAATCCGGCAACTGCGCCGGCCAGCACGAAGGCGCGAAGCTTGGTTCGCGCCGGGCGAATGCCATAGGCCGCCGCGGCATCGGCGTTGTCCCGCAGGGCTCGGATGGCCCGGCCAAAACTGCTGCGGTGGATGCGAGCCACCGCGATCAGCACCACGGCCAAGATCCCGAGCAGCAGCCAGTAATAGGTGCGCTGATTGTCGAGGTCGAGCCCGAATACCTGGCCCCGGCGCAAGGGTACGGAGGAACTGTTTCCCCCGCTGAATATGGGTCGCCGGAACAGGTACTCCTCGGTGGCCAGGGCGAGAACGAACGTGGCCACGGCCAGCAGCAGACCCCGCACTCGCAGTGCGCCCACGCCCACCAGCCCGGCGAACGCGGTGGCGATCACCGCGCCGAGAACTACCGCGGCCGCGAAGGGGACGCCGCTGGACTCGAAGTCGAATAGCCGGTTATCGCCCCAGCCAATGTCCATTTGGATGCCCCGCTGGAATGAGGCTGCTGAGACGGCGCCAATTCCGGCAAAGGCCATCTGGCCCAGCGAAAGCTGACCGGCCCATCCGGTGATGATGGCCACCGACACCGCGCAGATCCCGAAGGCGAGGATGGTGGCGTAGGTGATCTGCCGCGACGGGGTGGCAACGATAATGGGCAGCAGCACCGCGATTGCCCCGGCAAGGCCAAGGGCGATCTTGCCCAGGTGCCGGACCCACCAGATAGACAGCAGGTGCTGGGGAATGGAGCGGATTCTGGGGGCAAACGAGTACCGCCCCGGTGCGTCATCGTCCTGGCGGCGCTGTATCGCCACCGCCACCAACACGCCGACCAGCAGGACGAACTCAAATAGCCCGCCTTCCACCGGGTAGTTGAACTTGACCAGCGAGAATGTCACGCCCACCACCATTCCACCGGCCAGCGACAGCAGGAACGACCGCATCCGGGCGATGACCGCGGCAGCCAGGGAATTGGCCATAGTGGTGAGTCCGACGGTCTCAAGGCCGCTCACGCTGCGGTCGGCCGACAGCAGGATCACCGCGATGGTGGACACCACCCCGGCGATCACCCAGATGGTGAACGAGACCCGCTTCGGGTTGATGCCCGAGACTCGCGACAAGTCGGGGTTGGCCGCGGTGGCCTGAACGGTTCGACCGTAGGGCGTGCGATCGAGCAACAGGGCAAGCGCAATGGCGACCAAAGGGACGACGATCAGCACGCTGAGCTGGGGGCCGGTGATGAAGAGCCCGGCCGCATCGGTCAGGGTTGTGTCGACGATGACGGGATAGCGGATGCCGATGCCTCCGCCGACCTCGGGATAGGCCAAGAGGATGCCCTGGGCCAGTTGGGCGACCCCGATTGTGGCCACCAGCAGGATCACCCTCGGCGCGGTGAACAACCGGCGCACCACGCTGGCTTCCACTATGGCGGCGAAGAGGGCGCCCACCGCGATGGCGGTGAGTGCCGCGGCCCAGAGGGGGACGCCCCAGCGCAGTGCCAGTAGGGCTAAGAGGCCGGCACCGGGCAATCCCAAATTCCCGGCCGCGAAATTGATGACCCGGGACGAGCGGAACACCAGGACGATTCCCATGGCCAGCATTCCGTACACCAGTCCGTTCACCACCCCGTCGAAGATGAGCTGGCGATTGGCCTCGAGGAACCCCAGTGGCATCAGCCCCCCTCGTCCCCCAAGAAAACTGCCCTGACCAGGTCATCTCGCTCGGCGAGCTCCGAGGCCGGCCCCTCGAACCGCACTTGGCCCTTCTCGATGAACACGGCTCGGTCGGCCAATTCCAGGGCGATGTTGAGCGACTGCTCGACGATGACAATGGTCTGCCCGGTGGATTGGAGCCGCTCGATGTGGCCCATGAGCTCGGCCACCGCAGTGGGAGCAAGGCCGAGCGACAGCTCGTCGATGAGGAGGACTTCGGGCGGGCACAACAGCGTTCGGGCCAATGCCAGCATCTGCTGTTGGCCGCCCGACAAGGAGTCGGCCCGGTCGTCGAGGCGGGAGCGCAGTTCAGGGAACAGCTCTAGGGCATGCTCGATGCGACGCTGTCGCTCGGCCTTGTCATCTCGAAGCTGATGGGCCCCCATTTCCAGGTTGTGGCGAACGCTGAGCGGTGCCCACACGCCGTTTCCCCCCAGCAGGGTCTGGATTCCCATGTTCGTTCGCTGCTCGGGGGTGGAGAAGGTGATGGTGCGGCCGCCCAAGCGCACCACTCCCCGTTCCGGGGTGCCCAGGCCGGCGATGACCCGCAAGATGGTCGACTTGCCAGCGCCGTTGGTTCCCAGCAACGCCAAGGTCTCGCCCTTGCGGACTTCGAAGCCCACGTCGAACAGAACCTGAACGTTGCCGTAGCTGAAATCGATATCGGCCAATTGCAGGGCGGGAATGTGCTCGGGGCTTTCGAGTTGGCGGTCGTGTTCGGCCTGCTCCTCGAGTATCTCGGCCACGTTGCGCGACAGGTCGTGCCGGATGTGACGGGCGCCGTTCAACATGAAGGCCCCGCCGACGATGGTGGAGGGCAGGCCCAGCACCAGGATGGTGGTCTTGGGGCCGCTGGCATCGACCACCATGGCCGACAGCAGCCCGCCGCCGGCCGCGCCAATGAAGAAGATGTACAGCGTGGCCAGCGACGACCCGATGCCCCGAAGCCGGTAGGGGACGACGGCTTGCATCAGGGGCCCGACCATGGCGAAGGCCGCGAACATCATCAACGCCCCGGGAACATCCAGCACGGCGAAGAGCCACGGGTTGGGCATGTTGAACTGGATGGGGAGCAAAAGCGCCGAGGGCAGAATCAGCGCTCCGATCAGCGTCATCGACCGGGTGGGGTTCTGGCGGTAGAAGCGATCGAACCATCGGCCGACGAACGGCATGATGGCGATTACTCCCACGCCTGAAGCGGTGGTGAGGGTGCCGCGGCCCAGAGGCCCTAGGCCATACTCGTCCTCGAGGAACAACGAGGTGAGCACCGGTCGGCTAAACAGCCCGAATCCCAGTGCCGCGAACCCGAGGAGTACCGCGCGCAGGGTGGCCACCTTGTTGAGCCGGGCGAACGCCGCTTCCAGCGAGATGGGGGCAGGGTCGACGGCGTCGCCAGCCTTGCCCAGTACGTCGTTCTTTTCCCACTGGCCCCGCACCGGTTCAGGGAGTCGGAAGGCCAGCACGGCCACGACAGCCACCGGGATCCACAGGGTGTAGTAGGTCCAACGCCAGCTGACGACGGCGGCGATGCCCCCCACCAGTACCGGGCTGATGATGCTCACCGTGCGTCCGGACATGATGGTGAGCGACGCGATGCGGCCTCGCACCCCGATGGGGTACTGGTCGGCGATGAGCGAGTTGTGAACGGGCATGGTGTTGGACTTGGCGATCCCGGTTCCGAGTCGGGCAAAGAAGAACACCACCACATTGCGGGCCAGGCCCGACAGCAGCGAGAAGAGTCCGAAGGCGAGGCTGGCCGCTCCGATGACCGGTCCCCTGCGAAATCGATCGGCCAGCCAGCCCATGGGCAATGCCCCCAGGAACACAAATGACACCGAGGCCGCCCCCAAGAAGACGATGACCCCATCGCCAACCCCGAAGCTGTCGCGGATCTCGGGAGCGAGAACTGCTAGCGCCGCCGCTTCAAGCTCGTCGAGGCTGTTGAGTATCAACAAGACAACGAAGGTGGCAATGCCTCCCTTGGCCAGCCCCTCGCGCAGCGACATCTCTTGGCTGCCCACGCCGGGCAGCACGTCATCGGGGAACAAAATCTCATCGTCAGCGTCGGCTTTATCCGTTTGGCTGTCGAGTACCCGACGGGACAGGGCACCGGCGTCGTCGCGGGCCGCGTCGGTCATCTGTCCCCCTTTCCGGCGGTGTGGTTAACGGTTCTGAAAGAGCTCTTGGGTCTCTTGTCGGTGCATGAACCGCGGGTCGGACAGGGCAGCGGCATAGCGCGATGGCAAGCCATCCCACGAGCCGATCCTGGTGTCCCCGTAGAACGGGAACAAGCCGTCTCGCCAGTCGGTGGCAATCACCGTGAGGGCCTTGATCTCGGGTCGGCGGCGGACCAGTTCGAACATGGCTTCGTACCAAGCCCATTGATCCTCTATGTCGCCGATCTCGAGCAGCCCGTCGCGAAACGACTCGGGGCGATCGGGGTCGACCAGGTTCCAGTCGAAGAAAAACGGGCAGGATTCGGGGATCATCACCGGTTTTTCCTCCTCCCGGCATCGGTCGAGGAAGGCGGTCGTTTCGGGGCGCTCGAAGCCGATCGGGGCGAACACGTCCATGGCCGCCCAGTCGACGTACTCGTTGCCGGGCCACCAGTCGAACGGGTCTCGGAACTGGAACGAGCCGGCCGCTGAACACCACGTCGAAGCCACGTTGTGAGCCTCCTCCTTTTGAAAGATCTGCACAATGTGGGGAAAGAGGTCTTTGTAGGCCTCGGTGTCGTGGGGGTCGAAGCTGAGGTTGAACTCGTAGCCGATCCGCAACCACACCGGCACCTCGAGCTTGCGCAGGCACCGGGCCATGCGGCGCAGCGACTCGTCGCAGGACCCCTTGGCCACCTCCCGCTCAACCGGGCGGACGTGGAGTCCCACGATCAGCCCAATCCGAGGGCGCTTGGCTACGAGATTGCCGATTCCCTGGCAAAAGGCATCGAGAATGCCGTCGCTGGTGTCGTGGACGTGGGCGTAGGTGCTGACCACTCCCGGCTTCGGATCGATGGTGGCTTCGTACTCGCACAGCTCCTCGTCGGCCACCAGCTGAGGTCGATCCTCGACGCCGAGCTGGCCCCAGCAGTGGAGCACCCGACCGGCGGGAGGCTCGAACGAAGCGTCGAATTGAACCGGCTCGTGGGAGCGATCGGGGGGTTGGACGGTGATCTGCAAGGTGCCGGAGTCCCGCCGCATGGCCCAAACCTAATGTGAAAACATAAGGGGCCAGAGTTTCACGGGGGACGGAACGATGCGCTTGAGATTCATAGGGATATTCACTGTGCTGGTTTTGTTGGCATCGGCATGCGGAGGCGGGGATTCTGAACCGGCAGCCGACGACGGTGCTCAGGAGCCGGAGACGCAGCCGGTCCAAGAAGAGGAGACTGCGCCGTCGCCAACAGATGCACCGGAGGGCGCGGCCGGGCCGGAAGAGCCTGCGCCTGAGGCCACACCGTCGGCGGCAGAGACTGCTGAGCCCGAGGAGGCGCCGGAGCCCGAGGCGCCGGAGCCCACCCCCGAGCCCACGCCGATCGTGCTCACCGATTCGTTCCGAGGCGTCACCGCCGAAGCAATCAAGATCGGGATTGTCATCATCGACCTCTCCGTAATTGGACGGTCCAATGGTGACGTGGAGGCGAAGTGGCAGGCTGTTATCGACGAAGTCAACGCCAGTGGCGGAGTCCTCGGCCGCCAGCTTGAGCCGGTTTATGAGTTCTATTCGCCACTGGGCGATGTCGAAACCGAAGCCGCCTGTGTGCAACTGACCCAAGACGAGCAGGTGTTCGCCGCCATGGGACCGCTGCTGACCAATCTGACCTGCTTTACCGATGTGAACGACACGATCTTCATCAACACCTTCGAAATCAGCCAAGAGGAGTACGACCGCTCGAAGGCCGTTGCCATCGGCCCGGGATCGCTCCCCGCACGGGGCGCGGCGATCAGCGTTGAGGCGCTGGTGGGGGCCGGAGCCTTTGATGGGCCGGTGGCGGTGCATGTCGCCGTGGACACTGGATCGGAGCGCGATCACTACGTGGATGCGCTTGTTGCCGCGGGAATTGAGGTGGTGTCCGAGACCGCCGCCACTGACACCGGAGGAGACGCCGCCGCGGCTGAAGCCGAAATGCAGGCATTTGCCCAGCGGTGGCAGGCCGACGGTGCCGAGATCATTTTCGGCGTGGGTTCAGGAGCGGTCCTCGGGATCGTTTCCGGCTTAGATCGGGGTCCCTACCGCCCGGCGATTGTGTTCGTTGGCCCCATCGGTTTCGATACTCAGCTCTATCGCGATCTCGGCTACTCCACTGATCCCCTCGAAGGGGCAATTGCACTCGGCTCACTGGGATTCGAAGAGCTGGCCTTGGCTGGTGATGCAAGCATTGCCGCTTGCATCGAACGCTTCGAGGCGGCATCAGACGAGACAGTGCTCATTAGCCCCGAGCCCGGCGAAATGGTGAACCTGAACACCACAATCTGGGCGTGCCAAGCAGTGGAGATCTTCACCCAGATCGCCACAGCCGCCGGAGCCGACCTCACCAATGATTCGTTCCGGGCCGCCGCCGAGAGTGGTCTCATCCTCGACGTGACCGCGAATTCGGCGGCATCGGTGGCCGCCGGCAAGTTCGACATCAGCGATGGGTCCCCGATTCTCCTTGTCTTCGACCCACCCTCCGACGCCTTCGTCCCCATGAACTAATTGATGGACGATTCCAGTTTGCCTATCCCTGAGCGGGTGGCTGATCTTTTATCGCGCATGACCTTGGAAGAAAAGGCCGCCCAGGTAGTGGGCGTCTTCCCCGGGATGTTCATGGGGCCTGCCGGGCCTGATCCCGACAAGATGAGCGAGTTGATTCCCCACGGGGTGGGCCACATCTGCATGGGCGGGGGCCTGGCCAGAAGGCCCCGGGAACTGGCCTTGGTGCTCAACACCATCCAGGAGTGGTTGCGGGACAACACCCGGCTGGGGATTCCGGCCATGGTTCACAACGAGTCGCTGTGCGGGCTGGCCCAAGACTCCGCCACCGCCTTCCCCACCGCCATCGCCCTGGCGGCCACGTTCCAGCCCCGGCTCATCGAGCAGATGGCCGGTGTGGCCAGCCGTGAGGCCCGAGCGGTGGGCATCAATCATGTGCTCTCGCCGGTGCTGGACGTGAACCGGGACGCTCGGTGGGGCCGAGTCCACGAGACCTACGGCGAAGATCCCTTTCTGTGCACCGCGATGGGCATCGCCTTCGTCCGCGGCATGCAGACCGACGACCTGGGCAGGGGCACGATCGCCACCGGCAAGCACTTTCTCGGCTACTCCTATACCGAGGGAGCCCTCAACCAGACGGCCAGTCCCATGGGCCCCAGGGCAGTACACGAGGTCTACGCGCTGCCCTTTGAAGGTGCCATCCGCGACGCCGGACTGGCCTCGGTGATGAACTCGTACTCCGAGATCGACGGTGTGCCGGTGGCCGGCTCTCGGGAGCTCCTCACCGGCCTGCTGCGCGGCCAACTCGGATTCCAGGGCTGCGTGGTAGCCGACTACTCGGCGGTGGCCCGGCTCCGTCAGCCCCACGCCGTCGCCGCCACCGACGCTGAAGCCGGGGTGCTGGCCCTGTCGGCCGGTCTCGACATCGAATTGCCCACCGGCATCGGCTACTCCTCGCTGCCTGATGCCATCCGAGACGGAGATCTCGACGAATCGGTCCTCGACTTTGCGGTAGAGCGGGCTTTGACCCAACGCTTCCAGGTTGGCCTCATGGACTCTCCGACCGTCGATCCCGAAGAGGCGACAGCCGCCTTCAATGAGCCAGAAGCGCTGAAGCTGTCCCGAACAATCACGGACGCGTCGCTGGTCTTGCTGGAGAATGACGGGACTCTTCCCTTGGGCCCCGACGCCGGAACGGTGGCGGTGATCGGGCCGATGGCTGACACGCTTCGGGGCTTGTTCGCGGCCTACACCCCAGCCGCCGCCCTCGAACTCTTCATGGCGATGTCTCAGGGTCTCGGAGGGTCGATGGCCGGCGTGTTCGAGGCTTCCGATGATGCCGACGACTCGAGCACTTCCGACCCAACCCTGGACGCGGTCTCCCAGGTCTTCCACAGCACCGGGGCCATCATCGACCCGGCCGAACTGGATCAGGGGATCGGCGATCTATACCCAACCATGGGCACCATTGCCGACGCCATCGGCCAGTACGCCCCGGTCACGAGCATCAAGGGCTGTGACTGGACCCGCCGTGAAGAAGACGGGATCGACGAAGCGGTCGCTGTGGCCCAGGCCGCCGACGTGGTGGTGCTGGCCGTGGGCGAGAAAACCGGCTGGGTGGGCGACGCCACTGGAGGAGAGGGCCGGGATCGCAAGACCCTCGAGCTTCCCGGAGCTCAGTCCCAACTGGTGCGACGAGTGATCGCCACCGGAGTTCCCACCGTTGCGGTCGTGGTCAGCGGCCGGCCGCTGGATATAGCCGGTGACCTCGCCGGGGCCAAAGCCATCCTCCAGGTTTGGCATCCCGGGCCTGAGGGTCCCCAAGCCATCGCCGCGGCCCTGTTCAGCGAGCTGAACCCCGGAGGCAAGCTACCCGTTTCATTTCCTGCGGGTGTGGGGGTGTCGCCGACCTACCACGGGCACAAGCACGGCAGCGGCTCGTCATCCGACCGGGCCTATGTGGACGGACCCAGTGCTCCGGTCTGGGCCTTTGGCCACGGCCGCTCCTACACCTCATTCGAGATCAGTGACCTCGCCCTGTCTGACACCAGCGTCCGGGCTGGAGATGTGGTTGTGATCGCCTGTGGTGTGAAGAACACGGGGGATCGAGCTGGCGATGAGGTTGTGCAGTTCTATGTGAGAGATGTGGTGGGGTCGATCACCCGTCCTGTACGGCAGCTGGCTGGCTTCCACCGGGTGTCGCTTGACCCTGGGGAGAGCTGTCGGGTGGAATTCGACTTCGACACCAGCCAACTCGCCTTTCTCGACCGCAATTTCGAATTGGTGGTCGAGGAGGGCGATATCGAGGTGATGATCGGGTCGTCGTCGGTCGACCTCCCGCTGAGAGCCAATATCCGGTTGATAAGCAGCCTCAAGCTCGATCACCGCACGTCGTTCACAACTACTTCTCGCGTGGACGAGCGAAGATAGCCAGATTGCGGCGGGTTAAACCTGATCAGCGGGTTTGGCCTTCCACGCCGACTTGGTCGAGCACGTCGCCGCTGTCATTGTGGCTGTGGGTGAAGCCCAACTGGCGCTCGATGGCCACGGTCTCCTCGGCGCGGAAGGCAATCACGTAGGCCCGGCGGAACCCGGCGGTGGAATTGCCGCCTGAGCCGTGCATGACCCGTTCGTTGTGAACGGTCACGTCGCCCCGGCTGATGGGCACGGGGAGTGGCTCGTCGCCGTCTTGCAGGTTGGTTCCCAAGGCGTGAGACTCGCCCCGGTCGCCGTATTGGGGGGTGTGGGGCCGCAGCGCCTCCTCCCGGTTGGTGGCAGGCACGAAGCGCATGCAGCCATTGGCGATGGTGGAGTCGTCGATGGCCAGCCAGAACGTGGCCGTGCGGGTGTCGGGGGTATCGGGCCAGTAGGCCATGTCCTGATGCCAGGCGAACACGGCGTCTTCCTTGTACGGCTGTTTGGCCAAGATCTGGTCGTAGTCGATGGCCATCCCGTCGCCGCACAGCTGACGAGCCGCTGACGCCGCCCGCCGCTCGTAGATGTTGCCCTGCCAGGCCGGGTAGTAGCGCCGGGGGAGCATGACGTTGATGATCGAGAAGTCCTCGGGGTCCCGGCCGTAGTCGCCGGCCATATCGCAGTAGTCCTTGCCCGGCACATCGATCTCCCGGCGCAGGAAGCGGTCGTAGGTGCCCTCGAGTTCGTGGACCTCGTCGTCGGTCAAGAGTCCCCGCAGATGCACGTAGCCGTGCTCGGCGAAGTAAGCCTTCTCCTCGTCGGTTACCCGGTACTCATCACCGTCGATTCGGTCACTCATGAACGCGGTTCCCTGAAGCGGACTGGACAAATGCACAGTAGCGGAGGCGTCCTGCCTCAGTAATGCCCTGCCAAATGGGGTCCGTTAGCCTCGGACCTCGCTGGGTTCAAGGAGGCGACAGTGGCCGAGGGAGACGACATTCGGTTTGGCATGGTCGGCCACGGCCACATCTCCGGACAGTTCTTGGCCGCAATGGAGGTTGTGGAAGGTGCCCATGTTGGCACAGTGGCCGGCAGAGACAGCGGTCGGGCCAGCGCGTTCGCCCAAGATCGGGGCATCGCCGCGAGTTACGGATCGGTCGGCGAGATGCTGAATGCCGAACAGCTTGATGCGGTGTATATCTGCACACCCCACCCGTCTCATGTTGAGGCGGCCATCGCCTGCATTGATGCCGGGGTGGCCGTGCTGGTGGAGAAGCCCATGGCACCCACGTTGGCCGGTGCCACTCGCATCGTGGACGCCGCCCAGGATGCGGGCGTGTTCGCCATGGAGGCGATGTGGACCCGGTTTCTGCCCATCTATGATGTCGTGCGCCGCTGGGTCGACGAGGGTCGCATCGGGGAGGTTCGGCAGGTGACGGCCTCGTTCGGCTTCGCCGCTCCGGTGATGCCCGAGCACCGGCTGTTCAATCCCGACCTCGCCGGGGGAAGCCTGCTCGACGTGGGGGTGTACCCATTGACCATCGCCCATTGGCTCTACGGATCCCATCCTTCTGAATACGGGGTGGTGGCCAGGGTGGGCGAAACCGGCGTGGACGAAGTCGTCTCCATTGCCGCGTCGTATCCCGGCGGCGGACTGGCCCAGCTGGGCTGTGCCACCGTGGCCAACCTTGACTTCAGCGCAATGATCTACGGCACTGCCGGGTCTATTGAGATCCCGGTTTTCTTTGCCGCCGAACGGGCCATCCTGCGGGCCGGAGCAGAAGATGAGACCGAGGAGATCCCCCATCGGGCCAACGGATTCGAATACGAGATCCAAGAGGTGGTGAACTGCGTGCGGGCCGGTCGCACCGAGAGCGAACGCATGCCGCTGACCTTGACGTTGGAGATGGCCGGTTTGTGCGATGAGATTCGAGGCAGGCTCGGAGTTGTCTACCCCTTTGATGAAGGCGGTTCGTGATGCAGTACTTCGAACTCCCCGGAGTGGATACTCCCGTCAGCCGAGTGGTCCAAGGAGCGATCAGCCTGTTCGCCCTTGACGAGGAGACCCGCCTGGAAATGCTCGATGCTGCATTAGAAGGGGGGATTACTGCATTCGACACCGCAGTCAACTACGCCTTCGGCGACATGAGCGTGGATGCCATGCTCGGCCGTTGGATCAGCCATCGGGGTGGTCACGAAGACGTCGTCGTGATTGCCAAGGGGTGCCATCCGGATGTTTCCGACTGGGGATCCCGGGTGAATCCCGATGCCACCGTCGAAGACATCGACAAGTCGCGCCAGCAGATCGGCATCGATCGGATCGACCTCTGGATGTTCCACCGCGACGACCCGGCTGTCGAGATCGGAATTCTGGTTGAGGAGGTCAACTCGGCCATCGATCGGGGCCATATCGGGGCTTGGGGGGTGTCGAATTGGGCGACGGCCCGCATTGAAGCGGCGTTGGACTATGCCGCCGCCCATGATCTGAGGGGTCCTGTAGCCAACAGCGCCCACTACAGCCTTGCCGATCAACTCGATGATCCTTGGCCCGACGTGGTCACCCTCACCGGAGCTGATCGGGAAGCCGACCGGCAGTGGCATCGACAGCGAGATGTAGCGGTTGTCGCCTGGTCGTCGCTGGCCGGGGGTTTCCTGAGCGAACGGATCAGCCGGGCAGAGCTTGAATCCGCCGAGGGATTCATCGCCGACACCGCCCGCTGCTATTTCAACGACGACAACTGGGCTCGGCGAGAGCGGGCCGCCGAGGTGGGCCGTCGACTCGGCCTGAGCCTCAGCCAAGTGGCGCTGGCCTGGGCACTCCACGCCGACTTCAATCCTCTGGTCATCGTGGCCAACGCCACGGTGGAAGAAGTGGAAGAGAACATTGTCGCTGAGGGCACAGTTCTGGCTGATGCCGACCTCGACTACATCTTCTCCGGTTAGTGGCAGGGGGAAGAGGAGTGGGCGAGTTAGCCGTAGTCGGGATCGGCAACGCCATCGTCGATGTGATCAGCACTGAGGAGCACGATTTCATCGACGCTCATGGCCTGGTCAAGGGAGCGATGACGCTGATCGACGCCGACCGGGCTGAACAGCTCTATGGCGCAATGGCTCCGGCCATTGAGACATCGGGGGGCTCGGCGGCCAACACGGTGGCCGGGGTGGCCTCGTTCGGGGGGCAGGTGGGCTACATAGGCAAAGTGCGCGACGACCAGCTCGGCGAGGTATTCGCCCACGACATACGGGCGCTGGGGGTGCGCTTCGAGGTGGCCCCAGCCACCGCGGGGCCGCCCACCGCCCGATGCTTGATCATTGTCACCCCCGATGCGGCCCGGACCATGAACACCTACCTGGGGGCCAGCACCGAGTTGCACCCCGACGACATCGACCCCGATCTAGTGGGCGCAACCCAGGTGCTGTATTGCGAGGGCTACATCTGGGACGTGGACATCACAAAAGAGGCCATCCGCAAGGCCATCTCAATCTGCTCGGCCTCCGGGGGGACCATCTCGTTCACGTTGTCGGACAGCTTCTGTGTAGAGCGCCACCACCAGGAGTGGCTCGACTTGGTGGACGGCCCCATCGACCTGCTGTTCGGAAACGAGCATGAGATCTGCACCCTGTACGAGACTGGCGACGATTTTGAAGCCGCGATAGCCGCGGTGCAGGGGCGGTGCGCGGTGGCGGCCTTGACCCGGGGCGAAGGAGGCTCGGTTTTGGTCACCCCTGATGAGATCATCGAGGTGCCGCCTTCTTCGCCGCCCAATGTGGTGGACACCACCGGGGCGGGGGACCTGTATGCCTCTGGATTTCTATACGGCTGGACCCAGGGAATGGACCTGGCCCAGTGCGGATGGCTGGGCTCTCTGGCCGCCACCGAGACCATCAGCCAGTTCGGCGCCCGCCCCACTGGATCGCTGGCCCATTTGGCTGGCTAGCGCCTCCCCTCGATGGTGGTGCGGGAAGTGTCACCGGCGCCACCTACCATCAGGACATGAACCCATTCGAACGAGCTGAGCAGGCCGGAGCCCAGCTCATTGAGCAGTTGGGGGGCCACTTCGACGCTGCGGTGGTATTGGGCTCGGGCTGGGCCGAGGTTGCCCAGGGTCTGGGCACCGTTGATGCTGCGGTGGCCGCCGAATCCATTACCGGTTTCCATCCGCCGTCGGTGCCCGGCCACGGTGGCACGCTCAGTGCGGTAAACGTGGCCGATCGGCGCGTGCTGGTGATGGCGGGCCGGGTCCATCTCTATGAGGGACATCCACCGGCCGAAGTGGTTCACGGTGTACGAGCCGCAGTGGCCGCGGGATGCTCCACGGTGGTTCTCACCAATGCCGCTGGTTGTATGAACCCCGCCTTCGGAGTGGGTCAGCCGGTGCTGATCAGCGACCACATCAACCTCACCGGACAGTCCCCGCTGTTCGGCCCGGCACCGCCTGAGGGCTATGCCATCCGATTCACCGACCTGACCGACCTGTACTCGTCGCGCATCCGCGAGGCGGTGCGTGTCATTGATCCGTCGGTGGGCGAGGGGGTGTACGCCGGGCTTGTGGGACCGCACTTCGAAACCCCGGCGGAAATAACCATGCTGGCCCGCATGGGGGCCGACTTGGTGGGCATGTCCACGGTGCTAGAGGCCATTGCCGTGCGCCATCTGGGAGCCGAAGTGGCCGGCGTTTCGCTGGTCACCAACGCCGCGGCAGGAATGGGCGGCGCGCTCGACCACCGAGAAGTGCTCGACGCGGGGCAAGCCGCCCAGAGCCGGGTTACGGCAGTGCTGGGTGCTGTGATCGAGGCGCTGTGAACCCGGCGTTCACCCCTCGATGGGAGGCGCAGTGAGCACCAGCCCCCAGAAGCCAACCCTCAGCACGACGATGCGGGTCCCCGCCGATGCCGAGCGCCTTATACCAACGCCTGAGGAGTGGCTGGCTGCGGATCCCGACCCGAATACGAGGGCCGAGTTAGAAGCGCTGTTGGAAGCCGGCGATCAGGGAGGGATCGAAGATCGATTTGGCGACCGACTCTGTTTCGGCACCGCAGGGATTCGCGGCCCGATGGGCGCTGGCCCCAACCGCATGAACCGGGTGGTGGTCCGCCAGTTCGCCGCTGCGCTGGCCGGGTGGCTGGGTGGAAGGGGCGGGGTGGTGATCGCCCACGATGCCCGCCAGAACTCTGACATATTTGCCGCCGATGTCGCTGAGGTCTTGGCCGGGGCAGGTTGCTGGCCCGTGACGCTGCCCCCCAACACGCCCACTCCCGTTCTGGCCTTCGCCGTCACCCAACTCACCTGCGCGGCGGGTGTCATGGTCACTGCCAGTCACAATCCTGTCGGTGACAACGGCCTCAAGCTGTACCTGGCTGACGGTGCCCAGGTCATACCGCCCCACGACCAGGCCATCGAAGCGGCCATGGCCGCCCAGCCGCTACCGCCCCGCGACCTGCCCGATCGAGGTCCCGACCCGGAATGGCCTCAAAAGGTCACCGTTGAAGTGGAGTACATGGCAGCGATCTTGGCCAATGTGCCTCACCTCTACTCCTTCCATCCGCTGGCCTACACCCCGCTTCAAGGCGTGGGGCTGCACTACGTGAACTTCGCTCTGACATATCTGGAAAACGGCGAGCCGTTCGTCGTCGAAGACGAGGCCGAGCCCGACCCCCTCTTCCGCAACGTGGTGTCGCCCAACCCGGAGAACCACGACACCTTGGCCAAGGTCATCCGTAGGGCCGAGCAGATCGACACCCCGCTAGCCATAGCCAATGACCCCGACGCCGACCGGATGGCCGCCGCGGTGTGGGCCTACGAGAACGAGTGGCGGGTATTGACCGGCGACGAGATCGGAGCGCTGCTGTGCGACTGGATTCTGGGATTGAGGGTCGAATCAGGCGGCGACGAGCGGGTGGTGGCCAGCAGCATCGTCTCGGGCCGGCTGGTCGGTCGCATCGCCGAGGCCCAGGGCGCTACTCATGTGGAGACGCTGACCGGCTTCAAGTGGATTGCCCGCGCCGCCGACAACCTCGACCCCCGCGACGACGGCCTGGATTGGAGGTTGGTATTCGGCTACGAAGAGGCATTGGGATTCGCCTGCAACGACAGGGTGAGGGACAAAGACGGCATCAGTGCAGCCGTCCACTTCACGATGATGTGCCGGTGGCTGGCCTATGAGCACGGTCGCACCCCAATCGAGCGGCTAGCCGAATTGATGGACGAATTCGGCCTCCACCGAACCGATCAAGTCAGCATTGACCTGGACGGCCGCCCCGGCTCAGAACTCATGGACGTTATCCGATCGGCGCCGCCCGATCGATTCGGCACTATCGAGGTGTCCCAAACAACCGACTACATCGATGGGGTCGGCAGGCTCTATCCCGCTGACGTGCTCCGATTCGATCTGGCCGACGGCAGTCGGGTGTCGTTGCGCCCCAGCGGCACGGAACCCCAGATCAAGGGCTACATCGAAGTGGTCGGCGACACTACAATCCCCGACCCCCTCATTACTTTGAGCGAGTCGGTTCGAGAGTTGATCTATGAGGCCAGCTCGGCGATCTCGGATCGCTGAGCAGGCGACATTGCCCAGTCGGCCGCAGCCACATTGGAGGCCACTTGGGAGGGCTTGGTGGCGCCGCAGATGACGGTAGCCACCGCCGGGTTCGACACCAGCCACCCGATGGCTAATTCCAGGATGCTGTGGCCTGAGTCGGCGGCATAGCTGGTGAGCCGATCCACCGCGGCCAGGTTGTCCTCGCTCAAGAACATGTCCCGCATCTCGCCCTTCCAAAGGGAGAGCCGCGAGCCCTCGGGGGGTGTCATCCCCGAGTACTTGCCGGTGAGCAGCCCGGACTCCAAGGGGAAGTAGGGAACCACCGTCATCCCGGTGCGCTCGCAGGCATCGGCCACGCCTTCATCCTCTACGTCGCGGGTCAACACCGAGTAGTGGTTCTGCACGCTGGCGTAGTTGCCGGCGTCGACCTGCGCCGCAGCGCGGGCCGATTCGTCGATCTGCTCGGCGCTGAAGTTGGAGCACCCAATCTCCAAGACTTTGCCCTCGTCGACCAGGTCTTGCAGGGCGCCCAGCGTTTCTGCTTGGGGAGTGTCCGTGTCGGGCATGTGGAGTTGGTAGTGGTCGATGCGGTCGGTGTTGAGCCGAGTCAGGCTGGCCTCGACGGCTTGGCGGATCCAGGCCGGATCGCCGCCCTTCTGCCCCTCGGGCAGGGCCCCCGGATGCCCGAACTTGGTGGCCACAATCACCTGGTCTCGCCGGCTGCCCAGAGCAGCCCCGAGGAACTCTTCAGACTTTCCTCGACCGTACAGGTCGGCGGTGTCAAAGTAGTTGATCCCGGCGTCCAAAGCGGCGTCGACCACGGTCTGGGTGGCATCGGCGTCGATGGTCATACCGAAGTTGTTGCACCCCAGCCCGATCACCGAGGCCGACAAGCTTCCAATGCTGCGTATCTCCATGCGCTGGGACACTACAGCTACGACCGATCAGGTGACCTCTCAAGAAGGGCAATGGCCACGTGGCCGTCCACTACAGCGGAAAGCGGTGGGCGGCCTGTTCGTAGACGTCGGGAGCGAGGTCCCCTTGGGGTTGCCCCGACCTCACCGCCGCCACCTCGTCGACGGCCACCGTGGCACTCCTCAAACAGCAGGCGATGCCCACGGTGGGGTAGTCGCCGGTGGCGATCACCACATGGCCATAGCGGTCGGCAACCCCGAATGAATCGGCGAGTCCTGGCTCAAAGAGCGCTGGCGGCCGGGGGCTGTCAATCCAAAGTAGGCCGATTTCCACCGCATCGAGTCGGTAGGCCGAGGGAGAGCCGACCGAAGCCAGGTGGGCGCGGATGGCATCGGTCTCGCTTTGCGGTCCCTCGATGCGCACCATCCGACCTCCCTCAAAAGTCAGCGCCACCGACGACCGGGCGTACCAGGCCATCGGCAGCCAGATGTCGCCGGGCGACATCACCACGGTTCCATTAGCGGTTCCCGTGACGGGGGACGAACCGATCATCCCTCGGGGCCATTCGGCAACCGTGCCGGGGACGGTGGCCAGGCCGTCGTGCATCCACCGGCGGGCGCCTCTGAGACCGATCCGCAGATTCGTTCCCTGATCGTCACCCACATGCAGTTCCTGCCCGGCATCCAGGAGGTCCATGCCTCGCTTTACCCGGCGGCCCAATCCAACATGGGGCACGATTCCCCGCAGCTCACCAGTGCTGTGGGCCACCACCGACAGCACTCGGGCGTTCGAGGGGACCAAGGAGTTCACCGCATCCGAATGGCCATTTAGAAGGTTTACGACGATGTCGGGCGTTGTCGGATCGGCGCTCAGTCCTTCAGAAGGCAGTTCGTCGACAAAGACCGACGTGGGGAGGGCACCGATCTGTTCGAGCGCATGAACCGTGGCGTCGAGCAAGGCGGGATCAGTGGCATCATCAGAAAGCACCATCGCCGGACGGCCCGGCGCGGCCCGGCACAATTCAAGCTGTCGGGCCATGACGTCTACGGATCGGCGGTTTACTGATTCTGACTTCATCTCCTCACCTATCTACAGCCAGCTGGGGAGACGGCGCAACCGGGGTATCCGTTATTTTGGGGTTGGACAAGGGTATTTTTTCTTGTATGTCAGGAAGGTTTTGCGCGCGTGTGTGTTGCGGCGAGCGTGCTACGGCAATCCTGTTGATAAATGCCCAGGAATTGTCGGCGCAGATCGTCGGCATCCATGAAGACACCGGTATCGCCGGAGTGCCACTGTGCCGAGCTCATGCCGACGCCATTGTGGTGCCATTGGGATGGACGCTGTCGGATTCGCGCCCTCCGGCCGATGAATTCGAGCCTGAACTGGTGCTGATCGACGATGCTTCTTCGGATTCGTCTGAAGCCTTCCGGCTTCCAGAAATGGAGGAAGAGGCTGAGGACGACATGGAAGACGCTGCGGTGGGAGAAGTGCCCCCGCTGCTCAGCCGGGCATTCCGGGCCGCCGGCCTAGACTGAACCGAAGCCACCAGCACGAATTCCAAGATTGAGGGGCTGGCTTCTAGCGCAGGTCGTACCCCGAACCGTAGGCTTCGGCTATGACCATCGTCGATATCCACGAGAAGCCCAGTGATCTGCTGCTTCCCGACCCCGAGGCCCAGCGAATCCGATACACGCTCATCTCGGTTGACGACCACCTAGTGGAGCCGCCCTGGCTGTTCGAGGGCCGGTTGCCGGCCCGGTTCGCCGACCGGGCGCCCAAGGTTGTTGAGGGCGAGGACGGAGGTCAGCACTGGGAGTTCGACGGTGAGATCTACGCCCAGCTGGGCCTGAATGCCCTGGTGGGGCGGGCCGATCGCAATGACTTCACCATAGAGCCGGCCCGCTTCTCCGATATGCGCCGGGGATCCTGGGACATCAAGGCCCGCATCCACGACATGGACCTGGGCGGCATCTGGGCGTCGATCTGCTTTCCCAGCCAGATAACCGGATTCTGCGGCCGGGTGTATTCGGACTGCTCCGATCCCGAACTTGGCTTGGCGGTGACCCGGGCGTTCAACGACTGGATTTATGAGGAGTGGTGGGGCTCGTATCCCGAGCGCATTATCCCCATGGGAATCACCTGGCTGAAGGACGCCGATCTGGCCGCCGCCGAGATCCGCCGCAATGCAGAGCGGGGTTTCGTGGCCGTCACGCTGCCGGAGATTCCCCACAACATCGATCTGCCGTCCATCCACAGCGAATGGTGGGACCCGGTGTGGAGGGCGTGCGAGGAGACCGACACCGTGATCTGCCTTCATGTGGCGTCGTCGGGACACGTTATGCCCACTGATCCGGGCGGACCGCCCATAGGGGTGGGGGCCACCATGTTCCAGATGCACGCCTATGCGGCCGCGGCCGACTGGGTGTGGTCGGGCATCCCGGTGCGCTATCCCAACATCAAGATCGCCATGTCGGAAGGGGGCTGCGGCTGGGTGCCCATCATGTACGACAGGCTCAAGCACCAAATCGAGATCTCCGGTCACGGGCGCGGGGTGTGGCCCGGCGGAACCGACATCGGCCCCCACGAAGTGCTGATGCGCAACTTCTACTACTGCACCATCAACGACCCGTCGTCGATTGACGCGGTGATCGCAATGAACCTCGACCACACCATGGTGGAAACCGACTATCCCCACGCCGATTCCACCTGGCCCGAATGCCAGGACACCCTGGAATCGAAGCTGGGGCACTTGAGCGACGACGTCATCCGCAAGCTCACCCACGAGAATGCGGCTCGCTTGTTCCGCCATCCGCTGCCCGACGACTGCCTGCCCTAGTCCGATTGAGAACCTCGCCTCTGGGATAGAGCGGAGACTGCGGTGAGCCGATTCGGCCACCCGGTGATCGACGCCGATGGCCATGTGCTGGAGATAACCGCGGCCCAGCAGCCCCACCTGGAGCGGGTGCTGGGGGCTGACCTGTATGGGCGGTACTTGTCGGAGGGCCTTCCGATGCGCAACTCCCAGAAGGCTCGCAGTTTCGAAGAGCGCCGCCGGACCCGCTCGCCGCAGGGGGCCTGGTGGGGGACGCACACCGCCAATGTGCTGGACCGGGCCACCGCCATGCTGCCCGCCCTGCTTTATGAGCGGCTGCCGGAAGTTGGCATCGACTACACGGTGCTGTACCCCACCAACACCCTCACCAGCTGCGCGGTGGAAGACGCCGACTACCGCACCGGCCTGTGCCGGGCCTTCAACGAGTTCTACGCCGACGTCTACAACCCCTACGCCGATCGCATGGCCATGGCCGGGATCATCCCCGCTCACACCCCCGATGAGGCCATCGCCGAGCTGGAGCACTGCGCCGCGTTGGGCCTGAAAGTGGTGGTGTTCGCCGAAGGGGTGATGCGGCCCATCGACGAGCCCGACCAGCAGACCCGATCGGGCTGGCTATGGCCTGGCCAGCGCCACTGGTTCGACTGCTATGGGCTGGACTCGGCTTACGACTACGACCCGGTGTGGCGCCGCTGCGTCGAACTCGGCTTCGCGGCCACCTTTCACGGCGGGCTCTCCTTCCGCCCCGGCGTCCATACCTTCGTGTCCAGCTACACCGCCAATCACATCGGCCAGTTCCAGGCCCTGATGTACGAGCTGTGCAAATCGCTGTTCTTGGGCGGGGTCACCCGCCGCATCCCGGAGCTGCCGTTCGTGTTCTTGGAGTGCGGCGTGTCGTGGGGCACCCAGCTCTTGTGCGACATCATCGAGCACTGGGAGAAGCGCAGCTGGGAGGCCATCCAGCGCAACTTCGACCCTGCCCTGCTCGACATCGACGAATTGGGCCGATACTTCGAGCGCTACGGGGACAACTTTCGGGCGACTCTGGGCGACGACCTGGCCTCCTACGCCCACGAAATGCCCATCCACGGGGGCACACCCGAAGATCCCGACGAGTGGACTCAGCTGGCGGTGAGCTCGCCCGAGGAAATCGCCGAGTCGTTCGCGTCGTCGCTCTACTTCGGCTGCGAGGCCGATGATCGGGGTGTGCATGTGGCCTTCGGACCGGCTAACCCCTGCGGGGTAAGGCTCAATGCGGTGTTCTCCTCCGACATCGGCCACTGGGATGTGACCGACATCGGTTCGATCATGGACGAGGCCCACGGCTTAGTGGAACAAGGTCTGATCACCGAGGATGATTTCCGAGCGTTTGTGTTCGATAACCCGTTTCGGATGTATACGGCTATCAATCCCGAATTTTTTGCCGGTACCGTAATAGCCCGTTATGGCGTTTGAGCTTCCTCCCCTTCCCTACAGCCAAAGCGCGCTCGAGCCCTATGTGAGCGCTGAGACGATGAGCTACCACTACGACCGGCATCACGCCGGGTATGTGGCCAACCTGAACCGTCTGACTGACGGCACCCAGTGGGAAGGGGCCGAGCTCGAAAAGGTGGTCTTGGGCGCCGATGGCGCGATCTTCAACAACGCCGCCCAGATTTGGAATCACACCTTCTACTGGCACTCGATGAGCCCTGACGGGGGTGGCGCTCCCTCGGGCCCGGTTCGGGCGGCCATCGAGGAGTCCTTCGGCTCGACCGACGAGTTCCGCCGCCAGTTCGCCGACGCGGCCGTGGGCCTGTTCGGCTCGGGCTGGACGTGGCTGGCGGCCGACGAGAACGGACTCGCCATCGTGCAGACCGCAAACGCCGATCTGCCCTTGCTGCAAGATCGCCGGGCTCTGCTGGTGGTGGACGTGTGGGAGCACGCCTACTACCTCGACTACCAGAACGCTCGAGCCGCCTACGTCGAGGCGTTCTTGGATCATTTGATCAACTGGGAGTTCGTCGCCGAGAACCTCGCTTCCGACTGAACGAAGCGCGCCCACTACCATCGCCGCTTATGGCGACTGCTCAGGTGACTCAGACCGTCGATCTGCTGGACGGCTACATGTACGCCCACGACCCCTACCCGGTGTATGCCTGGCTGCGGGAGAACGACCCGGTGTACTGGGACGCCAAGAACGAGATCTGGGGGATTTCCCGTCACGCTGATCTGCTGGCCGTGGAGAAGAACACCGATCTATACAGCTCGGCCTCCGGCAGCCGCCCCAAGATCGAGATGTCTGACTCCATGATCAACATGGACGATCCCGACCACCAGCGCCAGCGGATGCTGGTGGCCCGGGAGTTCACCCCCCGGGCTGTCCGTAAGCAAGAGGACAAGATCAAAGCGGTGGTCACCGAGCTGATCGACCGGGTGGCTCCCCGAGGATGGTGCGATGTGGTCTACGACCTGGCTGCTCCGCTGCCGGCCTACATGATCGGCGAGCGGCTGGGCTATCCCCCCGAAATGTGGTCCCGGGTCATGCACTGGTCGGAGGCCACCATGCAGGGGGGCGGCGGTCCCGCATTCCACACCGTGCAGGGCGACCGGGCCATCGAAGACTGGATGGGCGTCACCTACGAGCTGGTCCAGAAGCGCAAGGCCGACCCCCAAGACGACCTCATCTCCATGTGGTGCCACAAGGAACTGGACGGCAAGCCGCTCAGCGACGAGGACATCATGCACGAGGTGCTGTTGGTACTGGACGGCGGCGCCGAGACCACCCGCACGGTGATCGGCACCACCTGCCTCGCGCTGATGGAGAGCCCCGACCAGCGCCAGATCCTCATCGACGAGCCCGAGGTGATCGGCGAGACCGCGGTGGAGGAGTTCATCCGCTACGTGTCGCCCATCTTGAATATGCGCCGCACGGTGACCACCGCCCATGAACTGCACGGCAAGACCCTCAACGAGGGCGATGAGGTGTTGTTGATGTATGCCTCGGCCAATCGCGACCCCGAGGTATTCGAGAACCCCGACCAGATGGATGTGCGGCGCGATGCCCGCCACCATCTCTCCTTCGGCTTCGGCACGCATTTCTGCTTGGGGGCTTCGATGGCCCGGTTGCAGCTCAAGGTGATGTTCGAAGAGCTGACCCGGCGGCTGCCCGACATGAGGCTGGAGCCCTACTACGAGCCTCAATACCGTGCCGGCGCCTTCACCCGAGGGCTGATCGGTCTGAATGCGGAGTTCACCCGCAGCGAGCCCGAGGGCGATGGCTCGCTGGGCTTGTTCCCCATAGCGGTTCAGTAATGGCAACAGCGGCGGCTGAATCGGCCATTGAGATCCCGCCGATTATCTCGGTCGACGACCACGTCATCGAGCCGCCCCATGTGTGGCAGTCCCGGCTGCCCTCCCGCTATGCCGACATCGGCCCCCGGGTGGTGACCGCTCCGTGTGAGATCTCCTACGTCGGAGGCGTGTTCTCGTGGTCCGAGGGCACAGGCCGGCCTACTGCGTATTGGTACTACGAGGATCTCCACTATCCGATGGTGCGCACCCACTCGGCGGTGACCTTTCCCCGAGATGAACTCCAGATGGTGGGGATCACCTTCGATGAGATGCAGCCCGGCGCCTGGCAAGTTGAGCCCAGGCTGTCCGACATGGACATCGGCCATGTGGATGCCTCGCTGTGCTTCCCGTCGTTCCCCCGGTTCTGCGGCCAGGCCTTTGCCGAGGCCTCCGACATGGACCTGGCCCTGCTGTGCGTGCAGGCCTACAACGACTGGATGGTGGAGGAGTGGTGTGGTCCCTCCGGCGGGCGGTTGATCCCGTTGTGCCTGATCCCATTGTGGGATGTGGAGTTGGCCGCCGCTGAGGTCCGGCGCAACGCCGAGCAGGGAGTGCGAGCGGTGTGCTTCTCGGAGATCCCTCCGAATCTGGGCCTGCCGTCGATCCACTCGGGCTATTGGGACCCGTTCTTCGCCGCGTGCGAGGAGACGTCCACCGTGGTGTGCATGCACATCGGCTCGTCCTCGAAGATGGTGTCCACCTCGCCCGACGCCCCCGGCGCAGTGGGTTCCGCGCTGGTGCATTCCAACGCCACCTACTCGCTGGTGGACTTTCTGATGTCGGGCGTGTTCGTTAGGTTCCCCGGCCTCAAGGTGGCCTACTCAGAAGGCCAGATGGGCTGGCTGCCCTACATCTTGGACCGGGTTGACGTGGTGTGGAAGGAGAACGCAGCCTGGGGCGGGGTGGCCGACAAAGTGCCCGAACCACCGTCCACCTACTTCCGGGACCATGTGTTCGTCTGCTTCTTCGACGACAGGGTGGGACTGGCCAATATCGACGCCATCGGATTGGAGACCATCACCACCGAGACCGACTATCCCCACTCCGACTCGACCTGGCCGCACTCCAAGGAACTGCTGGCCTCGCAGATGGGGCATCTGACTCAGGCCGAAGTGGACGCCATCTGTCGGGACAACGCCATTCGGATGTTGGGCCTAGACCTGCCGAGCGCGGCTGAGCTGCGGGGCTGAGCCCGGCTGGTGGCCGCAGTCAGCCCGGAATTCGAAGAGCTGGCCGCCGAGCTGGGCCGACGCATCGTTGACGCCGGGCTGCGAGGCCTGGTGCTGCGATTTGGCGACCAGACCCGGATCGTCGGAGTGGCCGACCGGATGCCCCCGGCAGCCACGCTGGAGGCGCCTCTCGACGAACTGCACGCCGTGCTATCAGGCCGTCGCAGCACCGAAGAGTTGCGGGCCCTGCGCTGGATCGGCAACCCCGAGCCCTATATCGCTCTGCTGGCCTCAGGCTGAGCCGGACAATTCTCCCAGCAGCGCTTCGGTGCGGGCTCGGGATTGGTTGTCGGTGTCGTAGATGAAGGCCACCAAGTCGGTGACTCCGGCATCTCGAACGCGCTCCAGTTGGTTAGTCACCGCGGCCTCATCGCCGGTGATGGCCAAGTCCTCCACGCCGGGCATGCCCTCCCGGTCGAGCATGCCCCGATACGAGGGGATGTCCTTGTAGTGGGCGAATGTGCGGGCGGCGGCCTCATAGCCAGCCTTGGCGTCGTCGACTACCGAGATCGGGAACCCGGCAGCAACCCTGGGCTGGGGACGACCGGCGGCTTCGGCGGCCGCGCCGATGGTGGGCACCACGTAGTCGGCCAGCGTGTTGGGTCCGGTGGCCCACACGAAGGTGCCCGAGGCCAGGCGTCCGGCGTGGCCCAGCATGATCGGCCCCATGGCGGCCACGATGATGTCAGTAGGGGGTGCGTGCGAAAGACCCCGCCACCGCGTGGTGTAGATGTCGCCCTGGTAGTTCATTCCCTCACCCCGCAGCATGGGACCGGCGATCTCTAGATACTCCCTCATCTGGCGGGCCGGCCGGGCGTAGGACAGGCCCATCAAATTCTCCACCATCCCCTGGTGGCACAGGCCGATGCCCAGGGTGAACCGACCTCCGCACGCCGCCTGCGCAGTAGTGGCCTGCTGGGCCAAGGCAAAGGGGTGGCGCATGGGGGTGGGGGTCACCCCGGTGGCGATCTCGATCCGGCTGGTGGCGGTGCCGACGACCGCCGATGCGGTGACTGCGTCGATCTCGATATTGGCGATCCATGCCGTTTCCAAGCCCAGCGCTTCAAACCGCTGGGCGTTCTCCACGATCTCGTCCAACCCCGGGGGTCCGCTCATCCCCGGAACCGGCGGATCGCCGGTGCCTTCAGCCGCCATCGCCCCGATTCTCATGCCGCGCATCGCCATCTCCTGTGTCTACTCGCTGGTCGACAGGGGAGTGTTTAGCGGTCGGTGGCTACTGGCGGAAAGCCGCTGTGCAGGCGGGCCACGGTCGCCATCCCTGCATCCCGTACAGGGCGTAGGCCATGCGGTGCTGGTCGATGGGGGCTGCATCGCGGGGATCTACTCCTACCAAGCGGGGGTAGTGGATACCGGCTACCCAGTTCCAAGTGCTCTGGAGGAATTGGAAGGCCCCCAGGAATGGCCCGACGGAGCTGTAGGCCCGGTAGTTGCCCTGGGACTCGCACCGGACGAGTTGATCCCACTGGGCCTGGGTGGTGCCCGCCGGTATTGGGGGGAATGAGGTCGGGTCCGCAGGCGTGGCGTCTCCTGGCTGGGGCGATGGTCTACAGCTAGGCCACGGTGCCCACCCCCGCTCTTCGTAGAGGGCGTAGGCCATGCGATCTTGGTCGGCGGGGGCCGCTTCGTTGGGCACGACACCAATGAGGCGCGGGTAATGGCGGCGGGCCAAGTCGTTCCAACTGGTTCGTCTGAACTCATAGGCGCCGAAGTTGGTCCCGTTGGGGTTGGCGTACTGGTAGTTGCCGTCGGCATTGCACTGGCGGAGCTGCTCCCACTGCTCCTCGGTCGTGCCGGCAGGCAGATCCGCCGCAGTGGGCTGTTGGGTTGGCTGGCTGGGGGTTGGCTGCGTCGGTGCAGAATTGGTGCAGCCGTTGGGAACCAACTGGGTGTCGACGTTGAACAAGCATCGGTACTCATTCAACAGCATCTCTTGGGCCGCAACCAGCGTGTCTCTGTCGGCAACGAGCTTCTCCAGCTCGGCGATTCTCGCGTCGCGCTCATCGGGGGCTTGTCCGCCCGCCGAGGAGCCGACCAGCCCAAAGACAAGAACGATAGCCACGGCCAACGTCCCATAGCGGAACCAGCGTTGACGAGTGGTCATGGTCCTTGTCCTCCTAAGCCGCTTGGCGGGGGTCGGTGTGGCCGAGGATGTTCACGTGGCGGAGCTCGCGCACTTGGTCGGCGGGGAAGGCCTCGCGCTGGTGCATGGTCTGGGTGTTGAGCCAGAAGACGGACTCCCCGACAGTCCAATGGTGCTCGTAGACGTAGCGGTCTTGGGTGCAGTGGGCGAACAGCTCGGCCAGAAGGGCGGTGCCTTCATCGGGGCCGTGGCCCTCCACATCGGCGGCGAAATCGGGGCCGGTGTTGGGCCACACGCTGCGGCGGCCGTTGCGGGGGTTGGTCTGCACGAGAGAAATGCAAGTGCGGTCGGCTAGTAGCGCTTTGCCATCGGTGGCTTTGAAGTAGCTGCCGAAGTCCAAGCCGTCGCGCAGCCGGTAGACCACGCCTACATCGTCGATGCGGGCCTTGAAGTTGTCGTCGAGGTCTTGGTAGGCGGCCACCAGATTGAGCCACTTTGTGGTTCCACCCTCAGACGGCAGCGTCACTGCGTCCAGGTACAGGAACTCGATGAGCGGTGGAGTGAAGCTGAGGTCGGAGTGGAAGGTCACCACGTCGGTGCCCCCGGTCCCGACCACCCCGTCGACATCCACGTTGGACACCCGGTTGATCCCGGGAAATCCCGGCAGGCGGGACTTGTCGGCCAATGTGGGCCGAAGGGGGCCGAACGATTCACAGAAATCGGTCACCTGGGCCGGGGTAGGAGGCTCGGGGTTCCGGAACAAAAGGAGCAGGTGCTCGTCCACGGCGGCCCGCAGTTCATCAGCTGTCCCAGAGTCTGGTGGTGCCGCGAAGTCGTATCCGGCCACCTCCGCACCCAAGGGGGCTTCGAGCGGAGTTACCTTGAGGCTCATCGGGGACTATCCATCAGCTTGGCCCGCTCCACTTGGGGGTAGCCCTCCACCCAAGTGGATGGGTCATCCCAACGCCCCAGCGGGGGCGGAAATTCGTCGGGGTCGAGCTTGTCGTAGGGGCCGAGGCTGAAGAACAGGTACTCGCAGCCATTGGGCCCTGAGCGTTCCGGCCCGTAGGCGAATCCGCCCCGTACCCAGCGCAACTCGCCTTCTCGGTAGGGCTCCTCGCCTTCGACGATGAACTCCCCCTTGGTCACCAAATACACGGTGTCGGACAAGTGCCAGTGGGCCGCGGCATTGCGGCCGGCCCACGACTTGACGTGCATGACCCGGTTGCCCGACGCCGGATCGACCAACCAGCGCACAAATGGGCCTGGTTCCCGGTCGGGATCGTCAGGGTCGGCGAAGTCCTCCCATTCGATATCGGCGATGCGGATCGGGCGCCGCTCGCCAATGGGGTTGTCGCTCACGGCCACAACGATAGTGGTCCGTCTGTGAATTGGCGGGAGCGGATTGCGACGGCAGCGGCGTTCCTCGCTAGGCGCACCGACGCAGCCATACCCGGAGCGTACGGCAAGGAGGAGCAACGCCGCGAGGGGCGTCGATGCCTAGCAGGACGCCCTGACCAATTCACAGACGGACCACTAGTTGCCAGTGGTATCTGGCTCTGCGGCGGGGGAGATGAGCTGAAGGATGCGGCTGGGAGGGAGATATTGCTCGGTGATCGCGACGCCCCAGGGGGCGAGGGCGTCTTCGATGGCGTTGCACACTGCCGCGGGAGCGCCGATGGCCCCGCCTTCCCCCACCCCCCGCCAGGGCACGTCGCCCTGGGAAGGACCCTCGAGATGCTCGATGTCGATGCGGGGGATTTCGGCCGCAGTGGGGAGCAGATAGTCCATGAACGTGGATGTGGTGCACTGCCCGCTGTCGTCGTAGATGATTTGCTCCAGCAGCACGCTGCCAATCCCCTGGGCCACTCCGCCTCTGATCTGGCCCTCCACCACCGCGGGGTTGATCATCTCTCCGCAGTCCTCAACCACCAGATAGCGGGGCACGGTTACCAGCCCGGTGCCAGGGTCCAGTTCCACCCAGCAAACGTGGGTTGACTGTGTCCACCCGCCGGCGGGGGTCTCAAAGTCGAACGATGCATCGAACCCGTCGCCCAGTGCCTCGTCCAGGGTGAACGGTGCCATGTAGGACAGTCGGGCCACTTCGGCCACCGTCTTGGAGCGGTCGGGGGAACCCCGTACCGCCACCACCCCATCGATGATCTCCAGGTCGTCGGGGTTGGCCTCCAGCAAGTTGGCCACCACCGACAGCAGCTTGTTGCGCACGATGCGGGCCGCGCCTTGGGCAGCACCGGCTCCCAGGGTGGCGGCCCGGCTCCCCCCGGTGCTGACCATGTTGAACGGCACCTGATCGGTGTCGCCGCACACCACCCGCACGACGTCGATGTCGACTCCCAGCTCGTCGGCCACTACTTGGGAAAAGGTGGTCTCGTGGCTCTGGCCGTGGGGCTGTTGACTGGTGAACAGCGTCACGGAGCCGTCGGGTTCCAACTTCACCCGAGCTCGCTGCATCGAACGCTGCTCGTAGGTGAAGCCCAGAGCCTGGCCGTAGTCGGTGGGACCGGGACCGGGTTCCAAATAGGTACACAGGCCGATGCCCAGATAGCGACCCTCGGCTCGGGCTTCGGCCTGGGCGACTCGAAAGCCCTGGTAGTCGGCCAGTTTCACCGCCCGGTCAAGGGTCTGGTTGATGGTCATGAATTCCAGGGTGGGGCCGGTGAGCATGGCGCCAGGGAACTGGTCGTCGTCCATGTAGTTGCGGCGGCGTACCTCCAGGGGGTCGAGTTCGAGCTGGCGGGCAATGAGGTCCATGAGGCGCTCCCGCACCCAGCACTCGATCTCCCACGGCCCCCGATAGGCCACGAATGACGCCTTGTTGGTGGCCACCACCGACCCGCGGAACTGGTAGTGGCGCACCCGCAGAGTTCCGGGCAGCAGCACCTTGATGATGTTGGCGAACAGCGACATCGGGAGGTTCAAGAACGGGTAGGCACCGTGGTCCATCACCAGATCGGCCCGCAAGCCGATCACCACTCCGTTTTCGTCGAGGGCGGCCTCCACGCTCACCTGCTCCTCGCGGGCGTGGCCGCCAGCCACCAGATTCTCGGCCCGATCTTCCATCCAGCGCACCGGCTGGCCCAAGAGGCGAGCGGCCGCGCACACCGCAACATCCTCCCGAGTTGGGTTGGACTTCAGGCCGAACGACCCGCCGATGCTGTCGCAGATCACTCGCAATTGCGTGGCTGGCAGCCCCAAAATGGCCGACAGGTGCACCCGCAACGCGTGGGGGTTCTGATGGGACACTTCGTAGCGGAGGTTGCCGGTAGACGGGTCGTACTCGGCCAATCCGCCCCGGGCTTCCAGGGGGACGCAGGTGTGGCGGTGCTGGGTGAGCGTCTCGGATATGACATGGGCGGCCGATGCGAAGGCTTCGTCGGGGTCGCCCCACACCTCCCCTCCCGACCACAGCACGTTGTCAGGGGCTTCATCCCAAACGGCGGCGGCGTTCTCGCCCCTGGCGGCGGCACTGGTCACCGGGGGCAGCGGCTCGATGTCGACCTCCACCGCATCGGCGCCGTCTTCAGCCGCGGCCCGGCTGGTGGCAATCACCAAAGCAACCGGATCACCCGCGAAACGCACTTTCCCGTCAGCCAAAGGCAGATGAGCAGGCACGATCAGCGGGCCGGCTATGCCCAGTCCCATGGGGGAGCAGCACTGGGCGAGATCCTCGGCAGTCAACACGGCTACGACGCCTTCGGTATCCAGAGCGGCATCGGCGTCGACAGAAACCAGTAGCCCGTGGGCCACTGGGCTGCGCACAAACATTGCCTCCAGCAGGTCGGGACGGTTGATGTCGTCCACGAATCGCCCCGCGCCGGCCAGCAGTCGGGGATCCTCCCGCCGGGGGACGCTGGAGCCGGTAAACCGCATGGTGGCCGAGCGTATTAGTTTTCTCCCCGTGGAAATAGTGCTCGACGGCCCGGTGCTGGCCGTGGACATCGGCGGCACCAAGGTGGCCGTCGGCGTGGTGGCCCCCAGTGGGCAGGTGCTGGGCCAGCGGCGAGGGCCGTCTCAGGCAGCTGACGAAGAGGCGCTGTTCAACCTGATTGTGGCGTTGGCGGGGGAGGTTCTCGAGGAACACGGCCAGCCGGTGAACGTGTGCGGGGTGGGCAGCGGCGGACCGTCTCGAGACAACCATCGACTGCTTTCTCCGCTCAACATCGCCGTGTGGCGGGACTTTCCCCTTCGAGATCGTCTGTCTGAAGTCCTCGGAATACCGGTGGTGGTGGACAACGACGCCAAGGCCCTGGCCTTGGCCGAAGGATGGGTGGGCGGTGCCGTCGGAGAAAACAACTACCTGGCCATGGTGGTGTCCACCGGCATAGGGGGCGGGATCGTGCTGAATGGCCGGCTACTCGACGGCGCCGACGGCAATGCCGGCCACATCGGCCACATCTTCGTGACCGATGGCGGTCGGGCCGATGCCGCCGGGGCGGTGGGCCTGCTGGAGGGCCAAGCGTCGGGTAATGCCATAGCCGATCTGCTCGACGGGATCGCCCCTGCTGATGCGCCGGTGGAGATGCGCCGGCGAGTGGGCACGCTGGTGGGTCGAGGAGTGGGCTCGGTGGCCAATCTGCTGGACCTTCGCTTGGCTGTGGTCGGCGGGTCGGTGGCCCTGGGTTACGGCGACGACTTCTTCGACGCCGCCCAAGCCGAGATCGATCGCGTCTGCCGCTTGGTCCACTCCCAAGGGGCTCGCATCGTCCCCAGCCCCCTTGGTGCCGATGGCGGGCTCATCGGTGCCGCTGCCGTTGCTGGGCGGGCCCGAGCAGATTGAGAGTCAGTCGCTGAAGGTCTGAATTCGCAGGTGACGGGCCATGGCTGAGCCAGCGGGGCCGAGGAGCATCTGAGCCCGCAGGTTGCGCTTGTGGAACAGCGTGACCAGGGTTTCGTCGTAGCGGTCGGTGTCGGCGTTGGCTAGCACGAATTGCTCAAGCTCAGCCTCGCCTGCCAGCCATGACTCCGGGCGGTGCCCCAGCAGCTCGTGGAGGTCGTCCAAGTCGGCCTCGGACACGGCGTCGCCTATCTCGTCGATGCGGGCGGCGTGGCGGGCCATGCGGAACATCGTGCGCAGCTTGTAGCGCAGGTACTCGTCCTCGATCTGCACGGTGCGCAGATTGCGCACCAGGTGGTTGAGCACCACCTCGGCTCGGGACTCCCGGGGCTCGGGCACCTCCACTTCTGGCAGCTCCACGCCGAGGATCTCGGCCAGGGCCTCGGTGGCGAACAGGTTGGTCTCATAGCACCACTGGAGGTTGGTCATCAGGTCGGAGTCGGGGGCTGGCTCTCGCAACGCGGCGCTGAACGGGAGCTGGTTGGAAAGGGTGAACATGAAGTGGTGGCGCTGAATGGCGTCCAAGTCCACCGGTTCGCCGGCCAGTTCGCCGTAGCGGTCGTACAGCTTGGCGAAGTTGCCGAACCCGAGCACGGTGTCCCGCTGGCGCCACGCGGCCAGGTCCATCATCGGGTCTCCGATGTGGCCGATCTCCACGTCGAGTACGGCCAGCACCCGGCCGTCTTGATGATGGAACTGTCCGGTGTCCCACACGATGACCGACTCCCGGCCCCGGGAGAACGGGGGATTGCGGTGCAACCACCCCAAGCTGAACTCCAAGAATGGGTCGGGGAGCGTCTTTACGCTGCGGTACAACTGCTCGTAGCGCCTCAAACCCAGCAAGCCCGACTCCTCGGGTCGGTCGGCACGCATGATGCCCCCGTCAACGAAGGGCTGGATGTCAAGGGCGTGCATCCGGGCCAGAATGTGCAGGTAGTCGTCCACCACCGCGTCCCGCTCGGCATCGGTGCAGTTCTCGAAGTGGTTCTCGCCGGGAACCCGGTCCATGACGTAGGCCGCGGGGTCGTCGATCCATCCGTACACGTGGGCCACCGGGATGCCGTGATCACCGAGCAGGGATTGCAGACGCATTTCGTGGTCGAGCGGGAAAACCAGTGGCATATCGGTGCGATCACCCCGCACGCACAACTCGAGTCGCTCGCCATTGCGCTCTAGATCGGCGAACCATACCGGCCGCCAGCGGGCCTGACGATCGACATGGGTGACCGTGCCCCCCAAATTGTCCTCCAGCCAGGCCACCACCTTCTCGGTGGCGGCATCAGTGTCCATAGGGTCTTTGGTTACGGTCACTGCGGGCTACTCCTTGGCGAGTTTGAGGCGATTGGAGATGTTGTTTCGCTGGATGGCGGAGGAGCCACCAATGATGGGCATGACCAGCACGTCGCGAACGTAGCGCTCCATGTCGAAGTCCTCCACGTAGCCGTAGGCACCCATCACCTGCTGCATCGACAACACGATGTCCTTGGCGGTGTCGCATACGAACAGCTTGGCCATCGAGGTCTCCACCGACGCGGGCTTCTCCTCATCCAGCAAACGGGCGGCGTGATAGGTCATCAAGCGGGAGGCCAGTAGCCGGGTCCGAGCCTCCGAGAGCATGTGGCGGATCGACTGGTGGCTGCTGATGGGCTTGCCGAACTGGACCCGCTCTTGGGCGTAGTCCCAGGCGTCTTCGACCGCTCCGGAGGCGATGCCCAGGGCCATGGCCGCTACCTCGATCTTCTCCACATCCAGTCCCGGGCCAGCCAGCTTGGCCCATCCCTGGTTCCATCCCTCGTCGCCGCCGACGATGTTGTCGGCGGGCACCTCGACGTCGCTGAAGGTGACATCGGTGGTCATCGAGCCCTTGAGTCCCATGGCGTGCTGGAGCTCGATGGTCACTCCCGGATGGCGAGGCGGGATCAGCACAAACGAGAGATTGTGGTAGCGCTCGCCATCGGGATTGCTGTTGACCAGGGCGTAGATGTAGTCGGTGTAGGTGGTGCCCGAGCAGAACCGCTTGGCGCCGTTGATCCGCACCACGTCGCCGTCGCGGACTGCGGTGGTGGCAACGCTGGCCAAATCGGAGCCCACATCGGGCTCGGTCAGCCCGTAGGAGAACAGCATCTCGCCCCGGGCCACCTTGGGCAGCCACTCCTGTCGCTGGGCCTCGCTGGCCGTATCCACCAAGTTCATACCCGCGTAGCAGGCGCCGAAGATGTATCCGCTGCCCAGGGCAGTGCTGCGTCGGCACAGCTCCTCGATCACGATCATGGTGGCGGTGATGTCCCGCCCCGACCCGCCGTATTGCTCGGGGATGGTGATGCCGAACAGCCCGAGACTGGCCAGCTTGTAAAGCACACCCCGATCGATCTCGTTGTGCCGGTCCCACTGCCGGGCCAGCTCCCGGGGCACCTCCGTCTCGACAAATCGCCGGACGGTCTCTCGCAGCAACCCGTGGTGCTCGGCTTCTTGGGGGTAGTCCACGGCGGTCCTTTTAGCGGCCGATGAACTCGGGGGGCTCTTTGGCCAGGAAGGCGTCGAGGGCGATCTTGAAGTCCTCGGTCATCATGGTGATCCCCTCGGTGGATGCGGCCCGGTCTGCCACAGCATTGGCCACTTGGCGCATTCCGGCGTTAATGGACGCCTTGGTGAACTTGATGGCCATGCGGGCGCCGTCGCGCATGCGCTCGGCCATGGCCTGAACGGTGTGGTCCAACTCATCGTCGGACACGCACTCGGTGATGAGGCCGATTTCGGCCGCTTCAGGGGCCTTGATCAGGTCGCCGGTGAGCAGGTAGCGCCGGGCCCGGGCGTACCCCACTAGCTGAGGCCACAGCAGGGCGCCGCCGTCGCCGGCCACAAGCCCCACCGAAACGTGGGGATCGCCGAACACCGACCGCTCCGAGGCATAGACGAAGTCGCAGTACAAGGCCAGCGAACAGCCCAAACCCACCGCGGGGCCGTCCACCTTGGCCAAGATGGGCTTCTCCAGGGTGAGCGCCGTTTCGGTGATGCGCCGATCGGCCCGGATTACCCGCTCCACCTCCGACAGATTCCCCGCCATGCTGCGCAACCAGGGAATGTCGCCTCCGGCGCAGAACGCCCCGCCTGCTCCGGTGAGGATGGCCACGTCGGTGTCGGGGTCTTGATCGAGGTCGGTGAATATCCGGGACAAATCGTGGTGCAGCACCGCGTTGATGGCGTTGCGGGCCTCGGGGCGATTGAGCTCCACCGTGGTGATTCGATCGACGGTGGACACTTCCAAGGCGCCGTAGTCATCAGGGTTCATGGGACTCCTCCCGCAATTGTCAGGATGGGTTCTGGAATTTTGCGCTTCAAGGTGAATCTGCCCGGCAATAGTGCCAGACTTCGCTAGAAGTCGACGTTTTCAAGGAGGAGATGCGCAATGGCGACCTGCCAGCCGGCAATTTTCAACGAAATGGGCAAATACCAGTGGTACGTCCACCTCAGCCGCGGCGACGGGGCTGACTTGGGGGGCATCAAGTCGGCGATCTCCGACTGTCGCAGCAACTGCGATGCCCAGGGGATCAATCTGGTGGTCGGGCTCGGTCCCACGCTGTTGGCCGACCTGACCGACGACGTTCCCGACGACTTCCAGCCGTATCACACGGTTGAGTCCATCGACGGCAGTGGCCGTGAGGCCAAGGGCACCCAGGAGGAGCTGCTGCTGTGGATGACCCACGACGAGAAAGACATCGTGTGGAAGGCCCAGTGGGACGCCCGCATGGCCCTGATCGCCTCGGGCATGAGCGTGGCCCGGGAGACCCCGACTTTCATCTACGGCGAGAGCCTGGACATGACTGGTTTCATCGACGGCACCGGCAACCCGGAAGACGAGGATCAGCCTGCGGTGGCCATCATTCCCGACGGCGAGGCCGGTGCAGGCGGAAGCTTCATCATCGCCCAGCGCTGGGTCCACGATCTGGTGGCCTGGGAGAAGCAGGATGTGGCAACCCAAGAGGTGAACTTCGGTCGGACCAAGGCCGACTCCACCCGCCTGGACGAGCAGGCACCGCACTCGCACCTCTCCCACGTAGAACTGCGCGACGGCGAGACCGCTGATGCGTCCAAGCCCAAGCGGGATGAGATCGCCCGCCGGTCCACGCCGTATGCCTTCCACGATGGCACCGTGGGCCTGTACTTCATGGCCTTCTGCAAGACCCAGGCGCCGTTCCGGGAGCGCATGGATGCGATGTATGGCCGCAATGGCCAGGTGCGCGACATGCTCACCGACTTCTCGAACCCGGCATCGGGCAGCTACTACTTCGCTCCTTCCGTGGAGTGCCTGGACTCAAGCCTGGCTTAGACGTCAATCCAACCGGCGTGGCGGCGGGTCCTGTCGCCGGAAGCGGCCTGGCCGTCGGTGCGGCCAGGTCCGCCACCGACGCCACCCCCCACCACGCCTTCCGCTAGCGGCCACACTGAGGGGGGTTCTTGGTGATTGTGGTTGACGCTATGAACGTGATCGGGTGTCGGCCTGATGGCTGGTGGGCTGATCGGGACGGCGCGCTGATCCGTTTGGTCGAAGACTTGGGCGACGCTGGCGTGCGGGCCCTGGTCGTGGCCGACGGCCGACCGGTTCCCAGCTTGCCTGCCGGAAGCCACGGTGTGGTCGAGTTGGCCTATGCCTCCCGCCGCGGCCCCAATGCGGCCGATGATCGCATTGCCGAGGAAGTGGCGGCGATGGACGACCCGTCGGCGGCCACGGTGGTCACCTCTGACCGTGAGCTAGCTCGCCAAGTGCGACGCCACGGCGCCGTAGTCGTTGGCGCCCGCGCCTTCCGCGACCGCCTAGACCGCCGATTGGGTTGAACCACAGATGACCACCCTCACTTCCTCAGCGGGGCGATTGAGCTGAGGGGTAGGGTGACGGGAACAACTGAAGTCCAGGGGAGGAGGACTGGTGTTTCCTTCACGATTCGACTTAGTGGTGGCCCAGTCTGTCGGTGAGGCCGTGGAGGCCAAGGCGGACGCGGGGGAGGGCGGCCGGTTCCTTGCGGGGGGCCAGAGCCTGATCCCCATGATGAAGATGCGGGTGGCGTTTCCTGAGACGCTCATCGACATCAACCGCATCGCGGGCCTCGATGCCATTGAGCAGTCCAACGGGCATCTCCAAGTGGGGGCGCTAGTCCGCCACGCCGATGTGGTGGCCTCGGATGCCACCTTTGGAGCTATTGCCGCCGCGGCCCCGTGGGTGGCTGATCCCCTGGTCCGCAACCGGGGGACCATGTGCGGTTCGGTGGCCCATTGCGACCCGGAGGGTGACTGGAACTCGGTGCTGTTGGCCACTGGGGCCGACGTCTTGGCCCAGGGGCCTAACGGCGAGCGGTCGATTCCGATTGTCGACTTCGTTGACGGGGCGTTCACCTCCACGCTGGGCGAGGACGAGCTGGTGGTTGGGCTCCGCATACCCGTTCCCTCGGGCCGCTCGGGCGGGGCCTACCTCAAGCTGGAGCGAAAGGTCGGCGACTACGCCACCGTGGCCGTGGCCTCCCATCTGGAGTTGGATCACTCCGGGGCCATCTCCGCTGCTGGGCTGGCCCTAACTTCGGTGAACCCCATCAACACCAAGGTGGCCGACGCCGAGGCCCTGTTGGTGGGCCAGCAGCCCTCCGATGAGCTGTTCGCCGAGGCCGCCGAGTTGGCCGCGGCCGCCGCCGAGCCCCGCGACGACGTCCGGGGCACCGCCGCCTGGAAGCGCCAGGTGGTCCGCACCTACACCATGCGGGGGCTGGCCGCCGCCGCCCAGCAGGCCGAAGGGAGCTGACAATGGAAATCACCATCACCATCAACGGTTCCGACCACGCCAGCGACGTCGAGCCCCGCACCCTGCTGGTGGATCACATCCGTCGCACGGTCGGTTTGACCGGCACCCATGTGGGCTGCGACACCACCAGTTGCGGGGCCTGCACGGTGCTGATGGACGGGAAACCGGTCAAGGCCTGCACGGTATTGGCCGCGCAGGCCGACGGGTCTGAGGTCACCACCGTGGAGGGCCTCAAGACCGCCGACGGCCTGCACCCCATCCAGTCGGCGTTCACCGACGACCACGGCCTCCAGTGCGGGTTCTGCACCCCGGGGATGATGCTGGTGGGCGCCTCGCTCATCGCCGAGAACACCGATCCGTCCGACGACGATGTGCGCTGGGCCATCTCGGGAAACCTGTGCCGGTGTACCGGCTACATCAACATCGTCAAGGCCATCCAGACGGCAGCGGCCCGTGTGGCCGAGTCGTCCAACGGAAGCTGAGGAGCAATCATGGCTGCACCAACTACTCCCGCTGAGATCGGCGGCATCGGCCATAGCGTCCAGCGCAAGGAAGACGCCCGGCTCATCGAGGGCCAGGGCAACTTCCTCGACGACATCGAGTTGCCCGGCACGCTGCACATGGCCATCCTGCGCTCGCCGCTGGCCCACGCCCGTATCAACGGCATCGACTCCTCGGCGGCCACCGCCATCGACGGTGTACTCGCCGTGGTCACCGGCGAGCTGATGGACCAGCACGGGCTGGCCTGGATGCCCACCTTGTCGGGCGACACCCAGGCGGTGCTGGCCACCGACAAGGTGCGCTACCAGGGCCAGGAGGTGGCCGCGGTCATCGCCACCGATCCCTACATCGCCACTGACGCGCTTGAACACATCGAGGTGGACTACGAGGAATTGCCTCCCATCACCACTCCCCAGCAGTCGCTGGAGGAGGGGGCGGCGCTGATCCGGGACGAGAAGGAGGGCCAGACCGACAACGTGGCCTACACCTGGGAGACCGGCGACCAAGGCGCCACAGAAGAGGCCTTCGCCCAGGCCGACCGGGTGGTCACACTGGAGACCCACTATCCCCGCTCGCATCCCGCCCCGCTGGAGACGTGCGGCATCGTGGCCGACGTCAACTCGGTGACCGGCCAGGCCACCATCTACATGACCTCGCAAGCCCCCCACGCCCACCGGACGCTGTTCGCCATGGTGGCCGGGCTGCCGGAGCAGAACATCCGCATCGTGAGCCCCGACATCGGCGGCGGCTTCGGCAACAAGGTGCCCATCTACCCCGGCTATGTGGTGGCCACCGCGGCGTCACTGCTCATCGGCCAGCCGGTGAAGTGGGTGGAGAGCCGCACCGAGAACCTCATCTCCACCGGCTTCGCCCGCGACTACTACATGAAGGGCGAACTTGCCGTCACCGATGAGGGCCGCATCCTTGGCCTGCGGGTGGACATGCTGTCGGACCAGGGGGCGTTCTTCTCCGACGCCCAGCCCACCCAGTTCCGGGCCGGGCTGTTCCACGTGGTCACCGGCAGCTACGACTTCCCCGCCGCCCACATCAACTGCAAGGGCGCCTTCACCAACAAGGCGCCCGGCGGAGTGGCCTACCGGTGCTCGTTCCGCATCACCGAGGCCTCCTATCTCATCGAGCGGCTGGTGCAAAACGCCGCCTACGAGGTGGGCATCGACCCGGCCGAGATGCGGTTGAAGAACTTCATCCAGCCCGAGCAGTTTCCTTACGAGACGGCCACCGGCTTCGTGTACGACTCCGGCGACTATCCCACCGCCCTGCGCACCGCCATGGACGAGGTTGGCTATGAGGACTTGCGCCGGGAGCAGGCTGAAGCCCGGGCCGAGGGGCGGCTGATCGGCATTGGCATCGCCCACTTCACCGAGGCGGTGGGGGCGGGGCCGTCGCGCACTTACGACATCGCCGGGCTGAAGATGATCGACTCGGCCGAGCTGAGGGTGCATCCTACTGGCAAGGCCATTTTGAAGCTGGGGGTAAAGACCCAGGGCCAGGGCCACGAAACCACGTTCGCCCAGATCGTGGCCGAGGTTTTGGGCATTCCGGCCAACGACATCAAGGTGGAGCACGGCGACACCGACCACACCCCCTACGGGCTGGGCACCTACGCGTCCCGATCCACCCCGGTGGGCGGGGCGGCCACTGCGGTGGTGGCCCGCAAGCTGGCCGACAAGTCCAAGAAGATCGCCGCCCACCTGTTGGAGGCGGCCGACGAGGACATCGAGCTGGCCTCGGGAGTGTTTTCGGTAGCCGGAAGCCCTGACCGGTCGGTCACCATTCAAGACGTGGCCCTGGCTGCCTACACCAATCTGCCCGAGGGCATGGAGTACGGCCTGGAAGACGTCACCTACTACGACCCACCCAACCTCACCTACCCCTACGGCAGCTACATCGTGGTGGTGGAGGTGGACCCCGACACCGGCGTGTGGGAAGTGCAGCGCATGGTGGCGCTGGACGACTGCGGGGTGCGGATCAACCCGATGATCGTGGAAGGCCAGATCTGCGGCGGCCTCACCGAGGGATTCGCCATGTCGGCCATGCAGTGGATCACCTTCGACGACGACGGCAACTGCATCGGGGCCAACTTCATGGACTACCTGGTGCCCACCGCCTGGGAGACCCCCCGCTTCGAGCTTTTGGCCACCGAGGTTCCCTCGCCCCACCATCCCATCGGGGCCAAGGGCGTGGGGGAGTCGGCCACCGTGGGGTCGCCTGCCGCATTTGTGAACGCGGTGATCGATGCACTGGCCCATCTCGGGGTCCGCAATATCGACATGCCGGTGTTGCCCGACCGGGTGTGGGCTGCTATCGACGCAGCTAGCTAGTCGCTAGGTGCTCGTGCTGTGAACGTCGACGTCTTGGCTCGGGCAGTTGAGTTGCGTCGACTGCGACTGCCGTTTGTGTTGGCGTCGGTGATCTGGCGCCGAGCGCCGTCGTCGGGCCAGCAGGGGTCGCAGGCGGTGATCCTGTCCGACGGCACGGTGCGGGGCTGGCTGGGCGGGGCCTGCGCCGAGCCCACCGTGATCGTTGAGGCGCTGGCCTGCTTGGGCCACGGCCAACCCCGGCTGCTGTGCTTGGGCCCGTCAAACGGCCGGGATCGCAATCGCAGTCCTGTCCCTGATCAGGCCGATGACGACAGCGACGGCCTGCGCTCGATTGCCATGGCGTGTGATTCGGAGGGAGCGATGGAGATCTACCTGGAGCCGAACCTGCCCACCCCCCAAGTGGTGGTGATCGGCCGCTCCCCGGCGGTGGACGCCATCGCCGCAGTGGCTACCGCCATCGGCTGGGATGCAGTGATCATTGACGATGGCGGCCAGCCCGACGATCACGAGCACCCCGAACTAGTGCGCACAAGCCTTGATCTGAGCAGTCTTGCCATCGATCCGGCCACCGCGGTGGTGGTGGCCACCCAGGGGCACTACGACGACGTGGCCCTAGCGGCCGCGCTGGGCACCGACGCCGGCTACATCGGCTTGGTTGCGTCGGCCAAGCGGGCACAAGCCATGAGTGACTACCTCCGCACCCAGGGATTCGGCGACAACGATCTGGCCCGCATCAGCGCACCAGCCGGCTTGGATCTGGGCCGCATCCCCAACCGGGAGATCGCCGCTGCGATATTGGCCGATCTGGTGGCTCGTCGGGCTGAGGGCCGGCTCGAAATCGATGCCGAGGCAGCCCCTCAAGAACGCCCCGTAAAGGCCGTTGACCCGGTGTGCGGCATGTCCGTGTTGGTGTCCGATGCCCGCTATCACACCCTCCACGACGGCAGCGACTACTACTTCTGCGCTGCCGGCTGCCAACAGCGCTTCGAGGCTGAACCCGCTGAATTCGTCTCCTAGACCGTCCCGGCTTGTGCCGGTTCAGGCAGCGGGGTGGAGGACTACGTCGAGAGTCTCGGGGGAGCGCAGCACGATGCCGGTGTCGGGGGGCACGTCGCCAGCGAATTCGAAGTGGTCGAAGCGGTCGACCAAATACTCCAGGGTGCGTTCCATTTCCAGCTTGGCCAGAAGCGACCCGGTACAGGTGTGAGGACCGGCGCCGAAGGCCCGAACCGGGCCGATGGGGGTGTAGTTGGGGCGTTCTGCCCCCTCGAAGCGGCCCACGTCGAACACCCCGGGATTGTCGAAGCGGTCGGGGTCGTGGTTGGCGCTGGCGATGAAGCCCATTAGCTTGCTCTCGGCCGGGATCACGGTGCCGCAGACCTCCATGTCCTGCTTGGCCATGCGCACAATGGCCTGCACCGGAGGGCGGAAGCGGAGAATCTCGGTGGACGCCGAGCTGGCCAGCGACGGATCATCCTTCAGGCGCTGCCACTGCTCGGGCTGCAAGATGAGGTGCTTGACCAAGTTGGCCAGCGCCCGGTCGGTGGTCTCGATGCCGGCTGACAGCAAGAACGCGGTGAAACTGCGAACTTCGTCATCGGACAGCCGCTCGCCCTCGTACTCCATGGAGCACAGGTCGGACAGCAGTTCGTCACCGGGGCAGGTGCGGCGCTCGTCGATGCTGGGGGTGACGAAGTCGTAGAGCTCGTCGCGGGCCTCCTCTCCCTTGGCGTGGACCACTGGGTCTTGGGTGACGTTGGAGGTTCCCGCGGCGACGATGTCGTTGTACCAGTTGCGGAAGTTGCTGGCCTCGCCCATGTCCATCAGCTCGGCGATGGCGCCCAGCGGAACCGGCTCGGTAAGCCCAGTGCGCAAGTCTGCCACCTCTGGGGCCACTGGCAGCTGCTCTCCGTATTCATCGACCAGCCCGGAAACGATCTCCTCGATGGTGGATCCGAGATAGCGGGGGCCGCGCAGGCGCTTGGCCAAGATGGCGTCTTTGCGCCGGTGCTCGTCGCCCGACATTTGCAAGATGGCCCGGCCGAAGATGCTGGAGGTGCCCGGCCGGTTCATCAGTGGGCCGTAGCTCTCGCCGTCTTCCAGCATGGCGGTGATGTCGTCCCACCGGGTCAACACCCAGGCCTGGAGCGGCTCAGCCCACACCACCGGGGCGTCATCGCGCATCCGGTGGAAGATGGGGTAGGGGTCGGCCCCCACGTTGTCGGCCAGATAATCGGCGAAGTCCTCGGCGATCATGCTGGTATCCGACAACGCAGGGGCTCCCCTCGTTCGATTAGCCGATCTCGATGCCGTACTCGCCGTCGAAATTGTCGGCGTAGAAGCTGAACGGATTGGCCGGCACCATACCGCCAGAGGCGGCGTCGAGCGAGAATGCCGCTCCGCACTGGCTGTGGTGCGGATGTGCAGACCAGTCGATCGGGCAGGTGAGGCCCATGGTGTCGAAGGAGCCCTTGAGGGCTTCGGTCAGGGTTTCACGAGTCAGCTCGCCGCTTTGCTCGGCGGCCCGCTCCACTGCCTGATGGAACACGTAGCCATTGAGGAAGCCGTGAGCGAAGTTCAGGTTGAGGTGCTCGCCGTCGTAACCGGCCAGCGATGCGCACTCCTCCATCAAAGCCGAGGCCTCGATGTTGTTGTTGGCGGTGAGGAATGAGTGCATCCCGAACGTCTCGTCGCTCACCGACTCTGGGCCCTCGGTCCAAATGGAGTTGGCCGCGATGCCGTGAATGCCGATGATTGGTACGTCGGTAATGCCCACATCGGCCATGCCCTGCATGACCACCAAGCCAGCGCCCGGCGAGCCGTGGAGGGTGACGTAGTTCACACCTTGGTCATCGATGCCTGCTTGCAGTTCCACCATCTGCGCGGTCACCTCGGAGGCGCCCGGCGCTACGTAAAGGGTGTTGACGTAGGTGCCGCCACCCCTCTCGACCGATTGCTCCACATAGGCGGCGAACTCGGTGCCGGAGGGCACCTCGAGGCTGATTCCCATGACCACGGCGTTCTCGATGCCGCCGACGGTGGCGGCTATGTGGCCGGCAGCCAGGTCGGCCTGGTCGCCGTAGTGGGCCAGGTTGTTGAAGTACTGGTCGCCCTCAAGCTGGATGTCGATGGTCTGGGGTGGGCCGATCACCGGCAGGTTCAGAGTCTCGATATCGGGCTGGAGCTGGGTGCTGATGTGCGAGCCGCCCAAGCCGACCAGGGCAAGAACCTTGTCGTCCTCGGTGAGCTTGGTGAAGTTGATGGCCGCATTGTCGGCGTTGAACTGGTCGTCCTCGGGGAGGTAGTCGAACATGCGGCCCAGGGCGCCACCGTCACGATTGGCGCACTCGAAGTAGGCCTCGCTGCCGTGGCTGTTGAACTGCTGCGACGATGCGGTCGGCCCGGTCAGGTCGCCCATCCAGCCAACCTTGATCGAGCTGGAGGTCACTCCGTTGTCCGGGTTGTCGGGCACCCCCATATCGGGGGCTTCAGTCGGGGCCGGTGCCTCGGTGGGTGCGGGTGCTGGTGCTTCGGTCGCAGCGGCTGTGGGAGCCGGCGCCGGTGCAGCGTCATCGTCGTCGTTGCCGCAGGCCGCCGCGATCAGTGCGAACGCGAACAGGGCTACGAGAATCTTCAGCCAGCGTCGAGTCATAGGTATGTCCCCTCTAGTTTCTATTGCCGCCGATTAAGCGGCTCCATTTGGTAGTCCGATTATCGAATGTCCAATAATCGGCATTACAGCAGGTCACCATAATTCACCGCTGGCGTCAGGGGCTAAATCGGTGGCTATCTCAGTTTTCGGCCATCTCGGTGCCGAGGTAGGCGGCGATCACCCGCTCATCCTGCTGCATCTCCGCGGGGGTTCCCTCGGCGATCTTCTGGCCGAAGTCCAACACCATCACGTGGTCGGCGATCGACATGACCACTCCCATGTCGTGCTCGATAAGGAATACGGTCATGCCGAGCTCGTCTTGAGCCGAATAGATGTAGCGGATCATGTCCTGCTTCTCGTCCACGCTCATGCCGGCCATTGGCTCATCGAGCATCAACAGCTCGGGCTCCATGGCCAACACCCGGCCGAACTCGATCCGCTTCTGCACCCCGTAGGGCAAGTCGCCTACTGAATCTCGCCGAAACGCGCCCAAATCCAGCAGGTCGACCACCCGCTCGATGGCTTGGCGGGCGGCCAATTCCCGTTTGACCGCTCGCCGGGTGAAGAGTCCGCCCTCGATGAGCCGGGTGTGCTCGTGGATGTAGCGGCCCAGCAGCAGGTTGGTGAGCACGTTCTCCCCCATGAACAATCCCAGGTTCTGGAAGGTTCGAGCCACCCCCAACCGGGCGACCTGGAAGGGGCGGTATGACAGCAGATCCTCGGTGGGCTTTCCTTCGGGATGGAACTGAACTTGGGCGCCGGGCAGCGGTTTGTACACCCCCGATATGGCGTTGACCAGCGTGGTCTTGCCCGCTCCGTTGGGGCCGATCAGGGCGAACAGAGACCCCCGTTCCACCCGACCGCTGATCGAGTCGCAAGCCCGCACACCGCCGAACTGCACGGTCACGTCGTCGAAGCTCAAGATGGCGTCGCTCATGACTCTCCGCCGGCCTTCTTGCGTCCCCAGCGCTTTCCACCGCTGGGGCGTTCGATGGCGGCGTAAGAGGTGTGGGCCTCACCGCCGCCGCCCAGGTAGAGCTCCTGCACCATTGGATTGCCTCGGAGCTCGGCCGCGCTGCCCTCCATGAGCACCCGGCCCAATTCCAGGACGTAAGCGTCGGCCGCGTGCTCAAGAGCAAGGCTGGCATTCTGCTCGATGACCAGGATCGATGTGCCTCGAGTCTCGTTGATCTCGGTGAGCAATTCGAACAGCCGGTGCACGATCTTTGGGGCCAGCCCCAACGACAGCTCATCGCAGATCAACAAGGATGGCTGCGACATCAGGGCCCGCCCCACCGCCACCATCTGCTGCTCGCCTCCCGATAGCAGCCCGGCGGTTTGGCCGAGCAGCGGACGAAGCTGGGGGAACAGATCCAGGTTCTGTTCCAGCGAATCGTCGATGCCGGATAGGTCGCTCCGACTGGCCGCCCCGCACAGCAAGTTCTCTTTCACGGTGAGGTTGGGGAACAGCTTGCGGCCCTCGGGTACTTGGGCCACACCCGCGGAAACGATATCGGGGCTCTTCTTGCCCAAAATCGACTCTCCCCCCAATACGATGCTGCCCCGGCGCACGCGACCCTTGTGGAGATAGAGCAGGCCGGTGATCGACCGAACCAGGGTGGTCTTTCCCGCTCCGTTCGCACCCAAGACCGTTACGAATCCGCCGGAGGGCACATTGATCTTGACGTCATCCAGCGCAGTGACGCCTCCGTAAACCACCGTAAGGCCATCAATCGTCAGGTCGAGTCCGCGGGCGTTCATGGATTGCTCCTGGCCAGTGTGCGGCCCAGCCAGTTCTTGAAATCACGCCACATCCCGGCCAAGCCATCAGGCTTGAACATCAAGATAATCACCACCAAGAACCCCTTGATGGCCAAGTCGATCTCGCTGGGATAGTCGCTGAGGAATTCGATGTCCCTCACGAACCAGAGTTCCTCCCGGGCCCATTTGAACCACTCCGGCAGGAACCAGAAGAACGCCGAGCCGAAGATGGCCCCCTGGATGCTGGAGAAGCCGCCGACCACGATGATGATGGCGTAGTTCAACACTGTCTGAACGTTGAAGCTGTCTTCTCCCCGAGAGCCGATGTAGAACGAGGCCAGCACTCCCGACATGGACACGATCGCAGAAGACAAGGCGAAGGCAAAAAGCTTGGACCGAGCCACGTTGATGCCCAGCAGCGAGGCGGAGACGTCTCGGTCGCGCACCGCAGCGAACGCCCGTCCCTCCCGAGTCCTAACCACGTTCACCATGAACAGAATCGAAAGCACCGTGATGGGCATGAGCACCCAATACCACCGGAACTGGCCGGTGATGACGAACTCGCCGTTTTGGTCGGGGTCGATGCCGGGCAGCCAGTGCAGCCACGAGGCGATCCGCGGGGAGTTCTCGCCCTTGAAGCGAATGCCCACGAAGCCGAAGTACTCCTGGAGGTACTCCCGCCACACCAGCATCATCACGAAGTGGAAGCCGAAGGTGGCCAGCAGCAGGTAGAGGTGTTTGAGCCGCAGGGCGGGCAGACCGGAGATCGCGCCCACCACCGCTCCGGCCAGGGCCGCAGCCGGCAGGGCGTACCACATGTTTCCGCCGCTCCACTGCACCCCGACGATGCCGCCGACGATGCTGCCCAAGGCCAGAAACGCCACGTGGGCCAGGCTGATCTGGCCGGAGTAGCCCACCAGCAGGTTGAAGGCCGCGGCGCCCATGGCGAAGATCAGCACCAGGTTGACCACTGCGAACCAGGTGGCCCAGGGGAAGCCCATGGGGGGCGTGAAGTCGGAGGCCAAGATGAAGGGCAGTACCAGCAGGCCGAACATGGTCAACGCCGCCCACGATCGATCGCTGGGGGTCCGCCACAAGCGCATGTCCTCGCGGTGAGTGAGCTCGCCCCGAGGAGTCCATTTCCAGGCCAGTCGGGCGACGACGACCAAGACCACAACCGTGATCACCGCCTTCCACCAGAAATTCAAGTCGCCGGTGGTCGATCCCAGGATGAATGGCACCACCGCGGCGATGATGAAGGGAAGAAACCGCTGGAGGGTGGACGGACGGTAGGTCTGGGCGGCTTGCTGATCTGGGGGATTGTCAACCGCGGTCATACCCGCTCCAGGTCCTTGCGGCCCCATAGGCCAGTAGGTCGCACTAGCAGCACCACGAACATCACCGAGAAGGCCACCGGCTCCCGCCACTTGGTGCCCAAATGACCGTTGGCGAACTGCTCGATCACCCCCACCACCAGGCCGCCGACAATGGAGCCGCCCAGCGATGTGAGCCCGCCCACCACCGCGGCGGGGAAGGCCCGCAGGCCGATGGCCTCGATGCTGCGGTCAATGGCCCCGGTGACGTGGCCAAAAAGAAGACCCCCCACACCAGCCATGACCATGGCCGCGGCCCAGGTCATGGCGTACACCTTGTCGGGGTCGATGCCCATGGCCGCGGCGGCCTCGATGTCGTCGGCCACCGCCCGCATGTGCAGCCCCAGCCTGGTGTACTTGAAGAAGAGGAAGAACAGCAGCACGCACCCCGCCACCACGGCGAAGATGATCAGATCCACGTGCCTCACCGTGGCGCCGCCAACCTCGAAGCTGCCCTGGGGCAGCAAGTCAAGGCGGGCTCGCTCTGTGGGGCCGTAGAAGATCAAGAGAAGGGCGCGGATGATCGTTGCAATTCCCAACGTGATCAGCACGATGGCAAAAAAGCCTTGCCCCACCATTCGTCGCATGATCCCGTAGTGGACCAAAAGGCCGAACACCAGCATCACCAGCAGCAGCACGAAAACGCCCAAGAAGAAGTTGAGGTTTTCCGATATCAAAAACGTCAACGCGAAATACGCCCCGAGCATCAGGAATTCCCCGTGCGCCAGGTTCAGCACGTCGGTGCTCTTATAGACGAGCACGAAGCCGAGAGCCACCACGGCGTATATGGCCCCTAAGGCCAATCCGCCGATCAACAACTGCAAATTGACGCTTGGATCAGCAGTGAAGTTGCCGAAAGCTAGAAGCATGGCCCCCCCTCAGGACGACCGGGTGTTGCCGGTCAACAGAGGGCGACGGTAGTTTTCGCTGGCCGAAGCCGACAAATTTCGATGGCTCCCGACCGGGGGCATCAGAGGCTCAAGACCGGGAGGCAAATGAAATGACCAGTGCGACTGATGGCCTGTCTGAGCGAATCGCCAGAATGGAGGCTCGGGAGGAGATCCGAGATCTGGTAGTTCGCTATGGCATGGCGGTGGACGACCGGGACATGGACTCGGTGGCCGCCATGTTCACCGAAGACGCCGTTTTTCGCCACGGGGACGGCGCGGTGGTCAATGAGGGACGGTCGGCCATCGTGGACTTCTACACCGACCGGCTGTCTTCGTTCGGTGCCACATACCACTATCCCAACAGCCATCTGGTGGAGCTCGACGCCAACCGAGCCGGCCACGCCTCCGGCATCGTCAACGCCCACGCCGAATTGGGCATAGAGGGAAGGACTTTCTTGACCGGCCTGCGCTACTTCGACAAGTACCGCCATGACGGCGGGCAGTGGCGCTTTGCCGAGCGCAGCATCGCCATGGTGTATTACATGGACATGGCCGAGTTGGTGGACGGCGGGCTCACAGAGGCTGATCGCAAGCGCTACTTCGGCCAGATCAGCTCCGCAGAGCTCCCCGAGAGCTTGGACACCTGGCAGAGGTTCTTCGCCGAAGTCGGCTAGTGGTCCGTTATGCCACGGACATTCCGCCGTCGATGACGATGGCGGCGCCGGTGGTCCACGACGATTCGTCGGAGGCCAGGTGCAGGGCCAGTTGGGCGATGTCGGTGGTGGTGCCGAGGCGGCCGATGGGATGGCGCACCACGGCAGCTTCGATCATCTCATCGACGGTGGCGTCGGCCGACACGGCGGCGGTGGCGGAGAATCCGCCCCGCTTCTCGTAGGTGGCCCGCACCAGGGGAGTGGGCACTGTCCCAGGACAGATGGCGTTGACCCGGATGTTGTCGGGGCCGTAGTCCACCGCCATCTGCCGGGCAAGGCCGATCACCCCGGCCTTGGCTGCGGCATAGGCGGCAATGCCCGGTACTCCGATCACGCCGCCGACGCTGGCCTGGAGGACCAACGACCCGCCGCCAGCCTCGATGAGATGGGGAATGGCGAACTTGACCGCCAGCCATTTGCCGGTGAGGTTCACTCCGATCACCCGGTTCCATTCCTCGAGGCTGAGGTCGCCAGCCCGGCCGGGTCCGTCCACCCCGGCGTTGGAGTACACCGCGTCGAGGCCGCCGAATGCAGATGCAGCCTGCTCGGTCATGGCTTGGCAGTCGCCGGGTTGGGTCACGTCCACCCCCAGGCTGATGGCCTGATCCCCGATTTCGGCCGCGGTGGCCGCGGCGGCGTCGCCGTTGATGTCGGCGCACATCACCTGCGCTCCTTCGGCGGCGAACAGTTCTGCCGCAGCCTTGCCGATGCCCGAGCCCGCCCCGGTCACGATGGTTCTCTTGCCTGTCAGTCTTCCGGTCACGGCCGGTGACCCTACTAGCGTCTCGGCATGGCTCAGGAGTTGGTGCTCGACGCGGGGGATGTCCAAGAGGAGTTCTTCGAGCGGGGGTGGACCGACGGACTGCCGGTGGTTCCGCCCAGCCCCGAGCGGGTTCAGGCCATGCTCGACTACGCTGGAGTTGGAGCCGCCGACATCGTGGGCAATGTGCCGGAGCGGTCCCGAGAGGTGACAGCGGAGAAAGCGGCCGTCAATGCGGTGATGGCCGGGTGCCGCCCTGAGTATTTTCCGGTGGTCTTGGCCGGGTTGTCGGCCATGTTCGACCCCCGGTTCGGTTGCCACACGGTGGTGACCAGCACTGGCGGCGCCGCGCTCTGTGCGGTGGTGAGCGGGCCGCTGGTGGCCGAGCTGGGTTTCAACACCGGGCGCAACGCCCTGGGGCCGGGCTATCGGGCCAACGCCACGGTGGGTCGGGCCCTGCGGCTGGTTGCCATGAACGTACTGGGGGCCCGGTCAGACACCCTCGACGGATCCTCGCTGGGCCACCCCGGCAAGTACACCATGCTGGTGGCCGAAGAGATCCCGCCCGAGGGATGGCCACCGCTTCGGGTGGAGCTGGGATACGGGGAAAACGACACCACGGTGACCATGTTCCCCTCCGAGAGCCCGCATCAGGTGGCCAACCACCTCAACGGCGATCCCGAGGGGATCTTGTTGACGTTTGCCGCCGCCATGACCGGCCCTGCCACCTATGCGGTGGCCAAGAAACACCAGGTGCTGCTGGTGATCGGTCACGAGCACCGCCAGATATTGGCGGAGGCGGGCTGGACCAAGCCGATGGTGAGGGAGTTCTTGGCCGAGCACAGCCGGGTGACCCCCGAGCACTTGGCGGCGGGCGGGGTCCTGCAGGAGTTCACGGCTCAAAACGACATGACCCCCGATGCCGACGGCAAGCTCAACACGGTTCGAGGACCCCACGACATCTTCCTGGTTACCGCAGGCAGCGCGGGGGCAGGATGGTCGGCCTATATCCCCAACTGGGCGCCGACGGTTCACTCGGTGGCGGTCACCCGGAAGGTGGCCGCACCCGGCGAAGGGCTACCCTTGGCGTGAAGGAGGAGTTCTCGTGTCGTCAGTAACGGTGTTGTCCCCGGTCTACGAAGAAGCCCATGTCGAAGAAGTAGCCATGGCGCCTCGCCAGATGCCCGCTGAGCCCGTGGTCATCGGGGTGATCGACAACGCCAAGAACAACGCCAAAGAACTCCTCACCTACGTGGCCGAGGGCCTGCGGGAACGCCTTCCGGTGGCCGACATCGTGGTCCACTCCAAATCGGCCGCAGGCAAGCCCATCGACGCTGACGACGCCGAGATGCTGGCCGCCCGCTCCCACCTCATCATCTCCGGATTGGGCGATTGAGGTGCTTGCACGGCGTGCAGTCTGCACGACGCCGTTCACATGGAGTCCAGGGGCATCCCGTCGATGCTGCTGATCACCGAGCCGTTTGAGCCGGTGGTCGAGTCGTTCGCCCCCACCGTGGGCATGGCCTCCTACCCCGCAGTCGCTGTCCCCCACCCCGTCTCCACCCTCGACGACGAGTCCCTCCAAAAGCTGGCCACCACCATCATCGACGAAGCCCTCGCCCGCCTGACCACGGAGTAATTGGGGAACGCCCCTCCGCTACCTATTTCCAGGGGTCGCGGAGGAAGGCTTCGAACTGCGTGGCGAGGTCGTCGCCGGTGGGGAGCAGGTCGTCGGCCTCGTCGATCTGCCGCTCGAGTTGGGCGACGTAGTTCTTCAGGTCGTCGTCGCCGGCCACGGCGGTGTCCACTCGCTCTCGCCAGGCCGCCGCGGCCTCGTCGAGTTCTTCGTGGTCGGTGATGATGCCGGTGATGAGCTCGAATCGCTTGAGCAGCGACCGGGTGGCCTCGGGATTGGGAGGTCCGGGCACGTAATGGGGCACCGACACCCGCAACGAGATGACCGGGATTCCGGCCTGGTCCAATGCGTCGTGTAGTGCGCCCACCAGACCAGTGGGGCCCTCGTAGGTGGGGCGGCCCAAGCCGAACATGCGGGCCAAATCGGCATTGGTGGAACTTCCCACCACCCCCAATGGCCGAGTGTGGGGGGCTAGGCCCACCATGGCCCCGAGCGTGACCACCAGGCCGGCCCGGCACTCGGTGGCCACCTCAACCAGATAGTCGGCGAAGGTTCGCCACCGCAGGTGGGGCTCCACGCCGTCCACCACCACCAGGGGGTGTTTGGCGCCGTAGCGCTCCACCGCGTCGACCTCGGTGACCGGCCAGTCGATGACCCGCCGGCCGTTGTCGTCCAGCCGGACTTCGGGGCGACGGTCCTGGAAGTTGAAGAACCCCTCGGGGTCGATGCGGGCCAGCGGCTCGAGGCCGTTGGCGCTTTCCTTTATCAGGCGCACTCCGGTGGTGGCCGCGTCGGCCGCGTCGAACAGGCCCTCCAATGCCACCACCATGACTGGGTTGGATTGGGTGGGTTGGTCCACCAGCCATTCCAGCTCCACCGCCATTGCCCAAGACTCACACTCGCGCCGATGGATGGCAAGCCGTTTGATGTGGCTACCTGTGTATGGCAGCCCGCACCGGCGCGGCGGTGGGGCAAGCCAGATAACGGTAAGACAAACTGGTTTTATGGAAGGGCTTGGCGTGTTCGACCTGAGCGGGCGAGTGGCGTGCATCACCGGGGCGGCCAGCGGCATCGGCGAGGCGGCTGCGGAGACGCTGGCCGCGGCGGGGGCCGCAGTGGTGCTGGGCGACATCGACGGTGAAGGAGCAGCCCGAACCAGGGACCGCATCGTTGACGGCGGTGGCCGGGCGGTGGCCCAATCAGTGGATACCACCCAGGCCGAGCAGGTGAGCGACTTGGTAGCTGCGGCAATTGACGAATTCGGACGGCTGGATGTGATGGCCAACGTGGCTGGGGTGGGCAGCTACGGCGATCTGGTAGACGTGACCGAGGCCGAGCTCGACCGGGTGCTGGCCATCAACTTCAAGGGAGTGTTCTTCGGCTGCCAGGCCGCCATGAGGATCATGGTTCCCCAGGAGTCGGGTTCGATCATCAATGTGTCGGCCACTGCCATCAACACCCCGGTGGGTGGCCTGTCGGTGTACGCCGCCACCAAGGCGGCGGTAGCCATGCTCACCCAGTCGCTGGCCGTGGAGGCGGGGCCTAGCGGAGTTCGGGTCAACACCATCGCCCCCGGGTTCACGCTCACCAATTTTGTAGGCGGCCATCTGCGGGATTCTGAGGGCAATGTCGACGCTGTGGAGATGGACGGCTACCTCAAGTTGATGCGGGACCGCTCACCGCTGGGCGAGGTGTGCGAGGCGTCTGACCAGGCCAATCTCATCTGGTTCTTGGCCTCCGACGCCTCCCGCTATGTGACCGGCCAAATCCTGCGGGCCAACGCCGGCCAGAGCATCACCTGGTAGCCAGTGTTGATGAGTCCAAAGCGCACGGTCCAGTTGCGGGCCAACGGGACTGAGTACGCCGCTAAAGCCGAGACCCGCACTACGCTGGCCGACTTCTTGCGCCGCCAGTGCGGGCTCACCGGCACCCACTTGGGATGCGAGCACGGGGTGTGCGGGACGTGCACGGTATTGGTGGACGGCGCCGCGGTGCGGTCGTGCCTCATCCTGGCCGTACAAGCTGACGGCTGCGAGGTGTCCACCATCGAGGGCCTGGTCGACACGACCGACCCCGGCAACCCGGTGCTGGGGCCGGTGCAGCAGGCGTTTGCCGATGCCATGAGCTTTCAGTGCGGCTTCTGCACGCCGGGCATCATCATGTCCACCGTGGCCTGGCTGGCCGATCGGCCCGTCGGCGCCGGTGAGCCCACCGACGGGGAAATCCGGGAGTTATTGGCCGGCACCCTGTGCCGCTGCACCGGCTACACCAGCATTGTGGAGGGCGTCCGACTGGCCGCTCAGCGCTCTTCTTCAGGCGGGCCGTAGCCGCCTCCACCCGGAGTGGCGATCTCAAGCCGGTCGCCGGTCTGCACCTCGGTGCGGAACACGCCGGGATGGTTCTCCACGGTGCCGTCGGCCCGCAGGACACGATTGACGCCGACCTCGCCGGGCCCGCCTCCTTTGATGCCGTAAGGGGCGATGTCCCGCCGAGATGAAAGCACGTTGAGGCTCATGGGCTCCTCGAACCGAGTGCGCCGCACCACACCGTCGCCGCCCTGACGTTGGCCCGCACCCCCGCTGCCCCGGCGGATGGCGAAGTCCTCCACCACCACGGGATGGCGCTGCTCCAACACCTCGGGATCGGTGAGTCGGGCGTTGGTCATGCCGGTGTGGACGGCGTCGCAGCCGTCTCGCCGGGCGGTGGCCCCGGCACCGCCGCATACGGTCTCGTAGTACTGGTGGCGTTCGTTGCCCCACACCACGTTGTTCATGGTTCCCTGTGAGGCGGCCACTGAGCCCACGGCGCCGAACAGGGTGTCCACGATGAGCTGGGAGGTTTCCACGTTGCCAGCGAATACCGCGGCGGGCTCCACCGGGCTGATCATGCTGGGTGACGGCATAATCAGCTCCACCGGCTCCAGGCAGCCGCTGTTGAGCGGGATGTTGTCGTCCACCAGGCAGCGCAGCACATAGAGCACTGCGGCCCGACACACCGGTTGGGGAGCATTGAAGTTTCCGGGGTGCTGGTCGCTGGTGCCGGTGAAGTCGACGGTCAACGCACGGCGGCCGTGATCGACCCGAAAGGCCACCGACACCTGGGAGCCGTCGTCAAAGCTGGCGGAGAACGAGGCGTCTTCCAAGCGGTCGATCAGGCGGCGGACTGATTCGGCGGCGTTGGCTCGGACATGGTCCATGTAGGCGTGGACTGTGGCCAAGCTGTAGTAGTCGATCACCTCGCCCAGGGAGACGGCCCCCTTCTGGCAGGCGGCCAGCTGCGCCTTGATGTCGGCGAGGTTGGTGTCGGGATTTCGGGCCGGCCATTCGGCGCCGGTGAGCAGAGCCCGGATCTCTGGTTCTTGGAACCGCCCGGCTCGGGCCAGCACCTCGCCGTCGAACAGCACTCCCTCCTCGGCGATGTTGGACGCGTGGGCCGGGGCTGATCCGGGGACGCTCCCGCCGATGTCGGCGTGGTGACCTCGGGACGCGGTGTAGAACAAGACCTCGTCGCCGTCGGCATCGAACACCGGCATGACCACGGTCACATCGGGAAGATGGGTGCCGCCGTTGTAGGGGGCGTTGGTGATGAAGGCGTCGCCGGGCGCCATGTCGGGATGGCGGGCGATGATGGCTTTGACCGCCATGTCCATCGACCCCAGATGTACCGGCATGTGGGGGGCGTTGGCGATCAGCTCGCCGTTGGGGTCGAAGATGGCGCAGGAGAAGTCCAGTCGCTCCTTGATGTTCACCGAGGCGGCGGTGTTTTCCAGGGCCACCCCCATCTGTTCGGCCACGTTCATGAAGAGGTTGTTGAAGATCTCCAGCATCACCGGGTCGGCGTGGGTGCCCACCGCGGCCTCGGGGCGGGGCACAACCCGGTTCAACACCAGTTCGCCGCCAGGGGCCACTGCCGCGGCCCAGCCCGGCTCCACCACCGTGGTGGAGTGGGGGTCCACGATGACTGCGGGACCGTCCAGAGCAGTGCCGGGGCCCAGATCGGCCCGGTCGTAGAAGGGGGTGTCGACGGTCTGCCCCTGGAAACTGGCCGAGTGGCGGGCCCGGGGGGCAGGATCGTCGGAAGGCCCTGGGGCTGCCGCAGCAGGCTGGTTTGCCAAGGTCTCCGAGAGGCCGCTGCGGCCGATGGCCTCAACCTGGATCGACTCCAGCACGATCGGCGTCTCGGGGGAGGCGAATCCGAAGCGGGTCCGGTGCAGATCCTCGAAGGCGGTGAGCACCGGCAGGTAGTCGTCGGCAGTGACTTCGAGCGCGGTGTCGGATCCCTCGTAGCGCAGAAAGTAGGTGACCTCGATGTGGATTTGGGAGTGGGCCAGGTCGGCGGCTACCTCGGTATAGGCCGCGGCGGCCAGCTCGCCGATGTCTTGGGCGATTGTCGCCAGCAACTCTTCGGTGAGCGGCTGGCCCACCGCCCGCTCGGTAACCGAGCGAACGTCGGCCAGGCCGATGCCCAGCGCCGAGAGCACGCCGGCGTGAGGATGGATCAACACGGTGGACATGCCTAACTCGTCGGCCACCCGGCAGGCGTGTTGACCCCCGGCCCCTCCGAAGCAGGCCAGCGTGTAGGCGCTCACGTCATGGCCCTGCTGCACCGAGATGGTTTTGATGGCGTTGGCCATGTTCTGAACCGCCACGTCCAAGAACCCCTCGGCAGCTCTCTCTGGGGTCCACGGATGTCCGGTGGCGTCGGTGATGGCCGTGGCCAAATCTGCGAACGCGGTTTGGGCCGCGGCGGTATCGAGAGGCTGGTCGCCGCGGGGGCCGAACACCGCCGGGAAGTGGTCGGGGTGAAGGCGGCCGAGGACGACATTGGCGTCGGTCACGGTGGGCGGACCGCCGTTGCCGTAGCAGGCCGGGCCGGGCTCGGCCCCAGCAGAATCGGGACCCACTCGGAAACGGCTGCCGTCGAACGACAGGATCGACCCACCACCGGCGGCCACGGTATGGATCAGGATCATGGGCGCCCTGACTCGAACCCCGGCGACGACGGCGTCGGTGGTGCGCTCGAAGCGGCCGTCGTAGTGCGACACATCGGTGGATGTGCCGCCCATGTCGAAGCCGATCAGCCGACCGTGCCCCGCGGCCTCCCCGGTGCGGGCCATACCGACCACCCCGCCAGCCGGACCGGACAGCAACGCGTCCTTGCCCCGGAAGTGATGGGGGTGGGCCAGGCCGCCGTTGGACTGCATGAACAGGAGCGATGTGTCGAGTTGGTCTTGCACCGTCTGGATGTGGCGGTGCAGTACCGGAGTCAGGTAGGCGTCGGCCACCGTGGTGTCGCCTCGGGGCACGAGTCGAATGAGCGGGTTGACCTGGTGGCTGGCCGAGATGTGCTCGAAGCCCACTTGGGCGGCGATTTCCACCAGACGGGCTTCGTGTTCGGGATAGCGATAACCGTGCAACAGCACGATGGCGGCCGATCGCAGTCCGGCTTGGTGAGCCGCGGCCAGCTGTTGGCGGGCATCGTCCTCATCGAGAGGGTGCTCCACGGTGCCGTCGGACCTAACTCGCTCGTCTACCGCGATGACCTGCTGGTACACCATGTCGGGCAGCACGATGTCGAGGGCGAAAAGGTCCGGCCGGGTCTGGTAGCCGATGCGAAGGGCGTCGGCGAATCCCTTGGTGGTGACCAGTACTGTGGGTTCGCCTTGACGCTCCAGCAAGGCGTTGGTGGCCACCGTGGTTCCCATCTTCACCTCGGCCACCTGGTCCGACGGGATGGGCTGGTCGGGGGCCAGCTCCAGCAGGGTCCGGATGGCCTCTACCGCGGCGTCGCGATACCGATGGCTCTCCGACAGCAGCTTTACGGTAACGATCTCCCCATCGGGTCGCTGGGCCACCACATCGGTGAACGTGCCCCCCCGATCGATCCAGAAGCGCCAGCCCTGTGACGTTGTCTCAACCATGACCGGCTATCCCGAGAGCTCTTCGGCCACTCGGTTGGCCACCGCCATGGCGTCGGCGATGGCCTCGTCCTGGTTGATATAGCGATAGGTGGCCAGCCGCCCGGCGAAGTACACCGGGATGTCGAAGCACCCGGCGATCTTCTCGGCCAACTCGGCGTTGCGGCGCTCGTTGGCTCCGTCGGCGGTCAGCACCGGGTAGTGGCGCCGGGGGGCGCCGGGTATTTCCTCGCTGACCACCGTGCCCCCGATCTGCTGTCCGGTGGCGTGCTTGGTCTCCACCGTGCGGGTATACGGCACCCGCATCGACGGGCGATTGGTGACATAGGCCGGGGTGACAACACCACCGGACTCGTCGGTGGCGTGGTATTGGGACACCATCTCGATGCCCCGCCACTCCAGCTCGCCGGGGCAGCGGGCGAATTCGTCCAGCGCCGCGGTGACGATCACTGCGTCGTAGTCCTGGTTGAGTCGGCCGGCATCGTCGATGGTGATCTCGGTGTTCAGAGTGACCGTCACGGGGGACAGCACCGACTCGATTACCTCGTTGATGCCGTTGGGAGGGAAGTACTGCCATCGGTCTCGGAACAGTCCTCGGTGGCCGTCATGGCGCAGCTCCACTCGCTTGGGGGCGAATCGGGCCGACAGCTCGGTGGCCGGGCGGCCCCACTGCTTTGCGGTGTAGTCCCGGATGAAGAGGTCGTAGAGGGTGCGGCCCATCATCGACACCACGTAGTCCTCGAAATTGTCGCCGGTGGGCTGCGAAGGGAGGGCGGCCAACTCTTGCTCCACCCTCGGCCAGATGGGCAGCTCTCTCAGCTCTGAGACTTGGGGAGGCCACGACAGCAGGCGGCTCTCATGGTCGTCATCATCGGGCGACAGGTACACCTCGGTGAGCACCTTGTGGTCGTAGGGCCGGGTGAGGCCGTGGGCGTTCACGAACTCATTAACCGTCGCGTTGGAGGTGTGAAAGATGTGGGCGCCATTGGGCTCGTACACCACCCCATTCATGGTCTCGGCCCGAGAGTGTCCGCCCACCACGTCGGTTTTCTCCATCACCTCCACGGCGAATCCGGCATCGGTAAGCAGGCGTCCGGCCACCGCCCCCGTCCACCCGGCTCCCACGATGGCGATGCTGCGCCTCAAGGGGTGGGCCTCGCAGACATCGGGAACTCCAGTCGAGCGTCTCGGATACGGTAGGGGGGTTGGGCTCAGTGGCCCGGAAAACGACGATAGCGCAGGGGTATGGCGATGTTGGATTGTGTTATTCGGGGCGGGATGGTGGTGGACGGCACCGGAGCGCCGGGTCGAGTGGCCGACGTTGGTGTGCGAGACGGGCGCATCGTGTTCATCGGGCGTTCGGATGAGCCGGCCCGTCTGGTGATCGATGCCGACGGGCTGGCGGTGGCGCCGGGGTTCATCGACGTCCACACCCACTACGACGCCCAAGTGCTGTGGGATCCCCACCTGACTCCGTCGTCATTGCACGGGATCACCACTGCCATCGGAGGGAACTGCGGATTCACCATCGCTCCGATGGTTCCCGACGAGGCCGACTACGTGATGCGGATGCTGGCCCGGGTGGAGGGCATGCCCACCGAGTCGCTGGAGGCCGGCCTGGATTTCGGGTGGTCTTCGTTCGGGTCATGGCTGGATCGCCTGGAGGGCGGCGGGCTGGGGGTCAACGCCGGATTCCTGGTGGGCCACAGCACTATCCGCCGCCTGGTCATGGGGTCGGCATCGGTGAGCGAGGTAGCCACCGAAGAACAGATCGAGGCCATGGAGGCCCTGCTGGGCCAGAGCCTGGCCGAGGGCGGATTGGGGTTCTCATCCACCAAGGCGGCGGCCCACAACGACCACCACGGCGATCCGGTGCCGTCACGGGCGGCCACCGATGCCGAGATGGTGGCGCTGGCCGGGGTCTGCCGGGATCACCCCGGTACCACCCTGGAGCTCATTCCCAGCATCAACCCGATCTGGGCGCCAGAGATCTACGAGTTGATGACGGCTATGGTTCTGGCCGCCGACCGGCCCTTGAACTGGAACCTGCTCAACGTGCGGCCCGGCGAGGATGCCTACCGGGAGAACCGCTTGGGTTCCGCCGACCATGCCCGACAGCGGGGCGCCACTGTGGTCGGCCTGCTGCTGCCCGACGTGATGCAGATGCGGCTGAACTTTGCTACCGGCGTGCTGTACGACACCCTGCCCGATTGGGCCGAGATCATGCACTTGGACCCCGGGGCAAAGGCCGAGGCTCTGGCCCGCCCCGAGGTGCGCCAGCGGCTGCTCGACGGCGCGGCCCAGGCTCCTCATCGCACTTGGGTGCGGTGGGCCGAGACCACGGTGGTGGACGTGTCCTCTACCTCGCTAGAGGCGCTGGTGGGCCGCAACGTTGGCGAACTGGCCGCTGAACGGGGCCAGCATCCTTTCGACGTGATGTGCGACATCGCCCTGGAAGACGACCTGATGACCGGATTCGGACCACCGGTGGTGGGCGATGACGATGAGTCGTGGAAAATTCGGACCGAGATGCTGGGCGACCCTCGGGTGCTGGCCGGCGGCTCCGATGCCGGGGCCCATCTGGACATGATGATGACCTGGGGCTGCTCCTCGGCGCTGGTGGGCGACACGGTGCGGGATCGGGGACTGTTGAGCCTGGAGCAGGCGGTGAACCTGGTGACCGATCGCCCCGCCCGCCACTACGGCCTGCGGGGCCGGGGGCGGCTGGCCGAGGGCTGGTGCGCCGACATCGTGGTGTTCGACCCCGCCCGTCTGACCAAGGCTCCGGTGACCACTGCTTGGGACATGCCCGGTGGGGGGTGGCGGTTGACCGGCGGTGCTGAGGGCATCGAGCACGTCTTGGTCAACGGAGTAGAGACCCAGAGGGCCGGTGTTCTCACCGACGCTCTCCCCGGCAAGGTGATCCGCTCGGGCCGCGACACCGACACCGTGACCGCCGCCGGTCCCTGATCGATTCAAACCGCCTCGCCCGATTCGCAGAGTGACCACTAGAAAGAGCGGGTGATCGAGGGTCCTGATTGGCGGGTGCCGGTGCCAGTGCAGGCGCTGGGCTATCGGGATTACCGCCTGTATTGGACCACCAGCGTGGTGTCCAACGTCGGGTCGATTATGTACCTGGCCGCCATCGGCTGGCTGGTGGAAGACATCACCGACGACCCCTGGAAGGTGACGGTCGCGGCTGTTGCCGGGCTGATTCCCTTGTTTGTCATGAGTCCGTTCGGAGGTTCGCTGGCCGATCGCTACAGCCGTACCCGTTTGTTCTTGGCCACTGTGGTGGGGCAGATGGTGGTGGCAGTGGCCCTGGCTTGGGTGGTCCAGATCGACGCGGAGACGTTTTGGGTACTGGTGGCCTTCTCCCTGGGCGGGGGAGCCACCGCGTCGGTGGGAGCACCGGTGCAGCAGGCCATCGTGGTGGAGCTCGTGCCCGGAGAGGTCATGCGCAACGCCGTCTTCTTGAACTCCACCCAGTGGAACATCTCCCGGGCGGTGGGCCCCATGCTGGGCGGGTGGCTCATCCAGTTCTGGGGACCGGCCGCGGCCTTCTGGTTCAACGCGGCCAGCTTCACCGTGCTCGTCATCGGGCTTAGCCTGCTGCCGCCCCGGCCCCCGCCGGGGGCATCGTCGAGCCAGGGATTTCTGGCCGACTTCCTGTCGGGGTTCCGCTATGCCCGCAGCATCGAGGGCATCCGAGTGGTGATGCTGGCCAGCTTCATGTTGGCTGCGGCCATATCCCCCACCCAGTGGTTGGCCCCGGTGATCGCCGACGACGCCTTCGGAGTGGACGCCGCAGGATTCGGCTTTCTGCTGGGCGCGTTCGGGGTCGGGTCGCTGATCGGTGCTGCGCTGATGCTCCAGTTCGACCGCGGAAACCCTTACAGCCAGCTCGCAACCATTGGGATGGCCGTGGTGGCGTTGTTCACCTTGGCGTTGGCAGTAGTGCCGACCTTTGCCCTGGGGGTGGTGGCCATGGGCGGGGTGGGCTTGGCCTTCATGGTGACCATGCCCACCCTCACCAGTGCGCTGCAAAGTCAATGCGAGGATGCCTATCGGGGCCGGGTGATGAGCCTGTGGATGATGCTGTTCGGCCTGGCTGCGCCGTTCAGCATCCTGGTGCAAGGAGGCATAGCCAGTGTCATCGGCATCCGCTGGGTGCTAGTCATCACCGCCATCGCGGTAACCGCCTACCTGGCCAGCCAGCTCACCCGCGGCCGCCTCCGCCACCTGGACGCCGCGGGTTGAGCAGATGGCTGAAAGCGCTGAGATCTACTGGAGGATGCCGTTGGGGCGGGGGATGCCCTGCTCTTCGCAGTAGCGGTAGTACAGCTTCAGGTTGGACTGGGCGTTGGAGATGTACTCCACGTTGCCGTCAGGGTCGAGGTACTCCACGTCGCCGTATATGGCTGACACCAACTCGGTGGGCTCGGTGTTGTCCTCGGGCACGAACAGAGTGTGGATGGACCCCGGCGGTTCGTAGAGGTAGCTGCGGCCCCGGTTCATGAAGTCGTTCTCCCGGTAGCCCCACGCCCCGCTCAAGGTGAAGGCCAGCACTGGCCCCTGATGGTGGTGGGTCTGCACCGTCATGCCCGCGGGCATGAAGCCGTGCAGCACATAGAGGCCGTCGTCAGCGTTGACCTGGAGCAGCCGCATTCGAGCGCCCAGCGCGGTGTTCTCCACAAACGGCACGTCGTCGATCCCCACATGGCGGGCCGATGGGACCACTTGGTCTAGGAGGCTCATCTCAGCAGGCTAGCCGTCAACCCCATCGAGGATTCCGGCCAGCCAGGCGTCGGTGCGCTCGTTGGCGGCCTGGGTCATCTTGGTGGGGAGTGCGGTGAATCCGTGGGGTGACGCCGGGTAGATGGCCAGCTCGGTGGGATTGCCAGCGGCTCGCCACCGGGCGGCCATGAAAAGGGAGTCGTCGTAGAGGTAGTCGAGGGTGCCCACGGTGAACAGCGCGGGGCACAGGTGGTTGAGGTCGGCATACAGCGGGGAGATGTCTGGGTGCCGGCGGCCCTGGGTGTCGTGGTCGCCCACGTACATTTCCCGGAACTCGATGTCGCCCAGGACGACCTGCGACGGCGTGCCGCTCACGTCGAACACGCCGAAAACCAGGTTGGCCCCGATGAACTCCGCGGCGGCGTCGTGGCGGTCGCGCATCCGCACCAGGGTGGTGGCGGCCAGGTTGGCCCCGGCCGAGCCCCCGCCGATCAGCAGCGGCACCGAGCCGAACTCGTCGCGGCCCGGTCCCAGCACCCACAGCGCGGCGGCCTCGCAGTCGTCGGGGCCAGCGGGCCAGGGATGTTCGGGGGCCAACCGGTATTGGGCGCTTACCACCGCGATCTGGTGGGTGTCGGCCATGGCCTGGTTACCACGATCGCCCATCTTGGGGTGACCCATGAAGAAGCCGCCGCCGTGGATGTCGAGGTACACCGCCCGAGCCAGCCCGTCGGGGGCGAATACCCGCAGCTCCAACTCGTCGCCCGCCGCGCCGGTGTACGTGCGGATGTCCACGTCGTCAAGGAAGTTGGAGGCGAGGATGCCGCCCCCCAGCGATTCGAGGTCACGGGCCTTGGCCAGTCCCTCGGGCGTGGAGAGGTCGTTGCCCTCCGATTCGAACGAGAACTTCGACAAGATATCCAACGCTTCAGGGACGTATTCGTCGAGGGCCGGGTCGTAAAGCTGGCTGAAATCCATGAGGTGGTTCTAACATCCTCCCGACTCCCGAGAACAGAAAAAGGGGAAAGCCGTGTCGAGTTCTGGTTCGATTCTGGGAAATTCAGTCGTCCGCCGCGAGGATCCGGGGCTGTTGACCGGCGCGGAGCGCTATTACGACGACTTCACCCCCGAGGGCACCGCCTACGTCACCTTTGTGCGCTCGCCGATGGCCCACGCTGCCATCGAGTCGGTGGACACCAGCGAGGCCGAGGCCATGGACGGCGTGCTGGCCGTGTACACCGGTGAGAACATCGGGCTGCCGGCCACGGCCGGATTCCCCATGCTCCCGGTGTTCGAGCGTCCGCAGATCGCCGGCGAACGGGTGTTGTTCGTAGGCGACATCGTGGCTGCGGTGGTCACCGAGACCCGCGAGCAGGGCATGGACGCCGCCGAGGCGGTATTTGTGGACTACGACCCGCTACCGGCCAACGCCGACCCCGAGAAGGCCATGTCTGAAGGCGTTGAGGTGCTGTGGCCCCAGAACGAGGGCGGCAACCTGGCCTTCCACACCGAGCTCGGCGAGGACGACGGCTTGGCCGAGGCGGCCCACGTGGCCGAGGTGAAGATGGAGAGCCAGCGCCTGGCCGCGGTGCCTATGGAGCCCAACGGGATTCTGGTGGAGCCCGGCACCCCCGACGGCGGGATGACCGTGATCTTTCCCAGCCAGGCCCCCATTGGCCTCAAGGACGGGTTCGCCGGCCTGTTCGGCCTCGACGGCGACAACGTGCGCCTCATCGCCCCGGCGGTGGGCGGCGGTTTCGGGGCCAAGACCGGCCTGTATCCCGAGTACCTGGTGGCGGCCAAGGCCGCCTTGGAGCTGGGTCGCCCGGTGAAGTGGACCGAGTCGCGCTCTGAAGACATGGTGTCGCTGGTGCAGGGCCGGGGCCACATCTTCTCCGCCAAGATGGGGTTCGACAGCGATGGTCGTATTACCGGGTTGAACCTGCACTGCTTGGCCGACTCCGGGGCCTATCCGGCCATCGGCAGCTTCTTGCCCATCCTCACCCAGACCATGGCCCAGGGCGTGTACCAGATTCCCAAGGTCCGGTTCGTGGCCGACGCGGTGGTGACCAACACCACGCAGATCGCCGCCTACCGGGGAGCGGGCCGTCCCGAGGCCACCCAGATCCTGGAGCGGGTGCTGGACGTGGGCGCCGACGAGCTGGGCATCGACCCCGCCGAGATCCGGCGGCGCAACTTCATCGGCGCCGACCAGTTCCCGTATGCCACCGTGACCGGCGCCAACTACGACTCCGGGGAGTACGAGAGGGCTCTGGACGCTGCCCTGGAGGCCTCGGGCTATGCCGATCTGCGGGCCGAGCAGGCCGCCCGGCGGGATTCGGGCGACTCCAAGCTGCTGGGTGTCGGGGTGTCGTCGTATGTGGAGATCACCGCGCCGCTCGGCTTGCACACCGAATACGGCCGGGTGGACGTGCTGAGCGACGGCTCCGCGGAAATCCGAGTGGGCACCAGTGCCCATGGCCAGGGCCACGAGACCTCCTTCTCAATGATCGTCAGCGATCTATTGGGCGTGCCCATGGACAGCATCAAGCTCATCCAGTCGGACACCGACGAGATACCCCGTGGCGCGGGCACTCTTGGCTCCCGCTCGCTTCAGACCGCGGGCAGCGCCGTCTACAAGGCCAGCGAAGAAGTACTGGCTCAGGCCAAGGAGCTGGCCGCCCAGCAACTCGAAGCCAGTGCCGATGACATCGTGGTGGGCGAAGGCGGCCTGCATGTGGCCGGTGTGCCCGCCCAGTCGGCGTCTTGGGCCGATCTGGCCTCAGCGGCCGACGGCGGTGTTATCACCCACGAGCTCGACTTCGACCAGGGTGGGGCCACCTTCCCCTTCGGCACCCACGTTGCCGTGGTCGAGGTGGACACCGAGACCGGCGGCGTGGAGCTGCTGCGCCATGTCGCGGTGGACGACTGCGGCACCATCTTGAATCCGCTGCTGGTGGCCGGCCAACAACATGGCGGCGTGGCCCAGGGCGCGGCCCAGGCGCTGTTCGAGTGGGTGCAGTACGACGAGGACGCCAATCCCCGCACCGCCAACCTGGCCGACTATCTCATGCCCAGTGCGGCCGAGCTGCCCAGCTTCGAGGTGAGCAATACCGAGACGGCCAGCCCGATGAACCCACTTGGGGCCAAGGGCATCGGCGAGTCGGGCACCATCGGCTCGACCCCGGCCATCCACAACGCGGTCGTCGACGCCGTTTCCCACTTGGGTGTAGCGCACATCGAGATGCCCACCACCCCCGAGCGCATCTGGCAGGCGCTAGCCGCGGTCTAGCGGCTATGACAGGGCGCTAGGAAGCGCCTAATCGAAATCCAGGCCTAAGAGCTTGATGGCGTTGCCGCGGGCGATCTTGTAGACCGACTCGGCGTCAAGGTGGCCGAAGAGGCGGGCGGCCACCTCTTTGGTGTTGGGCCAGGTGCCGTCGGTGTGGGGGTAGTCGGTCTCGAAGGTGATGTTGTCGATGCCTACCCGGTCGAGCAGGTCCATGCCCACGCTGTCTTTGAAGAAGCAGCCGTACACCTGGCGGTAGTAGTAGAACGACGGCGGCTCGGGGATGTTGTTCTTGGCCCCGCTCCAACCGGCGTGGGTCACCCACACGTCGTCGGCCCGCTCCAGGGCGTAGGGGATCCAGCCGATCTGGGCCTCGGCGTACATCAGCTTGAGGTCGGGATAACGGTGCAGCACCCCGGAGTAGAGGAAGTCGACCAGTGAGGCCGCACTGTTGCAGAAGATCAGCGAGGCGGTCACCGCGTCGGGGGCGTCGTCGGCGGGCGACACCGTGCGGGTGCCCGACCCGATGTGCATGCACACCACCGTGCCGGTTTCGGCGCAGGCAGCGAAGAACGGGTCCCAGTAGCCCGAGTGGATGCTGGGCAGGCCCAGCCAGGTGGGCAGCTCGCTGAACGCCACCGCCCGCACCCCCCGCTCAGCGTTGCGGCGGATCTCAGCGGCGGCCAGATCGGCGTCCCACAGAGGCACCAGGCACAGCGGAATGAGCCGCCCGCCGGAGTCGCCGCACCACTCCTCGACCATCCAATCGTTGTAGGCCTTCACGCACAGCAGCGAGAGCTCTTTGTCCTGGCGCTCGTTGAACAGCTGGCCGCAGAACCGGGGATAGTTGGGGAAGCACAGCGAGGCGTCGGTGTGGTTCATCTCCATATCGGCCACCCGGGCCTTGGGCTGCCAGCAGCCGGGGCGCATCTCGTCGTAGGTGATGCCCTCGACGGATACCTCGTCGTAGGGATAGCCGGCCGCAGCGATGAGCCGCTTGATGGAGTAGGTGTGGTCTTCGTACAGCCACCAGGCCACGTTGCGGCCTTCAGTGCCGGGGCGCTCCCGGTAGGTGCCGCCGTCGAGCACCACCTCGCCTTGGGGCAGATACTCGATGCGGGGGCCGACGTCGCGGTATTTGGCCGGCAGCCGGCTCGACCACAGTTCGGGAGGCTCCACCACGTGGTCGTCCACGCTGATGATGCGGGGCATCTCGGTGCCAGCCGGGGATTCAGCGGACGACTCGGCGGTCATGGTCACGCGGTGGCTCCGGCCGGCTCCGCTGCCCCCACTGCGGCCAGCACGTCGTCGACGAACTCGGGGACCAGGATGTCGAGCTGCGCTTTGTTGAATGCCCGCTGGTGGATCACATCCGCGCCCTTGTAGGCCAGCAGATCGGCGATCTGGTCGATGCAGTTGCCCGGGTACCACTTGTAGGTGGCGAAGGCGGCCACCGGCTTGTGGTGCAGCGACGGCAGTGTCATCAGCTTGGCCGTGCCGCCGGGGCGGTGTCCGAACAGCACCAGCCCGTCTACCCAGGTGCCCACGGCCAACAGATCGGCCTCGGCGATCTCGGTGAGCTTGATCCCATGTACCGGGCGAACCGATACCTCGTAGCCGGCTTGGCGCAGCTCCCCGCCGATCATCTCCGCTGCTCGCTGGGTGTTCCCCGTGCGGCTCTCAAAGATCACCACTGCCTTCACTGCTGAATCCTCATCGCTGGAACCTCACGGGTTGACTTTTAGCAGCTAAGTCTCTCAGGTGCCACGATGGTGGGATGGGCAAGTACGGGTACTACGTGATCGACTCCGACGGCCACGGGGGAGAGCCGCCCCAGTGGCGCCACGGGATCAGCGCCGAGTGGCGGCCGAAGATGGTGGAGTACGTGGCCAAGATGAAGGAGAACTACGGCGACCTGCCGGGGGCCGGTTCGCCAGTGCACACCGAGGACCAGCAGAACTACGGCGAGTACGCCCCCGGGGAGCTGGATTTTGAGACGCCGCTTCAACGGGAGGGCATGGCCGTGCCCGGTCCCCGGATGACCGACATGGACCTCGAGGGCATCGATGCGGCCGTCTTGTTCCCTCCGGGATCGGGCGAGGAGTGGGCGCTAGGCGATCCGGGCTTTTCCGCCGAGCTGTGTCGGCTGCTGAACGACGCCCGGGCCACCTATGCGGCCTACGACCCCACCCGCCTCAAGCTGGTGGCCAAGCTGCCCTTGATCGACCCCGACCGGGCCGCGGCCGAGCTGGATCGGTGTTTCACCCAGTACCCGGACTTGTTCGTGGGCATGGTGACCGCCCAGCACGTTTTGGACCGCAATCTGGATGACCCGGCCCTCGACGCGGTGTGGGAGGTGGCCGACAGCCATGGGGCGGCAGTGTGCGTACACGGCGGTGGGCAGGCGCCCGACCAGGTGCCTATCGTTTTGGACCGCTACGACACCCGGCTGGAGAAGCACGCCGTGACCCATCCGTTCGGGGCCATGCTGGCCACGATGAACTTCACCGTGGGCGGGGTGCTGCACCGGTTCCCCAACTTGCGGTTGGGGATCATGGAGGCTGGGTGCGGCTGGCTGCCGTTCTGGCTGGAGCGCTTGGACGAGGAGTACGAGCTGATGCCCGACCAGGCCCCCATCTTGGATCGCAAGCCGTCGGAGTATTTCTTGTCGGGGCGGTGCTTCGTGGGTGTGGAGTCCACCGAGTCGGCCCTGCCCTACGTGATGGACCAGGTGGGCGACGACATCTTGTGCTACTCCTCGGACTACTGCCACTGGGACTGCGACTTCCCCCACTCGGTGAAGCTGCTGGTGGAGCGCGACGACCTCAGCGACGAGCGCAAGCGCAAGATCCTGACCGACAACCCGGCCAAGCTGTTCGGGATCCCGGTTCCTGCTTAGTCAGTCCTCGGGCCGAACCAGTCGGGGAGGTCCACGGGGGGGTGGGGGAGTGGGGTGATGCCGCGCTCTTCGAGAATGGAGGCGTATTCGGCTTTGTCGGCGGGGGCGGGGCGGGAGTCGCCGAAGTAGATCTCCAGGATCTCGGCGCCCTCATCGCCCACCTTGATGGGGCCGAAGGTGGCCAGGTGGGGGAGCTTGATGAGGGTTCCGGGCCGGCACACCTCCTCGTCGAAGGTGACCTCCCCTTCGATGACGAAGATGAAGTGGTCGCTGTTGTGGCCGTGGCGCTCCAGCACCAGTCCGGGGTCGTAGCGGGTGTGATACACCGCCCGCTCCTGGGTCAGCTCCATCAGCTTCAGCCACACCGACACCCGGCGGCCGTCGGCGTGTTGCTGGGACTTGACCTCGGCGAAGTCCATGTCCTCGGCGTGGATGTACGACACCTGGGGCTGAGTTTCGGTCATCGGCGTGCTCCTTTGGGACTCTGGTCTTGCAGGGAGATCACCGGAACATCTTCAGCGCTGTGCTGTCTGAGGTGTCCTCGGGGCGGGCGCCGTCGTCGAGTTCAACCGGGTTCAGCTCGTCGGGCGGGGTGAGGGCCAGGCTGATGGGGGAGTCCAGCTCGAACGGGTCGTGCAGTCCCAGCTCGTCGCCCATGTCCCGCAACGCGGGCAGCACCTCGGTGCCCATCAGCTCGATGCACCGCAGGGAGTCGTCGTGGGTGACGCCGCCGTCGTTGCCCCACAGCATGAGGATCGACGGGCGGCAGGTCTCCAGCACCACCCGCAGCTCGGCGATCACCTCATCGGGGGTGCCGGCCACGATCTCGCGGGCGGCCAACTGCTTCTCGAACGAAGCGGCCCGTGAGCCCCGGACCTCGGCATTGGCCATCTTGGCGTAGTCCAGCCGGCGGGCCGACGACCCGTAGCCCGACGGGCTCACCCAATAGGGGTGGCCGATGCCGGTGAACTCGCCCTGCATCCACATGAACTCTCGGGCGTTCTCTCGGGCCTTGTCGCCGTCTTCCTGCACGTGGACCCGCAGCAGATAGCCCCGATTCTCCGGTCCCGGCTCGTAGCCCACCGCCCGAGCGGCCTGGTCGTAGATCTGCCACAGCTCGCCGGTGAGGTGCAGGGGGGTATTGAGCGAGATGTAGGGGTAACGGTGCTCGGCCGCCCAGCGGATGGTCTCGGCGCTGAACACGCCGGGTACCCAAATGCGGGGGTGGGGCTTTTGCAGCACCCGGGCCCAGGGGTTGACCACCCGGTACTGGAAGTGCTCGCCCTCCCAGGAGAACGGCCCGTCGTCGGTCATGGTCTTCACCAGCAGATCGTGGGCCTCGTTGAACCGCTCCCGGTTGTAGGCCGGGTTGGCGTTGAGGCACACCGACTCCTGCCCTGCGCCCCGCACGATGCCCGAAATCAGCCGGCCCTTGGAGATCATGTCGATCATGGCGATCTCCTCGGCGAACATGAGCGGGCTGTCGTAGGTGGGCAGCGGGTTGCCGAGCTGCACGATCTTGGCCCTCTCGGTGATGGCGGCCAGGATGCTCGACATCACCGTGATGCGGGCCTGCATGCAGAACGGGGCGTTGTGGTGCTCGTTCACCATGATCCCGTCGAAGCCCACCTGCTCGGCCAGCTTGTACTCCTCAATGCGCTCGTTGAACAGACGGCTGCCTTCTTCGGGGTCGTAGTACTTGTTGGAGAACATCACCGAGGTGAAGCCCTCCTTCAGGCCCTCCTCGGCCGGGTAGGCGCTCATGGGCTGCTCGGTGAAATACGACAAGAACATCAGCTAGCTCCTCCGGTGATGATGGCGGCGAGGGATTCGGGGGCTTCGAGGTCGACGGCGTGGCCGCAGTCCGGGACAACCTCCAAGCGTGCGTCGGGCAGGCCCTCGACGAAGGCGTGGGCGCATTCCATCGGCACCACGGCGTCGTTGTCACCCCACACCACCAGAGCGGGCACGTTCACTCCGCCCAGCAGGGGCCGCAGCCGGCGGTTGTACATGTATGGCTTCCACGCCACCCGGGTGGTCATCTCCCGGTTCATGTCCCACACGACCAGGGTGTCGTCACTCATGGGAAGCTCGTCGGGGCTATCGCCGTTGCTTGAGAAGATGGCGTCGTAGGCTTCCAACCGGGAGAAGGCGGCCTGCACATAATTGGAGTGCGACACCAAGAACTGGTCATAGATGCGGCCTTGTTCGGGCAGCAGCCCAGCCGCCCCCACCAAGATGAGCCGCTTGAGCAGTTCCGGGGCCATGGTGGCCAGCTCGGCCGCCACCCATCCGCCGAACCCGCACCCCACCAGCTCCACCGGGCCGAGGTCTTTGGCCCGCAGCCACTGGCCCACCAGCAGAGCCAAGTCACGGGGATGGCGGGCCCATTCGGGCCGCTCAGACCCCTCGGTGCCTCCGTAGCCTGGCAAGTCCAGCGCGTGCACTGTGTAGTGGGCGGCCAGGGCCTCGTGGACCGGCATCCACCCCGGGTTCCCGAACGAGTGGTGAAGCATCACCAGCGGATCACCCGACCCCCCGGTGAAATCCCGCATCCCCAGCCCGGCAACGGTTGTCGTGACGGTTTGCATCGCCATGACGCTATACCGGCTCGCCCTCAGCCGCCGGGGTTGGCGGGGAGATGGTCGAATCGGCCTGTGGGGCGGGTGCGGGCGTACTCCTCGACGATGGGTTGGAGTTGGGTGGGGCTGGCGCCGTGGAGGATGACGCCGTCGCAGCCCAGGTCGAACTGGCCCCGGATTTTTTCGACGCATTGGGCGGGGCTGCCGGTGGCGGCGGGGGCGAGCCATTCTTCGGGGATCAGCTCGGCGATGTGCTCGAGCTGGTCGGTGGTGGCCACCTGATCGATAGCGCCTTGGAAGTTGGCCACCAGGTCATCGGCCAGGAACCGCTCCAGCGCGGCGGGGTCCCAGTTGTTGGTGCGGGCCATGAGCTCGGGATAGCCCTGGAGATAGGTGGCCATGCGTCCCACCGTCTTCTTGAGCCGGATGTCTTCGGGGAGGTGGTCGCCGATGGTGGCGAAGCAAGACCACACCTTCACCGAGTCCGGGTCGCGCCCCGATTCCTCAGCCGACTGCTTGACGGCGCCTACCACCCGGGCGGTGGTCTCGTCGGTGAAGAAGGTGTGCAGCACCACTGCGTCGAAGCAGCGCCCGCCCAAGGCCAGGGAGTTGGGGCCGAAGGCGGTGAGGGCCATGGGGATGTGCTCGCTGCTGGCCCCCATGAGGGTGAGCACCGGGTAGTTCCCAATGGGGCCTTCGTGGTTGAAGATGGGCTCGCCCTGCCACAGCCGGCGCATGATGCCCACGAAGTCCTCCATTTGGGCGGTGGTGATGGCGTTGAGGCCGAATGCTTGGGATAGTCGATCGACCCCTCGGCCGATACCGAGGCAGAAGCGCCCGCCGGTCAGCTTGTGCATGGTCATGGCGTAGGCCGCGGTCACCACGGGATGGCGGGTGTGGTGGTTGGTGGCTGCGGTGGCGATGCCCATGGATTCGGCCGCCACACCGACCGCTCCCGACAGAGTGGCGGCCTCTTTGATGTTGAACCGCTCGCTGATGAACACGTTGCCGATGCCCAGCTCCTCGGCCTGGCGGACCTCGTCGATCAGCTCCCGGGGAGATTCCGGTGCCCCGGCCAGGGTGTAGAAGCCGAGCTCGTTCATCTGGGTCATGGGGGCCTCCCTCGTTGCCGTTGTGGAGGCTAGGCGAAACCGCTGGTTGAAGCCTTCGCCAGAAACTGTCACCTGGGCTTCCTAGGATGCGGGCCTATGGAGATAGTTCTTCTCGTTGTTGTGGCGGTCCTGGTGGTTGCCTTAGCAGTAGTTGTGCTGCGGGGGCGACAAGCGGGCGATGCGGCTGGGGCCAACGACCAGAGGACGCGGGCGGCTCAGCTGGAGGTCCAACTGGCTGAACGGGATCGGCAGTTCAACGAGACTCGAAGTGAGCGCGACGCGGCTCGGGCCGAGTTGGAGGAAGTCCGCGGTGAACGGGAAGGCGCTCTACGAAAGCTGGCCGCTGCGGAGGCCGAGCATGAAGCTCGCACCGAGGAACTGGCCAAGGCTCGCGAGGAGTTGGAGACACAGTTCAAGGGCATAGCCGCCGACGTGTCCAAAGCCAACAGCGAGGCATTCCTCAAGCAGGCGAAGGAGCAGTTTGAGAATCAGAAAAGGCTCAGCGAGGCCGACTTGAAGCAGCGCCAGCAGGCTATCGACGAGCTGGTCAAGCCTGTCAAAGAGAACTTGGCCAAGTTCGAAAAGAGGGTCAACGAAATCGAAGAGAAGCGGGAAGGAGCCTACGAGGGATTGACGACCCAGATCGGACAGCTCCGAGAGGCAACCGGTGGATTGAGAGAGGCGCTGCGTTCGCCGCAAGTGAGGGGACTATGGGGGGAGCAGACCCTGCGCAACATCCTCGAAGTGTCGGGAATGCGGGAACACATCGACTTTGTCGAACAGCACACCGTGGCCACCGACGATGGCAGCGTTCGGCCCGATGCCGTGGTCCGGGTGCCCGGCGGCGTGCAGGTGGTAATCGATGCAAAGACCCCTCTGGACTCATATCTCGAGGCCCACAGCGAGAAGGACGAGCAGCGTCAGGGTGAGTTGCTTCAGAGCCATGCCCGATCTCTGATGGGGCGTGCGAAGGAGCTGGGGGATAAGGACTACGCAGCCGCGATCGACGGATCTCCCGACTTCACGGTCATGTTCGTGCCGGCTGACCCGATCCTGGATGCCGCGGTAGACGTGCAGCCCACCCTTTGGGAGGACGCCTGGCAGAAGCATCGGGTGCTCATCGCCACGCCCGGGCTCTTGCTGGCGTTTCTCCGGACCGTGGCTCTGGCCTGGCAGCAGCAGGATCTCCAAGAGAACGCCCAGGAGATTGCCGATGGTGCGACCGCCTTGTACGACAGCCTGAGGGTCTACGCCGGCCACGTTGACAATGTGGGCAAGGGATTGCAGCGGGCGGTGAAGGCCTACAACGACAGCATTGGCTCATTGGAGGGTCGAGTGCTTCCCCGGGCGCGCCGATTCGAGGAATTGGGCCCAGTGAGCGGTGCCAAGAGAATCGAGGGGGTTTCACCGGTGGAGGCGTATCCCCGAGCCGTGGCCGCGGCCGAATTGGTGGAGGCCGAAGCAGTGTCGGAGTTGAACGAGGTCAGCGATCCTGAGGACGACTAACGGTCGGTCAGCAGGCGAGGGGGGATCAGCCAGTCGAGTTGGCCGGTGTTGTCGGGGTTGAGACTGACCCGGGCAAGCGCTGCGGTGGGCATCCTCAGCTCGGCGCCGGTCAATCGCCCGATGGCGGTCGACGTAGTCGGCTCATGCCCGACCAGCATGGTGACGGGAGCCCGCCGCTGGCAGGCCAGGGCGATCATTTGGTTGACCGATCCGTAGTACAGCTCGTCGGCGGTCTCCGTCGGACTGGTCCAGCCCCCTGCTTTCATGGCCAGCTCGAGGGTTTGGAGGGTCCGAGTGGCCGGTGAGCACAGCACTAGATCGGGCACATGGCCGGACTCGGCCAAGAAGATGCCCACGGCCGCGGCAGCTTGGCGTCCCCGCTTGTTCAGGGGTCGCTCGATGTCGTTGGAAGCTCCTGCATGCCAGTCGGATTTGGCGTGCCTGAGGAAGATGACCGCAGACATGCCGCAATACGCTACGCGTGTGGAGCAGTCGGTGTACGACGCAGTTGGCGGTCAGGCGTTCTTTGACCAGTTGGTAGACCGCTTCTACGACGGCGTGGCCGATGATCCGGTGCTTCGGCCGCTCTATCCCGACGACCTGGGCCCCTCACGGGATCATTTGGCTGGCTTCTTGGCCCAATACTGGGGTGGGCCGCCCCTCTACAGCGCCGAGCGGGGCCATCCCCGGTTGCGAATGCGCCACGCTCCTTTCGAGATCGGCATCGCCGAGCGGGATGCCTGGATGGGCCACATGCGGGCTGCGCTGGCTGGGGCCGGGCTAGGCGATGACATCCACACCGCCATGGTGGACTATTTCGAGTCGGCTGCCACCCACCTCATCAACAAGCAGCCGCCCGCTCCGCCCACTGATTCTCGGAGGCTGCCGCTCAGCTGACCACTGCCACCTGGTCGGCGATGACCGGGGAGGGCTGGCTCACCTTCTCCAAGTCGATGTTGTACAGCTCGGCCACATTGGTGAGGGTCAGCTTGCGGCGGTCGGCCTCGCTCACTCCGGCCTCGTCGAACTCCGCGGCGGTGAACTCCTGAGACCGGGGCCAGGTGGCCGCCCCGTGGGGGTAGTCGCTGGACCACATGAAGTGGTCGCTGCCGGTGAAACGCAGATTGTTCAGCCCGATGGGGTCTTCGATGTAGGTCAGGTACACATTGCGGCGGAAGTACTCCGAAGGCTTCATGGTCAGCCGGTCGTCAATGCGGCTCCATGCCCCGCTGTAGGTCAGATCGAGCCGCTGCTCCAGTCGGGCTGCGTAGTCGATGCCCCCTTCTGCGGCCACGATCCGCAGGTTGGGATGGCGCTCGAACACCCCCGCCGCGATCAACTCGGCTGTGGTATGGGCCAGCTCGTCGCGGGCCGTGATCCCGAAGTAGTAGGTGCCCTCCACGGTCACCCCGTAACTGCTTATGGCCTTGGTTTGGTGGCCGCCAAAGATGTGGATTGAGATCGGTATCGACCGATCGGCGGCAGTGGCCCACAGGGGTTCGTAGCGGTCAGAAAAGAAGCTGTATTCCCGGGTGGCGGGAGGCGAGCTCCAGACAATGGCACCGCGCAGCCCCATGTCGCCGCAGCGATTCAGCTCAGCCACCCCCACCTCGATGTCCCAGGTGGGGATCATGGCGATGCCGATGATCCGGTCGGGGTCCACCGCGCAGAACTCGGCCAGCCAGTCGTTGTAGACCTGAATGCAAGCCAGCTGGAGTTCCACATCGTCGTATTGCAGAAGAGACAGGCCGGCAGTGGGGTAGACGACGTCGGCCAAGGTGTCATCCACCCACATGTCGGCCAGACGGGTCGCTGGATCGTGCCCGCCGGTTGCCCCCACCCATGCGTCGGGGTCGGCGGCCAGCAGGGCATCCACTTCCCCCTGCGTCATCCCGGCGTTGCGCGACAGGGTCAGATTCACTCCCCGGCCCATCTCCGGGGCTTCGAAGTACCAGTAGTGGTTGCCGGGATCTTGCACCGCCCGAGGGGCTCGATCCCGCAGCCGCGCAGGCAACCGCTCCAGCCACAGATCACCCGGCTCAACGACATGGGAGTCCGATGAAATCAACACGTCGGCAACAGTATCGGCTCGGAGGATTCGACTGCCTCAGGAAGGAGGCAGGTGGGCGGTTGCTCCCCGCCCCAGCATCCTGAGGAACACGCCTGAGCGGGGCTTGGGGGCAAAGAAGCTCGATTTGGGGGGCATAAGCCCGTTCTCGTCGGCCACCGCCATCAGCTCGCGCACCGTCATGGGGTGCAAGGCGAACCCCACCCGGTTTTCCGCATCACATCGCCGGGCCATCTCGTCGAAGCCCAGCGAGGCAGGAAGGTACTCCACGGCCCCGGGCACACCGAGCTCGTCGGCACCGAGCACAGGGTCGAGGATGGATCGCCGCAGCCGCTCTACATCCAATCCGTTCACCGCTCCATTGCCCACCGCCGCCGGCAATGCCACTTGGTGCCAAGAACCCCCCAAGTACAGCCCAGCCACCCCTTTCTTCTGGGGACGGGCCTGCATGGATGAGAACACCGATGTCACCTCCGCCACGTCATCAAGCGCGGCCAGGCATTCTTCAGGACTGCGATTGTGCTGGTCGACCGCCAGTCGATGGAATGCCTGCACTTGAAGCTGTTCATCAGGGAACACCACAGCCAGAGTCCGAGCCAGTGCCGTGTTGTCAGGTTCCGCGGCCCTAGCCCGCACTGCGGCGGCCGAGCGGTGATGGCCGTCAGTCACGTACAGCACCTGATTGCCAAAGGCCGCAACCAGCGACTCCGTGCAATCGTCGGGAACCGTCCACACCTGATGGCGCACCGCGGTGGATCCGAACTCCAAATCAGCGGGCGAAGCGGAGGTGATGTCGAACAACTGGTTGCGGAGTTCGGCGCCAGACCGAACGGCCATGGCCACCGGGCTGGAAGTGGCCCCCACGCCCTGAAGGTGGGCGGTGAGCAGGTCGGCCCGCTCGTCGTGGACATTCTCGTGAATGCGAATTCGCCCATCATCAAAGCCCTGCACCGGCACTGTGCACACCACCCCGGTCTGTGAGCCCTGCTTGTGGGTCAAGCGGTACAGATACAAGGCCGACCGCCCGGTTGGGACGAAAGCCTTGGCGTTGAGCAGTCGAGTAAGGGCGGAGGCGCCTTGGGTAACCAGGTCTTCATGCGAAAGGTCGGTGTTGTCGAAGAGATCCTCCCGGCTTCTGGTGACGTTCATGTAGCTGTAGGGGTTTGATGCCACCAGGGCTTGGCGCTGTAGCGGCGAGAGATTGTCGTAGGCCCGACTGATCACTCTCTCGGCCCAGTCGGGGTGTACCACCCAGCCGGCAAAGGGGGCGACCAGCGGTTCAGTCCCCGCCTGTTCGGTGTCGTTGGGGCGTGCGCCGGTCATTGGTCCACCGCCGAGTGGGTGTCGAGCACCGAGGCGCAGATCACATGCTCGATGGAATGCAGGACCTCCAGCAGATCGTCGTCGACATCTCCAGCCACTTCGATGATGGCCACGGCCGCTTCTGAGCCAGAGAAGATCCGGTTTTGCATATTGGCCACATTCACATGCCGTCGGCTCAACTCCTGCAATACGCAGGCCAGCACACCGACCCGGTCGTGGTGGCGGACGCTCAGTGTGGCGGTGCGCTTGGGGACCCTCTCCAGGTTGACGCAGTCCAGAACTTCGCCGTTGCGGTAGGCCTCGATGACATCGGCGGTACCCTCGGCCACCGCTACCTGAGCCTGATCGGTGGAGGCCCCAATGTGGTGAGTAGCCGTCACCTTCGGGTGACGGGCCAGTTCTGAGCTGATCTGGCCGACTCCCCCCGACGGCTCGTTGGCGAACACATCAAGGCCGGCTCGAATATCGGTGCTATCGAGCGCCGCGAGCAGCGCGGCTTCATCGACCACCTCGCCCCGGCTGGTGTTGATGAGCACCGCGTTGGGTTTCATGGCCGCCAAGAATTCGGCATTGACCATTCCGACGGTGTCTTCGCCGCCGGGCACATGCAGCGACACTATGTCGCTGGTAGCCAGCAGCGCCGCCCGGTCGGGCACTTCCTCCACCCCGATGTCGGCCATGCGACGACACACCTCGCGAGTGCGATCATTCCGAACCTCGGTGACAACCCGCAGTCCGCATGCGCCGGCTCGCTGGGCTACTTCGAGACCGATGGCGCCCATTCCGACGATCCCGAGCGTGGAGCCGAACAGACCTCGGGCCTCGCTGTAAGTCTGCTTGTTCCAGTCTCCCGATCGGAGGTCGGCGGTTGCGGGGGCGATGTGGCGGTCGATGGCGAACATCAACCCAATGGCCAGCTCAGCCACCGCAATGGCGTTTCGACCAGGCACGTTGCACACGAAGATTCCCAACTCGGCCGCCCGGTCGGCATCGATGGTGTTGGTCCCGGCTCCGGCTCTTACTACCAGGCCAAGTCGATCGGCGGCCTCCAGAGCGGTAGCGGTGACCTTGGTGCTGCGCACCACCAGCACGTCAAACCCGGCAATGTGCTCGGGCAGGCTCTCAGCGGTCAGCGAGGGATCGACCACGCATTCGTCGCCCCCGGCCCGAAGCCGCTCGACAGCGCTCTCAGCCAGGCTGTCAGCAAATAGGATTCGCATGACTTGGACTCCGGTATTGCTCGGCAGGCGTTGGGATGCGGCACTGGACGGGTCCCGTCCCTGTGCCGCATAGCGGAACTGTTCCGCTCTACGATACTCGCGTTTACTAGATGGTGTCCCAAAAAATAACGGAAACTATCAGCACATTCCTTTACGCGGTGTTCTCTGTCAAAGATACCGGCAGCAGTGGTCGGGCCGGTATTTTCGGCGGCGTGGCAGACGGGCGCAGTCGAGGAGCGGTGCCCCGGCGAGGACGGCTGGGGCGCACGGCCAAGATGGCCGGTTTGGGCGCCCGTAGTGGCGGGCGGTGGGCGATGGCCCGGGCCCGTCAAGTCTTCGCCGACGCCGAGCGAGCTGTTGTTCTGGATACCGAAAGGGAGCTCCACAACGCCGCTGATGTAGTGGAAGTGCTGGGGAACATGAAGGGCGCGCTGATGAAGATCGGCCAGATGGCCAGCTATCTCGACGTGGGCCTGCCCGAGTCCACCCGGTCGTCTCTGGCTCAGCTCCAGGCCAACGCCCCGCCCATGAGCCCGGCCCTGGCCGAGTCGGTGCTAGCCGCCGAGCTGGGTGCTCCGCCTGACGAGCTATTCGAGCAATGGGATCCAGTGCCCATCGCCGCGGCCTCCATCGGTCAAGTCCATCGGGCCATCACCCCCGACGGCCGGGCCTGTGCGGTCAAGATCCAGTATCCCGGCGTGGCTGAGGCCATCGCGGCGGACTTGGGTTCGGCCCGCATGGTGTTCCGAGCTCTCTCGGTGTTGTTTCCAGGCCTGGACCCCGCCCCCATAGTGGAGGAACTGCGCCAGCGGCTCACCGAGGAATTGGACTACGAACACGAGGCCTCCAACCAGCGCCTGTTCGCCGATCACTACCGAGGCCATCCCTACATTGCCATTCCCGAGGTGTACGACGACTTGAGCTCAGCCCGGGTGCTCACCACTGAATTGGCCACCGGTGCGACGTTCGAGGAGGCGCTGGGCTGGTCCCAGGAGGAGCGAAACCGGGTAGCCGAGACCGTCTACCGGTTCTCGATCGGGTCGATCTATCGCCTATGGGCGTTCAACGGCGACCCCCACCCGGGGAATTATCTCTTCCACCCCGACGGATCGGTCACGTTCTTGGACTTCGGCCTGGTCAAGCGATTCAGCGAGCAAGAGACCGCCCAGTTTGAGCGAATGCTCACCGCCATGGTGATCGACCGAGACATCCCCCGATTCCGGGTCGAGCTGGTGACCGCCGGACTGCTGCCGGCCGATGCCCCGTTCAGCGATGCCGAGGTAGAAGCGTTCTTCACCCATTTCTACGAGTTCGTGCTCACCTACGAGACCCGGACCTTCACCCAGGATTATGCCGCCGCGGGAGTCAGAGCCATATTCGATGCCTCTGGCGAGCACGCCGAGCTGAAGAAGGTGCTCAACGTGCCGCCCTCGCTGGTGGTGCTCCAGCGCATCAACCTCGGGCTCATCTCGCTGTTCGCCCAACTCGGGGCCACCGCCAATTGGCGGAGCATCGCCGAGGAGCTGTGGCCGTTCACCGACCGGTCCCCGTCAACCCCGATGGGCGAAGATGCGCAAGCTTGGCGTCGTTCGCTCCACCAGTAGCCGGTAGGTACCTCGACGGGACTCTGGCCTACGCTTCTCGCCCATGAGCATTTTGGGCAATGAGGTAAGGCGGGTTGAAGACCCCCGGATGCTGACCGACGGGGGAACCTATGTGGCCGACATCCCACTCGAAGGGGCGGCCCATGTGGTGTTCGTGCGATCGCCCATCGCCCACGCCCGGCTGATGTCGGTGGAGACCGATGATGCCCGGGCCATGCCCGGCGTGATCGATGTGGTGGTCGGCGACGACTTGGACTTAGCCCCCCGCCCTCCAATGGCAGGCGACGCCGCCATGTCCCGCCCGCTGTTGGCCACCGGCAAGGTGCGCTTCGTCGGAGAAGCGGTGGCCGCGGTGGTGGCCGAGACCGTCGAGCAGGCCACCGACGCCGCTGAGGCGGTGTGGGCCGACTACGACCCGCTGCCCGCGGTGGTCGATGCTGAGACGGCGGCCGACGGCCCCAAGTTGTTCGACGATGCTGAGTCCAATGTGGCCATTGCCCTGCCCCCCACCGCAGAGGTGGATTTCAGCGAGTGCGAGGTGGTGATCTCTCATCGCGTTGTCAACTCCAAGATCTACGCCAGTCCCATTGAGGGCCGAGTGGCTGCTGCTGCTTGGGGTGAAGACGGGCGCCTGACCTGCTGGTCGAGCACCCAGGGGGCCCACACCTCTCAAGGGGCCATTGTCGGCGCGCTCGGTTTAGACCCGTCTCAGGTGCGGGTGATCATCCCCGATGTGGGTGGCGGATTCGGCACCAAGGCCAGCCCCGGCGCCGAAGAATGCCTACTTGGATGGCTGGCCCGCCGAGTGGGCCGCCCGATGCGCTGGGCCGAGACCCGCACCGAGAGCCTCCAGTCGCTGGGCCATAGCCGGGCTCAGTTCCAGACCGTCACCTTGGGCGGCACTGCCGATGGCCGCTTCACCCACTACCGCCTGGACATGCTGGCTGACGCGGGGGCCTATCCCGGTGTGGGGGCGCTTCTGCCCACCTTCACCGGGCTCATGGCCTGCGGCAACTACGACATTGCCAACGCGGCCTGGTCGGCCACCGCCGTAGCCACCAACACCTCCCCGGTAAACGCCTTCCGAGGGGCCGGTCGCCCGGAGGCCACCGCGGCTATCGAGCGGGCAGTGGATCTTTTCGCAGCCGAGATCGACATGGACCCGGCTGAATTGCGCCGCCGCAATTACCTGGCCCCCGACGCCTTTCCCCTCACCACTCCCACTGGCGCGGCCTATGACTCCGGGGATTACCGGGCCTCGCTGGAGGCTGCGCTGGAAGCAGCCGACTACCACGGGCTGCGAGCCGAGCAAACCGCTCGCCGAGAGCAGGGCGATCATCGGCTGTTGGGCATCGGGATGGCCACCTATGTGGAGGTCACCTCACCCATGGGGCCGGTTTGCACGGAGACGGGAAGCCTGGAACTGCGGCCCGACGGCACGGTGCTGGCTCGCACTGGGGCCACTCCCTTCGGCCAAGGCCATGTGACCACCTTGTCGATGGTGGTGGCCGACACCCTGGGCATCGACATGGACCAAATCGAGATGATCCACGGCGACACCGATGAGATCCCCACCAGCGACATCAGCGGTGGCTCTCGCACCGCCCAGATCGCCGGCTCGGCCTTGCTCAACGCCTCCGAGAAGCTGATCGAAGCGGCCCGCCCGCGGGCTGCCGATCTGTTGGAGGCCGCCCCCGCGGATGTAGTGCTCGATTCAGAGACCGGCCAGTTCCACGTGGTCGGCACCCCGGCCCGGTCGACCAGTTGGGCCGACGTGGCTGCGGCGGACTCGGAGACCCTATTTGTGGAGAACGACTTCGAACAGCACGGTGCCACCTTCCCATTCGGAACCCATGTGGCGGTGGTGGAGGTAGATGCCGACACCGGAGAGGTGACGCTGGAGCGGCTGGTGGCAGTGGACGACGCCGGTTTCCTTCTCAATCCGCTGTTGGCCCACGGCCAGATCCACGGCGGGCTGGCCGCCGGCGCGGCCCAAGCCCTCATGGAAGAGGTCCACTACGACCCCGACGGCAACCTGCTCACCTCGAACTTCGCCGACTACGGCGTGATCTCAACCACCGAGCTGCCCAGCTTCGAAGTCCACGAGTCCATCACCCCCACCCCGCTGAATCCATTAGGGGCCAAGGGTATCGGCGAGTCGGGCACCGTGGGCTCCACCCCCGCAGTGCAGAACGCGGTGATCGACGCCCTGTCGCACCTTGGCATCCGCCATCTCGACATGCCCGCCTCCCCCGAAAAGGTCTGGACCGCCATAGCTTCTTCAGCTAGCTAGCGCTTCACCTACGCTGGCGTGCCATGAAGTTCGGGATTGGTTTCGCAAACATTCTTCACTGGACCACCGCGCAGGGGGCGGTGGAATTCGGTCAAGCCGCAGAGGCGGCCGGGTTCGACTCAATCTGGACGGTGGAGCACGTGGTGTACCCGGACAGCTACGCCTCGGAGTATCCCTACGACCCGACCGGCCGGATGCCGATGACCCCCGACACCCCACTGCCCGACCCGCTGATCTGGCTGACGTGGGTGGCCACGGCCACCACCACGCTGCGGTTGGGCACCGGCATCTTGATCCTGCCCCAGCGCAACCCGGTGGTGTTGGCCAAGTCGCTGGGCACGCTCGACTCCATGTCGGGCGGCCGGGTCACCATTGGGGTGGGTGTGGGCTGGCTGAAAGAGGAGTTCGAGGCCCTTGGCATCCCTTGGGAGCGACGGGGCCAGCGCACCGATGACTACATCGGGGCCATGCGGGCCTTGTGGGACGCCGACAGCGCGTCGTTCGAAAGCGATCACGCCTCGTTCTCGGGGGTCAGCGTGAACCCCAAGCCCGCCAACGGCCGGGTGCCTATCGTGATCGGAGGCCACTCCAAGGCCGCCGCCCGCCGGGCCGGACGACTGGGCGACGGCTTTTGGCCCGGGCCAAGGGAGGGGGTGTCCATCGCCGACCTCATCGACGTGATGCACCAGGAGGCGGCGGCGGCCGGCCGAGATCCCGCGAGCATCGAGATCACCGTGGGCTTGCCCAACACCCCGATGGACGACCCCGCCGGGCTGGTACAGGAGGTGGCCGAGTTGGGGGCCCACCGGCTGATCGTGCCGTCTTTCTTGTTCTTCGCCGACACAGCCGAGACCATGGCTGCCTTTGGGGCGCAGCTTCAGGCCGCGGCTCAGTGAGCAGCATCGAGAGGTGCCTGAAGGGGGCCCAATGAGCAGCATCGAGCAATGGCATGGCGCCGCGGTCGAGCGATCCGGACTAGACGACTTCGGCCGCGACGACTATCTCGAGGGCTTGACCGTGCTGGAGGAGTCGCTAGAAGCCGAAGCTGGCATGACCGACATCGGCCGTTTTGCCGTCGGCGAGATCATCACTGGGGCCCTCATGGGGCGCCTTAAGGCGGCAGCCGGCTTGAAGGCCCGGCCCGAGGCCGCCGATGTCGCGATCGAGCAACCGCTGGTCATCATCGGCCTGCCCCGCACTGGCACCACAGCTTTGCACCAGCTGATGGCGGCCAGCCCTCACTTCCAGGGGTTGGAGCTCTGGCTGGCCGAGATGCCCCAGCCCCGCCCGCCCCGTGACCAATGGGAGCAGATCGACGACTACGTCAGCTGCAAGGCCAAGATGGATGCCATGGCCGAGATGAACCCGGATCAGTCCGCCATCCATCTCCAATTGGCCGACACAGTGGACGAGTGCTGGAACATTTTCCGCCAGTCATTCGCCAGCGTGACATTTGAGTGCCTTTTCCGGATACCCACCTATTCCACCTGGTGGGCCAACTGCGACATGGGCCCGGCCTATGCCCAGCATCGCCGCAGCATCGGGCTCATCGGCGTCGACGAGCCCGACACCCGCTGGATATTGAAAGACCCCAGCCACCTGTTCGCCCCCGAGGCGCTGTTCGCCACCTATCCCGATGCCAACGTGGTGATGACCCACCGGGATCCACTGAAAGCGGTGGCGTCGGTGTGCAGCCTCACCGCGGTCAGCCGCCAGGGGTTCGAGGAGCATCCCGACAACATCGTCCACGGCGCCGAGCAGACTGAACTGTGGGCTCGGGGAATTGAGCGCTTGCTAGCCGCAAGAGCCGGCCGCGAGGACCGGTTCTACGACCTGCACTTCGCCGACTTCCAGCGTGACCCATTGGGCAGCGTGGCTGCCATCTGCGACCGATTCGGCTACCAGCTAGATGCCGCCGCTGAGCAGGCCGTGGCCCAGTGGGCCGCCGATCACCCCAAGGGCGAACACGGGGTTCACGACTACAGTCCCGAGCAGTACGGGCTGCGGGCCGAGGCCATCCACGAGCGCTATGCCAAATACATCGAGGCCTGCGGGGTGGCAGTGGAATGAGCGACTGGGCAAGTAACGGCAAGGAAGTGGAATGAGCGAAGTCGATCTGGCCAAGAGCTGGGAGGAGTTCTGCGACCTTCTGCGGGACGCGGGCCGTCAAGTGCTGGACGCGTCACCCGACGATGACTTCGACCGGGCTGAGGGTCTGCGCTACGTCACCCGACTGGCCAGCAACTTTCTGAAGGCCAACATTGAGGAGGCCGATCCAGCTCGGGCCATCCTCAATCAATCGGGCGTGAAGATCGGCCTCGACAATCCCGACTACGCCTACGGGGGAGCTCGGTTGTCGCCCCGATTCGAATACCGGCTGCGAGGCCGCATCAACGATGCCCATTCCATCCGCATGGGGGCGTTTAGCGGCGGCTTGGGCACCCCCGAGGGGCTGATCCGCGACAGCTATATGACCACCGAAGACCTTGCGCTGGATGCCGATGGCTGCTTCGAGGTAGCGATCAGCACCGAACCTCAGACCGGTCCGTGGCTGGCCATGAAGGAGGGCACCAACGCCCTCACCATCCGCCAGACCCTGCTGGATCGGCCCAATCAGGTTCCGGCCGAGTTGGCCTTGGAACGCACCGATGCCGGTGGCCCGCCCCAGCCAGTGGATCCCGGGCGATTGTCCGATGCGCTGGGCCGGGCCGGCTTCACCGTGAGCGCCGTCGTGGGTCAGTTTCTGAACTGGACAGCCAGCTTCGCCGCCCACCCCCACGAGATCCGGCCCATCGATCCCGAGCTGCTGGCCTTTGCCCAAGGCGACCCCGACACGTCGTACAACTACGGCTACTACGACCTGGGCCCTGACGTGGCTTGGATCATCGAGTTCGAGCCTCCCGAGTGTGAGTATTGGAACATCCAACTGGGCAACCACTGGCTGGAGTCACTGGACTTCGAGTACTACCCGACCAACCTGAATCACCACACCGCGGCGGTCGAAGACGACGGCACGGTGCGGGTGGTGGTGGCCCGACGCGATCCCGGCCACCCCAACTGGCTGGACACCGCGGGACACACCCGAGGCGGCCTCGCCCTGCGCTGGGTAGGAGCCGATATCAAGCCTGAGGTTCGCTGCCGGGTGGAGGAAATCTAAATCTCGTTGCTGGGTCGGCCGGGGCCTCCGGCGGGCTCGCCGCTCATGTCGGCGTTGAGCTGGGCCTTGGCCATCAGATCGGCTACAACCGGCTTGAGTCCGGTGGGGTCTTGGGACTCAAGAGGCACGTTGGGGCCTAGGGCCCAGCCTTCGGCAATGCCCAGTCGGCCGTTGCCCACTACCCACACCCGGCCGGTCACGTTGTCCGCCTCAGGGCTGCACAGCCAGGTGACGATGGGAGCGATCCAGGTAGGGGACATCGTCTCCTGAACCTCTTCGGATATGTCGGCGCCGCCCATCAGCGGAGCGGTAAGCCGGGTCAGGGCACTGGGGGCGATGCAATTCACCGTGACCCCGTAGCGGACCAGTTCCATGGCGGAAATAACCGTGAAGGCCGCGATGCCGGCCTTGGCTGCGCCGTAGTTGGTCTGGCCCACGTTGCCGAAGATGCCTGACGGTGACGCAGTGTTGATGATCCGGGCCTGAAAACTGCGCCCGGCCTTGGTCTGCTCCCGCCACCAGGCGGCCGCGTGATGCACCGGTGCGAAGGTGCCCTTGAGGTGGACTTGAACCACCGCGTCCCAGTCGGATTCGCTCATGGAGAACACCATGCGATCTCGCAGGATGCCGGCGTTGTTGATGAGGATGTCCAAAGTGCCGAAGGTGTCAATGGCCTGGTGGATCATGTCCCGGGCGGCGTCGAAATCGCTGACATCGGCGCCGTTTACCACCGCCTCACCACCCATGGCCCGGATCTCCTCGACCACCTCGCCCGCCGGTCCGGCATCGCCGCCCCGGCCGTCGGGGTCGGCCCCTAGGTCGTTCACCACGATCTTGGCGCCGTGCTCGGCCAGCATCAGAGCGTACTCCCGCCCGATGCCGCGTCCCGCGCCGGTGATGACCGCGACCCGTCCTTCACAAAACTTGCTCATGATGTCGAATCCCTCGTGCTGTCGAGCCCCTTTTCCATTCTCAGGGGCTTCGCCGACGAACTATAGAAGGGCGTCAGCCAGGGTTCGCCATTGGGCCAAGGGCAGCTCTCCGCGAGGAGTGAGCACCTGCACGGCGACGTGGTCGGCACCGGCGTCGTGGTGGGCCTGGATACGGGCTCGGATGTTGTCCAAGTCGCCCCAAGCCACGATGGCGTCCACCAGCCGGTCGGACTGACTGGCCACGTCCTCCTCGGTGAAGCCCAGCCGATAAAGGTTGTTCACGTAGTTGGGCAGGCCCAGGTACATGGCCATGTTCTCCCGGGCCAGCGCCCGGGCTGCCTCGGCATCGGTCTCCAGGCACACCTTCTGCTCGGGGGCCAGAAGGGCGTCTGGCCCCATGATCTCCCGGGCGATGACGGTGTGCTCGGGAGGCACGAAGTAGGGGTGGGCGCCGGCGGTACGCTCCGCGGCCAGAGCCAGCATCTTGGGGCCGAGTGCGGCCAGCACCACTGGCGGGTCCTCGTCAGGACCGGCGGCCATGTACATGGCTCCCTCCATGGCATCGAGGTAATCCACCATGTAGGAGTAGGGCTTGGAGTAGTCCAGCTTGCGGATGCCCTCGATGAACGGGCCGTGGCTCACACCGATGCCCAGCAGGAACCGATTGTCGAACGCCTCAGCCACCGTCTTTTGGGCGGCCGCAGTGGTCATGGGATGGCGGGCGTGGACCTGCACGATGCCGGTGGCGATCTTCAGCGTGCTGGTGGCCCCCAGCATGACCGATGCCGATACGAAGGGATCGCGGCCCACTGCCTCAGGGATCCACATAGTGGGCCAGCCCATCTCCTCTAGTTCGGCGACGACTTCTCGCACCTGACTTGAGGGCTGCTGGTCCAAAACGCCCTGCCACAAACCGATTCTTCCGATGTCCATGGGCAGGAAGGCTAATGATTCCCACTTTGGAACCCATAAGCCTCAGCTCATGTCCAGGCTACGCTTCGGGCCGTGCCTGAGTACGAGAACTTGCTGTACGAGGAGTCTGACGGGGTGGCGTTGGTCACGCTGAACCGGCCCGATCGGCTCAACGCCATGGACAACGCGTCCTGCGACGAGCTCCGGGCGGTGTGGGCCCAACTCCGCTACAACGACGACGTGAGGTGCGTGATCCTCACCGGCACCGGAGAGCGGGCTTTCACCACCGGGGTGGACATCAGCGGCTCGTGGAAGCAGCCCGCCTCGCCCTTCATGGTCGACGACCCGATCTCCACCCTCGGGCCCAAGTCCAATGACTACTGGCGTCCGGTCATTGCTGCGGTCAACGGCATGGCCGCCGGAGGCGCGTTCTACCTGCTGGGCGAGGTGGAGTTCATCATCGCCTCCGAGAACGCCACCTTCTTCGATCCCCACGTGAGTCACGGCATGCCCGCAGTGAACGAACCCATGTTTATGCTCCAGCGGATGCCGCTGGGCGAGGTCATGCGGATGTCGCTGCTGGGTCGCCATGAGCGCATGTCGGCCCAACGGGCGTTCCAGATCGGACTGGTGCAGGAGGTCGTGCCCCAGGAGGAATTGATGAACGCGGCTCGCTGGGCCGCAGAGGCCATCGCATCGGCCCCTGAGCGCTTGGCCATTGAGGCCACCATGCGGGGGATTTGGACCGCCCAGTACACAACGCTGGCCAACGCCATGAACAGCGGGGTGGCCTTCCTGAGCCTGGCCGGGGCCGAGGAGGAGATCACCGAGAAGGCCCGGGGGATTAAGGAGCAAACCCGAATCGAGCCCCGCATCCGATGACTTCTCCGGGGCCCATGGATCCCGGTGCACTGGCCGGGCTAAGGGTGGTGGACCACACGGATATGCGGGGTGCGTTATGTGGTCGAATCCTGGGCGATCTGGGCGCCGAGGTGATCCGAATACCGCCAGTTCCCGATCCCGACGACTTGTCCCACGCCCATCGCAACGCCAACAAGGCGGGGGGCGAGGCTGTCGAGTTGGAGTCGCTGACGTCCGACGCCGATCTGCTTATCGACAACACCGGGTTGGACCTCGACCAGGTCGCCAAGCGCCATCCCGCCCTGGTGGTGGTCGCACTCACCGATATGGGCCTCACCGGCCCCCGCTCAGACTGGAAGCTGGAGCCGCTGCCGGCGTTTGCCTCGTCCGGCGGGCACTTCCTGTCAGGATTTCGGGAGAAATCACCTTGCTGGCATCCCGGTCATCTGGCCCACGACTGCGCCTCAGTGTTCGGTGCCATCGGCGGGCTGGCCGCGGTCATGGATCGCCGCCGCCACGGCCAGGGCCAAGTGGTGGAGGTGAGCGTGCAGGAGGCTTCGTTGTCGGGGCTCAACCCCTGGTCGGTGCTTATTCCCGACTACGTGGAGCACTTTCCCGAGCTGCCCCACGAGGGTCGTCGCAACGCTGACGGCAACTACTGGATCTTCCCGGCCCGAGATGGCTGGGTGCGCACCGTGATCGGCACGCCATATCAGTGGAACGGGTTCGTGGAGGTGCTGGGCAACCCCGACGCCCTGACCGGTCCGGAGTGGGCCGACGGAGTGTTCCGGGGCCGCAACCGAGATGTGATTCACGTGGTGGCCGATGCAATCACGTCGCAGCGGGATCGATCAGAGTTATTCGAACATGGCCTTGCCGCGGGCACCACCATCGGAGTGATCCAGTCGCCTAGCGAATTCGCCAATCATCCCCAAGTGGTGGGTCGGGGATTCTTCCGCCACGACGTGGAGGGCTCCGAGGGCCTGCCCATGCCCGACGCCCCCTGGCAGCTCTCGGGCACCCCGGCCGGAGTGAGAAAGCGGGCTCCCGCAGCCGGGGACGAAGCGGCGCAGTTCGGCCCCCGCGCTGTCGGTAACCCCTGGTCAGCCGGGCCTTCGAAGCGCTCCAACGGCGACGGCCAATTGCTGTCCGGAGTGCGGGTGGTGGAGTTTGGTATGGCTGCGGTGGTGCCCGAGGCCACCTGGATGCTGTCGGACTTGGGGGCCGACGTCATCAAGATCGAATCGGTGGCCCATCCCGACTCGCTGCGCTTCGCCGGTCGCGGCGACCTCAACAAGGCCTTCCCATTCAACGCCGAGAGCCGGGGACGGCGGTCGGTGGCCCTTGATCTGACCACCGAGCGGGGCCGAGAGCTGGCTCTGGATCTGTTCATGGCCGCCGATGTGGTGGCCGAGAACCTGCGGGGCGGATCGCTGGACAAGCTCGGTCTGGGCTGGGACGACATGTCGGCTCGACGACCCGATCTGGTGTACGTGTGCTCGCAGGGCTACGGGCGGGGCGGGCCGATGGGCAAGATGCCGGCCTACGGGCCGCTCAATGCCAGCTTCGCCGGGGCCCACTGGCTGTGGAACCACGCGGATGTGCCATTTCCCTGCGGCACAACGCTGAATCATCCCGACCACATCGCGGGCAAGCTGCTGGCGGTGGCGGTGCTGGCCGCCCTCGACCACAAGCAGCGCACTGGCCAGGGCCAGCTCATCGACATGGCCCAGACCGAGGCGGCGGCCTATCTGATCGGTGACGTGTATATGGGCGCGGCCGCTGCTGGTGCCGATCCCCAGGCCAAAGGCAACCGCTCCGAGATCGTCGCTCCCCATGACGTGTACCGAGCCGGGGGCGACGACGATTGGGTGGCGCTGGCTTGTCACGACGATGAGTCGTGGCAGCGGTGCTGTGGCGTCATCGGCGTGGAGAACCGTTGGCCCACCAACGCCGATCGGCTGGCCGACGTCGAGGCGGTGGATGCCGCAGTTGCCGCCTGGATGACCGGAGGACTGGCCGCCGACCGAGCTGAGCGATTGCAGGCCGCCGGGGTGTCAGCCATGCCGGTGATGGGCCCCTACGACCACCTGGGCGATGAGCACTTGGCCACAAGGGGCGCCCTCGATGTGCTGGAGCACCCGGTGGTGGGCAAGGAAACCCATGTGGGCAATCCGATCCGCTTCGGGTTTACCAAGACCCGCACCGCTGGCCCATCGCCACTACTCGGCGCCGATACCGTCGAAGTGCTGGGAGAAGTTCTGGGCATCCCGTCCGAAGAAGTAGAAGCCCTGGCCGAAGCGGGCATCTGCCGCTGAAGTCGGCCCGTCAGGCAAAGGAGCAGGTATGAAGGTCTTGGTCATGGGCGGGAGCCAGTTCAACGGCTACTCGCTGGTCATGGAGTTGGCGAAGCATGGCCACGAGGTGACTGTGCTGAACCGGGGCCGCACAGCGGTGGACTTCCCTCGGTCGGTCCGTAGGCTGGTGGCCGACCGCACTGATCACGACCAGGTGCGGTCGGTGCTCAAGGACGAGACTTTCGACGCCGTCCAGGACATGAGCGCCTATCACCCGGCCGACGTGGAGTTGATGATCGAGGTGTTTGAAGGACGCGTCAGCCACTACATCTTCGCCTCCTCCACCGTCATCTATGCCCCCACCGACATCTTGCCGATTACCGAGGACCACGCCGATGACCGAAGCCCCAATCAGAACGAGTACGGGCTGCACAAGCTGCTGTGCGAGGACATCCTGGTCGACGCCTGGCGCAGCCGGAGGTTTCCGGCCACCATCGTGCCGTTCTCGATGGTGTTCGGCCCCCGCAACATCCTGGCCGACCGGGAGCAGCGGATGATCTTGCGGCTGCTACATGGACGCCCGGTGCTGATCCCTGGTGACGGCACGACACTGGGTCAGGTGGGCCATGTGGACGACCAGGCCCGGGCGCTGCGGATGATGATGCTTCAGCCCCAGACCTTCGGAAAGCGCTACAACCTCACCGGCGGGACCTACCAGTCAGATGTGGGCTATGTGGACACCTTTGCCGAGGTTCTGGGGGTGGAAGCCGACAAGGTGTTCATCCCCGCTCCGGTGATGGACGACCTGTGGGACGGTGCCCTGGTGTTCGAGGAAGGCAAGGCCTCCCCGGTGAACATAGACATCCGCAGTTCCGACACTGCCCGAGCCGACGCCGACAACACCCGACGGAGATTCAAGCTGGCTCAACTCGTGCAACGGCTGGCTCCCAACCTGCACCGCTGGAACCGCAGCGTGGTGTTCTCGGTCGACCGGCTGCGGGCCGACATCGGCTGGGAGCCGGAGTACACCCTGGCTGCCATGGTCGACCACGTTCACCGCTGGATGGTGGCCGAGGGTCTCGACCAGAGCCTCGATCTGGACTTCACCTTCGAGGACCAAATCGCCGCCCATGTGCAGGGCGGGGCCTGATTGCTGGAAAAGAGAGTCGCTATTCCAGGACCCGCTCGACGGTCACGGCGTAGCCGCGGCCGCGGGCTCCCGACCTCTCTTGGACGTAAATGGCGTAGTCACCTGCCTCTGGTGCGGTGAACCGAAGCTGCGCGTTTATGGCAAAGCCCAGACCAGTGCGCGGATTTATGTTCTCGCTCTTGACCGATTCGCCGGTCTCTCGGTTTCTTACTGTGATCGTGGTGTCAGCGAGGATGGAATCGGTGTTGATTTCAATCGTTTCGTCTTCTTCGAGGCTGACCTTGAACCAATCGGTGTCAAACAAGTAGTCGAAGTGTCCGTAGAAGGTCTCCACGTTGCCTTCTTCCAGCAGCGTTGTGCCGTCGAATTCGTCGGTGTAAGGACGCAGCCTGATGGAGCTGGTCAACTCGAATTCGAATTCACCATCTGAGCTGCTTCCGATACTCACGAAGTGCGTGCCGCTCCGACGAACTTCAAATGTGGTTTGCTCGGCACCAACCTTGGTTGAGTCTTGAGAGGCAATTGTACGCGTCGAGTCGGAAACGACTATGTATCCGTCGCTTTTGCCAGTGACTTGAATGGTCACCTTTGTGCCCGCGGCGGCATTGAAGGTGAATGCAGGGGTGTCGATTTCCGAAGTTCCGGTGACTCTGTGTTCGAATTCCCCGACAGTTCTCGGTCCCCTGCGCTCGGTCTTCTCCTCGGGGGGCTCATAGCTGGCAATCAGCCTCTGAACGATCAGTGCATCGTCGGCGGCTGAGGTGGCCAGGGCGAAGCCAGCCTCGCTGAACCTCCACGTGGAGATGCCAACCACAACTCCTCGTGAGTTGACCAGTGCCCCGCCACTCTGCCCGCCGGCGATGGCGGCATCAGACTGGAGCAGGGTGAGGTCGTAGGTGGCCCATTCCCGAAGTCGGGACAAGATGCCCTGGGTGATGGTGGGCTGCGGGAACAGCTCAGGCTCAGACGGATAGCCCACCAAGAAGAGGTCGGTGCCCAGGGGGAGGTCGTCCCGATCGGAGAATGTCAGCGGCTGGTAGGGCACGTCGACCGGCCCCAGCACGGCCAAGTCGGCCATAAAATCTCGTCCAATAACCGGCACGTCACGAATCTCTGTGCCGTCCGGGAATACCAGCCAGGCTTCGTCGTAGGGCCACACCACATGGTTGTTGGTGACGATGTATCCGCCTTCGATCAGGATGCCGCTGCCGAGCTTGGACGAGGTCTCGACCAGCGCGATGGATGGTGAAACCAGGGCGTACACCTCAGCTGGTGACAATTCCTCGCCTACTGGTGGCGGGGTCGGTCGAGGAGGCTGGCTGGGCGTGGGCCCGGGCTGCTCGTCGCCGCAGCCGCCCGGGACGATTGCGGTATCGATGTTGAATCGGCACCGGTAGGCGTTGAGCAGGTTCTCTTGAGAAGCTACGAGCCAGTCGCGTTGGGCAAGGGCATTGGCGGTCGGCGTTCCGGTGAAGGGCTTGGCCTCTTTGGCCGGCTCTGCGGGCGCCCCGTTGATGCAGCCCCCGGGCACAAGTTGGGTATCGATATCAAATCGGCAGCGGTAGACGTTGAGCAGCGCCTCCTGCTCGGCGATCAGTTGGTCGCGCCGGGAGATCTCTGCTTGGCTGACTGACTGCGCCCCGGCTGCGTCGGCAACCGACAGCACCGCCGCAAAGATGGCAAGAACAACAGCGACTCTGGTAGCGAGGCGCCGTGGAGTAGGGATTGCACCTGCAGCTGACTGCGAACGTGTCGATTTCAAGTTTTCTCTTTTCGTTTCCCGCTATTGAGAGGATGCCGGATTTAGAGCTTGGCGGATGCGCCAGAAAAGGACTCCAGCGGCAAGGACGGCGAGACCACTGATCACGGAGGCCCCGGGTAGGGTAATGGCTAATATTACACAGCCGATGAAGCCGAGTCCGCTCAGTCCCCGCGGCCAGCGGCGCTGGCCATCCGACAGAGTCCACGCCGAGGCGTTGGTCACGGCGTAGTAGAACAGCACGCAGAACGAACTGAAGCCAAGCACGCTGCGCAAGTCGGTCAGCGAAACGAGCACGATCACCACCGCGGCCACCGTAATCTCGGCATAGTGGGGCACCTTGTGGGTCGCATGGACCCTGTCCAGCACTCGGGGCAAATCGCCTACCGAGGCCATGGCGAACGTAGTGCGCCCCACGCCGGCGATCAGCGCCATCAGAGCCCCGGCCGAGGCTATGGCTGCCCCGACCCGGACCACCGGCGTGAGGCCGTTCCAAGACCCGGCGTCGGTGGCCGCGGCCAAGGGAGCGGCTGCGGCAGCCAGCACTTCGGGGCCGACCGCCCACAGGGCGGTGGCGGACACTGCGGCATAAACGACCAGCGTAAAGCCCAGCGCGGCGGGAATGGCCCGGGGAATGGTGCGAGCCGGATCCTTGATCTCCTCGCCCAGGGTGGCGATACGGGCGTATCCGGCGAAGGCGAAGAACAACAGCCCGCCAGACTCCAGTATCCCGCCCGCACCGCCTGCGCCCCAGTCGGCCAAGTTGTCGGCATTAGTGGTGCCTCCACCCGCTGCGGCGGCCACCACCAGCCCGAGGGCGACCAACACCAGGGTCACGGTGATCCTGGTGGCTGCCGCGGTGCGGGTGATTCCCCGGAGGTTGATGGCAGTCACCACAACGACTGCGGTGATGCCGGCGATACGGGGGTATTCGGGAAAGGCGTAGGCGCCGAATGCCAACGCGGAGACCGAAAGGGTGGCCGCCTTGCCGACCACGAATCCCCATCCGGCGCTGAACCCGGCAAGGCTTCCCAGCCGCCTGCGTCCGTACACGTAAGTGCCCCCCGAGGCGGGATAGAGGGCGGCCAGTTGAGCTGAAGAGGTGGCGTTGCAGAAGGCCACCACGCCAGCTGCCGCCAGCCCGATCATCAGCCCCGAACCGGCTGCGGCCGCGGCCGGCCCGATGGCGACAAACACACTGGCCCCAATCATGGACCCCAGCCCCATGACGATCGCATCCCCGGTGCCCAGCCGCCGGGCCAACCGGGTGGGGGGGTTGCTCACGGTTAGAAGGATAAGGGGGGCAATGGACTTGTTCCTCCTTCCCTGCGGCGATAGTGCCCGTCGTCCGGCAGGATAGGGATCATGGCTGAAGACCTAGTGACCTATGAGACCGACGGTGCGGTGGCTTCGATAACCCTGAACCGGCCTGAGGTATTCAACGCCCTGACCGACGAGATGTTCGACCAGATTGTGGCCTTCGTTCGCCAGGCCGAGGCCGACGACGACGTGAAGTGCATCGTGTTGGCCGGGGCGGGTCGAGGGTTCACCGCGGGGTTCGACCTGTCCAGCCCCGACGACTTCTACGGCGGGGCCGAAACTAAGGGCGGGCGGTTCGCCGTTGCTGGTCTGCGCCGCCGGGCGTGGGTGATGCGCGACCTGCTGTATTCGGCCAAGCCCATCGTGGCCCGAGTCCACGGGCCTTGCATCGGTGCCGGGCTCTACTTGGTGCTGGTGTGCGATTTCGCGGTGGTGACCGACGATGCGACGTTCGGACTGCCCGAGGAGAGGTTCGGCTCGGCGGGCACCTCGTGGCTGTATCCCATGCTGGCCTCTCAGATCGGGTTGAAGCGGGCCAATGAGCTGGTGGTGACCGGGCGCAAGTTCGACGCCGCCGAGGCCGATCGGCTGGGCCTAGTCAACCGAGTGGTGCCCGCAGAAGAGCTCGATGAGGCAGTGGCCCAGCTCACCGGTGCGCTGTCCAGCCTGCCCCGCGATGGCATCGCCACCGGCCGCACGGTGGCCCACCTGGCCTACGACATTTTGGGCATCGGCCAATCGTTCACCCCCCACTACGGCGTCCACCCGCTGTTCGTGATGGGCACCCGCCGAAGTCCCGACGAGTTCGACTTCCACGAGACGTCCCGGGAGAAGGGCATGAAGGGGGCGCTGGCCGAGCGCGATGAGCGCTTCGGCGGTGATTACTGGGGCTGGTAGGCGCTCTTGGGCACGTAGGGTATCGACGGGTCGAAGTAGGGGCGGTCGCCGTCCACCGTGCAGCGGCGCACTTCCCGGACCTCGGGGTAGTGGTCGGACACGCCCCGATGGTTGGTCGATCGCTCGTCCCAGATGGCCAAGTCACCCTCGGTCCACGACCACCGGCAGTGGAAACGGGGCTGGTTTATGTGGCGCAGCAGGAAGTCGAGCAGAGCCGTGCTCTCATTCTCGGACAGCCCCACCACGTACTGCTGGAAGTTGGTGGCCACATACAGCGCCCGCCGCCCAGTTTCGGGGTGGGTGCGCACCAGCGGATGGTTCACGCCGGGGTAGGCCTCCCGCAGCAAGGGCACCAGGTCCCAGCTTCCTGATTTCTCCGCCATGTTGGTGCAGTACTGGGGGTAGTTGGAGTGGTGGAGTTCCAGCCCGTCGATCATGTTTCGCATCGGTTCCGACAAAGCGTCGTAGGCCGACGTGATGCTGCACCACATGGTGTCTCCGCCGTAGGGAGGCGCCACCAGAGCTTGGAGCAGGGCGACCTTGGGGGGCACCTCGATCCAGGTCACGTCGGTGTGCCAGTTGTCGGTAGTCGGCAGGCTGTCGGCGTCGTCGCGGATGACTGAGGTATTGGGCTCGGTGACCCCCATCAGAGCTTGAAGCGGGTAGATGCTGGGCTGGCCCCAGCGGGAGGCCAACTCCAACTGGGCCTCAGCGCTCATAGGCACGTTGCGGAAGATAATCACCTCGTGGCGGAGCAGTGCCTCGTGGATTTCGCCAAATTGCTGGTCGCTGAGGTCGTCGCGGGGGTCCACGCCCGAGATGACCGCGCCCAGCGACCCGCCGATACGGGACACCTGGATGGTCTCGTAAGACTCTTTCGCGTCGATGCCGGGGGTGAGGGTCATGCTCATAGGGCTATTGTGCCATCTCGTCCCCAAGCAAGGCGATGAGGAGGCACCAGATGCGCACGATTTTGGACGGGCTCAACTTCTCCGAGGGCCCCCGGTGGCGCGACGGCGCGCTGTGGTTCTCCGACATGCACGCCCACCGGGTGGTCCGCACCGACATGGAGGGCAACGACGAGACGGTGGCGGTGGTCGACTGGGATGACCCCTCGGGGCTGGGCTGGCTGCCCGATGGTCGGCTGCTGGTGGTGGCCATGTCCACCCAGAAGCTGCTACGCCAAGAGCCCGACGGCTCCATGGTGGAGCACGCCGACTTGTCGCCGCTGGCCGTCGGCGACATCAACGACATGATCGTGCGCTCCGACGGCACCGCCTACATCGGCGACATGGGCCAGAGGATTCACGCTGGGGGTGATCGGTTCACCGGCCAGACCTTCCGGGTGACTCCCGATGGATCGGTGAGCGTGGGCGCGCCCGAGATGGAGGCCCCTAACGGCCACATCTTGACCCTCGATGAGGAGACGCTGATCGTGGCTGAGAGCGCCGCCTCCCGGCTCACCGCTTTCGATGTGGCCGCCGATGGCACACTGTCCAACCGCCGGGTCTACGCCGAGTTGGTGCCCGAGTCCGACAAGCTGCCGGTAGCCCCGCCCGACGGCATCTGCCTGGATGCCGAGGGCGCGGTGTGGGTGGCCGATCCCCTGGGTCTGCGAGTGTTCCGGGTATTGCCTGGGGGAGAGGTAACCGACTCCTATGACATGGCCCCCAAAGTCCCGGTGGCCTGCGTGTTGGGCGGCGACGACCGCCGCACGCTGCTCATCTGCGCCGCTGACGACTGGAAGAAAGAGGTGGTGACCGCGGCCAAAACCGGGTCCATCTACGCAACCGATGTCACCGTCCCCGGCGTCGGCAAGCCCTAAGCGACGGGACTGGGCGTCAACTCGCGCAGAGTCAACGAGACGCCGGAGTCGGGATCAAGAGTGACGAGCAGCACGGCGGGGTCGCCCTCTAGCGATTCCGCGGTGGCACCGGAGTAGGCGACCACAGAGGGTGATTCCCGGATCACCATGTGGCGGTGGATGTGGCCGAGGGCGACGTAGTCCCAGTCGAGGGCATCGAGATGACTGGGGTAGATGGGGGATGATCGGTACGACGGCGTCTCGTCGTCCATTACCAGGCCGTGGCCCATGGCCACGCACCAGCCCTCTTCCGGGCGGTCGGGGAGTCCGTCGAGGGGGTGGAATCCGGGATGGTGGTCGTCCATCGACTTGCCCCAGACGGTGAGATCCAGCTCGGGGAGGTGAGTGGTGGTTCCCTCCAGGGAATCGAGGATGGTGATCGGGAAGTCTTGGATGTGGGGGCTGAAACGGTGGAGCACTGATGTCTCTGGATGGGCGTCATGGTTCCCCGCGATCATCACCGCCGGGCACGACAGTCGAGCCAGCTGCTCGGCGGCCCAGCTCAGCACGTCGTCGCTCACCCGGTTGTGGTCGAACAGGTCTCCGGAGATGATGACTGCGTCCACTTCCTCGGAGATGGCCAGATCCATGGCGGCGGCAAAGGCGGCTTCTTGCCGTCGGGCTGGTGAGGTGCCCAGGTGGCAGTCCGACGTGTGCAGCAGGGAGAGGGCTCGGCGTTGTTGGAGATGGTTATCGGTCACGTTGTTAGTAGTCCTCAGCTCATCTCGTCGGCGTAGGCTCGCACATAATTTCTTACCGGAAGGCAAGGCTATGGCAGAACGCGCTTGTGAGGGCAAGGTTGCGCTGGTCACCGGGGCCAGCAAGGGAGGCACGGGCACCGCGATCGCGCTGCGCTTGGCCGCTGAGGGGGCCCGTGTGGCCATCACCGCCCGTGACGAGCAGGGTTTGGCCGCTACCAAAGGGCGCATCGAGGCATTCGGCGGGGAGTGCCTCGTGCTTCCGTCCGACCTCAGCGATCCCAACGGCGCGCGCACCGAGTTGGTGCCCAAGACAGTGGAGGCGTTCGGTCCCATCGACCTGTTGGTGAACAACGCCGCGATGAATGGCTACCGCCCGTTCGAGGAGGTCAGCCCGAAGCAGCTTGAGCTGAGCCTGCAAGTGAACCTATGGGCGCCCTGGGAGCTGATGAAGGCCGTCATCGGCGGCATGCGCGAGCGGGGCAGCGGGTCGATCTTGAACCTCACCACTTTTTCCGCCGAACTGCCTCCCGGACCTCCGTTCCCAACTAGCAAGCCCTCCAAAGCCGGCTTCGTTTACGGAGCGCCCAAGGCCGCGCTCAACAAGCTGACCGTGTCGGCGGCCAGCGAATGTGAGGGCCAGGGAGTGTCGGTGAACGCCCTCACTCCCCAGGCCGCTATAGCCACCCCGGCGCTGGTTGAGGCCGGATGGATCGACGAGGACATGTACGAGCCGCTGGAGACCATGGCCGAGGCCGCCCTGGCCCTGCTCGCCGGCGACCCCGATGTGCTCACCGGCCGCATCGCCTTCAGCCTCCAACTCTTGGTGGAGCTTGACCGGCCGGTGCGCGACCTGATGGGCGAGTCGCTGGTGGATGGCTGGCAACCGGCCGACATTCCCACCGCCATCGCCCGCCAAGAGGCCAATCTCGCCGAGCGGGGCTGGCCCGACGCCTACACCTTTGGCCGAGTCCACAGCCCCCGCCCATGAGCGACGAGCTGCTGCTTCGGATCGTCACCGATCCGGAGGTGTACGCCGATCCCTATCCGCTGCTGCGGGAACTTCGGGAGACGGCTCCGGTGCACAAGCTGAGCTTCGCCGACTATTGGGTGCTCACCCGGTACGAGGACTGTCGAATGGCACTGCGGGATCCCCGGATGGGCAACGCCGAGCCCGGCGACGAGGTTCCGACGCTCACCGCCGAGAGAGTGCGAACTCCCAACGAAGAGCGGACCTTCTTGTTCTTGAACCCGCCAGACCACACTCGCCTGCGCTCGCTGGTCAGCCGGGCCTTCACCCCCCGACGGGTCGAGGGTCTGCGGACGGCGGTGGAGGAGATGACCGCCGAGCTGCTCGATTCGCTGGCCGCTTCCGGTGGGGGAGACCTGATGGATCAACTGGCCTTTCCCCTGCCGGCCAACGTCATCAGCGAACTGGTGGGGGTTCCCCGGTCCGACCGCGATTGGCTGCGGCCGCTGGTGTCCGATCTGGCCGGCTCCCTCGAGCCGAATCAAAGCCCCGAAGAGCAGGAACGAGCCGAGGCCTCGGGAGACAAGGTAAAGGCGTACTTCGACGATCTGATCGACCGGCGGCGAGCGGAGCCCTGCGATGACCTGCTATCAGCGCTGATTGCGGCCAGCGACGGCGAAGACCGGCTCACTCAGAGAGAGATCGGGCTCACGCTGTCGCTGATCTATGCCGCGGGCTTCGAGACCACCACCAACCTGATCGGCAACATGGTTGACACGCTCATTAGGCATCCCGATGAGCTGGCCCGGCTGCGGGCCGACCGGTCGCTGGTGTCCGGCGCGGTGGACGAGGTGCTGCGCTTTCAGCCCCCCGTGCAGGTGGACGCCCGCTACACCTTCGAAGACGTGGAGATCGGCGAACACGCCATCGCCAAGGGAAGCATGGTGCTGATGCTCTTGGGGGCGGCCAACCGTGATCCCGACGTGATCGACGATCCCGACCGGTTCGACATCGGCCGACAGGAGACGCCGCTGCTGTCGTTCGGCTCGGGCATCCACTACTGCCTGGGGGCTTCGCTCGCCCGCCTCGAAGGTCAAGTGGTGCTGGCCGGACTGCTCGACCGCTTCGAAACCTGGACCCCGACCGAAGACGACCCTCCCTGGAAGCCCCGGATCACCCTGCGGGGTCTGAGCCGCCTTCCGGTGGCCCTCAGCTAGAAAACGATCGGCACCGAGGCGTAGCCCTGCTGGAATGATCCCGGCAGGCGGACCACCTCGTCGGCGGGCACATCGAAGTCGGGGATGCGGGCTAGGGCCTGCTCGATGATCACCCGGCCCTCCAAACGGGCCAGGTGGGCGCCTATGCAGTAGTGCAGGCCGTGGCCGAAGCCGAGCTGGCGGGTCGGACGGCGTTGGAGGTCGAAGGTCTCAGAATCAGGCCCGAACTCCCGCTCGTCCCGGTTGGCCGACTGATAAAGCAGAAATACCCGGTCGCCGGGGGCCATCTCCTGGCCGCCGATCACAGTGGGGCGGCACACTGTACGGCCCAAGTGCTGGATGGGAACCTCCAGACGCAGCATCTCCTCGAAGGCGCCCCCGCTGAGCGACGGGTCTTGGGCCAACACGGCCCGCTGGTCATCCTTGGCGGCCAAGTGGATGAAGCCGCCGCCCATTACCTTGGGGGTGGTCTCCACTCCGCCGGTGAACAATGTGGACAATTGGATGGCGACTTCTTGGTCGTCGAAGGGCTGGCCGGCCAAATCCACTCCCAGCAGTGCTTCGATGAACTCCGGGCAGTCTCCGGCCCGCTGCTCGGCCACAAAACCGCACAGATACTCGTGGATCTTGGCCCGGGCTGCTGGAGCGCGGTCGTCGTAGCGCATGGTCTGGTTGGCGTACTCCACCAAGACCTCCCCGTCGGCAGGGGGAAAGCCCAGCACCAGCGAGGTTCCGGCCACCGAAACTGGCGAGGCCAGCTCGGTGACCACGTCCAGTCGTCCTCTCCCTAGCCCAGCATCCACACACTCGGCCGCCACCCGGCGCAGCTCGGCCTCGATCTCAGCTACTGGCCGCTGGCGCAGCGGTGGGTAGAGGATCTTGCGGATCTGGGTGTGGGCTGGCGGGTCCATTTGGGCGAAACTCAGAAACGACCCCTCCGGCAGCGGCCCCAACTCCGCCGGCGCCGGCTGGCGTACCAAGTCCTTCATGAACACCGGCCCCTCCACGATCGAGAATGAGTCCCGGTCGCAGCTCACCTCCCACACCTCGGCAAACCGGGGCAGCGCCCACCCGTGATACTGCTCCAGCCGGTGTACCCCGCCCGCCGCCCGAAGCTCCCGATAGATGGGAAGCGGATCGGTGGCCACCTCCAACGAGAACGGGTCGTAGTCGTTCATTCGTGATAGAGACTGCCTTATGGGACTGAGTGATCGCACGCCGCCGACTGCGGAGGAGTACGCCGCCTACCGGGAGCGGTTCTGCAACTGGGGTCGTTGGGGGGACGACGACGAGCTGGGCACCCTCAACCACATCACGCCTGAGGCTCGTCGGGCCGCGGCCGCCCTGGTGCAGACCGGGGAGGCGGTGTCGATGAGCCGACCCATCAACACCCACGCCGGACCGGCCAACCCCTATCCGGCCCACCACTTTGTGGGGGCCGGGGACTCGGGGGCCATGGCCGACTACTTCGGGATGTTCATCCACGGGTTCGTGCAGACCCACATCGACGCCCTGTGCCATCTGCCGGTTGATGGCGGCGGCAAGTTCTGGAACGGCAAGGAGTTCGCCAAACCCCCGATGCCAGCGGAGCACAGCGGCACCATCGACTACTGGCGCGACGGCATAGTCACCCGAGGGGTGCTTTACGACGTCCCTCGGTTTCGGGGCGCCGACTATGTGGCACCGGGCGAGCCGGTCCACGGCTGGGAGCTGGCCGATGTGGCCGCCGCCCAGGGCATCGAACCCCGGCCCGGCGACGCGGTGTGTATCCGCAGCGGAATGGACGTGTTCTTCGAGAAGACAGGAACTTCCCAGGGAATGGGCTCCAACGCCGGAGTCCACGCCTCGGCTATCGAGTTCCTCTATGAAACCGACGCGTCCTGTTTGACTTGGGACTTCCAAGACGCCCCCCAAGACGACCAGGGCATCCCCAATCCTTTGCCCATCCGCATCGCCCTGCACGTCCACCACATCCTGTTGCCGTACATGGGAATGCCCATCATCGACAACGCCGACTTCGAGGCGGTGGCCGAAAAATGCGCCGAATTGGGCCGCTGGGAATTCCAATACGTTTGCGCCCCGCTGGTGTTACGCTACGGCACCGGCTCGCCGGTGAATCCGCTGGCAATTCTGTAAAGCGGGTGCCTCTGGAGGTGTGGTTCTGGGGGTGCAAAAAACGGCAACAAATAACCCTGCATCACTGGAGCGGCCTAATGGGGTGGGATGGCTGAGCTTGGCGACCGGGCTCAGGTAGTCATTGTCGGCGGCGGGATCGTCGGCTGTTCTATCGCGTACCACCTCACCCGACGCGGGCTTACCGATGTGCTGCTCATCGAACAGGGACAGCTCACCAGCGGCACCACTTGGCACGCCGCGGGGCTGGTAAGCCAGCTCAAGTCCAGCCACAGCCTGACCCGCCTGGCCACCTATTCGGCCCAGCTATTCGAAGAGCTCGAGGCCGAAACCGGCCAGGCCACCGGCTATCGAGCGCCGGGTTCCATTTCGGTGGCCGCCGATGAGGAGCGGTGGGAGGAGCTTCTGCGGGGCATGTCCATGGCTCGGACAGTGGGGGTGGACATCCGGCCGATCGAGCTTGACGAGGCCCTTGAGCTGTGCCCGCTGCTCAACATCGACGACCTGGTGGGGGCGCTGTTCATTCCCCGAGACGGGGTGACCTCCCCAGTGGACACCACCATGGCCTTGGCCAAGGGGGCTCGGGCCCGGGGCGCCCGCATCGTTCAGGGCACGGCGGTGACCGGGGTAGTAGTGGAAGACGGCCGGGCGGTGGGAGTGGACACCGAAGCCGGTCGGATTGAAGCCGAGACCGTGGTGCTGGCCGCCGGCATCTGGACCCGCCAGTTGGCCGCAACCGCCGGAGTGAGCGTGCCGGTGCAGGCCTGCGAGCACTTTTACATCGTCACCGAACCCGTCGAGGGGGCGTATCCCAACATGCCCACGGTGCGCGACCCGTCCAACTACACCTACTTCAAAGAGGAGACCGGCAAGCTGATGGCCGGCTTCTTCGAGCCCCGAGGCAAGGTCTGGAACCTAGACGGCATTCCCCGAGACCTCCAGTTCAAGACCTTGCCCGAGGACTGGGAACACGTCGGCCCGATATTCGAGCGGGCCATCCATCGCATGCCCGTACTCGGGGAGGCGGGCTTGCAGCTGTTCTTCAACGGTCCCGAGGCCTTCACTCCCGACGGGGTGTACTACTTGGGCGAATCACCCGAGGTGGACCGCTGCTTCGTGGCCGCCGGGTTCAACTCGGTGGGCATTCAGTCGGCTGGCGGGGTGGGCTGGGTGCTGGCCGACTGGATCGTCGACGACCACCCGCCCATGGACTTGTCGATGGTGGACATCCGCCGCTCATTCGGATTCCAGTGCGAGCCTGCCTATCTCGACGCCCGCATCCCCGAGAGCCTGGGTCTGCTCTATGCCATGCACTGGCCGTTCCGCCAGTACGAGACGGCCCGCAACATCCGCCGCTCCCCGCTGCACGAGCGCATCGACGCCGCCGGTGCGGTGTTCGGCGAGGTCGGGGGGTGGGAGCGGCCCAACTGGTACGCCGCTCCCGGCCAAGAGCGGGAATACCGCTACAGCTGGGGGCCGCAGAACTGGTTCGAGGCCAGCGAGGTCGAATGCGATGCGGTCCGCAACGCGGTCGGCCTGTTCGACCAGACCTCGTTCGCCAAGTTCACCGTGGAGGGCCCTGACGCCATGGCCCTGCTCAACTGGGTGTGCGCCAACGAGGTGGACGTCCCGGTGGGCCGGGCGGTTTACACCCAGTGGCTGAACGACTGCGGCGGCATCGAGGCCGACCTCACCGTGACCCGCCGGGGCGAGAACTCCTATTGGGTGGTCACCTCGGCCGGCACCGCCACCCGCGACTGGGCATGGCTGCGGCGGGCCGCACGGGGCAAAGGCGTGGTCATCGAAGACGTCACCGACCACTACGCCGTGCTGGGCGTGATGGGACCCAACTCCCGGTCGGTGCTGAACCAGCTTTGCGACGCCGACCTCGGCAACGACGGCTTCCCATTCGGCACCGCCCAGGATCTCTGCGTAGCCGGGGCCGAGGCTTTGGCGCTGCGCATGACCTATGTGGGCGAGCTGGGCTGGGAGCTCTATGTGCCCAGCGAACACGCAGTGGCTCTGCACGATGCGGTGGTGGAGGCGGGATCGCCCTTGGGATTGCGCCATGCCGGCTATCACGCCATGAACACGCTGCGCATGGAGGCGGCATATTGCCACTGGGGCCACGACATCACCGATGAGGACACCCCGCTAGAAGCCGGACTGGGTTTCGCAGTGGCCTGGGACAAGGCCGGCGGGTTCCGGGGCCGCGACGCGCTGGCCGCTCAGCGGGAGGGACCCCGCACCAAGCGGCTCATCAAGTTCCGGCTGGAGGACCCTGATTGGCTCTTGTACCACGATGAGCCCATCTACTGCGACGGTCAGTTGGTGGGCCGCACCAGCAGCGGGATGTGGAGCTACACCGAGAAGCGGGCGCTGGCCCTGGGTTATGTGGAGTGCGCCGACGGCGTCACCAAGGACTGGGTGGAAGCCGGGCGCTTCGAGATCGAGGTGGCCGGGGTGCCCATCGCCGCCTCCGCATCCATACGTTCGTTCTACGATCCCCGCAAAGAGCGGGTTCGACTCTAAGGCAAGGAGCGGCCAGCGGTGCGCGATGAAGTCCAGGTTGTAATCATCGGCGGTGGGGCCATGGGTGCGGGCCTGTTCTACTACCTGGCCCACGAGGGCTGGACCGACACCGTGCTGGTGGAGAAGGGCGAGCTGTGCTCGGGCTCCACCTGGCATGCCGCCGGCCTCATTCCCCACTTCATCGGCAGCCTGAACATGGCCAAGTGCCACCAGGTGGCCCCCGACCTCTACGACAGCATCGAAGCCGAGACTGGACTGGCCAGCGGTTGGCACGGCACCGGGGCGATTCGCCTGGCTCTCGATCGCCATCAGGTGGACTGGTTCCGCTACGTGAGCGGGATGCTCGATCTGGTGGGGGTGGAGAACCACCTGATCGAGCCCAAGGAGATCCTCGACCACTGGCCGTTCATGGACGTGTCCGACGTGCTGATGGGGTGTTGGACCCCCAACGACGGCTGGACTGATCCGTCCAGCGTCACCCAGGCCATGGTCAAAGGAGCCCGTCAGTTGGGCGGCGAGGTCTACCGGAACACGCTGGTTAGCGATATGAAACAGCTCCCCGATCACCGTTGGGAGCTGGTCTGCCAGGTGGGCGGCGAGACCCACCGAATCGTGGCTGAGCACGTGGTGAACGCGGCCGGGTGCTACGCCCCCCAGCTCGGCGCCATGGTGGGCCTGGACGTGCCCATCGTGTCGGTGATCCACCAGTACCTCATCACCGAGCCCATGGCGGAGATGAAAGAACTGGGCGACTTCGACCCGCCGGTGATCCGCGACCCCCGAGCGTCGGCCTACTACCGGCGCGAGATCGACTCGCTGTTGGTCGGCCCCTATGAGCGGGAAAACGCCCAAACCTACGGGCTGGAGGGCATCGACTGGGACAAGCACTTCTACCTGACTCCGCCCGACCTCGACCAGCTCATGCCGTGGCTGATCGAAGCGGGCAAGCGAATACCAGCCTTTGCTGACGCGGGGATAAAAACCGTGGTCAGCGGACCGATCACCCACACCCCCGACTCCGGCTACCTCATGGGCCCGGCCCCCGGGCTGCGCAACTACTGGCTGTGCGCGGGGGCGTCCATCGGCATCACCCAGGGTCCGGGCGCGGGCAAGTACCTGGCCCAGTGGATGGTGCATGGCCAGACCGAGATCAACGTGGCCGAGATGGACCCCCGCCGATTCGGCGACCACTGCGGGCCGACCGGCCGCTACGCCATCGAGAAGGCCATCGACGAGTTCCACGAGATGTACGCCACCCGCCTGCCCGGCGAGCAGCGGTTTGCCGGGCGCCCCCAGAAGACCGACCCCATCTACGACCGGCTCGACGCCCGGCAGGCCCAGTGGATGGAGATCTTCGGCTGGGAGCGCCCCCAGTACTACGGCGAGCCCGAGGCCCACACCTTCCGCCACTCCAACGCCTTCGACATCGTGGGCGCCGAGTGCCGGGCCACCCGGGAGCGGGCCGGCATTGCCGATCTCACCGCCTTTTCCAAGTTCGAAGTCACCGGGGCCGACGCCGAGGCGCTGCTCGACCGCCTGACCGCCAACCAGATGCCGGCCAAAGACGGCGGGATGCGGCTCACCCACTTCCTGACCACCCTGGGCGGCATCGAGACCGAGATGACCATCACCCGGCTGGCTCCAGACCGGTTTTACCTGAACTCTGCCATCGTCGGACAGTTCCACGATCGGGACTGGTTGACCCACCATGTGCAACCCGGCGAGGACGTGACCGTCACGGACCGAACCGACGACATGGGCATTCTGGCCGTTTCCGGCCCCCTGTCCCGCAAAATCTTGGCCCCGCTCACCGATGCCGAATTGGAGGCGCCCGGATTCCGCTGGCTCACCGGCCAGGAGATCGTGGTCGCCGGGGTGCCGTGTTTGGCTTTGCGGGTGTCGTATGTGGGCGAGCTGGGCTGGGAGCTGCACCACTCCCAGGAGCACACTGCCGAGCTGTACGACGCCCTGGTGGAGTCGGGGGAGCCCCTGGGGATGGTCCACTACGGCGCCTACGCCATGAACACCATGCGCATCGAGAAGGCCTACAAGGCGATGGGCTTCGAGCTCACCACCGAGATCACTCCGGTGGAGGCCGACTTGGGCCGGTTCGTGGACTGGTCGGGCGAGTTCCAGGGCAAGGAGGCCTCCGAGGAACGGCTGGCCATGGGCGACGACATCGAGATGATCCTCGTGTACTGCGAGGTGGACACTACCGACAACGACTGCCGGGGCAACGAGCCGGTGTACGACGGCGACGAGCTCATCGGCCTGACCACATCGGGCACCTGGGGCCACACCACCGGGCGCGGCCTGGCCTTTGCCTATGTGAAACCCCAGTACAAAGCACCGGGCACTCGCTTCGAGGTGCAGCTGATGAGCGATCGACGACCGGCGATGGTGCTGGACGGCCCGGCCTACGACCCTGACAACGAGAAACCGAGGGCTTGATATGGCGCGACGTGCAGGAGGCCGGGCGGCCCGGGTGGCCATGCGGGAGGCCCCGCCGGCCGAAGACGCCCGGGCGGTGCGGCCGGGAATGCCCGGAGGGGCATACAAGCCTCTATCCGACGGCCAGTGCGACGACGTGTTCGAGGCCGCTCTCGGGCTGTTGTCCGAATTGGGCATGGGCCAGGCCACCCCGGAGATCATCGAGGTGGTCACTGCCAACGGGGGCCGGATGGACGACGATGAGCGGCTGCGGTTCCCCCCCGACCTTGTCCGTCAGGCGATTGAGGGCGCCTGCAAGGAGTTCACCCTGTACGGCTTCGATCCCGACCGGGGGGTGGAGATTGGTGGCAACCGGGTTCATCTCTGTACCAGCGGGGCGGCGGTCATGATGCTCGATCACGACACCAAGCGCTTCCGCCCCAGCACCCTGGCCGACCTCTACGACGTGGCCCGGATCGTCGACACCCTCGACAACATCCACGTGTTCGTGCGGACGCTGGTGGCCCGCGACATGGAGACCGCCCGGGAACTGGACATCAACACCGCCTACGCCATCCTGGCTGGCACCTCTAAGCCGCTGGGCACGGCCATGTTCCAACCCGAGCACGTGCACGAGTGCATTGACCTGTTCGATATGGCGCTGGGCGCCGAGGGGGAGTTCGCCCGGCGGCCCTTCAGCATCGGCAACAACACCTTCGTGGTGCCGCCCTTGCGCTTTGCCGAGGATTCGGCCCTGTGCCTTATGGAACAGGCTCGACGGGGCATGCCGATCAACCTGCTGTCCGCGGGCCAAGCCGGGGCCACCTCGCCGGCGGCGCTGGCCGGATCGCTGGTCCAGGCTTTGGCCGAGTGCCTGGCCGGGCTGACCGCAGTCAACCTGGTTGTGCCCGGCCATCCCTGTGTGCTGGGCATGTGGCCGTTCGTGTCCGATCTGCGCACTGGAGCGATGAGCGGGGGCAGCGGTGAGGAGGCGATCATCAATGCGGCGGCCGCCCAGGTGGTGAACTACTTGGGCCTTCCTTCGGGCGTGGCCGCTGGAATGGCCGATTCCAAGTTGCCCGACAACCAAGCTGGCCACGAGAAGGCCAACGCCATCACCCTGGCCGCCAACGCCGGGGCCAACATGATCAACGAGACGGCCGGAATGCTGGCCAGCATCATGGCCTGCTCCCTGGAGGCCCTGGTGATCGACAACGACATGCTGGGGTCCATCAACCGCACGGTGCGGGGCATCGAGATCACCCCCGAGACCCTGTCTACCGAGGTAATCGCCGATGTAGTGCACGGCGAGGGCCACTTCCTTGGCCACTCCCAGACCCTGTCGCTCATGCAGACCGAATACGTCTACCCCCAAATCGGCGACCGCCTCAGCCCCGACGACTGGGTGGACGCCGGCGCCCGCTTCATCGAAGACGTAGCCCACGACTACGTCACCGAAGTGCTAAACCGCCCCAAACCCGACCACATCACCCCCGAAGCCGACGCCCGAATCCGAGAAGCCTTCCCCATCCACCTCGCCCCCATCCGCTGACAAAGCGCGCCGTTGGGCGAGGCTGTTCTAGTCTCGGATCATGGCCTGGGATTTTTCTACTGATCCGGAGTTTCAAGACCACCTTGAATGGCTTACGGAGCTCATGCACACCGAAATCGAGCCGCTGGACCACTACTTCCGAGGGCGGTCGCCATTCGACAAGACCGACGAGGAGGTGCAGAGCCATCTGCGCCGCATCCAGCAGAAGGTCAAGGACCGGGGGCTGTGGGCCTGTCACCTCAAGCCGGAGATGGGGGGCATGGGGTTCGGCCAGGTGCAGCTGGCGCTGATGAACGAGATTTTGGGCCGGTCCACATTCGGCCCCTCGGCATTCGGCAGCCAGGCGCCCGACTCGGGTAACGCTGAGATATTGGCCCACTACGCCAACGACGAGCAGAAGGAGAAATACCTCAAGCCGCTGCTGGCCGGGGAGATCTCCACCTGCTACTCCATGACCGAGCCTCAGGGCGGGTCCGATCCCAACCACTTCACCTGCACTGCTCATCGAGACGGCGACGAGTGGGTGATCAACGGCGAGAAGTGGTTCGCCTCCAACTACCCCAGGGCCGAATTCCTCATCGTCATGCTCATCACCAACCCCGACGTGTCGGTGTATCGGGGGTCGTCCATGATGCTGGTGCCCCACGACGCCCCCGGCTTGGAGCTGGTGCGAAACGTGGGGGTGGGCGGCGAGCGCCGGGGCCACGGTGGCCACAGCTACCTGCGGTTCAACGAGTGCCGCGTCCCGATCGAGAATCTCATGGGCGAGGAGGGGGCCGGGTTCAAGATCGCCCAGACCCGACTGGGCGGGGGCCGAGTCCACCACGCCATGCGCTCGGTGGGCACGGCCAAAAAGGCCTTCGACATGATGTGCGAGCGAGCCCTCAGCCGGGAGACCAAGGGCTCACTGTTGGCCGAGAAGCAGGCGGTGCAGCACATGATCGCCGACTCCTGGGTCCAAATCGAGCAGTTCCGCTTGCAGGTGCTGCACGCCGCCTGGCAGATCGACCAGTCCGACACCTCCAAGGCCCGGCTCTACATCGCCGGGGTGAAGGTGGCCACCCCCCGGGTGCTGATGGACGTGGTGTTCCGTTCCATGCAGATCCACGGCTCGCTGGGCATGTCCAACGAGACCCCGCTGGCCAACATGTGGATGATGGCCCCCACCTTCGGGGTGGCCGACGGCCCCACCGAGGTGCACAAGGACACCATCGCCAAGCAGGTGCTGAAGGACTACCGCCCCTCCGAGGGCCTGTTCCCCACCGAGCACATCCCCGCCAAGATTGAATGGGCTCAACAAGTGATGGCCGAGCGCATCGAAGAGGAGTTGCTGAACGCCTGAGCCCAAGCCACTACGGCGGGCTCAGCGAGAGAGCAGGTCGGCTACTCGCCAGGAGTTGGCCATGATGGACAGCACGGGATTGACGCCGCCGTTAGTGACGTGCAGCGAGGAGTCGGCCACATAGGTCCGCTCACAGCCCCACACCCGGCCCTCGGGATCGACCGCGCCTTCGGCGGGAGTGTGCGACATGCGGGCGGTGCCGGCTTGGTGCTGGCCGCCGGACAGGATTTGGAACCCCATCGAGCCCCCGGTTATGTCCCGGGCCCCGGTGGCGGCAATCCACTCCTTGGCCCGGTCGCCCAGGAACTCCGCGGTGTGCAGGTCCTCTTCGTGCTGCACGCCGAAGAAGCGGGCCACCGGCAGGCCCCAGCGATCCCGAACCTCAGCCGACAGGTCCAGACCCGCCGAGCGGGTGGGGATCTCCTGGATCGGGCCCATGACCATGATCGTCCGGCGATAGGTGTCGGTCAGGGCTTGGCGGGCTGAGGCTCCTGTCGGGCGCCCGTACTCGTCGACCTCGCCGGCGGCCTCCGCTGCCTTTTGGTGCTCGGGCCGAAACCAAGATCCCATAATCCAGTGCTGCACCGGCGATACCGCATTGTCGTCGGCGATCATGCCGCCGCCGACGATCCCATTGTTGTGGTGGCAGTGCTCTCGGGTGGCGATGGCCAGGCCAGGGCCGATGCCGTCTTTGACCGGCTCGTCGGCATCCACGTGGCCGTGGGCCAAAACGTAGGTGTGGCCTTGGAGGCACCGGCCTACCCAGTCGTTGCCCAGCCCGCTCAACAACAGCAGCCGGGCGGTCTCCACCGCCCCGGCGGCCAGCACGATCCGGTCGGCCCGCACCATCCGCTGGCCCTGCTCGGAGCGCAACTCGACTTTGCCCTGGACATCGTCGACTCGGGCCGCTTGGGTATCGCACAGAATGTGGGCACCGGCGGCCGCGGCTCGGGGGAGCAGGGCATTGTGGCTGCCGTTCTTGGCGTCCACCGGGCAGGGGTGGCCCACGCACTGGCTGCAATTGGCGCATCCGGGCCGCCCGCCGTAGGGCCGGGAGTTGATCAGCAGGGGGATGGGTGCCGCGGTCCAGCCCAGACGGGCCGCGGCCTCGGCCAGCATCTCACCGGAGCGGGCAGGCCGAAATGGAGGAAGCGGGTAGCCCCGGGATCGAGGTCCGTCGCCGGTGTGGCCCGACGCTCCCGCCACACCGACCTCCCACTCCACCAGGTCGTAGTAGGGCTCCAAGTCGTCGTAGGTGATGGGCCAGTCGGCCAGGGCCGAGCCGTCGGGTACGCCGTACTCGCTGGCCATGCGGAACGTCTCAGGGGCGAATCGCCAGGACTGGGCGGCGAAAAGGCGGGTGCCGCCCCCCAGCACAACGGCGTTGTTGTGGTAGCGGAAGTCGTGGGGTTCGAGGGCCTGCTCGCCGTCGCCTTCTTTGACGGCTCGGGGGTTTCCCACCGGGGTTACCCCCTCGCCGAACCCGAAGACGGCGGTGCGGTGGTTGCGCACCGGGTCCCAGCCGATTTCGGTGGATTTGAGGGCGCGGCCCCGCTCCACCACCAGCACCGAGCAGCCCGCCGCGGCCAGCACATGGGCGGCCACGCCGCCCCCCGCGCCGCTGCCCACGACGACGGCGTCGTAGTGATCTCGAACCTCGCCCCAGCCGATCACCGGCGGCACGGTGTCGACCAGCTCCGGCTCGCCCAAGGGGAACCGCTGGTAGTCCAACTCATCCCAGCACCCCGAGTCGGGATCGGTCAGCCAGCGCAGTGTGTCTCGGTCCATTCAACGGCCCAGGGTAGGGGAGAGCCACAGCCAACAGCGTGCGGTAGCGTGCCGCCGTGACTGTTCGATGGGGAATCGCCGGGCCGGGAGGCATCGCCGTTGGGTTTGCCAATGGGCTCCAGTTGTTGGATGACGCCGAGATATACGCCATTGGGTCGCGCTCAGCCGACCGGGCCCGGGATTTCGCCGCCCAGTACGGGGCCTCGGCCTCTTACGGCAGCTACGAGGAGCTGGCCGCTGATCCGGGGGTAGACGCCGTGTACGTGGCCACCCCCCAGTCCCGCCACGAACAGGACACGCTGATGTTCTTGGAGGCGGGCAAGCCGGTGTTGTGCGAGAAGCCGTTTGCCCTCAACCAGGCCCAGAGCCAGCGGATGATCGATGCGGCCCGGGAGCGGGGGCTGTTGCTGATGGAGGCCATGTGGAGCCGGTTCCTCCCCGCCTATCGGGTGCTGGCCGACCTGTTGGGTGAACAGGCCATCGGCCAGCCCCAGCTAGTGGAGGCCGACTTTGGATTCCACCAGCCGTTCGACCCCGACCACCGGCTGTACGACGCTGAGCGAGGCGGCGGGGGGATTCTCGATCTGGGGGTGTACCCGGTGCAGTTTGCCTCGCTGGTGCTGGGCACTCCGACCAGCGTGGCCGCCCAAGGGCGGATCGGCGAGACCGGGGTCGACGAGCAGGTGGCCGCTGTTCTGGGACACGCCGGCGGCGAGCTGGCGGTGGTGAAGGCGGCCATCGCCACCAACTTGGGCTGCACCGCCCGCATCGCCGGTACCGAGGGAACGATCGAGATTCCCGCGTTCATGCACTGCCCGGGGTCGCTCACGGTGGTGCGGGGGTTCGACCGCGAGGAGATCGACGGCTCCTGGGAAGGCGACGGGCTCCGATTCCAAGTGGAGGAGTTCCACCGCTGCCTGGCCGCCGGAGAGTTGGAGAGCCCGGTGATCTCCCACGCCGAGACGCTGTCGATCATGGGCACCCTCGACCAGATCCGCGAGCAGATCGGATTGCGCTTTCCGGGAGAGTAACGGGCTCTAGCGTTCGGTTGGCCCCTACTTGATGGCGATGGGGTTTAGCGGCGAGCCCACCGCGCCGGGGATGTTGAGCGGCGGTGCTACCAGCATGAACTCGTAGCGGCCGTCGGCGGCGCAGTCGGCGGCCAGTTCGTCAAGCACCCAGAACTCGCCCAGGGGGAGTCCCCGATCGACCAGCGCCCCGCAGTGAACGGGATGCTTGCGGTCGTCGGGGTCCTCGGGCACCAGCACCTCAACGCCAATGGTGTCGGAGGCCACCGCGGAGATGTCGTAGCGGTCGCACCAGTTGAGAGCGTCCACTCCGAAGCCCGGCGACCCGCCGAAGTACTCCTCCTGCTGGTCGGGGGTGAAGCTCGGGTCCCACAGCGCCATGTAGCCGGTGCGGATCAAGGCGATGTCGCCGGTCTCAACCGAGCTTCCCTGGTGCTCGACGCAGCGGTCCAGCATGGCCGAGTCGATCACGGTGGCCGATGCCAGCGGGTCGCGTTCCTCGGAGCGGGGCAAGTCCAACAGCACCGCTCGGCCTACGAAGCTCTCCCGGTGACTCTCGATGCCAAGTACCGATGCGCCTCCGAACGCAGTGACATTGCCGGCCCAGTAGCCGTTGTACATCGTGTCCCGGTAGATCACGTGGGAGAAGGCGTCCCACTGGGTGGAGCCCTGGAGGGGCATCTGGAACATGTCGTCGTTCCACTGGAAGTCGGGATCGGCCGCGCTATAGGGGGAGCCCACCACCTGGTCGGACCCCGCCATCAAGAACCAGTGCAGCGGTGCCGGTCGGGTGTGGAACCGGGGACCGTCGGCGTCGATGGGCAGGGCCAGGGAGAACACCTTGCCCGACTGCACCAGCGAAGCGGCCCGAATTCGCTGGTCGGGGCCGATGAGGTTCTGGGTGCCGCGCTGGTCGTCGTCGCCCCAGCGCCCCCAGTTGTTGGGCCCCTCGGGCACATAGCCGCCCACCACCTTGCCGTTGTCGTCCACGGTGTAGTCGGGCGGCGACCAGCTTGTGGCGTATTTGGCGTAGTCCTCTCGACCCATGTTTCCTCCTGGGTGGTTAGAGCTGAATGAGGCGGGGTGCGGTTCCCCGCGTTAGCAGGTCTTTTCCGATCTCTGTCGGGAGCGAGCTGGCCGAGCCGAACATCGTGTCGACCACCAGCATCCGCTTGAGCCATAAGTGGAAGCGGTGTTCGGCGGTGAAGCCCATTCCGGCCAGCACCTGTTGAGCGTGGGTCGCCGTAGTGAGGGCGGCTTGGCCGGCCAACGACTTGGCCAACCCGGCCAACAGGGGGTCGGGGTCGTGCAGGCACGCTTTGGCCACCGATGCCGCGCCCTCGATCTGCACCAGCGACTCGGCCAGCTTGTGGCGGATGGACTGGAACGACGCCACCGGGCGGCCGAACTGGACTCGGTCGAGGGCGTGCTGGCGGGCCTCGGCCAGCATCCAGCGGGCCCCGCCGATGAGCTGGTGGGCCAAGGCCACCCGGGCGGCGGCCACTGCGGCCTGCCAGCTGCCCTCGGCCTCCAATGGTGTTAGAAAGTGGGCCGCGACTCGGACCGACAAGTGGCGATAGGCGTGAGCGGGGTCGACTCCTGTCGCCCCCCTTCCTCGAAGAAATCCGGCTTCGAAGCTTGTCAGCTCTGATCCGTATTCACCATCCATGACCGTTACCACGGTGGCTGCCCGGTCTATCCGCGATGACACCAGCCCACTGACCTCTAGAGGTTCTTCCTGATTGAGAATTCTGGGTTCGCTTGATTGCGGGGCCGCAGGAATGGCGTGAATGAAGTCGGGAAACAACACGCAGACGTCAGGGGAGAAGGGCATTCCGAGAGCGTGGGCCACCACGTCGTCGAGCAGGGTGGCGGCCGAGCCGGTAGTGCCCAGCGCACTGAACGCCATCGCCGCTGCTGGTCCAGGGGCGGCGGCGAGAAGTTCACCCCAACCGAGGTCGTAGAGCGCCTGGTCGGCCTCGCTCGGACCCGGTGCGTCGGCCATGGCGGCCTCGAAACTGCCCGCCAGCAGCGCCATGTCGTCAGATTCGATGATCTCGCTCATGCCTCTGGCCCCAAATCGAGCAATCGCCGGGCGACGATATTCCGTTGAATCTCGGCAGTGCCCCCGTAGATGGAGGCCGCCTTGGAGTAGAGGTAGTCGGTGCGCCACTGAGCCGCGGTGAGTCCTTCGTCAAATTCGATCACGCCCGGCAGCAGATCCCGAGCGGCTTCGAACAGCTGTTGTTCGGCCGTTGTGATGAGGATCTTGTCGACCGACGTTTCCACGCCGAGCTGCTGGCCGGCGGCCAACTGGTGCTGGGTGTCGCGAGATCGGCTACGGAAAGCCACAATCGACTGGAACGCTTGGCCAAGCGCCCTGGCCGAAGCGGTGCTGTGGTCGCCGGAGGCGGCAACCTGGGTGATCAGATCCGAGCACCGCCGGTGCAGCAAGGCGCCCCGGTGCCAGAACGTGGTGGACCGCTCGTAGGGGAGGATGTCCATGGCCACCTGCCAGCCCCCGTTTTCCTCGCCGAGAAGTCGGTCGGCGGGCACGAACACGTCGTCGAAGTGAACCTCGGCGAAGTCCGTTCGGCCGTGCATGGTCTCGATCGGGCTGAAGGTGATGCCCGGAGAGTCCACATCCACCAAGAATGCGGTGATGCCCCGATGGGCGCTGTCCGGCTCACCGGTGCGAGTCAGCAGCACGCAGCGCTGGGAGTACTCGATGAAGCTGGTCCAGATCTTCTGGCCATTGACCTTCCAGCCGCCGTCAGCTTCGGTCGCCCGGCACGATAGAGAGGCCAAGTCGCTGCCCGCATCGGGCTCCGAGAACCCCTGACACCACATCTCGTCGCCCCGTATGAACGGCGGCACGAAACGGGCGGATATCTCGGGCCGGGCGAAGTCGATAACGGTGGGGGCCAGCACCTCGATCATGGTCCACGCATTGGGGTCGGCCAGATCGCGGAAGTTGATCTCCTCGCCGACGATGGCCCGCAACAGCGGAGAGCCTCCTAGCCCCCCTACCGACTCCGGCCATCCGTACCGGCCGAACCCGGCGTCGAATAGGGCCCGCTTGACGTGGGCATAGTGGGCCATGTGCTCGTCCATCGAGCCCGCGCCCTCATAGGGCGGGGTCAGATCATCGGTGTTGGCGTCGAGCCACGCCCCCAAGTCGCGGCGAAAGGTCTCAAGATCCATCGTTGTCGTCGTGCCTCAGGTTCCTCAGGTTATAGAGGCGGCTCTCGCACCATCTCCAGGTCGGCCGAGCCACTGTCGGGGACGCGGGGTTGCCGCCACGCCTCCACTGGAAACGAGGCCTCGCACAAGGAGAACGTCAGCAAGAGCAGGTTGCGGGCGTCGTCGGGCAGGTCGTCAAGGTCGAATGAGTCGCAGTGTTCGAGTATCTCGGACAGTCGAGGCATCATGGCGTCGTAGAATGCCTGCATATCGGCCATGGTCGAGTCGAGTCGCTTCTCGTAGCGCTCCCGCCAGGTGTCGAGGGCCCAGTCGGCGAACGGAGCCAGGTCGGCGAAGTCGGCGGGCAGCGCCGCCGCGGTGGTGTCGCTCATGGTCATCCCCCTCCGCCGTTGTCCGACGCCGGCATCCACGGGTAGCTGGCCGGGCGGCCCCCGGCATTGACTTGTTCTCGGACCGCGGCATGGTGGTGGCGGCAGAGGATCTCCTGGTCGTTGAGCATGAAGGTGTTCACCACCTCGCTCTCGATCATGGTTTGGGTGGCCTCCAGGGTGTTGGCGTCTTGGAAGGCGTACTCCTTGAAGGTGGAGAACGCGAACTCCTGGGCGGCCCGCTGGCTGGCGTTCTCAGGCGGCGCGAAGTTGAGGGTGGACTCGAACAGGTGCTTGCTAGGGCCGAGGGGCCAATAGGAGTAGGTGAGATACCAGCCCGTCTCCCAGAACAGGATCATGAAGTTGGGCCACAACACGAACGAGTCGATGCCCCACGCCCGGTGCTTGGACGGGTTGAGCAGCGGCGGGAGATCCTGATTGTCGTTGACGGCTGCGGGTTTGTCCCAGGGGCCGAACAGACCGCTACGCAGCAGGTTCTCGATCGGCTTGACCATGCTCGGGTCTTTGGGTGGCGACATGCCGCCCCACGACGACACCATGGAGTGGGGGCTGAACAGCTCGTAGTGGAGTCCCTCGAAGCCGAATCCGGCCAGCTTCTCGGCCTCCTCGGCGGCCGCCTGGCGCTGGTGCAGCACCGGGGCGTGGTAGAACTCCACGAAAGCGTCGATGAACAGCTTCCAGTTGCTGTCGATCTCCGAGCGCACCTCGTAGGTCTGGGTCATCTCGCCGAACGGGTAGCCGGCCAGACCCTCTGACAGCGGCGCCAGAGCCTCGGCGAGCGTTTGCTGGGGCTCAGGGTCGAGGTTGACGAAGATGAAGCCCTCCCACACGTCACAGGCCACCGGCACCAGGCCGAGAGAATCCTTGTCCACGTCGAAGAACTCCGACTCCTGCTGGATGAACACCAGCGAGCCGTCGAGGTCATAGCGCCAGCCGTGGTACTTGCAGGTGAGCTGGCGGCACACCCCGGAGGTCTCCTCGTTGGGAAAGTCGTCCCACACCAGCTTGTTTCCCCGGTGGCGGCACACGTTGTAGAAGGCCCGAACCGTGCCCTCCCGGTCTTTGACCACCAGGATGCTCCGCTTGGCCCAGGGGAACTCTCGGGTGAAGTAGCTGCCTGCCCGCCCCAGCCGCTCGACGCGACCCACACACAGCCACTCCTTCTTGAAGATGGCGTCGATCTCCTGCTGCCAATAATCGGGATCGTAGGAGTCCTTGTAGGAGACCGGACCGGTTCCCAGGCCGGGGTAGTGCTCGGTCCAGCTGCCCTCCGCTGGCTTGGGGAAATGGGGCATGAGTCCTCCCTAACGCTTGTAGACCTTGCCGTCCTTCATCACGAACTGCACCCGTTCGATCTCAGCGAGCGGGTCGCCGGGCATCCCGACAATGTCGGCCAGCATCCCCGGAGCGATGCGACCGAGGTCGGGAGCGTCGATGAGGTCGGCGCTGACCACCGTGGCGGCCCGGATGGCCTGAAGCGGGGTCATCCCCCGCCTCACCAAAACGACCAACTCCTCGGCGTTACGACCGTGCCAGATGGCGGGGGCGTCGCTGCCGGTGGCTATCTTGACCCCGGCCTCAATGGCCTTGGAGATGGTCTCGCGGGCTTGGGGGAATACCTCGGCCGCCTTGGCCTGGAGCTCCGGCGGTTGGTCGGACACGTCCCAGTTCTCGGTTAAGGCGGTGGTGCTCACCAGGAACGTGCCGGTGTCCACCATGAGCTGGATGGTGTCGTCGCTCATCAAAAAGCCGTGCTCGATGCAGTCGATGCCGGCCTCGATGGCCGAGCGGACGGCTTGGTCGCCGTGGCAGTGGGTGGCCACCTTGAGCCCTCGGCGGTGGGCCTCGTCGGCGATGGCGGCAAACTCCTGGTTGGAGTATTGCTGGGCCCCGGCTGGCCCGGTGTGCGACATAACCCCTCCCGAGCCGCAGCATTTGATCACTTGAGCGCCGTATTTGATCTGGTAGCGCACGGCCCGACGGATTTCGTCGATGCCGTCGGCCACCCCTTCTTCCACTGTTATGGGCAGCACGTCGGGGCCGAGGGCCTGGAACATGGTGGGGTCGAGATGCCCGCCAGTGGGGGTGATGGCGTGGCCCGCGGGCACGATTCGGGGGCCGTCCACCCAACCAGCGTCAATGGCCTCGCCCAGGGCGACATCCAGCAGGTAGCCGCCGGTTTTCACGAACAGGCCCAGGTTCCTCACGGTGGTGAAGCCGGCCCGCAGAGTGCGCCGGGCGTTGGCGGTGGCCCGCAGCGTCATCTTGGCCGGATTGGCCTGCACCGAGTCGTACAGGCCCGCCCCGGGACCGCCCATGAACAAGTTGACCTCCATGTCCATGAGGCCGGGCAGCAGGGTGAGCTCAGGAAGCTCGATCACCTCGTCGCAGTCGTCGGCAATGTGCTTGTCGGAACCGACTTCGGCGATCCGGTTGCCTTCTACCCGCACAAAGCCGGGCTCGATCACCTCGCCGGTGTCGATGTCGAGCACTCCTCGCCCATGCAGGGCGGTGGCCGTCGGATTGGGCATCGCTGGTCCTTTTCGAAGAAGCGGAATGTTGTTGCGATAATAGGGGAATCTCATTCCCAGCCTAACCTTGACCAAGTTTCCCGCACGGAGGCGGCCATGGCCTTTGCTCCCGAAGACCTGATACTCATCAGCGTCGACGATCACATCATCGAGCCTCCCGATCTCTTCGATGCCCACCTGCCAGGGCGCTACAAGGCCGACGCGCCCCGCATCGTGCGCCGCGACGATGGGGCCGATGTGTGGCAGTTCGGCGAGGTCGAGGTGCCCAACGTGGCCCTCAACGCAGTGGCCGGCCGTCCCAAGGAGGAATACGGGGTCGAGCCCCAGTCGCTGGAGGAGATCCGGCCGGGCTGTTTCATGGTTGACGAGAGGATCAAGGACATGAACGCCTGCGGGGTGCTGGCCTCGATGAACTTCCCGTCGTTTCCCGGATTTGCCGCCCGGCTGTTCGCAGTGGAAGACGAGGAGTTTGGCCTGGCTCTGGTGCGGGCCTACAACGACTGGCACATCGACGAGTGGTGCGGGGCCCATCCGGGGCGGTTCATCCCCATGGCGCTGCCGGTTATCTGGGACGCCGAGAAGTGCGCCGAGGAGGTGCGCCGGGTGGCCGACAAGGGCTGCCACTCGCTGTCGTTCACCGAGAACCCGGCCGCCCTGGGCTATCCGAGCTTCCACGACCGGTACTGGGACCCCCTGTGGGCGGCGGTGTGCGACACCGAAACGGTGCTGTCGATCCACTTGGGCTCATCGGGTCAGCTCAGCTTCCCGGCGCCCGACTCGCCCCCCGATGTGATGATCACCCTTCAGCCGATGAACATCCAGTCGGCCGCCGCCGACCTGTTGTGGTCCCGGGTGCTCAAGGAGTTCCCCGCCATCCGCATCGCCTTGTCGGAGGGGAGCACCGGATGGGTGCCGTATTTCCTGGAGCGGGTCGACCGCACCTACGACATGCACCACCGCTGGACTGGCCAGGATTTCGGCGGCCTGATGCCCAGCGACGTGTTCCGCCAGCACTTCCTAACCTGCTTCATCTCCGACCACACCGGGGTGTATCTGCGCAACCAGATCGGCATCGACAACATCAGCTGGGAGTGCGACTACCCCCACAGCGACTCGGCGTGGCCCAACGCCCCCGAAGAACTGGCGAAGCTGATGACCGAGGCCGGGGTAACCCAGGACGAGGCGGCCAAGATCACCCACGAGAATGCCATGCGGTGGTACTCGTTCGACCCCTTCAGCCATGTCCCCCTAGAGCAGGCCTCGGTGGGCGCTCTGCGGGCGGCTGTCGCCGACCACGACGTGAGCATCCGATCTATGAGCCGACGGGAGAAGCTGACCGCCGAGCAGGTCCAGGCTCGCTGGCAGAACATTGGCCAGGGCGCCCAGGGGACCGGCGCTCAACAGGCCAGCTGATGCCATGAAGGTCGACGAACTAGGCCGGGACACGATGTGGCGTGACCGGGCCATCGAGCGGTCGACCCGGGCGGCCCGAGACCGGGCGGCCAAGCGGGTCCAGCAGTTTCTCGATGCGGCCCGCGAGGTCATCGCGGCCAAGGCCTCGACGGAGTTCACCATTCAAGAGGTGGTCGACCAGTCGAAGCAGTCGGTGCGGAGCTTCTACCAGTACTTCGACAGTAAGCACGAGCTGCTGCTGGTTTTGTTCGAAGAGGAGATGGGCATCGCAGTGGCCCGAATCCGGGCGGCCACCGCTGATGGCGGTCCGCTCGATCGGCTGGAGCAGGTGGTGCTGATGGTGTACGACCTGTGCGCGCCGGGACGGGTGTCGGAGCAGCCGCTGTTTGCCGAGTTCGCCCAGCGGCTACTGGTCGACCACCCCGAGGAGGTGGTGGCGGCCTACTCGCCCCTATACGAATACGTGGCCGAGATCGTGGAGCAGGTCGGCGAAACCGGTCTCCTTCGGGAAGGCCGTCCGCGACGTCTCGCGGCGGTCGTCCTTCAGGCCGCCACTGTCACCGCGGGGCGAAGCACCGGTGTAGATCGGCCGATCACCGGCGAGGAAGTCTGGCGTTTCTGCCTCCACGCCGTCGTCCCGGATCACAAGCTGTCGTAGTCGACCACTGAATCGCAGTCGGGGACCGACTGGCAGGTGAGAATGTAACCGTCTTCCACCTCGTCGGGTTCCAGCGCCTCGTTGGCCCGCATGGTTACGTTGCCATCCTTGAGAAAAGCCATGCAGGTGGCGCAGTTGCCTGCCTCGCAGGAGAACGGCGGGCTCAGCCCGGCCCGCCGGGCCGATTCCAACACCGTGTCGCCCTCGACGTAGTCCATGGTGCGCCGCTTGCCCCGGAAGATGATGGTCAAGCTGATAGGACTGCTCACCGGCTCCAGCCTCAGCTAGTCGACGGCTCGGGGCGGTCGGGATCGTGGGGGCGGCCGGCGTCTCGGGCGCCGCTTCGCCGAAGGAAGGTCATCGAGCGGGTCGCCAGCCGCCAGCCCCTCTCGGTGCGACGGTAGGTGTCGTTGTAGTAGCCGATCCGCATTTGATGGTCCGTCTGGTCCACAAAGCACAGCGGCTGTGTGCCTGAGGCTTGGTCGCCATCTAGCTCGATCTCCGGAGGGCCCACCAAGAACAGGCCCTTGGGGGCGGCGGACACCAACCGGGGGAAGTCGGCCAGGGCGTACTCGTCGCCGAACGCGCGGTAAGTGCCGTCGGGGGTGAACACCTCCATAACGGTTTCGACGTCGTCTTTGGTCATGCCGACGGCGTAGCGGGCCAGCAATTGCTCGATCTCGATGATGTCGGCCATCCGCGCCTGGTCCATAGCTGCCTCTCAGAGGGGAACGATCTTCTCGTTTCCGGGGAACATGGTACTTTGCGGTCTTCTGACTGCCATCTAGCGGAAAGGCGTTTGCGAGGAGAAATGACATGACGGCATCGGCTCCTCCCACCCCCTACTACGACCCCTACGACTTCGAGATTGACAACGATCCCCACCCGGTGTGGAAGCAACTGCGCGACGAGTGCCCGCTGTACTACAACGACAAGCACGACTTCTGGGCGCTCAGCCGGTGGGACGACGTAGAGGCCGGTCTCAGGGACCACAACCGACTGATCTCCGGGCGGGGAACCGTTTTGGAGCTGATCAAATCCGGCGTGGATATGCCCCCGGGCATGATCTTGTTCGACGATTCACCCCGCCATGCGGTGTATCGCAGTCTGATGTCGCGGGTGTTCACCCCCAAGCAGATGAACGCCATCGAACCCCAGGTGCGGCGCTTCTGCACTGATGCGCTAGATGCCCTCGAGGGGGCCGAGAGATTCGATGTGATCGAAAAGCTAGGAGCGCCAGTGCCCATGCGGGCAATCGGCATGCTGCTCGGCATTCCCGAGTCGGATCAACAGGCCATTCGCGACCAGATCGACCGCGGGCAACGGCTTAATGCAGGCGAAATGTCGGTAGCACGCGCGGTCCAGACGATGGAAGATTCCGCGGCCGAGGGGAACTATGGCGAGTACATCGACTGGCGGATGGAGAATCCGTCCGACGATGTGATGACCCAGCTCATACACACCGAATTCGAGGATCACACCGGCGTTGTCCGCCGCCTCACCCGGGAGGAGATCCTCAGCTACATCGGCCTGTTGTCCGGGGCGGGCAACGAGACCACCACCAAGCTCATCGGGTGGACGATGCTGATGCTGGGGTTGTTGCCCGACCAGCGCCGGGAGGTCGCAGCCGACCCCGGGCTCGTCCCCAACACCATCGAGGAGTCGCTGCGCTACGAGGCGCCGTCACCGGTGCAGGCCCGCTACGTGAAGCAGGCCGTGGAGTACCACGGCATTACCGTGCCCGAAGGGAGCGCCATTTTGCTGCTCAACGGGTCGGCCAACCGCGACCACCGCAAGTGGGGCGACACCGCTGACGACTTCGACATCCACCGCGACATCGACCACCACCTGTCATTCGGCTATGGGCTGCACTTCTGCCTTGGCGCCGCATTGGCCCGCCTCGAGGGTCGGGTTGCGCTCGAAGAGATGCTCAAGCGCTTTCCCGATTGGACCGTCGACCTCGACCAATCCGAGCGGGCCCACACTTCCACGGTGCGGGGCTGGGACAAACTGACGCTGGTGATCGGCTGAGCGTCGCCGCTAGTTCAGCTCTGTTGCTGGGCGAGCTGGCTGGCCAGGGCGTAGACCCCCTGGTCGTAGGAGAACTCCACCATGTTGCCGTCGGGGTCGGCCAGCATGCAGATGTAGCCGATGGGGGGCGGCATGTCGGTGGGGGGCATGGCCAGACAGCCTCCGGCGCTGCCCTTGGCCGCGGTCTCCTCGACTGCCTCGCGGCTGGTCAGCTCGATGCCCAGGTGGGCGAAGGGGGCCAGCTTGGCCATGGGGGAGCCTTTGAACGGATCGGTCTCAGGGAAGAACTGGGCCAGCACTAGAATGAACGGCGAATCGGGGGAGTCGCCGTGGCCCAGCCAGGCCCCGTAGCCCATATCGTCTTCCCGCCGGTCCAAGAGCCGCATCGGGGTGTAGGTGGTGTACCAGTCGATGGTGGCGTCCATATCGGCCACCCGAAGGGCGATGTGAGTCCAGCGGGGGGCGGGGGGGTGAACTTCGTAGACGGGGTCGTGATCGGCCACGGCAGGCTTACTCGTCGGTCCAGCCGTCGGGGATCTGAGGATCGTCGCCGCCCTTGGTCCACAAGATGAGGGTGTTGCCCCACGGGTCTTTGAAGGCGGCGTTGAACCCGTTGAACTCGGCCCAATAGTGATCACGCCACAGCTCGGTGGCCCCCCGGGCCAAAGCCCGGTCCATGATGGCGTCGGAGTCATCGTCGTCGCTCACCAGAACCCAGATCCGCACAGTGCGGCCGTCTTGGGAAAGGCCGCGGGGCTCGACCCCGTCGGGGTCGGGGTGGGGGCGGGCGTTGGCCGCGTTGTGGATCCCCATGTGCAGGTTGCCGATCTCGCTCTGAGAGCCGTCGTCCAGCTGGAAGTTCTGGCCGGGGACGATCCGGTGGAACACGCCTGCGGGGCGGGGCTCCACCTCCCAGCCGAACACCTCGTGGTAGAAGACCGCCGATGCCTCGGGGTCGTCGGAGGGGAAGTCAACGAAGATGAGAGTGTTGGGGTAGGTCATCGCCTCTATTTCTAGTTGATGTTGTTGGCTACCGCATCGGCCAGCGGGAACGGGGACGGATGCCTGAGCGCTCGATTAGCCGCTGGGCCGCTTGGCGGGCCTCGGAGCGCAGCGATCCGGTGTCCACTGTTGTGCACTGACCGTCGGCAATCACGAGGCGGCCGCCTACCAGCACATCAGTCACCGATCCTCCGCCGCCGGCCCACACCAGCTGCAAGATCGGGTCGGGGCTGGGCGGCTGCCACTGGATGCCGGATCGGTCGATCAACACGATGTCGGCGGCCTTTCCCGCTTCCAAAGAGCCGATCCGGTCGGCCATGCCCACCGCCTCGGCCCCGGCGATGGTCAACAGCTCGAAGGCGTGGTGGGCGCCGAACTCGGTGGGATCGGCGGATGTGTCCTTGGCCAGTCCGGCGAACAGGGCCGCAGCCCGTAGGCCGTCGATGGCGTCACTGGCGTTCTCGGTGTCGCACCCGAGCGCCAGCCGCCCTCCTTGTCGCCACAATTCCAGGTGGGCGAGGCGCTTTGTCAGTCCCTGGCCCAGCCGCAGATAGGCCCACGGACATGAGGCCACCGCGGTGCCGGTTCGCACCAGGGCCTCCAGCTCGGCGTCGTCAATGTGAACGGCGTGCCCTACCAACACATTGGCATCGAGCACGCCCAAGCGGTCTAGGTGTACCAGCGGGCGGTGCCCGGTCCGCTCCAGATAGCTGGCAGCGTCGTTCGGGGTGGGGGAGATGTGGAAGCTCAGCCGCCGCCCGGAGGAGCGGGCCAGATCGGCGGCTGCCATCACCAAGTCGTCGGACATCAAGTCGTGGCCCACCAGCGTGACCGACGCCTCAACTAGGCCGCCGGGGGGATATCTCTCTATGAGATCCCGCTGGGCGTCGATCACCTCATTTACCGAGCCCGACTGGGGCAACCCGTCGGCATCCGAACCCCAGCGGGCCACGGCGCCCCGCACGCCCACTGCATCCATGGCTTGGGCCACCCGGTTGGGGTGGGCCACGGTGCCGGCGTCGATGGTGGTGGTGATGCCATTGGTCGCCGCCTCTATTAGCCCCAGCGTGGCGGCCAGTTCGTCGTCGTCGCCGGTGACGTGCTCATGGACGGGCACAATCCACTCGAAGATGGCCGCGCCTGGGGGCAGATCGTCGGGGATGGCCGAGGCCACCAGCCGGTCGGCGGTGAGGTGCTGATGGGCGTTGACGAAACCGGGCACCACCAACGAGTCAGCCGACCCCCGCTCGGGTGTATCCGGGTACTGAGCCCGAATGTCTTCGGCCTTGCCTACTGCGGCGATCTTCCCGTCGGCTACCGCCACTGCGCCGTCGGAGATGATGGCGCGCTCGGCGTCCATGGTCACGATGTCGCCGGTTATCACCCAGTCGGCCGCTGACACGTCAGTTGACGTTACCGGCGCAGTGTCCGGGAAACAGGAAAAGGGGGAGGGAGTATCATCGGCCCATGAGTGGAAATGGCGCTTCCAACCAGCTCGTCGGCCAGCCGGCGCTGGACCACCAGTGGTACCCCATTGCGCTCAGCGAAGAAATCGCTCCGGGCCCAGTCGGGATTCAGGTGCTGGGACGCCGCTATGTGCTGTGGCGCTCCGACGACGGATCGCTCACCGCCGCACCTGATCGCTGCCCCCACCGAGAGGCCCCTCTGTCGGAGGGACGCATGGTGGACGGCTGCATGGAATGCCCCTATCACGGATGGCGGTTCGGAGCCGGGGGCCGGTGCCAGTTGGTGCCGTCTTCGCCCCCCGGCACCCCGGTGCCGCCCAAGGCTCACTTGAACACTGTTGACATCGAGGAGCGCTATGGCCTGGTGTGGCTGTGTCCGGGCAAGCCCCTGGGCCGGATCCCCGAGATCCCCCAAGAGGACAACCCCGAGTTCCGGCGGCTGAATACGCCATTCCAGCACTGGGCGGTGTCGTCCACCCGGATCACCGACAACTTCATGGACTTCTCCCATTTCCCGTTCGTGCACACCGCCACCTTCGGGCTGGCCCAGGAGACGGTGATACCGCCCTTGGAGATGGGCGACCTGCCCGACGGCTACCGGGGCTACGTCTACGAGGTGAATGCCAACAACACCAGTGACGCGGGCCAGACCGTTACCGGCCAGGAAGACGACGTGCTGCACCGCCGGATGACTACCGGGTACGTGCTGCCGTTTTCGGTGCGCAGCACCATTGCCTACGAGTCGGGCCTTGAGCACATCTTGTTGCTGCTGACCACCCCGATGGACGACGTGAATTCGCTGTTCAACTTCGTGGTGTGGCGCAACGACGATTTCTCGGTGCCCGCCGATGAGATCATGAAGTTCGACCTGGCCATCGGCGCGGAAGACAAGGCCATGCTGGAAAAGCTCGAGGGCGTGCTCCCCATGGACCTCACCGCCACCGTCAGCGTCCAGTCCGACCGCCCCTCGGTGGAGTGGCGCCGCAGCCTGGCCGCACTGATGGCCGAAGGCGGCGCGGCCTAGCGGGCAAGGGGACGCAGAAACCTGCGCGGCATGCGAAGATGAGCATGTATATTGAGTGTTCGATATTGTTTGAAAGGGATTCAGAATTGTCAGCCAGGACTTTGCTTCAATGGCCGGCGACTGCACTGGCGAACCGCCGCGAACGCCGCGGAGCAAGGGCGAACGTTGAGCTTTTCACTCCGGACCCCCATGGGGATATCGCAGCGGGGCGGTATACCCGCTATCTCAACTCCGAGGAATTCTTGGCGTCATTTGAAGAGGACACGTGATCTCCGACAGTGCCGATCTATAACAAAACTGGATCGTTTCAACGCGGCAACAGGCATCTAAGCAGGCAGGACCAGAAGCGATTGCTTGCTGCCCTGAGACTCTTCATCAGCGGCTTGGAGGCGAGGGGTACTGGAACGGTCTCTAGAGCCCGATTCCGTCCCGCTTTAGAGGTCAAACATGTACTGGGTGAGCGAGGGGTGTGAGAGATGAAGTTGGACCCAGTTGGCTGGGCCACCTTCGCTTACGGAAGGAAGTCTTGCGAGTTCCAAATCGGCTTCCGCTTGAGCGGCCATAATCAAGAGACTAGGCGGAACTTGTGGAGACTTCTATGAAGGTGCCCGCAGCAAATCCAGAAGAAGAGGCAGATCCGACGGCCATAAGTAGCTCAGACCTGACGTTGCTTGAGTCAGCCTTTCCCGCCTTGGCTGTGTCGAAGGTCGTCGCTGCGGATCGGCGAAACCATGATCCGGCCTATGCAGCCCACCGGTGGTGGGCACGGCGTCCGCCTGCCGTAATTCGCTCAATACTGCTTGCCGCATCGCTACCGAGCGGAACAAGCCAAAGGGAATTCTGGCGCCTCTACGGCTCCGAAGAGCGACCCCTCACAGGGGTGTTTGCACATGATCCCTTCATGGGCGGAGGCTCGACCCTCATTGAGGCCGCCCGTCTCGGCGCGAGTGTCAGCGGTACCGATGTTGACGCGACCTCACGACAGATCGTCGCTCATGCGCTTGAACCGCCACAGGCGTACGAAGTGGCCGAGGCCGGCGAAGACCTATTGCGGTTCCTCCGACTGGCGTTCTCGCCCCTGTACCCCTCTGATGGGGGCGAGCCCTTGCACTACTTCTGGCTTCCGATTGTGACCTGTCCGCAATGTGAGACCAGCGGACCCCTCTATCGAAGTCTTGTCCTTGCTCGTGACGCTGAAAAACCTGGGGCCGTTGTACGGGACTTTGGTATGGCGGTCTTCGACCCGGAAACCTTGAAGGTGCATCACCTAGCGTCACCTGACCGCCGGATGCTGACAACGGCCAGTGGTCGGAGGGTGAGAATTGATGCAGGGACGTTCAGGTCACGCAAGTATGAATGCCCCACATGCGGCCGTCGGAGTAACCACCGCGAGCTTGGGACTGGCCAGGTGCCGCGATGCCTGCTTGCTGTGGAACGAACACCTCAATCCCGGAGACGATCGTTCGATTCACCGACGCACAATGATGTCGCCGCTATTGAGCTAGCTTCGCGGCAGCTAGAAGATCCTCCTGTCAAACTTGTGCTACCCGATGCTGAATTTGATCCGGAGCGGACTGACCCACGGCCGCGCAGCTATGGCATACATGCGGTCCGGGACCTCTTCACCGATCGACAGTTGCTTGTCCTAGGCGCAGCGCATGCGTGGCTAGAAACAGCCAAGTTAGACGCACCGGTTGACCGTGCATTGCGACTTGCCCTATCGAATTCGCTGATGACCAATAATCGACTGTGCTCATACGCGACGGACTACGGGCGTTTGTCGGCTCTGTTCTCAGTGAGGGGTTATTCGCTTCCTGCGATGAGTGTAGAACTGAATCCCCTCCACTCTCATGGTGGTCGCGGCACGCTCCAGCAGTGCATCAACCGAGTGGTTCGCTCCTCCTCTGCGGCAGTGCGGCGGTCTACCTGGAATCCTGAGGAGAGTGCCGTAAACGCCAAGGGGTTCGCGTTTGAGCGGGCGAGCCAGGTGGGTGATCTGGGCTGTTCCTCAGCCGCCGACTACATGCCTACGTCCCCTGTTGACCTCCTTGTATTTGACCCGCCCTACTACGACTACATCGTGTATGACGAGCTTTCTGAGCTCTTCCGCAGCTGGAACCCAAAGCTCTCGCTGGGTGGTCAGTCTCTTCAGTCCTGTGCCGACGGAAATGCCGAGGGGTTCGGAACGCGCCTAGCGGATTGCCTTCGCCCGGCCTTGCGTGCCCGTTCAGTCGGGCGCCCCATTGCATTCACGTATCACTCAAGCAATCCATTGGCATGGCACGCGATCGGCATTGCGCTCGATGAGGCCAAGTTACGCGTTACCGCTATGTGGCCCGTGCGCAGTGACGGCCATATGGGACACCACAGCCATCCTGGAAACTGTGAGTGGGACGTGGTGGTTGTCTGTCGGCCAATTGATGAGACCCAGGCCGCTCCGATGCAAGATGTTCGCGGCTCATGGGACAGCCTTGTCGGCGATCTACCCGTGAGCGCAGCAGACAGCCACAATTTTGAAGAGGCGCTCTCTATGGCATCACCACGGTTCGGTTGTCCGACCGTGCAAGGAGGACCGCATGGATGTTGAAGAACGCATTATCGCCATCGCAGAGGCACCAGCAACTGGTTCCACAGCGCGCCTATGGGTCCTTGGCCAGTGGAAAGACGAGGCGATTAAGAGGGTGCCGGTGGCTGCTCTTGTCCTCAACATCGACAACCGTCGATTCGCCGCAGAGCGGAAACTGTTCGAAGAAAAGCTGGGACACAACCTTGACCCTGAGAACAATGAAGACGATGCCTCGAGCGTCGAGGCGATCCTTCTTGACCGGAATCTCCAAGTCGATGGTGGCCGCGTTGTCGGAACTGAGGGTAAGGACTACATCGCTCTCCGGCAGGATTGGCAGAGGCGACAGCAAGAGTCTCCGTTTTGGATCCGACCGGACGGAACGGTACGCAATGGCAACAGGCGACTGGCCATGCTCCGAAGACTTGGGCGCGAAGAAGGAGCAAGCGGTTACGAGCACATCGACGCCGTCATCTTGGACACGTCATCCGTAAACGAGATCGCAATGTTCGAGATGGAGCAGCGCGAGCAGCTCACCGAGGACTACAAGGTTCGATACACCGACATCAACCTGCTCTTAGCCATCAAGGATGCAGCCGATGATCTCGAAATCGACTGGTATGACGACGAGAGCATCGTGACAGTGGCAGGCAAATTGCAGCACGTCATGCGCGACAGCAAGAACTACGCCATCGTCCAGCTCTATGCGATCAAGTACATGGACGAGTACTTGACAGACCTTGATCAGCAGGGCCAATACGACAAGCTCATGGGACAGATCGAACGCTTCCGGGATGTTGGCAGGACGATGCGGCAAGTGGAAGCCGAGGATCCTGATCGCGCTGCTCCGATGCTCGGTGTGATGTTTGCTGCCGTCAACTCAAGTATGACGCACCTCAAGATCCGTGAGGTCCGTAGGCTCTATAGGGACGACGTGGACGCCTTTGATCGCCTGGCCGCTGCAATCGACGACGCCGAGGGTGAGTGGGTTCAGCCGACTACGGAAGACCCACTTGGTTACCCGGAGGTGGTCGACGAGGAGCCAGTGGACGAAGAAGACGACGAAAGCGACGAGCCGCCGGGACCGGTCGTCACCAACTATCCCAAGGAGGAAGTGCGCGAGGCCTTTGTGGACGCCCTCGACAGCCACCAAGCATCGCAGAACGAGGACCTAGTGGAGGTCGTGAAAGAAATCAACCGCCGCCTCCTCGCGCTCTCCCAGCGAAGCGAGCTCAGCCGGGAGCTTGCAGACAACGCCGATCTTCGCGCTGCTGTCGACACAATGCTCGGCTGGTTTGACGCGAACCACGAACTCCTCCGGTGACGGGCCAAGTTCACATCGATATCGAAGAGAGCGACGCCTCTGCGATTCTTGTCACAGGAGACGACGCTCTCCACACACGCCACATGCGTCGTTTTTTCAGGACGATTCTTGGTGCGGAGGAGATGGAGCGCGGCTGGCGTGTCCCCATACGTCGGGCTCGACGCCAAGATGTGATCCTCCGGATCAACAACTACCTGGTCGCGGCACACTTGTCAGTGGTTCGCGGCGTGATGGCTGACCGCCATCTTGAGCTGGCACTGGAACGTCAGCGAGGCCTCGTCCGGTCTCGAGAAGAAGCCATAGCATGGCGAGAAGGCCACGGTTCACTCGCGGACCAGGCCATTGCGGACAATCTCACTGCACTTGGATGGCGACGCGAACGCGAGCTATTCCCGCACCAGTTGCGCAACGTCGGCCATGCTCTGGCTGCCACGAACCACGCAAATTTCTCTGTACCAGGAGCCGGCAAAACGGCCACCGCGCTGGCCGTGGCCGCAACCCACTTTGTGGCAACGACCGTGGATGCGATCATCGTCGTCGGGCCACTGGCTTCATTTGAGCCATGGGAGTCGGAGACGACCGCAGCACTGGGCGACCTCTTTATGACCAAGAGAGTTCGTGGGACTGCTTCACAGCGTCGCGCCCTGTATGGACAGGCTCGTCGCGGAAATCTCCTCCTGATGAGCTATGCATCGGCTGCCGCAGACCGCCCCGCACTGAACGATCTCTGCGAGTCGCTAAATGTAATGCTCATCGTGGACGAGTCTCACCGAGTCAAGCGTTTCCGAGGTGGGTATTGGGCGCCAGCGCTGGCGGAAATCGCCGAGCTGGCGAAAGTGCGCATGATCCTCTCGGGCACTCCGATGCCGAACAGCCCCCGAGATCTCTACAGCCAGCTCACAATCCTCTGGCCTGGCGGACTCCTGACGGGCACCCGCGATCAGTTTGCGGCGAAAGCGGAACGGTCATTTGATTCCGTCTTGCGCGAAATCGGACCATTCACTATCCGAACCGCCAAGAGTGAACTCGGGCTCCGGCCATACAAGGTGGAGCGTCACGAAGCGGAACTGACTGGGACGCAAGCCGAGATCTATGAGCTCATCAGGAATCGACTCAGGGGTGCCGTCGACATGGCTGGAACGTGGGAGGACAAGATTGATGCACTTCGTCGAGCCCGACCTATTCGGCTGCTCCAGGCTGCAACAAATCCCGACCTGCTCAACCACCCCGACGAAGTCCACCACCTGCCAGCGCTGCCAGACACTAACCCAACGCTGCTGGAACGGCTCTCACACTTCTCGACAACTGAAACGCCGGCAAAGTGGACGGAAGCCAAGCGACTATTGGAGGAAATCACGGGAGCTGGTGAGAAAGTCGTCGTCTGGAGCAACTTCGTTCGCAATCTTGACTTTGTTTCGCAGCAAGTCCGCAATGAGCTGAGGCTTGCTGTCTTCCAAGTCGACGGGCGGGTCCCAACCGGCGACGAACCAATACACGACACCACAAAGACTCGTCCGCTCGCTAGCGACACGAGAGAGACCCGTATCGAGCGGTTCCTAAACCACAGCGGCCCAGCGGTATTGGTCACAAATCCTGCGACGAGTTCCGAATCTATCTCCCTCCATCGGGCCTGCCACCACGCGGTGTATCTCGATCGAACCTACGACGCAGCTCTCTTCTTGCAGTCCATAGATCGCATTCACCGCCTTGGACTTGATCCAAGGACTGAAGTGACTGTCCATATCCTCCAGGCGACACTCGCTGGGTCAGAGACGATTGACCACCTCGTAAACGCATCGCTTCGAGGCAAGCAAGCCGACATGGAGCTTTTGCTCGAAGGGGCGGAAATTCATCCGCTTCACCAGGATTCGGCCCAACCGGAAGGTGATGTTGCCGACATCGAGGCGCTTCTTCGATTTCTGATTGGTGAGGAAGTCGAGTCAGGACTGTGAGGCTTGAACCTGATTGGTTTACTCCACCGCGCCTGCGACGGGCGCAACGCATAATCGAGCTGCTCCCTGCAAGGTCTCCCGGCGTCGGTCGCCACACTTTCCTACTGGAGCTACGAGCCGAAATCGATGGCCCACGCGACGAACATTCATCCCTACTTTGGTTGCTGGGACAACTCGGTCTACTCCACGAGCAAGGAAGAAGACTCTGGCTGAGCAAGGAGGGGCAGCGTGCTAAGGGCCTGAACTCCGAGAAAGCACGGAGAGAACTGGCACAAGCCCTGCTGACTGGTGGATATCTCCACTCCCAAGTCCGGCGCGTCATTGAAGCCTGCACGATTGATGAGGCTGGCAACGCTCAAGCCCGCGTGTCGACACTCCGCCACGCGGCCCCGCAAGTGCTGGGCCTCCTACGTGCCTGGCCGGGTGCTGTGGGTGCCTCCATCGTCGTGATCCCCAGCACTCTGTACACCGACCTCGATACGCCTTGGAGCCTGATTCCACTCCCTACGCCCGACGAAGGTGCCAAAAAGGCGATCGGATCGCGAGGCGAGGCCTACAGCTATCACCTGCTCCGCCAAGGGTCGACACCGTCGGCGATCCGCTGGGTGGCCCTAGATGATGACGCACTGGGATACGACATAGAGGACCGGACGCTTGGCTTGACGCGGATCGAGGTCAAAGCCAGCCACCAAGATGAGGTCCGGTTCTTCCTGACGGAGAACGAGCACAGGGTCGCACACGCCGATCCCAGCACTTATGTAGTTCACTTCTGGGGCCATATCAATCTCCGAAAACAACCTGACGCCGAATACCTCGCTCTTCGAAAGCTCGGCTATCCGGTTGTGTTCCAGAACCTTGCTGCCCACCTCGATGATGAGCGCCTTGTGGCAGTTCCCACTCGCTATCGCGTAACGGAATCGACGCCAGCACCTGTGTCTACTTCCTAGCATTTGGCCGAGGTGCAGTCAGGATCGTCAAATCGCGGTTGGATCTAGGTGGTGGTCTTCCCGATAGGCAAGAACTGGTCGGACTCTGGTCTCAAATCCGCCGTACAGAACTCCAGTAGCTGTCTGACCTAGCAATGGATCCCTTGCGAGGAATATGCACTAGAGGGGGCCACCGATAACGAGATCGTTGCGGAATGCTGCATGAGCGCCTCATAGAAAGCGTGCCTCGACATCTGCCGATTTAGCTGCAGACATCGCTCCACGATTCAGTGGAGGCTGCCCGTTAGTGTTGGAGTGTGAAGAGGTTGTCCTATCCGTTGCCGAGAGATCAGGGCTACGACCTGTTTGAGAAGACGAGATGGCGCCCGGCCAACGGCGCAGAAGATGAGCAGGCCGTTGATGCCATCGTGAGCGGACAAGACCAGTTAGCTGATGACCTCCATCAATGCAACGTCTTAATGTGGGCTACCAACCGGTACGAAGACGAGCAGAGCCTGGGATTCAAGCGGAGTGGCCCATTTCCCCCAGAACCACTAAGAGACCCTCCGGTTCCGGACAACTGACCTCGCGTTGGTGGAAACTCGGTAGAGCAGCGCCGCAGCCTTGCCGCCCTGATGGCCGAAGGCGGCGCGGCCTAGACCCTGGACTCGGGGTCAGCTGTGGAGGAGGGCGTGGCGCCAGGTGGCGGTGGTCTCTACCTGGTTGAAGGTGAAGATGTGGAGGCCGCTAATGCTCAGTGGGGTCAGCTGGCTGCTGAGGGCTTCGAGCAGTTCGGAGGGATCGTGGGCTGAGGAGCCCAGCAGCTTGGCCATTGAGCGGCGGTTCTTGTGGAGATAGCGCAATGATTGGCCGACTCCGAGGCGGGCGCCGATGGTGAGCAGCTTGGCCCGCTCCACCGCGCCGGGGATGCCCAGGTGTACCGGAAGGGTCAGCCCGTCGCCCCGCTCGGCTTTGAGCCAGGCGATGATCTGGGCCGGGTCGAAGCACATCTGGGTGCTGCAATAGCCCCGCAGACCGGCCTCGGCCAGCAAATCCTGCTTGGCGAACAGGGCGTGGCGGCGCTCATCCTCGCCGATGAGGGGATGGCCGTCGGGATAGGCGGCAACTCCCACCGTGTCGAGGCCGTGGTCGTGCTCGAACAGGTCCTGCATGAAGGTATGGGCGTCGTGGTAGGGGCCCGGCTCGGTGGCGTCCCCGCCGATGACGAATGCGGTGGTCACCCCGACGTACTTGGCCCATGCGGCCAGATCCTTTACTTGGCCGCGATCTCTGATCAAGCGGGCCGAGAAGTGGGGGATGGCGTGGTGCCCCCGGATGACCAGTTCTTCGGCCAGTTCCAACGTGGCGGCCTGGCCTTTGGCCGCTGATGCGGTGATCGATACCCGTGACTTCGGGGGCAGTGCGTCAATGGCCCCAGAAGCGCTGTTCAGCGGGATGATCTCGAAAGCTGAGTTGCGAATAAGCTCCTGAACATCAGGATTCGGCCCAGCCGGTTGCGGTTCTTCCCACCGCGATAGACTGGCCGAGTCGTTCCGCATAACGGAACTGTACCATAATACGGACCAGAAGTGCAATACTTGCAGGCAGCACGACCTGTTGAGGAAGCGAGTTGGGCATTATGACGGAGGCAGGACATGGCTGATGTCCCCGAAAAGGCCAAGTGCGTGGTCATTGGCGCGGGAATCGTGGGCAACTGCCTGGTCGGGCACCTGGCCAAGCTGGGCTGGACCGATCTGGTGCTGTTGGACAAGGGTCCGCTGCCCAACCCCGGCGGGTCCACCGGCCACGCCTCCAACTTCATTTTCCCGGTGGACCACAACAAGGAGATGTGCCTGCTGGGGGAGCAGAGCGCCAACCAGTACCGCGACCTGGGCCTGTCGGTGGACTCCGGCGGCATCGAGGTGGCCCGCACCCAAGAGAGGGTGGATGAGCTCAAGCGGCGCATGACCTCGGCCACCGCGTGGGGCGTCGAGGCCCACCTGCTGACCCCCGAAGAGGTCAAGGAGCTGGTTCCCTTCGTCAACACCGACATCGTTTTGGAGGGCTTCTACTGCCCCACGGTCTCAGTGGTGGATTCTTTGGAGACCGGCACCCAGATGCGCAACGTGGCGGTGAACGGGGGCTGCCATGTGGCGGCCAACACCGAGGTGCTCGACATCATCACCGAAGACGGCCCCAACCCCGGCGACCGCACCGTCAAAGCGGTAGTCACCGACAAGGGCACCATCGAGACCGAATACGTGGTGATCGCCTGCGGGGTGTGGTCGAATCGGGTGGCCAACATGGCCGACGCTTACATCCCGCTGGTGCCCGCCGTTCACCAGATGGCCGACGTCGGTCCCCTTGACATCCTGGCCGAGACCAACAACGAGATCGGCTATCCCATCGTTCGGGACATGGACACCTTCTGCTACGAGCGCCAGTCGGCCGGGTCGATGGAGGTGGGGTCGTACGCCCACCGTCCCATCTTCCACCACCCCGACGAAATCCCCTCTAACGAGGAATCTGCCCTTTCGCCCACCGAGATGCCGTTCACCCCCGACGACTTCGACGAGCAGATGGAGCAGGCCATCGAACTGATGGACATGCTGGGCGACGCTGAGATCAAGTACGCCATCAACGGCCTGCTATCGCTCACCCCCGATGCCATGCCGTGTCTGGGAGAGCTGCCCGAGGTCCGCAACCTGTGGTCGGCCGCGGCCATCTGGGTCAAGGAGGGGCCGGGCATGGCCCAGGTGGTGGCCGAGTGGATGACCTTCGGTTATCCCCGGGTGATCGACGTCCACGGTGCCGATGTGTCCCGCTTCTACCCCGAAGAGCGGGGCGACGACCACATCTGGGCCCGCTCCGCGGAGCACTTCAACAAGACCTACGGCATCGTCCACCCCCAAGAGCAGTGGGAGAGCCGCCGCAACCTGCGGGTGAGCCCCTACTTCTCCCGCCAACAGGATTTGGGGGCTGATTTCTTCCAGGCCCGCACTTGGGAGCGGCCCCAGTGGTTCGAGTCCAACGCCGACTTGGTGGACCACTACGAGGTGGAGGGCCGGGAGGTGGAGTGGGACGCCCGGTGGTGGAGCCCCATCACCGTGGCCGAGCACCTCAACCTGCGGGAGAACTGCGGGATGGTCGACCTCAGTGCCTTCCAGATCTTCGAGCTGACCGGGCCCGGCGCGGTGGCCTATGCCGACTATCTGGCGGTCAACAAGGTGGACGTGCCGGTGGGCCGCTCCATCTACACCCCGTGGCTGACCCCCGACGGCGGCTTCCACTCCGATCTGACCATGATGCGGATGGGCGACGAGCGGGTGCGCATCGTGACCGGCGTGTTCGACGGCGGGCGCGACGAGTTTTGGGCCCGCCGCCACATGCCGGTCGACGGGTCGGTGAGCTTCGCCAACATCACCGATCAGATCACCACCCTTGGGGTGTGGGGGCCCAACGCCCCCCACGTGATCGGGGCGCTGACCAGCCAAGACCTCAGCCAGGACGGCTCGCCCTACGGCTCGCTGGTGGAGGTGGAGCTGAACTGCGGGGGCCGCACCATTGAGGCCACGCTGTTCCGCATCTCCTATGTCGGCGACACCGGCTGGGAGATCTACGCCGCCTGGGACGACGGTCCGGTGTTGTGGGATGCCCTTATGGCGGTGGGGGCCGACTACGGCCTGCGCCCCACCGGCGGCGGGGTGTACGGCACGTCGGGACGGCTGGAGAAGGGCTACCGGCTGATGGGGGCCGAGTTGGAGAGCGAATACAACCCGCTGGAGGCCGGCCTGGCCCGGCCCAAGGTGAAGGCGGCGCCGTTCATCGGCAAGGAGCCCTACCTGGCCGCCTGGGAGATGGGCGACCCCGAGGTGTCGATGTGCGTGCTCACCGTGGAGGATCTGACCGACAGCCAGGGCCGCAAGCGCTACATGCAGGGGGGCAACGAGCCCATCCTGACCCAGGACGGCCAGCGGATCACCGACTCCCACGGGCGGGTGTCACGGGTGACCACCGCAGGTCCGGGACCATCGGTGGACAGGCACCTGCTCATGGCCTATCTGCCCGCCGAGTTGGCCCAGCCGGGCACCGACCTCCAGGTGATGTACATGAATGAGCTGTTCCCGGTGAGGGTGGCCGGCACCGGCGCGGTGTTCGATCCCGACGACTCCCGCCTGCGGAGCTAGGGGGGCTCGCCATGAGGATCTTGTGCTGCGTTGTGGGCGAGGGTCGGCCATGAGGATCTTGTGCTGTGTGAAGCGGGTGGCGGCGCCGGGGGCCAAGATCAACGTGACCGCCGACGGCCTGGCCGTGGACGCCGCCCATCTGGGCTTCGCCACCAGCCCCCATGAGGAGTGCGGCGTAGAAGAAGCGGTGCAGCTCACCGAGCGCCACGGCGGCGAGGTGACCGTGCTCACGCTGGGACCTCTGGAGGCGGCCGAGCAGCTGCGCTACGCCGCCTCGGTGGGAGCCCACCATGGTGTGCTGGTAGCCACCGACGGCTCGGCCTGGGATCCCCAGCGAACCGCGGCCGCGCTCACCGAGGCCATCCAGGGCTTGGAGGCCGCCGACGGTCCGTTCGACCTGCTGGTGTTCGGCAACGAGTCGGCCGACTCGGGGGGCTTTCAGGTGGGGGTGCGGGTGGCCTATGCCCTGGGCCGTCCCATCGTGAACGGCATCAAGGGCATCGAGGTGGACCCTGAGGCCGGCGATGGCGTGGTCCGGGCCCGCCGAGAGATCGACGGCGGGTTCGAGGTATACGAGCTGCCCATGCCCGCGGCCGTAGGCGTCAAGGAGGGCATCAACCTGCCCCGGTACCCCACCATGCGGGGACGGCTGGCTTCCAAGAAGCTGGAGATCGCCGAACTCGGCTCCGACGCTCAGCCCGGCGGGCAGTCGCTGGTGCGGTTGCACCGGCCCCGGGAAACGGTCACCGAGACAGAGATCTTGGGCAACAGCCCCGAGGCGGCCGCCGCAGTGGTGGACGTGCTCGAAGAACTGGGAGTGCTGTGATGCTGCTGGTGGTGCTGGAGCACGACCGGGGCACCATGGACGAGGCCGCCCGGGAGGCGCTGACCTTCGGACGCAGCCTGGCCGCCCAGATGGGAGCGCCGCTGCACGCTGCGCTGATCGGCGCCGACGACGCCGATCTGGTGTCCGAAGCCGGGGTTTTCGGTGCTGAGGCGGTATACACCGTGGTCAGCGACGTGCTGGCCGACTTCGGCCCCGAGGCCTGGGGGGAGGCAGCGGCCGAATTGGTTCGACGGCTGGAGCCGGGCACGGTGCTGGCCGGAGGCAGCGAGCGGGGCAACGAGATCATGGCCCAGGTGGCTGCCCGCCTCGACCTGCCGATGGTGGCTAACTGCATCGACGTCCAGGCCGACAGCGGAGCGGGGGAGTGGACCATGACCCGCCAGCAGTGGGGCGGCTCGTTGCTAGAGGATGCCCGGTTGGCATCGGAGCGGCCCCTGCTGACCACTGGCTTGCACACGTTGGCCGCCGAGCCGGCCCCGTCGGCAGTCGAACCAGTCGCCGAGTCGGTGGACATCGACCTCGACCCGTCGCTGGCCCGCACCATGGTCAAGGACCGGGTGGTATTGGAAGCCGGGGTCACCCTTTCGACTGCCCCAGTGGTGATCGGCGGCGGTCGGGGGGTGGGGTCGGCCGAGGCGTTCGCCCCCCTTGAGGAGCTGGCCGCCATGCTGGGCGGCCGGGTGGGATGCAGCCGGGCGGTGACCAACAACGGCTGGCGACCCCACTCCGATCAGGTGGGCCAAACCGGCACCCGCATCACCCCTGAGATCTACATCGCCTCGGGCATCTCCGGCGCAATCCAGCACTGGGTGGGGGCAAAGGCCAGCAAGCACATCCTGGCCATCAACATCGATCCCGAGGCCAACATGGTGGTCAAGGCCGACTGGGCGGTGATCGGCGACCTCCACGAAGTCATCCCCGCCATCGCCGAGGAGATCAAGCGCCGCCGAGCTTGACCGCGGCCTGCCGGCTGGCTCAGCTGCCCTTGTCGTCGAGGATGGCAGTCAGGCGGAGAGCTGGGCGGCGAGGCGGTTGGCGGCGGCCGCCACAGCGAGGCCGTGGTCGTGGGCCAGGTCGGGGTCGGGGAACCGGTAGGCCGGTCCGTGGACATGGAGGGCGGCTAGCGGTTGCCCGTCCATGTCGAGCACGGGAGCGGCCACTGAGTTCAGATCCTCCACAAACTCTTCATAGACCCAGGCATATCCCAGACTGCGGATCTGGGTTAGGCGATCTCGTATTGCTTCGGGGTCGACAACGGTCCACTGGGTGCAGACCTCAAGCGGTTGGGCAAGGAATTCATCCTGCTCATCAGCAGGGAGGTGGGCCAGCATGACCAGCCCCGCGGCCACGACATGAATCGGGGTGTACTCGCCGGTCCAGTCCCGGATTTGGATGTCGGAGGAGATCTGGGTTTGGTCCAGGTAATGGGCCCGGCCGTTGTCGATGATCGACAGGCCGGCCGCTTCTCCCGTCGCTTCGGTCAACTCCAATAGGTGGGGGCGGGCGGCGGTGATGAGGTTGCGGCCCGCGGGGACTACGCCGGCGATGTCGATCAGGCCGTCACCGATTCGATAGGCCCCTCCAGCCTCGACCTGCGCCACTGCGCCCTCAGACTCCAAGGCGGACAACAGCCGGGCCACCGTGCTCTTGGGCAGCTCCACCCTTTCGGCTAGATCGGTCACCCCCAACGGCCCTTGCGCCAGCGTGCGCAGCAGAAGAAACGCCCGCTCAACCGACTGCACCGCCATTGCCTCACACTACCCCTGCACCGGAAGCGTTCCACGATACGGAACGCTAATTCTCAAGTATTTCTTGTGGGTCGCGGGGGTGGGTCTCGATGCTGGTGTCGAGCGTGTGGTAATCGGAGGCGTCCTCGGCGTAGATGGCCAACTCGGTTGACAGTCCGGTGGGGGGATCGAGGGTTCCGGCCCAGATCGCAATGTGGTCCAGCTTCTGCTCCGACACTCCCGGCGGCACCGCGATCACCTTCCAGAACAGTGAGCTTCCGCACCGCTGGCAGAAGCCATAAGCCACATCGGGCCATTCCTCGGGGTGGTACCACTCCAGCATGTCGTCGGCGATGAGGTGAAGGTGGTCGCGGCGGCAGCCGGCGGCGGCGGTGAAGTGTCCGGTCCAGCGCTGGCACCGGTCGCAGTGGCAGTTCCACACGTCCCGAATCGGCCCGTCGATCACATACCTCACTGCCCCGCACATACACCGCCCGCTCAACGACTCGGCCATGGTCTGCTCCTCGGGTCGGGTCACCCTTGCTCGTTGGGGATTTCGGATTTGCGGCGGGCCATAAAATCTTGCAGTTCGGCGTCGATGGCGTCGTCGATGGGGGGCGGCTGGTAGTCGGCCAGCAGCTCTTTCCAGCGGGTGTTGGCCCGCTGGGCCGCGGTGAGCGAGCCCTCCTCCGACCACTGCTCGTAGCTGTTGTTGTCGGCTATCTCCGAGCGCCAGAAGGCGGTCTCAAAGTTGGCCAGGGTGTGGGCGTTGCCCAAGAAGTGGTCGCCATGGGTGTTGGTGCGGAACGCCTCCATGGCCTGACCGTTGTCGCTCAGGTCCACCCCTCGGGCGTGGACCTCCATGGCGCCGAGTTGGTCGGCGTCCATTATGAGCTTCTCGTAGCCCAGGGTCAGGCCCCCCTCCAGCCATCCGGCGGCGTGGAGCACGAAGTTGACTCCAGCCTGCACGGTGGGCAAAAGAGTCTGGGCCGACTCGTAGGCCGCCTGGGCGTCGGGGGCCTTCGAGGCGGTGAGCTGACCCCCGGAGCGGAACGGCACCCCGCATCGCCGGGCCAGCGCCGCCATCACAAAGATGGCCTGGGCGGCCTCGGGGGTGCCGAAGGTGGGGGCGCCGGTGGCCATCGACATCGACGAGGCGAAGGTGCCGAAGACAACGGGCGAGCCGGGCCGCACCAGTTGCAGGTAGGCCATGCCCGACAGGGCCTCGGCCAGGGCTTGGGCGCACAGGCCGGCCACCGTCACCGGCGACATGGCCCCGGCCAGGATGAACGGGCTGATGATGCTGGCCTGGTTGGCCCGGGCGTACACCGTGGCCGCCCCCAGCATGGTGGCATCCCACCGCATGGGGGAGGAGGCGTTGATCAGCGAGGTCATCACCGTGCGGTCGGCCAGGTCGCCGCCGAAGGCGATGCGGGCCAGCTCCACCGAGTCGGCGGCCCGCGCTGCGCTGGTCACCGAGCCCATGAAAGGCTTGTCGCTGTAGCGGAGGTGGGCGTACACCATGTCGAGGTGGCGCACCTCCACCGGCACGTCCACCGGTTCGCACACGGTGCCCCCGCTGTGGTGCAGGTGGGGGAGGCGGTAGGCCAGCTTCACCACGTTCTCGAAGTCGGTCAGGGTGGCGTAGCGCCGGCCCTGATCCAGATCGGTGACAAACGGCGAGCCGTAGTTGGGGACGAACACGGTGGTGTTGTCCCCAATGCTCACGCTGCGCTCAGGGTTTCGGGCGTGCTGGATGTAGGTGGCCGGGGCGTTGTCGGTCACGATCTGACGGCACATTCCCCGGGGGAACCGCACAAGCTGGCCGTCCACGTCGGCACCGGCATCCCGCCACAGGTCGAGCGCGTCGGGGTAGTCCTGGAAGGCGACGCCCACCTCGGCCAGGATGGTCTCGGCGTTCTCCTCTATCTGGGCCAGCCCGGCCTCGTCGATGATCTCCACCGGTGGCAGGCGCCGTTCCAGCACCGGGGCGGCCAATACTTGGCTGGCTGCCCGGGCCGCCTGGCGACCGGCCCGTCCACCGCCGCGTCTGCCTTGTCGCTCGCTCATCACTGCTCCTGCATCTGATTTCGTTGACGGCCCGTCCGTCGCCGCTTGGGTCCGGCAGTCTCGCTATCGGCTGTCGACCTCGGGGGCAAATCCACCGCCTGCTCTAAGTGGGGGGTGGGGGCGGTCTCATGGGGCAGTGACATGGCGGCCACGAACAGCTCTTGGAAGCGGGCCTCGGTGGCAGTCTCGATCTTGACCACCTCTTGGGCGGTGCGCTCGACCTCGGCTCGCTGCGATCCCGACACCAGCATCCGGGCGGCGCCCGCTCCCGAGGCGTTGCCCACTCCCTTGACTCCTTCCACCGGCCCATCGGGCACCAGGCCCAGCACCATGGCGTGGACCGGGCTGATGTGGGCGCCGAAGGCTCCGGCCAGCCGCACGTCAGCAACGTCGGCGATCCCGGCGTGCTCGGCCAGCAGGTCTATGCCGGCCCGCAACGCCGCCTTGGCCAACTGCACTGCTCGCACGTCGTTCTGGGTCACCAACAGCGGAACCGGCTGGGTTTGAAGCACATAGGAGAAAGTCCGCCCATCGGCGATGATCCGGGGGCTGAGCTCGGCCATCTCGCCGACGATGACACCCCGGTGATCGATGATTCCGACCAGGAACATCTCCGCGATCACCTCGATGATCCCCGAACCGCACAGCCCGGACACCTCAAGCGAGCCCAACGCGGCCTCAAAGCCGGGGTCATCGGACCACAGATCGCAGCCGATCACCTTGAACCGGGGTTCCAGCGTGGCGGGGTCGATCCGAACCCCCTCGATTGCTCCGGCGGTGGCCCGCTGCCCGCAGCTGATCTGGGCGCCTTCGAATGCGGGCCCGGTGGGGCTCGATGCAGCCCACACTTTCTGGTTGTCGCCCAACACGATCTCCGCGTTGGTGCCCACGTCCACCAGAAGCTGCGGTTGGGGCGATCGGTGCGGCCCTTCGGCCAGCATGGCGGCCGCCGCATCGGCCCCCACGTGGCCGGCGATGCACGGCCCCACATAGAGGGATGCGCCGGGCAGGTCCACGTCGATGTCGGCGGCGTCGGCCCATACTCCATCGCGGACCGCCAGGGTGAAGGGGGCGGCGCCCAGTGGGGTCGGGTCGATGCCCAGCACCAGGTGGTGCATGATCGGGTTTCCCACCACCACGAGGTCGCAGACGTCGACCCGGTAGATGCCCGCGGCTTCGCAGAGTTCGCCGATCACCTCGTCGATGGCTGTTCGCACCGCCGTGGTCAGCTCGGCGGTGCCGCCGGGGTTCAACATGGCATACGACACCCGGCTCATCAGATCCTCGCCGAATCGGATCTGTGGGTTCATGCGCCCTGCGGTGGCAACCACCTCTCCGGTGGCCAGATCCAGCAGGTAGCCGGCCACGGTGGTGGAGCCCACATCCACCGCCACGCCGAACTCCGCGTCGGAATAGCCCGGCCGCACGGTGAGCACCCGCCGCTCAACCACCTCTCCGTCTTCGCTTTGGCCGGGGTACCGCCGCCGGGTGTGGACCACGGCGGTGGCCGCGCCCTTCCCTTCAGCCATGGCCGCCGACAACGCAGGCAGCGCCCCTGCGGGAACTTCCACGTTGGGCATGTCCCAGTCGTCGGCCAATGCGCTGACCAGTCGCTCGGCATCGGAGATCTCGTCGCCCAGCACGGCGGTAGCCATCTCCAAGTAGTGCAAGGTCACCACCGGGTCGACGGTTATCTCACCTAGGTCGACCGCCTTTCGCACCACCGGGCTGTGGACCTGGCTCTGGGCGGGGACGTCGATTACCACGTCGCCCAGCACGGCGGCCTGACAGCTCAGCCGATGGCCTTCTTGCAATGGGCGCCGTCCCCGATAGTCGAGCTCGGTGGGGCCGGGAACCGACAGCGCGTCCTCGGTGCTGGTCAGCCCCCACTTGGCGAACTGGCCGGTGCTGGGGGCCACCTGGCAGCGGCCGCACAGCCCTCGGCCCCCGCAGACCGAGTCGATGTCCACTCCGGCGGCACGGGCCGCGTCCAGCACGGCCGACCCCTGCGGGACGGTTGCCACGATGCCGCTGGGCGTGAACACCACGCGGTGTTCGACGGTCATACCGCGGCCCGGCGACGTCCTCCTCGACGGCGGGCTGCTCCTTCGCCGGCGGCGGTCGGGTCCCGGTTCTCGGCAATCCAAGCCATGCAGTCCTGGTCGTGGCCGGCCAATACGTCGGCGGCCATGACTGCCTGCTTCACCTCGGCGTGAAGCGGGTTCATGATGGCCGAGGTCATCCCCGCGCCGATGGCCATGGCCAGAAACGTGCCGGTCACCGCGTGGCGGTTGGGCAGCCCGAAGCTCACATTGCTGGCCCCGCAGGTGGTGTTCACCCCCAGCTCGTCGCGGATGCGCCGCACCAGGCGGAACACCTGCTGGCCCGCGGTGCCCATGGCCCCGATGGGCATGACCAGGGGATCCACCACCACGTCGGAGGGAAGGATGCCGTGGTCGGAGGCTCGCTCCACGATCTTGCGGGCCACCTCGAAGCGGACGTCGGGGTCCTCGCTGATGCCGGTCTCGTCGTTGGAGATGGCCACCACTGCTGCGCTGTGGCGGGCCACCAGCGGCAGCACCCGCTCCAGCACCTCCTCCTCGCCGGTGACCGAGTTGATCAGCGGCTTGCCGTCGTACACCGCGATGCCCGCCTCCAGCGCTTCGATGATCGACGAGTCGATGGAGAGGGGCACGTCGGTCACCGACTGCACGAGCTTGATGGCCCGGGCCAATAGCGCTGGCTCGTCGGCCAACGGGATGCCGGCATTCACATCCAGCATGTGGGCGCCGGCGGCCACCTGGGCCAGGGCGTCGGCCTCCACTCGGCTGAAATCGCCGACCTTCATCTCCTCGGTGAGCAGCTTGCGCCCGGTGGGGTTGATCCGCTCGCCGATCATCACGAACGGTCTGTCAAACCCGATCACCACTTCCTTGGTGGCCGAGCTGAGCACGGTGTCGGTCACGTTGCCGCCTCCTGGGCTTTCTCTGTTGCGTTCTCCGGATCCCAGCCGCCGGTGGCCACAAAGGCGTCGAGGCGCTTTAGCGGAAACGCGGCCTCAAGCTCCTCGGCGGTTCGCAGGGCGGCCCCCTCGGGATCGTCGGGGTCGCCGGGAATGACCTTGCGGCGCCACTCGCCGACGTATTGTGATGCCTGGGTTTTGCCGGCCACCATGGCGGCCCGGTCGATAGCCCGTTGGAAGCGGCGGGGGAGGATGCGCTGGATCTTTGAAGATCCCGAGCCTGCGTTAACCTGAGCGGGGATATCCCGCCAACAGATCACCACTAGGTTGCCGTTACTCCCCCGCCGCCGACTCACGCGGCTCGCTCCCGGATCTCTACCAGCGCATCGACCAAACCTCCATAGCCGGTGGCCACCTTCTCGAAGCGCAGCCCCAAGCGGTCGGCCGCTTGTCGGGCCAACCGATCCAGCTCGGGGTCGGACTCCTGGGACAGGTAAACCAGCCGGGTGTAGTTATTGAAATAGACGTCTTGCAGTTCGGGGTGGTCCAGAATGCCCAGCCCCTCCAGAATCAGGCGCTCGAAGTGGCGCACTAGATAGTCGGTCAAATAAAGCGTGCCCAGCTCATCTTCCTGGAGCTGGGCGAAGGCTTCGGCCCCGGCATAGAGCTCATAGCAGTGCGGGCCGGGGAGGCGCTCCACCCCTTCTTCTTGGCACACCTTGTCGAGCAGGCCTCCGGTGCCGCAGTCGGCGTAGCCCACCATGATGGTGCGATAGCGGTCTCGGGCGGCCCGCACCCTTTCCCGTACCGCTTCGGGTATCAGCTCGGGGCGGTTGTGCAGCTTGGCCGGCAGGCACTCCAGGTCGATAGGGGGGCTGCCTTCCTCACGCTCGAACGATGCGATCAGGTGGCGCAGTTCCTTGGCCAGGGCCCCGCAGGCCACCACGAGTACCCGGTCCATGATCAGCTCGCGGCTCGTCGGGCCGCAACCAGCTGCTTGGCGGTCTCGGCGGCCACTGCGGCGTCGCGGCAATAGGCGTCTGCGCCGATGGCCTCGCCGAACTCCTCATTGAGAGGCGCGCCGCCCACCAGGACGATGTAGTCCTCCCGCAGGCTCTTCTCCACCAGTGTGTCGATGACCACCTTCATGTAGGGCATGGTGGTGGTGAGCAGCGCCGACATGCCCAAGATGTCGGGCTGGTGCTCGTCGAGCGCGGCGACGAATTCCTCCACGTCGGTGTTGATGCCCAGGTCGGTCACCTCGAAGCCGGCGCCCTCCAGCATCATGGCCACCAGGTTCTTGCCGATGTCGTGGATGTCGCCCTTGACGGTGCCGATAACCACGCTGCCGATGGGCTCGGCGCCGGTCTCGGCCAATAGCGGGCGCAAGATAGCCATGCCTGCCTTCATGGCGTTGGCGGCCAGCAGCACCTCGGGCACGAACAAGATGCCGTCGCGGAAGTCGATGCCCACGATGCGCATCCCCTCCACCAGGGCCTCATCCAACACCTTGTCGGCACCCCAGCCCCGGTCCAGCAGGATTCTGGTGCCCTCGTCGATCTCCTCGGCCAAGCCGTCGTAAAGATCGTCGTGCATCTGCGCACAGAGGTCTTCGTCGTTCAGACTCGACAGATCGATGTCGTCGATCTCGGACGTGTCAGTCATTCGACACACTCCTTCTGTGGTGCTGGACCCCAGGGCGGGTTCCATACTGTGGACCAGTACCGCAATGCGGAACAACGTCACTATAGCACGGTGTTTCCATTCGTGCGCTGCCCGAATATTGTCCCGTAGAGCCACTTCATTGAATGGCCTACACGCCGATCCTTCTGGTTTGAAGCGACGACGCAGGTAGAGTGAGTGACGTCGTTGACCACGGAGGACAGGCAATGGCTGTCTTGGACCTAAAGCGCTGGCTACCCTCGGCCCGCAGGCAGCGCAAGGAAACGCATCCCGAGACCCTGACACTCGCCGACATCGACGCCGACACTGGCAAGGGGCCCGCAGCCAATCTTGAAGAGGGCGAGTTTCACGCCAGCACCGAGGACTTCATCGCCGCACTAAGAGCGCGGCAAAACGGGTCCTCTCAATAGCTGCCTCCGCAACTCCGGGCGAGTGCCGACACACTTTGAGAACCCTTCCTTCCTGCGCGATCTCAAACGGCTGACCCCGGCGCAGGTCACTCTCTTTGAAGCCCGACTTCGGCAATTCATCATTGACCTGGCCGACATGGAAGAAGGGCGCCTCATCTGGTTCCGATCAAGCCTGCGTGTCAAGAAGGTGAAAGGAGCTCCCGGTGTCTACGAAATGACATGGGCCCCAGACGGCCGGGCAACTTTCGCTTGGGGCCCTCAGCAGACTCCCGGCAAGCGACACGTTGTGTGGCTGCGGATCGGCAGCCACGACATCCTCCCCTGAAGGGGTATGTCATCGGCTACCCCCTGGGATTGCAACACACCCTAAGACCCCAGATCAACGGGCCTGAGCGTTCGATCGAAGATGCTGTGTCCACCTTTCTGGTCCGAAATTCATCTTCGTGCGAGTCAAAATACGAGACATAAGCGGGGGACAGAGAGCGCTAAACCAGGACGCCATGGCCCCTTAGCGGCTCGTAAAGGCTATTTGCCAAGCTGATTGACTCGGAGCGTCGACTTCGATCAGCAAGTCGCCGGGATTGCAATCCGAGCTGAACCGCTCCGTCGAAACGTTGAGAACGACTGACGCAGACCATGAATCATCCACTGTCTCATTGGCCAATAGTTCACACCGCCCTCCGCTGTCGTGGGCTTGAACGCCGAAGTAGTAGAAGTCGTCATCGTGTTGGACGCTTATATCTACCTGGTAGCGGCCAGTCCCAAGGCTGGCGGTGCGGACTTCGGCGCCGGTGCCGGACACGCCGACCTCGGGCACTAGCCCAAGCTCTCGGTCGGGATCGCACCCACCCGGGACGAGTTGCATATCGATCGAAAACAAGCAGCGGTAGGTGTTGAGCAAGTCCTCTTGTGCCTTGACTAGCGCATCCCTAGAAGCGACCTCGTTGTCGGTGTCATGCGCCGACGCAACTGACAGCACCGCAATAGCCCCACAGATAATCAGGAGGGCGATAACAGTCGCCCCGACCTTGGAGATTTTGCGCATTATGGCTCCCTTCAAGTACGGATGGCAGCCGAGAACCTAGTCGCGATTCTTAGTGTGGCGCTTCGACCTCGACTACTTCTTCCTGGGCCGATCAGCCAGTAGCTGATCTCCATTGAAACTTGGCAAACCACCAGGTTATCCACCCATTTCTGCGGGCAAAGCGACTCGAATTGTCACTGTTCCCCGGTACCTTGGGCCTTGTGCAATTGATTCTGACCCGACAAGGAGTGTCATTGATGGCCCGAAAGTTCGACTGCACCTGCCCGCGCGAGGGAATGCTCTGCGTGCCTGAGGGAATGCACGAAGTCGAGTGCCCGGCCCTGCGAGCCGACTGGCCAACAAGTGATCGGCTGCGGCACTGGCTTGGGAGGAAAATTCCATTCGGCGGGGTGACCCGCTACGAGGGCGACGACTCCCAGCGTGCGTTGACCTCGGCCGAGCACTTCGCCGAAGCCACCCAGACCCCTGAGTTCCTAGAACATGAAGAGCCGAAGCCTTGGTACGTGCGCTTTCAGATGCGGGTCAGGAACGAGGCCTATGGCCACGCGTTCGGCCGTGTGCCTTCCCTGAAGCACCTCAGCGAGCGAATCTTGACCCTCGTAATCGAAGGAGCAGTCAAGGTCCGCCGCTACCTGATCTGGCTTGCCCCCTATATCGGTGTGGGATACATCGTCTTCGACATCGGGTGGCGTTAACCGATGTCGTGCCTCATGCAACCTGATAGGGATTGGCCCCGCCGACTGGGGTTATGCGGGTCACTAGATTTGGCGTCCGCTGACAAATGGATCAAGAGAATGGACGTAAGTGGTGAAGAGTTTTGAGCGTTTCGACAGGCCCACTTTGGGCAGATGCAAGCAGTGTGATTCAACTGACCAAGTTGCCATGGGCATTCCTAAAAGGCAGTGGACCGTAAGGACTATCTTCGTGATCGCCGAGATCATCGCAGGCGTCCTGCTGTTGCTGGTATTCGACCAGTCCATTGCGGGAGTCGTCTCGTTGGTGGGTGCTGCCTACACAATGGGCGACACACTGTCGTCGCCCCTGCACCCGATCTGCCGGGGATGCGAAGGAACAGAGATTTTGACGCCGGCTGTGTGGGGTTGAAGGGTTCCGTTCGAACTCGGAGCGGGCCTCAGCCATCCTCATCGCTCCAAATTAAGCACCGCTAGCCGCTGTCTGAACTGGAGGGGGGAGTCAGTGTCGATGAACACTGCGATTCGGTGGGCGGGCATGGGCTGAAAACAAAAAGCCCCGCCATGCCCTGCGGAATCGGCAAATGGCCTTGCAACTTGATAGTAGTGTGTACTAGTATTACAATTGGATAGTAATTTGTACTAGTCTCTTGACTTAATAGTAATTCGTACTAGCCTGACGCGGTGCGCCTTGCACCGGCGCCGATTTTACTCGCCGCATACACGTTTTTGATCGCCGCACTGTTGCTGATTGACGCGGGTGAAATAGCCGGAGCACAAGACGAACAGCCCGACGCCGTCGAGTCCGCCGACAGTATCGATCCCGACGCCATCAAGTCCCTCGTTAGCCATCCCCGGGTCCGGTCGATTGAGATGAGGCGCTACGACGGGCGCGACGGCCAGCCCTACGGCATTGGCGACGAGATCAACTTCACCATCAAGTTCAGCCACAACACCGGCTGCTCGGGCAAGGAGGATGCCGTCTCGTTCAATTTCGGGATCGACAGTGACACTGCGTTGACGTCGGTGCCGCTGAGGGGTTCCAACGTAAAAGGGTGGAAGGGCAAGCAGTGGTGGTTCGCATACGAGGTGGAGGAAGGTGACTTTGACGCCAACGGCATAGACATCCCCGCAGGCGCCCTCGCACTGACCGGCGACGTGTCGACGAACGATTGCAGGGTCATCGACAGGTCGGGGGTCTTGGATCAGGGGCCGCTGAGCGATCACCGAGTCGATGGCGTGCGGCCGGTTGTGGACGGCGCGCAGGTGGTACACGGCTCGCTGAACCTCACCTTCGACGAAGACCTCGACGAGGGGTCGGTACCCGCACCGGAGGCGTTCACGGTGACGGTCGACGGGATGGACCGGGCTGTGTCGCGCGTCATCGTCGGCGGCCAGACCGTGATGCTGCTGTTGTCGTCCCCGGTGGCGGTGGGCGAGGAGGTCACCGTTTCCTATGCGGTGCCGAAGAAGAACCCGATCCAAGACCTGGCCCGAAACGACGCCGACGAGATCAACGAGCGCACCCTGACCCACAGCGTCGATGCCCCCGAAGTGCTGTCGGTGCGGTTTCTGACCGAGCCCGGCGACGACCGCACGTTTCGAGCCGGCGACCTGATCGAGGTGCAGATCCGGTTCAACGCGGCGGTGACGGTGGATCAGAGCGGGGGAACACCGAGCGTGCAAGTGGCGATCGACCCGGGGACAAGGCAGGCGCTCTACGTCTCCGGTTCCAACACCCCGGAGCTGGTGTTCGCCTACGAAGTGCAGGCCGGCGACTTCGACGACAACGGCATCTGGATCAATCGCAACCGGCTCGACCTGAACGGCGGTGCCATCGCGGCTGGCTCTGTGGACGCCGATCTCGGACACGGCTCGATATTGATCGGAGACGGTCCGGTCATGAGGGTCGACGGAGTGTCGAATATCGCCGCGGCCACCACCGGAAGGGAGACGGCCACCGTCTCAGCCACGGTGCCCAAGCCGGGATCGGTTTACCTGCGCTATCGCCCGCGCGGGCAAAAGGAATGGCAGGAAGGGCCACCAGCAAGCGCCAGCGCCCCGGGGACGGTCGAGATCGAGCTGTCGGGCTTGCTTCCCAACTCGGCCTACCAGATCCACATGTCCCAGGACGAAAGTTTCGCTCTGGGTCTCTTTCCGCAGGAGTTCTCCAATCGACCATCCGATCTGGACTTCGGGCTGCCAGGTGTCAACAAAGAGCCGCGGGGGATCTGGGGCAACGACGACACGCTGTGGATCTCCAACGATGGCTATCAACCCCACAACCAGGTGTTCGCCTACACCCGCTCTGATGGGTTGCGCAATTCGAGCCTGGACTTCGACGTCGATTCCGCGGGCAACGATAAGCCCCTCGGCATTTGGTCTGATGGCACTCGGATGTTCGTGGTCGACGGCGACGACTTCGAGGTGTACGCCTATCTGCTCTCCGACCGCTCCCACGATGCCGACCGCGATCTGACGCTGGCAGGCGACCATGGAGGGCCCAAGGGGATCTGGGGTAACGACGAGACGCTTTGGGTGTCGAGCGAAACAGAGAGTCGCCTCTTCGCCTACACCCGCTCCGATGGATCGCGGAATCCAGACCTCGACATCTACCTCGCCGACGCCGGCAATTCCGACGCGAGGGGCGTGTGGTCGGACGGCGACATCATCTGGGTTGTCGACCGCGACGACCGCAAGGTCTACGCCTACCATCTTGCGTCCAAGGTCCGCCAGCCTCACCTCGACATCGCTCTGCACCGAAGCAACGAGGCAGCGGTGGGGCTGTGGGGTGACTCCGGCTTCCTCTACGTGGTGAACGGCGGCAAGGGCGGCAGGAAGGTTTTCGCCTACTACCTTCCCGAGCCCGAGCCCGAGCCTCAGGTGTCGGCCGTCACCTTGTCGGCGGTCACCCCGGCCAGCGCTACCGCCACCGCATGGGTCTCCTATCACGGCGACACCGAGCGCATGATCCACTTGCGCTATCGCCCCTATACGGTTGCGCAGTGGACCGTTGCGGCTAGCCAGCGCCCGGTGGCCAGCACGAATTCCGCGCTCACGGGGTTGGGCGGTGTTCAGCGGCGACTGAGCTTCGGCGAGCGCGCGGTGGCCAGCGCGGAGTTCGTGCTCACGGGGTTGGGCAGTGAGCCGCGGTTCGTGGTGCAGGCGTCGTTCGACGGCACGTTCTCAGATGGCACTGAGCACACCGTCGAGTTGCTGCTGCGCCCGGCGGACGATGATTTCCTGCTTGAGGCCGGCAACGACGCGGCGGTGGGCATCTGGTCGGACGGCGACACGTGGTGGGTGGTGAACGACGGGGGCGGCGGAAACGACCGGGTGTATGCCTACGACGCGGGCAACAAGGCGTACCGCGCCGAGAAGAGCTTCGACCTTGACGCCGCCAACACCGCGCCGCGAGGGGTCTTCGCTGATGCCGGCACTATGTGGATCGCCGACCGGGGCGACCGCGTCCACGGCTACAGCATTGCCGACGGGCCGTCTTTCAGCACTGCGGACCCCGCGGTCGGGGGCGAGCTGAGCACGGGCAACGGGCACCCGGCCGGGCTCTGGTCGGACGGTTCCACCATGTGGGTTGTCGGGCATGTCCGCGAGCGGCTCTTCGCCTATGAGCTCGACGAGTCGGGCGCAGTCGGCGAGCGGGATCAGAGCGCAGAGTTCGACTTGGCGACGACCTACAAGGCGCCGAGGGGGATGTGGTCGGACGGCACCACGGTCTGGGTCGTTGACAACGCCCGCCACCACATCTTCGCCTACGGGCTCTCGGCGGCCGGTTTCGGCCAGCGCCAGCCCACACGGGAGATCAGGCTGGCCCCCGAGAACCGCGATCCGTGGGGCATCTGGTCGGACGGCGCCAAGATGTGGGTGGCCGACAGGGGCGACGACCGGGTCTACGCCTACTTCCTGCCTCCTGCCCCTAACGGCGCAGTGATCGGCGTCGCCTTCGATCGCATCTCCCGGACATCCGCAGACGTCACGGTCAGCGTGAACAACCCCGACTCGGAATCGATAACCGTCACGCTGAGCTACTCCAGCGAGCCCGGCACGATCACCACCACCGATGTGGAGGTCAGCGGCACCGCCGCCGTGTTCGAGCTCACTGGGCTGAGCGAGGACACCCGTTATGAGGTGTCGGCGGTCGTCGACGACGGCGACCCCATAGCCACCGGAGGCTTCAAGACCCAGTCGCGCCCCGACGTGGTCCAGAGCTACTTCAAGGACAAATTCGTGCCCACCAGAGAGGCGGCGTGGCCCTGGGTGCGCGAGACCTACGACGAGATGCGCCGCAGAAATTTGATCCCGAGGGCCCCCGGCGGCGGCGGCGGCTACATCTCCACTGCCTGCTTCGCTCGCTCTGGAAGGTTGGATTGGTGTGGTGTCGGCGCGTATGCCATCAAGTGGGGCTCCCGCAACCATGCTTCCGTGTACGCCCACGAACTCGCCCACGTCTACACCATCGGTACTGGATATATGGTCGAAGCACCCGAGTTCCGCGGGTTCGGCTGGGTGTACATAGACCTGCTCGGCAGGGAGGGAAGATACTGCTCCGCTTCTGAGCTCTACGCCGACGCAATCGCGCATGTCACCCAGGGAGGAGGCCACACAGGCTATTTCTCGGGCTGCAATGTCACGCCCAAAAGTCCCTCAGACGAGACCGAGGCGTTCATCGAGGACATTCTCGCGCACCGGATCCCACAGTGGCTCGACGATCGATACGGGACCACGGGCCTGGCCTACGACACCAGCGACGACGACAAGTACACCGAGATGTACGACCTCGAGGCGTTCTGGAGCGACCTCAAGACGACAAAACACAAATGGCATCGGCAGGCGGCGGTCTACGCCTTGCAGGACGCCTTCGGCGGCTATTGCCACGTAGGCAGAGCGCGCCATTCCGCATTCGGCTCAGGGGCGACCAAGAACCCGTGGCGGGCCGGCGGCTGCGTCCCCCAAGCGCCGCCCGTCACCGCCACCACGGACACCTACATCACGTGGGCGGCACCCCGCTACGACGGGGGCTCGCCGATCACCAAGTACCTCGTGGAGTGGAAGGGCCCCGGAGAGGAGTTCGACCCCTCGCGGTCGCTGGATATAACCGACTTGTCGAGCCTGTCATACCCCAGCGAAGACCTGGCACCAGGCTCGTCGGTACGGGTGACGGCCTACAACCACAACGGCTGGGGCGAACCCTTCACCTTCACCACCGCCGCGCCCGTCGCCACTGCCCCGCCGGTCGCCACCGGCGCGCCGGTCATCACCGGCACACCGCAGGTGGGGGAGGTGCTGACTGCCGATGTCTCGGCTATCTACGACGTCAACGGGGTACCCCCGGCGTCGGAGTTCAGATTCCAGTGGATGGTGGTGGACGGCGGCGCCGACATCGTCATTCCCGGAGCCACTTCCTCCACCTACTATCCGTCGGCATCGCAGGTGGGGAAGGCCATCAAGGTAAGGGCCAGTTTCACCGACGTCGCCGGCAACGACGAGGGCCCCCTGGTCAGCGAGCCCTCCGACGCGGTAGCACCGGTGGCGGTAACCGAGGTGCCCGGAGACTGGCCCCTGGTGCCCCCCGGACTGAGCAGCGGTGACAGCTTCCGGCTCCTGTTCATCACCGTCGCCCAGCGCACCGCCCGATCGTCAGACATCAACGTCTATAACGAATGGGTTCAGAACCAGGTCGCCGCCGGCCACACCGACATCAGGGACTACAGCGACCTCTTTCGGGCCGTCGGCAGCACAGAGGACACCGACGCCCGCGACAACACCGGCACCACCTTCACCACCGCCGACCCCGGTGTGCCCATCTACTGGCTGAACGGCCCCAAGGCGGTGGACCACTACGAAGACTTCTACGACGGCGACTGGGACGACGAGGTCAACCAGCGAGATGAGTTCGGCGATCCCCGGGAAATCGGGCAGGTGTGGACCGGCAGCGACCACGACGGCACCGAGAGATTCAACGCCAGCAACCGCACCAGCCGCGCCTTGGGCAACTCCCAAGACCAACGGGTCAGGTATGGGAGTCCCGCCGGAAACGGCGGCCCCCTGTCCAGCCTCACCCTGGACAGAATGCAGAATCGCCGCATGTACGGCCTGTCGGGAGTGTTTGAGGTGGAGGCGCCCCAGGGTCCGGTGACGTCGTACGACGCTGACGCCACGATCTCGTGGGACGAGGTGGTGGCCGCCCTCATCGACTACTTCGGGGCGGACGTGTCATCGAGTACCCCCCCTGGGACTTGAACCCAGAACCTGCGGATTAAGAGTCCGTTGCTCTGCCAAATTGAGCTAGAGGGGCTTGTTGGGCGGACCGAGGGGATTTGAACCCCCGACCTCCGGGACCACAACCCGGCGCTCTAACCTGACTGAGCTACGGCCCGCACGGCCCGGTCAGTCTACGGGGAGTTTCGGGATACGGGGAAACCGTTTGGCGGCGGTACCGAATTCCGCTTAGCTGAGCCAGGCGATGATGGCCTCGGCCAGCGCGGGGCCCTGGTCTTCTTGGATGAAGTGGCTGGCCGGTCGGAACTGGTCATGGGGCTGACCAGCGGCACCGGGGATCCGCTCACTGATGGCCGCCTGTCCGCGGCCCAGAACGGGGTCGTCGGGGGCCCAAAGAGTTAGCACCGGCTTGGTCCACTGTTCCAGCACCTGCCAGGCCTCCCGGTTAGCGGGAACGGCGGGATCCTCAGGCGAGATCGGCACCAGCATGGGGAAGTGGCGGGCCCCGGCCATGTAGACCTCATCAGGAAACGGCGCCCGATAGGCCTCTTGGGCCGCTTCGCTCAATTCGTTCGCGGTGGCGTTGTCCACCAGCCGGCCGCAGTCGAGGTACTCCACTTCCTGGCTGAACTGGAGCCAGAACTCGAAGCCCGCTCCGGGCGACTGGCCTTCAGGCAGCCCGGTGTTGGCCAGGATCAGCCGGTCGATCAGATCGGGGTTCTCGGCGGCCACCCGCAGCCCGATGAGCCCGCCCCAGTCCTGGCCGAACAGGTGCAGTGGACCGGCGCCCCGCTCGGCGGCGGTGGCAGCGAGGAACTGCCGCATCCACGAAACGTGGCCCGCATAGGTATAGGCCGAGCGCTCCACCGGCTTGTCCGAGCGCCCGAACCCGATCAGGTCGGGCACCACCGCCCGATATCCGGCCGCCACCAGCGGCGGAATCATCTTGCGGTACAGGTATCCCCACGTCGGCTCGCCGTGCAACAGCAGGATCGTGGCCGTGTCGTCACCCGCCCCTTCCGGCTCTGCCATCACATAGGCCATCCGCAGGCCGTCAATATCGACATAGCGCGGTTCGTACGGATAGTCGTCGATCCCGGCAAACCGCTCTTCCGGAGTGCGCACAAACGCCACCCCGCCGGCAGTGGTCATTTCAGCCATCCCCCGACGCTACCGCCGCAGACGGGTCCGCCCGTTGTCGTCACTGCTAGTCACCGCAAACCTGGCACTGGCCAGGCTTGGGTGGGCAATACACTCGAAACGATTGGCAAATGCGCCGGCCCGCCCCTGTAGCTCAGTCCGGACAGAGCAGGTGACTTCTAATCATCAGGCCGCAGGTTCGAATCCTGCCGGGGGCGCTTCCTGAATCCGTCGGAGGCCGTTGATAGACGGGGGCGCATTGCGAAGAGAGCGGGTGACGAGAATCGAACTCGCGTCATCAGCTTGGAAGGCTGGGGTTCTACCACTGAACTACACCCGCGGGGCTGGCCGTTCATGATATCCAGTGGTCGCGGCCACCGGCTACGACACGAGGATTCAGGGGGTCGTCGGTAAAATGCGGACCCTGTGAGGAGCACAGTCGAGGCGCTGGAGGGCAACCGGGTCAAGGTGTCGGTGGACATCGAGGCCGACGAATTCGAGGAGAAGCTCGACGAGGCCTTCCGCAAGCTCGCCCGCCAGGTACGCCTTCCCGGCTTCCGTCCCGGCAAGGCACCCCGGCGGGTGCTGGAGGCCCGGCTGGGTCCTCAGGCCGCTCGGGGGGAGGCCCTCAGCGATGCGGTGCCCGAGTACTACGCCCAGGCCGTGGTCGACCACGACGTCGACGTCATCGCCCCCCCGGAGATAGACATCACCAGCGGCGCCGAGGACGGCCCGGTCAGCTTCGACGCCGTGGTGGAAGTGCGCCCCCTCATCACCATCACCGGCTACGACCAGCTCAAAGCCGAGGTGCCCAGCCCCGATCCCACCGATGAGGAGATCAGCGAGCAGATCGACCAGCTCCGCAAGCAGTTCGGCGACCTGGCTCCCGCGGCGCGTCCCGCGATCGACGGCGACAACGTGACCATGGACATCTACGGCTCGTACAACGGCGAGGAGGTTGAGGGCCTCACCGTGGACGATTACGCCTACGAGGTGGGCCAAGGAGCCGTGGTGCCCGAGATCGACGAGGAGCTTCGGGGCGCCAAGGCCGGCGACATCTTGGAGTTCAACGCCAAGCACCCCGACCCCGACGAGGACGGGCTCTTGCGGTTCCGCATCCTGGTCAAAGAAGTGCAGGAGACGATCCTGCCCGACTTCGACGACGAGTTCGCCCAAGAGGCCTCCGAGTTCGACACCGCCGAAGAGCTGCGGGCCGACGTCACCGAGAACATCGCCCGCCACAAGCGGGTCAATGCCTTGAACTCGCTGGGCCGCCAAGTGGGAGAACAGCTCGCCGAATTGGTGACCGACGACATTCCCGACGCCCTGGTGGACGCCGAAGTGGCACATCGCCTTCGCACCCTCGAAATGCGCCTGGGCAGCCAGGGCATCGAGATAGAGGGCTATCTGGAGGCTATAGGCCAGACCGCCGAGGAGCTGGCCGAGGGCCTGCGGGAACCGGCTCTGCAAGAGGCGAAAACCGACCTGGCCTTGCGGGCAGTGGCCGCGGCGGAATCCATCGAAGCCGCTGATGAGGACGTGGATTTCGAGCTGGCCGCCCTCGCCGCTCAGGTGGGCCAGACGGTCGGCGAGCTCAAGTCTTCGTTATTCGCTGACGATGAAAGCCGTCTCAAGGGGGTACGATTAGACGCGCAGATGCGCAAAACCCGGGAATGGGTGTTGGAGCAGGTCGAGATAACCGATCTCGACGGAAACACCGTCGAACGCTCTAGCCTGAACCCGGACGACGAGTCTGACCTTCCCCCCAACACCATCGAGAGCCAAACCACATGAACCCTCAGAACTACATGGTGCCCGTCGTGGTCGAGCAGACCAACCGGGGTGAGCGCTCGTTCGACCTCTATTCCCGGCTGCTCAAGGAGAACATCATCTTCTTGGGCACTCCCATCGACGACACGGTGGCCAACCTGATCTGCGCGCAACTGCTGCACTTGGAGTCGGAGAACCCCGACAAGGACATAAACCTCTACATCAACAGCCCGGGCGGCGACATCAACGCCATGTTCGCCATCTACGACACCATGCAGTACTTGAAGCCCGACATCACCACTATCTGCTTCGGCCAGGCCGCCTCGGCTGCTGCGGTGCTGCTGGCGGCGGGGGCGCCCGGAAAGCGCCTGGCGCTGCCCCACTCCCGGATGCTGATCCACCAGCCCTATGCGGGGGCGTCGGGGCAGGTTTCCGACATTGAGATCGCCTCCCGAGAGATCCAGCGGCTCAAAGACCAGCTGGAACTGCTTCTGGCCCGCCATACCGGCCAAGATCTGGAGAAGGTCAAGCAGGACACCGATCGCGACTATGTGATGACCGCCGAGGACGCCAAGGAATACGGGCTCATTGACGACGTCATCTCGTCGCGTGACGCCGTGGAATCCGCCGGCCCGATCACGGCCATCCGATAGGGGGGAGCAAAGACCGTGGCGAAGTTCGGAGAAGGGGGGGAACTTCTCAAGTGCAGCTTCTGCGGTAAAACCCAGAAGCAGGTCAAGAAGATGATCGCCGGGCCCGGTGTCTACATCTGCGATGAGTGCATCGACCTCTGCAACGAGATCATCGAGGAAGAGCTGGCTGAGGGCACCGACGTCGGCTTCAAGGAGCTACCCAAGCCCCAGGAGATCTACTCCTTTTTGAACGACTACATCATCGGCCAGGAGCACGCCAAGCGGATCCTGTCGGTGGCGGTGTACAACCACTACAAACGGGTGCAGATGGGCTCGTCTGACCCCGAGGTGGAGCTGTCCAAGTCGAACATCCTGCTACTCGGCCCCACCGGGTGCGGCAAGACGCTGATGGCCCAGACCCTGGCCCGGATGCTCAACGTGCCCTTCGCCATCGCCGATGCCACCGCGTTGACCGAGGCCGGTTACGTGGGCGAGGACGTGGAGAACATCCTCCTCAAGCTCATCCAGGCCGCCGACTACGACGTCAAAAAGGCGGAGACCGGCATCATCTACATCGACGAGATCGACAAGATCTCTCGCAAGAGCGAGAACCCGTCGATCACCCGGGATGTGTCCGGCGAGGGTGTGCAGCAGGCCCTGCTGAAGATCCTGGAGGGCACCACCGCCTCGGTGCCGCCCCAGGGCGGGCGCAAGCATCCCCATCAGGAGTTCATCCAGATCGACACCACTAACGTGCTGTTCATTGTGGGCGGGGCCTTCGCCGGCTTGGAGCAGATCATCGAGAATCGGGTGGGCAATGTGGGGGTGGGCTTCGGTGCCGACATTCGCACCGAGACCGAGCGGGACCATGGCGAGCTGTTCAACCAGGTTCAGCCCGAGGACCTCATCAAATTCGGCCTCATCCCCGAATTCATCGGGCGCCTGCCGGTGGTGGGGGTCGTCTCCCACCTGGAGCGCGACATGCTGGTCAGGATCCTGGTGGAGCCCAAGAACGCCCTGGTCAAGCAGTACTGCAAGTTCTTCGAGTTCGAGAACGTGGAGCTGATGATCGACGACGACGCGCTGTCGGAGGTGGCCGAGCTGGCCCTCACCCGCAACACGGGGGCCCGAGGGTTGCGGGCCATCCTTGAAGAGGTGCTGCTCGACGTGATGTACGAGCTGCCCAGCCGAGACGACGTGGTGCAATGCGTGGTCGGCGCCGATACCGTCCGCGGCGAGGAAGCCCCTCAGCTGCTCAATGCGGCCAAGGCCCGTTCAACCGACCGGTCCCGCCGCCAGGCCAGCTGACTTCCCTGCGGTCGCCGACGATTTGAGCGAGGTCGCGGACTCCGCTCTCCTGGCCGAGGTCCGGGCGTGGTTGGACGGCCACGTCAACCTGGAGGCCACAGCCGGCGATACCGACGGCCTGACGCTGGAGCCTATGCGCGAGCTTTTGGCCTCTTTGGGCGACCCCCAGGCCGACTACCCGGCAGTCCACATCACCGGCACCAACGGCAAGGGCTCGGTGGCCGCGCTGATCGCCGCGCTGGCCGGGGCGTGGGGCATGACCGTAGGGGTGTACGCCAGCCCCCACGTCGAGCGCATCAACGAGCGAATGACAGTGGGCGGCGACCCCATCGACGACGCCGATCTGGCCGAGATGCTGAGCCACCTGCGGCTAGTGGCAGACCATCTGGCCGCCGACCGCGTCGGCGCCCCGCCCTCGTGGTTCGAGATGGTCACCGCGGCCGCGCTGCGCTGGTTCGCAGATTCGGCGGTCGACCTGGCCGTGGTGGAGGTGGGCAAGCTGGGCCGCTTTGACGCCACCAACGTGGTGAACAGCGAGGTGGCGGTGATCACAAATATCGGCCGCGACCACACCGATGGCCGGCCCGGTTGGGAACAAGAGGTGATGGGGGAGAAGGCCGGCATCCTGCATCCTGGCGCCGTCGCCGTTCTGGGCCCGATAGACCCCGATCTGGTGGCCATCGCCGCCAAGGAGTCGCCCAGGGAGATGCTGGTGGATGGCCAGCACTTTGAACTCGAGGAGAACCGCCCGGCGATGGGAGGACGGTTGGTCACGGTGCGCACCCCGAAAGCCCGCTACGACGACGTCTACGTAAGCTTGTTCGGCGCCCATCAGGGGGAGAACGCCGCACTGGCCATCGCCGCCTTTGAGGCCCTGGTGGACCAGGAGCTGGATGACGGCATCCTGGCCGCATTGGGCGATGTGGCGGTCCCGGCCCGATTTGAAGTGGCGACTCGCCAGCCCCTGGTGGTGATCGACGGGGCCCACAATCCCGACGGACTGGCCGCGTCAGCAGAAACTCTGGCCGACCAATTCACCGTGTTGGGCCAGGTGATTTGGGTGGTCGGGATGATGCGAGACAAGGAACCCGGCGCCATGTTGGACGCCATCGAGGCCTCCGGTGCCCGCTGCGACCTGGTGGTGTGCTGCGCTCCCGACTGGCCGCGGGCCCTGCCCGCCGCCGAATTGGCCGCCGCCGTCCGCAACCGGGGGATCGATGCCGAGACCGCCGGCGATGTCGCCGAGGCGGTGGACCGGGCCCTGGCGCTATCCACCGAGGAGGACGCCGTGGTGGTCACCGGCTCTCTGTACACCGCAGGTGCGGCCCGCCTTCACATGGCCGCAGCCAATAAGTAGGGTTCCCCCGGTGACGGCCGGCGGCACTCGATCAGTGAGGTGCAATCTGTGAATCGGACTCTCGTGTTGTGCAAGCCCGACGCGGTGGAGCGAGGCCTGGTGGGGGCTATCTTGTCCCGTTTCGAGGCCCGGGGCCTGCGGATCGCGGCCATGCGCATGCTCACCATCGACGCCGAACTGGCCGCCCGGCACTACGCCGAGCACGTGGAGCGCCCGTTCTATCCCGACTTGGTGGCGTTCATCGGCCGCTCGCCGTCGGTGGCTGTGGTGGTGGAGGGGCCCGACGACGTCTACGCCGTCGTCCGCTCCATGATGGGCGCCACCAACCCTCTGGAATCCCCCCCAGGCACCATCCGGGGCGACTACGGGCTAGAGGTCACCGAAAACCTCGTTCATGGTTCTGACAGCAATGCCTCCGCTGAGCGGGAGATTGCAATCTTCTTCCCCGAGCTGTGATATCGGGACCGGCTGTAGCCGGTGTGCGATTCCCGTGCCGAGTTGTGGCCAATGCCGGTGTGCGATTTGGAATCGGCTGTTCTAGTCTTGCGCCATGGTGAAGCGGCGGTTCTCTTCCAGTAGCGGCATTGTCGGCCGCGATGTCGCAATCGACCTCGGCACCGCCAACACGCTGGTGTATGTCCGAGGGGAGGGGATCCTCATCAACGAGCCTTCGGTGGTGGCCGTCACCAACGAAGGAGTGCCCATGGCGGTGGGCTCGGAGGCCAAGCGGATGCTGGGGCGCACGCCGGCCCACATCCAAGCCATCCGCCCACTCAAAGACGGGGTGATCGCCAACTTCGACATCTGCGAGAAGATGCTGCGCTACTTCATCCAACGGGTGTCTCCCGGCCGGTTCATCAGGCCCCGCATGGTGATCTGCGTACCCTCTGGTATCACCCCGGTTGAGCAGCGGGCCGTGCAGGAGGCGGCGGTCTCCGCGGGGGCCAAGAAGCCGGTCTACATCATCGAAGAGCCCATGGCCGCGGCCATCGGCGCCGGGCTGCCGGTGCAGGAAGCTTCGGGAAGCATGATCGTGGACATCGGCGGCGGTACCACCGAGGTGGCCATGATCTCGCTGGGCGGCGTGGTGACCGGCCAGTCGATTCGGATGGGCGGAGACCGGATGGACGAGGACATCATCGCCTACCTGAAGAAAGAGCACAGCCTTACCATCGGCAGCCGCACCGCTGAAGAGGTCAAGATCGTGCTGGGCACCGCTTGGTCGGGCAGCGAGAATCGCTATGCGGAGGTCCGGGGCCAGGACATGGTCTCCGGTCTCCCCAAGACCGTGGTTACCTCTACCAACGAGATCCGCGAGGCCATCTCTGAAGTGGTGCGCTCCATCGTCGACGCGGTCAAAGTGACGTTGGACGAAACTCCCCCCGAACTGGCCGCCGACATTATGGAGGCGGGGATCGTTCTGGCCGGTGGCGGGGCCCTGCTGAACGGCATGCCCCCTCGGATCGAGGAAGAGACGGGGATGCCGGTCCGGTTGGCGCCCAATCCACTCCATGCGGTGGCCATTGGCTCTGGCCAGTCGCTGGAGGAGTTCGACGCGCTAGAGGGTCTCCTCTTCTCGTCGTCGTACGACTGATCTCTCGGTTCGGCCCCGTGGCAACGGGCACCCGCACAGGGCGGTCGCGGTTCACGCTGATCTTCCTTCTGCTCAGCTCCGCGACCCTGCTGACCCTGGACGCCCGGGAATTCGAGCCTCTCCAGCGGACCGAGGAAACCCTTTCCGATCTGATCTCGCCACTGCGGACGGGGGCGGATCGGGTATTTGAACCCGTCGGCGACGCCTGGGCTGGCGTCACCGGCTACGACGAGCTGGAGGCTGAGAACGAGGCCCTCAGACAAGAGCTGCAAATGCTCGAGGGCCAGAGGATCTTGGACACCGATGCGGCCATCCGCCTCGAATTGCTGCTTGACGAGCTGGGTTTGCCCTATGTGCAGGACATTCCCAATGTCGTGGGCGAGGTGGTGACCGCCAACGTGGGCAACTTCGACCGGTATTCGGTGCAGATCAACCGCGGGTCTGAGGACGGCATCCGCAACGGGATGCCGGTGGTGACCAGGGGCGGTCTCATCGGGCGGATCGACGGCGACCCGGGCCGAGGGCATTCCCGGGTGACGCTGCTCACCGACCCCGGCTTCGAGGTTGGGGTGCTGGTAGTGGGCACCGACGACGTGGCTCTGGCCTCGGGCGGCGGGCATGGCGAACCCCTCATGGTTACCAAGGGGCTGGAGATCGACACCGAGGTCGCTGTCGGCCATGAGGTGGTCACCAGCGGAGTGGACCGGAGCCGCTATCCCCCAGGTATTCCGATCGGCATTGTCACCAACATCGACTACGACGAAGCCCGCCTGCTGCAGCTCCTCACGGTGGAGCCCTCGGCCAACACCGACAATCTGAGCTTTGTGACTGTTCTGCTCTATGACCCCCTGGCCGAGGATTCATGAACACGGCCAAGTCATACACCCGCAGTGCATTGGCACCGACTCCAAAGGCGACCGAGCTGTGAACACGGCCAACGCCTATCTGCGCAGCGCCCTGTTCTTGCTGACTGCCCTGGTTCTGCACATGGCCCTGTTCTCCGACCTGCGGGTGATGGGAGTGGCTCCCGAAGTGCCCTTGGCTATTGCGATCACCGCCGGCCTAGTGGGCGGACCCGAGCGGGGCGCAGTGGCCGGATTCCTAATCGGCTTGGGCATCGACCTGTATTTGCCCACGCTGTTCGGCCTCTCCGCCCTCATCTACACCGTGTGGGGCTACACGGTGGGACTGATCGAGGAGCGGATCTTCCGCAGCGCATGGTGGATCAACGTTTTGGTCACTGCCGCGGCCACCGCCGGCGGGTTGCTGGTGTACGCGGTGCTCGGGGAGCTGCTCGGCGAGGCCAACCTCTATACCGATCGCCTCTATGTGGTGATGGGAGTTGCCGCGGCCTACAACCTGGTGCTCAGTTTGCCTTTGCTGGGAATGTGGCGCTGGTCGTGGCCCAGGCTTCTCGGTGAAGAACGTTGACCCCGGAATCGCTGCGCCTGCGCCTCAGTTTCCTGGCCTTGTTGGCCCTGCTCGCATTCGGGGTTCTGGCGGCCCGTCTGTGGTTCCTGCAAGTGATGAGCTCCGAGGAGTTCGAGAACATCGCGGTTTCCAACACCATCCGGGTGATCTATGAGCCCGCCCCCCGGGGCCGCATCTTCGACACCAACGGCAATGTGCTGGTGGATAACCGGGAGTCACTGGTGGTGACCGTGGACCGGTTCACCTTCGACACCGAGTTCGACGAGGACGAACAGGAAGATCTGGTGCTCCGCTTGGCCACCGAGATCAGCCGGGCTGGCCGGCTCACCAAGATCTTCGAGATCAACGATGCACTCGACGACCCCCGCTATGGGCCCCTCGATTCGGTGCCGGTTGCCGACGACGTCACTGAGAACTTCGAGATCGTCTTGGCCGAGCGGGCCGACGAATTCCCCGGCGTGGGCACTGTCATCCGCAGCGTGCGCACTTACCCCTACGGTGATTTGGCCGCCCACATCCTGGGGTACGTCTCTCTGCTCAGCGAGGAGCAGTACGAATTGGTGGCCGATGATCCCAAGACCTATCGGCGCAATGATGAGATCGGCCAGACCGGGATCGAGGCGTCCTTCGAGTCGGTGCTGAGGGGCACGCCCGGATTCACCCGACTTGAGGTGGACAACGTGGGCGACCCGGTGGCGGTGCTCGCGCAGGTTGATCCCATCGCCGGGGCCGACGTGCACCTCACTCTGGACATCGATATCCAGGCATTGGCTGAGAAGGAGCTCTTGGCCGGATTGGCTGAGGCCCGCCAGCAGGAGACCGATGACCCCAACGACCCGCCATTCAAAGCCCCTGGTGGGGCTCTGGTGGTGCTGGATCCCAACGGATCTGAGGTTCTGGCCATGGCGTCGTTCCCTACGTACTCGCCCAGCGAGTTCGTACACGGCTTCTCCGAAGATCGGTGGGCCCAGCTCCAAGACCCCAACAACCACCAGCCGCTGCACAACCGGGCCTTGGCCGGCATCTATCCGCCGGGGTCGACGTTCAAGCTGTTCACCGCCTACGCCGCGATGAACAGCGGCGTGATCGGCGAGCGCGGCGTGCTTGACGTGCGCACGCTCTACGAGGATGCCGGTACCTACGTCGTGCCGTCCTGCGAGGAGGATGTGATCGCGTCGTGCACCTTCAGGAACGCGGAGGAGGCCATATATGGGCCGGTGGACCTGCGTCGGGCCATCACCGTGTCGTCCGACGTCTACTTCTACTACTTGGGCGACACCATGGACCGCGCCGACCGCTTCGATCGGGAGGGCATACAGCGGGCGGCCCAACTCTTTGGCTTCGGCGCACCGTCGGGCATCGCGCTTCCCGGCGAGGGCGCGGGCCGAGTGCCTTCGCCGTCAGCAGCTGAAGCCGCGGGCGAGCCGTGGCGAACCGGTGACTCGATCGTGCTGGCCATCGGCCAGGGCGTGCTGGGGGCCACCCCGCTTCAGCTGGCCAACGGCTACGCCACCTTCGCCAACGGGGGAACGCTGTATTCGCCCAAGATGGTGGAGCAGGTGGTGAATCCGGTGACCGGTGAGGTGTTGCAGGCCTTCGCCGACCGGGTACTCGACCAGGTCTACCTGCCCCGCTCCATCAGACTGCCGATCCTGGAGGGGCTGTTGGGTGTGACCGCCGAGTTGGAGGGCACCGCCCACTCGGCGTTCTTCGGCTTCCCCCATGAGGAGTGGCCGGTGGCGGGCAAGACCGGGACGGCCGAGGTCGTGGGCCAAGCCGACAACTCGCTGTTTGCGGCCTTCGGACCTAATCCCAATCCCGAATACGTAGTCGTGGCGATCATGGAGGAGTCGGGATTCGGGGCATCGGTAGCTGCTCCCGCGGTGCGCCGGGTGCTGGAGCCCATCGCCACCAACTCGGTGCCCGCGGTCCGCACCATCGACGACTTGGCCGAGTTGAGCGGGTCGATCAGCGATGATGGGGCTGAGGTGGACGCCGAGAACGCAGATCTGGAGAGTACGGCCTGATGGCAGTCATTTCTCTGGAGGAACGCCGTTTGAAGGACCGGGAATTCAATCCCCGGAGCAGCCCCTACGCGCCGTGGATGCACATCGATCTGCTGTTGGTGCTGGCCGCGGCTGGTCTGGCCGCCATTGGGATCGCGGCCATCTACAGCACCACCCGGGGCCGCGATCCGGAGAATTTCGACTCCTTCTTCTTGGAGCGCCAATCGCTGTTCGCCGTGGCCGGCGCGCTGTTCATGATCTTTGCGGCCTGGTTCCCATATCAAGAGCTGGCCAAGTTCGCGGTAGCCATCTACGGGGTTGGGATTCTGGCGCTGATCGTGGTGCTGGGACCGTTGGGCGAAGAGGTCAACGGGGCCCGTTCGTGGTTCCGATTCGGCGATTTCCAGCTTCAGCCGTCTGAATTCCACAAGCTGGCGATCATCGTCGCGGTGGCGTACTTCTTGTCGCGCTACGAAGACCACTTGAGCGCCCCCCGGGTGTTTTTTGCCGTGGGCATCGTGGCGTGGCCCGGATTGCTGGTTCTTCTCCAGCCCGATGTGGGTACCGCGATCATCTACGTGTTCATCGGTTTCGTCCTGCTGCTGATCGGCGGCATTCGCTTCCGACAGGTCATCGGAATCGCCCTGATCGTGGTCACGGTGGTGGCGCTGATGATCAACTCCAACATGCTGGAGGAGTACCAGACCAACCGGCTGCGCACCTTCGTAGACCCCACGACCGGCATCACCGACGCCGCCTTCCAGCAGCGCCAAGCCCAGATTGCCATCGGCAACGGCGGGGTGAGCGGCAAGGGCTACGGCGAGGGTTCCCAGACGCTGAGCGGCTTGGTGCCCCAGCAGCACACCGACTTCATCTTCACCGTCATCGGCGAGGAGTTCGGTTTCGTGGGCTCGGCCGCCACCCTGGGCCTCTACGCCCTGCTGCTGCTGCGAATTCTCCAGGCGGCTCGCCTGGCCAAGGACCGATTCGGCGCCCTCATCTGCTCGGGCGTGTTCGCCATGATCCTGTTCCAGATGTTCGAAGCGGTGGGTATGACACTGGGCATCACCCCCATAACCGGCATTCCCCTTCCCCTGGTCTCATACGGCGGTTCCTCGGCCATCGCAACACTCATCGGCCTCGGCCTGGTTTTGAACGTTCGCATGCGCAGGTTCGTCTGACCGGGAATTCGGGTTTAGGCGTCAGCGGCTGCCGGCGGTCCATCTGAACTGGTTCGGGCTGGCGAAGGGCCGGCGGTAGATTGGTGGCAATGTCGCTTTGGCCGGAATTAGAACTGGTGCTGCCCGAGGTGTCGAAACCGGCGCGCTACATCGGCGGCGAGGGCGGAATGGCGACGCCGGAGCATCATCCCTCCAAGGTGGCGTGGCTGCTGGCCTATCCCGACACCTATGAGATCGGCTTGCCCAACCAGGGCCTTCAGATCCTCTACGAAATCCTCAACGAGCGAGATGACTCGGTGGCCGAGAGGGCCTATGCCCCCTGGGTGGACATGGAGGCTGAGATGCGGGCCGCGGGCCTGCCGCTGTTCTCGGTGGACACTCACCGCCGGGCGGCGGATTTCGACGTGCTGGCGTTCAACCTGTCGGCCGAGCTGGTCTACACCAACCTGCTCAACTGCATCGACTTGGCCGGAGCCCCGGTGCGAGCCGAGAACCGAGCCGACGACGACTTGTTGATCGGCGCGGGCGGGCACTGCACCTACAACCCCGAGCCGCTGGCCGATTTCGTGGACTTCTTCGTGCTGGGCGACGGCGAGGAGGTGGTCTCAGAGATCACCGCGGCGGTCTGGGAATGGAAGCGTTCGGGTAAGAAGTCGCGCCAGTCGGTGCTGCGGGCCCTAGCCGCTATCGAAGGCGTGTATGTGCCGTCGCTGTACGACGTGGCCTACGACGGCCCGGCGCTGGTGTCGATCACGCCCCGGTTCGCCGATGTTCCCGCCGTGGTGGAGAAGCGCACGGTGGCCGATCTGGCGGCGTGGCCCTATCCCAAGCAGCAGCTGGTGCCGCTCACCGAGGTGGTCCACGACCGGCTCAACGTGGAGGTGTTCCGGGGCTGCACCCGGGGGTGCCGGTTCTGCCAGGCGGGGATGATCACCCGTCCGGTACGGGAGCGCCCCGCCGATCAGGTCCGCACCATGGTTGCCGACGGACTGGCCCGCTCCGGCTATGACGAGGTGGCGCTCACCTCATTGTCCACGGCCGATTTCAGCGGGATCACCGAAGTGGTGTCCGCCACCATGGACTGCGGCGCCGGAGAAGTGTCGGTGTCGCTGCCCAGTCTGCGGGTGGACGCCTTCACCGTGGGTCTGGCCGCCCAGATCCAGCGGGCTCGGCGCACCGGCCTGACCTTCGCCCCCGAAGCCGGATCGTGGCGGATGCGCCGGGTGATCAACAAGCTCATCGACGAGCGAGACCTCTACGGGGCGGTGGAGTCGGCCTTCTCCCAGGGTTGGCGGCGCATGAAGCTCTACTTCCTCACCGGCCTCCCCACCGAGACCGATGTGGACACGCTGGCCATAGGAGAGCTGGCCCGCAATTGCGTGGAGTTGGGCAGGTCCCACACCAAGAACCCATCGGTCACGGTCTCGCTGGGCGGGTTCGTGCCCAAGCCGTTCACGCCGTTCCAATGGTTCGGCCAGAACACGGTGTCGGAGCTCCAGCGCAAGGTCTTCCTGCTGCGAGATGACATCAAGCGGAACCGGGGCGTCCAAATGAAGTGGCACGATCCCAAGGCCAGCTTGGTGGAGGGAATCGCCAGCCGGGGCGACCGCCGCATCGGGCGAGTCATCGAGGAGGTGTGGCGCCAAGGGGGCACATTCCAGGAATGGTCGGAGCATTTCGACTACGACCGCTGGACCCAGGCCATGGCTAAACACGGGCTGTCGGTGGACTGGTATGTGCACCGACACCGCACTGAGGACGAGGTACTTCCCTGGGATCACCTCTCCGCTGGCCTGCACAAGGACTTTCTGTGGCAGGACTGGAGGGACGCCCTTAATGAAGTGGGCTTGGAGGACTGCCGCTGGACCCCGTGCTATGACTGCGGGGCCTGCACCGGCTACAGCATCGAGCACATTGTGGCCTCCGCCACGCCACCGGCCGGGGGCAGCCAGGGCACCGGCCAGGTGCCCACTGGCTACCAGCCGCCCCAAGCGGTATCGGTGCAGCTGTCGGGCGTCGGTGCCAGGAATTCGACATGAATCCGAATCAAGCACCACGCACCCGGATCAGACTGCGGTATAGCAAAGCGGGGCGGATCCGCTTCACCAGCCACCGCGATGTGGCCCGCATCTGGGAGCGCTCGCTGCGGCGGACCGGGTTGCCGGTGGCTCAGACCGAGGGGTTCTCACCGCGGGCCAAACTGCACTTCGGCCTGGCCTTGGCCACCAGCCACGAGTCGGACGCCGAGTATTTGGATGTCGACTTCAAGGTTGACGACATGGCGGCGGATGAGGTGCTGAAAGCCCTGGTCGGCGTGCTGCCCGACGGTATTGAGGCCACCGGGGGGGCGGTTCTGGCACCGGGGACGATGTCGTTGCAGCAGGCTGTGACCATCTGCGATTGGGACATCGAATTGTTGGACGTGGCCTCCGGTGATCTCGCCCAATGGGTAGATCAAGTGCTCGGGGCGGCTACGCTTATGGTTACGCGAGAACGCAAAGGCCAAAAGATCACCGACGATCTGGCCCCACAGGTGCGTGCCCTGGAGGTCGGTGAACCGACGAGCCGGGGGGTTCGCCTCCTGGCCACTCTGGGCACCCAGCCGCGGGCAGCACGCCCGTCGGAGCTTTTGGCCGCTCAAGAACCGGTGTTTCGACCGGTGCTGATTCGGCGCACTCGTCAATGGATTGAGCAGGATGGCGCCCGCTTGGAGCCACTTGAGGTCGGCGCAGCCCCTGCTCAGCACACCCTGGTTGGTGTGCAATGAGAAAGGACTACACAGATGACCGAAGGTCACCCCAAGATCGGCGATACGCGCCCCGCACCCCCGCCTTCCGATAACCGCCCCAAGATCGGGGATTCCCGCCCCGCGCCCCCGCCTTCCGATAACCGCCCCAAGATCGGGGATTCCCGCCCCGCGCCGAGCGGGAACGGATCGGGCTCTTCCGGGGGCTCAGGCTCGGGCTCAGGGGGCTCGGGCGGCTCGGGCTCAGGGGGTTCGGGTTCAGGGGGCTCGGGCGGATCGGGGTCGGGTTCGGGTTCAGGGGGCTCGGGCCGCAAGCGAAGGCGCCGCCGGGGAGGGAGGGGCCGCGGCGGCGGTAACCGCCCGATCCAACCGGTAGAGCACAAGGTTTCCGACGGGCCGGTAGAGCTCGACGAGGAGACGCTGGAGCGCCGTCGGGGCCGTCGTCGCAAGGGACGCCCGGTGGGCCGCTACATGATGCTGGTGCAAGTTCGCCCGGAAGCCACCCAGATTGCGGTGTTGGAGGGCCGGGCTCTCATCGAGCATTACGTCTCCCGCCCGGCCGACGACGTGGGGGAGATCCACGGCAACATCTACTTGGGCCGGGTTCAAAACGTGCTGCCCGGCATGGAGGCCGCCTTCGTGGACATCGGCACTCCCAAGAATGCGGTGCTGTACCGGGGTGACGTGGTGTTCGACCCCGACGATGTGGAGACATCCGATGGCTCACCCCGCATCGAGAACCTGTTGGAGGCCCGTCAGACCATCATGTGCCAGGTCACCAAGAATCCGATAGCCCACAAGGGGGCCAGGCTGACCCAGGAAGTGTCTTTGCCGGGGCGGTTCGTGGTGCTGGTGCCCAACTCCAAGACCTACGGCATCTCCAAGCGGCTGCCCGACAAGGAGCGCAAGCGTCTCCGTAAGGTGCTCGACCGGTGCAAGCCGGAGGAGCACGGGATCATCGTCCGCACCGCGGCCGAGAAGATCACCGCCGAGGAACTGGAGCGCGACGTGAAGCGGCTGGTCTCGCAATGGGAGGAGATCGAGGCCCTGTCCAAGAAGGCCAAGGTGCCCGGACTGCTGTACCGGGAGCCCGAGATGGCGGTTCGGGTCATTCGGGAGGAGTTCAACCAGGACTTCCGCTCGGTCCAGATAGATGATCGGCGCCTGTTTGACCAGGTGCACGACTACGTGTCCAGCGTGGCCCCCGAACTGGGCGAGCGGCTTGAGTACTACGACGCCGAGACCGAGCATCTGAGCCTGTTGGAACGCCACCACGTGCATGAGCAGTTCCTCAAGGCTTTGGACAAGAAGGTGTGGCTGCCCGGCGGCGGATCGCTGATCATTGAGAGCACCGAGGCGCTCACCGTGATCGACGTGAACACCGGCAAGAACGTGGGCGACTCCAACCTGGAGGAGACCGTGTTCCGCAACAACCTGGAGGCGGCTCAGGAGATCCCCCGGCAGCTGCGGCTGCGCGACATCGGCGGGATCATCGTGATCGACTTCGTGGATATGGAGAAGCGGGGCAACCGGGAAGAGGTCATGAAGGCATTCCGGGAGTCGCTGGCTTGGGACAAAACCCGCACCCAGGTGCTGGACATCTCTGATTTGGGATTGGTGGAGATGACCCGCAAGCGCATCGGCGAGGGCCTGCTGGAGTCGTGCTCATCGGTCTGCCCGACCTGCGAGGGGCGGGGCCTGGAGCTTGACAAGACGCTCACCTCGAAGAACTAGTGGTGTGTCTTGGGTTTATTCGCGCGTGTCCTGCTAGGCATCGACGCCCCTCGCGGCGTTGCTCCTCCTTGCCGTACGCTCCGGGTATGGCTGCGTCGGTGCGCCTTGCGAGGAACGCCGCTGCCGTCGCAATCCACGGCGCTAAACCCAAGACACACCACTAACCGTTTGGCGGGGTCTTAACGGTTGGGGTTGGCGCCTGATAGTTCGTCTAGAATTGTCAGTCGGACCTGCCAGCAAGTAGTGAGCGAGGCGCAAGCAGGTGTATGCCGTCATCCGCACAGGCGGAAAGCAGTACAAAGTTGAAGAGGGCCAAGTCCTTGACGTTGAGTTGTTGGGCGAGCCCGGGGCCGAGGTGGAGCTGATCCCCCTGTTGCTGGTGGACGGCGATTCGGTGACCGCCGCCCCCGACGCGCTCGGCAAGGCCAAGGTCACCGCCACGGTGGTGGACTCGGTTAAGGATCGCAAGATCAATGGCTTCACCTACAAGAACAAGAGCAACCAACATCGGCGGTGGGGCCACCGCCAGCGCAAGTCCCGCATCCAGATCACGGCTATCAAGGCATAGCCAGTCGGAACGCTGAAGGGAGCAGGAGATGTCCAAGACCAAAGGCGGCGGCTCAACCCGCAACGGCCGAGATTCCAACCCCAAGCGCCTCGGGGTCAAGGTGTTCGACGGCACGCAGGTGACCGCGGGCTCGATCATCGTGCGCCAGCGGGGAACCCGCATCCATCCCGGTGACAACGTCAGACGCGGCCGCGACGACACCCTCTTCGCCACCGCCGACGGCCGGGTCAAGTTCGGCCATCGGCGCCGCCGCAAGCTCGTCGACGTCATCACCGATTGACTGGCTGGCTGGGATGCGATGTCCCAGTTCGTAGACGAGTGCGGCCTGAACGTGCGGGGCGGCGACGGCGGTGCCGGGTGCGTCTCGTTTCGACGTGAGGCCCATGTGGCTAAAGGCGGACCCGACGGCGGCGACGGCGGCGAGGGCGGCAGTGTCTGGCTGGTTGCCGACCACAATGTGGCCTCCCTGATCGCGTTCAAAGACCATCCCCATCGACGGGCGGGAAACGGAACCCACGGCCAGGGCAAGCGCCGGCACGGCGCATCGGGCAGCGACACGATGGTGCAGGTGCCGGTGGGAACCGTCATAAGAGCCCAGAGTGGGGAAATGCTGGCCGATCTCGCGGCTGACGGGGAGCGCTGGCTGGCTGCCGCGGGCGGGCAGGGAGGCCACGGCAACGCCCGCTTCTCCACCCGTCAAAACCGCGCTCCGGCGTTCGCCGAACAGGGGGAGGCGGGGGTGCAGCGCTGGTTGAGGCTGGAATTGAAGCTGCTGGCCGATGTAGCGCTGATCGGCTTTCCCAACGCGGGCAAGAGCACGCTGATCTCCCGAATATCGGCGGCCCGCCCCAAGATCGCTGACTACCCGTTTACCACTCTCGAGCCCAACCTTGGAGTGGTTCGCACCGACGACGACTTCGAGATGGTGGTGGCCGATATCCCGGGCCTAATTTCCGGGGCCAGCGACGGCCGCGGCCTGGGCCACCGCTTCCTGCGCCACATCGAGCGCGCCCGGGTGTTGGTCGTACTGGTCGACCTGGCCTCGATGGAGGAGACCTCCCCCGCTGAACAGCAGCGGGTGTTGCTGGAAGAGCTGGGGGCCTACCGCCCCGAGCTGCTGGAGCGCCCCCGGATATTGGCGGCCTCCAAAGCCGACGTCGCCCAACTGGATCCACCGCCAGAAGCCCTGCGCATCTCTGCGGTGACCGGGGAGGGCTTGTCCGAGCTGATCCGGGCCATGGCCGACGCGGTGGGCGAGGCCCGGGCCCAGGACAGTCTGGCCCCCACTGCTGGGCGCTCCGAGGACGTGGTTGTCCACCGGCCGATCCCCGAAGGATTCACCGTGGAGCGGGCCGATGATGGCGCCTACGTGGTGGTGGGTCGGGCGGCTGAACGCACGGTGGCGCTGTCTGACCTCAATGCCCCTGGCGCGTGGGACTTCGCCCGTCGCCGGCTTCAGCGGCTGGGGGTGGACCGGGCGTTGGCCCGGGCTGGGATCAAGTCAGGCGACACCGCCAGGATCGGCGACTTCGAGTTCGAATATCACGATGACGACGACTACCTCAACGAGGAGGTGGCGCAGTGATCGTGGTGGTGAAGATCGGAACGTCATCGATAACCGAGACCGATGGCACCATCAGGGCCGAGGCGGTGGCCAAGCTAAGCGGCGAGGTGGCTGCCGCGGTGGCCGACGGGCATCAGGCGGTGGTGGTCAGCTCGGGGGCGATCGGTGCCGGGCTTCCCGTGCTCGGCTTCGACCAGGGTCGTCCCCGCGACTCGGTGACCCTCCAAGCCCTCTCCGCGGTGGGCCAGAGCCGGCTCATGGCCCTGTACCAAGAGCGCCTAGGAGGCTACGGCCTGATCTGCGGCCAAGTGCTGCTGGCCCCTCGGGATTTCTTGGAGCGCACCCAATACCTGCACGCCCAGCGAACCCTCAATCGGCTGTTGAAGTTGGGCGTCGTTCCCATTGTGAATGAGAACGACGCGGTGGCCGACGACGCCATTCGCTGGGGGGACAACGACCGCATTTCCGCACTGGTGGCCCACATGGTGGGCGCCGAGCTGCTGGTGCTGTTGACCGACACCGAGGGGGTCCACACCGCCGACCCCCGCTCCGATACCGAAGCCCGGATTGTGGAGGAGATCACCGATCTGGGTCTGCTGGACGAGTTGGCCGCCGCCGCGGGCGGAGCAGGCACCGACCGGGGCAGTGGCGGCATGGCCTCGAAGCTGGCCGCGGCTCGCATTGCCAGCTGGTCGGGGGTCCGGACGGTGATCGCGGCTGCCGATCGCCCAGATGTGGTCGCCGATGCGCTGGCCCATGGGTCCGGTGTCGGGACCACGGTGGCTCCCCAGCCCCAGCGGTTGAGTGCCCGCAAACTGTGGATCGGATTTGCCATGGTCCCCACCGGCACGGTGCGGGTGGATGCCGGGGCCCGCCGGGCGATGGTGGAGCGGGGTGCTTCGCTTTTGGCCATAGGCATCACTGGCTTCGAGGGGGTGTTCCAGCCCGGTGATGCGGTTGACGTGCGGGGGCCCGACGATCAGATCTTCGCCCGGGGTCTGGTGGAGGTTTCCTCAGACGACATGGACTCGGTGGTGGGCCTGCGCTCCGACGCTTTGCCCGCGGGCGCGCCCGACGAGGTCATCCACCGCGATTCTTTGACCGTACTGCCCTAGAGACCTTGGCAAGAGCCTGTTCAATCAATGTCGCAGCCTCTTCGGCCGCGGCCACCCCAGAGCCCCGGCCCAACATCACATACACCACTCCGGTCAAAAGCAGAGCGAATGGTGCGGCGAACAACAGCGGCAACGGATCTAGACCCCACGCCAGAACAGCCCCCAGCACCGCGGCTGAAAGGGCAGCAACTGCCAAGCGTCCTGTGGGTCCCTTCACTGGCTGGCTTCGGCCCAGCAAGTAGCGGACCCGGTGGCGCAAGATGCCGTATTCCACCCAAGCGGCCACCGTGCTGCCCAGGGCCAAGCCCACCGCTCCCAACCGAACCGCTCCCTCGGCTCGCGCGGCATCTGACAGCGGCGACAACACTCGGAAGTCGCCCAGTCGCTCCACGCTCCCGTTGACCACAGCGTAGGAGTCGAAGCTGAACATCAGCACCACTCCTACCGCGGCGGCCAGCACTACCCGCACCCCCGCCACTCGGGCCGGCCCCTTGGCGTCGCCAGCGGCGAAGCAGGCGTTTTGCAGCAGCCGAGACGACGCTGAGGCCACCAGCCCCAGGCTGTAGGCCGCCAAGATCCACCACACCTGCACGGTCTGGTCGCCGTTGAACTGCCCCCGCTCCAGCAGCGCTCCCACGATCAGCCCGCCCAGGGTGATGAACGCCACCGCCGAGAACAGCACATAGAACCCAATGCGGTCGAGACCGGTTTGCAGACGCCGCCTCAGCGCCTCAGGGTCGTCCTGCTCTCGGGCCATCTCGGGTAGGTCGCTGGCCGCCACGCTCATGGCAAACAGGCTGATGGGCAGGAAATAAATCACCTGGGCGAATCCCAGAGCGGCAATGGCCCCGCTGGCCAGCAGCCCGGCCAAGATCAGGTCTACGTAGGCCGACACCTGCACCACGCCTCGTCCGATGAACGCAGGGCCAAACCGGTTGAGCACCGTGCGAACATCGGGCCGCCGCCAGTTGAGGCTGAGCCGTAACGACGGAACGAGTCGCAGCACCAGCGGTACCTGCACCAAGAACTGGAGGGCCCCGCCCAGCACCACGCCCCAAGCGGCCATCTTGGCCACATCGGAGGCCCGAGTGGCGGGGTCGACGTTGTGCCACACCAGCCATGCCCCCACCATGAACGCCACTTGGGCGGCGTTCCAGATCACTGGGGCGGCATAGGACAAGAAGAACCGGCGATGGGCGTTCAGTACCCCCAAGGCCCAAGCCGCCAGCACGATGAAGCCGATCCCAGCGAACATCACCCGCACTAGCTCAACGGTCAGATCAGCCGTGTTGTCCGAGAGCCGCCATAACAGGAGAGACACGATCGGCTCGGCCAGTAGCCAGCCGGCCAGCACCAATAGCCCGGTGACCACGGACAGGAGTCCAAAGACTGCGCCGGCTAGTCGGCCGGCGTCCTTGCGTCGCCCCTGTTCAACCAGTTGCGAGTAGATGGGGATGAAAGAGGCCGACAGCACACCCTCACCCAGCAGGTTTTGCAGCAGTCGGGGAATGGTCAAAGCGGCCCGGTAGGCGTCGCCGATGCGACCCGCGCCGATGAACGCCGCCACCGCCACCTCCCGGCCGATGCCAGAGACGCGGGACAAGAAGATCCCCGCGCCCACCAGCACCGCCCCCTTGCCGCTAGGGCGCGGGGTGTCGTCGGGGCCTTCGAATCGCTGCTCAACCGGTGGAATGCCAAAACACGCTACCGGAGCAAAGGGTGCAGTCGGGTACGCTCGCGCCGTGAGCGCAGATACCTCAATGGCCGAGCTGGCCGACCGGGCCAAGGCCGCGGCTCGTGTTCTGGCCACCGCCGACACTGAGACCAAGAACCATGCGCTATTGCTGGCTGCCGACCAGCTTGAGCAGGCCCGCGACGATCTGCTGGAGGCCAATCGGGCCGATGTGGATACCGCCACCGAGTCGGGAATGAGCGCCACCCTGGTCGATCGGCTCACGCTGACCGACTCCCGTTTGGAGGGTATGGCCGGGGGTCTGCGCAAAGTGGCCGGCTTGGCCGACCCGGTGGGGGAGATCGTCAGCGGCTGGGTGGTGCCGACTGGCCTGCGGATCAGCCAGGTCCGGGTGCCGCTGGGCGTGGTGGCCATCGTGTACGAGAGCCGCCCCAACGTGACCAGCGATGCCGCCGGACTGTGCCTCAAGTCGGGCAACGCCGCCTTCTTGCGGGGCTCGTCCAGCGCGTTGGGCTCCAACTTGGCCATAGCCGGGGTGATGCGGGACGCCTATGAGAAGGCCGGTCTGCCCAGCGACGCCCTGGTGCTGGTGTCCGACCCCAGCCATGAGGCAGCCGCCGAGTTCATGCAGCTGCGAGACTCGATCGACTGTCTCATCCCCCGGGGCGGGCCCGGGCTAATCGCTTCCATCCTGGAGAACGCCACCGTGCCCTATGTGATCGACGGCGACGGCAACTGCCATGTGTACGTCGACGCCTCGGCCGATTTGGACATGGCCCGGCGCATCGTGGTGAATGCCAAAACCCAGCGCCCGTCGGTGTGCAACGCGGCCGAGTCTTTGGTGGTGCACCGTTCGGTGGCCGCCGATCTCCTGCCCGCGCTGGCCGACGACCTGGCCGGTGTGGAGCTGGTGGGCGACGAGGCCGCTCGGGCGATCTTGGGGCCGGATCGGATCGGAGAGGCCACCGAGGCCGACTACTTCACCGAGTTCTTGGACCTGAAGCTGTCGGTAAGGGTGGTCGACGACCTAGATGAGGCCATCGCCCACGTGAACGACACCGGCAGCGGCCACAGCGAGGCCATCATCACCGCAGATCTGGAGGCTGCCGATCGATTCTGCACCGAGGTAGACGCCGCTGCCGTCCTGGTCAACGCCTCCACACGGTTTGTGGATGGCGAGGAGTTCGGTTTCGGCGCCGAGATCGGCATCAGCACCCAAAAGCTGCACGCTCGGGGCCCGATGGGCCTGCGCCAGCTCACCACCACCAAGTACGTGGTCCGGGGCGAGGGCCAGGTACGCGCCTAGCCGTCCACGAAGAATCCGTGATTTCGGGGCCGGAACAGGCTGGGCGTAGCCTTCAGCCATGAGCTTCTCCTTTGCCGACGTCGACTCGGTGCGCAAGGGCCTGAGCAGTGTGCAGTATCTGGCCGATGAGGGCATCGCCGGAGTGGTCTATCTGGCCGAGCGGCTACAGAAACCGGTGTTGGTGGAGGGTCCGGCGGGAACAGGCAAGACCCAGTTGGCCAAGAGCGTGGCCGAGGCCACCGGAGCCCGTCTCATCCGCCTCCAGTGCTACGAGGGCCTCGACGAGTCCAAGGCGCTGTACGAGTGGAACTACAAGAAGCAGCTGCTGCGCATTCAAGCCGAGCGCCAGGGAGAAGACCCCGAGGGTGACGGCATGTGGCAGCAGATTGAAGATGACCTGTTTTCCGAGGAATTCCTGCTCACCCGGCCGCTGCTCGAGGCCATCCGCGCCGCCGAGCCCGTGGTGCTGCTAATTGACGAGGTCGATCGGGTGGAGATCGAGACCGAGGCGCTTCTGCTGGAGATTTTGTCCGACTACCAGGTGTCCATACCCGAGCTGGGCACGGTGGCCGCCAGCCAGATCCCGCTGGTGTTCCTCACCTCAAACAACACCCGGGAGCTGTCCGAAGCCCTCAAGCGGCGGTGCCTGTTCTTGCACATCGACTATCCCGACCTCGACCGGGAGAAGGAGATCGTGCTGGCCAAGGTGCCCGGCGTGGGTGAGAGCCTGGCCGACCAGGTGGCCCGCATCGTCCGCTCGGTTCGCCAGATCGAGCTGAAGAAAGCCCCGTCGGTGTCGGAGACGCTGGACTGGGCCCGCACCCTGGTACTGCTGGGGGTGGAGCACATCGACGCCGACACCGCGGCTGAGACGGTGAACATCCTGCTCAAGTACCGCAGTGACATCGAAAAAGCGCTCAAGGAGTTTGCTTCCTCCGACGAGGAATTTGCCGTCCCGGCCGCAACTCCGTAGTCGTGCTGCGCTGAGGCTGCCATGAAAGTCGAGCCCGCCACCTCGCCACTGCTGGCGCTTTTGGCCGGGTTCATCTCTGAGTTGCGGGCCGCGGGCCTGCCGGTGAGTCTCACCGAGAACCTGGATGCCATGGAGGCCATCCAGCACATCCCCATCGAGGACCGGGATGCATTCAAGTACGCCCTGGCCGCCACGCTGGTGAAGAACCACGCCCACTGGCGGGCCTTTGAGACGGTGTTCGAGGTGTACTTCTCGCTGCGGGGGGCCGAATACGACCTGGTTGACGGCGAATGGCCCGATGGCATGGACCTGTCCGATTTCGTCGACGGGTTGGATGGCCAGCAGCGCCGCCAGGGCGGTGGCGGTGGCGAGGCCATGTCGGCAGAGCAACTGGCCGAGATGCTGTTCCAGGCGCTCATGCGGGGCGATGACGCCCTGATGCGAGCGATCGCCCGCCAGGCGGTGCAGCGATATGCCGGCATGGAGCCCGGCCGGCCGGTGGGTGGCACCTACTACCTATATCGCACGCTGCGAAACCTTGACCTCGACGGCGTGCTGGATCGGCTGATGGATCAAGCCCGAGACGACGCCCCCGGCGATCTGACGCCCCTGGAAGAACGGCTGGAACGAGACGAGTTCGAGGCCCGCATCGACCAACTCCGCAAGGAGGTGGAGGCCGAGATTCGCCGTCGGCTGGTGGCCGATAGGGGAGTGGAGGCCATGGCCAAGACGCTCCGCAAGCCCCTGCCCGAAGACGTGGACTTCATGCACGCCAGCCGGGAGGAGATGATGGCCCTGCGCCGGGCCATCTACCCGCTCACCCGCAAGCTGGCCGTGCGCCTGGCTCGCAAGCGCCGCCACGGCCGCAAGGGACCGCTGGACTTCCGCAACACCATGCGCCACTCCCTGTCCTACGGGGGAGTGCCCGCCGAGCCAAAGTTCCGCTACCCCCGCCCGGCCAAGCCCGAGATCATGGTGGTGGCCGACGTGAGCGGGTCGGTGGCCGCCTTCGCCCGGTTCACCCTGCATCTGGTGTACGCCATCAGCAACCAGTTCTCCAAGGTGCGCTCATTCGTGTTCATCGACGGCCTCGACGAGGTGACCAGCTTCTTCGAGGGAGTGGACGACATCGGCGAGGCCGTCCACCGGGTGAACGCCGAAGCCGACGTGGTGTGGGTGGACGGCCACTCCGACTACGGCCACGCCTTCGAGGTGTTCTGGGAGCGCTACGGGAAAGACGTCGGCCCCAAGACCACGGTGATGATCCTGGGCGATGCCCGCAACAACTACCACGCCTCCCAGGCCTGGATCCTCAAAGAGATCGAGCACCGGGCCCGCAAAGTGTTCTGGCTCAACCCCGAGCCCGGTGCCTACTGGGACACCGGCGACTCCATAGTCTCCGAATACGGCGTCCACTGCGACGGTGTCTTCGAAGTCCGCAACCTCCGCCAACTCGAAGGCTTCGTCGAAAACCTGGTGTAGGGCGACGGGATAAGGGAATGAAGCCGGTGCCACTGACAGTCTTGGCGGCTGAGAATCGGGCGGCCGAGCAAGGCTTCGAGCACTCGTGTGAACGAGGCGTAGGGGAGATTCTTGCGGTTCTCGCGGCAACAACGCCGCTTGGTGGTCGAATTCTCGAACTGGGAACGGGATTTGGTGTGGGGCTGGCGTGGATCCTGACCGGACTTGGCTCACGAACCGACGTCGAAGTCGTGTCCATAGAGCGGGATGCTGAGCGGGTCTCGTTCCTTACGGAGGTCGATCTCCCTGTCCATGTGTCGATAGTTGAGGGCGATATTGGGGCTTTGCTTCCAGCACTGGGTCGGTTCGATCTGATCTTCGCTGATGCCGAGGCGGGCAAATGGACTGGCCTCGAACTCACTTTTGCCGCGCTCGCGCCCCAAGGCCTTCTGCTCGTCGATGACATGGACCTCTCGCGCTATGGCTCTGAGAAGGATCGCTCGACGGTAGAAAAGGTGCGCAAGGTACTGACGACCGACTCGCGTCTCGCCGCAGTGGAGTTGGATGTGGCGTCTGGAATCATCCTCGCCTCGCGCCGCGGGGCCGTGCCTTAGAACTCGGAGCGAATCGGCAATGGCTGTAACTCCAAATGAGTCATAGCTACCTCAAGATCCCAGAAGACTCTCGAGGCCGTATTACTCGGGATAGCGTCTCAATGACATGAGGATCTCAATTGGTGCTGATCACGCTGGCTTTCAGCTCAAGGAGACTCTGATCGCAGCGCTTCAGCGTCTCGGTAACGAAGTTGTTGATCGTGGTACGGCAGATACCCAGCCGGTCGACTATCCGGGAATCTGCGCGATTGTGGCGCGGGACGTAGCGGCAGGACGGGCTGACCGGGGAATTGTGCTCGGCGGCTCTGGACAAGGTGAACAGATAGCAGCCAACAAGATCCCCTCCATTCGTGCGGCTCTATGCAACTGCTTGGCTACGGCGAGGTTGTCGCGCTCACACAACGATGCAAACGTCCTGGCTATTGGCGCGCGGATCGTCGCCCCAGAACTTGCAGTCGAAATCATGGAGCTCTGGCTGGAGACACCATTTGACGGGGGACGACATCAAGCGCGTATCGAGCAAATTGCTGAATTGGAAGCTCGCTAGTTGAGACAACAGGGACTCCTTCATCGGGATCATTGGGGCACATATTTGATGGGGGCCAAGCCCATGCCTGAGTGGGGGAAAGGGAGGTCTTTCTTTACAAGGTTCGACGGGTTGCAATTGGCTGCGACCGTCACTCGGTGGCTTTGGGGTGGCCGGGGTGGACGGCGGTTACCCAGATGGTTTTCTTGTCGTCGTCGATGCAGTACCAGATACGGCCACCGCCGGTGACTTCGTATTGCCACTGGGGAATCTGGATGCCGTTGACGGTGGCAGTGGCAAAGCGACCTCGCAGAGGATGTTGACGCTTGCTCCGATTCCGTGGGTCTGCCGTGATGAGCTCCCATGCTGATCGGATGTTGTTGGGGACAGAGGCACCGAACTGCTCCCACGAGTTGGCGGCGGCATTGGACGCGTATCGCCAGTCCCATCCGCCTTTGCGCGGCGGGGGAGCGACTCGGTCCCGGCGTCGGGGCATCAGTCGACGGCTGGGGGAGGAAGGACACGTCCGCCGTGGGTATCGGTGATGGGGGTGGTGAGCAAGGCAGTGAGTTCGGGGTCGCTGAGAATCTCGGCGGTGTTTTGCCATTCGAGCAGTGTCTGTTCGACTGGTTCAAAGCTCTCGATGCTGGCACAGGCCAGAATGGTACGAGTCAGATCCTCGGCAAACTTCCGACGCTCTTCGGGTGAGAGAAATTCGACCCAGGGGAAGGCGGCCTCAATGGCGTCATCCATTGCCTCGGGGGAGTCAGCCGAAATCTTGCTGAGAAGGCGGGCCAGACACTCGATGGTCTTGGCCCGGCTGATGTCTCTAGCGGCGAGGCTGAGGTAGAGGTCGGGGGCATTGCGACGTCGCAGCACTACATCGTGGTCCGCGAGATCGGCAACTACCTCCTTGGGCTGTCGGAGGAACTCGGAGAAGGTGCGCTCGATAACCTGCATTTAGTCAGAATATCTGAACTAATTCAGATATCAAGCCAGTATCGGCAACCTAGCTCCCGTGATGGGCCCCAGGCAGGAGGTGGGGCTCAGCTTCGGGTGGTGAGCACCACGTTTTGGAGGACTTCGCTGTCGCCGGTGCGGACGTACCACTCCCAGGCGGTGCCGTCGGGGCCGGTAATCCAGGTCTCGGTCTTTTCGGCGAAGCAGCACTGGGTGTCGTCCACCCCGGAGGTGGCGAGGCCCGACTCGCTTATGCGGCGTTCGGCAGCGAGCACCTCTTCGGTGGTCTCGACCTCCACCCCCAGGTGGTTGATCGTGCCGCCAGCACCGTTGCAGCATCCTTCTTCCTCGGTTGTCCCGTGGCCGGCCTCGAACAGCACCAGCTTGAGTGGTGGCTCATCGATGGCGAAGTTGGCGTACCCTGGTCGCCTCCGGGCCGGCTCCACGCCGAAGAGACGGGAGTAGAAATCCACCGCCTCTTCCAGATCGGACACGTTCAACGCCAGCTGCAATCTCATCACGCCACCTCTGCCATGAACTCTAAGCGGTTCCCGAACGAATCACTGATGTAGATACGTTCGACCCCGTCGGCGGTGTCCTTGACGACTTCATGTCCCTGGGACTCGGCCTTCTCGGCAAGTTCGGCGACATCGGAGACCACGAAGGCCACATGCGCTTTCTTGGCTGGTCGGAAGTCTGGGTCGGCTCCCAAGTGCAACTGCCCGCACGTCCCCTCCGGCAGTTCGAACCAGCAACCGCCCCGCTTGGCCAGCTCGGGCGGCTTGGGTACTTCAACCAACCCCAGCAGCCCGCCATAGAACTCCCGCGCCGCATCTTCCCCGCCAACGGGGATCGCCACCTGCACATGCAGGATTGACCTGACCTGCGGATTCGTGTCCTCGCTCATGGCTCAGTCTTCGAGGGGGATGTTGTGGTGGGCGATGTAGTCGGTGAACTGATCGCGGACTACAGATTCGTCGAGGCCGAGGGAGGCTGGGTCGTACACGTGCTTGCCGAACTTATCCTTGGGCTTGTCGGCCAGATAGGCCGGGATGGCGGTGGCCAGTTCGTCGGAGAATTCCAGGCCCAAGTGGTCGTACACGGCCCGCACCGCCGGCACTGGGTCACTCACCAGATCCCGGAACAAGAGATCGGCAATCTGGTTGTCGGGAACCTCTCCGGATGCCCGCTGGCCCATAACCATGTCCATCATCATCTGGTAGATGAACAGCATCACCGGACCATTCTCACTCGGGATAACCGAATCGCTTCGCATCCAGTGGAGGGTGGTGGTGAGGTTGGCCACCGACCCCAAGAACCTGATCGGATCGCGATGGGTGAGGATGACCCGGGCATCGGGGTAAGCGGCAAACAGGTCCGGAAGCGTTCCCATGTGGGCCGGTGACTTCAACAGGAACTGGGCCGGATCGCCATCAATGTGCTGCAAGGTCCGCAGGAAGTTCTTGTGCCAGCGGTACACCGCCCCGAAGTCAAGATCCGCCCCCCGAGAGGCCAGATCGCCAATGGAGTGCATCATCGGCCAATGCCAGCTGCGGAACTCGGGCTGGCAGAAGTGGATGCACTCCACTGGCAGGTCGCTGCGCAGCTCGTGCATCGTCATGAACTCGGGCTGGATGTCGGCCCAGAACTCCTGCTCAGGCTCGCTGCACGCCAGAGCGTCAGCCCCCGTCCCTGGCAGTGTGTCCAGCGGGAAGTGGGCCTCGTATCCCCGCACCCCTCGCAAGTTGGGGTCCAGCGCCAGCAGTTCCAGCAAGATGGTGGTCCCGGTGCGGGGTGGCCCGGAAACGAACACCGGTGCGGCAACGTCAGCGGCAAGGGTTTCGGGATTGGCTCGCCAATAGTCCACCATCCGCAGCCGGTTTTGCAGGTTGCGAATGATCTCCCCCCGGGTGCTCAACCTCCCAACCACATTTAGCTGGGCCTCCTCATTCAGCGCATCGCACAGCGCCCGATAGCCGGCCTCCCAGCCCGGTTCGTCGCCGAAGTCTGAGAGCCCCACCGACTCGGCAGCCACCGCCAGCATCTCGTCGGCGTCCAGGCTCACCATGCGAGCGGGATCCCCCACCGCGGCCCCAAATAGGTTGACCCGCCGCACCCAGTCCGGTCGCGGCAGATGGCCTGCATGCTCCATGTTGTGCTTCCTCGCTTGACTACTCCTTCAAGCGTGTCGCTCTTGGGCTGTTTCGCCCAAACCGAGCTCTTGAATCGATTGCTCCCGCATCAGGTATTTCTGGATCTTGCCGGTGATGGTCATGGGGAACTCGTCGGTGAACTTGATGTAGAGGGGGATCTTGAAGTGGGCGATCTGGTCCCGGCAGAACTCCTTGATGTCGTCAGCCTCCAGCTCAGTCCCGTCCCGCAACTGCACCCAGGCCATGATCTCTTCGCCGTATCGGGCATCGGGCACCCCGATCACCTGAACCTCTACTACGTCAGGGTGACGGTAGAGGTATTCCTCGATCTCACGGGGGTAGACGTTCTCCCCGCCCCGGATGATCATGTCCTTGATGCGCCCGACGATGTTGATGTAGCCGTCCTCGTCCATGGTGGCCAGGTCGCCGGTGTGCATCCAACCTTCGTCGTCGATGGCTTCGACGGTGCGGGCCTCGTCGTCCCAATAGCCCAGCATCACCGAGTAGCCCCGGGTCATGAGCTCACCGGCGTGGCCTCGGGCAACGGTGTCGCCGGTTTCAGGATCGGCAATTCGGACCTCAACGTGGGGATGGACCCTCCCCACGGTGGCAACTCGCTTGTCGAGCGTGTCGTCAGCGGAGGTCTGGGTGGACACCGGGGAGGTCTCGGTCATGCCGTAGGCGATGGTCACCTGGTTCATATTCATTCGGTCCACCACCTGCTTCATCACCTCCACCGGACAAGGCGAGCCAGCCATGATCCCGGTGCGCAGCGACGACAGGTCGTAGTCGTCGAGATCGGGCTCGCCTAGCTCGGCGATGAACATGGTCGGCACCCCGTACAAGCTGGTGCAGCGCTCCTGCTCGCAGGCCCGCAGGGCGGCTGCGGCGTCGAATCCCGCGGAGGGAACCACCATGGCCGTCCCGTGGGTGGTGCAGGCCAGATTACCCAGCACCATGCCGAAGCAGTGGTAGAACGGCACCGGAATGCACACCCGGTCGGCGGGGGTGTAGCCGCAGGCCTCGCCCACGAAAAAGCCGTTGTTCAGGATGTTGCGGTGGCTCAGTGTGGCCCCTTTGGGAAACCCGGTGGTCCCGCTGGTGTACTGGATATTGATCGGATCATCCGGCCGCAGTCCTGCGGCACGCTCCACCAGCCGATTTGGGGATACCGCAGCCCCACCGGCCAGAAGCTCATCCCAATCCGAGGTCTGGAGGTACACCGCCTGCCGGGCCGGCACCCGGTCCCACACCTCCTCGACCATGCCCCGGTAGTCGCTGTGGGAGAACGACTCCGCGGCCACCAGCACGCTGGTACCCGACTGGTTCAGCACATACTCCAACTCGGCTGTCCGGTAGGCCGGGTTGATGGTGACCAAGATCGCGCCGATCCGGGCGGTGGCGTATTGCACCAATACCCACTCCGCACAGTTCGGACTCCAAATCCCCACCCGGTCGCCCACTTGCACATCCAGCGCCATCAGCCCTGCGGCCACCTCGTCGACTGCCCCGGCAAATTCGCGATACGTGTAGCGGAGCCCCTGCTCCACAGACACCAGAGCGTCCCGGTGGCCATGTTCGGCCACTGTCCGGGCCAAATTCTCTGAAATGGTCTCGTCCAACAGCGGTACATCAGTCGGCCCGGAAGCCGATGACAGCACTGCACCTTCCACGTCGGAACGCCGCCTCAGTCGTGGCTGGTGACGCCGCCGTCCACGATGAGGATGGTGCCGGTCACGAAGCCGGCCTCATCGGACATGAGGAAGCGGACCGCCTTGGCGATGTCGGTGGGGGCACCCACCCGGCCGAGCGGGGATTTTTCCACACAGGCGGCCTTGCTCGCGGGGTCGTCCATCATCATGGAGGTCATCGGCGTTTCGATGTAGCCGGGGCCCACGGCGTTCACTCGGATCCCGTCGGGGCCTAGGTAGTTGGCCAGCGACTTTGTCAGTCCCACCACACCGTGCTTGGACGCGGTGTACGAAGGGATTGTCGGACTGCCCACCACCGACATGATGGAGCCGATGCCCACGATGGCCGACCCCTCATGGCTTCTCAGGTCGCCCAGAAGCGCTTGCGCCACAAATACCTCGGCCCGAAGATTCACTCCGATCACCGAGTCCCAGATCTCCTCGGTGAGATGGTCGATGTCCATGGAGGTCACGATCCCCGCGGCATGGACCAACCCGCCGATAATGCCCAGCGCTTCCCGAGCGGCTACCACCGCGTTGTCCACCGCGGCGCGATCAGTCACGTCCAGCCCGACGGAGTGGGTCATCACGCCGCAATCTGCGGCAATCGAGACCGCCGCCTCCGCGGCCCCCTCGCCGTTGAGGTCCCACAGCGACACCGGTCGCCCCACCTCGGCCAAGGCGCGAGCGCAAGCCCGTCCAATCCCCGACGCTCCTCCCGTGACCACCACACCAGTGTTCGGTGACATCTCCAATGCAGACATGGCGGCCACCCTATGCGGTGGCAGGCGAGAGGATGACTTCGATCGACAGGCTGAGAGCGCCTAGTCGTGCAGGCCGCACTCGGTCTTGTCGGTGCCAGCCCAGCGGCCGGAGCGGGGGTCGTTGCCGGGGGCCACGGGCTTGGTACAGGGCATGCAGCCGATGGAGGGGTAGCCACGCTCCAAGAGGGGATTGAACGGTACCCGGTGCTCGGCCATGTAGTCGGCCACCTGCTCGTCGGTCCAAGTGGCGATGGGATTCAGCTTCACCAGACCCCTCAGGTCGCGCACCACGATGGGAGCTGATGCCCGGGTGACGGCCTCCACTCGGCGCAGGCCGCTCATCCACGCCTCTTTGCCGGCCAGGGCCCGGTCGAGCTGGCCCGCTTTGACCGCTGAGCAGCAGTTCTCCGGATCCATGTTCCACAGTTCTGGGTCGTGGCGGGCCACCGTCATCAACCGCAGGTTCAGGCCGTAGTGGCGTCGCACCCGCTCCACCGTCTCCAGCGTTTCGGGAAAGTGGAATCCGGTGTCGATGAACACCACCTCGATGGCTGGGTCCACCTTTACGGCCAAATCAATCAGCACCGCGTCGGTCATCGACGCGGCCAGGGCCAGGTGGGGTGAGAAGTTGTCCACCCCCCACTGGATGACCTTCTCCGCAGGGAGATTCTCGAACTCCTCGTTGAGAGCGGCCAGTTCTTCGTCGGTGAACGACGGTACGGTCAGGTTGCGCATTCGGAATTGCCGATCGAGATGAAGGTTGCTGCGGGACTCAGGTTGCGCACTCGGAGTCGCCGATTACCGCCTCGTAGGGACCGGTCTCGTCGTAGTCGACAAAGAACTCGGGTCCATCGTCGGGCAGGGGGAACTCGTCCAAGTCGGTCAGCGTCTTGCCCACTTCTCGCGATCCGCCCTTGCGCTCCAGCCAGTGGCGGAACTCCTCGCCGGCCTCCCGCTCCGCAGTGAACTGGCGCACCACCCGCACCACCGCTTCAGGGGCATTGCGAGCCGGCAGACGCAGGGCCTTGGTCCCGAAGTGGATCTGGGAGTCGCCCACATAGCCACCGAGCAGCATCTGATAGCCCGGTGCCGATCGCCCGTGGGCACGGCGCTCCGCGCCGAAGAAGCCGATGTCGGAAGCGTGGTGCTGGCCGCACGAGTTGGTGCAGCCCGAGATGTTGATCCGAAGTCCGCCCACCTCGGCGAGGCCTTCTTCGTCCAAGCGGTTGCCGATGGCATCGGCCAAGCCCCGGGACTGGGTGACGGCCAGGTTGCAGGTGTCGGCGCCGGGGCAGGCCACCACGTCGCGAAGCAGCTCCGCGCCGGGCTCGGCCATGCCGATAGCGGACAAGGCCTCGAACAGCCGGGGCAGCTGGTGCTCGCCCAGGTCGCGGAAGACGATGTTCTGGCGGTTGGTGATCCGGCACTCCGCACCCAGCTCACGCTGGATGTCGGCCAGGGCGTCGAATTGGTCGGCGGTGATGTCGCCCAAGCGGGCCCAGGCGTAGGCCGAGACCGTGCCCTTGGCTGCGCCCCGCACCACATTGGCCTGCTCCCACCGCTCGTACGGCGCCCGGCCGCCGATGGACACCGCCACTCCTTGGCCAACCGGCGTGACCTCGACCTCAGCGTGGCGCCCAGCAGGGGCGTCGCCGTGGACCTTCACCAGATCGGGAATGCCGCCGGGCCAGCTGGAGGAGGCCAGCAAGAACTTGCGCTCTCGGAAGATGCGGCGCTGGAGCTCTTCGAAGCCCAGTTTCTCTACCAGCCACTTCATACGGGCCCGGAGCTTGTTGTCCCGGTAGCCGTCGTGGTCGAACACCCGAAGGCAGGCCTCGATGGTGGGAAGAAGGTCCTCTCGGGAGGTGAAGTCTTCCAGGGCCAGCGCCGGGTGGGGGTTGGCCCCGAGGCCGCCGGCCACGAACACCCGGAATCCGGCCTCGACCCCGCCGTCCACCTCCCGGGTGGCGGCAATGATGCCCACGTCGTTGAACATGGCCTGGCCGCAGTCGGTGGCGCAGCCCGAGAAGTTGATCTTGAACTTGCGGGGCAGGCGCTGGGCGTAAGGGTGGCGCAAGAAGTGCAGTGCGGTGGCCCGGGCCCAGGCGGTGATGTCCAGCACCTCGTGGGGGCAGGCACCGGCCAGGTGGCAGCCCTGCACGTTGCGGACGGTGTCGCCGCAAGCCTCTCGGGTGGTGAGCCCCACCGAAGCCAGGGTTCGCATCACGTCGGGGACGTCGTCGATCTGTACATAGTGGAATTGGATGTTCTGGCGGGTGGTGATGTGGCCCCAGCCCCGCGAATAGGTGCGGGCAATGTGGGCCAGGGCCTCGAAGTGCTCGGGGTGGGCGATGCCGGCGGGGATCTTGACCCGCACCATCTGGTTGGTGCCGCCCTGACGCTGCCCGTAGATGCCGTTGTTCAGGCGGAACACCCGCATCACGTCCTCAGGTATCTCACCGGCCTTGTAGCGGACCAGCATCCGCTCGAACTTGTCGATGTCGGCTTGCTGGGCGGGATCGATTACTGCGGTGTTGTCGATTTGGACCGTGACCATCGGACCTTCTTTGGAATTGGAGCAGGTGGTGGGGTTCAGGCAACCACTAATTCGGACTACTTTGATCCGATTAGTTGTTTATCAGGATAGCGACCTGAAATCAAATTCCGAGTGTTTTGGTCCGAATAATCCGAATACAGGATTGTCGCAGCGTCAGGAGCTGAGACGCTCAGCTACCCGGAAGGCCAATTCCAGGCTCTGGGCGCCGTTGAGGCGGGGATCGCACATGGTCTCGTACCGGCGCTCCAAGTCGTCATCGCTAATGGCCTCGGCGCCGCCCACGCATTCGGTGACGTCGTCGCCGGTGATCTCCACGTGGATGCCTCCGGGCCAGGTGCCGGCCTCGGCATGAGCCGTGAAATAGCGGTCGATCTCGGTTATCACATCCTCGAAGTGGCGGGTCTTTCGACCGCCGGCAGTGGTGTAGGTATTGCCGTGCATGGGGTCGCATTCCCACACCACTGGATGGCCGGCGTCGCGCACCGCGGTCAGTAGGGGAGGCAGGGCCTCGGATACCATGTCGGCGCCCATGCGACTGATGAGGGTGAGCCGTCCGGGAATGAGGTCGGGATTGAGGATCTCACAAAGCTCGAGTACATCGGCGGGGGTGGTGGTTGGTCCCAGCTTGCAGCCCAACGGGTTCTTGATGCCCCGCATGAACTCCACGTGGGCCCCGTCGAGCTGGCGGGTGCGCTCGCCGATCCACAACATGTGGGCCGAGCAGTCGTACCACTGGCCGGTAATGGAGTCTTGGCGGGTGAGGGCCTGTTCGTAGTCGAGCACCAGAGCCTCGTGGCTGGTGAAGAAGTCCACCTGGTGCAGCTCAGGGGCATCGGTAGAGATTCCACAGGCGGCCATGAACCGCAAAGCGGCTTCGATGCCGTCGGCCACCTTCTCGTAGCGCCGTCCCTCTGGGCTGGCGGCGATGAATTCCTGATTCCACATGTGGACCTGGCGGAGATCGGCGTAGCCTCCCTTGGTGAACGCCCGCAGCAGGTTGAGGGTGGACGCCGACTGATGGTAGGCCCGCACTAGGCGCTCGGCGTCGGCGGTACGAGAGTGTTCGGAGAAGCTGATGTCGTTGACCATGTGGCCCCGGAAGGAGGGGAGCTCCACATCGTCGACCACCTCGGTGGACGACGACCGGGGTTTGGCGAACTGGCCGGCGATTCGGCCGATCTTCACCGTGGGCACCCCGGCGGAGAAGGCCAGCACCACTGCCATTTGCAGGATGACCTTGAGCTTGTCTCGGATGCTGTCGGCGGTCACACCGTCGAAGGACTCGGCGCAGTCTCCGGCCTGAAGAACGAATGCCCGGCCTGCGGCCGCCTCCGCGAGCTGATCTTGTAGCTGGCGGGCTTCCCCGGCGAAAACCAGCGGGGGCAAATCGCCCAGAGTCTTGATCACCTGGTCCAGCGTGCCCTGGTCGGGCCATTGCGGTTGCTGGGCTGCGGACCGGTCATGCCAGGACGCGGGGTGCCAGGCCGTCGAAGGCGTGCTGGCCGCGTCGACTGGAGCCGAAGTCATAGCAAAATGGTCGCCTGTAGCCAGCTATGGGGCAAAACCATTTACCGGTGAGGGGCTACGCGGCGTCGATATCGAGCAGTTCGGCCCGGGCCCGCACCGAGTCCAGCGATCGGCCGATGATGCGGCGAATGGCCTCTGAGGTCAGCCCTAGCGCCTCGCCTATCTCCCGGTAGCTGTGTTTTTCCCCATCGATGAGCCCGTAGCGCATTTCCACTGCGAACCGGGATCTATCGTCCAGTTCGTTGAGCAGCCCGGCCAGCGTGGCCGACTGATCGGCGGCCAAAGCCAGATCTTCTGGGCCGGGACCGCCATCGGGCTGAAGATCAACCAGCTCGCTGTTGTTGTCGTCGCCCACCGTGGTGTTCAACGATGTGAGCGAGGTGAGCCGGTGCAGCAGGGCGTGCTCGGAGTCCAGCTCTTCGCCGCCCCCGGTGGCTTGGCGCACCGCAGCCCTCAGACTGGCAGCTCGCTCACCGGGAAGCCGGATCAGGTTGGCCTTTTGGTCAAGCGCCCGGCCAATGGACTGGCGGATCCAGAAAGTTGCGTAGGTGGAGAATTTGAACCCCTTGCGCCAGTCGAACTTCTCTACCGCTCGGTCCAGGCCCAGATTGCCCTCCTGCACCAGATCCAGCAGTTCCATGCCGGTGGGCAGGGGGTATTTCTTGGCCACGCTAACGACCAAGCGGAGATTGGCTCTAATGAAGCGCTCCTTGGCCCTGGCTGCTTCCCGCACTTGGCTGTGCAGCCGGGGAGTGTTTTCTCCAGCATCTAAACGGGCTTGGGCCTCGCGCCCCCGCTCGATTGCCTGGGATAGTTTGATTTCGTCTTCTTTGGTGAGGAGCGGCACCAAGCCGATTGCGTTGAGATACTGGCCTGTTGAATCGTCCATTTGTCCCTGTCTTGTTGTCTTCGTGAATTGCAACCAATCCGCCCTCTGATTTGTTCCCGGTTGCCTTTCACTATTGACTCGCGAAATTACCGTTGGGTTGCGTTGAATCTCGCACGATTTTCTTGGATGGCGGCCGCGTCAAGGGTGGCAAGGATGCCAGCACTTTGTTTCGTACACTGCCAACAGTGAGTCGTATCGGGATTTTCGGGGGCACATTCGACCCAATTCACGTCGGCCACCTCGCCGTGGCGGTCTGGGTGCGGGCGGAGTTGGATCTCAGCCGGGTGGAGTTGGTGGTGGCCAACGAACCGTGGCAGAAGCTGGATCGGCCACTGCTCAGCCCCGCACAGGATCGACTTGCCATGGTGCAAGCGGCCGTGGACGGGATCGAAGGGGTAGTGGCCTCATCGGTGGAGATCGACCGCGGCGGCCTTACCTACACAGTGGACACCTTGGCGGCTTACCGGGCCGACAACCCCGACGACTCGCTCTTCCTCATAATGGGCAGCGATGCCGCTGGCGGCCTGGATACCTGGCACCGCTTTGAGGAGATAAATGGATTGGCCGAATTGGTAGTGGTGGACCGCCCCGGTGCGGTGGGGCAGCGCCCGCCGGTGGCCCACCGGGTGGTGGTCTGCCCGCTGCTCGACTTGTCCAGCACGCAAGTGCGGGAGTGGGCTGACGCCGGACGGCCGCTTGACGGCTTGGTTCCCCCGGCCGCGCTGGCCTACTGCCGCCACAAGGGCCTGTATGGGTGATTCCGCGCCGGGCGCGGAAGGCGCTGCGCCAAAGGGAAGCCTGCCCCGCTGGTGGCGTTGGGGTTGGCCACTGCTGCTTCTGGTGCTGGCCGCTGCGGTGCCGCTTTTGGTCTGGCTGGGGTGGTCGGCCATATCAGGCAGCAGTGACGGCACCGTGGTCGGCGACCCGATCGATCCTGCCGCGCCCGGGTATGAGGCATTCGTAGACCCGACACCCACGCTGCTGTTGGTTCATGCCAATGGCGACCGCCTCCATGGGGTCACGCTGCTGGTGCTGACCGACGAAGGGACTGAGGGGGCGGTTCTGTTCATTCCCCCCGAAACGATGACCTCCAACGGACTCCTCAGCGACCGCTGGGCCGAGTCCGGTAGTACTGGAGTGGCCGATTCGGTGGCTGAGCTTCTGGGGGTCCGCCCCGGCGAGACACAGGTCGTGGACGACGCTGGCTGGGCGGCGCTGGTGTCAGCGGTGGCGCCGGTTGATCTCATGAGTGCTGTTCCACTGCTTCGTCCTGACGGGGAGACTCTGCACGGGGCTGGCTTGGTGACCTTGGCCCCCGCTGATGTCGGGCCCTATCTGGCGGGGCGAAGCCCGGCGGAGTCGCCTCTAGAAGCACTGACCCGCCACTTGTCTTTCTGGACGGGTTGGCTGGTGAAAGTGGAGGAGTCAGCAGCGCCCGACGTGATTCCTGGTGAGACTGACCGAGGGATGGGTCGATTCGGACGGGCCCTGGCTGAGGGAGAGAGTCTGCTGAGCACGATTGTCGGGCAGGTGGATGACAGCGGATCGGTGGTATTGAATCCGGAGTTCGTTCGCAGGCAGGTGAACGAGATCATCCCGTTTCCCATCTCGGCGGTGGACGGGAGCCTGCCCAAAGTCCGGCTGCTCAACGGAGTTGGCGACCTTGAGCTCACCAAGGCCGCGGCCCGAGAGCTCAGTCGGGCCGGAGCGCACATCACCCGAATTGGCAACGCCGCGGAGTTCGGGTGGGAGACAACCAAGGTCGCCTACCACGACACTGGTTTCGCTCCCCACGCTGAGGCATTTCGAGATGCTCTCGGTACCGGCACGGTGATAGCCGAAGAGCTGCCCGACATCTCCGTCGATATCACAGTGACCTTCGGAGCAGATTTCTCACAACTGATGACCGGAGATGGTTAGAGTGAGAACGTGATGCCCGCATGAGCGCCATACCCGTCCCCCGACAGTTGCGGATGATGACGTGATCGCCACATGAGCGTCAGCACCGCTGACGCAACGGTCGTGTGGGATTGGGTAAAGGCCGCAGCGGCCGCGGCAGAAGAGGGCCCCGGGTTTGACACCGTTATCATCGATGTGGGCGACGTTCTGGTCATCACCGATCACTTTGTGATCACCAGCGGGCCGAATACTCGGGCGGTTAGGGCACTGACCGAGCGGATCGAAGAGGCAGTAGACATCTGCGGGGGTCCCAAGCCAATCTGTATCGAGGGTCTCACTGACCACGAGTGGGTGCTGATGGACTACGGCGACTTCGTAGTTCACATCTTCTCTTCGTCAGCCCGGGAGTACTACTCCCTCGACCTCCTCTGGAAAGACTGCCCCACCCTGGCTGCAAACCCGTTGCCGTCGTAGATACAGCCCGATACAGTGGCCACGGGTCCCCGATCCGGCGGTGGTCAGAGCATTTGGGCCCGTACGCCGGACGGGGACCCGCAGCGCGTCTGAACCCTACCGCCGAAACTGACGTTTCAAATACTTTCAGTTAGTTTTGGTAAACTACTGCTCCCGCAGGAGGCGGCCGGGGGAGGTGCCGGTTTCCTTGTCCTCTTGGATGGTGATTTCGCCGTTGACTAGCACGTATTGGTAACCCGAGGCCCGCTGCACCCGGCGCCACTCGCCGGCGGGCATGTCGTGGACTTTCTCGCTCGGGCCGATGGCCAGGCTGTCTAAGTCGTAGACGATCACATCGGCGGCCTGGCCCGGAGTCAGGGTTCCCCGGTCGGTGAACCCGGCGCACTGAGCGGGCAGTCCGGCCATGCGCCAGTGGGCGTCCTCCAGCGAGATGATCTCCCGGTCGCGTACCCCGTTGATGAGCAGCTCCGTAGGCCACCGCCCCGCCGTCAAGAAGCGGGTGTGGGCGCCGCCGTCGGATACTCCGGGCAGGGCCCACTGGTAGTTCAGCAAGTCGACCAGGTGGTCCGGATTGTTGAACGAGCCACTGGCGTAGAACGTGGCCGCGAGATTGTCGGCCACCGCAATGTCGAGCATTGCGTCCACCGGGTGCACTCCCAGATCGGCGGCGATGTCGCCCACCCGGGTTTCGGCGTAGCGCTGGTACTGCGGGCTGGACGCTTCCAGCAACACGATGTCGGCGATGGGGCAGGTGACCGCCACCGACTCCGAATCCCTCAGGACGGGACGGCGGGCGGGGTCGGCCAGCTTGTATAGGCGCTCTTCGACGGTGCCCAGCGTGGCCTCCCGCCAGGCCTCCATGTCGTCCCAGAGGTTCCACTCCTCGAAGGTGAAGGCCAGCCCGACATCGGTGGTCACCGCCTGGCCGTAGATCGGCAGGCCTCGGAGGCGGCAGCTCTCCACCCACTCGATCTGCTTGAGGTGCTGCTCGGGCCGCTGGGCGTTGGGGGTGATCACGTTGAACAGCACCGGCCGGCCGCTGATGTCGGCCAGACGCTCATAGGTGCGGCGGTGCTCGGTGCGGGTTTCATCGGCGGGGTCGGGGGCAAATGTGGCTTGGATGAAGCCCTGGTTGCGCTCGGCCAGCACTTCGGCCAGCTGGAACAGCGTCTCATTGGGCATCACGTCGGTGTTCATGGGGTTGCCGTCGTGATCGCGCTGCACGTTGGAGTCCCGCAGCCGTTGCACCGACCAGCCGCCGGCGCCCACGTCCATTGCCTCGTGCAGCAGCGCCTTTAGCTGGGCATGCTCCTCGTCGGTGGGCATCTCGCCGGCCTTGGCCCGCTCGTAGCCCAACACCCAGTTCAGCGCCGGGTTCAGCGGGAAGAACGACCGCATGTTGACCGCCTTGGGGGTGCGGTCCACCGCGTCCAGGAACTCGGGGTAGGTGACCCAGTCCCAGGGCATGCCCTCGGCCATGGCGTCGAATGGGATGGCCTCGGTGCGGGTCATGGTCAGCATGGCCCGGTCCCTGTCCTCGGGGGCAACCGGTGCGAATCCGAAGCCGCAGTTGCCGATGACGATCGAGGTCACCCCGTGCCAGCCCGACAGCGTGCAGTAGGGATCCCAGAACAGTTGGGCGTCGTAGTGGGTGTGGAGGTCGATGTGGCCGGGAGCCACGATCATCCCATCGGCGTCCAGCACCTCGTCGGCATCGGAGGCCCGGAGTCGGCCGATCTTGGCGATCTGCCCGTCCTTGATGCCCACATCGGCCCGGAGCCGCTGGGCCCTGGTCCCGTCGACCACCATTCCGCCGGCAATGATCGTGTCGTACGTCGTCATTTCGTCCCCCTGGTATGCGGCCTTGCTCAGCTTACCGAAAGGGCACGACCCCGATAATTCCAGTGTTCTGACCAATTTGCAGCAGACCGCTACCGTGGCCCCGATGGAAGGCGCCCCGTGGTAGAGCCGGTCGAGCGCCGTTCCTGGCTGGCGCTAGGGGCGGCCACTGCGGCGGCGTTCATGGTGGTGGTGGACGTTTCCATCGTCAACGTGGCCTTCCCGTCGATCCAGAGATCACTGGATGCCTCCAACGCCGCGCTGTCATGGATCGTGAGCGGCTATTCCATCACGGTGGGATCGTTCTTGCTGCTTTCGGGTCGACTGGCCGACCGCCAGGGCCGGCGCCGCATGTTCAATCTCGGCTTGGTGATCTTCGCCATCGGCTCGCTGTTCAGCGGGGTGGCCCCCCGAGTGGAGATTTTGATCGCCGCCCGGGTGGTGCAGGCCGTGGGCGGGTCGCTGATCATGCCGTCGTCGTTGGCCATGGTGCTGCCGGAATTCCCGGTGTCCCGCCGCTCGGCGGCCATCGGGATGTGGGGGGCGATGGGCGCGCTGGGGGCGGCGTTCGGCCCGTCAATCGGTGCGCTGTTGATCAACGGCCTGGGCTGGCGGTGGATCTTCTACGTCAACTTGCCAATCGCCGCACTGGTATTCGCGGCCACTGCTCGCCTAGTGCGGGAGTCGCGCGACGAGGAATCCAAGGGCCGCCTCGACGTGGTAGGGGTGCCAATTGGCACCTTGGCCCTGGCCCTGGTCATGGTGGCCATCGTCCAGGGCGAGGGCTGGGGCTATGGCGACTACCGCATCATCGTCTTCGCGTTGCTGGGAGTCGTTTTGCTGCCGTTCGTGATCTGGCGGTCTCGGTCGCACCCCAATCCGCTTCTCGACCTCAGCCTGTTCAGCCACCGGTCGTTCTGGGCGGCCACCGCCTCATTCGGGCTGTACGCGTTGGGGTTCGTGCCGGGATTCTTGATGAGCTCGCTATTACTCCAAGACCTGTGGGGGCTCACGGTGCTGGAGGCCGGACTCGGGCTCACACCGGGGCCGATCATCGCATCGGCGTTGTCCGTTCCCATTGGGCGATTGGCTGATCGGTGGGGACACCGATGGCTGCTCACTTCGGGGGTGGTGCTGTGCGGGCTGTCGTATCTGCTGCTGCTGGTGGGCGCTGGTGAGTCATCGGCCTATTTCTCGGTGTTCCTGCCCGCCAATGTGATCCTGGGCATCGGCGTAGGGCTGTCCATCGCCACATTTGTCAGCGCGGCGATGAGCGACGTGCCGCCGGCTCGCTTCGCCATCGCCAACGCCACTACCCGCACCGTTCAGCAAGTGTGCTTTGCGCTGGGCATTGCCGTGGTGATTGCCCTGTTCAACTCGGTGCCCAGCGGCGACCCGCTGGGCGGATTCCAGCGGGCTTGGATCTGGGTCATCGCCACCTACGCGGCCTCCGCTTTGGTGATCATGGTCGCCTTCCCCTCCGGCACGGCCCTCGTTCGGCGTGGACTGCGAGGCGGTCGACCCGGTGTGAGACCCTAAAGCCATGTCGGAATCAATTGAGACGCGACTAGCTGCGCTGACGACCGAAGAGAAGGCTGACCTGGTGGCTGGTGAGGCCATCTGGACCACCAAGAGCTTCCCGGTTGCGGGCATTCCCGCTATCGGCGTCACCGATGGACCCAACGGGGCCCGGGGCGGTGGGCTGCTGGGCACCGGGACCGCCACAGCCTGCATACCCGCCGGGGCGGTGCTGGGCGCGACCTGGGATCCTGAGCTGGTCGAACGGCTGGGCGGGCTCTTAGGTGACGAAGCCCGGGCCAAAGGGTGCCGGGTGCTGCTGGCTCCTACCATCAACCTGCACCGCAACCCGCTGGGGGGACGCAACTTCGAGTGCTACAGCGAGGATCCGATCCTGTCGGGGCTGGTGGCTGCGTCATTTATTCGGGGCGTGCAGTCCCGGGGAGTGGCCACCACGCCCAAGCACTTCGCGGCCAACGACTCTGAATTCGAGCGCAATACCATCGACTCGCAGGTCGACGAGCGAACGCTGCGGGAGCTGTATTTGGTGCCCTTCGAGTACGCGGTGGCCGAAGGCGGAACTTGGGGGGTGATGAGCGCCTACAACCGGCTCAACGGAATCTTCTGCTCGGAGAACGAATGGCTGCTCACCCAGGTGCTGCGGGATGAGTGGGGCTTTGACGGGTTCGTGGTCTCCGACTGGTTCGCGGCTCGGTCCACCGCGGGCTCAGCCCGAGCGGGACTGAGCCTGGAGATGCCCGGACCGGGCCAGTGGTACAACCGGGGCCCGATTGGCGAGGCCCTGGCGGCGGGGGAGATGGACGAGGGCCATCTCGACCGGATTGCTGGTGATGTGCTGCGCATGTTGGAGCGGACCGGGGCGCTGGACGGGGATGAGGATTGCCAGCCCGGCCAAGAGCGTGAGCTGGATCGGCCCGAAGACCGGGCGCTGGTGCGACAAGCGGCCGCAGCGGGAACGGTGCTGGTGGCCAACAACGGCGTGTTGCCCCTGAATCCGGCCATGGCGGGTTCGCTGGCGGTCATCGGCCCCAACGCCCGTAAGGCGCAGATCATGGGCGGGGGATCGGCCACCGTGCAGGGGTATCGCAACGTGAGCCTGATGGAAGCGCTGGGAGATGAGTACGGCCACCTCGACGTCCGATACGCCCAGGGGTGCGATATCGAGCGCTCACTGGTCGCGCTTTCGGCCCCGATGTTGAAGGGCAAGCTCCGGTTGGAGTACTTCAACGGCCACGACTGGGCGGGTCCGGTGGTGCACACCAAGGAGTCGGCGTCGGCCGAGATGGTCTTCTTTGGTGAGCCGGGACCGGGGGTGAACCCTGAAGAATTCTCGGTTCGGGCTTCGGGGGTGCTGGTGGCCGAGGCCACCGGCGAGCACACCCTGGGACTGGTGCAGCTCGGACGTTGCCGGATTCTGCTGGACGGCGAGACGGTGCTGGATGCCACCGAGGGGGACTACGACCAGGGAGATGACTTCTTCGGCATGGGCTCGGAGTTGATCTCCGCTGAAGTGCAGCTCACCGCGGGCCGAGAGACGCCCATCGTCATCGAGTACTCGAACCGGGACAGCTTCATGCTGTGCGGGGTCCGGGTGGGCCTCAAGTCGCAGGTTGATCGGGACCTGATCGCCGAGGCCGAGGCGGCGGCGGCCGCCGCCGATGTGGCAGTAGTAGTGGTGGGCACCAACGCCGACTGGGAGACCGAGGGGCGCGATCGGGACTCCTTCGACCTGCCTGGCGATCAGCCGGAGTTGATCCGGCGGGTGGCGGCGGCCAACCCGAACACCGTGGTGGTGGTGAACACCGGGGGAGCGTGCAACCTGGACTGGGCCGACCAAGTGGCCGGGGTGCTGGTGGCCGGATTCGGGGGCCAGGAAATGGGCCACGCGGTGGCCGACGTGCTGTTCGGCCAGGCCGACCCCGGCGGGCGTATGGCGATGACCGTTCCCGCCCGCTACGAGCACAACCCCGCGTACCTGAACTATCCCGGCGAGAACGGGGTTGTTCGCTACGGAGAGGGTCTGTATATCGGCCACCGCTGGTTTGACGCCCGGGCCATTGAGCCAGCTGTGCCCTTCGGACACGGCCTTTCCTACGCCACATTCGAATGGTCTGCGCCCCGGGTGACGGGCGGAGGCGATGCCGAAATGGCCGACCCGGTGATCGTGGAGGTCGATGTGGTCAACAACAGCGACCGGGCGGGCAGCGATGTGGTGCAGGTGTATGTGGAACCGCCTCCGTCGCTGCTGCACCGCCCGGTGCGGGAGCTGAAGGGCTTCGCCAAGGTCCATTTGGCCCCCGGCGAGCGCACCACCGCCCGCATCGTGCTCACCCGCCGGGCCTTCGCCTACTACGACCCCGGCGATCAGACCCCACAGGGGCTCGACTCAATGAGCCCGATTCCCGCCGGTGAGTCCCACAAGCGCACCGAACCCGGCTGGTACGTGGACCCCGGTTCCTACACCATCTGGACCGCCCGCTCCAGTGCCAACCTCGTCCACCCCGCCAAGGTCCAGCTTGATGAACTTACAATATAATTCATATCAATCTGTTGATTGACAACCTGGGTCGCGTTCCCGTAGCGTTCCGACCTGGGAATCGTCCCGCTGGGCCAGATTGCATTGCACATTGGTATGCTTATTGCATGGCACAGTTGGTGACAAGGGTTGACGACGAGCTGGTGGCTCAATTGGATGAGATGGTCGACAAGGGTGAGGTGAAGTCTCGTTCGGACGCGGTGCGGAGTGCGCTGGAGGAGATGCTCGATCAGCGCCGGCGGCGGCTCATCGGTGAAGCGATCGTGGAGGGCTACCGCCGCATTCCCGAAACTGAGGAGGAGTTGCGCTGGGCTGAGCAGAATGGGCGGGAGATGGTTGCCGAGGAACCATGGGAGAAGTGGTGACTCCGGAGCAGTCCGAAATCTGGTGGTATGACAGCGAGCACGACAAGAGCCGTCCAGTGTTGGTGGTGACGCGCAACACGGTCATTCCGAGGTTGAAACGAATCATGATCGCCCCGGTTACCCGCAACATCCGAGGGTTGCCCACAGAAGTACACCTTGGCACCGAGGACGGCTTGGTCCAACCCTGCGTGGCGTCGTTCGACAATCTCCAAGTGGTCCTCAAGTCGAACTTGACGCAGCGGGTGGGAACGATCGCCCATCGGCGCTACGAGATCTGCGCCGCCCTGAATGCAGTAGCTGACTGCTGAATTGGCGGTGGAGCTGATGGGACTCGAACCCACGACCTCTTGCATGCCATGCAAGCGCTCTAGCCAACTGAGCTACAGCCCCGCGAAGAGGGCACTGTACCAGCCATCCTGACGCTTCCCCACATGGGATAACGGTTATTGGCCTTGTCCGGCGGCTCGGTAGATTGAGCGGCGATGGACGGCTACGACCCGGCGGTTATCGAGCCCAAATGGCAGCAGCGCTGGGTTGACGACGCCACCTACGAGATCGACAACGATGATCCCCGGCCGCCCTACTACGTGCTGAGCATGTACCCGTATCCCAGTGGCCCGGCCCATATAGGCCACGTCCGCAACTACACCTTCGGCGACTTGCTGGTTCGCTACCGCACCATGCAGGGCGACGGCGTGCTGTCGCCCATCGGCTTCGACAGCTTCGGCCTGCCCGCCGAGAACGCCGCCATCAAGACCGGCACTCACCCCCGGATCCATACCGACGGGAACATTGAGCGGCTCTCGTCGTCGCTGCGTCGCATCGGCGCGGTGTACGACTGGCGCCGCACGCTCAGCAGCCACGACCCCGACTACATCCGCTTCACCCAGTGGATCTTCCTGAAGTTCTACGAGGCCGGACTGGTGTACCGGGCCACTGCCCCGGTGAACTGGTGCCCCGGTTGCCAGACGGTGCTGGCCAACGAGCAGGTGCTGGCCGACGGCACCTGCGAGCGCTGTAGCAACTTGGCCCAGCAGAGAGAGCTGGAGCAGTGGTTCTACCGCATCACCGCTTACGCCGAGGAACTGCTCGACGGCCTTGATGGTTTGGACTGGCCCAACCGGGTGAAAATCATGCAGCGCAACTGGATCGGCCGCTCCGAGGGGGCCGATTTCACGCTGCCGATTGCCGATGCCGACGGCAATGCCCGCGACGACATCGACGGGATCGCGGTGTTCACCACCCGGCCCGACACCAGCTTCGGCATGACCTTCGCCGTCATGTCTCCCGAGCACCCTCGGGTTGCCGAGCTCACCACAGATGACTGCCGAGCCGAGGTGGAGGCGTTCATCGCCGCAGTTGCCGAGCGCAGTGAATTCGAGCGCCTGTCGGTGGCCGGGCCGGCCGACAAGCGGGGGGTGGACACCGGCACTCGGGTGATCAACCCGTTTACCGGCCAGCCCATTCCCCTCTTCTTGGCCGACTACGTGCTCACCACCTACGGCACCGGGGCCATTATGGCGGTGCCCGGGGAGGACCAGCGCGACTGGGAATTTGCCACCGCCTACGGCTTGCCCATCATCCGCACCGTGCAGCCCCCCGAGGACTTCGACGGTGAGGCCTACACCGGCGACGGCCCGTCCATAAACAGCGAGTGGCTAAACGGCCTGTGGATGGAGGAGGCCAAGGCGGCAGCCATCGACTGGCTGGAAGACCAGGGCATTGGCGAGCGCAAGGTGAACTATCGGCTGCGCGACTGGCTACTGTCCCGCCAGCGCTACTGGGGGTGCCCAATCCCCGTTGTGTACTGCGAGGCGTGCGGGGCGGTGCCGGTGCCCTACGAGGATCTGCCCGTGGGGTTGCCCGACGACGTGGCCTTCATGCCCACCGGCCGCTCACCGCTGGTGGACCACCCCGGCTTCTTGAACACGCCCTGCCCCGACTGCGGCGGACCGGCTCGCCGGGAGACCGACACCATGGACACCTTCGTGGACTCCTCCTGGTACTTCCTGCGTTTCGCAGACCCCAAGAACCAGGAGCTGCCGTTCAGCCCCGAGGCGCTGGAGCGGTGGCTACCGGTAGACCAGTACATCGGCGGGGTGGAGCACGCCATCTTGCACTTGATGTACGCCCGGTTCTTCACCCGGGCGCTGTCCGATTTGGGGGTGGCCCCCGCCGGGCTGCGGGAGCCCTTCCAGCGGCTGTTCACCCAGGGCATGGTGCGAATGGGCGGGGGCAAGATGTCGAAGTCGAGCGGCAATCTGGTGGCCCCCGAGGACATCATCGACGCTCACGGTGCCGATGCGCTGCGGTTGGCCATTTTGCAGGTGAAGCCTCCCGCCGAAGATGTGGATTGGGAGGACTTCGGCCTTGAGGGCTGCAACCGTTTCTTGGGCCGGCTGTGGCGGCTGGCCGCGGGCACCGCGGAGCGGGCCAATCCGGCCCGATCCGGGGCTGTGACCGAGGCCGATCTCGCCATCGACGCCGCGACTCACCGGCTCATCGATCGCATCACCTCCGAATTCGACCGCTGGTCGTACAACACCGCGGTGGCCGGCTGCATGGAATTCACCAACGAGCTGTACCGCTACGTGCAATCAGACGACGGCCCCCACCACGACACGCTGGCCTTCGCCATCGATTCTCTGCTGCTGGTGATGGCGCCCATGGTGCCCCACATCGGTGCCGAGCTGTGGGAGATGCGCCGGGGCGGAAACATCCACACCGAGCCGTGGCCAACTGCGGACGAGGACAAGCTGGTGCTTGAGACGGTCACCATGGTGGTTCAGGTGAACGGCAAGGTGCGCGACCGTATTGACGTGGCCGCCGACATCGCGGAGGCCGAGGCCGAGGCGCTAGCCCTGGCGTCAGAGCGGGTGCAGCAATACCTGGACGGCGGCGACCCCCGGCGGGTCATCGCTCGCCCGCCCAAGCTGGTCAACGTGGTGGTCTAGCGGGCTGCTATCGCCGCAATTCAGACGTCCCAAACCACGTGAAGCTCGTCGGGGCCCCGGAAGGCCACCCCCCGAATGAGCGGAGGATCGGCGTCGGGATCGAGTCGCAGGCCCGGGAGCCGCTCGAGAATGGCCCGCAGGGCCACCCGCATCTCCAGGCGGGCCAGGTGCATGCCCAGGCACAGGTGCCGGCCCCAGCCGAACGCCATGTGGGGCACAGGCTGCTCCCGGTCGGGGTTCCAGCGGTCGCCATCGGGGTACACCTGTTCGTCCCGGTTGGCCGATGTCATGGTCATCATCAGCCGGGTCCCGGCCGGGATGGGACAGCCTTCCACCTCGGTGTCCTCGGCAGCCTCCCGGGTGGCCAGCGGGGCCGAGCTCTCCCACCGCAGGGTCTCCTCGATCACCTGGTCGAGCAGTGACCAGTCGGCCATCAGCCGGTCGATCCATCCCTCGTCGGTCAACAGGGCCGTCAATGCGATGCCCATTTCCCGGGAAGTGGTCTCCGCCCCGGCGGGCATGAGCAGCAGCAGGAATCCGTAGATGTGCTCGTCGTCGAGGCGCTGTCCGTCGATCTCAGCGTGGATGATGTCGCTGATCAGGTCGTCTTGGGGCGTCTGTTTGCGATCTTCCACGATGGGGTGGAGGTAATCGCGCATGGCCTGGGAGGCGGCGTGGCCCTCTTCGGGGTAGAGGGGTCCGGCGCTCACCTGCTCAGACCACAGGCGGAACTGGTCGGCGTCGTCCAAGGGCACTCCCATGATCCCGGCGATCACCTGGGTGGGGAACCGCTGCGTCAGTTCGGCCACCAGATCGGCCTTCCCCCGAGGCGCAATATCGTCCAGCAGCTCGTCGACTATGGGCGCCACCAACTCGGTCTCCCAGCGGGCCAGCGCTGAAGATCGAAAGGCGTGCGATACCAGTCCCCGGTAGGCGGTGTGCTCGTCACCGTCCATGCCCAGCATGAGCGGCCCCATGAACGGGCCCATCGACTCGGCAACCACCCGGGTGGAGAACACCGCGCTGTTGCGCAGCACCGACTCGGTGTGGTTGCGGCGATAGAGGTTCAGGATGCGCCCGCCGAATCCGTCGTCGCGAACCTCCGGGGGCTCAGCCCGGCCTCGGTCCCACTCCCTGTGGGGGTTGATGGCCGCCTCTTCGGCTTGGGCCAAACCCTCGTGAAAGTCCGACGGGTCCTGGGCCTCCATAGCCGGACACTCTATTAGGGCGACCGCCCCGGAAGATCTCGAAGTGCTTCCCGCACCTCGGCCCAGGGCCCTTCAGGACGGAGGCCATGGCCAAACGACAGGCGGTCGATGAGGCCTCCGTAGCTGGCTGCGACGCCGGTGGCCAGGTTATGGGGCTCGGCCACAACGCCGAAGGTTCCCAGCATGGTGTCGTCGATCACATCGGCCATCTCCACCCACTGGCCCTGTTTGGACATTCGGTTCAGATCGTCTTGGGCGTCGCCCCAGCCGTGGTGCTCCAGCACCGGGCGATAGGCGGGTGTGGAGCCGTAGAAGGCCAGTTGCTGGCGGGCCGCTTGGGCCGACGACGCCATCTCCTCCTCGGTCTCGCCGGTGACTATGAACACGGGCATCGACACCTCAATGTCCATCGGATTGCGGCCCGCTCGGGCGGCCCCGCGCTCGAGGGCCGGCAGCGACACATCCCGCACGTAGCTGGGGGTGGTGAACCCGTGGCTGATCCAGCCGTCGGCCGACTCACCGGCCACCTCGGTCATGAGGTCGCCCACCGCGGCCAGATGGATGGGGGGTGGGCCGAAGGGATTGGCGCCGGGGCTGAACATCGGCGTCATGAGGGTGTGCTGGTAGAACTCGCCCCGAAAGCTCAGGCGCTCTCCGGTCTCCCAGCTTTCCCATATGGCCTTGATGCCGTCGATCATCTCCTTCATGCGGGCTGCGGGATGAGACCAGGGCATGGAGAATCGCTTGGTTATGTGGGGCTTGATCTGCGAGCCCAAGCCGAGGATGAAACGACCGCTGGAATAGGCCTGAAGATCCCAGCCCAAATTGGCCAGGATCATCGGGTTGCGGGCGAACGCCACCGCAATGGAGGTTCCGATCTGGATGCGGCTGGAGTGCTCGGCGGCCAGCACCAGCGGCAGGAACGGATCGTGATCGAGTTCGGCCGACCAGACCCCGTCGTAGCCGGCGGCCTCCAAGCTGCGGACTGAATCGGCAACCTCTGCCAGGGGTCCAACCGAGCCCTTTGGGGCCGCCCTTGCCAATAGCCCTCCGTCGAGCTTCATGTCTGGTCCTCTCCAGTTGTTGTCACGGTCATTTCGATTCGTCCTGGTCGCGCAAGAATCGCTCAAGCTCTTCGGCCAATTCGTCCCCGGTGGGAATCTCCTCGCTCTGCTCTCCCATACTGGCGTCGTAAGCGTTTTCCAGCTGGCCGAGCAGGCGCTTGTGGCTGGAATTTTGGGCGATCATGGTGTCGAGCCGACGGGACACTTCCAATCCCTCGGCGATCAGCGGCGCCGGATCGAATCTCAGTTCGGCCACGGCTCGCAGACCCTGAAACAGCGCCGCGGTGGCGGCCGGGAACGGGGAACCGGACGCATAGTGGGGCACTTGGGCCCACACTGACACCGTCTCCAGTCCGGCGGCCTCGAATCGCTTGGCCAATGCCGCGCTGATCCCTGCGGGAACCTCCAGGGTTCCGGCCGGGGAGCCGAACCGCTCGATCAGATCCTGGGAGGTGCCGGTGGCCGACAACCGCACCGGTCGGGTGTGGGGCACCGCGGCGGGATAGGCCCCCAGTGACACCACTCGGGACACCCCCAACTGCTGCACCAGTTCGTCAACCGCGGTGCAGAACGCCTGCCAGCGAAAATCGGGTTCCGGCCCGTGGAGCACCAGGAACGGGCGCTGGTCCAAGTCGCTCACCTGCTGGAGGCGGATGGCCGGCCAGCTGATGTCATCCACCCTGCCATCCCGCACCGTCATGGTGGGGCGGCGGGCTCGGTGGTCCACCAGCAGATCGGCGTCGAAGCTGGCCACCAGAGCTGCATCGTCTGCCTTCACCATGATCTCGGTGGCATTGCGCATGCCGAAACCGGCATCCACCCACCCGTCCAAGGCCACCACCAGGACGGGATCGGCCAAGTCGAACTCCCGGTGGACAATGACCAACTTGCTGCTCATGGATGTTGCTCCCAGCGGACAATGACCAATTCGCTGCTCATGACACCTGCTCCGCGGCTGATGAGGCCATCTCAACCAACGCGTCCACCCGGGCAACGAAGCTCTCGGCCCCTTGCGGCGGCGCCTTGTCGCCCATCGCCCCGCCCACGTATCGGCTGTACACGCCCTCGAGGATGCACGCCAGCTTCCAGTAGCCGAAGGCCATGTAGAACTCGAAGTTGTCGATTTCGCGCCCGGACGCCTCGGAATAGAGGTCGAACATCTCGGCTCGGCTGGCGAATCCGGCCTCAGAGGTGGGGGGATCGTCCAAGGCGGATTCGGGATCATCGGGCTCGGCCCAATACACCAGAAGCTGAGCCACGTCGGCGTTGCGGTCGCCCAGGGTGCACAGCTCCCAGTCGAGTACTGCCATTACCTGGCCTTGGCTGCCGAGGATGCAGTTGTCCAGGCGGTAGTCGCCGTGGACGATGCCGGCTTCTCCCTGTTCGGGGATGCGGGCCACCAGGTGGTCGTGGACTTCTTGGATCTGAGGGCGGTCCTGGGTCTTGGACTCCTCGAACTGGCGCAGCCAGCGCCGGAGCTGGCGGGCTATGTAGTCCTCCTTGCGGCCCAGATCGCCCAACCCCACCTCGTCCACGTCCACCGCGTGGATGTGGGCCAGCGTCTCGGCGATCGAGGTGGAGGCGGCCCGGCGCACCTCGGGGGCCAGAGCGGCCGCGTGGTTGCGGTTGCGCACCACCCTGCCATCCACAAATTCCATGACGTAGAACGGGCGCTCGTTGACCGCCTCGTCTTCGCACAGCCCGAAGGCTTGGGGCACCGGCACGTCGGTATCGGCTAGGGCGGCGATGATCTTGTGTTCTCGGCCCATGTCGTGGGCGGTGGCCAGCACCTGATACAGCGGGGGTCGGCGCAGCACGTAGCACTGGCCCTTGGCATCAGTGGCCTTGAAGGTGAGGTTGGAGTGCCCGCCGGCGATCAACTCGAACGTCAGCGGCAAGGCCACATTCGGCACATTGGCCTCGAACCATGCGCTGACCGCGTCGTGCTGGATGCCTCTGATGTGGTCCATGCGAGTGTTGAGGGTAGCGTTCAATCTGGTTGGATGAGAGGTAGCCGATGGCCGATGTGACTGATGCGACGTTTGCGACTGAGGTAGTCGAGCGCTCCCACGCCGTGGCGGTGGTGGTGGACTTGTGGGCGCCGTGGTGCGGGCCGTGCAAGACCCTGGGGCCGATCCTGGAGCAGGTGGTGGCAGCCACCAATGGAGCGGTGGAGCTGGCCAAGGTGAACGTGGACGATAACCCGCAGACTGCCCAGGCCTTCCAGGTGCAGAGCATCCCCGCGGTGTACGCGATGCGCGACGGCAAGGTGGTGGACGGATTCATCGGCGCCCAAGGAGAGGCGGCGGTGGCTGAGTTCGTGCAGCGTCTGATTCCCACCGAACAGGAGAGCGAAGTGGAGGCTCTGGTGGCCGCTGGCGACGAGGCTTCTTTGCGGCGGGCGTTGGAACTTGACGCCGACCACGAGGGCGCTGTGGTGGGGCTGGCCGATCTGCTGGTGGCTGATGGCCGGGGCGACGAGGCTCTCGATCTGCTGGAGCGGATTCCTGAGACCCCCGAGGTTCGCCGGATCGCCGCTTTGGCCCGTACTGGCCCAGAGGCCGCTGACAACGGAGATGTCGAGGCCCGCCTCGATAATCTGCTGGGCCGGGTGAAGGCCGATCCGGACGCCCGCCAGGAATTTGTGGATCTGTTGGAGATCATGGGGTCTGACGATCCCCGCACCTCGGTCTATCGCCGGCGCCTCACGACCCAGCTTTACTGAGCCACCTTTCAATTCGGGGTGCGGGAATTGCCCCCTGTTGACGCTGGCCCTGTTGATGCTGGCTCCGGGCTGATACCCTGACGCCACTTCCCCCGCCACTGGCACGGCGCGTCGCGCCCGGAAATGGCCATGGAAGACTCCTCGATTCCCCCTCCTCGGCTGACTCCTGCGGAGAGGGTCCGGGAGATGTGGGATGACTACCGCTATCTGATCACCGTCCCCCGGTTGCTGATGGCGGGGGCTGGGCTGGTGATCGCCATTGCGGTGGCCGCCTACATGATGGTCGGGGCCAACGGCGCTCCCCGCTCCGAAGCGGTGATTCCCATGGCCACGCCGCTGCCGGTTGCCCCGACACAAATGGCTGAGCCTCCGCCGATCCTGGTTCACGCCGCTGGCGCGGTTCATGTCCCGGGCGTGTACCTATTCCGGGGGGAGGCTCGAGTCCACGACTTGGTGCAGGCCGCCGGGGGACTGACCCCTGACGCCGACTTCGACCGGGTAAACCTGGCAGCCGCGCTCGCCGACGAGCAGTGGGTGTACTTCCCTCGAATTGGCCAAACCGCCTTGCCCGCTCCCGTAGGCGGAAGCAGTGCTGGCGCCGACTCACCGGCCGCCCGCTCGGGGCCACTCAACATCAACACCGCCACCGCCGAGCAGCTTGAGTCGCTTCCTGGAGTTGGGCCGGCGATCGCCGCTGCCATCATCGAGCACCGCCAGCGGATCGGCGGGTTCTCCTCGGTCGATGGGCTGTTGGCGGTATCGGGCATCGGACCCAGCAAGCTCGAGTTGATCCGCGCCCTGGTAGCCGTGTGAGCCCAAGAGCACAATGAGCGATCGCCACGCGGTGGCGTTGGCCGTCGCCGCTCTGGCCGGTGCCTGGTGGTCGGCGGCTGTCCCGCTGGTTCCGGCGATCATCCTGGGGGTTGTTGCCCTGGCCGTCCGCCGGCCGTGGCTGTTGGTGGCCGCGGTCTTGCTGCTGAGCTCGTCTCTGGGTGCGCGAGCCTGGGCCGGCCTCGATCCCCTCGAGCCATCAGCGTTTGATGGCGAAGCCACCCTGGTGTCCGATCCGGTGCTGGTGGGCGAGGGGATGCGGGTGTTCGTGCGGGCGGACGGTCGGCGCTATGAGGCATGGGCCTACGGCCGCGCCGCCCGAGACCTGAGCGACCGATTGGCCGGGGACAGCGTCAGCGTCACCGGCAGCGCCCGGCCGATCCTGCCTCTTCCCGACTACCAAGCGGCCCGCCACATCGCGAACCGGCTGAACATCGACCGCATCCACGGTCATCGGGATGGACCTGTTCCCTATCGGCTGGCTAATTGGCTGCGCCGCACTATTGCCCGGGGCGCCGAGTCGCTAGATGACGACCGCCTCGCCCTGTTCACCGGGCTGTCGTACGGCGACGACCGCCACCAGTCGCCGGTGGTGTCGGACGACTTTCGGGCCTCGGGCCTCACCCATCTGCTGGCCGTATCGGGCCAGAACGTGGCCTTCGTGCTTATCCTGGCCCGGCCGCTGATCGAGCGGTTCGACTACCGGGGCCGCTGGGTGCTCACCCTGGGGGCCATCGGCTTCTTCGCCCTGGTCACCCGGTTCGAGCCGTCGGTGCTGCGGGCCTCCGTCATGGCGGCCATTGCCGCCACCGCCACCCTTATGGGGCGCGAGGCGTCCAGCCGCCGAGTGCTGGCCTTAGCCGTGGCCATGTTGGTGCTGGTTGATCCGCTGTTGGTCCATTCGGTGGCTTTCCGGCTGTCAGTGGCTGCTTCGACGGGCATCATCTTGTGGGCCCCCCGCCTCGCCGAGCGCCTGCCGGGCCCTCGGATTTTGGCCGACGCTATGGCCGTGACCGTCTCAGCCCAGTTGTCCGTGTCACCGCTGCTGATTTCCACCTTCGGCGGGGTGCCGGTGGCCTCTTTGCCCGCCAACCTGCTGGCCGCACCGGTGGCCGGGCCGATCATGATGTGGAGCCTTTCGGCCGGGGTCGCAGCAGGTTTGGTGGGCGGTCCGCTGGCCCAGGTCATCCATTGGCCCACCAGCGTGGGCATTGGCTGGATCCAGGCGGTGGCTGGCTGGGCGGCGTCGGCTCGACTGGGTGAGCTGCAAATCCCGCATCTGGTCGCCGTGGCCATTGGCGCGGTCATCTGGTGGCTGGCCCGGCGCCGACTGATGCGGGCGGTAGCCGCCGGGGGATTGGCCATGGCGCTTTTGGTGCCGGCGGTGGCCCTGCGGATTGCCGAGCCGCCGTTTCACACCATGCTCGACTCCGGCGTGGAAGTGTGGCGCCATCACCACGCGACGGTGGTCGTGCTGGGCGCCAACCGCTCCATCGAGCGGCTGCTGGAGGACCTGCGCCGGTCCGGCGTCGAGGCCGTGGATGTAGCAGTGGCCGACCGAGGCACCCGCGCCCAGCGCGACCAGATTCTCTCGCTCAAAGAGCGGATGTGGGTGGGGACGGTCATCGCCCCGCCCGGCCACCGCATCGGCGGCGCCACCACCATCCGAACCGGCCAACAAGTCCTGGTCGGAGGCCTCATAGTAGAGGTGACCTCCCACGACCCCCGGCTGACAGTGGCGGTCACCTCGTCAGCACCCCAAACCAACACCAGCGCGGTGTAGCGTCGCCGGTGTGATTGTGGAGCTGGGGCCGCATCGCTATGACGTGACGACCCGGGCTCTGGTCATGGGGATATTGAACCGCACGCCCGACTCCTTCTACGACGCCGGTCGCTACTGGGATTTTGACGATTTCTTGGCCAAGGCGGATGAGCTGGTGGCCCAGGGGGCCGATTTCTTGGACGTGGGCGGGGTGAAGGCCGGTCCCGGTCCCGATGTGACCGAGGCCGAGGAGATGGACCGGGTGGTGCCCGCCATTGAGGCACTGCGCAAGCGCTTCGACCTGCCTATCTCGGTGGACACTTGGCGGGCCTCGGTGGCCCGAGAGAGCTACGCCGCCGGGGCGGTGGTGGGCAACGACATCAGCGGGTTCGCCGATCCCGACTTCCTCCATGAGGCCGCAGAGGCCGGGGCATCAGTGGTGGCCTGCCATGTGCGGTTGGCGCCGAGGGTGGCCGACCCCGATCCGGTATACGAAGACCTGATGGGAGAGGTGGGCCGGTTTCTGGCCGAGCGGGCCCAGTGGGCCGTTGACGCGGGCATTCCCCCGCAGCGGGTCATGCTCGACGCCGGCCACGATCTGGGCAAGACCCCCGAGATGTCGACGGAGCTGCTGCGCCGAGCCGACGAGCTGGTGGGATTGGGCTATCCGATCTTCCTGTCAGTGTCCAACAAGGGTTTCTTGGGGGCGCTCACCGACACCGAGGTGGGGGACCGGCGGGAGGCCACGCTGGCGGCCCATGCCCTCGGCGTCGGGCTGGGCTGTCGGATCTTGCGGGCCCACGATGTTGCCGGCACCCGCCGGGTGGCCGACTTCATGAGCGCCCTCCTCCAACACCAGCGGGAGTGTGCATGAGCGCGACCGTTGAGCTCTTTGGGGGCTGGCGATGAGCGCCACGGTGGTCCTCTTGCACGGAGACGATGAGGTGCTGTTGTCTAACGCGGTGCGCGACCGGGTGGCCCAGTTGGTGGGCGACGGCGACCGGTCGCTGATGGTGGCCGAGCTGACCGAGGCCGCCTACTTGGAAGACGAGGACTACCACATCGCCCCGCTGGTGGACGCGGCCCAGACCCCGCCGTTCCTCACCGAGCGGCGGGTGGTGGTGGGCCGGGAGATGGGCCGATTCTCCACCGTCGATTCGCTCAGCCCATTGCTCGGCTATCTGGAGAACCCCCTGGAAACCACCGACTTGGTGCTGGTGTGGGAGAAGGGGCCGGCGCTTCAGAGGCTGAACGCGGTGCCCAAGCGCCTGTCGGAGGCGGTGGCCGAAGCCGGCGGAGACGTGGTCGGCGCCGGGGTTCCCCGGGGCCGCGACGGCGCGTCCAAATGGATGGACACCCAGATCGCCGCCGCGGGGCTCCGGCTTCGGCCCGGAGCCAAGCGGCTGCTGGCCGACCACCTGGGCGAGGACATGAGCCGCCTACCGGCGGTTCTCACCACGCTGGCGTCGGCCTATGGCCCGGATCGGGCGTTGGAGGCCGACGATGTCGCCCCGTTCATCTGGGAGGCCGGGTCGGTTCCCCCCTGGGAGCTGACCGACGCGGTGGAGTCGGGCAACATCGCCGACGCCTTGGACAAGCTGCGCCGGATGCTCCATGCCGGGGGCCGCAACGAGATGCAGGTGCTCTCCACCCTCTACAACCACCACAACCGGCTGCTGCGCCTTGACGGCGCCGACGCGGCCGATGAGAAGGAGGCGGCCGAACTGCTGGGCCTAAAGGGCTCCACCTTCCCGGCTCGCAAGGCGCTGCGCCAGGCCCGAAAACTGGGGCCGAAGAGGGTTGCCCGATCGATCGAGCTGCTGGCTCAAGCCGATCTTGACCTCCGGGGCGCCTCCGCGGTGCCACCAGAGGGGGTGTTGGAAGTGCTGGTGGCCCGCCTGACCCAGCTGAACCGCTAGAAGCGGGGGATTCAGCGCGGGCTACTCGGCTTGGAGGCGGGCCAGGCGCTTCATCAGGCGGGACTTCTTCCTGGCGGCGGCGTTGGGGTGCAGCACACCCTTGGTGGCGGCCTTGTCGATGCGCTTGATGGCCTGGCGGGCGGCTTCGGCAGTTTCCTCGCCATCCCCGTGCTGGGCGGCGGTCTCCGCAGTCCGAGTGCGGGTGATGATCTCCGAGCGAACGGCCCGATTGCGCAGGCGGCGCTTCTCGTTCTGGCGGTTGCGCTTTATCTGGCTCTTGATGTTTGCCACAGAATGACCACTCTACCGTCACTCAAACCCCGGTAACCACATGGGAACCTAGTGAATGAGGGCGGTAGCGTTACTCGGTTCCCATGGATCTCTCTCACATCCGCAACACGTCGATCATCGCTCATATCGACCACGGCAAGTCCACGCTGGCCGATCGCATGCTGGAGTTGTGCGGGGCGGTGGATCCAAGGGATATGCGGGCCCAGTATCTGGACTCCATGGACCTTGAGCGGGAGCGGGGCATCACCATCAAGCTCCAGAGCGTCCGCCTCGACCACGACGGGCACGTGATCAACCTCATCGACACCCCCGGCCACGTCGACTTCGGCTATGAGGTGAGCCGCTCTTTGGCCGCCTGCGAGTCGGTCATCTTGCTGGTGGACGCCGCCCAGGGCATCGAGGCCCAGACGCTGGCCAACTGCTACCTGGCTCTGGAGAACGAGCTGGAGGTGGTGGCCGCCGTCAACAAGATCGACCTCCCCGCGGCCGAGCCCGAGCAACGAGCCGAGGAGATCGAGCAGGTGCTGGGAATTGCCGCCGAGGACGTGCTGCACATCAGCGCCAAGACCGGCGAGGGTGTGGGGGAACTGCTTGATGCGGTGGTGGCCCGCACCCCGCCACCGGTCGGCAATCCCGACGCCCCGCTCCAGGCACTGATCTTCGACTCCCATTTCGACCAATACCGGGGCGTGGTCAGCTCGGTGCGGGTGATGAACGGGCGGCTGCGGTCGGGAGCCAAGATCCGGTTCATGCAGGCCCGCACCGACCGCGAGGCCGACGAGATCGGGGCGTGGCGCCCCCAGCCCACACCGGTCGAGGAGCTGGGACCCGGCGAGGTGGGCTATCTCATCGCCGGCATGAAGAACGTGGCCGAGGCCCGGTCGGGAGAGACCGTCACCACCGCCCGGGACAGCGCGGCCGAGCCTTTGGCCGGCTACCAGGAGCCTAAGTCGATGGTGTTCTGCGGGCTGTATCCCATCGACGGCGACGAGTTCGCCGCACTGCGCGACTCCCTGGAGCGGCTGCGGGTGAGCGACTCTAGCTTCAACTACCAGCCGGAGTCGTCGGGGGCGCTGGGCTTCGGCTTCCGCTGCGGCTTCTTGGGGCTCTTGCACATGGAGATCGTGCGGGAGCGTCTGGAGCGGGAGTTCAACCTCAGCCTCATCGCCACCGCCCCGTCGGTGGCCTACCGGGTGGAGATGGACAACGGCGAGGAGCTGGAGGTGGACAACCCCTCCGAAATGCCCCCGGCCGCCGAGGTGCGGGGCATCCAAGAGCCCATGCTGGCCGCCACCATCATCGCCCCCGCCGATTACACCGGCACCCTGATGGAGCTGTGCCAGGCCCGCCGGGGGGAGATGAAGAAGCTGGAGTACCTGTCGCCCGAGCGGGTGGAGCTGGCCTACCGGCTGCCGCTGGCCGAGGTGGTGGTGGACTTCTTCGACCAGCTCAAGAGCCGCACCCAGGGCTATGCCAGCTTGGACTACGAGCCCGACGGCTACGCCTCCTCCGACCTCACCAAGGTGGACATCTTGCTCCAGCACGAGCCGGTGGACGCCTTCAGCTCCATCGTCCATCGGGACGCGGCCTACTCCTACGGCCGGCGCATGACCGAGAAGCTCAAAGAGCTGATTCCCCGCCAGCAGTTCGACGTTCCCATCCAGGCGGCCATCGGCGGCAAGATCATCGCCCGGGAGACGGTCAAGGCCTTCCGCAAGGACGTCACCGCCAAGCTGTACGGCGGCGATGTGACCCGCAAGCGCAAGCTGCTGGAGAACCAGAAGGCCGGCAAGAAGAAGATGAAGGCCATCGGCCGGGTGGATGTGCCCCAGGACGCCTTCATATCCGCTCTACGCCTCGACGACTGAGACCGCCCGTCTGACGTCTGCTGGGTGGCGCATCAGGCCACCCCGGTAGTATTCAAGTTTTATGGGAAGCCAAGCCGAGACGCTGTCGGCCCGGAAGGCCGCGGTGCTGCGGGCCGTGGTGGAGGGATACATCTCCACCACTCAACCTGTGGGTTCCTCCCATGTCTCCGAGATTGCCGATTTGGGCGTGTCCCCGGCCACGGTGCGCAACGAGATGCTGGCCCTGGAGCAGGCCGGATACCTGAGCCAGCCCCACACCAGCGCGGGCCGTATTCCCACCGAGAAGGGCTACCGCCACTTTGTGGACTCCCTCACCGATGTGTCGGGCACCCTGGGCCGCACCGAGCGCCAGCAGGTGCGCTCCTTCTTCGACACCACGCACAGCGAGCTAGAGCAGATGCTGGCCGACACCAGCGCCCTTCTGGCCGACCTCACCGCCTATGCCGCACTGGTGGTGGCCCCCCAGCACTCCAGCGCCACCATCCGTTCGGTGAGCTTGGTGGATTTGTCGGAGCGACTGGTGATGGCCCTGGTGGTGTACGAGAACGGGTCGGTGGACAAGCGCACCATCGAGGTGGACCGGCCGGCCGACTCGGTGGAGATGGCCCGGGCGTCCACCCAGCTCACCGACCTGTTGGCCGGGAGCCCGGCCAGTGCCCTGCGAGATCGCGAGCTGGCCTATGCCCTGATTCCGCTGGCGGCCCGGGTGCTGGACTCGCTGGGTGATCTGAGCGATGCCGAGGAGCAGCTCTACGTGGGTGGGGCGGCCAGCGTGGCTGGGTTGTTCGACGCCACCGAGACGGTTCGCTCGGTTCTGGGAATACTTGAGAAGCAGTTGGTGGTTGTTTCGTTGGTGAGAGACATCCTGGATCGAGGTCTCACAGTGGCCATCGGCTCAGAAACCGGGGTGGCCACCCTGGCCGAGTGCTCGCTGATCGTGGCCCCCTACGAGGTGGCCGGTCAACCGGTGGGCTCCATCGGGGTGTTGGGCCCAACCCGCATGAACTATCCCCAGGCGCTGGCCGCAGTAGCGGTGGTGAGCCAGAACCTGGGCGACAGACTGTCAGCCCCTTAGTTCAATGGCCGCTGACTTCTACGAGCTGCTCGGCGTGGGCCGAGACGCTTCCGAGGACGACCTCAAGAAGGCGTTCCGCAAGCTGGCCCGCCAGTACCACCCCGATGCCAACCCTGACAACGCCGATGCCGAGGCCCGGTTCAAAGAGATCGCTCTGGCCTACGAGACGCTGAGCGACCCCCAGAAGCGGGCCCACTACGACCGCTTCGGCTCCGCGCCGGGGGCAGCCGGCGGGGGCGATCCGTTCTCGGGCATGAACCTGAGCGACATCTTCGACGCCTTCTTCGGGGGGTCGAGCCCGTTTGGGTCCAGCCCGTTCGGCACTGCCGGAGGCAGGGCCCGGACCGGTCCGCAGCGCGGTGCCGACCTGGAGGCGGTGCTGACGCTTGACTTTGAAGAAGCGGTGCTGGGCAGCGACGCTGAGGTGACCGTGCGCACCGCCACGGTATGCGAGCAGTGCGAGGGCCGGGGCGCGGCCGAGGGAACCCAGCCCATCACCTGCGGCACCTGCGACGGTATGGGCCAGGTGCAGCGGGTGCGACAGTCGATCCTCGGCCAGATGGTCACCCGCACGGTGTGCGAGACCTGCTCGGGCAGCGGCGAGGTGATCGCCGACCCGTGCCGAGAATGCCAGGGCGACGGCCGGGTGGTGGGCGACCGGGACTACACGGTCACTGTCCCCGCTGGCGTGGGCCAGGGGTCCACGCTGCGGGTGGCCCGTCGGGGCGCGGCAGGGCCCCGGGGCGGTCCCCCTGGCGACCTGTACGTGCATATCGACGTGCGGCCCCATCCCCGCTTCCAGCGCGACGGCGACAACCTGGTGGACCGGCTGCACCTGACCATGGTCCAAGCCGCCCTGGGCGCCGACTTGAAGTACGAGACGCTGGACAGCGTGGAAGACCTGGAGATTCCCGCCGGCACCCAGACCGGCGATGTGTTTCGCATCAGAGGCCGGGGTGTTCCCCGATTGGAGGGCCGGGGCCGGGGCGATTTGCTGGTGCAGGCCATGGTGGAAACACCCACTGGGCTGAGCGACGACGAGATCGACCTGCTCCACCAGCTCGCTGAGCTGCGGGGTGAAGAGGTGGCGCCCACGACCAGGAAGCGACGTCGTGAAGCCCGGCGGCGATAACGGCCCCCACGTCTTTGTCGATGACCTAGAACAACCCGAGCTGCGCGACGAAGACGGCCATCACCTCACCCGGTCGCTGCGGCTGCGGCCCGGAGACTCCTTCACCGCCTCAGATGGCGCCGGTTCGTGGCGGGTGTGCCGCTTGGGGTCCGGTCCCCACGGCGATGCTGAGGCCGACGGCGAAGTGGTGTACGTCGAGGCTCCCCACCCCAAGCTCACCATCGGCTTCGCCCTCATCAAGGGCGGACGGCCCGAGCTGGTGGTTCAGAAGCTCACTGAGTTGGGGGTGGACGCCATCGTTCCGTTCACCGCCGAGCACAGCGTGGTGCGCTGGGACGCCGACCGGGGTGCCCGTCATGTCGAGCGATTGCGCCGAGTAGCCCGGGAAGCCGCCATGCAAAGCCGCCAAGTGCGAATCCCCGAAATTGGCGAAGTAGCCGAGTTTGCCGATCTAGCCGCTGATCCGGGGACAGTCCGAGCCGACATCACCGGCAACCCCCCTTCCCTCGACTACCCCTCCGTCCTAATCGGCCCCGAAGGCGGCTGGTCCGAAACCGAGCGCCGCCAACTCGGCGCCATCCGCATCAGCTCCTCAGTCCTTCGCTCCGAGACCGCCGCCATCGGTGCCGCCGCCCTCCTCACCGCCCTCCGCGACGAGGTTATTTCCGCTGGCTAGCTGCGCTCGGTGATGGGGGTGTAGGTGCGCTCGGTGGAGCCGGTGTAGACCTGGCGGGGGCGGGCGATGCGGCTGTCTTGCTCGAGGAGTTCTACCCAGTGGGCCAGCCAGCCGGCGGTGCGGGCGATGGCGAACAGCACGGTGAACATGTCGGTGGGGAACCCCATCGATTGGTAGATCAGCCCGGAGTAGAAGTCCACGTTGGGGTACAGGCGGCGGCTCACGAAGTAGTCGTCGCCCAGCGCTACCTCTTCCAGCTTGAGAGCGATGTCGAGCAGCGGGTTGGACCCGGTCACCTCGAACACGTCATAGGCGGCGTCTTTGATGATGCGGGCCCGGGGGTCGTAGTTCTTGTACACCCGGTGGCCGAACCCCATCAGGCGGGTTTCCCCGGCCTTGACCGCCTTGATGAACGGGTCGATGTTCTCGTAGCTGCCGATCTCGTAGAGCATCTCCATGACGGCCTGGTTGGCCCCGCCGTGGCGGGGGCCGTACAGCGAGCAGGCGGCCGCGGCGATCACCGAGTAGGGATCGGTGTGGGCGCTGCCCACCACTCGGGCGGTGCTGGTGGAGCAATTCTGGCCGTGGTCGGCGTGGGTGATGAGCAGCAGATCGAGCGCCCGGCTCATGGCCGGATCGCACTCGTAGGTGGGCTCGGCGATCTTGAACATCATCGACAAGAAGTTGGTGGCAAAGTCGAGGTTGTTGTCCGGGTAGACGAACGGCAGCCCGGAGTTGAAGCGGGAGCCCGCGGCGGCCACCGTCGGCACCTTGGCGATGAGCCGCACGATCTGGTGCATGCGGTTCTGGGAATCATCGATGTCCTTGGCCTCCGGGTAGAAGGTGGACAGCGCGGCGATGGTGGATACGAACATTCCCATCGGATGGGCATCGTGGAGGAACGACTCCATGAACCGCTTGCGGAAGCGCTCGTGGATGAAGGTGTGGTGGGTGATGTCGTACACCCATTTGTCGTACTCGCCGGGGGTGGGCAGCTCGCCGTGAAGCAGCAGGTAGGCCACTTCCAGGAAGGTGGAGTGCTCGGCGAGTTGCTCGATGGGGTAGCCCCGGTAGCGCAGGATGCCGTTCTCGCCGTCCACCTCGCTGACGGCGCTGGTGGTGGCCGCGGTGGTGCTGAAGGAGGGGTCGAGGAACCAGACGTTGGGAAGGAGCTTGCGCCAGGCTGCGGCATCCACACCACCGTCGACAATCGGAACCTCAATAGACTCACCGGTCCGATTGTCGGTGATCGTTATGGACTCAGGCACGCACGGCTCCTTTCCCTGCTCCCTCCGGCGCTGTCGCAGCTTACATCAGGTCGCTGCATTCGCCCCAGAGAGACGGCTGCCCCCGGTCAGAGTGAGGCGGTCCTTCTGCTCAGAGAGGGGTGTTGTCGTGGCGGCGGCGGGGGAGGGTCTCCCGCTTGGACTCCAAGACTTCCAGGGCCGCGGCCACCTCGGCCCGGGTGTCGGCCGGGTCGATCACCGCGTCGATGGAGCCCCGCTCAGCGGCGATGTAGGGGTTGAGGTAGCGCTCCTCATAAGCGGTCTCCAGCTCGGCCCGCTCCTCGGGGCTGGATCGGCGGTGGACGATCTCCACCGCTCCCCGGGCCCCCATCACCGCGACCTCGGCTGAGGGCCAGGCCAGGGCGATGTCATTGCCCATGTGGCGGGAGTCCATCACGATGTAGGCCCCGCCGTAGGACTTGCGCAGGGTCACGTTCACCCGGCCCACGGTGGCCCGGGCGTAGGCGAAGGCCAGCTGGGCGCCGTGGCGGATGATGCCCCGCCATTCCAGGTCTTTGCCCGGCTGGAATCCCGAGGTGTCCACGAAGGTGACCAGCGGCAGGTTGAAGGCGTCGCAGAACGACACGAACCGGGCCCCTTTCTGGCTGCACGCAATGTCGAGGGTTCCGGCCAGGGTCTGGGGTTGATTGGCCAGCATCCCCACCGGGCGTCCGGCCACGGTGGCGAAGGCGCACACCAGGTTGGCGGCCCAGTCGGCCTTGTACTCCAGCAGGTCGCCGTCGTCGGCCACCGCCCTCACCACATCTCGGATGTCGTAGCTGCCCAAGGGGGATTCGGGCAGTATGTCGCGCAGCTCGGGGGTGGGCCGGTCGACGGGGTCGTCCACCGGATACCGGGGAGGCAGTTCGTCGGCGTGGGCGGGAAGCAGGCTCAACAGCGCGCCCACCAGGTCGGAGGCGGCGTCCTTGTCTTCCACCAAGAAGGCGGCCACCCCGCTGCGCCGGGAGAGCTGGCCGGCACCGCCCAGGGTCTGGTTGCTGATCACTTCCCCGGTGTACTGGCTCACCATGCGGGGACCGGTCACGAAGGCGTAGCTGTCCTCGGTGGCGATGGCTATGTCGGCCAACCCCAGCAGCAGGGCCGGCCCTGACACGGCCGGGCCGGTGGCGCAGAAGATGGTGGGCACCTGGCCCGAGCAGTCAACCACTGACTTGGCCACCCGGCCCCAGCCCATGGTGGCGGCGATGCCCGAGTCGATGTCAGCGCCGGATGAGGCGATGAACCCCACCAGGGGAATCCGCCGCAATAGGGCTTCCTGAGCGGCCCGCTCCAGCGTCTCGCTGTCGGCCGGGCTGAGCGCTCCCCGGTCGGCCTCGTTGTCTTCCACCTCGAAGACCACGCACTCCCGGCCGTCGTAGGAGTCCAGCCAGGCCCGGGCCGATCCCGGCGACCCGGCTCGCAGCGGAACCCGGTCGGGTCGGTTCCCGGTGGTGGTCATGGCGTCAGACATGGGTCCTCTCGGTTCCCGGTGGTGGTCATGGCGTCAGTCATATGCGGTGCTGTCAGTCTCGCGCCGGGCTCAGCTGGGGTACACCCCGGCCTGGTCATAGCCGTGGGTGCCCACCACTTCGAAGATCACGTCTCGCACCGCCCGGGTAACGGCCGAAGGCGCCACTCGGCGGCTGACGATCAGGCCCACCGAGCGTCGCACCAGCCCGGTGATGGGGATTCGTCGCCACGGGCCGTCGTCGGGGGCAGCGGTGGCGGGCAGAATGGCCGCGCCGAAGCCGGTGAGCACCAGGGTGGCGATCATCCTCATGCCGTCAACCTCGGCTCGGGTGGTGAGCTCCACGCCCTGGTTCTTTAGCTCGGAGTCGATCTCGTCTCGAAACGCAGTGCCCGGGGGAGGCAGCAGCAGTTCGTGGCGGCTCAGCTCGGCGGGGGTAACCGAGGATTTGCGGGCCAGCGGATGGTCGGGCGGGGCTATGAGCAAACGGTCTTCGGCGAACAGCTCCTCGGCCCGGATCTCAGAGTCGCGCAGCGGCAGGTTGACAACCGCGCTGTGCAGATCCCCGGCGATCACCTGGGGCAGGAGGCTGGTGGTGGTGGCGGTCAGCACCTCAAGGCGGACGTTGGGGTACTTGGCCTCCAGGGCGGGCAGAACGATGGGAATCAGCCACCGGGCGGTGGAGTCGATGGTGCCCAAACGGGTGACCCCGGAGATGTCGTCGCGCATGGCCGCCATGTCCAGGGCGATGGCGTCGGTCTCGGCCCGGATTCGCCGGGCTCGGGCCACCACCGCCTCCCCCTCCTCGGTGAGTGTGCCGGCGTCGCGGTCCACCAGGATGGCCCCCAGTTCCTCCTCCAGCCGCGCGATGTGCTTGGACACGTTGGACTGCACGGTGTGCAGCGACCGGGCCGCCTTGGAGAACGTCTTGTGCTCGGCTATCGCCAACAGGGCGTCGAGCTGGCGGATGTCCATGGCTGCAAATCTACGGTCAGCAGGAGGAGCGGATGTCCATGAGATCTAGCGGCTGGCGTTGTCGGTCAGCCCGAGGTTCGCTGGCGGATCAGGTTCAGGGCGCTGCCCGCTTGGAACCACTCGATCTGGTCGTGCGACAGGGTGTGCTCCGCGGTGATGTCCACCGTCGATCCGTCGGGCTTGGCCACCTGCACCTGCACCGGCTCGCCGGGGGCCAGATCGGCCAGGCCGAGGATCGAGATGCGGTCGTCCTCGTCGATGCGGTCGTAGTCGTCGGGGTCGGCGAAGGTCAGGGCCAACACGCCCTGCTTCTTCAAGTTGGTCTCGTGGATGCGGGCAAACGACCGGGCGATCACCGCGGCGCACCCTCGGAAGCGGGGCTCCATGGCGGCGTGCTCCCGGGATGAGCCCTCGCCGATGTTGCGGTCGCCCACCACCACCCAGCGCTGTCCGGCGGCGTGGTAGGCGGCGGCCACGTCGGGGAACGACCCGGTGCTGCCGTCGAGCTGGTTTTTGCCCTCGCCGACCGCGCCGGTGAAGGCGTTCACCGCTCCCAGGTAGACGTTGCCGGAGATGTTCTCCAAATGCCCCCGGTAGCGCAGCCACGGCCCCGCCATGGAGATGTGGTCGGTAGTGCACTTGCCCTGGGCCTTGAGCAGCACCAGTAGGCCCCGGAAGTCTTCGCCGTCCCACGGGGAGAACGGTTCGAGCAGCTGGAGCCGCTCGGAGTCGGGGGATACCCGCACGTCCACGCCGCTGCCGTCGTCGGGCGGGGCAACGAACCCGCTGGCGCCGGGGTCGAAGCCCTGGTCGGGAAGCTCAGTGCCCGGCCCCACCATGAGCGCCACCTCGGTGCCGTCGGGGGCGGTGATGGTGTCGTTGGCGGGGTCGAAGTCCAGCGTGCCGGCCAACGCCAGGGCCACCACCGTCTCCGGTGAGGTCACGAAGGCGTTGGTGGAGGCGTAGCCGTCGTTGCGCTTGGGGAAGTTGCGGTTGTAGCTGGTGACGATGCTGTTGGGGGTGCCCTCGGCCACGTCGTCGCGGTTCCACTGGCCGATGCACGGCCCGCAGGCGTTGGCCAAAACGGTGGCCCCGATGGACTCCAGGTCGGCCAAAAGGCCGTCGCGCTCGATGGTGGCCCGCACCTGCTCAGAACCGGGAGTGACCATGAGGGGCGACTTGGCGGTGAGCCCGTTGGCGGCGGCGTGGCGGGCGATGCTGGCCGCCCGGGTGATGTCCTCGTAGCTGGAGTTGGTACACGACCCCACCAGCGCGGCGCTCACCTCCAAGGGCCAGCCGTTCAGCTTGGCCTCGGCCCCCAGCTCGGCCACCGGGCGGGCTCGGTCGGGGGTATGGGGGCCGTTGATGTGGGGTCCCAGCTTGGACAGGTCGATCTCCACCACCCGGTCGAAGTAGTGGCCGGGGTCGGCCAGCACGGCGTCGTCGGCCCGCAGGTTGTGGGCGGCGGCATTGGCCGCGTCGGCCACTGCCTCGCGGCCGGTGGCCTTCAGATAGCGGGCGATGGCGTCGTCGTAGGCGAACAATGAGGTGGTGGCGCCGATCTCGGCCCCCATGTTGCAGATGGTGGCTTTGCCGGTGGCCGACAGCGAGTGGGCCCCCTCGCCGAAGTACTCCACAATGGCTCCGGTCCCGCCGGCCACGGTCAGGATCTCGGCCACCTTCAAGATCACGTCCTTGGGGGCGGCCCAGCCGTCGAGCTCTCCGGTGAGGTGCACGCCGATGAGCTTGGGCCAGCGCACGTTCCAGGGGAATCCGGTCATCACGTCCACCGCGTCGGCGCCGCCCACACCCACCGCCACCATGGCCAGGCCGCCGGCGTTAGGAGTGTGGCTGTCGGTGCCGATCATCATGCCGCCGGGGAAGGCGTATTGCTCCAGCACCACCTGATGGATGATCCCCGAGCCCGGCTTCCAGAATCCGGCGCCGTAGCGGGCGCACACCGACTCCAGAAAGTCGTACACCTCCTCGTTGTTGTCGAGGGCGGCGGCCAGGTCGCGCTGGGCGTCAATGCGGGCCGAAATGAGGTGGTCGCAGTGGGTGGTGGTGGGCACCTGCACTTCGTCGAGCCCGGCGGTCATGAACTGGAGCCAGGCCATCTGGGCGGTGGCGTCCTGCATGGCCACCCGGTCGGGCCGCAGATCCACGTAGGTGGCCCCCCGCTCGGGGGTCGCGGTGGGGTCGTCGAGGTGGTTGACCAGGATTTTCTCGGCCAAAGTGAGATCTCGCCCGAATCGCCCCCGGGCGGCGCCAACCCGCTCGTCCAGGGTTGAATACACGTCTTCGATCAGCTCTATAGGAGTGGAAGCGGCTACCGGCATACTCCTGATCCTACGGGCTTGCAGGCAGTTTGGCCTTGTCGCAGAACGGGTGTCCCTTCCCCTATCTCCTGGCGTTCAGTACCTCTAGTTGGCCGGTTTGGCCGGGCCGTTCGAGCATGGCCTTACCGACCCAACTGGAGGTATCGTTTCGCTTGTTGATGGCAGTTTCCTGGTTCTTGTCCTCCGGGGCGACAGCAGCGGAAATTGATCGAGGGGAAAGCCCATGACCGGCGTCAAGATGCTGTGGCACACAACGGCCATGGCCGCCGACTACGACGAATTGCTCGGGCCTCTTCAGCGCTTGTTCGGCGCCGCGGTCATGCACGAGAACGTGTCTGAGGCAGTCGGTGTCGGCCGGCGCGGAGGGATGGTCTGGCTGGGGGACAACTCGATAGAAATCGGCGCTCCCGTCGGAGAGCAATCGCCGGTTCGGAACTTTGTGGAGAAATGGGGCGGCGGCATGCACTCAATCGCCCTGCAAGTGGACGATGCCAAAGCCACTGCCGAGCGGCTGGCCTGTCTCCAGTTGACCCCCCAGGTATGGGTCGAAGACAGCATCTTCTTCTCCAAGCCCAAAGAGTCCGCTGGCCTATTGCTGGAATGGTCCGACCGCCACACCGACGACGATCCCCGCTGGGGATATGCTCCCCAGCCGCTGCCCGAGGCGCCGGTGGCTCCGGCGTTGCAGTACGCGTTCGTCACCGCGGTAGTGGCCAATCCCGCGGCCGTAGCCGAGCGGCTGGCCGGCTTGTTCGAAACCCAGGTTCTCAGGGCCAAAGAGGATGCCGCCCCAAACGAGATCGGTGCGATCGTCTCGCTTGGGGATTGCCTGCTGCTGCTGTTTCCCATGCCGGATGAGGGTATGTCCCAGGATCTATGGGGAACCGACATCACTCGCAACCGGTTCCATGCCCACGGTTTGCGGGTTGAGAACCTTGCCGATGCGGTGTCCAATCTGGCCTCCTGCGGCATCCAACCGGTAGCTCAGATTGCGGGAATGACGTATCTCGGCCCCGACGCTGTGTCCATTCCAACCTTTCTCGTCGAAGAGCTTTTGCCCGAAGACCCACGACACACCCACAAGGTAGAGGAGCCCTGATGTCGTCGCCCTTCATGCCGTCCCGCGACCAAGAGTGGCAGCCCAACACCGCCGACCAGCGCTCTGATTCGGAGCAGGCGGGCTAGGTTGGGGTTGTGACCATGCCAGAAACCGCCCGCGTGGCGTAGACATGATCATGGTCGAATTGATCGGTACTCGAAGCCACGGAGGAAGCAGATGACCGACGAGCATTTCATGTACGTCCGCGACCGAGATCTGCCGTTCAAGATCTTCGACTCCGACAACCACCTCTATGAGACCCAGGACGCCTTCACGAGGTTCTTGCCAAAGGGCATGGAGGGGGTCATCAAGTACGTCGAGGTAGACGGCCGTACGAAATTGGCGCTGAAGGACCGGATAAGCAGGTACATCCCCAATCCCACATTCAACCGAGTGGCCGCGCCGGGTGCGTGGGGGCTCGACCCCGCGGCGGAGGGCGGCCGGAAACCGAAAGGCTCGACAGTCGGGAACTTCACCATGTCGGATGACTTCAAACCGCAGGTCATTCCGGGCGTCGAAGCATTCTTCGACCCCGAGCCCCGTTTGAAGCTCATGCAAGACATGGGAATCGACCGGACGGTGATGTGGCCAACGCTGGCCAGCGTGCTCGAGGAGCGTCTCGCCGACGACCCCCGCACCGTGTGCACGATAATCCATGCCTTCAATCAATGGGTCCACGATCACTGGACCTTCGACTACGGGGATGCGATCTACACAACGCCGGTCATCTCGCTCGCTATCCTCGACCGAGCCATCGAGGAGTTGCAGTGGGTGGCCGAACGGGGCGCGAAGGCCTTCCTGCTCCGGGTGGCGCCTGTGCCCACCTATGAGGGTCGCAAATCCTTCGCCCTGCCGGAATTCGATCCATTCTGGGAGCTTGTCCAAGAACTCGACATCGTTGTCGGCATGCACTCAGGTGACTCGGGCTACACCCGCTACACCGACGAGTGGGAGGGCCGCACGGGAGGAGAGTTCCTGGCCTTCGCACCCAACGCCGCTCCGGGCTTTCAGCTCTTGGCGTCGGAAAAGGACAACCTCATTGACGCGATGGCCTCGATAATCGGTCATGGCCTCGCCAGCCGTTTCCCCGGCCTCAAGTTTGCGCCGGTTGAATTCGCCAGCCATTGGGTGAGGCCGTTTGTAGCCAAGCTGCGAGATGCATCCGAGAACAAGGCGATCCTTTTCGACGAGGATCCATATGAGATGTTCCTTCGCAACGTCTACGTGCATTGCTTCCACGAGGCCGACCCCGCAGGACTCATGGCTGAGACCGGCATGCCGGCCGACCGTCTGATGTTCGGTTCCGATTTTCCCCACCCCGAGGGGATGGCCGATCCCCTTGCCTACGCCGATCTGGTCAAAGACATGCCCAACGACGAGCAGGAGCTGATCATGGGTGGCACGGTGGCCAAGCTCTTGGGAGTGTCCTAGGTCAGCGAGACCTGCACCACATCGCCTACCACCCGAGTCCTGAAAGTCTGCATCCTTCCCGACCAGCCGTCTTCGGAGGGGACGACGCATTCGCCGGTTGACACGTCGAACACGGACCCGTGCTCAGGGCACCGCAACAGCACTCCGCGCAAAAGGGGCAATCCGCCGAGCGGTGTTTCCTGATGCGGGCACATGCTCTGAAATGCGCACCACCGGTCGCCGGTGTTTGCGATCGTCACGGGTATACCGGCGACATCAACGGTCGCGGTCTCGCCGGGGCCCAGATAGTCGGTGGGGGCCGCGTCGATAAACCCAGCTTCATCAGCCATGCATGACTCCTAAACCGACGGCCCGCCGGTGAAGTCGATCACCGGCTCGCTCCAGAATCGTCGCAAGAGGTGTACCTGCTCCTACAGGCGAGGGCCCCGGGTTCGATAGTCGGTGCCGAGCGACTCGTACTCGATGTGGCTCCATCCGCTCCCCACACCGAGTCGGAACCGGTCTCCACTGAGAATGGCGAGTTGGGCGGCCTGTTTGGCCGCTATGTACCTGTCGGCCACCCGACGGTTTTGGTCTCTGTGAAGATCTCCAAGCCCTCGATCCCACACTGGCGGCCGATGCCGGAGTCTTTGTAGCCGCCGAAGGGGGCATCGGCGCCATACCACATGCCTCCGTTTATGCTGAGCGTGCCGGTACGAATCCGTCGAGCGATCCCCATTGCCCTTTCGAGGTCGGTGGAGGATATGGCCCCGGAAAGTCCGTACTCTGAGTCGTTGGCGATTTGCACCGCGTGGTCGTCGTCTTCGTAGCCGATCACGGAGATGACCGGCCCGAAGATCTCTTCGCGGGCGATCGTCATTGAGTTGTCGACATCGGCGAAAACCGTTGGTTCGACAAAGAAACCCTTATCGAACCCGCTGGGGATGCCGCCGCCGGTGACCAGTGTGGCGCCCTCGGCGATCCCCTTGTCGATGTAGCCCAGCACCCTGTCGCGCTGCTTGGCGGAGATCTGCGGGCCTTGCAGGTTGGCCGGATCGGTGGGGTCGCCGTAGGCGACGCCCTCGAAGCCCATCTTGACCAGCTCGACCGCTTCCTCGTAGCGGGAGAAGGGCACCAGCATTCGGGTGGGCATCGCGCAGCCCTGACCGGCGTGCATGCAAATTCCGGCCGCGGTGGGGACAGTGGCGGCAAAATCGGCGTCATCGAGGATGAGGTTGACCGACTTGCCCCCCAACTCGAGGAAGACCCGCTTGAGGGTGCTCGATGCGGCTTCCATGATCCGGCGGCCAGTGGCCGTGGACCCGGTGAACGCCACCATGTCCACCAGGGGCGACGTGGTCAGCACCTCGCCAACCAGGTGATCGCTGGAGGGGACGATGTTGACGATGCCGTGGGGGATCTCGGTCTGCTCGGCGATCAGCCGGCCGATGCGGTTTGCGTTGAGCGGGGTGTCGGGGGCGGGCTTGAGGACGCAGCTGTTCCCCATTGCCAGGACCGGACCGAGCTTGCTGAGAGTGACCTCGATAGGGAAGTTCCACGGCACGATGACTCCCACCACGCCGACCGGCTCTTTCCAGACCTCTCGGTGGGATTGGTAGCCGACGCCGAAAGGGTCGTTATCGGGGAGTTTGCGGGACCACGGGAAGCGGTCGACCATCTCGGCTGGCCAGGTGAGCGCCTCTCGCAACGGAGCATCGAGCTGGGGCCCGTACGTGGTGAGCACGGGGCATCCCACCTCGGCAATGAGCTCAGCCCGCAATTCTTCCTGTTCGGCCTCGAGCGCCTTCTGAAGCTGAAGGATTGATCGTTTCCGGAGCCCTGGGTCGGTTGCCCAGTCGGTGCTGTCTTGGGCTCGTCGAGCTGCCGCGACGGCCCGATCCATGTCTGCGGCCGTACCGTCGGCGCACATCGCCACAACCTCCTCGGTTGCAGGATTCAGCACTTCGAACTCCTGGGTCCCCGAGAGAAGTTCACCGTCAATGAGCATTCGCGTTTCGTGTGACATCCCTCTTCCCTTCCATTTCCCTTGAGCGGTGGGCAGAAGGCTAGCTAGGCGTGTGAAGTGAGCACTATTTTGGCTTTGTCGTTTGCTGCACCGGAGAAAGTGGTCCATGGATTCTCGCCAGCGGATGAGTCGGCTTGACCGGTTGCGGGCACTGGCCGGGTCGATGTCAAGGCAACGGCGGAAGCCCAACCCGGCTCATGCGATACCAGCAGAGGATTGCGACCTCACGTCGAAGACGATCGTCCTCACCGGCGGTACCGACGGGATGGGCCGAGCGGCGGTCGACATCTTCTGCGAGATGGGGGCAAAAGTCGTTCTGCTGGGGCGGAATGAGGCGAAGGCTAAGCCGATCGTGGATGAACTGGGCCCGTCAGTCGAATTCGTCCACTGCGACCTTTCGTCTTTGGCCAGTGTCCGCCGCGCGGCAACCCAGGTGCTGTCCGACCATCCCAGCATCGACGCACTGGTCAACAATGCCGGTATCAACGCCGGTGAGCGGCAGGTGACCGAAGAGGGTTTCGAAGTCCATTGGGTGGTCAATTATCTGGGCCCCTTCCTTTTGACCAGCCTTTTGCTCGACCGGGTGATTGCCTCGGCGCCGGCGCGCATCGTCAATGTCTCCTCCGCGATGGAGGTCTTCGGCCATGTGCACTTCGACGATCTTCAACTCGAACGCGACTTCTCCACGGGCAAGGCCTATTCGCAGGCGAAGCTGGCCCTCAATATGTTCACGCTCGATCTGTCGCGCCGACTGGAGGGTTCAGGAGTAACGGCCTATGCGCTCAACCCAGGCTTCATCAAAACCAACCTGCTCCGCGATACGAAGGGTTCCCTATCCTTTGGCAACGTCATGATGCGGCTATTCGCATCGCCTCCTGTCGTCGGCGCCGATCGCATCGTTCGGCTCGCTGTTTCGTCGGCCTACGAAGGCGTAAGCGGACAGTTCATCTATGAAGACGAGGCCCGGCCGCCCAATAAAGAGGCGCTCGATGGCGAGATTGTGGAGCGGCTGATGGAGGTGAGTCGGGCCTCAGCCGGCGTTGAGGGCTGAGCCCTGACTGCCGCCGTCGGTGGGGGCACCGGTGGACGCCACCCCCCCCCAGGCGAGGTGCTTGTTGGTCTTGCGGTGGAAGTCAACCTCGTCGGCGCGCTCCAAGAAGCTCTCGTCGGTGTTGGCCGATAGGAGCGCATGAGAGACCGAGGCAATCCACCAGAAGCCCAGCCGTTGTGGAGCGGGCTCGGTCGCCCCGTCCAGCAGCGTTAAGTCTCAGGGCCAGCGGCGGTGTTGGCGGCGGGAGCGGGGGGAGCGGTCTCCGAGCGCCCAAGCTCGGCGCCAGGGGGAGATATTGGGGCCGGTGAGGCCGGGGGTAGTGCCGGCGTGGGCTCGGCGGCGGGCCTGGTACCAGTCGGTGGCGCACTCATCGGCCAATGTGGCCACCGCCACCTCGATGCGAGCCGCGAACCGCCGGGCGTTGTCCTCCTCGGTAGGCACCAAGGGGTCGCCGAATGTGATGGTGGTGGTCGACACCTTGGGCACGTTGCGGCCCTTGGGCAGGATCCGGTCGGTGCCCTCTACGTGCACGGGTACTACTGGCACGCCGCAGCGCACGGCTAGGTAGCCGGCGCCCCCCAGGAAGGGCTGGCCCCAGCCGTCGGGACTGCGGCCGCCCTCGGGGAAGATGAGCAGGCTCCAGCCGTCCTCGATGAGGGACGCGGCCAGGCGGGCCGAGCGCCGCCCCACTTTGGAGCGCTCGACGGGAATGGCGCCAATGACCAAGGCGGAGGCGGCCGACTTGACCGCCCCGGTGAAGAAGTAGTCGGCTGCCGCGCCTACCACGAGCCGGTTGCGCCACCGGGGCGGGATGGAGGTAAACAGCAGGGGGGTGTCGATGTGGCTGTGATGGTTGGCGGCGAAGATCACCGGGCCGTCCAATCGCTCGATCCGGTCGAGGCCCCGGCGCTGGGGACGGGCCAGAGCGGCCATGGCCGGCTGCATCACAACCTCGGTGATGAGCCGCCGGGCGGCCCGAGCAGCGGGCTTGCGGGCCCAGTCGGTGTCGTAGTCGGCCCCGCGATTCTTGAGATCCGGCGCGGGCGGCACCCCCGCGGGCGGTCGAGCCGCCCGATAGGGGAAGTCCAGCTTCGAGATCACCCTTCTAGCTGACATCGGCCATCAGGATGGGAGGGTTGTGGAGGTGGGTGACGGTGGGCTGGCGGCCCACGGTGTCGCTGGCGATCTCCAGGGCGTCCTGGAGGGTGGAGGCGGGGCGGAAGCCCATGCGCTGCACCGCCCGGGTGTCGCCGCCCACGATTATCACCTCGCCCAGGTGCTGAAGGGCGTGGGCTCCCCAGTACCACATGTAGAAGGGGTGGACGCCGTGGTAGGCGTACGACGTGCGGTACAGGTGGATGTACCACTCGTCCTCGGCGAACTGGCGCTCGTAGCGGGCCTCGATCTCCACGGGGTCGGTGGTGTCGGCCAGGACCTGCTCGAAGAAGTCGATGTAGCTGGGGTGGTGTACCGGGTGGAACTCCCAGCGGGTGGGGTGGCCCATGATGACCACGCCGCCTTCCCGCACTAGCGGGCGGCCCCGATAGAGGTTGAAGAAGTAGCCCAGCCCCAAACACATCACCAGGATGGGGTTCATCACCGAATTCACGTTGTAGGGGCAGATGTAGGGCAGGCCCATCGTCAAGATGTCGGTCTGGCCCTCGACGGGCACCAAGTGCTGGGCGTACACGTTCTCGGTGGTCACCTTGTGGACCGCCTCCACCTCGCCGGCCTGCACCGAGGTCAGCTCGTAGGGCGCCCGCCACGACTGGAAGATCTGCCGGGCCATTTGGGGCGGGGCACACTTCAGCCCGGTGGTCATGGCCACGAAGGCGGCCCGGTCTTTGGCCGTCCATTCCCACTCCCGCTTCTGGAGCATGGCCAGCGGGCCGTCCACCCCGAAGGTGTTGTTGTTGACCGTGGTCTCGATCTGGAAGATCTTCACCCCGGAGTCGCGCAGCACCTTGCCCATGCGCCAGTTGGAGGCGTGCAGCTCGGAGCGGTGCTGGTCCATGAACGACTTGGACTCCTGCATGGTTTTTACGTTGTGGTGGTGGCGCAGCCCCTGGTAGCCGGCCAGGCCGGTGGCGGTGCTCTTGTGGCCGCCGTCCATGGCCACCAGGTTGATGTTCACGTACACCACCAGGTCGCTCTCCGCGGCCCGCTTGGAGAACTGCACCTCCTCGCCGTGGGGTGTGGTGCCCAGCACCACCATGCCGTCGGGGTCCTCGGCGTCGTGGTTGTAGAGGCAGCCCGAGGGGGCGAAGGCGTCGTAGGTGCGGTCGCCCAGGCAGTAGCGCAGCTCGTCTTCGGTCATGCGCCGGTGCAGGGCCAGCGCGGCGATGATGTGGACGTCGTCCACCCCGGCCGCCGCGGCCATCTCCAGCACCTGCTCGATCACCATCTGGCGGATGTCGGGGCGGCGCATGGGGGGCAGCGGCAAAGAGATGTCGTCGAACGCGATGGTGAGCTTCATGCCCGGGCGCAGCTGGGCGGGCAGCGGGTCCTGGTCGATGGGGTTGAGCAGCGCCCGGCGGATGGCACCCTCGGGATCGGCCAGGCCCAGCAGCGGCTCTGCGGGGTAGATCACCCGGCTGCGCCCAGCCGGCAGCTTCTCGGTGCGGAACCCCTCACCGTGGTGGAACAGGATGGGCGGGGTGGAGCGGTCTACCTCCAGCACCATGCCTGGACGGGGGGTGGGCCTAACTCGATCCTTCATGCCCGGTCCTTCATGACGCCTTCCGGCTTCCGATGGGCAGCAGCTTGCGGGGGCCGCCGGGGGCCTTGTCGAAGTACTCGATGAGCCAGCCCCGCTTTCGGGCCAGCATGGCCAGCTTCGGCTCGGGATTCACCGCCACCGGGTAGCCCACCGCCTCCAGCAGGGCTAGGTCGCTGGCCGAGTCGGCATAGGCCACCGACTCCGACATGAGCAGCCCCTCGGCGTTGGCAAAGTCCCGCAGCACCTCGGCCCGGGACTCGCTGGTGGGCGGCACCTCGGCCAGCTGGCCGGTGTAGGTGCCGTGGGATTGGGCCAGCTCGGCGCACACGATGTGGTCGAACAGCGGGCGCAGCGGCTCCACGATGAAGTCGAGCGCGCCGGTGATGAGCACGGTGGTGTGCCCGGCGGCCCGATGCTGGCGCACCCGCCGGATGGCGGCCGGGTAGGACTGGGTCAAGATCAGGTCGCTGAACATCTCGCCGGAGTCCTCGGCCATCTGCTCGATTGGCGCCCCCTGGTAGCGGCGGTAGAAGTGGCGGAGGAAGTCGCTGCGGTCCCGGTGGTCCAGCGCCAGAAGCGATGGGGCCTCCAGCAGGATCTTGGCCACCAGCCGGGCCCGTTCGTCCTTTGGCAGCCGCCGGGTGGCCAGCCAGCCGTAGGCCATGACCACGTTGGCGGCGATGACGGTGTTCTCCAGGTCGAATGCCGCAATGTGGCGGTCGGGGGAGAGCACCTGGGTTCGCTGGCGGTCCCTTCGAGACGGCCCCGACCGCCCCGACGGAGCCGTCTTGACCCGGCCCTGGGCCACCACGGTGGGCAGGTGGATATCGCCCACATAGTGGGGCCAGTCGATGATCCGGGGGTCGAAGCAGTACATCTCTTTGTCGTCGTCGTCCAGGCTGTCCCACAACTCCAGCAGCCGGTTAACGCCGAACAGGGCCTCGCACTCGGTGTACGCGCCGTAGAGCTCCACGTAGCCCAGGGCCCGCTCAACCTGATCGCGTCGCTCGTCCAGATCGGCGGTGATCTCGGCTTGGCGGCCTCGGATGGGCAGCCGCCCCAGCACCCGCTCGGTGGCGTTCAAACCCGTGCGCAGCCGTTTGAGCTGGCGGACCACTCGGCCTCGGCCCGGATAGGTCCAGTTGGGGGGAGGGATGGGCTGGTCGCGGTCGTCGTAGATGGGGTTCTCGCTAAACCAGCGGTGGGCCAGGTCGACCAGTTGGTTCAGCCGGAACGGGTTCACTGCGCCCGATGCCACCTGGATGATCTCCTGGGCGGGGTCATGTCCACGGGCCGCCACCGCGCAGATGGCCGCGGCCACCAGATCTACCGGGATCACGTCCAGCACCCCCTGGGGGATGCCGGGGAAGTCGGTGAGCAGCCCCCGGCCGTAGCCGATGATGATGGGCTCGGCCATGCGGAAGCCCCGGATCCATCCGGGGAAGGGCTCGGAATAGGCCGACTCGATGATGGAGGGCCGCACGGTGGAGACCTTTAGGTCGCCCTTGATCTCGGTCACCGCGGTCTCGGCCAATGCCTTGGTGAAGGCGTAGGCGTCGGGGAAGCCCAGCGAGGCGGCCCGGGACCGGCCCGCCTCCACCATCTGGTCGTGGACCCAGCGGCTGCGGAGCTGCTCGGTCTTGGCCGCCAGCGCCGGGGTGCCGGCCGCGCCTAGCTCGTGGCGGGCCCGGCTGCGGAACTCCTCCAGGCGGGCGGGGTCGCGGCTCTCGGTCTCGGTGGTAATGCGCCGACGGCGGCTGGCGTCGGCCTCGTCCTGCCACGACACCGGCACGTACATGGGGCCGTCGGCCAATGGCTCCTCGGGGGCGTTGCCCCGGCGGCTGCCGGCCACATAGCAGGTGGACACCGCGATGAAGTGGGGTGACGCTCCCATATCGTTGAGCATCTGCACCAGGCGAACCGGCCCCATGAGGTTGACTTCCACCGCGGTGTCCAGCGGGTTGTCGAACGCCACCGCCGCGGCCGAGTGGATGACGATGTCGCAGCCGGCGACCAGCTCCCGGCCGGCGTCGTCGAGCCCCAGGCCGTCGATGCCCACGTCGCCGGCCACGCCGGTGATCCGCTCCTGGCACAGCCGCTCGAACTCGTCGTTGCCCAGTTGGTCGCGCAGTCGATCGAATACGTCGTTGCGGATTATCTCCCGCCGGATCCGCTCCTCAACGCCTCGGCGGGCGGGGCGCACCAGCAGCACCAGTTCCACGTCGGGCACGCAGCGCAGCAGCCGCTCCACGAGAGCGGTGCCCAGGAAACCGGTCGTGCCGGTGATCGCCAGCCGCTTGCCGGCCAGCGCATCAGAGATCACCGCAGTGTTCTACCAAATCCAGGGAGATTTCCCCAGCCCACTCCCGCTCTCAACGGTCGGTTCGGCGGTGTTGGAGGCGGCGCTCGTAGCGCTCGACGGCCAGGTCAACCAGAGTGGAGATGAGCTCCGGGTAGGGGAGGCCTGATGCCTGCCACAGCTTGGGGTACATGCTTATGGGGGTGAACCCGGGAATGGTGTTGATCTCGCTGATTAGCATTCCGCGGCCATCGGGCTCGTAAAGGAAGTCCACCCGGGCCATGCCCTCGCACCTCAGGGCGCGGTAGGCGGAGATGGCAAGGCGCTGGGCCTCTTGGGCGGCAGCCTCCGGAATCTGGGCGGGGACCAGCAGCTTGGCGCCGTCAGTGAGGTACTTGTCGGCGTAGTCGTAGAAATCGGCGCCGGGCACGATCTCGCCGGGGACCGACGCCTTGGGATCGCGGTTGCCCAACACTGATACCTCGATCTCCTGGCCGGTGACGGCCTCCTCGATGATCAGTGTCTCGTCGTACTGCGCGGCAGCTTCGAGCGCTTTGACCGTTTCGAATTCGGTGGTGGTCCGGCTGACCCCCACCGACGAGCCCATATTGGCTGGCTTCACGAACAGCGGCAGCCCCAGGTCGGCTATGGCCTGTTCGGCCACCGCCTCGGGAGGATCGACGGACGACGCCGTCCGATGGCGGCACTGGGGCAGGCCGTGCCGGGCGCACACCAGCTTAGCCATGGACTTGTCCATGCACACCGCTGAGGCCAGCACGCCCGAACCCACATAGGGCACGTCGGCCACTTCCAGCAGCCCCTGGATAGTGCCGTCCTCGCCCATTGGACCGTGTATTAGGGGGAACACCACCGTGTCGGGTTCGGCGAATATCTCAGCCGGGGTCACAGCGAGACCGTCGGCGTCCAAGCGGTCGGGAAGGGGATCGGACAGCTCTGCCAGCCTCCACTGACCAGCCCGGGTGATGCCCAGCGCCACCACCTCGAAGCGGCTCTTGTCGGCCGCGGCGGCCACGTGGCGGGCCGAGACACACGATACGTCGTGTTCGGCCGAGCGGCCGCCGAAGAGCAGCACCAAGCGGGTGCGGGTTCCCACAGGCCGACGGTACCCCACCGATTGCCCCGACAGTGGGAGGCTAAGTGTGTGCGACTGATGGCATCGGAAGTGGCTCAGGCGACCAGCGGCCGGCTAGTGGGTCCCGATGTCGAAGTAACCGGCACCTCCATCGACTCGAGGACTTTGGCCCTAGGCGAGTTGTTCGTGCCGGTGGTGGCCGAGCGGGACGGCCACGACTTCATTGACGACGCCCTGGCCGCGGGAGCAGCCGCCTATTTGACTGCAATGCAACCTCGGAGAGCCACCGCGGTAGTGGTGGACGACACCGCCGCCGCCCTGGCCGAGCTGGGCAGCTACGCCCGCAGCAAGTTTCACGGCCCGGTGGTGGGCATCACCGGTTCGGTGGGCAAGACCTCGGTAAAGGACATGGTTGCCGCAGCCATTGGAGCTGACCGCCCGACCCACGCCAGTCCGATGTCGTTCAACAACGAGTTGGGGGTACCCCTCACCTTGGCCAACTGCCCCGAGGATGCCGAAGCGGTAGTAGTTGAAATGGGCGCACGGGGAATGGGTCACATCGCCTGGCTCTGCTCGCTGGCCCAGCCCACCGTGGGAGTGGTGACATCTGTCGGGGCGGCCCACACCGAGCTGTTCGGGACCGTGGAGGCCGTGGCCGAGGCCAAGGGCGAGTTGGTGGAGTCTTTGAACGCATCAGGTGTCGCGGTGCTCAACGCCGACCAGCCCCTGGTGGCGGCCATGGCCGGGCGGACCGAGGCCGCGGTGCTGACTTTCGGCCGTGCTGCGGGTGATATTCGTGCTTCCCGGGTGAGCTTGGACGATGGGCTGTGCCCTCGATTCCGGCTGGAGACCCCCGGAGGGAGGACCGAGGTGGCGCTGAGGGCGTGCGGCGAACACATGGTGGACAACGCGCTGGCCGCGGCAGCGGCGGCGTTGGCCGTTGGAGTTGAGGTGGCTCAGATCGCCGCCGGTTTGGGGTCGGCCTTGCTATCGCCGTGGCGAATGGAGGTGAGCGAGCTGGCCTCGGGGGCAGTGCTCATCAACGATGCATACAACGCCAATCCCATGTCGATGGCCGCCGGACTGCACTCGTTGGCCGCCGTGGACCGACCCCGCCGAGTGGCGGTATTGGGGGTCATGGCCGAGCTGGGGGACCGGGCCGCCGCCGAACATGCCGCTATTGGCGATTTGGCCCGCGAGCTGAGCATTGAGGTCATCTCGGTGGCCACCGCCGACTACGGGCTGACGCCAGTCGCGGACGTCGCCGCCGCGGTAGCAGCCCTTGGGGCGGTCGACAGCGATACCGCGATATTGGTCAAGGCCAGCCGAGCCGCCGGTCTGGAAGCCGTCGCCGCTGCCCTGTCCGGGCAGTAGGGGCAGTACTGTCGGGGCTTCGGCGGTGAAGGAGCTTCAAATGGACTTTCGTGAGCGGTCGGTGCAGGAGTGGGCCGCGGCGGTGCAGGATCGCGAAGTCTCGGCCCGAGAGATGGTGGAGGCCTCACTGGCGGCCATAGAGGCTCAAGAGGAGCTGAACGCCTTTGTGGCCACCGATCCGGAGCGGTCGCTGGCCGAGGCCGACGAGATCGACGCCCGGCTGGCCTCCGGCGACGAAGTCGGGCCGCTGGCCGGCATTCCGTTCGGGGTCAAAGACCTCGAAGACGCCGCCGGTTATGTGACCACCCAAGGGTCGTTCCTGCACGCCGATGATCCGCCGGCGGAAGCCGACAGCATTCTGGTGGAGCGGCTGCGGGCCCAGGGCTGCGTGGTGATGGGCAAGACCAACACCCCGGAGTTCGGCTGGACCGGTGACACCTACAACCCTGTATTCGGGGCCACCGGCAACCCGTGGAACCCGAAGCGCTCGCCGGGCGGGTCATCGGGCGGCACCGCCGCCGCGCTGATGGCCGGACTGGTGCCGCTGTGTACCGGCTCCGACGGGGGTGGGTCGATCCGCATTCCTGCCGCGGCCTGCGGGTTCAGCGGCTTCAAGGCCAGCCTGGGCCGAGTGCCGGTAGAAGGGACCTACCGGCTGTGGCCCCTGTCGGTCCACGGTCCTATGGCGCTGCGGGTGGCCGATATCGCCTTCGTGCAAGATCTGGTGATGGGGCAGTCGCCCCGCGACCTCGACTCGTTGCCCCGGCCCCACCAGTCATGGCGTCAGGCGCTGGACGAGGACTGGCGGCCCCAGAAGGCCGTGTGGTGTCCGGCCCCCGACGGCAACCCGTCCGACGCTGAGGTGGTGGCGGTGTGCGAAGCCGCGGTGGCCCAGTTGGAGGCGGCTGGTGTGGCGGTGGAGGTCCGGGAGGAGGGCCTGTTCAAAGACCCGATTTGGGAATACGTGCTGTTGTCGGCCAACGCGGTGTCGGGCGAGCTAGGCGAACTGACCGACGAGCAATTGGAGAAGATCACCCCCGGTCTGCGCTACTACTTCGGCCTGTCCACCAACCCCCAAGTGGCCGACTTCAACCGGGCGCTCGACATCTTCTACGAAATGTCCGAGACGCTCAACGGCGTGATGGCCGAGGCCGACCTGCTGCTCACCCCCACCGTGGCCGGCCACTTTCCCGAGTGCGGGGGCCAGGGTTTGGTCAACGGCGAGCTCGTCGACAACTGGATTCGCCACACCTACCCCTACAACCTGACCCGGCTGCCAGCGGGCAGCGTGAGAGCTGGTTTCGCAGCCGACGGCATGCCGGTGGGACTCCAGCTGGTGGGCCACCAACTCGGCGATGTGCGGGTGCTCCAGGCCATGGCCTACTGCGAAGAACTCTTTGCGCCGCCTCGGTGGCCCACCGCAGCCTAGGGCCAGAGGAGCCCCTTTCGTTTCGCGCCCCCGATGTGGCCTGCGCTATCCTGAACGACCCCCGGACCGTTAGCTCAGATGGCCAGAGCGCTCGCCTCACACGCGAGAGGTCACTGGTTCAAGTCCAGTACGGTCCACCGACGTGGGCTTCCGGGATGAGTCGAGATCAACGGTGACACTTTCGACGTTGAAACCGTTTAGGAAGAGGCATGGGTGCCCAGCCCTTTCCATGCGCCGGGGTGCCTGGTGGCTTGCCGCTTTTACGGCCATGTTCGCAGTCGTCTCCATCCTGCTGGCAGTGCCCGCGCAGGCCCAAACAACTGCTGACATCGCGGCTCGGGATCAGTTGGTTGCCGATCAGGAGGCGCTGCTGAACGTTTACCGGTGCATGTTCGACATCGACACCGAGGTTGTGCCCGGCGGGTGCGCTGATGGTTCGCCTGTGTTTCCCGCGCTCACTCCTGTCCCATTTTCCGGCAACCCTAGCGACGCTGACATCGCGGCTCGGGATCAGTTGGTTGCCGATCAGGAAGCGCTGCTGAACGTTTACCGGTGCATGTTCGACATCGACACCGAGGTTGTGCCCGGCGGGTGCTCCAGTGTGCCCGAACCAGCAATCGAGCCACCGGTGGTTGGCACACGAGCAAACACCGAGATACCTGTCTTCTATTGTGCTCCCGACGGCCAATACACGCAGGACCATCTAACTGGAATGGTGGCCGACTTGAATCTTCACGTGCCTGCGTTCTATTTCAGGGAATCGTCTGGACTTGTAGGTGTACATTTTACCATCGGAGGCATTGTGTCGCCTTCGTTCGACTGGGAGAATACAACTTTAGGTGAATTATTCGAACGTGACGAAGATTCGGTATGTGATACTTCGGCTGTTGCTGCGGCAGGGGACAACTCTCAAATTCTTATAGTCATTCACATCATGACAGGCGGAGATACTGGTGGATATGCAAGATACAAGACAGGACCCGCGAGAGTATCATTCTATAGTTGGGGTGGTCCATATTATCATGGTTTTCGCCGTATCGTTGCCCACGAAATAGGCCATTCGTTATTTGATCTACAGCATACTGACGAAGAGGAAGTCAGAGAGTTTGACTGTATTGACGTCGAATGGTCTCTAATGAATTCATCTAATAGATGTCGGACAAGGAGCAGAATCGACTCGCTGTCTTTCTATCAAATTCTATGCTGGCAAAGGGAGATCTTGGACTGGCCGTGTGTTGATCCTCCTCCTGCTGTACCCGGCGACACTCCACGGTCATATGGAAGCTGGACTTCCTATGAGAATACAGATTTAGATCAGATGGGTGTAAAGGCTGCTGCATCCTCCACTGAGGGGGTGTCGGAATCCAATGTTCCCAGCCTGCGGATGTCTTGCGACCATAGAGATTCAGACGATGAGTGGGGGTTGTTCTCCTATGTGGGTTGGGATGGCGACGTTGTGCTCGGAGACGCTGATGGCGATATGAGAGCTGAAGCAATTTTTGCCAACGGTGAAGTTCTCAGCCTGACTGGGTATGAGGGGACAGACGCACGGTTCATGAACTTCCATGCTTCGAGCAGCTTCCGCTTGTTCAATGCTGTCTTACAGCATGAAGGGGTGCCGGTGACGATCTCGGCAACGGACAGGGATGGGAAGGTCTATACGGCAACCTTCGACACCGATGGAGCGTCAATCGCGGTGCGCTCAGTGTTGAACTTCTGCGCAATCAAGATGCCTGATCCCGCTCAAGCAAGCGAACCGGTGTCATCAGGTGTGTGGCGATCCTATGACAGCACGAATTTTGCCCAGCTTGGTGTATTGACCGCGGCTTACTTGACGGAGGGGGTGTCAGACAACAATGTCCCTCGTCTGCGGATGCCTTGTGACCTGAAGGAGTCCCGGGGGCAATGGGGGCTGTTTTCCTATGTGGGTTGGGACGGTGACACAGTGCGTGGGGACGCAGATGGCGACATGACAGCTGAAGCACGGTTTGTCAATGGCGACGTAGTCAGCCTGAACGGGTATGAGGGGACCGACGCAAGATTCATGAACTTCAATGCCGCCAACAGCGCTCGCTTGTTCAATGCGGTCTTGGAGCACGAGGGGATGCCGCTAACACTGTCCACCACAGACCGCGAAGGAAGGCTCTATACGGCTACCTTCAGCACAGACGGTGCTGCTTTGGCCCTGCGCTCGGTGATGGACTATTGCAACCGCCAGTGATGTAACCATTGCCAACGTTGGCCGTTGAGGCCTGGCGAGCCGAATTGGCTCTAGCCCCCCAACGAGGGATTCTCAGACATCGACTCGATGGTGGAGGAGGCGATCACGTTGTGGTCGGCGTCGAGAGACTCGAACAGCACTCCGCTGGGGGAGTGGAGGTTGAACAGCACGATGGCGCCCTCCGGGCCGCCCCTTTCCATGTGGACTTCTCCACCGGGGCTCTGGCTGTAAGTGCCGGCTGGCTTGATCTTGTGGACGGTCTCGCCGTTGGGCTCGATGTCGAATACGTGGTGCTCGCCTTGGAGCACCAGGGTGCGGGTGGCGGCCACATGGCGGTGGAAGTGGCAGTGAGAGTTGGGGGCGAAGCGCACCAACAGGTCGAGCGTGTTGTTCTCGGGCTGCGCGCCGAGCACAGCCAAGTCGAAGTCAACCAGATAGTCGAACTCCGGTCCGCCCTCCATGTGGGTCCAGTCCAAGTCGTTTAGATCGAATCGAGCCTCAAAGGTCATGGGCCGTATCGTAGTGAGCTATGACCGACACCCTCTCTTCGGACGCCACCGGACTGGACTTCGACCCCGACGCCCTTCGGGAGAAATACCGCCAGGAGCGCGACAAGCGCCTGCGGTCCGACGGCAACGATCAGTACATCGCCATGGACGGGGAGTATTCCCGCTACCTGGATGATCCGGCCCAAACCGGCATCACCAGAGAGCCCCTGACCGACGAGGTGGACGTGGCCATAATCGGCACGGGCTTCAGCGGGCTCTTGGCCGGGGCCCGGCTGCGGCAATTCGGGGTGGAGAGCATCCGCATGATCGAGACCGGAGCCGAGTTCGGCGGCACCTGGTACTGGAACCAGTACCCCGGCGTGCAGTGCGACATCGAGTCGTACATCTACCTGCCCCTCCTTGAGGAAATGGAATACATGCCCAAGGAGAAGTACTCCTATGGCCCCGAGATCCTGGAGCACTGCCGGGCGCTGGGCCGCCATTTCGATCTGTACAGGGACGTGTGCTTCGGCACCCGGGTGCATGAGATGCACTGGGACGACGCTGATGATCGCTGGGTGCTGCACACCAACCACAACGACCGGATGCGGGCCCGGTTCGTGATCATGGCCATCGGTCCGCTCAGCCGGCCCAAGCTGCCCGGCATCGCCGGAATCGACACCTTCGAGGGCCACTCGTTCCACACCAGCCGGTGGGATTACGACTACACCGGCGGCGACACCAACGGGGGCCTGACCAAACTGTCCGACAAGGTGGTCGGGGTGATCGGCACGGGCGCCACCGCGGTGCAGTGCATCCCCCATGTGGGCGAGACCGCCCAGCACCTGTATGTGTTCCAGCGGACCCCGTCGTCCATCGACGTGCGGGGCAACCGCCCCACCGACCAAGAGTGGGCCGAGTCGCTGGAGCCGGGCTGGCAGCAGAACCGCATCGAGAACTTCGGCAACATCGTGGCCGGCAGCATGCAGGAGGAGGACCTGGTCAGCGACGGCTGGACCGACATCCTCCGCAACCTCACCGCACTGGGGGAGGGCGCCCGCCTGGGCACCCCCGAGGAAATCGCCGAGGCCATGGAGATGGCCGACTTCCAGAAGATGGAGCAGATTCGCAGCCGGGTCGACGAGCTCATCGCCGATCCGAACGTCGCAGATGCGCTGAAGCCCTATTACCGGCAGTTCTGCAAGCGGCCCTGTTTCCACGACGACTATCTGCCCACCTTCAACCGCGACAACGTCACCCTTGTCGACACCGACGGCCAGGGCGTGGAGCGCATCACCCCTCGTGGCGTGGTGGCCGGCGGCCAGGAGTACGAGCTGGACTGCTTGATCTTCGCCACCGGGTTCGAGGTGGGCACTGACTATTCCCACCGGGCCAACTGCGAGATCTACGGCCGGGGCGGCGTGACGCTGAGCGAGCGGTGGAAGGACGGCATGTCCACCTTCCACGGTGTGGTCAGCCGGGGGTACCCCAACCTGTTGCACATGGGTGGCATCCAATCGGGGGTATCGCCCAACTTCACCGAGCTCTACAACGAGCAGAGCCAGCACGTGGCCTACATCGTCGAGCAGGGCCTGTCGTCGGGGGCGACCGTGATCGAGCCCACCGAGGAGGCCGAAACCGAGTGGGTGCGCATTATCTTCGAGTCTGCCTACCGGCGGGCGGGCTTCCTCGAGTCGTGCACGCCCGGCTACTACAACAACGAGGGCAAGCCCGATGATGGCCCCGGCTGGTTCGGCGGCACCTACGGCGGCGGCGCCCAGGAGTTCTTCAAGCTTCTCAAGGCGTGGCGCGACGAGGGGGCCCTGGAAGGCCTCGAGCTGAGCTGAACCAATGGCGGTCAAATTCGCCTATCGCAGCGGCGAGACCTGGGCCGAGCCCTGGGACGACTACCGGGCGCTGCGCAATGAGGATCCGGTACACGAGGTGGGCGACGGCGAGTTCTGGGTTCTGTCCCGATTCGACGACGTCTTCGCCGCGGCCCGCGACACCGACACCTACTCGTCGGCCAACGGCCTGACCACCGCCCCCGACGACATGGCCAGCTTCGGTGACGAGGCCCGGCCCATCGTGATGATGGACCCGCCTGAGCACACCGCCATGCGCCGATTGGTGAGCCGGCCCATGACCCCTCGCCAGGTGGCGCCGGTGGAGGGCCAGGTACGGGCTTTCGTCGCCGACAAGCTCGACGCAGTGGCCGACGCCGGGGACGTAGACATCGTCCAAGCGCTGTTCAAGCCGCTGCCCAGCTATCTGGTGGCGCACTATCTGGGCGTCCCGCCCGAAGACCGGGTGCTGTTCGACCGCTGGACCGAGCGCATCGTGCAGGCCACGGCCGAGTCAACCGCCGCCTATGGCCAGAACCAGAGCGCGTTTCTGGAGCTATTCGAATACGCCACCGGGCTGATCGAGCGCCGCAAGGCCGAACCCGGAGACGACTTGGTGACCGGCCTGGTCGCAGAGGGCGAAGACGTCGCCTCGGCCATGTGGATCGTGGGGTTCATCTTCACCATGATCACCGGCGGCAACGACACCGTCACTGGGATGCTTAGCAGCTCGGCGGTGCTGCTCGACCGCCATCGGGACCAGCGCCAGCTATTGATCGACGACCCGTCGGCCATTCCCAATGCGGTTGAGGAATTGCTGCGACTGACCTCACCGGTGCAGAACCTGGCCCGCACGCTGACCCGCGACGTGACCCTGCACGGCGTCACCATTCCCGAGGGCAAAAAGGCGCTGCTGTTGTTCGCGTCGGCCAACCGGGACGAGCGGGAGTTCGGCCCCACCGCCGGGGAGCTCGACGTGAAGCGCAAGATCGACAAGATTGTGGCCCTCGGCTACGGCGCCCATCACTGCCTCGGCGCGTCGGTGGCCCGGCTCCAATGCCGAGTCGCCCTCGAAGAACTCTTAGGTCGCTTCCCGGATTACTCAGTCGATGAGGAAACCGCCCGCTTTGCCTCCGGCTGGTCGACCCGCCGCTACGAGTACTTGCCGTTCTCCGCTAACTGAGCTCGTCGAGGCGCTCGAGGAACTGGGTGGGGGTACCCACGTATTGGGCGATTTCGGCGGTTGTCAGCAATTCGCTCCACTGCCCGTCTTGCTGGCGAACAATGGTGGGCAATCCAGTAGCAGCGGCCAGCTGTTCCGCGGTGGCCTGATCGCGGTGAACGAGGTCCAGTTCAACGTCGGAGACTTCGCAAGCCTGTTTCCAGCTCCGTGAACCCATCGGATTCCAGCCATGGGTGATGTCGCACAGCGCACACTTTCCCCGGCCCAGCAGCTTCCCGATGGCGTATCGCACCTCGCCGCTGAGGCCTCCGTCGGCATCGTAAATCCCTACGAGAGACACGCTGAAGCGTATCGGCCAATATCCCGTTTACTGGGGCTGGCAGGCCCACTGCGACCAGGGATCGAGGCCGGTGGCGTCTTCGAAGTACCGAACGAACTTGGCCGCTTGCAGGTTGGTCGCCGGATCGGTCAGGTCAACAGGCTCACCGTTGTGGGAGAGGATCGACCATTCCGGGCGACTCCAGCCGGTGAGCCAGCCCTCGTTGATCTGCATGAGGCCCACTGATTCCACTCCCCACTCCTCCATGTAGCGGGTGCCGGGTTTGCCGTGAGACTCGCAGGCCATAACCGAGAGCACGTCGTCTACCTCGTCGGCCGGGAATATCTCTTCCACCAACGGACGCCACTGCTCCACGTCGATGTGGTCGTAGCTGTCGATCCGGCTTCCGGCGGCAACCAGAACGAAAGCGGACAGGGCGAGGAAGGCAAACAGGCGTAGTGGGCGCATTTTGGGGCTCTTGGGTGTCCAGATTGATTGGGGAGATTGAAATGACGGCCAATCTCGATTAATCCGCTGCCCGTATGCCCGCCTCAGCGGCACTGCCGCCGGGCCCCTTCACGGAGCGGCTGAGCAAGATAGCGGCGATTACCAAGGCAATGCCAAGCAATTCCCGAACACTGGGCACCTGGATGAGCACGGCCAAGCCCACCAGCACCGCGGTGGCGGGGAGCAGTGCCTGCAAGAGGGCGAAGCGGTGCTGGGTGATGCGCTTCATCACCAGCTGATCGATCCAGTAGGGAATGACGTTGGACAGCAGGCCGGTGACCAGGGCCAACAGGAGCACGAATGGCGTATCGAAGGCCGGCCCCAACTCAGGAGCGCCAAATCCGCTGATGGCTGCCGCACCGGCCAGCATCCCGATGCCCAGCCCGTCGACCGCCGCTGGACCGCGGGCCACTCGGTGGCCAAGCACGATGTAGCCGGCCCAGAACAACCCGGCCAGCAGGGCGAATCCCACCCCCCGCATGGTGCCCTCGGCCTCCACGCCGGCCAGCACCACCACGCCGCCCGCGGCCAGCAGCAGCGCAGCCGCGGAGCGCAAGGTGCGGGTGAAGGCCGCGGCCACCAGGATCGGGCCGGTGAACTCGATGGCCACCGCGTTTCCCAGAGGCAGCTCGTCGATGGAAAGGTAGATCGACAGGTTCATGGCGGCCAGCGCCATCCCGAAGGCCGACGCCCACGCCAGGTCGCTGGGGTTCCACCGGCGCTGCCAGGAGCGCCGCAGCAGGATGATCATCAACGCCGCCCCGAGCACCCTCACCAATGCCACGCCCGCCGGGGCCATCTCGTCGAATAGGTGAACGGCTACTGCCGCGCCCAGATACTGCGACACCGCCCCCACCACGAACAGCGGTTCGGGGGCGACTGAATCCGATCGGGGCAGGCGGACCACCACTGTGTTCTATCCCCTATGCCACCGTGGCGCGGGCCAGGTCGCTTTTCCGCGTTTTGTGAGCGGGATTCGTAGAGTGCAGGGATGGACAGCGGAGAGATGCGACGGCGGGTGGAGGAGGCTCGCTCCGCGGTGCTCAGTACAGTCACCGCAGAGGGCCGGCCCCACTCTGTGCCGTGCTGCTTCGTGCTGACTGGCGATGTGGTGTATTCGGCGGTGGACGCCAAGCCCAAGTCGACCCTGGCCTTGCGCCGCCTGGACAACCTGGCCGCCAACCCGGCTGCGTGCCTGCTGGTGGACCGCTACGACGATGACTGGTCAAGGCTGTGGTGGATCAGGGTGGACGGTACCGCCCGGGTGCTGACCGACGGCGACGAGCGCGACCACGCCCTCGACTTGCTGGCCGCCAAATACCCCCAGTACCAAGAAACCCGACCCCCCGGTCCGGTTATCGCCCTCGAAATCACTGCCTGGCGCGCCTGGCCGTAGTCGGCTTAGCCGGAGCGTCTAAAGGGGCGCTTCCGCCGCGGCGTTGCGGCCGGCTACACGGCCGAAGGCCAGGGCGTCGCCGATGTGGAAGCCGCCGTCTTTGCAGCGGCTGTAGGTGGAACTGACGGTGCCGGCGGCGTAGAGCCGGCCGATGGTCTCGCCGAAGGGGTCAAGCACTTGGGCCTTCTCGTTGCGGCGGGGGCCGCCGTTGGTCCAACCCAACAGGGGAGCGGAGGTGAATCCGTAGTAGGGGGGCGTGGCCAACGGGGCGAGGGTGGCCGCAGGGCGGCCCAGCGGGTCGTGGCCGGCGGCGCAAGCCTCATTCCATGAGGCCACCGATGCCTCCAGTCCGTCGGGGTCAATCCCCAAGACCTCCGCCAGTTCGGCCAGAGTGTCGGCCTTCTGGATCCAACCCTTCTCGATCTCGACCGAGTTGTCGGAACTCCAGTCGTAGCCCTCCATGAGCATGTTCCATCCCACCGGCAAAACTTCCCGTGGCGGCGAAATCGGCCCGGCCTTTCGGGTGGCCTCGTCGAAGATCACATGCAGGGGGCGCCGCTGGAACAGCTCGTAGTCGCCGTCGATCAGGCCGTGGCCGTGGCCTTGGGGCGGCATCTCGTTGTGGGGCCGACGGCCGTCGTTGCCCACACAGATGAAACCCATGGAGAAGATGAACATCACAAACATGCCCGCTTCGAATTCGTCGACGGCGAATCCGAGGTTGGCCGCCATGTTGTCCATGTGCCACAGGTCGGCGCCCACCTTCTGAGCCATCTTGATGCCATCGCCAGTTCCCGCCGGCGAACCCCACACCGGAGAGCCAGGAAGCTGCAAGTAATCCCGTACCATCTCCGGGTTGTTCTCGAAACCGCCGGTGGCCAGCACCACGCCCCGGCGAGCGCCCACTCGCAGCGGCTGGCCGCCCGAGGACGCCACCACGCCGATAACCGAGCCGTCGTCGTCGGTCACCAGTTCCTTGGCCGGGGTGTCCAGCGCCACATCCACCCCCCGGTCCTGCACCGCGGCCGACAGGGCCTTCCACAATAGCTGCTGGCCCATCTCACCGTTCACGCCCAGGTAGCCGCCGTAGAATTCGGCGCCAGGCATCTCGGGGTATTCGGGCTTGTAGTCGGCATGGACACCGGGGGTCACTCCCAGGCTCTCCAGCCACTCGGTGTTCTTGTAGGTCTCGTCAGCCCAAACCTCGATGATCTCCTCGGGCAAGGTGTAGGGGCCGCACAGCGACCGCAGGTACGTGGCCATCCCGTCGCGGTCGAGGCTGTTGTACCAAATGCCTCCCGAGATGCGGGTGTTGCCCCCCTCGCGGCCCTCGGGCATCTTCTCCAGCAAGATCACCGACGCCCCCGCATCGGCGGCCGAAATAGCGGCAGCACACCCCGCCGCTCCCATCCCCAGAACTACAACGTCAGCTTCCCGGTCCCATCCATTGCTCATGGCCGGGAATGTAGTGGGTCGATTGGCTAGGCGGGCGACTCCACCCGGTACAGCTCTTCGGCGTTGCCCCACAGGAGTTGGTGGCGGGCTTCGGGGGAGAAGTGGCCCAGGCTGGCGGCGATCTTCTCCTCCACGTTGTCGTAGAGGCAGGTGGGGTGGGGGAAGTCGGTTTCGAACAGCACGTTGTCCAGCGGGATCCGGTCGCCCAGCACGTCCTGGGGCGCTGATTCCTCAAACCAGAATGTGGTGTACACCTGGTCGGCGAAATACTCGCTGGGCAGCTTTTCGAACTCGGGCCTCTCCTGCTGGCCACCGCCCTCGACGAATTGGTGGTCGAGCGCCTCGAGCATGAACGGCAACCAGCCGATGCCCGACTCCACTGACACCACCCGCAGCTTCGGGTATCGGGGCAACACGCCCGACAGCAGCAAGTCGCACACCTGGATCCCGTTCTTGGTGAACAGGTCGATGGACTGAAGGGCGTAGGCCTCCACGAAGCCCCGGCGCTCCACTCGGGTGCGGTCCCAGTTGAACTCGCCGCTGCCGATGTGGAACGACACCACCATGTCGCAGTCGCATATTGCCGACCAGAACGGATCCCAGTGGGACTCGCCCAGATAGGGCAGGCCGAACACCTGGGGCTCGCCGGTGAAGTTCACCGATCGGTAGCCCTTTGCCGCACACCGCTGTACTTCGGCCACCGCGCTGTCCACGTCCCAAAACGGGGTGGCCATCGACGGAATGAGCCGGCGATCATCGGCGCTGCACCATTCGGAGAGGAAGTCGTTGTAGGCCCGGACGCACTCGTACTTCAGCTCGGCGTCCTCGATGGACAAGAACTTCTGGGCGCCGAATCCGCCTACGTTGGGATACAGCACCTCGGCCCACACCCCCCGCTGGTCCATGAGCTCTAAGCGGGCCTGGGCGTCGTAAGCCGCCGGATGCACCTCGTCATAGCCGGCTGGGGAGTCGGGCATGGGCTTCTTCCACCCCGCGGGGGCTGTGGGGCCCACCGCGCCGATGCGCTCGTCGCCCAGCAGCCACACCTCCCGGCCCTCGGCCACCTCTACTCGGGGAACGAGGTCGCGGTGGCGAGCGGACACCCGGCTGGTCCAGGTGTCGGCCGGCTCGGTGATGTGGGTGTCGACATCGATGATCGAATAGGCCATATACAAGTCTCGCGCCGTTCATGCCGTTAATGCATTGGCGGCGGACTTCCGATCGGTCAAGGATTAGGGGCATGAGCAGCGCTGGCAGTCCGGGAGGCGATGAGCCCGGCGAGCGCAGCGACTTCATCCGCAGCCTGATCCGCCAGGACATCGCCGATGGCACCTACAGCGGTCGGGTGCAGACCCGTTTCCCTCCCGAACCCAACGGCTTTCTCCACATCGGCCACGCCAAGTCGATCTGCTTGAACTTCGACTTGGCCGCCGAGTTCGGAGGCACCTGCAACCTGCGGTTCGACGACACCAACCCCGAGACGGAGCGGGCCGACTTCGTGGCCGCCATCGAGGAGGACATCGCCTGGTTGGGCTACGAATCCGACCGGGGCACCCTGTACGCCTCTGACTACTTCGAGCAGCTCTACCAGTGGGCCGAGGACCTCATTGTGGCCAGGTTGGCCTATGTGGACGACCAGGACGCCGAGGCCATCTCCGAGAACCGGGGCAGCTTCACCGAGTCGGGCACCGACAGCCCGTGGCGCAACCGCAGCGCCGAGGAGAACCTCGACCTGTTTCGGCGGATGGCCGCCGGCGAGTTCTCCGATGGCGAGCGGGTGCTGCGGGCCCGCATCGACATGGCCCACGAGAACATGCTCATGCGCGACCCGGTGCTGTACCGCATTCGCCATCACACCCACCACCGCACCGGTGACCGGTGGTGCATCTACCCCACTTACGACTGGGCCCACGGCCAGAGCGACGCGTTGGAAGGCGTGACCAACTCCATCTGCACCCTGGAATTCGACGCCCACCGGCCTCTGTACGACTGGTTCTTGGACAATCTCGATCTTCCCGGCGACCGCCCCCGCCAAACCGAGTTCGCCCGCTTGAACGTCACCCACGCGGTGTTGTCCAAACGCCGGCTGTTGCAGTTGGTGGGCGATGGCCATGTGGACGGCTGGGACGACCCCCGCATGCCCACCTTGCGGGGCCTTCGCCGCCGAGGCTTTCCGCCGAAGGCCATTCGGGAGTTCTGCCGCCACATCGGGGTGGCCCGGGTGGACGGAACCGTAGAGGTGGAACTGCTGGAGTCGTTCGTCCGCCGGGAGCTGAACGAGACCGCGCTGCGCCGGATGGCGGTGCTCAACCCGCTGCGCCTGGTGATCGAGAACTACCCCGAGGGCCAGGTGGAGATGCGAGAGGCGGGCAACAACCCCGAGGATCCTTCGGCTGGCGCCCGGCAGGTGCCGTTCTCTAGGGAGCTCTACATTGAATGGGACGACTTCATGCTCGAGCCGCCCCCCAAGTTCTTCCGGCTGTCACCGGGCCGGGAGGTGCGGCTGCGGTCGGGCTACTTCGTGACCTGCACCGGGGTGGACACAGACGCCGACGGCAATGTCACCGAGGTCCGCTGTACTTACGACCCCGAGACCGGATCAGGCCAGGCCCCCGACGGCCGCAAGGTGAAGGCCACCCTCCACTGGGTGTCGGCCGCCCACGCCCTCGACGGCAAGGCGGTGCTCTATGAGCGCCTGTTCACCGACCCCCACCCCGGCGCCGACGGATCCGACCCCATGGAATCGCTCGACCCCGACTCGGCCCAGCTCATCGAGGGCGCCCGCTTCGAACCGGCCATGGCCGACATCACCCCCGGCCAAGTGGTCCAATTCGAGCGCCTCGGCTACTTCGCCCGCGACCCCGAGACCCCCGACCTGTTCCACCGCACCGTCGGCCTCAGAGACGAGTGGGCCCGCATCCAAAAGCGCCAGGGCAAGATGTAGCCCCTGCTTCAGGGACTAATTCTCACTGTCGAATGAGCACTTGGCAGTTCCTACCTCGCCTGCTGCGATAACTGTACGGGAACCATCTCTAAAGGCCTGCACTGAAATCGTGTATTCGGTGGAGGGATTTGCCCAGCCCATCCCAACCGTCGAATGGGGTTGCCAGCCTCCGGGGATAATCACGGCATCGCCTTCTTCTTGATACGTGACAAAGTACTCATCCGCTCCGGGAATCGCAGTCCAAGACAGGTCGTAGGTGCCTGACAATTGGAAGTCGTCTCCGCCCGGAGAGCAATCAATGCTTGGGGCAGGTAGCCGTCGCGGGGATCCTGAGCCAACTGGATTGGCGCCAGTCGTGCAAGTGGCTTTTCCGGCTCCGCTGTCCATGACGCTTGGGTCCTCGCCGCTCGTGAGGGCGAAAACCAAGATCTCGTAGCTGACCTCCCAATCCATCCCATTGAATGCATGCGAGGTTGATGATGTAACGACCCTCAGATCCCCAGGCAGGTAACGCTGCCTATCAACTTGCAGAAGGACGCTGTATTCGGCTGCTTCGGGTACCTCGTTCCACGATGCCTTTACATCGTTGCCATCAGAAGAGCAGGCCACAGTCGGGGTGGTGAGCCTGCGCACCTCTGTTATTTCTGCCTCTTCCTGACCTGAGCCGCCGCTGCTGGGCACAGTCGGGGTGCAATCAGTGCAACCAGTGGTCACGGCATTGGCGAAGGAAGCGTAGATGCGGGTGCTTCCCGAAAGGTTGGCTCCCGTCAGGTCGGCCCCGCTGAAGTCGACGCCGTTCAGGATGGCCCCCGAGAGGTCGGCTTCAATCAACTTGGCGTTGTTGAAGAAACCAGAACTGAGTGCCGCACCAGAGAGATTCGCCCCCGAGAGATCAGAGTCAGAAAAATCGGCAAAGTTGAGCACCGCTCCGGACAGGTCGCAGTTGCGATAGTCACGGCCTCGAAAGTCGATCCGCTGGATGCCGGAATTCTCGAGCGTGTACCAATCATCGTCGTTGTAGGAATAGTCGCATCGATTTTCGACAGGTCCTGCTTCTATCGGCTGGGGGGTTGTGACTGGCGCGATGGGGATGGTTGGTGTGGGTTGTGGTCCGGGGACGGGTTGGGTGGTGGTTTGTTCTGTTGGTTGGCTTTGGGTGGGTCCGGGGACGGGTTGGGTGGTGGTTTGTTCTGTTGGTTGGCTTTGGGTGGGTGTGGGTTCTGGTTCGGGGGCTTCAGTTGGGGCAGGAGTCTCGAATTCTCCGTCTTCGGAAGGGGGAATGCTAGGTCCGCTGCCGCCGTTGCTGTTCTCGTCTTCGGAAGGGGGAATGCTAGGTCCGCTGCCGCCGTTGCTGTTCTCGCCTTCAGAAGGGGTGAAGGTACCCCCGCTATCGTCGAGCACCTGTATTTTCTCTGCCGTTTCGCCGCTATTGGTGATGGCTCGCACTCCGACAATGCTGGCGGCAACCACGGCAACCACAGCCATGCCGGTGGCCAGTCTCTGGTTCCTCTGTCGCTTCCGGGCGCGTGCTCGTATGTCGCGTAGGGCAGGTGGGTCGAGACGGATGCCACTGGCTCTCCGGTCGAAATAGCTGCTCAGGTCCTCATTGAGTCCCATGATTTTCCTCCACGAGATCAGCCAAGCGGTCCAAGGCTCTGCTGAGTCGGCTCTTGACCGTGCCCGGCGCGATTTTTAGTGTTTCTGCGATCTGACGTTCCGACCAGTCGAGGTAATAGCGGAGCACCACTACTGCCCGGTGGCTTACGGATAGCTGGTCGAGGGCGATGTCAAGGCGGTTGACCACTTCCAAGGCGATGTCTTCGCCGGCCCTCGGAGGGGTCGAGGGCCGGCGAAGGAGTTTGCGGAGCCGGGAGCGCGCCCAATTTAGACCCACCTGGTATACCCAACCGGCGGGGTTCTGGTACTTGCCTACGGTGTTCCACCGCTGGTAGGCGCGAGTCATTGCCTCAGCGGCCGCGTCTTGAGCCAGATCCACATCGTTGAGCGTCAAAGCCAATGCTCGACAGACGTTGGCGTGATTCTTGCGATAGAACAGCTCGAAGTCCGGAACACCTCGCTTGTGAAGGTCAGCAATCGAGAGCTGATCCGCTGCCTGGTCTTCAGGCCTCTTGGTAGGCATGGCCTCGTCCATCGCCACTTAAACGCCTGACGCCATTGGTTGGTTCCATCCCAACCCGTTGATTTTTGGCAGCGCCTATTCCCGAATGGGCCAGCGTTCGGCGGTGGTGTTGGTGGCGGGCCAGGCGTCGGCGTTGAGGGCGGCGTCGCTGCCGCCGTCTATGAACACCACCGAGCCGCAGAACAAGCTGGCGTCGGGCGACAACAGGAAGGCCAATAGGTTGGCCACTTCGGCGGCCCGTCCGGGTCGTCCAATGGGTATGGGGTAGACATCGCCCAGGTTCATGATCATGTCGAGGTTGTCGGCCACCAGCGGAGTGTCGATGAGCCCGGGGGCCACTGCGTTGAGCCGGATGCCTGAGCCGATCCAGTCGTCGCCGATGGCGGTGCGGCGGACCCAGCGGGCCAGGGCCAGTTTGCTGGTGGCGTAGGCCGTGCCGGGGTCGGAGCCGGCTAGCTCTCGGGCCTGGGCCTCGTCGTTGTTGAGACAGGCTTCGACCAGCCCATCGGGCAGGGCCACCAGCGTGGTGCTGGAGTTGGAGCTGATGGCCACGGCAGAGGCGTCGGTGCCCTGGGCCAGCAAGGGCCGCAGCCCCTCTACGGTGGCCACGGCCCCGAAGTAGTTGATCGACACCACCTGCTCGGGATCGGGGCCGGTGATCCCCGCGCCGGCCACCAGTCCATCGATCCGTCCACCGCTCGCTGCGGCCACCGCCCCAACCATCTCGGTGCGCCCTTCGGGAGTGGACAGGTCGGCGATGACCTCGGCGTCGCGTATGTCAACCCCGATCACCTCGTGGCCGTCGAGGGCGAGCCGCTCCCTGGTGGCCTGGCCGATGCCGCCTGCAGATCCGGTGATGACGATTGTTCCCATGGGTACTTATCTACCCTAGATCGGGTCCAAGGGTTCCCATTGGGGCTCGCGTTTTTCGGCGAAGGCGGCGGGGCCTTCGATCTGGTCGGGGTGGCCCCATATGCCGGTCATGTGGAAGGCGCCGGTCTTGCTGGCCTCGGTGAGCCCGAATTCCATTGCGTCCCATAGGGCCTTCTTGGTGGCGGCCATGGCTGAGGGGGAGTTGCGGGCGATGGCCTCGGCGATCTCGCCAGCCCGCTCCCGCAGGCGCTCGGGCGGATCGACGATCTCGCTGATCATGCCCAGCTCGTAGGCCCGTTGGGCGCCCATCCGCTCGTGGGCGCCCATCAGAGCCATGCGCATAACCGTCTCAGCGGGCATCTTCTTCAGCAATGCGATGGCCTCCAGCGCCACGACCTGTCCCACCGACACGTGCGGGTCGAAGAACTGGGTGTCGGAGGCTGCGATCACGATGTCGGCGTCGGCCACCCAGTGGAACCCGCCCCCGCAGCAGATGCCGTTGACCGCGGTGATCACCGGCTTGCGCACCTTTTGGTGCCAAGAGGTGAAGTGAAGGTCGAATTTCTCCACCGACTCGCGATAGCGCTCCATGCCCTGCCCGTCGGTGGCCAGCTCCACCACATCCACCCCGGTCTGGAAGGCCCGTCCCTCCCCGGTGTGGACGATCACCCGCACCTCGGGGTCTCGGTCCAGCTCCAGCCAGGCCTCGGCGAACTCCTCCCGCATCTTGGAGTTCATGGCATTGAGCTGGTCGGGACGGTTGTTGATCAGCCACCCCACCCGTCCTCTGCGCTCCACGATCAGCGTCTCGTAGCCCATCTCGCCAGTCTGTCGCGGCGGTTACGAAGATGCCCTGTCATTGGGGAGGGCCATCATCTGTGATTTTGGATTTCTCCCCGTAAATTGTGAGGTATGAAACGGCTTATATCCCGCTTGTGGGGCAGGTTGATGGCACTGTCGATCCGAGCCAAGGTACTCATCGCCGTGGTGTTGGCCGCCCTGCTGGGTGTGGTGATCTGGCTGGTTTTCTTCTGGTTCGCCTTCCAGACCTATTTCATCGACGACAAAGTGGACGAGGCAGGACCGGTGTTCGACAGCGGAGCGGTGGCTGGAACCCCGGTTGTCGAGCCGGCCGCTCCCGAGTCGGCCGCTCCCGATCCCACGGCAGGCGATCCCGGCACCCCGGCCGCAGGAGCGACCGTACCGGCTCCCGAGGCGACAGCTGCGGCTCCCGAGACCAGCGCCCCCGAGACCGATACCACCGCCCTCGCGCCCGCCACGGGTCCCATGCCGGGCGACGAGTTGTCGGAGGAGCTCATCGCCGAGATGGACGAGGCCATGGAAGAGCTCGGGATGCCCGAGGAGCAACCGGTCGAGGAGACCATGCCTCCGATGCCCCAGATAAGGGTGGAGGCATCCGGCGAGTTCATCAGCCGAAGCCACCCGACACAGGGACAGGTAGAAGTGCTGGGAGACGGCACCGGCCAGCGGTTCCTTCGTTTTGAGGACTTCAGGACTGACAATGGCCCCGACTTGAACGTCTATCTGAGCGCGGCTCCCCCCGACGCCCCCGTCGGCCAGTTCACTGACGTGTATGTCGACCTTGGCGACCTGAAAGGGAACGTCGGATCGCAGAACTACGAGATCCCCCGCGATCTCGATCTCGACCTGTACTCCACTGTGGTGATCTGGTGCGTGAGGTTCTCAGTGATATTCGGGGCCGCCGAGTTTGTACCAAGCTGATTAGTGTGGGCCGGGCATGAAGCCCTATCCGACGCCGCCCGAGGGCCTGCTGGTGGTCTCGGCGCCGCCGATACTGACCATCACCCTCGATCGGCCTCAGCGCCGCAATGCGCTGACCGACGATATCGTTCTGGCTCTGATCGACACGCTGGAAGCGGCCAGCGCCGATGAGGAGATCAGAGCGGTCCTGCTCAACGCCACCGGCGACAATTTTTGCAGCGGCTTCGACTTGGCCGGTCGGGCCGGCGACGGTACCCGGCCCCGACCGGGCAGCATTTCCCGGCGCATGCCCTATCTGGTGAACCGGCTCATCCCGGTGATGCTGGAGGTGCAGGTGCCCATTGTGTGCGCGGTGCGGGGTTGGGCGGTGGGACTGGGCTTCAGCCTGGTGTTGGCCTCCGATTTCGCAGTGGCGGCTGACGACGCCCGTCTACGGGCGCCGTTCACCGCCATGGGCATCACCCCCGACAGCGGGACTTCCTGGCTGTTGCCCCGGCTGGCTGGTGTGGCCCGAGCAAAGGGCATGCTCATGCTGGGAGAAGAAATTTCCGGAGCTGATGCAGCCGACTGGGGGCTAATCCATCGGGCTGTGCCCCCTGACCGCGTTGATGCCGAGGTTGCCGCTTTGTCCGGTCGGTTGGCCTCATCGGCCACCGTGGCCGTCGGGCTGACCAAGACTCTCGTCCAGCGGGGCAGAGAACGCAGCCTGGAAGCCCACATGAGCGAAGAGGCGTTTGCCATGGAGTTGTCGTCCCGCTCGGCCGACTTCCAGGAGTGGGCCGCGTCCCGCCAAGAGGGCCGCCCTCCCGATTTCACCGGCCACTAGGCCTTTCTCAAACCGCCACCATTGGCACCGGCCGGTAGTCTGCGGGCATGTTGGTATTGGATCCGACAGCATCTCCACCGGCGGTAGACGCGAATCGGGGTCCCGACGCCGGTCCGCTGGTCGGCAAGCGGGTGGGTATTCGCTACGACCTCACCTGGCGCTCATTCCTGTGGACCACCGATGAGTGGACCCGCATGCTGGAGGCGGCCGGGGCCGAGGTGGTGCCGTGGTGCTCGGAGTCCCGCCAGGACGTCAAGCTCGAAGACGCGGTGCTTGAGGAACTGGAGAGCTTCGCCACCGACGTGGACATCGCCATCGTCGGTCTGGGCAATTGAGGCAGCTGCACGTCTTGGACCGTTCACGACGCAGTTGCGGTGGCGGCCCAGGGCAAGACGGCGGTCGCCGTCGTAACCGAAGAATTTGTGCCGTTGGCCGAGATCATGGCCAGAAACATGGAGCGGCCCGGCCTGCGGTTGTGCGTGCTGCCCTATCCGCTGGACACCCGCCCCGAACCGGAGGTGCGCCAGATCGCTCACGATTTCTGGCAGCCGCTGTTGGATTCACTGGGAGTGCCGCAATAGATGACCTCTGACGGTGGCGCCATTCCCGACGGGCAAGTCGAGGCCCCCGATGACCCGATGGAATTCATGGCCTGGGCGACGGCCCAGGGCTGGGGCGACGGCCTGCCGTTGATCCCGCCTACGCCGGAGCGGGTGGCCCAGTTCACTGCCTCTGCCGGCCGCCCAGCCGACTCGGTGCTGTTGGAAGTGCCGCCGGCCAATGCCTGGTGCACGGTGGAGAAATTGGCAATCAATGCCTGCATGGCCGGGGCCGCCCCTGAGGCCATGCCGCTGATGATGGCCGCGCTGGAGGCCATGGCCGAGCGACCGTTCGACCTGTTCGCCCTCAACACCACCACCAGCTCAGTGGTGCCCTGCCTGTTTGTGAACGGCCCTTCCCGCGACCGCCTGGACCTGCCCTACCAGGCTGGCTGCTTCGGCGGCGCGGCGGGGGCGGGACCAGCCATCGGCCGGGCCATCCGGCTGGTCATGCGCAACGTGGGCGGACAGGTGGCTGGTGAGACGTCCAAGTGCGTACTGGGCCAACCGGCCCGGGTGGTGGGTCTGGTGATGGGGGAGTGGGAGGAGCGTTCTCCGTGGTCGCCGCTGGCCGAGCGCCGGGGGGTGAGCGGTGACGCGGTGACCGTGTACGGCACCATCGGAACCATGGACATCGCCGACATCGCGGCCGACGACGGCCGTTCTCTGGCCTGGGTCATCGGCCAATCGCTGGCCTATGTGGGCACCAACGCCTACATCTCCCACTGGGGCGCCGAGGTCATGGTGGTGGTGCCCCCGCCGTGGGCCGACATGCTGGCCGCCGCCTACCCGACCATCGAAGACGTGCAAGAGGCCCTATGGCGAAACGCCTGCCATCGGGTGGACGACTTTCCCGAGACCCATAAGAGGTGGTTGGCTGAGCGCGACCGGATCAGCCCCGACGGCACCGCCTACATCGTGGAGCACCCCTCCGATGTGATCGTGATGTGCGCCGGGGGGCTAGGCAACCTCCACGCCGGTGGCCTGCACAATTTCGGCCCCACCCGGGCCATCACCCGACCGTTCTGATGGCGTCGCCACCTGAGCCCGGAGTCACCGTGGTCGTGGTGGCCGGGGGCGACCCCCCGACGCCCGAAGAGATCGTCCGTCTCCCAGTCAATCCAGTAGTCGTTGCCGCCGATTCCGGACTTGACTATGCCCAGGCAGCCGGGCTGACAGTGGCCGTTGCGGTCGGCGACATGGACTCGGTATCGCCCGAGGCGCTGGCCGCTGCCGAGCAGGCCGGCACCCGTATCGAGCGCCACCCCTCCGACAAAGACCAAACCGACTTGGAGCTGGCCCTGGAGCTAGCCGCCCGCCTGGCCGACCGGGTCATCGTCATCGGCGCCGGCGGCGGCCGTCTGGACCATCTCATGGGCAACCTGGCCGTGCTGGCCTCCCCGCAGTGGTCCGGTGTCAACATCGAAGCTTGGTTGGGCAACGCCAAAGCAGTGGTGGTCCACCACCACCGAGTACTGGACGTGGAGCCCGATACCACCGTGTCCCTGTTCGCCCTCGGTGGCCCGGCTCGTGTAACCACTACCGGCTTGGCCTGGCCGTTGAACGAGGAGATCCTCGACCCCCTCACCAGCCGAGGAGTAAGCAACCGCGCCACTGACACCCCTCCTTCGGTCTCGGTTTCCGAGGGAGTGGTTTTGGCGGTAATCAGCTAGGCCGCTCCACCGGAAACACCCGATTCCCCTCAACGGCAATCCGCTGCCGCCGCAACCGCAGCGTGGCAATCCGCCATTGCCCATCGTCGCCCTTGCGATAGGTCTCCTCGTACCAGCCGGTACCCCACATCTGGCCCACACCGCTCTCGGGCGGCCAGTCGAGGTGGTCCTCCATCGACCACACGGCCGAGGCGGTATCGGGCCCGTTGATGCTGATCTCGCTCATGTGCCCGTGGTGGGTGGTGATGATCGGGGCCAAGATGGGCTCCAAGTACACCCGGAAGGCCTTGTTGCCGGTGATGTCGGAGTCTTCGCCGGTGTCGTCGGGGGTGGAGATCACCACGTCGTCACAGAAGACGTCTTCCCACTCGTCCCACCGCTTCTGGTCCATCAACCGGAAGTAGCGGGCCTTGAGCTGGCGAATGGCCTCGATTTCCACCAAATCCTCAGGAGTCATGGCTGGCACGCTAGTCGGCTGAAACTCGCATCAGCGCTGTCACCGCTATCTCGTTGCGGCCTCGCTGAAGTCAGTCGCCAACTGAAACTCGCACAAGCTGCTTGCCGATATTGCGGCCCTCGAAGAGCCGAGCCAGCGCTTGGGGCACATTCTCGATGCCGTCCACCACGTCCACTCGGTAGCGGATCCGACCGTCGCGTACCCACTGGGCCAGGATGGGGAGAGCCTCGTCGAAGCGGTGGAAGTAGTCGGTGATGATCACGCCCTGCACCTTCAACCGCCGGAACAAGATATTGCGGAACAAACGGGGCGACCACCAGTCGCCCTCGGCGTTATAGGTGGAGATCAGTCCGCACAGCACCACCCGGGCATGGTTGTTCACCTGGCCCAGAACGGCGTCCATAACCTCGCCGCCCACATTCTCGAAGTCCACGTCGATCCCGTCGGGGCACGCTGCTCGGAACTGCTCGTCCAGGCTGCCAGCCCGATGGTCCACGCAAGCGTCGAAGCCCAATTCCTCGGTAACGAACCGGCACTTCTCCGGTCCGCCAGCAACCCCCACCACCCGGCAGCCCACGATCTTGCCGATCTGACCGGCCACCGAGCCGGTGGCTCCGGCCGCCGCCGACACCACCAAAGTCTCGCCCGGGCGGGGCTCGCCCAGGTCCAGCAGACTCCAGTAGGCGGTCATCCCGGTGGGGCCGAGCACGCTGGTAAACGCCTCAATCGGCAGCCCCAATTCCATGGGGATGCGCTCGGCCCGGTCGAGCACCGAGTACTCCTCCCAGATCAGCCCGCCAGTGACCACGTCGCCGGGCTGGAACTCCGGATGGCGGGACTCGATCACCGTGCCCCACGAGCGGCCTCGCATGGGGTCGCCCACCTCTATGGGGGGCATGTAGGCATCGATGTCGCTCATCCAGATCCGGTGGGTGGGGTCCATCGACAGAAAGGTGTTCCGCACCAGCAGTTGGCCTTCACCGGGCTCGGGCACGGCCAGCTCGGTCAACTCCAGGTCGTCAGCAGTGATGTCGCCCTGCGGTCGAGCCCGCAGAATCCACCGCCGGTTTCGCTCGCCGCTCATGTCGCTTCCCCTGTGGTCACCGGCACACCCTACGGTCTTATCACTAGCCTCAGCTCATGAGCGAGATGTCACCCGCCGAGGTCAGGGAGCGGATCGACCACCCAGTGGTGGACAGCGACGGCCACTATTGGGAGCACTGGCCCGACTTGGACCGTTATGTGCGAGACGAGGGCATCAGCGAGGGTTTGAACGCGCTGTGGGCCACGGGAACATTCGATGGGAGCCCCCACTGGGCCGGGGTGGTCCCTGAAGAACGCCCCCGAGTGCGGCCATTTCGCCAGACGTGGTGGGGGGTCCCGTTCGCCAATACCGACGACCTTGCCGCGGCCATGGCCCCATCGCTTATGTATCGCCGCCTCGACGAGCTGGGCTTGGACCTGGCTGTCTGCTATCCGACGTGGGGCCTGGTGGTTCCCAGCCAGCGCAACGATGAGATCCGCCGGGGGCTGTGCCGGGCCTGGAATCGCTACACCGCCGACGTATATGACGGCTTCGGCGACCGGCTGGTGCCGGTGGCCACCATTCCCACCGCCACCCCTCAAGAAGCGGTGGCCGAATTGGACCACGCCGTGGTCGACTTGGGCTTCAAGGTGGTGATGCTGGGCGGCTTTGCGGTGCGTGATCTCGACAGCGGAGGCACCTGGATCGACTCGCTGGGCCTCGACAGTGCCTACGACTACGACCCGCTTTGGCAGCGGCTAGTGGAGCTTGGCGTGGTGGCCGGCTTCCACTCCGGGTCGATGGGGTGGAGCGGTCGGCGCTCCATCACCAACTTCTCCTACAACCACATGGGCAACTTCGCCGGGGCCAGCGAGGCCACCCTCAAGTCGCTCCTGTTCGGCGGCGTGCTCCATCGATTTCCCGACCTGCGGCTCAACTTCTTGGAAGGGGGCACAACCTGGGCGGTGCAGTTGGTTCACGACATGATCGGCCACTACCACAAGCGCGGCCCTGAGGGTCTCCCTGCCTACGACCCCGACGCCTTCGAACCCGACCGCTTCGACAAGCTGCTGGCCGAGCACGCCGGACGGCTCAATCCCGAGCCCGGCTTCGGGTCCCAGTTCGCCGACTTCTTCCGCACTCCTGATGTGGTGAACGACTTCGAGGCCGCCGGGATCACCGGGCCCGACGATGTGATCCGCCAGATCTCGACCACCTGTTGGTTCGGGTGTGAGGCCGACGACCCCCTCACCCGGCTGGCCTTCGACCCGGAGCTCCCGGGGGGCGTACCCCTGAACGCTGTCTTCAGCTCCGATATCGCCCACTGGGATGTCGCCAACATGGTCGACGTGATGCCTGAGGCCTATGAGCAGGTGGAGAACGGATGGCTCGACAAGGAGCAGTTCCGGGCCTTCATGTGCGACAACGCAGTGCGGCTCTGCACCGGCGCCGACCCCGGCTTCTTCAAGGGCACGATCCTCGAGGACTACCAGCCGGACTGAGCTCCACCCCGTCGAGGAAGAGAGGCGCCTCGCAGCAAGTGCCGTATTGTGTCGGCGGATCACTGGGAGGATTCATGACCGATCAGCGCCAGCAGGAGCACTATCCGGGGTTTGAGGGCACGGTTGGGAAGATCATGGCCACCTCCGAGTCGTGGTGGCCGCCTCGCCCGACGGCGCCGGCCGGCGCCCCAAATATCGTGGTCGTGCTGGCCGATGACCTGGGCTACTCCGATGTGAGCTGCTACGGCTCGGAGATCGCCACCCCGGCCATCGACGAATTGGCCGCCACCGGGGTCCGCTATACCAACTTCCACGTCACCCCGCTGTGCTCACCCACCCGGGCCGCGCTGTTGACTGGGCTCAACTCCCACCACGTGGGCGTGGGATTTGTGGCCAACGCCGATCCCGGCTTTCCCGGCTATGCCAGCGAGCTGCCCCACAACCAGTCGACGCTGGCTGAGATGCTCAAGGCCAGCGGCTACGCCACCATGGCGGTGGGCAAATGGCACCTGTGCAAGGAAACCGACTTGTCGATCGCCGGTGACAACCATTCGTGGCCGCTCCAGCGGGGCTTCGACCAGTTCTACGGATTCCTGGAGGCGCTCACCAACTTCCATCACCCCCACCTGATGTACGAGGGCAACAGCCCCATCGACATCGCCGAATACCCCGAGGGGTACTACCTCACCGACGACCTCACCGACCGGGCCTGCCGCATGATCCGCGAGGTCAAAGCCACCGACCCCCAAAAGCCGTTCTTCCTCTATTACGCCCACGGCGCAGTCCACGCCCCATTGCACGCGAAGGCCGAGGACATTGCCCGCCACCGGGGCAACTACGACAAGGGCTGGGACCAGCTTCGGGAGGAGCGCCTGGCCCGCCAGATCGAGCTGGGGGTGGTGCCGCCGGGCACCGAGCTGCCCCCCCGAAACTTCGAGCCCGACGAGGACGTGGCCGCGTGGGACAGCTACCCGGAGGGTGAGCGCAGGGTCATGGCCCGCTACATGGAGGTGTACGCCGCCATGGTGGAGTCCATCGACGACAGCGTGGCCCGCATCCGGGCTGAATTGCAGGCCATCGGCCAGCTCGACAACACCATCTTCGTGTTCACCAGCGACAACGGGGCGTCTCGAGAAGGTCGGGCCCAAGGAACCATCTCGTACTTCACCTACAGCAACCCAGGAGCGATGTCGTCGGCGTCGGTGGGCGAAGAGGAGATGGACGCCCTCGACGCCATCGGCGGCCCCACCACCTGGCCCCATTACCCCCGGGGCTGGGCCATGGCCTGCAATACCCCCTTCCGGCTCTACAAGATCACCTCTTACCGGGGCGGCCACTCGGTGCCGTTCGTGCTGTCGTGGCCGGCCCGCACCGCGGCGGTGGGAGGGGAGCTGCGCCACCAGTACGCCCACATCATCGACCTGCTGCCCACCCTGGCCGAGTTTTTGGACCTGGACATCCCCGCCGAACGCAACGGGCTGGTCTCCGAGGCGCCCGACGGCGTTTCGTTCGCCGCAACACTGCACGATCCCGACGTCGCGTCCGAACGCACCGAGCAGTACTACGAGTGCATCGGCCACCGGGCCTACTACCGCGACGGCTGGGCCGCGGCCGCGTTCCACGAGTTCATGACCCCGTTCAGCACCGACCGGTGGGAGCTGTTCAATCTGGCCGAGGACATCAACGAGCGGGTCGACTTAGCTGAAGCCGAGCCTGATAAGCTGGCCGAACTGGTGCGGGCCTGGGAGGTGGCCGCCTGGCGCAACCGGGTGTACCCCCTCGACGAGGGCACCGGCCTGTACCGCCTGCTCCGCCCCGCCGAGCACGAACTGCTCACCCGACCGCTGACGATCCTGCCCGGCACTCCCACCGTGGAGCGCTACCGGGCCTCCCGGGTCATCGCCGGAGGAAACTTCACCGTCACCGTCGAGCTCGACCACCGTCCCGGCGACCAGGGCGTGCTGGTGTCCCACGGCGGACAGGCGTCGGGCTACGTGCTGTACATCGAAGACGGCGCACTGCACTTTGAGGTGAACAGCGGCGGCCAGCCCATGGTCTTCGACCCCATGGCGCTGCCGGGGGAGTGCCGACAGATCGTTATCGACGTCCAGGCCCCCGGCGGCCGTATCTGGAACATAACGGTGAGCGCCGACGGGAACACCGGCATCACCGCCACAGACGTCCCCCAGATCTACGGCTTCATCCCCTGGGAGGGCATCGACGTGGGGGTCGACCGCCGCTCTCCGGTGTCATGGCAACTCCACCAGCGCCACGGCTCCTTCCCCTACACCGGCACCATCCAACAGGTCACCTACGTCCCCGGCCCCCCCGCCCCCGACACTGAAGAAGTCCGCCTCGCCGAACTCCGCGAAATCGGAATGGGTTTGGAATAGCACTAACCTCCCAGCCGACTCAGGAGGAGAGATGACTGATCAGCGCCAGCAGGAGCACTATCCCGGATTCGGAGGCAAGATCGGCCGCATTATCGCCACCTCCGAGTCATGGTGGCCGCCCAAGCCCATGCCGCCGGCCGATGCTCCCAACGTGGTGATAGTTCTGGCCGACGATCTGGGCTTCTCCGATCTGGGCTGCTACGGCTCGGAGATATCCACTCCAGCCATTGACGCGATGGCCACAACCGGGGTGCGCTACACCAACTTCCACGTCACCCCGCTGTGCTCGCCCACCCGGGCGGCGCTGTTGACCGGGCTCAACTCCCATCACGCGGGCATGGGATTTGTGGCTAACGCCAATCCCGGCTTTCCCGGCTATGCCGGCGAGCTGCCCCACAACCAGTCGACGCTGGCCGAGATGCTGCGGGCCAACGGCTACGCCACCATGGCAGTGGGCAAGTGGCATCTTTGTTTGGAGTCCGACCTGTCTGTGGCTGGGGACACCCACTCGTGGCCGTTGCAGCGGGGTTTCGACCAGTACTACGGGTTCTTGGAGGCCCTGACCGATTTCCATTTCCCCCACCTGCTCTACGAGGGCAACAACCCTGTCCACATCGACCAGTACCCGGAGGGCTACTACCTCACCGACGATCTCACCGACCGGGCCTGCCGCATGATCCGCGACGTCAAGACCACCGACCCCGATAAGCCGTTCTTCTTGTATTACGCCCACGGGGCGGTCCATGCCCCGCTGCACGCCAAAGCCGAGGACACCGCCCGCCATCGGGGCAACTACGACAAAGGCTGGGACCAGCTCCGCGAGGAGCGTCTGGCCCGCCAGAAGGAGTTGGGCATCGTACCGCCCGACGCCCAACTGCCTCCCCGAAATACCGAGCCCAACGAGGACGTGCGGGCCTGGGACAGCTACCCCGAGCCCGACCGCCGGGTCATGGCCCGCTATATGGAGGTGTACGCCGCCATGGTGGAGTCGATCGACGACAGCGTGGCCCGCATCTCAGCCGAGCTTGAAGCCCTTGGCCAGCTCGACAACACCATCTTCGTGTTCACCAGTGACAACGGCGCATCCCGCGAGGGCCGAGCCCAGGGCAGCACCTCGTATTTCACCCACAGCGGGACCGGTGCCCGGCCCTCGCCACCAGTGAGCGAATTCGAGTTGGAGGCCCTCGAGGCTGACGCCATTGGCGGTCCCACCACCTGGCCCCACTATCCCCGGGGCTGGGCCATGGCCTGCAATACCCCCTTCCGGCTGTACAAGATCACCGCTCATCGGGGAGGCCATTCGGTGCCCATGGTGTTGTCGTGGCCGGCCCGCACCGAGGCGGTCGGCGGGGAATTGCGCCATCAGTACATCCACATCACCGATCTGCTGCCCACCTTGGCCGATCTCTTGGGCCTGGACGTGCCCACCGAGCGCCACGGACAGGCTTCTGACGCTCCCGACGGGGTGTCATTTGCGCACTCCCTGGATGATCCCAACGCCCCCTCCGACCACACCGAGCAGTACATCGAGTGCATCGGCCATCGGGGCATCTATCGCGACGGCTGGTCGGCGGCCATTTTCCACGAGCATCACACCCCGTTCAGCTCCGACCGCTGGGAGCTGTTCAACCTGGCCGACGATTTCAACGAGCGCAATGACTTGGCCGCCGCCGAGCCCGAGAAGCTGGCCGAACTGGTCGAGGCCTGGGAGGAGGCCGCCTGGCGCAACCGGGTCTTCCCTCTCGATGAGGCCTCTGGTCTGTTCCGCACGGTGAAGCCGCCCGAGCACGCCAAGCTGACTCGGGAGATGCGCATTCTGCCCGGATCGCCCACGGTGGAGCGATTGCGATCGTCCCGGCTCATCGCCGGAGGCAACTTCACCGTCGCAGTCGACTTGCACCACCGCCCCGGCGACCAGGGCGTGCTGGTGGCCCACGGCAGCCAGGCATCGGGCTATGTGCTCTACATCGAGAACGACGCCGTGTGTTTCGTGGTCAACAGCTCTGGCCGGTACCTGATGGCCGATCCCATGGAACTGCCGGGGGAGTGCCGGCAGGTGGTGGTCGATGTCCAAGCCCCCGGCGGCCGCATCTGGAACGTCTCAGTGAGCGCCGACGGCCAAGTTGGGACCTCGCTCTCCGACATTCCTCAGATGATCGGCTTTTTGCCTTGGCAGGGAATCGATGTCGGCCTCAACCGGCGTTCTCCAGTGTCGTGGGACATCTACCAGCGCCACGGCACCTTCCCCTACACCGGCACCATCCACCAAGTCACCTACACCCCCGGCCCCCCGGCCCCCGACGCCGACGACGTCCTCCTAGAAGAGTTCCGCGAATTCGGCATGGCACTGGAGTAGCTAGGCCCCGTACTCAGCCGCCTCCAGTTCCTTTAGCAACTCAAACCGCTCCCGCAGCTCACCGCGCCGAGTGCGGTCGTTGGCCAGGTTCACCAGCTCGTACGGGTCGTCTTCGTGGTCGTACCACTCGTGATCGTGGTCGTCGAAATCGGCATCAGGCCCGAACAGCATGGAATCCCCCAGTGATACCCCGAGGTTGCTGACTCCTCCGCCGATGCCGTAGTAGCGGCAGTACTTGTGGCGGCCGTCGAACACGCCGGAGGAGGCGTACCGCACCTTCTCCACCCCCAGGTACCACGGCCATCGCTGGGCGAACAGGATGTGGTCGCGGACCAGTGCCGACTGTTTGTCGAACAGCGGGCTCAGGCTCTCCCCGGGCAGTTCAGCAGCATTTACCCCGGCCAACTCCAAGATGGTGGCGGCCAGGTCGGTGTGGCAGGTGAGCGACTCGGTGGCAGTCCCCGCAGTAGTCAACCCCGGTGCTGACAGGTACAGAGGGATCCGCATGGTCTCTTCGTAGTTCCACGGCCCCTTGGATCGCAGGCCGTGCGAGCCGCACTGGTCGCCGTGGTCAGAGGTGAACACCACCACGGTGTTGTCCCACTGGTCGATGTCGTCCAGCGCGGCCAAGATCACCCCCAGGCACTGATCACTGAGCTGGTGGAGCTTCACGTAGTAGTCGAGCTGGCGCAGCCATAGGTCGCGGTCGCCGGGATCCATCGGCCCCGGGGTGCTATTGCGCTCCATCTCCAGCAGCCACCGTCGATGTACCTCAGGCTTGGTGTGGAGGTCGTCGTGAAAGTTCTCGGGCAGCTCGGTACACCACCGCTCGATCTCGGGGGCGAAGGCCGGCAGGTTGGTGGCCCGACCCCACTTGCGCCGGTCCAGCTTTTCCCGGCTCTGGGCCACGTAGTCGGGCTCCTGTTCCCAGAACCAGGGCTGGTCGAGCGGGAACCACATGATGTCGTGGGGGTTCACCAGCCCCACCGTCAAGAACCACGGCTGGGTTGCGCCCCGCTGGTTGCGCAGCCAGGCGGCCGAGTCGGCGGCGATGGGCTCGTCAAACTCAGTGCCGCTGCCCGGCAGTCCCCAAAAAGCCATGTCGTTGCCGGTCCAGTCGGAGAATCCGTAGGCCTCCATATCGGGCTCGGCGGCGGCTTCGAGGTGCCATTTGCCCTTGTAGGCGGTGCGATAACCGGCCTCCCGCAGGCGGGTGCCCAGGGTGGGAATGTCGGTGGAGAGCTGGGTGTTGTTGGGATAGCTGGAGTTCTCGGTCACCCCGTGCTCGTCCATGTGGAGCCCGGTGAACAGCGTGGCCCGCGACGGCGAGCACGGCGAGGTGTGGGTGTAGTGGCGGCGGAACTCCAGCGACTGGTCCAACAGGCGCTGGCGGGCCGGAAGCGGCACATCGGATGGCAGCCAGTCTCGCTGGCGCTCCTGGTCGGAAACCAACAGCAAAATGTTGGGAGGGCTGCTCTCCGGCATTATCGGGAGCGTAGCGGCGATTGGTTCTCTATTTCTTGCGCTTCCAATTGATTAGTGCTGAACTATCGGCCTGAACGGCGTCGATTCGCGCGGACCCGAGGGGGATCAATGAAAGCACGTTCTTGGCTGTATTCACTTTTCGCCATTTTGCTGGCGTTTTCGCTCGTTGCCACTGCTTGTGGCAATGACGATGATGACCCAGGGGCAGGTGATGCCCCGTCGACGGCTACAGATGATTCCGGCGACGGCGCTGCCGACGATGCGGGCGACGGTATGGCCGACGACTCCGGCGATGCTGCCGACGACTCTGGCGACGATATGGCCGACGACTCCGGCGATGGAGCCGCTGACGATCCGGGCGATGGCCCCGCAGATGACGCCGTTGTCATCGAAGAGATCGGGCCGCCAGAGGACACGGTGGTCACGGTCTGCGATGCGCCATCGTTCACGCAGATCTATGCCAAGGTGATGTCCAACCGGGGCTTTGCCGAGAATCGGGGATTCGAGATCGATTTTGTGGCCTGCCACTCCGGTCCAGCCCAGGCGGCGGCGCTGGTCTCCGGCCAGGTTGATATCGCGCTGAACACCCCCGACAACATGCTGGGCATCCGCAACGCCGATTTCGACGTGGTGATGTTTGCCCAGGCCGTAGACAACCACTTCTTCGACATCGTGGTGTCCAACAACTTCGGTGAGATTGACTGCCCGCAGGGCGACTGGGAGTGCGCCATGGCGGCCCTGAACGGCACCCGGGTGGGTGTGGTGGCCCGGGGTGCCGCCGCCGAGCAGATCGCCCGCCAGCTCTTGGACTCCGCCGGTTTCGATCCCGACGACACCACCTACATCGCCACAGGCTTGGCCGGTACCACGCTGGCCGCGCTGGAGTCAGACGAGGTGGACTGGGCCATCACGTTTGAGCCCGGTTTGAGCCGAGCCGAACTCGATGACATCGGCTACGCCCCGTTCCGGCTGAGGGCCGGCGATGGGCCAACCGAGCTGGACTGGCCATCTGCGGTGATCATCACCGCCCGTTCCTATTGGGATGCCAATCCCAACACCGTGCTGAACTACCGAGCAGCGATACTCGAGTCCATGGAGTGGTTGCGCGATCCGGCCAACCGCGACGCGGTTTTGGAGGAACTGGACGCTCATTTGGGTCTTGATCCTGACGTCGCCGAATACGTCTTCGACCGGAACATCGGCTCGATGACCGTGACCGCCGAACTCGACCCGGTCCGGATCCAAAACAACGTCGACTACGCCGTCGGCCGGGGCATTCTCGCGGAGGCCCAGGAATTCGGCGAGTTCGCGGTGGGCCCGGGCATCGATGTCATCTTGCCGGCAGCGCTGGTGCCCGAGACAACAACCGTCAGCATCTGTCAGGCACCCTCGTTCAACGGCATGATCGCCCATATCGCGGTTGAGGAGGGATTCCTCTCCGACCGCGGAGTCACCGGCGAATTCGTCCAATGTCCCTCAGGACCGGCCAACGCCGCCGCACTGATTGCCGGTGATGTCCAGTTTGTGGGCAATACGCCCGACAACATGCTGGGCATCCGCAACGCCGGCTTCGACGTGGTGATGTTCCAGCAGTTGGTGGACAAGCACTTCTTCGACATCGTGGTGTCCAACAACTTCGGACCGATCGATTGCGAACAGGGCGACTGGCAGTGCGCGATGCAGGAGCTTGAGGGCACCAACGTCGGCGTGGTGGCCCGCGGTGCGGCGGCCGAGCAGATCGCCCGTCAGCTGGTCGACTCCGCCGGTCTTGATCCTGACGGCGCCACTTACATCGCTACCGGCTTGTCGGGCACTACGTTGGCTGCCCTTTCGTCCGGCGAGGTGGACTGGGCCATCACCTTTGAACCCGGTTTGAGCCAGGCCGTGGTCGACGACATCGGCTACGCCCCGTTCAACCTGCGAGCCGGGGATGGTCCGTCGGAGCTCGACTGGCCGTCGTTGGTCAACACCACTTCCCGGCAGTTCGCCGAGGAGAACCCCAACACGGTGGCCATCTTTGCAAGGGCTTCTCGCCAAGCCATGGACTTCATGCGCAATCCGGCCAACCGTGAAGAGGTCTTGGCGTACATGCGGAACTTCCTCAGTCTGGAAGGTGCTGTGGCCGAGACCGTCTTCGATTCCAACATCGGGAGCTTGTCGCTCAACGGCGCCCTCCAGCCTGCCCGGATACAGAACAACGTGGATTACGCGGTAGGCCGGGGCATCCTCGAAGAGGCCCAGGACTTCGACGAGTTCACGGTTTCCCCATAGAACACCCCTCTTCTGGTCGGGCGGCCTGTGATAGGGCCGCCCGACCGGAGGGGCTGACTAAGGTGTCTGAATGGTGGCGTTGTGAATCCAGCGGTCGAGCTTAAGGGCGTCACCCTCATCTTCGGGGGCGACCACCCCAAAGATGAGCCGGTGCTCGCTGTCCAAGACATCGATCTCGCCATTCCCGCCGGCCAGTTCGTGGCTGTGGTCGGCCCCAGCGGGTGCGGCAAGACCACCATCTTGAACATGCTGGCCGGGATCATCGGCGCCACCCGGGGATCGGTGATGCGCCACGGCGAAGAAATCAACGGGCCGAGCGACGACATCGGCTACATGTTGGCCCGCTCTGGTTTGAGCCCGTGGCGCACCGCTCGCCGCAACGTCGAGCTCGGACTGGAGTTCCGGGGGGTACCACGGGGAGAGCGGCGTGAGCGGGCCATGGAGCTGCTGGCCAAGCTGCGTCTGGAGGGCTTCGCCGACTCGTTTCCCTCCCAGCTCAGCCAGGGTATGCGCCAGCGGGTGGCCATCGCCCGCACGCTGGCCATCGACCCCGACTTGTGGCTCATGGACGAGCCCTTCGGCGCCCTCGACGCCCAGACCCGGCTCACCGTCCAGGCCGAGTTCCTGGAGCTTTGGTATGAGACCCACAAGACGGTCATCTTCGTAACCCACGACCTGGAAGAGGCCGTGCTATTAGCCGACCGGGTGGTGGTGATGACCGCCCGTCCCGGCCGTATCAAGTCGGACACCATCGTCGATCTGTCCCGGCCCCGGGTAATCGACGAGCTCCGCTTCGACCCGGTGTTCCGGGAGACCGAGCACAAGATTTGGGAGGAGCTGCGCGGTGAGATCGTCTGACGTCGACGAGCCTCGGGAAGCCGACATGGCCGACCAGATCAGCTTGGCCGACGCCCTCAGCCAGCAAGAGGTCGAGGCCCTCATTCCCGAGGAGTCCATCTGGAGGTACCGGCTGCGCCGACTCGACATCCCGGTCCAGATCTTGCGGATCGCGATCCTGTTCGGAATCTGGGCCCTGTGGCACTTCGAAGTCGTATGGAACGGCTGGGAGGCATTCTCAGTTGCCGGTATCACACCGTTCCCAGACGTGCCCGAGACATTTCGGGCCAGCCCCGGAGAGACCTGGGAGTACTTCACCCAGATCTACCACGAGCAGCTGTTCTGGCAGGACCTCTGGGTCACCGTAAAGGAGGCGCTGTTCGGCTTCGCCATCGGCTCAATCCTCGGATTGGTTATCGGCATCGTCCTGGGGCGCTTCCGGCGGGCGGCCAAGACCATGGGTCCCTTCATCGTCATCATCAACGCCATGCCCAAGATCGCCTTCCTGCCGCTGATATTGATCGTGTACGGCGTGGGCGAGACCTCCAAGGTGGTCTTGGCTGTGATCATCGTGTTCTTCATCGTGCAGGTGCCCACCCAGGCCGCGGTGGCGCTGGTCGATCCCGACCTGGATCTGGTGGCCCGCACCATGGGCGCGTCCCAGCGCCAACTCTTCACCAAAGTCACGCTGCCCGGCATCACCCCGGCGGTGTTCGGCGCGCTGCGGCTGTCGGCGGTTATCTCGGTGTTGGCCGTGGTGTTCGGCGAAATCTTCTCGGCCCGGCGAGGCCTCGGCCAGCGGCTCATCACCGCGGCCAACCAACTGTCCTACGGCGATACCTTCGCCATCGTGTTCATCCTGGCCCTGATCGCGCTGATCATGAACGGCGGCATCGGCTTCGCCGAGCGCAAAGCCCTCCGCTGGCAAGCCACCCAACAAGGCGGCCAAGTCATCTCGCTGTAGAGACCACTAGAAGCGCTTTTCCTTTGGGATGATCAGTGCATCAGGGGCGAGAGCTCCCGATTCAGCTAGGTGCCTGGATCTCGAAAGATCGGCTTGAACTGAAGCTCTAGCTCGATCGTTTCCTCATATATGGCCGAAGTCAGCACTGGTTCGTCTGGATAGACATCTACAGCCTTGTTTGTGGCCTCCATCCATAGCACAAGTGCCTCGGCCCAGCGGCGTTCAACCAGGGCATCGCGGACTTCTTCGAGGTACCCTCCAAGCTGTTCTGGTGGGGTTGCGGCGATCACGTCGAGTGCAAGCGCGTGGCCAATGCTCTCCTCACTTGCACCGAGTAATACCTCTGGAGGGTCCTCATCCATTTGCCTAACCACGGCATAGACGACTCGAGGTAGCTTCCCGTCGTGATCGACGAATGACTTACTCATGAATTTGGACTTGGCCGCTTGCCAATTCAGAGAGTCGTTGCAAGTCGTTGGAATCGAGCATACCAATCACTTCAAAGACCGGTTTCTTGAGACCAGTAATTGCCTTTAATGCTCGATATCCCGAGCTATTCCGAACTGGTTTGTCGGTAGTCAGCAACACTAGAGGAGTAGTGACATCGGACAGATGTAACACGGATGCCTTGCCGATTGCCTTCCACAATGTGTCGTTACGGCGAAGTCCAGGCCGCTTTGTGACGCTGAATGCGCCCGAAACATCGAATAGCCACTTCTGTCCCGCCTGATCAATGGCTTCAAAATTGACCTCCACTCCGCATGAAAAGCGTCTCTTCTCTTCGATTCGGCTAAAGCCGCAGTGTTCGAGAACGTCTTTCGCCATGTCCTGGGCCTTGCGGCCCTCTTGGACAGCACGAGCCTGAAATTCAATGTCCCGTGAGGGGATGGACCCATTGGAGGAGACTTCTGTGTCGTCAACTTCCTCGCTTGGTTCATCACTGGAATCCTCAAAGAGGCGCAAGTTGCCCTGTCTTGATGGGGCTACCGTGACCTCCCAGTTCATTCCTTCGGAGCGTTGTCTGAGACGTTCCCGCTCGCTCTTGACACGCTGTCTGGCCAACTTGATGTAGCCCTTGTCGGTGTCGAGGCCTATGAAATGGCGCCCGGTGCGAACCGCGGCTACAGCAGTCGAACCAGCACCCATGAACGGGTCAAGAATCAGATCGCCGCGGTAGGTGTAGAGATCGATGAGCCGCTGGGGCAACTCAACCGGGAAAGGGGCAGGGTGGCCAACTCGAGTGGCCGACTCTGGGCGTATTTCCCACACGTCGGTGGTGGCTTCCATGAACTCATCGACAAATGCGGTGCCCTCCGATGGGAGTTCCTGGTCCGCTCGTTCGACCGCGGGAAGAGCCCGGTCAAAGCGCCCTTTGGAAGCAATTACCACACGTTCGGTGAGGTCGCGCAGCACCGGATTGCCCGGCCGCTGGAAGCTGCCCCAAGCGCAACTTCCTCCCGCACCCTTGGATTTGTACCAGATCACCTCGCCACGCAGCAGCAATCCCAAGCGATCTTGAAGAATGGCGATCACATCAGCGGAGAGCGAGCGGTAGGGACGGCGTCCCAGGTTGGCCACGTTCACCGCGATGCGGCCACCCGGCTCCAGCTTTTGAACACACACTTCAAATACGTCGTGAAGCATCTCCAAATAGGCGACATAGTCGGCAGGTATGTGGCCCTGACCAACCGCCTCCTCGTATTCCTTTCCTGCGAAATAAGGGGGAGAAGTGACGACCAATGCCACCGAGTTGTCAGACACTTCCCCGATCGTGTCCAGTTGGCGGGCATCTCCCACCCAAAGGCGATCTAGGCAGGCATGGGGAGAAATCGCATTGTCTTCGCTGATCTCAGGTACCGGGAACCGATCGTAGAATGCGGAGGCGTCATGACCCTCTCTTCGGCTCACGCCGAAGCTAGACGTAGAGGTGTTTCGTCGACGTCTAGCGGTCGCGCTCATGATCCCGGGGGCCACTCGCCGCGACCTGCACCAATATGCAGCGCCAACAGTGGGAGTTCGGAGTGCATTTGTCCAAAATACATCGCAGCAGTGACAACTTGGCGGAGGACGGAACTTCGCCGCTATGAAGAAGTGTCAGCCTTGGGATCCGACGCTTCGATTCGGCCTTCTAGCCGGCCCACCCTGCGGCACAGGTCCATAACAACGTCGGTGAGTTTGTCCAACCGCTTGTCGATCCGCTTGAAACCGGTTTCCATGTCTCCCTTTAGTTCGGAGCGGGATTCCTTGAATCCGGTTTCCATGTCTCTTCGGAGTAGGGCGGCGTTCTCGTTCAAGTCCGCCCGGAGTTGGGCGATGTCGGCGCGACGGCCGCGGTCGAGATAGAGCGTCAGGGTGATACTGATCCCCAGCATGGCGAGTATTGCTTGTTCCACAAGTCCTCCTCAGAGGGCTCAATGCATGGGGGAAGCTTGAGGCCAATATAACGCGGCGTGTCAGCAAGTTCAACGAGCTTGGGCGTGCCAGCGGCCGTTGCGGTGCTCCAATTCCAGGTGCAGGTCGAAGCAGGCCGACAGGGAGTCAGACGTCAGCACATCCTCGAGGGGGCCTTGGGTCAGCACTCGGCCGTCGCGAAGCAGCAGCCCGTGGGTGAAGCCGGCGGGAATCTCCTCGGTACGGTGGGTGACCATCACCAGTGGAGGGGCGGAGGGGTCGGCGGCCAGACGGGTGAGGTCGGTCACCAGCATCTCTCGGCCACCCAAGTCCAGGGTGGAGGCAGGCTCGTCCAGAAGCACCAGGCCGGGGTCGGTCATCAGGCTGCGGGCGATCTGCACCCGCTGGCGCTCGCCCGACGACAAGGTGGCGATGGTGCGGTCGCCCAGCCCTCCCGCTCCCACTTGCTCCAGCAACCGCACCGCCCGCTGGCGATCGGCGTCGGTGTATTCGTGCCACCACGGCTCCAGGGCGCCGTGGCGGGCGGTCATCACCACGTCGACGGCCTTCAAATGGGGCCGCAGCATCTGGGCCAGTGCGGGCGACACAAACCCCACCCGGTGCCGCAATCGGCGCACGTCCACCTGGCCCAACCGGTGGCCCAGAACCTCAACCGTCCCGGTGGTGGGGTGTTCGTACAGCGCGGCGATTCTCAACAGCGAGGTCTTGCCGCTGCCGTTGGCCCCCAGCACCACCCACCGCTGGTCACCCGCCACCTCCCAGTCCACATCGGAGAGGATCGGCCGCTTGTCACGGGTAAATCCCACCCCAGCCAACCGCAACGCGGGAGTCGGCCCCTGGTTGCCCATAACTCAGTTGGCGTGGGCCATCCAAGTGGCGTACATCTCGGCATAGTGACCGCCTTGGGCCACCAGTTCATCGTGGGTGCCGATCTCGGTGATCCGGCCGTCTTCCACCACCGCGATCCGGTCGGCCCGCATGGCGGTGGCCAACCGGTGGGCGATGATGATGGCCGTCCGCCCCTCCAGCACCACGTCCAGCGCAGCCTCGATCTTCGACTCCGACCGCAGATCCAGGTTCGAGGTGGCCTCGTCCAGCACCAGCACCCGGGGCCGGGCCAGAAACGCCCGGGCCAGCGCCAACAGCTGTCGCTCGCCGGCCGACAGGGAGGCGCCCCGCTCGTGAACCTGGGAGTTCACGTCATCGGGCAGCCGCTCCAACAGCTCGGTGAGACCGACGGCATGGCAGGCCTCCAACACCTCGGCCATCGAGGCCTCGGGCCGGGCAAAGGCCACGTTGTCGCGGATCGAACCGTAGAACAAGAACGGCTCTTGGGGAACAACGCCCAGTTGCCGGCGCAACGAGGCCAGCGTCACCGTGCGCAGGTCGTGGCCGTCGATGCAGACCCTTCCCTGTTGGGGGTCGTAGAACCGGGCGATGAGCTTGGCTACCGTGGACTTGCCGGCCCCGGTGGGGCCCACCACCGCCATGCTCTCGCCCGGCGCCAGCCGCAAGCTCACGTCGTGCAGCACCGGGATGTGGTCCTCGTAACCGAAGCTCACCTGGTCGAGAGTGATCTCTCCCTCGATGGGGGGCAGCTCCACGGCGTCGGAGGCCTCCATGACCGATGGCTCGTTCATCAGCACCTCGCGCAGCTTCTTGGCCGAGGCCTGCCCCTGCTGGTAGCCGTTGTAGAGCTGCACGAGCTGCTGGATGGGGGCGAAGAAGAAGGTCAGATACAGCACGAAGGCGGTGAGCTCACCGGGGGTCAGGCTCCCGTTGATCACCATGGTCCCGCCGATCACCACCAAAAGGGCCTGGCCGATGATCACAATGGCTTCAGTGGTGGGGGCGTAGATAGACGCGGCCCGCACACCGGCCAAGTTGGCGTCCTTGTGCCGCCCCACCACGTTGTTGTGGTGGACCACGTTGTGGCGCCGGCGGTTGTGGGCGGTGATCACCCGGATGCCGGCCAGGCTCTCCTGCAAATCGGCCAGCACATCGGCGATGCGGTCTCGAACCAGCCCGTAGTACAGGTTGGAGACTCTGCGGAACCAGATGCTGAGCAGGAACGTGCCCGGCACCACGATTACCAGGGTCAGCACGGCCAGCAGCGGGTTCAGATAGAACAGCACGCCGGTGATCACCAAGAGCACCAGGGATTGCACCGCGAAGTTCACCAGGCCCTCTTGGAACAGCACGGTCAACGCTTCGATATCGCTGGTCATGCGGGTCATCAGCACGCCCGCCTTCTCCCTGGTGAAGAAGTCCAGCGACAGCCGCTGGTAGTGAGAGAACACCCGCATCCGCAGGGTGTACATCAGCCGTTCGCCCAGCTTGCCGGTATAGCGAATGCGCAGAAACGAGCTGAATGCATGGGCCACCACCGTGCTCAAGAACACGGCGGCCACCACCAAGAGCACCTGGACGTTGCCTGAACTGACGCCGTGGTCGATGCCGATCTGGGCCAGCAGCGGACCCGACTGCATCATGGCCGACTCGATCACCACCAACAGCAGCGCCATGGCCAACTGGCGCCGGAACGGCCACAGCAGCGTGCGCAGGGTGAGGGGCGGGTCGGCCGGTTGGCGGTGGCTGAAGTCCACATCGACCGGGGGATACTGGGGCTCCTTCCTCAGCACTTCCTCGACCTGGATACGGAGATTGCCGGGCACGCCGGCGTGGGGGAGCCCGGCGTCGCGGGCCGCGCTCTGGGCCTGGGGCCCGCCGAAGTACCCTCCCCAGCCCATCAGCCGCCGCCCCCGAAGGACCAGGGTTCATCGCCGCTCTTGGGGAATCCGGGCATCTCGCTGTCGAATTTGCGACCTCTGGTGCGGTCGCCGTCGCCGTTGCCCGAAACGCCGCCCATCTCGTCGTCGCCATGGCGGGCCAGGATCTCCACGTAGTGGGGATCGGTGGCCAGAAGTTCGGCGTGGGTGCCCGTATTGGCCACACGGCCCTGATTCAGCACCACTACCCGCTCGGCCAGGCTGATGGTGGACAGGCGGTGGGCGATGATGATGGTGGTGCGGTTGGCCATCAGCTCTTGCAGGGCCTGGTGGATGGCCTCTTCCACGGTCACGTCGATGGCGCTCGTGGCGTCGTCCAGCACCAGCACCTTGGGGTTGGCCAACAGCGTGCGAGCGATGGCGATGCGCTGGCGCTGGCCACCCGACAGGGTGTAGCCCCTCTCACCCACCACCGAGTCGTAGCCGCGGTCCAATTCGCTGATGAAGCCGTGGGCCTGGGCCGCCGTCGCTGCCGTCACAACATCGGAGCGGGAGGCGTCGGGGCGGGCGTAGGCGATGTTGTCGTGGACCGACGCTGAGAACAGGAATGGCTCGTCCAGCACCAGCCCAACGGTGTGGCGCAGGCTTCGCAGGGTCACGTCCCTCACGTCGAGTCCGTCGATGCGCACCGAGCCGCCGTCCACGTCGTAGAACCGATCCAAGAGCCGGGCCACGGTCGACTTGCCGGTTCCCGTGCTGCCCACGATGGCCACCCGTTCGCCGGGTTCGATGTGCAGGGTGAAATCGTCAAGCACCGGGGTGTCGGGGTTATAGCCGAAGCTGACCTCTTCGAATGCCACCTCACCTCGGGGGTCGACGATGTCCACCGCGGCGGGGGAGTCGACGATCTCGGGTGGTTCGTCGAGGATCTCGTAGATCCTCTGGGCCGCCGCGCTGGCCCGCTGGGTCTGCATGAGCATGAACCCCGCCATGCGGAACGGCACTTGGAGCATGATCACATAAGCGCTGAAGGCCAGCAGTGTCCCGATCGACACCACGCCCTCGATGGCCAGCCAGCCGCCGTAGAGCATCACCATGGCGGTTCCCAGTCGGGGCAGCGATTCGATGAGGGGGTTCCAGCGGGACCGGCTGTTGGCGATTTCCACGTTGGTCCAATAGATGCGCTGTGCCGACCGCCCCAGCAGGGCGATCTGGCGCTCTTCGGCGGCGAACGACTTCACCACTCGGGTGCCATTCACGTTCTCGTCCACGATGGTGGCCAAATCGGCCATGCGGGCCTGGGTCACCCACGACAGCGGGAACACCTGGTTGCGGAATTTGAGGCCGAACCAGTACACGCCGGGAAGTGGGGCCAGCGCCACCAGCGCCAGCCAGGGGTGGACGTACATCATGAACCCCAAGGCCATCACGAACATGAGCACGTTCATGCTGATGAGCGGTCCGAATGCGAGCAGCAGTTGCAGTGAGCGGATGTCGCTGTTGGCCCTAGAGATGACCTCCCCCGACTGGGTGCGGTCGTAATAGGAGAACGACAACCGGGTCAGGTGCTCGTACATGATGGCCCGCAGGTCGGTCTCCACGTTCCATCCCAGCTTGAACAACTGATAGCGGTAGACCCCGCCGAACACCAACCGCCCGATGCCAAAGGCGGCGGTGAGCCCGAACACCAGCCATAGGGCCCCACGATTGCCCTCGATGGCCGCGTCCACTGCCGAGCGGCCCAATGCCGGAACTGCCGCCTGGATGGCCAGGGCCACCACGCCGGTCACGACACCGATCAGCATTGTCCGGCGGTAGGCCTGGACCATCGGCCAGAGCCGCTTTATCCATCCTTTGGTCTTGTCGGGATCAATGCCGGCCGGGGGCGGGTCGTATTGGGCCTCTACCGCGACCGGCTCGAATTCAGGCGTGCCGACAGGGCCGACGTCGATCGCGGTCACTGCCGGGTCTCCAGGGCGGCGCGATGGCGGTTGAGCGCCTCATTCCAGAGGGCCAGCCCGTCGACGGCCTCATCGGTCTGGTGCTCATCGAGGTGGGCGGCGATACCGGAGATCCGCTCGGCCACTGCGGCATCGGCTGCGGCCAGCGCCTCTCGTCCCGCGTCGGTCAGCTCATGGGCAACTTTGCGGCGGTCGGCCGGGTCGGATTTCCGTTGCAGCAAACCCCGCTTCTCAAGCCCGTCGGCCAGCGCAGTCACGCTTGGCCGGCTCACCGCCAACCGCCCGGCCACAGCCGAAGCAGCCGCGTTTCCTTCCGAAAGGAACAGCAGCAGGCGATACTGGGAGGGTGACAATTCCAGGTCTCCCAGCGCCACGGCCACTTGGCGGGCCAGACGCGTCGCCGCCCGCCCCGCTTCCAGTGCCACAGTGGAAGGCGATTGTTTGAGACTCACATGTTTAGTCTCTCTAAAGAATATGGCCGGTGCCAAGCCCTGTGCCTGGTAGTTGCCCTATGTCGGGAATTTCGTAGTCAATGAGCTGGACCACCTCAGTAGGCTTGGCGGCGGCCGCGCTGTTGATCGGGGCCAACGCGCTGTTTGTCGCGGTCGAGTTCGCCTTGGTGGCGGTGGATCGAATTCGCATCGAGCGGTTGGCCGCCGAAGGCAGAAGAGCGGCTCGGACCGCGCTGTCGCTGCTCAAATCCCTGTCGTTTCAGCTGTCCGGAGCGCAATTCGGGATCACCGTCACCTCCTTGGCGCTGGGCTTCATTGCCCGACCCTCCATCGCGGCGGCATTGGAACCAGTGGCCGATCGCATTGCCGGCGGCGCTGCCGAAGGCCTGTCCATTGCCGCGGCCCTGATCATCGCCGTGGTGGTTCAGATGGTGCTGGGCGAGCTGGTTCCCAAGACCTTGGCCATCTCCCGGCCGCTGCCCACCTCTATGCGCTTGGCCGCGCCCATGAAGGGCTTTGCCACCGTGGCTGGGCCGTTCATCCGCTTCTTGGACGGCTCGGCCAATTGGATCGTGACCCGATTGGGCATCGAGCCTGCCCAAGAACTCAGCGAGGCCCGCTCCCGCGACGAACTGGCCTGGCTGGTCCGATCATCGGGTCGAGAGGGTTCGATGCGGCCGGCAAGAGCCCGCCTGCTGACCCGGGCAATCCGCTTTACCGAGCGAGACGCCGCCGACGTGCTGGTTCCCCGGGTGTCGGTCAGCGCCATCGAGCGCCAACAGTCGGTGGCCGAACTGGTGACGCTCTCAAACCAGACTGGGTACTCCCGCTTTCCGGTCATCGGATCCGACATCGACGATGTGGTGGGCGTGGCCCTGGTGAAGAACGTGTACGAAGTGCCCTTTGAGAGATGGGCCGATACCCCGGTCTCCGACATCATGCGGGCCCCGCTCATCGTGCCTGAGACCCGGGACTTGCGCTCCTTGCTGCTGGACATGAGATCCCGACGCAGTCCCTTGGCCGTGGTTATGGACGAGCACGGTGGCACCGCGGGCATCGTCACCCAGGAAGACCTCGTGGAGGAGATCGTGGGGGAGATCGCCGACGAGCACGACGACACCGAACCCCCTGCGGTGGCCCGAGAAGCCGGAGAGCTGGTGGTGCAGGCGGGAATCCACCCCGACGAACTGGAGGACATGACCGGGCTCAGGGTGCCCGATGGCGACTACGAGACCCTGGCCGGGTTCATCTTGGACCATCTTCAGCGGATCCCCGCCTCGGGCGAGGTGTTTCGATTCCAGGGCTGGGAATTCCAGATCGAGTCGGTCGACCGGCACCGGATTGACGCCGTCCGGTTGCGCCAGGTGGCCTCTGGCCACCCAGTCCGTCAGAGTGGAGCGGTCCAGTGACCGCGCTGTACATCGTCGTCGCGGTGGTGCTGTTGGTGGCCAATGCCGGATTCGTGGCGGTGGAGTTCGCCCTCATCGCGGCCCGAAGATCCCGCTTGGAGCCGCTGGCCGAAGCCGGCAACCGCCGGGCCCGCATGGCGCTGGCCGCTATGGGTGATATCAACCGACAGCTAGCCGGTGCCCAGCTCGGCATCACCATGGCGTCGCTGGGCTTGGGGTTCATGGCCGAGCCGGCGGTGGCTCGCCTCATCGAGCGGGCGGTGGAGTCGTTCGTCCATCTGCCCTCCGGGGTGCTGCACACCATCTCGTTTGCGGTGTCTCTGGCCCTGGTGGTGTACCTGCACATGGTGTTGGGGGAGATGGTCCCCAAGAACATCGCCTTGGCCGGGGCGGAGCGCACCGCGATGTGGCTGGCCCCCTTCAATCGCCTCTACACCATTGTCTTCGGCCCCCTCATCGGTCTGCTGAATCGCCTCAGTGCGGGATTGGTCCGTCTCTGCGGGGTCGAGCCCATCGACGAGCTGTCCACCACCCACACTGCCCAGGAATTTGCCGCAGTGGTGGAGCACTCGGCGGCCGAGGGATTCTTGGATGAGTTCGACCGGTCGTTGTTGTCCAGCGCGCTGGAGCTGGCCGGCCGACCGGTCCGATCGGTCATGGTGCCCCGCGACCAAATCGTGGCGGTAGAGCGAGAGGCCACGGTGGCCGAGGTGGTCGAAGTGATGACGGCCAGCGGCCACTCCCGGGTGCTGGTCCAGAGCGGCTCGCCCGATCAAGTGGTCGGTTTCGTCCACGCCAAGGACCTCTTCGATACCACCGGCCCCGGGGCAGAACAGCCTCTGGGCGAAGAGTTGATCCGGATTGTTCCGACCATTGAAGAGGAGACCTCGCTGGAGGGGGCATTGGTGCTGATGCAGGGCAGCCGACGCCATCTGGCCGTGGTCCGCCAGGGCGGGCGGCGCACCGTCGGCCTGGTCACCCTTGAGGATGTGCTGGAGGTACTGGTGGGGGATCTGTTCGACGAAACCGACCCCATGAGTTCTGCCGGTTCAGGCGGGCCATAATGTCGGCATGAAATTCTGGTGCGTGACCGCGTTCATGAAGAGCACCGAGCTGGTGCCCATTGCCCAAATGGTGGATGAAGCCGGGTACCACGGGATGGTGCTCTCCGATCACATCTTCTATCCCCAAGATCTCAATAGCCCTTACCCCTACTCGCCCTACGAGGACGGCCGCCCCATCTGGGATCCGGAGACGTCTTGGCCCGACACTTGGGTGACCATCGGAGCCATGATCGGGGCCACCGAGCGCTTGCACTTCTCCAACAACATCTACATCGCCCCCAACCGCCCCATCCTGGCCGTGGCCAAGCAGGTATCTACCGCCGCGGTGATCTCCGGCAACCGGGTGGCACTGGGCATGGCCGCGGGCTGGATGCGCGAGGAGTTCGAGCAGATGGGCCAAGACTTCGACAACCGCGGCCCCCGCACCAACGAGATGATCGAAGCCCTGCGGGAGCTGTGGAAGCCCGGCTGGGTGGAGTTCCACGGCGAGTTTTACGACATCCCACCCATGATGATGGGCCCGGCCCCCGACCAGCCCATACCGATATTCACCGGGGGGCACTCTGGACCGGCGCTGCGTCGAGCGGCCCGCCACGCCGACGGTTGGGTCGGCAATGCCTACGACTGGGACACGCTGGCCGGCATCGTGGCCCGCCTGCGGACACTGTTGGCCGAAGAGGGCCGGGCCGACGACCACTTCGAAATCATCTCCGGCTTCTACGAGCCGCCTTCGCTAGACCTCTATCGCCGAGCAGAAGAGGAGTTGGGCATCACCGGGCTGTACGCCCTTCCCTGGGCAGAGCTCGAGGATGTCAGCACCGACAACCGGGAAGGTCTTTTGGAGAACGCCACGGCCTATCGGGATGCCATCAACCGCTTCGCCGACGACTTCGTCCACCCACTGGCCGACGGCTAGGCCAATCGTGGTTCAGGCGCCCATGGCGTGGTAGCCGCCGTCCACGTGGACCATCTCGCCGGTGGTCATCGGGAACAGATCGGATAGCAGCGCGACCGCGGCCTTGGCCACCGCCGAGCTGTCCTTCACGTCCCAGCCAAGTGGGGCTCGGGCGGCCCAGGAGTCCTCGAACACCTCGAAACCGGGAATGGAGCGCGCCGCCATGGTGCGCACCGGACCGGCCGCCACCAGGTTCACTCGGATGCCCTGGTCGCCCAGCGACCGGGCCAGATAGCGGGCGGTGGACTCGAAGGCCGCCTTGGCCACCCCCATCCAGTTGTAGAACGGCCAGGCCACGGTGGCATCGAAGTCGAGTCCAACGATGGAGCCGCCGTCGTCCATGAGGGGCACCACCACTTCGGCCAGGGTCTTCAGCGAGTAGGCCGAAATCTCCAGGGCCACCTTCACGTCGTCCCACCCGGCGGCCATGAAGTCGTCGCCCAGGCACACCTCGGGGGCGAATCCGATGGCGTGTACGGCACCGTCCACCGACCCCCACCGGTCGGACAGCTCGTCTTGCAGCGCACCCGGGTGGTCGGAATCGGTCACGTCGAAGGCCAACACGGCCGGGGAGCCTGGAAGTTTGCGGGCGGTTCGCTCGGTGAGGCTTAGGCCCCGCCCCGCGCCGGTCAGAATCAGATCAGCGCCTTCTTCAGCGGCCAGAGAGGCGATTCCAAAGGCGATCGAGGCATCGGTCAACACGCCGGTGACCAGAATCCGTTTGCCATCGAGAAGTCCCATGATCGTTGGAGGCTACTCGCGCTGGGATGGCCGTCACGGTCCTATGCGGGCTCGGGAGACCCTCACAGTATTCCTATGTGGGATCGGGAGGACACCTCCTATACCGTTAGGCCGATGCGGATCGGGATACTCGGGGGCACAGGACCGGCGGGCCGCGCCTTGGCCGTCCGTTTGGCATCGGTGGGATTCGACACCGTCGTGGGGTCGCGCTCCGCCGAGCGGGCCGCCGAGATCTGCCAAGGTCTTCTGGCCGAATGGCCTGACCACGAGCTCCCTCTGTCCGGCGCGGCCAATCCCGGCGCTGCGGCCTGCGACGTGGTGGTGGTGGCCACTCCGTGGGATGCCGCCGCGTCGACCGCGGCCTCGGTTGCCGACGAATTGGCCGGCAAGGTGGTCATCAGCATGGCCAACGCCTTGGCCAAGATGGGACGGGAATTCCAGCCGCTGGTGCCCTCCAGGGGCTCGATCGCCGCCGCGGTGCAGGCCGCGGTGCCACAGGCCTTGGTTTCCGGCGCCCTCCACCACGTGCCGGCCCATGATCTCGGCAATCTGAACCAGCCGGTGGACTGCGACGTGCTGGTGTGCTCGGATCACCCAGAGGCCACCGCCACCACCATGGAGATCATGGACAAGCTCCCCGGCGTCCGCTCCCTTGACGCCGGCGCGCTGTCGTACGCGAGCCCGGTAGAAGCTTTCACCGCAGTGCTGCTACAACTCAACGTCCGCTACAAGACCAGGGTGGCGGTCCGCTTCACCGGCCTGGGCCTCGAAGGCGGCTGAGCCCGCCGGCCATGGCTGCCTCCTCTTCTCCGGCCGCATCCACTTCTGATCCGATGCGCCTATACGACACCGCCCGGCAAGAAGTCGTGCCGTTTGAGCCGGGGCCGGTGGTGGCCATGTACACCTGCGGCATCACACCCTACGACGCAACCCACCTGGGCCACGCCGCCACCTATGTGGCCTACGACGTGCTCCAGCGGCGACTGCGCGACCGGGGCCACGAAACCCGCTGCGTGCGCAACATCACCGATGTGGACGATGACATCCTTCGCAAGGCCCGGGAGATTGGCGTTCACTATCTGGATTTGGCCGCAGCCGAGACCGCCCGATTCGACTCCGATATGGAGGCCCTGGAAATGCTGCCGTGCTGGTCGGAGCCCCGGGCCACATCGGCCATCGCCGACATCCGCAAGATGATCGGCCTGGTGCTCGACCAGGGCCACGCCTACCAATCGGGCGGGTCGGTGTACTTCGAGATCTCCTCGTTCGACCGCTTCGGCCAGGTCAGCCACTTGGGCCGAGACGCCATGCTGGCCCTGGCCGCCGAGCACGGCGGCAACCCCGACGACCCCAACAAACGCGATCCGTTGGATTTCGTGCTGTGGCAGAAGTCCGCCCCCGACGAGCCCGCCTGGGATTCCAAGTGGGGTCCGGGGCGTCCGGGATGGCACATCGAGTGCTCGGCGCTGGCCATGCGGGAACTGGGAGAGACCGTCGACCTGCACGGCGGTGGATCTGATCTGGTCTATCCCCACCATGAGTGCGAAACCGCCCAGTCGGAGGTGGTCACCGGCAAGCAGTTCGTGCGCCACTGGATGCACCAGGCCATGGTGAGGATGGACGGCGAGAAGATGTCCAAGTCGCTGGGCAACCTGGTATTCGTCTCCGACCTGCTCAAGGAGTATGACCCCCGGGCGGTGCGCTTGGCCATCGTGGCTCACCACTACCGGGATTCCTGGGAGTGGGACAATGCGGTCATGCCCGCCGCCGCCGAGCGTCTCGAGGCCTGGCAAGCAGCGGCCATAGGCAGCTTTGACACAGCGCCGGCCGTCCTCGATCAGGTACGAGCCTGCTTGGACAATGACCTCGACACCCCGTCGGCGGTGGCAGTTATCGACGAAGCCGCGTCAACCGGCGGGATCGCCCCCGTCGCTGCCCTGCTGGGCGTCAGGCTTTCGCGATAATTGGACAAGAACAGGCAGGCCGAAGGGTTAACTTATTGAGCCATGGCTGAGATCAGCGTCCTTCTCCCGGACGGCAGCACTCGCACCATTCCCTCAGGTGCCACCGCGGGCGATTTGGCTGCTGACATCGGCCCCGGGTTGGCCAAGGCCGCTCTCATCGCCACCGTCGACGACGTCGATGTGGACTTGAGCGCTCCTTTGGCCGACGGCCAGCAGGTTTCGATCATCACCTCCGACAGCGACGCCGGCCTGGAGACGCTGCGCCACTCCACCGCTCATGTGCTGGCCCAGGCGGTGCTGGAGCTCTACCCCGGCTCTACCTACGCCGTTGGTCCACCCATCGAAGACGGCTTCTACTACGACTTCGACCTGCCCGACGGCGCCACCATCAGCGATGACGACCTTGAGGCCATCGAAGCCCGGATGCAGGAGATCATCGAAGCCGACCAGCCATTCGAGCGCCACGAAGTGCCGGCCGCCGAAGGGCTCAAGCTCTTTGCGGACCACCCCTACAAGCGGGAGATCATCGAAACGGTGGCCATGGCTACCGGCACCGACGAGGCCGGACAGCCGACTGATGAGCTGGCTGACGAGGTGGCCGGCGATGGTCAGATCAGCTACTACCGCAACTCGGATTCCTTCATCGACTTGTGCCGCGGCCCCCACGTTCCCTCAACCGGCCGACTGGGCCACTTCAAGCTGATGAGCGTGGCCGGGGCCTATTGGCGCCGCGACGCCGGCCGCCCATCGTTGCAGCGCATCTACGGCACGGCGTGGGCCTCGCGCAAGGATCTGGCTGCCCACCTGCACCGCCTGGCTGAGGCAGAGAAGCGGGACCACCGCCGCCTGGCCCGAGAGCTCGACCTGTTGTCGTGGCCCACCGAGCTGGGACCAGGGCTGGCTGTGTGGCACCCCAAGGGCGCGGTGGTGCGCCGCATAATCGAGGACTACAGCCGGGGCCGCCACGATGAAGGGGGCTACCAGTCGGTAGTCACCCCCCACATAGCCCGCTCTGAGCTGTGGGAGACCAGCGGGCATCTGGACTTCTACCGGGAGTCCATGTATCCGGCCATGGAGTTGGACGGCACCTCCTACCACCTCAAGCCGATGAACTGTCCCTTCCACGTGCTGATCTACAAGAGCAGCCAGCGCTCTTATCGCGACCTGCCCATTCGACTGTTTGAGCTCGGCACGGTGTACCGCTACGAGCTGTCGGGGGCGGTCCACGGCCTGATGCGCATCCGGGGATTCACCCAGGACGACAGCCACATCTTCGCCACCCGTGAGCAGGCCCCCGCCGAGATCGCCTCGTTGGTGGCCTTTGTGTTGTCGGTACTGCGGGCATTTGGATTCGACGAATTCGAGGCTCGACTGGCCACCCGGCCGCAGGAGAAGTCGATCGGCGAAGACGCCGAGTGGGATCTGGCCACCGAGGCCCTCCGGGAAGCGCTGGAGGCTTCCGGGCTGGAGTACGAGATGGACGAGGGCGGGGGCGCCTTCTACGGGCCAAAGATTGACATCGACGTGCGCGACGCCATCGGGCGGAGCTGGCAGCTGTCCACCCTCCAGGTGGACTTCCAGCTTCCCGAGCGGTTCGGTCTCGAATATGTGGGCTCCGATGGCAACCGTCACCGCCCGGTGATGATCCACCGCGCCCTTATGGGAGCCATCGAACGCTTCTTCGGGGTACTCATCGAGCATTGCAGCGGTGCGTTCCCGGCCTGGCTGGCCCCGGTCCAAGCCGCCATCTTGCCGGTGGCCGCTACCCATGCCGACTATGCCGCCGAGGTGGAAGCCCGGCTCAGCCAACACGGCTTCCGGGTCGAAGTGGCCGACGCGCTGGAGCCGCTGGGTCGGCGCATCCGGGCGGCCAAGCTCCAGAAACTGCCCTATGTGCTGGTGGTGGGCGACGACGACGTGGCCCACGGCACGGTGGGGGTGAATGCCCGGGGCAGCGACGGCGACGAGCGGGGCGTGCTGTTGGATGACTTCGCGGCCCGACTGGCCGATGACGTGGAAACCCACCGCTGATGCTTGAGCGCTTGTGGGCCCCGTGGCGCAGCCGCTATGTGTCAGAGATTCATGCCACTGTCTCCGAAGAGGGGGAGGGGACGCTATTCGAGCGCATCCTGGCATCTGAGGCGTCCGACGAGGAGACAGGCATCTTGTGGCGGGGTGAGACCTGTTTTGCGGTGCTCAACGCCTATCCCTACGGCAGCGGCCACCTGATGGTGGCCCCCAATCGGGCGGTGGCCGATTTGGCCGACCTCACTGATGCCGAAAGCGACGAGCTGTGGGCCGCGGTCCGGGCCGCGGTGGCGGCGATCCAAGAGGCGTATGACCCCGAAGGCGTGAACGTGGGCCTCAACTTGGGTGCAGCCGGTGGTGCTGGCGTGCCCGATCACCTGCATGTCCATTGCCTGCCCCGCTGGAGGGGCGATACCAACTTCATGACCACCGTGGCCGAGGCCAGAGTGCTGCCCGAGCCCCTGGCCGAGTCATGGTCCAAGCTGAGAAACGCCTGGGAAGCTCGCTAGCCTCGTAGGGTGTCCGACGCGGAGATTACAGACGAGCTTCCCCAAGAGCTGAACGTCAGCGAGTACGTCGGCCCCTATCTATTTCCCAACAACAGCCGTCGTCGGATTCCGGCCATCATCTATCTGTCGGCTGCATTGGTCTGCACGGTGGTGTGGGTGGTGGCCGCCGACAGCCCGCTGGTCAATGGGGGATTCCTGGGCGCCGCCATCGCCCTGGCAGTTTTCGCCCTGTACGGCTTCGTCTGCGGCAAGGAGCTGAAGATAGATGAGTCGGATGCACTGGTCATCGCCATCGGCGCAGTGGGGTTTCCCGTGGGCCATGCATCGGCCCAAATGGGGTGGCGGGGCTGGCTGAGCCGCCCCACTTGGCGCATCCTGCTCTATTCCAACGAGCCCCAGCCTGACCAGCGGGGATTGGTCTTTGTGGACGGCATCACCGGCGAGGTGATCGACCAACTCGTGCAGGCCAATCCCGAAGACTGGGCTGACCTGGGAAACAACTGAGCAGTAGAGTTAAATCCACATGTTCGACGGCAATTGGCGCTCGGCGGTCAATCGTGGGCTGGATCCCATCGGCGCCGTCCTTTGCCGGATAGGCGTCAACGCCAATGCGGTTACCGCCTTCGGTATCGTCATGGCTGCGGTGGCCGCGGTGGTCATCGGCCGTGGTGAACTCATCCTCGGCCTGGTCTTTTTGATCCTCACCGGTCTGGCCGATGCCCTCGACGGGCCCATCGCCAAGGCGTCGGGCACCAGTTCGGTCCGGGGTGCCTTCTTCGACTCGGTCAGTGATCGGGCCTGCGACGCGCTTCTGATCGCGGGGTTTGCCTGGTATTTGGGGTCCACTGAGCCCGGCCACATCTTCATGCTGCCGCTGGCCCTCATGGCTGTGACCTCGCTGGTCTCCTATCAGCGGGCCAAGGCCGAGTCACTGGGACTCGACGCCAAGGGCGGGCTCATGGAACGGGCTGAACGATTCTTCGTACTCGGCGCCGGATTGGCCTTCAGCTTCGTGATGATTCCCATTCTGTGGGCCATGCTGGTGCTCACCGCGGCCACTGCCCTCTATCGGTTTGCCAAAGTCTGGCGCCAGACCAACTCCCTGCACTCGGTATGACCAACACTGCCGAGGCGGCTCCTCCTCTAGCTCCTGTGGCCCGAACCCGCCGCCTCTCGGCCGACGTGGTTCTCTATCGCAGCGGTGCCGCGCTGGCCCGCCGTCTGCCCCAGCCGGTGGGCGCCGCCCTCACCCGGGCCATAAGCCGCTCGGCCTATCGGCTGCTGCCCGAGCGTCGCTTCATCACCGAGCGCCGCCTCCAGCGGGTGTGCGGCCCCCAATTGCAAGGCGAAGCGCTGGCCGAGGCGGTGCGGGCGTCGTTCGAGTCGTATGCCCGCTACTGGTACGACGGGGCCCGGATCGGCGACTTGGACGACGCAGAGGTGGAGGCCGGCTTCAGCCACCAAGGGTTTCACTACATTCAAGAGGCAATTGACACCGGCACGGCGCCGATACTGGCCCTTCCACACCTCGGGGGTTGGGAATGGGCGGGAACTTGGATGGCCCGCATCCCCGGCTACCCGGTGATCTCCGTGGTCGAGCCGCTCAAGCCGGCTCGGCTGTTCGACTGGATGGTGGAAGAGCGCCACCGCATGGGTATCGACATCGTGGCGCTCGGCCCCGACGCGGTCTCCGTGCTCATCAAGTCGCTGCGGACCGGGCAGGTGGTGTGCCTGCTCGCCGATCGCCAGGTCGGGCGGGGAGGCGTGGAGGTGGAGTTCTTCGGAGAGCGCACCCTGCTGCCCGGTGGACCAGCCACTCTTGCCCTGCGAACTGGCGCGGCGATTCTGCCGACCGCGGTTTACCAGGACGGGTCCAACCACCGGGGGGTAGTACTGCCGCCGATTCCCACCGAGCGCCAGGGACGGCTGCGGGCCGACGTGACCCGGGTCACCCAGGATCTGGCCCGGTCGCTGGAGCAACTGATAAGCGCCGCTCCGGAGCAGTGGCATCTCATGCAGCCCAACTGGCCCAGCGATGAGGCAGCCCTCCAGAGATTCCGCCAGCAGCGGAGGGGCTTAGATCGATCTGGGGACGACGACCCCCAACGACGGGCCAAGTCGGAGCGCTCAGGCGAACAGAGAGTGCCCGGATGAGGGTTGGGTTGGTTTGTCCTTACTCCCTCACCATCCCCGGAGGTGTCCAGGGACAGGTGATGGGACTGGCCCGTTCGCTGCGCCGCATGGGAGTGGAGGCCCGAGTGCTGGCTCCGTGTGACGGGCCTCCGCCCGACGAGTCGGTCACCCCCTTGGGCAACAGCTTGCCCACTGCGGCCAACGGCTCTATCGCCCCCTTGGCTCCCGATCCTCCGGCGCAGCTCCGCACGATCCGGGTGCTGCGCGACGAGCGATTCGACGTCGTGCACATCCATGAACCCCTCGCCCCCGGACCCACCAATACCGCGGCGGTGATGAAGTCTGCGCCGCTTTTGGGCACCTTCCACCGGGCCGGTCACAGCACCGCCTACCAGTTTCTGCGGCCGATCGTGCAGGCCGTGGCCAACCGCCTGGACTATCGCTGCGCGGTGTCTGAGGATGCCCGCCGTCTGGCCCAAGGGCAGCTCGGGGGCCACTACGAGGTGGTGTTCAACGGGGTGGAGCTGGATGCCCCCTCGGCCGATCCCATCGCCTCGCCCTATCCCACCATCTTCTTCGTGGGCCGCCACGAGCCCCGCAAGGGGCTTGAAATCCTCATTGACGCCCTTCAATACCTGCCCGATGAAGTGCGGCTGTGGGTGGGAGGCGACGGCCCTGAGACCGACGATCTGAAGGCCCGTACGGTAGATGACGCACGAGTGGAGTGGTTGGGCCGGATCTCCGACGCCGAGAAGCAGGCCCGCCTGCGGGGTGCCGATGTTTTCTGTGCCCCGTCGCTGTTCGGCGAGTCATTTGGAGTGGTGCTATTGGAGGCAATGGCGGCCAAAACTCCGATTGTGGCCTCCGATCTGGACGCCTATGCCATCGTGGCCCGGCCGGGACGCGATGCGCTGTTGTCAAAGCCCGGCGATCCCGCCGCCCTGGCCGCAACCCTGAAAAGGGTGCTGTTCGACCAAGACACCGCCCACTCGCTGGTGAAGTCGGGCCTGGATAGAGCCCAGCAGTTCTCCATGGACACCCTGGCCGAGCGCTACGTCGAGATCTATGCCGATCTGGTTGCCCGCCGCCGGGTACGCGCTCCCCAGCGCCCCTGGCGAGATCCCCGCCATCACGAGGAGGAAGTGTGAATTCCAGCCAGCGCCGATCCGCCGTTGTCCTTGGCTCCCTGGGAGTACTGGCCGGTGCGGTGGTCTTGGCAGTGCTCTTCTTGGTCGGGCTCCCCTGGCTCGTGGCCGTGGTGGCCGGCGTGGTTGTCGGTGGGGTTGCCGCAGTCGGCCTGCACTTGATCGCGTGGCGCCTACTGCTGCGCCTGGCCGGAAGCACCCGACCCAGCGGTGAGGCGCAGGCCGTTCTCGAGAACGTGCTGGAGGGCCTGTGCGTCAGCCACGGTATTCCCACTCCCGAACTGCGGGTGATCCATTCCCACTCCATCAATTCTCTAGCCGCGGCCCGCACCCCCGCCCATGCGGCCATCGTGGTCACATCCGGCGCAGTGGAGCAGCTTGAGCGCATCGAGATGGAGGGGCTTGTAGCCCATCACTTGTGCCGAATCCGTCGGGGCGATGCCGCCCTTGAGACGTTGGCCGGGGTGCTCTTGGCCTGGCCGCTCACAACAGTCGGCTGGCTGCGCCGCCGGTTGATGGATCGGGTGCTGCCCGCGGGACGGGGCCTGGCGGCCGACTTCGAGGCGGTGTCGCTCACTCGCTACCCGCCCGGCCTGCTGTCTGCGCTGATGACACTTTCTGGGCAAACGGCTCAGGTACCATCTCCAACGGTGGCAGCGCTTCACATGTGGATCGATGAGCCCGATTGGGGCATCGCCGACGCAATCCGCCATCCCCGGCTGGAAACCCGTATTGCCGCGCTGACTGAGCTTTGATCTCACGCAGGCCCCCCAATCGGGGTGGCCGTTGGCGCAGGGGGATTGCGGCTGCCCTGTTGGCCCTTGCGCTGATGGGCGCGGCTTGCGGCGGCTCGGAAGGGGAGTCCAACGGTGCTCAGCCGGTGGGAACGAATGATTCTGCCCCAGTGGCTACGAGTGCCCCGACCGGCGACGGCGGCGGAGAATCGCCAGAAGGCACCACAGCCCCGACCAATGGCGGCACCGGCGCCACCGAGGGCGACGGCACCGGGGATGGAGTCGGCGAAGCCCCCGGCGACGACCCTGTTACCGATCCCGGCTCAACAGAAACCGGCGACCCTGTTCCCGACCCGGCCACGCCCACCCCAACGCCGGGACCCACCGAACCGCTGACCGGCGAGCCGCTGGTGGATCCGTCCATCATGAACCGGCCGGCTCTTGCCGTAAAGATCGGCACCAGCAGTGTGGGTCGCCCCCAGACCGGCATCAACCAAGCAGACGTACTCATCGAGGTGAGGGTAGAAACCATCACCCGCCTCTTCGCCGTGTTCCACAGCCAGGGGGCCATCTCCCTGGGCCCGGTCCGGTCGGCCCGAAGCTCCGACGCCGACATCTTGGCCAACTTCAGCCAACCGGTTTACGGCCACTCCGGAGCCAATCCGGGCGTGCTGCGCGAGCTGTCGCAAGGCCAGTCCGCCGGCAAACTCTATGAGCTGCGCTGGGATGTCCTGCCCAACGACTACTGGCGTATAGCTGACCGAGTTCCTCCTTGGAACTTGTACACCGCCGCTTCGAATATCTGGGATGCCGCTCCCAGCAGTTTGTCGGCCCCCGATCCTCTCTTCGAGTACCGCAGAGAGGGAGAGGCGCTTCCATCAGGGGCAGAGTCGGTTCCCGGTGTGGAGGTCCGGTATCTCGGCGGTACCGTCGCCCAATTCGTCTGGGATGCTGAAGCCGGCGGCTGGGCCCGGTGGCAGGACGGAACCCCCCACGTCGACATGGCCCGCCACTCCAACGGCACCCCCAATCCCGATGTCGATCCCGAGCAAGTGACCACGGCCAATGTCGTGGTGCTGCAAACCCGCTATACCGGCAGCGCGGCCTGCTCGTATTGCCCGGAGGCCATCACAGTCGATCTCGATGGCGGGGTCGCTCTGGTATTCACCGACGGCCACATGATCCGGGGCCGGTGGTCCCGCCCGTCGGCCAGCCAACCGTGGCAGGTGACCGACAACAACGGCAATCCGGTGCGGCTCACTCCCGGCCAGACCTTCATCGTCCTGCCGGGGGGCGATGTGCTGGTGATGGTGCAGGACTTCGCCGAACACCTGCTCAGGAATCGCTGATCCGAATTATCGGCGGTAAACCGACATCGTGTTTGTGATGCAGATAGCCATAGACTGCAACCATGGCTGCTGAGTCGATGACGGGCCGCGAAACGGGAACCCCTCTGGTCAAGCGAGGGCTGGCCGAGATGCTCAAGGGCGGCGTGATCATGGACGTGGTCACCCCCGATCAGGCCAAGGTGGCCGAGGACGCCGGGGCGGTGGCGGTCATGGCCCTGGAGCGGGTTCCCGCCGACATCCGCCGCGATGGCGGCGTGGCCCGCATGAGCGATCCTGAGATGATCACCGGAATCCAGCAGGCGGTGACCATTCCGGTCATGGCCAAGGCCCGCATCGGCCACTTTGTGGAGGCCCAGATTCTGGAAGCCCTCGACGTCGACTACATCGACGAGAGCGAGGTGCTTACCCCCGCCGATGAGGCCCACCACATCGACAAGTGGGCGTTCACCGTGCCGTTCGTTTGCGGGGCCACCAACCTGGGTGAGGCGCTGCGGCGCATCTCCGAGGGTGCCTGCATGATCCGGTCCAAGGGCGAGGCCGGCACCGGCAACATCGTGGAAGCCGTTCGCCATCTCCGGTCGATCATCGGCGACATCCGCAAGATCACCCAGGCCGATTCGGCCGAGCTGTTCGACTGGGCCAAGCAGCTCCGGGCCCCGCTGCCGCTGGTCCGCGAGGTGGCCGAGACCGGCTGGCTCCCGGTGCCCCTGTTCTGTGCCGGCGGCATTTCGACCCCCGCCGATGCCGGACTGGTCATGCAGCTCGGTGCCGAGGCCGTGTTTGTGGGCTCGGGGATCTTCAAGTCGGCTGATCCGGCGCCTCGGGCCAAGGCCATTGTGGAGGCGGCCACCAACTATCGCGATCCCCACATCCTGGCCAAAGTAAGCCGCGGCCTGGGCGAGCCCATGCCCGGTTTGGAGATCGACAGCCTCGAAACCCGGCTGGCCGACCGCGGCTGGTAGCAGCGGCTGAGCGTGCAGCAGATCGAGGCATCACCCCGAGACCCGGAGCCCCCGGGTGAAGGTCGGGGTTTTGGCCCTTCAGGGCGCATTCGGGCTGCATGAGAGGGTCCTGATCCGGCTCGATGTGGCTGCGGTCCAAGTCCGCACCCCCGAAGAGCTGGCCGCGGTCGACCGTATGGTCATCCCCGGCGGCGAGTCTACGGCCATCTCCAAGCTGTTGGACGCCAACGACTTAGCCGACCCGCTGGCCGATCGCCTGGCCGACGGCCTGCCCGTACTCGGGACCTGCGCCGGGCTGATCCTTCTGGCATCCGAGGTGGTGGACGGCTATCCCGGCCAGCACTGCTTCGGTGCGGTGGATGTGGCCGTAAGGCGCAATGGCTACGGCCGCCAGTCGGAGTCGTTCCATGCGCCGATTGACATTGAAAGATGGGAATCGCCCTTTCCCGGTGTCTTCATCCGCGCCCCGATGATCGACTCGGCCGGCCCTGAGGTGGAAGTCTTGGCCGAATTGGACGGGGTGCCGGTTCTGTGTCGCCAAGGTTCCGTGGTGGTGTCGTCGTTCCACCCCGAGTTGGCGGAAGACGATCGAATCCACCGCTGGTTCATCGAGCAGGAATAGGAGAGCACCAATGTCAGGACACTCCAAGTGGGCCACCATCAAGCACCGCAAAGGGGCGGCCGACAAGCGCCGGGGCAAGCTGTTCGCCAAGCTGATCCGCCAGGTGGAGGTGGCGGCCCGCGAGGGCGGGAGTGACCTAGACGCCAACCCCTCGCTCCGCACCATGTATCAGAAGGCCAGGGACAACTCGGTGCCCCTCGACACCATTGAGCGGGCCATCAAGCGGGGAACCGGTGAGCTCGAGGGGGTGGCCTACGAGTCGGTGTACTACGAGGGGTACGCCCCCGGAGGAGTGGCTCTCTACGTGGAGACGCTTACCGACAACCGCAACCGGACCAGTTCGGAGGTGCGGGCTCTTTTTACCCGCAACGGGGGATCGCTGGCCGAACCCGGGGCGGTGGCCTGGCAATTCGAGCGCAAAGGGGTGGTGATCCTCGAACGCTCGGTGGACGAGGACGAGCTGATGATGGCCGCTCTCGACGCCGGGGGCGAGGACTTGGCCGACGAGGGCGACACTTGGCGACTCACCTGCGACCCCTCCGACCTCTCGACGATGCGCGACGCCCTGTCCGAGACCGGCATTGCCTTCGTGTCAGCGGCCTCCACCATGCTGCCCACCTCAGTAGTGGGCGTCGACAGCACCGACGCCGCCCGGTCGGTCCTCCGCCTCATAGACGCCCTCGACGACCACGACGACGTCCAAGACGTCTACGCCAACTTCGACATCCCCGACGACATCCTCCAAGCCGCCGCCAGCTGAGGCCCTCTTTGTCGGGGTTCTACAGAAAGATGGTTGCTTCCAACAAGTAGCACTATTACGATTCGCTACGCAGTCGGAACTGGCTTCGCTTTTCGGTGTCAAAGGGTTCCCTTTCGAGTTCATATGGAGAGAGGGAATCTGATGACAACAGTTAGCGAGATCGAGCGGACGGAGTTGGTGAATCAGTTGGTTGCCACCATTGGCGAAGGGCCTGCGTAGACCTTGTTGAAGTGTGTTCTGCCCGATGGCCGCAACCAGCTTGCCACCAAGGAGGACCTGACCAAGTTCGCCACCAAGGAGGACCTGAGAGCCCTGGAGGCCAAGATGGCCACTAAGGAGGACCTGAGAGCCCTGGAGGCCAAGATGGCCACTAAGGAGGACCTGGCCGAGTTGGCCACCAAGGACGACTTACGGATTCTGGGCGCTGAGCTGCGGACCGAGTTTTGGACCGAGATGACCAAGCAGACGCGCGTTTTTGTAATGACGATGACGGCCTTCATGATCACAATCTGGGGCACGATGGCAGCGCAGTTCTTCGTTTAGTCAGGTCAGTCGAACAAGTTGGACTGGTCGGCGGCGTTGGGCGGTGGAGCCAAGCCCAAGTGCTGCCAGGCGGTGGGAGTGGCCACCCGGCCTCGGGGGGTGCGCATCAGCAGGCCCTGTTGGATGAGGAACGGCTCGTATACGTCCTCTACCGTCTCGGCTGGCTCGCTGACGCTGATGGCCAGGGTGGAGAGCCCCACCGGTCCGCCCCCGAACCGCTCGCACAAGGCCGACAAGATAGCCCGGTCTACTTTGTCTAGACCGGCCTGATCGACGCTGAACAGGTTCAGTCCCGCGGCCGCAGTGGCTTGGTCGATGGTGCCGTCCGCCCGGACCTCGGCATAGTCGCGCACCCGGCGCAGCAGCCGATTGGCGATTCTGGGGGTGCCCCGGGCCCGACAGGCGATCTCAGCCGCGCCGTCTGGGTCGATCTGGATGTCGAGGATGGATGCGGCCCGAGCCACGATGGCCTCCAAGTCGGCGGTGGCGTAGTAGTCAAGCCGCGATACCAATCCGAATCGGTCGCGCAGCGGGCCGGTGATAAGGCCGGTGCGGGTGGTTGCGCCAACTAGGGTGAACTTGGCCAGATCGAGGCGAACCGACTGGGCCGCTGGGCCCTTGCCCAGCACGATGTCGACGTTGAAGTCCTCCATGGCCGGGTACATCACTTCCTCGACGATGCGGGGCAGCCGATGGATCTCATCGATGAACAACACGTCGCCGTCCTCCAGCTTGGACAGGATGGCGGCCAGATCGCCCGCCCGCTCCAGCGCCGGGCCCGAGGTGATGTGGAGTCCCGCGTCCATTTCTTTGGCCACGATGTGGGCCAGCGTGGTCTTGCCCAAGCCCGGGGGTCCGGCGAACAACAGATGGTCTGCCGGCTGTGATCGGGCTCGAGCCGCTCCCAAGATGATGTGAAGGTGCTCCTTGAGCTCTGGCTGGCCCACAAACTCGTCTAGTCGGGCAGGCCGCAGACCCGGCTCGGCCGCGGCGTCCTCGGGAAGCGACGTCCCGGCCAAAAGCTCCTCCCTCTCGCTCACAGCCTGTTCATCTCCCGGAGGCCAGGTGCTGGAGAGCCGCCTTGAGCAGGGCAGAGGAGTCGCCATCAGGTGGCAGGGCGGCAATGGCGCCGCGGACCTCCTCGGCGCTGTAGCCCAATTCCCCCAGAGCTTGGCGGACCACGCTGCGGGCATCGGCCGGCCCTTCGGCCGGCTCGCCGGATGCCACCGCGGTGGTCACGTCGCCGATGTCGAGCCGGGATTTGAGCTCCACCAACAGCCGGGCCGCGGTCTTCTTGCCCACACCGGGCACCAAGCACAGGGCGTCTATGTCGTCGGTGGCCAGTATTCCGGCCAACTCCGAAGGTCCGTATATCGACAAGATGGCCATGCCCATCGCCGGTCCTACACCGTGAGCGGAGATGAGCCCCTCGAAGACTTGGCGCTTGTGGGGGGTATCGAACCCGTAAAGGGTTTGGGCGTCCTCTCGGATGTGGTGGTGGATGTGCAGTAGCACGTCTTGGCCCAACTCTCCCAGGGAGGCCGAGGTGTCGGGCGAGATGGCCACCCGATAGCCGACGCCTGCGGTCTCCACAATCACCTCGTCGGAGTCCCGCAGAGCCAGCGTGCCCCGAAGCAGGCCGATCACACTGCGGCCTGGATTCGAGAGGCGGTTGGAGCGTGGGCCAGATGGCAGAGGGCCACTGCTACCGCGTCGGCAGCATCCACCGGCTTGAGCGGACGGGGCAGGCCCAACAGGGTTTGCACCATCTTGCCCATCTGGTCTTTGTCGGCGCCGCCCCAGCCAGTGACCGCCTTTTTGATCTGGGTGGGCGAGTACTCAAACACCTCGGCGCCTGCCCCCACCGCCGCGACCATGGCCACGCCGCTGGCCTGGCCCACCCCCATGGCGGTACGGACATTCACCTGGAACAGCACCTGCTCGATGGCCACCGCATTGGGACTGTAGGTGCCCATCAAATCGTCCAGCTCGTTCTGGAGTTCAAACAGCCGTCGGGGAATGGAATCGTCCTTGTCGGTGCGGATGATGCCCGCCGCGATGGCCTCGGTGGCGCGGCCCTTTTGGCGGATAACGCCGTAGCCGCAGCGCGACAGGCCGGGATCGATCCCCATCACCAGCATCAGCCCCAAACTACCGGGCTGGTGTGACAGTTTTCGGGATACGCGTGCCGGTCAGGTAGAAACACACCATGCGGACTGAGGAGCTGGACTACGAGCTGCCTCAGGCCGCCATTGCCCAGCAGCCGGCCGAGCCCCGTGACAGTTCACGACTGCTGGTGGATCGGGGGCCGGCCGCTTCGCCCGAGCACCGCCTGGCTCGAGATCTTCCCGAGTTGCTCAGTCCCGGAGACGTGCTGGTGGTGAACGACAGCCGGGTGATGGCCGCCCGACTGCGGCTCCGCAAGGCCACCGGGGGCAAGGTCGAGGTTCTCTTGCTGGAGCCGGGCGACGACGGGTGGTGGAGCGCGCTGGTCCGCCCCGGTCGTCGGGTACGTCCGGGCACCGAGTTGTGGTTCGAAGAGGCACCGGTGTTGGAAGTGGGGGAGCGCTTCGGCGGCGACGGCCGCCGCCGGGTGCGCCCCACCGGCGATCCCGACGCCCTCATGGATCAGGCCGGCGAGGTGCCGCTGCCCCCCTACGTCACCGGCGAGCTGGCCGACATCGAGCGCTATCAAACGGTGTATGCCGATCGACCGGTGTCGGCCGCGGCCCCCACCGCCGGGCTCCACCTCACCGAGGCCGTTCTCGACCGCTGCCGGGCGGCCGGGGCCAGCGTGTGCCCGCTGGAACTGGCCGTGGGCGCGGCCACATTCACCCCGGTCATGGCCGAAGAGCTTGAAGACCACGCCATGCACACCGAGACCTACCGGATTCCCGAGGACACCCTGGCCGCCTGTGTTCGGGCTGAGCGGGTGGTGGCGGTGGGAACCACCGTGGTGCGGGCGCTGGAGTCGGCGGCGGCCACCGGTTCGGCCAGCGGCCGCACCGACCTGTTCATCAAGCCGGGGCACCAATTCGCCGTGGTGGACGCCCTGCTCACCAACTTCCACCTCCCCCGGTCCAGCCTCCTAGCCCTGCTGGCCGCCTTCATCGGCCCCCGCTGGCGTGATCTCTACGCCACTGCTCTGAGCGAGGGCTACCGATTCCTGTCTCTGGGAGATGCCATGTTGTGCACCCGCGATCTAGGCCAGAATCCAGGGATATGACCTTTCGGTTCGACGTGTTGGCCCGGGATGGTCAGGCCCGCAAGGGGCGCATCACCACGCCGAGGGGCTCGTTCACCACCCCGTGCTTCATGCCGGTGGGCACCCGGGGCGCAGTCCGAACCCTCGACACCGCCGACCTTGAGGCCCTCCAGCCCTCGGTGGTGCTGGCCAACACCTACCACCTGATGATGAGGCCCGGCCCAGAGGTGGTGCAGCAAATGGGCGGCATCCATGGGTTCACCGGCTGGTCGGGCCATGTCCTGACCGACTCCGGCGGCTTCCAAGTGTTCTCCCTCGACCCCAAAGTGGACGACCACGGCGCCACATTCCAGTCCACCTACGACGGCTCCACCCATCGATTCACGGCCGAGCGGGTGGTGGACGTCCAGCTACAGCTCGGTTCCGACATCCAGATGGCCCTGGACGTGTGCCCACCGTCGCAAGCCCCGGAGGAAGTCCAGCGCCAGGCGGTGGACCGAACCGCTGACTGGGCGGTCCGAGCCCGCCGCCGCTTTCTGGAGATGAACGGGCCCGACGCCGGCGCCAGCCAATTCGGCATCGTCCAAGGGGGCATCGACCCCGGACTGCGGGCCGAGAGCGCCGCTCGAACCATAGAGGTGGGCTTCGACGGCTATGCGGTGGGCGGGCTGTCGGTAGGGGAGAGTGCCGAGCAGATGATGGCCGCGTTGGAGGCCACCGCACCGCAGTTGCCCACCGATCAACCCCGGTACTTCATGGGACTGGGCGATCCCGTAGGACTGGTGGAAAGCGTTGCCCTGGGAGTGGACATGTTCGATTGCGTGCTGCCCACCCGGCTGGCCCGCCACGGCACCGCTCTCACGTGGGAGGGCCGTCTGAACATACGCAACTCGTCGTTTGCCACCGACGACCGTCCGGTCGATCCTGAATTCCCGGCCAGCCCGTCGGACCGCTATTCCCGGGCCTACCTTCGCCACTTGTTCAACGTGGATGAGCCCTCCGCGGCTCGGCTGCTCACCCTCCACAACGTGGCCTGGCTGCTGGCCCTCATGGATTCGGCCCAAGAAGCCATCGCTTCCGGCACGCTGGAACAGTTTCGGAGGAAGGTGGCCCAGGCCTGGGCCTGATTGGCTGGGAAACACCTGCTGGGCTCCACTCGCCAAGTCGTCTGTTGTCCAGGTCTTCCGGTAGAGTTCTGAGCCTTGGATTTCATATTTCTGATCGCTCTCATGTTCGTCGCCATGTACTTCTTCATGGTGCGACCCCAGCAGCGCAAGGCGCGCCAACACCGCGAGCTGATTGAGTCCCTCGACATCGGCGACGAGGTGATCACCGCATCGGGGCTGTACGGGATGATCACCGATTTCGACGGTGGCACCGTGTTCATCGAGATATCCGACGGTGTCGAGATCAAGATCAGCCGCGACACCATCGCCAACAAGGTGATGTATGCCGCCGACGTCGATGAAGACGACGAGGGCCAGGGCCCTCTGATGAGCGGCGACTAGTCGCAATTCCCAGCAACAATGAGCCGCCGATCGCTGGTCTCGCTTGTCTTCATTCTGGCCCTGGCCGCCGGTTTGCTGGCCGCCTCGCTAGCCGTTGGCAACCGGCCCCTCCTGGGCCTCGACCTGAAGGGCGGGGTCGAAGTGGTGCTGGTGCCCGAGGATGACCCCGACCGGCCGGTGGCCATAACCCAGGGCGACTTGGACACCGCGGTCAGCATCATCCGAGACCGCATAGATGGACTCGGGGTGGCCGAGCCCGACGTGACCCGCCAAGGCCGCCGGGTGGTGGTCCAGCTTCCCGGCATCAGCGACCAGCAGCGGGCCATCGACATCGTGGGCCAGACCGCCGAGCTGCGGTTCCGCCCATTGTGCGCCGAGCTTCCCGTAGTGGAGATTTCTTCCGACAATCCAGACCTCGAGCTTCCTTCGCCTGAATTGCCCGATCCGGTGTTGGACGAGCGGGGACTGGCCCCGTGTCCCACGGATGTCGACTACAACTTCTTGGCGACATCCACGTCGGCCGAAGATGAGCTCGACCGCTTTGTGGTCCTTCCTCACAGAGACGGCACAGTGCGCTACCTGATGGGCCCATCCACCCTCACCGGTGCGGGCCTTTCCGGGGCTGACAGCTCCTATCGAAATGAATTTGTGGTTGACGCCACCTTCAAGGGCGGCGATGACGGTGCCGATCAATTCGACGAGATCGCCATCGAGTGCTTCTCCGGCACCGCCTACTGCCTGCCTGGTGCCGAGGGGCGCGGCCGGCTGGCCATTGTGGTCGACGGGAAGGTGCAGTCGGCACCGGTGGTGAACGCGGCCAACTTCGACGGCCAAGTGGTCATCTCCGGGCGATTCTCTGAACAGGAGGCAGATGACCTGGCGTTGGTGCTGCACTACGGCGCGCTGCCCATCGAGTTCCAAGACCCCACCGACCCCCAGAGCGACAGCACCAGCCGGGCGGTGTCGGCCACCATCGGGGGCGACTCTCTGCGCGCTGGGGTCATTGCCGGCATCGTGGGGCTGGCGCTGGTGTTCCTGTTCATGGTCGGCATGTACCGCCTGCTGGGCCTGATCGCTATGTTGAGCCTGGGGGTCTCGGCCACCCTGCTGTGGGTGATCGTGGCCTGGCTGGGCGAGACCCAAGACCTGGCCCTGACCCTGGCCGGGGTCACCGGCCTTATCGTGTCGATCGGTGTGTCGCTCGACTCCAACGTGGTCTACTTCGAGCACCTAAAGGAGGACGTGGCCACCGGCCGAGCGCTGCGATCATCTTTGGAGTTGTCCTTCCCGGCGGCGTTTCGGACCATTTTCAGGGCCAACTTCGCCTCGCTCATCGCCGCGGTCATCCTGTACTGGCTCTCGGCCGGCTCGGTCCGGGGCTTCGCCCTCATGCTGGGTTTGGCCTCGGTGCTCGACCTGGTGGCCACCTACTTCTTCCTGCGGCCCAGCGCCCAGCTGATGTCCCGGTCGCCCACCCTTATGGCCCATCCCCACCGCATCGGCCTGCCCACCAGGGAAGAGGCCATCCCCGCGGGAGTTGAGGCCTCATGAGCCGGCTCCAGCGCCTGTTGCGCAACCAGACCAAGGTGGACTTCCCCGAGCTTTGGAAGACCACGCTGAAGGTTTCTGCCGCTCTGATCCTCATCAGCGTTGTGGCCCTGCTGGTGCGGGGGGTCAATCTGGGCATCGAGTTCGAGGGCGGCACCGTGTGGGAGGCCTCGGCACCCGACGTGTCCACCGCGGATGTGCGCGACGCCCTGCGGGGCGTGGGTCAGGCCGACGCCAAGATCCAGTTCGTCGGCGGTGATGTGCTGCGAGTCCGGGCTGAGTTGGACGCCACCGACGCCACCAGCGTCGCCGAGGTGTCTCTGGCCCTGGCCAACCTCACCGGCCAAACGGTCGACGACGTCAGCTTCAACTCCATAAGCGCGTCGTGGGGCGACGAGATCACCGACAAGGCCATCCGGGCGCTGATCGTGTTCTTCATCGTGGTGGCCATCTACATCACCCTGACGCAGGAATGGCGAATGGCCCTGGCCGCCCTTGTGGCTGTGGCCCACGACATCGTCATCACCGTGGGCATCTATTCCCTATTCCAACTCGAAGTCACTCCGGCCACCGTCATCGCCTTCCTCACCATTATGGGGTACTCCCTGTACGACACCCTGGTGGTGTTCGACAAGAACCGCGACTACCAGCGGCGCTCGGCGCTGGTGGGGCGGGCCACCTACACCCGGATCATGAACACCGCGCTAAACACCGTGCTGCTGCGGTCGGTGAACACCACCATCACCTCGGTGTTGCCGGTGCTGTCGATGCTGATCATCGGAACGCTGGTGTTGGGGGCGGTCACCCTGGCCGAATTCGCGGTGGCCCTGCTCATCGGCCTGTTGGTGGGCACCTACTCGTCGCTGTTCGTGGCCGCGCCAGCCGCCGCCTGGCTGAAAGAGCGCCAGCCCGAATTCGTGGAGCTGCGGGACCGCCTTGAGGCCCGAGCCCAGTCACGGGGCACGTCAGTACACGAGGTGGAAGACGTGGCCGTTGGCCCGTCCCCCTCCCGTCCCGCTGCTCCTTCGTCTGATCGCCCGGCTCGCCGGCCTCCACAAGCCGGCACAGCCATTCCTCCCCGGCCAAGGAAGCGCAAGCGCCGGTAGGCGGTTTCAGCAGACGGGTAGGGTTGGAGCAGTGGATTCCGGCTGGCCTGCGAGCCTCATAAGGGATGTCCCGGATTTCCCCACGCCGGGGATCTTGTTCAAGGACATCACCCCGCTGCTCGACGACGCGGGGGCCTTCCGATGGGCCGCCGATGAGCTGGCCGACCGATTCAGCGACGCTCCGGCGGATCGAGTGGTGGGAGTTGAGGCCCGGGGGTTCATATTGGGGGCCGCGGTGGCCTATCGACTCGGTCTCGGTTTCGTGCCGGTTCGCAAGCCGGGCAAGCTGCCCTACGACACCCGGTCGGTGGACTACGAGCTGGAGTACGGCACCGCTTCTCTCGAGGCCCACACCGACGCTATGTCCCCTGGTCAGCGGGTGCTCATCGTCGATGATGTGCTGGCCACGGGGGGCACCGCGGCCGCCACGGTTGAGCTCGTCAATTCTGTTGACGCCGAAGTGGCCGGGGTGGGCTTCCTAATCGAGTTGGGATTCCTGGATGGCCGGGGGAAAATAGAAGAACACGCCGACTGTCCGGTGATTTCGCTGTTCTGCTTCGGGGGTGATGAGTGACGCTGACAGAGCGGCCTTTGCCGTGGATGGATCAACCCGGTCAAGACGTAGGCCCGCTTCTTGAGGCCTATCTGGAACGCCACCCCAACAGCACGTCCGACCGCATTGAAACGGCCTATCGCCTGGCCGAGAAAGCCCACTCCGGGCAGGTGCGCAAATCCGGTGAGCCCTACGTCACCCACCCTCTGGCCGTAGCCCACATCGTGGTCGAGCTGGGTCTGGACGATGTGTCGGTCATCGCCGCATTGCTGCACGACGCCATCGAGGACACCGCCATGGACCTGTCGGAGGTGGAGCACCATTTCGGCGGGGAAGTGGCCTCAATCGTGGACAGCGTCACCCGGCTGGACCGACTCAAGTTCAATACCCAGGAGGAGGAGCAGGCCGCCTCCATGCGCAAGATGCTGGTGGCCATTGCCAAGGATCTGCGGGTGTTGGTGGTGAAGCTGTCCGACCGGCTCCACAACATGAGGACACTGGCCGCGCTGCCTTTGGAGAAACAGCACCGGGTGGCCAGCGAGACGATGGACATCTACGCGCCGTTGGCCAACCGGCTGGGCATGCAGGACATGAAGCTTCAGTTGGAGGACTTGGCCTTCGCCGCCCTGCACCCCAAGCGGTATTCCGAGATCGACCGCATGGTGGCCACCCGGGCCCCCGAGCGAGATCTCTATCTGACCCAGGTTCTGTCCAGCGTTGACGCCCGCCTGGCCGAGCTGGGTATCCAAGCCCAGGTCACCGGTCGTCCCAAGCACCTTTGGAGCATCTACGAGAAGATGATGACCAAGGAGCGCAGCTTCGACGAGATCTTCGACTTGGTGGGCATCCGGGTCATCGTCGACTCGGTGCGGGACTGCTATGCCGCGCTGGGCTCCATCCACGCCACCTGGAAGCCGGTGCAGGGGCGGTTCAAGGACTACATCGCCATGCCCAAATTCAATCTCTACCAGTCGCTGCACACCTCGGTGGTGGGGCCGGGGGGCAAGTCGCTGGAGGTGCAGCTCCGCACGAATGAGATGCACGCCCGGGCCGAACAGGGGGTGGCCGCCCACTGGGACTACAAGGAGGGTGCCACCACCGACGATCTGGCCTGGCTTAGCCGCATCATCGACTGGCAGCAGGAGACCTCTGACGCTGCCGAGTTCTTGAGCAACCTCAAGACCGACCTAGACCACGATGAGGTACAGGTCTTCACCCCCAAGGGCGAAGTGGTCTCGCTGCCCATGGGGGCCATTCCCATCGATTTCGCCTACGCCATCCACACCGAGGTGGGTCACGCCTGCATCGGGGCCCGGGTCAACGGCCAGCTGGTGCCGCTGGACCGGGAGCTGAGGCCCGGCGACATGGTCGAGATCTTCACCTCCAAGGTGGCCGACAAGGGACCGTCGCGCGACTGGCTCGGGCTGGTGGCGTCTCACCGGGCCCGCAACAAGATCCGCCAATGGTTCGCTCAGGCCCGGCGGGAGGACGCCATCAAGGCTGGGCGTGATGCGGTGGCCGCCGCCCTGCGTCGGGAGCGGCTGCCGGTGGCCAAGATCCTGTCGGGCGACGAGCTGGTACAGGCGGCCCAGGACATGAACTACCGCGACCTCGACACCTTGTTCGCCGCAGTGGGCGAGCGCCACGTGTCGGCCAAGGCAGTGGCCGAGCGGGTGGCCGGCAAGAGGGTGGAGCCTTCCTCTGAAGACGAAGGTGAGGTGGAGTTGGCCGATGTCCCATCACCGTCGGTGCTGCTTCGCCCAACCGACCAGCCGGTGGAGGTTGAGGGGCTCGACGATGTGCTGGTGAATCTGGCCCGCTGCTGTAAGCCGGTGCCCCCCGACGAGATCATCGGCTTCGTCACCCGGGGCCGAGGGGTGTCGGTACACCGGGCGGAGTGCGCCAATGCGGTGTCGCTGTCGTTTGAGCAGGGCGACCGCCTCATTGACGTGGATTGGAGCGCCGAGCGCAGCGGCACCTACTGCGTGACCATCGAGGTCAAGGCATTCGACCGCACCCGCCTGCTGCGAGACGTGGCCAACGCCCTATCCACCGGTTCGGTAAACATCCTGGCCTGCGAGACCCGCACCGGCGCCGATCAGATCTCGGTCATGCGATTCGACTTCGAGTTGAGCGACGGCTCGCACCTCGACGCCCTCCTGCGCACCATACGGGGCATCGAATCCGTCTACACCGCGTACCGCGTCCTCCCCACCGCCGCTGGCTCCTAGCTGTGACCGAGTTGTTCCAAGCGCCCAAGGGGACTCGCGATATCTTGCCGCCCGAGTCGGACCGCTGGCAGGCGCTGGTGGCCGCATTCGCTGAGGTGTTTGGACGGGCCGGCTATGGGCTGGTGCAGAATCCGATGTTTGAGGACATCGGGGTGTTCCAGCGCTTGGGCGAGGGCACCGAAGTGGTCCGCAAGGAGATGTACGACTTCTTGGACAAGGGCGAGCGCCACATGGCCCTGCGCCCGGAGGGCACTGCTTCGGTGGTTCGGGCCTTCAACCAGCACCGGCCCACCGTGCCCTGGAAGGTGTGGTATATCACCCCCTGCTTCCGCTACGAGGAGCCCCAGGCCGGGCGGTTTCGCCAGCACCATCAAGTAGGAGCGGAGGCCATCGGCTCGGCCGATCCCGACCTCGATGTGGAGGTCATCGCCCTCCAACACGACTTCTATCGGGCGCTCGGATTGAGCCAGTTGTCGCTGCGGCTTAACTCCATGGGCAGCCCCGGCGACCGACAGGCCTACGCCGGGCAGTTGGCTGCCTGGCTGGGCCAGCGGGTGGGGGAGTTGGACGAGGCCGACCGGGCCAACGCCGCCGATCATCCTCTGCGGGTACTGGACTCCAAGCGGGAGCGCACCGTGGCCGCGGTGGCCGATGCCCCCCTCATAACCGAATGCCTCTCGGACGAGGCCGCCGTCCACTTCGAGCGGGTGCAGGCCGGGCTCGATGCCTTGGGGGTCAGCTACTCAATTGATCCTCGCCTGGTGCGGGGCCTGGACTATTACACCCACACCACCTGGGAGTTCGTGGCCGGTGCTCTGACCTCGGCCCAGAACGCCGTCGGCGGCGGAGGGCGCTACGACGGCTTGGCCGAGTCCCTCGGCGGCAAGCCCGCCCCCGGAGTGGGTTTTGGTGCCGGCATCGAGCGCATCCTGTTGGCCGCCGACGCCGAGGATGCCCTCCCCGACGCCGAGGCGACCGTCGACGTGTTCGTGGTCGACGTGACCGGCGGCAACGCCGGGCGCGATCTCACCTTCGAATTGCGCCGCAACGGCATCTCCGCCGACCGGGCCTTCGACGCCCGCTCGATGAAGGCCCAGATGAAGGTGGCCGACCGCTCGGGCGCCCGCTTGGCCCTTCTGGTGGGCGACGACGAACTGGAGTCGGGCACCGTCACCCTGCGCGACCTGCGCTCAGGAGGCGGCCAAACCGCACTGCCCCGGGACGAAGTGGTTATTGACGTGGCCCAGAGGCTGGCGACAGAGTGAAATAGCCGCAATGCGAACTGACTATTGCGGCGAGTTGCGCGCCGATGACATTGGCCGGGAGGTAGCGGTGTGCGGCTGGGTGGACCGCCGCCGGGAGCACGGCGAGAACCTGGCCTTCATCGACCTGCGGGATCGCACCGGGGTGATCCAGTGCGTGGTGGATGAGCGCCACGACCTGCGCTCGGAATACGTGGTCCGCATCAGCGGCACCGTGCGACCCCGGCCCGAGGGCACCGTCAACCCCAAGCTGGACACCGGCGAAGTGGAGATCGGTGATTGCCAGGTAGAGGTTCTGTCGGCCGCCGAGCCCCCGCCGTTCCCGCTGCACTCCCGCACCGAGGTGGACGAGAACGTGCGCCTGCGCTACCGCTACGTCGACCTGCGGGGGGAGCGCCTCCAGCGCAACTTGGAGCTGCGGGCCAAAGTGAACAGCGCCATCCGCCGCTCTATGGAGTCTCAGCGCTTCACCGAGATCGAGACCCCCATGCTGGTGGCCTCCACCCCCGAAGGGGCCCGCGACTTTGTCGTGCCCTCCCGAATACACCCGGGCCGGTTCTACGCCCTTCCCCAGTCGCCTCAGATCTTCAAGCAGCTCTGCATGGTGGGGGGCATCGACCGCTACTACCAGATCGCCCGCTGCCTGCGCGACGAGGACTTGCGGGCCGACCGTCAGTTCGAGTTCATGCAGCTCGACGCCGAGGCCAGCTTCGCCGACCAAGACGACGTGATGGCCTTTATCACCGAGGCGGTGGCCGCCGCGGTGGAGGCCGTCACCGGCACCCGTCCCGACGACCCCATCTTCATGACCTGGACCGATGCCATGGAGCGCTACGGCTCCGACAAGCCCGACATCCGCTTCGGCATGGAGCTGATCGAGCTGACCGGGCTGTTCGAGGGCACCGAGGCCAAGGTCTTCCAGGTGGAGTGCGTGAAGGGCATCAACTGCAAGGGGGGCAGCCAGAGCCTGGGGCGCAACGCCATCGACGAGCTCACCCGCAAGTGCCAGCAGTGGGGGGCCAAGGGCCTGGCCTGGTTCCGGGTGGGCGACGACGGTGCCCTCGACGGCGCGTTGACCAAGTTCATGTCCGACGACGAGCAGGCCGCACTCGGCCCGGCCATGGGTGCAGAACCCGGCGATCTGCTGCTGCTGATCGCCGACCGCCGCCCCAAGGTGCGCGACATCCTTGGCCTGCTCCGGCTGGAGCTGGGCCGGCCCCCCATCACTGGGGGCGGGCTGAACTTCGTTTGGGTCACCGAGTTCCCGCTGTTCGAGTCCATCGACGACCAGGGACGACCCATCGCCGCACACCATCCCTTCACCATGCCCCACCCCGACGATGTGGGCATGCTGGACGGCGAAGGCGAGGAGCTGCTGGCGGTGCGCTCCCAGGCCTACGACCTGGTGCTCAACGGCTGGGAGCTGGGTTCGGGCAGCGTGCGGATCCACCGCCCCGACATCCAGCGGGCCGTATTCCGGGCCCTGGGCATCAGCGACGAAGACGCCGAGACCCGGTTCGGCTTCCTCCTCGATGCCTTTCGCTACGGTGCCCCGCCCCACGCCGGGTTCGCTTTTGGCATCGACCGCCTGGTGGCCATCTTGGCCGGGGAGGAGAACATCCGCGAGGTGATCGCCTTCCCCAAGACCCAGTCGGGCGCCGACCCGCTGTCCAACTCGCCCACCCCAATTGCCGACCGCCACCTCGACGAGCTCGGCCTGCGCGTCCTCCCGCCCCCCGACGCTGGGTAGGTGGGGGAGCGCCGGATGGCGATGAGCGACGATCTGTTTGCCGCCGCCGCTGCCGAGCGCCTGGCCAAGACCGCGCCGCTGGCCGACCGGCTCCGGCCGAACAACCTGGACGAGCTGGTGGGCCAGGAGCACCTGCTGGGCCGGGGCAAGCCGCTGCGCAGCCTCATCGAGTCGGACCGGCTGTCGTCGGCCATCTTGTGGGGGCCGCCGGGCACGGGCAAGACCACAATTGCCCGTTTGGTGGCCGGCACCACCGCCCAGGCCTATGTCCAGCTCTCCGCGGTCGCTGCTTCGGTCAAGGACGTGCGAGAGGTCATGGCCTCGGCCCGCGACCGCCTCGGCCAGCACGACCAGGGCACGATCTTGTTCCTCGATGAGGTCCATCGCTTCAACCGAGCTCAGCAGGACGCCCTTCTGCCTGCGGTGGAGTCCGGGCTCATCACGCTGATCGGGGCCACCACCGAGAACCCGTACTTCGAGGTGAATCCACCGCTTCGGTCCCGCTCCACCCTGTTTCGTCTCGAGCCCCTGGACAGCGATGCGCTGGGCGAATTGCTGCGCCGAGGGCTGCGGGCCGAGGGAGCCGAAGCCGACGACGACGCGCTGGACCACCTGGCGACCCAGGCCGCCGGAGACGGCCGCCAAGCCCTGACCAGCCTGGAGGTGGCCGTGGCCCTGGCCTCGGCCCGCCCCGACGACCCGCCCCGGGTCACCCTGGCCGATGCCGAGGACGCCTTGGGGGCCAGCGCAGTCCGCTACGGCCGCGACGAGCACTACGACGTCATCAGCGCCTTCATCAAGAGCCTGCGGGGGTCTGATCCCGATGCCGGGCTGTACTGGCTTTCCCGGATGTTGGAGGCGGGGGAGGATGCCCGGTTCATCGCCCGCCGGATGGTGATTCTGGCCTCAGAGGACATCGGCATGGCCGACTCCCAGGCTTTGGTGGTGGCCGATGCGGCGGCCCGAGCGGTGGAGTTTGTCGGGCTGCCCGAAGCGCAGCTCAACCTGGCCCATGCGGTGGTGTATCTGGCCACCGCCCCCAAGTCGAACACCGTCACCACTGCGCTGGGGAAGGCCCGATCCGACGCCGGAGACGGCAGCGGAGAGGTGCCGCCCCATCTCCGAGACGCCCACTATCAGGGGGCGGCCGGTCTAGGGCACGGCAAGGGCTACGTGTATCCTCATGATGATCCCCAGGGCTGGGTGAGCCAGCAATATCGCCCTGATCGCTTTGAGGACGAACGTTATTACCATCCTTCAAAACATGGGGCCGAAGAGGAGATACGCCAGCGAATGATGGGCCGGAGAACCGACAGCAACGACAGCGAGGAAAGCTGATGGCCAAGCGATTCGTATGGTTCGCCGCGGGGGCGGGCGCGGGTGCGGCCGGGGCGTCCTATGTGCGTCGCAAGCTGCGCCAAGCCGCCCAGCGGGCTGTTCCGATTCGACCGAGTTCTGGTGCCAGCGCTCGAGTCAAGGCGGCGGCTGCTGAGGCTCGGGCTGCATTGGCCGAGGGCACCGCCGCGGTTCGGCGCTATCGGGCCGAGATCGCCCGCCGGTCTCTCGACGAACCGCCGGGGCGATAGGACGGCGCATTGATCCCCAAACGAGCCCAGGAGATCCGCAGCGCATTCACCTCCTTCTTCGGCGAGCGGGGTCACGCCGTGCTGCCGTCGGCCAGCCTCATCCCTCGCGACCCCACCGTGCTGTTCACCGTGGCCGGCATGGTGCCGTTCAAGCCCTATTTCACAGGCGAGGAGAGCTCTCCCCACTCCCGGGCGGTCACCGTTCAGAAGTGCGTGCGGGCTGGAGGCAAGCACAACGACCTGGACGAGATCGGACTCACCCGCCGCCATCTCACCTTCTTCGAGATGCTGGGCAACTTCAGCTTCGGCGACTACTTCAAGACCGAGGCCATCGACTGGGCCTGGGAGTTCGTCACCGAGGGTCTGGGCTTCGACCCCGATCGGCTGTGGATCACCGTCCACCTCAGCGACGATGAGGCCGCCGAGATCTGGCGGGATGTGGCTGGCGTGTCACCCGACCGCATCCAGCGGATGGACGAGGACAACTACTGGCGCATGGCCGACACCGGGCCGTGCGGGCCCTGCTCGGAGATCTTCTTCGACAAGGGGCCGGAATTCGGCCCCGACGGCGGGCCGGCCCACGGCGGCGACGAGCGGTTCCTAGAGTTCTGGAACCTGGTCTTCATGCAGTACGACCAGCGTCCCGACGGCCAGGTCCCGCTGCCAAAGCCCAGCATCGACACCGGGGCTGGCCTGGAGCGGATCCTCACTCTGATCCAAGGGGTTGAGTCGGTGTTCGACATCGATGAGATGGCCGAGTTGGTGGGCGAGGCTTCCGCGGTTGCCGGGGTAAAGCTAGGGGCGGCCGAGCACAGCGACGTCACCCTGCGGATACTGGCCGAACACGCCCGCACCATGACCTTCCTCATCTCCGACGGCGTATTCCCCTCCAACGAGGATCGGGGCTACGTGCTGCGCCGCATCATGCGCCGGGCCATTCGCCGGGCCTATCTGCTCGGGGTCACCGACGTGGTTACTCCCAAGCTGGTGGACAAAGTGGTCGACATCATGGGATCCGACTATCCCGACGTGGCGGCCAACCACAGCTTCGTGCGTGACGTGGTTGCCCGCGAGGAGGAGAGCTTCCGATCGACTCTGGCCCAAGGATCGCAGATCCTCGACGACGCCATCGACCGCCTCGACGAGGGCGAGGCCCTGTCGGGCGAATTGGCCTTTCTGCTGCACGACACTTATGGGTTCCCCTTCGAGGTGACCGAGGAGACCGCCCGGGAGCGGGAAGTTGCGGTGGACCGGGACGGCTTCGACCAGCTCATGGAAGGCCAGCGCACCCGAGCCCGCCAGGACTTCGATGCCCGGCACGCAACCTCCGCCGATGTGTCGGCCTACGCCGCGCTGGTGGCCGAACACGGTCCCACCGAATTCATCGGACGGGACTTCGACAGCGCCGAAGCCGTGGTTCTGGCCGTTACCGACGACGGCATCGTTTTGGACCGGACCCCGTTCTATGCCGAAGCCGGCGGGCAGGTGGGCGATACCGGATCCATTACTTCTCCCACCGGTTCGGCCCGAGTTGCCGACACCACCTATGTGGTGCCCGAGTTGCACTTGCATCACGCCGAATCCATCGACGGCGAGATCGAGCCCGGCCAAACGGTGATTGCAGCAATCGACTCCGACCGCCGGGCGGCCATCCGCCGCAATCACACCGCCACCCACCTGCTGCACTGGGCGCTGAAGGAGGTGCTGGGCGACCACGTCAAACAGCAAGGCTCGCTGGTGGACGGCGACCGGCTGCGCTTCGACTTCACCCACTTTGAGGCGCTGACCGCCGAGCAGATCACTGAGATTGAGCGTCTGGCCAATGCCGACATCCTGGACAACCCCGCCACCCGCCACTATGAGACCTCCATGGCCGAGGCCATGGAGGCCGGAGCTATTGCTTTTTTCGGCGACAAGTACGGGGATCGGGTCCGAGTGCTCGAGGCCGGCCCGCATTCCACCGAGCTGTGCGGCGGCACCCATGTGCGGGCTTTGGGCGATATCGGACCGGTGAAGGTGGTGTCTGAGGGCTCCATTGGGGCCAACATCCGCCGAATCGAGGCAGTGAGCGGCACCCGCCCGGTTGAGCTGCTCACCGAGCGGGAGTCGACTCTGGCTCAGGCTGCCGAGCGACTGGGCGTGCCCGTCGATCAATTGCTCATTGGGGCCGAAAAGCGCATCGCCGAGATCAAGAGCCTCCGGGCGGAGCTGAGCGACCTGCGCAAGGCCGCTTCGGCCGACCAGTCGGGGGATCTGGCCCAGGAGGCGGTGGACGGAGTGGTGGTGGCGCTGGTTGAAGGCTTGGACCGGGGCCAGTTGCGCGATTTGGCCATCGCCACCCGGGATCGCCCCGGCGTGGCCGCCGTGGTGCTGGGGGCGGCTCCTGAAGGGGGTGGGGCGGCCCTGGTGGCCGCGGTGGCCGCTGAAAGCGAGCTGAATGCCGGCGAGCTCATCGCCGAAGCGGCTGCCACCATCGGCGGCGGCGGAGGCCGCGACGCCAAGCTGTCCATCGCCGGCGGCCGTGACCCGTCCCGGCTTGAAGAGGCCCTCGAACAAGTGCGAGCCGCGGCTGGCATCGGCGGGTGATGGCACGAGCGCTGGGAATCGACCTCGGCGAGCGCCGCATCGGCGTGGCCGTCTCCGACTCCGACGGCCGGGTGGCCACCCCGCTGACCGTTATCAAGCGCTCCGGCAGCCGGGACCAAGACCACCGCAAGATCGCGGAGTTGGTGCAAGAGTACGAGGCCGGGGTCGTGATCGTGGGCCTGCCCCTGTCGCTGGACGGCGGCACGGGCCCCGCTGCCGTCGGCGCGCAGCGCGAGGCCCAACAGCTTGAGTCAGCGCTGGGAGTGCCGGTGTTGACCCACGACGAACGGCTGACCACGGTTATCGCCGAGCAATCGCTGGCCGAGTCCGGCCTCAGCGGCAAGGCCCGCCGCCGCCGGGTCGACATGGTGGCCGCTTCGGTCATTTTGCAGGGCTGGCTGGACTCCACCAATTCGGAGTCGAAACCGTGATGGGGGTTCCCTCTCAGGGCTGGCTGGACTCCTCATGAGCACAGATGAGGACTGGGACTGGTTGCCTCGAAGAACCTCGACTCTCACCCGGGTGATCATCTTGCTGGGACTGATGGGCGTGGTGGTGCTGATCGCCACGCTGTTGGTCAAGGGCTGGATCGATGATCGCCTCGACCCTCCCGGCGATGAGGGCCCCGAGCTGGTGGTCAACATCCCCCAGGGGGCGTCCATCAACGACATCGCCCGGATTCTCGAGGACCAGGGGGTGGTGGCCAACTCCACGGTGTTCCGCTACTACCTGCGCTACAAGGACGCCGGCGACTTCCTGGCCGGCAACTACGTCTTGAACGAGAACATGGCGGTGTGGGAGGCCAAAGACGTGCTGCTGGCTGGTCCCGACCCCGGCCCGGCGGTAGATGCCTTCAGGGTGGTGTTGCCCGAGGGCCTCACCCTGGCCCAAATCCAGGGCGAGCTGCTTGCCCAGGTCTCCACATTCAATGCCGACGACTTGGCCCGGGCCATCGCCTTCCCACCGGTGCGGTCCGATTACCAGCCCGCCAACAGCACCTTGGAGGGGGTGTTGTTCCCCGACACCTACCTGCTCGACGGGGCCACCGCCGACGATGAGGCGGCCCTCGTCGTCCGCCTGGTGGATCAGTTCGATCGGGTGGCCTCCGAGGCAGGCCTGGACACCGCCCCCGAAACAGTGAGGGTGACCCCCTACGAAGCGGTCATCGTGGCGTCGCTCATCGAAAAGGAGGCCCTGATCGACGAGGATCGGGCCAAAATTGCCCGGGTGATCTACAACCGACTGGGCTTAGACATGCCGCTTCAGATCGACGCCGCGGTGCGCTACGCGGTGAACAAGCCGTCTGAGCCGCTGACCCTCGCCGACTTGCGGGTGGACAACCCCTACAACGTGTACAACCGCACCGGGCTGCCCCCCGGCCCCATCGCCGCTCCCGGGCGGGCGTCGCTGGAGGCCGCAATGAATCCCGCCGACGGGTTCTGGCTGTTCTATGTGCGCACCGATGATCCGGTGCCCGGCGCCCACACCTTCAGCAACACCTTCGAAGAACACGAGGCGGCCACAGTTATTTGCCGACAGAGGGACCTGGGGTGCTGATCCCCATCGGGCTCGACCCCGACGCCGACGTCGCCGCCGGGGTGATCGGCTTTCCGATACGCCACTCGCTGTCCCCGGTCATCTGCCAGGCCGCGTTCGACGGGCTCGGCTTGAATTGGGTCTACGCCGCCTTCGAGGTGGCGCCGGGAGAGGCGGCCACGGCGCTCGACGAAATGCGAGAGCGGGGCATGGCCGGCCTCTCGGTGACCATGCCCCACAAGGCCGACGTGGCCGCCGCGGTGGACGAGCTGAGCCCTGCGGCCGCGGCGCTGGGGGTGGTGAATTGCGTGGCCCGCGACGGCGATCGGCTGGTCGGCCACAACACCGACGGCGCCGGATTCTGCGACGCCCTGCTGGCCGAGGGGGTGGAACTGACCGGGATTACCTGTGCGGTTTTGGGCGCAGGCGGGGCCGCCCGGGCAGTGGTGGCCGAGCTGGCCCGCCGAGAGGTCGGCGAGGTGGCGGTGATCGCCCGCCGCCCCGAGGCCGCCGCTTCGGCCGCCGCGTTGGCCGGATCGGCGGGTACCACGGCCGGCCTGGCAAATATCGATCGATTCCGCTTGGTGGTCAACGCCACCCCTTTGGGCATGGCCGAGACCGAGGGCGCCGGCAGCCTGCCCTTGGATCCCGAACTGCTCCACCCCCAACAGCATGTGGCCGAGCTGGTCTACAACCCACTCCATACCCCGCTGTTGGCCGAATGCCACCGCCGCGACGTACCCGCCTCCACCGGGGTGGGAATGCTGGTGTACCAGGCCGCCCACGCCGTGCGGATCTGGACCGGGGCTGATCCGCCGGTCGAGGCCATGACAGCCGCGGCCACCGAGGCGCTCAAGGACAGATGAGCCGGGCAGCGGGGGGCCAGTCGTGAGCACGGCAGCCATGGTCATTGCCGGGGTGGCCATCGGCATCGTGGCGGGCCGCCTCCTGTTGCCGCTGGTGTGGAGCTTCAAAGTGCGCGACAGCCGCTCACTGCGAGTGATGGTCCCGCTGTCCACCGCCGCCGCCTTGGGAGCGGCCGGCGGCTTGTTAGGCACCACCTGGGATGTGATCCCGGTGTGGGCGCTGTTCGTTGCCCTAGTTGCCGTCACCACCGTTGATCTGTTCCACTACCGCATCCCCAACGCCATCGTGTTCCCCGCCGTGCTGGTTCTGCTGGCGCTGATGACCCTCATCTCGCTGCTGCGACACCACCCGGGGGTCATCGGCCAAGCGGTGGCCGCCGCCGGGCTCTACGGCGGCATCATGGCCGTGTTGCACACCGCCTCCCGGGGCAGTCTCGGGTGGGGCGATGTGAAGCTGTCGCTGCCGTTGGGCCTGGTGCTGGGCTGGGTGGGGTCGGGCTACGGCCAGTCATTGCTGGCTGTGCTGCTGGCCCTCGGCCTGGCCTCGGTGCTGGGGGCCATCATGGGCCTGTTCGTGTGGGGCGTTAGGGCCCTGGGCATTGAACTCCTCCCCGACCCCCTGGCCGACCCCGACAACCCCCGCCCCACCGTCTTCCCCTTCGCCCCCTCTATGGCCGTTGCCGCCGCGGCCGTGGCGCTGGCCATACCTGTGACGAGCTAACGATAAGTGCTCTCAGGGCAGCGGTAGCCCACTTGTAGTATCGCGTTGTGGAAAGTACGCCCCATGTGGCCCTCATCGGGATGATGGGGTCGGGGAAAACGACGGTGGGGTTCTGGTTGGCCCAATCCGAAGGGCTGCGATTCGTGGACCTCGACGCCGCTATCGAGGAGCGCCAGGGCCGGTCGGTTCCCGAGATCTTCGAGGCTGACGGCGAGAACGGCTTCCGAGACATTGAGCAGTCGGAGCTGGCCGCCTGCTTGGCTTCTCCGCAGCCCATGGTGGTGGCCTGCGGCGGGGGAGCGGTGTTGCGGGCTGAGAACCGGGAACTGCTGCGACATCGGGCCTGGGTGTGCTGGCTGCGAGCCACCATCGAAACGCTGGTCCAGCGGGTCCGGGCCGGCGAGAACCGACCGCTGCTGGGCGACGACCCGATGGCCGATCTCACCGCCATCAGCGCCGCTCGGTCAGGGCTCTACGCCGAGACGGCCCACAGAGTCATTGACGTGGACGGCATGGAGGCCCAACAGGTGGCCAACCAGATCAGACGAGTCTGGCCCCGGCCGGTGTCGGCCCGATGACCGCCGAGGCAGGCCTCAAGGGCGCGATCCGGGTTCCGGTTGAATTGGGGGAGCGATCCTATGATGTCTGGGTCGGCCCCGGCGTCCGCCATTGCCTTTCCGAAGTCATTCCCCCTGATGTGGGCCGGGTGGCGGTGGTCACCCAGGCCGCGGTGGCCGATGCCGGCCTCACCGTGGGCCCCGGCGTGGAGCACCGGGTGTTCATCACCGACGACGGCGAGCAAATCAAGACGCTGGGCGCGGTCGAGGAGCTATGCCGGGAATTCGCCCGTTGGGGCCTCACCCGCCGTGACGCGGTGGTGGCCGTGGGCGGGGGAGCGGTCACCGACCTGGGCGGATTCGCCGCCGCCGTCTACCACCGGGGCATCCGGGTGGTGTTCGTATCCACCACGCTTTTGGGCCAGATCGACGCCTCAGTGGGAGGCAAGACCGGCGTGAACCTGCCTGAGGGCAAGAATCTGGTCGGCGCCTTCTGGCAGCCCTCCGCGGTGCTGTGCGACACCGAAGCGCTCGACACCCTGCCTCCCGAGGAGATGCGGTCGGGACTGGGGGAGATGGCCAAGTACCACTTCATCGCCGATGCCGACCTCGACACCCTGAGCCTGCCCGAGCGCATCGCCCGCTGCGTGCAGATCAAAGCCGAGGTGGTGGCGGCCGACGAGCGAGAGTCCGGCCGCCGGGCCGTGCTCAACTACGGCCACACCCTGGCCCATGCCCTCGAGGCCCACGGCGGGTACGACCTCCGCCACGGCGAGGCGGTGGCCGTCGGCCTCATCTACGCCGCCGAGTTGGCCCACCGCGCCGGCCGCATCAACGCCGAGCGCGTGGACGAGCACCGCCGAGTGGTCGACGGGTACCAACTGCCCACCCGCCTGCCCGAAGGGGTCGATGCCGACGCGATAGTCGGGCTGTTCAGCCGGGACAAGAAGGCGGTCGACGGGGTCACCTTCATGCTGGACGGTCCCGAAGGCATCCAGCCGGTTGCCGGACTGGAGCCCGCCATTTTGAGAGAGACACTGGAGGCCATCAGATGAATTGGAGCCCTACCTGTGTGAAGGTGTTGAGATGAGCCAGACGATCCTTCTGCTGTCGGGACCCAACCTGAACCTGCTGGGCGACCGGGAGCCAGAGGTTTACGGCACCGACACCCTCGACGACCACGCGGCCACCGCGGCCGCCACCGCCGAGCGCCACGGGCTGGCCATCGAGCACCACCAGTCCAACGACGAGGCCGCCATTATCGACCATATCCACCAGGCCAGGGGTCGGTGCGCGGCCATCATTATCAACCCCGGTGCCTTCACCCACTACTCCTGGGCCATCCACGACGCCCTCGCCGCCTTCGAGGGACCGGTGGTGGAGCTACACCTGTCCAACCCCAACGCCCGGGAGCCGTGGCGCCACACCTCGGTGGTGAGCCCAGTGGCCACCGGCACCATCGTGGGCTTCGGCGGCCACGGCTACGAGCTGGCCGTCGAGGCGGTGGCCCGCTTGCTGGCCGGATGACGAAGTCAAAAATTCTCCAAGTTCTCGTCCCCATGGATGTGGCTGGGCGGGCCGGTCGGGTCCGGGCTGCGGCAGGCGAAAATCAATGCGATGCCCTGCTAGTGACCAACCTGGTAAATGTCCGCTACCTCACCGGGTTCACCGGTTCGGCCGGACTGGTGTGGCTCGGGCCAAACGAGCTGGTGCTGATAACCGACCGCCGCTACGCCGAGCAGTCCGAGGCGGAAACCAGCCAAGCCGGCGTGGACGTGCGAATCGAGATCACCAACGACGCCCCCAAAGAGCTGCTGGCCGGGGCAGCCGCCGGCGTGGGCCGCATCGGCTTGGAGGCGGCGTCGGTGAGCTGGGCCGATCAGCGCCAGTACGCCGAGTGGTTTGAGGCCGCTGAGCTGGTGCCCACCGCCGGGGTGGTGGAGCGGTGCCGTCAGATCAAAGACGACGGCGAGGTCGACCGCATGGCTGCGGCGGCCGCCATCGCCGACGCCGCGCTGGCCGAAGTCCGCCCCATGTTGGCCGACGGCCCCACCGAGCAAGAGGCGGCTCTTGCCTTGGACACCGCCTTTCGCCGCTTGGGGGCCGAAAAGAGCGCCTTCACCACCATCGTGGCCGGGGGCCCCAACGCTGCCCTGCCCCATATCAGGCCCACCGACCGCCCCATCGGCCCCAACGAGCTGGTGATCCTGGACATGGGCGCGGTGGTGGACGGCTACCGCTCCGACATGACCCGGACTGTCGCGGTGGGCGAGCCCGATCCCGAAGCCCAACGAGTGTTCGACACCGTCAGGGAGGCCCAGCAGCTCGGCGTGGAGCAGGTGGCTCCTGGTGCTCCCATCTCCGATGTGGACAAGGCCTGCCGCACCCGCATCGACGCCGCCGGCTGGGCCGATGCCTTCGTCCACGGCACCGGCCACGGCGTCGGCCTCGACATCCATGAACAGCCCTGGGTGCGGGCCACGGCCACCGAGCCCCTCGAGGTCGGCCAGGTGATTACCGTGGAGCCCGGCGTGTATCTCACCGGATTCTGCGGCGCCCGGGTGGAAGACACCGTGGTGGTAACCGAAAGCGGCCCCCGGCGATTGACCCACTCGCCCAAGACTCTCGCTGTGGCCTGAGGGTCCTGGGGCCGTCATTGCCGTCCGCTGTGGTCAACAGGGACCCTGTGGGCCAGACTTTGCCCATGGCCACGATCACCACCAACGACCTCAAGAACGGCATGACGCTGAGCCTCGACGACGGCCTGTTCAACGTGGTCGAGTTCCAGCACGTGAAGCCGGGAAAGGGCGGGGCGTTCGTGCGCACCACGCTGAAAAACGCCCGCACCGGCGCCGTGCTCGATCGCACCTTCCGGGCTGGGGAGAAGGTGGAGCGGGCCAACATCGACCGCCGGGAAATGCAGTACCTGTATTCCGACGGCGAGAGCTTCGTGTTCATGGACAGCGAGACCTACGAGCAGCTCCATGTGGGCTCCGACGTGCTGGGCGACGCGGTCAACTACCTGGTGGAGAACAACTCGGTGATCCTCGGCATGTTCGGCGCCGAGATCGTGGGAACCGACCTGCCCGCCGCGGTGGAGCTGGATATCGCCCAGACCGAGCCCGGCGTCCAGGGCGACCGGGTGTCGGGGGCCACCAAGCCGGCCACCTGCCAGACCGGACTGGTGGTGCAGGTGCCGCTGTTTTTGAACCCGGGCGAGCGGATCAAGGTGGACACCCGCTCCGGCGAATACATCAGCCGGGCGTGAGGGTCTCGGCGGTCTAGACGCCTCTTCGGCAACCCATGAGCTCGCCCGATCCGCTCGTCTCAGGATCCCAGCGCCGCCAAGTGAGGGAGCGGGCCTTGGGCCTGCTCTATGAGGCCGAGGCCAAGACCATAGACATGGCTGAGCTGCTGGCCGACCTAGAGCTGCCCCTCGACCCCTACGCCCACACGCTGGTCACCGGGGCCGCCGAGCACCAAAGCGACATCGACGCCCGCCTAGAGGAGCTATCCGAGAACTGGCCGGTGGCCCGGATGCCTGCGCTCGACAGAGCCATTCTGCGCTTGGCCAGCTTCGAGCTGGCCCACAGCACCGACATCTCAGTGGCGGTGATCATCAACGAGGCGGTAGAGCTGGCCCACGAGTACTCCACCCCCGCATCCGCCGGGTTCATCAACGGCCTGTTATCGCAGGTTGCTACATCAGTTCGTCCCGCGCCCGACGAATAGAAATACCATCCCCGAACTTCGCGTCGGCAGGTGTATAGTGCTCTGAGCACCCGTGAAGTGGGTCCGGCGAGGCCCATACGGACATGGAGGAAATCGAGTTTGGCTGAACGCGAGCGCCGGCGAACGCCCCCCTACGGGGGCGTTTTCTCTGCCCGAACCCGGGTGATGGAAGCCGAGGACATCAAGCGGGCGACCTGGCGAATGGCTCACGAGATCATCGAGCGCAATCACGGCCTCGACGGTGTGGTGATTGTGGGCTTGCAGACTGGCGGGGTGTGGCTGGCCGAGGACATCGCCGGTGCCCTGTATGAGATCGAAGGAGTCAAGCCTGCGCTGGGGACCCTGGACGTGGCATTCCACCGCGACGACATCGGGCTGAGGCCCCTGTTGCCGGAGGCGCCCACCGATATCCCGTTCAACCTCGACGGTCAAGCGGTGGTGATCGTGGACGACGTGCTGTATACCGGCCGCACGATTCGGGCCGCACTGGATGCGCTGAACACCTATGGGAGGCCACGGACCGTGCAGCTAGCGGTGATGGTGGACCGGGGCCACCGGGAGCTGCCGATCCGCCCCGACTTTGTGGGCAAGAACCTGCCCACCCGCCGCGACGAGATGGTGGACGCCCACCGAGACGGCGTCGACCTCGGAGAGATCGTCAAATGAAGCACCTCTTGTCGATCAACGATTTGGGCGCCGAGGGCATCGAAGAAGTGTGCCGGTTGGCCGACCACTTCACCGAGGTATCGCAGCGGCCTATTCCCAAGGTTCCCGCCCTTCGGGGCAAAACGGTGGCCATGCTGTTCTACGAGGACTCCACCCGAACCCGGCTCTCCTTCGAGGTAGCCGCCCGGCGCCTTTCAGCCGACGTGATGGGGTTCAGCGTGTCGGCCTCGTCGGTGAACAAGGGCGAGTCGGTGCGCGACACCGTGGCCACCGTCTCGGCCATGGGGCCTGACGCCTTAGTGGTGCGCCATCGCTCAGCCGGGGTTCCCCAGCAGACCGCGGCGTGGACCCATGCCAGCGTGATCAACGCCGGTGACGGCTGGCATGAGCATCCCACCCAGGCGCTGCTCGACTGCTACACCATCCGCGACCGGCTCGGCTCGGTGGCCGGTCGGCGCATCGTGATCCTGGGCGACATCAAGCACTCCCGGGTGGCCCGCTCCTGTGTGATGGCGTTCACTTCGCTGGGGGCCAAGGTCACGCTGGTGGCCCCTCCTACGCTTCTGCCCCCCGCGGTGGACTCGTGGCCGGTGGACGTCAGCTTCAGCCTCGATCCCGTGCTCAGCGACTGCGATGTGGTGTACGGGCTGCGGGTGCAAAATGAACGCCAGTCCGAGGCTTTGCTGCCGTCGTTGCGGGAGTACACCGCCCAGTGGGGGCTAACCGTGGATCGGGCGGCCCGGCTGCCCGCAGGGGCGCTGGTTATGCATCCCGGCCCGGTGAACCGGGGGGTGGAGATCGCCCCTGAGGTGCTGGACCAGCCCAATGCCACCCTCAATGAGCAGGTGCGCCACGGGGTGGCGGTTCGAATGGCCGTGCTCTATCTCCTGTTGGCCGCCGACCCCGACCGTCAACCTGAAGGCGAAGCCTCATGATCACAGTGATCAAAGGCGGCTTGGTTGTCGACCAGACTGGAGAGCGCACCGCCGACGTGGTGGTGGACGACGGCCGGATTGCGGCCGTCGGCCCCGATCTGTCGGGCGATGAGGTTCTGGACGCATCGGACTGCGTGGTGGCTCCTGGCTTTGTGGATCTGCACGCCCACCTGCGCCAGCCCGGCGCCGAAGAGGCCGAGACCATCGAAACTGGGAGCTGGGCCGCGGTCCGGGGCGGGTTCAGCGCGGTGGTGGCCATGCCCAACACCAACCCGCCCATTGACTGCGCCGCCGTCGTGCAAGAAGTGCTGGCCCTGGGGGCCAAGGCGCCCTGTGATGTGTACACCTCAGGGGCTATCACCGTGGGGCGCAAAGGGGACCAGTTGGCCCCCATGGCCGAGATGGCCGAGCTGGGGGTGCGGCTGTTCACCGACGACGGCAACGGGGTCCAAGAAGCCGGGCTCATGCGCCGGGCCATGGAGTACGCCGCTGGTTTGGGGGTGATATTGGCCCAGCACTGCGAAGTGGACTCCATGGCCGCCGGGGGTCACATGCACGAGGGGGAGTGGTCGAGCCGGCTGGGCATTCCCGGCGTGCCCGCCGAGGCCGAGGAGCTCATGGTCATGCGGGACATCGCCCTCAGCCGATTTACCGGCGCTCCCGTCCATTTCCAGCACCTGTCCACCCGGGGTTCCATCGCCATGGTGCGGGCTGCCCGCCAAGCCGGGGTGGAGGTGACCGCCGAGGCGGCTACCCACCATTTCACCCTCACCGACGATGCCTGTGCCTCCTACGACCCGGTGTTCAAGGTCAACCCGCCCCTGCGCCCGGCCGATGATCGAGATGCGGTGCGCGAGGGCTTGGCCGATGGAGCGGTGGATGCCATCGCCACCGACCACGCCCCCCATTCCCCCGACGCCAAGGAGATGCCTTTCGACCAGGCGCCGCCGGGGATGCTCGGCCTGGAGACGGCCCTGGCCTTGGCGCTGACCGAGTTGGATTTGCCCATCGCCGAGGTAGTGGGGCTGCTGAGCTGGCGACCGGCGGCCATTGCCGGATTGAAGGGGATTCACGGCGGGCCGATCGAGTCCGGTGCTCCTGCCAATCTGTGCGTGTTCGATCCGCAAGAGACTTGGACCGTCGACCCCTACGACCTGGCCAGCCGCTCCCGCAACACCCCCTATGCCGGGCGCCAAGTTCGCGGCCGGGTGCGCCACACCATTGTGGGAGGGCGGGCGGTGCTCGTTGACCAGGAGATGCGGCCATGATCCATTGGCCGGGCTTCGCCTTGATTGCGTCGGAGATGAACTCATGATCCGCGAGGCGGCGCTGGTGCTCAGCGACGGGGAGGTGTTCGAGGGCGAGGCCATTGGCGCGGAGCCTCCCGGTGGTATCACCTCCGGCGAGGTGGTGTTCAACACCGTGCTCACCGGCTATCAGGAGGTGATCACCGATCCGTCTTACGCCGGGCAGATCATCACCTTCACCTACCCCCACATCGGCAACTACGGCGTCGCGCCGGCTGATCACGAGAGCCGCCGACCGTTCTGCCGCGGCGTGATCGTGCGGGACATGGCCCGCCGCCGCTCCAACTGGCGCTCCACCGATGACTTGGAGGCCTTTTTGGCAGCCCAGGGCATCGCCGGCCTCGCCGGGGTTGACACCCGGCGGCTCACCACCCACATCCGCGACGCCGGGGCCATGCCCGGCGCCTTCGGCACCGCCGCAGAGTCCGATCTGCGGGCGGCGGCCGCGGCCGAGCCCGGCACCGACGGGGTGGACTTGGTGGCCACCGTGACCCGTTCCGAGTCGGAGCACTTCACCAGCACCCGAGACGACGGCCGCCCGCCCCACCGGGTGGTGGCCCTGGACTTCGGGCTCAAGGCCACCATCGTGCACCACCTGCGGACCATCGCCCATGTGGAGGTTGTACCCGCCAGCACCTCAGCGGCGGACGTCTTAGCCCGGGAGCCCGACGGGGTGTTCTTGTCCAACGGTCCCGGCGATCCCGACGCGGTGGCCGGCGCGGTGGACACCATTACGGGACTTGTGGGCGAGGTACCGATCTTCGGCATCTGCCTGGGCCACCAGCTCTTGGCCTCGGCGCTGGGCGGGGAGACCTATAAGCTCCCCTTCGGCCACCACGGCGGTAACCACCCTGTGCGCAACCTGGCCACCGGAGCGGTGGAGATCACCAGCCAGAACCACAACTTCTGCGTGGCTGACAGCTCCATACCTGGTGCCGACATCACCCACATCAACCTCAACGACCACACCGTGGAGGGCCTGCGCTGTCGAGACCTGCCCGCGTTCAGCGTCCAGTACCACCCCGAAGCCGGCCCCGGCCCCCACGACTCCCGCTACCTCTTTGTTCAATTCGACGAATTGATGGTGGGGCAACAGAGGGCGGGGGGTGGCGCCGGAGGCGGACCTGGCGCACGCGAAGCACGCCAGGCCGCCGTAGAGCGACAGGACCCGCCGTCCGGAGGATCAGAAGATGCCTAGGCGGACCGACATCGAGTCGATCCTGCTCATCGGGTCGGGCCCCATCGTGATCGGCCAAGCCTGCGAGTTCGACTACTCCGGCACCCAGGCCTGCCGGGTGCTGCGTGACGAGGGCTACCGGGTGGTGCTGGCCAACTCCAATCCGGCCACGATCATGACCGACCCCGAGTTCGCCGACGCCACCTATGTGGAGCCCCTCAGCCTCGAGGTGCTCACCAGTATCATCCAGCGGGAGCAGCCCGACGTGCTGCTACCTACCCTGGGTGGGCAGACCGCGCTGAACCTGGCCATGGAGCTCATCGAGTCGGGGGTGGTGGACAAGTATGGGGTGGAGGTGATCGGCGCCGACCAGACCGCCATTTCCACGGCCGAGGACCGGGCCAAGTTCCGCCAGGCCATGATCGACATCGGGTTGCCCGTGCCCCCCTCGGCCACCGCCCACACCCTGGAAGAGGCGATGGAGGTCATGGAGCGCATCGGGCTTCCCGTGATCATCCGCCCGGCCTACATCCTGGGCGGAACCGGCACCGGCATCGCCCACACCCCTGAACAGGGGCGGGAGATGTGCGCCCGCGGCCTGGCCGCCAGCCCGATCAGCGAGATCCTCATCGAGCAGTCGATCGCGGGCTGGAAGGAGTACGAGCTGGAGGTGATGCGCGACCGGGCCGACAACTGCGTAGTGGTGTGCACCATCGAGAACCTCGACCCCATGGGGGTCCACACCGGCGATTCCATCACCGTGGCCCCGGCCCAGACCCTGTCGGATGTGGAGTACCAGGCGCTGCGGGACGCCGCATTCGATTGCATTCGCCGGGTAGGGGTGGAAACCGGCGGCTCCAACATCCAGTTCGCGGTGAACCCCGACAACGGCGAGTTTGTGATCATCGAGATGAACCCGAGGGTGTCGCGCTCATCGGCGCTGGCCTCCAAGGCCACCGGGTTTCCCATTGCCAAGATCGCCGCCCGCCTGGCGGTGGGCTACACCCTCGATGAGATTCCCAACGACATCACCGAGAAGACCCCGGCGTGCTTCGAGCCGGTCATCGACTACGTGGTCACCAAGGTGCCCCGGTGGGCGTTTGAGAAGTTCCCCGGGGTGTCGGGGGTTCTCAACACCCAGATGCAGTCGGTGGGGGAGGTCATGTCCATCGCCCGCACCTTCACCGAGTCGCTGCAAAAGGGGCTGCGCTCGCTGGAGCTGGGCCGCTACGGCCTGAACGCCGACCCGGCCGAGGCCGCCTACGACTCCCTAAGCGACGAGGAGCTCTTGGCCGCCGCCGCGGTGGCAACCCCGGAGCGGATCTTCCAGCTTGAGGCCCTGCTGCGGCGGGGACTCACGGTGGCGGATCTGTTCGAGGCCACCAAGGTGGACCCTTGGTTCTGCGATCAGATCCTCCAGATCACCGAGGAGCGGGCCGCGCTGGAAGAGTGCGGATTCGAGGCCATGACCCCCCGGGTGTGGAAGAGGGCCAAGCAGTTCGGCTTCTCCGACCAGCAACTCGGATATCTCTGGAACATGCCGGCCGCTGAGGTTCGGGCGGCCCGCATCGGCGCGGGGGTGGAGGCGACGTTCAAGACGGTGGACACCTGCTCGGCCGAGTTTGAGGCCGAGACCCCGTACCACTACTCCACCTATGAGGACGTGGGCGAGGTGGCCCCCTCGGATCGGGCCAAGGTCATCATCTTGGGGTCGGGTCCCAACCGGATCGGCCAGGGAATCGAGTTCGACTACTGCTGTGTCCACGCCTGCTTTGCGCTGTCCGAGGCTGGCTACGAGACCATCATGGTCAACTGCAACCCCGAGACGGTGTCCACCGACTACGACACCAGCGACCGACTGTATTTCGAGCCCCTCACCGAGGAGGACGTCCTCAATGTGATCGACGCCGAGATGGCGTCGTCTCAGGCCGCGGGCGGACCCGGCATTGCCGGAATCGTGGTGTCGCTCGGCGGGCAGACCCCGCTGAAGCTGGCCAGCGTCCTGCCCAACGGCTTGGTGGTGGGCACCAGCCCCAACAGCATCGACCTGGCCGAGGATCGGGAGCGCTGGAATGCCCTGTGCGCCCGCCTCGACATCCCCCAGCCGGCCGGGGGCACCGCAGCCACGGTGGAGGAGGCCCTGGCGGTGGCCGACCGCATCGGCTACCCCGTGCTGGTGCGGCCCTCCTATGTGCTGGGCGGCCGGGCCATGGTCATCGTCTACACCGACGACGACCTGGCCGAGGCCATGGCCGAGATGGCCGCCTCCGGCTCTTTGGGCCGCGAGGGCGGGCTGTCGGCGGAGCGGCCCGTGCTGATCGACCGCTTCTTGGAGGACGCCACCGAGGTAGACGTGGACGCCATCCGGGACATGACCGGCGAAGTTCTCATCGGCGGAGTGATGGAGCATGTGGAGGAGGCCGGGGTCCACTCCGGCGACAGCGCGTGCATGCTGCCGCCGATTCACCTCTCCGAGGCCACGGTGGCCCTGTTGGAGCGCTATGTGAAGGACATCGCCCACGCCCTGGATGTGGTGGGGCTCATCAACGTGCAGTTCGCGGTCAAGCGATTCGGCATCGGGGCGGCCGACCAGGTGTTCGTGTTGGAGGCCAACCCCCGGGCGTCGCGCACGGTGCCGTTTGTGGCCAAGGCCACCGGCGTGCCCCTGGTCAAGGTGGCTACCCGGGTCATGATGGGCGCCAGCCTGGCCGATCTGCGCCAGGAGGGGCTGCTGGGGCGCCGGGCCAACGGCGACCACATATCGGTCAAGGAGGCCGTGCTGCCGTTCAACAAGTTCCCCGAGGCCGACGCCATCTTGGGCCCGGAGATGAAGTCCACCGGCGAGGTTATGGGCATCGACCTGCGCCCCGGACTGGCCTTCGCCAAGAGCCAAATCGCCGCGGGAGCTCCGCTGCCCGCCAGCGGCACTGTGTTGATGTCGCTGGCCGACCGGGACAAGGCCGCCGGGGTGGAGATGGCCCGGGGCTTCACCGGGCTGGGCCTGGCCATTGCGGCCACATCCGGCACTGCTACTGCGCTGTCCGAAGCCGGTGTGCCGGTGGCCGAGGTGGTGGCCAAAGTCGGCGAGAAGGGCACCAACGTGGTGGAGCTGATCGACGAGGGGCGAGTGCAGTTGGTGGTCAACACCCCGAGGGGGCGGGGATCGCGGGCCGATGGCGACCACATCCGCCGGGCAGCTAGCCGCAATCGGGTGCCGCTCTTGACCACCGCCTCGGCCGGATTGGCGGCCGCCGACGGCATGGTCGACTGGGCCCGCCACCAACTGCGGGTTCGGACCCTCCAGGAATACCACCGCGGGGTGACCAGCGATCAGCTGGCTTTCGAGCTGTGAGCCTCTAATGGCCAGGGGTCGGAAACCGGAGCTGGACACCACCGTCGGCTCGGTTAAGTTGCCCAACCCGGTGATGACCGCCTCGGGCACGGTGGGCCACGGCGCCGAATTAGCCCGCTACCTCGACTACTCGGCGCTGGGCGCGGTGGTGGTGAAATCGCTGGCCCCCTTTGAGTGGCCGGGCAACCCCCCGCCTCGGGTCCACCCGGTGCCGGCGGGAATGATCAACAGCGTTGGCCTACAAGGTCCTGGCCTGCCCCGATGGCTGGCCGAGGAGCTGCCGGTGCTGGCCGACACCGGCGCTCGGGTGGTGGTGTCAATTTGGGGGCGCACTTTGGACGAATTCGCCGCTGCCTCCGACTTGTTGGCGGCGGCCGACCGCTCGGCGATGGACGCGGTGGTGGCGGTGGAGGTCAATGTTTCCTGTCCCAACCTGGAGGATCGGGGCCGCATGTTCTCCCACTCGGCGGCCATGGCCAATGCCGCGCTGGCAGCCACCGCCTCCTGCGGCTTGCCCCGGTGGGCCAAGCTCAGCGCCACCGGCGATCTGGTGGACGTTGCTGCCGCCGCAGTGGAGGGCGGGGCCGCGGCTCTCACACTCGTGAACACGCTTTTGGGCATGGTGATAGACACCGAGGCCCGCAAACCCCTGCTGGGCGCGGGCGGGGGAGGGGTGTCGGGCCGGGCGATCGGGCCGGTGGCGGTGCGGGCGGTTTACGACGTGTACGCCGCACTGCCCGACGTGCCCATCGTGGGCGTTGGCGGCATCGCCTCGGGCGCCGATGCGGTGGAGATGTTGATGGCCGGCGCCCAAGCGGTGCAGGTGGGCACCGCCACATTCGCCGACCCCCGGGCCCCGGCCCAAGTCCTGCGGGAACTGGCCCGCTGGTGTGCCTCCCACGGCGTGAGCCGACTGGACGAGCTGATAGGAGCAGCCCATGAATGATGCCGGACCCCGCAGGCACGATCCTCGGTTAGCCATTGCCCTGGACGTGGACCATCTGGACCTGGCCTGTTTGATGGCCGACGCGGTTCGCCCTTGGATGGGGGTGGCCAAGGTGGGCTTCGAGCTGTTCTCCACCGCTGGTCCGACGGCGATTACCGCCATGGTGGATCGGGGTTTCGAGGTGTTCGCCGACCTCAAGTTCCACGACATCCCCAACACGGTGAACCGTGCCGCGGCCCAAGTGGGCCGAGCCGGAGCCCGCTGGCTGACCGTGCATGCCGTTGGGGGTCCCGACGTGCTGCGAGCCGGAGTGGAAGGGCTGGCTGAGGGCAGCGGCGGGACGGCCCAGGTGCTGGGGGTGACGATTCTGACCAGCGATGCCGACCGGTCCCGGGAGGTGCTCGAAGAGCGGGTGGCGCTGGCCCGCGACACCGGCTGTGGCGGGGTGATCTGCTCGGCGGCCGACATCGGAGTGGTCAAGGAGGTGGCACCGGAGCTGAAGCGGGTGGTGCCCGGCATCCGCCTCCCCGACTCGAGCCACGACGATCAGGCCTCGGTGGCCACCCCAGCGTCCGCCATCGAGGCAGGCGCCTCCATCCTGGTTATCGGCCGGACCGTGACCTCACCGGTGCAAGGCATGACCGTCGATTCAGTGCACCTGGTCCAGGCGCTGGTCGATTTGGCTGACCGGGCCCAACTGGTGGGCACCAGCATCAACCATCTCTAGCCACAAATTCCACAGTATCCCCAACAAGACTTGCAGTTGAAACTACAATGGTGTAATGGCAGGACCCCCACAACTAACTGCAGAACAGCGCCAGGCAGCGTTGGCCAAGGCTGGAGAGGTGCGTCGCAAGCGCGCCGAAGTCAAGGCCATGCTGAAGATGAGGTCGATTTCGCTTTCCGACCTGCTGGAACAAGCGAAAACCGACGAAGTGGTCGCCGGCACCAAGGTGCTTGCCGTCCTGGAGTCCCTTCCGGGTATGGGCAAGGTACGGGCCCGCAGGATGATGGACGAGATCGGCATTGCCGACAGTCGTCGCATCCGCGGGTTGGGCGATCAGCAACGAGCCTCGTTGCTGGCGCGCTGCGGCAACTAGATCAGCCTCTGATAATCGTTCTTTCCGGCCCCGGCGGGGTCGGCAAGGGGACGATCGCGGCTGCCCTGGTTGCCGCGGACCCCAAACTGTGGCTTAGTCGCTCGTGGACGACACGCGCGCGTCGTCGAGGTGAGCCGGAAATCGCCTATGTGTTTGCCGATGAGGCCGAGTTCCGGGCCAAGATCGCCGACGGTGGATTCGTGGAGTGGGCGGAGATCGCCGGCAATCTCTACGGAACGCCCCAGCCTGATCCGCCGGCAGGCCGCGATGTGCTCCTAGAAATCGATGTCCAAGGCGCGGCCCAAGTGCGGGAGAGCCATCCCGAGGCCCTGTGCATCTTTGTCGAGGCACCCTCGGCCGCGGAGCAGGAATCCCGCCTGCGAGGCCGGGGCGACTCCGAGAGCCATATCGCTAAACGGATGGCTCTGGCTGACTCGGAGCGAATCAAGGCGTACGAGCTCAACGCCATCCACGTAGTGAACGACAGCCTCGACGAAGCGGTGGCCGCCATAGGCGCTCTGATCGAAGAAGCCCGCTTGGACAATGCCGATTAAGTCAGCCTGTGCTGATATCATTGGCCTGCTCTCCCCAGACTTGTGGGAAGAAGGCTGCACCCAATAGAAGGCACGCAAGAAAAGGCCTGTACTGATGTCTGAACAGCACGACACCATGATGTATCCGACCATCGAGGAGCTCTTGGGGCGCACCGACTCCAAGTTCCGTTTGGTGACGCTGGGAGCGCTGCGGGCCTGTCAGATCAACTCCTATTTCGGCCAGTTGGGTGAGGGCTTGGGTGCGATGGTTCCGCCCCAGGTGCTGACCATGTCGCGCAAGCCCCTGTCCATTGCCTTCGAGGAGATTGCGTCCGACAAGATCATCGCCACCGATCCTCCCGAAATCACCGAAGAGGCGCTTCTGGCCGACGCCATGATCCCCACCGGCGAAGCCAGCCTGGAACAATCCGATCTGGAGCAAGCTGATCCGGACGACGCTGGTCCAGACGAGGCCGATCTGGACTCAGCGTCCTGACAAAACCATGAAATCGCTCGCCGGCAAGCGAATCGTGCTCGGCGTCAGCGGGGGGATCGCGGCGTACAAGGCAATCGAGCTATGCCGTCGGCTGGTGGACGCCGGGGCCCACGTCGTCCCGGTCTTGACCAAGGGCGCCACCCGGTTTGTGGGCCGGGCCACCTTTGATGCGTTGGCCTCTGAGCGCACCCAGATGAGCCTCTTCGAGGAGGACGACCCCATTCCCCACACCACGCTGGGTCAAACGGCCGACTGCATAGTCGTAGCCCCGGCCACCGCCCGGGTAATTGGCGCCTACGCCGCTGGCATCAGCTCCGACCTGCTTACCGCCACCCTTATAGCCACTCGGTCTCCGGTGGTGATCTGCCCGGCGATGCACACTGAGATGTGGGAGCACCCGGCGGTGGCCGACAACATCGCCACCCTGATTGAGCGGGGTGTTCACATCGTGGGGCCGGAATCGGGCCGCCTAGCGGGAGGCGACGAGGGTGCTGGACGCTTGAGCTCGCCGGCCGACATCGTGGACGCGGTGATCCGGGCGGTCGGCGCCGCCAGCGAGCGCCAAGATATGGACGGCCTGTCGGTGGTGGTCACCGCCGGGGGCACTCGAGAGCCCATCGACCCGGTGCGCTTTATCGGAAACCACTCCTCGGGCAAGCAGGGCTACGCCTTTGCCGACGAGGCGGCCGGTCGGGGGGCCGAGGTGACCATCGTCTCCACTGTGGATCGCCCTGTTCCTTCGGGCGCGGCTATGGTGCCAGGGATAACAGTGTTGAGAGTCGACACCGCCGAGGAGATGGCTGAGGCCACCGCGGAGGCGGCGGCTGAGGCCGATGTGGTGATTATGGCAGCAGCGGTGGCCGATTTCCGCCCGGTGGACCCGGCCGGAGTGAAGCTAAAGAAGCGAGATGGGGTTCCGGCCATCGAACTGGAGCCCACCCCAGACATCTTGGCCGCGCTGGGGGCGTCCAAGCCTGAGGGCCAGATCCTGGTGGGATTTGCCGCTGAGACCTGCGATGTGGCTGACAACGCCGCCGCAAAGCTGAACGGCAAGGGGGCCGACTACATCGTGGCCAACGATGTGACGGCAGAAAACGCCGGCTTTGCCTACGACACCAACGAGGTGCTGGTGCTAGCTTCTGACGGCCGAATCCACCCGGTAGGGCTGCGTTCCAAGCGCCAGGTGGCCCAAGCCGTGCTCGACCTCGTGGTGGCCGATCGAGACGCCCGAGCCAGCAATCAGGAGAATCAATGAGCCAAGGGTCAAATGGCCGACACCGCTTCACTTCTGAATCGGTCACCGGCGGCCATCCCGACAAGATCGCCGATCAGATTTCCGACGGGGTGCTGGATGCCCTGCTAGCCGTGGACATCGGCAGCCGGGTGGCGTGTGAGACCTTGGTGACCACCGGACTGGTGGTGGTGGCCGGAGAGATCTCCACCGACGGCTACATCGATATTCCCCGGGTGGTGCGCGACACCATCACCGGGATCGGGTATGACCGAGAGGACTACGGCTTCGACGGCAACACCTGCGGGGTGATGGTGTCAATCGATGACCAGTCTCCCGACATCGCCCAGGGTGTGGACCGGCTCGACCCGCTGGAGCAGGGGGCCGGTGACCAGGGGATGATGTTCGGCTTTGCCTGCGATGAGACCCCCGAGCTGATGCCATTGCCCATCCACATCGCCCACCGCATGGTGGAGCGCCTGACCGAGGTCCGACGGTCGGGGTGTGTGCCCTACCTGAGGCCCGATGGCAAGAGCCAGGTGACGTTCGAGTATGAGGGGACCCAGGCGGTGGGGCTGAGTGCCGTGCTGATTTCGGCCCACCACCGTGACGGAACCGATCTCAGCGAAATGAAGGAAGACCTCAAAGAGCAGGTCATCGACCCGGTGGTTCCCGAGCAGTTCCGCGACGACGACTTCGACGTGCTGGTCAATCCCACCGGGAAGTTCGTGAGGGGTGGACCGGTGGCCGACGCCGGGCTGACCGGGCGCAAGATCATCGTGGACACCTACGGGGGCATGGCCCGCCACGGCGGCGGTGCATTTTCGGGCAAGGATCCCAGCAAGGTGGACCGCTCGGCCGCCTACGCCGCCCGCTGGGTGGCCAAGAATGTGGTGGCCTCTGGCGCCGCATCCCGCTGTGAGGTGCAGGTGTCGTATGCCATCGGCATCGCCCGCCCCATGTCGGTGATGGTGGAGACCTTTGGCACCGAGATGGTGGACCCGGCCAAGATCAGCCACCAGGTGAATGAGATCTTCGATCTGCGTCCCGCGGCCATCATCCGGGATTTGGAGCTGCTGCGGCCGATCTACCGGAACACGGCGGCGTACGGCCACTTCGGACGCAGTCCCGACAGCATCTTCACCTGGGAGCGCACCGATCGGGTTGACGACCTCCGCTCCGCCCTGGGTCTGTAGCAGCCTTGGGCTTTTGAACGTTCGGGTTCTGACCGACGTCTTAGCCATAGATCGCGAGTTCACCTACACCGTCCCCGAGGGCTGGGCCGACGATCCCCGGTTCGGGGTGGGGACCATGGTGCGAGTGGTGCTGCACGGTCGCCGGGTGGGGGGCTGGATCACCGAAGTGGGCGTGGAGGCTCCCGAAGAGGTGGAGCTCACCCCGCTGGCCAAGCTCAGCAGCGTGGGGCCGGGACGGGAGCTGATGGATCTGAGCGAGTGGGCGGCCTGGCGCTGGGCTGGTCGGCGGGCCCACTTCTTGCGGACTGCCTCGCCTCAACGGGTTGTGGCTGGCTTGCCTCGGCCCCAGCGTTCCCGGATGGTGCCCTCGGGGGACTACGCCGATCACTTTGAAGGCGAGGGTCGTACTCTGCGCCAGGGGCCCTCCGACGATCCCTTGCCAATCGCCCTAGCCGCCGCCTCCCGAGGCCAAGCGCTGATCCTGGTGCCCGATCACGGCCGGGCCGATGATCTGGCCAGGCGGTTGGGACGAGAGGGGGCGTGGGCAGTGCGATACCCCGATGGATGGGACGCGGCCGCGGCGGGGGCCACCGTGGTGGGCACCTTGTCGGCGGCGTGGGCGCCGGCCCCTGATCTGGCCGCTGTGCTGGTGGTAGACGAGCACGACGAGTCGTACCGCTCAGAGTCGGCCCCCACGTGGAGCGGCCGTGACGTGGCCGTCGAGAGGGCCCGTAGAGCTGGCGTGCCCTGTGTACTGCTGTCGCCGGTGCCCTCATTGGAGGCGCTGAGGTCTCGGCCGGTGATGCGCCCTTCTCGGGGCACCGAGCGGGACAGCTGGCCGCAGGTGGAGGTGGTGGACCGCCGCGGCGAGGATCCGGGGCGCGCCGGCCTGTACTCCCCGGAGCTGGTGCGGGCCCTGCGAGACGGAGGTCGGGCGGCCTGCGTTCTGAACCGCCGGGGCCGGGCGCTGCTGCTGGCCTGCCATTTGTGCGGCGAACTCGCCGTTTGCACCGAGTGCAATGCCCCCATGCGCCAGACCGAGGACAAGCAGCTGCGGTGTCGGGCGGGAGACCACGTTCGCCCCCTGGTGTGTGCCGAGTGCGGCAGCACCAAGATGCGCAACCTCCGGGCCGGGGTGAAGCGGGTTCGCGAGGAGATTGAGGCGCTGATTCGCACCCCGGTGGCTGAGGCCACCGGCAGCGGCTATGACGGTCCTCCCACCGCCCGAGTGGTGGTGGGTACCGAGGCGGTGCTGCATTTGGGCCGACCGTTCGACACGGTGGCCTTCTTGGAATTCGACCAAGAATTGCTGGCCCCCCGATTCCGAGCCCGGGAGCAGGCGCTGGCTCTCATTGCCCGAGCGGCCCGCATCACCGGTCCCCGTGATGCTGGCGGCAAGATCGTGCTGCAAACCCGCCTGCCCGACGACCCCGCGGTAACCGCGGCTCTCCAGGCTGATCCGGCCCAGTTGGCTCGCGCTGAGCGAGACCGCCGCCAAGAATTGGGCCTGCCTCCCTACGGGGCCATCGCCGTGGTGTCCGGGCCGGTGGCGGGGGATTACATGGAGCGCTTCGGCACGCCTTTGGGAGTTCAGATCGCCCCCGACCCCAGTGGGCAGTATTTCTTGCGGGCCCCCGACTACGACACCCTTTGCGACGCCCTCGCCTCAGCGGAGCGCCCCAGCGGCCGACTCCGCATAGACGTCGACCCCATCAGAGCGATTTAGCTGCTCCCAACCTCAAGGATTCGGTAGCCGCGGCGGGAACTGAGCCGGGTGGTGGGCCAGCGCTGTTGGTTGAGCCAGCGGGCCAGGGAGTCGGAGCCCAGGTTCTTGTTGACCACCAGGTAGGCCCGGCCGTCAGCGGCAAGCCGGCCCAGCCAAGTCGCCAGCACCTCGTGGAGGGCGGCTTTGCCGATGCGGATGGGCGGGTTGGAGTAGATGGCGGCAAAGCACACGTCGGGCGGCACGTCGTCGGGAAGGCACACCACGGCGTCTGGGCGGCCATGGCGGTCGAGGTTGGCCCGGCACAGTTCCAGAGCCCGGGGGTTCACGTCAACAGCCCACAGCGGGTCCTGGGGCGCCCACTGGCTCAGCGCAACTGCGATAGGGCCATAACCGCAGCCCAGGTCTAGCAAAGCGCCGTTTTGGGGCGGACGGGGCGCTTCGGCCAGCAGATATCGTGTGCCGAAGTCCAGCTCATCGGGGGAGAACACCCCCCGGTCGGTGGCCAGCTCCAAATCCAGATCTCCGACCCGCAAGCCGACGGTTCCCGGCCGCCGTTTCCCGCCCGGTGAGGCGCTGAAGTAATGCGAATCGCCCACGGTTTGACGGTAACCTGAAACGATGGCCCCACTGCGGATACGGGTGTATGGCGACCCGGTATTGAGGCGCGTGGCCGAAGACGTAACCGACATCGACGGCGCCATGGCCGAACTGTGCCAGGACATGCTTACCGCCATGTACGAGGCGCCCGGCATCGGTTTGGCTGCTCCCCAGGTGGGGGTGTCGCAGCGGTTCTTCGTGTACGACTTCGGCGAGGGGGCCGGTGTGCTGGTCAACCCCGAGATCACCGAGAGCGACGGCGAGTGGACCTACAACGAGGGCTGCCTGTCTGTGCCGGAACTGTCGTGGGAGATCGTCCGCCCCCGCAGCATCCACCTGAAGGGCTATGACCTGGACGGCAACGAGGTCAGCCTTGAGGCCGAGGACCTTGAGGCTCGGCTGTTTCAGCACGAGCTTGACCACTTAGCGGGCAAGATGCTGCTCGACTACCTGGACGAGGATCAGCGCCGGGAGGCCAAGCGCATCCTCCGCCAGCGTGCGATGGGCGGGCCGAGTAGTCCCCCCGCTAGTGGCGACGGGCTGTCGCTGCCGTGATGGCGCGGTTGCGGTAGGTGGGACGGAATTGCCGTGATCGACCCGCCGGTGGACATTCGCCGGCTTGTTTACCTCGGCACTCCTGAGGAGTCGGTGCCGTTTCTGGAGGCACTGGATGGGGCCGGATTCGAGGTGGCTCTTGCGGTGACCCGGCCCGACAAGCGGCGGGGGCGACGGGCCGATCCCACTCCCAGCCCGGTGAAGGCCGCGGCTTTGGACCTGGGCATTCCGGTTTCATTCGCGGTGGACGATGTGTTGGACGCCGACGCCGACCTGGGGGTGGTGGTGGCCTTCGGCCAGATCATCAAGCCCCACGTTCTGCACCGGCTGGCCATGGTCAATGTTCATTTCTCACTGTTGCCCCGCTGGCGGGGGGCGGCTCCGGTGGATCGGGCTATCCTGGCCGGCGACCAGACCACCGGAGTGTGCCTGATGGAGGTGGCCGAGGGTCTCGATACCGGCCGGGTCTATCGCAGGGTCGAAGTGCCCATTGCCCCTGAGGCCACTGCGACGACGTTGCGGGCTGATCTGGTGGACGCCGCGGTTCCAATGCTGGTCAGCGCCCTGCGCGACGGCCTGGGCCCGCCCGATCCCCAGCAGGGCGAGCCGGTGTACGCGGCCAAGGTCACCCGAGACGAGCTGCGCCTCGACTGGGCGAGCTCGGCGGAGGCATTGCATCGGCAAGTCCGGGTGGGCGGGGCGTGGACAACGTGGAGGGGCAAGACCCTGAAGATCTGGTCGGCTGACCCAGTCGACGGTTCCCAATCGTCCGGGGAGCTCGACGGACCTGTCGTAGGCACTGGCGACGGACAACTCCGTCTGGTGGAGGTTCAGGCCGAGGGCAAGTCGCGCCAACCCGCCGAGGACTGGCTCCGGGGTGCTCGCCCGACGCCGGGCGACCGGCTCGGATCGTGAGCCGTTCCCGGCCGGGCGGGGCGACGGGGAACTCCCGAGCCGTCGCCGCCCAGCTCCTCGACCGAATCGAGGGCGACGGGGCCTTTGCCAACTTGGTGTTGGCCTCGGCCAAGTTGCCGGAACGCGATGCCGGGCTCATCACCGAGCTGGTCTACGGGGTGACCCGCATGCGTCGGGCCTTGGACCACCTCATCGACGCCTTCGTGTCGGAGCCGCCTGATCTCACAACCCGAAATCTGCTGCGTGTCGGGGCCTATCAGCTCCACATGTTGGACACCCCGGCCTATGCCGCGGTGAGCGAGACCGTTGAAGCCGCCCCTAGACGCCAACGGGGATTCGTCAACGCCGTCTTGCGCCGGGTGGGTGAGCTAGAGCCAGTGTGGCCCACTGAGGCGGTCCAGCTGAGCTATCCGGATTGGATGGTGGCACGGCTGGAGCATGATCTCGGGGCTGATGATGCCCACGCGGCATTAGAGCAGATGAACCGCCCGGCTCAGGTGTCCACCCGGCCCGACGGCTATGTCCAAGACCTCGCGTCGCAATGGGTGGCGGAGTTGGTCGACCCCCAGCCGGGGGAGCGGGTGCTGGACATGTGCGCTGGCCCCGGTGGCAAGTCCACCGCATTGGCTGGGAGTGATGCGACCGTGGTGGCGGCTGACTATCGACGGCATCGGGCCTCTTTGGTGGCGGCCAACGCCGCCAAGACCGGTGCTTCCCTAGCGGGAGTGGTGGCCGCCAACGGCTTCCGGTCGCCGTTTCGCCCCGGGACTTTCGACCGAGTGCTGGTTGACGCCCCCTGTTCGGGCCTGGGCGTGCTGGGGCGGCGGGCCGACGCCCGTTGGCGAGTAGAACCCGACGATGGGGAGGAGCTGGCCCGCCTCCAGGCCGAGTTGGTCGGAGCCGCGTTCGGCCTGGTCCGCCCTGGGGGAGTGGTGATCTACAGCGTCTGCACGATGACCCGGCCCGAGACGGTGGCCATCGACGAATTTGTGGCCCAAGAGCACCCCGATGTCGTGGCTGTCGTCATTGACGACCATCGCTGGCGCTCCCATGGCCGCGGTGCCCTCGTCCTCCCCCAAGACCACAGCACCGACGGCATGTTTGCTGTCATATACAAAACCCCTGGAGGGTAGTGGTCCGTCTGTGAATTGGCAGGCGCGGATCGCGACGGCAGCGGCGTTCCTCGCAAGGCGCACCGACGTAGCCATACCCGGAGCGTACGGCAAGGAGGAGCAACGCCGCGAGGGGCGTCGATGCCTAGCAGGACGCCCTGACCAATTCATAGACGGACCACTAGTGTGACCGGCAATGGCTGATCTTGAAACGGCGGGCTTGGCCGCCAAAGTGTTGACCGTGTCGGACGGCGTGATTGCCGGCACCCGCCAAGACGGCTCGGGCGACGCCTTGGTGGAGATGCTCACCGGCGAGGGCTACGACATCGCCGACCGCCGGGCGGTCGAGGACGGGGTTGAGTCGGTACGCGATGCCTTGCTGGACATGTCCGAGGGATTCGCCGGTCTCGTCGTCACCACCGGGGGGACTGGATTCGGCCCTCGGGATCTCACCCCTGAGGGCACCGCCGCCGTGTTGGAGCGCCGGGCCGACGGCTTGGCCGAGGCATCCCGGCTGGTGAGCCCGTTCGGGCGCTTGTCCCGGGCCATCGCCGGCACCAGGGGCACGGCGCTGATCGTGAACTTGCCCGGCTCGCCCAAGGGCTCGGTGGAGTGCCTGGGTGCGGTGCTCGACGTGATTCCCCACGCCTTGCGCCTGCTGGCCGACCAGCCCACCGAGCATTGACGGCCACTCACGGCGACCAGGCAATCCGCAGCGGTCGCATGATGGATCTGGCCTTGGAGGCGGCCCGGTCCTGTCGGTTGGTCACATCTCCCAATCCGTGGGTGGGATGTGTGATCGATACCGGTGAGAATCAGTTCTTGGGGTCCACGTCACCACCGGGTGGCAATCACGCCGAGGTCAACGCCTTGGAGGCCGCCGGATCGAGAGCCGAAGGGGCCGACCTCTACACCACCCTGGAGCCGTGCGACCACCAAGGCCGCACCGGGCCGTGTACCGAGGCCATTGTCGCCGCGGGGGTGGCCCGGGTGGTGATTGCCGTTGAGGACCCCGATCCTGCGGTGTCGGGCCGGGGCATCGCTGCGTTCCGAGAAGCCGGGATTGAGGTGGAGGTGGGCGTGCGGGCCGATGAGGCTGCTGATCTGCTGGCTCCGTACCTGAAGCACCGCCGAACCGGGCTTCCCTGGGTGGTGCTGAAGCTGGCCGCCACCCTGGATGGCCGCATTGCCGCTCCCGATGCCTCCAGCCGCTGGATTACCGGCCCCGAGGCCCGGGCCGACGTCCACCGGCTCCGAGCCGAGAGCGACGCGGTGCTGGTGGGGGCGGGCACCGTCCGGGCCGACGACCCTGCGCTGACGGTGCGCGACTGGCAGCCGCCCTCTGGTGTCGCTCCCCGCGCCGGCCAGCCGCTGCGGGTGGTGCTTGGCACTGCCCCGCCCGATGCCCAGGTTCACCCTGCGCTGGAGATGGACGGGCCGTTGGAGCAGGTGTTGGGGGATTTGGGGGAGCGGGGAGTAGTGCAGCTCCTGGTTGAGGGGGGCGCAGCCACCGCGGCCGCTTTCCACCGAGCCGGCTTGGTGGACCACTACGCCGTGTATCTGGCTCCCGCCCTGTTTGGGGGCGACGACGGTCGTCCCATGTTGGCCGGCCCCGGTGCTTCCACCATCGATGACCTGTGGCGAGGCCAGATCACCGAGGTCGTCCGGCTAGGCCCGGACCTGAGGATTGATCTCCGGCCCGAATAGCCGGTATTGATCGCAGACCGACAGTCGGCGACCGGTAGCGTTGGAGTCATGCTTTCGTTGGTTTTGCCCAAAGGATCGCTGGAAAAGGCGACTTTGGAGCTCTTCGACGCCGCCGACATTCCCGTCAATCGCAGTTCCGATGTGGCCTACAGGGCGACGATCAACGACCCCCGCATCGATCAAGTCCGCATCCTGCGGCCCCAGGAGATTCCCCGCTATGTGGCCGACGGGCTGTTCGACTTGGGCATCACCGGGCGGGACTGGGTGGCCGAGACCGGCAGCGACGTGGTGTCTCTGGGCCAGCTCCAGTACTCCAAGAACACCTCCCGGCCTATTCGGATGGTGCTGGCGGTGCCGGACGACTCGCCTTGGAATGCCGCTGAGGATCTGCCCCAGGGGGTGAAGATCTCCAGCGAGTATCCCGCTCTGACCAAGCGGTTCTTCGACGATTTGGGCATCGAGGCTGACATCGCGCTGTCGTATGGGGCCACCGAGGCCAAGGTCCCCGACATCGTGGATGCGGTGGTGGAGATCACCGAGACCGGGCGGGCGCTGCGGGCCGCCGGCCTCAAGATCATCCACACCATCCTCACCTCCTACACCGAGCTGATCGCCAACCCGGCCAGCCACGCCGACCCCGAGCGCCGCCACGCCATGGAGCAGATCCACACCCTTTTGGGCGGGGTGCTGGAGGCCAGGGGCAAGGTGCTGGTCAAGATGAACGTGCCGTCGGCCAGCCTGGACAAGGTGATCGACCTGCTGCCGTCCATGAAGGCGCCCACCGTTAACGAGCTGTTCGGGGGCCACGGCTACGCCGTGGAGACGGTGGTGCCCAAGGTTGACATCAATGTTCTGATCCCCGAACTGCGAGACGCGGGGGCCAGCGACATCATCGAGCTCCCGCTGGCCAAGATCGTCCATTGAGTCTGACTGGACTCAGGGCCCCGCTCACCGGCAGGGTTGCGAGCTTCGACGAGGCCACCGGCTGGGGAGTGATCGCGGTTGACGGCGGCATCGAATACCCGTTCCACTGCACCGCCATTGCCGACGGGACCCGCGCCATCGAGGTGGGAGCCGCGGTGACCTTCCAGCTGATGCCGGGCCACCGCGGCCAATGGGAGGCGGCTGGGATTACTCCCCGCTAGTCCTCAGATCCGTCTTCCCTGGACTCGCCGGCATCTTCGCCTCCCTGTTCGGCCTGCTCGACCGCCCGAGACACCTGCACGAACGCCATGCGGATCTGATGGAGGGCGTCTTTGAGGGTGGCTTCGTGCTCGCCGAGGCGGCCTTCCAGCCCTTCAACCAGCTCCCCGAGGGCGTCAATGGCCAAGCGGGCCTCTTCTAAATTGGGCGGCTGCTGGCTGAGGTGGATGGCCCCTAGCTCATACAGCCCCATGGCGTGGTTGCCCACCACCACCGAGGCCGGGGTGTTGGCAATCTGCTCACGGGCCTCGGCCAGCTGCTGGGCCATCTCCTCGGCTTGTGCCCGCTCTTCATCGCTCAGCCCGGCCAGCGGGTCTTCGGCCTCGTTTGGCGCGCCTTGAGGCGGAGGGCTTGTCGACCGATCTCGGCCGTCGTCAACCGGCACCTCGCCGCCGGGAGTCCACAGTGTGCTCATTTCTTTCTTCGGCTCCTTTTTGCCTCGTCTGGCGTGATTGTCCCCCAACGCTGATACTGTTACCCCGCAACTCCGGCACGCAAACGGGACCGAATAGTTCCCAGCGTGCCAGTCCCAAAAGTCGAGAGAGAGGATTATGCGCATTGCAGAGCGGTGATCGGCCATAGCTACGGCAGATGCTGAGCCCCGGATCAACGACCGGATCAGAGCCAGAGAGGTACGGCTCGTTGGTGAGGATGGCCAGCAGATAGGAATTACCCTGCTGCCGGACGCATTGGATATGGCCCGTGATGCCGGCCTGGACCTGGTGGAGGTGGCTGACAAGGCGAATCCACCGGTGTGCCGGATCATGGACTACGGCAAGTACAAGTACGAAGCCGCCCAACGGGCCAAGGAGTCCCGGCGAAACAGCACCAACATCATTGTCAAGGAGATGAAATACCGGCCCAAGATCGGACCGGGAGATTTCGGAACCAAGACACGGAAGGTGCGGAGCTTTCTCGAAGAAGGCTACAAAGTAAAGGTCACGATCATGTTCCGCGGCCGCGAGGTGCAGCATCCCGAATTGGGGCGGCGCATTCTCGACGACATCTCCGACGAGGTGGAAGATGTGGCCAAGGTCGAGGTTTATCCCCGGCTGGACGGTCGCAACATGGTCATGGTGCTGGGACCGGTGAAGATGAAGAAGAAGCCCCGTAAGCCGACCGCCCGGGAAGCCCGCCAAGCGGCCGAAGAACCCGCCGCAACCGATACTGCAAACTGAAGCGCAGGAAACCCACATGCCCAAGATGAAGACCCACCGTGGCGCGGCCAAGCGGTTCAAGACCACTGGCACCGGCAAGATCCGCCGCCGCAGCGCCTACAAGAACCACATCCTCGAGAAGAAGGCCCCCAAGCGCAAGCGCCAGCTGCGCGGCCCGGCCCAGGTGTCGTCTGCCGACGCCCCGGCAGTCAAGCGCCAGCTGGGCCTGTAGGGCCTGATAGCACGAGCACGAGTCCAAGGAGAGTCACACGATGGCCAGAGTCAAGCGCGCCGTCACCGCCCGCAAACGCCGTCGGGCGGTGGTGAAGCGGGCCAAGGGGTATTACGGCAACAAGAGCCGCACATTCCGGGGTGCCAATGAGCAGCTGATGCACAGCGGCCAGTACGCCTTCCGGGATCGCCGAGCCCGCAAGGGTGAGTTCCGCCGTCTGTGGATCCAGCGCATCAACGCCGCTTGCCGCCAGAACGGCACCAACTACAGCCGGTTCATCAACGGCCTGAAGCTGGCCGAAGTCGAAGTCGACCGCAAGATCCTGGCTGAAATGGCCGTGAACGATCCAGCGGCATTCACTGCACTAGTCGAGGTGGCCAAGGCTGCGTCCGAGGCGGAGCAAGAGTCCGCCTCGGTGGGGTAGCACTGAACCTCAGCGCCAAAAACCCCCGAGTAGCGGAACTTCGCCGCCTCGTTCGCAACCGTCGAGAGCGCACCGAGGCTGGCAAATTCGTCATCGACGGGCCGCGGCTGCTGATCGAGGCGCTGGATGCCGGTGTTGAGCTCGTGGACGTGTTCGTGGAACCGGTGATCGATCTGTGGGCCGACCTGGGAGTCTCAGTGAATGCACCCACCTGGACCGTAGGCGACGGTGTGCTGGCCAAGGTTGGCTCGGTGGTCACGCCCCAGGGAGTCATGGCCACCGCCCGTATTCCCGAGCCTGCGCCGGTGGCCCACGGCGACTTCATCGTTGAACTGGCCGGGGTGGCCGACCCCGGCAACGCGGGGACCATCGTCCGCAGCGCAGCGGCCGCCGGGGCCCAAGCGGTGGTGTTCAGCCCCGAATCAGTGGATCCCTGGAACCCCAAGACCGTCCGGGCGTCGGCTGGCGCGCTGTTTCAGATTCCATTGGCCGTGGGTTCGTCGGTGGGGGAGCGCATCGGCGCCCATCCCCACCAGGGCGAGCTCTGCGACGAGGCTGACCTCACCGGTCCCCTCACCCTGGTGGTGGGCAACGAAGCCCACGGCCTCGACCAGGCCACAGCCATAGACCGCTGGGTGTCCATCCCCATGGCCGCCTCGGTCGAATCCCTCAATGTCGCTTCGGCCGCCGCAGTCCTCTGCTTCGAAATCGCCCGCCAACGTCGCAATCACCGAATATATTAGTACACTAGTGTACTAGTTGACTAATACGCTAGTAGATCAGTACGATGACAACATGGGGCCGAAGACGCTTATCAACCGGGAGGTAGAGGCGACGAAGCTGCGGGCACTGCTGGAACGAGACGCACCCGCGCTCGCATTGGTGCGCGGCCGTCGCCGGGTGGGCAAAACCTATCTGCTGTCCAATCTCTGGGCGTCTGAGCAAGTGCTGCACTATTCGGCTTCATCCACCACTCCGGTGCTCAACCGTCAAACACTGCTCGAGGAAGCAGCCCGTTGGTCAGGAGAAGACATCCGTTTCGAGGATCATCCGACGTGGCGCACCGTGTTTCGAACTCTGTTCAGCCTTCGCCCTGACCAGCCGACTGTCATCGTGTTGGACGAGTTCCAGTATCTCGCCGATGGTGAGAACGGGTTGCGTGAGGTCGCCTCGGAGCTGAACGCGGTGTGGGAGTCGGGTTTGCCCCGCTCGGCCGGCCTACTCGTAGTGCTCTCTGGGTCGGCGGTGCGAACCCTTGAGGCCTTGGCGGCTGGCGGGTCGCCCCTCTATGGCCGACTCGATGCGGTGATTCCGCTTGAACCTTTCGACTACTACAACGCTGGCCAGATGGTTTCCCGATATGAGCCCCGTGACCGGGTTCGGGCCTACGCGGCGTTCGGCGGCCTGCCGGCCAATCTGGCCGTGGTCGATGACAACCGTCCGGTGGGGGAGAACATTGCCGATCTCCTCCTTTCGCCTCACGGTGTGGTCCGCTCACGCTTGGCCACCGAGATAGACCAAGAGGAGGGTTTGCGCAACACCTCCCGTTATCGGGCGGTGATGGCCAGCATTGGGCTGGGTTCCCGCACCGTCGGCGAGGTCGCCGCCAAGATGGGCCAGCGCGCCGACACGGCGTTGAAACGAGTGGTCGACCAACTCGAAGACATGTCGTATTTGGTGCGGGAGGTCAATTTCGGGGCCTCACCCCAGCGAGGGATCCGCTATCGGCTGGCCGATCCCGCGACCCGGTTTCACTATGGAATCGGATTGCCGACGGAGTCAGCAGTGGCCGTCCTCGGCCCTGAGGCGGCATGGCGGGTCCGTATTGAGACAGAGGTGTTTCCCTCCTACGTTGGCCAGCACGTATTTGAAGACGTGGCTCGTCAGGCCTGTCGGCGCTGGGGGCCAGCACGGGGTCTGCCCGCTGTAGTCAAGTGGGGCAAATGGGCAGGGCATGACCGGTCTCGCCGCGAGGTGGAAATCGACCTGATCGGACGCACCCTCAACGACGAGGTGGTCACCGGCTCGGTCAAATTCCGCACCCGCCCCGCCGACGCGAAGACCTACCTAGACCACATGGCCGCCCTAGAACGCCTAGCCGACAGCGGCCTCGGCTGGGCTCTAGAAGCCTTAGCCCCAGAGTCGCCCTTCTGGTTCGTCTCTGCCGCCGGCTTCGCCCCCTCATTCCACGAGGTCGCCGACCCCGCCCGCGAAATCATCTGTTGGACCATGGACGACCTATACCCAGCATGAGCGAGATACTCCATTGAGTCGAGTATTGGATACTCGGTTTAACCGAGTATCCCTGTCAGCCGACGACGGGGCCGATGCCTGCCGGCTGAGCCCGTAGTGCCTCGATTTCGGCAACCGCCTCGTCGGAGAGCTCGCGGATGCCTATGAACTCCTCGAGGTTGTAGTGGAGGTTGATGATCCGCATCTCCTCCCGGCTCAACACGATGTGGTCCAAGCCGGGCTGATGCAGGCCCCGCTGGGCCCGTTGGAGGTTGGACAGGTCCTGGTCGAACACCAGGTTCATGGATGCCTCCTCAGCGGGGATAACAGCCTGCATCGGCGGGGTCCGATCGGTGTCCGGTGGGCGCCGATCGAGGTGCAGCAAGTCCATGTAGGCATCGTCGGGGGTGTCGCCGGGCCGGGACCGCAGCACGGTGATGCTGTCGCACATCACGATCACCGTGATGTTGGGGAACAGGTTGAACTGGAACAAATCCAGCATCTGCGACTGGTCGAAACTGTCGAGGTCGAGGCCCTTTTGAGCGGTCTGGGCCCGAACCAGGCCCTCCAGAACGTCGCGCACGCCGCCGCCGTCGGGAACCGGGGGGCATGGCCCCGGGTTCCCGGAGTCCTGGCCGTAGCGGGCGCCCTGGGTGACGATGATGGACTCCCAGATCTCCTGGTCGGTGGCCCCGTCGCGCAGCCGGGGGCTGGGCACCCCATAGGGCTGGTGCAGTGAGCCGTGGCGGCCGTAGAGCCGGTTCACCGAGTTGACGTCGTCGCAGCTGGGCAGCATCTCCCGATGGATGCCCTGCACGTGGTAGGTCTCGCTGAACGCCTCAATGAGGGTCTTCCAGTTGCACGGCAGCGGCACAGTGAGGTCGTAGGCGCAGGCGTATTCGTCCATGCGGGCCCACTCCAGCAGGCCGGGGATGGCCTCCAGGTAGTCGTCTAACGGCTCGGCGTCGAGGTCGAGGTTCACGAACACCAGCGGCCCCCAAGTGCCAACCTGCACCGGGAACAGCGGGAAGTCGTCGTTGCGCAGCGCCCCGAAGCCCCGGCGCGACGGCACCTCCCGCAGCTTGCCGTCCAGCGTCCAGCTCCACCGGTGGTAGATGCAGCGAAGCTCGGTGAGCCCCGAACCCGAGCCGGTGCACAGCACATTGCCCCGGTGGCGGCACACATTCTGGAACCCCCGCAGCACCCCGTCGTCGCCCCGCACGATGAGTACCGACAGGTTGCCCACCGAGTACTCGAACCAGTCGCCGGGCGATGGAACATGATCGACGGTGCAGGCCAGCTGCCAGGCCCGGGGCCACACGTGGGCCATCTCCAGCTCGGCCCATTCCGGGGAGATGTAGCGGTGGGTCGGCACCTCGACAGGCGTGCGCCGGGGCGGGACCGCTCCGATGGCGGTTCCCACCGGGGCATCGTTGGTGAGCTCATGGCCGATCTGGATTTTCGCCATGGCTAAAGCGTAGGCGGGTTGACCGAGGCGGCCTCAGCAGTCCCGTAGTCTTTAATCCCGTATGGGACCGGGCGAAGCCATTGTGTTCACAGTCGGGGCGCTGGTTGCATTGGGTACGCTCCTCGCTGCCATCCAGACCGTGGTGGTGCCCCGCGCCGAACGCAGTTTGTTGATCCGCTTCGTGTACGTGGGCATGTGGATGTTGTTCTCGGTGCTTGCCCGCCGCCGAAAGAGCTATGAGGCCAAAGATGCCCTGCTGGCCCGCTACGCCCCAACCACGCTCATGTTCTTGCCAGTGGTTTGGGCCACCGGAGTGATCTACGGGTTCTCGCTGATGTTCTGGGCGCTGGATGTGCGTCCCTATCGCGAAGCCCTGACACTGAGCGGATGGTCGCTCACAACCTTGGGCTATCGGGTGACCACCGACTTCTTCACCCTGACGCTGGCCGGGTTCGAAGCACTCATCGGCTTGGGCATCGTGGCCTTCTTGATCAGCTTCTTGCCCACCATGTACAGCGCGTTCAGCGCTCGGGAGTCTGCCGTGGCTCGCCTGGAGATCAGAGCCGGAACCCCGCCCACACCCGAGGCCATGATCATCCTGGCCCACGAGACCGGCGGCCTCGAAGACATGGGCGAGACCTGGACCGAGTGGGAGCACTGGTTCATCCAAATTGAAGAAACCCACCAGTCTTATCCCGCATTGGCCTACTTCCGGTCGGTGCGCTCTGACCGGTCATGGGTGACCGCGGCAGGCTGCATTCTCGACACTGCCGCCATCATGTTGTCGACAGTGGCGGTGCCCCACTCTCCCGCGGCGCCGTTCATGATCCGAGCGGGCTACGTGGCGCTGCGCAACATCGCTGACTTCTTCGGCATCGACTACGACCCCGACCCGGCGCCCTCGGACACGATTACCGTGCGCCGCCACGAGTTCTACGAATCGTACGAGACCTTGCGGAGCGCGGGAGTGCCAGTTGTCGAGGACCGCGACCAGGCGTGGCGCGACTACTCCGGATGGCGGGTGAACTACGACAACTGCCTGGTGGGATTGGCCTCGATCACTTCAGCGCCTCCGGGCAAGTGGAGCACCGACCGGCCTTCTCCCTACCAACGTCTGCGCTTATTCCACCGTCCTCTGCGCCGCCCCCTGCCCCCGCTGTTGCGCGAGCTCCGGCGGCGGGGATTCGGCGCAGGGCGGCGGCGTTGATTTCTCCAGGGACACCGAGGCCGATGAGGCTGGCGCAATGAAGACTCGCATCACCGAGCTGTTGGGTATCGACATTCCCGTGGTGCAGGCCCCGATGGGCTACATCGCCCGAGCCCAGCTGGCCTCGGCGGTGTCCAACGCCGGTGGCATGGGCATCATCGAGACCTCCTCGGGCCAGCTCGACGACATCAAGGTGGAGATCGCCAAGATGCGCGACCTCACCGACCGCCCCTGGGGCGTGAACATCGCCCAGCTGCTGGTGCCCGACGCCACGGTGATCGACTTCGTCATCGAACATGGCGTGGGGTTTGTGACCACATCGGCGGGCGACCCCAACCGGTTCACCGCGATGCTGAAAGATGCCGGGATCACGGTTTTCCATGTGGTGCCCACCCTGCGGGGGGCCATCAAGGCAGTGGATGCCGGGGTGGACGGGCTCATCGTGGAGGGGGTGGAAGGGGGCGGGTTCAAGAACCCCCACGGGTCGTCCACCATGGTGTTGACCCCGCTGGTGGTGGCCGAAGTGGATGTGCCGGTCATCGCTGCGGGAGGAATTTGCGACGGGGTGTCTATGGCCGCTGCGCTAGTGCTGGGGGCCGACGGGGTGCAGATGGGCACCCGAATGCTGTCGGCGGCCGAGTCGCCGGTACACGACAACTGGAAGCAGGCGGTGGTGGCTGCGGCGGAAACCGACACCGTGTTGCTGAACCGGTTCGGCCGGCCCGGCATGCGGGCCCTGCGCACCGATCTCACTGCCGAGATGGAGCACCACGACCAAGTGCAGATGCCCGGCCTCGACCGGCTTATGGACCAATACTTCGGCGGGCAGATGGACGTGGCCGTGCCCTTCGGCGGCCAGGTGATGGGCCGCATCGAAGAGGTGCGCCCGGTGGCCGACATCCTGGGGGAGGCCTGGGACGACTGCCAGGTGCGTTTGCGCCAACTAGGACAGGCCGCGACGGGGTAGCCGGGCGGGAAGTCATCTTCATGCTCTCCCGCACAATGCTCTCGCTTCTCCGCCGGTCAGGTAACCGGCTGCAACTGGTCCGCCTGCTCGGACCCGACCCTCGAGGAGTGCGCCAGTCGCTGGGGGCGCTGTGCATCTTGGCGGTGACCAGCGTGATCGCCGGGGTGGTGCTGGGCCGCAGCCACGAGCGATTGGCCGAGCTGCCTGGCCTGCTGCTGCTGGTTCCGGCGGCCATCGCCTTGCCGGGGAAGATCTTCGGAGCGCTGGGCAGCCGGCTGGGCACCGCGATCCACACCGGCACGTTTCGCCTGTCGCTGCGGTCGTCCAGCGTGGTGGGCCAGAACGTGTGGGCCTCGTTGGTCTTGACGCTCCTGATGACGCTGGTACTGGCGCTATTGGCCTCCGCGATGGCGTCGGGTATCGGGGTGGAGGGCGCCATCAGCGTGGCCGACTACTTGGTGGTGTCGGTGGTGGGGGGAACGCTGGCATCGGTGTTTGTTCTCTTGGTGACGCTGGGCATGGCCACCGCGTCGGTGCGCTGGGGCCTCGACCCCGACAACGTGACCGCCCCCATGGTGACCGCGGCCGGCGACGTTCTGGCCCTGCCCGCGCTCATCCTGGCCTCCTATCTGGTGCGCCGCGACACGGTGACCCCGGTTGTCGCCGGGCTGTTGGCGGTCATCACGGTGGTTTCGCTGGCGGCCGCGCTCCGGTCCAAAGCCCCGCAGATCAAGACTGTGATGCGGGAGTCGATCCCGGTACTGGTGCTGGCCGGGTTCTTGTCGCTTATGGCCGGGGTGACGGTGGAGAACCGGTTCGAGGTGTTCTCGGACCGACCGGTGCTGTTGGTGCTGGTGCCTGGCTATCTGGCCATCGCCGGAGCCTTGGGCGGCATCTTGGCCAATCGGCTGTCCAGCAAGCTTCACCTGGGCTTGATCGGCCCCTCGGTGCTGCCCCAGCGGGGGGCCCGCACCGATGTGGGCGTGACCATCGGGCTGGCGCTGCCGGTGTTCGCCATTGTGGCCCTGGTTTCGCAGGGGGCGGGTTCGCTGGTGGACCTGGCCGGACCAGGGGTGGGCCTGTTGGTGGGGGTCGCCCTGGTGGGCGGAGTCCTAGCGGTGATGGTCGCGGTGGCGGTGGCCTACTACGGGACTATCGCCGCGGTGCGATTCGGGGTCGACCCCGATTCAGTGGGCATCCCGACGGTGACCGCGGTGCTCGACCTGGTGGGAGCACTCACGCTGGTATTCGCCATCGCGGTTTTGGGAGCAGGGTGAAAGGCCAATGACTCATTTTGAATCTGATGACTAACGTGGAGAGACCTGACAATGGACGATAAACCCCGCAATCTTCGGGCCATGCTCGCCGAGGCCAAGGACCTCTCCGAGCTGATGGTCGATCTTGCCTACGCCGCCCTGTTCTTCGGCGACCCGGACATGGCCACCGAGGTCGACGAGCTCGAGATCCAGATGACCGAGCTGGTGCAGGACATGCGGGCGACCTGCATCATGGCCGTGCGCCACCCCCGCGAGGCCGAGGGCATGTCGTCGGTGCTCCAGGTGATCAGCGCCATCGAGCGGATCGCCAACGATGCGGTGGACATCTCCCGGATCGTGAGCCGCCGGCTGGGAATACCCGCCGAGCTGGTGGCCGACTTGTCCAGCGCTGAGGAGATCTCCCACCGCTTGGTGGTACACGAGGGATCCCATATGGTGCGCCGCCCCCTGGGCGACTTGGAGCTGCCCGTGGTGGCCGGAATGCGGGTGATGGCCATTCGCCGGGAGCGCAGCTGGATAACCGACGTGGGTGGCGAACAGCTGATGATGCCCGGCGACGTGCTGTTCTTGCGGGGCTCGCCCGCAGGCATCATGCGGCTGCACCAGTTGGCTGCCGCGCCCATGTGGGAGGAGCCGGTGGCCCCAGAGGATCCGTGGATCTCTGATCTCGACCGGGCGGTGGACGTACTGGTGGAGATGAAGGACCTATCGGAGGCCGCGGTGGGTTTGGCCTATTCGGCGCTAGTGCTCAACGACCGGGGCTTGGCCGCGCAGGTGCGGCTGTTGGAGGGCCGCCTCGATGAGATGAACCACCAGTTGGAGCTGTGGGTGCTGCGGGCGGCGTCCAACAACATCGACCCCTCGCCGCTGCGGGGACTGCTGCATCTGGGCCAAGCCGCCGAGGACATCGGCGACCAGGCCCGCCAGATGATCTCGCTGGTGGAACAAGGCGAAGAGGTCCACCCCATTCTGGAGATCGCCCTCGGCGACTCCGACGAGGTGGTGGTGGAACTGCCAGTAGCCCGCCTGAGCGGTGCCGATGGGGTCTCGCTCAAAGAACTAGGCCTCAACATCGAGCCCGGCTTCACCGTCCTGGCCATCCGCCGGGCTGGCCGCTACATCTACCGACCCCGGGGCAGCGCCGTGCTCTACGCTGGCGACGAAATCATCGCCAGCGGCCCCGACGAAGGCCGCGAAGCCCTCTCCGAGCGCTTCGGCTGGAACCTGGTCCGCGAAGAAGAAGGCCTAGAAGACGAACTCCAACCCATGGCGACTTGACCTCCCCTGCGGCCAGTCATTGGTTCTGCCAGCCCAGCAAGTGCTGCCGACTTGACATTGGCCCATTCGGGTCCACTGCTGGTTAGAATTGTACCAATGATCCACCTTGAGCTTGAGCGTATAGAAGCCTTGGAATTGATGGGGATGGTCCTCGCCCACCTCAACGATGCCGAGGCTGTTGGCGAATTGTCGCCGCGGGTTCCGCTATTGATGTCAATTCGAGACAAACTGGCCGACGAACTAAGGGGGCAATCATGAGCTACAGCGAAACAGATGTGCTTGCAGCTGTTGGCAGAATGGAGAAGTACCGGGCTGGCCAAGATGGCGAGATCGGTGCGGCGCTGGCTGTGGTGGGTCTGAGTTCTGAGCGGGCCGACAAGGAGGCGGCTATTCGAGACGACATGATTAAGGTCGCCCATCGCGTTGGCGCCTCGCTCCGCCAAATTGCCGAGGTCTCCGGACTCAACCGCAAGACCGTCAGCAACATCGTCGAATCCGACAAGCAGGATTCCTGAACGGCCACATCCCTTCGCCCCCTGGCTAGCCACATCCACCGCCTCAACACGCACCCCGCCCCTCCATTTCCGCAGGTCACAGGCCCAGAATCCATGTCGCAAGTGTGTCGACCCCAATGACAGTTTCCTCCTAGAGAAGTATCGCCTTGGCACATCTAGGTAGAGTGCCGCCTGTGCCGATGGGGGACGCAGGAATGGAAGATGCTCCTGGCAATGGTCCCTTTGCCGACGGGAAGCCGATCCTTCTAGATGGATTCGGCGACAGGCATCTCTATCTGGAAATTCTCCGGTGGCTGATCAACCCAGATATTGATCGGATAGATCTTGCTGTGTCGTTCATCATGAAGAGCGGCGTAGACCTTATTGCCGACCACCTTGAGGTTGCCCTCCAGCGGGGTGCGCGCATCAGGTTTCTAACCACCGACTATCTGTCCATCACCGATCCAGATGCACTGACCCGTCTGTTGGATCTGGCTGATCGCCCTGATCTGGATGAGAGCCAACTTCAATTAAGGGTCTTCCACGACCCCAAAGTTTCCTTTCATCCCAAGGCGTACCTGTTTCGATCAACCAGCAGCGCAATCGCCAGCGGTTTTGTGGGGAGCTCAAATCTGAGCCGGTCAGGGATCAGAAGCGGCGTGGAGTGGAATCTGGGGGTCGATCAGATAGGTCCGTTAGTTGAGAGCTTTGAACGGCTGTGGACCGATTCCCGATGTGCGTCTATCGACGCTCGCTGGGTTGCTGAGTATCGGATTCGGCGGCCACCCGACAGTGCTCCCCGAACCCCACCCCCAGAAGCGTCCATTGACGTTGAACCACCGCTCCAGCCGGTCAACCCGTGGCCCGTTCAAAATGAGGCACTTCGTGCTTTGGAGGAGACCCGTATTCAGGGCTTTCGCCGAGGATTGGTGGTCATGGCCACCGGGTTGGGCAAGACATTGTTGGCCGCGTTCGACAGCAACCGTCCTGACTTCCGCAGGGTGCTGTTCATTGCCCATCGAGAGGAGATACTGCGCCAGAGCCGGGACGCGTTCCGCCGAGTGCGGCCCGATGGTCGCTTCGGGTTCTTCCTGGGTGCCGACAAAGACCCTGAGGCCGACGTGGTGTTTGCCAGCATTCAGACGCTGCACCGCAATCTCGACAGCTTCGAGTCTGACCGGTTCGACTACGTGGTGGTCGACGAATTCCATCACGCCGCCGCTCCTACCTATCGCCGGGTTATCGAGCGCTTTCATCCGAAGTTTTTGCTCGGACTTACTGCCACTCCGGACCGACTCGACGGGGCTGACCTACTCGCGCTCTGCGGCAACAACCTGGTGTTCGAATGCGATCTAGTTGAGGGAATCCGACAGGAGCGGCTATCACCCTTCCACTATTGGGGCATCAAAGACGTGGCCGATTACGCCCCGATTCCTTGGCGCAATGGCCGCTTCGACCCCGACAAGCTGGCCGAGGCCATCGAGACCACGTAGCGGGCCGCACAAGCGCTGGCGGAGTGGCGGGAACGAGCAATGGGCCCGACGCTGGCGTTCTGTACAACCATCGCTCACGCCAAGTTCATGGCCGAGTTCTTCAATCAGCGAGGAGTGCGGTCGGTAGCTGTCCACAGTGGCCAACACTCGGCCCCGCGCCAAAGTGCGGTTGAGGACCTTCGAAGCGGGGCTATCCAAGTGCTGTTTGCGGTTGACGTGTTCAACGAAGGTGTCGACGTTCCCGAGATCGGAACGGTCCTCATGCTGCGCCCCACCGATTCGCCGGTGATATTCCTGCAACAGCTCGGACGGGGGCTTCGCGTATCTGAAGACAAAGCCGCGCTTCATGTGATCGACTTCGTGGGTAACCACCACAGTTTCTTGATGAAGCCCCGGGTGTTGGCGAAGATGGGCTCGTCGGCGTCCACTTTGACCGACAAGGCCGCTGTGAATGCGGCTGAAGCTGGCGAATTCGACCTACCGCCGGGCTGTTCGGCGGAGTTCGAGCTAGGGGCGATTGTGTTGCTGCGCCAGATGCTGACCAGGCGCGCCGACAGGCTGGGTCCAGCCGCCCGCGACGAGGCCGCTGCGCTGGCCGAGTACTGCCTCAACTACGCCGAAGAGCACGATGCAAGGCCTACCGCGGCGCAGACCTCTCGCTCGGTGGGGATCAAGCCCGGCAGCGGGCCGATCAAGCGGGCTCGCGGCTGGCACCGCTATCTTGACAACCTGGGACTGCTGTCAGACGCTCACAAGAGTGCCGTAGAAGAGGCGGGCGACGTGCTGAGATCGCTGGAATCTGAGCGGATCTTCAAGTCCTACAAGTTGGTGGCGTTGCAGGCAATGCTGGAATTGGGTGGGGCATTTGAGCCGGCTTCGGTAGCTGATGTGGCAGAACGGTCATTGCAAGCAATTCGGGAAGACCATCGGCTGCGGGCCGACATCCACATCAAGGAGATACCCAATCTGGACGAAGTGTCGCTTGAGAAGTGGCGGAAATACTGGTTCAAGTGGCCGCTGGGTCATCTATCCAACAAGCCGGGTAAATCCCTGTTCAGCCACGAACCTGGTGACGACGGCGGAATGATGGTGCCCTCGTTCTTGGTGTCTGATGAGCGGCGGGAGGCCTTCGTGGAAATGGCCCTCGAGGTCGTGGCTTGGCGGCTTCAGAACTACTTGCTGGACCGCGGTGAGGGGCTCGGGCCGTCGGCATTGCCACTGCCGAGCAGGCCGCAGTCCCCGGCGTCTGGTCATCTTGAGGAGTTGGGGTAGGCAACCGCCAGCACGTCTGCTACGGCCAGAGGTGTACTCGTGGGGCATTGGGGACGAGAAGGGATGTGAGGGCGGAGAAGTCGGAGCTTTCGGTGTCGAGGATCACCTAGGGAAGTAGCGGCGGCGCATCGCGGCGACGTCTTGGGGGTCTGGAACTCCTGACTCTTTGGCCCAGTCGTCCAAGAACTCTTTGAGGGCTTTGCGCTGGTGCTTCTGTAGGGTAGGGAGGTGGATGCCCTGTGGGATGGCACCCAATTGGGTGCCGTGCTCCTCGGCAGAAGGGCGACCAGTCATAGCTCCACTCTAGGGAGTGGCTGACCGCAAGTCTGCCGAGAGGCTGAGACTAGGAGTGTTAGATGGTGAGTTTCCCGCTACGGCGGGACAGGCTGGCCAGGAGGAGGCCGGCTAGGAGGAGGGTGGCGGCGATGATGAAGAGCAGGCGGCTTTCCACGCCGGTGGCGGGGAGTTCTTCGCCAGCCGTCTCGTCCATGTCGTCGGCCATGCCGTCGTCCATGTCCGCGGCTGCTGCGGTTATGCGGCTTTCGCCGCCTTCGGGGTAATCGGCAGCAGTGATGGTGCCGCCGAGGCCGTCGGCGATGTAGGCGGCCAAGGATTGCTGGTCGGTGAGGCCCAGGTGGGTGCGGGTGCCGTCGCCGAACAGGTACTGGTCGCCGCCGTTGGCCAGGAAGTTGAGGGTGACCAGGGCGATGGATGGGGCGCCGTCCACCACGGCTCCATCGCTCACGATGGCGGTGCCATCGTCCAGGGTGATCGACTGCACTCGGGAGCCCTCGGTGGTGACGGTGTCGTCTTCGCCGATCTCTTGAGGAGTGCTGGCGGGGTCGTACACCAGGCTCATGCCCGCGATCTGGGCGAAGCGGCCGCTAGAGCTCTCCACCCTCGACACGGCATTCTCGAAGATCACCTTCATCTGGGCGGGCGACACGTCTTCGATCACGGTCACGAAGTTGCCGAACGGGGAGATGTTGAAGGTCTCCAGCTCGCTGATCGGGCCTACCGGGATCACCGAGTCATTGCGGATCCCGCCGCCGTTCTGGAGGGCCACCAACGGCTGGGGCACGCCGAAGTCGTCGGCCAGCCGTTGGCCGTTCCACAAAAGGGCGTCGGCCAGCAGGTTGCCTTGGTTGGTCTCGTGGGTGCGGATGCCGGGGGAGCGTCGTCCGTCCAGGGGCACCTCGGTGTTGCCCACCGGGGAGGCGGCCAGCTCTTCGAGGGCCGCGGCCACCGGTTCGGTCACCTGGGCTACCACGTCGGGGTGGGGCTCAACCGCGTCGGGCTCGTCCCCGCCGGCCACCCGGCGCAGGCCGCTGGACTCGTCGATGGCGGTCACGTTGCCGTCGGTGTCGAAGGTCAGGATCAGCTGGCCCACGTAGGTGTAGTCGCCCGGTGTGGTCACGATCGGTACGCTGTTGCCATCGGCCAGGGTGGCGGTGAGCGGATAGGGGCCGTAGGGATCGCCGTCGCCGGGAAGCAGCGCGGTATTTTCGTCGGCCAATAGCGCCCCGCTGCCGCCGGCCACGATGGCGTCCACGCCGGTGAGCTCAGCAGCCAGATCAGTCTCGCCGCTCAAGGCCTGCAAGTGGGTGGACAGCACGATGATGTCCACGCCGTCGCCGGTGAGCCGGTCGATCTCAGCCTGCACGATCTCGGCCACATTCGACATTACCGCCACGTTTCTGGGGCTGGAGATGTAGGAGAGCTCCGGGGTGGTGGCGCCGATGATGCCGATGCGCCGACCCTGCTTCTCCACCACTGCCGACGGGGCGATACGGCCCTCATCCACCAGCGCGGCCAACACCGGCTCGCCGGAGAAGTCCAGGTTGGCGCTGATGAACGGCGCAGTGGTGGTCTCGGTGATGAACCGGGCCAACAGGTCGGGGCCCAAGTCGAATTCGTGGTTGCCGATGGTCAACGCGTCGTAGCCGATCAGGTTGAGGGCCAGGGCGTCGTAGAACGGGCTGTCCTCGCCGAGGCTCACCGACAGCTCGGGGCCGCTCAAGAAGTTGTCGCCCGAGGAGATGGTGATCACCGCCGCGCCGTCATCGGCGGCCTGGGACCGAAGCTGGTGTACCAGGGAGGCGAAGCGGGCCACGCCGCCATAATCGGGCAGATCCGACGACGCCTGCACCAACTGCGACTCGCCGTCGTTGTGGTGCAGGATCACCAGTTGCAGTTCGCCGCTGTCACCGGGTGCATCACCGTCGTCTTGCGCATTGGCCGCCACTGCGCCCAGCAGCGCGGTGACCAGGCCCAGGGTGATCAATGCCCACACGATCCGTCGAATGCTCACTGGTTGTCTCCTTCGCGCTCGTACTGGAGTTGTGTTTAGGGGTTGATGACTTCGGGTGCCCAGTTGGACTCGAATCCAATGCCCGACAGCCAGGTCTCCACCAGCTTTCCGTTCTCGGCTCGGAAGGCTTGCACCCAGTCCCATTGGTTGCCGTCCACCTTCCAGCTGCCGATGGCCACTACGAAGTCGTCCTCGGCGATGAGCCGGTAGCGCATGTCGGTGAACTCAGCCTGGCTGCACAGAGCGGCCACCTGCTGCTGGTACTCCTCGGCGGTCACCGAGCGGGTGCCCCCCATCTCGTGGCGCACATACACCGGTCCGGCCAGCTCCGGCACCAAGTCCGGATTCTGCGCCCCCCACATCTCGTCGTACCACCGCCGCAGCACGGCCTTGGTTTCCTCAGCGGTATTGGTGTCACCCATGGCCTGAACCTACGGCAGCAGTACGGCAAGTACCGCGTCGGAAGCTGAAGGCCAGTACCGTCGCAGCGTGAGCGACGCCGCCCCTGTCTCTGCCTCGGGGATGTTCGCGTCGCTGTCCAACCGGGACTACAACCTGCTGTGGTGGTCGGGGCTGGTGGCGTTCTTGGCCGTCGGTATGCAGATCCTGGCCCGGGGCTGGCTGGCCATCCAGCTCACCGACAGCAACTCCAGCTTTGCCTTGGTGCTGCTGGCCTTCGGCATCGGCATGGTCACCGTCACTCCGTTCGGTGGAGTGGCCGCCGACCGCTTCCCCCGTCGGGCGCTCATCGTCGGCTCCCATGTCTCGCTGACCCTGAGCGCCTTTTGGCTCGGGATCATGATGGTGCTGGGCCTGGAGGAGTTCTGGATGCTCCTGGTGGCAGCGGTGATCCAGGGCTCGTCGTTCGCCTTCATGGGACCGGCTCGGATTGCCATGACCGGCGAAGTGGTGGAGCGAGAGCTGCTGTCCAACGCCATCTCGCTCACCCAGTTGACTGTGGCCAGTTCCCAGACAGTCGGGCCAGCTCTGGCCGGAGTGCTGGCTGACACGCCCGGTTTCGGACTGGCCGGGGTGTACCTGTTGAGCGCGGGTCTCACCGCGGTGGGGACGATCCCAGTGCTGATGCTGCCGACGTCGCAGCCGGAGCAGCGGGAGGCCCATAGCCCCATCGAGGAAATTGTCGAGGGGGTGGCCTACGTCGCCCGGCAGCCCTATCTGCGGGTGGTGGTGATTTCCACCGCTCTCATGCTGTTGGTGGCCATGCCCTACATGGCGTTCTTGCCCAAGTTCACCGAGAGCGTGTTTGGGGTGGGAGCGCTGTGGCTGGGCATTCTCCAGGGGGCCAACGCCCTCGGCGGCACCGTCACCGCCCTCCAAGTGGCCCGGATGCGGGACAACACCCTGCTGTGGCGCCTGCGGGTCTTCAGCCTCGGCGTGGTAGCCCTTGGGGTGGGCGTATTGGCCATCACCCCCAATCACCTGGTGGCGTTGCCGGTGCTCTTTTTCCTGGGCGGCGCGGCCACAACCTTCCAAACCGCCAACATGTCGATGTCTTTGCTCTTGGCCGAACCGGTGTACCACGGTCGGGTGCAGAGTCTGGTGATGGTCGCGTTCAGCGCCCAGAGCCTGGTGGCGTTCCCGCTTGGTGCCCTGGCCGATCAGATCGGGCTGCGGGAGATGCACGGCTACATGGCCGCGGCCACCGTTTTGGTGGTGGTTTGGTCGGTGATTGCCGGTCGCCAAGCCCGCCGCCAGACAGAGGCAGCCCGCGGCTAGTGCCCGCGGCTAGTGCCCCAGGCTCGATCCAGCGGCTAGGCGCGGGCGCTGACCAGCCAGGCGGCGGCGCCCATGGTGATGCCGTCGGGGGTGCGGCGGCGCTCGACCATTGCCCCGAGAGCGGCTTTGACCCGGTCGATCACATGAATGTCGGCGTTTTCGGGAATGGCTGTGCCGGGCAGCAGGTCCATGTAGTAGCGAACCAGCTCATCGGTGGTGCCGCCGCCGATGTTCACCGGCAGGTCATGCGGGGTGATGTCGATGTCCACCAGCCCAGCTCCGGTGAGGATCGAGCTGATCCGATCGCCCGAGGCCAGCGAGAACGGTCCGGGAGCGTAGGGATCCATCGGGTCGGGCGGACCCAGCACCTCGGCCACCGCCCGCCCCGGTTCCGTGACCCAAGAATTCTCCTCGGGCGACCGCCAGCAGACGAAGGTCAGCCTCCCGCCGGGCCGCAGGGCCCGCCGGAGGTTTGTGAAACCAGCCACCGGCTCGGCGAAGAACATGATCCCCATGCGGGAGAATGCGGCGTCGTAGTGCCGGGGTTCGAACTGGTGGGCGCCGGCGTCGGCCACCACAAATGTCGTGTTGTCCCAACCGGCGTCGGCGGCTCGGCGGCGGGCCTCATCCAGCATGGGCGCCGAAACGTCCACCCCGGTCACGTGTCCGCTGTCTCCCACCAGTTGGGCCAATTCCAAGCTGGTGGTCCCGGTGCCGCAGCCGACGTCGAGCACGTGTTCGCCAGGGTCGGGATGAAGTCGGGCGACAGCCGCCTCTCCGAGAGGGGCCAGCATGGCGTCCAGCCTCTCCCGATGCTCGATCCACACCGGTCCCCGGTCGTTCCAATAGGTGCGAAGCGCGTCGGCAACGTCGACCATCTCCCCAGTCTGCCAGAACGCCCCGTCCCTGGGGCAGGCCGAGCACTCTCGTCAGAACGCTGTGGTGTGCAGGCACTCAATCCAGCTACTTCTGCGACACCTTCAGCGAGGCGGGCTACAGTCCCCGGCGGTGAAACCTGCTCCTTTTGAATACCACGCTCCGGAGACGGTGGCCGACGTGGTCGGGCTGCTTGCCGAGCACGGCGACGACGCCAAACCGTTGGCTGGGGGACAGAGTCTGGTGCCCATGCTGGCCATGCGCCTCACCCGATTCGAGCACATAGTGGACTTGAACCGGGTGGACGAGTTGTTCGGGGTGGCAGCCGACAACGGCGGGGTCCGCATCGGGGCTATGACCCGCCAAGCAGCCGTGGAGACCGATGCCGCAGTGGCCGAACGGGTGCCGCTGTTGCACCTGGCCTCCCCCCACATCGGCCACTTCCAGATCCGCAACCGGGGCACCATCGGCGGCTCGGTGGCCCACGCCGATCCGGCCTCGGAGTACCCCGCGGTGATGCTGGCTCTGGACGGCACCGCCGAGATCGCCTCGGCATCGGGCACCCGTGAGGTGCCGGCCGCCGAGTTCTTCGAGTCGACCTTTATGACTGCGGTGGCCTCCGACGAGCTGCTGACCGCCTTGCGATTCTCAGCCTGGGACCAACCGGCCGGTTTCGCCTTCGACGAGATCGCCCGACGCAGCGGCGACTTTGCGCTGGCCGGCGCCGCGGTGGGCATCGGCACCGACGCTAGGGGGCGCATCAACCGGGCTGCGGTGGGCATGCTGGGCGTGGGCCCTACTCCACTGCGGGCATCGTCGGTGGAGGCGGCGCTGACGGGGTTGGCCGTCGCCGACGCCGACCCCGCAGAGATCGGGCGTCTGGCTGCCGACGACATGGACCCGATCGGCGATGTCCACGCCAGCGCCGAATACCGCCGCCGGGCCGGTTCCACCTTGGTGGGCCGGGTACTGGCCGATGCGCTGGCGCAGGTGACCACGGAGGATGGCAATGGCTGATCAGATCCCCCTCTCCATGACCGTCAACGGCCGGAGCCGCCGAGGTATAGGTGAGCCCCGGCTGACGCTGGCCGACTTCCTACGGGAACAGGCCCTATGCACCGGCGTCCATCTGGGTTGCGAGCACGGGGTGTGCGGCTCGTGCACCGTGTTGATGGACGGCGAGGCCGTGCGGTCCTGTCTGCTGTTCGCGGTGCAGGCCGAAGGCGCTGACATCACCACCGTGGAGGGGCTCGCCCCCGACGACGAGACGCTCCACCCGGTGCAGGAGGCGTTCCGTGACTGCCACGGCCTCCAGTGCGGGTTCTGCACCCCTGGCTTTGTGATATCGGTGACCGCTTTCTTGGAGGCCAACCCCGATCCGACAGACGATGAGATCCGCCACGGGATTGCCGGCAACCTCTGCCGCTGCACCGGCTACCAGGGCATCGTGGCTGCCACCCGCCAAGCCGCCGCCGTCATGAGGGGAGGGGAGTAATGGCCAGCACAGCAGCCGCCGCCCGTTACGTCGGCCAGTCGGTAAAGCGGCTGGAAGACCCTCGCCTGGTCACTGGCCATGGCCGGTATGTGGACGACATCATGCTGCCCGGCATGCTCCACGTGGCCTTCGGGCGCAGCGACCTGGCCCGGGCGACCATCACCCATCTCGACACCTCGGCGGCCGAGGCCCTCGACGGGGTCCACGCCGTGTTCACCGCCGCCGACCTCAACTCCTATAACGATTCGCTGCGGTCTTCGATGGTCCCGCCCGATTCGCCTGCGCCTCCGGCCAACATGCTGGCCGACGGCGATGTGCGCTTCGTGGGCGATCCCTATGTGATGGTGGTGGCCGAAAGCCGCTACATCGCCGAAGACGCCCTCGACTTGGTAGACGTGGAATTTGAGCCGCTCGAACCGGTGGTGGACTACGAGACCGCGGCCGACTCTGAGAACCACGTCCATCCCGAACTGGGCGGCAACCTGGCTCACGACCTGCCCGTGCCCAACCCGGCCCAGCAGGAGGCCTTCGAGAACGCCGCCCAAATCATCACCGAGACCTGGTACCAGCACCGCCAGACCAACGTCCCGATGGAGACCCGGGGCATCGTGGCCTCCTGGCAGCCCCACGCCGGAGTGATGGAGGTATGGGCCTCTACCCAGAGCCCCCATGAGATGCAACTGGTTGGGGCCCGGGTGCTGGGCATCGGCGAGCACAAGATGGTGGTGCACTTCGGCGACGTGGGAGGTGGTTTCGGCCAGAAGATGTTCTTGGGCCGCGAGGACATGGCGGTATTGGTGGCGGCCAAGCTTGTGGGCAGCCCACTGAAGTGGATCGAAGACCGCCGCGAGAACCTGCTGGCCTCCAACCACGCCCGCATCGAGCAGATTGCCGTGTCCATGGCGGTGGATGAGGAGGGCAACTTCTTGGCCGCCGACTTGGACCAGCTCCAAGACGACGGTGCCTTCCCGCTGGGCGGCATGTCCGGCCCGGGCGCCATGACCACCATGCTCTTTCCCGGTCCGTACCGGATGGGGCCGGTGAGCTGGCGGGCTCGCACGGTGCACACCAATACATGCGGCCGGGGGGCTTACCGGGGCCCGTGGCAGATGGAGAGCGTGGCCCGGGAGCAGATGATCGACCGGGTGGCCAGGGAGATCGGCATGGACCCCCTCGAGCTGCGCCGCCGCAACGTGCTGAAGCCCGACGATCTGCCCTACCAGGTGCCCACTGGGCTCTTCTTCGAGACCACCATCTCGCCGGACCAGACCCTGGAGCAGGCCGCTGAGATGATCGGCTATGGCGACTTCCGGGCCGAACAGGCCAAGGCCCGCGAACAGGGCCGCTATCTCGGGCTCGGCATGGCCCTGTACATCGAGCCCACGTCGATGGGCATGGGGCCGCTGGGCACCGAGTCGGCCATGTTGCGGGTGGAGGTTGACGGCCACGTCAACGTGTTCATGGGCACCGGTTCCCACGGCCAGAGCCTGGAGACCACCATCGCCCAGTTGGTGGCCGACGAGCTTGGGGTGCGCCCCGAAGACGTCACCTTGCACCAGGGCCACGGCTCCGGATACGGGTTCGGCACCGGCGGCAGCCGCTCGGCGGTCATCGCCGGCAGCGCGGCCCGAGCCGCGGCGTCGGGGGTGCGGGAGAAAGTGGTGGCCATCGCCGCCCACCTGATGGAGGCCTCCGCCGACGACTTGGAGGTGGCCGACGGAGTCATCTCGGTCAAGGGCACGCCCGCGGCTTCGATGACGATGGCGCAAGTGGCTGCCACGGCCTATCAGAACTCCGATGCCCTGCCGCCGGGGACCGAGGCCGGCCTCGAGCACACCGCCCGCTACAAGGCCCCGCCCACCACCCACTCCAACGCGTGCCACATGTGCACTTGCGAACTGGATCCCGACACCGGCAAGGTCACGCTGCTGCGCTACGTGGTGAGCGAGGACTGTGGGGTATTGATCAACCCCATGGTGGTCGACGGCCAGATCGCCGGGGGAGTGGTACAGGGAATCGGCGGCGTGCTCTACGAGCACTGCGTCTACGACGAGAACGGCAATCCGCTGGCATCCACCTTCCTCGACTATCTGGTGCCCACCGCAGCCGAAGTCCCCGATTTGGAGACCGGCCACGTGGTGGTGCCCTCCGACACTCCCGGTGGGCACAAGGGAACCGGCGAGGGCGGGGCGATCGGAGCGCCCCCGGCGGTGTTCAACGCGGTGGCCGACGCTCTGGCCCCCTTCGGGGTTTACCCCAACCGCCAGCCGCTCGACCCCAATAGGGTGCTCGGCCTGATCGCATCGGCTTCCGATTAGCCCTTCACCCCCAGTCTCAGAACCCGGCGCGGCTGGCGCGGCGTCGGCCAGAGCCGGTCTGGGCCTGGGCATGTGGGCCGCGGCGGTCGGCATCTTCTTGTTCAGCTGGGGGCCGGTATTCGTCCGCGACAACGAGTTCGGCGCTCTGCCGTTCGCTTTCTGGCGGGTGCTGGGCGCGGCGATATGGGCGGTGGCCGCGCTGTACCTGCGGGGCGGTCGGCTGGACCGCCGGGTGCTGCGCCACTCCCTGGCCGGCGGGATGGCGTTCACGGTCAACGCCATCACGTTCTTCACCGCCATCAAGACCACCGCGGTGGCCAATGCCATGGTCGTTGGCGCCACCGCCCCGATCTTCCTGCTGTGGGCGGCCAGCAAGGTATTCAAGGAGCAGATCAGCTTCCGGGTGATCGTGGCCACGCCGGTGGCCATCGCCGGGATGGCGATGATGCTGATGGGTCGTTCGGAGGGCACCGGTGGTGGATCGCTGTCGGGCGATGTGCTGGCGGTAGTGGCCGTATTTGCATTCTCCGGTTACCTGATCGCATCCCGCATCGCCCGCAACCACTTGACCGCACTGGAGTACCAGGCCGGATGGTCAGCCGTTTCCGCCGGGTTCATGCTGCCTATCTCGCTGTTGTCGTTCGACCCCCTGATAATCAGCGACGCTTGGAGTTGGGGAGTAGCCGGCACTATGGCGGTGACCGCGGGAATGGCCCACCTAATGGTCAACTACAGCCATCGGTACGTGTCGTTGCGGTCGATCTCGCTGTTAAACATGACCGCCCCGGGCCTCGCCATCATGTGGGCCTGGTTCTTGTTCGACGAACAACTCGGCGGGTTGCAGTGGGTGGGTGTTCCCCTCGTGGTGATTTCAGTGTTGGCCGTCGTATTGGATGAGTAAGGAGGGCGGAATTCCCCTGTAGCCAGCCAATTGGATGGTTGAGGCCACCGGCTGGGGGAGTAGAATTGCCAGTCGATCCGGGGTAGCTCAACCGGCAGAGCAAGCGGCTGTTAACCGCTAGGTTGTGAGTTCGAGTCTCACCCCCGGAGCCAAACCGGCGCCAGTGCGGGGGGCCCGCCCAATAGGCTGTCGGCGGGCCCGTAGCTCAGTGGTCAGAGCAGGCGACTCATAATCGCTCGGTCGCGGGTTCGATCCCCGCCGGGCCCACCTCTTTTTCCCCGGTCTCGCCTGGTTCCTGCCAGTGGCGGGTGTGCCAGCCCAGGCGATGGGCGACGTAAAGGCCGATCATGGCCAGGGCAATGCCCACGAACCCGTCGATCACCCAGTGGTTGCCGGTGAGTACCACCGCCACCGACATCAGCAGAGGGGAGGCCACTGCGAAGATGCGCACCGGGATCGACTTCACAGTGCGGAACAGGATCACGCAGGCCAGCACGTTCCATCCCACGTGGAAGCTGGGCAACGCGGCGTACTTGTTCACTACCGACGGGGGCTGGAGGTACTTGTAGGAGGTGGACAACTCGGTGACCGTGTCGGTGAAACCGTCGAAGAATCGGGGCGGAGCCACCGGGAAGAAGGCGAAGAACACCAGGCCCAGCGCGCCGGAGACGATCATGGCGTTGCGCATCAGCGTGTAGCGGCTGCGGTTGTAGTGGTACAGCAGCAGCAAGGCGCCGATGATCACCGGCCAGTGCAGCCAGATGTACACCCAGTTGAAGAAGGTGACCAGCCAGTGGTAGTCGAGCACGGCCGACTGAGACCAAGCCTCAAAGTCCAACCCCAGAGTGGACTCGAATGTCAGCAGGTCGTAGGCGTTCTTGAATGCGGCGACCTCAGCCCCTTTGGTGGCCATTCGCACACCGAAGTAGATCAGTGCGGCCACCGTCACGATCAGTACTTGACCAGGGAAATTGCGCCAGCTGCGCGCGTTGCCGTCGATTTCCGGCGCAACGATGAGCTTGAGCTGACGAACCATGGTTTAACAATGTTACCGATTCGTTACCGAAGATATCCACCGGTTCAACCGGCGGCTCCAGCAGCAATTCGAATATATCCAGATGTGCTCAGATGTCGCCCAGCCAGGCTGGTGCCCGGTCCAGCAGGAATTCGCTTATCTCGGCCACCTTGGGCATAACGCCGCCGAGGCATTCGTTGCCGGTGAACATGCCGCTGATCGACACCTCCACCCGAGCCGAGATGGTGATGCTCCGCTCCGGAGCGTCGGTTACCGCGGCATAGGCGTCGATGGCCGACACGTCAAGGGGCAGCTCCATGCCGCCGATACCGGCCAGCTCGGTGGCCAACAACAAAAGGTCGGGTCCATCGGGTAGCGGCGGCAGGCTCCAAGACACCACCAGGGGCAGTTTGAAGTCGTCTGAGGGATCCACCCCTTCGGGCAGCTCCATCAGATGGTCCTCGAAGCTCAGCATCACCCGGGGATCCACCTCCAAGGTGATGTGCACGTCGAGCGGGCCGCCGCAGGCAGCCGCGGGGTGCAGGTCTACCTCCCACGCCTGGCGCATGGAGTAGGTCTCCACGAAATGGCGATCATCGTGGACATGGAAGCCGTGGTCAGCGGCGTGGTCCTTGAGATCGGCGACGAAGGTTGCGATATCGACGGCAGCCAAGAGTCCCACACTGCCACGCAATGACTCACCATCGCTATCTGCTGGCGGTAGTTTCACCCCGGTGAACAACGACCGAATTCTGACGGTCTTCGACCAGGCCGCGGCCCGGGTGGCCGGAGCCGTAGCTCAAATCGACGGAGGGCGGCTCACCGGTGCCCGAGAAGGCCAGTACAGCTTTGACGTGGCCGCCGATGACGCGGCCTGCGAAGTTCTCTTGGAGGCCGGCTTCGGGGTGTATAGCGAAGAATCGGGATCGCACAGCCCCGAGCGAGATCTGATTGTGGTGCTCGATCCGGTGGACGGGTCCACCAATGCGGCCCGAGGACTGCCGTGGTTCTCCACGAGCTTCTGCGCAGTCGATTCCGAGGGCATGCGGGCCGCGCTGGTGCTCAACCTGGCGAGCAACAAGGCCTACCGGGCCGTTAGGGGCGGAGGGGCCACCGTCGACGGCCGCCCGCTGACCCCGCCGACTGGGGGCGATCGAGGTAGGGGATCTGGGCCGTCAGAACAGCAGAGTCTGGGGGAGGCCACGGTGGGGCTGACCTACATTCCTCCCCGTCATCTGGGGTGGAGGCAATACCGGGTGCTGGGGTCGATCGCCCTGGACATGTGCGCGGTAGCTGAGGGCGTGCTCGACGCCTACATCGACTGCACCAATGAGGGGCACTCCACCTGGGACTATCTAGGGGCCGCTTTGGTGTGTGCAGAAGCCGGGGTGGCCATGGGCGAGGCTTGGGGACGACCCCTTCTGCCCGATGATCTGACGGAGAGGCGCTATCCGGTGGTGGCCGCCACCGCGCCGCTGCTGGACGAGGCCTTGGTCCAGCGCCGCACCTTTGGCGCCGACGACCCAGCCGCTATTGGTGCGGGAGCAGCCAAGGGGCGCCACTAGTCTGGCCGTCTCACCGGGCGCGTAGCTCAGATGGCAAGAGCGCTTCCCTTACAAGGAAGAGGCCGGGGGTTCAAGTCCCTCCGCGCCCACCCAAGCCCACGTGTGCGGATTCTCACTTGTAGATGGCGAGCAAGTGGCGCGATGGGTAAGACTGGCACCCGCTATACCGTCGGCCGCCAAATGAGAGCGCGTCGGTCCTTTGAAGGGGGAAACGTGAAGCACTTCCGCTGGCTCATTTGTCTGTTGGCTGTTCTCGCACTGGTCGCCGCAGCATGCGGTGGCAACGACGACGACGATTCGGGCGCGTCCGCCCCGGATGCCGCGCCGACGGAGGCACCCGAGCCCATGGATGACGACATGGGTGATGACTCTATGGACGATTCCATGGATGACGACATGGGTGCTGATGACATGGGCGACGATTCCATGGACGATGACATGGGCGATGACTCCATGGATGACGACATGGGCGATGACGACATGGGTGATGACTCCATGGACGATTCCACGGACGACGACATGGACGATGAGGAGGCCGAGCCGGTAGCCACCGAGGAGCCGGAAGTCGATCCCTGTGCCAACGTCGAACTCGAGGCCACCGATATTGGAATTACCTCCGACACCATCACGGTGCTGGTAATGGCCGATGTCGGCTCCCCGCTGGCGCCTGGCCTGTTCCAGGGATCCATCGACGGGGTCAAGGCGTGGGCCGACCACGTGAACTCCGAGGGCGGTCTGGCCTGCCGTCAGATCGAAGTCCTTGAGCATGACTCGGCCATCAACCCTACCGAGACCACCAACGGTTTCCTGGTGGCCTGCGAAAATGCGTTTGCCCTGGTAGGCACCACAGCGCTGTTCGCTCTTGATACCACCGACTTGCAGTCCTGCCCTGATGCCCATGGCAATGACATCGGAGTGCCCGATTTCGCCTACATCACCACTGAGCCACCTCACCAGTGCTCGGTGGTGACCTTTGCCACCAGCCGGCCCAACAGCGAGTGTCCCTATGCTGGAAGCGGCGCTCGGACTACGCAGAGCATGGTCGGTCATGTGCAGTGGTTGCAGGAGAACATCGAGCCTGATCTCAACGGCGTGTACTTGGTGCCCTCCGACCTGCCGTCGACCATCGCCACGTCGATGCCCCAGGTGCGCTCCTTCCAGGAGATCGGGATTGTCATTGACGGCGAGCCCGGCATCAGTGGCTTCACCACCCAGTCGGAGTACGGCGCATTCATCCAGATCATGCGGGACAACAACTCCAACTTCGCCTATTCCGGATCTGACGACCAGTCCATGATCAAGTGGCGTAGCGAAGCTGAGGCCCAGGGATTCGATGCCGACGACGCGATCTGGATGTGCCAGCTGGCTTGCTACACCCCCAGCTTCCTGGAAGCGGGGGACGTGATTGAGGGCACCTACACATGGATTTGGTTCCTGCCGTTCGATGAGGCCGAGCACAACCAAGAACTGGCCGACTTCATGGAGGCGATAGACAACCCGTTCCCCGCGGCCTGGGCCGCGGGTTCGTGGGCCGATGGAGTGCTGTTTGAGAATGTGGTCAACGGCGTCGTGGCTGAGGTCGGACCCAACGGCCTAACCCGTCAGGCAGTGCTCGACGGTGCCCGCAACTTGACTTCCTTCGATGTAAACGGATGGTGGAGCCCAGCGGACTACTCCACCACGCAGAACATCATGCCGTGCTTCATGTTGATGCAGGTGCAGAACAATGAATTTGTGCGGGTGTATCCCGAAGCAGCGGGCGAGTTGGACTGCAACGCCGACAATGTCGTCGAGCTGTCTCGCGACTGGGCCGCGGAGTTCGGCGGCTAGTCAAGAATTCCGGGGGCAGACCGGAGAGGCCTAGATCCCATGTTTTTGGGACTCCGACCGCCAGTAGCGCTCGCAGCGCTACTGGCGGCGGTTGTCGCGGTGATCATCGCCGTCTTCAACTGGAAGGGCGCGCCGGTTACCAGCGAGACCTTCCTGGTCACCACCTATATCGGGCTCTTCCTCGGTGCCCTATGGGCGATGTACGCCACCGGACTAGTGGTTGTCTACACCACCACGGGGGTGTTCAACTTCGCCCAGGGGGCCATCGGGGTGTTCTCCGCGTTCCTCTATTGGGAACTCCATGTGAACCGAGGCTGGCACTCCATACTCGCCCTTTTCGTGGTAGTCGGAATGTTTGCTCCTGCCCTGGGAGTGATGCTGGACATCGTGATCATGAGACGATTGCGAACCGCGTCGCTGGTGGTTCAGCTCATGGTCACCGTGGCGATCATGGTGCTGTTGTTGTCAGTGGTGGGCGACATCTGGGAAGCCGACACTCCTCGGCGAGTGCCGTACCTGTTCGGCATCGAAAACGGGATCGACCTCGGGCCGTCCCAGCTTCCCTGGCACCGGCTCATCGTGTTCCTGGTGGCCATCGCTATCGCGGTGGCCATGCGTTTCTTGTTGCGCCGCACCCGCATCGGAACAGCCATGCGAGCGGTGGTGGACAATAGGGAGCTCGCCGCGTTGAACGGCGCCCGCCCCAACGTGGTGTCGTCCACGTCGTGGGCGCTGGGCTCGATGATGGGGGCTCTCGGCGGAATCCTCATTGCGCCAGAACTGGGACTCGATCCCGCCACTCTCAACAACGTGGTGATCATCGCGTTTGCCGCCGCTGCCTTTGGCGCCTTGAGGAATCTGCCAATGGCGGTGGTCGGGGCCATGTTGATAGGGCTATTGCGGGCCCACACCGGGGCATGGCTCGACTTCGGACCCGACTATCGCTTCGCCCACCTGTCGATCGCTCCGCTGATCCTGCTGTTTGTGGTAGTTGCCTTGCCCCAAGCCCGGCTGGAAGTGGGCCGGCTTGCTCACCACCTCCGCCGTCATGAGCGCTTCACCAAATGGTGGGAAGGGCTCATCGGCTGCGGCGTGATCATCCTGCTGGCGGTGGCATTCTCCGGAGGTTGGCTGGACTTTGGCATCTGGGACCCAGGGGCATGGGGCAGCCGAGAGTTGAACTCGGCCAACGAGGCCATGGCCTTTGCCCTGATCGGCTTGTCATTGGTCCCGTTGATCGGCTGGGCGGGGCAGATCAACTTCGCGCCCCTGGCGTTTGCCGGGTTTGGCGCTTTCGTCTATCTCAAACTGGCCGGGGATTCCGGCAACGGCTATTGGATTCTCCTAGTCGGCCTGTTATGCGCGCCGCTCGGCGCCCTGGTGGCGTTGCCGGCCGCTCGGTTGCGGGGCCTGTATCTGGCCCTCATGACCATGGCCTTCGCCCAAGCCATGTCGCTCATCTTTTTCCCCCACTCGTGGGTCTTGCCCACTATCGGAGTCGGCCGGCAGTTCCCCCATATCGAGCTATTCGGCGTCACCTTCGATGACCGGCGGGGATTCTTCCTGCTGATGGTGTGCCTGTTTGCCATCTTTGTGTTCGGGCTGGTGCTGCTGCGAAGGTCGCGCTACGGGCGAAGATGGATGGCCATCAACGACTCGCAGGCCGCCTCGGCCACTCTGGGCATTCCGGTGGTGTGGACCAAGGTGGTGGTCTATGCGGTGTCGGCGGCCATGGCAGGCATTGCCGGGGTGTTCTGGGCAACGGTGTCGGGCAACGTGGACAGTGTGCAGGGGTTCGACCTTTTGATCGGATTCAACATTGTGTTGTTGGTGGCGGCCGCCGGGGTCTCCATCCCGGTGGCTGGCATCTTTTTGATCTTCATCCCGTTGTTCAACGGGCTCGGCAATCGCCTGGAGGATGCCGGAAACGTGGATTTCCTGGTCACGCTGCTCGAGATTTTGACCACTTATGGTCCGGGGATGTTGGTGTTGGGAATGGTGTTCAACCCGAGGGGGGCCATCTTCGAGATGGGCCGGGGATTCTCGCCTATCCTGCCGTGGCGCAGCGACGCCCGAGCCGAGATCGCCGCCGAGAACGCCCAAAAGCGGGAACCGGAGATCGGCGAGTTGGGCATCGAGCGGCCCTTCACCCCTGAAGAGGTGATCGCCATCGACCGACGGCTGGGGATCTTGGACGACGTTGTGCCGAAGGAGGGCTATGGCACTTCTCGAAGCTGAGCAGGTGGTCATGCGCTTCGGCGGCGTGGTGGCTCTCGACGACGCCTCAGTGGACGTCGACCCTGGCCTGGTTACCGGCCTGATCGGCCCCAACGGCGCGGGCAAGACCACCTTGTTCAACGTGGTCACCGGTTTGCTGCCCCCTACCAGCGGCGCGGTGAAGTTCGACGGCGTCGACATCACCCGAGCCGGAGTGGCCAAGCGGTCGCAGATGGGCATTGCCCGCACCTTCCAGAAGCTGGAGGCCTTCAACACGCTTAGCGCGTTCGACAACGTCCGGGTGGCAGTGGAGAAGAACCACCGCGCCAAGTGGAAGCACCGGCGGGTCAACGAAGTGGCCCACGAGATGCTGGGCAAGGTGGGCCTTGACGACGTGGCCGACGTGACCGTGGGCACCCTTCCCACCGGCAGCGCCCGCCTGGTGGAGTTGGCCCGGGCCCTGGCCTGTCGGCCCCGGGTGCTTTTGCTGGACGAGCCGTCGTCGGGTCTGAATGAGGAGGAGACCTCTTCCATCGGCCAGCTCCTGTTGGAACTGGTGGCCGACAAGGACAACGATCTCGCGGTGTTGCTAGTGGAGCACGACATGAGCTTCGTGATGGGGGTGTGCGCCCGCATCCATGTGCTGGACTTCGGCAAGATCATCGCGGTGGGCACCCCCTTCGAGGTCCAGGCCAACGAGGCCGTGCGGGCCGCCTACCTGGGAGGCGACGAATTTCGGGGTGCCTATGCGGAGCTGGACGAATGAACGTCGAAACAGCTACTCCGCTGCTGGAACTGGTTGGCATCCGGGCCGGCTACGGCACCATCGATGTGCTCCACGGGGTGGATCTGCGGGTCATGCCCGGTCAGGTGTACGCCTTGTTGGGGCCCAACGGTGCCGGCAAGACCACCACCCTGGGAGTGGCCAGCGGCCAGATACAGCCCCACGCGGGTTCTGTGCTGCTCGACGGCCACGAGGTGAACGGGGTCTCTCCCGACAGCTTGGCCCGGGCCGGAGTCTGCTTGATCCCCGAGGGCCGGGGCATTTTCCCCAACCTGACCGTGGCTGAGAACCTGCGGATGTGTACCTATGCCGGTGTCTCCTACAAGGACGTGCAGGAGAGGGCCTTCGCCCAGTTCCCCCGCTTGCAGGAGCGCCGCAACCAGATGGCAGGCACCCTGTCGGGCGGCGAGCAGCAGATGCTGGCCATGTCTCGAGCGATGGCTACCGATCCAGCCCTTCTGATGCTGGACGAACTGTCTATGGGGCTAGCCCCCATAATCGTGGAAGAGCTCTACGAGCAGGTGTCCCACCTGGCCGAAGCCGGGCTGTCCATCCTGATCGTGGAGCAGTTCGCCCAAGCAGTTCTGGGAGTAGCCAATGAGGCCGCCATCATGCTTCACGGCCGCATTCTGCGAACCGGGCCGCCCGATGAGATCGCCGAAGAATTGACCGCCGCCTATCTAGGCATGTCCTGAGGAGACACCATGAGTGACACAACCGACGCCACCGGCGAAAGCACCCGTCTGGAGGACTTCCACCAAGAGGTGGGCAAGCTCCGGGCTTCCGGCGGCCGAGCCAATCCCGATCGCTGGGTATTCCGCATCGGGTTGATCCTCACCATTGCCGGCATGGCCTTCACCGTGGCCTCATACATCCTCACCGGCCAGCCCTATGACACGGAGGGCACAACCCTCCATCAGTCCAACCACCTCGATCTGATCGTGTCGGCCATTTTCGGGCTCAGCCTCACGTTCATCGGCCTGGTGATGATCGCAGTCAGCTCCTTCAAGCGCTTCATGCGCTACTGGCTGGTCCGCCTTGTCTACGAATACCGCGAGCAGACCGACCGGGTGGTGGGCCGCTAGCCGCGAGAGGGGCGTTGCTCAGAGCTCGTCGAGCAGGGCTCTGAGACAGTCAGACGAGGGGTTCTCCAGCCAGAACGGATTGTCGGCTGGCATATCGCCTCGCAATACGGTGCGGTTCATAACCCTCACCACGATGGCGGTGTAGCGGGCCGCAGCGAACACCTCATACCAGGTGGTATCTCCCGGATCGCGCCCTGAGTGAGCGGCGTACAGGTCACGTTGCTCAGCCCGAGTCGGCTCGCCCTCGAGGCGGGGCTGGCTGCCCATGTGCTCGTGCGACCATCGGTCGAACATCAGCCACCAGCCCAGATCTACCAGCGGCGAGGCAATGCAGGCCGCCTCGAAGTCGGTAACGCAGGCCGGCTCGAAGGCCTGCCAGATGATGTTGCCGGGCCGTCCGTCGCCCCAGTTCAGACACAGTCCGTCGTTGGCGGGCATGTTCTCGAAGAGGTAGTCGAACCCAGCTTCGAGGACGGGATGGTTTCGGCTGTCGAGCTCCCGGTCGGAGTAGTCCCGCCAGATCCGCACCTGGGTGGCGGTGCCCGGCTGATCGCCGGTGGCCACTAGCCAGTGGAGCCTGGCGGCTTCCCAGTCGATGGAGTGGATCTGGGCCATGGTCCGCAGCCCCCTGTCCACCAATTGGCGGCGCTGGTCGGGCCGGGCGTCATAAAAGAAGCCCGCACTGGTGTAGATGGGGTCCTCCCGGGGAACATCCCCGCCGATGAATCCCATCACGAAGAACGGCCCGCCTAGCACCGAATCATCAGCTTCGTACCCCACCTGTGGGGCGATGGGGGCGTCGCTGTGGTCGGCCACCGCCGACATGACCCGGTACTGGATGTCCACCTCCACATCCAGCTCGCCCGGCGCCTGCTGGGGGTATACCGGCGGCTCGGGCAGCTCCCGGCGGAGCACATAGCGCTCGACCGCCGAACCCGCCCCCCGTTCCACCTCGGCGTCGAACAGCAGAGTCTCTGCCGAGTAGCCCCCCGACGGCACCTCGAAGGGTCCTATGTCCACGTTCTGAACGCCGAGCCGATCGGCCAGCCACCTGGCCAGTGGTTCTCGCAGCTCGGATCGGTCGCTTCTTGCTCCCAGAATGTCTGGGCCGTCGTCGCTCATCTAGCCGTTTACTTGAATTCCTCAGCTCTGGGGACTTCGTACAGCGGGTCGGGGGTCATCTCCAGCGGGCCGCCGTACTCGATGCGCTGGCGGGTGCTGCGGTGCAGCGGGTCTTTGTCCAGCTTGGGAATCACATGGGTGCCGAACAACCGGATGGTCTCCAGACAAACCTCATGGTCTAGCTGGATAGGGAGGCCGAACGACACCTGATCGCAGCCGATCTCGTCGTAGCGCTTCACCTGTTCGAGCACCTCGTCGGGGTCACCGCACAGCAGGAACCCCGCCGCGATGCGCTCCTCCACATCCTCGATGGTCGGCTCGGGGACCAACTCGGGGTATACCGGCAGGCCCTCAGGCTTGGGGAAGGTGTCGTGGTATTTGAACACCAAAGACTGGAGATAGCTGAGCTGCATCTGCTCGCACACCACTCGGCGGGCCTCCTGGCCATCTTCCAGGCACACCAGCCCATTGGCGATCATCACGTTGTCGTTCACGTACTCGCCGGCCGGCTCGGCCTGGGGGATGGCGTTCTTGTAGGCCTCCACGTGGGGGGCCATGTCGTAGATGGCCGATACGTTGAACCCCAGCACCCCGAGGCCGTGGCGGGCGGCCTTCTCATAGGTGGGGGTGTTTCCCGCCGCCACCCACATGGGTGGATGGGAGTGGCAATAGGGCTTGGGCAGCACGTTGAAGGTGCCCCAGGTGCCGGCCTGGGGGGTCTGGAAGGCGGTGCCGTCGGGGTGGGAGTAGGCGGTGCTGCCCCAGATCTTCTTAAACTCCCAGATCACCTCATCCCAGTTGGCCTTGGTCTCCGACGGGTCGATGCCGAAGCCGCCGATCTCGTGGCTGCCCGCCCCCCGGCCGGTGCCGAACTCGAAGCGGCCCTTGCTCATGTGGTCGAGCATGGCCACCCGCTCGGCCAGCTTGAGGGGGTGGTTCACGATGGGATTGAGGTTGAAGATGCCCGATCCCATGTGGATCTGAGAGGTCTGGGCGAAGGAATAGGCCATGAACACTTCGCTGGCTGAGGTGTGGGAGTAGTCCTCCAAGAAGTGGTGTTCGCTCACCCAGATGTACTTCCAGTTGTGCTGGTCGGCGACCCGCACCATTTCCAGCTCGTTCTCAAATGCCTGATGCTCCCAGTAGGGGCTGCGGGCTCCACCCCGCCTAGGCGATCCCTGCAAGAAAATGGCGAATTCCACGATGTGCTCCCTTGGTTCCCTTGGTAGCTGCGTTTCGCAGAATACTCGTCGGCTTCTCAGCAATCTCAGCCCGACGAGAGGTCCAGCACCACCCGACCGATCACCTGGCGAGACTCCAGGGCGGCCATGGCCTCGGGCAGGTCTTCAAGTGAGTAGGTGGCGCTCACTACTGATGTGATGCTGCCCGCGTCCCACAGGGCGCTGAGCTCACGGTGGTCGTCCAACCGCTCCTCCCGGCTGTATCGGGCCGGGATGGCCCCCACAACCGAGTAGTTGCGCTGCACCATGTGGCGGACGTTCACCGGCGCCCACTCGCCGCTGGCGAATCCGATGAGCACGATGCGGGCGTCGCGGGCCACACATCGAGTGGCGGCGGTGTAGGCATCGCCTCCAACCGGGTCATACACCACATCTACCCCTCGTCCGTCGGTCAGCTCCATGACTGCGGCGGCGATGTCGCCATCTCGATGGTCCACGGTCTGGTGGGCACCGAAGCCCGCCGCCGCCTCGCACCGCTCCGGCCCCCCGGCCACGGCGATCACCCTGGCACCCAGCGCAGCCCCCAGCGAGCAGGCCGCCGCCCCGGTGCCACCGGCCGCTCCCAGCACCAACAGGGTCTCGGCCGCCGCCAAACTGCCTCGTCGCACCAGGCCGATCCAGGCCGTGTGGTAGGGAATCAGGAACCCGGCCGCGGCGGCGTCGTCCATGGAGTCGGGCACGGTGAACCACGAGTGGCCCAAGCCCAGGCACTGTTCGGCAAAACCGCCGTCGCCAGTCTGGAAGGAGGTGACGGTCATCACCCGTTGACCGGGTTCCAATTCCACTCCGTCGCCCGCCTCGATCACGGTCCCGCACACCTCTTGGCCTGAAGTGAACGAACCCTCCTTCGGTGCGAGCGGGTAGGTCCCTTTGCACATGAAGACGTCGGGCAGGCCGACGCCCACCGCGCCAACCTCCATGAGAAACGTCCCCTCCCGAGAATCGGGCACAGGCTTGTCGATCAGCCGAAGCACCTCACCCGGCGCCCCCGTACCTTCAACCACCCAAGCTCTCATGGCCCCCAGCATTCCCCACCTGGCCTGAAATCCACCACCCGACCACCGAAGTGCCAAGCTACCCCTATGGCTGACCGCTATGAACTGGAGACCATCGCCACCGGGCTAGACGGCAGTGTGCTCACCGTAACGTTGAACCGGCCTGATCGCGGCAACGGCCTCAACAAGCAGATGCACTTGGACCTGCGGGATCTTTACCACCGCATCGCCGGGGATGCTGACGTGCGGGCGGTGGTGCTCACCGGGGCGGGCCGGTCGTTCTGCGTGGGGGCCGATTTCGCGACCATGGAGGAGAATCTGGAAACCGGCTATCCCGATGGCCGTCTCGACCTGCTCGACGACGGCATCGACATCGCCCGGGGGGCGCTGCGGGTCCGCCAGCCCATGGTGGCCGCGGTCAACGGCCACGCCATCGGGTTGGGGGCGTCGTTGGCCTTGTTCTGCGACATCGTCTACATGAGCGATGCGGCCCGCATTGGCGACCCCCATGTGAACGCCGGGTTGGTAGCTGGCGATGGGGGAGCGGTGCTGTGGCCCCAATTGGTGGGGCTCAATCGGGCCAAGGAGCTGCTCATGACCGGTGACCTCCTCGACGCCGACCAAGCCGAGCGCTTCGGGCTGGCCAACCACATTGTGCCGGCCGACGAAGTGCTGGCTTCGGCCACCGCCATGGCCCGGAGGCTGGCTTCTGGCCCCCGCCACGCCATCGAGTTCAACAAGCGGTTGTGCAACAAGGAGCTGGAAGACCGGGTCAACCGCCTCTACGAATTGGCCCTCGCGCTAGAGGCCATAACCTTCGACACCGACGACCATCGGGAGGCGGTGGACGCCTTCTTGAACAAGCGCACCCCCAATTTCGACCGCGGCGACTAGGGCTGATCGTGGCCAACCACAAGCTCTACATCCACGAGTTCATCGACATCATCGGCCATCACCGGGCCAACTACATGCACCACATGACGGCCAACTGGTCGCCCATCGCCCAAGACGAGCGCGATCAGCTCTGTTATGGGGTGTGGGCCATCGTCGGTACTACCAGGGGCTGGCCTCAGGTGCTGAACCTGTGGGAAGAGGACGGGTGGGACGGCATGGCAACCTCGTTCCGCCTCGAGTGCCAGGGCGCTGGCGCCCAAGATCCCAAGCTGGCCAAGTGGTGGGCGCAGGCCGCCAACTACCGGCGCTCGGGCACCGACCGCTTGCTGGTGCCCGCGCCGTGGACCCGGACTATCGAGGAATTGTGCGCCGACGGGGTGACCGGCGAATGCTACGCCCACGAGCAGGTCAGCCTCAAGCAGGGAACGTCAGCGGATTTCTTGGAGCGGGTGCGCTCCTACGCCATCGCTGCCTATGAGCCCTTCGGCTGGGAACTGGCTGGAGCGTGGGAGACGGCCATGGTGGCCGACAACGAGGCCTTCCTGTTATGGGCCATTCCAACCTGGGAGGCGTGGGCCGACTTCGAGAAGGCCCAGCGCACCGACCCGGGACTGGCTCGGTGGCGCGCCGCGGTGGACGACCTGGTGGAAGGCTGGCACCGGTTCCTGTTGGTGGACTCCCCGCTGTCCCCCTTCCGCACCGGCCGCCAACCGGCCCGCAGCGATCGAATTGACTACGAGGATCTGTAGAGAGAAATCAGCGGCTTAGACCGCGATCTTGTAGAGCTCGGCGGCGTTGTCCTGGAGCACCTTGCGGGCCACGTCCTCGCCCACATCGCTCAACGCATCGGTGGCTTGGGCTAGGCCATATGGGTACAGGCAGGTGGGGTGGGGGAAGTCGGTCTCGAACAGCACGTTGTCGGGACCGACTTGGTTGATGAGTTTGTCTGGGGACAGGTCCTCGAACCAGTAACAGCCGTACATCTGGCGGCGGAAGTACTCGCTGGGGCTCAGGCTGAACTGGGCCTGCACGTCGGTGCGCAGCTGCTCCATCTGGTAGTCGAGCGACTCCAGCACGAACGGGATCCAGCCGACTCCCGACTCCACAGACACGATCTTGAGCGTCGGATGGCGTTCCAACACCCCGGAGAAGATCAGGTTGGCCAGGACCCGGGCGTTGGTCAGATACATCATGGCTGAGCCGATGGCCAGCTTTTCGTCGTCACCCTGCGAGGGCCATGGCGAGGTGCCAAACCAACCCATAGAGCTCTCGCTGGCCCCGATGTGGAAGTTCACCGGCAACTCGTGGTCGCAGCAGAACTCCCACATCGGTCGCCACGCATCCTCGCCCAGATCGGGTAGGCCCCGGAGCTGGGGATCGCTGCACATCACGATTCCTCGCAAGCCCAAATCCACGATGCGCTCGGACTCGGCCAGGGAGCCTTCGATGTCCCACCACGGGATCAGCCCCATGGGGAACAGCCGCTCTCCGGAATTCTCCTGGATCTCGGCCATGGCGTCGTTGTACACAGACACGCACAGGCGCTTGAGCTCCACGTCCTCGATCTGGCCGAACTTCTGGCTGCCGAAGCCGGCCAGGTTGGGGTAGATGATCTGGGCGTGGATGCCGACCTGGTCCATGACCTCCAACCGGGCGTCCATGTCGTAGGCGCCGGGATGGACTTGGTCGATGGTCCAGCCCATGAACTCGGTGCCCAGGGCCTTACTACCGTCGGGACGCACCACCCCACTGGCGGTGGCGAAGCCCAGGGTTTCTCCGTCGAGAACCCAGTGGGGCCGACCGTCCACATCGGCCACCTTCGGGAGGCGGTCGACGTAGTCAGCCGGGGCCCGGCTGCTCCACAGGTCGTGGGGTTCAGTCAGGTGCGTATCGACGTCGATGACTCGGATCTGATCTCGCGTTGTGGGCATGTCGAATTTTGCCATGTTTTTGGTGGCCTCGGCGTGCCGGGGCTATGCGCCGTCTGACAGGTAGGCGCGGGCGGTGGATAGGACTGATCGGGCCAGAGGGCCGGTGGCGAGGAGGTCGGAGTCTTCGGCAGCCATGCGGCGGGTGGCTACTCGGCACCAATGGGCGGCTGAGCCGGTGATGGTTTGAGGGGCACTGTTTTCGCCGTAGGTCCAGAACTGGCCCGACGGCGACGTCAGTTCCAAGCGGAGCTCGGAGAGGGAGGCGGGCGGTGTGATGCCTTGGCTGCGGAAGGCATAGGGAAGCGCCCGGAAGCCCAGGTGGGCCACATGTCGGAGACGGTCGGTGTCAACCGGTTCGGCGCCGAGGGTGGTGAAGCAATCGAGTCCGTGGGCCCAGGTCTCCATGAGCCGAGCGGTGGCGAAGGATCGGCAGGTCATGGGGCCGTCGCCCCAGATCACCGGTGATTTGGGGTCCAGCCCGGCCATTGCCTCAAAACTGGCCGCCCGAGACCCCCGCCAATTGTCCAGCACCTCGGCTGGATCATCGGGCAGGGGGCGGTCGGGCCAGCGGCCGGTCGGGCCAGCGGCCGGTGGGGGCGAATACTCGGTCGCTGTGGCCGGTCAGTGCCAGCAAGGCGGCCCCCTCGCTCACATCGAGATGGTGTATCTGGTGGGCCAGCGTCCAGCCCGGCGACGGCGACTGCTTCGTCCACGATTCTTGAGGCAGCCGGGCTACCAGGTGGTCCAACACCTTGTGTTCGGCAGCGAGGTCGTCTAATAGCACTTCGTCCATGGGACGAATGTACCGATCAGAGCGGGCCACTAGAGTGGCGCAGGTCGAATAGTCCAGGGGGAAATAATCGGGTGGGCGAGTTCATCCAATTGCTCGTGAGCGGAGCCATTGCCGGTTCCATCTACTCGCTGATCGCCGCCGGGCTCACGCTGAGCTACACCTCCACCGGCATTTTCAACCTGGCCTACGGGGGCATCGCCTACACCTCGGCCATGCTCTACTTCCAATTGATCAATGCCCTGGGCATCGAGAGCCTGGGCATGCGGCTGCTGTCGTTCTTCCTCGTGGTGCTGGTGTTTTGCCCATTGCTGGGCCAACTCCTGAACGTGGCAGTATTCCGACCCCTGGCTCGGGCCAACGACGCGGCCAAAGTCATGGCCACCATCGGAATTCTGGTGGCGTTGCCTGCCCTCACCGATTTAATCGTCGACCTGGGCACAAAGACCTGGGACTGGGGTCTCCAATCCACCGACTACGTGTTCCTCACCCCCGGGGTTTGGAAGGTACCCAGCGAGACCTGGACCTACGACCTCGGCAGCTTCGACCTTCGCATCAGTAGCAACCAGTGGGCGGTACTGGTAGTGGCAGTGGTCGTCGCGGCTGGACTGTGGGCCCTAATGCGCCACACCCGTATGGGGCTTCAAATGCGGGCCGTGGTGGATCGACCCGATTTGGCCGGGCTGCGGGGGGTCAGCGAAAAGTTCACCTCGTCGGCCGCTTGGATCATCGGCACCATGCTGGCCGGGATGGCCGGAGTGGTGGGCGCCCCGGTGTTCAACTCGCTGGAGTCCAATCAATACAACGTGTTCATGTTCATCGCCACCGCCGCCGCGGTGGTTGGCGGGTTGCGCTCCATTCCGCTGGCTTTCGCCGGGGGCGTGGCCTTGGGAGTGGTCACCAGCTGGGTGGGCCGTTACGCCACCTTTGCCCAGGACATTCGGGGATTCGAAAGCTCGGTGCCGTTCGTAGTTCTGTTGGTGGGTCTATTGTTTATGGCCCGGGAGCGGACTCGGCGCAGCGGGGTGGTGGCCGACGCCCCTCCGGCCACCGTCTACACCGACGACCTGCCGGCGTGGCGTGTTCGACTGCCGTGGTTCCTGGGCGCGGTGTTCATCGTGCTTCAGGTTTTCGTCTTTGCCGACCAGTTCTGGCTAGGGCTTTGGGTCACCGGCCTGGCCTTTGGCCTGGTGTTCATGTCCTGGGTGCTGCTTACCGGCCTCGGCGGTATGGTCAGCCTGGCTCAAGCGGCCTTCGTGACCATGGCGGCCATGACTGCTGGTCTGATCTTGGACAAGACCGGGCTGCCGTTCATCCCTGCGTTGATCGTGGGCGTGATCATTGCCGGTGTGCTCGGCGTGGTTGTGGCCTTGCCCGCCCTGCGGCTGGGGGGTTTGCCGTTGGCTTTGGCCACCCTGGCCCTGGCTTTCATGAGTGAGCGGGTGCTGTTCGAGTGGAGCTGGTTCAAGAACGGCCAGGGCTCCAAGGGATGGGACATCCCCCGCCCCCAACTGGGGCCGTTCGACTTAGAAGACGAGAAGTCCCTTGCCGTGCTGTTAGTGATATTGGTGTTGGCCGCGGGCTGGCTGGTGCGAAACCTCCAGCGCTCGGTCACGGGCCGGGCCATCATCGCGGTGCGCAACTCCGAGCCTGCCGCGGCCACCTCTGGCCATTCCATCGTTCGCACCAAGCTGGCGGTATTCGCCCTGTCGGCATTGCTGGCCGGGTTCGGTGGGGTGTTTTTCGCCACCTTCATCGGCAATGTGACTCCGTTCACCGCCACCACCCAAGCCGGCCTGTTCTGGCTGGCCGTGGTGATCTTGGTCGGCATACGCCGGCCCGGGGCCGCGGTAATGGCCGGCATCATGGTGGCGGCCAGCGGACACACATTCGGCACTGGCTGGCACTGGGATTGGATGGAGTCGTGGCATGTGGTGCTGGTGGCCTCAGTATTCGGGGCGGCGGCATTGTTCACCGCCATCCGAGACCGGCAAGTGGGGCTTCCGTTCTCGCCGCCCATTCTCGGAGTGCTGGCGGTGCTGGCCTTTATCTGCCTGGCACGCGTGTATTCCTGGTACCCCATCGACTGGGACGGGTTCGACCAGTACGACGAGGCCCGCAACATCACCGCCTTCATGTTCGGCCTCGGCGCCATGCAACTCGCCCGCGAGCCCGATGGAATCCTCGCGTTCACCGCGGCCCAAAACCGGGTTCGCCGCGATGCTTGGCGCCGGCGGCTCGCGGCGTGGAGCGAGGGAACTGTTGTTGCCGAGAAGGTTCCAGCCACTGTCACAGCTCCAGGCACTGCCATGGCCGCCTCCGAGCCTTCCGAGGCTCCAGAGGCAGCCAAGCCGTCGGGCGATCAGTACGTGGGCGATCACCCGCCTGCCCTCGAACTCGTGGGGGTGAGGGCCAGCTACGGATTGGTGGAGGCCCTGCACGGAATTGACTTGTCAGTACCCCGGGGTGAGATCACTGCGCTCTTGGGTCCCAACGGCGCTGGCAAGTCCACCACCTGCGCGGTGGCCTCCGGCCTACTGGCTGCCACCCACGGTGTGATCCGGTTCGACGGGGAGGACATCACGGCGCTGCGCAGCCACCGCCGGTCCCGCCGGGGCGTGGTGCTGGCCCCAGAGGCCCGGGGTATTTTCAGCGGGCTGACCGTGCGGGAGAATCTGCAACTTTGGCTGCCCAACGCCGATGACCGAGAGCTGTGCTGTGATCGGTTTCCCATCCTGGGAGAGCGCCAGAACCAGCTGGCTGGCAATCTCTCAGGGGGTGAGCAGCAGATCCTTACCCTGGCACCGCTGCTGGCCCACCCGCCCGAAGTGCTAATCGCCGACGAGCCGTCGCTGGGGCTGGCTCCGCTCATCGTGAATCAGATCCTCGAGCTGTTCATCGAATTCAAGGAGCGGGGCGTAGCCCTGCTATTGGTAGAAGAAAAGGCCCGCGACGTGCTGGAGATAGCCGACTCGGTGGCGTTCATCAGCTTGGGCCACATCACCTGGCACGGCCCCCGCTCCGAGGTGGATCACGACCAGCTCGACGCCGCCTATCTGGGTGAAGCCACCTCTTCTTGACACCGGCCATGCCGGGGTGACAGCCCGCGAACCTCTGTCCTACTATGTCGGCAGCCCATGATTCGGAGGGGGACATGAAGAAATCCTTGCTGTACAAGCTTCTCGCGCTCTTGGCTGCGTTCACGTTGGTGGTTGCCGCCTGCGGCAACGACGACGATGACGCTCCGGCCCCAGACGCTGCACCGGCCCCGGCTGATGAGCCTGCTGAGGAGCCCATGGATGACGACGACGACCATGAGCACGAGGACGACGACGACCATGCGCACGAGGACGACGACGACCACGAGCACGACGAAGAGCCCATGGATGACGAGCCGATGGACGACGAAGAGCCCATGGATGACGAGCCGATGGACGACGAAGAGATGGCGACCTCCCGCACGTGGGGAGCCTTCACCTACGAGATTGATTTCGAGCCATCCACTCGGGGTGTGAGCGACGACACTGTGCGCCTGGGTGCGATGACTCAGGATGCTTTGTACGGGGGATTCACCGACGGCATCAACGCCCGCCTCGGACGAGCCAACCGCGACGGCGAACTGCCCGGCGGTCGGCAAGTCGAACTCGTGCAATACGTGGATGATGGCAGCGATCCGCAGGCCAACTTTGAAGGGGCCCGAAGCATGGTGGAGAACGACGAGGTGTTCGGCATCATGGTCACCTCGGCGGTCTCGCTTCCTCAGACCACCGACTACCTGGCCGAGAACCAGGTGCCCTTCACCGGCTGGGGGTTCATGCCCGGGTTCTGCGCCCCCAACGACTGGGGCTTCGGCTTCAACGGCTGCTTGAGCGGCTATGCCTTCGGGGTCGAGGGCGCCGATCCTCTGGTGTCGGTCCAGAACATCTGGTACGACTTCTTCGGCACCGAGGACATTGTGGTCGGCATCTTCAATAGCGACGACGACGCCGGCCGCGCCGGCCATGCGCTGTACGAAACGCTGTGGGCCGGCAAACTGGCGTTCAACGATTTCGTTCCTACTGCAAGTGCAGGCGGCATCACCGATCCCACCCGGTTCGTGAACACGGTGCTGGAGCACGAGCCCGACTTGGTGATCCTGTCCACCGACTTTGCCGGAGCTATCACCCTGAAGGCAACCATTGCCGCTTCGGGATATGAGGGCCCGGTGGCCGACTATCTGACCTACGTTCCTGGCCTCCCCGGGTCCAGCCCTGACTTGGGCCAAGCCCTGGAAGGCGGCTACGCCGTGACCCAGGTGCCCCCAGTTGAGGATTCTTCGCAGCCGGCCATTCAGCAGCTCTTGGCCGACTACGAGGCAGTTGGGGCCTTCCCCGGCTTCGGTAGCTTGGTGGGCTACTGGTCGGCCGATTTGATGATCCAGATGATCGCCGCTGCTGGCGAGGATCTGAACACGGCCAGCTTCTATCAGGCGGTCAACATCGACGGCTTTGAGACCACCCAGCAGTCCGGCGGTCTCGGCTCGGTGAAGTGGCCGGCCGACCACGTAATCGCCCCTGACTGCACCGGCATGGTGCAGGTGGTGGACGCGGAATATGCGGTGGCCTACGAGTTCGTCTGCTACGGCGACCCCGACCGGTAAGCCAACTGAACCAATAGCGACTGTGCCGGGCCCGATCGGCTGCCTCACCGGCGGCAGGTCGGGCCCGGCCGCGTCTTGTCGGCCATGAATGCCGGGCCGCTCGCTGGCATTCGGGTGGTGGACCTCACCCGGATCTTCTCGGGCCCGATCTGCGGGCGGGTGCTGGCCGACTTGGGTGCCGATGTCATCAAGGTTGAGCCGCCTACCGGCGACCTCACCCGGCCGGTACCGCCGGTGGACTCTGAGGGCATCGGGGTCACGTTTAGCCACATGAATGCGGGCAAGCGCAACATCTGCATCGACCTCAAAGCCGAAGGCGCTCCCGATCTGGTAGCCGCGCTGGCCGACCGGGCCGACGTGCTGTTGGAGAACTACCGTCCCGGCGTCATGGCCCGCTACGGGCTGTCGTATGAGGAGCTGTCGGCCCGCAACCCCCCGCTGGTGTTCTGCTCCATCACCGGATTCGGCCAAACCGGGCCGTGGACCCATCGCCGGGCCCACGCCCCCATGATGCACGCCGTGGCCGGCACCATCGAGCTGGCCGCTCGTCTCCGGGAGGCCGAGCCGCTCCAGGAGATCCACCAACACGGCGATCTCTACGCCGGGTTCATTTCGGTGTCTGCGGTGTTGGCCGCGCTCTACCAGCGGGAACACACCGGCACCGGCCAACACCTCGACGTCGCCATGGCTGAGACCCTCATTTACGCAAACGACCAGGCGGGCAATGACCTCTCGGGTTATGACGGACCCCGGGAATTCGACACTTGGAACTACGCCGTCGCCCGAACCGCCGACGGACAGGCGGTTTCACTGATCGGCAATCCCGAGCAAATGTTGCCTCGGTGGGTGGCTGCGCTAGGTGGTAACGCGGAGGACTGCCCCGACCAGCCCACCCGGGAAGAGGCCCTGGCCGTGCTTCGGGGGTTGGTAGCGGGATTCACTACCTACGAGGAATTGGCCGAAGTTGTGGAGCGCCAGCCGCTGCCCGCGGCCCGCATCAGCTCGGTATCCGAGCTGGCCGCCTCCGATTGGGCTGCCGACCGGGGACTGATTGCCGAGATCCGCCCCGGCATCCCTGTGCCGGCCAAACCATTCGCCATGGGCGACGCAACAGTGGGGGTAACCCACCGATCCGCCCGGCTAGGGGAGGACACCCGATCGATCTTGGCCGACGATCTAGGTCTCAGCGATAGCGAAATTGCCCACCTCATCGCTCAGGGAGCGGTCCAAGCCGCTGACTGAGCGGCCAACTCCGAAGTGGCGAAAGCAGTGAATTAGGGTCGCAGCCATGTCCGATGCTCCGTGGACCACTATCTGCGAGTTGGTCGACGACGCGGCCCGCCGGTTCCCCGACTTGGAGGCCCTGGTGGACGGCGATGTGCGCTGGACCTTCCCGGAATTGCGCGATCGCGTCCGGGGCTCGGCCCGGGCTCTGATGGCCTCGGGCATCGAGCCGGGCGATCGGGTGGCGGTTTGGGCCCCCAATATCTGGGAATGGGTGGTGGCCGGGCTGGGGATTCATCTGGCCGGAGGCGTGCTGGTTCCGGTCAACACCCGGTTCAAGGGCCGCGAGGCCGATTTCATTCTCCAGAAGTCCGGGGCCCGCATCTTGTTCACCGTCACCGATTTTTTGGACACCGACTACGTCGCTTTGCTTCGGGACGCCGACGGTGGCAAGAGCCTCGACGAGATTGTGGTGCTGCGGGGGTCCGTCCCCAAGGGCACCTCCGGCTTTGCCGATTTCCTCCAGCGGGCCGAGCAGGTGTCCGAGGACGACGGCGACGCCCGGGCCGCCTCAGTGAGCGGCGACGATCTGTGCCACATCATGTTCACCTCGGGCACCACCGGCCTGCCCAAGGGGGCCATGCTGGTCCACGCCGCCATCTGCCGGGGGTTCAAGTCGTGGTGTGATGTGATCGGCTTGCGGGCGGGCGACCGCTACCTGATTGTCAACCCCTACTTCCACGCATTCGGCCTCAACTCGGGCATCTTGGCCTGTCTCATGACCGGAGCCACCAACATCCCCCACGCAGTGTTCGATGTGCCGGCGGTGATGGCCCGGGTCCCCGAAGAGCGCATCTCCATGCTGCCCGGACCACCGGCCATCTACCAGACCATCTTGAACCATCCCGATCTGGACAGCTTCGACATGTCCACCCTGCGCCTGGCGGTGACCGGGGCGGCCGCCATCCCGGTGGAGATGATCCTCCAGATGCGGGCCCGCCTGGGTTTCGAGACCATCGTCACCGGCTACGGCCTCACCGAGGCGTCGGGCATCGCCACCATGTGCCGCCACGACGACGACCCCGAGACCATCGCCAACACCTCGGGTCGGGCCATTCCCGACGTAGAGGTGCAGATAACTGACGACGACGGCAGCGAGATGCCCCGGGGCGAGCCTGGCGAGATCGTGGTGCGGGGCTACAACGTGATGCTCGGCTACCTGGACGACCCCGAGCAGACCGCAGAAGCCATCGACGCCGACGGCTGGCTCCACACCGGCGACATCGGGGTGATGGACGAACAGGGGAACATCGACATCACCGACCGCAAGAAGGACATGTTCATCGTGGGTGGGTTCAACGCCTATCCAGCCGAAATCGAGAACATCATGTTGGCCCACCCCCAGATCGGCCAGGTGGCAGTGATTGGGTTGCCCGATGACCGACTGGGGGAGGTGGCGGTGGCCACGGTGGTGCCCGCCCCCGGGGCCGATCCCACTGAGACCGATGTCATCGCCTGGTGCCGCGACCAGATGGCCAACTACAAAGTGCCCCGTCGGGTGCGATTCACCGAGTTCCTGCCCCTCAACGCCTCGGGCAAGGTGCTGAAGTACGTGCTCCGCGAGCAGGCCTCTACCGAGTGACTGCTGTTATAGCCCCTGACACTGCAATCATCGCTATGTCATGAACAAGTCGAAGTGGGGAATCAACTCGAAGTGGGGGCCGGTCGGAGTCGGGGTGGCTACCGGTTTCTTGTCCGGGGTGTTCGGTGTAGGCGGCGGGATTCTCATGGTTCCCTGTCTGGTACTGCTGCTGGGCATGGAGCAGCGCCGGGCCCACGGCACGTCGCTGGGGGCCATGGTGCTCATCTCCGCGTCGGCGCTGGGCGGATTTCTGCTCGAAGGATCGGTGGCCTGGCTACCCGGTTTGCTGATCTTCGCCGGCTCGTCTGTGGGGGTCACCGTCGGCACGTCATTGCTCAACGAAGTTCCTATCCGGTCGCTTCGGATTGGATTCGCCCTACTTCTTCTGGCCACTGCGGCTCGCTTCTTGGCTTTCGCCCCTGACACCGACGGCCACAGTGACATTACCGTCGCCTTGGCACTTGCCTATGTGGCCTGTGGCCTGGCTACCGGATTGCTGTCAGGGACCATGGGGGTGGGTGGCGGCGTGATCATGATTCCGGCGCTGATTCTGCTGTTCGGCTTCGTTGACCCCACTGCCAAGGGCACCTCGCTGCTGGTAATCCTTCCCACCGCCATCATCGGCACCTTGCGAAACCGCCGCTCTGGCAATATCGACCCAAAGTCAGCGCTGGTCGTCGGGTCATCGGGGGTGGCATCGGCATTTGTTGGCGCACTTGGTGCGAGTGCGCTCAGCCCCCGCTTGTCAGGCGTCCTTTTTGCCATCTTGCTTATCGTGAGTGCAGTGCAGATGCTGCGCCATGCCAACGATCCGCCTCCGCCGAGTGAAGCTGTATGACAATTCATGAAAGTCAGTGTTCGCGGGAATGAGGGCCCGAGGTCAACTTTGCCAGATTTTTGAGGTGCCGGCCCTTGGTACGGGATAGAGTGTGGGTAGATGAGCGACACCCAGATTGTGTGGCTGAACACCGAGACAGCGGCAAAGCGATTGGGTATCACCACGCGAACGCTGTACCGGTTCATCAATGAGGGGGGTCTGCCCGCCTATCGAATGGGTCGAGTTATCCGGGTCAAGCAGGCTGATGTGGATGCGTTCATCGAGCGCAGCCGCATCGAGCCCGGCACTCTCGGACATCTCTATCCCGACCCTGTCCCCGCCGGTAGCGCCGATGCGGAGGGCGATGACAGCGACGCAGACTCCGACTCCTGAATGACCACCGCAGCGCCGGTCACCATAGATATTCCTCGAAATGGGCTCATGGCCGCCCTTTTGGGTGAGCGGGATCAGCACCTCCGCCAAATAGAGCAGTCGTTCCCCGATGCCGACATCTTTGTACGGGGCAACCGGATCACGGTCTCGGGCCAAGGTGCTGACCGTGTTGCCGGGTTATTCGACGAGATGATCCTGCTCGTCCAAGGCGGACACCAGCTCGATTCCCGTACTCTGGGCCGGGCGATCAAGATGGTGGAGGCAGATGAGAGTCCCTCGGGTGTCATGGACACCGACGTGCTGCGGTCGGGACGGGGCCGGGTCATTCGTCCCCAGTCAGCCGGCCAGCGCAGCTATGTCGACGCCATGCGGAGCAACATCATCACCTTCAGCATCGGCCCGGCTGGCACCGGAAAGAGCTGGCTGGCGGTGGCTACCGCGGTGCGGGAGCTGAAGGCCCACACTGTGGAGCGGATCATTCTGACTCGCCCTGCGGTGGAGGCGGGGGAGCGGCTGGGATTTCTGCCCGGAGACATGATCGCCAAGGTCGACCCCTATTTGCGCCCGCTCTATGACGCTCTGTACGACATGCTCGACACCGAAGAAGTGCAGTCTCTGATCGATCGGGGGGTCATCGAGATTGCTCCGCTGGCCTATATGCGAGGCCGCACCCTCAACGACAGCTTCATCATCCTTGACGAAGCCCAGAACACCACCCCCGAGCAGATGAAGATGTTCTTGACCCGCATAGGATTCGGTTCAAGAGCAGTGGTGACCGGCGACGTAACCCAGGTGGACGTCGAAGGAGGCCGCAGCGGGCTGGTGTCCTTGGAGAAGATCTTGTCCGGGATTGACGGCCTGTCGTTCGTCCACCTGAGTTCTCGCGATGTGGTCCGCCACCCCATCGTGGCCGACATTGTGAACGCCTACGAGCGGGCCCAGCAGTGACGGCCGACGGAGACGGGGTTCCTAGACCCAGCGGCTCTGACATTGATGCAGCGGTGGTCGTGGTTCTGGACGGCCAGCGGGATCTGACGGTGGACGAGGAACGTTGGGCCGGGCTGTTGCGCCGGGTCCTCTCCGAAGAGCAGGTGCCGGTTCCCTGGGAGGCAGGGCTCTCATTCGTTGAAGCGGGTGAAATGGCCGCCCTCAACGCCACCCATCGGGGCATCGACCGCCCCACCGACGTGCTTGCCTTCGGCGCTGACGATGGCAGCGCCCCACGGGGTCCCGATGAGCCCCGACTGGTGGGCGACGTGGTGATCTGCCCGTCGATTGCGGCGGCCAACGCTGAGACCCGCGGTGCGTCTATCGACGACGAACTGGCCCTGCTGGTGGTGCATGGTGCCCTGCACTTGCTGGGCTATGACCACATAGACGACCGCGACGCCCAGAAGATGGAAGGCCGGGAGCGGGAGCTGCTCGCTCTGGCTGAGGCCACCGCGGTCACCGCCTCGCGATGGGGATCATCGTGAGCGTGTTGGGCCGATTCGGGCTGCTGCGTCGGCTAGTGCAGGCCAGCTGGCGGCGGGAAGCACCTCAGGTTTCTGAGGAAGAGTTGTTGGCCATGGCCGAGGCGGCCGAGGCGTCCGACGCCATCGAGCCCGAGGAGCGAGAGCTGATCGGCCAGATAATCGAATTCGGCGACACGGTGGTGCGGGAGGTGATGGTGCCCCGCACCGACATGGTGGCGATGAGCGACCGGCACACGGTGAGTGAGGCCATCGGCATCGTGATCGAGCACGGCTACAGCCGGGTGCCGGTTTACGCCGAGGGCATTGACGACGTGGTGGGGGTAGTCCATGCCAAAGACCTGATGCGGGCCGAGCGGGACAAGGGCGAAGCCTCCCCGGCGGTGGCGGTGGCCCGCACTCCACGCTTCGTGCCGGAGACAAAGCGCATCGCCCTATTACTGCGGGAGATGCAGGCTGAGAAGTTCCACATCGCCATAGTGGTGGACGAGTACGGGGGCACCGCCGGAGTTGTCACGCTGGAAGACCTCATTGAGGAGCTGGTAGGCGAGATTGTCGACGAGTTCGACATAGAGGAGCCAATGATCGAGCGGATGGCCCCGGGAACGGTGCGGGTGAACGGTCGAGTTCCAATCGACGAACTCAGCGAGGTGCTGGGAGCGCCATTGCCCAACGGCGACTGGGACACTGTGGGTGGGCTGATATTCAACACCCTGGGTCACGTGCCCGAAGAGGGGGAGACGCTGATTATGGACGGCTGGGAGCTTTTGGTGGAGCGGGTCACCGGTCGGCGCATCGCTCGGGTGATCGTCAAGCCGGTATCCGATTCTGCTGACGCCTGATCTGGGCGTTCGGGCACGAATAGGCGCAAGATCTGGCCGTGGGAAATGTGAGCTTGACCGAGGCCAGCCATGCCTTGAGCAAGACCTCAGAGGTGATGGCCGGATTGGTAGAGCGTTTTGGGCCGGCTCGATTCGGCACCAAGCCCACCGTGGGGGAGCGGTTCGAGGTGCTGAGCCGGGAGATTGCCTACCAGCAACTGGCCGGCAAGGCGGCTGGCGCAATCTGGGGTCGCGTGCGGGAGCAGGCACCGGAGTGGGCACCGGGGGCGGTGCTGGCGCTGGGTGAGGAGCCGCTGCGGTGCGCGGGGCTGTCGGGGGCCAAGACCCGTGCGATGCTCGACTTGGCCACCCACTGCGAGCAGGGCTCGCTCAACTTGGCCTGCTTGGGCCGGCTGTCGAACCAGGAGGTGATCGACCGGCTCAGTCAGGTTTGGGGCATCGGAACATGGACCGCCCAGATGTTCTTGATCTTCTCGCTGCGACGCCTCGACGTCTGGCCGGTGGGAGACTTCGGGGTCCGCAGAGGCTACGGACTGGCTCACGGTTGGACCGAGGCACCCACTGCCGATGAATTAGAACCACTTGGTGACCAGTTCCGCCCCTATCGCAGTGTCGCCGCCTGGTACTGCTGGCGAGCCACCGAGGTCTGAATTTTCCAGTCCGGTCAGTCAAGAGTTGCCGAAGTCTGGCTCTCAGTGTTACAAGCTTCACCACAGGTACGGTCGCCAAGTGTCATTGCGCTATGTGCCGGCAGTCATAGCTGGAATCGGAGGACTTTGCGCGCCCATGTTAAACGGCAAAGTCGGCCAAAATAAATTGTGATCTTTATGTGATGTAGTCGTGACTGTAACGATTGACTCAGCTAACGGTCGGGCCAAATCAATGGGGTGGTCAGGCACTATTGAATGGGTAGTTGTCTATAAGACCCGAAAGTTGCGCGTTTGATCCTGTACTCTGCTTAGATAAGGTGCGCTACGAATTGGCGCGCTCCACAGTGATCGGACCATTACAACAAGCAAGGTGCAGCAAGTGTCTGAACAATCCTCTCAAATTGGACAGGACGACCAGTCCATGACACTGCAAGAAAGCGTGGCTTGCCTGGACAGCGCAATCGAATCAGGCGTGATACGCGAGGTCAAGCGCCACGGCCTTCATGTGAATGAGTTTGCCGTTTTGCAGCTCTTTGCCAAGCAAGATGAGTGGAGCGCAACCCAGCTATTGGATCACCTCGACATTGATCCATCGCGCATGAGCCGGCTTGTGGCCAAGATGGTTGACAGTCGCCTTCTGCGCCGTCGGCGGGGCCGCACGGATCGCCGCGTGGTCTATTTGACCCTCACCGACCGGGGGGCGGAGTTGGCCGAAGAGATTTCCCAACAGATGGAAGCACACGAGTCGACGCTCTTGCGGGGTGTGGGGAGCAGAGAGCTAGCCGGCTTTCGTTCAACCACCGAAAAGATCAAGAAGAACCTACAAAAGCTCGAAGAATCCTCAGGTCAGTAGATTCTCCTCAGCTGGAGGCCTAGGCATCACTTTGTGCCAGGTCGGTGAAGTTTTGGATGACCTTGCGGGCAGTGGCGAAGAAACCGCTCAGTTCTTCGTTGCTCACGTCTTCTATGAGAGCGGCTTGGTAGGAGATGATCCTGGAGTGCGCTGCGGCGATCATCTCTCCTCCGGTGTCGGTCAATACCAGATTTATGATCCGTCGGTCGGTCTTTGATCGCCTCCGGCGCAAGAGGCGCCGATTCACCAGTTGATCGACGACACGGCTTATGCGCGAGGGATCAAGAGGCAGCTTCTCGGCGAGTTGGGTGGCGGTCCAATCGGATCGCTGGCAGAACAATTGCATCACGGCGAACTCGTAGGGACGGAGGTCGCTTCGCTCCATCTCGAGTCTGACCGCCGCGGAGACCACTTTCGACAACGACGAAACGCAGTCGCCGAAGGCAGCCGATGGATCGCCCATCATGGGTAGCTCAACTGGGCCTACACTATGGTTTTTCGTTTCCGGGGTCATGCCTCTCGCCCAAAAATGTTATCTAACATCAAGAGTTATATAACAGGGCGATAGATAAATACAAGTAGTGTCGCGATCGCGTCGACTCAAGACCAGCACATATGTGCAGACAGGTTCCTTTCAGACAAGAGCCATCGGATTACCAGCCCAGGCACATGTCGCTGATTCGCCATAGCTGGTGGAGCTGGGGGGAATCGAACCCCCGTCCGCTGGGCGGTGCCTGTCTGTGATACGACCATTCCTGGTGTGCAGCGTCGATGGCAGCTGCGTCGCCGGGTCGGGTGGCCCCCGCTAGGGGGCCCGCCACCGGGTCTGTTCCCCGGAGCCAGCGGTCTTTCCCGCCGTCAGTGGTCTGTCCCTACTGTCTCCACCGCTTCTGTTGCCGGGCTGCGATGGACTGGCCCCGCGTGCCGTTACCGGTCGCGGTGCTTCTCTTGGCCAGAAAAATCAGGCTGCGAGAAGTTCACGGTCGTTGCCGTTTAGTTGGTTGCCCCGTTTTGCGAGTCTGAGCAACTCGGGTCGCACAGCGCAGCCCCCGGTCCCAACGTCGAAACCGATCAGCCCCGTGTGCACTTCTTGTCAAGGTGCCCTGCCATGATACCGGCCCAGTGAGACAGCAGACCGCTGGAATTGGCGGCCTCGTTTGCCTCGATGCGGGTTCCGCCGCCGACAAGGGGCCTGATTCTGCGGGGATTCTGGGCTAGATTCTCGGCCAATGGCCGGGTATGGCGAGGTGCCCGGATCAGAGGAGGCTCAACTGCGGATTGGTTTCGTTGGGTTGGGGACAATGGGCGGCCCCATGTGCCGGCGGCTGGTGGCCGCGGGCTATCCGGTGACTGCGTTTGATCTCAGTGATGAAGCGCTGCGTTTCGCAGTCGAGGCTGGCGCAGTGGCCGGGGAGTCGGCCCGCGAGTGCGCAGAGGACGCCGACTTCTTCTTGACTTCATTGCCCGCCCCCCACCATGTAGAAGCGGTGATGGCAGGGCCCGAAGGGGTATTGGCCGCGCTGAAGCCTGGCTCGGTTTGGGTTGATCTGACGACCAACCGCCGGGAGGTGGTGTTAGAGCTGGCCGCGGTCGCTCCGCAGGGCGTGGCGGTGGTTGATGCACCGGTGACCGGGGCAGTTGACGGCGCTCGCCGGGGGGAGCTCACCCTGTTCGCCGGGGGCGATCCCGAACCGGTGGCCGCGGTCCGAGAGATTCTGAGCCATCTTGGCACGGTGCTGGAGTGCGGGCTGCTGGGCACAGGAAATGTGGTGAAGCTGGTGACCAACCAGCTTTGGTTCGCGGCCGCAGCCGCGCTGGGGGAGGGGCTAGCAGTGGGGGTGGCCAACGGCGTCGAATTGCGAACACTGTGGCAGGGAATCTGCAACAGCGTGGGCGACAGCTTCGTGGCTCGCCACGATGCCCCCAGCATCTTCGCCGGCCACTACGACCCGTCGTTCCCACTCGAGCTGTGCCTCAAGGACCTGGACTTGATTGCTGAGCTCGAGGCCAGCGTGGGCGCCGAGCTTCCTATGACGGCGGCAGCCCGGGATGCGTTTGAGCGCGCCGCGCAGCGCTACGGCGCTGATGCGGCAGAGCTGAGCGTTGCACGCCGCATTGCCGACGATGCCGGAGTCTGCCTGCAACTCGACGGCGACTGGACGCCCCACTGGGAGGTGTGATGAATCAGACCTCGCCCATCGAATTGGCTGACTTGGTTGATCTGGAGGCATTCCCGATCGATGATCCGACCTCGGCTTCCTATATCGAAGCAGTAAACGACGCCCGGGTCGGCTTGCGGGCCGAGGGTTGTGCCGTCCTCAACCGCTTTGTGAGTGCCGAAGCCGTTGAGCTGCTCAACGACGAGGTGCTCGAGCGCAGGCACGCCACCCACTACTCGACCCAGGTGATCAACCCGTACTTCCACACTGCATTCAATCCCGATTACCCAGTCGAGCACCCAGTAAACACCTTCATTGAGCGCACCAGCGGTTTCATACCCGGCGATGCCTGGGACCGGGACTGCGCCACCGACATTCTGTTCCAGTCTTCGGAAGTGGCCCGCTTCTTGGCCGATTGTCTGGAGATTCCCATCCTGTACTGCTACGACGATCCCCTGGCCCGGCTGGTCACCAACATCTGCGATCCGGGCCAGCAACTCACCTGGCATTTCGACACCAACGAGTTCACTGTCACCGTGCTGGTGCAGCCTGCCGACGAGGGCGGTGTGTTCGAGTACGCGCCCGGCATCCGATCAGCCGATGACGAGGGGTTTGACGCCATCGCTCACGTGCTGGCCGGGGGCCGCAACGGGGTGAAGACCCTGGACCTTCAACCTGGCGATCTTCAAATCTTCATGGGCCGCTTCTCGATGCACCGGGTGACCAGGGTGGGGGCATCGTCTAGGCCTCGCCACACCACCATCTTGGCCTACACCCCCGAACCCGGCGTGATCGGCCGCGTAGAGCGCACCCGCCAGCTCTTCGGCCGCGTCTTGCCCGCACACGAGCACGCTGAACAAGAACGAGTCCGCTCCGACGCCCTGTTGGATTGATACTCAGGATTTGGCTGCTCGGCCCATCTCGCGGCGGGCTTCGCGGCGGGCGTCTTGTTCGGCGATGGCTTGGCGCTTGTCGGCTCGACGGCGGCCTCGGGCTATGCCAATCAGGACCTTGGCCCGGCCCTGCTTGAAATAGAGCGATAGGGGCACCACGGTGAGGCGGTCCTGCTCGAGGCGGGCCTTGATGCGGTTGAGCTCGCCCCGGTGCAACAGCAGCTTCTTGGGTCGGTCGGGGTCGTGGCCCACAGCAGCGTCGGCGTGGCTGTAGGGGGCGATGTGCAGGGACTGTAGCCACAGCTCGCCGTCGGCCATGCGGGCGTACGACTCGGTTAGCGTCACGTTGGACTCCCGCAGCGACTTGACCTCCGAGCCCACCAGCACCAGACCGGCCTCGTACTCGTCGAGGATCTCGAAATCCCGCCGGGCGCGGCGATTGGTGGCCACCACCTTGGTGTGCTCCTGCTCGCTGCTCGATCCCGGTTTCGACCTGGCCATGGGCTCACGGTACCCGGGCGGCAGGGGCAGGACGCTGGCAATTGAGGGGTAGCCTGGTCGGCGTGGCCGAGCAGGGAGACACGCCGACAGACGAGGTAGTCGGCGACTTCGGAGGTCAAAACCCCTGGGAGGGCTTCCGGTCGGGTTTCGTTACCTTGCTGGGAAGGCCCAATTCGGGCAAGTCCACCTTGGTTAACGCCATCGTGGGCACCAAAGTGGCCATTGTGTCCGACAAGGCTCAGACCACCCGCCACGCCGTGCGCGGAGTGCTGCACCGCGACGATGTGCAGGTGGTGTTTGTGGACACCCCTGGCATCCACAAGCCCCGAACGGCCCTGGGGGAGCGCCTGAACGCCACCGCGGCCGACGCTGCCGACGATGTGGATGTGGTGTGCCTGTGCATTGACGCCACTCGTCCGCTGGGGCGGGGAGACCGATTCATCGCGGAGCGGCTCAGCCCTGACTCCATCGTGGTGGTGACCAAGACCGACGCCGCCCCCCGATCGAAGGTGGTGGCCCAGCTGGCTGCGGCCGGCGAGCTCGAGTTCGCCGAGTACTTCCCCACCTCGGCCCGCACCGGCAAGGGGGTGGACGCTCTGGTGGACCGGCTGTGCGAACTTATGCCTCCCGGCCCGCCCCTATACCCACCCGAAATGGTGCGCGACATGCCTGAGGCCCGCTGGGTGGCCGAGTTGGTGCGGGAGCAGCTTCTCGCGTTGACCCGAGAGGAACTGCCCCACTCCATCACCGTGGCGGTGACCGAATGGGAGTGGCCGCGCATCAAAGTGGAGATCCTGGTGGAGCGGGAGTCGCAGAAGCCCATGGTGATTGGCAAGAAGGGCTCGGTGCTCAAACAAGTGGGGACCGCGGCTCGAGCCCAACTCCCCAAAGGCGTGTTCCTCGAATTGCACGTGGGGGTGGAGAAGAACTGGCAGCGCCGTCCCGAGATGCTCGACCGCTTCGGCTACGGACCGGGGTCCATGGCCAGTCCCGACCTGTAGGCTCCGACCTGTAGGTCCTGATCTGTGGGTCAGACACCGTCGCGGATCGACCGCAGCAGGGTCACGGCCCGGTCCCGCTCGGCGGTGCGGGGGAATTGGGGCAGGGCTCGCACCAGCTCCCAGCGGTACCCGGCGGTGGCCATTCGGGAATCCAGCACTGCCACCACGCCCCGGTCGTCGCCCCGTCGGATCAGCCTCCCGGCTCCTTGAGCCAACCGGGTGGCGGCCCGGGGCAGGTCGACGAGGCGGAAGGCATCGCTGCCGTAACGCTCCCGCCGGGCTTCAAGCAGGGGATCGTCGGGCCGTGGGAACGGCAGCCGGTCGATTGCCACCAGCGACAGCGACTCGCCCGGCACGTCCACCCCCTGCCAGAAGCTCATGGTGGCAAACAGGCAGCTCTCCACTTCGGCGGAGAAGCGCCGCAACAGCTCAGGCTTGGGGAGGTCGCGCTGGGTGTAGATCTCGAATTCGAGCTGTTCACGGAGCACCTCGGCGGCCCGGTCCATGGCCCGGTAGCTGGTGAATAGCGCCAGGGTCCGACCTCCGGCGGCCTCAATTAGGGCAGCCAGCTCTTCATGCAGGGCTGGCTCGTAGCCGGGGTTGCGGGGATCGGGCAGGTGCTTGGCGCAATAGAGCAGGGCGTTGGCCTCATAGTCGAACGGGCTGCCCACGTCGATGGCCTCGTGCTCGTCGGAGTGCAGTCCCAAAATCTCCCCCAGATTCATGGGAATGGTGGCGCTGGTCAGCACTGAGGTTGTGTGGTTCCACAGATTCTCGGTGAGCAACTCGCCGAGTTGGACAGGGGCAATGCGCCAGGCGGGCGCCGACTCGGTGCCCGATACCCAGGCCACCTCAGCGGGCGTGGCCTCCACCGCCCGAGCCAAGTCCTCAGCGAGTGCGCCAGCGGCCAGCATGGCCCGCAGCTTTCGGGGGGCTACGTCACCGGGAGCATCGTCGGGTATCCCTCGCAGCTCGACGAGGGCCTGCTCCACCCGGCCCCGGGCTACGATGGCAACTCGCTGGAGCTCGTCGGGAAGCGGAGAGGGCAGCGGCTTGTCCCTGAATGGGGTCAGTGTCGTTCGCAAGAGCACGCCGGCGTCCTCGAGGTCGCCGGCGGCGGCCGAATCGGCCACCACGGCGCGCACTGAGCGGGCCAAGTCGTCGAATCGCCCGCCGGTAAGTGACAAGCCCGCGGTGTCGGACACGATGTCCTCCAGACCGTGGGCTTCGTCGATGACCACGGTCTCGTGCTCGGGTAGCAGCGGGGTGTCGCTGAACAGGTGCAGGCAGTAGAGGTGGGTGTTCACCACCACGATGTCGGCCACGTCTGCCCTGTGGCGGGCCTTCTCGGCGAAGCACACCGGCCCCGACGGGCAGCGCTGAGCTCCCGGGCACTCCCGGCCCGACACGCTGAGAGCATCCCAAGCCGCAGGGGAGGGCTCGAAGTCCAGTTCGGCTCGGTCGCCGGTGTCGGTTTGCCCGGCCCATACCGCCAGCCGGTTGATCTCCGCTTTGGGACCGTCGGCGATTTCCAGGCTCAACTGGTCGTCTTGGAGGTGCTCGTCCAACCGCTGTAGGCACAGATAGTTGGACCGGCCCTTGAGCACGGCAAATCGCACCGGCCGTCCTAAGGCCTCGGCGAGCTGGGGGAGGTCTTTGTCGACGAGCTGGTCTTGGAGGGTCTTGGTGGCGGTGGCCACCACCGAGGGGCCTTCACCCAGGACCAGGGGCACCAGATAGGCCAGCGACTTACCGGTTCCCGTGCCGGCGGCCACCACCAGGTGTCGTCTCGATTCCATGGCCTCGACTACTGCATGGCACATGTCCCGCTGTCCGGGCCGCCGCTCTCCTCCGCCGTCGAGCGATGAGACAGCCGCTTCCAGGGCCTTGTCTACGGCGGCGATTTCCGGCATCGCCCCGACGCTACCTGTGACCGGACGCGCAATCGCGGAGAAACCCAATTGAAGGCCCTCTCCCGCACACAATCGGGGCTCGCGGGGGAGTACCGTGCAGGTGTGGACTTGTCGGGTCATGGTCTGGATATGAATCGAATCCCTCGCCATGTCGGATGCGTGATGGACGGCAACGGGCGCTGGGCCGAGCAGCGGGGAATGGCCCGCACCGAGGGCCACGAGCAAGGCGAGCACGCCCTGTTCGATGTGATCGAGGGTGCGTTGGAGCTGGGCATCGAGTGGCTCACGGTGTATGCCTTCTCCACCGAGAATTGGAACCGGCCCGATGACGAGGTGCGCTTTCTGATGAACTTCAACCGCACGATTTTGCGGCGGCGCTGCGACGAGTTGAACGAGATGGGAGTGCGGATCCGCTTCATCGGTCGGCGCGACTGGCGGGTGCCAAAGGGTCTGATCAAAGAGATGGACGAGGCCATCGAGCTCACCGAGCACAACACGCGTATGACGCTGGCGGTGGCCTTCAATTACGGCGGCCGAGCCGAGATCGTGGATGCGGTGAAGCGCATAGCCGCCCAGCGGATTCCGTCTCGCATGATCAACGAGCGGACCATCGCCCGGCACCTCTACGACCAGGAGATGCCCGAGCCCGACCTCATCATCCGCACCTCGGGGGAATACCGGATCTCCAATTTCCTGCTGTGGGAGCTGGCCTACTCCGAGTTGGTGTTCAGCGATGTGCTGTGGCCCGACTTCACCCGCCACGACCTGTTCGCCGCCATCGCCGAATACCAGCACCGCCACCGTCGCTTCGGTCGAGTCAGATAACGGGGGCACCATGAGCCTCTTCCCGGTTAAGGAGTGAGAGGCTTGTTGCAGTGAGCCTCTATCGAGACCAGGGGATTGTGCTGCGCACCTACAAGCTGGGTGAGGCCGATCGCATCGTGGTGTTCTGCACGCGGGGCCACGGCAAGGTGCGGGCAGTGGCCAAGGGTGTTCGCAAAACCCGCAGCCGGTTCGGGGGGCGCCTTGAGCCCACTAGCCACGTGCAGGTGCAACTGCACCGGGGTCGAAGCGAGCTCGATGTGGTGACCCAGACCGAGTCCGTGGACCAGTTTCGCGCCGTGCGGGAGGACTTAGGTCGCCTCGGCAAGGCCATGGCCATGCTGGAGGCGGTCGACCGGGTGGGTGTCGACCGGGAGTCCGACGGTGCCCTGTATCGGATGCTGCTGGGCGGGCTGCGGGCGCTGGACGCAGGCGACTCGGCTCTGGTGGTGCCCGCCTTCTACCTCAAGCTCCTAGTCCACGACGGAGTGGGCCCCGAGGTGGGAGCGTGCGCGTCGTGTGGGGCCATAGACGAATTAGCGGCCTTCGACTACGGAAGCGGCGGGGTTCTGTGTCGGAACTGCCGCCGGGGATCGCCTCTGTCGCCCGACGCACTGGAGCTGTTGCGCATGGTACTGGGCGGCAGTCTCAGCGCCGCCCTGGCCCTGCCCGCCTCGCCCGCCACCGACGAAGTCGAGCACCTGGCCACCTCCGCCATGGAGCACCACCTAGAACGCCGCCTCCGCGCCGCCGGCGCCTACAGCTGAGAGGGTCGGCCCGGCGGACAGCCACCGGTTTTCGGTGCCAGCTATGGAGCTGAGGGCCGGTAGCCTGCGGCCCATGAGCAGCGGCGACGCCGAACGGGGCGCGGGCGACGATCTGATGGACAAGGTGGTGAATCTCTGCAAGCGGCGGGGGTTCGTGTACCAGTCAGCCGAGATCTACGGCGGCTTCCGCAGCGCCTACGACTATGGCCCTTTGGGGGTGCTGCTGCTGCGCAACGTGAAGGATGCCTGGTGGCGGTCCATGGTGCAGCTCCGCACCGATGTGGTCGGCCTAGACGCCTCCATCCTGTCGCCTCCCGATGTGTGGGAGGCGTCGGGACACTTGACCAACTTCACCGACCCCTTGGTGGACTGCCGCAACTGCGGTATGCGCTTTCGGGCAGACCAGTTGGAAGACCCTGAGGTCTGCCCGAGCTGCGGGGCCCGGGGCCAGTTCACCGAGGCCCGGGAATTCAACCTGATGTTCCGCACCCAGGCTGGTCCGGTGGCCGGGGCCGGGGCTGACGTTTACCTGCGGCCCGAAACCGCCCAGGGAATGTTCATCAACTTCGCCAACGTGCTGAACACCGTGCGCAACAAGCCGCCGTTTGGCATCGCCCAAATCGGCAAGTCGTTCCGCAACGAGATCACGCCGGGCAACTTCATCTTCCGCACTCGGGAGTTTGAGCAGATGGAGATGGAGTACTTCGTGCCCCCTGATGAGGCCGCCATGTGGTTCGAGTACTGGTGCGGTGCACGGATGGATTGGTACACCGATCTGGGCATCCCCACCGACAAGCTGCGGTTGAGGCCCCACGACGCCGACGAGCTGAGCCACTACTCAGCCGGCACCGCCGATGTGGAGTACCTGTTCCCGTGGGGGTGGGGCGAACTGGAGGGCATCGCCAATCGCACCGACTACGACCTCACCCAGCACTCCCAGCACTCTGGCGTCGACCTGGATTATTACGACCAGCAGGCCGACGAGCGCTACCGGCCCCACGTGATCGAGCCAGCCGCGGGGGCCACCCGCACAATGATGGCGTTTCTGCTAGCCGCCTTCGATACCGAGGAGGTGCGGGGGGAATCCCGCACGGTGCTGCGACTGCACCCTCGGCTGGCGCCCTATAAGGCGGCGGTGCTGCCCCTGTCCAAGAAGCCCGATCTCCAATCGGTGTCCGAGGAGGTGCTGGGCCTGCTCCAGCCCCGGTGGATGACCGACTACGACGTCACCCAGTCGATCGGGCGCCGCTACCGACGCCAAGACGAAATCGGCACCCCCTTCTGCGTGACCGTGGACTTCGACACCCTCGAAGACCGAGCCGTCACCGTGCGTGATCGGGACACCATGGACCAAGACCGGGTGCCCATCGACGGGCTGGCCGAGCACTTGGACGCCAAGCTCGGTCTGTGAGACAGACACGGTGACCAGCCCGGTTGTCGCTGCAGTAAACGCCGTCGGGCGTGGTGAAATGGAACAGTCTGAGGCGGTGCTGGGGGTTTCCCCCATCGACATCGAGGACTTGCTTCACGCCAAGATGGCCGACAGCCCATCAGGGCCGGTGGCTGCCCACGGGGTGGCCGCCTCACCGGGAGCGGCCTCGGGACGGGTATGCCTGTCGGTGGACGCGGTGCTCGACGCCGACGACGAAGGCGTTCCCGCCGTCTTTGTGCGCCCATTCACCACGCCGGCCGATGAAGTGGCCATGTCGGTCGCTGCGGCCATCATCACCGCCAAGGGGGGCATGGCCAGCCACGCGGCGGTAATCGCCCGGGGCTGGGGCATCCCCGCGGTGGTGGGAGTGGAGACCCTTTCGGTGGACGATGCAGCGGGGACGGCCCGACTGGGCGAGGCAGAGCTGCGCGACGGCGATCCCATCACCGTGGACGGCTCGGCAGGCACCATCATGATGGGTGCCGCCGAGGTGGACGACGTGGAGATCCCCGACGAGCTGTTCCGGCTGCTGGAGTGGGCTGACGAATTGCGCGCCGGGCGCCTGGGGGTGCGGGCTAACGCCGACGACGCCCACTCAGCCCGGCTAGCCCGGGAGTTCGGAGCGGACGGCGTAGGTTTGTGCCGCACCGAGCACATGTTCTTGGGGGAGCGGCTGCCGCTCATCCAGCGGGCCATCACCGATGGCGGGCAGGCCGCTCTGGACGCGCTGGCCGACGCCCAGGTGAACGACCTGGTCGAACTGTTGGAGGTCATGGACGGGTTGCCGGTGATCGTGAGACTGCTTGACCCGCCCTTGCACGAGTTTCTGCCCGATCATCCCGAGCTGGTCGAAGAAAATCCCATGCTCGGGGTGAGGGGCGCCCGGCTGGGGGTCCTGCGCCCTGAGCTGTACCGGTCCCAGGCCAGAGCAGCGGGTGAGGCGGCTGCCCACAGAGTGGCTGACGGCGGTGATCCACGAGTGCGGGTGATGGTGCCGCTGGTGGTGGGCGGACCCGAGCTGGCCCACGTGCGGGCCGCGGTGACCGACGAATTGGTTGGGTTCGAAAGTCGCCTGGGAGGGCGGGCCATCCCGGTGGGGGCCATGATCGAGACCCCGCGTTCGGCGCTGGCCGCGACCGAGATCGCAGGCTGCGCCGACTTCCTGTCGGTGGGCACCAATGACTTGACCCAGATGACGTTTGGTTTCAGCCGGGATGACATTGAAGCCAAGATCATGCGCCCCTACATCGACCACGGCCTGCTGGCGGCCAACCCCTTTGAGACCCTGGACACCGGCGGAGTGGGCCGACTGGTGGCCGACGCGGTGGCGGCAGCCCGCGCTGTTCGCCCCGGCATCGAGATCGGGGTGTGCGGAGAGCACGGCGGCGACCCGGCGTCGATAGCGTTCTTGGCCGCTGCTGGCGTGGACTATGTGTCCTGCTCCCCACACCGGATTCCCGTGGCACGGCTAGCGGCCGCCCAAGCTGTCGCTGGCTCCGCGTAGTCTCACACTGTGGGCATCCACGACGAAGACGTGGCCCGGGTGAGAGAGGCGACGGACATCGTCGCGGTCATCGGCGAATACGTACAGCTGAAGCGGGTGGGGCGCCGCTGGCAGGGGCTGTGCCCGTTCCATGCCGAAAAGACTCCGTCTTTCTCGGTCAACGCCGAGATGGGGGTGTACCACTGCTTCGGGTGCAAGGCCAGCGGCGACGCCATCACCTTCCTTCGGGAGGTGGAACACGCCGACTTCGTCGAGGCGGTGGAGCGACTGGCTGGCCGGGCAGGGATTGTCCTTCGCTACACCGCTCCTGGTGAAGGGGCCGACCGCCAGAAGAGGGGCAAGCTCACCGATGCACTTGAGCAGGCGGTGGAGTGGTATCACCAGCGGCTGTTGACCGCGGCCGATGCCGGCCCGGCCCGGGGCTATCTCCGCCACCGGGGCTACGACGGCGATGTGGTGCGCCAGTACAAGATGGGATGGGCCCCCGATGACTGGGACGCGCTGGCGACGGGTCTCGGGGTGGGCACCGACAAGGGAATGGCAGCGCAGGTGTTCTCTGACGCCGGCTTGGGATTCCGTAACAAGGGTGGGCGCATCCAAGACAGCTTCCGGGCTCGCTTGCTGTTTCCCATCTTCGATCCCAGCGGCAAGCCAGTGGGCTTCGGCGGACGGGTGCTTCCCGGCGGGGATGGTCCCAAGTACAAGAACTCGGTGGACAACACCGTGTATCGCAAGTCCCGGGTGCTGTACGGGCTCAATTGGGCCAAACAGGACATAGTGAACGCCGGTGAGGTGATTGTGTGCGAGGGCTACACCGACGTGATCGGTTTCGCCCAGGCCGGCATCGCCCGAGCGGTGGCTACCTGCGGAACCGCCCTAACCGAGGACCACGTTCGGGTGCTACGCAGGTTCGCCCCCCGCATCGTGTTGGCCTTCGACGCGGACTCCGCTGGTCAGACCGCGGCCGAGCGATTCTCTCAGTGGGAGCACGCCTTCGAGCTGGAGGTGGCGGTGGCCGACCTGCCTCCCGGGGCTGATCCCGGCGATTTGGCCCAGAACGATCCGGAGCGGCTGGCGGCCGCGGTCTCTGATGCGGTGGACTTCATGGACTTCCGCATCAACCGGGTATTGGGCGAGGCCGACCTATCGACGGTCAAGGGCCAGGTCCGGGCGGGGGAAAGGGCCGCCCGTCTGGTGTCCGAGCACCCCAACCCGGAGATCCGGGACAAGTACTTGGTGGAGGTAGCCGACCGCTGCTCGGTGAACGCCGACCACCTGCGGAACGTGGCAGCCGATGCTCGCCGCCCCGGCCCACGCCGGGCATCCCGACCCGCGGCGGAAGACGCCCCCCACCCGGCTGACACAGGGCATGAGTCCAGTGGCAACCGTGGCGACTACTCGGAATTCGAGGGCGATGGGGCCAATGAGAGCCCTCCTCCCAACAACGTGGAGCGCCAAGTGCTGTGGCTGGCGGCCAACGAGCCCGATGGGGTGTGGCCGGAGATCGGTCCCGAGCTATTCCACCATCCTCTCTATCGGGGGGTATTCGAGGCTCTGCTGGAATACCCCGATATGGACACGCTGCTGGCTGAGGCAGACCCAAGGGTGACAGAGCTCATGCGGGAGCTGGTGGTGGATGAGGACGAGGAGCTGCGGACGAGTCGCCATCGACAGGACGTTGTGATGGCCATCTTGTTGTATGAGGAGGCCCAGCGGGAGTTGGCCTACCTGGAGCGCCAAGCCCGTACCGGCTCAGCCGACGAGGAGCTGCTGCGCCGGGTGGCCAGCCTGAAGACGTCTATGGACCAACTCCGGGAATCGGAGTGGGAGTCCGAACAGGCCCGGGCCCTGCTAGAGCTGCTGCGGCCGGGGACGTAGGCGGCGGCCTTTTGCTTCTCTGATTCATCCGGCATCCACCCGGAATCCTCACGGTGCCCGTAGCCTGATAGAAGATCCCTCAACGGGGTAAGTGCGCCCCTGGGCTGCCCCCCTCCGGCCCAGGGGCGCAGCGCGTCCGGCCAACAGATGAATCCAGCAACGGTTTGTCGCCGAGGGGTGCCCCAGAGGGGCGATGCCGGTTAGAAGTCCTCGTCGAAGGCGACGTCGCCCTCTACACCCACTTGGTAGGAGGCCACGGTGCGCTCGAAGAAGTTGGTCAGCTCCTGCACATCTTGGAGTTCCATGAACGAGAACGGGTTCTTGGCGGCGAACTGCTTGGGAAGACCCAATTGGCTGAGGCGCTGGTCGGCCACGAATTCCAAGTAGCGGCGGGTGTCGGCCACCGACATGCCAGGCACGCCCTGGCCTAGCAGATCCTCGGCGAATTGGTACTCGCAGTCGACTGCCTCGCAGATCATGGTGGTGACCTGCTCGCTGAGCTCGGTGTCGAACAGTTCGGGCTCCTCGGCCCGAACTGTGTTCACCACCTCAAGGGCGAAGTTCATGTGACAGCTCTCATCGCGGAACACCCAGTTGGTGCCCGCGGCCAGCCCGTTCAACAACCCCTTGGACCGCAAGAAGTACACGTAGGCGAACGCCGCGAAGAAGAACAGCCCCTCGATGCAGGTGGCGAAGCAGATCAAATTCAACAGGAACTGACGGCGCTGCTGAGGGGTGTCGCACTGGTCGATGTCGTCCATCGAGTTCATCCACCGGAAGCAGAACTCGGCCTTTTTGCGAATGGAGGGAATGTTGTCGATGGCGGCGAACGCGGCCTCCCGCTCGTCGAGGTCGGGGATGTAGTTGTCGAGCAGGGTCAGGTAGAACTGGACGTGCAGCGCCTCCTCGTAGAGCTGCCGGGACAGATACATCCGAGCCTCGGGGGCGTTGACGTGTTTATAGAGGTTCAGCACCAGGTTGTTGGCCACGATGGAGTCGCCGGTGGCGAAGAACGCCACCAGCCGATTCACCAGGTGCTTCTCCGCGGGGAGAAGGGTGCGCTCCAGATCGACCAAGTCATCGGAGAAGTCGATTTCATCCACCGTCCAGGTGTTCTTGATGGCGTCGCGGTACATGTCGAAGAACTGGGGATAGCGCATGGGGCGAAGCGTCAGCTTGAAGCCGGGATCAAGGATCCGCCCTAGGGCTGGAGTCGTCGCAGGTGCCGGAGGCGTCGGATCTGATGTCGGGTTGAGGCCCAGGTCTTCTTCAATAAATGGGGTTTCTGCCAGAGCCATTATTCGCATGCCTCACAGGTCTCGGGGTTTTCCAGGGAGCAGGCCACCGCCTCGGCGTCGGTTACTGGGGCAGATGCAGGGACTGTGGGAGTGCCGCCGGTGGTGGTCTGGTTGATCCGGGTGGCCGGTCGGGATCTCAGGTAGTAGGTGGTTTTCAGCCCTGACTTCCAAGCGTGCGAGTACATAGAGCTGAGCTTGCCGATGGTGGGCGACTCCATGAACAAGTTGAGCGACTGGGACTGGTCGATGAATGCCCCCCGGTCGGCGGCCATGTCGATGAGCGAGCGCTGGGGGAGTTCCCACGCAGTGCGGTACACCGCCTTGAGGCCGTCGGGGATGCGCTCGATGTCGGCCACCGAGCCCTCGGACCGCTTTACATCGGCGATCATCTGGTCGTCCCACAGGCCCAACTCTTGGAGATCGCTGACCAGATAGCGGTTGATCTGCAAGAACTCGCCGGAGAGGGTCTCCCGCTTGAACAGATTGGACACCTGGGGCTCGATGCACTCGTAGCACCCGGCGATGGAGGCGATGGTGGCGGTGGGGGCGATGGCGATGAGCAGGGAGTTGCGGAGGCCGTGCTCGGCGATTCGGTCCCGCAGCGTTTGCCACCGGGCCGGATCGGAGGACTCCTTGCCCCACAGGTCGAATTGGAGCTGGCCGCTGGCCGCCCGGGTCTCGGGGAACGCCGAATGGGGTCCGTGCTTCTCGGCCAGCTCGGTAGAGGCCCACAAGGCGTTGAAATAGATCTCCTCGGAGATGCGGGCCGACAGTCGGCGGGCCTCGTCGCTGTCAAAGGGCATGGCCAGATGGAAGAACACGTCTTGGAGGCCCATCAGGCCCAGGCCCACTGGGCGCCATTTGGCGTTGGAGTTGGCCGCCTCGGAGGTGGGATAGAAGTTGATGTCGATTACCCGGTCCAAGAAGGGCACCACGCTGCGGACGACGCTGCCGAGCCGCTCGAAGTCCATCGTGCCGGAGTCGGTGTCGACAAACGCTCCCAGGTTGACCGACCCCAGGTTGCATACTGCGGTCTCATCGGCGCTGGTGACTTCGATGATCTCGGTGCACAGGTTGGACAGGTGTACGGTGCGGCCTTCTTGGCCGGTTTGATTGCACCGCAGATTGGAGGCGTCTTTGAAGGTCATCCAGCCGTTGCCAGTCTGGGCCAGGCACCGCATCATCCGGCTGTAGAGCTGGCGGGCGGGGAGCTGGCGCTCGTACAGCCCGGCAGCCTCGGCTTCTGCATAAGCCTCCCGGAACTCATCACCATAGAGGTCGGTGAAGTGGGGAACCTTCTTGGGGTCAAACAGCGACCACTGCCAGTCCTGTTCCACTCGCTCCATGAACAGGTCGGGTACCCAGTTGGCCAGATTGAGATTGTGGGCTCGGCGGTTGTGGTCGCCGGTGTTCTCCTTGAGCTCCAAGAAGTCCTCGATGTCGGCGTGCCAAGTCTCCAGGTACACGCAGGCCGCGCCCTTGCGCTTACCCCCCTGGTTGACGGCGGCTACCGAGCTGTCCAGGGTCTTTAGCCATGGCACGATGCCGTTGGACAGGCCGTTGGTGCCCTTGATGAGCGATCCCTTGGAGCGGATGCGGTGCCAGGCCACGCCAATGCCGCCGGCGAACTTGGAGAGGCGGGCAATGTCGGTGTAGCGCTGGTAGATGCCCTCGAGGCTGTCTTCGGGGGAGTCGAGCAGGTAGCACGACGACATCTGCGGGTGGGCGGTACCGGAGTTGAACAGCGTCGGGCTCGACGGGAGGTAAGCCAGCGAGCTCATCAGGTCGTAGAAGGCGATGGCTTCATCGGCGTCGGCCGAGAGGCCGCAGGCCACCCGTAGGAAGAAGTACTGGGGTGTCTCGATCACCAGTCGGGTGTCGGGATGGCGCAGCAGATAGCGGTCGTACACCGTGCGCAGGCCGAAGAATTCGAAATTCCGGTCGCGCAGCGAGCTGATGGAGGCGTTCAGCGCGGGGGCGTGCTTTTCGGCGAAATCGGCGGTCTCATCGCTGATCAGGCCCAGGCTGTGGCCGGTTTTGATCGACTCGGTGAACCAGGGAATGTTCTGGTTGCGGACTTCTTTGTCGATGCAGGTGGACAGGAGCCGGGCGGCCAGCTTGGAGTAGTTGGGCTCGGTGACGATGAGCCCGGCTGCGGTGCGGATGGACAACTCGTCTAGCTCCCGGGTGGTGGCCCCGTCGGCTAGGGCGGAGATGGTTCGTGTGGCCACCCTCATCGGGTCGACGCCCACTAGTCCCTCGGCACAGCGGGCCACCGCATTGACGATCTTGTTGACGTCTACCGGCTCCAGCTCGCCGTTGCGCTTGCGCACCCGCATCCCGGTCGCGCTGGCGGCATGGTCTCCGTTCTGGTCGGCATCGGTCCCATTCGTGCTTACTGCGGCCAGTGGCTCCTGTATGAGTGTCATCAGTCCCCCCTGCGGATGAGGCTTTTCGGCGGTCAGCCCGAAGTCCTATGAGTGTAATTACACCGGAAAAATTACGCAATAGTCATTGAATCTTAGGTTCATGACCAGGGGGTTTTAAATGACGCTGAGAAAAAGTGGGCTTGTAGGCGCGCGCGGACTAGGCGTCTCGGACCGTCAATTCGGTGGCCTTGAGGGCTGCCCAGCACCGCGTTCCGGCGTCTAGGCCAAGCTCGCCCACAGCTTGGGGTGTTACCCACACCTGGCACGGGACCGGGGCGCCCAGAAGAACTCGGACCCGGTCGCTCTCGGGCTGGATGCGGGCCACTTCGGCCTGCCAGGTGTTGCGGGCGCTGGTGTGGGGCTCGGTCGTTGACAGAGTCACAGCCGCGGGGGAGAAGGTGACCAGCACCGGGCCATTCATGGGAGTGGCGGTGGTGAGTGAGAGGCCGCCGTCTAGGGCCACCTCTGTGCCGGTGGCGGTCCCGGTGAGCAGGTTGATGTCGAGCAGTCCGGCGGTCCACGGCGTACGGGGATCGGCGGCCACTTCATCGGGGGTGCCGGTCTGAACGATCTCACCCCTCTCCATCACCAGGAGTTGATCGGCTAGCAACCGAGTCTCCACCGGATCGTGGGTGATCAGCACCCGGGTGGCTTCGATGTCGGCCAGCAAGTGGCGCACGTCGGTGCGGGTTTCGGCGTCAAGTGAGGCCAAGGACTCATCGAGCAGCAGGACGTCTGGCTGACAGGCCGCTGCCCGGGCCAGGCCCACCCGCTGCGCCTGTCCGCCCGATAGCTGTGTGGGACGCAGTCCAGCCAGGTCGATCAACCCCAGCTTGTCGAGCCACTCTTCGGCTCGCCGACGGGCTTGGCGGGCAGCCTCGCCGGAGCACCGGGGGCCGAACGCCACGTTGTCCACCACGCTGAGGTGGGGAAACAGCAGATTGTGCTGGCTGTGTAGGGCGATGGGGCGGCGGTTGGAGGGAACGTGAACTCCCTGGGCGGCGTCGTCGACCAGCTGTCCGGCCAGCACGATCCTGCCCTTCTGAAGGGGAATCAAGCCGGCCAGCGCGTGGATCAATGTGGTTTTGCCCGCCCCGTTGGGTCCGACGATGGCGGTGCAACTCCCGGTCGGTGCTTCGAAGGCGGCATCAATCGAAAAGCCTCCCGTGGTGGCATGGACCTCGGCTTGGATGCTCATGAGGGGGACGACTCCGGCGAGCTCTGCTGTTGGGGAGTGCGGGGAGCGATCCAGCGGTGGCGCAGGCCGATGAGGATGAGCAGTGACACTCCAATCAGCAGCACCGACATGGCGATGGCCGCCTCGGGCTGGCCGGCCTCGTTGGCCTGGGCGATGGCCAGCGGCAGCGTTCGGGTGCGGCCCGGATGGTTGCCGGCAAAGGTAATGGTGGCCCCGAACTCGCCCAGGGCTCGGGCCCACGACAGGGTGGCCCCCGCGGCCAGCGACGGGGCCAGCAGCGGCAGAGTGATCCGGCGCAGCACCGTCCAGCGACCGGCGCCCAGGGTAGAGGCGGCCGACTCCAGCCGGGGGTCGAGCTGGCGCAAGCCGGCCTCGGCGGTGATCACGAAGAATGGCATCGACACGAACGCGGCGGCGATCACCGCGCCCGCGGTGGTGCCGATGAGGGTGTCGAGGCCGAACCAGTTGTGCAGGGCCCGGCCGACGAGACCCCGGCGACCGAGGGCGAAGAACAGGGCGATGCCGCCCACCACCGGGGGCAGGACCATGGGCAGCAGCACCACGGCCCGCACCAGCGCCCGGCCTCGAAACGACAGCCGGGCCAACACCCAGGCCAGCGGAAGCCCGAGCGCCACCGATATAGCCGCGGCCAGAAGCGACACCACCACCGACACCCGGAGAGCCTCCAGGGTGGCCGCTTCGCCCAGCGTGGTGCCCAGCGACGACCAGGGGGCCCGCTGCAACAGGCCCACGAGGGGCAACGCCAAGATGGCGACTGCGATGACAGCCATCACCAAGATGGCGATCGGCGGTCGGCGATTCGGTTCTCGGGAGGCGGGACGGCTGGTCATGGTGATTCGAATCCATGGCTTCGGAGTATGCGCTGACCGTCAGGCCCGAGGACGAAGTCCACGAATTCGGCGGCAACAGCCCGGTCGCTAACCGGGGCCACTGGATAGTCGTTGAACCTGATCTGGGGTCCGAGGGGCACTTCGGCCACTTTGTCGCCGCCAGCGGCCACGTCGGTGGCATACACCAGCCCGGCGTCGGCCTCGCCCAGCGTCACCTTGGTGAGCACGGCCCGCACGCTTGTTTCCTCGGTGTCGGCGTCGAGGTTGACCCCGGCGTCCAACAGCACAGCCCGGGCGAGGGCGCCACAGGGAACCTCGGGGGCGCACACTGCCAATACCAGACCGTCTTCGGACAGGTCTTCCAGCCCAGTCACGTTGCCGGGATTGTCGATTGGCACCACCAAAGCCAGTCGGTTGCGGACGAACAAGACCGGGGGTGCGGCGGTGCGTCCTTCGGCCACAACCCGACTCATGGTGGCGGCGTTGGCTGATGCGAACACGTCGGCTCGGGCCCCGGCGCTGATCTGGGCCGCCAGCCGGGCGCTGCCCGCGAAGTTGAGCTTCACGTCGACGTCGGGGTTGGCGTTGTCGTACTCGGTGGCCAAGTCTTCGAACGCTTCCGACAGCGACGCCGCCGCGTACACCGTCACGGTGGTCTTGTCTCCACCCCCGCATCCTGTCACCAACCAGGCCAGAACCCCGGCCAGAACACCGAGGCCCAGTGCGCGCATGTCAGGCCGCGGACTCGGTTTCCAGCTCCGCCGTCACCGACAGCTCCGGGCCCACCGCGGTGAGCAGTTCCAGGCACCGTCCTGCGTCGGCCACGTCGTCGGCCACCTGCTCCAAGATGGCCAGCCGCTCGGCGGTGTCGGTGACGGTGGCGGTGGTGACCGCGGTGGCCAGCCGCACTTTGGCGTCGCTCTTTATCCGGCGGATCTCCCGCAGCGTGTCGGCCGCTACCACGGCGGCCTCGGGGTTCACATCGCCGGCCGCGGCCCGCAGCTCCGCGGCATCGGGCCACGGGGAGCGGTGGACCGAGCCCTGTTGCCACCACGACCACACTTCTTCGGTCACATAGGGAAGGAACGGGGCGAACAGCTTGAGGTAGGCGGTGAGGGCGGTCTCCAAGGTGTAGCGGGCCGACTCGCCGGCCGCCCCGCCCCGGCCGCCATAGGCCCGGTTTTTGACCAGCTCCAGGTAATCGTCGGTGAACGACCAGAACGAGGTCTCCGAGCTCTCCAGGGCTCGGGCGTAGTCGCCCTTTTCGAATGCGGCCGTGGCGTCGTCGATCAGATTGGCCAGATGGCCGAGCAGGGCCCGGTCGAGGGTTTCGGTGGCCTGGGCGTGGGCCGTGGGTTCCTGGCCGAGCACGAACCGGCTGGCGTTGAGGATCTTCACCGCAAGGCGCCGGCCCACCTTCATCTGGCCCTCCTCGAAGGCGGTGTCGGTGCCGGGCCGTCCCGACGAGGCCCAGTAGCGCAGTGCGTCGGCCCCGAAGGCCTCCAGGGTGTCCATGGGGGTGACCACATTGCCCTTCGACTTGGACATTTTCTTGCGGTCGGGGTCGAGCACCCAGCCGGAGATGGCCGCGGTGGACCACGGCAAACCGTCGTGCTCGAAGTGGGCCCGGGTCACGGTGGCAAACAGCCAGGTGCGGATGATCTCGTGGGCCTGGGGGCGCAGGTCCATGGGGAAAGTTCGCTCGAACAGGTCGGGGTCGTCCTCCCAATAGCAGGCGATCTGGGGGCTGAGCGAAGAGGTGGCCCAGGTATCCATCACATCGGGGTCGGCGGCAAAGCCCCCGGGTTGGTCCCGCTGTTCCTCGGTGTAACCCGGAGGTGTGTCGGAAGAGGGGTCGATGGGGAGGCTGGCCTCGTCGGCGGCGATGGGGTGGTCGTAGTCGGGCTGTCCGTCGGCATCCAGCGGATACCAGATGGGGAAGGGGACGCCAAAGAAGCGCTGGCGGCTGATGAGCCAGTCGCCGTTCAACCCGCCAACCCAGTTCTCATAGCGGACCCGCATGTGTTCGGGCACCCAGTTGAGCTCCCGGCCCCGCTGGATGAGGGCGTCGCGCAGGGCCTGATCGCGCCCGCCGTTGCGGATGTACCACTGGCGGGAGGTGACGATCTCGAGGGGGCGCTGGCCCTTCTCGAAGAACTTCACCGGGTGAGTGATGGGCTGGGGATCGCCGATCAGCTCGCCCGACTCGGTGAGCAGTTCGACCATGCGTTGCTGGGCGCCGTGGATGGTGCGCCCGGCTATCTCGGCATAGGGAGCGGGGTCGACGCCGTCGGGAGCATCGGCCACGATGCGGCCGCCTCGGTCGACGATGGCCCGCACCGGCAGGTCCAACTCCCGCCACCAAGTCACGTCGGTGGTGTCGCCGAAGGTGCAGATCATGGCCGTGCCGGTGCCCTTTTCGGGGTCGGCCAACTCGTGGGCCACCATGGGCACAGACGCCTTGAACAGCGGAGTGGTGATGGTCTGGCCAAACAGGGGCTGGTAGCGCTGGTCGTCGGGATGGGCCACCACGGCCACGCAAGCGGCCAGAAGTTCCGGGCGGGTGGTATCAATCAGCAGGTCGCGGCCGTCGGGGCGCTTGAAGGCCAGGCGGTGGTAGGCGCCGGGGCGCTCCCGGTCTTCCAGCTCGGCCTGGGCCACCGCGGTGCGGAAGGTCACGTCCCAGAGGCTGGGAGCTTCGCTCTGGTAGGCCTCGCCCCGGGCCAGGTTGCGGAGGAAGGCCCGCTGGGAGGCTCGGCGGCTGCGCTCGTCGATGGTGGCGTAAGTGAGGCTCCAGTCGATGGACAGGCCCAGGCGGCGCCAGAGTTCCTCGAAGGCCTGCTCGTCGGTGGCAGTGAGCTGTTCGCACAATTCGACGAAGTTGCGCCGCGAGATGGGGAGCTGGTCTTTGCCGGGCTCGTCGGGGGGCTGGAAGTGGGGGTCGTAGGGAAGGGAGGGGTCGCAGCGCACGCCGAAGTAGTTCTGCACCCGACGCTCGGTGGGCAGGCCGTTGTCGTCCCAGCCCATGGGGTAGTACACCTGCTTGCCCTGCATGCGGCGGTAGCGGGCGAGGGTGTCGGTGTGGGTGTAGCTGAAGATGTGACCCACGTGGAGGCTGCCGCTGACCGTGGGGGGCGGGGTGTCGATGGAATAGACCTGGTCGCGGGTCGCGGTGCGGTCGAACCTATACGTGCCGTTGGCTTCCCAGATTTCGTCCCACTTGGCTTCGAGGCCCTCGAGCGCGGGCTTCTCGGGGACGTTGCGGGCGGTCATCGCCTGGTCATCGTACTGCTGTATTGGTGGCGGGTTGCAGTCGTTACGCGTGGGGTTGTTGGCACCACCCTTCTAGTTTTGGGACTCACATGGCGATGTGAGGTGCTGGGCGATCAGCGCGGCGACCTTCGCGTTGTTGAACACCAGCTCTTTGTTCGCTTCTAGGCTCTCGCCGTCGGTTGCATCGACGAGCCATTGCAGTAGGAATGGGGTGAGTTCTTTGCCGCTGATGCCCTCAGCATCGGCGTGAACGCACGCTTGGGCGATTGCCGCCTCGATGCGGTTGGTGGGGATCGCGGCGTGTTGTGGGATGGGGTTCGCGATCACGGCACCGCAGGCTGGGTAAAGGCTCCAGTGGGTGTGAAGGTAGGCGCCGATGGATTCGGGACTGTCCAACTGGAGGCTGACCTCATGGGGACTTTCGATGCTGTAGAAGGACGGGAGCGTTGTCGTCTGGTAGCCGACGATCGGGACACCAAGGGTCTCTAGGTACTCGGTGGTCTTGGCGACGTCGAGGATCGATTTGAAGCCTGCGGACACAACGGCCACGGGGGTGCGAGCGAGCTCTTCGAGGTCGCCGCTGATATCGAAGCTGTTCTGCGCGCCGCGGTGGACGCCGCCGATTCCGCCCGTGGCGAAGATCTTGATATCGGCGAGAGCGGCGAGCTTCATCGTTACTGCGACGGTGGTGCCGCCAGTTTGGCCAAGGTAGAGCGACGCGGCGAGATTCTGGTTGCCGATCTTGACGAGCTCCGGGCCGGGTTGGCCGAGCCGGTCAAGCTCCTCGTCAGTGAGTCCAATGCGGGCGACGCCGTCGACGACCGCGATCGTGGCTGGGGTTGCACCGTTGGCGCGAACGGCTGCTTCCACGCGGCGGGCGGTCTCGACGTTGTCAGGTGCGGGCATGCCGTGGGTGATGATGGTGGACTCGAGTGCAACGATCGCTACCTGGTTGGCTGCCGCGGCGGCGACCTCGTCGCTGAGCACGATGGGGGGCGTGTGCTGCGAGTTCAATTCATCTCCTGGGGATTTCCGGCCTACTGGGGGCCGGGGGTGAGTTCGGTTGTGATGGCTGCGGCTTGCTCGGTGGCGAGCTCGACGAGTTCGTCGGGGCCGGTGAGCTTGCAGAATCCCTCAACGAGTGCTGCGGTGAACGCGTCACCAGCGCCGGTCGTGCTGAGAGCGTGAACCTGTGGCGCCGAGAGGAATCCGCCGCAGCCTTCTTGGTCGGCCCAGACGACACCGTCGGGTCCGAGCGTCACATAGACGGTGGCGACACCGGCGTCAAGGAGCCGCTGCGCAGCTTTGCGAGCTGTCTCATTGTTGTGAATGTCGATCCCGGTGAGCGCGGTCGCCTCGGCGCGGTTTGGCTTCAGCGTGTGGACGCGATCCAGATAGGGCTGAATCCGGGGTGCCTTGGCGACCGAGGTTGTGTCGACGAACACGGTAGGGGAGAGGCTGGTGATCTCATCGAGGGCCTCGTCGTTGAGGTTGCAGTCCACAACCACAACCCGGGCGTGGCGCAAGAACTCCGTGCGCGCGGCAATGGCTTTGCGGTCCACGACTGCGGTGATGGCCATATCGTTGACGGCCAAGAGGAGCTCGCCGCTCGCGTCAATGATCGAGAGGTAGGTGGCCGTCGGGTGCTGGGAGGTCCACAGCACCGACGACAGATCAACTCCACTCGTTGATGTGCGGTTGTAGATGAGTTGGCCGTGGTCGTCCTCTCCGAGGGCGGTAATAAGGTGGGTTTGGAGTCCGGTCGAGGCGAGACTCGCGGCGATGTTGCGGGCGACGCCACCAGCCGAGATCGCGACGGCACCAGGGTTCGATTCGTGTGGCAGTGGCGGTGTGGAGCATCGGCCCTCGATGTCGACGTTCGCTCCGCCAACGACAACAACATAGGGCTCGTCGGCTACGACGTAGCCGCGCCCCTTTATCTTGCCTTGAGCCGTGAGGTTGCTGATGTGGGTGGCGACCGATGAGCGGGTGATGCCGACACTGTAATGCGGGGCATAATTGGCCAGAGGCTGAGGGAGGATCCATGGCGATGAGCATTCCGGTCGTAGACCTGAGTGGCCCACGCGACGCGGTCGTACGCCAGATCGATGACGCCGCAGCGAACGTTGGGTTTTTCGCCATTGTTGGCCATGGCGTCGACAGCCACACGATCGACACCGCTTGGAACGAGATCGTTGCGTTCTTCGGTCAATCTCACGACGTCAAGATGACTGCGCATCACCCGACGGACTTGAACCATCCCTATGGCTACCACCCTCCACAACAAGAGACCCTCGCGGCATCTCTGGGGCAAGCGACACCCCCGGACCTCAAAGAGACCTTCAACGTGGCACCCCCCAAACACCACCCTGATCCCACTGGCGCGTTCGGGGGCAACGATCGACTCTGGCCGTCATACCCAACCACGCTCCGCCCGGCCTGGGAGGCGTACTACGACGCGATGGAGAACCTCGCCGGGCGCATCCTTCAACTGATGGCCGAAGCCCTCCACCTGCCGACAGCGCACTTCGAACCATCGATTGACCAACACCTGGCCGCGCTGCGCGGCATTCACTACCCGCCCGTCACCCAGCCGGTGGAGGAGGGCCAGCTGCGAGCCGGTGTTCACACTGACTACGGGACCCTCACAATCCTGTTGCCGGGTGAGGGCACTGGAGGACTCGAAGTTGAACACGTCGAAGGTCACTGGGTCCCGGTCGAGCCAATCGACGGCTGCTTCGTGATCAACACTGGCGACCTCCTCGCACAATGGACCAACGGTCGATGGCGCTCTACTCGTCACCGCGTGGCTCTCCCGGCAACCGAGCGGGCACGGCACGAACACCGCTATGCGATTGCGTTCTTCCATCTCCCGAACTGGCACACCGAGGTGACGCCAATCGAAACCTGCGTCAGTGCAACCAACCCGGCCAGGTATGGCACCGTGGAAGCGGGGCCGTGGCTTCAGGCAAAGTTCGATTCTGCGTACGGGGGTGTGTCCCTAGCTTGATGCGGCGGGGGAGTGGGCGTATTGGTTGGGGTCTTGGCCTCTTACTAGGCGGATGTCGAGGCGGGGGTCGAAGTTGCCGATGGTTTTGGTTTCTCCGTGCCAGATGTCTTCGCAGTGGGAGCTGGCGTAGTGGACGGCGATGGCCCGGCGTAGGTCTTCGGTGCGGTTGTAGCCGGAGCCGTGGACCAGCAGGGGATGGAAGAACAAGGTGTCACCGGGGTCCATCTCTAGGTGGACCCGCTGGTCGACATCGATGCCCTTGGCCCCGAAGAACAGGAAATTCTGGTGTTCCCAGTCGGGGTAGTCGTGCTCGAGGAGCTCGCCGGTGTGGGTGCCGGGCAACACCACTAGGCAGCCGTTCTCCCGGGTGATGGTGTCGAGCGCCGTCCACACCCCGATGATGCGGTCGGCGGGGCGGAGGGGGAAGTAGAGCAGGTCCTGGTGCAAGGGGTGGCGGCCGTCGACATCGGTGGGCTTGTTCAAGAACATGCTGTTCAAGGCGATCAGGTCGTCGCCGATGAGCTCTTGCACCTGGTCGATGATCGGTTCGTAGAGCGCATAGCGGGACAACACCGGGTCACCATTCACGAAGTTCACCTTGGCGATGCCGTGGGCCGGAGTGCGGGGGGTGACAAATCCCTTGGCCACCTCCACGTTGCGGGCTATCTGCATGTTGGGGGCTTGGGCAATGGTGCCGTCGGCGATGTCGGCGAAGCGCTGGTTGAGGGTGTCGATCATCTCTTCGGGCACCAGCTGGCGCCGGATGACGTAGCCGTCTCGCCAGTAGCCAGTGCCCATCACTGGCCATGCTCCCACAATCCCGATTGAGGGACGTCGAGCGGGGCCGCTGTAAGTTCAGACTGTGGGCATGATTCGGACGCTGCGGTCGGTGGCGCGGTTTCGGCGCTTCGAGCCCAATCGGGCCAAGCGGCGGCTGAGCCGGGCGGCGTCGGTGGCCGACCTGCGGGAACTGGCCCGGCGGCGGCTCCCGGCGGGAGTGTTCGACTACATCGATGGGGCGGCTGAGGATGAGCTGTCTATGGAGCGCAACGCCGCCGCGTTCGATAAATGGGAGTTCGCCCCCCGGGTGCTGCGGGACGTGTCGGAGCTGGACACCTCGGTGGACCTGTTGGGCCGGCGCCATCCAGTGCCGTTCGCGCTGGCGCCCACCGGGTTCACCCGCATCGTGTGCCCCGACGGGGAACTGGCCGTGGCCCGGGCTGCCGCCCGCAAAGGGATTGCCTATTCGCTTTCTACCCTGAGCACCCGCTCGATCGAAGAAATAAGAGCGGTGAGCGACGGCCCGCTGTGGTTCCAGCTCTACTTCTGGCGGGACCGGGGGTTGGTGGCCGAGTGGCTCCAGCGGGCGGCCGACTGCGACTACGAGGCGCTGCTGGTGGCGGTGGACACGCCGGTGTTCGGCCGCCGGGAGAGAGACGTGCGCCGGGGCTTCACCCTGCCGCCCACGCTGGGGCCCGACACGGTGCTGGACGGGTTGCGCCGACCGGGATGGACGTGGTCGCTGTTGCGGTCCGATCCAATCACCTTCGCCAACTTGACCGGGGTTCAGGGTTACGACGGCAGCTCTGCGCTGGGTTTGGCCGAGTTTGCCCACAACCAGTTCAACCAGGCGCTGTCGTGGGACGACTTGGACTGGCTGCGGGAACGCTGGGCCGGAAAGCTGGTGCTTAAGGGAGTGCAATCGGTGGCCGATGCCCAAATGGCCGCCCAACAGGGCGTGGACGGAATCATCCTGTCCAACCACGGCGGCCGCCAGCTCGACGGCGCACCGCCCATCCTGGAGTTGGTGCCCCAAGTAGCCGACGCGGTGGGCGGCGACATCAACATCATCTGCGACGGCGGCATCCGTCGGGGAAGCCACGTCGCCATGGCCCTGGCCCTCGGGGCCGACGCGGTGACGTTCGGCCGCCCCTACCTCTACGCCCTCGCCGCCGCCGGCGAACCCGGCGTCGACCACCTCATCGACCAATTCACCGAAGACCTAAACCGCACCCTCGCCCTCCTCGGCGTCCCCAAGGCCTCCGCCCTCACCCCCGCCTCCGTTCGGCTGCGTCACTAGTCGATGTCGGATAACTCAACTCGATGGGGTCATTCGGTGATTGAAGCGGTGCTGTTTGACATGGGTGGGGTGATTGTGTCGGGGCCGTGGGAAGCGTTTGCCGCCTATGAGCGGGCCAATGGTTTGCCGGAGGGGTTGATACGTCGGATCAACTCGACTGATTCGGATACCAATGCTTGGGCGCAGATGGAGCGGGGGGAGATCGGATTGGAGGAGTTTGCCGTGGCGTTTGAGGGCGAGGCAGCGGCGATGGGTTATCAGGTGGATGGGATGGCGGTGCTGAACGGGCTAGGTGGAGAGCTGATTCCCAGCATGGCCGAGGCGGTTCGTCGGAGCTCGGAGCGGCTGAAGACGGGGCTCTTGACCAACAACTACGCGCCAATGGGGTCTTCGGAGCGGTCGGCGGAGATAGACGAGGTGCTGGGGTGGTTCGACGTGGTGATCGAGTCGTCGGTGGTGGGGGTGCGTAAGCCCGATCCGACGTTCTACACCATGGCCTGTGAAGCTCTAGGCATGGAGCCGTCTGGGTGTGTGTTCCTCGATGACTTGGGGGTGAACCTCAAGCCGGCTCGGGCTATGGGAATGACCACCATCAAGGTGGTGGATGTCGACGAGGCGCTCGCTGAGTTGGAATCGACTTTGGGATTCCCGATTAGGGGTTGAGGCGCAGGGCGGCAGCCAACTCGGAGCGGAGCTCGGGGATGCCCTGGCCCTTGGCTGCGCTGGTCCACAGGACATCGCCGGGGTCGACGCCGAGGCCCTGGGCCAGCTCGTTTCGGCGGGCACCGCGGCGGGAGGACTTCACCTTGTCGGCCTTGGTGGCAACCGGGCGCAGCGCCACGTCGTGATGGGTAAGCCATTCCACGGTCTGAATGTCCAGTGGCGTAGGGCCGACCAGGCCGTCGATCAGTAACAGCACTTGAACCAGCGCGGGGCGGTCGATCAGGTAGCCGTCCATCATCTGCTGCCACCGGTGTCGGTCGGACTTGGGGGCCTTGGCGAAGCCATAGCCGGGCAGATCCACAAGCCACCGGCCCGGCTCGCCCTCCAACTCGAAGATGTTCAACAGCCGGGTGGCCCCCGGTGCCTTGGACGTGCGGGCCAAGCCCTTTCGGTTGGCCACCGCGTTGAGAAGCGACGACTTACCCACGTTGGACCGGCCAACCAGGGCCACCTCGCAGCGTGACTCGGGCAGCTGGCCGGCATCGCTGGCCGACCGCAGAAAGCGCAGGGCCAGCGGCTTGGACATGCTGAAAGGCTACCGGCCTCCCTACCTAGCGAAGCCGGGTTTGTCGGTGACCTAGCTGTTCATGACCTCGATGTCGAGATGGTCGGCGAAGCGCTCAAGAGCGGCGGCTCGGCGGGTGGGTATGTGCTCGGTGGGAAAGCCGTCCACCGCGGCGTACTCCTTGAGGGTGCGGCGGGCGATAGACACCTTGTGCACCTCGTCGGCCCCGTCCACCAGGCGGGAGGCCCGGGCGTTGCGGTACATCTCCTCCAGGGGCATGTCGGCCGAGTAGCCCAGGGCGCCGTGGACCTGGATGGAGCGGTCGATGGCGTTGAACAGCATCTTGGTGCCGTACACCTTGATCATGGCGATCTCGGTGCGCGACGCCGACGAGCCGTGCTTGTCCATGTGCCAGGCGGCGTGCAGGCATAGCAGCCGGGCCGAGGCGATGTCGATGCGGGTCTCGGCGATGAAGTCCTGCACCATCTGCTTTTCGGCCAAAAGGCTGCCGTGGGCGAATCGGGACAGAGCCCGCTCGCACATCATGTCCAGCGCCCGCTGCGACTGGCCGATCCAGCGCATGGCGTGGTGGATGCGGCCGGGGCCGAGGCGCTTTTGGGCCAGCACAAATCCGTCGCCGGGCTTGCCGATCAAGTTCTCAGCCGGCACCCGCACGTCGCGGTAGATCACTTCGGAGTGGCCCAAGGGGTGGCGGGCGAACTGGCCCGGATAGGGGTGGTGCATGTTGGGCACGTCCCGCACGATCTCCAGGCCGGGGGTGTCGGTGGGCACCACGATCATGGACGATCCCTGATACGGGTGGACATCGGGGTTGGTCACCACCATGGCGATCAGGAAGTCGGCCCCTGATCCGCCCGAGGTGAACCACTTGTGGCCGTTGATCACCCAGGTGTCGCCGTCGCGCACTGCATTGGTCTCCAACAAGGTGGGGTCGGACCCGGCGGTGTCGGGTTCGGTCATGGAGAACCCCGAGCGCAGCTCGCCGGCCAGCAGCGGCTCCATCCACTTCTTCTTCTGCTCCTCGTTGCCGCCGATGGCCAGAAGCTCGGCGTTGCCGGAGTCGGGCGCGTTGTTTCCGAAGATGGCCGGGGCGATCGATGATCGGCCCAGGATCTCGTGCATCAACCCCAGCTTCACCTGGCCAAAGCCCTGGCCTCCCAGCTCCGGGTCGAGATGGCAGGCCCACAGGCCCCGGTCCTTGACCTGCTGCTTCAGCGGGGCGGTCAGTGCCTTCCACTGCTCGTCGGTCACCTCCAGCTCGATGGGCTCCAGCGGAAGGATGTGCTCATCGAGGAACGCCCGGGACCAGTCCAGCTGCTCCTGGTACTCGGGCTCGGTCTCAAAATCCCAGGCCATTTGGGACCCCTTTCAATCGGGTGGTGAACTCTCGCCGCGCGGTGGTCTGGGCTAGACGGCCAGCCGCGACAGGCCAGCGCCGTTGTCGCACATGATGCGGCGGATGTCGTCGTCGCTGAACCCGCTGAGGTCGTCCACAAACGACACCGGGTTGGCCAGTCCTTCGGCGTGGGGGAAGTCGGAGCCGAACAGCATGTGGTCGGTGCCGATCAGCCCGGCCAGCTCGTGGAGGTCGTCCTCGTAATAGGGCGACACCCACACCTGGTTGCGGAAGGTCTCCACCGGGTCTTCCTCGAAGGCGTGGCGGTGCTGGCCGTAGGTCTTGGCCAGCTTCTGGATGAGGGGCCGTACCCAGTACGAGCCGGTTTCGATGGTGGCCACCCGCAGGTTGGGGAACCGCACCAGCACCCCGTCAGCCAACAGCGAGGCCATGGTGTCGCTGATCGGGGAGTGCGACAGCAGGCTCTGGAGCGGGTTGTAGCGGAAGGCTTCGGTCTCGGTTCCCAGCCCCCAGCGGTGGTTCATGAACGAGTAGCCCGAGTCGCCGGAGTGGAAGGCCACGCACACGCCGTGGTCGTTGAGGAACTGCCACACCGGGTCGTGGGCGGGATGGCCCAGAGAGCGGTAGTTGCCGTGCCCGTCGGGCACCGAGGTGGCACGGAAGTTCACCAGCCGCAGCCCTCGGCCGATGGCCCACTCCAGCTCGCCCAGTGCCCAGTCCACGTCCACCAGGCTCAGGTACAGGGCGGTGAACAGGCGCTCCTGGTAGGAGAATCCCCAGTCGTCGTCCAGCCAGCGGTTGAACGCCCCGAACGCCGCGGTGATGGCGCCGATGTCGTCTTCCAGGCAGGCCTCCATGCCCACGCCCAGGGTGGGGAACAGGAAGCACCCGCCCAGCCCTTGGGAGTCCATGAGGGCCAGCCGCTCATCTCGGTTGCGGTAGGCCGGGCTGATGGGGTCGAGCTCGCCGAATGCCTCCCGCATGTCACTGGCTGAGGTCTTGGCCCGGAAGTACTCATCGAGGATGCCGGGCTTGGCCACCGGGTCGAAGGTGGGATTGGGGATGAACCGGTTGATGCGCCCAGCCACGATCAGCCGCTGCTTGCCCCCGATGTCGGCCCACTGCATGCAGCGCTTGGCCATCTTGGGGTCGATGTGGCGGGTGAAGGCGTCGGTGGCCTCGTAGTAGTGGTTGTCGGCGTCGAAGGCGAGATATCCGAGCTCGGTCATGGCTCTATTTTGGCCTGTTCGCTCGGCAATCGACCACAGCAGGGAGGGGCGATCAGCAGACCACCGGCGGGACCACAACCGGGCTTGGATCAGCAGACCACCACAATGCGCCCGGTAGTAAGGCGGTCCTCCATCTGCTCCAGGGCGGAGGGGAGCTCCTCGAAGGCCACGGTGCCGCCCACCAGCGGGGTGATCCGCCCCTCGGCCAACCGGCCGCAGAGCTCCCCGTGGATCCGGTCGCCCAACGACCGGGGGTTGATGTTGAACCCGGCCATCCCGCCATAGACAGCAGGGTTGCTGCTGTAGGCCAAAAGCACCCCGCCGATCGAGACTTGGGAGAAGCACAGCAGTCTCGGGGGGAGGCCGACGGCATCCTCGGCCTCGATTTTGCTGGCGAATCCGATGATCATCAGCCGTCCGCCCCGGGTCATGCACCGCAGCGAGGCCTCGGTGACCTCGCCCCCCACTCCGTCGAATACCAGGTCGACTCCAGCCCCGCCGGTGATGTCTCGTACCACGGTGGCGAAGTCCCCGTCCCGGTAGTTGACCGCCGCCTCCGCCCCCAGAGAGCGCACCAGCTCGCACTTGGCCTCGCTGCCCGCGGTGCCGATCACCCGGGCCCCGGCGTCCACGGCCAATTGCACCGCGGCCGATCCCACCCCGCCGGCCGCGGCGTGGATCAGCACCCACTCCCCGGGCTGGACCTGGCCCCGCTCGTGCAACCCCAACCAGGCCAAATGGAAGGGAAAGAAGAAGGCGGCCGCCTCAGTGTCATCCAGCGACTCCGGGGCGTCGAACACCATGTCGGGCTGGGCGATAACCTTGTCGGCGTAACCGCCGAAGGCGCTCTCGGCGGTGGCGTGCACCCGGCGTCCGAGCCACTCCTCGGCCCCCTCACCAGCGGCGTCAACCGTGCCCAGCACTTCCATGCCCAAGGTGTAGGGAAGCTCGGGATTCACGGTGCGGTAGCGCCCGTGGCAGCCGTCGATCTCGTTGAAGTTCAGCACCGTCCGAGTGGGCGCCACCCGGATCTTGCCCGGCTCCGGCACCGGCTCGTCGATGTCGTCCAGCCGCAGCGCCTCCGACGGCCTCCCATATTGATGAACTTGCCATGCACGCATGGCCGCGAAGACTACCGGTGCGGCCTGGACGATCTAATTCCGCGACGGGACCCAGCTGAAGGTCCGCATGGCGACGGCAATGGCCCCCAATCCCCAGATGGCCAGCACCAATGAGGCCCCGAGGGGCACACCGTCGGCCGTCGGGTCGTAGGCCGCGACCAGGAGCTCGACGAGCGCTTGGACGGGGAAGAGGGAAACCAGGGTCTCCAGCCAGCCGGGGATGTTGATGCTGGGATCGAAGACACCAGAGACCAATGCCAGAGGGAGGTAGGTGGCATGGGTGATGGGACCGGCGGCATCTGCATGGGAGATGGCCGAACTGAGGGCGAGTCCGAGGGCGGCAAAGCAGATGATGCCGAGAACGAGTCCGAGGGCGAGAGCGAGCACTCCTTCGGCTCGGGGTGAGACGTCGAAGGCGACGAATCCCAGAAGGATGGTGGCGGCACTGGCCAACAGGGTGGTGACCAAGGTGCTGAGGAGCTGCGCGGTGAGATACGCCCGCGGATCGAGCGGCGTAGTTCTAATCCTCTTCAAGACCCCATCGGCCCTGAGAACAGCCAGGCGAGATGCCAGGTTGGCGTAGGCGGAGACCATCACCGCGAAGGCGACCACTCCGGGCACCACCAAGTCAATGGCGTTGATGTCGGTCCGGTCGCCGATCTCGTCCCCTGAGTTGACGGAACCGAGCAGCGCCAGCAACAAGAGCGGCAACAGAAAGGTGAAGAAGGCATAGTCGGGGTTCCGCCAGAAGGCCCGCTGTTCGAGCTTGGTCTGGCGACCCAGTCGGACAAGGATCGACATCATTGCGATCTCGGATCCATCGGTTCCGATTGTCGACTGACCAGCGCTAGGTAGGCCTGCTCAAGGCTCGGAGGTTGAACTCGGAGACTCGCAAATGCCCGCAGCGACGCGTGATCGTCGAGTAGATCGAGCCGGCGAAGAAAGGCGCGGACATCGTCGATCTGGCCGTCCAAAGACTCGTCGGCTGTTTTGAGCCCGGGGAACTCGCGAGCCAGCTGCTCAGCGACTTCGGCCGACGCCTGGAACGAGACCGTCACCCCCAAATTGGCCAGCTGAGCCAGTTCCTGGGTGCTGCCGACCGCTCCGGCCTCGCCGTCCAAAAGCACTGCAATTCGGTCACCAAGGCGTTCGGCCTCGTCTAGGTAGTGGGTGGTCAGCAGTATGGTCTTGCCTAGTTCTCGCAGACCGACGATGGCTTCCCAACAGCGCGCCCTCGCCTCGGGGTCGAAGCCCGTGGTCGGCTCGTCAAGGAAGATGACATCCGGATCGCCGGCAACCGCCAGCGCGAAATCGAGTCGGCGACGCTGCCCTCCGGAGAGTTTTCGTACCAACTTCGCCTCGTCGCTACGCAGATCGACGAGGTCGAGAATGTCGTTGTAAGCCAGCGGATTCTCGTAGTAGGACCGCCAAGTGTCGATCATCTCTCCCACCCGAAAGAATTTCGGGAATCCGCTCTCTTGGAGCACAACCCCAACGCGTGGCCGGAGAACTTCACCAGATGAGAGCGGGTCGCTCCCGAGGACTTGGACCGATCCGGAATCGGGTTCGAGGAATCCCTCGAGGATCTCCATGGTGGTGGTCTTGCCCGAACCATTTGGTCCCAGCAGGCAGAAGATCTCACCCTGCTCGATGGAGAACGAGAGTTCCCGCAGCACCGATTGGGCACCAAATGACTTCGAAACCCGGTCGACCTCGACCACCGTCGTCACGACCACTCTCCCCTTGTAGCCGCGCTGATCCGGTGAGCGGACCGTGCTTGCATGGGGACGGATGCTACTGGCGGTGTTCTTGTCCCCGGTCATCCCGTAGTGCGGGGGGTAGGGTCGCTGGGTGGTTGATCGACGGGGGTTTCGGGCTTCGACTCGGGCCCTGCGGTTGCGCAACTTCCGGTTGTTCTGGTTTGGGGCGTTGGTCTCCAACACCGGAACGTGGATGCAGATTCTGGTGCTGGCCTATGTGATCGACGAGATCACCGACCGGGGAGCGTGGGTCGGACTGGTGGCGATCACCCAAATGATAATGACGGTTTTCACCAATTTGTGGGCCGGGCCGTTGGCCGACCGGGTGCCCCGCCGCAGCATCATCCTGGTGACTCAGAGTTTGCTGTGCGTGGGGGCCTTCGGGTTTGCCGCCCTGTGGGCGGCGGGTGTGCGCTCGCCGGTGATCTACATGCTGTTGGCCTGGGGCTACGGCATCCTCAACGGGTTTATGCTGCCCGCCTGGCAGGCCTTCATCGCCGAACTGGTGCCCAAAGAGCTGCTCTTGAACGCGGTGACCCTCAACTCCACCCAGTTCCAGGCCACCCGGGCAGTAGGGCCGGCCCTGGGCGGCGTGCTGTTGGGATTCTTCGGACCGGGCTGGGTGTTCTTCGCCAACGGGGTCTCCTTTTTTGCGGTGCTGTTTACCGTGGTGCTCATCCAGGTGCCCCGCCTTTTGCCCGACGACCCGCCTCCCATCAGGGTGTTCGCCGATCTGCGCGAGGTGGTGGGCTACTGGAGAACCCAGCCGGGCATCCAAAGGGCATTCAAGACGGTGCTCATTACCGCTACTTGTGCCCAGCCCATCATTTTCCTAATCGTGGTGTTCGCCGAAGAAGAGTTCAACACCAGCGGTTGGCAGCTGGGCCTGCTGGCCGCCGGCACCGGCATCGGATCGATCATCTTCTTCCCCCTGGTGGCCGGAAGGGGTCAGTTCACCGCCCGGTCCCGGCTGCTGGGTATTGGGCTGAGCATCTATGGGCTGGCGCTGGCTGGATTCGGACTGGCGCCCTGGTATGCCATGGCCATCGTGTTCTTGCTCATTCTCGGGGGCTGCCACCTCGCCACCGCTTCGACGCTGAACACCGTCATCCAGCTCCAGGTGGAGGAGTCCATGCGGGGTCGGGTCATCGCCCTGTACCTGATGGTGATCAACGTGGCCATCGGCGTGGGCACCATGATCCAAGGGGCGCTGTACGACTGGATCGGCCCCCGAGTCACGGTGTCAATCAGCGCGGCCACCATCGTGGTGCTGGCTGCCTGGCTGGTGAGCACCCGGCGCTTCGCCTCTATGGATGTGGGCACCGCGGCCACGTAACCCTTGCCTGTCCGTGGCGGGGGAGTACCGTCGGATGCGTGCGCGTGCTGGTGGTGTCTCACTCCAAGACCGGCGGTACGAAGGCCATGACCGAGGCGGTGGTGGCTGGGGCCAGCCATCCCGACATCGATGGTGTGGAAGTGTTGGAGGTGGCTGCGCTCGATGCCACCCCGGACGATGTGATGGCCGCCGACGGCTACCTTCTGGGCACCCCGGAGAACTTCGGCTACATGAGCGGCGCCCTCAAGCACTTCTTCGACACCGTGTACTACGACTGCTTGGACCACACCCGAGGCCGGCCCTACGGCCTGTTCGTGCGGGCCGGCAACGACGGCACCGGCGCGGTGCGGGCGGTGGAGCCCCTGGTCACCGGGCTGGGGTGGAAGGCGGTGGCCCCGCCGGTGGTGGCCACAGGCGAGCTAACCGACGACCACCTGGATGCCTGCCGGGAGTTGGGCATGACCCTGGCCGCCGGTTTGGAACTGGGGATCTACTGAACCTTCTGCCAGCAGGCTGCCGCTGTGGCAGCCCTGCATGGCAGTCAGCCAGACGGTGGTTCGTAAGATCGGGTCATGAGCAGTTTGTTCGATCTGACAGGGAAGGCGGCGGTGGTCACCGGGGGGACCAAGGGCATCGGCCGGTCCATCGCCAAGGGCTATGCCATGGCCGGCGCCGACGTAGTGATCACCGGGCGGCGCCAAGAGGGCTGCGACGAGGCCGCCGCTGAGCTGAATGATGAGCTAGGAGGCCAATCGGTGCGGGGCATCGCCTGCCACATGGGGGAGTGGGACCAGATTGACGCCCTGGTCGACCGGGTGTACGACGAATTGGGCCAGTTGGATGTGCTGGTCAACAACGCAGGTATCAACCCCGCACCGGTCACGGTGGCTGATTGCACGGAGGCCTACTTCGACAAGGTGTACGCGGTAAACGTGAAGGGGCCGATCCGCCTGGCCGGGCTAGTGGCCCCCCGTATGGGGGACGCAGGTGGCGGGTCGATCATCAACGTGACCACCATGGGCGCATACGGCGGCGGCCCCGGTGTGGGGATCTACACCTCCAGCAAGGCTGCTCTGCACAACCTCACCCGGGCCATGGCAGGGGAGTGGGCTGGGCTGAACGTGCGGGTCAACTCCCTGGTGCCGGGGCCATTCATGTCGGAGATGATGAAGGGATCCATGCGATTCGACCCCGAGTTCCCCGAACGATCAGGGCGGGCCACGATGATGAAGCGGGTGGCCGACTGCGACGAGATCATCGGACTGGCCCTGTTCCTGGCCTCTGATGCGGCCTCATACGTCACCGGCCACGATTACAAGATCGCCGGCGGCATGTGACCAGCGGCTCTTTACACTCCAGCGGCTAAGCGGGCGATCTGAGCCTCCTGCGAATGGGACTGGGGTCCCGCTGCGGGCCGGGCGGCTCGCACCGCGGCCACCGCTCCTTCGAGGTCCATTCCCCGGGAGGTGAGCACCGAGATGCACACGATTCCGGCTCGGCCGTAACCGGCCCCACAGTGGACCATCACCCCGGTGCCCTGGTCTAGGTGCTGGTTGATGTCACCCACCAGCTGTCGAACCTCGTCGTCGCCGGCGACCTCTTGATCGACCATCGGTAAATGAATGGCCTGGTGAGGAGCAGGGTTATCCAGCCACGCGGGGTAGTCGGGAAATCGCATGGCAATCTCGGCGTCGGTTAGCAAGCACACCATCACCCCGGCGCCCACATCTTCTAGGGCCGCCGAGGGATCAGGCCCGGTTACTGCGAATGCCGCGGCGTGGAGATGCCCGGCCGCACCGGGCACCGGGATCTGGTGGATCCCACCCGCCATCTGATACCGGGCCGCCCCCACCTGCACCCCGCCACCCTACCGGCGGGTTGTGGCGCGGTAGGAAGGGGAAACCATCTGGTGTGGATGACAGAGCGAAGCGTGGGGGATGCTTGGGGGGATGCACGACTTTGCCGGGAAGGTAGCGCTGGTGATGGGGGCGGCCTGTCCTCCCGAGATCGGACGGGCGGTGGCGGTGCGGCTGGCTCGGGCCGGGGCCGACGTGGCTTGCGCCGATCGGGTGGAGGTTGGTCATCCGGATTCGGCTTGCGCATCGCCAGAGGCGCTGGATGCCACCGTTGAGGCGGTGCGGGCCGAGGGACAGGCGGCTCTGCGGCTTGAAGCTGATGTAGCCGACGCTGCCCAGGTAAACGAGGCAGTCGAGCGGTGTGCCAAGGAGTTGGGGCGGCTCGACTTGGTGGTAAACGTGGCTGGCGGGCTGGGTCCCGAAATGGGGTGGGCACCGCTGCTGGAGCTGACCGAGGCGTCGTGGCGGCGATCGACGGACGTGAACCTCACTGGAGCGTTCTTGGTGGCCCAAGCCGCAGCCCGTCAGATGGTCGAGCAGGGAGACGGCGGGTCCATTGTGCTGCTGTCGTCGTATGCCACCGTGGCCGCGGATGTTGGAACGTCGGCATTCGCCGCCGCCAAAGCTGGGGTCGACCGGCTGGTTTCGGCCTTTGCCATGGAACTGGGGCCCCACCAAATCCGAGTCAACGGAGTACGGCCCTTGGGCGTAGATCCCGATGCCACCGATAGCGGCCACCCCTATCTGGAACAGACCGTGGCCCAGTCGGGCGGCGACCGCGACCAGTGGGTGCGGTCCAAAATCGCCCTCAACCGCCTGCAAAACCCCGATGAAACCGCCGCGGTGATCGCCTTTCTGCTCTCCAGCGAGGCTTCGTTCATCACCGGCGAATGCATCACCGTCGCTGGTGGCTCCGGCATGAGATAATCAGTCTTACTATCGTTTTGTCCGTGAAGTTCAGGCTGGTCGGCGTCTTGCTGGTGGCAGCGCTGTTTGTCGGCGTTGTGGCCCCAGCGTCGAGCGGAGCGGCGGCTCAAGAGCCAACTGTCCTAGAAGAGATCAATTTCCGCAACAACCTGATCGCGGCGCAGGAGTCGTTGCTGAACACCTATCGCTGCCTGTTCAACATCGACATCGGGGTGGTTCCTGGAGGATGCGTCGACGGACAGCCTGCTAGGGGTCCTATCTGGCCTGATGTGTTTGAGGGCGTGCCCACTTCGTCAGAGATAGAGATTCGCGACCAATTGGTGGTGGCCCAGGAGTCCTTGCTGAACACCTACCGCTGCCTGTTCAACGTGGATACCGAAATCGTGCCCGACGGCTGCGGTAGCCAGCCCGACCCGTTTGAATCGTCGGAGGGTGTGGATTCTGGGCCGGTTCCCACCGGAAATACCGGCCGCGTAGATGGTGCCATCCTCACCACAGAGTGCACCGATGACCGGCCCCGGGGAGGCACCCTGACCATAGGCGTACCGTCAGGTATGAAGGGCTGGGATCCAGCACACGACGATGGCATGAACCCGTCGGGCGCCACTCGGATGACGGCCCTGTATGACGCCCTCTTCTACTTGGACCTCACTACCGGGCGACTTGTCCCAAGTCTGGCCGAGAGCATAACCACCGAGGACAATCAGGTGTTCACGCTAAAGCTGCGAGAGGGCGTCAATTTCACGGATGGAACGCCGCTTGATGCCGATGCATTCATTTGGAATGTGGAGTATCACAAAAATCCGGCGGTCCAATCTCGTTACGGGTACCAGGCTTCCCGGATTTCCTTGATCGAGAAGATAGATGACCTAACCGTGAACATCACTGCCGCACGCGGCGACGCCACGTTCCCACAGATCTTTGCTGATCAACTGGCCTGGATGATGTCGCCATCTGCCTACCGAAGCGGCCAGGATCCAGTGACGGGACTCAACGCTGAAATCAACCACAACCCAATTGGAGTGGGCGCTGGTCCCTTCATGTTCGAATCTAGGATTGACGATCGCTGGGTGGTGCTGGTTCGCAATCCCGACTATTTCCGGGACGGTTGTCCATATTTGGACAAGGTGATCTTTATGGCGATCAGCAACTCAGGAGCGCGTTATGCCGCCCTTGGAGAGGGCAACGTTGACATCGCCTACGACACCAGCATGGAGAACCTTAGGGATGCTGTCGCCAACGGTGTGAATACCACAACCAAGACTGACAACTACGGCCACACCTGGCTGCTCAATAGCGACAGGGCGCCATTCAACGTTCGCTCATGTCGGATGGCCGTCGCTCACGCCATCGACTATGACACCGTAAACGACGTTGTCTGGGACGGTCTGAAGGTGGTGAATCGTTCCGTCATGGCTCCAGGCTCACCTTGGCTTGATCCTGAAGCGGAGCTGCCGGGTTATGACCTCGTCGCCGCTGCCGCATCTCTAGCGGAATGCGAAGCCGAGTTGGGGGCCCCGCTGGAGTTTGAGACCTTCTGCACTGAGGCGCCGGTAAACGTGCTTCTGGCAAATACCTTGGTCGGCATGTGGAAGGCGGCAGATATCCGGGCCACCGCTAACTGCTTGGAATTGGGTGAAGCTGTGAGCGCTGTATTTTCCCGGGATTTCGTGGCCAGTCCCTGGGGGATACCAATAGACGATCCTGATCGACTGTTTGACATTTACTTTGGCGATTCAACCGTAGATGGGGTGTGCGGCCAATTCCCGGGCAGTCGCAATGTGACCCATTCCTGCTTCCCCGAATTCGACGCTGCCCTAACCCTGGGCCGCCAAGGGCTGACATTCGAGGAGCGCTTCGAAGGCTACAGCCGCTTCCAGCGCAAGTTTGCTCAAGAAGCCCCGGTAGTCGTCATGGCCAAGGACTTCAGGGGCTACTACTGGTCAGATGAGGTGTCCGGTGTTTTCATGTCACAACCCGGCGGCCTATTGCTGGCGTTCACCGCCAAGGGCTAGCTCTAGAGCAACTCCGCGGTCTCTAGGAGGGGGGTGTCGGCCAGGGCGACTTGGACGTCGACTTGGACCGCGCAGGCGGGGCAGAACAGGCGGCGGATCTCGAAGCGGTCGGCACCGAGGCGGGCTGATGGCCAAGGGGAGCGCTCGTCGACCGGGGAGCGGCCCAGCTTGAGCAGACTGACCAGTGGCTCCGTGGTGGGGCCGTGGTCGTGGCCGCAGCGGCGGCAAAGGAAGCGACCGTTGGCTAGCACGACGGTAGAACTAAGCCGTCGACCGGTGGGGGGTTCTTCCCGCGGGGGCGCGGGGTCTCGCCCGATTCGATTGCGGCGACGCTGCGTTCGCAGTGCCTCGGTGGCCGCCTCGTCACCCACCACCACGCCGTAGTCGCGGGCGGCGCCGGATTCGGTGACCAGTCCCTCGGCCACATCGTGCTCCGCCGCGGCGGGATCGCGGTCGAGAGGATCGCCTACTCCGCCTCCGCCACCGCACAGATTGGCGTACACGTCGCCGGGGGCCAGCTCGCCTACTTGCTTGGGGGGCGGCACCTCAATTGCGCCGTCGGACCGTTCATACACCCCGGTGTGCTGTATACCGGGCTCTCCACCGACTACGCCAGCGGCGGTGGGGGGCTGCTGGCCGTGGGCAAACACGGTGGAGGTCACCGGCTCGGAAGCCCGATGCAACTCGAACGCGTTCTCAAGGCCCACCCCGCCCCGCCATCGGCCGGGCCCTCCGGAGTCGGGCCGCTCCCGGCGGTAGCGGTAGAGCACTGGGTAGTGCTGCTCGTTGGTCTCGATGTTGGTACATAGCCCGGCAGGGGAGGTCAGATAGCCGCCGGTGTCAGGTCCGTCGCCACCCCACCACGCGCCAGACCCGCCGGGCAGGCCGTCGAGCAGCATGGCCGAGAAGTCCCGCCCGTCGTCGAAGGCGCCTGAGATGGTTTGGGTGAACGATCCCGACACACACGACGCCAGGATCTGGTTTCGCACGTCCGGGTTTTCGGAGGCGTCGAACATCCGGCTGAGGCAGACGTTTACTGCGGTGCGCACCTCTTGGCCCGCGGCAGTCACTCCCATCGACATGCCCGCCGGCCACAGGCAGTCCACGATGGTGCCAGGCGTGGTGTCAACCTCCATGACCCGCCAAAACGCGGCCGGTGTCCAGGGCAGGCCGTAGCCCAGCACGGTCATCACCGCGGCCATGGCGTAGCTGGAGGTGATGGCCCGACTGGTGTTGATCAGCGCCGGGGCCTGGGGGCTGGCGTCGGTGAAGTCCAGATGCAGAGAGTCGCCCTGCTTGGTCATGGTCAAGCCGATCTCGTACACCTTGTCGTGGACGCCGTCGTGTTCTACCAGCCCGCGGTGACGCCACCGCCCGTCGGGCAGCGAGGCCAACCGAGCGCGCACCGCGGCCTCGGTGCGGTCGATCAGACCGTCGAGCACGGCCACCACCCTGTCGGTGCCGTAGCGATCGCACAGCCCGTTCAGCCGGTTGCCCACCACCCGGTTGGCCTCGATCTGGCCCAGCAGGTCGAGCCGGTTCAGCTCCGGGGTGCGTGAGCGACCGAGGTACTCCTGCTCGACGCCGGCCACCAGCTCCCCGCCCTGCACGATGCGGGTGGGGGCCATGGGCACCGCCTCCTCGTAGATGGACGTCGCCCCCACGGTGATCGATCCGGGCACCGGCCCGCCCACGTCGTTCTGATGGACGCATGACCCGCACCAGGCGATCAGCTCGTCGCCCCGGAACACGGGGGCCACCACCATCACATCGGGCTGGTGGGGGGCGCCCACATAGGTGTCGTTGGTGATGAACATGTCGCCGGGACCGATGCCGGGGTCTTCGTTGAATTGCTCGATCACGTAGCGCACCACTTGGCCCAATGCCGCGGCGTGCACCAGGACGTAAGGGCCGGCCAGCGCCACTTCGCCGGTTGCGGTCAAGATGCCGGAGTTGAAGTCGTTGCCCTCGGTGGCGATGGGCGAGCCCGACACCGCCACGATGGCGTCAACCGCCTCGTCGTTGATGGCCCACAGCCGATTGCGAAGCACCTCGAACAAGGCGGCACTGGTCATGACGGCGGCCCCGGGAACAGGCGGGTGTGGCCCTCCGCGGTGATCTCCGCCCGGTCGCCGGGGCGCAGCACGATGGAGGTGGACGGATGGTCGATGAACGCCGGTCCATCCAGGTGGGTATCGGGGGCTAAGCGGGGGCCGTCGTACACCGGACAGTCGACGACCTGGCGGTCGAACCAGGCGGCGCGGCCCCCGGCCCTCTGCGATTCCGATGTCGAGGAGGATCTCGATCCAGCCCCTATGTCGCCACCCGCCGCACCCAGCGCCGAGAACACTGATGCGGCTGCTGGCACCACCACCTCGCCCACCCCCACCTCGGCGGCGTAGCGGGTGGCGTACTGGGGGGCGGCGCCCCCGTAGGCCAACATGACGAAACCGGTGGGATCGTGGCCCCGCTGCACGGTCACCCGGCGGATCAGATCGGCCATTTGGGAACAGGCCACGCCTACCACTGCGTCGGCGGCATCGGGTACTGACAACCCCAATGGAGCGGCCACCTCTCGTTCCACGGCATGGGTTGCTGCCGCGCGGTCCAGGTCCACCACGCCGCCCAGTTCGCTCATGTGGCCCAGGGCCACCGCCGCATCCGTCAGGGTAGGGGCGGTCCCGCCCCGGCGATAGCACGCCGGGCCAGGTTGGGCGCCGGCCGACTGCGGCCCCACCCGCAGGCTGCCTAGCACCGGGTCGATCCAGGCCAGCGACCCGCCGCCGGTACCGATCGACACCACCTCGACCACGGGATGAGCAAGGGCCCACCGCCCGATCATCGGTCGGCGGGCCACCGTGACCTCGCCATCGGTAATCAGACCCACATCGAAGCTGGTGCCGCCCACATCAGTGGCAATGGCCTCGGAACGGCCCAGCGCATTCGCCAGCTTGGCTGACGCCAAAAGGCCGGCCACCGGTCCGGATTGCAACGTCTCCACTGATCGCAGGGCATCGCCAACCGCGCATGAGTCGCCACGGGACTGCATGACCCGGAGCTGGCCGGCAAACCCTCGTTCGGCCAGCGCATCAGCCAGCGCCTGAATCTCATCGGCCACCAGCGGGGCGACGTAGGCGTCGAGCACCGCGGTCATGGTCCGCTCGTACTCGCCGATTCGGGGAACAGCCGACGACAGCGTCACATGGGCTTCGGGGTGGATTCGGCCGATCAATTCGGCGACACGGTGTTCGTGGCGGGGGTCGGCCACTGACCACAGCAGGCTGACCGCGAAGCTCGTCACCCCATCTTCTCGCAGTGACTCCACCGCGGCGACAACCGCAGCCTCGTCCAGCGGGCGCACTACCTCACCGGCTGAGTCGATCCGCTCAGGCACTCCCACTATCCGCCGTCGGCTCAACAGCATCGGGGGTTTGGACCAGCAGATGGCCTCGGTGGCTTCGGCGGGGGACAGTCCAGCCACTTTGGCCGCCCGGGCCACCGGCAAAGTGGCTTCGAATCCCTCGGTAGTGATGAGGGCGATGGGGGCTCCGCTGCCGGTCAGGAGCGCGTTCAGCCCGACGGTGGTGGCGTAGTCGACCGAGTCGGCCTGGCTCAGCACCTCGCGGGCGGTCAGGTTGAGATCAGCGGCGGCGGCCTCCACCGAGGCCAGCGCCCCGGCGATGAGGTCGCCGGGGGTCGACAAGGCCTTGCCCTGCCCGATTGGGACAAATCCTTCCGCGGCGCCTGTCACCACCACCGCGTCGGTAAATGTCCCCCCGGTGTCAATGCCGATGCGCACAGCTCCGAGGGCAGGAGGGGTCAGAGTAAGCGCAGCCTCAGCGGTTGACGCCCTGGTTCCGGGTGGTGAACCTGGCCAGGTCGAGGTCTTTGCCCTGGTGGCGGCCCTTGTCCATCGACTGCACCGAGATGTCGTGGTCGGCGGCCGAGGCCCGCAGCGCTCCGACGGTGCAGTCGGCCCGGTCGCGGTGGGCGAAGGGGTCGAATTGGTACCAGGCCATGGCGTTGAGGTGGGTGATCTTGTCGACCTCGTCGTCGGGCACCCCGGTCAGCGTCTCGTCCAGAAGCTCAGGGGCGTTGGGCCAGGTGGAATCGCTGTGGGGGTAGTCCATTTCCCAGCAGATGTTGTCGATGCCGATCTCGTGGCGCAGGGCAACTCCCACTGGGTCGTTGATGAAGCAGGTCAGGAAATTGCGCCGGAACACCTCGCTGGGCAGCAGGTTGTCGAAGTCCTGCCCGGTCCACAGGTGGTGCATGTCGTAGGTACGGTCGGCCCGGTCCATGAAATAAGGGATCCACCCGGTGCCGCCCTCCGACAGAGCGATCTTCAGGTCGGGGAAGCGGCGGGGGATGGGCGACCACAAAAGGTCGGCCGCCGCATGGCTGATATTCATGGGCTGGAGCTGGATCATCACGTCCATAGGGGCATCAGGTGCGGTGACGACCATCTCGCCCGAAGAGCCCAGGTGAATGGAGCACACCGTGCCGGTGTCGCTGAACGCCTGCCACAGCGGATCCCAGTAGTTGCTGTGGAAGCTGGGCTCGCCCAGTTTGGCCGGGTTCTCGGTGAAGGTCATGGAGTGGCACCCAAGTTCGGCCACCCGGCGCACCTCGGCGGCGCACTCCTCTGCGCTCCAGATCATGGGCAGGGCCATGGGGATGAACCGGCCCGGGTAGGCCCCGGCCCACTCGTGGATGTGCCAGTCGTTGTAGGCCCGGATCAAGTCGCCGGCGAATTCTTTGTCGGGGTGGTTGGCGAACAGCCGGGCGGCAAATCCGGGAAACGACGGGAAGCACATCGAGCCCAACACCCCGGCGGCGTCCATGTCTTTGATGCGATCGTGGACGTTGTAGCAGCCGGGGCGCATCTCGTCGAAGGCGGTGGGCTCGATGCCGTACTCCTCCTTGGGCCGCCCGGCTACCGCGTTCAAGCCCACGTTGGGGATGATGGCGCCGTTGAACGACCACACATCGTCACCCGATTCGGTTTGGATCACCCGGGGGGCTTCATCCCGCCATTTCGCGGGGAGATGGTTGTCGAACATGTCGGGCGGCTCGCACAAATGGTCATCCACGCTGACCATGATCATGTCGTTGAGGTCCACAGCATCCTCCGTTGTTCTTCGTCCTTCGCCGGTGTGACCCCAACGATACTTGGCGCAGTAGTATTCGCCAGCCGAGCTATCCCCCCAGCAGTCCCAGGAGGCCCCCGATGTCCAACCCCATGAGCTACGAAGGCCGCAATGTCGTGGTCACCGGCGCGTTCTCCGGCGTGGGTGCCGCACTGGTGGATCTGCTGTCCGATCTGGGTGCGGCGTCGATCACTGCACTGGACATCAAGGAGCCTGAGGGGCCGATTACCCGGTACATCCCCACCAATATGGGCGATCCGGTGGCGGTGGACGAGGCCGCCGCGGCCATCGACGCCCCCGTGCACGTGCTGTTCAACAACGCTGGCATCGCGGCCACCTTCTCCCCTGAAGACGTGATGAAGGTCAACACCCTGGGGCTTATGCGGCTGACCGACGCCCTGCTGCCCAAGATCCCGGCTGGGGGCGCGGTAGTCAACACCGCCTCCATTGCGGGGATGAACTGGCCAGCCCACCAGGCCGAGATCACCGAGCTTCTGTCTATCGACGATTGGGACAAGGCGGTGGCCTGGGTAGAAGAGCACCCCGAGGTGGTGGCCGACGGCTACATGTTCTCCAAGGAGTGCGTGCAGATCTTCACCATGCAGGCCGCCAAGGGGATGCTGGCCAACGGCGTGCGCATCGCCAGCGCCTGCCCGGCGCCCATCGATACCCCGCTGCTGCCCGATTTCAAAAAGACCATGGGCGAGGGCATGATCGACTGGACGGCGGCCAACGCCGGGGGCCGCTACGTGACCGCGGCCGAGGTGGCCAACCTGCTGGCCTATCTGGGATCGGACGCGGCGTCGTTCGTGTCCGGAGTGAACGTGAACATCGACAACGCCTTCCAGGGCTCGATGATCACCGGCCAGGTGGACTTCGGCGAGCTGGCCGGTTAGTCGACTGGGACGCGACCGCTAGGCGGTGGCGGCCAAGCGAGCTTGGAGCTCGGTGGCGTAGGCCGCAACCTGAGCGGCTACCTCGCCAAGCACGCCGGCGTCGAGTCCCTCGGCCAACTCGGGCGCACCGGCTTGGGCCAACATGGGGGCGATTTCGCCGGTTCGGATCTTGCTCACCGCCCACTCGGCGATGGGGCCATGCGCAGTCTCGTCGAAGGGGATGATGTGGTTCCGCCCGCCGCCCCGGTGGTTGTAGTGGTAGTGGGGGGCGTCGTCGAAGAGGTCGAAGCGCAGGTATTCCCACTGGCCGTCGGCGTCGAATACATGCAATGACACACCCCGGTCCTCGATCCCCAGCGGTGCGGTGCGGCGCAGTTCCTCCACGTAGGCCTCGTCGCCTCCGTAGTACTCCACCAGCGCCTCGGGGGTGAGGTTGCGATACTCCACCCCGATCTTGAGCACCCCGGCGTCGAAGTAGGTGGTGTGGGCATCGTCGGGCCGCATGGGCGGCATCTCATAGACGTGGCCGATTTCCATGGCGGCCAGCGTAGCGTGCCGGGCTTGGTGGCCGACTCTCGCTGAAGGGCGGAGGCAGAGAGGTCACTACCATCGGATTCCCATGGCCCAGAGGCGAGTCGACCTGGAGGAGTTTTTCCATCCCGTCGGGGTGGCGGTGATCGGCGGGGTCGACCGCACCCAGACCGAGGACGGGTTGCGGGCGGCGATGAACTCCCGCTGGGGTGAGGGGAATTGGCATCTGGTCAACCCCAAGGGCGGAGCGATCGGGGCGGTGCCGGTCTACGAGACGGTGGCCGACGTGCCCGAGCCGGTGAGCCTGGCGGTGATCTCAACTCCACCGGCGGCGTGCCCCAAAGTTGTGGACGAGTGCGGGGCCGTCGGGGTCCGCTACGCCTTGGTGTTTTCCTCGGGTTTCAGCGAAGTCGGCCCCGAGGGGGCCGCGCTGGAGGCCGAGTTGGGGGAGGCCGGCCGCCGCAACGGCATCCGCATCTTCGGCCCCAACACCAACACCAACGCCTTTGAGCCGGTACCCGAGGTGCCCGGGCTGCGAGGGGGCAAGATCGGGGTGGTCACCCAGTCGGGCCACAACGGCCGGCCCATCATGCAGGGAGTGCACTTCGGCATCGGATTCAGCCGCCAGGTGCCGTGCGGCAACGAGGTTGACCTCGAAGTGAGCGACTTCATCGAGTATTTCGCCTACGACGACGACACCGCGGTTATCGCCGGCTACATCGAGGGCTTCCGGTCGGCCGAGAAGCTTCGCACCGCGCTGGAGGCGGCCAACGCGCAGCACAAGCCGGTGGTGGTCTTGAAGATCGGAGCCACCGACGCCGGATCGCGCATGGCGTCGTCGCACACCGGTCACCTCACCGGGTCGGATGAGGTGATCGATGGGCTGTTTGAGCAGTACGGGGTAGTGCGGGTGCGCGACCTCGACGAATTGCTGGAGACGGCTGCATTGTTCGCCAAGCTGGGGCCGGATGTGGCCGAGGGGGCTGGGCTGTATTCAATCTCTGGGGGATCGAGCACCTTGATGGCCGAAGCCGCTGAGTTGGCCGGCGTTCTCGTGCCTCGCCTGGCCGAATCAACCCAGGAGAAGCTCCACCGGCATATCCCCGGCTATCTCGCGGTCTCCAATCCGGTGGACAATGGAGGCACGTTCATTGTGAGCGAGCCTGCTGAGGTCCGCCAGCAGGTAATTCGGGACATCTGCGACGACCCGGCGGTGGGCTACACGGTGGTAGGGATCACCGGCGCGGTGCCGCCAATGACCGATTTGCTGGGCGACGACATCGTGGTCCTGGTCGACCAGGTAAAGAGGCCGATAATCGCCACTTGGAACTCGATGAAGGTGGACGAGCCGGGCTTCGACCGACTGGTGGAGTCCGGCATACCGCTGTTCCGCTCCTTCCGAGGTTGTTTCGCCGCTCTGGCCGACTATCACCGCTACCAGCGCCGCGGGCAGGGCTTCCGGGTCCGCCCTCCGCTGCTTGGTGCCGTGCCGGAGGCGGCTCAGGCCGTGCTGGGGGAAGCGGTGCCCGACACCGGTGCGCTGTTGCGGGCCTTTGACTTGCCACTGGCCGCCAGCGCGGTGGCCCCGTCGGCTGGCGATGCCCGCCTGGCCGCCAAGGAGATCGGCTTGCCGGTGGCGGTCAAGATCGCCTCAGCCGACTTCCCCCACAAGTCCGATGCCGGACTGGTGCAATTGGGGGTGGACTCCCTAGACGGGGTGGAACAGGCCGCGGCGGCGATCTTTGACCGGGCTCGTGCCGCCGCGCCCGGTGCGGCCATCGAAGGGGTTGAGGTCCAGCAGATGGTGATCGGCGGCACCGAGATGATCGTGGGGGTGACTCGCGATCCCACGCTCGGCGCCGCAGTCATGGTGGGCACCGGTGGGGTGTTCACCGAAGTCTTGGCTGACACTTCTGTCCGCCCGCTGCCTCTAGATGAGGCCGACGCCTACGAGATGATTCGCTCCCTCAAGGGCTTTCCCCTGCTCGACGGTGCTCGGGGTCGCCCGCCCGCCGATGTGGACGCCCTGGTCCAAGTGGTCATGGCCACCGCAACCCTGGCCACCGCCCTGGGGGATCGCCTCACCGAACTCGACCTCAACCCGGTAGTAGTGCTCGACCGCGGCCAGGGCGCCGTAGTCGTCGACCACCTCATGATCCTGGCCGACGAACGCCCGTCGGGCCACTAGGCAGAACCTCGAGAATCTAGTGCGAGTCTGGGGCGTCGAGATCGCCGGGTCCGGTGTCAGCAGCCACTTGACCCATGGACCACGATGTGTAGGATGACCGATTATCGATTGTCTAGGGTAAGACCAGGGAATCAAGGGGGTACCTGCGATGGCGTCCTATTGCCGGCCTCGCACGGTGAGCGAGGTGCTGGCCGCGCTGGCTAGCGCTGAAGGTCACGGTCGAATCCTCGTCGGCGGTACGGACCTCCTCGTCCACCTTCGCAAGGATCCATTCGCCCCCACTGTCGTCGTTGACATCAAGTCCGTCAATGACTTCCCGCCGGCGGTAGAGATTGGCGCTGATACGGTGCGATTCGGCCCGACTGCTCGGATGTCCGAGATCTCAAGCGACCCATTAATTGCAGGCCACCTGCCTGCGCTGGGTGCTTCGGCTCGTGTCGTGGGATCGATCGCCATCCGGAACCGAGCAACTCTTGTTGGCAACATCTGCAATGCCTCTCCGGCGGCTGACACCGCTCCTGCGCTTCTCGTCTACGGCTCGACGGTGACCTTGACCGGCCCCGGCGGCGAGCGGACCATGCCGTTGGCTGAATTCTTCGTCGGGCCTGGCCAAACCCGGTGCGGACCGGACGAGATAGTGATCCGAATCGACGTGCCGATTCCTGATCATGGACATCGTTCAGCCTTCCAACGCCTAACCCGGCGTAGAGGGGTCGACCTTGCGACGGTCAGCGTGGCGGCCGGTGTCGACGCGGACGGCAGGATTGTTCTCGGTTTGGGATGCGTTGGGCCTACACCGCTCTTGACCGATGCCAGTCCACCCGTCGATCTCACTGATCCGGCTGCAATTGAGGGGGCCGTTGAGGAACTGGTATCCATCGCAACACCGATCTCCGATGTCCGGGCCGCACGCGACTATCGCGAGGCAATGGTTCGTGTCCTCTCCGTACGGGCCGTTCAGTCCGCAACAGCCCCTCCCGAGGGAGTGCTGTCATGACGGATATTTTTGTGCACCCGACGAGTGAGGTGGCCGTGGCGCTGGAGGTGAACGGTAACCATGTTCATACCACGGTCCCGGCCCATAGGACGCTGCTCGACATGCTCCGGGACGACTTGGGTCTTCCGGGCACAAAACGCTGTTGCGCCGAAGGTGAGTGCGGTGCCTGCTCGGTGCTCCTGGATGGCGAACTCGTCAACTCCTGTCTCGTGCTCGGTGCCGAGGCCGACGGCGGAGTCCTCCTCACGATCGAGGGGCTGTCCATGGACGGCGTCACCGACCTTCAGGCGGAGTTTCTGGCCGCTGGGGCTGTTCAATGCGGGGTCTGCATTCCCGGTCAGGTCATGGCCGCCGAGCAACTCCTGCGAACGAATCCCGACGCCTCCCGAGATGAGATTCGAGACGTCATGTCGGGAAACCTGTGCCGATGTGCGAGCTACCAGCGGATCGTTGAGGCGATCCAAGCAGCGGCTGTCGGAAGGCGAAGCGATGCCTGACGAAGACCAAGGGCTTTCCTCCAATGGTTCCACTGCTGGCTCCGACCGGGTAGTCGGCCAGCGGGTTCACCGCTACGGGGGTGTAGATCGGGTAACCGGCGCTCAGCGCTACCTGAGCGACCTCACCTTTGTTGATGCGGCGCACGTGGCGTTCGCCACTGTTCCCGTCGGATGCGCCGCGATCGACGCCATCGATACTGGGACGGCGGAGAAGATGCCCGGCGTCATCGCGGTCGTTCACGCCGATGACCTGCCACAGCCCGTGGCGCGGTTCGGGGTCTCTCACAGAGACCGGCCAGTGATCGCGACCGACACGGTCAACTACCACGGCGAGCCAGTGGTCGCAGTCGTCGCCGAGACTGAGGATGAGGCGCGGGCCGCGGCCGACGCCGTCGTCATCCACTACACCGAACTGAGCGGTGTGTACGGGCTCGACGCGGCCCTTGCCGACGACGCCCATTTGGTCCAGGACCCTTCGGTTCGGCCCGGCGATGACCTGAACTCGACCAATGTTCTTGAGCAGGTTGAATACGCATGGGGTGACGTCGACTCGGAGGGCGCTAGTTCGCACACGATCATCGAGGACACCTACACGTTCCCGATGGTCACCCACTTTCCGATCGAGCCCGGCGGAATCGTCGCGATACCGACCGATGACGGCGGCATTGAGATCTACTCGCCGGTCCAGCACCCCTACCTGCTCCAGCGGACGATCGCCGATGTGTGGTCGATTCCACTGTCGCGAGTCCGGGTCATAGCCCCGGACCCCGGTGGGGGATTCGGCGGAAAGCAGACACCCCGGTACGAGCCCCTTATTGCTTTCCTTGCTCTCAAGACGGGACGTACCTGCCGCCTCGTTCTCTCGCTGGAAGAGGCGTTTCAATTGATGCGGCGGTCGGGTTGTCGGATTCACGCCCGCACTGGATTCACAGAGGCGGGCGAGCTGACCTTCCACGATATGCAGGTTGACTTTGTGGTCGGGGCCTATGCCGACGTAGCTCCTCGGGTCATGACCAAGGGCAGCTATGTGGGTGCCGGTCCTTATCGGATCCCTCGCGTTTCGATTGACGCACGCGCTGTCTTGACCAACACCGTCCCCAGCTGCGCTTTCCGAGGGTTCGGTGCCCCCCAGGTTGGGTGGGCGACCGAGTCCCAGCTCGATGCTGGCGCCCGAGCTCTGGGGCTCGACTCGCTTGAGATTCGCCGACGCAACCTTGTTGAGCACGACGAGGCCTTTATACGCGGCGACTACGAGGCCCGGGCGGACGGCCGCTGGCACGAGAGTCTCGAAAAAGCGGCAGAGCTGATCGGCTGGCACGAACCGACCCCACCAGGGCGCGGACGAGGCATTGCCGTCGGGATCAAGCCAGGAGCAACAACAGGTTTGTCCCAGAGCTTGGTCCGTCTGCTCTACGACGGCAGCGCCATGGCGTATGCGGGCACGTCGGACATGGGGCAGGGGGCCAGGACCCTCTGGAAGCAGATTCTGGCTGACGAATTGGGCGTTAATCTCGATCTGATCACCATCATCAGCGGCGACACGAATTCCGTGCCCTTCGACCTTCAGACTTCGGCCAGTCGATCTACCGTGTTCATGGGCAACGCAGTCCTCGCGGCGTGTGAAGACATCCGCGACCGAGTTCTCGGGCTCTACGCCGAAGCCACCGGCACCGCACAATCTGAGCTTTCGCACTCACCCGGCCAACTTGTGACGCCGTCAGGGGCGATTTCGCTGGTCGAGGCCGCCCAGACCGCACTGGGCGGGCTGCGAGGTGAGTTCGTCGGCCAGGGAACCTGCCGGCTATGGGGGGAGAAGGGTCACCCGCTCGGTGGCGACGCGGCGTTCTACGAATTTAATGCCACGGCCATAGAAGTAGAGGTGGATCGCTCCACGGGCGAGGTCTTGCTGACCAAGCACGTGGCAGTCGGCGATGTAGGGACAGAGATCAATCCACTACAGGTCGTCTCCCAGGATGAGGGCGCCGCGATCATGGGACTGGGTCACAGCCTCATGGAGCAGATGCTGTTCGACGAACACGGCCAGATCCTCAACCTGGGCGCGATCGACTATCGGATCCCGACCTTCAACGATGTTGCTCTCGACATGCAGACTGCGTCCATCGAGAACCACGATGGCCCTGGTCCCTACGGGTGCAAGGGCATCAGCGAGGGCGCGCTGCTTTGCACGGCGGGCGCCTTGGGCGCGGCGGTTGCCGACGCGATCGGCACACCGGTTCGCGACCTCCCGATCACCGCGGAGCGAGTGTGGCGCACCATCCGCGATGCCAACCACGACTCGCCGGAGTAGCCGTGCGACTCCCCACGACAAGAACGAACTGACAACAACAAAGGAGACAGACCAATGCCGAACACCACCGTGTGCCTCGCAGGTACCCTCGACACGAAAGGCGCTGAATACGAGTTCGTGCGCGGCCGTCTCATCGAAGCCGGCGTCGACGTATTGGTGATCGACTGCGGGGTTCTCGGAACTCCGCACTTCGCCCCCGACATCTCCGCAGACGAGGTTGCCAGCGCGGCCGGGATCGACCTAGCTGATTTCCGTGCCGGCGTCGAAGGCGCCGGAGGACGCGTCGCCGCAGTTGAGAGCATGGGCGAGGGCCTCGCCACCGTGCTTGGCGACCTCGTGTCAAGCGGACGCATCCAGGGTGTGTTGGGCTTGGGTGGGTCCGGCGGCACCTATCTGCTCACCGATGCCTTCCGAAAGCTACCGCTCGGATTTCCCAAGCTCATGGTCTCGACCATGGCGTCGGGGGACGTCCGTCCCTATGTCGGGCATTCCGACTTGCATATGGCTAACGCGGTGACCGACATCGCCGGTATCAACAACGTCTCCAAGCTGGTGCTGTCCAATGCCGCAGGATCGATCGCGGGGATGGCTCAGGGATACGAGACCACCAAGGCACTGGCCACAGAGGGCGAGCCGCTGATTGCCATCACGATGTTCGGGGTCACAACCCCAGGCGTGATGCGAATTCGCGAACAACTCGAGTCCGAGGGTTTTCAGGTCGTCACCTTCCATGCCGTCGGGGAAGGCGCTGGCATGGAGCACCTCGTCGACGAGGGCATCATCGACGGACTCATCGACTTCACGCTGGCCGAACTGCTCAACACCTGGAATGACGGCATCTTCAGTATCGACATCGAGCGGATGTCGGCCGCCACCCGCAACAGCATTCCGCTTGTGGTAGTTCCCGGGGCAGTGGAGTGCTTCAACTTCGCGGCGCCCGAGACCATTCCCGAGAAGTACAACACCCCCGAGCGCAACATCATTCTCCACAACCCCAACATCACGTCGCTGCTGGCCACCCCCGACGAGATGACTCGGCTCGGCGAATACGTGGCCGACCACGTGAACCGAAGCCTTGGGCCCAAAGCAGTTGCTTTGCCCCTCCAGGGCCTCGACAACTACTTCAAGGAAGGCAGCCAGTGGCACGGGGTGGACATCACGCCGCTGTTCGACTCCATTCGCTCAAACCTCGATCCGTCCACCGAGCTCGTCGAGATGGACAATCTGATCAACGACGAGCCCTTTGCCGACGCGGTCTTCGGTCTGTTTATGGAGCGTTGGAAGCAGGCTCAATCCCAGTGAGCTCTGGGCAACGCGGGATAGGGCGACCGCGATGACCGCTCGAGGCGGGCGCGCGGTGCAAGCGATTCTCCTTCGGCACGGCCAGGTCGCCCACCACCGGAGCGATGTGGGTCTCACCGATCTGGGGGTTGCGCAGTCCGAAGCCGCCGGTCGCTGGTTCGCAGAACAGGGAGTAGAGATCGAATCCCTGCTTAGCGGCGAGACGGCACGTACCCTCGACACGACTACCGCGTTCGCGGCCGGTTATCGCGGTGTTGCCGATTCTCCCGAGCTGCCTGATCCCGCAGTGAGTTTCGCCCTCCGAAACCCCGACCTCTACCTCGGCGGGCACCGGGTGAATATTGCAGAGGGCGCCGAGGCCATCGCGGCGCAGGCACCCGGCATCGGACCCCAGGATGTGGTCCGCTCTCCGTTTTTTGGAGAACTGATCAGCGCCGAGGAGCGGGTCGGCTACTGGCTGGAGCATCCGAACCCGCCTGGAGAAGATGCCCACGCCGTTGCCCGGCGGATCGTGTCATTCGTTCGTAGCCTCGCCGACGGCGCCGGGCGAGCGGGGGCAACCATCGTGGCCATCACCCACTCGCCGGTGCTTCGGGCCGTCCGGCTTGGATTCGAGAACGTCTACACGCGGGAGCCCCCGTTCCTTCACGGCTTCTCGCTCATCGCTGGCCAAACCGGCGACATCTCGTTCTCCTTGTTCGAAACAGACACAGGGGACATCCCGGCGACAGCAAAGCCGGGGCCTGGATTCGAGGAGTCCTGATGCGATCCGCAATCATCACCTGCGCACCGACGGGTGCCATCCATACCCCGTCGATGTCGCCCTTCCTGCCCATCACGCCAGAAGAGATCGCCACCGCCGCCATTGGCGCCGCAGAAGCTGGTGCTGCGGTCGTACACCTCCACGTGCGCGATCCCGAGGATGGTCATCCGGTCCAAGATGTCGGCCTGTTCCGGGAGCTGCTCGGTCACATTCGGGGCGAGAGCGAGGTGGTAATCAACGTCACCACCGGAGGCAGTCCCCACATGACCGTTGATGAGCGCATTCGCCCGGCTTTGGAGCTCGCCCCCGAACTCGCCTCGCTCAACATGGGCACCATGAACTTCGGCCTCTACCCCATGCTGGAGCGCTTTCCCGAGCTTCGCTATGAATGGGAACACCTCCATCTGGGCAACAAGGCCCTGATCTTCCGAAACTCATTCGAAGACATCGAGCGCATTCTTAAGTCATGCGGAGATCAGGGCACTCGGTTCGAGTTCGAGTGCTACGACACCGCCCATCTCTACAATTTGGCCCACTTTGTCGACCGGGGCCTGGTGGAGCCCCCGCTCTTTGTGCAATCGGTGTTCGGCATCCTCGGGGGGATGGGGGCCGATGTCGACGATGTGATACACCAACGCCGTACGGCTGAACGGCTCTTTGGCGACGACTTCGAATGGTCGGTACTCGGCGCAGGTGCCGCCCAGACCCGCGTGGCCGCGCTGTCGCTGGCGCTTGGCGACAACGCCCGGGTGGGTCTCGAAGACTCATTGTGGGACGGTCCGGGCCGCCTCGCCGAGGCGAACCGGGACCAGGTGGAAAGGGTCCGCATACTGGCCGAAGCCGTCCATCGCAGCATCGCTTCTCCGCAGGAAGCTCGTGAGCGACTACAGCTTCGCGGTGTATCATGACCTTTAGTAATCGATAATCGAACGTTTACCCAGGAATCGGTTTCCCATGGTTCTCGACAGTTCCCTACTCGGATCCGAAACTCTCTGCGCCGCAACCAAGCGTCTCCTGCTCGACCGGATTGTCAAGGGCGAGCTCGTGCCGGGGGAGCGCATCGTGGAGAGCCGTCTGGCCAAGGAGCTCGACATCAGTCAATCCCCGGTCCGCGAGGCGCTTCGCGACTTGGCCGCCGCCGGCCTCGTTGATATCGAGTCACGGCGAGGGGCGAGGGTACGCAAGCCCACAAACCGCGAGCTCTGCGACGTCAGCGAGGTGCGGGCCGAGATCGACGCACTAGCGGCTCGGCTCGCAGCCGAGCGGCTGGATGACGACACAATCGAGGAACTCCAGAATGCGCATCGGCTCATGTCCGATCGGCTCGAGGCCGGTGACTACGTCGGAATGACCGAGGCAGACGCCGGATTTCATCGCATCATCGTCCGAGCATCGGGGAACGGCGCTGCCGAACGAGTATTTGGGCAACTCGAGCCGTTCGCCCGCACCTTCATCACGCTCACGTCACCAAATGTGCCGCTCCGTGGGATTCTGGCCCAGCACAGCGGGATCCTTGAGGCGCTCATCAAGCGCGATCCCGACTTGGCCGCCAGCCGGGCGAGGGCCCACCAGCTCAGCGTGCGAAAGATGTTCTTTCAAGCCGATCACGGCGAGTTGGCGGACAGCGAAGCGGTTTCAGAGAACTAGCCGGCCGCCTAGCCCCCGGCGCGGCAGTTTGCGCAGGGGATTCACGGGCTGAGCCCATGGAACATTCTCCTTGACCGCCCCTCCCATGTTCGCGATAATCGATTATCGACTAGTGAGGGGGCTTGGGGGGGCCAAGATGTCGAGGAACGCGGTGAATTTGGGTCACGTGGGCGGACGCTGTTCGTGACCCCCCAGACGTCGGAAGAATCGGCGAAACCAGAGACGGCTGCGCCACTTGGCGAGCGCGAAGGCTGGTCCAAGCTCGTGCGGGCGCCGGCATGGGCTGTCAGCATCGCCGTCGCCGTAGTCGTTGTCGTACTCGCGGCGCTGTTCGACTTCTGGGCCACAACATTCGTGGTCGGCGCAACTGAAAACGCCCCGTTGGTGCTAGCCGCCTTCGGCTTTGCTCTTCTGTACCGCCTCACCGGCCTCCTAAATGTCGCCTACGCCGAGACCATCACGCTCGGCGCATACTTCGCGGTCTGGATGAATAACTCGTGGGGTTTGGGGTTCTACGTGGTGCTTCTCCCCGCCGGCCTGCTCGCTGGGGTGCTCAGTGTCGTCACCTATCTCGCGATATTCCGCTTTGCCAAGGGACGGCGGGTGGGAAACCTCGAGATGATCGTCATCTCATTTGGATTGTCGATTTTCTTGCAACACGGTTTGCAGTTCGTATTTGGCTACCGCCGACGCGCCTTCGACATCCCGCCTCCCGACACGATCGAAGTGTTCGGGGTCGGGGTTTCCTCGTTTCGGCTGCTGGCTTTGGCCAGCGTCGCCGCTCTGACCACAATCGTGTACCAGTTCATCCAGCGCACGAGCCATGGACTCCAGATCCGAGCGCTGGCTAGCAATGAGGGTTTGGCCCAGGCGAGTGGAGTTCGGCCCCTCCGCGTGACCATTTTGATCTGGTTCGTCGCCGGGTTGTGCGGTGGTCTGGCCGGCGTGTTCTACGGGGCGGGAGCCTCCGTAGAGTCGTTCCTCGGCATCGACGAGCTCCTCTTGATATTGCTAGTGGTGCTAGTCGGGGGAATCTGGGGCCTGCTCGGTGTGGTTGTGGTCGGCATGGCCACTGGCGTAGCTCTGACCGGGATCACGCTGGAGTACGGCAACAGTCTGTACGCGGAGCTCGTTCTCGTTGTCGTCTTTCTCGGTGTGCTCAAGTTCCGTGGTCGTCGGCTCACCGACGCATCGAAGGTTTGACGATGAGCCTCGACTGGCTTGACGCGTTCCTCATCTTTGGTGCCTTCAAGGTTGTGGAAATCATGGGCCTTGGCCTCTTGGTGCATCTCCAACTCGGCCTGACCCGGATCGCCAACTTTGGGGTTGTGGGTTTCTGGGGGGTGGGGTTGTATGCGTTCGGCGTTGCCCATCTGAAGGTGGATTGGCCATTCGGGGATCCATACCAGTTCCTCGTGTGTGCGGCGATAGCCACCGTTGTGGCCGCGGCAGCCGGACTAGTCGTCGGATGGTTGATCTCAGATCTCGACGACGACGGAACACTCGTTGGAACCCTTGGATTTGCCACGATCGTGGTGATCCTTGCCACTACGCAACAAGGGTTGACGGGAGGGGCACTAGGCCTCGGAGGCCTTGGCTTCCCATACGACTTCGGTCGGGTAAAGACCCACGAGTTCACGTGGCTGCTGATCACAACAGGAGTGGTAGTCCTGATCTTCGCCTACGCCTGGAGGGTCTACCGCACGCCCCACGGGCGTCTGTTGATTGCCGTTGGTGCCAACGAAGCGCTGGCTCGCAGCCTGGGCAAGTCCGCGACCGCGACCCGGCTCCGCATGATGACGGTCACGTCAGGCGCCATGGGACTACTCGGGGCGATGCACGGGGTCATGGTGCGATCGCTGGAAATCAACAGCCTTGATGTCAGCGTGACTCTGGCTGCCCTGGCTGCGTTGATACTCGGCGGCACGGCCCGGGTGTTTGGTGCCGTGGTCGGCGTCTTGTTGACTGTCGCCCTTTTCGACATCGTGATCCAGTTCTATATTCCGATTCCGGACGGGTGGAATACCCAGGCTCTCCCCGTGGCCCGCGAGGCCGTGTTCGGTGCCGCCATCGTCCTCATGTTGATATTCCGGCCCCAAGGACTGCTCGGGCAGATGCGGCGTCCTGCGCTCATGCGGAGGCTCCACAGTGACTGGTGACGTCCTTCGGCCGCAGATACTTGTACGCGACGTCACCAAGTCTTTTTCAGGTCGCGTTGTCGTTGACGTCGACGAGCTCGTACTCGGTGATGTCCCGGTGGAGGGATTGCTTGGTCCCAATGGCGCGGGCAAAACAACGCTGATGCGCCTCATCATGCACTCGATCCCGCTGGACGGGGGGACGGTCACCCTTAGCCGGCCTGGACAGCACGATGTGGTGCTGTCATCCACTCGCACCAGCCGAATGGCAGGGCTTGGCGTTGTCAAGTCGACCCAGGTGATCACCGACTTCGAACACCTCACCATCCTCGACTCCGCACTATTGGCGGTGACTGAGGCGCGCTACGAGCATCCCTTCGCCGCGGCCACGGATCGATCCGTGCGCAAGCGCCACGAAGATGAGATCCGCCACTGGCTCGAGTATTTCGGCTTCGATGATCCGCTGGCCGTCGCCCTCTCAGGCGGAGACAAAAAGTTGCTCGACATCGTGCGCTGCCTCCTGCTCCAGCCCGCAGTTCTTCTGTTGGACGAGCCGACGGCCGGTCTTTCCGAAGACCACACCGAGCGGGTGAAGGCCGCCGTGCGACAGCTGGCCAGCACGGGTACTTCGGTGGTGATCGTCGAGCACGACCTGGATGTGATCTGGGACCTGTGCGATGAGGTGATCTTCATGGCTGAGGGAAAAGTTCTCTTGAAGGACGACCCCGCTACGATTCGGGCCAACCCAACGGTGGTCGAGAGCTACTTGGGGGTCGGAAGTGCGTGAACAAGCGGTGGCCCCTGGCGGCGGCGACGTATCCGTGACGCCGGCAGTGTCGGTGAACGGGCTTTCGAGCGGATACGGAAGCGTCGCGGTACTCCACAAAGTCGAGTTCACCGTCGGCCACGAGATCTTCGCGGTGCTGGGTGCGAATGGCGCTGGAAAAACAACGCTGCTGGCAACTCTCGCCGGGCTCCTACCAGTCTTTTCGGGCTCCGTTGCCTATCACGGAACCGATGTCACGAAACTCGCGGCGTCGGAGTCGGCGCGCCTCGGAGTTGGGTACGTGCCCCAGGAAGCCTCGGTGTTCCCAGACCTGACCGTGCTCGAAAACCTCACCGTCGGCGGGATGATTGGCACTAGACCTCATGAGGAACGCCTCGAAGAGGTGTTCGAGACGTTTCCCGATCTCCGCAGCAAGCTACATCTCCGGGCCGGGAACCTCAGCGGTGGCGAGTCGAGGATGGTGGCTTGCAGCCGCGCCCTGATGCAGGACCCGACCGTGCTGCTGCTCGATGAGCCCACGGCCGGTCTTTCACCGCTCTACCTGGAACTCTTCTTCGAGAAAGTCGCCGAAATACACCGGACCCGCGGGGTGTCCATCGTGCTGACAGAGCAGAACGCAACCCAAGCCCTCGGCATCGCCGACCGGGTGATGGTTCTCAGCCTCGGTGTCGGCTCGGAGCCGATGTCTGCCGACGCTGTCACGATCGACCTACTACGAGAGGGATACCAGATCTAGCTCCCTAGGGAGCCAGAGCTTGGACCCCTACCAGGGTCCGAGCAGACATGAAAAGGAGACCAACCATGAAGACCAAGAAAAGGTGGATGCAGGTGATGGCCCTGCTCTTCGGGTTAGTGCTGATTGCCAGCGCCTGTGGAAACGATGACGACGCCCCGAGTTCCGTCGAGCCGTCGGCGCCCGATACCTCCGCTGACGCGGGTGATGCCGCTGACGCTGGCGATGCCGCTGATGCCGGGGATGCCGCTGACGCGGGTGATGCCGCTGACGCGGGTGATGCCGCTGACGAAGCTGCGCCGCCGTCTGATGAACCTGTGATCGTGTGCGAGCTTGCCTATTACACGGGCGAGTTCGGCGCATATGGCCCATCGCTGACGGCCGACGTGCGGTTCCCCATTGAGGAAGTGATCAATGAGGACCCGCCCCTCGGCAGAGAATGGAGACTCGTGTCGGAGGATCTCGGGACGGTCGGTGAGCCGCAGGCGGCCCGGGCGTGCTTGGACCTCCACGACGCAGACGTCATCGTCAGCATCGCCCACGGGTACCGCACATACCGGCCGTTCATGATTGAGCATTGGGCCGAGAACGACAGCCCGATCGTGCCATCGGTCCACGGCGGAGCCATTCCGGGCAATCTGGGCGGATCCGCGGCGGAACCGATTTTCCGAGCTCAGGGCTTGGACGAGGCGCTTGGTACGACAGGCATCCTGTATGCAGAGTCGATCGGCGCCAGCTCGGTTGTCATCTTCGCGACCCAGGTTGAGGGCTTCCAGCTCGCCGCCAACGCCGCACAGGCCGCGGCCGAAAGCGTCGGCATCGAGGTGCTGGACCGAATAGACGCCCCCGCCGAGGAGCCTTCGTATCGGGCGCAGGTAGAGCGCATCGCAGACCTGAATCCGGATGTCGTCATTCTCCAGGTAGGCCCGGTCGAGGCCGGCACCATCATCAAGCAGGCCGCTGAAGCGGGCTTGTCGCTTGAGTGGATAGGCGAGACCGGCATGGTGTTGCAAGAGTTCGTCGAAACCATGGGAGCCGATGTCATCGACACCCAGCAGGGCATCGGCTTTGCTGCGTTCACATTTGATGATTCGACACCGGCATGGGATTACTTCTCGGCTGCTTGGGACGGTACTGCCGGCTACGGCGACGAGTTCGGCCCGGCGACCGACCTTTACCACTTCTCGACCTACGACGTGTTGGTCCACACGGCCCTTGCGGTCGAAGCCGCCGGCTCCTTGATGGCGTCGGACTGGGCCCCGGCAATGCGTGAGGTCGGCTCTGCTCCGGGCACCGTGTGCTACACGTACCTCGACTGCCTGGCACTGATCCGAGCCGGAGAAGACGTTGACTACGAGGGTGTGACCGGTTCAGGTGACTACACCGCGGGCGGTGTGAACAACGTGACATCGGCATACACGCCATTCAACTCCGACGGAACCACGGGAACCGCCGTGATTCTCGACCCAGTTCGCTCGCTGGAAATCATCGACGCCATCGCGACACAAGCGGAGTGCGACGACGACAACAACTGCGAGTGGTAACGGCTCTGCGGTAGCAGACCACCGAACGTCGGAACGGGCGGCATGGCGTACCCCTCCGCGCCACTACCGCCCGTTCCGACGGGTCTCCCTCAATCACATTAGGCAAGACGAATGGATCACGAATCCCCTCAGCGCGACAGAGAGCGCGGGCCTGCGGCATTCCAAACGAATGACGCACTGCTTGACGCATTGCGAATCCCCCAGCAGGGCCGGGTCTTCTCCCTAGCTCTGCCGCGGTTCCATGGCATGCCGCTATTTGCTTCGCACCCGCCGTTCGAGGTGTCGATGTACCGGACACCGCTGGGGCTGCGCGGCGACGGAGAGGAGCCGTGGGGCCCGGTGAACGAGGTCAATCTCGGCTACATGGCGGAGGTAACCAGCGGTACCTCACACTCCGGCGCGCACGTCGATGCTCTTGCCCACATGACCATCGGGCCCGACGACCATTGGTACGCGGGTGTTTCCGCCCACGAACACCTAGGAGACCGCGGCCCCAAAGTCGGCGATGCCAGCAAACTGCCCCACTTCGTTACCCGGGGCGTCCTCTTGGACGTCCCGGGCTATCGCGGCGTTGACGCCCTTGCCGCAGGTGAGCCGATCTACGCCGATGAGCTTCAGGCCGTCGCGCAACGCCAGGAGACCGAGGTGCGCCCCGGCGACGTGGTGTTGATCCGCACCGGCTACCTTTCGAAATGGCCTGATCCAGAGGCATTGGCTCGACATCGGACCGCAGGTCCCGACATCTCCGCCGCCAAATGGCTACTCGACGCTGGCGTTGTGGCGACTGGCACCGACACGGAGACCTACGAGGTCCAACCAGCCCCGGACCTTGGCTCGCCAGCCAATCCTCAACCGGTCCACACCCTCCTGCTCATCGAGGAAGGCATCTACCTCTTCGAGTCGATCTATCTTGAGGAGATCGCACGCGAGGGTGTCCACGAATTCCTGTTCATTGCTCTACCAACGAAGATCGAGGGCGGGACCGGGTCGATGCTCGATCCGGTCGCGATCATCTGACAAGGAGGACGCATGAAGGCGCTCGTCCTAAACGCACCCAACGACTTCGGGGTGAAGGAAGTGCCCGATCCGCAGCCCGGCCCGCTCGAAGTGCTGTGTCGAGTCGAACGTATCGGGATCTGCGGCACTGACGTCCATATGGTGCAGGGCCACTACGACCACTGGCCCGCCTACTATCCGTTCATCCCGGGCCATGAATGGTCGGGTCAGGTAATCGAACTCGGATCAGGGGCGGACGAATTCGGGTGGGCCGTGGGTGACCGGGTGGCTGGCTCGTCCCATGCCGGCTGTATGCACTGCCCCAAGTGCATCGAGGGTCGCTACAACCTCTGCCTCAACTACGGGCATTCGCAGGTGCATAGCCACTATGGCCACACGGTGCAGGGCGCCTACGCCGATTACGTCGTTCACTCGATCCGAAGCGTGTTCAAGCTGCCCGATGCCATGAGCTACGACCTGGGTGCGGTAACCGACCCAGCGTCTATCGGCTTGCATTGCGCTCACCGGGGAGGGGTCGAAACGGGACAGACCGTAGCGGTCGTCGGTGCGGGGCCAGTCGGCATTCTCGCCGCAGATGCGGCCAAGGCTCTGGGTGCGAGCAGCGTCATAGTTGCGGGACGCGGGGCGCGACTCGCAGTTGTGGATCATTTCGGGTTCGAGGCATTCGACACGTCCTCGCCTGATGGTCTCGACCGTTTCCGCGAGCTTGCACCGCATGGGGCTGACGTGGTCTTGGACGCAGCGGGTACCCCCGAGACAATTGCACTGTCTCTCTCGATGCTGGGCCGAGGGGGACGGTGCGCCGCAGTCGGGATTCCCATTGAAGACGTGTCGATCTCACTGGCTCCGCTCGTCCTCGACGAGCTGGAGCTGGTGGGAAGCCGTGCCGTAGCTGGTGAGATGCAGGCAACGCTTGACTTCATCGCCGACGGGCGGATTCGAGCCGGCGAGATCATCACCCACCGGTATCCGCTCGACGACTTCGGCAAAGCCCTCGAAGTGACCGATAGGCGGATCGACGGGGCGATGAAGGTCCTCATCGACAACAGCCTGGACTGAAAAACTGGCGTGCCCATCCGTACTCTTGACCCATGAGTCAGACGCCGGCGACGACCGACGATGTGGTGTGGCGGCCGCCACCAGATGCGTGGTCGGTCTCCCGCATGGGGCGGTTCGCTGAGCACTACCACCCCGCGGCTTTCGGCAACTACGAGGCCCTGTGGCGGTGGTCAGTAGAAGATCCCGCTGCCTTTTGGGCATCAATCTGGGACTATCTGGAAATCGGCGCACCGCGGGCGTCCAAGTCGGTCATTAGCAGCGACCCGATGCCCGACACAACGTGGTTCGACGGTGCGTCTCTCAACTACGCAGAGCATCTCCTGAGGGCAAACGGGCTGGGCGACAGCGACGTCGCCGTGGTCGGCCGGTCTCAGACCCGCCCTGACCGGGAGCTCACCTTGGGCGAGCTGCGCGAGGAGGTCCGCAGGACGGCGGCCGGCCTGAAACGCCTCGGTGTTGGTCCCGGTGATCGCGTCGTCGCATTGCTGCCGAACATTCCCGAGGCCTTGGTTGCCTTTCTTGCCACCGCGTCAATCGGTGCAATCTGGGCCTCGTGCCCGCCGGAGTTTGGAGCCCGCGGCATTCTCGATCGCTGGGGTCAGATCCAACCCAAGGTGCTTCTCGCCATCGACGGCTACCGATATGGGACCAAGGAGATAAGCATCGTGGGCGTCTTGGATCAGATTCGAGACGGCCTGCCATCTGTACAGCACACCGTATTGCTGCCGTATCTCGATTCGGCGGCCACTATTTCGGGAGATGCCCAGACGTGGTCCGATCTGACTGCCGCCACCACGGAGCCGTTGCGATTCGAGCCGGTCCCCTTCGCCCATCCTCTCTATGTCCTCTCCTCGTCGGGCACGACTGGACGGCCGAAGCAGATCGTCCACGGGCATGGAGGGATCCTGCTCGAACACGGCAAACAGCTGGCCCTGCACCACGACCTCGGGCCCGGAGACCGTTTCTTCTGGTTTTCGACAACGGGCTGGATGATGTGGAACTACCTGGTGTCGGGGCTGCTGACCGGCGCGTCGATTGTCATGTTCGACGGTGATCCCGCAGCGCCGAGCTTGGACACCCTGTGGTCGGTTGTCGATCAGACCGAAGTGACGTTCGCCGGATTCTCGGCTCCGTTCCTCATGACGTGCCGGGGGGCGGGTCTACGCCCCGCCGACACGCACGAGCTTCGCCGCTTACGGGGAATTGGCTCGACAGGGGCGCCGCTGCCCGATGCAGGCTTCCGCTGGATTGCTGAAGCCGTAGGCCCCTTGTCAGTTTCGAACATCAGCGGTGGGACCGATGTGTGCAGCGCGTTTGTGGGCGGAGCGCCGGTGCTGCCCGTGCGCTCGGGTGCCATTGCCTGCCGCCAGCTCGGTTGGCGAGTGGAGTCGTTCAATGTTGATGGCCGACCGCTGCGGGGAGCCGACGGGGAGCTCGTCATCACCGCCCCGGCGCCGTCAATGCCGGTGGGCTTCTGGGACGATGAGGATCGTCGGCGCTACCGGGCCTCCTATTTCGGTTCTTTCGACGGCGTTTGGTGCCATGGCGATTGGATCACCATCTTCGACGACGGCTCTTGCGTCATCAGTGGACGTTCGGACGCCACGCTGAATCGCGGCGGAGTGCGTCTCGGGACAGCGGACTTCTACGCGGTCATCGAAGAACACGACATGATCGACGACTCGCTCGTGGTGCATCTTGAGGACGACGACGGCGGGCTCGGCGATCTGTTGGCATTCGTAGTGTTGCGAGACGGCCAAGAGCTGACCGACGAACTCCTCCAGGGGCTGCGGGCGAGGCTGAGGACCGAACTCTCGCCTCGCCACGTTCCCGACGACATCCAGGCCGCGCCCGCCGTCCCGCGCACCATCTCAGGCAAGAAGCTCGAGGTCCCCGTAAAACGCATTTTGTTGGGCGCAGCCGCATCTCAAGTCGCGTCGGCGAGTGCCCTTCAGGATCCGAATTCGCTGCACTTCTTCGAGACGTTCGGTGAGCGTTGGCGGGGTGCTGACTCCGCTAAGGGCTAGGGCCACCTAGGGTGGCCTTGTGCATGTCCGCCTGGGCGCGCTATTGGTGGGAGCCGCCGTTCTTGCCGCGGCATGCGCGGGTGCCAACAATGCCGACCCGGACCCAGCTTCGCTCCCCACCGCAGCGGTCACACCTGGAGAAGACAGCGCCCAATCCACCGCGACTGCCGACGCAGCAGCGGACGTCCCAATCACTCCATCTCCTTCGCCTACCGCCGCGGTAGCGCTGGATCCCCGTGAGACCGGGGGGCTGAGGAACTTCCTGGGCTACCAATTCTCGCCCGCGCCCCAGGTGCCCACGGGTCCGCTGTCACCGGCAGCCACCGATCGACTCGACTCCATCTGGTCCAAATTGCGCACCGGCGGGTTGGACGGTGCCGAAGTGTCCCGGTTGGCGGAGTCGGGCGATGCCCGGCTGGCCTGGATCTTGTCCGACCTCATGAGGTTCGTTCGCCCCGGCGGCGACATCTCCAGCGGGGCAATCTCGGCCTTTGAATCCCTGACCGGCGCGGCGCTGGCCGACGATCCAGTGGCCCTCAGGAGCCCATGGCAATCGGTGACCGACCACCTGATTGCCTGGGATCTGCCCGCCTTCGACGGATACGCCGACTACAAGGGTCGGCTGTTCACCCTGATCGAGCCGGGCTGGCAGCCGTTCTTCGAAGATGCGGACGCCGACATCGACTGGCGCTTGGTGAGCTGGGGCGGAGTGCTGATTGACGACCGGGAATTCGGCGATCCCCAGCCGTGCCCGCAGGGCTGCATCCCGGCCCTCGACGACCCGGGAGTGACCGACGCCGAAGGAGGCTCCTGGTACCCCGATGACGGCATCGTATTCGCGGTGGTGATCGGCGACGACGCCCGGGCCTACCCCCGCCACATCATGGAAATCCACGAGATGGTCAACGACTCGCTCGGGGGGCGCCGCATTGGCATGCCGTACTGCACCCTGTGCGGCTCGGCGCAGGCCTACTTCACCGACGACGTGCCCGAAGGCGTCGAGATGCCCGTCTTGCGAACATCGGGTCTGCTGTCACGGTCGAACAAGGTGATGTACGACCTGGTCACCAAGTCGGTGTTCGACACCTTTACCGGGCGGGCATTGTCAGGACCCCTCCGCCAAGAGGAAATTGTGCTGCCGCAGGCCACGGTGGTCACCACCACCTGGGGTGACTGGAAAGCTGCGTATCCCGACACCACGATTGTGTCCCGGGGTGGCGGGATCGGCCGGGTGTATCCCTTAAACCCACTGGGGGGGCGCGACGACAATGGGCCCATCTTCCCGGTGGGCGACGTGGACGAACGCCTCGGCGTTCAAGATCAGGTGTTCGGCGTGGTGCTGGACGACGGCACTCCCGTGGCGTTCCCGGTTGAGGCTGCGATTGCCGCGCTGCGGGCTGGCGAGGTGGTGGAGTTGAGCGGCGTGGAGCTCCGCATAGACGGGGGCGGGGTGCGCGCCATCGATTCCGCTGGCGACGAAATTGCGGGTCACCAGGCGTTTTGGTTTGCCTGGAGCCAATTCATGGCCGACACCCTGCTGTGGGAGCCGTAGCGGCTATTGGCTTTCCCAGAGTTCGTCGCGGAGCTTGGTGCGCAGGACTTTGCCGGTGGGGTCGCGGTCGACGGTGGGGCGGATGATGTAGCGGCGGGGGCGCTTGTACCCGGCCAGGTGCTCAGTGCTGGCGGCGTCGATGGCCGCGGTTACGTCGTCAGGGGCAAACCCGTCAGCCACGGCCAAATACACCACCACCTGTTCGCCTCGGTCGGGGTCGGGCCCGCCCACCGCACAGGCATCGGCCACACCGTCGACGGCGAACACCACGTCCTCGATCTCTGCTGGGTAGATGTTGACTCCCGCGGCCACGATCACCTCTGAACTGCGGCCCGACAAATACAGATAGCCGTCCTCATCGAGGTAGCCAATGTCGCCTACGGAGAAGAACCCAGAGTCGTTGTAGGCGTCGTCTGTCTTGTCATCGGCGTTGATATAGCGGAAGTAGCGCCCCTCGGGGCGGCGAAAGTACACCGTGCCGGGTTCACGCGGGCCCAGAATCTCGCCGCTGTCGCCGACAATCTGGATGGCCAGCTCCCCGATGGGAGTCCCCACCGTGCCGGGCCGGGCCAGCCAGTCTGTGGAACTGCACATGGTCATCCCGCCCTCGGTGAAGCCGTAGTACTCGGTGAAGATCGGACCCCACCAGTCGATCATGCGCTGCTTCAGCGGCACCGGACAGGGCTCGCCGCCGTGGAGGACCGTGGCCAAGCGGGTGTGGTCCAGGTCGGCCTTGCGCTCATCGGGCAACGCCAGGAGCTGGCGGAACATGGTGGGGACCATGATGGTGGCAGTCACGCCGTCGTTGATCACGTCCACCGCTCGTTCCGTGTCCCACCGGGCCATGATCCGCATGGGGGCGCCGTTGGCTAGCGCGCCGAGGGCGAAGGCCAGGGGAGCGCCGTGAAAAAGCTGGGCCACCATGAGGTGCTTGCCGTCGCGGGGAAGTCCCAACCCCTGAGCGCCCAGCGAAGAGAACTCCCACCACTGCTCAAAGGTGGACTCCGAGTCCAGGGTGCGCTCGACACCCTTGGGGCGACCGGTGGTGCCCGAGGTGTAGGGAATCCGATAGCCGGTGCCCCCCGACGGGAACGGAGTTGGATCCTGGGCACCCACCCAAGCATCGAAATCGTCGCCAATCCACACCACGGGGCGGTCGCCTGCCGCGTCTCGGGCCGCGGGGGCGTCGGCAACCACCAAAGCTGAGCCCGCGTCGTCCAGAACGTAGGCGATCTCGGTGGCGGTCCAGTTGGTCTTGATCGGAGTCATCTTCAGCCCAGCCCGGAAGCAGGCCAGCATGACTTCCACAAATTCAGAGCGGTTGGAGCACACGAGCCCCACGTGGTCCCCCCGAGAGGCCCCCGCGGCCAAGAGTCCCCGGCCGATGGCGTGGGTCCGGCGGTCCAGTTCCGCCCATGTCAACCGGTGGGTGTCGTCCTCCAACGCCAGGTCATCCGGGTCCCGCCTGGCCAAATTCGCCAGCACCGAGGGTTCGCTCACCGCTGCGACACTACTGGTCCCGGCATTTCGTTTGGCGACTACTATTTCCTTTATCGCGGACTGGATTTCCGAGGCGTTCAGCGAGATGCCGGGGCCGGTGTGAGCGGCTCCTTGTCGCTGTTGGTTGCCGACCGTGTCGTCGACGCCGCGCTGGCCGCTGCGGCTGAGCACGGCTTCCCGCCGATGACGGTGGTGGTGCTCGACACGGGCGGGCACCCTTTGGTGGTCAAGCGCGACGAGCGTTCTGGGATCGGCCGGGTTGAGATCGCCATGGGCAAGGCCCACGGCTGCCTCGCCATGGGTTTCGGCGGCCGCGAGCTGGCCCGGCGGGCCGACGCCGTTCCGAAGTTCTTCACCTCAATTGGTCAGCTCCTGCCCCACGGGATCGTGCCCGTTGCCGGCGGAGCGCTGATCCGCGACGACAACGGAACGCTTCTGGGGTCCATAGGCATCAGCGGGGGAACGTCCGACGACGACGACATCTGTGCCATTGCCGGGGTCACCTCGGTGGGTCTCGTCGCCGACACAGGAGATCCGCAGTGATCGGACGGCACGGCGGGGGTGCCGTCCTTTTTGAGAACGTGCAGATCTTCGACGGCACCGGGGCCGAACGCTTCCCCGGTTCGGTGTTGGTGCGGGGCAATCGCATCGCGCGGGTAGTCGTCGGGAGCGAGGAGATCGACGCCCCCGAGGCCATGGTCGTCGACGGCCGCGGCGGAACCCTCATGCCCGGCATGGTCGAGGGGCACGCTCATCTCACCTGGCCGTCTTCGATCGAGAAGGTCATCAACGCCATGGCGCTTCCGATCGAGGAGCACATGCTCACCACCGCGGTGAACGCCCGTATCACCCTCGACGCGGGCTTCACCAGCGCCTACTCGGCCGGGTCGCTCGGCGAGCGCATGGAGGTGGCCCTTCGCGACCACATCGACGATGGCCGACTGCCGGGGCCGCGACTGCGCGCCTCGGCAATGGAAATGGATGTAGAAGGGATCATTGGCGTGCCCAAGGGGCACGATTCAACCCACGACCACAGTATTCCGGGTCTTCAGAAGTACGTACGCGACATGGCCGACCTCGGCGTCGACACCATGAAGTTTCTAATGTCCAGCGACGATGGATTCAGCCCCGGTGGCGCCAAAGTGCTCTTGTACTCCGAGGAAGAAGCCCAGGCCCTGGGCGTGGCGGCTCGCGAGGCAGGCATGTGGTTGGCCTGCCACGCTCAGGCTGCCGAGGCGGTAAAGCGGGCCGTGCGGGCCGGGTTTCGGTGCATCTACCACTGCACCCTCGCCGACGAGGAAGCGCTCGACATGCTTGAGGAGCATCGCGATGAGCTATTCGTGGCGCCGGCGCCGGGGCTGCTCTATACCCGCATCAACGAGGCCGAGGAATTCGGCATCGACCGCGCCACCGCCGAGCGGATGGGAGCAGTCGCTGGGCTCGAGGCCATGGAGCGGATCTACCCCGAGATGAAGCGCCGCGGCATCCGGGTTGTCCCGGGGGGCGACTACGGCTTCCCCTACAACCCCGTCGGCCGCAACGCGCGCGACCTCCAACACTTTGTCGACCTCCTCGGTTACACCCCGGTCGAAGTGCTGGTGGCGGTGACGAAGACGGCCGGCGAGATGGTCGGTTTCGATGTCGGCACCATCGAAGAGAGCCGATTAGCCGACTTGCTGCTCATAGACGGGGACCCGACTGGCGATGTCACAATCCTCCAAGACAGGGAACGAATCGTGGCCGTAATGCAAGATGGATCGTTCCACCGGGCGCCCCCCTGGCAGTCCCTCGAGGTATACAGCCACAGCCTCGCCCAATAGGTCAGGAAGGCTGGCCGCCAAGGCCGATTTGGCGGGCGATGATGTTGCGCTGGATCTCGCTGGAGCCAGCGCCGATGGTGCCGAGGCGGGCGTTGCGCCAGTGGAGCTGCATGTTGGAGTCGAGGGTGTAGCCGTAGCCGCCCATCACCTGCATGCCGGTGTAGCTGGCCCGCATCATGGCCTCGCTGATCCACAGCTTGGCCATTGACACCTCCAGCGAGCACGGCTCGCCCGCGGCGATGCGCCGGGCCAGGTCCCAGGTGAGGGTGCGGGCGATGTTCACGTCGACGGCCACGTCGGCCAGCATGTGCTGGATGGCCTGAAAGCGCCCTATGGCCTGGCCGAACTGCTCTCGGGTGTTGGCATAGTCGACAGCCTCCTCCAAAATGGCCTCCATCGGCCCCAAGTTGATGGGCAGCGAGGAGAACCGCTCCCGCTCCAGGTTGGCCTTGAGGTTGCGGTGGCCCTCACCCTCGGTGCCCAAGATGTTGGCGGCCGGCACCCGCACGTCGGTGTAGGTGACCATGTTGGTCCCGCTGGCCCGCTCGCCGATGGTCTCGATGGGGGTGATCTCGATGCCGGGGCTGGACAGGTCGACCACGAAGAAGGTGATGCCGTCCTGCTTCTTCGGCTCGTCGGAGGTGCGGGTGGCCAACAGCACGTAGTCGGCGTGGCGGGCGAAGGAGTTCCACATCTTGGTGCCGTTCACCACGTATTCGTCACCGTCGCGCACCGCCCGGCACTTCAGATTGAAGGCGTCCGATCCGGCGTCGGGCTCGCTGAGCGAGAAGCAGAACTTGAGGTGGCCGCTGGCGATGCCGGGCAGGTAGCGCTCCCGCTGCTCCTCGGTGCCGTAGATCTGCAACCCCCCCGACGCGTGGATGGCCGACCGGTACACCATGATGGCGAACGACATCATGGCCCGGCTCAGCTCGTGCAAGACAACGGCCACCTCCACGATGCCGCCGCCCTGGCCGCCGTATTGCTCGGGGATGCCCACCCCCATGAACCCGGCATCGGCAAACCGCTGGTAGGTGTCCAGCGGCGGCTCGCCCTTGATGTCCCACTCCCGGGCGAACCCGTCGGGCATCTCCTGGGCCGCGAAGGCCCGCACCGAATCCCGCAGCATCTCCTGTTCGGGGGTGAACTCCACGGGCGCCTCCCTTGGCCGGCGATGCTCAGTGGCCGCCGCGCAGCACGTCGACGGCGGTGACCCCTGAAGTATGCACGATAAGCGGGTTGATCTCGGCCTCCGTGCGGTGGCGGGCGGCGATGCATCCCAGTCGAACCAGCACCTCGGCCGCAGCGTCCCGATCCGCCTTGGGACTGCCCCGCACGCCGTTTAGCAGTGCCCCGGCTCTGGTGGCGTCCAACAGGGCGTGGGCCTCTTCGATGCTCAGCGGGGCAGGGGCAACGGCCACGTCGTCGACCAACTCGGCGAGCAACCCTCCGGGCCCGACTACCACTGATGGACCGACCTCGGGGTCCAGCCTGATGCCGACGATGAGCTCGACGCCGGGGTCGGCCATAGGCTGCACGGCCACCGCAGCGTCGACCATGCCCAGCTCCTGGCCGCGGGCCTCCAATTGGGCGGCGGCATCGGCGACATTGTCGGGATGCACGTTGAGATCCACCAGCCCGAGATCGGACTTGTGGTCGATGCCCTCACTCCTCAGCTTGACCGCGGCCGGGCGGTTGAGGTCGTAATCATCCGGGGAACAGCTCGGGGCCATGATGTCGGCGAGCAGATCGTCCAGCGTCTCGTCCGGCCATGAGGGAGGCTGCGGCTGCATGTGCTGTCTGGTTGTCCAGGCGTCCAGGCAGCGGAACAGCCGATCGGGAGAGTCGAATACCGGGATCCCGGCTTCGGTCAGCCTCGGGTAGTCCACCGGATGCCACCCCGGCGCGCTGTATACCGCCACCGGTGTTCCCCTGGCGGCCTGGGCCATGAGGGCATCGATTTGCTTGTTGATGATGACCTCTGGGCCGATCAGCATCCCATGGACCAAGAAGTCCAAGCCGGGGTCGTCGCCCATGGCATCTAGTGCAGCTGGCAGCAGGTCGTGGTCGACAACCGACTGGCCGGTGAGGTCCAGTGGATTGCGAGGCTCACCCAGCGTCATGCACTCGGCCAGCTTGGACTGGGCCGCCGCTCCCAGAGCAGGCACATCGAAGCCGTTGTCGCGGGCAGAATCAGCCAGGATTCCCGCCACCGCCCCCGAGGACGACAGCACTCCGGCGCGCCGCCCCCAACGGCTCCGGGCCGCGGGAAGCACAGCCAACTCGGCCAGGTCGTGGGCGAGAAGAACACCGTGGCGACGACAGCGGGCGGCAAAGGCCTCGTAGCTGCCCACCAAGGCACCGATGTGGCTGCGGGCCGCGTCAGCGCCCTCGGGCGAGCGGCCCGCCTTCAACACCAGCACCGGCTTTCCCGCGGCCCAGGCCGCGTCGGCTGCGTTGAAGAATTGGTCGGCATCGCGCAGCCCCTCGACATACACCAGGATCTGCTCGGTGCGGTCGTCTTGGGCCAGGAACCGGACGTAGTCGCTCACCTTGAGGTCGATGCCGTTTCCCACCGCGAATCCCACGGTGAGTCCATGGCCGTTTTGCTGGAGATGCTGGACCAGAGACGACACCAGGGCACCGCTCTGGGACACCACTCCAAGGTTCCCGGCGGGCAGCTCGTCGGCCATGGCGTAGGGAGGGAAACCGGCCGGGATCCGGTCCACGCAGTTGATCACGCCGTTGGTGTTGGGCCCGCACACCGCCATCGGGGTATCGGCCAAGAAGTCTTGCAGTTCAAGATCGAGCGGCGATCCGGCCCGGTCGCCCTCGCCGAACCCGCCGCTGAAGACGATGGCTGCCCGGCTCCCGAGCGCCTCGGCTTGGCGCAGGATGTCGATGGCCCCGGCCGCAGGCACCAGCACCAGCACCAATTCGGGTGGTTCAGGCAGCGATTCCAGGTCGGGGTAGCAAGGCCGTCCTTCCAGCGAGTCGTATCGGGGGTTCACCAGATACAGGTCGGCCGGCACATCGTGCTTGAGCAGGTTGTTCAGCGTCCACGAGCCCAGCTTGTTGCTCTCTATCGGGGTGGCCCCCACCAGCGCGATGGACCGGGGTCGCACCAGCGGGACGAGGTCTTTGAATGGCGGGCTCATCCGGTGATGGTCAGCCCGGCTTGGCCGGTGCGGACCACCATGAACTCCATGCCCTCAGGGCCCGCGGTGAAGCCGTATTCGACGTTGGCGGACAGCAGCAGAGTGTCGGGCGGCTCCACCACCACGCCGCTGTCCAGAGTGGCGCTGCCGGCCAACACCACCATCAGCTCGTCTTTGTCATGGCTGTGGGGCGGGATCACATATCCCGGTGCCAGGCGGATGGCGTGGGCGAAGAACGAGCCCCGATGCAGCCATGCCTTCTCCAAGCCGGTGTCGTCGGGGTCGGGGTTCTCGGCGGGCTGGAACCACTCCGCATCGCGATATCGGGAGAGGGCCATAGAGAGTTCCTACCATGGTAATGATGCATGTGGTCGTGGCCGGTGCCGGGGGAATCGGGGGTGCCATCGCCGGAGAGGTCGCCTTGGCTGGCGGCGAAGTGAGCGTGATCGACGCATGGGCCGACCACGTCGAGGCTATTCGGGCCGATGGGCTGTGCCTGGTGGGGCCGGGTCCGGCAGAAGGGCGGACGGCCCGACTGCCCGCGTGGCACACCAGCGAGAGTCAACAAGTGGCCCCCATCGATCTCTTGGTGCTGGCGGCCAAAGCATTCGACAATCAATGGCTGGCCCCCCTGTTGGCCCCCCAACTGGCGACGGATGCCACGGTCATCTCCGCTCAGAACGGGGTCAACGAGCCGCTGTTGTCCCAAATGCTGGGTCCGGAGCGGGTCATCGGCACGGTAGTGCTGTTTGCCGCGGCCGCGACCGGGCCAGGCCAGGTGAGGCTGGATTGGCTTCCCACGCTTCAGATCGGCGAACTCGACGGCACCCTTACCGATCGGTTGGACCAGGTGTCGTCGGCCCTAGGTCCGGGAATCGACGTGGCGTTGAGCGAAAACATCTGGGGGGCCATCTGGTCGAAGCTGGTGATGAACTGCATGAGCAACCCGGTCAACGCGACGCTCGGGGGCCAAGCCCGTGACTGCCGGGAGCAGCCCGGGCCTCGGCGGGTCAGCCTGGCTTGCGGGTCAGAGGCGGTGGCGATTGGTCAGGCCCGGGGTCACCACATCGAGCCGGTGAGCGGGATCGACGCCGAGCGCATTCTTGTCGGCGGTGCAGGCGGGCCCGGGGCAGACCAACTAGCCGCCGATTGGGAAGCCACCGCCGCCGAGTTGGGGGACGTCAAGGGGTCGATGCCCACCGACATCGAGCGGGGTCACAAGACCGAGATCGACTCGTTCAGCGGGTTCATCAGCCGAGAGGGGAAGAGGCTGGGCATTCCCACCCCGGCCAACGATGCGGTGTTCCACATGGTACGAGAGATCGAGGCTGGTGCTCGGTCGCCGGGCCCCCACAATCTGGACGAGCTTCTCCGCGTTTTGGGCTAGCGCCCTTGCCAGCGGGGAGGCCGCTTCTCAGCGAAGGCCCGGGGGCCCTCTTGGGCGTCATCGCTGGCATAGACCGGTTCGTAGATCTTGTCGGCCACTGCGGCTGCCTCGGCGGGGGAAAGGCCGGCGGTGGCCCGGATCATGGCCTTCCCGGCGCGGACGGTGAGCGGCGCGTTGGCCGTGATTGCCCTGGCTAGCTGGGCCGCGGCCGACTTCAGCTCGGCGGCGGGCACTATCCGGTTGACCAAGCCAAGTTCGTAGGCTCGCTGGGCCCCTATCGGCTCGGCGGTGCACAGCAGTTCTATGGCGACCCGGGGAGGGATCAACCAGCCCAGCTGGGAAGCCCACGGCGAGCCCCGGCCCACTCTGGCCTCGAAGATGCCGAAGCGGGCGTGATCGGCGGCCACGCACAGATCGCACTGCATGACCAGGTTGAAACCGAAGGCGTAGGCCACGCCGTTCACCGCAGCAATGACCGGCTTGGTAACCCTGCCTTCGGCCAAGCGGTCCCTGGTGAGGTGAGAGGGCAGTCCCCGCTCGGCTCGGGCGGCCATCTCCTTGAGGTCGGCGCCCGCCGAGAAGGCCGCTTCGCCCGCGCCGGTCAAAACGGCCACCGCGATGTCGTCGTCGGACTCCACCCGGTCCCAGGCGGCGGCCAAGCCTTCCGACACCGCCTGGTTGACGGCGTTGCGGGCCTCGGGACGGTTGATCGTCACCCAGGCCACGCCCTCGGCGACCTCGAACAGGACCGCCTTGGCGGCTGATTGGTCAGCCATTGCACACCGCCAAGGCCAGGTAGTGATCGTCAGCGTCGTCCAACAACTCCAGAGTCCAACCCCCCTCGGCCAGCAGCGGTCCGATGTGGTGTGGGTCGATGTTCATATCGTGGGCGTGGGCCCCTCGTTCCTGGTGGCGGGCGGCCAGCGCCCGGCGGCCGATGGGATGGAACACGCCCAGCCGAGCGTCGTTTCGAGCAACGCGGGCCATTTCCTGAAGAGTGCCCACCGGGTTTGGCAGGTGGGGGAGCAACCCGGCGGCCAAAATCCCCGCCACGCAGTCGTCCCGCACCGGAAGCCGTCCGACGTCGCCCAGCGCGCACACCGAAATGGACTTCCGCCCCAGGCGGGCCGATTCCAGAAGCATCGCCGGAGTGGCGTCGATGCCCAGGACGGCGCCTTGAGGGCCGACCGCAGCCCGCAGAGAGGACAGCGCTCGTCCCGAACCGCACCCGGCGTCGACGGCCACATCGCCGGGGGATAACCCAAGCTGGTCCACCGCCCACTTGAACAGGACATCGTCGTCCGGATGGCGATCCTCCCAGCCCGCCGCCCGGGAGGTGAAGAACTCCCTGGTTTCCGCCAAGTCTCGCGACAAACCCATAGAGCGACAGGCTATTGCTGGACCGATGCGATGAGAGCCGACAGTTCCGCAGCAGTGGCCGGGCCGGCCAAAGAGGCGCACACCGCGCCGTTGCGGTCGGCCAGCACCGCTAGGGGGACGGCGTCCACTGCATAGCGGCGGTGCAGGTCACCGTGGCGGCGGAACTCCACCTCTTGCACCGCCAGCGAATCCTGCGCCAGGCCTTGGGCCGCATTCACCACTGCGGCGCAGGTTGAGCAGGTCTTGGAAGTGAACACCGCTAACAGCCATTCGGCGTTGGGTTGAGCGAAGTCCCAGCGTTCCAGACTGGTGGGCACCGAGTATGTCGGCGCGGTCGGGGTTGAGGGGCGGAAGCGACGATAGAGCCAGGCCACTGCCAGCGCCCCGGCGATGACTCCAAGGGCAATCAGGGTGCGGGCCACGACTCCGGGGCGTCAGGCTCTTCCAATTCGGCCGTCGAGGCAACGGTGGTCGTAGCCGAGCCCCGCATCCCCCCTGTGCTCGGAGAGCTGAGTGCTGCGCCAATCACGTCCCGGGGATCTCCAATGGGGCCCTCATCGCCCAACTGCACCAGCCGGCCGACCTCATCTCCGGAGATGGTCTCGTGCTCCAGCAAGGCGCGAGCCACCAGGTCGAGGCCGTTGCGGTGCTTGGACAGCACCTCCCGACACCGGTTCTCCTGAGTTCGCAAAATCTCAGCCACTTCTTCGTCGATGACCCGGGCCGTTTCGTCGCTGTACTCCCGGTTGGTCATCATCTCGTCGCCCAAGAACACTTGTCCCGCGCTTCGCCAGGCCATCGGCCCGATGCGGTCGCTCATACCCCACTCCCGCACCATGCGCCGGGCGAATTCGGTGGCGCCGGCCAGATCATCGGCCGCACCGCTGGACGACACCCCGAACACCAACTCCTCGGCGATGCGCCCGCCCATACGCATGACCAGCATGTCGTCGAGGTAGTTACGCCGCAGGGTGTGGCGGTCTTCCTCGGGAAGCGTCATGGTCACCCCCAACGCCATACCCCGGGGGATGATGGTCACCTTGTGAAGCGGATCGGCGTGGGGCAAAACCGCCGCGCACACCGCATGGCCGGCCTCGTGGTAAGCGGTGATCTGCCGCTCTTCCTCGGACATGACCATCGACTCCCGCCGCTGTCCCATCAGTACCCGATCGCGAGCGTTTTCGAAGTGGATCATTCGAATCTGGTCAGAGTCGCTGCGAACCGCAAATAGAGCGGCTTCGTTGACCAGGTTGGCAAGGTCGGCACCGCTCATGCCCGGTGAACCCCGGGCTATCAGCGGCAAGTCGACATCGGCAGCGATCTTCTTGGACCGGACGTGGACGTTGAGGATCTGCAAGCGGTCGTCGGCCTCGGGCAGCGGGACCACCACCTGGCGGTCGAACCGTCCGGGACGCAGCAGCGCCGGGTCCAAGATGTCGGGCCGGTTGGTGGCCGCCATCATCACGATCCCCTCGGTGGCCTCGAAGCCGTCCATCTCGGCCAGCATCTGGTTGAGGGTCTGCTCCCGCTCGTCGTGGCCCCCGCCCAGGCCCGCGCCCCGCTTGCGGCCGATGGAGTCGATCTCGTCGATGAAGATGATGGCCCGCCCCATCTTCCGGGCCGACTGGAACAGATCCCGCACCCGGCTGGCGCCCACGCCGACGAACATCTCCATGAAGTCCGAGCCGGTGACCGACAGGAACGGCACTCCGGCCTCTCCGGCCACCGCTCGGGCGATGAGCGTCTTGCCGGTGCCCGGCGGACCCACCAGCAGCACGCCTTTGGGAATGCGGGCTCCGATCTGGGCGAACTTGTCGGGGTGCTTGAGGAAGTCGACGACCTCGACGATCTCCTTTTTGACCCCCTCGTAGCCGGCCACGTCTTCAAAGGTGGTTCCCGGTCGCTCGGTGGTGTAGGTCTTGGCCTTGGATCGCCCGATGGACATGATCCCGCTCATCTGTCCTTGAGCCCGGCGCTGGAACCACCAGAAGATCAAGACGATGAATGCGATCGGGATGAGCAGAGGAAGGAGACTGACCCAGAAGCTGGTCTTGGGCGTATGGAACTGGAACGTCGGGATGTTGGTCCGCAAGTCCGCTTCGACCTGTTCAGGCAGCGGGTTGGGTCCGGTTGTTTGGAACTTGGAACCGCCCGCGCTCTCCGTCCTCGTTCCTTTGATTTCGCCGGTGTTGTTGTTGTATTCAGCCTCTTCGATGTTGCCACTCGTGGCTGCTACGACGAATTCCCGGAAGGAGATCTCCTCGCCGTTGTCGTCGCCTCCAAACACGTTGGAGAACAACAAGGCGGCCAGCAATCCCAGCACCACGAACCACACCCAGCGGGGCATCCGGCCCTGCGTGGTGGGCTGCTGACCCGGCCCGCCCTCGGGATCTCGCCGCTCAGGCGGCGGGGGAGGCGGCGGCGGAGAGGAGGCCATCGGTCAATTCTACGAGTGGTTGGCGACAAAGTCACCATTACGCTGCGGTGCGGTGGCAGTAGCTGAGCGGACAAGAGCCCGGGAAATCCGCTGGGGTTTGCCCGATGTGTTCATCGGGGTGATTTTTTCCTGGGTGGCCGCGGTGGTGGTGTTCTTCGTTGTGCTGGCCGCAGTCGGCCTGGATACCGGGGGTGAGACCGGCACCGGGTCGTACGTGGGGCGATATGGGCTGAGCGACTCCATGAGCCAGGAGCGCAGCGACCCCGCGCTTCCCCTTTGGACCCTGCCGGTGGGCCAGATCGGACTGTGGGGCGGGTTCGCCCTGACCACGCTGGTGGCCGGCACCCTGCGAGGAACCGGGCTGCGGCGCGACTTCGGCTTGTCGACGAAGGCGTCGGACGTACCCGTGGGGCTCCTGGTGGGCGTATTTGCCCAGATCGCAGTGGTTTGGCTCATCTATGCCCCGTTCCAGCAGTTCTTCGACTTCGACGTTAGCGAGGCCGCCCGGGAGATAACCGATCGGGCCGCCACCGGCGGCGACATCGCCCTGGTGATGCTGGGGGTGGTGGTGGGAGCCCCGATCTTCGAAGAGCTGTTCTTCCGCGGTCTGGCTCTGAAGGCGTTCGAGCGGAAATGGGGGCCGGTTATGGGAGTGCTGGCTTCCTCAGTGCTGTTTGCCGCGGTGCACCTCCAACTCCTCCAATTCCCCGCGCTGATGGTCTTCGGGATCATTGCCGCCCTGCTGGTGAAGCGCTACAAGCGATTGGGACCGGCCATCTGGGCCCACATCGGCTTCAATCTGGTCGCGGTGATCAACCTCATCTGGCTGGCCTAACCGAGAATTGGCCTAACTTGAGACTGTGAGCGCGGGGATGCCAACAGGCGATTGAAGGGTTGGAGACTGTGAGCACACCGGGTGTTCTGTCGGGGGCGATCCAGCCCTACCCATGGGGGTCGCGGGAGGTCCTGCCCCAGATCATGGGGGTGCCGCCCACCGGAGAGCCCCAGGCCGAGCTGTGGCTGGGTGCCCATCCCCGAGCGCCGTCGGTGCTGCGGCGCAGCGGGACAAACCGGCCGCTCCACCAGGTGATCGCCGACGACCCGATTGGAGAGCTCGGACCAGACACCGCCCAAACCTTCGGCGGGGAACTGCCCTTTCTGCTGAAGATCCTGGCCGTGGACCAGCCGCTTTCTCTCCAGACCCACCCCACCCGCAGCCAAGCCCACGCGGGGTTCGATTCCGAAGAAGAGCAGGGCATCCCCCTGGACGCCGAGCATCGGTCGTATCGCGACCGAAATCACAAGCCGGAGCTGATCTGCGCGCTGGAGCCGTTCACCGCCCTGTGCGGGCTTCGAACGCCGGAAACCGCCGCGGAACTTCTCGACTCGCTGGAGGTTGCCGCTCTGGACCCGGCAATCAGCTTCTTGCAGGCAGGAGAGATTGCACCGGCGCTTCGATGGCTGCTGGAGCAACCGCCGGAATCCGGCACCGAGATCGCCCTCCAGGTGGCGGCGGCCTGTTCGAAGTCAGGCCCGTTTCCCGACGAGCGACATTGGGGGGTGAGGATCGGGGAGCAACACCCAGGAGACATCGGGGTGGCCGTCGCCCTGATGCTGAATCTGGTCCGCCTCGAACCGGGGCAGGCCCTCTTCCTGAGGGCTGGCAACCTGCACGTGTACCTGCGGGGGACGGTCGTGGAGATCATGGCCAATAGCGACAATGTGCTGAGGGGCGGCCTCACCGCAAAGAACGTTGACGTTCCGGCCCTGCTGGACGTAGTGGACTGCCGTCCCCATGATGTGCTCGTCCAGGCTCCCACCGGACCTTGCTTCACATTCGAGGCACCGGTTCCCGACTTCAGCCTCACCCGAGTTGAGTTGGCTGGCTCCCGGCGGTTCACGCCCTCGGGTCCGGAGATCGTGCTGTGCGCATCGGGGAGCGCAAGAGTGGCTGGCCACAAGATCTCCGGCGGCGGAGCAGTCTGGGTGCCAGCGGGTACAGGCGAATTTGAGATGGCCGGAACTGGACTCATGTTCCGGGCCGCTACCGGTGGCTAGAGGCGGATGGGGACAGCGCTAGGGATCGCGGCGTTGAGTGAGTAAGACTGTGGCCATGGCGCTGGATCCCCGACTGCTTGAGATTCTGGCCTGCCCCGACGACAAGGGGCCGCTGCTGTATTTCCCAGATGAGGACTCGCTTTACAATCCGCGCCTGCACCGCCGTTATGTGGTGGAAGACGACATCCCCAACATGCTCATCGACGAGGCTGAGACTGTGGATGAGGCCGAGCATGGGCGGCTAATGGCCAGAGCGGAGTCGGAGTCCATTCCGTTCACCTTTGCTCCGTGAGGAATGGGCGCTCCGTGAGCAAGCCAGAGTCCGGAGTGCAGCGGTGAGCGAGCGGGTGGACACGCTGGGCATGTGGCCGGCGGTCAATCGCCTGCCCGAGCAGATGCTGGACGCGCTGGAACGCTCCAATGACCTAGAAGGGCTGCCCGACCGGTCGGAGATCTCCAATGTGCTGGTGTTGGGCATGGGCCCGGGCGGGTTCGCGGGCGATTTGCTGGCGGTGACCGCGGGTCCGTTCATGCCCTTGCCCATCGTCGTAGTCAAGAGCTACCAACCGCCGTCGTATGTGGACGAGCAGACCCTGGTGTTCGCGCTCTCCGCCAGCGGCGACACGCCCGAGATCGTCCAGGCTGCGGCCCAGGCCGCTGAAGCCGGAGGTCGGCTTGTGGCGGTGACCGGCGGTGGCCAGCTGGCTCGGATGGCATCTGCCTGGAATGCACCGCTGGTAGAGGTAGATCCGATGCTGTATCCGCCCCGGGCCGGGCTGAGCGTGCTTACCGTCGCCCCGATGATCATCCTGGGGAAGATGGGCCTGTTCCCCGGCGCTGACCAGTGGGTGCGCCACGCAGTCCATCAGGTCCGCAGCCGACGGGACACCATGAGGGAAGCGGCGGCTGATTTGGCCCGTCGCCTATCCGGCACGGTACCGCTGATCTACGGAGGGGGCGGGCTCGGGACTGTGGCCGCCCGGCACTGGAAGAACATGATCAACACCAGTGCCAAGTCACCCGCCTTCAGCGCGGGAGTTCCCGATCTGCTGCACAACGAGATCGCGGGGTGGGGCCAGCACGGAGACTTGACCCGCCAGATCTTCAGTCTGGTGCTGCTGCGCCACGAGCATGAACATCCTGAGGTGATGCGGGGCTTCGACATCCTGGTCGACTTGATGGACGAGGTGGTGGGAGAAGTCCACCTCGTGGAGGCGGCCGGGGAGGGTCACGTGGCCCAGGTATTCGACCTCATGTATCAGGGGTCGGTCACCGCACTGGAGATGGCTGCCGCGGTAGGCCTCGACCCCGGGCCGGTACCGGCGATTGTGGCAGCCCGACAAGCACTGGCCGGTCGCACGACATGACCCCATTGAGGGTAAAACCGACTTCAGAAAGCGATAGTTGCAGTGGCTCTTGACCAAGACTTCAAAGTGGCTGACCTGGCTCAAGCCGAAACCGGGCGCAACGAGATCCGCCTGGCCGAGCACGAGATGCCCGGTCTGATGGCGCTGAGAGCTCAGCACTTCGACGCTCAGCCCTTGGCCGGGGCCCGCATCACCGGTTCGCTCCACATGACCGTGCAGACCGCAGTGTTGATTGAGACCCTGACCGCGCTGGGTGCTGAGGTGCGCTGGGCGTCGTGCAACATCTTCTCCACTCAGGATCCGGCTGCGGCTGCGGTGGCTGTCGGCCCTGCGGGAACCCCCGACAACCCCCAAGGGGTGCCGGTGTACGCCTGGAAGGGGGAGACCCTGGAGGAGTACTGGTGGTGTACCGAGCGGGTGCTGCGCTGGCCTAACGGCGGGGGGCCGAATCTGATCCTCGACGACGGCGGCGACGCCACCCTGTTGGTGCACATGGGCGCCGATGCCGAGGCGGCGGGAACCGCCGGCGATCCCGATGAGGCCGACTCCGAGGATTTGGCCGAGATCCGCCGCCTGCTGGGCCGCACGCTGGCCGATGATCCCGGGCTGTGGACCGCCATCGCCAAGGGGGTCCGGGGCGTGTCGGAGGAGACCACCACCGGCGTCCACCGGCTTTATCGGATGAAAGCCGACGGCACGCTGCGGTTCCCAGCCATCGACGTGAACAACTCGGTGACCAAGTCGAAATTCGACAACCTATATGGCTGTCGGCACTCGCTGATCGACGGCATCAATCGGGGCACCGACATGATGATCGGCGGCAAGACGGCCGTGATATGCGGCTACGGCGACGTGGGCAAGGGTTGCGCCCAATCGCTGCGGGGCCAGGGCGCCCGAGTTGTGGTCACCGAAGTGGACCCCATCTGCGCCCTGCAAGCGGCCATGGAGGGCTTCGAGGTTCAGCGGCTCGAGGATGTGCTGGAAACAGCCGACCTGTTCATCACCGCCACCGGCTGCAAGGACGTGATAAGCGCCGAGCACTTGGGGCGCATGAAGCATCAGGCAGTGGTGGGCAACATCGGCCACTTCGACAACGAGATCGACATGGCCGGGCTCAATGCGCTTTCCGACGTTCAGCGCGTCAACATCAAGCCCCAAGTGGACGAGTACGTATTTCCCGACGGCCACTCGGTCATCATCTTGTCGGAGGGCCGGCTGCTGAACTTGGGCAACGCCACCGGCCACCCCAGCTTTGTGATGTCATGCAGTTTCACCAACCAGGTGTTGGCTCAATTGGAGTTGCATGCCAACGCCGAGACCTACGGCACCGACGTGGCCACGCTGCCCAAAGATCTCGATGAAATGGTGGCCCGTCTGCACCTGGATGCCCTCGGAGCGCGCCTCACCACCTTGACCCCAGCTCAGGCCGACTACATGGGTGTCTCGGCCGAAGGACCCTTCAAAGCCGACCACTACCGCTACTGATCTGCCTGGGTGGAGCGGCCCGCGAGGGCAGGTCAATCTGTCACCGGTCGCTTCTAGTGTCCAGCCATGTTGTTTTCGCAATTGTGCGCGGGATGTGGGGGACCGGGGCCGTCGCCATGTCGGCGGTGTACGGCGGATATGCGCGCCGTGGGGGAGATGGCCGCTCTCGAGCCGCTGTCAGGGCTCTGGGCGGTTTTCGCCTACGCGGGCGCGGGCCGGGAGTTGCTCGCCCGACTCAAGTACCGCAATCAGCGGTCGTGCGTGCGGTGGCTGGCGTCGGCCATGGCCACGACCCTGCCTTCGGGCCTGGCCGTCGACGCGGTGACATGGGCGCCGACGTCTGCGAAGCGGCGGCGTCAACGGGGGTTTGACCAGGCCGAGCTGCTGGCTCGGGCGTTGAGCCGCCAGACGGGGGTGCCCGTCGTCAGGTTGTTGAGGCGCGTAGACGAGGCGGGCCAGACCGGTCGGAACCGCAGCCAGCGGTTTCGCGCTCCCGTCTTCGCTGTCCGCGGGGCCTCGCCGTCGGCGGTCCTGGTGGTGGACGACGTGATCACCACCGGAGCGACCCTTCAGTCTGCGGCCAAGTCGCTCATCGGAGCAGGTGCGGAGCGGGTGGAGGCGGTGGTAGCCGGGGCCACGCCATTGCCCTACACCACGCCCTCCGCGCGGCAACCTTCTGGTGTGGCTACCATGAGAGCCCACAACAGAAGCCCAGCCGAAAGGGAGCCGCCATGGATGTGACCATCAGCAGCAGCGGGATGCAGGTGTCGCAGAGACTGGGGGAGGCCACCCGAACAAAGGTGGGCAAGCTGAACCGCTATCTGTCGGGCATCGATCACGCCACAGTCCGGTTCAGCGAGGAGAAGAACCCCCGAATCCCCGAGCCCGACATCTGCGAGGTCACCCTGGAGGGCCACGGCTATCACATCCGCAGCCGGGTCAACGGTCCGACGCCGTTTGCGGCATTGGACCGGGCCATCGCCAAACTGGAGCGCCAGCTCCGCCGCACCAAGACCCGCCGCATCGACCGCCAGCACCACTCCCGGGAGCGCCGGGCCAGCTAGTTCAGGTCCCAACGTCGAGGTACTCCTAGACGCGCCCGCAAGGGCGCTCACCGGGGCGCGGCGCGTGGTCTCCGCTATCGGGATGCGGGGGGCGCAGCGGTAGAGTGGGCGCAGCATGAGTGTGTTTCAGAAGATCCTGAACACCGGTGAGGGCAAGAAGCTCAAGGCGCTGGAAAGCCTGGTGCCCGACATCAACGCGCTCGAGCCCGAGACCAAAGCGCTGTCCGACGAGGCGCTGAGGGCCCGCACCGGGGAGTTTCGCCAGCGACTGGAGAACGGCGAGGATCTGCACGACCTGCTCATCGAGGCCTTTGCCGTTGTGCGGGAGGCGGCTTGGCGGGTCATCGGCCAGCGCCACTACGACGTGCAGCTGATGGGGGGCGCAGCCCTGCACTTCGGCTGGGTGGCCGAGATGCGAACCGGCGAGGGAAAGACCCTGGTGTCCACGCTTCCGGTGTATTTGAACGGCTTGGCCGGCAGGGGTGTCCACGTGGTCACCGTGAACGACTATCTGGCCGCTCGCGACGCCGACTGGATGGGGGCCATTCACCGGTGGTTGGGCCTCTCCGTCGGGCTGGTGGTCCCCGGCGAGCGGGGTTCGGAATTCAAGCGCGAGCAATACGGCTGCGACATCACTTACGGCACCAACAACGAGATGGGCTTCGACTACCTGCGGGACAACATGGCGATGTCGGCCGATCGCCGGGTCCAGCGGGGCCACAACTACTGCATCGTGGACGAGATCGACTCCATCCTCATTGACGAAGCCCGCACCCCTCTCATCATCAGCGGGCGCCTGGCCGACGCCGCCAAGACGTACTACAAGTTCGCCAGCGTCGTGCGGGGTTTGAAGCGCGACGTCCACTACGACGTGGACGAGGAGAAGCGCATCGTGGCTCCCACCGAGGAAGGGGTCCACGCGGTGGAGCGGGCGCTGGGGGTGGAGAACCTCTACGACTCGGTCAGCGCCAACTTGGTCCATCAGCTCCAGGCCGCATTGCGGGCCAAGGAGCTGTATCACCGGGACAAGGACTACATAATCCAGCGGGGCGAGGTGAAGATCGTCGACGAGTTCACCGGCCGGGTGTTGGAAGGCCGCCGCTGGTCGGAGGGACTGCACCAGGCGGTGGAGGCCAAAGAAGGGGTGAAGATCAAAGAGGAGAACCAGACGCTGGCCACCATCACCCTCCAGAATTACTTCCGGCTCTACGAAAAGCTGGCCGGCATGACCGGAACCGCGGTGAGCGAGGCCAACGAGCTGTTCGGCACCTACGGCCTCCATGTGGTGCCGATTCCCACCAATCTGCCTGTGGTCCGGGCCGACGAGGGCGACCTCATCTACAAGAGCGAGGACGGCAAGTTCAACGCCCTGGTGGAGGATCTGGTGGAGCGCTATGAGCGGGGACAGCCGGTGCTGGTGGGCACCGTCTCGGTGGAGAACTCCGAGAAGTTGGCCGATGTGCTCAACAAGCGGGGCATCTCCCATGAGGTGCTTAACGCCAAACAGCACTTCCGGGAGGCCGAGATCGTGGCCCAGGCCGGTCGCCTGCACGCCATCACCGTGGCCACAAACATGGCTGGACGAGGCGTGGACATCGTGCTGGGGGGCAACCCCGAGGCCATGGCTCGCCGCGACGCAGTAGCCGAGGGCCTCGACCCCGCCAGCGAGCAGGGCCAGGCCCGAGCCGCCGAGCTGCTGGAGAAGTACGAGGCCGAATGCGGCGCCGAGGGCGAGAAGGTGCGCGAGCTGGGGGGCCTCTATGTGCTGGGCACCGAGCGCCACGACAGCCGCCGCATTGACAACCAGCTCCGAGGCCGCTCCGGCCGCCAGGGCGACCCCGGCGAGAGCCGGTTCTACCTATCCCTGGAAGACGACTTGATGCGGATCTTCGCTACCGGGGCCATGAACTGGGTGATGGACAAGGCCCTGCCCGAGGACGTGCCCATCGAGGCCAAGATGGTAACCAAGGCCATCGAGCGGGCTCAGGGCACGGTGGAGCAGAAGAACGCCGAGGCCCGCAAGAACGTGCTCAAGTACGACGAGGTGCTAAACGAGCAGCGCAAGGTGATCTACAAGCGGCGGGCCCAGATCCTGTCGGGCAGCGACCTGCGGGCCGAGGCTCTGGAGCACCTGGGCGAAGCGGTCGACTCTGTGATCACCGGGCACTGCACGTCGGAGGATCCCGCCGATTGGGACCTGGAGCAGCTCGAAACCGAGATTCGGGTGTTGTGGCCTACCCAGATCAGCTCTGACCAGATGAGCGAGGCCACCTCCACCGACGAGCTCTACGACGCGCTGGTGGGCGAGGCGGTGGCCCACTACGAGCAGCGCGAAGAGCAGGTCGGAGAGGAGGCCATGAGGGAGGTGGAGCGCCAGATCATGCTGCGCATCATCGACCAGCGCTGGCGCGAGCACCTCTATGAGATGGACTACCTCAAAGAGGGCATCAACCTGCGTGCCCTCGGACAGAAAGACCCACTGACCGAATGGCAGCGGGAGGGGTTCGAGATGTTCGGCCAGATGATGGCCGGCGTGGCCCGGGACTTCGTCACCTACATCATGCATGTGGAGATCAACGTGGAGTCTCCCGCCGGCGCCGAAGATGCCGGCGCCAGCAACCTCACTGAGTCGGGCCCGGCCGACCCGTCCACTCAGCCGTCTCTGGCCCGGGCCGGAGCTCAGGCGGCCTTGGCTAGTACTTCGGCCGCCCCCACGGTGGTGGAGGAGTCGGCGCCGAAGTCGAGGACGCCGGTTGTGAAGTCAGAATTCGACAAAACCCCTCGCAACGCCCCCTGTCCGTGCGGATCAGGCCGCAAGTTCAAGCAGTGCTGCGGGCGTTGACTGCCTGCTCTCGGAACATTCCGTGCCTGACTTCACCGGCGACCTCGCCCTGCTCCGATCCAAACTGGATGAAGCCCGGCTGTACCTGCACATCGACGACCTGAATGCGCGCCGCCCCCAGTTAGAGGAGGCCGCGGCTGCCCCCGGCCTGTGGGACGACCCCGACCAGGCCCGCAAAGTAACCAGGGAGCTGTCCGAGTTGATGGAGGACTTGGAGCTGTTCGCCGGTTTGGAGGCCGCGCTCGACGACGCCGATACCTTGCACCAGTTGGCAGTGGAGGAGGACGACGAATCGCAGACTCCGGAGATTGCCCAGATGCTGGAATCGCTGGCGGCCAAGGTGGACGACTTGGAGCTGCGGTCGCTGTTGGGCGGTGAGCACGACGACTCCGATGCGGTATGCGAGCTCCACAGCGGCGCGGGCGGCACCGACGCGCAGGACTGGGCCGAGATGCTGCTGGCGATGTACCAGGGATGGGCCGAGCGCCGCGGCTTTGAATTCAAGGTGGACTCGGTGTCGGAAGGACAGGGCGCGGGCATCTCCTCGGCCGACTTCACCATCTCAGGGCGCAACGTATACGGCCTGTTGCAATCGGAGCGGGGGGTGCATCGCCTGGTCCGAATTTCCCCGTTCGACTCTGACGCCCGCCGCCACACCGCGTTCGCCCAGTTCAAAGTGGTGCCATTCTTCGACGAGGTGTCCGACGAGGTGGACATCGAGGACAAAGACCTGCGGATCGACACCTTCCGGTCGTCGGGGGCCGGTGGCCAGCACGTGAACGTGACCGACTCGGCGGTGCGGATAACCCATCTGCCCACCGGCGTCGTTGTGTCGTGTCAGAATGAGCGCAGCCAGCACCAGAACAAAGACCGCGCCATGCAAATTCTGGCCGCTCGCCTGGCTGATCTGAAGCGGGCCGAGAGGGAAGCCGAGATCGCCGGGTTGGCCGGCGACTACCAGAAGGCGGAGTGGGGCAGCCAGATCCGCTCCTATGTTCTGCATCCCTACCAGCAGGTCAAAGACGACCGCACCGGTGTGACCATCGGCAATGTGGAGGGGGTGCTGGCGGGGGACCTCGACGAGCTGATCGAGGCCTATCTGCGGTGGAGGCGCATGTCTTGATCGCGGCCAGGCCCAGCCCGGAGGGTGCGCAATCGTTGCATGGTGACGGTGGTAGCGTTGGTCGAGCTTTCTGGGCCAACAATGGGGGGTTCGTGCCCGGATCGCAGTTCGGAGTTCACAGCGCATGATCAGAATGGAGAACGTCACCAAGGTGTACAAGGGCGAGGTGCTCGCCCTTCAGAACGCCTCCTGCGAGGTGCAGCGGGGGGAGTTCGTGTTTTTGGTTGGGCCGTCGGGATCGGGCAAGTCCACGTTCATGCGCCTGCTGAACAAAGAGGAGAAGCCCGATCGGGGCCGGATATACGTTGCTGGGAAGGACATCGGGCAGCTTCCCAGCTGGAAGGTGCCCTTCTTGCGCCGCAACATCGGGTGCGTCTTCCAGGACTTCAAGCTCCTGCCCAACAAGACCGTGGTCCAGAACGTGGCCTTCGCGTTGGAGGTAATCGGGCGTCCTAGAGGCGTGATCAAAGAGAAGGTTCCGGCCATCTTGGAGTTGGTGGGCCTGTCCAAGAAGATGCACAACTATCCCGACGAATTGTCGGGCGGGGAGCAGCAGCGGGTGTCCATCGCCCGGGCGTTTGTGAACCGCCCGCTGATCCTGCTGGCCGATGAGCCCACCGGAAACCTTGATCCGAACACCTCGCTGGGCATCATGACGCTGCTGGATCGCATCAACCGCACCGGAACCACCGTGGTGATGGCCACCCATGACCGCAGCATCGTCGACAAAATGCGCCGCCGGGTTGTGGAACTTGACCGGGGCCAGATCGTTCGGGACCAGTCCCGAGGCGTCTACGAATAGCCCATGGCATTGCGGGGTCTCGGCGACGGGGACCGGTGGGCGGGCGGTAGCCGATGAGCCTCAAGTTGGACTATGTCCTTCGGGAGACGGCCAGCAACTTCCGCCGGAACATCACCCTCACGCTGGCCACCGTCATCACCGTCACCATCTCGCTGACCCTTTTGGGCGCGGCGCTGCTGTTTGGCGACGCGGTCGACAACGCCACCGTTCGCTGGAAAGACGGCGTGGAGTTCATCGTGTTCATGGACCCCGAGATCAGTCCCGAGTTGGAGGAGGACGTCCGCCGCCAGCTCGAGGATGCTCCCGAGGTCAGCGGATTCACCTATATCGACAAGGACGAGGCCTACGCCGAAGTGCAGGATCTGCTGGGCGACTCGCCGGAGTTGGTGGAGGTGATCACGCCCGAGAGGCTGCCGGCTTCGTTCCGAGTCAAACCCACCGACACCCTGCCCGAGCGGGTTGACGAGCTAGCGGCTGCCTTCCGCACGCAGCCGGGGGTGGCCAGGGTGGTAACGGCCAGCGAGACCATTCGGGCCATCGAGGACTTGTCCAGCGGGTTGCGCCAGCGGGTGATCATCATCGCCATCGTGTTGTTGGTGGCCGCCGCTGTGCTGATCTTGAACACCATCCGCATGGCGCTGTTCTCCCGCCGCCGAGACATCGAGGTGATGAAGCTGGTGGGGGCCACCAACTGGTTCATCCGGGTGCCGTTCATGTTCGAGGGGCTTATTCAAGGCCTTATCGGCGGTGTGATCGCCATTCCCCTCATATGGCTGACCAACAACTTCTTCAGCGTGATCAACGACGATGTCTCGCTGGAGTTGCTGCGGGGTTTCACCGTCGATCCGTCCCGAGTGTGGGCCCTGGGCTTCCAGATGGTGGGGCTGGGAGCCATCGTGGGCACGGTGGGCTCCGGCATCGCCGTCAGCCGCTTCCTGGATACCTGACCGGCTGCCCTCGCCACTGCTGCTGGGCACCAGACGAACCGAATTTTCTCAGGGCGTAGTAGGTTCGCGGCAGTTGGCCTCGGCCTCGGTGGCCGATGGCCGGGCGAAAGGAGCAGCAGATGGCCCAGCAGGTTCAAGCCGTAGTCGCCAAGGCCAAGGGCGAGCCGGTGAGCATTGAGACCATCGAGGTGCCCGACCCCGGGCCGGGCGAGGCCCTGGTGGCCGTGCAGGCCTGCGGGGTCTGCCACACCGATCTCCACTACCGGGAGGGGGCCATCAACGACGAGTTCCCGTTTCTTTTGGGCCACGAGGCCGCCGGCGTGGTGGAGTCGGTGGGAGAAGACGTGACCAACGTGGCTCCCGGCGACTTCGTGATCCTCAACTGGCGGGCAGTGTGCGGCAATTGCCGCTCGTGTCTGCGAGGTCGTCCGTGGTATTGCTTTGCCACCCACAATGCCGCCCAGAAGATGACTTTGGATGGCCAGGAGCTGTCGCCCGCATTGGGAATCGGGGCGTTTGCCGAGAAGACTCTGGTGGCCGCGGGCCAGGCCACCAAGGTCAATCCCGAGGCCCAGCCCGAAGTGGCCGGACTGATCGGCTGCGGGGTCATGGCCGGACTGGGCGCCGCCATGAACACCGGCGGGGTAGGCCGGGGCGATTCTGTGGCTGTTTTCGGTTGCGGCGGCGTGGGCGATGCGGCTATCGAGGGGTCGCGTCTGGCCGGCGCCCACACCATCATCGGGGTGGACATTGACGACACCAAGCTGGAATGGGCTCGAGAGTTTGGCGCAACCCACACCATCAACTCCTCCCGGGAGGACCCGGTGGAGCGGATCAGGGAGCTGACCGGCGGCAACGGCGTGGACGTGGCCATCGAGGCCATCGGCCTGCCCCAAACCTATGAGCAGGCCTTTTATGCCCGGGACTTGGCGGGGGTCGTGGTGCTTGTCGGCGTGCCCAACCCTGAGATGCGCATTGAGCTGCCGATGATCGAGATATTCGGCCGCGGCGGTGTCCTCAAGTCGTCGTGGTATGGCGATTGCCTGCCATCCCGGGACTTCCCCATGCTGATCGATCTCTATCTCCAGGGAAGGCTCAACCTGGAGCGTTTCGTGTCGGAGACCATCTCGCTGGAGGGCGTTGAAGAGGCGTTTCACGCTATGGAGCGGGGTGAGGTGCTCCGGTCGGTGGTAGTTATCTGAAGGCATCGGGCTCATCAGCCTGGTCCACAGAACTAGAAATCACGGTTGACGTTCAGAAAGGGGAGTCGCTACCCTTTCCTGTTGCGGGTGGGGCTTATGGGGCCCATGAGGCTTGAGTAAGTCCTCAAGCCTCCCTTGACGGAGGCACCCGACATGCCTGAATTGAACCTGACAACGATCGTTACTTCGATCATCGTCCTGCTGCTGCTTGCCCTGCCATTTGTCGCCGCCCGGCTATCGCATTCCCGCCGACTCGTGACTCGAGACTCCCAGAAAGCGGGACCTGGGCCGGGATTCACCTACGCCTTGGTTCCCCCCAATGGCCATCCCGATGAAGGCGATGGTGAAGAGAAGGGCTCCTGGCAGTGGTGCTTGGCCTTCATCCCCGACGAGACGGCCGACGGCGGCTCTGAGATGCCACCCTGGTGGGCACCGGCGCCGCCCTGGAATGCGTCCGAGGAACTCGGCCCGGATTTCAACCGCGATGCTGACGCTTTGCAAGCGGTGTTCGACGAGACCAGCGCCTTTCCCGCGGCGAGGTAGTCAAGACTCTCGTCCATTCTCCGCCCCTAAGCATGGGTGGTTGGAGCATCATTGGGCATGGGCCAAGACCGGCACCTAGACCGGCGGCTGACCATGGTGCGCCGCCAGATCGAGGGGAGAGGCGTCCGCGACCCGCAGGTTCTGGGCGCCATGAGGACGGTTCCCCGCCATCGGTTCGTATCGCGGACGCTGGCCGGCGACGCCTACAAAGACCACCCGCTGCCCATCGGTTCAGGCCAAACCATCTCCCAGCCTTACATCGTGGCCCTCATGGCCGAGGCCGCCGCCATAGAGCCAGACCACCGGGTGCTGGAGGTGGGAACCGGATCGGGTTATGGGGCGGCTGTGCTGGCTGAGCTTGGTTCCTCGGTAATCTCCGTGGAGCGCCACCGCAAGCTGGCCAACTCGGCGGCCCGAGTCTTGGCTGAACTGGGGTATGACAACGCCACCGTGGTGTGCGCCGACGGGTCGCAGGGCCACCCGCCCGGCGCCCCCTTCGACGCAGTGGTGGTCACCGCGGCAGCCCCCAGCATCCCCTCAGCGCTTATCGACCAGCTCGCCGACGGCGGGAGGTTGGTCATCCCCGTGGGGCCGGCCTCGTTCTCCCAAAATCTCACTCTGGTTCGTAGAGACGGCGATGAGACCACCTCCGAGCGTTTCTGCCCCGTGAGGTTCGTTCCCCTCGTTGAGGAGTCCTGAGCGGGATTCTTCTCAGCTCCCTCCAACCAGGGGCCAATGGGTCAGCCGGGTGTATCGAGACCCATCAGGGTGGAGTTGGCTGGACACCAGCCAAAGCTCGCGGGCCAGGAACTCAGTTTCGAAGGGCTGCGCGACAACCGTGCCTGGCATACGCTTGCGGGCCCGGGCCAGGGTGAGATGACCGGTGAAATCCCGACGGTCGGGCGGCTGGCCAATGGCCTCAGTGCAGGTTCCAACTTCGGCCGCCAAATCGCTCAGACCATCCGCGGGCAGCGCCAGCACCCGCGCCCCCAGCCGCCTGCTGGCCGGTCCCAGCCGCACGGTGCTGACCGATCCCCGAAACCCCCGCAAACTGTCCTCCACCTCGTCCGGCTCCGTTTCCCCCAAGAACCTCAGCGTGATGTGCCACTGCTGCGGCACCGTCCACCGCAATCCCTCTACCTCGGGCCGCTCCAATCCGCCTAGCAGCTCCACAACCTCCACAGGCGGAAAAACAGCCAAGAACAACCGGGGCATGCTTCGCAGGCTACGGGCAAAGTCAGATCATGTTGTCAATTCAAAGCAGCGGATTGCCCGAAGGGGCCGGGTAGGGTGAGCGGGTGCTGCGGTTGAGCGGTGAGGTTTATTCCCAGGTCATTGCCCATGCGCTTGCGGGATTGCCCAACGAGGCCTGCGGGCTGCTGGCCGCACCGGCTGGGGGAGAGCAGGTCACTCGGTTCTTTCCAGTGCGCAATGCGGCGGAGTCGAGCCAGATCTACCGGCTCGACGATGCCGAGTACCTCCAGGTAGAGCAGACCGCAGATGACGAGGGGCTGGCGCTGGTGGCGGTGATGCACTCTCACACCCATACCACCGCCTATCCGTCGCCCACCGATGTGCGAGACGCCACGGCTTTTGACCCTTTCGGAGCGCTGCTCTATGTGATCGTGTCATTGAAGGATCCCGAGCCCGCGTTGCGCTGCTACCGGATTGCCGACGGGGCTATTGCTGAAGAGCCCGTGGCAGTCGAGGGGTAATCTGGCGTCTGTGACAGCGCACAAATCGGTGATCGATCTGATCGGGAACACCCCGATGGTGGATGTCACCGTGTTGTCACCCAATTCGTCGGTGGCCATTCACGTCAAGCTGGAGGGAGTCAACCCCGCGGGATCAGTCAAAGACCGGGTGGCCCGCGAGATGATCCTTGAAGCCGAGGCCGACGGCACCCTGGAACCGGGCCGCACCATCATCGAGCCTTCTTCGGGCAACACCGGGATTGCCCTGGCCATGATCGCCCGGCTCAGGGGCTATCCCATCAAGATCGTGATGCCCGAGAACGTCTCGGCCGAGCGCCGCCAATTGCTGGAAGTGTTCGGGGCCGAGATCATTTGGTCACCGGGCGCTGAAGGTTCGAACGGGGCCGTCCGCATGGCCCAGAAGCTGGCCGACGACAACCCCGAGTGGGCGTTCCTCTACCAGTACGGCAACGAGGCCAACCCCCGGGCCCACTACAACACCACCGGCCCGGAGATCTACGCCGACTGCCCCGAGATCACCCATTTCGTGTCGGGCCTGGGCACTAGCGGCACCTTGATGGGAGTGGGCGCTTATCTCAAAGAGCGCAAACCCTCAGTGCAGGTGCTGGCGGTGGAGCCCCCCGCCGGGGAGATGGTGGACGGGCTCCGCAGCTTGGACGACGGGTTCATTCCCCCGGTCTATGAGAAATGGGGCGGCGATCAGCTTCTGGACGGCAAGCGCATCGTGCGGCCTCGGGAGTCGATCGAATGGACCCGGCGCCTGGCGGAGGAGGCCGGCATCTTCGCCGGCATCTCCACCGGCGCGGCGCTGGCCGGGGCGGCCAGAGTGGCCGAGCGGACCGACGAGGGCGCAGTGGTGGTGGTGTCGGCTGACGGCGGCTGGAAGTACCTGTCCACCGGGGCATGGACCGATCCGATCGACCAGGTGACAGCTCGGGCCGAGTCGATTATCTACTTTTGAGCGCCGATTTCAAGAAATCTCCACTTGGACAGGTTTTATGGTCCTTGATGTGCTATAAGCACCCCGCGCTGCTAGGATTCCGATACCCAAACCACACCACCAAAGCTGGAGCACAGCTCCAGCCGAACGGCCTCGACTCATCCCGCCAGAGTCGAGGCCGTTCCTCTTATGTCGATTTGGACCGCTCAATTGTGTCCACGATGGTCCTGGGTGTCACCGTTATCGGAGATGACACGTATGAAGGCTGATCTATGAGGACAGCGCCATGAGAAGCGACGGGCGGGCGGCGGACGAGCTGCGTCCCATCGCTTTTGAGCGGGACTTCACCGAGATGGCCGACGGATCGGTGCTGGTCTCCTTCGGCCGCACCCGGGTGCTGTGCACTGCGTCGATTGATCCCGACGTGCCCCGGTGGATGAGGGGCCGGGGCACGGGCTGGGTGACGGCCGAATACTCAATGCTCCCGGGGTCTTCGCCTGAGCGGGTCAACCGGGAGGCGGCCCGGGGCCGCCAGTCGGGCCGCACCCAGGAGATCCAGCGCTTGATCGGACGCTCGTTGCGGGCAGTGACCGATGCCGCCAAGCTGGGCGAGCGCCAGGTGATCTGCGACTGCGACGTGCTCCAAGCCGACGGCGGCACCCGTACCGCCGCTATTAGCGGCGCCTATGTCGCGCTTCACGACGCTTTCAGCCGCTTGCTGGCCGCCGGAGCGATCGAGCAGCACCCGATGATCGAGGCTTGCGCCGCGGTGTCGGTCGGGGTCATTGACGGAATGCCGTCTCTCGATCTGCCGTACGTGGAGGACGTGGACGCCGAAGTGGACATGAACGTGGTGATGACCGAGTCGGGCCGCTTCGTGGAGGTGCAGGGCACCGCCGAGGGTCAGCCTTTTGGCCGAGATCAGCTGGATGCGCTGTTGGACTTGGCCACGTCGGGGATCGAGCAGATCATCAAGCGGCAAAACCAACTGCTGGCCGACCCGCCCGCGTCACGTTGAGCCTCGACTCGGACCAGCCATTGCAGTTGGTGGCGGCAACCGCCAACCCCCACAAGCTGACTGAGATCGCGGCCATCTTGGGATCGGCGGTTGAATTGCTGCCCCGGCCTGGCGATCTAGGTGAAGTGGTCGAACACGGCGACACGCTGGAGGCCAATGCCCGACTGAAGGCAGCCGCGGTTTGCGGGCACTCCGGTCAGCCCGCAGTTGCCGATGACACCGGGCTGGAAGTGGCCGCGCTGGGCGGAGCGCCGGGGGTGAAGTCGGCCCGCTACGCCGGTGAGCACGCCGACGACGCCGACAACCGGGCCCGGTTGCTGAATGAGCTGGAGGGGATGGCCGACCGGTCGGCTTGCTTTCGCACGGTGGCGGTAGTGGCGTTTCCCGACGGCGGCGAGGTGCTGGCCGAGGGCACGACCACTGGAACCATCGCCGGCGCTTCCCGAGGCGATGGGGGCTTCGGCTACGACCCGGTGTTCGTTCCCGACGGAGGAGACGGGCGCACATTTGCCGAGATGTCGCCCGACGAGAAGAACGCCGTCTCCCACCGGGGCCGGGCATTTCGGGCCTTGGCCGCCCAGTTGGGCTTGTAGCCTGTAAGCGCCTCGCGCCAGTGGCGGAACTTGGCAGACGCGCAGGGTTTAGGTCCCTGTGGGCGCAAGCCCGTGTGGGTTCAAATCCCACCTGGCGCACATTCTGAATTCCCCATGAACCGGGTGGCCGCCGCGTCGTCTGGCCATCCTGTGGAACACGAAGGCGGTTGTAGCATTCTGTTCATGGGGAGAGCGTTGCGAGCCGTCGCTTGTGTGGCCGTTACTGCGCTGTTGGCAGCGGCTTGTGGCACCGATGACGACTCTGCGACCCCCGACCCGACTGCTGCTCCTGTCGCAGCAACCACAACCCAGGTGACTGCCGAGCCTTCACTCGCACCAACCCCGACCCCTGAACCGACTCTTTACGTCCAGAGCTCAGGCTTAGCCTGCTACGGGGAGCAATCTGTCGGCTGGGAAGACATGATCGACCCGGATCACGTGGTCGGCGTTCCCACAGTGGATGAAGCTGCCGCCCTTTGGTGGAAGAGAGAATCCGTAGGCCGCTGGTGGAAAGGCCGCGACGGGAGATACTCCATCAGCGCAAGAGACCTCACCCAACAACTCAGCCAAGACGATTCCGTTGCCTTTCGCGACGCCGAAGGGAACGCGCAGGTTGTGCTATACGCAGCGCAGCTACCAGACGGCAATTGGATCATCGACGCAGGAGCAGCCTGCGCCTAAGCGATGGCAGCAACCCCAAGGGAGGGAGGACTAGGGGCTAACCCGCCTGGCGCTCACTCGAACTGCCCGTGCCTTGGCTGCAACAGCGTGTCTACACGACTATAGATTTCCGCTCGTGCAAACGATCTTGAAGCCCCGCCCAACCGTTCTGCTCGTTGCCTTAGTCGCGTTGGTGTCAGTGCTTGTCTCGCCGGTCGCGTCTGCTCAGACGCAGAGCGACGTTGAAGTGCGAGATCAACTGATCGCCAACCAGGAGAACTTGTTGAACACCTACCGCTGCCTGTTTGGGGTGGACACCGGTGTGGTACCGGGAGGATGTCCTACCCCTGATCGGATCGCGCCTGGTCCCGCACCTGCGAATCCCACACAGAACGACATTGACATGCGAGACGGGCTGGTCCAGAGCCAAGAAGCGCTGTTGAACGTCTACCGTTGCCAATTCGACGTTGACACCCAGCTCGTACCAGGAGGCTGTGGTGTCTCGGAGTCGCCTTTGGTCACGGCGGTTTGCCCGGACAACTTTGATCGGGCAGGAATGGAGTTCCAATACAACCCTGATGACTTCCAGAGCGATCCAGCCCTGACCGCTTTCGAGGAGGCTGTGGAGGAGTATTGCGGTGAATGGTGTGGTGAGTGGTGCGATACCACCATCGAGACAATTGTGTGCCCGCCAGGCACGGTGAGAAGCGGAGAGTCCGTTACCTACGAAAATCCTGGAACTCTTGGCGAAGACGATGCCATAGCCATCTTCTGCGGGGGGAGTGTCGTTAGCGAGGAGCTCGAGTGCCGCGATCCGTCCACCATCGGTGTGCTGGTGGCCAATGGGACCGACGTGTCCGGGGCAGCCGGTCGGCTCTCGGGCGAGTTGAATGCGGCCAACTACGTGACGCTGCCTCCGCACAATGCCAGTCCTCAGACGGGCTCGGCCTTCTACTACCGGGCCGGGTACGAGGTGGACGCCCAGTGCATTGCCCGGCTGCTGGGCGAGTCTGAGAAGCCCCTGTGGCCGATGCCCGATCCTCCCCCCGGTGGTCTCACTCTCGAGTCTCTGGGCAACGCATTTGTCCTCATCCTGATCGGACCCGACAGCCTGGCCCAGCGCCCCGGCTGACAGTCGGACAGCCTGAAGGCTGCAGTGGACGGTAAGACGATTATTTGGATTCTTGTCTCGGTCGTTGCGGTTGTGGCGATTGTTGCTTCCCCCACCAGGAGCAGATCCGCTCAAGACTCCTTGTAGTTGTCGGCAGGTACTCCCCATGCGTTTCCTTCGATGTGCCCTCTAAAGTCCCAAAGCCCTCGTGAGGGGAAGTGCCCTCGATGCTTGTTGGTCAGTTCGTCGTTGCCAATAAGCCGCAGAACATCGATCAGTGCTCCCTCCACTTCGAGCGCGGTCTGCTCGTCCATGCCATGACGGGCGATGAAGCACCTGACTTTGTGGCCCTCAGTTTCGATCTCACGTATTTTGTCAAGCCGCTTGTTGTGCCATTCATTCTCATCGGAGTGCTGTAGACGTGCGAGAAAACGATTGCCTTTCCCCTTCCCCACATAGAAGATCGTGCCGTCGCGCGGGTCTTGAAAGACATACACATAATGCTGCAAGTTCTCAGCTTCAACTGGCGTGAAGCCCTCCTGGTTAGCCATGAATCCTCCTATCGGACTGACTATGGCTTATCGACAATTCTGAATCCCAAATTCTCCAAGACCGTTGCAGCGGTATTCGTTGTAGTCACACCACCGCTGAAGCTTGGGGGTCCAGAGCCGTCAGGGTGATTGAGCGTATAGGCGACACCGCAGATTGCTTTAGAGTCATAGTCCTTACCATCCTCTACCAGCAAATATCTTGTGGCTGGCCCATAGCCGTAGCGGGCCAGAAAAGCCTCTCTCCCCATTTCGTCGTGAATGGCAATCGCCCTGTAGACGCTCTCCCGAGTGACGACTTCCGAAACGCTCATCCCCATTCTTCCTCCAATCCACCTTCGCGCCACACGCTAACGAAGCAGTATGCCCCGCTCCGAACCCACGCTTCTCAGCGCTCGGCCATCGTTTCTTCCTCCCAACAAGTCCTTGCGTGCATAGCAGCTTGCGGTGGCAGACCGGTCTTGTCGGGTTATGGTGGCCGCATGGCAAGGCGGCGGCGCTACAGGCAGTGGGGGTCCAAGCAGGGGCGCAACAAGCAGCGCCGATCTTCTGTGCGGGGGTACACACTGCGCGACCGTCGCGGCAAAGTCGTCTACGTGGGGACCACCAACAATGCTCGGCGGCGGGCTGCCGAACACCGCAGGTCTGGCAAGCGCGGGCGTATGCAGGTCGAGACTGGTGGGATGTCCAGGGGATCGGCCCGACATTGGGAAGCTGGAAGGCTGTCAGGTCACCGCCGAAGCAACAGAGGACGGAACCCCCGCTACAACAAGACAAGAAGCGGCGGGTGGGAAAGCTGGTAGCCAGCCCCGGCGAATCGACCTCACCCATGAACAGCAATCCATTGTTGTGCTTTTGCCGTGCGTAAGCCCAAACCGGCTGGGCCGAAATGGGGTCGGCTGGGGCTGTATGTCCTAGAGCGCACGTCTTACACCTAGTCCTTAACGAGAGAGCGAGGAATCAAATGCTTGGCGAATGGTGGATACCAGACTTGCCCACCGACCCCGACACACCTTACGAGTTGCCTGACCAAAGGACTTCCGGTGAATTGCAGGGCGACGAAAACGGTCCCTGGAACCTCAACACTCTTGGAGGGTTGTCACAGGATGGCCGCGTTGAATTCTTTGGCTCCGACACACCAGCACGCTCCCACGACACGGTGTGGGGAATGACAGACGATGGAAAGTGTGTGTCGCTCTTTGATACCTGGCGAAGTTCCTTTACCACCATTTATGCGTCACCCGCGACTGGTAAGGAAACGTGGTCGGTAGGGGGCTATGCTTCGGGCAGGTGTTGGGTTTCAAAAGACAGCGATATTAGTTTCATTAGGATCGAATACGATGTCTTGGGTGACTGGGCAAGTGACCGGGTTATGTCTAGCCATGAGTTGCGCGTTGAGGACCAGTCGCTATTGTTTCCATCAGCGTCGTCCTATGAGGCTCATATTGATGAAGCACGCATTGAAATCAAGAGCGGTTGGCATTTGGATGCGTCTTCGGATGGATACAAGGCAACGAGGACAGCCTCTATTGAAATCTATGACGATCTACAGATCAGGGATGTTATCGAGAAATGGGTACATCCACTTCGACAACTGTTGAGCCTATTGTCTCTAAAGCCAGCCAGAGCAGTAGGCATAACGGTCCAGCTTGCTGACAGCGAAGAACTTGTTGACCTTCATTTCAGTCTCTTGCAATCCGACAAAGAATACGACGGGAAGCGGGGACACATGGATATGTTGGCCACGCGCAAGGCATTCGCTGAACACGGAGTTGATGTATCGCAACTGCTGACAAATTACTTCGATCTACTAAAGAACGGTGATTTGAAAATGGCGTTGTCATATTTCATCCAGTCGCAAGAACGCACTGTAGACAAGAGTGCTGACGCCACATTTGTAAACGCCTTCAGAACGATTGAGCTTCTTCACACCCTAATTGGCGGCACTTCATTGCCACCTGACGAATACTCTCACCGAGTAGAAACCATCATTGAATCGTCGCCTGATGATCTGAAGGAATGGGTGTGTCGAATGCTGTCTAACCGAAATAACAAGGGATTGACAAGAAGGGTCGGTGAAGTCTTCGGCTTAGTCGGAAAATTGAGCTTGATGGTAAGAACGGCTTGGCCTGACGTAGATGCTGAAATCGTCAAGTACCGATCTATAGCTTCTCACGGCAACCCTACCCAGCAGGGCAGTCTCGGCTTGCGATACTACGCTTATGCCAAGTCTCTGCACTGGATTGCGAGATACATTTTCCTGATTCAACTGGGGCTGCCGCGAGCAGCAGTATCGCGGATCATTCGCAAACACGATTACTTCAGACAAGAAATCAGGATGATTAGAGAGTGGCACGCCGAAGTTGAAGAAAATACGTCTAGCTAGCTACTGGCAGTGCTTTTTGGCCTAAATCGCATGGCTTCGCGTGGCCTCTGACCTGGGGAAGCGCCACCCAGTCGAGAATGTGTCTCGGAATTCTTCAGAACGCGTCACACTTCTCAGAAACGCGGACGTACTACCTGGAGAAAGTCGTTTCGCGCGGACTCCAAGGCTGTCTAGGGGTCTCACTATGCCTGATTCGCTGTTAAGGCGTAGGCCACTATGAGATACCAGCCGACCCCCAGGGCGATGACCACTGCGACCGAGAGGGCTACGTATCGTTTGTAGTCCGCTAGGAACCAGTCGTTGATGCGCTGGGTAGTTTGGCGGATCAGCTTCATGTGCCTCAAGTGTACCGGGCGGCCTTCCCGCCCGTCTGAAGCCCTCTGACCTGGGGGAGCAGCAGATTGGCGAGCGGTAGCAATACAGATCGAGCACCAATGTGCTGATTTCTCAAATAGCCTGATTGGGACTGTCAGTGCAGGTAAAGACACTCAGTGGGGTATAGACGGCCTTCTGACTGGGGTATAGCTTCAGACCCCTATTCGTTTCCCTTGTGCCAGCAAGGGAAACGGGAGGTGGCTAAGACTCCACATGACTGATGACTTTCGGCGGGTTGTGACCGCGGTGGACGGTGACGGCCACTCGGTGGTGGACAGTGATGGTCTGCCGCCGGTGGTGATCAGCCCTCGCCATTCCGACCAGTTCCTCACCGCCATTTGGACGGTGGACGAGCTCCCAACGAGCTACACCGCGCCGGGCGACCGGGACGGCTTCAGGCTGGCGCCGGCGGCCGGTGGGGTGAACATAATCCGCAACAAGTTGCCGCCCGACTCGGCGGTGTACGTGGACGCTGACGGCAGTCCCCGCCCGGTGGGCGATGACGAGAATCTCCACCGCACCGCCACGGTGGACTTCATCTGCGTGCTGGAGGGGGAATTGTGGCTGGTGCTGGAAGGCGATGACGACGTCCACCTCCGAGCCGGGGACTGCGTGGTGCAGCGGGGAACGGTTCACGCGTGGCGCAATCGCACCGATGAGCCCACCACGTTTCTGGCGGTGCTCATCGACGCCGACGAGGACACGCTGCCCGCGGCGCCCATCGGCCCGGAGGCACTGTGAGCGTCCCCCGGGAAGAACCGCCGGACAGCGAAGCCCGGCAGGCTTGGCAGGACCTGGTTGGCGCGCTGGCGGAAATCGACGCCGATTGGATCGGGCCCCAGAGGGGCTTGGCCCCCGGCCGAGAGCACCTGGGCATCCGGGGATTGGCCATGGCCCTGTGGGGGGCACTGGACCTGTATCTGGAGAACGAACCCGAGCGGCCCCACTTCGTGCGCCTCATCTCCCCGTACCGGAAATGGGGCGACAACCCCGACGCCATCTACTTCTTCGCACCGCTGCGGGGCGACCTCACCTATCGAGTGCAGGGACGACGGGGCCGGGAGGTCTATCTGTCGCTTACCGTGCACGGCGGCGACCGCGACGGCCACTGGCCGACCCGGGTGGTGGCCGAGCTCAATATGGATGACATGGCGTTCGAGGACGACGGACGATTCGAGGTGGTGCTCTCGCCGGATGCCCAGGGCGGCAACTGGATGCCATTGGAGGAGGACGCCGGTTCGGTGGTGGTCCGGTTCTACTTCAATGAGGCCGAAGCCGCCTCAGCTCAACCCGACCTGGTGCCCGATCTGCGCATCGAGACAGTCGACGGACCTGAGCAGGCCCCGGTGCCCGACGATGCCGCGGTAGCCCGTCGCCTGAGGCGGGTGGAAGCGTGGGTGCGCTCGAAGTTCGGCGGCCAGATGCTCGGCTCCCAGCCCCGACGGCGGCCGACCTGGTACTCCGATGCGCCCAACACGATGGGTCCGCCGGTGGACTGGACCGACAGCGACGGCGGTGGATGGGGGGCGGTGGACATCGCCTATTCGGCCGGGGAGTACGAGCTGGCCCCCGACGAGGCCCTGGTCATGGAGGGCCGGATTCCCGAGGGCTTGTTCACCAACGTGGTGATCTGGAACGAGCTGGGCCAGACGGCCGACTACCTGGAGCGCACCGTGTCGCTGAACGACGCCCAAATGGAGATGGGAGAAGACCGCCGCTACCGGGTGGTAATCGCCCACCGCGATCCCGGCGTGCCCAACTGGCTGGACACCTGCGGTGAGCCCCGGGCTGCGGTGTTCTGGCGGTTCATGCTTCCCGCCGAACCCCCTGATGCTCCGGTGTGCACGGTAATGCCGGTAGATCGGGTGGCCGAGACGCCGTAGCGGCCCGGTACGATTGTGGCCATGACCAACCCCGTCCTGTTCGAGCCGGGCAGCCCCGAGCGCGGCGCTTTCGAGATCTACAACCGGCTTCTGAAGAACCGAATCGTGTTTCTCGGAACCGACGTGAACGACGACATCGCCAACTACATCACCGCGCAGCTTCTCTATCTGGAGGGCGAGGACACCGACAAGGACATCTGGCTCTACATCAACTCCCCGGGCGGGTCGGTCACCTCGGGCATGGCCATCTACGACACCATGCAGTTCATCACCCCCGATGTGGGAACCATCTGCATGGGATTGGGCGCCTCTATGGGACAGTTCCTGCTGTGCGCCGGCGCTCCCGGCAAGCGCTACGCCCTGCCCCACGCTCGAATCATGATGCACCAGCCCTCCGGCGGGGTTCGGGGTCAAGCTGCCGACATCGCCATTCAGGCCGAGCAGCACGCCTACGTGAAGTCGCTGCTGGCCGAGCGCATCGCCACCCACACCGGCCAGTCGGTGGAGCAGGTGGAGGCCGACTCCGACCGCGACCGCTGGTTCACCGCCGAAGAGGCCAAGCAGTACGGCATCATCGACCACGTGATCGTCAAGCGCGGCGAGATGCTCTGATCGGTAGCAAGCCGCTTTCCTTTCCAGCTTCTTCGAACAGCTAGCCCCGCACGTCCAGCCGCACCTCGCCGGGGATCCTGTCGGGATCGACGAAGACAACAGGGCTGTCCCAGTCCAAATCCAGGCCGCAGTGCTCCGCGGCGTAGCGGGCCAATTCGGCGGAGGCCGTCCCGCTCTCCTCTAGCTGGGCGGCATCGAGCCCGGCGCTTTCCTCCCCGCTGAACACCCCGATGATGAGACTGGCGGTGTCGATGATGACGGCCAGCGACGACTCGACCTCCAGGGGCGCCACCCGTTGAATCGACTCCAGCTCGTCGACAACCGCCTGCGCGCCGCCGGGATCATCGGAGTAGTCGGCGGCCAGGGCGCCCTCGGGGCCGAAGGCGGTCTCCAGTCGCCCGCAGAAGGTCTCCAAGCTGGGCTGGTCATCGTTGCCGCAGGCGCTGAGCGCCACCGCTGCCAGCGTCAGAACCCCCAGCACCAGCGCCAGTGCAGCCGCAGTCGGCTGTCGCATCGTCAGTGCTGAGCGGCTGCTTCTCGCAACTCACCGATGGCGTGGTTGAACCCCAGCTCATCGGAGAACACCGCGCTGCCGGCCACAAACACCCCCGCTCCGGCCTTGGCGGCGGCTCCGATCGTGCTCCGTCCGATGCCGCCGTCCACCTCGAGTTCCACGTCGTGTCCGCCGTCGTCGATCATGGCCCGCACCTCGGCCACCTTGGACTCCATCGCAGCGATGTACGACTGGCCGCCCCAGCCGGGGTTGACGGTCATCACGAGCACCAGTCGGCAGAGGTCCAGCACATGGGCCACGGCCGAAGCCGGGGTGGCCGGGTTGAGGGCTACGCCCGCTTCCATTCCCAGCTCTCGGATGGCCCCCAGGGTGCGGTGCAGGTGAGGACAGGCCTCGGCGTGGACGGTGAGCAGCTCGCAGCCGGCCTCGGCGTAGCGGGGGGCCAGCTCATGGGGCTCTTCCACCATCAGGTGAGCCTCGAACGGCAACGACACCAGGGGTCGGATCGAGGCGATCACGTCAGGACCGAAAGTGAGGTTGGGAACGAATCGGCCGTCCATCACATCCCAGTGGATCCGGTCGGCCCCGGCCTTCTCCAGCCCGATGCACTCCTCACCCAGCCGGGCGAAATCGGCAGGCAGCACTGAAGGCGCGATCAAAATGTCTGAGGCCAAGACCTCTTCGGCCATGAACCGACCCTACCCGGTGCTGGCCTGGGAAATGTGAACCATTTGGTTGGCCTGTTCAGCGCAGCATTCCGCCGTCGACGAACACCGGTCGGCCGCTCATGAACGCCGAGGCGTCGCTGGCCAGGAACACCGCGGCCCCCACCAGGTCGTCGGGGACGCCGAGGCGGCCGAAGATGGTTTCGGCGGCCACCTGCTCCTCGAAGCGGGCCCGGGCCTCGGGGTCGCGGGGCAGGATCATGTCGGTGGCCACCGGGCCGGGAACCAGCAGGTTCACCCGCACTCCCCGGCTGGCCCACTCCCGGGCCATGGTGGTGGTCCAGTTGGCCATGGCCGCTTTGACCGCGCAGTACGCCCCGATGCCCTCCATAGGCTGAAAGGCCCCCAGAGCGCCGATGTTGATGATCGATCCGCTCCCGTTGGCGGCCAGGTGATCGAGCGCAGCCTGTGACAGAAACAGCGGCCCCTTGAGGTTCACGGCCAAGATGTCGTCCAGCTCCTCGGGGGTGACCCGGGTGGTGACGTGGGGACGCAGCACGCCGGCGTTGTTCACCAGCACATCGAGGCGGCCAAAGCGCTCGATGGTGGCCTCGACCAGCGGCTGATGCTGGTCGAGTTGGCCGATGTCGAGCTGGGCGGCCATGGCTTCGCCACCGGCGGCGGTGATCTGGTCGGCCAGGGCCTGGCATGCATCCAGCGTGCGACTGGCGGCGACCACTTTGGCCCCGGCCTCCGCCAGCCCCAAGGCCAGCGCATGGCCGATTCCCCGGGAGGCTCCGGTGACGATGGCCACCCGCCCACTCAAATCGAACTTGTCGGTCATCGCATCAATCCTGTCCCTGCGCGGCCAGCCAGTGCTCGAGGCTGGCGTCCTCCCAGTCGTCGGGCCCGTACACCGTGCGGGGCAGCGGGGTCATCAGGTGGGTGTCGCCGCCGGTGACGTATTCGGCCGAGCGCTGCTCCCAGGCGGTGATCCGATCATCGGCGGTTCCCTCATCGCACAGACCCCGGGTGGTGTCGCGGTTCTGGCGAAAGGTGACATGGGAGGCGATGTCGGTGGCCCACACCATCACCACCTCATGCTGGTTGTTGAGCACCTCATACAGCCCGGTTGGTCGGTGGCCGTAGTCAGCCATGAGAGGAACCCGCTCCTGTACCACCGCGGCCAGGAATTCCAGCGGCGTACCCGGCTGCACGGTGAGGATCTCGTTAACGAACAGCGTGCCGGCGATGCCTTCTTCGACGATCTCGGCAGTGTTCGGACTGCCTGGCACGCCCCCGCACAGCCGGTCGAACCCGCCGGAGCGCCACTGGGCGGCTTCGTCCCACCAGTCGCCGTAGAACGCCTTGCGCCGCTTCAGGTTGAGCCGGTCGAGGTTCTTGGCCAGGCCCTTCCAGCCCTCTGAGCCGATATCCCAGATGTTGATCACCTGGGGCCAGCGCCCTCCGCCCGCGCCCAGGATGTAGAAGGCGCCCTGGAGCCCGAACATCTCCGGCATGCGCAGCACCGGGTCTTGCCACAGGTGCTCCATGTAGTCGTACTGGCCCTGGCCGATGATGTCGACCACCTCGTACAAATACAGGTCGCGGTTCATTCCAGGTCTCCCGGATGGTCAGTGCTCGTACGGTGGGGCTTCATCATCCGCCGACGTTACTGGGCTGAGGCGGTCAGATGATGAGGGCCTAGGCTCTGCCTGTGCGGCGCGAGACCCAGGTGGAGCTGATCCGGGAGCTACTGGATCACCACGCCGCGGGTACCACGCAGCTTGCCGACGACACGCTGGCGCTGCCCGCCGCGGTCTACACCAGCGAGTCCCACTGGCAGGCCGAGCGGGAGGCACTGTTCCGCCGCCGCCCAATAGTGGCCTGCCTGTCGGGGGCGGTGGCGTCAGTGGGCGACTACGTGTCGCTCATCGTCGGCGGGGTGCCGCTGGTGGTAGTGCGGGGCGACGACGGGGAGCTGCGGGCGTTCCGCAACGTGTGTCGGCATCGGGCCTCATCGGTAGTGAGCGGCTGCGGATCGGAGGCCGCGTCGCTACGGTGCCCGTTCCACGCCTGGACCTACCGGCTCGACGGGTCGCTACTGGCCCGACCCCAGGCGGGGGAGGGATTCGCTGGAACCGACGAGTCCGATCTCGGCCTGGTGCCGGTGCCAGTGGGGGAGGCCTGCGGCCTGGTGTTTGTGCGGGCCGAGGGCGATGAATCGGTGGACGCCGCCGGGCTGGTGGGCGATGCCGCCCAAGATCTCGACGACTTCGGCGTGGGCGGCTACGTCCCGTTCGACCGGTGGGAGTCGAGCTGGCCCTGCAACTGGAAGCTGCTGGTGGACACCTTCTTGGAGTCGTACCACGTGTTCTCGCTGCACCGCACCACGGTGGGCCGGTACTACCTATCCCAGCCCATGACCTATCGCGGCTATGGCCCCAACCTGCGGTTTCAAACCTGCCAGAAGTCGATCCTGGAGCTGGCCGAGGCCCCCGAGGACCAGTGGGACCTGCTCAGCCGGGCCACCGTGGAGTACCTGATCGCTCCCAACACCATCCTGAGCCACAGCGTGGACCACTTCGCCGTCTACCAGTTTCTGCCCACCACGGCCGACCACACCGACATCACCATGACCCTCTACACCCCTGAGTCGGTCACCGACCAAACCCGCCCCCACTACGAGCGCACCCTGGAGCTCCACCAAAAAGTGGGCGCCGGTGAGGACTTCCCGCAAGCGGTCAAGATCCAGCAGTCCCTATCCTCGGGCCTGGTCAGCGAAACAATCGTCGGCCGTCACGAAGTGGCCCTCATCCACTTCCACCAAGCCTTGGACAAGCTGCTGGGCTGATGAGGGTCTCCTTAACCGAGCCGGCTAGCCGAATTGGTCGGCTTGCCAGGCGAGGGCGGCTTTGAAACCTTCGGTCCGGATGAGGTGGCCGAATTGTTGGGCGGCGGGGGACTGGTGGGCGATCACGTTGTGCTCGCGGGCCAGCTCCTGGGCCATGGTGTAGCCCATCAGCTCGAGGACCTTGTTGCAGATGGCCTTGTTGGCGGCGGAGATGTCACCGGGCACGGTGGCCATCCGGCGGGCCAGGGCGTGGGTGTGGTCGGCCAGCTCGTCGGCGGGCACGGCCTCCAGCACGAACCCGGCCCGGGCTGCGGTGGCCCCGTCGATCATGTCGCCGGTGAGCAGCAGGCGCTTGGCCCACTGCGGGCCGGCCAGATAGGTCCACATGTGGGTGGAGGGAGAGGCCATAGACCGCACGATGGGGTAGCCGAACTGGGCGTCGTCTGAGCAGACAGTCATGTCGGCGTGGAAGGCGATGTCGGTGCCCACCGCCAGGCAGTAGCCCTGCACTGAGGCGATGACCGGGGTGCGCAGCCGCCACATCTCCTCGAATCTCCGAAAAGGCTCCACCAGGGCCAACTCCTGCTCGAAAGAGCGGGAGTCGTAGTCCAAGTCGATCTCATCGGGGTCGAGATCGATACCCGAGCAGAACGCCCCACCCGCGCCCTGAACAACTATGGCCCCTACGTCGGGAAGGGCGTCGGCATCGGCCAGCGTGTCGAAGAACTGCCCGAGCTGGGCCATGGTCAAGGCGTTGCGCCGCTCGGGGCGGTTCAAGGTGATGTAGCGCACCCGCTCCCGATCCTCGGTGAGTATGGCGGTCTCGGTTTCTGTGGTATCTGGCACGGGGCCGACGGTAGCGCGACCGACTCGGGACTGAGGCCGCCGTTCAAGCAGACACCGCCGAGAATGCGGCGGTACCCTGGTTCCGTGGACGATCTCGGATACTCCCCCTTCGACTGCGACAACCACTACTACGAGGCGGTGGACGCCTTCACCCGCCATGTGGACCCGGCCATGCAACCCCGCTGCGTGCAGTGGGCTGAGGTGAACGGCCGCCGCTACCACTTGGTGGGGGGCAAGATCAGCAAGGCAGTGGTGAATCCCACGTGGGACCCCATCGCCCTGCCCGGGGCCCTGCACAACTACTTCCGGGGTAACCCCGACGGAACCAACATCGCCGACATGCTCCGTGAGCGCGAGCCGCTGCCCCGCTATTACGTGGACGACCGCGACGCCCGGGTCGACAAGGTCCACCAGCAGGGCCTCCAATCGGTATGGCTGTTCCCCACCTTGGGGGTGCTCTATGAGGAGCTGATAAAGACCGATCTCGAGGCGGTGAAGGCCCTGTTCGGCGGGTTCAACCGCTGGCTCGAAGAACAGTGGGGCTTTGCCTACCGCGACACCATTTTCGCCGCCCCCTACATCCCGCTGGGCGACGTGGACTGGGCTTGCCAGGAGCTGGAGTGGTGCCTCGAAAAGGGCGCCCGCACCATTGTTATGCGCCCCGCCGCGGTATGGACGGACTACGGCTCGCTGTCGCCCGCCGACGAGCACTTCGACCCATTCTGGGCCCGGGTGAACGAGGCTGGGATCTGCGCGGTGGTCCATGCCGGCGACAGCGGCTACACCACCCAGGGTTATGACGAGGACGGGTTCGCCTCGTCGAGTATGGGCAGGCAGCGCAAGTACAAGCCCAGTATCAAGGCCTACAACATCGAGCGGGCCGCCTACGACTATCTCATCACCTTGTCGCTGGAGAAGCTGTTCGAGCGGTTCACCAACCTGCGCATTGCCTCGGTGGAGAACGGCTCGCAGTTCTTGGGCGACATGTTCCGCAAGCTGGAGCAGGCCACCCGCAAGAATGTGGGCTGGTTCAAGGAGGATCCCTCCGAGCTGTTCCGCCAGCATGTGTGGATCAACCCCTTCTGGGAGGACGACGTGGCCGAGGTGGTCCACTACATGGGGGCCGACCGGGTGATCTTCGGCAGCGACTGGCCCCATATCGAGGGAATGCCCCAGCCGCTGGACTATCTGGTGGAGCTCAAGGACAAGGACTTCGACGACGCCACCGAGAAGAAGATCCTCCTCGACAACGTCACCGAGCTGAACCAACTCCAACCAGCCTGACGTCGGTCTGAAGCCAGACGCCGCCCCCCGGCGGCACCCCGCTACCCGGTGGGGTCGAAGTGGGGGTTGTTGAGGTCGTAGCGGGCCACGGCGTCTTTGGCCACCTCCGGGTCGAGGCTGCCCTCGGCGGCTAGGGCGCTCAAGATGGCCGATATCACGCTGTTGGCGTCGGTCTCGAAGAAGCGGCGCAGCGACTCGCGGGTGTCGGAGCGGCCGAAGCCGTCGGTGCCCAGCGGGATGAAGCGGCGGGGGACCCAGCGAGCGATCTGGTCGGGCACCATGGTCATATAGTCGGTGACCGCCACCACCGGTCCCTGGCTTCCGGCCAACCGCTGGGTCACCATCGGCACCTGGGGGTCTTCGTCGGGGTGCAGGCGATTCCAGCGCTCCACCTCCAGGGCCTCCTCCCGGGCTGCCTTGAACGAGGGAGCACTGAGCAGGTCCACCCCGATCCCGTAGTGCTCAGCCAGCTCGGCCTGGGCGTCGCGGGCGGCCTGGTGGGCAGTTCCGGAGAAGATGATTGAGGCCTGCTGCTCGGTGCCGTCCAACGCGTGGTTCCACTGGTAGAGCCCCGACAAGATGTGCTCGTCGCTGATGAAGTCGGCCCGGCGGGGCTGGCGGTAATTCTCGTTGTAGATGGTGATGTAGTAGAAGACGTCCTCGCCGCCGCCGTTGCCGTACATCCGATTCAGCCCGGAGCGCACGATGGCCCCCAACTCATAGGCGAAGGCCGGGTCGTAGGCGCAGCAGGCCGGCACGGTGGTGGCCAGCAGGTGGCTGTGCCCGTCCTGGTGCTGCAATCCCTCGCCCAACAGGGTGGTGCGTCCCGCGGTGGCCCCCATCAAGAAACCTCGGGCCCGGGAGTCGGCCGCCGACCAGATCAGGTCGCCCACCCGCTGGAATCCGAACATGGAGTAGAAGGAGTAGAACGGCACCATCGGCACGCCCATGGTGGCGTAGCTGGTGGCCGCTGCCGTCCACGAGGCCAGCGACCCGGCCTCGGTGATGCCCTCCTCCAAGAGCTGGCCGTCTTGGCCCTCGGCGTAGGACAGCAGCAGGTCGTGGTCCACCGGCTCATATAGCTGGCCCTCGGATGCGTAGATCTTGAATTCCCGGAACAGGGAGTCCATGCCGAAGGTGCGGGCCTCGTCGGGGACGATGGGTACGACGCGGGCCCCGAATTCTTCGTCTCGCATCATGTTGCGCAGCATCTGGGTGAACACCATGGTGGTGGACACCTCGCGCCCGCTCGATCCCTCGTCGTAGTCGGTGAACATCTTGTCGTCGGGCAGCTTGATGGGCCGGCGGATGTTCACCACCCGGGTGGGCAGCGGGCCGTCCAGCTCCCGTCGGCGGGCCATCAGGTATTGGTGCTCGGGGGAGTCGTGGGGGGGCTTGTAGTACGGGGGGTTGGCATCGTCTTCGAGCGCCTCGGCCGGGATTTCCTCTTCCAAGTGGAGCCGGGAGCGCAGGTCCATGAGCTGGGCGGTGGTCATCTTCTTGACCTGGTGGGTGGCGTTGCGGGCCTCCAGGCCCTCTCCCAGCGTCCAGCCCTTGATGGTCTTGGCCAAGATCACCGTGGGCCGATCGGTGGCCTCCACCGCGGCCTTATAGGCGGCATACAGCTTCAAGTAGTCATGGCCGCCCCGGGGCAGGTCCTCAAGCTGGCGGTCGTTCAGGTGGGCCACCATCTTGCGCAGTCGGGGATCGGGTCCGAAGAAGTTCTCCCGGATATAGGCCCCGGACTCGGTGGCGTAGCGCTGATACTCCCCGTCCACCGTGGTCATCATCTTCTCCAGCAGAACGCCGTCCACATCGGCGGCCAGCAGCTCGTCCCAGCGCGAGCCCCAGATCACCTTGACCACATTCCAACCCGAGCCCCGGAAGTTGCCCTCCAGCTCTTGAATGATCTTGCCGTTGCCCCGCACCGGGCCGTCGAGGCGCTGGAGATTGCAGTTCACCACCCAGATGAGGTTGCCCAGCTTGGCCCGGCCGGCCAACGATATGGACCCCAGCGTCTCCGGCTCGTCGCACTCGCCGTCGCCCACGAAACACCACACCTTGGAGTCGCTGGTGTCTTCAATGCGGCGGTCGTGCAGATAGCGGTAGAAGCGGGCGTGGTAGATGGAGTTGATCGGCCCCAAACCCATCGATACCGAGGGGTACTCCCAGAAGTCGGGCATGAGTCGGGGGTGAGGGTAGCTGGACAGCCCGCGGCCTCCGATCTCCATCCTGAAGTTGTCGAGCTGCTCCTCGGTTAGCCGGTCCTCGAGGTAGGCCCGGGCGTAGATGCCGGGTGCGGCGTGACCCTGGATGTAGACGGCGTCGCCAGGCAGCCCATCCTCCTTGCCCCGGAAGAAGTGGTTGAATCCCACCTCGTAAAGGGCGGCCGAAGAGGCGAAGGTGGACAAGTGGCCGCCGATGCCGTCGGCTCGCTTGTTGGCCTTCACCACCATGACCGCGGCGTTCCACCGGATGAAAGCCCGAATCCGACGCTCTATGTTCTCATCGCCGGGGAAAAACGGCTGGTCGGCAGTGGGGATGGTGTTCACATACGGTGTTTGGACGGTGCCGGAGAGGCCGACGCCCAATTCGTCGGCTCGGTCCAAGAGGCGGCGGAGCAGGTACCGGCCTCGCTGCCCGCCGGAAGCGCTGACCACCGCGTCGAGGCTGTCGAGCCATTCGCGGGTTTCGTCGGGATCGGTGTCCGGCAGCTGGTGTGAGAAGTTCACGGCCACGCCACCATGCTTTCAACTCTGGGATGATCGTGCCACCATGAGATGGTGACCGAGACCCAAAAGCCCACGGTGGTGTACACCGACGGTGCCTGCCGGGGTAACCCCGGCCCCGGGGGATGGGCTTGGGTGGTGCCCAATGGCCAGTCGGCCTCGGGAGGGGCGCCGCAGACCACCAATCAGCGCATGGAGCTGAACGCGGTGTTGGAGGCGGTGCGGTCGGTGGAGGGGCCGCTGGAGGTGTTCAGCGACTCAACTTACGTGGTCAACTGCTTTAGGGATCGGTGGTGGGAGGGGTGGATCCGCCGGGGTTGGCGCAACAGCCAGAAGAAGCCGGTGGCCAACCGCGATCTGTGGGAGCCGCTGATTGAGCTGGTGTTGGCCCGGGAGATCGAATTCGTATGGGTGAAGGGCCATTCTGGCAACCGCTGGAATGACGAAGCCGATCGCTTGGCCACCGAGGCGGCCGACAGTCAGGACGTAGTAGACGTGGTGGAGGAGCAGTCGCTGTTCTGAGCGAAGTTAGAGTTGGTTGCCCTCTGAGCTGAACCTTGAGACGAGGTTGTCGAGGGTGGCGGCGATGTTGGTCGCAAAACTCTCGGGGGTGTACGCCACCGCAGCCATGAAGCGGTTGATAGCGGGGGAGGTGGTGAAGTCGGCCGACTCGGTGACCCGAGTGCCTCCGGCCACCGGCTCGAGTTCGTAGCGCCACCGGTTTTTGCCCCAATGGCACCAGGCGATGCGGCGGTTCTCCTCGAACTCCACCACGGTGCTGGTGGTCTTGTAGGGGAAGCCGTACATCTTCATGGCCATTTTGAACTTCGAACCCATCTGCATGGGGCCCGATCCGGAAACAACCTTCTGCACGGTGCCTGATCCGTCGATCTCGGAGTGGCGAGCCGGATCGGCCAGCAGGGCGAAGATCTCTTCGGCAGGAGCGGGAACCACCCGGCTGTCGGTGAATACGCGCTTGTACATCAGAGAATTTCCTTTAGCGTCGGGAGCAGATCGGGGTGGCGGAACTCGAAGCCCGCATCGGCTAATGCGGCGGGATGGGCTCGGGTGCTGGAGAACAAGAGCTCGTCGGCCAGCTCGCGGCCGACCAGGAGCCGGGGGCCGAAGCGGGGAACAGCCAGGGCAGCGGGGCGGCGCAGCACCGAGGCCAGGGCACGGGTGAACTCCCGGTTGGTGACGGGGTTGGGGGCGCAGAGGTTGGCCGGTCCGGCGAAGTCGGACTCCAGCAAGAAGACCAGGGCCCGAACCTCGTCTTGGAGAGAGATCCATGGCCACCACTGCTGGCCCCGGCCCAACGGCCCGCCCAGGCCCAGCTTGAACAACGGCAGCATGCGGGTCAGAAATGGGGCGTTGTCGGCCACCACCAGACCGGTGCGGGCCAGAGCCACCCGGATGCCCTCACTCTCCGCCTCAACAGCGGCCGCCTCCCAGTCGGCGGACAACCCGGCCAGAAAACCGGTGCCGGGGCCGGACTGCTCATCGAGCACTTCGTCGCCCCGGTCCCCGTAGTAGCCCACCGCCGAGCCGGCTACCAGCACTGCCGGTGGATTCGAGGCCGCACCCATGGCCTCCACCAACAGCTCGGTGGCGTCCACCCGGCTGATGCGCATTTCGCGTTTGCGGCGCTCGCTCCAGCGACGGTCCCCGATGCCCGCTCCCGCCAGATTCACCACTCCGTCGATGCCGTCGAACGCGTCGTCATCTATATCGCCGGTCGCCGGGTTCCAGTAGCGGGAGTCCTCGGCGCGCGACTGCTGATTGCGCACTAGTCGGACGACTTGGTGGCCCGAGGTCCTCAGTTGGCTGACCAGTGCCGACCCGATCAGCCCCGAAGCCCCGGCAACAGCAATCCTCACAGCCTCAGGGTAACGGAGAGAACGGGTGGCCAGGCCCGATGGGCAAACCGAATCGCGGGTAGCGTGTTGCCATGTCTGAGCCCGAGACAAGCGTTCCGTACGATCATGGAGGCACCGAGGGCACAAAGCCCAAGGAGCGATCGTTCGTCGACCTGCTCCGGCAGATCAATGCCCGGATGGTGCTGGGCGCATTGGCTGCCATCGCCCTGATCGTGTTCATCGCGCAGAACACCGATGAGACCCGGGTCAATTTCCTGGGATGGGACTGGGATCTGCCCCTGTTCCTGCTGCTTTTGATCACCATCGTGCTGAGCGTGGTCTGCACGGAAATCGCCAGCTGGTACATGGGGCGAAGGCGTCACCGACGCAATCGCTGAGTCTGCTTCGGTGAGCACACGCCGCTTGATTCTCTTGGCCCTTCTGTGCGGGGTGGCCATATTGGTGGCGTTCGCCGTTCAGGCTGTGCTCATCCTGCGTTGACGAAGTTCCAATAGGCCGCCTATAGGCTGATCACCATGAGCAGCAGCCATGACGTGGTGGTGGTGGGCGGTGGGCCCGGTGGCTACGCCGCTGCTCTCTACGGCGCCGCCGCTGGTCTCGACGTGGCGTTGGTGGAGAAGCAGAAGCTGGGTGGGACCTGTTTGCACGTGGGCTGCATCCCGGCCAAGGAACTGCTGGAAACGGCCGCGGTGTACCGCACCGTGGCCCACGCCGATCAATTCGGCATCGCCACAGGGTCGCCCGAGGTGGACATGGCCGCCGCCCAAGCCCGCAAGCAGAAGATCGTTGACCAGCTTCACAATGGGGTGGGCAAACTGCTGGAGGGCCGCAAGGTCACCCTCATCGACGGCTGGGGTTCGCTGGGACCGGACCGAACGGTGTCGGTATCGGGTGGGGAGTCAGGCGAGATGACCCTGACCGCCGACCATGTGATCGTGGCCACCGGTTCGGTGCCCCGGATGCTGCCCGGTTTCGAAGTAGACGGCCAGCGGGTGTTCACCAGCGATGAGCTGCTGTCCATCACCGATCTGCCCGAACGGGCCGCCATTATCGGAGGCGGGGCCATCGGTTTGGAGTTCGCCTCGATGCTGGCCGATCTGGGGTCGGAGGTGACGGTGCTGGAGGCGCTGCCCCGGATCTTGTTGGGGGCCGACGACGACGTGGTCAAGATGCTGACCCGGGCGTTCAAGAAGCGCAAGATCGAGATTCGGACCGGCGTGGCAGTGACAGGGTGCCGCCATTCCGGCGACGGCGTTGCTCTGGACATCGACGGCGATGACCCACTGAACGTGGATGCAGTGGTGGTGTGCGTGGGCCGACGTCCGTTCACCGACGGTCTCGGTTTGGACGACGCTGGGGTGGAGACCGACGACGGGGGCTATGTGGTGGTCGACGAGTATTGCCAGACCACTTCTCCTGGGGTGTACGCCGTGGGCGACGTGGTCCGCACCCCGCAGCTGGCGCATGTGGCGTTTGCCGAGGCCATTGTGGTGGTCAAGCACCTGCTGGGGGAGTCGCCTGCGCCGGTGGACTACGACAGAGTGCCGTGGGCCATCTACTGCCACCCCGAGGTGGCCTTTGTGGGCCATACCGAGACATCGGCCCAAGAGGCCGGGTTCGAGGTGGCGACATCGGTACACCGCTTTATAGGCAATGGGAGGGCCATGATCGTTGGTGAGACCGACGGGTTGGTCAAGGTCGTCGCCGACCGCAACGACGATGGGACCGGCGGGCGAATTCTCGGGGTTCACATGGTGGGCCCGTGGGTGACCGAGCAGCTAGGCCAGGGCTATCTGGCGGTGAACTGGGAGGCCACCGTGCCGGAAGTCGCCGAGTTCATCCAGCCCCATCCCACCATGAGCGAGCTGTTCGGAGAGTCGGTGCTGGCGCTCACCGGCCGGGCCCTGCACTGAGCGAGATGGCTCTTCAGGAGGAGATCAAGCGAGATGTCTGAGGTCAAGATGCCCCAGCTGGGTGAGACGGTGGTGGAGGGGACCATCACCCAGTGGTTCAAACAGGTGGGCGACGAGGTGGCCGAAGACGAGCCCCTCTTCGAGGTGTCCACCGACAAGGTGGATTCTGAGGTGCCCTCGCCCATGTCGGGCGTGCTGGTGGAGATCGTGGCCGCGGAGGGCGACACGGTGGAAGTGGGCGCGGTGATCGCCATCTTGAGTGAGGACGGGGCGGCTGCTCCAGCGGCGCTGGCGCCGACTCCGCCGCCAGAAGAGGCCCCCCCGGAGCCAGATCCTGCCTCCGCCCCTGAGCCCGAGCCTGAGCCGAGCGCTTCAGGTGGCGAACGCGCCCCCTCCGGTGGCGAGGGCATCCTGCTGTCGCCGGTGGTGCGCCGGCTCATCGCGGAGAACGGACTAGACCCCTCGCAGATTTCCGGTACTGGCAAGGGCGGGCGCATCACCCGGTCCGATGTTGAGTCGTACCTGTCTCAGCACCGCACTGCGCCCGCGCCTGCTGCGGCCGCCCCGGCTGCCCCCCCGCCTGCACCGGCGACACCTTCTCGCACCGTCGGACGGGACACGGTGGTGCCGCTCAACAACATCCGCCGCATCACCGGCGATCACATGGTGAGGTCGAAGCAGGTATCGCCCCATGTGCTGACCGCGGTGGAAGTCGACTTCGAAGGAGTCGAACAAGTGCGCCGGGCCCACCGGGGGGCGTTCAAGGCAGAGCACGGATTCAGCCTCACCTACCTGCCGTTTATCGCCCGGGCGGTGTGTGATGCCCTTCATTCCTATCCCCACATCAACGCCTCGGTGGGAGATGGCGAGCTGGTCGTACACAATTATGTGAACCTGGCTATCGCCGTCGACCTCGACTTCCAGGGACTGCTGGCCCCAGTGGTGGTCGACGCCGACGGCAAGCGGCTGGTGGCCATAGCCGAGGAGGTGGCCGATCTGTCGCGGCGGGCTCGGGCCAAGAAGCTGAACGCCGATGAGATCTCCGGCGGCACGTTCACCATCACCAACCCCGGCCAGTGGGGCACCATGATGCAGTTCCCCATCATCAACCAGCCCCAGGTGGCCATCTTGTCCACCGACGGAATCCGCCGCCGGCCGGTGGTGGTGACCGCAGAGGACGGGAGCGAGGCAATTGCCATCCACTCGGTAGGGGTGCTGGCTCTGGCCTGGGATCATCGCGCGTTCGACGGGGCCTATGTGGCCGCCTTCTTGGACCACGTCCGGTCGATCATCGAAACCCGCGACTGGCATACCGAGATGACGTGATTGCAGATCAGGTTGCCGCAACAGAAGAAGGCGCAATGAACCCGCTTCGCATCCGATGGCTGGGGCGGGTGTCCTACCGCGACGCCCACGCCTGCCAGCAGGCCATGTTCGAGCGGCGGGGCGACTACTTGCTGCTGCTGGAGCATCCCCATGTGTTCACCCTGGGGCTGAGGGGCGACGAGGCCAACATCTTGGTAGATCCCGCCGAGGTGGGGGCCGAGGTGGCCTACACCGATCGGGGTGGCGATGTCACCTACCACGGGCCTGGCCAACTGGTCGGCTACCCGGTTATGACCGTGCCCGGCAAGCGGGGCGGGGGCATGGCCGACACCGTGGCCTACGTGCGCTCAGTGGAACAACTGGTGATCGACGCCCTAGGAGATTTGGGGCTGGCCGGCTGCGGCCGCCTGGACGACTACCCCGGCGTGTGGGTTGACCCCGACAGCGACAACCCCCGCAAGATCGCGGCAATCGGGGTGCGCCTCAGCCGCACCCGCTCCATGCACGGCTTTGCGCTCAACGTGGACTGCGACTTGGACTGGTTCGATCGCATCGTGCCCTGCGGCATTCCCGACAAGGCGGTCACCTCGCTGGCCGCCGAGGGGCGGCGGGCAACTATGCGGGAAGTGGTGGATGCGGTGGCAGCCCGGGCCGTCGACCGCTGGGACGCCGGAGGAGTGGACCGGGCCGACGTGGCCTGGCGGCAGCGGCCCGAGGACTTGAGCCCGTTCAGTCGGGGCATGGGACCGGGCGAGCTGACGGGCAAGGCCGTGCGCCTGCGCAGCAAGATGAGCGAAGCCGGCCTCGACGGCGGCTTGGACATCGCCGAGCGCAAGCCGCCCTGGATGCGGGTGGCCCTGAAAACCGGCCCCGAATTCCGGCAGCTTCGCTCGGTGCTGCACAGCCGGAATCTAGTGACGGTGTGCGAAGAGGCTGGGTGCCCCAATATCAACGAGTGCTGGAACGAAGGCACGGCCACCTTCATGATCAACGGAGAGCGCTGCACGCGGGCCTGCGGGTTCTGCCTGGTGGACACCCAGCGTCCCGAGCCCCCCAATCCTGCGGAGCCCGAGCGGGTGGCCGACGCGGTGGAGGCCATGGGCCTGGACTACGCGGTGGTGACCGCGGTGGCCCGTGACGACCTGCCTGACGGGGGCGCCGCCGGTTTCGCCGCCGTCATCGCTGCCATCCGCCGCCGCACTCCCGGAGTGCGGGTGGAGGTGCTCATTCCGGATTGCAAGGGCGACCCCGAGGCGCTGGCCGTGGTCTTCGACGCCCGACCTGATGTGTTGAACCACAACATCGAGACGGTGGCCCGGCTCCAGCGGGTAGTGCGGTCCTCAGCGGGATACGCCCGCAGCCTGGCCGTGCTGGCTCGGGCCAAGGCGGCGGGGCTCACCACCAAGTCGTCGATCATCGTCGGCCTGGGCGAGACCAACGATGAGGTGGTCCAGACCATGGCCGACTTGGCCGCAGTGGGCACCGACATCGTGACCGTCGGCCAGTATCTGCGGCCCACCACGCACCATCTTCCGATTGCCCGTTGGGTGCCGCCGGATCAATTCGAGCGATTTCAGGAGGTCGGCCTATCGCTGGGCATCTCCCACGTGGAGGCCAGCCCCCTAACCCGCAGCTCCCATCACGCCCAACACGCCCACGCCCAGGCTCTGGCTCTTACGGCTCGCTAGCCCTCAGGCCCATCTGGGCCTGGCTTCTTGAGCCCAATGCGCACGTAGGCCTCCTCGGGGATGGCCTCCACCGACTTGTAGATGGTCCAAGTGCACTTCGCCGGCTCAGGCCCGGAAGTCTCATCGGGGTATAGGGGGGAGTCCACCACCCGAATGGGGTGTCCCCACTGGCGGGCGGGCCACAGCTCGAGCGTGTAGCAGCAGTGGGCGCAGTAGTAGCACACGCCCTTCTCGTTCCAGGCCCAGTCGTGCTCAGCAGTAGTGACCCCGAAGTTGTAGGGAGGCTCGGAACGGGAGCCAGTGCCCTCCACGAGATCGCCGCGTTGGCCTCGGTTGCCCGACCCACAGGGGTCGAACGAGATCACAAACTTGTCTTCGTCTTCGGTTAGGTCCATGCCCCCGGCGCGATCGGGGCCAACCAGATGGGCCCGCATGGCCTCAAACGCCAGGTAGAGGTTGCGGTACAAGGTGTCCTCGTAAGACTTCTCGCGCAGGTCGAAGGGCAAATAGCGCTCCTCCAGGTAGGGCGCGAGCACATGGGCGTAGGCGTCACCCACCGCGGCCTCACCCAACCGGTCGGCCACGAAGCTCAGCATCCCCGACTGGAAGTCGGCCCCTCGGTCGTGGAGCTGGCGCCAGCGCTCCCGTAGCTGATCGAGCTGGGAATGGGCTTCAGCGGCTTCGATCTCATAAGCCCGCAAGCGATTGCCCAGCTCTCCTGCCCGTTGGGCGAGCGCCATCCACCGCGGCTCGGGCTCGAACGGTCCGCCGTCGGGGAAGGCCAACAGTTCCTGGAGCCGGGCGACTTCGGCGTTAAGGTCGTCTTGGGTCACCCCCTGAGCGGTCAGGAAGGAACCCCATCCCTGGCCCCAAACCTGGTAGATCACATGGACGACTTTGGCTTCCTCCATCCAGTAGTCCACCAATTGGGCGGCGGTCTCCCAGTCTCCGGTGTCGATGGCCTCGGCAATCTTGACCGTGGTGGACACCGCCTGGTCCGACCAATCCCCGGTGCGGACTCGCTTGTTGATCGCATCAGACCAGGTCAAGTAAGTGGGTGGGGCAGATGCCGTCCCCGAGATGCTGCGCGCTGGACGGCTGTCGTCCGCTTGGCTCGTTGATTGGTCGCTCACGCTTGTCCCTTCGTTGTCGGCAGCTAGTACATCAACATGGCGCCGCTCACGTTGATAGTGGCGCCGGAAATGAACGATGCGTGCTGGCTGGCCAAGAACACCACCGTTCCGGCCATTTCCTCGGGTTCGGCCACCCGGCCCAGCGGCGTGGCCACCGTGAGCTGCTCGAGCACTTCGGGGTCGAGATCAGTCATCAGCATGGGGGTGTTGATCTGTCCGGGCGACACCGCGTTGACCGTGATCTGGTCGGAGCCGTAAGTGCGGGCCATCCCTCTAACCATCGAGACGATGCCCCCCTTCGATGCGCAGTAGACCACCGAGCCCCCGAAACCCCCGGTCCACCAGCCCTGGGAGGTGAAGGCGATGATGCGGCCACCCTCGCCGGCGCTCCGCATGGCATTGGCCGCGGTCCGACACAAGAAGAATGTGGCCTTCAAGTTGGTGTCCACCTGAAAGTCCCAGTCTTGCTCGGTCACCTCGTCCATCGACCCCCGCCGTTGCAGAACGGCGGCCAGATGGGCAAGGACGTACACCCCGCCCAGCTCCCGCCGAGCACGGTCCACCAGCTCCTGGTGGGCTCCAAGATCAGACAGGTCAGCGCCGACGGCCACGTGTCCTGATCCCTCCAACCCGTCGACCACTTCATCGGCTGCGGCCTGGTGCAGGTCCACGGCCATGACTCTGGCCCCCGTGGTGGCGAATGCCTCGGCCACTGGTTTGCCCATGCCGCCAGCCGCCCCGGTCACAATTACCCCTCGGTCCTCGAGCCCTGCTCCCACACTCCACGTCATCGGCTGCCTCCTTAGTCCAGGACTCTCTCGCTGCGGTATCGGTCTATCACTTGCTCGTCCACTTCAATGCCCAGCCCTGCGCCGGTGGGCGGGTAGACCCAACCATCCACATGAACCAGGGGGTCGGCGACCAGCTCGTGCTGCATAGGGTTCTCCAGCGGCTTGAGCTCGAACAGCTTGCACGCGGAACTGGAGAAGCTCACCGCCAGGCTGGCTGCGGACACGATGGCCGACGACCACGCGTGGGCGTTGGCTTGCCGGCGGTGCTGCTCAACCAGCTCGGTTACCTTCTTGAACCCGGTTATCCCCTCGGCTCGGCCGGGGTCGCAGCCCACCACGTCCACGGTTCCGGTGGCCAATATCCGCTGGAAGCCATCTACGGTCCACTCTTTTTCTCCATAGGCCATAGCCGCCACGGTCTTGCTGCGTAGCTCGGCGTAGCCGCGGGGATTCCAGGCGCCGAGGGGTTCTTCTATCCAATCGATCCCATGTTCATCAAATGCCTGGGTGCGCCGCACCGCGGTGGGGATGTCCCACTTGATGGCCCAGCCCAAATCGATCATGAGGTGCTTGTCGGGCCCGATTGCCTCCCGCATGGCCAGGACATAGGCGACGTCGCGGTCGTGGTCGAAGCCCAGATGGGCGTTGCCTCGCTTGCCGAACCCGACCTTCATGCCCTGCAATCCATCGGACAGCCACTCGATGGCCTCAACAGCCATATCGGGGATGGACTCGTGGTGAGCGTGGGAGGAGGCGATGGCCGGCAGACGTTCGTGTACCGGGCCGCCCAGTAAGTCCAGCACCCGGCATCCCAGGGCCTTGCCTTTGAGGTCCCACAGAGCGATGTCGATGGCCGAGATGGCGAATGAGGCGATGCCGCCGTCGTATCCGTACCACCAGGCCCGGTCTTTGAGTGATCGGTAGATGGCATCCAATTGGACCGGGTCTTGGCCCACCACCAGATCTGCCATCCCTTCGATGATGGCCTTGGTGGCGAAGCTGGACTCGGGCCACATGGTTACCGACTCGCCCCAACCCACAGTGCCGTCGTCGGCGGTGATCTTGGCCAAGCACAGGTGGCGGATGGCGTCGAAGTCATTGGGCTCGGGGTAGCTCACCGGAATGGCCTCGATTTGGGCGATCTTCATGAGTGGCCTCTTCTCGTGGTCTCGGTGCTCACCAGGTAACCAGCCCGCCATCGAAGTTGACGGCCTGACCGGTCATGTACCCGGCGCCGTCGGAGAGCAGGAACCAGATCAGCTCGGCCAGTTCGTCGGGGCTTGCGCCGCGCCCCAACGGCACCGAAGACTCTCGCAGGTCGGAGAGTTGCTGGGGGGTGAGGCCTCTGATGGCGGAGACCTCCTCCAGCACGACGTCCTGCATAGGAGTGTCGATGATGCCCGGGCAAATGGCGTTGACTCGCACCGGTATCGGGGCCAGTGAGTAGGCAAACGACCGGGTGATCGACAGCACCGCGGCCTTGGACGCGGCGTAGACCGCGGCCTCGGTGGTGTTGGTCAGCTTGGCGGATGAGGAGGAGAGGTTCACGATGGCACCGCCGGCCGGCATGGTGGCCCCGATTCCTTGGCACAAGAAGAACATCGCCTCGGCGTTCACCGCAAACACCTCGCGCCAGTCGTCCACCGTGACCTTCTCGATGGGCAGGAGGCGAATAATTCCCGCGGCCTGTACCAAGTAGTCCACCCCGCTGGCTGCCTCGATTACCTGGTCTCGGTCGCGGGGGTCGGCTAGATCGGCGGTCAGTGGCTCGGCCCCGAGTTCGGCAAGCGCGGCGAGGCCATGGCTGTATATATCGGTGGCCATCACGTCCACTCCGCCGCGAAGCAAGCGCCGGGCGGCACCAGCGCCGATGCCGCTGGCTGCGCCGGTGACCAGCGCTCTTCGTGGCTTGGGCGCATTCATGACACGCGGGGCGGTCTGGTTCGCATCATCGTCCCACCGAACTTCTGGAAACGTTTTTAGTAGGGTAACTGCCAATCGACTGTCTGGGAGGAATCAGCATGGCCGAGAGGCTTGATTTTGTTGACACACACGTCCATTTCTGGGAGCGGCCCCATCCCAAGCTGGAGTGGGCCTGGCTGGCCGATGACGCCATTCATCCGCAGCTAGGGGCGATCCGCCCGCTGAAGGACATGACCAGCTACATGGTGGACGAGCTTCGAGCTGACGCCGCGGGCCTCAATGTGACCAAGATCGTCCATGTCCAGGCGGCTATCGGCTCGGCCGATCCGGTGGATGAGACCGAGTGGCTTCAGGCCATGGCCGACGAAACCGGCTGGCCAACCGGCATTACCGGCGATGCCCGCCTTCAACAACCCGATGTGGAGGCCACCCTTGAGCGTCACTGTGAGTTCTCCAACATGCGGGGTCTGCGAGACTTCGGCGAAGGCGACTACTTGGTGGATCCAGCTTTTCACCGGGGCTATGCCCTGTTGGAGAAGTACAACTTGGTCTACGACCTCGATGTGCTCTGGGAAGGCATGGGCAAGGCCGCCGACTTGGCCCGCAAATTCCCCAACATCATCTTGATCTGCGATCACGCCGGATTCCCCCAAGAGCGCAATGACGAGTATTTCGCCAATTGGCGCCAGGGCATGGCCAAGCTGGCCGAGGCAGAGAATGCGGTGGTGAAGATCTCGGGCTTGGGCATGGGCGATCAGATGGAAGGCGGCAACTGGACCGTCGACAGCATTCGTCCCTATGTGTATGGCTGCATCGAGGCCTTCGGCGTGGAGCGATCGTTCTTCGGCAGCAACTGGCCGGTGGATCGGATGTACTCCACCTACCGGGAACTGATCGATGCCTATACCGAGTTGGTGGCCGACTTCTCACATGACGAGCAGGTGGCGCTGTTCTCGGCCAACGCCGAGCGCATCTATCGAATCTGAGTGAGCGCAGCGCGCCAGGGCAGTTGAAGGAGCTAATGCCGCGGCGCGGGCTAGCGGTCGTCGCGGTGGTGATCCACGTAGTCCCAGTCCAATTCCAGGCCCCAGCCCGGCCCCGACGGGACGGTGTACATGCCTTGGGAGATGGGGGGAAGGTTGGCGATCAGATCCCAGAACAACGGGTCCCGGGTGGGATGAAACACCTCAACGAAGGTTCCGTGGGGGACTGAGGCCAGCATGTGGGCCGCGATCTGAGCCTCTTCGTGGTGGCCCATCTCCACCCCATAGATCTGGGCCATTCCCGCAATTCGGCGCCACTCGGTGGGTCCGCCCCCCCAGGATGCGTCGTAGTTGCAGACATCGATGGCGCCCGCGCTCATCAGCTCACCCATGCCCTGGCGATTGAATTCGCTCTGCCCGGCGGCCACCGGCACTCCAGCCATGAACCGCACGTCGCGCATTCCCCGAACGTCGTTGTACCAGCGCACCGGCTCTTCGAACCATCGGACGTTCTCGGGACCTACAAGGCGCACGAATTCAACGGCCTCGGCCACGGTGTAGCCCTGGTTGGCATCCACGGTGAACACGAAGCTGTCTCCGGCGGCCGCTTGGGCCACCTTGAACCGGTGGGCGTCCTCGGCCGGTGAGAGCCCGCCGATTTTGAGCTTGCAACCGCCCAGGCCCATCTCCAGGTAGTCTTCCATCTCAGCGGCCAATTGGGCGTCGGTCTTACCGTAGTAGCCCCCGATGGCCACGATGGGCAGGCTCGTGCGGTAGCCGCCCCACAGCTTGTAGACGGGCTGGTTGGCCACCTTGCCGGCCAGATCCCACAGGGCGGAGTCCACCGCGGCCATAGCCATCACCACCAGCTTGCGATTCCGGAGGATGTCGAACGTGGGGGGCAGCATGGCCTCCCAGCACCGCTCAACCAGCACCGGATCCTCCCCCATGATGAGGGGCTGTAGCTCGTCGGTGATGATCCGGGCGATCTCGTGGTGGGTGTCGGGTTCGTCTCCGTTGTAGCACTCGCCCACGGCGCCGTCGTCGGTATAGACGCGGGTGATCAGGGTTGCCCGCTCTGACATGGAATACTTCGACCCCATGAAGGTCTCCGTGAGCGGGACCACGATGGGAATGACCTCAATACGTTCGATCTTCACGGTCTCGACAACCTCATCTAGTCCAGTCAATCAGGGTATTGGCAACGTTTCCAGTAACACAAACCATGCCATTCCCGCTACTGTCAATATTGCGAAATCAAGTTCTCACGCCACCGAGCCTGAGAAGGGGGGTGGAGATGGCCAATCCCGATGAGGCTGGCCCCGATGAGTCTGGCCCCGATGAAACTGGCATAGCGGAGGCTGAAACCAAGCAAGCCCCCGCCAAAGAAGTCACCATGAAGGAAGTGGCCGCCCATGCGGGTGTAGCCCTGTCGTCGGTTTCCCGTGTACTCAATGACCACTCCGATGTGAGCGAGTCCATGCGAAAGCAGGTGCTTGATGCCATCGAGGCTGTGGGCTATGAGCCGAATCTTCTGGCCTCCAGCCTGCGCCGGGGCTCGACCATGACAGTGGGATTCATCGCCAACGACATTTCCAATCCGCTGTTCGCCGAGATCGCCATGGGCGCCGAGCGCCGCTTGAACGAGGCTGGCTATTCCATGGTGCTGACCAACTCCGAGGGGAACCCTGAGCGGGATGAGGCCATGATCAGGCTGCTTCGGTGGCGACGCATTGACGGGCTCATCCTTTCGGTGTCCGACGAAGAACGGGCCGGCACGCTGGCCGAGCTGGCCAAGCTGTCCGAACCAGTGGTGCTGGTGGACCGGGAGATGCGGGGGGCGGCCATAGTTTCGGCCGTCTTGTCCGACCATGCCAATGGTATGCAGGCCGCCATCGATCACCTGCTGGAATTGGGCCATCGTCGTGTGGCACTGATATCCGGACGACCGGGGCTTCGACCGGTCCGAGAGCGTGTTCACGGCTTCAAGGTCGCGTTCCGGGCCCGGGGCCTTGATCTTCCCACTGACTTGTTGAAGTTCGACAGCTTCTCGGCCTCCTTCGGCGAGCAGGCCACCTATGAATTGCTGGCCGCCGACGATCCGCCCACTGCCATCGTGGCCGGTGGGAATCTCCTGCTCATCGGAGTATTGCGAGCGCTCCAGGCATCCGGGCGTTCGGTGGGGTCAGACATCTCGCTGGTCTCTTGTGACGACGTCCCCCTGACGGAACTGCACTCTCCGCCCATCACGGTGATCGATCGGGACGCCGTGGAGATGGGGGAGGCGGCGGCTGATCTGCTGCTCAAACTGCTGGCCGGTGGCGACGGCCCCCTGGTGACCGAAATTCCCACGTCCCTGATTCGGCGAGCCTCCACCCAGCCGCACCCGACGGGCTGAGCCGCCCGGGCGGTTTTCAATCGGAGACGATGATGGCGATGGGGTCGCCGATGTCCACCTCATCGTCGACGGCCACGAGGTGCTCGACGAGGGTTCCCGACACCGGGCTCGGGACGTCGGAGTCAACCTTGTCGGTCTCAACCCGCAAGAGGTCGTCTCCTGCGGCCACAGAATCGCCTACTTCCGCCAGCCATTCGAGCACCACCACCAGCTCGGTGGTGTCTCCCAGTTTGGGGAGTTTGATGGTGTAGCGCAAGGGATTGCTCCTCAGGGCGCCAGCACATGGGTGAACATGGCGTCTACCGGGGTGGGAGCACTGTCCAGCACGAGTTCCACCGCAGCGTCGATACGGGCGTTAACGGTGGCCTGGACCTCGTCAACGCCGTTCTCGCCCAGCACCCCATCATCTGTCAGCTGGCGACCGAAGTTGACGATGGGATCCTTCTCGTACCAGCTTTCGAACTCCCCGTCGGGGCGGTAGGGGGCAGTGTCGGCCCGGGAGTGTCCGGCGTACCGGTACGTCTTCAGCTCTAAGAGCGTGGGTCCGCCACCGCTGCGGGCGTGGTCCAATGCGCTGGACACGGCCTCGGCCACCGCATCGGGATCTTGGCCGTCCACGACGATGCCGCCGATGGCGTAGGACTCTGCCCGGCAGGCGATGTCATCAACCGGGGTAGTCAGGTCTATGCGGCTGTACTCGCCGTACTGGTTGTTCTCGCAGACGAACACCACGGGGAGCTTCCAGATGGCGGCCAGGTTGAGAGCCTCGTGAAACGCGCCAATGTTGGTCGACCCGTCGCCGAAGACGGCGATGGCGGCATCGTCGGTTCCCCGCACCTGAGCGGTAAGTGCCGCTCCAGCCGCCACCGGGATTCCCGCACCGACAATAGCGAACGTGGGCATCAAGCCGATTTCCGGGTCGCAAAGATGCATGGAGCCGCCAATGCCGCCGATGGACCCCGCTTCCCGCCCCAGAATCTCCCCGAGGAGCTGAACCGGGGTCAGCCCCAGGGCCAAGGCCACACCATGGCCTCGGTAGGTGCAGGTCACCTGGTCGGTAACCCGGGCGGCAGCCGCCACTCCCACCGCCACTGCCTCTTGGCCCAGGCACAGGTGGGTGGTTCCGTGGACCAGGCCCTCGTCGAACAGGTCTTGCACCTTGTTCTCCAATGCCCGAATCTCCACCATCCGCTCGTATCGGACCCGACGGTCCTGTTGCAGTGCTTCTCGGCGTTCCAACGGTGTGTTCATAGCGTGTTCTCCTCACGTTGCCACCACGGGGGCGGCACCCGTCCGGTATCCAGCAACTCGGTGATCTGCTCACCCACATAAGCCGAAGACGGCATGTAGCGCTCCTCCAGTTCCTTGCCAAACGGAACGGGCACGTCGGGAGCGGTGATCCGCAAGGGCGGGGCCTTGAGCTCACCGAACAGGTCTGCGGCCACAGCGGCCACCACATCGGCGCCCCAGCCGCCAGAAAGCGGGTTCTCCTCCACGGTGACCAGCCGACCGGTGCGAGCCACCGACGCGTACACCAAGTCTTGATCCCAGGGTTGCAGCGATTGCAGGTCGATCACATCGGCCGACCACGAGCCATCGGCGGCGGCTTCGGTCGCGGTGCCGACAGTCGATCCCAGCGCCACCACGGTGGCGTCGTCACCAGAAGCGGCCTGTCGAGCTTGACCCAAGGCGATGATGCCCGCTTCTCCAGTGGTGACCTCTTCGCGTTGGGCGTACAGCCGCCGGGGCTCGAGAACCACCACCGGGTTGTCGTCTCGTATAGCGGCTCGCATCAAGCCATAAGCCGTCGCCGGCCCGGATGCCACCGCCAACTTGAGGCCGGGAGTGCCAACCACCCAGCTTTCCAAGGTCTGGGAGTGCTGGGTGCCGAACCCCAGTCCCGCGCCGACCGAGGCCCGCACGGTGAGCGGCACGGTGACCTGCCCTCCCGACAGATAGTGGAACTTGGCCCCCTCGGTGGAGAGCTGGTCGAGGGCCACGCCGAGGAACTCCACGAACATGATCTCCACCACTGGTCGCAGTCCGGTGGCCGCGGCGCCCACCGCCGCGCCCAAGAAACCCATCTCGGAGATCGGCGTATCCCGCACCCGCAGCGGGCCGAACTCCTCCAACAGCCCGGCCGACGTCTTGAACGGCCCCTCGGCAACGGCGACATCTTCTCCCAACACGATCACATCGGGATTAGCGCGCATCTCATCGGCGATGGCCGCCGAGATGGCCTGGTTCATTCTCATTCTGGGCATGAGTACCTCTCGGTCGCGAACTTGGTTAGCCAATCCACAGACTGGGCCACGATCTCGTGCTCTGACCAGCCAGGGGCCATGTCGGCAACTTCGATGCACGCCAAGCCGTCAAATCCCGCCTCGTTCATCACCGCCAAGGCCTGGTCTATGTCCAAATCACCGTGTCCGAGAGGCACCCCGGGCCAGTGGCCGCCGGGGTTGCCGGGGGTGGACGACCCGAGATCGAGGTCTTTGGCGTGGATCATCTTGGTGTGAGGAGCCAAAGCCGCCGCCGCGGTCAAGAGATCATCACCGATTCGAACCACATTGGCGCTATCGAACACCACGCCCAGCTGGGGACTGGCCACCTGCTCGATGAGTTCGCCAACCGACTCGGTGGTGAGATCGCAATGGGTCTCGATGGCGACGTCCAGACCGCGCAGGTCGGCCTTTTCGGTGATCTGGGCTAGTTGGGGGACGACTCGCCGGAGCACTTCGGTTTCGTCCTCGTGGCCGAAATGACGGGTGGTGCCGATCACGATGCGGAGCAGGTTGCACCCCAGTCCGGCAGCCTGATCGACCGCGGCGAGGGCATCGGCAAATGCGTCGCGATCAAGCCCCATGGCCAGCCCGTCGGGGTGGCCCCAAGCCAGCACCCGCTCGAAGCCATGCTGGTCGAGGCGCTGGCGGAGCGACTCCACGTCGGCATCGGCGCCACTGTCCAAAAAACAGGTCTCCAGCGATACTCCGTCGACTCCGAGCTCCGAACAGCAATTCAAGAAATCGTCGGTGGTCCAGCGCTGTTCGGCGGGGGACTCGCTGGTCCTCAGCTCGCCGAAAAACCGGTGATACGAGTAGCTGTCGACGCCTATACGCAAGCTGCGTTCCCTTTTGCGCGAGCTGGCCTCAGTCGCCGACCCGCACAACGTTGCCCGACTGGGCGCTGCGCTCGGCTGCGGCCACGACCTCAACCGTGCGGGCTCCCAGATCGGCGGGCGATCGGTTGGGCACATCCCGACCCTGCGCCAGATCCACCAGAGTGTCGGGTGGCCCATCGCAGGTATAGAGCCCGGCATGGCGGGGAAGGTCTACCTTGATGTCGAGGCCGTCGTTGCGGTAGAGCCACAGGAAGTCTCGCTCCAAGTCGGCGATGAGCTGTCCTTCAGAACCGTAGAGGCGGACTTGCAGCTGATGGCGGGGCCACGGTTCGTCGGGTTCGTCGATGGCGTTGGCCGGTCCGGGGCAGCTAGCGCCGCTGATCGATCCAGTGGCTCCCGACGCATAGCGCAGGGAGACGGCGTCGTGGAGATCCACTCGCGCCCCCCGGTTGTTCATGAAGGCGAAGACCTCTTGGGCCCGATCTCCAGTAAGCCACATGGCCAGACCCATGGCGTGGGAGATCTGGGCCGGAGCGTAACCGCCCCCCGACAAGGCGGGGTCGGTCCACGTAGCAGCCTCGGGTGCGAAGCCCTCAGCCGATCCCTCGTATCCGCCTCCGCCGGTGGAGGTGAGCAGCTCGCGGGTACCGGAGGCCATGGACACCATGACGTGCTCGACTTCGCCCACGCCGCCCTCTTCGTCCATGAGCCTCTTGGCCTCGATACCCAAGGGCCCGTAGTTCCAGCCGAAAGAGATCACCAAATGGCGCCCCAGCCTGTCGGCGGTGCGGTGGAGGTCCCAGGCATCAGCGGGATCAACGGTGAAGGGTTTCTCGCAGAGCACGTCGGCGCCCGCTTCCATGGCCGCCTTGGCGTGCTCGTGGTGCAGGCCGGGCGGGCTGGCCACCACTACGGCGTCCAGTCCCTGATCGAGGGCATCCCGGTAGTTTTCGCTCAGGTGGGAAAAGCCGAACCGCTCGCCGATCGACTCCAATGCGTCGCGTCCCTTGCGTACGGCCGAGACCAGCTCTACATCGTCCCGCTCCGCGAGTATGGGTATGTGGTTGCTGATTGCCCATGACCCCGCACCGATGACACCGATGCGGACCTTTTTCTCGGTGGCCGTCATGTCGCCTCCTGGAAAGAGCCGGTAACGTTTCCAGCCTAGGAAGCAAGTAGGGGAGCCTGCAAAGCCATGACTGATATAGCGAGCCCTGGTGTTGGATTCGGGGGCGTGGCCGGGCGAACTGCGGCGGTGACCGGTGCCGCCCAGGGAATCGGAAGGGCCGTGGCCGATGCGTTATTGGCCGGTGGTGCCCAGGTTGCCCTGCTCGACATTCGGCCCCCCGACGACCAACAGGCGCTGGACCAGGCCGACAACACCATGTTCGTGGAGTGCGATGTGACCAGCGAGTCGTCGGTGGATGCGGCTTTCTCCCTGGTGGAGTCGACATGGGGAGGGGTGGACATTCTGGTGAACAACGCCGGGATCTTTGCCATCCAACCCTTGGAGGAGACCGATTTGGACGACTGGAACCGGATGATGGCAGTGAACCTCACCGGGTGCTTCCTGTGCAGTCGGCGGGCGCTACCGCAGATGCGAGAGCGGCAGTGGGGTCGGATCATCTCCATCGGGTCGAGCGCGGGCAAGACCGGCGGGTCCAAGAACACCGCGGCCTATGGCGCGTCCAAAGCCGGAGTGATGGCCTTGGCCAAAGCCATCGCCACTGAATACGCGCCGTGGGGCATTACCTCCAATGCGCTGGCCCCGGCCCTCATCGACACCGACATGGTGGCCGGGATCGCCGATCTGGCCGACCGAATTCCGGTCGGTCGGCTAGGGCGGCCCACCGACGTGGCCCAGGCAGTGTTGTTCCTGGCCGGGGATCAGGCGGAATTCATCACCGGCGAGGTTATGGATGTGAACGGCGGGTTCCTCATCGACTGATTGTCGATGGGACGTGCCGGGCAAAGCGTCCGGCCGCTGGAAACGTTTCGCAGCCACCGGGTAACTTGCCGGCCATGGAGCGTGCCTGTTTTACCTTCGAGATCTACCCGGACATGGCTGATGAGTACAAGAAGCGCCACGACGAGATCTGGCCGGAGCTTGTCGAGCTCATCCAGACTGCCGGTTTGAAGAACTACACCCTGTTTCGGCGGGGGACGCAGGTGATCGCCTACGTGGAGTGCCATCCCGATGTGGAAACTGCGTTCGCCAAGGTCGGCGAGTCAGAAGTCAACGCCCGTTGGTCGAAGTGGTTCGAAGAAGTGATCGTGAGCTTGGCCGACGACGAGGGCAATCTCTATTGGGCCGACGAGGTGTGGCACCAAGCCTGAGCCCGCTCTGGGGCGCGGCTGGCCGTTCACCAGGTAGCTGAGATCAACTCCACGCTGGTCTCCACCAGAATCCGCTCGCTCTCGGGCGCAATTTGCTCGATCAAGCCATAGGAGTGGTGGGCGTAGTCACACTCGTAGCCGCCATCGGGATACTCGGAGGCCGGTGGCATATAGGTGAGCACGCCGTTGGTGTAGGCCGAGAACAGTGTGGTGGTGGCCGCTGAGCGCTCCTTCACTTCGATGGACAGCTCCGAGAATGCCTCCCCGGGCATGGTGGCGATCACGGTGTCGCCGATCCTCAGTGCCTGGAGGAAGGCGGGCACCTTCGTGGCGGCTTCGCCCTGTTGCAATTGACTGATAGCGTCCTCGGCCCAATTGAGGTGGTATTCGATGGGGTTGAGGGCTACTTGGTCGGCACCAGCTAATCGAGCCTCGTCGAGTTCCCGTTGGTATCCATCTCGCTCGGCTTCGAGATCGGCCAGCGACGGCAAAGGCTTGAGCGGGAGGTCCACCACTTTCCCCACCGCGGCCAGCGCCTGATCGGGCTGGGGCTCGATGGCTACTTGCCGGTGCAAGACAATCGGGGTGACCGAGCCGTAGTCGATCCGCTCCATCCGACGGGCGATGGGGTCAATCTGCTCCAGCACATGGAGAACTTCCACCGCCAGCTTGCGTCCGAAGGCCTTTTCGGGCCCGGGATGATCGAAGAAGCCCTGCAACGGGAGCAGGTTGCCGCATCCCCCCTGGAGGAACATGCAGGTGGCACCGGTCACCTGCTCGACCACATCGCGCATAGCACCGGGAAAGTCAGGGTTCACACCCGGATCCTCGGGGCCGACAACCACCGGATGGCAGGCATAGTTAGCCACCACGGCCATCGTCGTGCCGTCGAGACGGTCGAGTCGCAGCACGCCCACGTCCCGGTCCACCGGCTTGTCAGGGTTCCACCCGAGAATCACCCGGCCCTCGGCGTTCTTCTCCCGACGGTTGACGGCCAAGTCCACGGTGCCGACCCCGCCCGCGGCCATCACCGGCTCCATACTGCCCGCAGCCTGGATGGCCGCGGTGACAAGGTGCCCAGGGAAGGAATCGATGAACGCTCGTTCATTGGCCGAGCGCTCTCGCTGGCGTCCGCCGATCTTTACCCCGTGGGTATGGGTCGTCGGGCCGCCGTGGGTGTGGCTCACGCTGATCATGACGTGGTCGGCGGGCGTGCCCAGGGCGTCGCCGATCTCGGTCCGCAGCCGATCGGCGTGGGCGGGGAGCAAGAACGGCACATCAGCGGCAACGACTACCGCGGTCGTAGGACCCGAGCCCAGCGCCAGTGCAGTGGCGGTCAGCGGTGCTCGAATGTGCCGGGCCGGCTCGGCCCGTCGGGAATAGCCGACCAGGTCGATGGGAACGGGCGGGGTGATGTCCACCCGGGCGATACCGGCGGTAAGCATAACGGCATTGTGCCAGAATCGTTTCCAGCATGCTGGGCCTCAACGGCCGGTGAGTAAGAACCAAGCAAAGAAGGACCAGCGAGGAAGGAGCAGCGGTGAGGATTGGTCAGCTCTCGGTGTACTTCGGGCTTTTCGATGACGCCATGCCCCCCGGGTTCCGGACGACACGCCAGGAATACGCCGCCGCGGTGGGAGCCATGCTGGCCGACTACGGCGAGGTGGTGGACCCCGGACTGGTGGACAGCATGGACCGGGCGGTTGAGGCGGCTGAGGTGTTCGCCCGCGAGGAAGTGGACGTGGTGGTGTTCGCCCCCACCATGGCTGCTCCACCGGCCTGGCCCGAGCATGCGCTGAGCGGCGTGGATGTGCCGGTGGTGGTGCTCGGGGCCCAAGAGAGCGGGGTGGTGCCCGATGACTACGACACCGAGATGGCAACCGCTCGCAGCCTGCCGGTGGGGTTGGTGATGTTCACCAACGTGTTGGTGCGAAATGAGCGCCCTTTCACATCGGCGGTGGGGGAGTTGGGTTCGCCTGAGCTGGCCGCGGCGCTGGATCAGGCCATGCGGGCAGCCGCGGCGGTGACCGCGATACGACGGCGGCCGCTGGCCCTGGTGGGCCAGCCCATGGATGGCTACAGCGACGTGTTGGCCACCGACGACGATCTGGCTCTGCTGGGCGTGCGGGTGGAGGACATCACCGCCCCGGAATTGTCGGAGGCCTTTGCCGCGGTCACCTCGGCCCAGGTGCAGAGGGAAGCTGAAGAAGTGGGAGGGACGGCTGATGCCGCCGCGGTTCCCGACGATGTGTTGGAGCGGTCGTGCCGGTTGAGCGTTGCCCTCGAGGGTCTGTGCGACGCCCGCCAGCTGGGTGGTGGGGCGGTGAACTGCCACGGACCCACGCTGCGATGGAATCCGGAGGTGGGGATCACCGCCTGCTTGGGGGTGAGCAGACTCAGTGAGCGGGGCATCCCGTTCTCGTGTACCGGGGATGTCCCCACCGCCATCGCGCTCATACTGGGCAAGGCGGTGGCTGGCTCGGCCCTGTATTGCGAGCTCTACCAGCTTGACCTGCCCGGCAATTGGATCCTGGTGGCCAACGGAGGAGAGGGTGACTTCTCGGGTCGGGCGCCGGGGTCAACGATTCGATTGCTGCCCGAAGATCACTATCGAGGCGAAAACGGCCCCGGAGTGGCGGTGGCGTTCGAGTTGCCTCTGGGTCCGGCCACTTTGGTGAGCCTGACCCCGGCATTAGGGGCGACCGGCGGCTGGATTCTGGTAGTGGCTGAGGGCGAAGTGGTTGGTTCTCGGCATCACCGCATGGAGGGACCCAACGCCATGTTCCGGTTCTCGTCGGCGCCGGTGGCCAAGGCCTACCAGCGCTGGTGTCAGGCGGGCGCCACCCACCATGCGGTGCTTCTTCCCGGCGCTCGACACGGAGATCTAGGCGCGGCGGCCGACTTGCTGGGCATTCAACTGGCCTCGGTGTGAAGGGCGCAACCTCTCCGGCCTGGTTGCCGCGGCCTTAGATCACCACGCAGTCCACCCCGGCGAATTTGGCCACCGTGGCCACAGAATGCGCCAAGTGCCCCGGGGCTATGGCGCTGTGGTGGTTGACTCCGGCACTGGCCCAGCGCGTCCATGCCTCGGTCACCGGGCTAGTGGTGAATCGGAATATCCCTCCTGCGGTGGGGTTTTTGGCCAGCTCTCGGCCGGTGATTTCGCCCTCGGCCACTACTAGACCAAATCCCGAGGGGTGACCGGGCTGGTGGGCGAACCCCACCAGCGATGCCGGGCCAGCGGGCAGCTCGAAGCGCACTCGAAAGCCAGTGCGGCGGTCGTGGGCGAACCACGGATTGGGTTCGAAGCCGACGGTCTGTCCCTCGATGGTCCAACCCAGGTCATGCTCGCCGGAGTTGGCAATGGCCACCTCGCCGGTATCGAAGTCGATGGCTTCGACCTCATGGTAGAGGGCGGCGCCAGACAGCCCCTTGGCCACCAGCATGGCCACTGCGGTGAGCACGTCACCCGTGCAGCTCCAAGGAATGCCCCGAGTGGTCTCGCAGCCCAGACCGAAGCACGGAGTAAGCCCCGGCTCTTCGCCGAAGCGGATCTCGGGAACGTGGCAGTTCATTGCCCCGGCAGCGATGGCGTTGTCTCGGTCCAGGGTCTCCATGGCCACGGCCAGTCGCAGCGTTCGGGATAGGTCCTCTTTGCGCTGACCGGGTTGGTGCGTGTCGGCGCCAACCGCGAAGTGCCGATCAACGTCTTGTCGCCGGGCCTCGACCTCGTCATCGGTCACCGCTTGGTAGCGGTCCCGGACTTCCTGGGGGCTGATTCTCACTACCTGCATTCCCAAGGCCCGTTGGAGGTCGTCGTCGTCGGCGTCCACACATACGTATCCGTCCATGGGATGGCCTACTCGGGCCAACCGGGCCCCCTGGAGCCGATGCGCCACCGCTCCGGCGCGGAGCCGGTCGGCCACCGAAGCACCGGCTGTCGGATTCCCTGTCGACGACAGCACGAGATCAAATGGCCGACTCGTTCGGTGGAGCAGGTTGGTGAGCATGGGCGTTCCCACGGTGGCGCCCAGCGACGTGATATGGGAGGCATCGAACTCCGAAGAGATGGTGGTGGAGTCCTGTAGAGCCCAGATCACCACGGGCTGGGGGAGCTGGTCCAGAATGGCCTGGACATAGGCCGGCGGCACCGCCATCGTCTGCACCACCAGAACCGTGTCGGGCCCAAGGCCAGCGACCTCAGCCCCCATGCTCAGTCCCCGTTCGGCGCTGTCGACCAGTCCCTGCCACACCACCTCTACGTCCAGCTCGCCCAACTGGTCGGCCACCGCACTCAGCAGGCTCTCGCGGCCGGTGCGAAGCGCTGGCCCCACCGTGGGTTCCCAGAAGTCCCAGTACGGGGCGACCACGGCGACCCGGGGGACTACCGGTCGGCGATGGCCCGGTTCGTTTGGGGTGGGTATACTCATCGCTGGAAACGTTACCAAGAGGGAAGGGTCGCCGGATGCCTGAGACCAGGATCGAGTTCTCTGAAGTGGTGGGGCGACGGGTTCGCCTCGGATCGTGGGAAGACCAAAAAATCTCGACCTATCGGAAGATCGCCGAGAACATCGAGGCCGGAGACTGGGACAGCGCGGCCGACTTGGCCGACTACTTCACCGACGAGGCCAACGTGTGCTTCAGCCTGTATCGCCAGTGGATAAACGACCTGCGGGGTTTTCTGCGAGATAGCGGGGCATCGGCCGAGGAAGTTGAGGCCATCGACGCCGACGTGCAGTCCAAGCTCACCTGTCCCGACGGACGCGAGTGGAATCCCCACCGTCATTGGGATCAGTATCGCACCGAGCAGCGCCAGCTGTTGGCCAGCATCTATCGGGAGCAGCCTGCTGAGGCGCTGGAGAACCTGGCCGCCATGAAGGAGACGTGGCGACAGACCCACGACCGCGACGTCGACCACACCTACGGACTCATGTCGGCCATTCAGGAGCGCCACGGGGCCCAGGGCATCGCCGACATGTACCAGCGGGTGCTGGTTCCGCTGTTCTCATGGCGGTACAACAAATTCGACATCGACCAGCACCCGTGGGACGAAGGGCTGGAGACGCTGATGCTGGTGGCTTGTGAGGCGATGCGGGGCCACCTTGTCGGCCCCGAGCGGACCGGCGATTTCGAGCTGGTGGAAACCGACGACCGATTCGTGCTGCGGTTCGATCCCTGCGGGTCGGGGCAGCGGACCGTGCGGGGCGACTGGATCGAGGACACGCCGGCCCGAATGGACCCTCCCTACAACTGGGACGTGGCCAAAGAAGAGGCCTCGTGGAATCACTTCACCAAGGGGGTCTGCCTCTATTGCGCCCACTGCATCGTGTTGATGGAAGAGCTTCCCATCGACCGCTTCGGCTATCCGGTCCGGGTGATCGATCCGCCGGTGTATCCCGACACCGACCGGGACCCCGACGCCCGCCAGAAGTGCCAGTGGCAGATGTTCAAGGACCCTACCCAGGTGCCCGAGGAGTATTACCTCCGGGTTGGTCGGACCAAGCCCGACCGGTTCGGGTCGAGCAATTTCGACGCCCCCGAGCTGCCCGACGCCGGAGCGCTCGGTATGCCCGGAACCGGCTGACGGGAGCTCGACGTGCAGGCGGCTGTGCTGCGGGGCTACGGGCAAGCACTGGATCTTGTTGAGCGGCCGGCTCTGACCCCCGGACCCGACCAGGTGGTTGTGCAGGTCAAGGCCTGTGGCGTGTGCGGCAGCGACGTGTTTCTCCGCAAAGGCGGCTTCGACTCGGTGCTGCCCATCGTGCCCGGCCATGAGGCTGCTGGGGTGGTGGCCCGGATCGGTCCGGGGGTGGACGGCGTGCGGGAGGGTGATCCGGTGGCCCTCTACTACATCGAGCATTGCGGGGAGTGCTCGATGTGCTCCATTGGGCGGGTGAACATGTGCCTGTCGGTACGCCGAATGGGCGTGGAGTACGACGGTGCCTTCGCCAGCGAGGTGCTGGTTCCGGCCCGCAACATCATCCCGGTGGAACCGGAGGACGATTTGGCCGCGGTAGCGGTGCTCACCGACGCGGTGGCCACGCCGTACCACGCCCTCGTAAGGATTGCCGATGTCCAGCCCGGGATGACCGTGGTGGTATTCGGCATCGGCGGGATCGGGTCGAACGCCGTCCAGGTGGCTGCTCATCTCGGCTGCGACGTGATCGCCGTCAGCCGCTCGCCGGCCAAGCTGGAATTGGCTGAGCAACTCGGCGCTCGGGTGCTCGTTTCTGCGGCTGACGACGCCGGAGACGTGGTGGAAGCCGTCCGCGCCGCTGCCGGACCGGGAGGCCCGCCCATCGTGGTCCAAACCGTGGGGTCGGCCGAGGTGGACGCCCAGGCCGTTGCTGCGGTGGGAATCGGAGGCCAAGTGCTGCTCATCGGCTCGAGCGTGTCGCCATTCTCCATTCGGGCGGTGGATCTGATCTGGAAAGAGGCGTCGGTGCATGGTTCTCGAGGCTTTGTTCCCGACGACATTCGCGAGGTGCTGGCCTTGCACCGGTCGGGCGTCCTAATAGTCGATCATTTGTTGGGCCGCCAGCGTCCCTTGTCAGAGGCCAATGAGGCGCTCGACGACCTGGAGGCCGGAAGAGTGCTGCGCTCGGTGCTCATTCCGTAGCCGCCGTCAAGTAGCCCCTCCGTACGCGAGTTGCGCTCTCAATAAACCCCCACTAGTTTTTCGCCTAGAAACGTTTCCAGCCAGGGCAAAAGCCCGGCGACGAGGGGAGATACGATGAGCAAGAGTCTCAAGATGGTGATCGCCATTCTGGCGGTCTTCATGCTGGTTGCCACCGCGTGCGGCAACGACGACGACGGGGCCGACGGGACCGTGGGTTATATCTCCCTGGGAGATTCGGTGCCGTTCGTCAAGCTAGTTTCGGACTCGATCCAGCGGGAAGCTGACGCTGCGGGTCTCGATCTGGTGTTCTGCGATTCTGAGATCGACCCGGCCAAGGCGCTGTCATGCGCCCAGCTTCTCGGTCAGCGGGATGTGGATGTGGTCTTGAACTTCCAAGTCTTCCAGGAGTCCAGCCCGGAGATCTGTGCGGCCTATGGGGGTGTGCCCACCATCGCCATTGACATCGTGCAGCCGCCTTGTGAAGTGGCCTTCATGGGGGCCAATAACTCCGGCGCCGGGGAGATGGCTGGTGCCGCGCTTGGTAAGTACTTCAAGGACAACTTCGACTGCGAGTACGACGGTTATATCTCGCTCGAGTCCACTGCGGCCGGTGCTGCCAACACCGATCGCATGGGCGGCTACCGCACTGGGTTCACCCAGCACTGCGAAATTGTGAACGAGCGAGTTCTTGACGGCGCCGACCGCACCGACACCGCCCTCGAACAGGTGACCGACTTGTTGCCGGCCATGCCCGGTGAGCGGATTGCCGTGGTGGCCATCAACGAGGACGGGATCATCGGCGCACTGGCGGCGGCTCGCACTCTGGGACGTGATGGCGACCTCTATTACTCCGGGCAGGGCACTGATCCGAGCATCTGGTGCGAGGTCCGCGACAATCCGAACTACGTCGCCTCAACGGCGTACTACCCCGAGCGCTACGGGGAGATTCTGATTCCCGCCGCTCAGAAGCTGCTCGCGGGTGAGTCCGTTGACAGACTCCTGTTCACCGAGCATGAGATCATCAACTCGGAGAACATTGAGGACATCTACGAGGTCACCGACTGCGGCTGATCTCACTACGAATCTCATAAGCAGTAGCAAGCTGCATTGAGAAGAACACCTGCTGATGAGTGCGATCGATTCTGCGGTGTCGACGGCTCCTGTCATCGCTACGGCGGGAATCAGGAAGTCGTTCGGCGGAGTCGAGGTGCTCAAGGGAGTTGACTTAGAGGCTCGTTCCGGCTCTGTTCTCGCCTTGCTGGGCGAGAACGGAGCCGGGAAGTCCACCCTGGTCAAGATCATTGCCGGGGACTACCGGCCCTCCGCGGGCTCGGTCGTGATCGACGGCGAGGCCCATCACGTCCTCACTCCCATAGAGTCGAGGGCTGCGGGCATCGCCATGATCGCCCAAGAGTTCAATGATGCCCCCACCCTGACGGTGGCCGAGAACATCTGTCTGGGTCGGCTGCCCCAGAAGCGGGGAGTGGTTCAGTGGCGGGAGATGAATCTGCTGGCCCAAGAGATTCTCGAATCCCTTGAAGCGGAGATCGACCCCAAGGCCAACGTGTCCTCGCTTGCCGTGGGTGAGCGCCAGATCGTCGAGATCGCCCGGGCGCTGTCCAGCGAAGCCCGGGTGCTCATTCTCGACGAGCCCACGGCGGCGCTGTCCCAGCATGAGGCCGATGTGCTGTTCGAACAGGTACGACGCATGCGTGACCAGGGCAAGGCCATCATCTACATCACCCACCGCCTAGACGAAGTGTTCGAACTGTCTGATCGGGTACAAGTGTTGAGGGATGGGGATGTGGCTCTCGTCGCCGATACCCATGCCGTTGACCGCAGCCAGTTGGTGGCGGCCATGGTCGGGCGATACGACATCGTCACCGGCCGACCCAATGATGCTGCCGGAGACCGTGGCGAAGTTGCCCTTCGCTGGCGGGAGGCGTCGTCGCACGGCCGATTCAGCGACATCAGCCTTGAAGTCTGCCGGGGCGAAGTCGTCGCCTTGTACGGAAAGCTCGGATCGGGGGCGCTGGAAGTGGGGCGCAGTGCCTTCGGACTTGAGCCGATCCACTCGGGCGAGATCGAGGTTGCCGGTGAGCGAGTCGAGCTGTCGAGCCCGGTTGATGCCGTGATTCGAGGTATCGGCTTTTTGAGCGAGGATCGCAAGGTCGGAGGGGCATTCGCGTCTCGCCCGGTCGGTGAGAACGTCGCCGTGGCGTCATGGCCGCAACTCGCCACTCGTGGTCTGCTCACCTCCGACACCGAGCAGAAGGCGTTCGAACGCTGGTATGACCGCTTGTCCATTCGCAGTAAGGGGCGAGCTTCCCAGCCGATGGAAGAGCTGTCGGGAGGGAACCAGCAAAAGGTACTAGTGGCCCGCTGGCTCGAGCGGGGGGCGGAGGCGCTGGTGTTGCTTGAGCCCACTCGGGGCGTTGACGTCGGCGCCCGCGCCGACCTCTACAAAGTTTTGCGGGAGCTGGCCGCCGAGGGCGCCGCCATTTTGATCGTCACGTCGGACCATGAGGAAGTGGTGGCGGTTGCCGATCGCGCCTATGTGGCAGCCAAGGGAAGGATTACCACCGAGCTGCCCGGCGAGGACATCACCATGAGCTTGCTGCTCACCCTGGCAGGAGGATGAGATGAACGACACTGTCCAAACAGCCGAAGAGTCTGCGCCGACTGAGGGCGGCTCGACGGCCCCGGAGTCCGGTGGGTTGGGTTGGATGGCCCGGACCATTGCCTCTCTCCCGGAGACGGCGGCGCTGTTGTTTGTGCTCGCTGGGCTGATCCTTTACTTCTCGCTGGCTTCTGAGTATTTCTTCGATTTCGACAATTTCGTCAACATCGCCCAGAACTCGGCGGTGATCGGCATCATCGCCATGCCGGCGACGGTATTGCTGATCGGCGGCCAGGTGGACCTTTCCGTCGGATCGATAGCCGGGCTCATGGGAATGACCATGGCTGTTGCCACCACTGCAACCGACGCCGAAACGACCCCGTACGGGTTGGGAGTGGGCATCGGGCTGGCGTTGGTGATCACCGTGGCTCTGGGATTGGCCATCGGTGCATTCAACGGATTCGCGGTGACCAAGATCGGACTGAACTCGATCATCGTGACGTTGGGCGGCCTGGCCATGTTCCGGGGGCTGACCAAGGTTCTGGGAGACGGGCAGACCATTCGAATAAACGGCTTCGGCGATCTGGGGGTGAGCCGCCCGTTCTTGGACATCCCCACACCGGTGTGGATCTTCATCGGGGTGTCCATCGCCTGCCATCTGCTGCTTAAGTTCACGGTGTACGGGCGCTCCATATACGCGGTGGGCGCCAATCCCCATGCCGCCCGGCTGGCGGGTATTCGCACGAGTCGAGTGTTGTTCATCGCCTTTGTCTTGACCGCCGTCGCCACTGCCCTAGCTGGACTGATCCGGGTGTCTCAGGTGGGGAGCGCGGCAACCAACGGCGGTGCCGGATTTGAGCTCACGGTGGTTACCGCGATCATCCTCGGCGGGGCCAGCCTGTCGGGAGGTCGGGGTTCCATAGCCGGCACATTCCTCGCTTTGCTCGTGCTCAATGTGCTGGAGAACGGGCTCATCCAAACCGGCGTGCCCACGTTCTGGATCGAGTTCAGCGAAGGCGCCCTGCTGATCGTTGCCGTGTCCTTCGACCGGTTGCGGGTTCGTTTGGGAAGCGCTGAATAGCCGGAGGCGCCAACAGATACATGGCGCTGCGCCGGTGAATGGGCAGTGAGGGGCCAATAGGCTGGCGGGGTGTTTGCTGAACGTCTGAGCCGGATGCGGGCGCTGATGGCCGAGCAGCAGGTAGACGTCCTGCTTCTCTCGGTGGGCGCCGACCTTCCCTACTTTTGCGGCTATGAGGCTATGGCCCTGCCGAGGCTCACCATGCTGGTTGTGCCTCAAGACGGCGACGCCCGACTCATCGTGCCCCGGCTGGAGGCCCCTCGAGTGGTCGAACGGCCCGGTGTGTTTGAAATGGCGGTGTGGAACGAGACGGACGACCCCATCGCACTGGCCCGCTCGTTTGTCGGTTCCGCCTCGGTGATCGCCGTTGGCGACCGCATGTGGGCTGGATTCTTGGTGGACTTGGCCCGACTTCTGCCCGGGGCCGAATTCCGCCGGGCATCGGAGGTCACTAGTTCGATTCGCTCTGTCAAAGACGCTGCCGAAGTGGAATCGCTGCGGGCTGCGGCGGCCGCCGCCGACCGGGTGGCGGTCGACCTTCGATCCGGCGACATCGAGTTGGTGGGGCGCACCGAGGCTGAGGTATCGGCCGAACTGGGCCGTCGTCTGTTGGCCGAGGGCCACCAGCGGGTGAATTTCGCCATCGTGGCCGCGGGCGAAAACGCCGCCAGCCCGCACCACGAGCCAGGGGAGAGGGTGATCAAGCCGGGCGAGGTCGTGCTGTGCGACTTCGGTGGAACCATGGCCAATGCCGACGGAGTGGGCTACTGCTCTGACATCACCCGGTGCGTACACCTGGGCGAGCCGCCCGCCGATCTAGTCGATGCCTACGACGTGCTGTTCGAGGCCCAGGCCGCCCAAGTGGCCGCGGCAGAGGTTGGCCGGCCCTGCCAGGATGTCGACCGGGTAGGGCGGGAGATGATCACCGAAGCAGGATTCGGCGACAACTTCATTCACCGCACCGGCCACGGAATCGGCACCGAAGCCCACGAGGACCCATACATCGTGGAAGGCAATACCCTTGAACTCCGTGCGGGCCACGCCTTTTCGATAGAGCCCGGCATCTACCTGCCCGGGCGATGGGGCTTGCGCCTGGAGGACATTGTGGTAGCGGCTACCGATGGCCCCGACAACCTCACCACCACCGATCACCGCCTCGCCGTACTCGACGTTTGATCAAGACTCTGGCCGGGTTCAAGTGGTATCGAGCAGAACTCTCGCCACCAAGTCCATCCCAAATCCGGTCAAAATACCCAGATACAACAGGCCGGTCGCGGCCATGACTGCGGAGTAGAACCGCTCCCGCAGCGCAGCCCGAGCTAGAACCACCAACCCCGCGGTGGTCACCACGCAGGCCACCCAGAACCAGCCCAACAGCCCGTTGTAGCCGTCGTCGATTGTTCCGCTGAGCACCGATCCCATTCCGGTGGGCCACAGCATCACCACCAACTCGGGCAACCACAGCAGTCCGGTCCAACGGACCAGCTCGAGCAGGGGTCCTCGGGCCAAGCCGGGCTGCACCAGATACCAATGGCCCAACAGCATGGCGTCGGTGACTGCACCCAGGAAGAACGCTCCGATCACGGTACGGGCGACCGCCAACGCGGCGGGGTCTCCGGCGTCGAGCCCGCCGGCCACCACTCCAATCAAACCCACCGCGGGGGCGATGAGATCCAGAATCGGAGGGAATTCAGCCTTGGTGCGGTCGAAGCGCTGCTCTTCCCGGTCGATGCCGGTCATCTCGGCGATCTCTGCGCTGCGCCGCTCCACCCGTTCTCTCTGGCCGCTCACACCAGCCCGTCGGCGGACCACCGATACCGCCAGCGCCGCGGCGGCAGCTGTGGCTGTGGCCGCCGCGGTCCAATCCCGCACCGGTACCGAGTCGGTGGCGAATCCCAGCCAAGCACCGCCCGCGGCCAGCAACCCGAAAATGCTGCGCATGAGCCAGCCGTAGCCCAGTCCGGTTTCCCGCCGCCGCGTGGTGAGCCAGGTAAACGCCAGCCCGCCGACGGCCAACTGCACCAGCAGGGTGGCCGGCTGGAGTTCGATCACTCGACAGATCCCCTATACCGGCACCGCTGACCCGGCATCTCAGCGGGCCACGAAGTACTTGGCCTGGGGGTGGTGGCAGATCAAGGCCGAGGTGGTTTGCTCGGGCTGGTATTGATAGCTGGTTTCCTCGCCGACTTGGATGCCGATGCGGTCGGCGTCGAGGAGCTGGGCCACGGTGAAATTGTCCTCGAGGTCGGGACAGGCGGGGTAGCCCCAGGAGTAGCGGCCTCCCCGGTACTGCTGGCGGAACAGGCCGATGAGGGTGGGCCCGTCCTCATCGGCGAATCCCCATTCGGTGCGGATGCGGTGGTGCCAGTGCTCGGCGAGGGCTTCGGCCATCTCCACCCCGAGGCCGTGGAGCAGCAGGTATTCCTGGTAGCGGTTGTCGGCGAACAATTTGGCGGTGGCCTTCGATACCTCGGCTCCCATGGTCACGATGTGGAAGGCGGCGTAGTCCACCTCGTCGCCATCGGCGGGCCGGAAGAAGTCGGCGATGCACAGATGCGGGTCCTTGGGCTGTCGGGGATAGCGGAATCGACAGAGTTCGGCAGTGCGATCGGGGGAGTCCCACACCACCAGGTCGTCACCGCTCCCGTTCACTGGGAAGTAGCCGTACACCACTTGGGGCACCAGCAGTCCCTGGGCCATGGCTGAGGCGAGCTGCTCGCGCATCGTGGGGCGGATGCGCTCTTTGAACGCGGGGTCGTCCTCGCCGTCGATGGGACGGAACTGCCACTGGTTTCGGAACAAGGCGGTCTCGTTCACATACTCGGCGATGTCGGCCACGGGAATGCCCTTGACCACCCGAGACCCCAAGAACGGGGGTTCGAAGACGGGATTGTCGGTGGCCACCGATGGCGCCCTGTCAGGGACTTCGTCGCCCGCGACACCGGCGGCGTCACGGCGGGCCCGGCGGGGCAGGTCGCGGCCGCCCGGGCGCCGTCCGAAGTCGGGATCTTCGGTGCCGGTGCGGCGCAGTTCGCCCAGCCGGTCCATCACCGCCAGGCCCTCGAAGGCGTCCTTGCCGTAGAACACCCGGCCGTGATAGGTCTCCCGCATGTCCCGCTCCACGTAGGTGCGGGTCAGCGCGGCGCCGCCCAACAGCACCGGGAGGTGGTGGAGGTCTCGGGTGTTCAGCTCCTCCAGGTTGTCCCGCATTATCAGAGTGCTCTTCACCAGCAGACCGCTCATGCCTAGGGCGTGGGCGTCCACCTCCAGAGCCCGGTCGATCATCTCGGTTATGGAGACCTTGATGCCCAGGTTGTGAACCTCGTAGCCGTTGTTGGTCAAGATGATGTCCACCAGGTTCTTGCCGATGTCGTGGACATCGCCCTTCACAGTGGCCAGGACGATCCGGCCCTTGGCCCCGGTGTCGTCGGCCTTTTCCATGTGGGGCTCCAGGTATGACACCGCGGTCTTCATGGTCTCGGCTGACTGGAGCACGAACGGTAGCTGCATCTCGCCGGAGGCGAACAGATCGCCCACCACCTTCATGCCGGCCAACAGCGTGTTGTTGACTATGTCCAGCGCCGGCGCAGACTCCAGCGCCTCGTCGAGGTCGGCCTCCAGCCCGTCGCGGTCCCCGTCGATAATCCGCCGTTCCAGACGCTGCTCCACCGGCCAGCCGGAGCGGTCTTCCTTGACGGTGGCCGCGGCGGTCACGTTCTCAAACGCGGCCAGCAGCTCGGTCAGCGGGTCGTAGTCGTCCTGGCCCTGCGACGCGATCCCACCGGCGCCCCGCCGGTCGTAGATCAGGTCTAGGCACACGTCTCGATGGTGGGGGTCTATCCGGTTCAACGGGATGATCCGCCCGGCGTGCACGATGGCCGAGTCGAGCCCGGCCTCGAGGCACTCGTGTAAGAACATGGAGTTGAGCACATGGCGGGCGGCGGGCTTCAGCCCGAACGACACGTTGGAAACTCCCAGCGTGGTGTAGGTGCCAGGCAGCTCGGCCTTGATCCTCCTGATGGCCTCGATGGTGGCCAAGCCGTCTTTTCGCAGGTCGTCGTCGCCGGTGGACAGCGGAAACGTCAATGCGTCGAAGATCAGGTCGGAGGCCGCCAGCCCGTAGCGCTCAACGGCCAGTCGGTGTAGGCGATGGGCCACCCGCATCTTCCACTCCAGGTCTCGGGCCTGGCCCTCCTCGTCGATGAGCAGGCACACCACCGCCGCGCCATACTCCCGGGCCAGCGTCAGCACCTGGTCAAGCCGGGAGCCCTCGCCCTCACCGTCTTCCAGGTTGGCCGAGTTCAGTACCGCCCGGCCGCCGATCCACTCCAAGCCGGTCTGCATCACGTCGGGCTCGGTGGAGTCGAGAACCAGCGGGGCGGCCACGCCGGTGGCGAACCGGCGGGCCAGTTCGTCCATGTCGGTGGTGCCGTCGCGTCCCACATAATCGACGCACAGGTCGAGCAGGTGGGCGCCCTCGCCCACCTGCTCTCGGGCGATCTGAAGGCAGCCGTCCCAGTCGCCCTCCAGCATGGCGTCGCGGAACTTGCGGGAGCCGTTGGCGTTGGTGCGTTCGCCCACGATCAGAAACGACGTGTCCTGGGCGAAGGGCACTGCGGAGTAAATGGAGGTGGCCGAAGGGGGCAGTGCGCCGGGCCGGGGTCCGGGAACGAGGTCGGCGCAGCGGTCGATAACCGCTTGGAGGTGCTCGGCGGTGGTGCCGCAGCACCCGCCGATCACGCTCACTCCCAACTCGGTCACGTAGCGGGCCAAGTAGTCGGCCAGCTCGTCGGGGCCGACGTCGTAGTGCATGCGGCCGTCCACCACCTGGGGGAGACCGGCGTTGGGGATGCAGGCCACCGGCACCGGGCACTGCTCCGATAGCACCCGCAGGTGCTCGCCCATCTCGGCGGGGCCGGTGGCGCAGTTCAACCCGAACACGGCGGGACCCAACGGGGCCAGCGCGGCCAGCGCTGCGCCGATCTCGGTGCCGGGGAGCATCCGGCCGGTCATCTCGATGGTGACCTGCACTTGCAGCGGAACATCGCGGCCCACGACGGCCATGGCCCGGCGACAGCCGTTGATGGCCGCTTTGGCTCCTAGCAGGTCGTACTGGGTCTCGATAATGAACAGGTCAACCCCGCCGTCAAGCAGACCCCGGGCCTGAACCTCGAAGGCGTCGCGCAATTCGGCGTAGCGGATTTGGCCCAGCGATGCCAGCTTGGTGCCCGGCCCCACCGAGCCGGCCACCCACCTAGGCCGGTCGGCGGCCGAGTGGCCGTGGGCTGCTTCTTTGGCGATGCGGGCCGCGGCCAGGTTGATCTCGTAGGCCTGGTCGGCGATGCCGTATTCAGCCAAGGGCACGGAGAACGCCCCGAAAGTGGCGGTCTCCACTGCGTCCACCCCTAAACCCAGGTACAAGTCGTGCATCCCGGCGATGAGCTCGGGCCGGGTCAAGCACAAGAGCTCGTTGCAGCCTTCCAAGTCGGGACCGCCGAAGTCGTCGGCGCTCAGCGGCTGCTCTTGAACGTAGGTGCCAAACGCGCCGTCATAGATGAGGACGCGCTCTTGGGCCGCATCCTCATAGGAACCCATGGAATGCGAGGCTACTTTGCGTTGGGGGCTGTTTTGATGCTGGATAACATCGCAGGGGCTTGTATCGATTTGAGGAGACCAGGTGATCGCGTTTCGAACCGGCAGGAAAATCCCGGCTAGCGCCGAGCTGCACGCGGTGGGGGTGTGCTCAGGGGGCGATGCCGAGCGGCCCGACGAGCTGGACTGGGAGGTGTTGAGCGGCCGGGGCTTTGAGGCCAAGCCCGGTCAGGTGGAGATCGTGTCGGGACCAGACCGGCCGATTGCCGTGGTAGGGCTGGGACCGGCCGACAAGATCACCATCGCGGTGATTCGCCGGGCGGCGGCATCGCTGGCCCGGTCGGCCAAACGGGCCAAGCGCATCGCGGTGTCGGTGCTCGACGCCGTGCCCGACAGCATCGATCGCTCTGATGCGCTGGGCGCACTGGCCGAGGGGATGACACTGGGGGCCTACACCTACGGAGACTTCAAGTCGGAGCACAAGCCCAACAAGCTGGAGAACGTGCACGTCATCGGTCCGGGGGGCCGGGCGGTGTCCGAGGCGCTGGAGCAGGGCCGGCGAGTGGGCGAGGCGGTGTGCTTCGCGCGCGATCTGGTGAACGAGCCCGGCGGGTCGCTCACTCCAACCAGGTTTGCGGAGATAGCCGAGGAGATGGCCGAGCGGGAGGGACTTGAGATATCGGTGCTCGATCTGGACGCCATCCGTGAGGCTGAAATGGGCGGTCTGCTGGGGGTGAACCGGGGGTCGGATCAGCCGCCTCGGTTTGTGGAGGTGTCGTATGCCCCCGACGCGGAGGCCGAGTGCCGGGGGTCGGTAGCACTGGTGGGCAAGGGGTTGACCTTCGACTCCGGCGGCCTGTCGATCAAGACCGGCACCGGGATGATGACCATGAAGTGCGACATGAGCGGGGGAGCGGCGGTGCTGGGCGTAATGTCGGCCATCGCCGCGGTGGCCCCCCCGGTGAAAGTCACCGGCTACGTGCCAATGACCGACAACATGCTGGGAGGCGACGCCACCCGACCCGGTGATGTGCTGACCATTGCCAACGGCAAGACGGTGGAGGTGCTTAACACCGACGCCGAGGGCCGCCTGGTGTTGGCCGATGCCCTGTCGGTGGCTTGCCGGGCCGAGCCCGACGCCATAGTCGATCTGGCCACTCTCACCGGGGCGTGCATGGTGGCGCTGGGCCCCAAGATGGCCGGGCTCATGGGCAACAATGAGGGGTGGATCGACCAGTTGGCCGACGCCGCCGAACGAACCGGTGAGCGGGTATGGCGGCTGCCGCTGCCCGACGACTACAAGGCCCAGCTTGACTCGTCGGTGGCCGACATGAAGAACATCGGCGGGGCCCACGGCGGCGCGCTGACCGCTGGGCTGTTCTTGTCCAACTTCGTGGAGGAAGGCATCCCCTGGGCCCACCTCGACATAGCCGGCCCCGCGTTCACCGATTCCGAGGAAGGCGAGACCGCCAAAGGCGGCACCGGTTTCGGCGTTCGCATGCTCTTGGACGCTCTGGTCAACTTCGAGCCGCCCGCGGTGGCTTCGGAGGACGACTGAGCCACGCGAACACTCCGTAGGCCCCGCCCACCACGACCACGAAGAACGGAACTAGCAGCCACTGGTCGGATTCAAATAGCTGATCCACGGCCTCCACGGGCCACGAGGCCGCCACCAGGCTGATCACCACAGCCAGGAGGTTCACCGTCATGTGGCGCCATGTGGCGGGCATCTCCACCGGGCCGAAGCACCCGCAGGGCTCTCCTGAGCCCGTGCGCACCATGGCCGCTGCCACCACCGCGAATCCGGCATACAACGCGGCGAGAGCGGTGGCGGGGACGATGCCTCCCACAATGAACGCGCTGACCGCCACCACGAGTTCAACCAGACCCAAGAACCGCACAGCCCAAGGGCGGTGGTAGAGCTGAAGCCGGGCCAGAGCGGACGATGCCGATTCGGGGGCAACGGCCTTGGCCGCGCCCGCGGCGCCCAAGAGGACCGCGGCTATCAGATAGACCGCGGCCGCATACTCCATGGGCTAACGCGTGAAGCGGCGCAGGGCGTGGCGACGGCGCTCGTCGTTGAGTGCGGCGCGGTCGTCGGCGCTCAGCCGGGGGGTCTCGGGGTGGAGGGAGCCGTCGATCTCGGACATCGGCATGAGCTTTAGCTCAGGCACTGGCGCGGAGTCGGCGTTATTCCACCGGTAGGTGATGGCCCCCTGGGGGCAGCCGCCCAGGGCGATCCAGTTTTGGATGCCGGGATCCTGGTGGGATATCACCACCCGCAGCACCCCGTCGGGATCGAGGCGGGCCTGGGAGTCGTTCATCGTAGTTGGGAGGTTGATGTAGTCGAGGCTCTGGTACCAGGTATCGCCCACCTGGATGTTCCAGTACAGGCAGTCGGGCGGGGTCACCTCGAACAGCAGGGCCTCATCGGGGCCCACCTCATACCAGCACTGCCCGTAGGACTGCTTTTCGCTTCCTCCCTGGGCGCTCTGACTCACCTTGTGGGGAGGAACATGGTCGAAGGAGTTGATCTGACCTCGATTGCGCTGATTCCCGGCGAATTCGGTCCAGAACTTGGGGACGGTGTCCACCTCTCGGGCCAACTCATCGAACAGCTCGCAAGTCCGCACCGGATCGAGCCGGCCGGGTGGACCGGCCGGGTCGAGGCATTCGAAGTACAGGTCGCCGTGGCTCTCGCCCGCCCAGTCGGAGAAGAATTGGCGCACGAACAGCCGAGATTCGAGCGGCTCGACTTGGAACCAGTCGCCGACGTGGTCGCCGGGGTCGGGGTCGGGGCTGAAGATGATGTCGATGCGGCCACCCCCAATGTCGGTCAGATCGGGACTGCCGACGTCGACGAGTTGGGTGATGCGCCCTCGACCGAAGCGGTGGTCCATCAGCGATATCCCCAAGTAGCGCAGGGTGTCGATGCGCCCGGTGAGACGGTAAGTGTGGCTCAGGTCCACTGGTGCGGTCATGTACATCGCATCGGGATTGTCCTGGCCCACCTTGAAGGGGTACACCCAGCCCAGTTCGGGGTGGTCGGGATCGTTGTTCTCCACGATCCGGTCGAAGGCCCAAAAGAACATGCGCAGCTGATGTCGCAGGCCTTCGGCCTGCTCGGAGGCATCAGCCCCGTGTTTTGGATCGAAGATGTAGTCGGCAGACTCCTTCAGGGTGTCGCACAGCCGATTCCAGGAAGCCCTCAGTTCGTTTTCCACGGTGTATGTCTAGCCGCGACACCTCTATTCGGGCAGCACGAGGGACTGATGCCTATCTCGTGAAGCGGCGCAGGGCGTGGCGGCGGCGCTCGGCGTTGATCGCGTCTCGTTCGCCGGCGCTGATTTGGGGGGTGTCGGGGTGGAGGCAGCCGGCGACCTCGGACATCGGCATCAGCTTCAGATCAGGCACTGGCGCGGAGTCGGCGTTGTTCCACCGGTAGGTGAGAACTCCTTGGGGGCAGTTGCCTAAGGCCATCCAGTTTTGGATGCCGGGGTCAACGTGGGAGACCACCACCCGCAGCACGCCGTCGGGGTCTAGGCGCGCTTGGGAGTCGTTCATGGTGGTGGGAAGGTTCACGTAGTCGAGGCTCTGGAACCAGGTGTCGCCCACTTGGATGTTCCAGTACAGGCAGTTCGGTGGGGTCACCTCAAGGAGCAGGGCCTCGTCGGGGCCCACTTCGAACCAGCACCCTCCGTAGGCCTGCTGGTCGCTGCCTCCCAGGCCCTCGCCGCTGTATTTCCCCTCAACATGCGCGAATGTGTTGATCTCGCCCCGGTCGCGGTAGCCCACCGCATAGTCGGTCCAGAACTTGGGGACGGTTTTGATCTCGTTGGCAACCTCGTCGATCAGCGCCGCGGTGCGAACGGGGTCGAGTCTGGCTGGGGGAGCTGTGGCGTCGAGGCACTCCAAGTGGAGCTGGGCATGGCTCTCGGCGCCCCAGTCGGAGAAGAACTGACGAACCAGCAGTCGGGAATACTCGGGCTCAACCTGGTACCAGTCGCCGACGTGATCGCCGGGGTCGGGGTCGGGGCTGAAGACAACGTCGATGCGCCCGCCGCCTATGTCGGTGAGGTCGGGCGTGCCCACGTTGAGCTGCTGGGTGATGCCTCCTCGTCCGGAGACGAAATTCAGTATTGACAACCCCAGGTAGCGGACAGTGTCGATGCGGCCGGTGAGACGGTACGTGCGGCTCAAATCCAGCGGCGCGGTCTGGTACAGCCCATCGGGGTTGTCCTGGCCGAATTTCGAGGGATAGGTCCAGCCCAGTTCGGGATGTTCGGGGTCGTTGTTCTCAAGAGTTCGGTCGAGTGCCAAATAAAGCATCCGGAGGTGATGGCGCAATCCCTCGGCCTGCTCGGAGGAGTCCACTCCAAGTGCGGGGTCGAAGACGTAGTCGGCCGACTCCTTCAGGGTGTCGCACAGCCGGTCCCAGGAAGCTTTCAGTTCATTGTCCACTCCGTATGTCTAGTGTCCTGCACTTCAAGCTGCGGACTTGGGCTGGGAGCAGTAGGAGGCGTGGGTGCGCTGGAGGTGGGCGGGCAGCCGTTTGAGTTGCATGTTGTTGAGCGGGGGCAATTGGCGCCTGACGGCATATCCGGCGTGGCCCTCCGAGGCCAGCCGGAACATAACCAGGCGGTGCAGGGTGCGGTGCATGCCGCCTCGTGGGCCCGCTTTGGGGCTGATGCCCAATTGCAGGGCGATGGGGGCTACGGAGAGTTCAAACCCATCAGGCGAGCTCTCGAACTCGTGAGCCATATGGCGTAGGAGCCAGGCAGCGGTGGGGCCGATGATTCCCAGCCAGAAAAGCTCCGCGTATCTAGATCGGGGATCGTGCCCGCATTCCTCGGTGACCGAGTCTCGCCAAGGCTCTATCCAGAGTGAAGAGTGCATGAAGGGGGATGTCATGAGAGGATCGTTTCTGCCAGCAGGGGCTTTGCCAGATGCAAGGGGGAAGATTTAGGTGAATTTTGTCTATTTTCATGTAATGCTGTCAAGGGTCAGATAGGAATTTCATGCGTCAGATCGAAGAACTGGGCGAAGAAATCGAGGCGGCCCGGAATGTGCTGCATCCCGCGAAGAGAATTGTCGTGCTCACCGGAGCGGGGATCTCAACCGACAGCGGCATTCCCGACTTTCGGGGTCCGGAGGGGCTGTGGACCAAGAACCCCGAGGCCGAGAAGACGGCCACGCTGTCGTCCTATGTGTCCGACCCCGAGCTGCGCAAGCGCAACTGGCAGCGGCTGGCCGAAGGATCGATGTGGGAGGGCAAGGAGCCCAATCCGGGCCATCGGGCGCTGGTGGAGTTGGAGCGCCAGGGAAGGCTGCACACGGTGATCACCCAAAACGTCGACGGGCTCCATCGAGCGGCGGGCACATCTGAGGACCGGTTGGTGGAGATCCACGGCACCACGTCCAAAGTCCGCTGTTTGGACTGCGGCGACACCGCCCCCATGGATTACGCCTTGGAGCGGGTGAGGACGGGGGAGGCCGATCCGCCCTGTCGTATCTGCGGGGGGATCTTGAAGTCGGCCACCATCTCCTTTGGCCAGAATCTGGTGATGGCCGATCTGCACCGTTCGGAGCAGGCCGCTATGGCGTGCGACGTGATGCTGGCGGTTGGTTCCACCCTCACCGTGTACCCGATCGCCAACGTGGTGCCCATCGCCCATCAGGCCGGCGCCTCGGTGGTGATAGTGAATGCGGAGCCCACCCCGTTCGATGGGTTGGCCGCCGCAGTTGTGCCGGCTTCGATCAGCGAGGCGCTGCCGTTGATCGTTGCCCAATGACTTAGCCCGAAGGTGAGTCCGGGATTGGTAAAATCGGACTAACTCGGTAGGATTTATTGGGAATTCCCCCCGACTCTTGAACCGGTGCCCCGCCACGATCGAGGTGACTTTGGCCATGACCACATTCAGAGATCTGCTGAGAGAGGCCAAGGCCGCGATTCGGGAGACCGATCCCGCGGGCGCTGAGGAGATGCTGTCGAACGGCGCAGTACTCCTCGACGTTCGAGAGCCTGACGAGTACGAGCAAGGGGCGATACCCGGCTCGGTCCACATCCCCCGGGGCAACCTCGAGCCCAACGTGGAGAACCGGCTGTCGGACAAGGATGCCCCAGTGGTGGTCATGTGCGCGGGCGGGGTTCGCTCGGCGTTCGCGGCCCAGACCCTTCAGGAGATGGGCTACGGCGACGTGGTGTCCATGGACGGCGGATTCAACCAGTGGAAGGACGAGGGCCGGGACTGGGCGCTGCCGGTGTCGCTGACCCCCGACCAGCGCAACCGGTACCACCGCCATCTGCTGCTGCCCGAGGTGGGCACCGAAGGGCAGATCAAGCTGCTGGATGCCAAGGTCCTCTGCCTGGGGGCCGGAGGGCTGGGCTCTCCCGCCGCCCTGTACCTGGCCGCGGCGGGGGTGGGAACCGTGGGCATCGTGGACATGGACGTGGTGGATGCCTCCAATCTCCAGCGCCAAATTCTCCACAACGTCGACCGGGTGGGGGACCGCAAGGTGGACTCGGCCAAGAAGACGCTCAACGCCTTGAACCCGGACGTGAACGTGGTGACCTACGACGTGCGGCTGGGGGCCGACAACATCGTCGACATCATCAAGGACTACGACGTGATCGTGGACGGTGCCGACAACTTCCCGGTGCGCTACATGCTCAACGACGCCTCGGTGAAGCTGGGCATTCCCGTGGTCCACGGGTCGATCTTCCGGTTCGAGGGTCAGGTCACGGTGTTTGATCCCCGTAACGGCCCCACCTACCGAGACATGATCCCAGAGCCTCCTCCGGCTGAGATGGCCCCGAGCTGCGCTGAGGCCGGTGTGCTGGGGGTGCTTCCGGGCATCGTGGGCTCGATCCAGGCGTTGGAGGCCATCAAGTTGATCTTGGGCCACGGCGACACCCTGGTTGGGCGGCTGCTGGCCTTCGACGCCAGCGAGATGTCGTTCCGGGAGTACAAGCTGCGACCCGATCCAGACCAGCCCATCACTTGGGAGAACCGGGACAAGATCCAGGTTGTGGAACTCGACGGGCTCTGCGCCCCTGCCCCAGTCGGTTAATTCTCAATTCTCTGACTCGGCACTCTTGCTCCGGTCTTCTAGTTCTCGGCGCAGAAGCGCCACCTCCTCCATCAAGATCTGAACGCGCTGCTCGACTCGGCTGAGTTCCCACGAGTACTGCACGAGCACGATCAGAACGAAGCCCAGAGCGGCCATAAACACCAGCGACGGCGTGTATTCCACTCCGAGCCAGCCGCCAATCGTGTCGACTGCGTCGGGGGCAGCAGCCATCACCAGCATGATTGCCGAAGTGGCCATCCACAACAGCCCGTACTTGGAAACCATGCCGCCCCGCCGCTGGAGCTTGAGAATGATGGTCACCACCACGGCGGCCAGCAGGGCGGAAACGATTCGGGCAGTGAGGCTCATGATCGACCTCCAATGGAAATGGCTAGAAGGGTTCGGGCGTAGTGGTAGGCCAAGGTCAATCCCCTAGTGGACGGCCGCCCACCCTGGCGTACAACCATGACCGTGGGCACTTCTGCAATGTGGAGACCGGCCCGGACGGCTAACGACAGCCCAATCAGTGTGTCATCGAGAAACCTTGACGGCAGTTGTCGGGAGAACAGCTCCAGGCATGGCCTGGACATTGCCCAGAATCCCGAAGTGGGATCGGTTAGGGAGATGCCGTGGCGATGTCTGAGAATCCTGCTAGCCAGCCTCATGGCTGCTCGTCTGTGCCGCGACACCGGGTACGAAGTGGTGCAATCGGGATGAAATCGGCTGCCTACAACCAGATCCGCACCAGTATTTCGAGGGGTGAGCAAATTGGGGATCTCTTCGGCCATGTGCTGTCCGTCGGCAGCCACGACCAATGCCGTGTCCCACTCCTTTTGAGCGGCATAGCGAAATCCCAGGCGTAGGGCTGCCCCCGCCCCCAGGTTGACCGGCTGGCGCAAGACAACTGCTCCAGCAGAGGCAGCGAGCGTTCCGGTGTCGTCGACGGAACCGTCGTCGACGACCACCACCAACATTTCGTGGTCACGGGTCGCGATGAGGTCGGCGACCACCCCTTGGATGGTTTCGGCCTCGTTGTACGCAGGGATCACGGCGATTAGCCTGGACACAGGCGAAGCATAGATGATGCTTTAGAAAGTTCTCGGTTCGACTCCCTTTCCGCATCCGTTTCAGAAGAACCCGGCAATTCGCCCTCATGAGTTGGCTATTGAAAGTGAAGGCCTTGAGAGCGGATCAGAAAAGAGCAGAAATGTCTGATATCAAGCCAGAAGCTGTAGTCGAGGATGGCGCAATCGTTGGCGATGGAACGGTCATTTGGCCAGCAGCAGTAATAAGAACTAACGCTGCAATAGGCCGGAATTGCACAATTGGACGCTGGGTCTATGTGGATTCGGAGGTATTGATTGGAGACAACTGCAAAATCCAAGACACGGCAAGGTTATATGGACCCTCAGAAGTTGCCGATGGCGTGTTCATTGGTCCAGATGTTTTCTTTATCAATGATCGGAATCCACGAGCGATCAAGCCAGACGGGTCAACAATAGGTAGAGATTCTTGGAATCGCCAGGGCGCGAGAGTCGGAAGAGGGGCGTCTATAGGTGCAGGGGTTATAGTCCATGCAGGCATTTCCATTGGAGAGTGGGCCATGATTGGCGCTGGTGCAGTAGTGGCTAAGGATGTCGAACCGTACGCTCTGGTTACTGGTATTCCGGCCAGAAGAGTGGGCTGGGTTGGAGAGGCGGGTCACCGGTTGTTACCCGAATCAAGCGGCCTATGGCGCTGTCCGGCTAGCGGCAACTCATACCGTGAGGGAGTTGACGGGCTAGAAGGGATTGATAGTTGATTCCCATATCACAACCGTCTCTCTCTGAAGCAGAGATAGCTGCGGCCGTATCGGCTCTTTCGTCGGGCGTGCTCACTGGGGGAGAGGAGGTAGTTCGATTCGAACAAGAATTTGGAGCGGTCATCGAAAATCGTACGTGCATTGCTGTGAATTCTGGTACTTCAGCGCTGATTGCTTGCCTGGCAGGATTGGGAATAGGTGGCGGCGACGAGGTCATCGTCCCAGGCTTCACATTTGGGGCAACGGCAAATGCAGTTCTATTGGTAGGAGCGTCGCCCATATTAGCCGACATTGACCCGCTCACTTACTGTCTCAGCCCAGATTCGGTACGAGAGCGCATTACAACTCGCACTGTAGCGATACTGGCGGTACATCTTTACGGACATCCTGCACCAATGAAGGAACTGCTAGAGATCGCCGAGGAAAATGGTCTGGTAGTGATTGAAGATGCGGCACAAGCCCATGCGGCGAGAATCGGGCAAACCCCCTGCGGAGCACTTGGACACGCTGCCGCCTTTAGCTTTTACGCAACCAAGAATATGACAACAGGCGAAGGCGGGATGGCGGTATTCAAGGATCCACTAGCGGCGGAAAGGGCCTCGATCATGCGAAATCAAGGCATGAATGCCTCTTATCAGTATGAGATAGCTGGATTCAATTTTCGAATGCCCGCTATGGCGGCTGCGATAGGTCGAGTTCAACTCAGTAGATTGCCTGAATTGACGGAACAGCGCATAAGGAATGCTCGACTGTATGATGCCTTGATCACGAAACACCGCACCCCCACAGTGATGCCAGATGTTCAGCACGTCTACCATCAGTACACGCTGTCGAGTTCGGACCGCGATACCTTGCTAACCCGACTGAAGACAGCAGGGATTGATGCTCGAGTCTACTATCCCAATCCGCTAAGTGATTTTCCGATCTATCGCCATGACGGCTACCCACTGCCCAATGCGAGGAATTCTGCTTCCTCGGTTGTGTCGATCCCCGTCGGGCCCCATTTGAGCGAAGCTGATATTGGCCGAGTCGCAGAGGTTGTTGAGTCGTGACTAACGAGTCCATTCGGGCTGGCCTTCTGGGTCTGGGGGCGATGGGGGTCCGCCACGCTCGCGTCTTGGGAGGATTGGAGGGAATCGAATTCGTCGGAGCCGCTGACCCGCTGGGAAACCCAGCCGACTGCCCGAGAGGAGTACCTCTGCTTCCTTCCCTGGATGCGCTGCTGGAATTGGATATCCAGATGTGCGTCGTGGCCATACCCACAGAGGAGCACGAGAAAGCTGGACTCAGGCTTGCTGACGCCGGCGTGGCCACCCTGATTGAGAAGCCATTGGCAGTGACTTGGGACGAGGGACTGAACCTTGTCAATGCCTTCGAAGCTGCTGGTGTCGTGGCGGCAACCGGTCTTGTTGAGAGGTTCAATCCCGCATTGATGAACCTCAAGCACCGTCTTGGGGAGGGAGAGTTGGGTGAGATCTACCAGATTGCCACCAGTCGACAGGGTCCGCTTCCCGACAATGTACCGAGTGTCGGGGTTGTCAAGGATCTCGCCACCCACGACCTCGATCTGACCCAATGGGTGGTGGAGTCGGAGTACCAGACACTCAGCGCCCATACCGGATCTCGATCGGGGCGCGACCGTGAGGACTTCGTAGCCGCAGTGGGCCGCCTCGACTGCGGCGTGATTGTCAACCACTTGGTCAACTGGATGACCCCGCAGAAGGAGCGCAGAGTGGTTGTGAACGGTGAGCGAGGGGTCTTGGCCGCTGATCTGCTGACTGCTGATCTTGCCCTGTATGCCCATGGGTACGCAACGATGTGGGATGAGCTCGCCACGTTCCGGGGAGCTAGAGAAGGCGAGATCAAGCGCTACGCCTTGGAGAAGCACGAGCCCCTATGGATGGAGCTGTGTGCATTTCGAGATGCTGTGCTCGGGCTCCCCTCCGAAATCGCCTCGCTTTCTGAAGGCCTCAACGCCATCAAGTTGACCGATGCCCTCTTGCATTCTGCGAACACCCGGACGACGGTGGAAGTAAGCGGCCAGGAGCCTGCTGGGGAATGTCGGCAGTGACCTCCGCGTGTCCTGGGCTCAGGTTGCGACTCCAGCCAGGGCAGCCCCGGCCGTAGCCAGCACGACCGCAGAGATCAACAAGCGTATATAGCGGTTGTCGACAACAGGCACCACGGCAGCGACGGCGATCGGTAGCAACGACAGGCCGTATCGGGGATTCGTATCGAAGTAGACGCTTACCGAGAGATAGGCCGTGACCATTGTCACCACCCCAGTCGCAGTCATGGCCGCGAATGCAGCTACCGCCATGGCCCGGAATTGCGAACCCTTGGCCGAGAACACCGCCACTGAGCCCACTCCGGCGAGCAGGAGCCAATTCAAGAGGTCGCCCAGTGGCTCTAGCAGGTAGCGGGGGAGGGTGTCGGAGATGAATGGATCCCGCAGCGGAGTGAGCGCGGAAAATAGCTCATTGCCGAGCCTCTCCCACTGGAAGCTGTTCACCTGGTAAATGGCATTGGTTGGCAGCTGCTCTGGCGGGATCAACCCTCGTGCCTCCTGGAAGGCCGTCCATGAGATCACGGATGCCACAGTCAGGATGACGGTGGCTCCGGCGACGATCAGCCATTGCTGGAGTTGCCGCTTGGTTAGGCCGTCGCGCTGCTGCCAGGCCCGGGCTCCCAGATACAAAACAGCCGCACCTATCGCGAACGCGTTGGTGAACTTGAGCCACAAAGCAACCATCGAAGCCAGCGGCACGAGCCATCCGGGCGCCCTCCCGGCCTCCCATCGCAATACTGCGGCAAGCACCAGGGCGCCTCCCAGCAAGGCGGTGGAGTCAGGGTTGATGATGGAGGATTCGTGCAGCACTCGGGGGGAGACAACCAAGAAGCCGATCAAGAGTGCCTTCGACCAGGTCGAGGCTCCCAGGCTGCCCAGCAGGTACCAAAGGACCACCGCAGCCGCACCTAGCCACAGGATTCCCGCCAGTCTGATCCCCGTAGCCCTGCTGTCGACGTTGGGGACCGTATCGAAGACCTCACCGGCCAGCGCGGAGGTTGTGTAGTACACCGGAGGATGGGTGGATGCAGTGTTGAGCCCCCAGTTGGGGAATTGGTCTGGAGCTAGCAGCAGCGACCTGCAAGGTGGAAGCTTGACCCGGGGAACGCTCTCGGGAACGAGGGTGGCTACTCCCTGTTCGCCGGTTAGGTGAAGCCAGTCGTTTAGAGCGTCAATCGACAGCCTCAACGGGTAGTCGATTCCCCGGCAGGCGGTCTCCTCCATGGCTTCTTGTCCGATGGAGTCACCATGGCGAGGCACATGGAACGGCGACTTGAGGGCATAGTCCATGTGTTGGAGCTCGTCGATATGGGACAGGGCCTGGTGGTCGCGAACGTGCAATCCCACCAGAACTGCCACCGCGACCAGCAAAGCGGCTAGGGCTGCACGGTCGCGGCTCAAAGTCGGCATTGGCCAAGCGTAGACCCGCCAATGGGGAATCACTTGGCAGTACTTGCGGGGGCAGATGTGCTACGCCTTTGTGGGTGACAGGCCCAGCGGCTGCATTCGACCGTGCCCGGGAGTGGCTGTCGTTGCACTGGCGGTCGACGTTGTTGCTGGCTGGCGTGTTGGCAGTGGTCGTGGCAATTGTGGGATTGCAGGTTCGAGATCACCCGCAGCTCTCCCGGGTGGACGAGCTTCAGCACTTCGACTACGCGCTGAAGGCCCCGTCCGCCGGGGTGCGAATCGGCGAGCAATATGGGCTCGAGGCCATGAGGGTCGTGGCCTGCCGAGGGATCGACCTGCCAGGTTGGGAGCCCGGCACTCCGCTGCTGTCTGAGTGCGGCGACCCGCTTCCTGACCCAACCCGGTCTCATTCCAACGGGTACAACACGGCGTACCTGCACACGCCGGTGTACTACTCGGCGACCGCGCTGGGCGGTAAAGCGCTGCTGCGCCTCCCGGGGATCGACAGCTCCCTGGTGGCCTATCGGCTGGTGGGGGCGGTGTGGTTGGCGGCAGGGCTGGCCGTTGTTTGGTATGCGCTGGGCCTGGTGAGCGTCGGCGTATGGGGCCGGGCCGCGGTGGTGGGACTCTTCGGCGTGTCCCCGGTCGTTGTTCACGCTTCAGCAATGCTAAATCCAGATGGCACCGCCATCTTGGGGGGCGGAGTGGTGCTGCTCGCGTTGTTGAAGTGGGAGTCAAGACGTTGGCCGTGGTGGTCGGTGACTCTAGCTGCGGCGGTGGCGGTGTGGTTGAAGTTGACCAACTCCCCGGCGGTGGGAGTCCTCGTCGTCTATCTGGCGTTCCGGATTTGGCAGCAGCGCGACCAGCGGAATCAAGCCAGGCTAAGGGAGAGACTGTGGGTGCTGTCCACCTCGATTCTGGTCACTGTTGCCTCGGTGCTTGCATGGAGAGTGTGGCAGGGCCACCGCCAATTGGACGACGAGAGAGACCTGCCGGTGCTCACCCTTCAGCGCCACGATTCATTTCAATGGACTTCTGTGGACGACCAGCTCCGCGCCGTGCTCACACCCTTTCGGGATCAGTGGATCCCCGAGGGCCTGCCGGGGAACCTGCTTTCTCCGCTGGGCGGGGTGATGGACGTCGGCCTCATCGGGATGCTGGGCGTCGCGGTGGCGTTCACGATGGCCAAATCGGCCTACCGGGCCCTGGCAGCGGGGGTGTTTGCGGCCATGGTGGGCATGGGCATCGTCACCATGCTCTCGTTCTATTCTGCCTTGGGTCTCGACGTTCTTGCCCCTTCCCGCTATGGCCTGGCTATTCTTCCGTTTGCCGCCGCCGCATTCGCACCGGTTTTGCGCCGCCACGTCTTCGCCCGGGCAGCGATTGGCACCGTCGCCATCGTGACCGCGGCCGCCATGTTGTCGGGTGTGCTGTGGTACGGGCCCCAGCCCGCCATTGCTGTGTCGCCCGACAACGAGACGAATATGGGGGTGTGGTGCTCCACAACCTCGACTTCCTATTTCTGGCGCTGGAACGAGGTGGACGAGGACACCGTCTATAGGGTGAGCTTCGACGGCTGGTCGTGGGAAGAGCACGATGGCACAACCTTGGTCTTGGCAGACCAGCCGGCCAACACCGATGCGGTGTTGTACGTCCAGGCCGGAAGCGCCGATAGGTGGGATAGCGGCCCATCTGGCAGTAAGACCTGTCGGACTGCCCCTTACGGCCGGCCGGACGTGACTTGCACCACCACGTCCACGTCATACACCTGGTCCTGGGATCCGGTGGAAGACGCCACTTGGTACCGGATCAGGTGGGATGCGGCCCATCCTTGGTTTGAGTTCACCCGTCTGTCCAAGACCATTGACGGAGCCAAGCCGAACACCGACGGCGTGCTGTATGTGCAGGCGGGCAATCCCGACGGCTGGAATGTCGAGGGCACGGTGGAGACCGTCTGCCGCACCAAGCCATGACACTTTGCGGGCGGCTCTAGCGATGAGACACCTGCGAGACTATGGCTGAGCAGGCTTTTCTTGGTCGACAGGAGGTTGGGGTGAACCCCCGTGTTCGCCGCGATCGGTTGGTGCTCGTTGGCCTGATTGCGTTGTTCGTCGGCCTGTCGGTGCAGCAGTTCCGCATCCATCCTCAGTTGGGAGTGGACGAGATCTATTACTTGGACTATGTGGCGAAGTCTCCATCACTGGGACTACGCATCGGCGAGCAAGTGGGAGCGGAGGCGACGAGCACCGCTGCCTGCAAAGGCATCGAAGCTTGGCCTGAAGTGCTCATCCCAGATTGCGACGATCCTCAGCCCAACCCCAATCAGCTCTGGCAGCAGGGGTACAACGTCGCCTTCCAACATCCGCCCGGGTATTTCTCGCTCACCTGGGTGGGGGGCAAGGTGTTTTCTTGGGTCCCGGGAGTAGACGACCCGTTGACCGCCTATCGGCTAACCGGGACGGTATGGATGGCCGTCGGCATGACGTTGCTGTGGTACGCGCTGACCCTCGCGGGAATAGGAGTCGTGGTCAAAGCAGCAGTCGTCAGCCTGCTAGGAGCCCCGGCCGCGGTGGTGTACCTGTCCGCCTCCGTGCATCCCGGCAATGTCCAGCTTGTGGGGGGCGCTCTGCTGCTGGTGGCACTGATGCTCTGGGAATTGGGCCGATGGAGGTGGTGGTCTGTTCCGATAGTGGCCGCAGTAGTCGTCTGGTTGAATTTCAACAACGCCATGGCCGTCGGCACCCTTGTGGTGTACCTGGTCTACAGAGCCTGGAGGGACCGGGACCAAAGGGGCGATCTGCTGATCACCGCGGCCTGGTCCTTTGCCGTCACTATCGGTTCGGTGATTGGCTGGCAGGTCTGGCAAAACAGCCGCAAGCTTGCCGATGTCGACGATCTGCCCATTCATCAAGTCACCTGGGGAAAGAGCGGGTTTCAATGGCAGCAGGTTGACGACGAACTCCGGGCGGTGTTCACCCCATTTCGCGACAATTGGCTGCAAACCTGGGATGTCCTCACCCCGGTCACCGGGATTGCCGACGTCGGCTTGGTGGTCATGATGGGGGCGACCTTGGCCGTTGCCGCCTCAAGGTCCACCCACCGCCATCTCGTCGCGGCAGTGGTGACCGCCATGATCGGTGCCGGCTTGGTCACGATGTTGAGCACCTATGCCGCGGGATACAACTACTTCCAGCTCACTCCCGCCCGCTACGGCCTGGCCATATTGCCGTTTGGCGCCGTCGCAATTGCCCCGGCTCTGCGGCAAATCGCCCTCGCACGAGCGATGACCGTTGCCCTCGCCCTCATCACTTGCGCGGCAATTTCCTACGGAGTGATCACCTCGTCCTCATCCACCGCAGACTTCGAGGTGTCCCAGGAGCTGGCCCGAGAGATGTTGATTGCCGATCAACAGCGACTCATCGCCGACCTAGAAGACTTGTTTGAGGACTCAGAGCAATTGATTGGTATGCAGGAGCGGCTCATCGCCGATCTTGAGGACTTGGTCCAAGCCCGAGACCAGACCATCTCCGAACAACGCCAACTCATCGGCGAATTAGGGGGGTTGCTCGAGGCTCCAGAGCTCTTGATTGCCGATCAACAGCGGCTTATCGGCGAGTTGGAAGAGTTGCTCGCCGTGTACCGGTGTCAATTCGAGACCGACCAGCATCTCGTACCCGGGGGTTGCGAAGTTGAATAGGGCCCTTTCATTCCTGAGTGCCCCTGCGGCTGTCCTCGTCGGCGTCTTGGTCGTGGTTGTGGGGATTGCGGCGATGCAAGTGCGAGACCACCCGGCGCTTTCTCCGGTAGATGAGCTTCAGCATCTTGACTACGTGCTGAAGTCTCCTTCGGCGGGCATCCGTGTCGGCGAGCAGTTGGGGCAAGAGGCCATGCGAGTGGTGTCATGTCGCGGGATCGGCGTGCCGGGATGGGAGCTGGGAACCCCCCTTTTGCCTGAGTGCGGGCACCCCCAACCCGATCCCTCTCTGTCCAATACCGAGGGGTACAACTCGGCCTATCCCCATACGCCGGCGTACTACTCGGCGACGGCACTGGCAGGGGAGGTAGTGCTGCTCTTGCCCGGGGTGGACAGTCCCTTGGTGGCGTATCGGCTGGTGGGCGTGGCGTGGCTGGCAGCTGGTCTGGGTTTGCTGTGGTATGCGTTGGGCTTGGTGGGGCTGGGCGTCTGGGGCCGAGCCGGAATAGTGGGGCTTCTCGGGGTATCTCCAGTGGTGGTGGACGCCTCGGCCTTCTTGAATCCAGATGCCACCGCGATGATGGCAGGGGGTGTGGTGCTGGTGGCCTTGCTGAAGTGGGAAATGGGCCGATGGCCGTGGTGGTCTGTGCCCATTGGCTCGGGCGTGGCGGTGTGGCTCAAGCTGACGAATGTGTCCGCGGTGGGAGTGCTGGTGGTGTACCTGGGCATCAGGGCGTGGCAAGAGCGGGACCGACAGAATTGGGCAAAGCAGCGAGAGCGGCTGGGAGCCGCGCTTGGCTCGATCTTGGTGAGCTTGGGGTCGCTGTTGATCTGGCAATGGTGGCAAGGCCATCGCGGGCTTGCTGCGGAGAGAGACCTGCCTTTGTTCCTGCACCAGCGTTTTGACTCCTTCCATTGGACTTCGATCGCCGGAATGCTGCGGGCAACGTTGACTCCATTTCGGAACCAGTGGATTCCTGATGGTTTGCCCCGCGATCTGCTGGCCCCGCTGGGAGGGATCGCTGACGTGGGATTGCTGGGAATACTGGGAGTCGCCGTCGCGGTCACCGCGGCCCGATCGCCTTATCGAGCTCTGGTCGGAGGGGTCTTCGCCGCCATGGCTGGGATGGGAGTTTTGACGCTCATTGCCAGTTACCTGACCCTGTCGCGCGACCCCCCGGTGCCTGGGAGATATGCCCTCGCCATTTTGCCTCTTGCCGCGGCGGCGATAGCGCCGGTGCTGCGGCGCAAGGCAATTGCCCGAGCCTTGGTAGGTGCGCTGGCGCTGGCCACGGCGGGCGCGATGTTGAGCGGAGTGGCAGTCGCAGGCTGAACCTCAGCCATCCCGACGCGGGCCGCTCGCCCCAGTGCGAGGAGGCTTGTTGCTAGTACGGCGCCGCCGGAGGGGTCGTACACTGAGAAGCGAATGAAGGGGTTGATCTTGTCGGGGGGTGAGGGGACCAGGCTGCGTCCGCTCACCCACACCCGGGCCAAGCAATTGGTGCCTATCGCCAATAAGCCGGTGCTGTTCTATGGGATCGAGGATATGGCTGCCGCGGGGATCACCGACATCGCCATCGTGGTGGGCGACACCCACCAGGAGATACGGGATGCGGTGGGCGACGGTTCGAGATTCGGTGTGAGCGTGACCTACATCCGCCAAAGGGCTCCACTCGGGTTAGCCCACTGCGTGCTCATCGCCCGAGACTTCTTGGGCGACGACTGCTTCGTCATGTATCTGGGTGACAACATGCTGGAGCAGGGCCTGGCTGAATTCGTCGAGAGTTTCGAGAAGTCGAGGGAGCAGACACCCAGCCTGATGGGCGACGCGGGACCGAGCCGTGCCCAGATACTGCTTACCCCAGTCGACAATCCGTCATCGTTCGGAGTGGCTGAAATCGGTCCCGATGGCGACGTAGTCAACTTGGTGGAAAAGCCCACCGATCCGCCCTCCAACCTGGCCTTGGTGGGTGTGTACATCTTCGACTCATGCATCCATGACGCGGTGGCGGCCATCGAGCCTTCGGCCCGGGGCGAGCTGGAGATCACCGATGCCATCGACTGGCTCATTCAGAATGGCAGCCGAGTGCGCCATCAACTTCTGGAGGGTTGGTGGATCGACACCGGCAAGAAGGATCCGCTGCTGGAATGCAATCGACTGGTGCTTGACACCGTGGCTCGCCGGGTAGACGGAGCGGTGGACGATGCCTCGAAGGTCGAGGGGCGAGTGGTGGTGTCAGAAGGAGCCAAGATCGTGAAATCCACCATTCGAGGTCCGGCGGTGATCGGAGCGAACACCCGCATTGAGAACACCTTCATCGGCCCCTATACCTCCATCGGCGACGAATGCGTGATCACCGACGCCGAGTTGGATCACTCCGTTGTGCTCGAGGGCTGCTGCATCGATGGAACAAACCGAATTACCGACTCCCTCATCGGCCAGCATGTGCAGGTGACCCGCTCTCCGGAGCGCCGTCAGGCATCTCGGCTGATGCTGGGCGACCACTCCAATCTCGAGCTGGGATAGAGCAAGTGGCTGCGGTAAGCCCCTGTGAGGCGATTGCTGGCGCATTCATCGTTTCTCCCGATATCCACGGTGACGAGCGGGGTGTGTTTGTGGAGACCTACCGCCGGGAGTGGATTCCCGGTGTCCAGGAGATGATCCAGGCTAATCGGGGCGACCGGCGATCCGGCTCGGTGGTTGGGCTGCACTACCACCTGCATCAAGCCGACTACTGGTATGTGCCGGTGGGACAGGCCCGGGTGGTGCTGCACGATCTTCGATCGGGCTCACCCACCGACGGGCAGACGGTGGCGCTTCCCTTGGGGACCGAGCCCGACGGAGTCAACCACCACCGAGGGGTGTATATACCTCCGGGTGTGGCCCATGGGTTTGCCGCTCTGTCGGACATGACCATCACCTATTTGGTTGACGGCTACTACAACCCGGCTGACGAGCTGGGGGTGGCGTGGGACGATCCGGAGATCGGCGCCGATTGGGGCGTGGACAGCCCCATCCTCTCGGTCCGCGACCAGTCGAATCCCCGCCGGTCCGAAGTCCCCGATCACCTGATTCCCCGTTTCGGCCCTCAGACGTGACATGAAACTGCTGATCACCGGGGGCGCCGGATTTATTGGGTCGAACTACGTGCGATGGCTGCTGGCCCATACCGACGATGCGGTGGTGGTGTACGACGCCCTCACCTATGCCGGCAACCGCGACAACCTGGGGGACTTTGAAGACGATCCCCGCTTTGAGTTCATCCATGGCGACGTGTGCGACCGCGACGAGGTGGTCGAGGCCATGGCGGGCTGTGATGCGGTGGTCCACTTCGCGGCAGAGAGCCATGTGGACCGCTCCATAGTCGGCCCCGATGCCTTCGTGCGCACCAACTGCGATGGTACGAACGTGGTATGCGACACGGCCCGACAGCTGGAGGTGGGCAAGCTGGTGCAGGTTTCCACCGACGAGGTGTACGGGTCGATCGACGAAGGTTCCTTCGCCGAGACCGACCGGCTGGAACCCCGCTCGCCCTACTCGGCGTCCAAGGCCGGGGCCGACTTGATCGCGCTGGCCTATGGGGAGACCTTCGGCTTGCCGGTGGCCATCACTCGAACCACCAACAACTTTGGGCCCTACCAGCACCCGGAAAAGCTGATTCCCCTGTTCACCACCAACCTCCTCGACGGACTGGCGGTGCCCTTGTACGGCGACGGCTTGAATGTGCGGGACTGGTGCCATGTGGACGACAACTGTGCAGCCATCGACTTGGTGCTTCGCCAGGGACAGTCGGGGGAGATCTACAACATCGCCGGAGGCAATGAGCTCACCAACCGGGACCTGACCGAACGGCTGCTGGTGTTGTGCGGTCGGGACGAATCGTTCATCCGCTACGTGGACGACCGGCTAGGTCACGACCGGCGCTATTCGGTGGATGCGGCCAAGATCGGTGGCCTGGGTTGGTCGCCAAAGCGGGAAATTGATGAGGCTCTGGCCGCCACCGTGGTGTGGTACCGGGACAACCGTTGGTGGTGGGAGCCGCTGAAGCAGGCAATTGCGACGGCGGGATGATGAGATTGTCGAGGGGGGCAAGGCGATGAGGGTGCTGGTAGCCGGTGCAGCCGGACAGCTTGGCCAAGAGGTGACCGCGCAGTTCGCTGCTTCGGTCCACGAGGTCGTTGCCGTAAGCCGCCGAGAATTGGATGTCTCCCGCCGAGACCAAGTAATCGGTGTAGTGGGCTCTGTCCGACCCGATGTGCTGGTCAATTGTGCGGCCTATACGGCGGTGGATGCCTGTGAGACCGATGCCGAGCGGGCCTATGAGGTCAACTCCTGGGCGGTACGCCATTTGGCTGAAGCCGCCCGCCGTTTCGACGTCCACTTGTGCCACGTCTCCACCGACTACGTGTTCTCCGGCGACAAAGCCGAGCCCTACCACGAATGGGACCAGCCCGATCCCCGGTCGGTCTATGGCGCCAGCAAGCTGGCCGGCGAGCAGGAGGCCGGTTCAGCGGCCACGGTGGTGCGGACCTCGTGGCTGTGCGGCCGCCATGGTTCCAACGTGGTGACTACCGTGCTCCGTCTAGCCGCCGAGGGCGGACCCCTGCGATTTGTAAGCGACCAGCGGGGCTCACCGTCGTTCGCTCCCGATGTGGCCGCGGTGATCGAACGGCTGTGCGTGGACCGATCTCCTGGGCTTTTCCATGTGACCAACCAGGGAGATGTGTCATGGTATGAGTTCGTCCGAGAGGTCATGACTGCCGCTGGCCATGATCCCGACCGGGTGGAGCCCATCAAGACTGCGGAGCTGGATCCCCCCCTGGCGGCCCCCCGTCCGGCCAACTCGGTGTTGGAAAACCGGGCGCTGATGCTGGCCAGCATCCCCATTCCCAGCGATTACCGAGAGTCCCTGGCTCGCCTGATAAGCGAATATATGGGCTAATTCGCGTTAGACCGCTCCCGATCGGATATGTGGGGCGCAGGCGTCCTTTGCTTCTTTATCGGGTTCCCCCAGCGTCTCGGGCCCCATGTGGCAGTTCACAATCAAAAATGCGTCGTAGAGATCCTCCAGCTCTTGGGAAGCGTGGGCCAGATGCTCGAGAGCCCGCTGGCGGGCCACCGCCTCTCGACGAGTTCGGGGTAGGGCACAGACGTCGGCCACGCCGTCTCCATTGCTGTCGAAGGCATAGGTTGTGGGACCTCCAAGGCTGAAGTTGAGGCAGAAGTTCGGTCCGTCGATGATGCCGGAGTAGAACATCAGGTCTTCTGCCGTGTAGGAATCGGGGTCTTCTGGGGTCGGCTGCGCTTGGACTCCAGAGCCGCCATTTGCCGGTGTGAGCCCACCCGGCGCATTGCCTGCGAAATCGCGGTACTGCTGGCACTCGTCGACGGCTTCTTTGTCGGGCTCGCCGAATGTCGCCGCCACCGAGCGGCACTCTTCGGCGAGTCTGGCTGTGAAGATGTCCCGCTCTACCAGGGCCAGATGCTCCAACGTCCTTTGGTGGGCTACCGCCTCTCGACGGGTTCGAGGCAGCGAGCAGATGTCGGCGATCCCGTCGCCGTCACTGTCGAAGGCGTAGGTGATCGGTCCGCCCAGACTCCGATTCAAGCAGAAGTCTGGGCTGTCGATGACTCCGGAGAAGAACACATCGGTGGCAGGGGTTATGCCCCCGGGGTCTCCCGGATCGGCCGGTGTGGTGGAAAAGGTGGCCAGGGGAACGATAAAGCTGAATAACGTGGACAAGAGCTGGTTTTGTCCGGCCTCTCGGGCCGCAGTATTGATCCGAGCCTGAAGCCGGTTGCCGCTGACGGTGACCGAACGAGAGGTGCCGGTGATTCGGACTTGAGCCCTATCCAGCCGACCCGATCCGCCGATGCCGCCCACGGTCTCCATGCTGATGAGTTGGCCCACTGCGGTATCAGTGTGGTCATTCAGCCACCGGTTCAGGTCGGCAACGGAATAGGAGCGTGACCACGAGGCATAGGGATTGATGGCTTGGTTGTCAAACGGGTCGGGTTTGGAGGGAAGGTAAGGGAGATCGGTGGCAAACACGTAGCCACTGCGCTCGGTGTGGCCGCCGTTGGAGGCGTGGTAGAACGCTCGGACGGGCGCGCCGCCATAGTGGAGCAACTGACCCGCGGTTTCCTCCACGGCCCGAATCCATGTTGCAGCATCGGCGTGCTTCTCCCGAGAGTCGCCCACGTATGCCTGATCCCACACCGTGGAGTACAGGTCGAATGGTCGAGTCCACGTAGCGGAGGCCCGCCGCTCACGTAAGGTGGCGCTGGCATAGCTCCGGGCCGCGATGGCTTGGGCCTTGTGCACCGACAAACCCCAGTTCATGGGGCTCTCCGCGATACCTCGCAGATACTTCTCCATCGACAGTGTGTCGAGGATCACGTAGAACTCGCTGGGGTCGCCCCCGGATGGAACCAGATTGATGCGGCCATGTGAGTAGGAGCGGCCGGTGTTGGACACCGCCACCGATGTGTTGGTGGCGAAGTGGAGCTGGACGGTTTGCCCCGCGCAGCCGTTGCCGCATGCGTCGCTGCCGTTGTGGACAATGTGCCAGTGCCCAGCGTGGCGAGTGATGGCGACCGGGGTTCCCGAGGGCACTCGAATCTCGCCTTGGCCGTCAACGGTGATGCGGTTGGGCCCCCCGGGAGTCAGCGTGGTGCCTGTGGTGGAGGCGAGATGAACGCGGATCGCTTCTTCGGGGTAGGCCGGCTCAGGAGTTGGCTCGATGACCGGTTCTGGGGTTGAGGGGAGAGGCCCGGCCGATGTGGATGGCAGCCCACTGTGGGGATCGCGGAAGAACTTCTCGATGGTCAGGGAGTCGACGGTGATGTGGAACCGGTTTGGGTCGCCGGCCACGGCGATGAGGTTGATGCGGCCGTGGGAGTAGGAGCGGCCGGTGGTGGACACGGCCACGGCGGTATCGGTGCCGAAGTGGAGTTGGGCGGTCTGTCCCGAGCAGCCGGTGCCGCACACGTTGGCGCTGCCGTATTGAATCCGCCACAAGCCATTGACCCGGGTAACCGTGATGGGGCCGTTGGCCGGGGCCCTCACTGGGGATTGGCCGCTGTAGGAGATGTTGGCGTTGTCGATGGTGATGCGGTTGAGCCCCCCGGGAGTCAGCGTGGTGGCCTCGGTGTTGGCCAGCAAAAACTGCACCGAATCTTCGGGTAGACCGTGGTCGACGTTCAGAGGGCCGGGATCGTTGTGGGGATCGTTGAGGAACTTCTCGACGGTGAGGGAGTCGACGGTAATGTGGAATCGGTTCGGGTCGCCGGCCACGGCGATGAGGTTGATGCGGCCGTGGGAGTAGGAGCGGCCGGTGGTGGATATGGCCACGGAGGTGTCGGTCGCGAAGTGGAGTTGGGCAGTCTCCCCGGGACAGCCGTTACCGCAAACGTCGGTGGTGCCATTGGTGATGCGCCACAGTCCGCCAGCTCGGGCAATGACGATAGGGGTTCCGGCCGGGACCCGAGCTGCGCTCTCGCCGCCGACGGCGATGTTCTGGTTATCGACAGTGATGCGATTGAGCCCCCCAGGCGTCAACGTAGTGGTGTCGGTGGTGGCCAACAGGATCTGGGCCGGATCTTGGGCGGTGGTTGGGAATTGCGTTGCCGTAGAGCTGGCTACCGGAGTCGGAATCGGCGTGGGGGAGGGGGGTGGGATAGCTCCGGAATAGCCGTAGTTCTCCACCAGTTGGGTGTTTTCGTAGTAGAAGCCCAGAATCTCCGTCGCGCTGTGCCCGGCCTGGGAGCGAGCGTTGGCTCCCCACTGGCTCATGCCTACTCCGTGCCCCCAGCCCTTTCCGGTGAAAGTGACCGCCGACGATGGGTCGACGATGAACACCGGTTGGGGGTTGGGGCTGTTTTGGGCTGAAGTGGGGGCAACAACCATCGTTGATGCCGCAACAATCAAGACCGAAGCGGCGGCGAGTAACTGGGTTAAGCGAGGGCGGTTCAGCACCGTCAACCGCTGCCATTGCATAGGACGTCCATTACCGATTGGCCGCCCGCCGGGCAATTCTCCCAGCTTCGGCCCTAGCCATCAAGTACACCTTGAAATCTGCCATGGGTGCGGGTTCGTCCTCGGGTAAAGGCGAAACCCGGGGCACAGGTAGGGTGTCGTAGTGGTTCGTCGATTGCTTGAGCGAGCTTTGCCCCGGGACACCCGCCGCCGCCGACTGGTTAGCGGGGCGATGGTAATCGTCCGAGAGGCTCGTGGCGCGGCCCGCCGCACGCTGGCCGAGTGGCAGCGGCGCCGCCTCGAAATCAATCCCCCTTCAGAGCTGCTTGACGAGGCCGTGGAGCCCGCTGGTGCAGAGTCGATGGACGAGGCTGGGCCAGACCCGACGGTCGAATCCCAATTGGAGGTGGAGCCTGATCCCGAACCGGAACCACCACGCCAGCCTGCTGGGGTGACCTATCGAAATTGGTGGTGCCGCTTGCCTGCCGATCCCAGCGTTTTGGAACTTCAGCGACAGTGGTTCAACGAATGGCCCCGGCCGCTGAAGGTATGGGCGGCGGTGGTGGACGATGGCGGAGATGTCACCGCCACCGAGCTGACCCTTCGCAATCAGTCTTGGGGGCTGGTCGAGGTGGTGGTAGTTGAGCCTGGGGGACTGGCCGACGTGTTCGACAGGCTGTCGCGGGACTGTCCCAAAGACCTTGTGCTGCTTCTGCGAGCTGGGGACCGTCTGCGGCCCGATGCGGTGTTTCAAATTGCCCAGGCAGCCTGGCGCGACCCTTGGTTGGAGCTGGTGTATTGGGACGACGACCGGTCTGATCTGGCCGAAGTTTGGGATTGGTACCTCGACGGGATGCCAGAAGGCATTTACTTCGACGACGAGCTTGAACGCTCGAGCCAGCCCCGCCTCAAGCCGGAATGGTCGCCCGATCTTCTGGTGTGCGCCAATTACATAGGACGAGCCTTCGCGGTTCGGGCCCGGAGACTGCGATCCGAAGTCGCTCTACGCCATCGCGATGCCGGGGACGATGACACCCTCTGGTGGGACTTGCTTTTGGGCTTGGATGTCGTCGACCAGCAAGTGTCGCGCCTCCCAGCGGTCTTGCAATCCCTCGACAGTACCGACGACCGTATCGGGTCCCGCCATCTGGAGCTGGTGGACCAGTGGCTGAAGCGTCAGGATTGGCCGGCACGAGCCGAACCGGGGAACAGGGGCATAAATCTGGCGTGGATGCCCAATCCGACGGTCCCGGTCACCGTCATCATCGCCACCCGCCATAACCGAGAGTTGCTGGAGGGTGCGTTCGACCTGATCCGCTCGGCCTGCCATTCTGCCCTAGAACTCGTGATCGTGGACAATGGCGGCCGCAGCGACGACAACGAGGCCTGGTACCGAGCTCAGGCCGCTGATTTGAGCCCCCAGGTCATTTGGTGGGATAAGCCGTTCAACTACTCCGCGGTCAACAACTACGCCGCGTCCCAGGCCACCGGCGAGGTGCTGGTGTTCTTGAACGACGACACTTCGCCTGGCCACCCCGGATGGCTCCACAACCTGATCGGCTGGGCTCAGCGTCCCGAGATCGGGGTTGTCGGACTCCAGCTCATCGACGATGACGGCCTCATTCAACACGGTGGGGTCATCGTAGGATTGAACGGTTTCGCCGATCATTTGTTCCAAGGCATGGCCCCGCACTCCGACAGTCTGCTCGGGCCCACCGACTGGACCCGCAATGCCGTGGCGGCAACCGGGGCTTGCCTAGCGGTGCGCCGGTCGGTATTCGACGAGGTTGGAGGATTCGAAGAACGCTTGGAGCTTTGCGGAAGCGATGTGGTTCTTGGTTTGAGAACTCGCCAAGCCGGCTACCGAAATGTTGTTTCCGCGGCCACGCCAGTTGGGCATCGAGAATCGGCAACCCGGGGCCGGTTTGTTCCCGAGACCGATGTGTTCACGAGCTACTGGTTCTACCAGCAGTGGCTGATCGGAGGCGATCCGTACTTTTCTCCTAATCTCAGTGTATTCCACTCAGAACCAGTGTTGTGCTGTGAAGAGAGGCCAGGCATCTTCAAGCACCTGACGAAACTGCTGGGGCGGCCCATGGAGGTCTTCTACCAGCGCAACGAATCGAGTGATGCCCACGCGCTGGCGACTGTTTGCATAGCCGACCGGAGCCTCACCGAGAAGGTGAGCCGAGGGCACCGAGCAGTCCAGGGCCGCCGAGAGGTGAGGAGTGTCAACTGGTTTGTGCCCGAGTTCCAACATCCGTTCTACGGAGGAATTCACACGGTATTCCGCCTGGCCGACCACCTTGCCACCAACCACGGCATCGAGAATCGCTTCATGGTGGTGACCGGTTCTGAGCCCCACGATGTGCGGTGGTACCGGTCGGGGATAGCGGCCGCCTTCGAGTCGCTTTCCGATTGCCCCATCGTCTACCACGACTTCGCAACCTTCGACCCGGATGACATTCCCCCGGCTGACGCCGCTCTGGCCACCATGTGGACCACCGCCTACTTTGTCGCCCGGGCCACCGCTCAAAGGCGCCGCTTCTATCTGATTCAGGACTACGAGCCCATGTTCCACCCGGCGGGCACGCTTTCCGCTCTTGCCGAACACAGCTACCGAATTGGGCTTTACGGGCTGTGCAACACTGGCCGTCTGGCCGACATCTATCGGGATCGCTATGGCGGGATCGCCCAGCATTTCTGGCCGGCGGTGGACGAATCGATCTTTCACGCTCGCGGCAGAGACGAGCCCGATCCCGACCGCCCCACGACCGTGTTCATCTATTCCCGTCCGAGCCATATGCGGAACTGCTGGGAGTTGGCCGCTCGAGCGGTACGGCTGGTGAAAGACCAATTGGCTGATGATGTGCGGGTGGTAACCGCGGGGTCGTGGGCCTTCCCCGAGCACATGGACTCTCTGGTTACTCACCTGGGTCAACTCGACTATCGGGCAACTGGTCAGCTGTATCGCACTTGCGACATCGGGGTGGCCCTTACCACCTCCGAACACCCTTCCTACCTGCCATTAGAGCTGATGGCCTGTGGGGCCGCGGTGGTGGCGTTTGAGAATCCGGCTGGCGACTGGCTGCTGCGCCACGACCACAACAGCATGCTTTCGACCCAGACCGCCGACGGTCTGGCTGACGAGATCGTCACCTTGGTGCTCGACCGCGAAAGACGTCAGCGACTGGCCAAGCAAGGTCTGGCCGACATCGCTGCTCGTCACGCACGGTGGGGAGAGAATTTGGCCGGATTATTTGACTACCTGTGCAATCCCGAACCCCAAGATGCCCGAACCCCAAGATGATTGAGATGACCGGTCGAGGCAGCGTTCTTGAGGTCTGGGGCTATCGGGAGCTGATCGGGCGGCTTGTCCAGCGCGAACTGGGGGCCCGCTATAAGCGGTCGGTTCTGGGGTGGCTGTGGTCGATGCTCAATCCGGCCGCCACCCTGGCCATCTACGCCCTGGTTTTCGGTGTGCTGCTGAAGTTCGACCCCCCTCGAGCAGGCAACGGCCGCTTCGACAATTTCGCCCTCTACCTCTTCTGTGCGCTGGTCATGTGGAATGCCTTCTACGGGGTGATTACCGGGGCAATGAACGCTCTGCTCGAACTCGGATCGCTGCTGGGAAAGGTTTACTTCCCACCCGAGGCGCCGGCAGTAGCCGCCCTGTTCACGGTGTTGTTCCAGGCGGCCATTGAAGCGTCCATCCTGATGCTGATCCTCATTTGTCTGGCCAACGTCAGCTGGACATTCCTGCTGTGGCCGGTCTTGCTGGTATTGCTCACGATCTTCGCTTTGGGGATCGGCCTCCTGCTCAGCGTTTGGAATGTGCGCTATCGCGATGTGGGCTACCTGGCCACTATCGCCTTGCAATTCCTCTTTTATGTCACCCCTATCGTCTATCCGCTTTCGCTGATCCCCGAGCGAGCCTTGGGATTGCCGGTGAGGGATATCATCCGGTTGAATCCGCTGTCTCAGTTCACCGAGGCCTCCCGCGAGCTGCTTTACGGACTGGACTGGCCCGGGCTACTCCGTTTGGGTCTAATGGCCTTGATCTCGCTTGTCGTGGGGGCGGCCGGATGGGTGATGTTCAAGGCCCGAACTCGCGATATCGCCGAGGAGTTGTAGTCATGGGCGCCAACGCAGTGGTGGTCGAAGGCGTGTCCAAGTGCTTTCGGCTGACCACAGACCGGCCGCTTAGCCTGAAAGAGGCGTGGACGAGGAAAGGGCCTCGTTCTGGCCAACGGTTCCGCCGAGTCAGGAGTGTGCCGTTCTGGGCGCTGCGGGACGTCAGCCTGGAAGTGCCCCAAGGGTCTATGTACGGGCTGATAGGGCGCAATGGATCGGGAAAGTCAAGCCTCTTGCGGATAATGGCCGGGATTTACCGCCCCACTGAGGGCCGAGTTGAAGTTCAGGGCCGTACTTCTGCTCTGTTGGAGTTGGGCGCAGGATTCCACCCCGCACTGAGCGGCCGGGAGAACATCTATCTCAACGCTTCGGTGCTTGGTGTGCCCAAGGCCCAGATCGACGATCGGGTGGAACAGATCATCGATTTCGCCGGCTTGGAGGAGTTCATCGACAGCCCGGTGAAGATTTACTCCAGCGGCATGTATGTTCGGCTCGGCTTCGCGGTAGCCGTCCACGTTGACCCCGAGATCCTCATTGTTGATGAGGTCGTGGCCGTGGGAGACGAAGAGTTCCAGTACCGCTGCTTCAGCCACCTGGATTCGTTGCGGTCCCAAGGAGCGACCATCGTGCTGGTGAGCCATGACTTGGGAATGCTACGGGCCAACTGCGATCAAATGGCCTGGCTGAATCGAGGGCTCTTGGCTGCGGTTGGAGAACCTCATGACGTGGTCAACGCCTATCTCGACACGATAGACACCGAGGGGGCGGCCTCGGTGGGCCATCGTCCCAGCGCCGACTCCGACAGCAAGGAAAAACCCCTGCGCATTACTGACCTGGAGTTCTTCGACGAATCCGGCCACCGGCCCAAGTCCTTCGTTTCGGGCGAACCGCTGATCGTGCGCATCCACTACTTGGCATTCGAGCCTGTTGAAGACCCCGTCTTTTCATTGGGGTTCTACGACCAAAACAACTTCCATCTAGCTGGCCCCCGCTCTCATGTCGGAGGATTCCGCCCCGGCAAGCTGAGCGGGGAGGGGTGGGTGGAATTCCGGTTGACCCGCATTCCATTCCGAACGGGTGCGTATCACGTCAACGCAGCCGTGCAGGATTCCGACGCCTCGTTTCTCTACGACCGCCGGGCCCGGGAGTTTTGGCTGCAAATATCAGGAGAGCCCGACCCGCAAGCCAATGGCTTGTTGAGTCTCGAAGGCGACTGGCGGACGAGGTGTTAGCGGTCGGAGGTTGGTCTGCGACTGGGATTCCCAAATGAGCTCTGAACCATTGCCGGTTGTCATGGCCGGCAATTCGCTTCCCTATGCTGACGGGGCGGAGGCCGAGTTGCTGGACTTATTCCGGTCAGCGGGGGACCGCCGAGTGGGGTCTGATGAACTCGCTGACGCAATCCGGGATTGGCCCACTGCCTACCACCTCGCTCCTGAACGCTCGGTGCTATTGGCTCCTGTGACTGTAAACCCAGCCGACCGGGTATTGGACGTGGGAGCTGGCTCAGGGGTCAACACCCGGATTTGCGCCGACCGGGGAGCGGCGGTGACCGCGCTGGAGGGCAGCGCGTCCCGTGCGGAACTCATCGCGCATCGCTGTGCCGGACTCGAAAACGTGGAGGTGCTGTGTGGCCCGCTTCACGCAATGAGCGAGGACTGGCACGAGAGTTTTGACATCGTGTTGGTTGTGGGCGTGCTGGAATATGCCAGCACCGGTTCCGGCGGAGGTGAGGGAGCCGCCGCCTTTCTCAGCAGAGTGGTCGATGCAGTGGCCCCAGGCGGGGTGGTTGCGCTGGCCATCGAGAATCGCTTGGGGCTGAAGTATCTGCTGGGATTTCCTGAAGACCATCTTGGCCTGCCCTGGGCGGGACTGGAGGGCTACCGCTCCGACGAGCCGACGACGTGGTCGAGACGAGAGCTCTCCCAGATGCTGGCCAACGCGGGGTTGGCCGCCCAAAAGTGGCTTTTCCCATTTCCTGACTACAAACTGCCTACCGCGGTTTTGGCCGAGGAGATCTACCTCCAACCCGATGCGGCCGACTTGGTGGACCAATTTGTGGGTCACCCAACCAGTAGTGAGTACTTCCGCCCCATACTGGTAGCCGACGACCGAGCAGCCCACAGAGCGCTGTTGAGCGCAGGACTAGGACCCGACATCGCGAACTCGTTTTTGGTTGTGGCCGGCCGAGAACCTGAATGTGTGGCAGGGAGGGTTGACGAGCAGGCGCTGGCGTGGCGGGTAGCACCTGATCGCAGGCGGCGATGGCAACAGCAAGCGATGATCGTCCGGTCGGAACCGGGACTGGCCATTAGACGAAGTCTGCTGGCCGGGGACAGAGCAAGTGACCATGAAGACTGGCTGGGCCAAGTGGAGATTCCCGAAGAGCCCTACTTCGCCGGCTGCAATCTCGAGCAGCTCCTGTTGGACAGAGCCCGTGAAGGCGATGTTGAAGGGATCGTCGATCTGCTTTGTGCGTGGCGGGCCGAGTTGACTGCTCGCGAAGCACCAATTGACTCGGTTGCCCAACCCCATCCCTATTTGCCAGCCGATACCACCCAGATGCTGCCTTCGGATTGGCTGGATGCTGGTCTAGATAATTTCGTCGTCACACCGGAGGGACTCAAGTTTGTGGATCGGGAATGGGTGGCCGCCGGGGGAGTGGATGCACGGCTGGCTGTAGTCCGAGGACTCTGGAAGGCGGTCTCGGCCATGTTGAGCGCCCGCTGCCTTCTGCCTTGGCCTGTTACCTGGAGCAACGATCGCCTAGTAATCCATTTGGGAGAGCTGATCGGCGATGACATAGACGCCGAGCTGTTGGGCCGATGGCGGCAAGCCGAGCATGAATTGATTAGCCGGGTATATCGCCAGCCTGCGGCCAGGCTGGCAGAGCTGCACGACGCCGGGAGCCGCTCTCGATTGGATCTGTTGAAATCCCCGCTGGCCCCCTACCGACGGTTGGAGCACAAGATTCAGAAGCAGCAGGAGATGATCGCGAAATTATCTGAGCAGCATGAGGTGGCAGCTCTCTTGGAGCAGTCACAGATCCATTTGGCGCAAGCCAAGGCTGAATTGACTCGGGCTCAGGCAGAGCTGGCCGAGGCCCACGCTCGACTGTCCCGAGTGGCTTGGCGGGAGCGGATTCACGACAAGATCGCCAGGCTTGTCCGGCGATTTCGATCGGGGTGAGGCAGATCGCTAGATCAATCCCCAGTTGCAATCAGATCCTTGAGAGCGATCCACATCTGCTGGCGCGTGACTGAGATGTCGAACCGCTGAGACGCCTTGATACCCCGGTCCCGCAGGCCATTCCTGAGCTGCTTGTCGTCCAAGACCCGGTCGAGAGCGAGGGCCAAGGTCGCCGGACGCTTGTCGCGGAGGACAATGCCAGCATCCTGCACTGTCTCCGCCACCGCGGCCGCATCGTAGGCCACCACCGGCAAGCCATTGGCCATAGCCTCAACTAGGGGTACTCCGAATCCCTCGTGCTCCGATGTGCAGGCAAGCACATCTGACAGCTGATACCACTGGAGCAGGTCTTTGTCGGAAACCTTGCCGGCAAAGACCACCCGGCCATGCACGCCGAGCCGTCGAGCGAGGCTCTTGAGAGAGACTAGGTATTGAGGAGGAGAGGCGTCTCCAACGAGCACCAGCCGCGACTGAGGTCGAAATCGGGATAGCACCGCGAAGGCTGCGATGAGATCGTGCTGGCACTTGTTGGGGGCCAGCCGTCCCACGAACAGCACAGTGCCACCGTCTTCAGGAATCTCCGATTCGCCCTGGTCGAGGAAGCCGACGCGGCCCCCCAACTGCCAGAGCACCGGGGAGACCACCACGTCGTCGATGCCCAATTCCCTCAACTCTTGAGCGTTGAATTCTGAGTCGGCTATACCTCGGCGAGTGAGCGGCGCCAGTTGGCCGAGTTGCTGCCGTCCTCGCTCAACGCTTCTGGCCAATTCGGGCTGCCAGGCCTGGAAATAACTCGCGGGAGTGATGTTGTGGTAGTTCAGCACGATCGGAGATCTGTTGCGGATCACGCACTGTGCAACCTCTGAGCCGATGGAGTGCTGGAGAATCGAAACTTGGGCACCCCCATTCCACTTCTCAATCGGGACTGTGCTGCTGTCCGCTCGGGTTCTTCGCTCGACAACGATGCGAACTTCGATGCCCTTCGTCTCGAGCATTTCTTGAATGAGCCGCGTGTGGTTGCTGGTGGCATCCGCCGAGGCCATCTGGGGAACCAATATGTCGACAGCCGGGCTCATGGCTTGCTGCCGCTGGAGTCGGAAGTTGAAGGAGTCGACAAACTCGTCGTGCGGTGGGCCACGACTATCTCACCAATACGAGCGTCGGCACACGGCTCAAGGCTGGCGTCGAATCCGGCCTGGGCCAGAAGATGCTGCCATGTAGCCGGTGAGATGCCCAACCCCGATCCCAGCTCCGACTCGACATGGCTCCGGGATGCTGGATCGGCCACCGCCACGATGATCCGGCCGGCATTCTTTAGCTTCAAGCTGGCTTGGTTGACCATTCCAATCAGGTCTTTCAATGGAAGGGTCTCCACCATGCCAGTGAGTACGATCGTGCCGAATTGCCCGTCTTCGGAGCCCACCAGGTGGGAGAGCACGTCGCCGGTTCGAATGTCAATACGACGGCGGAGTCCGATCAGCACTCGGTCGGGATCTTTCTCGACACCATGGGTGTGTATGCCCCGCTCGCCGATGGCTTGAACGAGGGCTCCTTGTCCTGCGGAGAGCACTAGGCACGGTCCCGCCCCGGCAAGCTCAGCCACCTGGGCGACAACTTCAGCAGCCGGCTCGGGGGGATCGTCGAGCAAACCCAGTCCGGCGGGAACAGACTGGTCGATTGGAAAACCTCCTGTCGCCTCCAGGCGTCCCAGGCGGGCTTCAAGGTTGCGCAGATACCGGGTCAGAATTCCGGCAAACACGTTGAATTGATCGGTCAGGAACCGGACGTACCAGTAGACCAACTTGCGGATCAGCCACTTGATGCCCCGCAGGCCGCGGCGTGACCCGATGGGCACCTGAGGGTCAAGCGCAGCCAGGCTCGCGGTTTGGTCGAGAAGATGGCCGTTGTGGCTGATGACTCCGAATGTGGGTCCGGAAAGGGACAGGTCTGCCCAGGTCTGCTCGATTTCAAGTTCGAGCAAGGCAATCTCGCGGTCTTGATGCCGCCGTTTGTCGGCTTCAGCCTCTATTTCCGCTCCGACTGCTCTTGTGTCGACGAAGTCGGATCTATTCATCGCGACGCGGTCCCCGAGCGAGCCTCCGAGCAAGGCGGATGATGGCCGATCGGCCAAGTTCCTCATGAAGGCGGAGGCATTCGGCCTCCAATTTGACGATATGGGCGTCTTGCTCCGCGATCCGGGCATCCTTTTCGAACATGCGTATATCCCGTTCGGCGATGCGCGTGTCCCGTTCGGCGATGCGCGTGTCCCGTTCGGCGATGCGCGTGTCCCGTTCGGCGACCTGTTCCTTCCACTCCTCGATGCGCGTGCTACGTTCGCCAATCTGTTCTTCCAATTCGGCGATGCGAAGGTCTTGGTTGGTGATCCGGTCGCGGAGGAACTGGTTTTGAGCCCCAGCCCCAAGGGCCTGGTCGCGCAGGTGGAGGATCTCGTGGCGGAGTTGTTCAGGATCGTCGCTATCAAGAAGATCAGCGTTCATGGGTGAATCCTAGGAGGGAAACCAATCTGGGACTGATGCATCCTTGATTGAACCGTCGCGCTTCGCGCGGGCCATGATCCTCCGGGGTCGACTGGATGGAGGTGGTCGGCGTTGCGGCTGATGGACTCAGGATCGTTTGGCCTCCAGTAGGCGGGGTGATACCAAGGGTCGACGACATCACCCCAGCGATGGATGAATCGGTCCCACTCCCACGGTCGGATGGATGGGTCTCGACTGGCACTTTCGTGGTGTATGAGTACAGCCGCTGGTTCCACCACTACCCTCAGACCCAGCCTTTGCATTTTCAGGCACAGATCGATGTCGCCATAGGAAAATGGGTATTCCAACGACAACCCGCCGGCGGCCAGTAGGTCGCGGCGTCTGGCCAACAGGCAAGCTCCGGTCACGCTGACTGTGTCTCGGGCAACGTCGCCGCCAAATGAGGCCGTGTCGGCGAGTTTGTAGTTCCGAAAGGGATGGTAGGAGCGGGCATCGTCAAAGACGACTCCCACGTGCTGCACCGTCCGGTCGGGATAGAGCAGGGCCGCGCCCACAACACCCACGGTGGGGTCGTCTAGGTGGGCGGCCATGCGGCCCAGCCAGTCGGGGGTCTCGGCCTCGATGTCGTCGTTGAGCATGAGGACCAGTTCGCCGCGACACGCCAGGAGTCCGCAGTTCACTGCTCTTGAGAAGTCAAAGGTCCCGGGACCCCGAGGCAAGATCCGCAATGGCAGGTTGGCCGGCTGCTGGGGCGGGTCGCCCCGGTATTCGTCGCCCACTACAACGATCACTTCTTTTGGCTTGGGGTCGAGCAAGGCGAGAGTCTCGAGGCAGCGGTCCAACATGGAGACCTCAGAGCCAGACTGGGTTTGGCCAGCGCTGGGGATGATGATCGACGTGCTGGCTTGGCCTTTTGTCGATGGCTTCCGCCGACGGGTGCCGGGTCGAGGACCGGCCTCAAATCGGGGATCATTTGATGAAATCTCTACCGTGGAGGAGGGAGCCTGAGAGTGGTGGGTGAGAACGGCAGGCAGGTGCAGGACCTGGGCGCCGGTCTCCGCCAACCGGTGCTCCAGCTCCAAAGGGGTCATTGATGGATCAAACTCGGCCCAGCTTTTTCGGACGGCCAGCGGCAGCGTGACGCCGGGTTCGGATTGCACTCTGGTAGGTGACCAGGCTGGTCGGGCCTGACGCTGGTCGCCCACCACGATGTCCCAGTACAAGGCGATTGCTTCGGGGTGATGGGCGAATGCGGCATGAATCGCTTCGCGGCCCCCGCGGTCAAGCTGGGCGTCACCTGAAAGGTGTATGGCATCGTCCATGAGGCTCTTTCGATGCTACCGGGGGACTGGCTGGGCTGACAGCCGGGGCAGAGCGGCGTCTATTCGATGACCGCCACCACGTCGCCGCCGCCCACCGAGTCGCCCTCGGCCACCTTGATCTCGGTAACCGTGCCCGACTTCTCGGCGCAAACGTTGTTCTCCATCTTCATGGCCTCGAGCACGACGATGGGATCACCGGCTTCCACTGTGTCGCCCTCCGACACCATGACCTTGACGATCGTCCCCTGCATGGGAACGATGACATCGCCGGTTCCACCGCTGCCTCCGCTCTTGCTGGCCGCTGCTCGCTTGGGGCGTTTGGCTCCGCTCGGCCCGGAAGCGACGGCGGCTGGAGCGGTTTCGGGAACCCACATCCGCACCGAGTAGCGCTGTCCGTTGACCTCCACGTCGATGTTCCGGGCCACGAGTGGCTCGGTGTCGTCGGTTGGCGGGCTGTCTTCATCTGGAGAGCTCTTTACGCCGGTGAGGTCGAGGGTCTCTTCCACCCATTTGGTGGAGTGTTTCAGCGCGGCGAAATCGGGGTGCGACAGGATGGCCACATCGGCGCTGATGGTGGTAGCCACGCCATCTACCTGAAGCTCATCAAGGGCTCGTAACGTGCGGGCAATAGCCGTGGGCCGGTCTCGCCCCCAGCAGATCAGCTTGCCCACAAGATTGTCGTAGAACTGGCTGATCTCGTCGCCGGCCTCATAGCCACCGTCCCAGCGGGTGCCGTAGCCGCTGGGCACCCGCAGCCCGGTGATCGGCCCCGGCGATGGCAGGAAGGCCCCTTCGGCGGGGTCTTCGGCGTTGATTCGTACTTCGATGGCGTGGCCAGATATCTCGATGTCGTCCTGGGTGAAGGGCAGGGGCTCCCCGGAGGCAACCTTGATCTGCTGTTCCACCAGGTCGATCCCGACAACCAGCTCGGTGGCCGGATGCTCCACCTGAAGCCGGGTGTTCATCTCCAAGTAGTAGAAGTCGCCGTCCTCGTAGAGGAACTCCACCGTGCCGGCGTTCACGTAATCGCAGCCCCGGGCCACCTTCACGGCGGCCTCGCCCATGGCGGTGAGAATGTCGGGGTCGATGCCCGCCGCCGGGGCCTCTTCGATGAGCTTCTGGTGCCGGCGTTGGGCTGAGCAGTCGCGTGTGCCCAGGTACACGCAGTTTCCGTGGCTATCGGCCAGCACCTGCACCTCCACATGGCGGGGCTTCTCCAGGTAGCGCTCCATGTAGATCTCGTCGCGGCCGAAATAGCTGAGGGCCTCTCGTTGGGCCGACTCGATGGCCTCTTCCACTAGGTTCTCGTCGGCCACCACTTTCATGCCCCGGCCGCCGCCGCCGTAGGCCGCCTTGATGGCCACTGGGTAGCCGTGCTCGGCTCCGAAGGCCCGCACCTGATCGGGGTCGGTGATGAGGTCGGTGGTGCCGGGAACACCGCTCACCCCGACCCGTTCGGCCGCCTGGCGGGCGGAGATCTTGTCGCCCATGACCTCGATGGCCTCGGGGTTGGGGCCGATGAACGCCACGCCCCGGGCGGTGATGGCCCGGGCGAAGTCGGCGTTCTCGGAAAAGAAGCCGTAACCGGGGTGGACACCGTCGGCCCCGGTGCGCTCGATCACATCGAGGATGGCCTCGGTGTTGAGGTAGCTCTCGGCCGCGGTTTGACCGCCCAGTGCGTGGGCCTCGTCGGCCATTCGCACGTGGAGGGCATTGCGGTCGAGCTCGGAATACACCGCCACGGTGGTGATGCCCAATTCCCGGCAGGCTCGGATGACCCGCACGGCGATCTCTCCCCGGTTTGCGATCAGTACCTTGGACAACACGGCAATATGGTGGCAGACAGCCTGTTAACCACGCGAATAATGTCGGGCATAGCGGCGACCAAATGGTGCTCCCGATGAACGGCAGACGGGTTCTCAAGCACGCGAATAATGGCAGTTCGACGGATCGGAGTTCGGCACGTGGATATGAACGAGGTTGCCGGTTATCAGGTGGAATGGGTATCCGAATCCGGCTCGACCAATGCCGATCTCTTGGCTGCGGCCCGCCGAGGCCCAGATACAAATCGAGTTTTGGTGGCCGACTATCAGAGCGCAGGGCGAGGGCGCCGGGGGAGGACCTGGGACGCAGCACCGGAGTCAAGCCTGTTGTTCTCGGTATTGACCCGGCCCGAGATTCCCGTCGCGGTGGCCCATCTGGTTACCACCGCGCTGGCTTTGGGGGCGTTGGAGGCCTGCGACTCGCTGGCCGGGGTACGGCCGGGCTTGAAGTGGCCCAACGACTTGGTGGTGGAAGACCGCAAGCTGGCCGGAGTGCTGGCCGAATCGGTGGTGGCTGGGGACAGGCTCGAGGCTGTGGTCGTGGGCATGGGCCTCAATGTGCGGACTGGAGCCGCGCCCTCCGAAGTTGCCGATACCGCAGTCGCTCTGGAGGATCTGTGCGGCTCAGCCGTTGACCGCCGAGAGCTTCTGGCTTCGGTGCTGACGAGGTTTGCCTATTGGATGAATCAGATTGAAGCGGCCGCGGGCCAAGCGGAGCTGGTTGATTCGGCCCGCCAAGAGTCGGCCACTCTTGGTCGCCGAGTTTCGGTTGAGCTGAGTGACGGGAGTGTGCTGGAAGGGTTGGCTGAAGATCTAGATGGCCAGGGTGCGCTGATTCTGGAGGGTGGGGTGCGAGTTGTTGAGGGTGATGTCGTGCACTTACGCAGCGATTAGATCCCCCGGCGGTTTGGCGGGTCCTATCCGGGCCCAGCCCGCCGTCCTCGTGACCTGCGGGCGGCGGGCGCCCTGAGCCCGGCCACCCCCCAACCGCCTACGTTGACGCCCAGCACTCAATGTGAAATGGATTAGGGATCAATCTGGGTCGCTTTGAGGTGGGCGAAGGCTTGGGCCGCGGCTTGGGTTAGGGGTCCGGGAGCATTGGGGAGAGGGTGGCCGTCCACGGCGTGGATGGGGTGAACGTCGCGGGTGGTGGAGGTGAGAAACGCCTCGCCTGCGTCAGCCAGGGAATCGAGGGGCACATCTCGCTCCACTGCGCCGGTCAGCTCGATCACCAGCTGGCGGGTGACTCCGGCCAAACAGCCTGAGGCCAATGAGGGGGTTATCAGCTGGCCCTGATGGGCCAAGAAGATATTGCTGCCGGTTCCCTCGCACAGCTGCCCCTGGGTGTTGGCGAATATGGCTTCGCTGGCCCCCAACTCCTTCGCAGCGGCGAGGGCCCGCACGTTGGCGCCGTACGACACGGTCTTGAGGCCGGCTAGGGGACTGCGCTCGTTGATGGTCCAGTCGACGGTGGCCACAGCGATGGTGGCCGGCCAGGGGGATTGGGGGGTGGCGGCCACCGTGGCGGTAGGAGGGCTGTCGCCACGGTTGCTGCCCAACGGACCGGTGCCGCTGCTGACGGTGACCCGCAGCCGACCCTCTTGGAGACCGTTGGTGGCGGCCACCGCGATCATGGCCTCCCGCAGCACCTCGGTATCAGGCACCGAGATGCCCAAGTGCTTGGCCGAGTAGGCCAGCCTCTCCAGGTGGCGGCGAGCGGCGAACGGCATTCCCCGCACAATGACCAGGGTCTCGAACACGGCGTCGCCCACCAACCAACCATGGTCGAAGGGCGAGATCCTGGCCTCGTCTTCGGGCAACAGCGCTCCATTGATCCACACGACGCGGGATGCTGGCGAAGCCTCTGCGGGCGTTGGCGTCTCCGTCATATCGCGATGTATTCCCCGGTGGCCACGGCCAGGAGGCGCTTGGCCTTCAGCTCGGTCTCGCGCCATTCGTCTTCGGGGTCGCTGTCAAAAGTGATCCCACCGCCGGTTCCCAAGTGCAAGTGTTCGTCTTCGATCCACAGGGTACGGATGGCCACGTTCAGATCGCCTCGCTGGCGATCAGCGTCCACCCACCCCACCGCGCCGCAATACACCCCTCGGGGCTGAGATTCCAGGGCACTAATGGCGTCAAGGGCAGCCAGCTTGGGGGCGCCGGTGACCGACCCCGGGGGGAAGGTGGCGTCGATCAGCTCCGGCCATCCGGTTCCAGCGGCCAGCCGTCCTCGAACGGTGCTCACCAAGTGCACGAGGCCGGGATGGTGCTCCAAGGAGAACAAGGCGGGCACGCTCACCGTGCCGTAGTCGCACACCCGGCCCAGATCGTTGCGCACCAGGTCGACGATCATCAGGTTCTCGGCCTGGTCCTTGGGCGTCAGCCCCGACGGGTCGGCCGCGGTGCCCTTGATGGGAGACGACTCAATCCACTGCCCATTGCGCTCCAAGAACCGCTCGGGCGAGGCTGAGGCGATGTGAACGCCGTGGTTGGGCAGCCGCAGCACGGCCGCATAGGGGGCGGGGTTGCCCTCGGCCAGCGCCGCGCCCAGCGCGGCGATGTCGGTGTCGGGGTCGATGAGAGGCGCGCTCAAACGGCGGGTGAGGTTCACCTGGTAGACCTCACCTTCGGCAATCATGTCCCGGATCTCCGATACCCCAGAGGTAAATCCGGCCTGATCCAGCGAGCTGGTCCAGGAGTCGGAGGGGAGACCCTTCCAAGGGCGGCCCCTCCAAGGGCGAGCGGGGCGCACTGAGTCGAACCGGGCGCACACTGCCTTGCCGTGGAAATCGATGGCCACAGCCCAGAAGCCCTTGGACTCCAAGGCGCCCAAGTCGTCGGTAACGTCGGCCAGCCTGGAACACAGGTGATGTCCCACCACGGCAATAGCCGCCACCTCCATCGGGTGCAGTGTACTTACACTGGCGGGCAATGAGTCGCGGCCGCCGGCGAAGAGAACGCAAGCGAACCTGGAGGCAGCTGCTGGTGGTGTTGGCCGGTCTGCTGGTGTTCGTGGCCGCAGTGGGCGGGGCAGCCGGTTTGGGCATGGTGAAATCCCAGGTCAGCCAGATACCCCGAGTGTCGGTGGGTTTGTCGCTGGACTTGGTGGGAACGTCGGTCGACCCCGAGGCGGTCGGCCCTTCCGAGGCCCTGAACTTTCTCTTGGTGGGGATCGACAACGCCGCTGGAATCGACCCCGACAGTCCCATCCACATTGATCGAGACGTGAATACCCTGCTGACCGACTCGGTGATCTTGGTGCGCATTGATCCCGATGCGGACCGGGTGGCCATGCTGTCGATTCCCCGCGACCTCTGGGTGCCCATAGCCGGCAAGGGATGGAGCGAGCGGGTGAACACCGCGCGGGGCATCGGCGGACCCGGAACCTTGATCGAGACGGTGTCGGAGTTTCTGGGAGTGCCCGTCCACCACTACGTGGAGATCAACTTCGCGGGGTTCCTGCGAATTGTGAATGCAGTCGACGGGGTGCCGGTGGAGATTGCCCAGCCCATACGGGACGACTCGCTGGGGCTGCGAATCGAGCAGTCGGGCGTCATCACGCTCGATCCCGACACCGCACTGGCCTATGTGCGGACCCGTCGGCCGCTGACCCTGGCCGAGGGGGGCAATCCGGCGAACGACGACGACTGGGTGCGACTCGGAGTGTGGAATGACTTGGAGCGCAACCAACGCCAGCAGGAGTTCATGGTAGCCACCCTCAAGCGGGCGGTTGAGAAGGGAATCCGCAACCCGCTCACCCTGCGCGGGGTAGCCAACGAGTTGCTGGACGACGACAATCCCAGCATCACGTTGGATGACCGCATCACCGTGGGACAGCTCGTGGATCTGGGCGACGAATTCCGGTCATTCCAGGTTGACCAAATCGAGCGCTACAGGCTTCCGGTTGTGGACGCGACTATCGACGGCAAGCAGGTGCTGTTGTTGCTGGAGGAGCAGGCCCAACCGGTGCTGAAGTTCTTCCAGGCCAACAGCCTGGCCGGGGTGCGGGTGCGGTTGTTGAACGGCACTAGTTCGGGCACGGTGGCCGGGGTGGAAGCGGCATTGGAGCGGGCCGGTTTCTCCGTGGTGGACCGGGGCAATGCCGACCGGTTTGATGTGGCCAGGACCACCGTGCGCTACATCGAGGTGGCAGCAAATGAGGCGCAGACGCTGGCCCGATACCTAGAGCCCCCGCCGCTGCTCGAATTGGTGGCCAAGATCGAAGGGGCCGATGTGGAGTTGGTGGTGGGTGCTGACTATTCCGGAGTGGCAGAAAACCCACGGGACTCGGCTTCCTGACGGTTGGCCAAATACCACTGGTAGGTGCGGCGGATCCCTTTGGAGAACGGGGTGGAGGCCGAGAAGCCGAACAGCTCTTTGGCTCGGCTGGGATCGACGCAGCGGCGGGGCTGACCGTCGGGCCGGGATGAATCCCACTCGACCCGGCCGGTGAATCCAGTGATCTTGGCTATGTCCTCTACCAGTTCTTTGACCGCGATCTCTTGGTTGGCCCCCAGATTTACCGGCTCTGCCCCTTGGTAGTGCTCGGCAGCCAGCAGGATGCCCTCGGCCGCGTCGTCCACATAGAGGAACTCCCGGCTGGCCGTGCCGGTTCCCCAAACCTGGATGCTGTCGTCCCCCGCTTCCACCGCGTCGACGCACTTCTTCATGAGGGCGGGAATGACGTGGGAGACCGACGGGTGGAATTTGTCGCCGGGTCCGTACAGATTGGTGGGCATCAGATAGATGCCCTGTTGGCCGTGCTGTTCGCGATTGGCCTGAATCTGCACAAGTTGGGCCAGCTTGGCGATCCCGTAGGGAGCGTTGGTCTCCTCGGGGTACCCATTCCAGAGGGAGTCCTCCGAAAACGGCACCTTGGTGAATTTGGGATACGAACAGATGGTGCCGACGACAACCAGCCGGTCGGTGTCCGCCAGTCGGCACTGCTCGATGATGTTGGTGCCCATGAGCAGGTTGTCGAGGTAGAGGTCGGCGGGACGCTCCTGGTTGGCTCCGATGCCACCGACGCGGGCGGCCAGATGGATGACCACGTCAGGCTGGGTGTCGGCCAAGAGCCTCCGGGCATCGTCGGCGTCGCACAGGTTGTAGTCGGAGCTGGAGGAGGCGGCCATCAAAGCAGGTTCTGCCTGGTTGAGCAGTCGGCATACCGCTTGGCCCAGGAATCCGGTGCCTCCGGTGATTAGAACCCGCTTTCCGTCCCAGAAGCCGCTCATCGGTTTACACACTAGGAGACGCGGGGCCTGCTGTGGTGGTCGCGGACCAATAGATGTGCCCGTCCGTTGGCAGCGTTTCCCGGTGGACTGAACTTGGTGGCGCGGCGCTGGCAGAATCGGTGTAGTGAGAGTGGCAATCACACTGGAGCAGTGCTGGCATCGAGTGCCGGGGGGGACGGCAACCGCCGCGCTGGGATGCGTGGAAGCCCTCGGGCGCCTGGCCGCGCCACCCGAGACGGTGGGCGTCTCGGCCTGGCACCGGAATCCTCCAGAAGAGCCGTTCATCCCCTGCGTGCCCGTGGCCCAGCTGCGCTTGCCTCGGGCTGCCCTGTATCGCTGCTGGCACAAGATGCGGTGGCCCCCGGTGCAGCGGGCTACCGGACCAGTGGACGCAATCCACGCCACCGGTATGGCGGTGCCCCCTCGGTCGGCGCCTCTTGCGGTGACGGTCAACGACTTGGCGTTCTTGCACCATCCCGACCACTTCACGGCGCGAGGCGTGAGGTTTTTCGCGCAGTCGCTGGAACTGGCCCGAAACGACGCCGACATCGTGGTGTGCCCGTCGCAGCACACCGCGGATGACTGTTTGAGAGCGGGGATTGCCGCCGACCGAGTACGCATAGTTCCGTACTGGGTCGACGACTGTCTCGCGCTGCCGCAGGAAGCCGAGGGGGCGCGACAGCGGTTTGGCCTGGCCGAGAGGTTCGTGCTTTGGGTGGGAACAGCGGAGCCCCGCAAGAACCTCAGCGGATTGCTGGAGGCTTGGCAGACGCTGGACCGCTCCGCCGAACAGCTGGTGTTGGTCGGCCCGGTGGGATGGAAGTCGAACCTGGATGGAGATTTGACCGCCAATGGGCAGTCGATTCGCCATCTGGGGTTTGTGTCCGAGGCTGACAAGCGGGCGCTGATGCGGTCCGCCGCGGCGGTGTGCTATCCAAGTTTGACTGAGGGCTTCGGCTTGCCGGTGCTGGAGGCGATGGTGCAGGAGACGCCGGTGGTCACCTCGGCGACGGGGGCCACCGCGGAAGTGGCCGGCGCTGTCGGTGTGTTGGTGGACCCTATGAGACCGCAGGCAATTGCCGATGCGCTGGCCGGGTTGCTCGATAACCCCGAGGAGGCCTCCCAATTGGGACAGCGGGGCCGGGAGCGAGCGCAGGCCGAATTCACCTGGCAGCGCACCGCGCGAGGACTCCTCGACGTCTACCAAGAGATCGCGGAATGATGGACTCGACGGGGCTTGAGAACCACACCGTCTCCGTTGGAGTAAACCTGCTGTGGCTGCGACCGGGCCAAGTGGGAGGTTCTGAGGACTATGCGGTGAGGCTGCTGTCGGCCATTCCGCCGGATGACCCAGTGCGGCTGACCCTTTTCGCGCCGCGGGGGTTTGCCAGGGCCCATCGGGGACTGGCCGAGCGCCACGAGGTGGTGACGCCGCGGGTGGGAAGGCTGCGCCCGCTTCGGGTGCTTGCGGAGAACACCTGGCTGGCTGCCCAGTGCCGCCGCCGCAATCTGGATTTGGTCCATCACTTCGGGGGTACCGTTCCCTTTGTGGGCGTCAAGCCCGCGGTGGTGACCGTCCACGACTTGCAGCCCCTGGACCACCCCAAGCGATTCGGCTTGGTCAAGCGGCTGTACCTTCGGGTGATGCTGCCATGGTCGGTGCGCCGAGCCGAGACGATCGTCACCGTGAGCGAGTTCTGCCGCAGTCGCCTAGTGGAGCGCTTGAAGGTGGATCCCCAACGAGTCGCTGTCGTTCCCGCCCCAGTCGACACCTCCTCGGCTGACTCGGACATGCCGCTGGCCGCGGCGGCGCCCGACTTGGCCAGCCCGTTTGTGCTGTATCCGGCGTTGAGCTACCCCCACAAGAACCACGAGGTGCTGCTGCGGGCCCTGGCCCGTTTGGCCGCCGACGGGGTGGACGTGGCGTTGGTTGCTTCGGGAGGGCCTGGACCGCTGGATTCCAAGCTCGACCATCTTGCCGACAAGCTCGGAGTGGGAGGCCGGTGGCACCGGTTGGGCCGCATTCCCCGAGCCGTCTTGGATGGCCTGTATCGACAGGCCGTGGCCTTGGTGTTCCCCTCAAAGTACGAGGGGTATGGCCTCCCGGTGGTGGAGGCCATGGCCCGGGGCTGTCCGGTCGTGGCGGCCGATGCCGGTGCCCTCCCCGAGGTGGTGGGTTCAGGCGGGCGCCTGGTGGACGCCGACGATGCTGAGCTGTGGGCTGAGGCGATTGCAGAGCTGGTGGGCGATTCTGACGCCCGCCAGGCATTGAGCGAGGCGGGAGCGTCCCGGGTTGGCCAGTTGGTCGATCTCGACCCGGGAGCGGAGCTCTGCGCCTTGTACGGCCAGATGGCGGCACGGTGAGTCTGCGCAGCAGGGTTCTGGGCAAGGCGTGGAACAGATGAGCGAGCAATCGCTGTCCATCCTGGTGCTTTGTCCGCACTATGAACCCGACACCGCTCCCACCGGGGAGGTGATGACCTCCATCTGCGAGCAGTGGACGGCCCGCGGCCACCGGGTGGAGATCATCACCAGTCTTCCGTGGTACCGAAATCACGCAGTGGCCGAAGGTTGGAAGGGGCGGCTGGTGCGCACCCAGCAGGAGCCGTGGGGTCGGATCCGGCGCTGGCACCCGTTTCCCTCCAACAAAGGACGTCTGTTGGCCCGTGCGGCCGGGTTCGCCGGATTCACCGCGCTGGCCGGTATTGATGCTGTGGTCGCAGCCGGCCGCTGTTATGTGGTGTTCGCCATGTCGCCCCCCATCACCTTGGGCGCCGCGGGGAGGGCGGCCGCCTGGCGGGGGAGGGCGCCGTTGGTGTTCAACGTGCAGGATGTGTTTCCCGACGCAGCGGTGGAGACCGGCGTGTTGCGCGGCGCCCGAGTGGCAGCCGCGGCCTCCCGACTGGAGCGCTGGGTGTACCGGCGGGCCGCGGCGGTCACCGTTTTGTCGGAGGGCATGGCTGAGAACGTGAGGGCAAAGCTGGGCTCCGGCGTCGACCCGGACAAGGTGGTGGTTATCCCCAACACAGCCGACGCAGGGCGCATAAGGCCGGCGGATCGCCTCAATTCGTATCGAGCTGACCTCGGTCTGGCGGGCGCCGACAGCACCGTGGTGATGTACGCCGGCAACCTGGGCCATTCCCAGCCCTTGGAGATGGTGGTGGCCGCGGCACAGCGATTTTCCGACCAGGGTCGGGCTGACGTCCAGTTCGTCGTCAACGGCGACGGCGTAGCCCGCGCCACGGTGGCTGACGCGGCCGAGCAGCTGGACAACTTGCACCTGGTGGGATGGCAACCGCCGGAGCGGCTCGGGGAGGTGTTGGCCGCCGCCGATCTGCACCTAGTGCTCCTACGAGCTGGGCTCGGCACCACCAGCGTGCCTTCCAAGGTGTATTCGGTATTGGCCGCCGGCCGCCCGGTGCTGGCCAGCGTGGACCGGGGAAGCGAGGTGGAGCGGTTGCTGGCCGACTCAGGGGCGGGCCGCACGGTGGATCCTGACGACCCCGATGCCTTCTGTGCGACGCTGGCCGAGATGGTCGCTGACCGCGATGGCCTCGTCGAGATGGGGCAACGAGGGAGAGCCTTTGCTGAACAAGCTGTAGGACCGAAAGAGGTTGCCGACCGGTACATAGAGCTGTTCCGGGGGCTGTTGGAGTAGGAGCGGTGTGCCCCTAGCTACAGGTGTGGGTTGGGGGTTCGGGCCGGGTAGCGTGGTGAATCGTGGCAAGAGCCTCTGGTTCTCGAAAGGTGGCGCGGGCCGCGTCGATGGGCGGGTTGGGACAGCAGCGCCGGATCATCGGCTTCCCCGCTGTTGTGGTGCTCATCATCCTGATCGGCGTCGCCGTAGTGGCCATAGCCCGCACCCAGCGCGACGCCGAGTCGCGCCCCGGTCTCAGCGATCACTGGCACTCGGCCTACACCGTGTGGGATTGCACCGACGGCGAAAGCGGTGCCCATCAGTCCATATTCGAAGGCCGGAGGAACAACCAGGGATATCCCTATGACCCCGAGGGCATCCACTCCCACTCCGACGGGATAATCCACATCCACCCGTTCACCGCCAACGCCGCTGGCGAGGACGCGGTCATGGCCAAGTTCTTTGAGGCGATGTTTGTCACCATGGACCAGAACGGGATCACCGCGGCCGAGTTCGGCGTGATCAGCGCAGTGGATGCGGTGTGCGACGGGCAGCCAGCGGTGATGCAGATTGTGCGCTGGTCCAACGCCCTTACTGCGGTGGCCGCTGAGCCCGACGAGCGCATCTACGAAGATTTCGGAGATGTCCGTTTCAAGAAAGACGGTGAGGCCTTCACCATCGCGCTGGCGCCCCGCGACGCGGTAGTGCCGCTTCCCCCCACGGTCAACGAACTTCTTGGCGTTTCACCATCGCTGGTGGCCGACCTTTCCCAACCCGAAGGCCCAGTCGAGTTCGACGAGAACCTCGATGAGAACGTGCCGGGCGTCAGGGTAGAAGACGACGGCTGAGCCGGGCGGAATAATTGCATGGACGCGGTTGTTCTGGTCGGCGGGTTCGGCACCAGACTTCGGCCTCTGACTCTGACCCGCCCCAAGCAGATGCTCCCGGTTGTCGACCGGCCCATGATCGAGCATGTGGTTGGGCGTCTGGGTGAGCAGGGGATCACTCGAGCGATCCTGTCTCTCGGTTATCGGCCGGATGCATTCGAGGCCGCCTATCCCCAGCATCGCTGCGCCGGGGTAGAGCTGTTCTACGCGGTGGAGCCCGAGCCTTTGGACACCGCCGGGGCCATCGCTTTCGCGGCGCGGATGGCCGAGGTGAACGACACATTCATCGCGGTGAATGGCGACGTCGTCAATCGGTTTCCTTTGGAAGACCTTTTGGCCGTGCATCGACGGGAGCACGCTCTGGCCACCATTGCACTGGCACCGGTGGCCGACCCGTCGCGCTTCGGCGTGGTGGTGAGTGAACCCGGCGGCCGAGTGCGGGAGTTCGTGGAAAAGCCCCCGGCCGACCAGGCCCCCAGCAACGAGATCAGTGTGGGGATCTATGCACTGGAGCCCACCGCGCTGGATTCGGTCCCCGAAGGTGCCCGAACCTCCATTGAGCGGGAGGTGTTTCCCCGTCTGGTGGAACAGGGCAGGATGTACGCCGTGGCCTGGAATGGATTCTGGGTGGATGCTGGCACGCCGGAGACCTACCTGGAGGTCCAGCAGGCCCTGTCCGATGGCGGTTGGACACACCCTGAGGCGGAGGTCGCTTCCGACGCCACGGTCCGAGGCTCGATTGTTATGGAGCGTGCTGTTGTTGACGCTGGCGCGTCGATCGTCGACTCCGCGTTGCTGCCCGGTGCGAAAGTCGGACCAGAAGCAACGGTGGAGCGCTCCATCGTGGGCTATGGGGCTGAGATAGGGGCTAGCGCCCGCCTCAGTGGCCTGTCGGTGGTAGGCGACGACGTTGTCATTCCCCCAGCCGCGGCTTTGACCGGCGAGCGGGTGCCAGCCGACTAGCGGAACAGATCCTCGCTGGGAGGGCGTACCAAATCCGCTTGGATGCTCCCGGGGCCGAGCCAGGCCGGATCGATGCCCCGGATGACGGCAACTGGCACGTTGTCGGTCTTACCCATGACGAGTTCGGCCGCGGCAGCCAGCTCGTCCACGATGGCCACTTCGGTCACCTGGAGCTCCCTTCCAGTTGCGTCGGGAGTCCCCCTCAGGTCGAGAATGGGGCGGACACCGGCCACGCCAATGGCCACGTCGGCCACCCCCCGCCGCCAGGGCCGGCCGAAGGTGTCGGACACGATTACCCCGACCTCCGTTCCGGTGCGGGCCTTGATCCTGTCGCGAATCCGTCGGGCCGAGCGGTCGGGGTCGTCGGGCAAGAGGGCGGCCTGGTTGGAGTCCACATTGGACCGGTCGACCCCGGCGTTGGCGCACACAAATCCGTGCTTGGTCTCGCTGATGACAAGATCGCCCCGCCGCCGAAGCACCCGCACCGACTCCTGCTCCACCACTGGCTTGTGCGACAAGGGGTCGTCGGGGTCCACTGCCACCATGGCGTTCTCAGCTTTGGAGACGATCTTCTGGGTGACAACCACCACGTCACCGTCGGCCAGATCGGCCGCCTCGGAAATCATCCCGGCCAAGTCGTCTCCTGCCTCGATCTCCGGCAATCCCCCCACACCGAATATCTCGAGCATCATGTCTGGACTCCCTCAGCCGAGCAGCCCAGGACAACACGGGCCAGGTCAGTCGCCGCTTCTATGCCGTCCATGATGGTCGGGGCCACCACGCAGGAAACGCCCACCGCCTCGACATTGCCGGCCAGGTGGGCGTCGGCCTCGTCGATCACCAGGGTGGCGGCCACGTCCCGGTACAGCCGGGCCACGCCCACCACCGAGCACTCGTGGCCGAGCTCTCGCATGAGCCGGTCGGCGGGGCCCTTGAGCGCGGCGCCGCCCACGATGGGCGAAACCGCCACCACTGCGTCGCGGCGGCTGGCTACTGCCTGGCGCACGCCGGGAACTTCCAGCACCGGGCCGATGGACACGATGGGGTTGGAGGGGGCGATGATGATCAGACTGGCCGCAGCCAGGGCCTCGAGGAGCCCCAGAGAAGGCCGGGCCCGCTCCGAGCCCTCCACCCGAACCGCAGATACGGCCACGTCGTGGCGGCGGCGTACGAAATAGTCCTGGAAGCCGATCTCACCCTCGTCGGCAGTGGTGACCCTGGTCTCGATCCGATCGTTGGTCACCGGCAACACGTTCAGCTCCAAACCCCAGGCGGCGGCGATCTCCGTGGTGATGGCGGCCAGGTCAGCCCCTTGGCCCAATCGGTGGGTCCGGTACAAGTGGGTGGCCAGGTCGCGGTCGCCGAGGCGGAACCAGGTGATTCCCCCGTAGCGGTCCAAGGCGTCCATGGCCTGCCAGGTCTCACCGGCCAGACCCCAGCCGGCGTCAGGGTTGACCGCCCCAGCCAGCGTGTACACCACAGTGTCCAAGTCGGGGCTCACATGCAGGCCGTGGAGCACGGTGTCGTCGGCGGTGTTGACCACCGCCAGCAGGTCGTTGGGTGGGTGAGCCCGGATCAAACCGGTGAGCAGCTTGGCCGCCCCCACCCCTCCAGCAAGCGTGACCACACTTGGGGTCAAGAAATCCGCTCGGGCCAGCATCTGACAGGTTTGGTCAAGAAATCCCCTTCAGCTTCCCCTGGAGCAGGTCCAAGTCGGCGTCCACCATCATGGCCACGAGGTCTTGGAAACCGACCTCCCGGTGCCAGCCCAGCACCGAGGTGGCCCGGCTGGGATTGCCCACCAGCATGTCGACCTCGGCGGGGCGGAAGAAGGCCTCGTCAATCACCACAAAGTCCTGATAGTCCATGCCCAAGTGGGCGAAGGCCAGCTCACAGAACTCCCGCACCGAGTGGGTTTCCCCGGAGCACACTACGTAGTCACCGGGCTCGTCTTGCTGGAGCATGAGCCACATGGCCTTCACATAGTCGCCAGCGAATCCCCAGTCGCGTTTGGAGTCGAGGTTGCCCAGGCGAAGCTCGCTCTGGCGCCCCAGAAAGATGGAAGCCGCCGCGTGGGTGATCTTGCGGGTCACGAATTCCAAGCCCCGCCGAGGGGACTCGTGGTTGAACAAGATCCCTGAGCTGGCGTGCAACCCGTAGCTCTCCCGGTAGTTGACCGTGATCCAGTGGCCGTACACCTTGGCCACCCCGTATGGGCTGCGGGGATAGAAGGGGGTCTCCTCGGTTTGGGGAACCTCCCGAACTTTGCCGAACATCTCGCTGCTGGATGCCTGGTAGAAGCGAATAGAGGGGTCGACGATGCGGATGGCGTCCAGCAGCCGGGTAACACCCAGGGCGGTTGTCTCTCCGGTGAGGACCGCCTGTCCGAACGAGGTCTGCACGAACGACTGGGCCGCCAAGTTGTACACCTCAGTGGGGCGGTGATGCTTCAGCGCCTCGATGAGAGAGGCCTCGTCTAGAAGGTCACCGCTGGCGATGGTGATCTGGTTCTGTAGATGGGCGATGCGCTCGAAGCTGACCATGCTCGACCGCCGGACCAGCCCCACAACCTCGTAGCCCTTGTCGAGTAAGAACTCAGCCAGATACGAGCCGTCTTGGCCCGTGATCCCGGTGATAAGCGCTCGTCGCTCAGCCATGGGAATCACCAGTTTGGCTGGTTTGAGCGTTCCGGGCATCTTCAAGGGTGTCAGTCAGGGTATCGGAGAGGTCGATTTCCGGGGTCCAACCGGTGGTGGCCCGGAGTTTGGTGTTGTCTCCCCGCTGCACCGGCAAGTCGACCGGGCGGAAAAGGCGGTCGTCTTGTTCGAGGCTCATCGGGAACTTGGCGAGGTCCAGCAGGATTTTGGCGATCTCGGAAACAGCCACATCTCGGCCCGAGCACACGTTGTAGGGCTCTCCCGGTTCGCCATCGATCACTAGCAAGCGGTAGGCCCGGACCACGTCGCGCACGTCGGTGAAGTCTCGACGGGCCGAGAGATTCCCAACCGGGACCACGGAGGTGCCGGAATGCTCGTTACGGGCGATGCGGGCCGCCAGGGCCGGGGCAAGAAAGCGCTCGCTTTGGCCGGGGCCCAAGTGGTTGAACGCTCGGGCTCGGATGACGCCGAGCCCGTGGCCCAAGTATCCCTGAATGCACACCATTTCGGCGGCAGCCTTGCTGGCGGCATAGGGATTGACCGGGCGGAGGGGGGCGTGTTCGGTGATGGGCAGCTCGTCAGGCCCGACCATCCCATAGATGTCGCTGCTGGTGACGGCCAGCAGCCGCTCGACACCGGCGTCGATGCAGGCTCGCACGACATGGAGGGTGCCATCGGCGTTGACCAGGAATGTACCCATCGGATCGCTCCACGAGGCGGCCACGTCGCTCTGGCCGGCCAGGTGGTACACCGCATCGGGCTTGGTTTCGGCGATCAGTTCGGCAATGGCGCCTGCGTCCTCGATGGGAGGACTTCCGATCACCCGATCCACCTCGATTACGTCGTCGGCGCAGGCATTCAGATGAGCGACTAGGTGCGTCCCAACAAAACCCCGCGACCCGGTGACCAGGGCTCGCATCGCAACGAGTGTGCCACTTCTTGAGTGCAATTGCTGTGCCCGATGGCGGATGCCAAGAGCTCTGCGGCATGCCTCTTTTGTTGCAGGACGGGCCGGTACGGTGTTGAGGTGGGCGATCCGCAGCCAGTTGACGAGCCGGTCGAGGAGCCAGGGTCAGAGGAAGACCCGCTGGTTGAATGCATTCGCAATGGCATCTACACCGCGGTGGGACTCGGTCTGCTGGTCATCAACCGGGTCCAGGCCGCCCGAATGGACCTGGTTGAGCAGCTGCCCGAAGAACTGCGAGACGCCTTCTCCGACTTGACTGACCAAGTGCCTGACGACGTGCGCAACGCGGTCGGTGAACTGGCGGGCCAGGTTCCCGAGTCGGTGCTGAAGGTGCTTTCGGATGCAGTTGAGCAGGCCCCGGGCCTGGCTGAGGCGCTGCGGGAGTTCGTTAGCCGCAACACTGACAAAGCCTGATGGAGGCCATGGCCGAATTCAGGATCCACGTGGTTATCGTGAGCCACGATCCTGGTCTGTGGTTCGACGAGACGCTGGAGTCGATTGCCGCGCAAGATCTTCCCGTAGTGGATGTGACTGTGGTGGACGCCGGCAGCGATTCGGACTCCACGGCACGGGTGCAGCACTTCTTGCCCCAGGCTGTGGTCCACCGGCTCGACTCCAATCCCGGATTCGGCCCCGCGGCCAACCAGGTACTGGTGGACGCCAACCCTGCTCCTGATTTCTTCGTGTTCTGCCACGATGATGTGGCACTGGCGCCGAACACCCTGCGACTGCTGGCCCATGAGGCGGTGCGCTCCAACGCAGGAATTGTCGGTCCCAAGTACGTGGACTGGGACGACCCAAGCCGCATTCTCCAGGTCGGCCTCATTGTGGACAAGACCGGGGTTTCGAATCCCTCGGTCGAGGTAGGCGAACTCGACCAAGAGCAGCACGATGTCGTCCAGGAGATGTTTGCGGTTCCGGGAGGATGCGTGCTGGTGCGCGGCGACCTCTTTCAAGCCGTCGGCGGCTTCGACCCGGAGATGTCGTTCTGCTACGAGCATGTCGACTTGTGTTGGAGGGCTCGTACGGTGGGGGCGCGTGTCATGGTGGTCCCGACCGCGGTGGTCCGCCATCGCCAGCGGCTGGCCGATCGCATTTCCCGAACCCAAACCGAACGGCTGTTTCGCCGCCATCGGATTCGAACCCTGCTTTCGGTTTACGGAGCCTGGCATTCGGTCCGGGTGATTCCCCAGGCAATGGCGCTGTCGGCTGTCGAGCTGCTGGCCGCGCTGGCAACCGGGCATCTCAGCAGGGCCCGCCAGATCGCAGCATCGTGGGGATACAACCTGGTCCGATTGGGCTCGATACGGCGAAAACGGCAGGCCGTCGGCCAATCCCGCCACGTAGGGGATCCCCACATCCGCCTTTCGCAGTCCCGGGGCCTTGCCCCTCTGGCCACCTCATTGGCGAGTTGGAGGAGCAGTGCGGCAGGCGGGGACTCGACCAAGAGCACCCTGGTGGCCCGGTTGAGCCGGTCCAGAGTCTCGGTGCTTGTGGGGATCGCCACCCTGATCTTGGTTTTGCTCGGGGCTCGGGATTTGGTTGCCGGGAGCATTCCCGCGGTGGGCGATATGGCCCTGCTGGGGTCGAGTTCTGATCTCTTGAGCAACTGGTGGAGCGACTCTAGGCCCGTGGGGCTGGGGCAGGACGGATTCGCTCCCACCGGCTTAGGAGTTTTGACCCTGCTGAGCTGGCTGTTCTTGGGTCAGACCGATCTGCTGCGCACAGTGTTGATCGTCGGCATGGTTCCGCTGGGAGCGCTGGGGCTGTGGCGGCTCATGCGCCCCTTCGACTCCTTGTGGATCCAAGGTGTGGCGCTCGCGGTGTATGTCGCCAATCCGGTCCCCTACAACGCACTGGCCAACGGGGCTTGGAGCGCCTTGCTCATGTACGGGGCGGTGCCCTGGCTCCTGCGCGCCGTGTTGGCCGGATCGTGCCTGGCCCCCTATGGGACGGTGGGGGGAAGCCCGGGGCCGGGTTTGCGCCCTCCCTCGTATGGGCGGGAGGCCCTGGCGGTGGGGCTGCTGTTCGGCCTGGCCGGTGCGCTGGCCTCTGAGGCTCTTGTCGTCATGGGCCTCTTGCTGGCCGGTCTGATTCTGGGTTCTCTCATCGCCGGAACCTCCGCTGGCATGACTCGCATGGTGGCGGTGGCAGTGGCTGGAGCGGCGGTGGCCGCGGTTTTGAACCTGCCTTGGCTGGTCGACAGCCTGCCCACGTTGCTAGGCGATCGGCCGGGGGGAAACGGGGGGAATTCTTGGGCGGAGATCCTGCGTTTCGATACCGGGCCATTCGGCGACAATCGCCTTGGCTGGGCTCTGCCGGTGGCCGCGGTGCTCCCTCTCGCTTTGGCCCATGACTCTCGGCTGGCATGGGCGGTACGAGGGTGGACGCTGTACCTGGGCACCGCCGCGGTGGCTCTCGTGGCCGAGCAGGACTGGTCGCCGGTGCCCTTGCCCCGGCCCGAGGTGATACAAGTTCCCGGCGCGGTGGGATTGGCCATTGCGGTGTCAATGGGGGTGGCCGCTTTCCTGGTAGACATTCGCCGCCATCGCTTCGGGTGGCGTCAGGTTGTGCCCTTCACCGCCGTCGCCGCGTTGGTGGCCGGAATGCTGCCGGCCCTGGCTGTCGTTTCGGGTGGCGACTGGAACGCAACCCGCGACGACTACTCCGAAGTTGCTCCGTTCTCCGACGAAGATGGGACCGCTGAGTATCGGGTTCTCTGGTTGGGCCATCCCGACGTGCTGCCGCTGGCCAGTTGGAAGCTGGACGGACACCTGTCGTTCGCGATTTCCGATGGGATGGAATTTCCCTCAGTGGCCCAGCGCTGGGTCGGTCGATTGGACGACCGCACCAGCCAAGTGGCAGATGCCGTGCTGCAAGCACCGGATTCGGGCACCAGCCGCCTGGGCGCCGAGTTGTCCCGGTGGGGGATCGGGACCATTTTGGTGCCGGAGCGCTTGGCCGCCCCGCCCTACGGCGAGTTGTCACAAATCGCTCCCGAGTGGTTATTCGACATACTCGACAGCCAACTCGACTTGGTGCCGGGCGGACTCACTGCGGGCATAGCCACCTACCACAACACGGCGGCAAGTCCCGAGGACCTCCGCGCCGCTATCGGCCTCCCGCCCGATGACGGGAACTCGGACCTGAACCGGTTGCTGTTGTCGGTGCAGATCGCGCTGTGGGTAGTGGGCCTGGTGGGGATAGCCCGGCTCAGCACCGGCGACAAGCGTCGCCGGACGAGTTTCCCCGATTTGGCCGATGAGAGGTCTGTTCTGTGAGCGGGCGGGTGATGCGCTGGCCCTTGGTGGTGATTGCCCTGGCGACGGTGATCGGGCTGGCGGTGGCCGACCGCAGCGATGACGACGCTGACGGGGGATTGGTCCAGCCCAGCCGGGATGCAATCAGCGCGGCGCCCGGACCGGACGCCCAAGGGGGTGTCTGGTACTGCTCCGAGGGAACCTCGCTTCCAGGCGAGTTCGCCGACCACACAGTCACTGTGGCGAATCCCACCGGGGTTGCGGTCGCTGCGGAGATATCGGTCTTTCCGGCGACGCCGATCGGATCGGTATCGCCCCGGGCGAATCCCGAAAGGGTGCTGCTGGACGTGCCGGCACGATCACAGTACTCCCTCCGACTGGCCGAGATCGTGGAGTCGCAATACACCGCCGCACTGGTGGAGGTGGACTCCGGCTCGGTTGTGGTGGAGCAACGGGTGCAGGGGCCCACCGGCATGGACGTCGTCCCTTGCGCCTCCCGCTCCTCAGAGGTCTGGTACTTCGCGGCCGGATCGACTCGGCGGGACGCCCGCCTTGTCTTCACCCTCTTCAACCCCTTTCCAGAGAGGGCGGTGGTGAAGTTCACGTTCTCCACCGATGAAGGGCTCCGGGAACCGCATGCCCTTCGCGGTGTACTGATCCCGGCCCGGTCGCTGGTAGTCGTGAATGCCACCGACTTGGTGCCTCGGTTCTCGTCAGTCTCCACCACCGTGGAGACCCAGGTTGGGCGGATAATCGCCGGGAAGCTCCAGCTGTTCGATGGCAGTGAGGGGCTGGAGGGGCTGACGGCCGGGCCGGGGGTGCCGGAAACCCAGACACAATGGGTCTTTCCCACTGGGCCGGCCGACCCGGGGGTGGCCGAGCACATCGTCTTGTACAACCCGACCGATCGGGAGGCGGCCGCCGACGTCAGGCTCCGATTGGATCCCACCGAAGTCGGCTACGCATTGCCACCGTTTGAGATAAGGGTGCCAGCCCAGCAGAGAGTGGCCCTCGTTTTCGGGAGCCGGGGGTCCTACCCCCTGCCGTCCGCGCCCTTTGCCTATGGCGCAGGGGAATCTCTGGCCGAAGGCGTTGGGTTCTGGGCTGCTGTGCAGGTGTACAACGGGGTTCCGATTGTGGCCGAGCGGGTGGTGGCCGCGCCGGCCGCATCGTCTCCTGCGGGGGTGGCGGCAACCGTCGGGACGCCAGTACATGCTAGGAGCCACCTGGTTGCATGGAATGGGGCCGGTGACGCTGACGTGGCGTTAGTGGTGGTCAACGCCTCGCCTGATTCCATTGCCCAGGTAACAGTGTCGAGGGTTGCCGAGGGGAGAATCACTCCCATCGCCCAGCTCGATCCCCGAGAGGTGGCCCCGCACAGCCGCCTGGTCGTCCCGGTTGACCGGTTGACTGAAGGTGGCTCATTCGCACTGCTGGTGGAGGCCAGCCAGCCGGTGGTTGTCTCCCGCTCGCTGTTGGCTCGGACCGGGACGGGAATGGCCTCTGGCTTGTCGATCCCCCTGGATCTCATCCTGCTCGACCCGTCCGCGTTTTAGCAGGCCCTCTCGGCCTGTCTACGATCCTCGATTGTGGACGCCCCTGCCGAAACCCTCCCCACCGTTCGAGACTTGGTGCTGAGGCGGGCTGACGACGACAGCCTGGCCATGTTGTTCGAGGACGAGCACTACACCTATCGGGAATTCACTGCCGGATGCGTGGCCCGTGCCCGCTTGCTGTTGGAGCGCCGGTCCGATGGGCCGTTCCATGTCGGTGCGCTGTTGGACAACGGTCCGGAGTACTCGATGCTGCTTGGGGCGGCGGCGGTGGCCGGGGCGGCGGTGGTGGGTATCAACCCCACCCGGCAGGGCGCGGAGCTGGCCCGCGACATCACCCATGCTGACTGCGACATGATCATCACCGAGAGCCGCCACCGTGGGCTGTTGGAGGGCTTGGAACTGGGCGCGGCCAACGGCCGGGTGCTGGATGTGGACTCCCCAGAGTGGGCTGCCGCGCTGGCGCCATATTCCGGCACTGAGCCTCCTGATGCCGACATCGATCCGCTAGCTCCTTATCTGCTGCTGTTCACCTCGGGCACCACCGGCGACCCCAAGGCGGCCATCTGCTCGCAGGCCCGTCTGGCCCGGATCGGCGAGGTGATCACCGAAATGCGGAAGCTCACTTCCGGCGACGTGTTCTACCAGGCCATGCCCATGTTCCACTCCAACGCGCTGATGGCCGGGTGGGTGCCGTGTCTGACTGCGGGGGGTGTCGGGGCATTCCGACGTCGCTTCTCGGCATCAGGTTTTCTGCCCGATGTGCGCCGCTTCGGCGTCACATATTTCAACTACGTGGGTAAGCCCCTCACCTACATCCTGGCCACCCCCGAGCAGCCCGACGACACCGACAACACCTTGCGTATCGTGTTCGGCAACGAGGGCGCAGTGCATGACTTGGAGAGATTCTCCCGCCGATTCGGGGTACCGGTGGAGGACTCCTACGGCTCCACTGAAGGTGGCGTGGCTGTAAGCCGCACTCCCGACACCCCGCCCAATGCCTTGGGGCGGGCCGATGAATCCGTGAAGATCCTCGATCCCGATACCGGTGAGGAGGCGTCGCTGGCCGTGTTCGACGACGCCGGCAAGCTGCTTAATCCCGATGCGGCCATCGGCGAGTTGGTGTCTATGGTGTCGGCACCCACGTTCGAGGGCTATTGGAACAACCCCGAAGCCGACGAGGAGCGCACCCATGGGGGCATCTACTGGTCGGGAGATCTGGCCTATCGGGACGCCGATGGGTTTGTGTATTTCGCGGGCCGCAATTTCGACTGGCTGCGGGTGGACGGGGAGAACTTCGCGGCTGCCCCAGTGGAGCGCATTCTGGTGCGCCACCCCGATATCGACTTGGCTGCGGTCTATGCCGTGCCCAGCCCATCGGTGGGCGACGACGTGATGGCCGCGGTGGTGCGCCGCCCGGGATCGGTCTTCGACCCCGAGGGATTTGAGGAATTTCTGGCCGGCCAAGACGACCTGGGCACCAAATGGGCTCCCCGCTATGTTCGCTGGGCTGAGACCCTGCCCCAGACCGAGACCAACAAGATCCTCAAGCGCACTCTGCGCCGGGAGCGCTGGGAATCGGACGACGAGACCTGGGTGCGCGACGGAGAGGGCTATCGCCGGCTGGATTCGGATGATGTTGGGGCGATCAGAACAGAGTTCGAGGTCCGGGGCCGATTGTCGGTATTGGACGTCTAGCCGAGAGCGATTTCGGCTATGGCCCCAACAGTGGCGGCCACATGGGCCCGCTGGCTGGCGTCGATGGACTCGTAGACCTCGTTCATCCGAGCCGAGGTGGTCTCCTCGGCTTGCTTATGCCTGGCCTTAAGGGATTCGGGGTCGGGAAACGGCTCACTCCAGCCGAACAACTGGGCTTGCTGGGGTCCGGACCGGGCAACTACGGCCTCTAGAGGGGTCATGCCCACCGCGCTCAGTGCATGGATGTGGAACCCAAACCGCAGCTCTCGCAAAATATGGAGAGCCAAAGCGGTAGCTGCTGCCGGATCATCAGGCACCGGCATGGCCCGCCACCCGGCGTACAGAGCCTGGCTCATCGGCACCGTGGCGTCGAACACGGTTCGGGCGGCGGCAGCAAATTCATCCAGCCCATCGAGGTGTGCGAAGGTGCCGCTTGCCCACCGGCTTAGGCCGACCGTAAAGGCCGCGGCGGCATCAGACGGCGATCCCTGCTCTTTGGTCTGGTTCCAGCCCAATTCGACAATGGCCGGATTGAACAGGGCGAACGCCGATACCACCACGTCGGCGGACACGTCCCCCAGCACTCCGCCTCGGGCCCCCACATAGCCCGGTAGGCCGGTGAATCCATGTTCGGCCATGGTCTCCCGGACAACATCGGAAAAGAAAAAGTCGCGCCCTAGGGCGCCAACGGGGGTTGCAGTGGCAGCAGCCACTTCCTCTGGGGTCATCGTCTGCACCTTTCTGCGCCGGGCGCGTCTTGAAGGGGTGGGCGAAGGATAGTCAGATCAGCCCGTCGGCTTGGGCTTGGGTCAGCCGGTCGGCGTCCCAGCCCAGGAGCTCGGCGTAGACCTCGGCGTTGTGGGCGCCGATGGGGGGGCCGGGGTGGCCGATGGTGCCGGGGGTTTCGCTCAGGATGGGTGCGGGGGTGACCATGGGCACGGATCCCAGCACGTCGTGGTCGACGAGAATGACGCTGTTTCGGGCGCGGACCTGGGCGTCGGCCAGTAGGCCGGGCAAGTCATGGACCGGGGCCACTGGGATGCGGGCTTCGACGAAGACGGCGATGGCCTCCTCCAGGGAGCGTTGGGCGATCCAGTCGGCAACCAACTTGTCGAGTTCGTCGTTGTGGGCTAGGCGGTCGGCCATGCGGGCGAACTTGGCCTGGTCTTCGGGGCCGTCTCGCCCGGTCAGGGCCAAGATGCGCTCCACCTGGCGGTCGGTGGTGCCTGAAAGGCACAGGTAGCGATTGTCGGCGGTGCGGTAGATGTTGCGGGGGACGCCGGTTTCCAGGCGGGAGCCAAACCTCATCGGGGGCGGCTCGTGGCCGTCGGGGTCCCAGGCGGCCAGGGTGCTGCCCATCAGGGTCAATATGGGCTCGTACATCGACACGTCCACGTGTTGGCCGCCGAGGCCGTTCACATCCCGGCCGTAGCAGGCCACCAGCGCGCCGATGAGGCCGAATATCCCAGTGAGGGTGTCGCCCAACGGGATGGAGGTGAGCATGGGCGGACCGTCGACCTCACCGGTCATGTGGGTGAGCCCGGCGAAGGCCTCGGCCATGGTGCCTGCACCGGGGCGGTCGGCCAGCGGGCCGGTGTGGCCGTAGGGGCTGACGGAAACCATTACCAGGTTGGGATTGAGAGCCCGAAGCTGCTCCCAGGTGCAGTCCCAGCGTTCCAGCATGGCCGGGGAGTAGTTGTGGACCAGCACATTGACCTCCGCTACCAGCTGGCGGAGGATGTCGCGTCCCTCGGGCCGGTTCAGATCACAGGTGATGACCTGCTTGTTGCGTGACACCATGGCCCACACCAGCGACTCTCCGTTTCGGCTGGCCCCGATGCGGCGCAAGGCCTCGCCCGAGGGCGGTTCGATCTTGATGACATCGGCGCCGAAGTCGCCCAAGAAGGTGGCCACTTGGGGAGCAGCCAGAAACGACGAGATGTCCAGCACCCGGAGTCCGTCGAGAGCGCCTCGTGGTTGGCTCATTGCTGGCCCAAGGCGAAGGGAAGGTCGGTGGTGAGGAGCTCCATCGTGGTCACCTCGTTGACGAGGGGCTCACCGGCCAGCAGGCGGCGAAGGTTGTCGCAGAACAGCTCGGCACCCCGCTCCCACCGCCCTATACCCCCACCGGAGGAGTGGGGGGTGAGCACCACCTTGGGGTGAGTCCAATACGGGTGGTCTCGCTCCAGGGGCTCGGTGTTGAACACATCCAAGACCGCAGCGGCCAGGCGGTCGCCGTCCAAGGCCCGCAGCAGGGCCTCGTCGTCGATCAGCTTGCCTCTGGCGATGTTCACCAGCACCGATCCCGGTTTCAATGCCGACAGAAAGGCGTCGTCAACCAGCTTCTCGGTGTCGGGAGTGGCGGGCGCGGCCAGCACCACCACGTCGGCCTCTGGCAGAGCGCCGGGCACATCGTCCGGGGCGATCATGGCATCAACCGGCTCGTCGCCAGAGGGGCGGCGGCGCACGCCGGTCACGTGGGCCTCGAACGCCCGGGCCCGGCGGGCCGTCTCTGCGCCGATGGCCCCCAGCCCGATAATCAGCCACCGGGATCGCCACACCTCTCGGAAATTGTGGTGCTTCCAGCGGCCATCGGCTTGGGCCGCTCGCCAGCGCCCGGCGTCCTGGAACACATCGAGCACTGCTCTTAGCACGTACTCGGCGATGGGGATGGCGGTGAGGTGGGCATTGCATATCCGGGCGCCTCGATCCATCAATCGCTCGTACCCGTCCAGGTCCACCCCGGCGGCGGCCGACTGAAGCCAGCGGAAATCAGGGGCGCTCTCCGCAATCTCGAAGAACCGCTCGACCAGCCCTCCGAAGAACACATCACTCGACAGCCATCCCACCTCGGGATGGGCATCGGGCGGGCCGTCGAGCTGGCCGTCGTCGGCCAGGCGAAGCCATTGGAGGCCATGGCCCTCTTGGTCGAGCGCATCGAAATGGGACCGGTGTTGCCCGTAGGCCTTCTCGGTCATCAGTGCGAACACATCGTGGATGCTATGGGATTGACGGGCCATCCTTAGGGCGGGGAGCTCCAACCTCCCCGCCCATCAGGGCTAGTTCCGAAACCTAGCCCGGCACCTGCTCATGGGCAAGCAATTTTCTTGTCTTTCAAATTATTTGAATCTCTGGCTGGATTTTGGCTCGCAGGAGAGGCCGATTCCCCCAACTCCTTAGTTTCTGGGATAGGAGAGCACCCCTGTAGCCTGAATGGAGTTGTGGAATCTGCTGTCCGGCTCCGGGCCGCTGTGACGTTATTGGGGCGGTTTCCCGCCCTGGCCGGAGTTGATCTCGACATCTCGCCGGGGGAGATCGTCCTGCTCAAAGGGCCAAACGGGGCGGGCAAGACCACCCTGTTGCGCCTGTGCGCCGGGTTGTGCTCGCTGGCCTCAGGCCAGGGGTGGGTGCTGGGCCACGATCTCAATGAAGAGCGCCGTATGGTGCGGCGCCGGGTGGCGCTGTTGGGCCACCGCACCGGGCTCTATGACGATCTCACCGTGGCCGAGAACGTGAGTTTCTGGGCTCAAGCAGCCGGGGCTAGCCGCCAAGATGTCGACGAGGCTATGGAGCGACTCTCGCTCACCGGGCGACTAGCCGACACCCGGGTGGGCCGACTGTCGGCCGGACAGCGCCGGCGGGCCTCTATCGCCTCGCTAGTAGTGCGCCGGCCTGAGCTCTGGCTGCTGGACGAGCCCCACGCCGGGTTGGACCAGCAGTCGCGCGACACCGTGGACACGCTGGTGCGGGGCGCGGCGGCGGCCGGTGCCACCGTGGTGCTGGCCACCCACGAGTTGGAGCGCATTGCGGTGCTGGAGCCCCGGGTGGTGAGCGTGGTGGGCGGGATGGTGCGCACTGCGGATGAGTCGGCTGATCCGCAGAACCAGAACAACCCGTCTGATGCGGAGGATGACCGCCGTGTTTCGTGACGCGTGGCTGATTGCGGGCAAGGACCTGCGGATCGAGCTGCGCTCTCGGGTGGGCCTCAATCAGATTGTGCCGTTTGCGGTGACTGTTCTGGTGCTGTTCGCCTTCGCACTCGACACCAACCAGGAGGCTCTGCGCACCTATGCCCCCGGGCTGTTCTGGGTGACAGTGCTGTTGGCCTCCCTGCTGGCCATCGGCCGCTCCTTCGCGGTGGACTTGGCCGACGGAGCGGCCGACCGTCTGCTGTTGTCGGGTATCGACCCCATCGCGGTGTTCGGAGGCAAGGCCGCAGCAATCGCCATGCAGCTGGTGGTGCTGGAGGTGCTGTTGGGAGCGGGTGTGGTGCTGCTGTTCGACGTGACTGTGCATCGGTACGGCTTGCTGGTGTGCGCCGGTCTGGCCGCCGCGGCCGGAGTAGCTACCGCCGGCACTCTCTATGGGGCGCTGGTCGCTGGACTCGGAGTGCGGGAAACGCTGCTGCCGGTGCTGTTGTTGCCGGTGGTGGCCCCGGTGCTCATCGGTGCCACCCGGGCATTTCAAGACGCGTTCGGAGTTGCTGGCGCCGAAGGTTGGGCCTGGTTGGGCCTTTTGGCCGGTTTCGCCGCAATCTATGGGGTGTTCGGAGCCTTGAGCTACGGGGCTCTCTTGGAGGAAGCGTGAGCACAGCCACCGCGTCGTCACCGGCCAACAGAGCCGTAGTCCCGGCGACAACGTCGTCGCGGGCCACCAGGGTTCTGGGCTGGCTAACGCTGGCCGGCTTTGCGGTGTTGGTGGCGCTGGCCTTCGCCTGGGTGCCCGAGGACACCCGTATCACCGAACAGGGCGACGTGGTGGGCCAATTCGACGCGGTGCGCCTCATGTTCGTGCATGTGCCGTCGGCCATCTTGGCCTACACCGGATTTGGGCTGACTTTCCTGGCCAGCCTGGCCTATCTGCGGTGGCGCACCGACTGGTGGGACATGATGGCCCACTCCTCGGCCGAGATCGGGGTGGTGTTCGGGGTGCTGACCCTGGTGACCGGCTCTATCTGGGGCCGCCCCACCTGGCAGACCTGGTGGGAGTGGGGCGACGTCCGGCTGGTGACCGCTTTAGTGATGGTGCTGGTGTTCATCGGCTATCTGGCCGTGCGGCGCATTCCCGCCGACGTCGCGGTCAAGGCCCGCCGGTCGGCAGTGATCGCCCTGGTGGGAGCGGTGAATATCGTGATCGTGAACCGGTCGGTGGACTGGTGGGAGAACCGCACCCTGCACCAGCAGTCCACGCTCACCGCCCGCAAGATCCGAGACGAGACGCTGTTCACCCTGTCGTTCTCGTTCGCGGTGGGCATGGCGCTTTTCGCCTGGCTGTTGCTACACCGCTTCCGCACCGCCTACCTGGAGAGTCAGATCGAAGAGCTAGAAGTGCAGGAAGCTCTGGCGGAGCGGCGGGCCGAGGCCAACGGGGCTGGCCACGAAGGAGAGCAGCCATGACCCACGTGGGCTACCTCATAGCCGGCTGGAGCATTTCGGTGGGCGCGGTGCTGGCCTATGCCGGGTGGGTGCTATGGCGAGGCCGGTCGCTGAGCCGACGGGTGCCCGAGAACCGCCGTCGCTGGATGATGCCCGATGACTGACACCCCCACCGAAGAAGCTGTCGACCCGGGCGAGCCCATGGACCTCAGCCCCCGGCCGGGCCGTCCTGCCCGTCGGGGCATTCGCCGGTGGGGACCGGTTCTGGTGGTGGCCTTGGTGGCGGTGGTGATTGGCATCGTGCTATGGCGGGTGCTGGCCGACGCCACCCTGGTGTTCCGCGAGGTGGACGATGCGGTGGAGCGCCGGGAGGAGCTGGGCGACGACCGGTTCCGGATGATCGGCTCCCCGGTGAGCGGGACGCCGCAGAACATCACTCTGGACGACGGCCGCCCCGCGGTAGCCTTTTCGGTGACCCTCGACGGGGTGGTAGCCGACGTGGTCCACACCGGCGGGGTGTCAGACCAGTTCCAGCCCGAGGTGCCGGTGGTGATCGACGGCCATTGGGTAATGAGCAGTAAATATGCCCGGGCGGCCGACGACGGCTGGTACTTCGCCAGCGACCGGATGCTGGTCAAGCACGACAACGACTACCGGGTGGAGAACCAAGACCGCATCGACGACGCCGAAGAGCGCGGGCAGTACGAGTGACTGGCCGCCGCTGCCTCGCGAAAGGTGAGCTGAGGCAGTGAACATAACCCTGGGGGTTCTGGGCATCTCGGTGGCGATGGCCTCGTCGGCCATTGGGGTGGTGATGGTGGCCGCCCGCCGGCTCGACAGGGTGCAGCTTTGTGCCTGGCTGGTGCTGGGCGGGGCCGCCTTGTCGGTGTTCGCCATGGAGCGAGCCCTCATCACCCGTGACTTCTCGGTGTCGTACGTGGCCGAGAACGGCAGCCACGCCACCCCCGCCCTGTTCAACGTGGCCACCCTGTGGGCCGCCCTGGAGGGCTCCATCCTGCTGTGGGCCCTCATCCTGGCTGGGTATCTGGTGCTGGTGGCGGTGAAGTTCCGCCATCGCCTCCACGATCCGCTGGTGGGGTGGGCCATGGCGGTGCTGTTCATCGTGTGCCTCTTCTTCTTCGTGCTGATGTTCAACTGGCCCAACCTGGATCTAGCCCAGCCCTTCAGGAAGGTAGACGTGCCGCCGGGCTACAACGGCCCCGGCCCCAACCCGCTGTTGCAGAACCACTGGCTGATGGCGGTGCATCCCCCGATGCTGTACCTGGGCTATGTGGGGTTCACCGTGCCCTTCGCCTTCGCAATCGCCGCGCTGGCCACCGGGAGATTGGGGGAGGGGTGGCTGATCGAGACCCGCCGCTGGACTCTGTTCGCCTGGGGCTTCCTCACCGCGGGGATCATCTTGGGGGCGTGGTGGTCGTGGGACGTTCTGGGCTGGGGCGGCTACTGGGGCTGGGACCCGGTGGAGAACGCCTCGCTGCTGCCGTGGCTCACCGGTACCGCCTACTTGCACTCGGTGATGGTGCAAGAGCGCCGGGGGATGCTGCGGGTGTGGAATCTGTCGCTGGTGTGCGCCACTTTCGCGCTGACCATCCTGGGCACCTTCTTGACCCGCTCAGGCCTGGTTGACTCGGTCCACGCCTTCTCGGCTGATGCAGTGGGCCCCGCGTTGCTGGTGTTCTTCGCCATCGTGGTTGTGGTCACCGTGGGGCTGATCGCCTGGCGGGGCGACCGGCTGCGCTCGCCGGGGCAGATCGACTCGGCAATGTCGCGGGAGGCCTCGTTTTTGGCCAACAACCTGCTGTTCGGGGTGTTCGCCTTCGTGGTGCTGCTGGGCACGGTGTTCCCGCTGATCGTGGAGGCCGTGAACGGCGATCGGATCAGCGTGGGCACTCCGTTCTTCGACCAGATGACCATGCCCGTCGGGTTGCTGTTGTTGTTTCTGATGGCGGTGGCCCCGGTGCTGCCGTGGCGCAAAACCACCGCCGAGCGGCTGTCGGAGCGTCTGATGTGGCCGGGATGGGCCGCGGCGGCTGGGTTGTTGATCGCCCTGCTGGTGGGGGCGAGGGGGTTGGCCCCGCTGCTGGCCTTTGGCCTGGCCGGGTTCGCAGGGGGAGCCGCGGTGCGCCAGCTGGTGTTGGCCGCCCGGCGCCAGGGGTGGCGAGGGCTGGTGGGCCGGGCCAACGGCGGGATGGTGGTACACATCGGCGTGGTGGTGGTGGCGGTGGCGCTGGCTGCCAGCAATAGCTACCTGCACCAGAGCGAGCTGACCGTCGCACCAGGGGAAACGGCCTACGTCAGCGGCCATGAGATCGTCTTCGTGGGCACCCAGGAGAAGGTGTTCGACAACAAGACCAAAGTGGAGGCGGTGGTGCTGGTAGACGGCTCGGTGGTTCGGCCGGGGGTGAGCCGGTTTGCCAACGGCGGTATTGTGCGCACGCCCGGAACCAAGTCGTCGCCGGTGCGCGACATCCAAGTGGCGGTGCTGGATCTGCCCGACGGCCCCGGAGGCCCCGCCGGGTTGCGGGTGACCGTGCAGCCGCTGACCTTGTGGCTGTGGATCGGCGGCGGGATCATGCTGTTGGGCGCGGTGTTCTCGGCCTACCCTGGCCGCCGCCGCTCGCCCACCCAACCGGTGTCAGCGCCGGTGTCGGGAGTTCCCCTGCGAGACCGCCCCCTGCGAGACGGCTCCCTTCGAGACGACGGAGTGCCGGTTGGTTGAGCAGACGCCGCCCGCCGATCAGCCGGTCGATTCCGACCAGCCAGACCAGCCGGCGCGGCTGCGGACGGTTCGATGGGTGGTGCTGGTCGTAGGCCTGCTGGCTGTGGCCCTTGTTGTGGTGCTCGCGGTGTCTGAGCGCGACCGGAGGGGGCCGCCGGTGCCCGACTTCGCCCCCGAGTTCGCCGGAGAGACCCTGGAGGGGGGCAGCTTCGACATGGCCGAGCAGCGAGGCCGATGGGTGGTCGTCAACTTCTTCTCCACCTGGTGCGTGCAGTGCGTGGTGGAGCATCCCGAATTGGTGGCCTTTCACGACCGCTACCGCGACGATCCCAATATCCGCCTGGTGAGCGTGGTCTTCCAAGACGATGTGGAGATCATCGCCCAGTTCTTTACCGAGCGGGGCGGCGACTGGCCGGTGGTGATCACCAACACCGGTCGGATTTCCATCGATTTCGGGGTGACCGCGGTGCCAGAGACCTATCTGGTGGATCCCCTCGGACGGGTGGTGGCCAAGTTCACTGGCGGCGTCACCCTGGCCGGACTCGAGAACCAGTTGGTGCGGGCGGGAGCGGGCGCATGATCTCCCGGCGGCGAAAGGTGCTCTTGTCTTGGCTGCTGGTGGGGGTGTCGCTGGCCACCATGCTGGTGTTCGGGGTGGTTGACGGGCGGGACGACCGCACCAACGCCGAACGAGCCCACGACATCGGCGCCACCATCGCCTGTCCTCAATGCGTTGGACAGTCGGTGGTGGAGTCCGACGTGGCCATCGCCCGGGAGATCAGGGCTGAGATCGGCCGCCTTGTCGTGGCCGGCTACAGCGACGACGACATCCGAACCCGGTTCGCCGAGCGATACGGGGATTGGGTGGTTTTGACACCGTCGACATCGGGGGTGAGCGGGCTGGTCTGGGTGATTCCGGTGGTGGGATTGGTGGTTGGCGTCGGGCTGCTGGCGGCAACGCTGAGCCGGTGGCGCCGGGCCAGCACGGCTGGTGAAGAAGTCTCAGACGAGGATCGTGCCTTGGTTGAATCCGCCCGCGCCGGAGCGAGCGAGCGGCGCGATGAATGATGAGCGGGAGTTCTGGCTGGAGTCGCTGGATGACCTAGATGAGGAGTTGGCCGCCGGCGATCTGGAGCCCGAAGACCATCAGGTTCTGAGTCGGAGCTATACCCGCCAGGCCGCTCAGGTACTTCGACGTGGTCAGCCGGGATCCGAGGGGGCAGAAGGCAAGGGGCGGGGGAAGCTGATCGCGGCTGTGGCGGGGCTGGTTGTGGTGGGAGTGCTTGCCGGGGTGTTTCTGGCCCGGGCGGTGGGGTCGCGCCATTCGGGGGACACCATCACCGGCAACGACGCGGTGGCCAGCGTTCCCAGCCTATTGAGGAATGCCGAGGAGTCGGCCGCGGCCGGAGACTTGGCGGAGGCCATTGCCATCTACGACCGGGTGTTGGAGCGCTCGCCGACCAATCCCACTGCGCTGGCCTACAAGGGCTGGTTCTTGGCTCTGCAAGGCCAGGAGGCCGAGGCCGCCGATATTCTGGCCGATGCCGTGGTAGCCGCGCCCGAATATCCCGATGCCCGGGCGTTTCGAGCCATCCTGCTCTACCGCACCGGCGACTGCTCCGGTGCGGCGGCGGAACTGGCTTCCTTCGATGCCACCAATCCCCCAGAGTTCATCAGCCAGCTAGTGGAAACCCAGGGCTTGCGCACCAACATCGCTCTTTGCCAGATCGTGTTGCAGGGCCAAGAACAGTTCCAGACTCTGGCCGACCTTGGGCTTTCTGCCAACGACGCGGTGGCTGCGGCCCGTGCCCTGTGGGATCCGACCACGCCCTCACAGGGCGACCCCGCGCTGGCGCTGCGAGTGTATGAGGCGGTGTTGGCCGATGACCCCGACCACCCCGGGGCTCTGACCTATAGCGGGGTGATGCTCACGCAGACCGGCCTCGACGATCAGTTTGCCGAGGGTGCCCGCCGCATCAACCGGGCGGTGGAAGCCACCCCCAATCACCCCGAAGCCCGACTGTGGCGAGCCTGGCTGTTCGCCGGCCTCGGCCAAACCGACCAAGCCCGCGCCGACCTCGACCACCTCGACTCCCTCAATCCTTCTCCCGAGATCGCCCGCCTCGCCGCCGACCTCCGGTCGCGTCTGGGCTGACGTTATCCACCGGTCAGTTATGGCTGGGGTGGGTGGGGTATTGGGCGAACCAGGAGAGGGGGGAGGGCTGGCGGGCGAGGACGGTGGGCCAGAGGTCGCCGGGGCTTTCGGTGAGGAGGTCGGCGGGGTCGGCGTCGACCACAAACCAGGCGGCTGATTCGATCTCGTCTTCGAGCTGGCCCGGGGACCAGCCGGCGTAGCCAGCGAACAGGCGGACGGCGTCGACTGCGCTTGCCACCTCTTCGGGGTCGGCTTCCAGGTCGAGGGTGCCCACCGGGCCGAGTACGGGGGTCCACCACCCTTGGTCGGGGTCTTGTCGTACTCGGGCCAGGGCCACCACCGACTCGTTGGACACCGGGCCGCCGATGAACATGGTGGGCGGCGGGGCCAGATGCGGGGCCCATTGGGGGAGGGCATCGCTGACCAGCATTCCCGAGGGGCGATTCAACACCACACCGGCGGCGCCCTCCTCCTGGTGGGCCAGCATCAGCACCACGGTTCGCTCGAAGTTCCCGTCGCCGATGAGCGGGGTGGCCACCAACAGCTTCCCGGTGGTGTCGGCCCCCGCGTCCACTGCTACAGATTCTCCACCACGTAGTCGATGCAGCCGCACAGGGCGGCGATATCCGAGGGGGGAATGGCCGGGAACAGAGCCACCCGGAGCTGGTTACGGCCCAGCGCCCGGTACGACTCCACGTCGACAATCCCATTGGTTCGCAACACGGCGGCCACCTCGTCGGCCGACACTCCGTCGAAGTCGATGGTGGCCACCACGTGGCTGCGAATGGCGGTGTCAGACACGAATGGGGTGGTGAAGCCGCGGTTCTCGGCCCAGGTGTAGATGATGTCGGCCGACTGGTCGCAGCGGGTTGCCGCCCACTCCAGCCCGCCGTTGTCGTTGATCCACTCCACCTGGTGTACGGCCAAAAACACGGTGGCCAGCGCCGGGGTGTTGTACGTCTCGTCCTTGCGGGAGCTACCGAGCGCAATGGCCAGGTTCAAGGACGGGGGGATCCAGCGGTCGCCCGCCGCAATCCGCTCGATGCGCTCCACCGCGGCGGGCGAGCAGCAGGCCAGCCATAGTCCGCCGTCGGCGGCCAGGCACTTCTGGGGGGCGAAGTAGTAGACGTCGGTCTCGGCGGGGTCGAATCGCAGCCCGCCGGCGCCCGAGGTGGCGTCCACCAGCACGAGGCCTTCATCAGCCGGACGGCGCAGCTCCATCGACACCCCGGTGGAGGTCTCGTTGTGGGTCAGGGCATAGGCATCCACCGTGGGGTCGGCCACCGCCTCAGGATGGGTGCCGACCTCGGAGCTGATGATGACCGGCTCTTGCAGATGGGGGGCGGCGGACACCCCGGCGGCGAACTTCGCCGAGAACGCCCCGAAGCTCAAATGCTGGCTGCGGGACTCGATCAGATTGAAGATGGCGGCGTCCCAGAACCCGGTGGTGCCCCCGTTGCCCAGCACCACCTCGTAGCCGTCGGGCAGCGAGAACAGCTCGGCCACCCCGGCCCGGAGCCGGTGTACCACGTCTTTCACGGTGGCCTTGCGGTGGCTGGTGCCGAGGAAGTCGTCGGCTGCCTCGGCGAGGGCCATGGCGGCCTCCGGTCGCACCCGCGACGGCCCGCTGCCGAAGCGGCCGTCTTCGGGCAGCAGGTCGGGAGGGATGGTGATTGCGGGGGTTTGGGCAACAATGCTCACGAAGCCCCACGATACCGACGCCAGAGGCTCAACCGGCGTTGATCGGCCCACTGGAAATTGAACGCCGACTTCCCAGCGGCGGTGTGAAAAGCTGCGCTCATGGCTCGCATATCCCAGCGCATTTCCGCCATCGCCCCCTCGGCCACCCTGGCGGTGGACGCCAAGGCCAAGGCCCTGAAGGCCCAAGGGGCACCGGTTATCAGCTTTGGCGCAGGCGAGCCCGATTTCCCCACCCCGGCGGCCATCTTGGACGCAGCCCGAGTGGCGGTGGACGACCCCCGCAATCACCGCTATTCCCCGGCCGGAGGCCTGCCCGAGCTGAAGGAGGCCATCGCGGCCAAGACTCTGCGGGATTCGGGCTTGGAGGTGGAGCCGTCGCAGGTGGTGGTGACCAACGGGGGCAAGCACGCGGTGTACAACGGCTTCGCCGTGCTGTTGGACCCCGGCGACGAAGTGCTGTTGCCCGCGCCCTACTGGACCACCTATCCCGAGGCCATCGCCCTGGCCGGCGGCACCAGCGTGGAGGTGCCCACCACCGCCGATGACGGGTTCATGGTGACCGTGGAGCAACTGGAGGCAGCCCGCACCGACCGCACCAAGGCGCTGGTGTTCGTGTCGCCGTCCAACCCTACCGGGGCGGTGTACCCCCGTGATCGGGTGGAGGCCATCGGCCGGTGGGCTGCGGACAACGATGTATGGGTGATCACCGATGAGATCTACGAGCACTTGACCTACGACGACAACGAGTTCAGCTCCGTACCGGTGGTGGTGCCCGAGCTGGCCGATCGCTGCCTGGTGCTGAACGGCGTAGCCAAGACCTATGCCATGACCGGCTGGCGGGTGGGCTGGCTGATCGGCCCCCCCGACGCGGCCAACGCGGCGGTGAGCCTCCAGTCGCACCAGACTTCGAATGTGTCCAATGTGGCCCAGCGGGCCGCATTGGCCGCGGTGAGCGGGCCGCTGGACGCGGTGGCCGAGATGCGGATGGCCTTCGACCGGCGGCGACGAGCCATGCACAAGATGCTGAACGGGATCGACGGGGTGACCTGTCTGGAGCCCCAGGGTGCGTTCTACGCCTTCCCGTCTTTCGAGGGAGTGCTGGGGCGCCCCGGTATTCCCGATACCACCGCCGAGCTTGCCGGATGGATTCTCGACGAGGCCCAGGTGGCCATCGTGCCCGGCGAGGCTTTCGCCGGCCCCGGCTATGCCCGGCTGTCGTTCGCCCTCGGTGACGACGACCTTGGCGAGGGCATCGGCCGCATCGCTGATCTGTTGCAGTGACCGATTCCGGAGTCTCGCCCTACGGCAGCTGGCTGTCGCCGATCACCGCGCGGTCGATGGTGGCCGACGCTGCGCTGCCGGTCAGCTTGTGGCACCAGCAGGGACGGATGTGGTGGACCGAGTCGCGACCGGCGGAATCGGGCCGCAACGCGCTGGTGTGCGACGGCCGCGATCTGTGGGGCTCGGTCTCGGTGCGGACCCGGGTACACAGCTACGGCGGGGGAGCCTGGTGGCCCGACGACGCCGACGGGGTGTACGCCAGCGACGACTCCGACGGCCGCCTCTGGCACATACCGGCGGAGGGAGATCCCCGGCCGGTGTCGCCCGAGCCCGCCTTTGCCCATGACCTGCGTTACGCCGACGGCCGACCTGACAGGAATGGAACTGTCTGTGTGCGGGAGAACCACCTGGTCGCTCGCCAGAGCGGCGGCGAGGAGGCCAACGAGATCGTCCGGCTGAGTGCCGACGGCTCTGGCGAACCCGAGATTGTGGCCACCGGAGCCGACTTCTACGGCTGGCCCCGGCCCAGCCCCGATGGCCAGCGGCTGGCCTGGGTCCAGTGGAACCACCCCAACATGCCCTGGGACCAAACCGAGCTGTGGGTGGACGGCCAGTGCGCGGTGTCGGGCATCGGCTCAGTGGTGGAGCCCCAATGGGGGCCTGATGGCCGTCTCTATGTGGTGAGCGACCACAAGGGCTGGTGGAACCTGTATCGGCTCGACGACGCCGATCTGGTTCCCGTGTTCGAGCTCGACGCCGAGACGCACCGCCCAGCCTGGGTGTTCGACGACCCCAGCTACGCGGTGTGCGACGACAACACCGTGGCGGTGGCGGCCATGCGGGGGTCGCTGGCCGAGCTGTGGGCGATTCCCCCCGACGGCTCCGAGCCTCGGCTGCTCGATCTGCCTTGGACGTCGTATGCCAGCGTCCGCGCTGCCGGACCCCACGCCATCTGCACCATCGTCGCCTCGCCCACTGAGCAGCCCACCGCCGTGCGCATCGACGTGGCCGACGGATCGCACGAGGTCATCCGCCCGCCCGCTCGGGCTGCGGTCGATCCGGGGTATCTGTCCAATCCCCGCCCCATCAGCTTTCCCACCACTGGGGGAGCGGAGGCCCACGGGCTGTACTACCCGCCGGCCCACCCCACGGCGCAGGCCCCAGCCGGAGAGAAGCCGCCCCTGTTGGTGCTGGGCCACGGCGGGCCCACTGGTGCGGCCCGCAGCCAACTCCAGCTCGGCATCCAGTACTGGACCAGCCGGGGCATTGCGGTGGTGGACGTGAACTACCGGGGCAGCACCGGCCACGGCACCGCCTACCGGGAGGCCCTCCAGGGGCTTTGGGGCGTCAGCGACGTGGACGACTGCGCGGCCGCGGCCCGCCACCTGGTGCAAGCCGGAGAGGTGGACGGCGACCGGCTCATCATCCGGGGCTCCAGCGCGGGCGGCTACACCACCCTGTGCGCGCTGGCCTTCCACAAAGTGTTCGCGGCGGGGGCCAGCCGCTACGGCATCGCCGATCTGGCCGCGCTGGCCACCGACACTCACAAGTTCGAGGCCCGCTACATGGACAGCCTGGTCGGGCTGTACCCGGAGGAAGCCGAGGTGTACGAGGCCCGCTCGCCCATCCACTTCGTTGACGACTTCGACGCCCCCATGATCGTGCTCCAAGGCTCCGAAGACGTGGTAGTGCCCCCCAATCAGGCCGAGATGATCGTGGCCGCCCTGGAGCAGCGGTCGATCCCGGTGGCCTACCTCTTGTTCAAGGGAGAACAGCACGGTTTCCGCCAGGCCGACAACATCGTGGGCGCCCTGGAAGCCGAACTCTCCTTCTTCGCCCAGATCCTGGGATTCGACCTCGCCGACAACATCCCATTGGTGCCCATCCGCCGCTGAAGCCCGCCTTTTGGGGCCACAATCCCTTCAAATCTTGAATTGCGCGGTGGATTTACAAGGTTGAATCCGTGGTGCGCAGCGCATCACTTGGCCACCTAGCCGCAAGTGGGCGGGGCGATGGCTCCTCGTGCGACTTATGTCCGGGTGCGGCCTCCAACCAGTTGCCCGCTACTGGTGGGACTCACGAACTCAACATTGAATAGTCATCATTTGAATATATAGCCTCCTACGAGTGGTGCGTGCGGGCAATTGTCGGGCTGTGAGGCGTCTGGCGTGCGTTTTCTTGGCCTTCTCTTGCGCCGTCGCTGGTCTGGCTGCTGTGGCGGGCGCTCATCCTGGTGAGGGGTCCGAGGGGGCCGGAGCGGGCTCGGGGGTGCAGGGCGGCTCTTCGGTTGAGGGCGGTGGTTCTGATGGGGGCGCGGCTGCGTTGGCCGGATTGGCGAGGGCGCAGGAGGCGCTGTTGAACGCGTATAGGTGCTGGTTCGGCGTTGATGTCGAGTTGGTGCCGGGCGGCTGTGTGAACGGCTGGCCGGCGGCTGGGCCGTCCGAGCCGGGGGCGGGCGGTGTTTTGGATGCGGGGGCGCTGGGCCGTCTGGTGGCCGAACAGGAGGCGTTGTTGAACGCCTATCGGTGCCGATTCGGCGTCGACACCCAGGCGGTGCCGGGCGGCTGTCGCGATGGGGTGCCCGCGACGGGGCCGGCGGCAGAGCCGCAGGCGGGCACACCGCGGCCGGGCGGCGGGGCGGGGGAGGTTGGTGATCCGGCGGCGGTTTGTTTTGAGCGGTTCGGGTTTGCTCGGGAGCCGTTGGCGGTGGCCAAGGTGCCGGGTTCGCAGCGGGCGTTGGCCGAGGTGTCGTGGAAGTTCGGCGCCGATGGGGGATGCCGGTTGGTGCTCGACGACGAGGCCGCGGGGATTTTGAGGTCGGGGGTGTCGGCAGGTTCGCAGTTGGTGTGGGGTTCTGCTCTGCCGGATTTGTCGCTGGGCGAGCCGTCGGCGGCGGATCGGGAGGCGGCCGAGCACTGCTATGAGATGAGGTCGCCGTTCGCCCGACAGCCGGTGGATGTGGCTTGGGCTGAGGACGCCACCACTGCGCTGGCGCAGGTCAAATGGGCGCACAACGACGCCATCGGCTGCTATCTGGTGCTCAACGACAACGCCGCAGCGGTGCTGGCGTACGCGGCGGGCGGGCCGGTGGTGCTGGCGGCGGGTGGGAATACCTCGTGTGTGGTGCGCGTCGACCGGACCCTGGGATGCTGGGGCAGCGGCTATTGGGATAGAGAAGTGCCCCCGCCGGCGGGCCGGTTCGTCGAGGTTGCCGTCGGAGTTCGGCACTTTTGCGCCATCCGTGTGGGGGGCGCGGTGGTGTGCTGGGGGTTGGGGAGCCTCGATCACGGCCAGGCCGACGCTCCTGAGGGCCGGTTCGCCTCGATCGCGGCCGGCGAGCGGCACTCGTGCGCGATCGGCGCGGACGGCGCGGTGGTGTGTTGGGGCGACCGGCGGCTGGGCAAGGCCGATGCGCCCGAGGGGATGTTCACCGCGGTGGCCGCGGGGGCGAACCACACCTGCGCGATCGGCGCCGGCCGCGCGGTGGTGTGCTGGGGCGATGACACGTTCGGACAGACCAGCGCGCCCCCCGGCGAGTTCACCGCCATCGCGGCGGGCGACTACCACACCTGCGCCATCCGGGCCGACCGCTCATTGGCGTGCTGGGGAGAGCGGCAGGACCAACCCCCACCGCCAACAGGCGAGTTCACCGCGGTGTCGGCGGGGCCGTGGCACACCTGCGCCATCCGCGCCGACCGCTCATTGGCGTGCTGGGGGCACGCCAATCTGGGCCACGGGCAGGCCGACGCGCCCGGGGGCGAGTTCGTTGCGGTGGCCGCCGGCACCTACCACAGCTGCGCCATCCGCGCCGACCGAACCGTCGCCTGCTGGGGCCACCACGACGACACCGGGGCGTTCCCGGCTCCGGCCCCGATCCAGGCGGTGTACGCGATCCCTGCCGGGGAGCGGCCGGTGGCGGGCCGAAAGCGGCTGATCGCCGATGCGGTAGCCGACGCCCAGGAGTGGTTCCGCTCCCAGACCGGCGGCCGCGACCTCCTGTTCCAACAAGACCCCGGCGGCGTCTCGGTCGTCACCGTCGAGCTGTCGGACCGGGGGGGCAATATCGAGCGCGTCGTCTCCGAAGTGTTCGGGGCTCTAGGGTCGAGGCCTCCTTTGATCATATTCGGTGAGGGCGAGTTCCCCGCCGCCGGAAAGACCCATGGGAGTTGCGCCCATGGCGGGCCGATGGTGATGATCTCGATCCGCAGGTGCCGCCAAGATTATCCCCCCGGGGAGCTTGCTTGGATTGTGGCTCACGAGCTGGTGCACCTGCTGGGTGCCGCAACAGACTGCGCCCCTAACTACGCCGGATTGGGCCATGTCGACGACGACCGCCGCGACATCTTGTTCTACCAGCACACCGGCCTCGGATTTGGGCGGTTGGTGCTGGATGTGGGCCGCGACGACTACTACGGGCACGGCCGACACGACTGCTACGACATCGCCGACAACCCGCTTTGGGCCTCCCCCGCACCCGAGGCCCGAGCCGAGTCCGGGGCCGACACGCCGCCGCAGCCCCGTTGGCAGCCGACCGAAGGGACAATCGATGCGGTTCACAGGACGGGGGCGCCGCGGCTGCGCGACGAGGTGAGGTGGGTCAACGGGGGGGCCTGGTGTACCAGTGCGGCGTCCACGTCGGCGTCGCTGTCATGGCTCGACTTGGGCGGCGTGGCCCGCACCGAGGTGGCATACGGGAGAGGCTTCGGTGCCAGCCAGGGCAGATTCGACCTCAACGAGCTGCGCGACGCCACCAAGACCTCCGCCACAGTCGACGGGCTCCGGCCCAACACCAGCTACTCCTTCGGCGTCGTCACCTACGGGGCCGACGGCGCCCCACTCGACGGGTTCCACACCCAGTGCCAAACCGCCAACCGCGAGTTCCTGGCCTGCCCCCAAACCCATGTCACCGAGACATCGCTGAGATTCGAATGGGACCCCGTGCCCGGCGTCGAGGGGTACGCCGTGGTGTATTCCCATTATCACTACGTCGGCACCGATCCAGCTCAGATTGTTATCGCGGCTGGCAATTCTATCGAACTGGGGGGGCTAATGCCTGGTTCAATTCACTTGCTCAATGTCTTGCCTCTGCGCGTCGTCTTCATCGACAACGCCAACAGCCATTTCGAAGGCAAAGTATTCCCCAGTCCGAGCGCGGCCGAAGACGCCGTTGAATCCATCGCCGAAGTCATCAGGGATTCCGACATCATCCTGTTCGACTACGGCGGTCGCGGTTCACCTTACATCCACTGCCACACGCTGTCCGAGAACGCCAGGGCCCGGTGCGCCGATGTGGGGGCGACGTCGCTGACCTACGAGTGGGACCCGGTGCCCCGGGCGAGCGTCTACGTGGTCCGAATCGACGCCTATCTGCACAACGGGGTCAACAACCACTACTGGACCACCGGCACCTCGTGGGCCTTCGACGGCCTGGTCCCGGGCAGAACCTACGACATCAGAGCGGAGGCCTACCCCGCCCACTACCTCGAAGCTGACGACGCCATCGCGCCGGGACGATGGATCACCGACGACTGGGCACAAGATGCCGGAGCCTACGTCGACGTCGACTCGATGGTCCCGGGCTCTTACGGGCCGAGCATGGATATCTACTGCCAAACCCAAAGGAAACCATGACTTCTCCGATTTCCCCCGCATCGCCGGCACGCGCCGCCTCGAACTTCGGCCCGGCGCGAAGAATCGCCGCCGTTGTGGCGGTGTGGGCGGTGGCGGTGGCGGGCCTGGCGGCCCCTGCGATAGCCCAGTCCGAACAACCGCCGGCCCCGGAGCCCGCGCCGGCGGGCGAACTGGCGGCGCCGGATGCCTCCTGTGTGTCGGGGCCGGGGTCGATCTCGGTGACGTGGGGCTCCGTGACGGGCGCGACGGGATACAGGGCGGCGGTGCAGGACTTCTACACCGGTCAGGTGATCGCCGAGTCGCCCCGGCTCACCGGCACGTCCCACACCTTCAGCGGCCTGGCCCTTGAGCCGCTGGGCTACATGGTGTGGGTGAGCGCGCTCGACCAAGACCAGGAGCGCTCGTCGCTGTTGAAGTGCGCGGTCACAGAGGCAGCTGGCGCGAGCGGGGTGCCGTGCCCGCCCGGACAGGTTTGCGGGGCTTCAACTGCCTCTGTCACCTGCGCGCAGGGAGACGAGAGCACGAAGAAGACGGAGCTTGACGTCTCGTGGGACGCGGCAGCAGGTGCGACCAACTATCGGGTGGAGCGATATCAGACGCCGATCCTCTCGACGGATGTGCCCCAGAAACTCGAAACGATCAACACCACCGCGACCTCGCACAAGTTCACCAGGCTGGTGCAGTCGAGGGCGTACGACTTCGAGGTGTACGCCACCGTGGGAGGCCAGACAACGAAGTATGCCGAGGGCAGATGCCGCACCTACGTACTGCGAAAGCCAACCGGCTTGTTGTGCAAGACAGTCACGCACAACTCGATCACGTTCAGGTGGGATCCCGTAGACGGCGCGCAAAGCTATGCCGGCAAGATACAGCTCAACAGGACGGGATCGGAGCAAACTGACATACCCACGCCCACAACCATCACCTTGCCGGGCGGGAAGAAGAGGATCACCTCGACGATCACCCATAACCAGGGAGCGCGCCTGACGGAGAACACGACGTATTACATCGGCGTGCTCGCCGTTTTGAACGGAATCCCCCAGCACTGGTCGGGGAAGACCTGTAAAACCACTTGTATCACTTGCGTTCATCCTCTACCCCCGTTGCCGGTTGCGCCTGCGGGTTTGGAGTGCTCGGATGAGTCGTCGTCTTCGGTGACGTTGGGCTGGGATGCGGTGTCGGGGGCGTCGAGGTATCGGGTGCGCAAGGGCACTGGGCAGTGGTCGGTGAAAGCCAGCGGGGCGGCGCGGTCGCACGAGTTCTCGGGTCTGAGCGCGAACACGGCCTATTCGCTGAGTGTGGCGGCGCAGAACTCGCGGGGCTGGGGGACGGCCGCGTCCAAGGAGTGCAGAACGCTGGCGGGGCCTTTGGCAGGGTTCGCGTGCTCGGCGGCGACGTCTACGACGCTGACAGTTGCCTGGAGCGAGGTGGACGGCGCCACTGACTACCGGGTTTCGGTGAACAGCGCCGAGTCGTGGACCGAGAAGGACGACGGCGAGGCCCGCTCCCACGAGTTCCCCAATTTGAGCGCGAATACGTCTTATGTGCTCAGGGGACAGGCGCAGAACAGCACGGGATGGGGCGACAGCGCCCGAGTGTCGTGCAAGACGCTGTTGGCCAAGCCGGCGGTCGAGTGCTCGGCGGCCACCACGTCGGGTTTCACCGCGTCGTGGGACGCGGTTTCGGGCGCGGAGAAGTACCGGGTGCGCATCGGCGGGGGCGAATGGGACGACGCGACGGGCACCTCGCATGGGTTCCCGGAGTTGGGGGCGGGCGCCGAGCATGCCGTGGAGGTGCAGGCGGGCGACAGCGACGGGTGGGGCGATACCGGCTCGGCGTCGTGTTGGACTCTGCCGGTTGTGCCGGGCGGTTTGGCGTGCTCGGGGCCGTTCGCGTTCTCGTTCACGGTGTCGTGGGACGAGGTGGACGGAGCGTCGGGCTACGAGTTCCGCCTGGGCGGCGGAAAGTGGGTTTCGGTGTCGGGCACCCGGTACACGCCCACGGGCGTGCCCGCGGGCGCCCAGCACCCAGTGGAGGTGCGCGCCACCAACTCCGGCGGCCATGGCGCGGCGGCGTCGGTGTCGTGTTGGACCAAGGCGCTGTCTCCTGCGGCGGACTGCGCGGCGGGGTCGTCTGCGCTGTTGTTGAGCTGGAATCCCGTAGCAGGCGCGTCGGGCTATAGGGTGCGGGTCGGCGCCCGCCAGTGGGCTGCGACCGCCCACACCGCAATCGTGGTGGACGGTTTGGCGGCCAACTCCGAGCAGTGGGTCAACGTGCAGGCCCAGAATCCGGCCGGCTGGTCAGACGGCGGCCTGTTCTCCTGCGCCACCCGGCCCGCTGCGCCGGCGGTGTCGTGCTCGGCGTCGTCGACGGCCATCGACTTGTCGTGGAGCCCCCAAGGCGGCGCGACGGGCTACCGGGTGGGCGCCGACGGATGGCGCACCCTGGCCGAGCGGGCCGAGGCCTCCGAACAGCTCGGCGGTGACGGGCTGCTGGTTCTCAACCAGCACTTCTCGGCGCGCGCCGTGCACATCTCCGCCGACGGGCGGCCCACAGGCGTGTCCCAGCCCGAGCCGAAGGGCCAGTGGGCCCAGGCCGCAGGAACTGCCCACCAGCTCACCAGCCTGGTCTCGGCCCGGGTGTACTGGGTCTACGCCCAGTCCCGCAATGCCGACGGATGGGGCGACACTCTCATGGTGCTGTGCCCCACCCAAGTCGCCCCGCCCCAAAACCCCGAATGCGCCGCCGCGTCCAACACCACCACCAAAGTCTCCTGGGACCCCGTCACCAGCGCCGACAAGTACCGCGTCGCCCAACAACCCGAACCCGGCGACACCGAAAACACCGACGACACCAGCGACACCGACCCCGGCGACACCGAAAACACCGGCGACACCGGCGACTCTGACAATTCCGGCTCAGAGCCCGAATGGGCCGAGACAACCCAAACCAGCCACACCCTCGACGGCCTCGCCGAGGGAACCGCCTACCTCGTCCAAGCCGGCAACGAACACGGCTGGTCAGACACCGCCACCTGCACCTTCACCGTCGACCCCCAACCTGCACAACCACCACCAACGGCATCTCAGTCTCATGGACCATAAAAGCCAGCGCCTACCACCGCACCCTCAAACAGCCAGACCTCGGGCTAAACCTACAAATCCCACCCACCCAAGTCTCCTACGGCATCGCCAGCACCAACATCAAACCCAACACCGCCTACACCTTCACCATCGACTGGTGGCACACCCGAACCGGCGACCCCGTCGGCACCCACACCCTCACCTGCACAACCCAACCCGTCCCCTAACCTCCTCGGCTAGAAGCTGCCCGGCAAAAGCCACGGTGGTCGTGCCACTGGACTATCACTCGGGCGTCGCATATTGGTCCCCGGTGGATCACTGGGCGCGGTTTATTCTGAGGGCCAATGGCTCGGGTCCTTGTAGCTGAGAAGATCGCCGACATCGGGGTGGCCAAGCTCCGCCACGCCGGGCATGAGGTTGACGTCCGCACTGGGATGTCTCCCGACGAGCTGCTGGAAGCGGTGGCCGGTGTGCATGCGCTGATCATCCGGTCGGCCACCCAGGTGACTGCCGAAGTGTTCGACGCGGGCTCAGATCTGGTGATCGTGGGCAGGGCCGGGGTGGGCTTGGACAACGTGGACGTGGACGCCGCCACCGACCACGGCGTGCTGGTGGTGAACGACACCCTGTCCAACATCATCTCGGCGGCCGAGCACACCATGGCCCTGATCTTGGCCCAGGCCCGGAATATCCCCCAGGCCCACTCCGCTCTCGTCGACGGGCGGTGGGAGCGGGGCCGCTGGGAGGGCATTGAGCTGAGCGACAAGACGCTGGGCATCATCGGGCTGGGTCGCATCGGCCGGCTGGTGGCCGAGAGGGCCATTGGATTCGCCATGCGGGTGATTGCCAGCGACCCCTATGTGTCCGAAGAGGTGGCCCTTCACAGCGTGATGGCGCTGGTGTCGCTGGAAGAACTGGTGGCCCAGTCGGATTTCATCACCATCCACGTAGCCCGCACGCCAGAGACCGTCGGGCTGATCAACTCCGAGATGCTCGAGCTGGCCAAGCCCAACCTGCGGATAGTCAACGTGTCGCGCGGCGGCATCGTGGACGAGGCCGATCTGGCCGAGGCGGTGGCATCGGGGCGCATCGCCGGGGCGGCGCTCGACGTGTTCGACGGCGAGCCCATCACCGAATCGCCGCTGTTCGACCTCGACTCGGTGGTGGTCACCCCCCACCTAGGGGCCAGCACCGAAGAGGCCCAGAGCAAAGCGGGAGACGCCATTGCCGAACAGGTGATGTTGGCGCTGGGCGGGGAGTTCGTACCCGCGGCAGTGAACGTGCCGGCCAAGAACGTGCCCGATGTGCTGCGCCCCTATCTGTCGCTGGCCGAGCAGCTTGGCCGCTTGTTCGGAAACCTGTGCGAGCGGCTGCCCGAGGTGCTGGAGGTGGAGCTCATCGGCGAGATCGGCAAGCCCGACAACACCGTGGCGGTGATGTCGGCGGTGAAGGGGCTGCTGAGTGCGGTGTCGGATATGCAGGTCAGCTATGTGAACGCGCTGACCATGGCCCAGGAGCGGGGGATGGAGGTACGCGGGATCAGCACACCCACATCGAAAGACCACGTGAACTTGCTTACTTTGCGGGGCGCCGGCCACAGCCTCGGCGGGCGGCTGACCGGGGCCCGCCAAGAGCCGGTGCTAGTGCTGGCCGACGACCACGCCATTCACATGCCGCCCGCCGCCCACATGATCTTGCTGTCCAACGACGACCGCCCCGGTGTGATCGGCGCGGTGGGCACGCTGCTGGGAGACGCCGGCATCAACATCAACGACATGAACGTGGGCCGAGCCCCCACCGGGGAGGGCGCCTCCATGGTCATCGCCACCCCCCATCCGGTGCCCAAGGAGGTGGCCGACGCACTGGTGGCCATCGACGGAGTGCAGTCGGCCCGCTACTTGGGCCTGGCCCCGGCCGAGGGCTGACGGAGCCCAGATGTTTGGAATACAGCGGGGTACGGCGTAGAGTTGTCCCGATGAGCCGCATCCACACCCACCTGCTGCTCTTGTAGGGCGAGCACCCAGAGGTGCTCGCCCCGACCCCCTGATCCCGTAAGGGCAGGGGGTTTTTTCGTGAATCAATTCCAATAGAGGCCATGTGATGAATACCGGATTACACCCCCAACAGCCGTCGGGAATGCCGATCCACAAGTACCAGGCGTTCGAGCCGGTCAAGCTGATCGACCGTACCTGGCCCGACGCCGTGCTCACCGGCGCGCCCCGGTGGTGCTCGGTGGACTTGCGGGACGGCAACCAAGCCCTCATCGAGCCCATGAACCCCGAGCGGAAGTGGAAGATGTTCACCGCCCTGGTGGAAGCCGGGTTCAAGGAGATCGAGGTGGGCTTCCCGTCGGCGTCGGAGACCGACTTCCGGTTCGTGAGGGAGATCATCGAGCAGAAGGCCATCCCCTCCGACGTGCGCATCCAGGTGCTCACCCAGGCCCGCCAAGAGCTGATCGAGCGCACCTACGAGGCCATCGATGGCGCGGCCGATGCCATCGTCCACCTCTACAACTCCACCTCTACGGTGCAGCGCCGGGTGGTATTCGGCCTCGACATGGACGGCATCACAAAAATCGCCACCCAGTCGTCGGAGTGGTGTCGCTCGCTAGAGCCCCAGGTGCCCAGTACCGAGGTGTATTACGAGTACTCGCCCGAGTCGTTCACCGGCACCGAGCTGCCGTTCGCCAAGCGGGTATGCGACGAGGTGGTGGACATCCTGGCCGACGGCCACGACAAGCCGGTGATTATCAACCTGCCGGCCACCGTCGAGATGTCCACCGCCAACATCTACGGCGACATGATCGAGTGGATGCACCGCAACCTGGACCGCCGGGACCGCATCGTGCTGAGCCTGCACCCCCACAACGACCGGGGGACCGCAGTGGCCGCCGCCGAGTTCGGGCTCATGGCCGGGGCCGACCGGGTGGAGGGCACCCTGTTCGGCAACGGCGAGCGCACCGGCAATGTGGATGTGGTGAATCTGGCCATGAACCTGTTCAGCCAAGGGGTGGACCCCGAGCTGGACATCTCCGACATCAACGGCCTGCGCCGGGTGGCCGAAGACTGCAACCAGCTCCCCATCCATCCCCGCCATCCCTATGTGGGCGATCTGGTGTACACCGCCTTCTCGGGGTCGCACCAAGACGCCATCAAGAAGGGGTTCGAGGCTATGGAGGAGACCGGCCAGGCCCTGTTTGAGGTGCCCTACATCCCCATCGACCCCAAAGACGTGGGCCGCACCTACCAAGACGTGGTGCGGGTGAACAGCCAGTCGGGTAAGGGCGGGGTGTCATACCTGCTCCAGGCCGAGGTTCAACTCGACCTGCCCCGGCGGATGCAGATCGAGTTCAGCCGGGTCATCCAGCAGATCGCCGAAGAGACCGGCGAGGAGATCACCGCCGATCAGATCCACAGCGAGTTCGCCACCGAGTATCTCGGGTTGGACGAGCCCTACCGGCTGAACGGCTATGAGTCGGCCCAGAACGCCCGGGGGGCCGACCGCACCGTGGTCACCGCCCGGCTGACCGCCGGGGAAGACCAGGTGGTGGTCCACGGCGAGGGAGCCGGATCGCTGGACGCCTTCGTTTCTGGTTTGAATGAGATCATCGACACGCCGATCAAGGTGGTCGACTATCACGAGCACGCCCGGGGTGGCGGCACCGACGCTGAGGCGGTGGCTTATATCGAGCTGCTGGTGGAAGGCCGCGAGCTGTGGGGCTGCGGCATCCACACCGACATCACGACGGCGTCCATGCGGGCCATTGTGAGCGCCCTGAACCGGGCCTGCGCTGGCCTGGGGTAGCTGGGTTAGCTGGGGTAGCTGGGTTAGCTGGGGTAGCCCCTCAGTTAGAGGTGAGGGTGAACTGGTCCTTGTAGGCGAACGTCGTTAGATCGTTGGCTTGGAGGGCTTGCTCGCTCATGGTCCAGAGGGTCTCGCCGATGACCAGGAGGCGCTGGATGGGTGGGGTCCAGATCCAGCAGATGATCAACTTCTCGTCGTCGGCGATGTCGATCGAGGGCCATTCTTCCCGGGCCCATTCTGGTTTCATGGGCTCGCAGTCTTGGTTGCCGTAGCGGTCGGGCGCGTCGAGGGGGCAGATACGGGCGATGCTCTCGCCCCCGAAGTAGCGCCCAATGTCATCGCTGTCCACCGGACGGCAGCCCTCGAACACGATCTGCTGCTCCCGGTGTGACACCCGCCCGAGCTCGGCCACGCCGTCGCGGTTCACCCGCAGGGCCACGGCGCCGAAGAAGTCGTCGTCGCCTTCGTAGTCGTAATGGGTGAGCGGGATGGCCACCATCTCCTCGGGGGCCCAGTACAAGAAGGCCCGGTGATCCCACTCGGCCTCGCTGTGGGCGTCGGGGAACACGATCACGTCCAGCTCGCTGGGCGCAGCCGGATTGCTCACGTCGAACAGCGAGACCTTGGTGCCGCGGGTGCGGCCGGTGTCGTCGGCGTCTTGGCCCACGCCGATGAGGAGGCCGTCGCCAATGGGGTGCAGGTAAGTGGAGAAGCCGGGGATCTTCAGCTCGCCGGCCACCGACGGGGCAGTGGGATCGGCCAGGTCGATCACATAGAGGGGGTCAACCTGGCGGAAGGTAACCACATAGCCGATATCGCCTGCGAAGCGGACCGAGAAGATGCGCTCGCCCCGGCCCAGATTCCCGACTTTGCCCACCTCGGTGAGCCGTCGGCCCTGCTGTTCGAGCACCACCACCTGGCTCTCAGAAGTCTCGGTGTCCCACGGTTCGCCGATGGTGGTGGCCACCCGGAAATAGCCATTGTACTCGTCCATGGAGAACTGGTTGAGCAGGTGGCCCTCCACCGTGCCCGACGCCTCGTAGCGGGCCGGGCCGTCGGTGGACACCGAGAACTTGTGTGCGACGGTGGTCCACTCCGTCGGCGCCGAGATGCTGACCGTGTCTCCGTCAACCACGGGCTCGGCCCACACCGGCGTGCTGGAGGCCAAGTACAGCGATTGGCCGGAGCCATACAAGGTGTGGCCGTCGGCCAGCACGGAGGCGGCGTCGCCGGTGCCCAACGGCTCGTCCAGGTTGAAGCTCAGCACCGACAACACGGTGAACCCTGAGAACTCAGCGGGGGTATAGAGCTGATCGCACTCGGGCAGCAGTCCGGCCCGGGTGCCGCCGGGACCGTCGAAGCGGTAGGCCGGCAGCCAGGCACCCAGACCGGCGGTGGCGGCAATCTCCTTGTTGACCCGCTCGGCGGCCTCTTCGGCGGCGGGGCCGCTGGGGTACACGAACTGGAACTGCGCCGGGTAGCTGGACATCGACATCCACACCACGTCGCCCACCGAGCGGGCGCTGAGGTAGCTGCCCTCCACCCGCAGCTCGGAGGTCACCTCCATGGATGCCGGGTTGGACAGGTCGATTTCTTGGATGAGCGCCACCGGGCTGCCGCGGAAGATCACATCCTCAGCCAGGACGTGATCGCCCTCGAGGTCGCGGGCCGCAACCGGTTCCAGTCCCTCGGAGTGGCTGGTGGAGAACACCATGGCCCGATCGCCCCGAATGAAGATCTCCTGGCCCCAGCCCCAGGATGTTTCCGAGGTCAGATCCACGCTGCCCAGGTACCGGGGCTGGTCGCCGGACACGTCCACATAGTGCAGCCGGCCCTGGGCCACCGCCAGGATGCGGTTGCCGTCGGTCTTGATGATGTCGGGCTCGTCCACCCCGGCCACCTGCACGTTGGTGGAGGAGAAGTCGCTGCCGCTGGTCGGTGCCGAATCGGCCGCCGGGGCTGACGGGGCAGCGGCGTCGTCGGCCATCATCTCGGCTTCTTCTATGGCAAACGGTTCGGGAATCCCGAAGCGAGGCCCGTCGTCGAGGCCGTAGGGGCCCACCCGGTCGACGGTCTCGGTCCGCAGATAGTCGAGCAACGTGCTGCAATCGCCGAAGCTCCTCAGCGCCGACAACAACTCGATGTCGTCCAGCACCACCGTCGGCGCTGGCGTTCCGTCGGTTTCGCCCGTCACCTCACTAGGGGTTTCGCCCGCGCCGGTACCGCCGCCTCCACCGGTGATCCCCGGCGTGTCAGCAGAATCAGACGAACAGGCCGCGGCCAGCGGGGCCAGGGATACGACCGTCGCAACCAGGACAAGTGCGGTTTTTCGGATCTTCAGCATGCAACTAAGACGGTCTGATCCGACAGGTTGGTTCCCAGCAATTCGAAAAAAGTTTTTCGATGGGATCAATCTAGGCCAGCGACGGCATCCAGGCGGGGCGGGTGGCCTCGAAGGCGTCGATGGCGTCGGTGTGGGCCAAGGTGAGGCCGATGTCGTCGAGGCCCTCCAACAGGCGGTGCTGAACGGCGCCGTCGAGGGGGAAGTCGGCGCTCACACCGACGGCCGGGGCTGACACGGTGAGCTGTTCGACGTCGACAGTAATCTCAGTCGAGGGGTCGTCGGCCACTGCGTCGAGCAGCGTGCGGGCCACGTCTTCGCTCACCTGTACGGGAACCAGGCCGTTCTTGGTGGAGTTGTTGCGGAAGATGTCGCCGAATCGGGGGGAGATGACCGCCTCGAAGCCGTACTGCTGGATGGCCCACACCGCGTGCTCCCGGGAGGAGCCGGTGCCGAAGTTGGGCCCGGCCACCAGGATGCGGGCATTGGCGAAGCGGGAATCGTTGAGGACGAACTCGGGATCCTCGCGCCACTCCGAGAACAGTCCTTGCTCGAAGCCGGTGCGCTCAACTCGCTTGAGCCAGTCGCTGGGGATGATCTGGTCGGTGTCCACGTCGCTTCGGTCCAGCGGCAGCGCGGTGGCGGTGATCGTTCGCACCGGCCTCATGACAGATCCCCTGGGGTGGCGAAGGTGCCGGCCACGGCGGTGGCGGCGGCCACTGCGGGCGACACCAGATGGGTGCGTCCGCCCTTGCCCTGGCGACCCTCGAAGTTGCGGTTGGAAGTGCTGGCACACCGCTCACCGGGGGCCAGCTTGTCGGGGTTCATGGCCAAACACATGGAGCAACCCGGCTCCCGCCAGTCGAACCCGGCGGCTTTGAACACCTCGTGGAGGCCCTCGGCCTCGGCTTGGGCCTTGACTGCGCCCGAGCCGGGAACCACGAAGGTGCGCACGCCGGAACGCACCCGGCGGCCCTCTACCACCGAGGCGGCGATGCGCAGGTCTTCGATGCGGCTGTTGGTGCACGAGCCGATGAACACGGTGTCCACCGGGATCTCCTTCAGCGGAGTACCGGGGGCCAAGTCCATGTAGTCGAGCGCCCGGGCGGCTGCATCCCGCCCGCTGGCCTCGGCGAAGCTGTCGGGGTGGGGCACGGTCCCGTCGATGGGGGCGACTTGGCCAGGGTTGGTTCCCCACGACACATGGGGCACCAGCTCCGATCCGTTTATCACCACTTCCTTGTCGAAAGCGGCGTCATCGTCGGTTGCCAGGCTGCGCCAGTCGTCCACCGCGGCCTCCCACGCCGTTCCCTTCGGAGCGCCTGGTCGACCCTGAAGGTATTCGAAGGTGGTGTCGTCTGGAGCGATCAACCCGGCCCGGGCGCCGGCTTCAATGGACATGTTGCACACCGTCATGCGTCCCTCCATCGACAACGAGCGGATGACCGAGCCCCGGTATTCGATCACCGAGCCGATGCCCCCGCCGGTGCCGATGCGCCCGATGATGGCCAAGATCACGTCCTTTGCCGTGCAAGTTACGGGCAGCGTGCCGTCCACGGTCACCGACATCGTGCCGGGCCGCTGCTGGGGGAGGGTTTGGGTGGCCAGCACGTGCTCCACCTCGCTGGTGCCGATGCCGAAGGCCAGCGCCCCGAACGCCCCGTGGGTGGAGGTGTGGCTGTCGCCGCACACGATGGTCATGCCCGGCTGGGTGAGGCCCATCTCCGGGCCGATCACATGCACGATCCCCTGGCCGGGGCTTCCCATCGGATACAGGGTGATGCCGAATTCCTCGCAGTTGGTCCGCAGCGTCTCCACCTGCTGGCGGGAGATGGGATCGGCGATGGGCCAAGCGATGTTGTCGGTGGGGACGTTGTGATCCTCGGTGGCCACCGTGAGGTCGGGTCGGCGCACGTTCCGGCCGTTCATCCGGAGGCCGTCGAAGGCCTGCGGGGAGGTCACCTCGTGGATGAGGTGCAGGTCGATGAACAGCAGGTCGGGCTCGCCGTCCGCTTGGTGAACGACGTGTCGGTCCCAGACCTTTTCGCTGAGGGTTCGGCCCATGTGCGCTCCGGTTTCTTGCGTTGTAGGCGGTAGATCTGAGGCTATCGGCTGGTCTCAGAAGACGATGGATCGGGGGCAATAGTGCTCCCAGTTTCTGAGCTGGCCGGCACCCCCACAGAGTCCAGCGCCTTGCTCAGGCAGTCCCAAAAGCTGTCGAAGTCGGTGACCACCGACGCGTGGCCCCCCCGGTAGGAGAAGACGCTGATGTCGGACACGGCGTCGCCCAGCTCTTGTTGGAGATAGTCGGGCACCACGTTGTCGCCCAGGGTGCGGATTTGGGCGATGGGCATGGGCAGCTCGATGATCCAGTCCGAGGAGTCGAAGTTGAACAGCTCGGTGCCGGCATCGAGCATCGCTTGAGGGTCGCCTTTGAGCACCTCGGTCTGGGCCCATCGGCCGATGTTGGTGCCGATCACGTTGAACACGGTCTGCTCCCAGCCCCAGTAGCGCAGCTTCACGGGAGCCAGGCGAGAAGCGGCGGCCACCACCGGAAGAAGCGAGAAGCGGATGGCCCTCAGTCCCCGGCCCCGGAAGCTGGTGGAGGTGGCGCCCAGAACCAGGCCGGTGACCCGGTCGGGCGCAGATCGAGCAGCCAGTTGCGCGATGGCACCGCCCATGGAGTAGCCCACGCACACGAAGCGGTCGATGTCCAGGGCGTCGGCCACGGCCAAAACGTCGGAGGCGCAGTCGTCGAACCTGAAACGCCGGGTGGGGAGGCCATCGCCGTGGCCCCGGTGGTCGAAAGCCACTACGGAGGCCCGCTGTGAAATGGGTTGGAAGGCCGGGTACCAGTTCAGGTCAGCGGTCACCGTCCAGCCGTGCAGCAGCATGACGGTGGGCGAGCCCGGGGGTCCCTCGGATTGTCGAACGAACACTTGCCCCCGTCCGGGCAGGTCGATTGACTCGCCCCGCGGCAAGCTGGGGCCGATGGGCGCTCCGCTACTGCTCAAGGGACACGATTTGAACGGACAGAGTCCCGCCGGCGGGGCTCTCAAAGGACACGGTGTCGCCGACGTCAGCCCCGATAATGGCCGCTCCCATCGGAGAGGCCGGGGAGATCACGTCGAGTCCGTCGTGGCGCTCTTCGATCGATCCCACTAGATAGGTCTCGACGTCATCGGGGTCGCCGTCGAGGGCCACGGTGACCACCGATCCCACCGTGACCGTGGTCCCGTCTCCGGCCTCAACAATTCGACAGTTCCTCAGCATGGCGCCGATCTGGGCGATGCGGGTCTCCATCTTGCCCTGCTCGTCTTTGGCCGCGTGGTAGTCGCCGTTCTCGCTCAGGTCTCCCAGCTCGCGGGCCGCTTCGATCTTTCGGGCGATTTCAACCCGTCCGACCGTGGTGAGCTGTTCGAATTCAGCGCTCAGACGGTCGTGGGCCGTCTGAGACAGCTCATGGGTTTCTGGCATAGCGGACAAGTTTAGTGTTCGCCTTGGGGGGCGCTGTATTCGTATTCTGATGGGCCATGGCCCACGTGATCGGAGTACTAGGCGGCGACGGCATCGGGCCCGAGGTTGTAACCGAGGGCCTGAAGGTGCTGGACGCGGCCGGCGTGGAGCTGGACACGGTGCCCTACGACCTCGGAGGAGCACGCTACCTGCGGGACGGCATCGTGCTGACCGACGAGATCATGGACGAGTGGAGGGGGTTGGACGCCCTGTATGTGGGCGCGGTGGGCACTCCCGACGTGCCCCCCGGCGTGATCGAGCGGGGGCTGCTGCTGCGGATGCGCTTCGAACTCGACCTCTACGTGAACCGCCGCCCTTTCCGAGCCCCCGACGGCTCCTTCGAGTTCGAGGTGATCAGGGAGAACACCGAGGGCACCTACGCCGGCGAGGGCGGGTTCCTGCGCCGCAATACCCCCATGGAGGTGGCCACGCAGGGGTCGGTGAACACCCGGTTCGGCGTTGAGCGCTGCGTCCGCTACGCCTTCGAGCTGGCCCGCAGCCGTCCAGGGCGCCACCTCACCCTGGTGCATAAGACCAACGTCTTGACCTTCGCCGGCGACTTGTGGGAGCGGGCGTTCAACGAGGTGGCCGAGGAATATCCCGACGTGGCCACCGCCTACAACCACGTGGACGCGGCCTGCATCTACTTCGTGGAAGACCCCAAGAGCTATGACGTCATCGTGACCGACAACCTGTTCGGCGACATCCTCACCGACTTGGGCGGCGCCGTCTCCGGGGGCATCGGGCTGGCCGCCTCGGCCAATCTGAACCCCGATCGCACCGGGCCGTCGATGTTTGAGCCGGTCCACGGCTCAGCACCCGATATTGTGGGGACCGGCCGGGCCAACCCCACCGCCGCGATTTTGTCGGCCGCAATGATGGTTGAATTCCTCGGCGAGGTCGATGCCGCCAACCGGATTCGGGCCGCCTGCGCCGACCCCACAACTCAATACGGGACCACCACCGAAATCGGCGACTCCATTGCGGAGAGGATGTGAGCCCCGAATGATCGAGGCGATGCCCGCAGAAAGGAACTGAGCACGATGCCAATCGAGACCACGGAGAAGGTGTGGATGGACGGCGAGCTGGTGGACTGGGCGGACGCCACCGTGCACGTGCTCACCCACACGCTTCACTACGGCAACGGCGTTTTCGAGGGCATCAGGGCCTATGAGACCGATGAGGGCCCGGCAGTGTTCCGCCTCACCCCTCACATTCGCCGGCTGTTCGCCAGTGCCAAGATCCTCCAGATCGACATTCCATTTACGGTGGATGAGCTGGTGGCGGCCACCAAGGAGACCGTGCGGGTCAACAATTTGAAGAGCGGCTACATCCGTCCTCTGGCCTATCTGGGCTACGGCGAGATGGGGCTGAACCCGCTGCCGTGCAAGGTGAACGTGGCCATCGCGGTGTGGCCGTGGGGCACATATCTGGGTGATGAGGGGATTCGCAACGGGGTGCGCCTCATGGTCAGCTCCTGGCAGCGCCACGACCCCAACTCCATGCCCACCGCGGCCAAGGGCTGTGGGCACTACATCAACAGCCAGCTGGCCAAGGTGCAGGCGGTGAAGGCTGGCTACGACGAGGCTGTCCTGTTGTCGCCCCAAGGCTATGTGAGCGAGTGCACCGGGGAGAACCTGTTCGTGGTGCGCGACGGCACCATCGTCACCCCGCCCACCTCGGTGGGGGCGTTGGAGGGCATCACCCAGGACGCCATCCGCACCATGGCCTCCGACCTGGGTATCCCCTATGTGGCCGACAACCTGCTGCGCAGCGATCTGTATTTGGCCGACGAGGCTTTCTTGTCGGGCACCGCGGCCGAGGTGGTTCCCATCCGGTCGGTGGACGACCGCGAGATCGGCGACCCCGGTCCGATCACCCGCAAGATCCAAGAGGTGTTCCAGGACGCGGTGAGGGGCCGACAAGCCCAGTATCGGCACTGGAACGAGCATGTCGACCGCTGAGGCGACCGGACCCCGGCCTCTGCCCGCCTTCGTAGAGATCTACGACACCACCCTTCGCGACGGGAGCCAGCTCGAGGGGATCTCCCTCACCGTGGAAGACAAGCTCCGCATCGCCCGCCAACTCGACTATCTCGGCGTCCACTACATCGAGGGCGGTTGGCCCGGCTCCAACCCCAAAGACGACGAGTTCTTCGCCCGGGCCCGTGACGAGCTGAACCTGGAGACCAGCACACTGGTGTCCTTCGGCTCCACCCGCAAGGTGAAGGGACGCACCGACGAGGATCTCACGCTGGCCAACTTGGCGGCGTCGGGCACCCAGGTGGCCTGCATCGTGGGCAAGTGCTGGGACTACCACGTGCTCGAGGCCCTGCGCACCTCCCTCGACGAAGGGGTGGCCATGGTGGCCGAATCGGTGCGGTTCCTGAAGGACAGTGGAATGCAGGTGTTCTTCGACGCCGAGCACTTCTTCGACGGCTATCACCACAACCGGGAATACAGCCTGGCGGTGCTGGAAGCGGCCGCGGTGGCCGGAGCCGACCGCCTGGTGCTGTGCGACACCAACGGGGGCACGCTGCCCGCCCGGGTGGAGGACACAGTGGGCGCAGTAGTCGACTACCTTGACATCCCGGTGGGGGTCCACCTCCACAACGACACCGGTTGCGGCGTGGCCAACGCCCTGGCCGGGGTGCGGGCCGGGGCCACTCAGGTGCAGGGCACTATCAACGGCTACGGCGAGCGCACCGGCAACTGCAACCTGGTGCCCATCATCGCCAACCTCAGCCTGAAAATGGGAGTGGAGACCGTTCCCCCCGACAGGCTCGGTCGGCTCACCGCGGTGTCGCACCACGTGGCCGAGCTGGTGAATTTCCCGCCCGACCCCCAGCAGGCCTATGTGGGGTCTTCGGCCTTCGCCCACAAGGCCGGCCTGCACACCAGTGCCATCGCCCGCCGACCCGACGCCTATGAGCACGTCGACCCGGCCGCGGTGGGCAACGGAACCCGTTTCGTGGTGTCGGAGATGGCCGGGCGCTCAACGGTGGAGCTCAAGTGCGAGGAGCTGGGCCTCGAAATCGACGGCAAGGCCGTGGGCGAGATCGTGGACACCCTCAAGAAGCTGGAGCACGCCGGGTACCACTTCGAGGTGGCCGACGCCTCTCTGGAACTGCTGATGCGGGGGGCATCGGGATGGAAGCAGCCGTACTTTGAACTGGAGTCGTTCAAGGTGGCGACCGAGCACCGGTCGGGCACGGGGGCCCGGGCCTGGAACGAGGTGGCGGTGGACATGGAGACCGAGGCCACCGTGAAGCTCCACGTGGAGGGCGAGCGCATTGTGGCCACCGGGGAGGGCAACGGCCCGGTCAACGCGTTGCACGCCGCATTGATGATGGCCCTGGGCGATCGCTATCCGGCGTTCCGTTCGATCTCGCTTATCGACTACAAGGTGCGGGTGCTCGACACCGCGGCGGGGACCGCGGCGGTCACCCGGGTGATCATCGACTCCACCAACGGCGACCGGGTTTGGACCACCATTGGGGTGTCCACCAACATCGTGGAGGCCAGCTGGCAGGCCCTGGTGGACAGCCTGGTGTTCGGACTCTTGCACAGCGAGGATGACAATGGCCGCACCTGACTACGTCCCCAACAAGACCGCAGCGGCTGATCGGCACTATGTGTCGCCGCCCCGGCGCCCCCAGCCGTGGTTGGCCGATCGGCCCGCCGAGCTGATCGATGGCCAGCCGATGGGTGCAGGCCTGGGTGTGCCCGGTCCCGACCAGGGGTACGCTCTGCGGCTGGCTCGTCGATTCGAAGGCGACTTGCTGCTGGCCCCCGGCGAGCACGTCGACGATGCGGCCGCCGGCTGTGTGGGCGTTGCTTTGAAGCGGGCGGCCTTGTTCGGGCGGGCGCCGGTGTCAGCTGATCTGGAGGTTGCCTTCCGGGTGTTCGGCTACCTGCCCCCTGCCCCCGAAGAGGCACTGGTGGCGTGGCGCAAGGAGCTGTTCGCCGGCGTCAGCCATCCCCACCACTACGCCGAGGCCCGGCAATTGGTCGACCTGGTTTCCGAAGCGGCTCTGCGGATGACGCCCAGCGAGGTGGAGGCCGCCTGTCTCAACAACAGAGATGAGTTGCTCGCGGTCAGCATCAGCCGGTGAGTCCGGCTGACTTGCCGAGGGTTCGGTTCGCCCCGTCGCCCACCGGATATCTCCACGTCGGCTCGGCTCGGACTGCTCTGTTCAACTGGCTGTACGCCCGCTCTGTCGGCGGGACCATGGTGTTGCGGATAGAGGACACCGATGAGAGCCGCAATCGCCCCGAGCTAACCGACGCCATCTTCGAGTATCTGGAGTGGCTGGGCATCGACTTCGACGAGGGGCCGTTCTACCAATCGGAGCGTCGGGACCGTCACCGGGAGGTGGTGCAGCAACTGCTGGACAACGGCCAGGCCTATCTGTGCGACGCCGACGACAACGAACTGGCCGGCACCGAGATGGCCGACGGCCGGGCGGTGCGGTTCAGAACCCCAGAGGGCACCACGGTGATCGACGACGTGGTTCGGGGCGAGGTGGCCGTGGACCACGCCCAGCTGGGGGATTTCGTGATCTGGCGCTCCGACGGGTCGCCCACGTTTGTGCTGGCCAACTCGGTGGACGACGCCGACATGGCCATCACCCACGCCATCCGGGGCGAAGACCTGCTGTCGAGCACGCCGCGGGCCGTGCTGGTGGCCGAGGCGCTGGGGGCGACCCCGCCGATCTACGCCCATCTGCCCCTGCTGGTGAACGAGCAGCGCAAAAAGCTGTCCAAGCGCCGCGACGACGTGTCGCTGGAGAGCTACCGCCAGCGGGGCTTTTTGGCCCCGGCTATGGCCAACTACCTGGCCCTATTGGGCTGGGGGCCGCGTGACGGGGTGGAGATCCGACCCATGGCTGAGATCATCGGGCAATTCCGGCTGGAGGACGTGAACAAGGCGCCGGCGTTCTTCGACATCGCCAAGCTGGAGCACTTCAATGGGGTGTACATCCGGGAGCTCGGGGCCGAGGAATTGCTGGAAGCGCTGGCCCCCTATCTGGTATCCGACCAAGCGCCCTGGCCCCCCGAGCATTACCGCCCCGACGTGGTAGCTGCCATGGTTCCGCTGGTGCAGGAGAAGCTGCGCACGCTGTCGGACATCGAGCGCCAAGTGGACTGGCTGTTCTGTCCCGAGGTGTCCATGGACGAGGCGTCGTGGGACAAGGCAGTGGTGAGGGGCAAGGCTGCCGCCGAAATCCTCGACGGCACCATCGCTGCATTGGCCGACTGCCCCTGGGACCCCGACACCGTCAAAGACTCCGTGTTCGCGGTAGGGGAGGCCCTTGGCGTCAACCGCTCCAAGTCGCAGGCCCCTGTCCGAGTAGCCGTCACCGGCCGCTCAATAGGTCCCCCGCTCTTCGAGCCCATGGTGCATTACCTCACCCGCGAAGAAGTCCTCCGCCGCCTCCGCAATGCCCGCTCCCGTCTCTAAATGAAATAGCTCGCCATCCCCCCGAACAGGTTGGGGAGGCCTGGGTAGCAGACGGGGCTTCAGTCAGAGCCGGCTTCGATCGTTCCGGTGATTGAACCTGATCCGGTGCCAGGCAGGTTGCGGCCTGAGCAGGCTTCGAGGGCAGTAGTCAGAGCGGCTTTCTCGTCTTGGTCTACTGAGAGGGAGTAGGCGGCTTTGACAAGCACCATCCTCTGAGCCAGGAAGCACCGCCCGTCAACGGTGGTCTCTGTGCCTTCGCACACGCCGCTACCGATCCGTCCTGACCATTCGGCCATGTCACGCGCGCCCTTAGATCGGTTGACGCAATCGCGTGTCGCTATCAGGTTCTCGGCATCGTTCCCGAACGCCATGCGCCGTGCGGTGTCCCACGCCCAAGCTCCGGACTCGAATGCCTCCTGGGCGGCCACGATGTGATCCACGTCACAGGTAGACGGATCGAACGAGATGCCCGTATAAGGGTCGGTGCCCGCGTTGTCGCACAGGTAGCGCCGATCGTGCTCAAATTCGGCGCGCACATAGCCTGACCCCTCGTACTCGGGTTCAACGGTCAACCCGTTGAGAACGCCGATAGCAGCTGATTCAGCCGGCGGGGCAATTGACGAGGTGCCTTCTGTTACCTCTGTTGACGGAGTGTCGTCTGTCTGTTGGGAGCACCCACCGGGCACGAGCTGGGTGTCGACGTCGAATTGGCATCGATAGACGTTCAACAGGGCCTCTTGGCTCTGGATGAGCGTGTCGCGCACGTCGATGTCTTGCTGGGTGGGGTTCGGGGGAGCAGGACCGGGGGAGACCTGATAGGGCCCCGGGCAGCCGCCAGGAACCACGTCGGTGTCCACTCCGAACAGGCACCGGTAGGTGTTCAGGAGGTTCTCCTGGTTGGCGATCAGCTGGTCCCGAACCTCCACGTCGGCCACCGATTGGGCCGAGGCCGCGGGCGCAACGAGAGCCGAGGGCAGAAGGAGCATCGCAACCAGCGCTGCGATGGCCGCCAATCTGCGAGTGAATCGAGAGCGGTACACATTGGGGGAAGCCATAGGCTTCCAATGATAATAAGCATGATGATTTAGAATTCACCCTGAATAACGCATGGCGATTTGCGCTCGTCCGGTACACTGGACGCTGCTTTCGGGAGTGGTGTAATTGGCAACACACCGGGTTCTGGTCCCGATATTGGGGGTTCGAGTCCTCCCTCCCGAGCCAACCGAGTGTGATTGAAGTCGTAGATCCTCAGATACTCCAGATTTGGAGCAGGTCGGGGGCGGTGAACCAGTGGCGGGTGCGTCCGGGGCTGGAGGATGGGACGTCGATGGGCGACAGGATGCCGCGGGAGGCGAGCGCAGATAGGGCGGTGCGGGCGCTGCGCTCGCTGGTGCCCAGTAGATCGGCGACGTCGCCAGCACTCAACAGCGGCTGGGCGGGAAGATGGGGGAGTAGGGCTAGCGCCGAGTGGTCGGCTCGCAGATCGCTGACTGCCTCTTCCCATTGAGTCAACAGCGCGCTGGTTTGATCGATGATCTGTTGGGCGGTGGCAGCGGCCCTTTCAGTGTTTTCGGCGAACCACGTGACCCACGGTTCGAGGTCCCCCTGCTCGAAGAGGCGAAGGCCGGATAAGTAGCCGCCGGGGTCGCGGGCGATGGCCATGCTGATGGGGGCGGTGGATCGGGAGGTCACTCCTTGTCGCCGCAGGGTTCGGCTGACCAACGCACGACCGAGGCGGCCGTTGCCATCGCCATAGGGGTGGATGGCCTCGAATTGGGCGTGGATCACCGCCGCGTGGGAGACCGGGTCGATGTCTTCGGGGTCGGTGTTGGCGAAGGCGATCAGGTCGTCAACCAGCCGAGATATATCCGCGTGCGGCGGGGGAACGTAGGCCGCGTCGAGCGGCGAACTGCCTCCCACCCACCCCACTGCGGGGCGGAACACTCCGATCATGTCGGGGGGAAGACTCCCATGCTGCATGAGCTGTCGATGCCATCGGTGCAGCGCGTCGACGGTCAGCGGCTCGTGAGCGGTTTCCAAAGCCCAGTCGATCACGATGAGATTGCCAGCCACCCAGCCAGCGGTGCCGCCTGCGCCGGTTCGCTCCGCAATCAGGACCGACTCAATGGGCTCGCGCAGTCCCTCGATTCCCGAGGATGCCACCCCCTCATTGCGCAGAAGGAGCCTGGCCATGGCCTCCCAACGGTCGGGCAGCCGGGCGTCGGCGAGCCGCAAAGCAGCACATGCCCGCTCGCAAGCCCGCGCCGCAGAGGCAGACAGCTCCGCGGGGCGCTCTCGAAGAAGGGCCGGGACCCACGCCTGGACCGGTCGGCCATTCCAGTCGACCTCAACCGAATATCCCGAATAGTCTTCCGAATCCGGCTCCATTTCGGAAGACTACCATCTAGTCTTCCGAATCCAGCTCCATTTCGGAAGACTATTGACCTATTATTCTGAAACTAGTGGCGGCGCGGGAGTCAGATACCGAAGCGGACTCAGCGTGCCACAACTACCGCAGGCCTTTACACTCGGCGCTCACATGTTGGTCCTGGCAAGAATCCGTGTTCGAACCGGCCTCGCGCTCGCAGTGGTGCCAGCCGTGCTTGCGGTGTCGGTGTTGGTGGCAGAGTCTGGGGTGTTGGCTCAGTCGGCGGCCGATGTGGAGACGCGAGATCGATTGATCGCCGATCAGGAGAACCTTTTGAACACCTATCGGTGCCGGTTCAGTGTGGACGTGCAAGCGGTTCCGGGCGGTTGTCCAGAGCCAGATGTTGTGTCGCCAGGGGTAGCACCCCAGAGCCCGTCGCAGCATGACATCGACGTGCGTGACGGGCTGATCCAGAACCAAGAGGCGCTGTTGAATACCTATCGGTGTCGGTTCAACATCGACACCGAGGTGGTCCCTGGCGGCTGTGGCGAGTCGACAGTTGACCACGCTGCCTCTGGCATCGAGGCTAGATGGCTTCGTGATCCGACTTGCCGCAACGTCTATCGCTGGTGGAACGGTGAGCAATGGACAGACAAGGTGGCGAACGACGGGATTGCGAGCACTGATCCTCTCCGAAACGACGACAATTTGTTGCCTCCCAGGACGACTAGCGATGAGCGAGACTGCATCGGGCCGGACTGGCTGCCAGACCCCACCTGCAGAAACACGTATCGGTGGTGGGACGGCCAGCAGTGGACTGACAGGGTGTGGAACGACGGGGCTAGGGGCACTGACCCGCTTCAAAGCGGAGAGAACCCGTCGCCGCCTGTCATGGGCGAGACACCTGACTGCACCGATGACCAGACCAGCGAATCCGAATCGATAACTCCCTCTACCGACCCTCTAGCCAAGGCACCAGCAGAAGTAGGCATCTCGGCCGGCGCTACCAATTCGTGCGCGTTACGGGCCAATGGGAAGGCGGTTTGCTGGGGTGGCAACGATGTCGGTCAGATAGATGCCCCTGAGGGTACTTTCATTGCCATTTCCACCAAATACAGACTCTCGTGTGGGCTGCGCGAAGACGGCACCGTGGAGTGTTGGGGCGACAATACCTACGGACAGCTGGAAGTTCCGACGGGCAGCTACAGCACAATCTCCGCAGGCTATAGCCACGCTTGCGGGCTGCGAATGGACGGATCAGCCATTTGCTGGGGCCGCAACAACCACGGTCAGCTGGACGCCCCCAAAGGAGCATTCATCGCATTGTCAGTTGGCAGTATCCACGCTTGCGGGCTGCGAATCGACGGATCAGCTATTTGCTGGGGCAGTAACAAATTTGGCAAGTTGGACGCCCCCAAAGGAGCATTCACTGCTGTATCTGCCGGATGGACGTATTCGTGTGGGCTGCGCGATGACGGCACCGCCGTATGCTGGGGGAGCAATAGCGATGGTCAGCTCGACGTGCCGGAAGGCCATTACAACAGCCTCTCATCCGGCGGCAACCACGCTTGCGGATTGCGGGAAGACGGCACCGCCGTATGCTGGGGCCGCAACAGAGATGGCCAGGCCGACCCTCCCAAGGGAACATATGCCGGAGTTTCGGCTGGCACTGTTCATTCTTGCGCCAAAACCGCCGATGGCGGAATCACGTGCTGGGGCGGGAACGGATTCGGCCAAGCCGACACCCCCGGCGCCAAATACACGGCGGTTTACGCAGGTTCTCAACACTCATGTGGATTGAGAGACGACGGTGCTCTCATTTGCTTTGGATTCGATTTTGCTGGCGAAACCAAGCCTCCCAGTGGCAGCTTCAAAGCCGTCTCGGCTGGCAGCCAGTACACCTGCGGTTTGCGTACCAATGGAACTGCCGTGTGTTGGGGTAGCGAAGTCTCAGGCCGAACCCGTGCTCGCGGTGGGACCTTTACGGCGATCTCTGCCGGAAGTGTCCACGTATGCGGATTGAGGGCCAGTGGGACTGTGGTTTGCTGGGGTGGGAACAGATCCGGCCAAGCCGACGCGCCTGCGGGCCTTTATTCCGCGATTTCCGCTGGCGGGGCACACTCTTGTGCATTGAGGGCCAGTGGGACTGTGGTTTGCTGGGGCGAAAACAATTTTGGCCAGCTCGACGTGCCCGAAGGAGCCTATACGGCGATCGCTGCTGGCTCTTCTCATACATGCGGGTTGAGGATGGATGGGACCATCACCTGCTGGGGCAAAGACGGGGACGATGCCATTGCCTCTGGATCACCTGAAGGTATATTCACCGACGTTTCGGCCAGATGGTCCCATGCATGCGGGTTGAGGACGGATGGGACCATCACCTGTTGGGGCGAAGACGGACATGGAGAGATTGTCACTAGAACACCTAGGGGAACCTTTGCGGCGATCTCTGCCGGGGGTATGCACGTATGCGGGTTGAAGGCGGATGGGACCATCACCTGCTGGGGTATTCCGAGCTACCAGACAAGATAGATGGCAAGAACGAATTCTCGGGATAGATGAACCCCAGTGGAATCAAGTCAATGGCCGGATGGGAAAAGAGCCATGCGGTGAGATTCTCATCTGTTCTGAAGGCTCAGTAACCTCTGCGCATCCTGATCTCGTTTGACATCGACGGCACGCTGGAGTGCGGTGATCCGCCGGGGCCGATACTGCTGGAAGCGATGCGGCAGGCCAAGGCCAGGGGCTTTGTGATCGGCAGCGGCTCCGATCGGGTGCGCTCCGACCAGCAGCGACTGTGGGATATCCACGGGATCGACGTGGACTTCGTGGGCGGCAAGCACCATTTGGACGAGGTGCGGAACCAGTTCGAGGCCAGCCGCTACATTCACATCGGCGACACCGACGTCGACCGGTACTACGCCGAGGCGGCTGGATTTGAGTTCCTGCACGTGGAGGAACTGGAAGGCGTCTCCAACGCGCTGGCCGGATCAGATTTCTTCGACTGGCTGGGTTAGCCCCGCAGTTTGCGCAACTCAGCTAGCGCTTGTTCGAGAGCGCTGGCCGCGGCGTCCACGTCTGCATCCGTAGTCGACCACCCCACCGACAGGCGCAGCGAGTGGTGGGCATCCACCCCCATGGCTTCGAGCACCGGCGACGGCTCCAGCGACTCCGAGGCGCACGAGCTGCCGGAGTGGGCGGCCACCCCGGCCCGGTCCAATGCGATCAGCACGGCTTGGGGCTCCACGTCGTCGATGCCCAGGCACACCAGATGGGGGAGGCACTCGGTGGGGTGGCCATAGAGCTCGACACCCTCAATGCTCTGAGCCAGGTCGCGCAGCTTGTCGGTGTGGAATTGGGCTCGGCTGGCCTCCTGCTCCAAGCCGCCGTCCTCGAGCACAGCGCATGCCGCGGCAAAGCCGGCGATGGCCGCGCCGTTCTCCAGACCGGCCCGGCGAGCCCGTTCCTGGTCGCCGCCCTCCAAGAGAGGCACTAGGCGCAGGCCGCGGCGCACCAGCAAGGCACCGATGCCCGGCGGTCCCCCAAACTTGTGGGCGCTGATGGACATCAAATCGGCGCCGGTCTCGGCAAAATCGATCGGAACCTGGCCCGCGGCCGCGGCGGCATCTATATGGATGAGCACTTCCGGCGATCGCTCACGGCAAGCCGCCACCATCTCGGCCACCGGCTGCGCCGTGCCCACCTCGTGGTTGGCCCACTGGCAGTGGACGGCGGCGGTGTCGGGCCCGATGGCCGCGGCCATCTCGGCGGGGTCCACCCTCCCGGTGCTGTCCACTCCCACCACAGTGGCCTGGTAGTCGTTCGCTTCCAGCCGCTCAACCGACAGCCGCACCGCCGAATGCTCTACCGCGCTGAGCACCTGATGGGTTCCCCGGTACGACGATCCCCGCACCGCGGCGGCGATCGACTCGGTAGCACCGCTAGTGAACACCACCTCCCGCGAGCGGGCGCCGAAGCAATCGGCCACCTGCTGGCGGGCCTGCTCGATCTCATAGCGGGCGGTGAGCGCCTCGGCGTGCATACGGGAGGGGTCGCCGTGGCCGGCGGCCCACCACTGGTTCATGGCCGACAGCGCCTCGGGTCGGAGGGGAGAGGTGGACGCGTGGTCGAGATAGTGGCGTCGGGTCACGGCACTTGAGGGGTCATAGCGCGGGGTTGGTCACGGCACAGGGATTTCTGAGTCGATGCCGTAATCTACCGGCATGGCTCCCGCAGGCGACACCCCCGCCCCGCCGCGCCGGACCATTCCCTTCACCGAGCCGACGTCAACCACCCGGGTGTTGCTGATCGCCTCGGGCAAGGGCGGTGTGGGCAAGTCGTCGGTCACGGTCAATCTGGGGGTGGCATTGGCCGCCGCCGGGCATCGCACCGCGGTGGTGGATGCCGACGTTTGGGGCTTCTCGGTGCCCCGGATGCTGGGCATCAACCAAGAACCGCAAATGGTGGGCGAGATGATCGTGCCCCCCGAGGCACACGGCGTGCGGTGCATCTCCATGGGTTTCTTCGCCGAGGAAGATCAGGCGGTGATCTGGCGGGGGCCCATGCTCCACAAAGCACTGGAGCAGTTCCTCACCGACGTGGCCTGGGACGACCCCGACTATCTCCTGGTGGACCTGCCGCCGGGCACCGGCGACATCTCCATCTCGTTGGCCCAGTTCCTGCCCCGCTCCGAGGTCTATGTGGTTACCACCCCCCAGCCCGCCGCCCAGCGAGTGGCTCAGCGGGCCGCGTTCATGGCCGAGAAGGTGAACCTCACCGTGCGAGGGGTGATCGAGAACATGAGCTGGTTCACCGGAGACGACGGCAAGCGGTACGAGCTGTTCGGCGCCGGGGGAGGCCAAGAACTGGCCGACCGGCTCGAAGTGCCGCTGATCGGGCGGGTGCCGCTGATTCCCGCCCTACGGGAGGGTGCCGACAGCGGCCGGCCGATTGCCGCCGAGGCCCCGGACTCCGAAGCCGGCCAGGCCTTTGCCGCCATGGCCGCCCATCTGGTGGACAACCCGCCGCCCCGGCGCATCTACAGCCCAGAGCTGAAGATCAACTAGGTCAAATTCAAGGAGAGCAGTCAATGCATGTTCGAATCGGCGTCATCCGCAGCCAAAAGGAGATCGAGGTGGAATTGGACCCCGACTCCGAGATGGAGACGGTGAAGAAAGCCATCACCGCGGGCCTGGCGTCGGGCGAGATGCTGTGGCTCACCGACCACCGGGGCCGCGAGGTGGGCGTCCCGGCCGCCAGCGTGGCTTACGTGGAACTCGACCCTTCAGCCTCCGGTCGATCCATCGGCTTCGGGAGCTAGTCGATTCCCAGCCATAAACTTGGCTGATGGCGAGCCTGGAGGAATTGGCCCCCGGTCTAGCCAAGTCGCGCCTGAACCACCTCCAGCGGCTCATGCGGACGTGGGCGCCGCTGGCTGACATCTCCTTTGCCGATTTGCTGTTGTATGTGCCCGCCAGCCAGTCCACCGCCAGCCCGGCGAGCTCCAGTCCGGCGAGCTACGCCATAGCAGGGCAGATCCGGCCCACCACAGCCCGCTCCATCCATCGCAACAACTTGGTGGGAGCGGTGTTCACCCCCGAGCAGCGTCCGCTGGTGGACGTGGCCTATCGGGAGGGGCGGATAACCGACGGCGGGCGGATCGCCCACACCGACCAGCCCCGCATCCGCACGCTGACTGTGCCGGTGAACTGCCACGGCGAGGTGGTGGCGGTGATGGCCCGGGAGTTCGATCCCGACACCCAGCGAAACCCCGGTGAGCTGGAGATGAGCTACTTCAAGCTGTTTAGGCGGCTGGCGACCATGATCGCCGAGGGGGAGTACCCGTTCCCGGTGGACGACATCGAGACCGAGGAGTCTCCCCGGGTGGGCGACGGGCTGATGCTGCTCGATGCCTCAGGCCGGGTTCAGCTCATTTCGCCCAACGCCGCCTCGGCGCTGCATCGCATTGGCCTCCACAGCGATGTGGAGGGCCGCCGGCTGGTGGACATCGGCCTGGAGCAGCGGGCCATCCGGGCCGCGTTCGCCTCGCGCCTGCCCCAGACAGAGGAGATTCAGCACGGAGATCGGGGCACTGTGGTGCTGCGCTGTTTGCCGCTGATCGGGCGGGGAGAGGTCACCGGCGCATTGGTGCTGATGCGCGACATCTCTGAGCTGCGCCGCCGGGACCGGCTGTTGATGTCCAAAGACGCCACCATCGCCGAGATCCACCACCGGGTGAAGAACAACCTCCAGACGGTGTCGTCGCTATTGCGCCTGCAGGGGCGCCGGGCCGTCGCCGCCGAGGCCCGCGATGCCATCGAGGAGTCGGTGAGGCGCATCCGGGCGATCGCCATCGTCCATGAGATTCTGTCGCGCGACGCCAGCAGCGACGTTCCGTTTGTGGAGATCGTGCGGTCGCTGGTGCGCATGGTGGAGGAGGGGCTGACCGGCCCGGACCGGCCGGTTGAGTTCAAGGTGAGCGGCGATGCCGGAGAGCTGGCGGCCGACGTGGCCACGCCGCTGGCGGTGGTGCTGAACGAGTGCTTGCAGAACGTGATGGACCACGCCTACCCCGAGCCCCCTGGCGGGCAGGTGCGCATCGAGTTGGACAACGACGGCGATCAGGTGAAGGTGCGGGTGACTGACGACGGTGTCGGGCTGCCGCCCGGCTTCGACGTGGACAGCGCCGATGGATTGGGTATCGCCATCGTGAGAAATCTGGTGAGCGCCGACCTACGGGGCAGCATCACTATGAGCAACGGCGAGGGGGATCAGCCGCGTCGCGGCACTGTTGTAGAAGTGGCCATTCCCCTGTTAGGGGTCGCTCCCCGCCAGAGCGCTAAGCCAAGATGATGGCTGCCTCGCGCTGCTCGGCCACCCAGCGGCGACGGAGCAAGCGGCGCTCATCCTCAGAGGTGCCGCCCCAGATACCCGAGTCCTGGTTGGTGGCCAAGGCGAACTCCAGGCAGTCGCTTTGGGCGTCGCAGGCCTGGCACACCACCTTGGCCGACTCGATCTGCTCAAGGGCCAATCCCGTGCTTCCCACCGGGAAGAACAGGTCGGGATCGGTATCACGGCAGGCCGCTTGGCACCGCCAATCGTCCGCACCGTTTTCGAATTTCTCCAGCAAGGTCTTCGTAATCACGCGGGCACAAGGATAGGGGTGGTCTACTGATGTGGCAAGAGGGGCTTATGGTGAACATGTTTATTTCTGATAATCGTGTTGTGATTGTGGGGGGTTTCTCATGCGGGTGATCGCCCATCGGGGAGCTTCGCAGGCCGAGCGGGAGAACACGCTGGAGGCGTTTCGAGTCGCGGTCGCGCTCAACGCCGACGGGGTGGAGCTGGACGTGAGGCGCACGGCCAACGACGTTTTGGTGGTACACCACGACGCCCATCTGGCCGACGGTCGAGCAATCATCGATCTGCATGACGACGAGCTGCCCGACTGGGTGCCGACGCTGGCCGAGGTGATGGATGTGTGTTTGGACCCGGCCTCAGAGCGGGAGTTCGTGATCAACATCGAGATCAAGAGCGCGCCCAATGATCCCGACTACGACGCCGAGCACCAAGTGTCGGCCGCAGTGGCCGGTCTGGTGATGGGGTGGGGGATTGGCGAGCACCGCGGAGAGGTGATCGTCTCGTCATTCGACATTGAGGCCCTCAATCGGATCAGGGCCATCGATCCCGGCATTCCCACCGCCTACCTGACCTTCGAGGTGCTGGCTCCCGAATTGCTGGTGAACCGGGTGGTAGCCGCCGGCCACAGCGCCATCCACCCCTACTTCGCCTCCACCAGCAAGGCCCTCATAGACGCCGCCCACGCTGCCGGCCTCGAAGTCAACGTGTGGACCGTCAACGAGCCCGACCAGATCGCCCAACTGGCCGCTATAGGCGCCGACGCCGTCATCACCGACGTCCCCGACATAGCCCGCGCGGCAATAAATGAAAAAGACTGAAATCTATCTAAAGACGGTAAGGTGACCGGAGGGTGGGCTTGGCCCACCCGATTCGGTCCTTCAACTGAAAACTCGGCACCGAACCGGGATGAGGCCGAGTCCACCTTACCCCTTCTGCACAGTTCTCTCCAGGGTTGGATGCTCTGTTGAGTTTCAGTCAACCCAACGGCAGGGCCAGGGCGAGGGCGTTGGCGGCGTGGTGGAACTCGAGGCGGGTGGTTTCGCCGATGTAGTCGCCGTCGAGTTGGTAGGGGAAGGGGGCGTCGCTGGCCACCACGACGCTGGTCACGCCAGTGCGAGAGTGGACGTGGCGGTGGGCGGTGACCGGGGGGCCGTAGCCCAGGGCGCCGGCCGCTACCCGCAGGAGCCGGTTGGCTCGCAGTGACCGCAGCGTGACCATCGACAAGGGCACATCCAAGGTGGTGTCGGGTATGACGTCGAAGGGGCGGGACCCCAGGTAGGTGTAGGGGTTGGTGTTCAGGCAGATGGCGAACTGGCCGGTCACCGCCTCGCCGTCTGAGTGGTAGACGGTAAACCGGGGACGCGACCGGTCGTAGTGGCGCAGCCAGGTGTCCACCGCGGCAAAGGCGAACAGCGCGTGGTTGGCGTATCGCTTCAGACCGGCCCTGCGCTCCACTTGCTGAACCACGGCCGCGTCGTACCCCACGCCGGCGTGGAATAGGAAATACCGCCCGTTCACCTGCCCCAGCCCTACCCGTTTGATGTGGCCGGCGGCCAGCGTCTCCAACAGCATGGCGGCCGCCTCCACCGGGTCGTCGGGCAGCCCGATGGTGCGGGCGAAAACGTTGGTCGATCCCCCCGGAAGCGGGGCAAGGGCCACATCCGACCCGGCCAGTCCGTTGATGGCCTCGTTCAGAGTCCCGTCGCCCCCCAGAACCGCCACCGCATCGCAGCCGTCGGCCACCGCTCCGTGGGCCAGGCGCGAGGCGTGGCCCCGGCGATGGGTGATGGCCAACGTCACGTCGTGGTCGGCGGCCAGCGCCTTCTCGATGACCACCTGGGTCCGGGCGGTGACCGACGAAGCGTGGGGGTTGACCAAAAGCAGGACTTTCAGACCTTCTACGCTACCGCTTCTAGCCAGAAGTCCATAAAGCATCATTGGCGGCAAATTGCTCCATTCTCCGCCCTCGTTTGGTTTTGCACCGTTTGGGGCGAGTGGGAGACTTGCACGCTATGGACATTGTCGTCTGCGTGAAACAAATCCCCGATCCGGCCGATCCCGGGGAGCTCGACCCGGAGACCAAGACCCTCAAGCGGGATATGAAGCTCATCATGGACGAGTCGGACTCTTACGGGGTGGAGATGGCCCTCCAGCTGCGCGATGCCGCTGGTGAGGGCGAGGTGACTCTGGTGTCGATGGCCCCCAACGAAGAGGTGAACGGTCTGCGCTCCGCGCTGGCCATGGGAGCCGACAAGGCCATCCTGGTCAGCGACGAGGCTTTGGCCGGAACCGATGCCCTGGGCACCGCCCGGGTCCTAGCCGCGGCCATCGGCCGGGCTCAGGCCGATCTGATCCTGGCCGCCACCGAGTCGTCCGACGGCTATACCGGCACTGTTCCCGAGCAGGTGGCCGAGCTGCTGGGCCTGCCATCGGTGACCTTCGCCAAGGAGATCCAAGCCGACGGCGGCGAGGTGGTGGTGAAGCGCCAGACCGAGGACGGCTACGACGAGGTGCGGTGTCCTCTGCCTGCGGTGGTGTCGGTAACCGCCGGGGTGGTGGAGCCCCGGTACCCGTCGTTCAAGGGCATCATGGCGGCCAAGTCCAAGCCGATGGATCAGGTGGGTGTGGCCGACTTGGGCATCAGCGCTGACCAGGTGGGCTGGGCCGGCGGCGGCCAGGAGATCACCGACGTCAGCCCCGCACCCGAGCGGGAAGCCGGCGAGATCGTCACTGACGAGGGCGACGCCCACGAGGCCATCATCGCCCTGCTCGAAGAGCTTCGGATCGTCTAGGAGCAAGGACGCTAGGAGACAGCATGGGAACCATTTGGGTTTATGCAGAGGCCTCGGGCGGCAAGGTCGCCTCGATCAGCCTGGAGTTGTTGACCAGAGCCCGCCAGCTTGCCGACACCGTGGAAGCGGTTGTGGGCGGCGATGGCGAGCAGGTGGCCGCAGAGCTCGGTGCCCACGGGGCGACCACGGTTCACGCCACCGGCGACCTGGGCGAGGGTCTGGCCGGCCCGGCCGTGGCCTCGGCCATTGCTTCTGCCATCGAGGCCGGTGCCGCACCAGACGCGGTGTTGTTCGGCACCACCTACGATGGTCGGGACGTGGCCGGTCGGCTCTCAGTAAAGCTGAACGCCCCGGTCATCACCAACATCGTCGAGCTGGAGCAGGCCGACAGCGCTCTGGTCGGAACCGAGCCGGTCTTCGGCGGCACCGTCAACGTGAGCACCCGATTCAACGGATCGGGCGTCGGCCTGTTCTTGGTCCGCCCCAAGTCGTTCGCCGCGGAGGAGTCCGGCGGTGGACCGGCGGCGGTGTCAGCTCTGCCGGTGCCGGAGTTGGGCGCCACCGGGGCGGCCCGAGTGGTGGACCGTTTCGCCGAAGAGTCCTCAGGGCCCAAGCTGGACGAGGCCGGCGTGGTGGTCTCGGGCGGCCGGGGTCTGGGCGAGGCTGATAAGTACTCCATGATCGAGGACCTGGCCAACCTCCTGGGCGGGGCGGCGGGCGCGTCGCGCGCCATTGTGGACGCCGGCTGGGTTCCCTACTCCCATCAGGTGGGACAGACCGGCAAAGTGGTCAAGCCCGACGTGTACGTGGCCTGCGGCATCTCCGGGGCCACCCAGCATATGGTGGGCATGAAGGGCTCCAAGAACATCATCGCCATCAACAAGGATGCCGAGGCGCCCATCTTTGGGATCGCCGACCTCGGCGTGGTCGGCGATGTTCACAAGGTGCTGCCCAAACTGATCGAAGCCCTGCAAGCTCGGGGCTGAGCTGGACTCGGCGACGTTGCGGCGCCCCGGCCCTGCGCCTTATGCGTCGTTAAACCAAGGGCCAGGGATGGCGGCGGCCGCTGGGGTCGACCGGGAATCGGCCCTCGTCGGCCAGGGCGTTGGCTCGCGTTTGCAGAGCATCTTGTTCGAACAAGGTAAGCAGGTCGCGCACTTCGGGTGGCAGGCCTTCGTCCAACAGGCGGGCCACGTCTTCGGCTAAGTCGTCGGGCAGCGGCTCCCCGGCCCATTCCCAGATCACCGTGCGCAATTTGAACTCGCAATGGAACGACAGCCCGTTGTCGATGCCGTAGAGCCGCCCGTCGTGGCCGAGCAGGATGTGGCCGCCCTTGCGGTCGGTGCTGTTGATGATGAAGTCGAACGCACACAGCCGTTGGAACCACCGATGGTGGGCGGGTTCCTCCCGCAGGGTGAAGTAGTGCTCGTCGTAGTCGGTGGGCACATAGAGCTGCACCGAGCCCTCGCCTAGCGGCCCGTCTCTGAGCACAGTGGGCGGTATCAGATCCCACCCCAGGGCACGGGACAGCTCGAAGGCGGCGGTCTCCCGCTTGTGGAGCCCGGCGGGGAAGTCCCACAGGGGCCGCTCACCCTGCACCGGCTTGTACACCCCTTGGACGATGGGGGATTCAGGGGTGTGGACATCCACCAGGAACGTCATGTTGGAGCTCCAGGGCATCCGACCGAGCACGTCCAGCTCACCGGCGGTGAGGATTTCAAAGGCGTCAGCGTCGTCGAGCGCGGGCCGATCACGAAACGGCGACTCCGCATTCGACTGGGACTGGCTCATCAGTTGGAGCAGGGGCACCAAGTGCCGTCGTCGTTGAGCGGAGCGCCGCAGTACCGGCATGGGGGACGGCCCGCGGCCACCACCTGTCGGGCCCGGGCGACAAAGCCGGCCACCTGGCTTTGAGTGATCCGGAACCGAGCGGTGGCCAGATCGTCGTCTTCTTCTTCCTGGGTGGGCATCTCCGTTGCCATTATGAGCATTCGGTCGGCGTCGGCGTCGTAGCCGATCCCTATGTTGCCCACCGTCCACTCGGATTCCAGAGGCTCTATCAGGCCGATGTCGGCCTCCGGCACGATGGCATCTGGGTCGTCGCTGATCTCCCTGAGGGCCCCATCCAGATACTCCGCCAGCGCGGCCACCTGCTGTTTTTCCAGCTTGAGCGACACCAGCGTGCCGGTGATGCCCGCTTGGAGATAGAACACCCGTTGGCCGGGAGGCCCGATGGTGCCCACCGTGAAATGCTCAAGATCGTTCAGGTCGAAAGAAGCGCTCATGACGGCTCAAGGTCGTTCAGGTCGAAAGAAGCGCTCATGACGGCACGAGGGCCTTCAACTCAGATGTGCTGTTGACGGCCAGCACCAGCGGGCCATCGTCGCTGTAGAGGATGGCGGTGATCGAGCAGGGCGAGACAACGATCCGCTGGAACATGTCCAGGTGGGCGCCCGAGGCGTGGGAGACCGCCGCCTTGATGGTGTCGGCATGCGACACCGCCACCACCGTTGTGCCGGGGTGGCGGGCCACCAGGGATTGCACGGCGCCGTTCATCCGGGTCTGCATCTCGGCGAACGACTCTCCCCCCGGGAAGCGGAAACTGCTGGGGCTGCGCTGCACCTGGCGCCAGTCGCGGCGGCGGCGCAGGTCGCTGAGTCGCCGACCGGTCCACCGGCCGAAGTCGCACTCGTTGAGGCTGTCGAGCACCCGAACTCGCCGTCCCACCGCCCGGGCAATAGGCGCGGCGGTCTCCCGGGCCCGCTCCATGGGCGAGGCGTACACCGCCGCGATTCGTTTGGGGCCCAGGGCGGCGATGCGGGCCGCAGCTTGTTCCGCCTGTTCTCGGCCCCGGTCGCTGAGGTGCAGGCCGGGCGCCCGTCCGGGCAGCACCGCGCCGGTAGTGGGGGTTTGGCCATGGCGCACGAACAACACCAAGGTGGGTTTGCGGGATTTAGCGGCCATTTGCTCTATGGAATCTGCCTCTGGGTGTCGCTGCCTCTGAACAATTCTTGACAGCCATTGTCTTCTATCTTGGCGGTAGTGGGCTCAACAGACACATTTGACGAACTTTCCGCCGATGTTATCGCCTGTCGCGCCTGCCCCCGGCTGGTGGCTTGGCGCGAGGAGGTGGCTGCGGTGAAGCGGGCCGCCTATCGGGACTGGACCTATTGGGGCCGGCCGGTGCCGGGATTCGGCGACCCCGACGCTCGTATCGTGGTGGTGGGTCTGGCGCCGGCGGCCCACGGCGCCAACCGCACCGGGCGAATGTTCACCGGCGACCGGTCGGGGGACTTCTTGTATGCCTCGCTGCATCGGATGGGGCTGGCCAACCAGCCCGACGCCACCGACCGTGACGACGGGCTGGTGCTGAGCGACGTGTACATCACCGCCCCGGTACGCTGCGCGCCGCCCCAGAACAAGCCCACCCCCGCTGAGCGGGACGCTTGTCGCCCCTTCCTGGTGAGGGAGCTGGAGCTGTTGAGTCGGGCCCGGGTGTTTGTGGCCTTGGGGGCCATCGGCTACGGGGCGGTGGCCGCAGAGTTGGGGATGCGGCCCCGGCCCAAGTTTGCCCACGGCTTGGAGGCGCCCGCTCCCGGTGGGCCAACAGTGGTGTGTTCGTATCACGTGAGCCAGCAGAACACCTTTACCGGCCGGCTCACCGAGGACATGCTCGACGGGGTGTTCGCCCGGGCCATTGCGCTGGCCGACACGGTGTAGCCCCGGGAATGGTTCGCGACTTCGACGGATCGGGCGATACCGTTGGGCCCGTGACGAAGACCCGTTTGCTGGCGATTGTGGCTGCGCTGATTCTGGTAGCAGCCGCCTGCGGCAGCTCCGGCGCGCCCACTTCTTGGGACGACAATGCCGAGGACTATTGCCCGAGCGGAGGTGAACCCTGTGAGTCCGATGTTGAGCCCAACGTGGGCCAGCCCGAGCGGAACTTCCGCGATGGATGCAGGGAAGCCGGCAAAGACGACCTGGACCAGCAGGTTCAAGCGAATTTGGACGATGTGTGCAAGTGCGGCTTCGACCGGATCAGGGACAGCTTGACCTTCGAGCAGTTCAAAGAGCTTGACGACGATCTGCGCAGCAACATCAATGCCGACTTGACCGAAGAGGTGAGCCAGATCATGCGCCAGTGCATCTTGGAGGAATCGGGGCTGGGCTAGCAGCCCGCTGAGGGCAGATGCCCCCTCAGACTCCTACCCGGCTCAGACCCCTACTCGGACCGCGCTCTCGGCCCACTCGGGCCAGCGCTGGCGGCTCTTGGCGGCCAGCTTGTGCATCAGGGCCACCGCGCCCGGGTCGTCGTCGCCGGGGCGGGCCTGGATCACCCCGTCGTCCAGCATGGCATTGATAACGGCTCGCCCCAGTTCGGTGCGGACCACGGTGAGGGTCCAGTCGGAGAGATCTCCGATGCCCCCGGTTGAGATGTCGGCGTGCTCGGCAGCGAAATCAGGGCAGAGGTTGCAGCCCTCCCGGGTCCAGGCGTGGCACTCCTTGAGGTTGATCTCGTGGTAGTCGCCGTTCTTCATCCACACCTGGAACACGCCCTTGATGTTCATCTTGGCGATCTGGTCGGTGGGCAAGCCGTACTTGACCCAGAACAGCTCCTCGAACATGGAGTCGTCGAAGCTCTTTGAGCACAGCAGCCCGATGTTCAACTTGATGGGACGGCCCACCTTGCCCACCTTGCGGTTCCACATCACCGGTCCGATGGAGGTCTGACAGCTCATGCCCACCAGGGCCAGGTTCTCCAGCCCTCGCTCCTTGGCCTCCCGGTAGGCCAGGGGGTTGGCCGAATACGTGTAGCGGCTGCCCGCGCCCCGCAGCACCTCTTCCCGGTTGACGGCCAGGCCCGGCACTGCCTTCCAGCCGTCGGTGTCGCCGCCCTCCAAAAATGAGGTGAGGGCGCCGTCGATGACGTCGTTCTCCAGGCACCAGATCAAGATGGCCGACACCAGCCCGCCGTCTTGGCCCACCTCGTACACGTAGTCGTCGCTGGCTCGCACCAGCAGGATGTCGCTGTAGATGCCGGAGACCTCTTCCTCGGTGCGGATGCGCCCAAACAGGTGCTCGTCGGCCTCGGCCTCCCAGGTGCGGAACCGGGGACAGGCCCGAGTGCAGGAAGTACACCCCTTCTGGCCGTGGATGCAGTCAGACAGGCCCAGCTCCTCCTCCAGGTGGAAGGGCTTGTACTGGCCAGGCTCGTGCTTGTAGCCGATCACATCATGAGGGCAGGCGATCACGCAGCCCGCGCACCCCGTGCACAGCCCGGTGTCGATGACCTCCTCGTAGAGTTCCTTCCACTGGTGCTTCCAGCGAACCTTGGCCTCAGCCACCCTGAAACTTTGCCACGCCCAGCATGTGATTTGGTCATTCAAAACGCATTTGCCCAGCAAGGCGCCATGGAGGAGGGGCCGGGAGGCAATGGCCGGAAAAGCCGGTAGGATGGCCGTTAAGGAGGCCCAAACCGCAGGCCAGCGCCAGATTGAGCGCCAGACTGCGCTTCGGACTGCGAGATAGCGAGATAGACGGGAGGAACAACAGATGGGCGACTGGTGGGACGGCCTGACCGGCGACCTACAGGTCTTCTATCTGATCGGCGTTATTGCCGGCGTCTTCCTCATTCTCCAGCTCCTGTTGTTGGGCTTCGGCGTCGGCTCCGACCTCGACATCGATCTTGACGATGAGGGCGCGGGAACGGGGTTCCTGTCCCTGCGCAGCCTGACGGCGTTTTTCTTCGCCTTCGGCTGGACCGGCGTTTTGATGAAGGAAGCAGACAGCTCGACCGCGGTCTCGGTGATCGTGGCCATTGCGGTGGGGCTGGCGGTGTTCTTCGCCGTAGCCTTCATGTGGCGCAAGTTCTCCCAAATGGAGGAGAGCGGCTCAATCGACTACCAGAGCGCGGTGGGCGTCATCGGCACCGTATACCTGCCGATTCCGGCCAACCGCTCCATGCCCGGCAAGGTTGAAATACTCATCCAGGGGCGGCTCCGAGTGATCGACGCCTACACCAACTCGGACGGCGACCTCCCGGCTCAGACCCGCGTCACCGTGGTTTCTGTGGTGGACCAGTCCACCGTCCTCGTCAAACCCCTGTAACTCATCTGATTTAGACCCGAAAGGACCTTTTGATGGCTGCTATAGCCCTTGTTGCTGGCCTGATTGTCATTCTTCTCATCGCGCTGCTGTGGATATCTTCCCGCTACAAGCGCTGCCCCTCCGACCGCGTGCTGGTGATCTACGGCCGGGTGGGAGGACAGGGCCAGTCGGCCCGGTGCCTCCACGGAGGCGGTGCCCTGGTGTGGCCCGTCATCCAGGGGTATGCCTTCTTGGACCTCACCCCGCTGCCGATCGAGATCAAACTCCAAGGCGCCCTGTCGCAGCAGAACATCCGGGTCAACACGCCGGCCACGTTCACGGTGGGAATCTCCACCGAGCCCGGCGTGATGCAGAACGCCGCCGAGCGGCTGTTGGGGCTGAGCCTGGAAGAGATCGAGAACCTGGCCCGAGACATCATCTTCGGCCAGATGCGGGTGGTCATCGCCACCATGCCCATCGAGGAGATCAACGCCGACCGGGAGAAGTTGATCACCAACATCACCGAGTCGCTGGAGATCGAACTGCGCAAGGTGGGTTTGCGGCTCATCAACGTCAACATCCAGGACGTAACCGACGAGTCGGGCTACATCGACGCCCTAGGACGCGAGGCCGCCGCCCGGGCCATCAACGAGGCCAAGATCAAAGTGGCCGAACAGGAGCGCGACGGCGATATCGGCGCGGCCGAGGCCCAGCGCGAGCGGCGCATCAGGGTGGCTGAGGCAAACGCCACCGCCACCGAGGGCGAGAACGAATCGCAGGTGGTGATCGCCAACTCCGACAGCACACGCCGCCAGCAGGAGGCCGAAGCCGAGCGGGCCGCGGTCACCGCCGAGCGGGTCACGCAGGCCCGTGCGGCCGAAGAGTCGTTTGCCGCTGAAGGGCAGGCCGAGCAGGCCCGTGCTTCCCGTGACAAGGCCTCGCAGGAAGCCGACATCGTGGTGCCCGCCGAGGTGGAGCGCGAGCGGGTCCGCACGCTGGCTGAGGCCGAGGCCGACCGCATCAGGCTGGTGAAGGGAGGCGAGGCCGACGGTCAGCGCTTGCTCATGGAAGCCGAGGCACTGGGCTTGCTGGCCCTGCTCACCCGCCGGGCCGAGGGTCTCGGTGCGCTGGTGAACAACGCCGGTGGCAATCCTCAGCTGGCTGCCCTGCTGCTGGTTGCCGAACAGATGCCCAACCTGGTGGCCGAGCAAGTGAAGGCCATCTCCAATCTGAAGATCGACCAGGTCACGGTGTGGGACTCCGGCGGCAGCGACGGCAGGACTGGCAACAGCACCGCCAACTTCCTATCCGGCCTGGCCAGCTCCCTGCCGCCGATCCACGACCTGGCCGCCCAGGTCGGCATCAAGCTGCCCGCCTACCTAGGTGAGCTCGACGATGAGTCCGCCCTCGAGCGACTGCGTGAAATCGCCGACCAACTCGACCAGCCCAGCACCGAGGACTCACCGGGCGAGTAGACCAAGCTAACTCTGGCGCCCACGGCACCGGGCAGCCCTCCGCAGCCGCCCGGTTCAGTGAAGGGAATCCAATGCACTCAGCCGGGTCGCTGGAACTTTGTTGGCTGTCTGAATAGCCCTTAGCCTGCCGACCTATGCCCGCCCCATACAGCCTGTTCAATCAGCGTCTTCCAATGGGCGTGGTTGCTGTGCTCGCAGTCGTGGTGGGCTTGTTGGTGTCGCATCTCGGCGTTGTTGGGGCTAGCGCGCAACCTGAACCCGAGTCCCAGCCCACTCCCCAAGATATTCAACACCGCGACCAGCTAATCGCCAACCAGGAGAACCTGCTGAACACTTACCGGTGCATGTTCGGGGTTGATGTCGACGCGGTCCCGGGGCAGTGCCCGAACCCCATGGTCGTCTCCCCCGGAGCCACGCCAGTAAGCCCCACCCAACAAGACCTGGCGGTGCGCGACCGGCTCATCGCCGATCAAGAAGATCTGCTCAACGTCTACCGCTGCCGTTTCGACGTCGACACCCAACTCGTACCCGGCGGCTGCACTGACCAACCCGACCCCCAACCAACCGGCCAACCAGCAGCCGGATTTATCGCCATCTCAGCTGGCGGCGACCATTCGTGCGGAATCAGAATCGACCAAACCGCCGTCTGCTGGGGCCACAACGGTCTCGGGCAGGCGGACGCGCCCGCAGGCGCGTTCACTGCCATCTCCGCCGGCGGCGGCCATTCGTGCGGGATCAGGGCCGACCAAACCGCCGTCTGCTGGGGCCACAACAGTCACGGGCAGGCGGACGCGCCCGCAGGCGCGTTCACCGCCATCTCCGCCGGCAGCGGCCATTCGTGTGGGATCAGGGCCGACCGCACCGCCGTCTGCTGGGGCAATGGCAACTCCGGGCAGGCGGACGCGCCCGCAGGCGCGTTCACTGCCATCTCAGCTGGCGGCGGCCATTCGTGCGGGATCAGGGCCGACCGCACCGCCGTCTGCTGGGGCCACAACGGTCACGGGCAGGCGGACGCGCCCGCAGGCGCGTTCACCGCCATCACAGCTGGCGGCGGCCATTCGTGCGGAATCAGAACCGACAGCGCCGCAGAATGCTGGGGCCACAACGATGACCTTGACTATGGGCAGGCGGACGCGCCCGCAGGCGCGTTCACCGCCATCTCCGCCGGTAGCGTCCACTCGTGCGGGATCAGAGCCGACAACACCGCAGAATGCTGGGGCTCCAACGCTCTCTGGCAGGCGGACGCGCCCGCAGGCGCGTTCACCGCCATCTCCGCCGCCACCGGCCATTCGTGTGGGATCAGAGCCGACCGCACCGCCGTCTGCTGGGGCCACAACGGCTTCGGGGAGGCCGATGCGCCCGCAGGCGCGTTCACTGCCATCTCCGCCGGCGGCGTCCATTCGTGCGGAATCAGAACCGACAACACCGCAGAATGCTGGGGGGACCGTTACAAACTCGATCGCTCCGAGGTAGACGCGCCCGCAGGCGCGTTCACCGCCATCTCCGCCGGCGGCAAACATGCCTGCGGGATCCGGGTCGACAACACCGCAGAATGCTGGAGCTACAACTTTCACGGGCAGGCGGACGCGCCCGCAGGCGCGTTCACCGCCATCTCCGCCGGCGGCCATTCGTGCGGGATCAGAGCCGACAACACCGCAGAATGCTGGGGCTCCAACGCTGTCGGGCAGGCGGACGCGCCCGCAGGCGCGTTCACCGCCATCTCCGCCGCCACCGGCCATTCGTGTGGGATCAGAGCCGACAACACCGCCGTCTGCTGGGGCCACAACTTTCACGGGCAGGCGGACGCGCCCGCAGGCGCGTTCACTGCCATCTCCGCCGGCGGCAACCATGCCTGCGGGATCAGGGCCGACCGCACCGCCGTCTGCTGGGGCCACAACAGTCACGGGCAGGCGGACGCGCCCGCAGGCGCGTTCACCGCCATCTCCGCCGGCGGCGGCCATTCGTGCGGGATCAGGGCCGACCGCACCGCCGTCTGCTGGGGCAATGGCAACTCCGGGCAGGCGGACGCGCCCGCAGGCGCGTTCACTGCCATCTCAGCTGGCGGCGGCCATTCGTGTGGGATCAGGGCCGACCGCACCGCCGTCTGCTGGAACTGGACGACGAACCTTCCGGCAGGCGTTTCCTGGGTGTTTTGAGCCCAGAAGCGTCGGCGGGGATGAGGCCCCGAGAGCGAGTCGAGAATTTGGAGCGCACGCGGATTGAACCTCGCCGGGCATTGCGCAGGCTCTCAAGATCCCTGGGTTTGGTGGAGTGGCGATGTTGGAGTCACGCTGCCATTTCCGACGCTCACATGAGAAGGCCATTGTGGGGTTGACCTGGGAAGTTCGGGGGGAATGTGTCACTGGGGCCGGTATAATTTCATCCATGGAAGTTGCGTTGAACCCCGGTGCAAAGCCTGGAACGAACGGCGCTGGTGCGGGTTTTGGTTTCCCGGATTTCTCTGAGGCAGGCGCTTCGGAGTTGTTGGGGTTGATGGGCGAGGCTGATCTGTTTCGCCGCCGGGCCGAGGGCTATCTGGTCGGCCTTGTGGTCCGCTACGGCGAGTTGGAGGGCCCGGGCGCGGCGGCGACGGTGTGCCATCAGCTCGGTATCAGCGCCTACCGGGCCCGCCGGCTGGCCAAGACGGCCCAGGGTGTCGCGGTCATGCCCCAGTTACTGGACGCCGTGCAAGACGGGCGCATCTCCGCCGACCATGCCGGGCTGGTGGCCGAGTCGCACAAGCGGGCGCCGATGAGCAAACAAGACCAACAAGAGCTGTTGGCGCTGGGTGGCTGGCAGGGCCACGACAATTTCAAGAAGACAGTCGCTGCCCGCGAAGACCAGCGCCGCGCCGACGACGGGATGGGACGCACCGAGCGCCAGCGGGCTCGCCGCAGCGCCAAGGTGTTCGACGGGGCCGGTGGCATGGTTGTGCTGCACGCCGAGTTGGACCAGGAATCCGGAGAGCGGGTCAAGATCGCCCTTGGCGCCATGAGCACCAAGATGCTCGGCAACGACATCGCCTTCGACCCCATCCGCACCTTCGAGCAGCGCAACGCCGACGCGCTGGTCGCGCTCATCACCCAACAACCCGCCGACTCCCCAAGCACAGCAGCGGCGGGCGGGCCCGGCTGCGGGATCCGACCGCAAAAGACGGTGCTGGTGATCTCCGCCGACTACGACGCCATCAACGGCCAGCTCCAAAACGCCGGGCTGATCGACGGGACGCCCATCGAGCTCGACGAAATCCGCCGCCTCGCCTGCGACGCGCACATCGTGCCGATGATCTTCGCAGCCGACGGACAGCCCCTCTATATCGGCAGAGCCCAAAGAGCTGTCACTAAGGCCCAAAAGCTGGCCCTGTACCGCAGAGACCGCGGCTGCGTCGGCTGCGGCATCAGACCCCAGGCCTGCGACGCCCACCACATCCAACCCTGGGATCACAACGGGCCCACCGACATCACCAACCTCGTGCTGCTGTGCCCTCGCTGCCACACCAAAGTCCACAAACTCGGCCACACCGTCGAACACGACATCGAAACAGGCCGATACCGCCTCCAACCCCCACCCCGACCCAGCCCCAAAACCCACCCGCCACCCGCTGAACAACTAAGAGCCGCCTAATCACCCGCCCCGACACGGCCACGATTGATTGCAGCTGAGGACCAACGAATTCGCGATCCAGCCCCGCCAATTTCCTCTCTGGCCTGGCCATCTCTCTGACACCCATCCACGACCTTGTCGCCCAAGTGGGGGTCAAGTTGCCCGCCTACTTCGGCGAGGCGCCCGACTCAGTGGCGGACCTTCACGTCTAGCCAAGACGCAAAGGCCCTCCGATAGGGGCGTGATACCGTCGCTTGCGTGGGGTCTCCTTTGAACAGACGCATGGCTGTCGTCATGTGCTGGTTAGCGGGGCTGTCCGCCCTGCTTGCTGCCATCGGAGCACTTCTGCCCTGGGCGACTGTTGAGGGTCCCATATCCGACTTCTTCGTTGAGGACTCCGACACGCCGGAGACCACAGTGCTGGTCGGCGCGGCGGTTGGCGCTGTGTCTGCGGCCGCGTTCGCGCAGTGGAGAAAGAGGATGATCGCCGCGCTGGGCCTGCTGGCTGGGCTGGTGATCACTTTGGTCGGCGCGATCAATCTCGCCGAGGGCGGGGTTGACGCCCCGGACTTCATGGACACATCGCCGGAGCCGGGGCTCTATATGGTCGTGGTCGGCGGTGCCGTCTTGGCCGTTTCCTCGGGGTATCTCACCATCAAGAGGCAATCGAGTAAGCCGGTAGGCGAAGGCGGCGAACACTTGATCGGCGGCGAAGGCTCAGACGGCTAGCTCTGCGGCTGATTCGGACTCGCTGGGAGTCCGGAGTCGGGCTGTCTCAACTGCATTCAGGCAAGTACTCGTGCCACTCTTGGGTGCGGTCGTCGGCTGTTGGCGGAGGCGGGGGCACCTCAAGGTCGGCGTTGGGTTCATAGGCGACCCGAGTTGCCAAGATCATTTCGGCGGATCCAAATATCTCCATTGCTTCTTGGCGTTCTTGTTCGCTGAATTCGGCGCTGAAGCTCTCGGACTCGGCAAGGCCGGCAAAGATGCCCGAGTAGTCTTCCGTGGTCCACAGAACGCTCAGCAGACCCTGCCGGTCAAGCTCGATCACCACCTCAGCGGTGTTGGTCTCAAAGACCCGGATAAAGAGCTCGGTCAGCTCATCGAGATCTTCTGGGGAGGAAGCCATCTCCAGAGAGGCGGCTTCGCAACGAGCCTCATTTTCAACGTTGCCGCCCAATGCCTCGATGAGCTTCGCCGACGTGGTTGTGCCGACAAAGGTGGGGGGATCATCAGACGTCTGCTCAATCGTGATCAACGCCGCGGGAAGGCTCACCGCCATCTCGCTCAAATCGGGACTTGAAGAACCCGCAACTGCATGCATGAGTTCAGAGCCTTCTGCCTCAAGGGAGGCCAGGTCGACGAAGAACACCCCCGGCTCCATGTACCCCATATCGGCATCAGGTTCTGCGTCGGCCAGCGGCTGAAGGGCCGTGGTGTCCATCACGATCCGATCTTGGTCGAGCCACATCTCAAATTCGAGATCGTCCCATTCACCTAGCGGGAATCCGAACACCGACTCAAGCAACGTCGATAGATCGATCCTGCAGTATTCCCTATCGGAGCTCACCTCACACACAAATGCGGGACTCCCCTCGTCGAGTCCAGAGGAAAGCTCGACTCCCGCAATCTTCAACTGCAGACCGACTGATAAAGACTCCCTATAACTGGACGCCTCCGCGGTATCAGCCAGCGCCGCGCTCAGCAACCCGATTGTGGTCACGCTGGTGTCGTCGGTGCCCCTACCGCATCCCGCGGCGAGCAGCCCAACGGCAATCACCCCGGCCAGCGTCCTCCGAATCCAAATCATCTACGCAGACGCTACTACCGCCTAAAGCGCCCACGGCAGTGTGTTGGTTCAGGACATAGGAACCTTATGTCGCGAGACATAGGAACATCGCGGCGGCGGTCCAGGGTGGGGGATGTCGAGGGCCCGCTTGGTGATCACCGCTGTCGTTGTCGAGGGGCGCACGCACGCCGATGTCGCCGCCCAGTACGGCCTTTCGAGGTCATGGGTCACCCGTTTGGTCGCCCGGTACCGCGCCGAGGGGCCTGCCGCGTTCGAGGCCCGGTCCCGGCGCCCCAACACCACACCGACAGCGATTTCGCCCGAGGTTGTGGAGCTGGTCGTGAACCTGCGCTCAGAGCTCGCCGCACAAGGGCTCGACGCCGGGCCGCACACCATCTGCTGGCACCTCGCCCAGCGCCACCAGATCACCGTGTCGCCGGCCACGGTCCGGCGCCGCCTCGTCGAGCTCGGCCTCGTCGAGGCCAACCCCAAAAAGCGGCCCCGATCGTCCTACACACGCTTCGAAGCCGATCTGCCCAACGAGTGCTGGCAGTCCGACTTCTGCCGCTGGGCGCTCGCCGACGGCTCGACTGTCGAGGTCATCACCTGGCTCGACGACTGCTCCCGCTACGCCCTGTCGGTCACCGCCCACCGGCGCATCACCGGCCCCATCGCGGCGGCCACATTCGACCACACGTGCGCTGACCACGGCATTCCCGCCTCCACGCTCACCGACAACGCCATGGTCTACACCACCCGCCTCTCCGGCGGGAAAGGCGGCCGCAACGCCCTGGAGTCCCGCCTCGCGGCCCTCGGCGTCGCCCAGAAGAACTCCAAGCCCAACTGCCCCACCACCTGCGGCAAAGTCGAGCGATTCCAGCAAACCCTCAAGAAATGGCTCAAAGCCCGAACCCCGCCCCACAGCCTCGACCAGCTCCAAACCCAGATCGACGAATTCACCCGCACCTACAACCACCACCGCCCCCACCGATCCCTCGGACGCTCAACCCCAGCCGCCGCCTACACCCGACTCCCCAAAGCCACACCCCACCAAAACAGCGACAGAACCCACTACCGCGTCCGACGCGACCGCATCGACAAATCCGGCACCGTCACCATCCGCCACAACGGCAAACTCCACCACATCGGCATCGGCCGAGCCCACAAACACACCCCCGTCATCCTCCTAGTCGACGGCACCCACACCAGAGTCATCGACCACACCACCGGCGAACTCCTACGACAACCCCACCTCGACCCCACACGCGACCACCAACCCCGCCACAAGAACTGACAAACACCCCGCCGCGCAGGTTCACAAGGTTCCTATGTCTCGCGACATCACACTGGCGCCCACGGCAGGATTCGAACCTGCGACCCCTTGCTCCGGAGGCAAGTGCTCTATCCCCTGAGCTACGTGGGCAGTAACTGGGTGAGTATAGCTAGCGGGTGGCCTCTACCATTGTTGAGTTCATGGCCGACATCCGCACCTCCCTCTCTGATGCGCTACGCGCCGCGCTCGTGGCCACCGGCATCGACCTACCTGGCGACTTTCAGGTCGGGTTGGAGCGACCGGCGCGGCGTGAGCACGGCGATTGGTCGTCCAACGCCGCGCTGGCCATCGCCAAGGGCGTCGGGCGCAATCCCCGGGAGCTGGCGGGGGAGCTAGCCGCTTGGCTGGAGGAGAACCGGCCTGAGCACGTGGCCGAGGTGAGCGTGGCTGGCCCCGGATTCGTCAATTTCAAGCTGGCGCCGAGTTGGCTGCACAGCGTCGTGCTCGATGCGGTGGCGCTCGGCACCGAGAGCTACGGGCGTAAGAACCTGGGCCAGGGTCGCGCCGTGATCGTGGAGTTTGTCAGCGCCAACCCCACCGGACCGGTTCACGCCGGCCACGGCCGGGGAGCGGCCTATGGCGACGCGGTGGCCCGGCTGCTGGAGTGGTGCGGTTACGCGGTGCAACGGGAGTTCTACATCAACGATCGGGGCACGCAGATGGATCTGTACGGTGCCTCGCTAGCTGCCGTCCGGGCCGACGAACCTGTGCCCGAGGACGGCTACAACGGCCAGTACATCGCCGAATGGGCTTCGGAGATGCCTGCCGATGCCGATACCCGCCTGTGGGGGAGGGAGCGGGCGCTGGCCGATCAGCGGGAGGTTTTGGGTGAGATGGCGGTGGCGTTCGACACGTGGTCGAGCGAGCAGGCGCTGGTGGACTCGGGGGTCATCGACACCGCGCTGGCCGCCCTTGACGCCGCCGGGGCTTCATACGAGGCCGAGGGGGCTCTGTGGCTGCGCTCCAGCGACCACGGCGACGACAAAGACCGGGTGTTGATCAAGTCCGATGGCGAGTACACCTATCTGCTGCCCGACATCGCCTATCACCGCGACAAACTTGATCGGGTCGGCTCTGATGGCCTGCTCATCAACGTGTGGGGGGCCGACCACCACGGGTATGTGGCCCGCATGAAGGCGGCCATGGCCGCGCTGGGCTGCGATCCCGCCAGTTTGGAGGTGGTGGTGACCCAGCTGGTGCGCCTGGAGTGCGACGGGGAGGAAGTGCGGCTGTCCAAGCGCACCGGCGACATCATCGAGCTGCGCGAGGTGATCGATGAGGTGGGGGCCGACGCCGCCCGGTTCACCTATCTCCTCCAGTCGATGGACACCGCGCCGACCTTCGATCTGGCCAAGGCGGCCGCCCAGGTGATGGAGAATCCGGTGTTCTACGTGCAGATGGCCCACGCCCGGGTGTGCTCTATCGCGGCCCGGGCCCAAGCCGACGGGGTGGAGCGGCTGAGCGTCGACCAGGTGGATCTGGGCGTGCTGGTCCACGAACGGGAGCTGGAGATGATGCGCCAGCTCTCCACGCTGGGCGAAGTGATCGCCGCCGCGGCCGAAGAGCGGGCCCCGCATCGGGTCACCGCGTGGCTGCGGGACTTCGCCGCTGCGGTTCACAGCTTCTACCACGACTGCTACGTGGTGGGCACCGGCATCGCCCCCGAGCTGACCCAAGCTCGCCTCGTGCTGATTGACGCCGCCCGGGTGGGACTGGCCGTCGGCCTCGGCACCCTGGGCGTTAGCGCACCGGAGTCGATGTAGGGAGTAGTTGTGTCAGCCTTGCCCCCGTACCTTCTGCCCGACAACGCCTCGGTGGGCGACGACGGGCGTTTGTCTATCGCCGGGTGCGATGCGCTCGAGTTGGCCGGGGAATTCGGCACGCCGCTGTTCGTCTACGACGAAGACCACATGCGGGAGCGGTGCCGCCAAGCCCGGGCGGCTTTCGGCGGATCGGTGGCGTATGCCTCCAAGGCGTTCCTGTGCTTGGCCATGGCTCGCCTGGTTCACGAGGAGGGGCTCGATCTGGACGTGGCCACCGGGGGAGAGCTGCGTGTGGCCCAGGCCGCGGGCTTGCCCGGTGATCGGCTGGTGATGCACGGCAACAACAAGTCGGCCGCCGAGCTGGCTGCTGCGGTCGAGGCCGGGGTGGGTCGCATTGTGGTGGACTCGTTTGACGAGCTCGACCGGCTCGACGAACTCCATGCCTCCACCGGGGCCCGCCCCCAGGTGCTGTTGCGGATCACTCCGGGGGTGGAGGCTCACACCCACGAGTACGTGACCACCGGGGTGGACGACACCAAGTTCGGATTCACCGCGTCCACCGGATTAGCCGACGCCGCCATTCGCCGAGCCCGGGAGGCCGACTCGGTGGAGCTTTTGGGATTGCACGCCCACATTGGCAGCCAGGTTTTCGAGCTGCGCTCCTTCCAACGGGCGGTGGAAGTGATTGCTGGCTTCGCCCATCCCTACGGGCTGCCGGAGCTGTCGCTGGGCGGCGGTTTGGGCGTGGCCTACGTGGAAGGGGAGTCGGCCCCCACCATTGCCGAGTGGGCGGCGGCCATTGGCGAGGCCTGTGCGTCGGCCGGCTTCACGGCTCCAGTGAGCGTGGAGCCGGGCCGATCCTTGGTGGCCGCGGCGGCAATCACCCTCTATGAGGTGGGAACCATCAAAGAGCTACCCGGCATTCGCACCTACGTTTCGGTTGACGGAGGGATGAGCGACAATCCCCGTCCGGTGCTCTACGACAGCGGCTACGAGACGTTTCTTCCCCGGGCCACCGGCCGCGACCGCGACAAGACGGTGCGAGTGGTGGGCAAGCACTGCGAGTCGGGCGACCTGTTGGTGCGTGACGGCCGAGTGCCCGGTGACATCGCGGTGGGCGACATCCTGGCCACCCCGGTGACCGGTGCCTATGGCCACTCCATGGGCTCCAACTACAACAAGGTTCTCCGCCCCGCCGTGGTGTTCGCCCGCAACGGCGATGCCCGCCTAGTCGTCCGCCGCGAGACATACGAAGACCTCCTCCGCAACGACGTCTAGCGCTCTTCTCCGGCGGATACATCGGCGATCTGGATGATGGAGGGTTGGCCGTTTTGGATGAGGTAGCCGCGTCCGGGGAGTGATGGGAGTGCGGGGCGAGTGGGGAGTTGGATGGTGAACAGGTCGCCGTCAAGAGGAGTGGGTTGGAGGAGGACGCCGGTGCGGGAAAAGCGGATCTCGGCTGTCCAGTGGCCGTAGGCGGTGCGGAGGCGGTCGGCTCGGCCGGCGGCCACGATGTGCAGGCCGGGGCCGCTTTCGGTGGCCAGTGCCTTCAAGTCGCCGTCAGGGTCGTCCACCGTCTCGGCGCCGTCGATCAGCACGAGGGTCGGGGGATCGGCTGTTGCTGCCGCGGAGAGGAGTTCATCGACGTTACTGGCCGCTACATGGATGTCGGGGCAGTCGGCTAGCGGTGTCCCCGGTTGGGCCAATGCGGCAATCCGCCCTCCCGCGCGGGCTGCGGCTGCGGCCAGCAACACCAGTGCCGAAGACCGTCCTGACCGGGGTGGCCCCAGGATGAGAGCGTGCTCGCCGGCGTAGAGGGTGAGGCCGACGGGGGCCAGGGTGTCGTCGCTCAACCCCAGGGGCAGATACCAAGGGGAACCGCTCAAGCGGGCCTTGTCCAGCCGGGCGGAGTCGACTGATGCGGGCAAGCTCTCCACCGGCGGTGGGCCACCGGATTGGGGGCAAGTCGCAGCGATAACGGCAATTGCAGCAACCAGTCCGCCGACGGGAATCGCCACTTGGATCTCAAGGCCCGACGGGACGGCGAACCCCCGACCCGGAGGCAGGGTGGCCGGGTCGTCCACGGACACACCCCACTGGCGATACAGGGCAGGGTCGCCCAGGCGGAAGACGAAAGTCTGAGGGGTGGCGGCCTGGATGGCCCGGCTCGCCTTGGACAGTTGGTCGACGGCTGCGGCCAAGAACACTCCGACAGCCGGGCCTTCGGCCCACACCCGCTCCAACGTGGCCAGCAGGGCGTGGTCGGCCACGGTGTCCAAGCTCTTGGTAAGGCCGCCCCAGTTGTCGATCAAGCCCAGTACCAGCGGGAGCGACGGCTGCTCCCCGCCTGCCTCCGATCTGCTTCGGCCCAGCCGCCGGTCGAGGTCGTCTTCCAGCCGGCGGATGAGCCGCCGGATGCGGTCGCGTTCGTCGGGGCCCACCACCGCCCCGCAGTGGGGTAGGGCTTCCAAAGGGGCCAGTTGCCCTGTACCGGAATCTATGGCGTAGAGGTGGCACTCGCTGGGCTGGTAGCGAGTAGCCAGGGAAACGGACAGCGATTCCAGCGCGGTGGTGGTGCCGCTGCCGGGATTGCCCGCGAAGAGGACATTGCCCTGGTCAGGATCCCAAGTGGCAGGGTATTGACACTGCCGATTGGGGTCGTCGGCCAAGGCGAAAGCCACGCCGGTGCTGACAGCCGGCATGTCCAGTGCCAACTCGTTGAGCGAGACCACCGATGGCAGGGGATCGGGCCAGGGCCGACGAGGCGGGACGCCTTTCCAGCTTTCCCAGGCCAAGTTCGCTGCTGCGGCCAGCCGGGCCAGATCGCTGGGGGCTTCATCATCAGAGACGGGCGCGGGCGGGAGCGAGGGAATGCCGTCGGGGGCCGGGATGACCCGTGGGCCCCGCTGGGCGGCGGTGACCCCGGTCACCAGGGCGCATTGGAACTCCACCAACTCGCCGGGTCCGAAGCGGGCGAAGGCGCGACCGGGTTGGTGTCGGCCGATGGCGGCGGCTTCGGGGCTGTCGAGCACGTCGACCGAGTCGGCGGCATCTAGCACTCGAAGGGCGATCCGCAGCGCAGTGTTGGTGCGGATGTTGGCGCTGACCGCCCCGGCGGGGCGCTGGGTGGCCAGCACGAGGTGCATGCCCAGGCTGCGTCCCCGCTGGGCCACGTTTACCAGCGAGTCCATGAATCCGGGCAGCTCCGCGGCCAGGGCGGCAAACTCGTCGATGATCACCACCAGCCGGGGCAGTGGCGGCCAGGGCTGACCTGTCTCCGTCTTGGCCCGGGACCGATAGTGGGCCAAGTCGGTGGCTCCCCGATCCCGGAGCACTTGTTCTCGGTGGCGGAGTTCGGCCTCCAGACACCGCAGAGCCCGCTCGGCCAAGCGGTCGTCAAGATCAGTCACCAGCCCGACTACGTGAGGCAAAGAGGCGCATTGGTCGAAGGCGCTGCCGCCCTTGTAGTCCACCAGGACGAAGTTCACCTGTTCTGGCGAGTAGGTGGCGGCCAAAGAGGCCACCATCGTTCGCAAGAGCTCGCTTTTGCCCGACCCGGTGGTTCCGCCGATAAGGGCGTGGGGCCCGTCGGCGGCCAGGTCGGCCAGCACGGGACCGTGTCCATCGGCGCCGATGGGGGCGGCCAGGCTGTCGGCGAGGCAATTGGCCTGCCAGCGATCGGCAACCGCCTCAGCCAGGGCTGTCGATGCTGGCTCCTCTTCGCGGCCAACAATTTCGAGCATTTCCAGGAGCGATGTGTTGTCGGGGATGGCGGAGTCGGCGCCGAACTGCTCGGGATCTTCGAAGCGGGCCAGCTTCTGAGCCGTATCGCGGGCCAGCCTCAAGCTCATTCCGGAGGCCAGCACCGAGGGGTGAACATGGGCAGCCTGAGTCACATCGACCACACCGGAGGAATCGCGGGCCACGATGACGACCGTGGCAGTAGCGGGGAGTTGGTCCACGCTGGGAGCCAGAACGATGGCTGAGACCGGCCCGGCGGATTTCTGAAACAGGGGACGCATCGGAGCGCCTCGTCCGGTGGCCAGGTTCTCCCCGTCAGCGATCACCAGCAGTTGCGGCCAATGGGCGTGGCCTTGATGGTTCCAGGCTTCGGCAAGCTCGGATGCCATCTCTGCGGCGGCCGAGCGGCTGTTGGCGATCAGCCGGGCGCTGCCGATGGCGGGGTGGGCGGTATGGGGGAGCCAGGCGGTCCAAGACCAAACGGGGAAGGTCACCTCGTCGGCGGCCACTAGGACCGCGAGGTCGGCGGGACCATGCCCGGCGGCTGCCTGGAGGAGCAGCCCCCGGGCCATGGCGGTGGTGGCTGACCGAGGTCCCACCAAGCCGAGCAAACGGCCGGGTCCCAGGTCCGCGGCGATGGGTACGTCGGGCAGCGGACCGAGCTCATTGAGCGCAGCAGCAGCACCATCGGCGATGTGCGCTCCATCGGCTGCCAACTCGGGATCGAAAGTCCGGGGACCATGAGCGATAACCAGCGACATGAAGTCTTCGTCGGCCGGCCTGCGCTCCCATAGCCGCACGCTGGGCAGGCAGACCCTCCTGACCGCTTCGGCGAGATGGGAATGCAACTCGCGAAGACGGGTGATCTCCGCCGAATGAGCCGCTTGGGCCGCAGCTTGGAATTCGACCAACGAGGCTTGAGCTCTTCGCTGGGAGCGTCCGTGCTCAGAGCGGTCCCGGCGACGGCCATCAACCCAACTCGCTCCCATCATCACCGGACTGAGCAGGGCGAACAGTGCCATATAGGGGCTGTAGAGCGCAGCCATCAGCAAACCGACCAACAGTGGGCTGGCTAGGGCCGCCCAGCCGAACACCGCCCTCCGGGGCGATCTGGTCGGCTCGCTTGATGGCGTTGCCAGGGGGTCGGGCTGTTGGGGGAGTGGCGTTCGGGGAGGACGGTTGAAGGCAATGCGGCCTGAGGCGGTGCGCCCCAAGACGACAGCTAGTCGATTCGGCCGATCGTCGGGTGACTCGGACACTTGGACCAGGGCATTGCCCAGCCGGAACGGCTTGGACACCTCTTCTGTTGTCGGCGGGTCTTCTCCCCGCCGAACAAAAACCTGTTGGTCTTGTCGCTCGACCCGGACATGTTGGGGACGCAGTCCGATACCCGACAGGGTCACGTCGGCTTCGGGGGACCGCCCAACAGACACGCCCTCCGGGGCCATGGGGAATCTCTCACCCGAGCACAACCCGCCGATAACCTCCAGCGTCCACCCCGGCTGGTCGGGCTCTCGACCGGGGAGCACTCCCACTCGGGCGCCGTCCACTATCTCTGTTTCGTCAAGGCGGCTGTCGGCGGAAAACCATTGGTCGCCGACCCACAGGCCAGAACATGGCTCATGCAACCCCAAGGACTCGGCCAATTCACCGACAGTGGCTATCGGCGGACCAGAGACCAATACCTCTTGGTTGCCCTCTGGTCCCTCGAAGAGCAGGCGCACGGGTGGAGCGATGCGGGGTCAGCCAGGGCAGCCCCGGATTGTCGACGGGCCGGTCCGTCAGATCGAGTCGAGGGCCGTGATGGTGTTTTGGCGTTCGAGGCTCACCGCGGTGGACAGTTCGACGAGCGCCTCCTGCAACTGTCCGAGGGAGGGAGACCACTGCTCATGCCACGCGCCCCGGAACCGCTCGGAGCGACTACCCGTCCAGGTGGTGCCCTCCAGGGTGGCGGTCAAGCGGGTGCGGAGATCTTCCACTTGGCCGGCGAAAGCGGTGAATTGCTGCTGGAGGTGGTCCATTTCCTCTGTGTTCATGGTCAAAACAGACACGCTGGGGCCTTTCTGTCGGCTGATCCCTCGGACGGATCAGTTCCGGGCCCTTGTTAGTCGGTATTTATTGAAATATCAAGAGATATATGGAGACTACTGAAAGCCACCGTTGGCGGTGTGCTCGTCGAAGGCGGCCTTGACCCAAGAGAGGTCATCTGCGGCGACCCGCCTGCGGATCAGGTCGGCGTCGATTCCGTAGACCCGGGCGGCATTCAGCCCGAGGATCTTCTCTTTGATGTGGTCGGTGAGTTCCGGATAGCCGTGACGTTGCCGTAACTCCTCGGGTATCTGAAAGGCCCGGAAGGCGTCGATGAGGGGTTGGGGCGATCCGTACCAAATCGAGTCGCTGCCCCACAGCACATTGTCCTCGCCAACCGCGTTGAGCAGTTTGCCGATCACGTGGGCCGCCTCCCGAGGCCGACGCGACAGCACATACCAGGTGCTCCCCAACTCGGCGTAGACGTTGGCGCCGGGCCCTATTCCGGCTTCGTGCAGGCTCTTGATCAAGCGGTCGGTGCCGGCGGGTGTCTGCTCGTCGTAGGGGCCTTCTTCAGAGTCTCCGATCGGTGTCTCATAACCCGAGTGGTAGACGAGGAAATCAATGTCGGGGAAGCTGGCTGCGGCCGGGCCGATGTCGGCCGGCGACCCGGCCCGAGCCAGGGCGCTCAGCCCCTTGTGGGCACAAACAATGCCCACCCCCAGTTCCCGGCTCCTTTCCAGGAACGGCAGTCCGCACTCTTCGTCGTCGAGGCGCCATCCCGGCTGATCCCCCCACCCGGCAATGGTGTAGACCTTCCATCCCGCTGGCTTGCTATGCGCCATCAGCGATTCCATCTGATCCAACTCGCCCGGTGCATTGGGATGGACGATGGAGTGGTTGATCAGCCGACCGGTGCCCGCCAATCGATCGATCAGCTCGCGGGTGGCGGCGATTTCGGGATTGGTGAGGATGCTGTGGCGGTCGTCGCCGGGCGTGCAGGTGAGCACCGCGACAGCGGTCTCGCTCTCCAGAAAGACGTGACGCAAGTAGTTGCCCAGATCGAGATGGATGGCCGGATCGAGCCCTTGCCAGCGATCGGGGACCACGTCGCGAATGAACCCCATGATTCCCTCGACGCCGGGGGCCTCGGCCCGATGGCGGGCGACGTAGTGCGTCTGGACATCGATCACCAGCTCGCTGCCCCCGAACACCGCTTCGGCCGCTTCCGGATCGGTCTCGGCTTGCGGGTCGATCTTGTAGTAGCCCCCGCCCCAGGCCTCGTCGATGGCCCTCAGCGCCGTGGCCGTGCCCCTTCGGCTGGCTGAGAAGTCGTGCTGCTCCCAGAGTGTGTCTCCAGCAGCCTCGGCCCGCTCCACTGCTCGTCCCACGGCCCAGAGATCGCGCCTGGACCAAGCCAGGGGCCAGTACTCGTCGTTGCTTCGACGCTGCAAGAGCACCGGGATCGGCAGGAATCGGACAGGCGGGATAGCTATTGAAAATAGCTCACTTGCAGCTCGAGTTCGCGGGCTTCCTCCCGCAAGGCGGCCTCAGCGGCCATCTCAACCCGAGCGGCGTCGGCATACAGCTCATCGGCTCGGGCCAGGAGTCGGCGGGCCACCTGCTCGATCTCGTAGCGCAACCGGAGCAGGTGGCTGTGCTGCTGACGAAGACGGAGGCGGCTGGCGTCGGCAACGGCCGAGAGCCAAACGTCCGGCCCGTGTCGGGCCACTGGGCCATCGAGCACATGGTCGAGTCCCCGCCAGACCCTGTCGACGTCGGCCCGGACCTGCTCGCAGGCGATCGCCTGGCGTCGCAGATCATCGGCCAGGGAAAACAACTCGTAGGAAGACATGTGTCATCTAAAATACATTGTTTAGATTGAAAAGCAATGAAGACTCTTCGGTCGGGGAAATCTGGTTAGATTGACCAGATCCACCCGGTACGGTGGAGAAGGTGAGCGACCCTTCCAAGACGCGAATCGGCGTGGTGAAGCGATGAACGATTCTCCTCGCAAACGAATCGGCGTAGGCGTTCTGGGCTGTGGAAACGTCGGCTCGGCGTTTGTCGGACTGCTTGAGGAGCAGCGGTCGGCGATCGCGGAACGCACCGGAATGGAATTGGACGTGGTGCGGGTGGCAGTGCGAAGTACGTCGCGCGACCGCGACGTGGTCTTGGCCGATGGGGTGCTGACCACCGACGCCGCCTCCGTGGTGAACGACCCCGAAGTGGACGTGGTGGTGGAGCTGATCGGAGGCATCGAGCCCGCCCGTGAGCTGCTGGCCGCCGCGCTGAAGCTGGGCAAGCCGGTGGTCACCGGAAACAAGGAGCTGCTGGCCAACTATGGCGCCGAGCTATATGCCGCCGCTGACGCCGCCGGAGTGGATCTGCTGTTCGAGGCCGCCGTCGGCGGTGGGATTCCCCTGATTCGCCCCCTCCGGGAGTCTTTGGCCGCAGAGCCATTGCGGCGGGTGATGGGCATTGTCAACGGCACCACCAACTACATCTTGAGCCAGATGACCGAGCACGGCACCAGCTATCACGACGCCCTGGCCGACGCGCAGTCACTGGGATTCGCCGAGCGCGACCCCACTGCCGACGTGGAGGGGTTCGACGCCGCGGCCAAAGCATCCATCATCGCCACAGTGGCCTTCGGGGCCCGGGTGCTGGCCGGCAGCGTGTACCGGGAGGGCATCTCCGGCATCAGCTCCGCCGATATCGCCCACGCCCACCGGCTGGGTTATGTGGTCAAGCTGCTGGCCATTGCCGAGCAGGTTGGCCAGGTCGAGGGCAAGCCCGAGCTAGCCGTGCGGGTTCATCCGGCGATGGTGCCGGTCGGCCATCCGCTGGCCTCGGTGCGCGATTCGTTCAACGCGGTCTTCGTGGAGGGCGACGCAGTGGGAGAGCTGATGCTCTACGGACGAGGTGCTGGCGGCCGTCCAACGGCCAGCGCCGTGCTGGGCGACCTCATCGACGCGGCCGGCAACCGGTGCCGAGGCACTTGGACCCCGATCGGTGATTTGGGCGAGGCGGTTGTCTGCTCAATCGATGACCTGGAGTCGGAGTACTACATCATCATGGAGGTGCTCGACCGGCCGGGCGTGCTGGCCGCAGTGGCCGGGGTATTCGGACGCCACGGGGTGAGCATCCGCTCCATGGAGCAGGAGGGCTTGGGCGACCAGGCTCGACTGGTGTTCATCACCCACGAGGCCACCGAGCGAGATGTGCAGGCCACATTGGGCGACCTTCGAGAGCTGGACTCTGTGCGGGGAATGCCCGCGCTGTTGCGGGTGGTCAGCCAGGGCTCATGAAGTACATCAGCACTCGGGGCCGTGCCCCGGTTCTGGATTTCGGCGATGTGCTGTTGGCTGGCCTGGCGGCTGACGGAGGGCTGTATGTGCCCGACCGCTGGCCGGAGCTCTCTGTAGAGGCGCTGAGCGGCCATCCCGGCCGAGGCGACTACGCCGACTTGGCCGCCGAGGTGATGTGGCCGTTTGTGGACGGCGCCTACACCCGAGACCGATTCGACGAGCTGGTGAGAGATGCCTACGCAGGGTTCGACCATCCCGATGTGGTGCCGATGGTGGAGTTGGGCGACGGACTGTGGCTCATGGAGCTGTTCCACGGCCCGACGCTGGCCTTCAAGGACATCGCCCTACAGCTAGTGGGGCGCCTGTTTGACGAAGAGCTGTCTCGGCGGAGCGAACGGGTGACCATCGTGGGGGCCACATCGGGTGATACGGGAGCGGCGGCCATCGAGGCAGTGCGCGACCGGGAGAACATCCAAATCGTGATCCTGCACCCCCATGGGCGGGTCTCAGAGATGCAGCGGCGGCAGATGACCACCGTCGACAGCGCCAACGTCCACAACGTGGCCATCGAGGGTACGTTCGACGACTGCCAAGACCTGGTTAAGGCCATGTTCGGCGACGCCGAATTCCGGGCCAAACAGCGGCTTTCGGCCGTCAACTCCATCAACTGGGCCCGGGTAATGGCTCAAACCGTGTATTACGTGGCCGCCGCCACCCGATATGGCCTGGAGCGGGTGTCGTTCTCGGTGCCCACCGGCAACTTCGGAAATGTGCTGGCCGGCCATGTCGCCCGCCAGATGGGCCTGCCGGTGGACCGCTTCATCGTGGCCAGCAACCGCAACGACATCTTGACGCAGTTCTTCACCACCGGCTCGATGGCCATTTCCGAAGTGCACCCCACGATGTCGCCCAGCATGGACATCCAGGTGTCGTCCAACCTTGAGCGGCTGCTGTTCGAGCTGCTGGATCGGGACGGGATTCGCACTGCCAAACTGCTAGAGGACTTCCGGGCCACCGGTGAGATGAGGATCGATCCCCGCATCTCCGTGGAGTTGAATCAGAACTGGTCGGGAGTACGGGTGGACGAGGATGAGACCACCGCCGCCATCGCCGAGCTTTTTCGGGACACCGGCATGATCGTCGATCCCCACACTGCGGTGGGTCTGGCCGCCGCCCGTCACACCCGACGCGACGCCGACGGGGCCATGGTGGTGATGGCCACCGCCCACCCGGCCAAATTCGGTGATGCAGTGGAGGCCGCCATCGGTTCGCCCGCACCGCTGCCTCCCGCGCTGGCTGAGTTGGCCGACCGCACCGAGCGATGCGAACGCCTTCCCAACGACTTGAGGGCGGTGAAGGCCCATGTCGCCCAGTGTTCGGCACGAGCTTTCGGATAGCGGCTGACCACAATTGATCTGGCAGAATCGAGCATCGTGAAGTTCGTGGTGTGTGTAGCCAGCCTGCGGTGCTGTCGAACAGAGCAAGAGAGTCGTTCATCGTGAAATACGTGGTGTGCATACCCGACGGGTGCTCGGATCTGCCGGTACCTGAGCTTGACGGGGCCACCCCATTGGAAGCGGCTCGCACTCCGGTGCTCGACGCCCTGGCTGCCCGGGGACAGGTGGGATTGGCCCAGGTCATCCCTCCGGGAATGCCGCCGGGTAGCGACGTGGGCAACATGTCCATCTTCGGGTACGACCCCACCCGCTACCACACGGGGCGCTCGCCCATTGAAGCTGCCGCACTAGGCCTCACCCTCACCCCCGACCAGGTGGCCTACCGCTGCAATCTGGTAACGGTGACCGAAGACGGCATCATGGCCGACTTCTCCGGAGGCCACCCCGACTCTGCTCGGGCCGCCGAGGTCATAGCCGCACTGGACGCGGAATTGGGGGGCGAGGTCAGCTTTCATGCCGGGGTTCAGTACCGCCACACGATGATTGCTCCGGCCGAGTGGGCCGACGCGATCTGCACTCCGCCCCACGAGCTCTCCGATCTGCCGGTGGTGGGACCCCAGGGCCCAGCCGGGCCCAAGCTCGCCTCTTTGGAGGAGGCTTCCCGGTCGGTGGTGCCCAGATTCGGATTGAAGGCCAACCGGATTTGGCTGTGGGGTCAGGGATTCCAGCCGGAGATGCCCTCCTTCCGGGAGATGCACGGCGTGGAAGCTGGGATGGTCAGCGCAGTCGACTTGGTGCGAGGGATCGGGGCGCTCACCGGCATGACGGTGGCCAATGTGCCGGGAGCCACCGCCTGGTACGACACCAATTACGAGGGGAAGCGAGATGCAGCTCTGGCCGGTTTGGCCGATGGCGCAGACCTGTATGCAATCCACGTGGAGGCCAGTGACGAGGCCGGGCATGAGGGCAATGTGGCCGAGAAGGTCAGATGCCTGGAGAACTGGGACCGTCGCATCCTGGCCGGTTTGATTGACGGCTTGGATCAATTGGGCCCTTGGCGGCTGCTGCTGCTGCCCGACCACGCCACACCGCTCACCACCAGGAGCCACATCGATGATCCAGTTCCCTATCTGATTGTCGACTCAGAGGTCGACGGCCCCGGCGGCGTCTACACCGAACAGGGGGCGGCCTCAGCTGAGGTGGTACCCGGCCATCACCTGATGGGGAGGCTCCTGGCCCGGGCCAGCTAGGCCAAAAAAAGCCTGGAATGTTGCCACTGGTGGGCGATTACGGTATTCTTTCGGGCGTTGGAACTGCGGTGTTTCTAGCGGTTCTACGGGAAGCCTTCTGACCACTCGGTCGATTTCGACATTCCTTTTGTCAGCGTCCCGGTGGTTAATGGCTGCCTAATTCATGCCTTCTGCACTCGCGGATGGCGTGCCGAACAACACGAAGTGCACTCACAAAGCTGTGGCACTTCAAGGGAGTAACAAATGCCCTCCAGTTGTGGCGTATCAAGGGAGAAATGTGAGCGTAGAGACCACTGAGCTGTCTCGGTCGAAACTTCAGCGCAAAGACCGGGCGCAGCTTCAGATAATTGCAAGGGCCATGGGCGGACGCCCAGAGCCCAAAGCCCGAAAAGCAGACATCGTGGACATGATCCTCGAGCTCGCCGGCGTCGACGGCGACGGCCAAGCTGCAGCCGATTCCGCTGGCAATGGGGCCGCCCCCGCTCAGGCGGAGTCCATCGAGGAATCCAAAGAAGAGCAGGGCGAAGAGCCCGTTTCTGAGGGCGAGTCGCCCGACACCCAGCAGGACGAGGCTCAGCAGGACGACGCTCCCGAGGCGCGGCAAGACGCACCGGCCGAAGAAGCCGGAGAGGAAGAGAAGACGGACCGCAGCCGCTCCGATAAAGACCGCGATAATCGCGGTGACGACGACCGTCCCCGCCAGGACCGCGATCGCCAAGACCGCTCCCGCCAAGAGGGGGATCGCCAGGATCGCTCCCGTCAGGATCGGGATCGCCAAGACCGTCCCCGCCAACAGGATGACCAGCCCGAGATCGGCAACCGTCGCCGGCGGCGTCGGGGCCGCAATGACCGGGATCGGCCCGAGGAACCCTGGGAGGGCGATCCCATCGCCATCTCAGGCCACTTGGACCTGAGAGACGACGGCTATGGATTCCTGCGGATAAAGGGCTTTCAGCCCAGCAAGGAAGATGCCTACGTATCGGTCAAGCAAGTCCGCCAGTTCGGGTTGCGCAAGGGAGACTTTCTGGCCGGAGGCTGCCGCCCGGCCACCAGAAACGAGAAGAACCCCGCCCTTCTGCACATCGACAGCGTTAACGGGGTGGCCCCCGAGTCGGTCAAGCAGCGGCCCAAGTTCGAGGATCTGACTCCTCTATTCCCCGACGAGCAACTCCGACTGGAGCGCGACGACGATCCGGCCAACATGACCTGCCGCATCATCGACCTCTTGTCGCCCATCGGCAAGGGTCAACGCGGTCTGATCGTGTCACCACCCAAAGCGGGCAAGACCACGATCATGAAGGAGATCGCCCGATCCATCGAGCTGAACAACCCCGAAGTGCATCTCCTGGTGCTACTAGTGGACGAGCGCCCTGAAGAGGTCACCGACATGCGGCGCTGGCTGCTGCGGGGTGAGGTGGCGGCATCCACCTTCGACCGCCCGGCCGAAGAGCACACCCACGTGGCCGAGATGACCATCGAGCGGGCCAAGCGCATGGTGGAGCGGGGCGAAGACGTTGTGATCGTCCTCGACGGCATCACCCGCCTGTCCAGGGCCTACAACTTGGCCGCACCGGCCACCGGGCGAATTATGTCCGGCGGCATCGACACCGGTGCGTTGTATCCCCCCAAGAAGTTCTTCGGCGCGGCCCGCAACGTGGAGGAGGGCGGCTCGCTCACCATCCTGGCCACCGCGCTGGTGGAGACCGGATCCCGGATGGACGAGGTCATCTTCGAGGAGTTCAAGGGCACCGGCAATATGGAGCTGCGCCTGGACCGGCACATCGCCGAGCGGCGCATCTACCCGGCCATCAACGTGGACGCCTCCTCCACCCGTCACGAGGAGCTGCTCTTCGAGCGCCGTCAGCTCCAGCAGGTCTGGAAGCTGCGCCGGGTGCTCAACGGCCTCTCCAGCGACGGCAACGGGGGCGGGGCAGCCGGCTTGGAGTTGCTGATGGATCGACTGCGCACTTTCCCCAACAACGCCGCATTCCTAGAGGAAGTGGCGAAAGGCCCCGCTGGGGTGTGAGGCTAGGAGCGACATGAAGCCCGAAATCCATCCCGAGTACCGCTTGGTGGTGTTTCAGGACACCTCCGCGGGCACGTCCTTTCTCACCCGGTCCACCATTGAGACCTCCGAGTCGGTGGTGTGGGAGGACGGCAACGAGTACCCCCTGGCCAAGGTGGGGATCTCCAGCGCCAGCCACCCATTCTTCACCGGCCAGATGACCATCGTGGACACGGCCGGCCGGGTGGAGCGCTTTGAGCGCCGCTACGGGCATCGCAAGCGGTCGTCCAAAGAGAGCTGACCCGGCCCAACCTCGCATTCTGTTCCCGTCGGCAACTCGGCCCCCGGGTAGTTTGGAAGCATGGAGGAGAACGCCGCCTACGAAGAGATTGAGGCGGAGTTCGTCGCGCTTGAGGGACAGCTAGCCGATCCGGAGTTGCTGGCCGATCGTGATACATATGCCGCCACAGCCCGTCGCTACAAGGAATTGGAGGCCAAGGCTGTCCGAATCCGGGAACTGCGGGGCCATCGAGAGGACATAGAGACCGCCACCGAGATGCTGGTTGACGCCGACGCGGCTGAGCAGAGCCTGCTGGAGGCCGAGATCGAAGCTGCTTCCGCGGCGGCCGAGGGGTTGGAAGCCGAGCTGGTCGAATTGATGGTTCCCCGGGATCCCAACGACGGCAAGAACGTGATCGTGGAGATCAAAGGGGCCGAAGGGGGCGAGGAGGCCAACTTGTTCGCTCGCGACCTCTTCGACATGTACTCGGCCTTCGCAGGCCAGCAGCGCTGGAAACTGGAGATGATGAACGCCCAGAACTCCGACATGGGGGGCTACACCGACGTGGTGTTCATGCTGCGGGGCGATGACGTGTGGCGCAAGATGAAGTACGAGGGCGGTCCCCACCGGGTTCAGCGGGTGCCGGTGACCGAGTCTCAGGGCCGGGTACACACCTCGTCCGCCACCGTGTCGGTGCTGCCCGAGGCCGAGGAGGTGGAGGTGCACATCGAGGAGAAGGACCTCCAGGTGGACGTGTACCGGTCGTCGGGTCCGGGCGGCCAGTCGGTGAACACCACCGACTCGGCGGTGCGCATCACCCACAAGCCCACCGGGATGGTGGTCTCGATGCAGGACGAGAAAAGCCAGCTCCAGAACCGCAACAAGGCCATGGCCGTTCTCAGGGCCCGGCTGTTGCAAGCCGAACAGCAGCGCCGACAAGACGAGCTCTCCGAACAGCGCAGGGGCCAGGTGGGCGGCGGCGGTCGCTCGGAGAAGATCCGGACCTACAACTTCAAGGAGAACCGGGTCTCCGACCACCGCATCGGACTGACCCTCTACAAGCTCGATCGCATCTTGGCCGGGGCCTTGGACGAGGTGGTGGACGCCCTGGCCGAGGCTGAGCGCCACGAACACACCGCCGGATCGTGAGCTTGGCGGCCCAGACAGTGACCTGGGGCGATGTGGCGATGGACGCCGCTCGCCGACTGGGCGATGCGGGGGTGGCCGACGCGGAGGTGCAGGCCCGCCGCCTGGTGGAGCAGGCTTCGGGATTTGAGGGCGGGGAGTACTACGTAGGGCTGACCCGGGGGGCCTCCCAGCGGCAATTGGCCCATTTGGACTCCATGCTGGGCCGTCGCCTGGCTGGTGAGCCGTTGCAGTATGTGCTGGGGCGATGGGGCTTCCGGGGCTTGGACTTGATGGTTAGCCCCGCGGTGCTCATCCCCCGTCCCGAGACAGAGACCCTCGCCGGGTTGGCGGTTGCCGAGTTGTCCCGCCGCCACCCGCCGGGCGGCCTAGTGGTGGACCTGGGCACCGGCAGCGGGGCAGTGGGGCTGGCGGTGGCGGCCGAGTGCGACACAGCCCGGGTGGTGCTCACCGACTCATCAGCCGAGGCACTGGCGGTGGCCCGGGCCAACCTGGCCGGACTGGGCCGGGCCGCGGTGCGGGTGTCGGCTTCCCAGGGGTCGTGGTATGAAGCCCTGCCCGAGTCGATGGTGGGGACGGTTGACGTGGTTGTGAGCAATCCTCCGTACGTGCGCGACGACGAGACGCTGCCCCCCGACGTGGCTGACTGGGAGCCGGCGATGGCACTGAGGGGCGGGGCCGACGGGTTGGACGGTGCCCGTCGCATCTTGGCCGATGCCCGGGGCTGGCTGAGGCCTGAGGGCTCGGTGCTGCTGGAGCTATCGCCCGACCAGATGGAGGCTGCCGCAGCAATGGCCCAAGCCGGCGGGCTGGTCGTCGAAGCCGTACACCCCGACCTGGCCGGTCGCGAGCGGGTGCTGCACTGCCGGAGGGCTTAGTAGGCATGGGCGACGCAGCCGGACTGGTGGAGATGGCTGTCGCCGAGTTGCGGGCGGGCCGAGCGGTGATCATTCCCACCGACACGGTGTACGGGCTGGCCGCCTTGCCCGAGAACGTGGACCTGCTGTTCGAGCTCAAGCAGCGCCCTCCGGACAAGGCGGTGGCCATCCTGGTGGCCCATCCCGCCGATGCCGAACAGCTCTTCGACCCGCTGCCCGCCACTCGGCGGCTCATGGAGGCCTGCTGGCCGGGAGCGCTAACCATCGTCCAAGACGGCCATGGCGTGCGCTGTCCCGACCACCCGCTGGTGCAGACCCTGGCTGCCGCGGTTGGACCGATCGCCACCACCAGCGCCAATCTGAGCGGCCAGCCCACCCCCCACACCGCGGCGGAAGCTGCCGACGCCTTTCCAGCCGTGCAGCTGGTAATCGACGGCGGCCGACTCCAAGCTCCCGCGTCCACGGTTGTGGAGGTGACCGAAGACGGGCTCAACATCCTTCGCCAAGGGGCCGTTGACGTGGAGGGGATCGTGGGATGAGCCGTCCCGAAAGCCCTGCCTCGCGAGGCCGCAAGACCAACTTGGCCCTGCTGATCACGTTGAATTTGGCCTTGATCACCGGTGGTGCCTCCTTCTTGCTCGGGAGTTCCTCCACGGCGTGGCTGGTGACCTTGCACGGTGTGCTTGGATTTGTGGTGCTAGTTCTGGCCCGCCCCAAGTCGCCGGTGGTGCAGCGGGGCCTCAGCCGTCGCCGACCCAATCGCTTTGCGTCGATTGCGCTGGCCACCGTTGTCACCGGCGCGCTGATCACCGGGGTGATCCACACTCTCGACGTCTGGGGGCCGTTCGGGGTGTGGTCGCCCATTGGCCTGCATGTCATATTCGCCCTTGCGGCAGTGCCCTTGGCGATTCTGCATGTGGTGACCCGCCCCCAGCGGATCCGCCCCATAGACCTCTCCCGACGCACGTGGCTTCAGGCCCTGGGAGTGGTCGGGATCGCGTTTGGGTTCCGCACCGTTTTCGATAGATGGGCTTCATCGGATCGGCGCTTCACCGGCTCCCACGAGGTGGGGTCGGGAGACCCCCGGCAGATGCCGGTGGTGCAGTGGTTCAACGATTCGCCCCCAAGAATCAATCCCGACGACTGGGTGCTGCGCCTGCGGGGATCGGTGGAGCGCGACGTGGACTATCAGGAGCTTGCTGCCCACACCACCACCAAGGAGGCAACGCTGGACTGCACCAACGGGTGGTTCAGCACGCAGCGCTGGACCGGAGTCCTGCTGTCCGAGCTTCTCGGTCCCGGCATCACTGGGCGCAGCCTGGAGGTGCGCTCGGCCACCGGCTACACCCGCCGCTTTCCACTCGGCGATGCCGACAAGATGATGTTGGCCCATGAATTGGGCGGGAAACCGCTGTCGCGGGGCCACGGTGCTCCCGCTCGCTTGGTGGCCCCCGGGCGGCGGGGGCTGTGGTGGGTGAAGTGGGTGGTTGAGATCAGAACCAGCGACCGGCCTTGGTGGCTGCAATCGCCGATTTCGTTCACATAGAAGGACAAGATCGCCGTAAAGAGTCATCAATCAGGACGCAGGCTGGGTAGATTGACCCCTATGGCGCGAATCGCCGCCGGGGCCGACCACGCTGGGGTGCAGTTGAAGGACGTGCTGGTGTCCCATTTGCGGGAGTTGGGCCACGACGTCGTTGATTGCGGCACCCATGGTCTCGACCGGGTGGACTATCCCGACTACGGCGAGGCGGTGGCCCGCAAGGTAACTGCTGGCGAGGCCGAGTTGGGTCTGTGCGTGTGCGGCACCGGCATTGGGATCGCCATGGCGGCCAACAAGGTGCCTGGTGTGCGTGCGGCCACCGTGCACGATGTGACCTCAGCCCGGCTGACCCGAGAGCACAATGATGCCAACGTGATCTGCTTGGGCGAGCGGCTGGTTGGTACCGAGTTGGCCAAGGAAGCCTTGGAGGCATTTCTCGAGGCAACCTTCGAGGAGGGCCGCCACGTTGCTCGGGTGGCCAAGATCGACGCCCTATTGCCCAATCAGGATGCCCAATGAGAATGCCCGATGAAAAGGTAGCGCCTTGATGTGGCCGGATAGCAGTAAAGACCCGGTGTTCGACATGGTCCGCCGGGAGGTGGAGCGCCAGAACACCACCGTGCAGCTCATTGCCTCGGAGAACTTCGCCTCGCCCGCGGTGTTGAGCGCCACCGGATCGGTGCTCACCAACAAGTACAGCGAGGGGTACCCCGGTCGCCGCTACTACGGCGGCAACATGGTGATCGACGAGGTGGAGTCCATCGCCCGGGAGCGGGCCACCGCCCTGTTCGGGGCCGATCACGCCAATGTGCAGCCCCACTCGGGAGCCAACGCCAACGTGGGCGCCTACCTGGCCGTGTTGGAGCCGGGAGACACTGTTCTGGGCATGAGCCTGGACCATGGTGGCCACCTCACCCACGGCTCACCGGTGAACATCAGCGGGCGTACCTACCGATTCGTGGCCTATGGGGTGACCCCCAGCGATGAGCGAATCGACTACGACCAGATACGGGATCTGGCCCTCGAGCACCAGCCCAAGCTCATCGTGGCCGGCGCCACCGCCTATCCCCGCATCATCGATCCGGCGCCGTTCCGGGCCATCGCCGACGAGGTGGGCGCCCTGTTCATGTTCGACGCCGCCCACATTGCCGGGCTGATCGCCGGAGGCATGCACCCCAACCCGGTGCCTCACTCCGACATCGTCACCTTCACCACCCACAAGACGCTAAGAGGCCCCCGGGGCGGGGCCATCTTGTGTACCGAGGATCTCGCCCCGGCGATAGACAAGGCTATGTTCCCCGGCCTTCAGGGCGGTCCTCTGGAGCACGTGATCGCGGCCAAGGCGGTGGCCTTCGGCGAAGCCGCCACCCCGGAGTTCGCCGACTATGCCGCTCGAATCGTGGAGAACAGCGGCGCGTTGGCCAAGGGTCTGGCCGAGGAGGGGTTCCGCATGGTGTCGGGCGGCAGCGACAACCACCTGCTGCTGGTGGATCTGCGGACCTTTGACGACGACCTGACCGGCAAGGTGGCCCAGGAGGTGCTCGACCGGGCGGGAATCACCCTCAATAAGAACACCGTGCCCGATGACCCTCGTTCCCCCTTCGTGGCCAGCGGGGTGCGGATCGGCACCCCGGCTACCACCACCCAGGGAATGGGACCGGCGGAGATGGGTCTAATCGCGGGCATGATCGGCCGCACTCTGCGCCAGCGAGACGACGAAGCTGTGGTGGCCGACGTCCGATCTGAGGTTGCCGACCTCTGTGGTCGGTTCACCCCGTATTCGCTGGCTGGCTAGGCGTGGAAGAGGGCGCCTCGAAACGCCATGGCCCCCGGTGTTGACAGCTACCTTGTCGTCTTTGCCGTAGCGGCGGGGGTCACGCTGGTGGCCACCCCGGTGCTGCGTCGTCTCAGCGAGCGATGGGGCCTGATGGTGGAGCCCGATGCCCGGCGAGTCCACGAGCGCTCCACCGCGGTGCTGGGCGGCGTGGCCATGTTCATCGGGTTTCTGTCGGCCATGGGAGTGGCCTGGCTGCTAGGCGACTTCGACGTGGTGTTTGCCACCGCATCAGAGCCGGTGGGAATAGTGATCGCTGCACTGGTGATGATCGTGTTCGGCACCTACGACGACGTGAAGGAGATGTCGGCGCCGGCCAAAGTGGCCTCCATGGTGCTGGCGGGCAGCATCTTGTCGTTCGCCGGGGTGACCGTGCTGAATCTGCGGCTGCCGGTGCTGGATGCGCTGATCTTGTCTCAAGATCTGGCCTTTGTGGTCACGGTGCTGTGGCTGGTGGCCATCGCCAACGCCATCAACCTGATCGACGGGTTGGACGGCCTGGCCGCGGGCATCGTGGCCATCGCCGGGCTCACGTTCTTCGTGTACTCCATCAAGCTCACCGATGAAGAGGTGCTGTTGCCCAACAACATCGGGCCGCTGATCGCCATCGTCGCCGCCGGGGTGGCGGTGGGATTTCTGCCCCAGAACTTCCACCGGGCCCGCATCTTCATGGGCGACGGCGGGGCGCTGTTTCTGGGCACGCTGCTGGCCGCCTCCACCGTGTCGGTCGGCGGTCGCAGCAGCGAGCCGTTCGCGGGGCAGACCTATTTCCTGTTCGCCCCCATGCTCATTCCGCTCATCATCTTGGCGGTGCCGGTGGTGGACGTTCTGTGGGCCGTGCTGCGACGGACCCGGGCCCGCACCAGCATCACTACCCCCGACAAGGAGCACCTGCACCACCGGCTGATGAGCCTGGGCCACGGCCACCGCCGCAGCGTGCTAATCCTCTGGCTGTTCACCGCCTTGATGTCCACCCTGGTGCTTTACCCCACCTACACCGGGGAGGGCGAGGCCATCATGGTCCCGGCTGCCGCAGTGCTGGTGTTGATGCTCTACACCGTCTTCCACCCCATTTTGCGCCGTCGCACCACCTGAACTCCTTCACTGGCAGCCAGTCTGATGATTTGGCCCCGTAGCCTGGTACGCGAAACCATTTCGGCGAGGCCAATCCGCTTGCCATAGGGGCCCAATTCGTGCCAACTGCAATGACGCAGAATCGCCAGCTATACAACCGCCAGAGCGCAGGAGACGCCCTCTCCATCGCCTTCGAGTTGGTGGCCACCCCGGCGCTGTTTGCCTTCTTCGGATGGCTCATCGACGGAGCTGTGGGCACCAGGCCGGTCTTCACACTGGTCTTGTGCTTGTTGACTGCGGTTTACGCAGGATGGAAGGCCGTCAAGGCCTATAGCGACCGCATGGACGCCTACGACCGGAAACTGCCCAGTCGGCGGGTTGATAATGAGCTGGAGGCCTCCGATGGCTGAGCGGCCGGTGGCGACCGGCGAGGAGGCTCCCGAGAAGGCTGTGGCTCTTGACATCATCCGCCGAGGGATGATCGGCGGGCCGGTGCTGGTCGGGATTTGCGCCGGTGTATGGGGGTTCGACGGATTGTGGTCCAGCGGCTACGCCCTCGGGCTGATCCTGATCAACTTCTGGCTGGCGGCCTCGCTCATCACCTGGTCGATGCGGATTTCGCCCACCATGCTGATGGCCGGAGTGATGGGTGGGTACTTCATTCGCCTGGGCATTATCACCGGTGCCTACTTCCTGGTGAGAAATACCGGCTGGTTTGAGGCGCTGCCGTTTGTCATCACGCTGGTCTTGGCCCATATTGTTCTGCTGGTTTGGGAGACCCGATATGTCTCCATGTCCCTCGCTTATCCCGGCTTGAAGCCGCAAGGAGCTGCTCAGTGAACGTGTTTGCCCTGGACTTTCCGCCGGTCACGCAGCTGTTCGATTGGCCTGACTTCTTGTTTGCCGGCAACGACTGGATAGCTCTCAACAAAACCGGATTGATCTATTTGGTCACTCTGGTTCTTACTGCCGTGCTGTTCTGGACGGCGGCCCGACGCCGCTCGCTGGTGCCTACCGGGACGCAAACGGTGGTCGAGGCGGGGATCGAATTCATTGAAAACAACATTGTCATGCAGACCATCGGCCCCGACGGCCGCCGGTTCTTACCTTTCTTGACCACGATCTTCTTCTTTGTGCTTTTCAGCAACATCTTCGAGGTCGTCCCGTTCATCCAGTTCCCGGCCAACTCCCGAATGGCAATCCCGTTACTGCTTGCTCTTGTGGTGTGGGGCGTCTACCACGTGGTGGGCATCCGAGCTCAGGGTTTCATTCAGTACTTCAAAAGCGCGCTGTTCCCACCCGGTGTGCCCACGTTCCTCTATGTCCTGGTAGTGCCGATCGAGTTACTCCAGATCATCCTGATCCGGCCGCTATCGCTGGCCATCCGGCTTTGGGCCAACATGGTGGCCGGCCATCTCCTGCTGGTGACCTTTGCCGTGCTATCGGCCGCACTGTGGGGAACCCTCTACGTACCCGCGGTACTGCCATTTGCAATGCTGATCTTGCTTACCGCGTTCGAGATCTTCGTGTCGGCCCTCCAAGCCTTCATCTTCACCATTCTCACCGCCGTGTACATCGGCGGATCCCTACACCCCGAGCACTAGGAGACATTTACCTTGCTTGCACTGATATCCACCATCCTTGCCCAGCTGGCCGGTGACGGCGAAGCGGGCATGAAGGCCATCGGCGCTGGTCTTGGCTACGGCCTCGCCGCCATCGGACCCGGCGTCGGCATCGGCATCGTGGTGGGGAACGCCATCACCGCCATGGCCCGACAGCCCGAGTCAGCCGGTGTAGCTCGGACCACGATGTTCTTGGGCATCGCCTTTACCGAGGCGCTGGCCCTCATCGGGTTCGTCGTCTTCGTCCTCCTAGCGTTCGCATGATGCGGCGGCTTTGGGCCGCGGTCGCTGTGATGGTGGCCGCGGTCGCGCTCAGCGCGTCGGTGGCCAACGCCGCGGAGTCAGTGGGATCCTGCGTTCTTGATGAGATTGCTGCTGCCGAGTTCGAGGGAATCGAGGGTGAAGGCTTTACCGCCGCCAAGAACCTAAAAACCCAAGCGGCAGCGGGTGACAAGCACGCCAAAGACCTCAAAGAGGCATTTGGCGACGACCTTGAAGGCTGCATTGAGGCGCCGAACCCGATCTTCCCCGAGCGCACCGAAATTATATGGGGCGGTCTGGCGTTCGTGATTCTGTTGGTCCTCATGTACTGGAAGCTATTCCCGCCGGTGAAAAACCTTATGGAACAGCGCACCCAGCGGATCCAAGACGCCATCGACGACGCCGACCGGCAACGGGCCGAGGCCGCCGAGGTTAAGGCCAACTACGAAGCCGAGCTGGCCGACGCCAAGGCCGAGGCCGCCCGTATCGTGGATGAGGCCCGGGAGCAGGCCGCGACCGTGAGGGCCGATCTTCAAGCTCGGGCCGAAGCCGACATCGCCGAGATGCGGGAACGGGCCGCGGCAGATGTGGAGGCATCCAAGCGCCAGGCCATCGCCGACTTGCAGTCGGAGGTGTCCGACATTGCCCTCGGTGCCGCCGAGGCAGTGATTGGCCGCAGCCTGGAGGACCCGGAGATGCAGCGCCAGCTCGTCGACGACTACATCGCCCGCGTGGGCGCCGACCAGGGCTAGGTTCACCATGGCCGAGCGATCTGCCAGCTACGCCGATGCCGTGGCCGCAGTGGCCCGGGCCGAGGGGAACCTCGATCTGGTGTCCGACGAGCTCTTCCGAGTCGCTCGGGCACTGGAGGGTTCCGACGAACTCCGGATGACGCTGTCTGATCGTCAGATCCCCGCCGCTCGCCGCCAGCAGATCGTGGAAGATCTGCTGGGCGGCCATGCATCGGATACCACTACCGCCATGGTTTCCATGATCGTGGCTGCGGGGCGGTCGTCTGATCTGGCTGGCATAGCCCAGGAGGCGGTGGAGCTCAACGCCCGCGACCGAGGCCGTTCAGTGGCCGAGGTGCGGTCTGCGGTGGCGCTGACCGATGACCAGGCCGAGAGGCTGGCTGCCGCGCTGAGCGCGGCTACCGGCCATCGGGTGGACATCAAGGTGATCGTCGATCCCAGCGTCATGGGCGGCGTGGTGGCCACCATCGGCGACGAGGTGATCGACGGGTCGGTACGCCACCGCCTGAGCCAGCTTCGGGACACCTTCTAGTCCCGTGGCAACAGAATCGAAGAGAGTTTCATACCGAGGAGAGCAATGGCAGAGCTGACCATCGACACCGGTTCCATCGCCGAGGCCATCCGCCGCAACCTGGAGGGCTTCCAGCCTGAGGTTGAGCTGGCCCAGGTGGGTCGGATCACCGAGGTGGGCGACGGTATCGCCCGTATCTCTGGGCTGCCCGGAGCGGCGGTGAACGAGATGCTGGAGTTTGAGAATGGGACCATCGGATTGGCCCTGAACCTCGACGAGGATTCCATCGGCGCCGTGGTACTCGGCGAGGTGGATGAGATCGAAGAGGGCCAGGCGGTCCGCTCAACCGGCGACATCCTGTCGGTTCCGGTGGGAGACGCCCTATTGGGCCGGGTGGTGAACGCCCTCGGCGAGCCGGTGGACGGCAAAGGGCCCATCGTCGGCGCCGACACCCGCCGCATGGAGGTGCAGGCCCCCGGCATCACCGGCCGCAAACCGGTACACGAGCCCATCCAGACCGGCATTAAGGCCATCGACTCGCTCATCCCCATTGGCCGGGGCCAGCGAGAGCTGATCATCGGCGACCGCAAGACCGGCAAGACCACCGTGGCCATGGACACGATTCTCAATCAGAAGGGCCAGGGGGTGAAGTGCATCTATGTGGCCATCGGCCAAAAGGCCTCCACCGTGGCCCAAGCGGTGGCCACGCTGGCCGAGCGGGGGGCCATGGAGTACACGGTGGTGGTGGTAGCCCCCGCCTCCGACCCGGCTCCGTTCAAGTACTTGGCCCCCTACGCCGGCTGCGCCATGGGCCAGCACTGGATGGACAACGGCGGTCACGCCCTGGCGGTGTACGACGACTTGTCGAAGCAGGCCGAGGCTTATCGCCAGATGGCGTTGCTACTGCGCCGCCCGCCCGGACGGGAGGCCTATCCCGGCGACGTTTTCTACCTGCACAGCCGGCTGCTGGAGCGGGCCGCCAAGCTGAGCGATGATCGGGGAGCGGGATCACTTACCGCGCTGCCCATCATCGAGACCAAGGCTGGCGACGTGTCGGCCTACATCCCCACCAATGTGATCTCCATCACCGACGGGCAGATCTTCTTGCAGGACGACCTGTTCAAGTCGGGGGTGCGGCCCGCGGTGGATGTGGGCATCTCGGTATCCCGAGTGGGTTCTGCCGCCCAGATCAAAGCCATGAAGACTGCGGTGGGCACGCTCAAGGCCGATCTCCAGCAGTTCCGCGAGCTGGAGGCCTTCGCCGCATTCGGCTCTGATCTCGACGCGGTGTCCCAAGCTCAACTTGACCGGGGTTATCGCCTTACCGAGCTGCTCAAGCAGGGCATCCAGACGCCCATGCCAGTGGAAGAGCAGGTGGTGTCGCTGTACGCCGGCACCCGGGGCTACCTGGACACCATCCCTGTCGAAGACGTGGCTCGCTTCGAGTCGGAGCTCTTGGAGTGGGTCCGGACCCGCAATGCAAACCTGATGTCGGCGGTGGTCGAGACCGGTGCGGTGGACGAGGACGGGTTAGAGGCCGCAGTGTCGGCCTTTGCCGCCCAGTTCGAGTCGTCGGCTGAACCCGAGGGCGACGAGCCCGACGCTGAGGCCCAGGCCGCAGCCGAGGCCGGGGTGGTCGATGCCGACCACACCCTGCCCGAGACCGACATTCAGCGGCCCGAAGAAGGCTGATCTATGCCGGGTGGTCAAGAGCGCGCGCTGCGCAGACGCATTTCGTCGGTGCAGTCGACCAAGAAGATCACCCGCGCCATGGAGCTCATCGCCGCCACCCGGGTGGTGAAGGCCCAACAGCGGGCCCACGCCGCCCGGCCCTACTCCACCAAGCTAACCAGCGTCATCGAGGACGTTGCCGCCGGAGGGGCCGAGGCCTCCCACCCGCTGCTGGAGCGCCGGGAGCCGGTGCGCCGGGTGGGCTTTGTGGTCATCACCTCTGACCGGGGTCTGGCCGGGCCGTACAACAGCTCGGTGATCAAGGCTGCCGAACGGGAGCTGATGGACGCCCAGACCAGGGGGCGGGACTATTCGCTCATGCTCATCGGCAAGAAGGGCCAGGACTACTTCCAGTTCCGCAACTACCGGATCGACGAGGCCTTCACCGGCATGAGCGACACCCCCACCTACGACGACGCCCGCCAAGTGGCCGAGATCGTGGCCGACCGGTTCGAATCAGGCCACATCGACGAGGTGATCCTGGCCTACATGGAGTTCTTCACCATCGGTACCCAGCGGGTTGCGGTGCGCCGCTTTTTGCCGCTGGAGAGCATCGACGTGATCGCCGCGGCCGGAACGGGCGAACTGCGAGCCGCCTTCGAGTTCGAGCCCTCTCCCGAGGGGGTGCTGGAGTCGCTGTTGCCCCGCTATGTGGAGTCGAGGCTGTTCTCGGCGCTGTTGGATGCGGCCGCCTCTGAGCACGCCAACCGCCAGCGGGCCATGAAAGCGGCCACCGACAACGCCGAGGAGCTAATCACCAAGCTCACCCGGGCCATGAACCGGGCCCGACAAGACGCCATCACCACCGAGATCATGGAGATCGTCGGCGGTGCCGAAGCCCTAAAGGACGAGGACGATGACGGTGAAATCGCCGACCTCCTCGCCACCGCCAACCAGTAGGAGAAGAAGTTCAGATGTCGGAGAACCTCAAAGACGGGCGAGTCGTGGGAATCGCCGGCCCGGTGATCGACGCCGAGTTCCCCCCGGATGCCCTGCCGGAGATCAACACCGCCCTCGAGTTCGACGTAAACGTCGACGGCGAGATCATCACCGTGAAGGCCGAGGTGGCCCAGCAGATCGGCGATGGTCGAGTGAGAGCCATTGCCCTGAAGCCCACCGACGGCCTCACCCGGGGCACGGTGGTGCGCAACACCGGCCAGGGCATGACCGTGCCGGTGGGCGACGTGACCCTGGGCCACGTATGGAACGTGGTGGGGGAGTGCCTCGACACCGACCGCAGCACCTTGGACGTGGGCGAGGAGTGGGAGATCCACCGCCCGGCCCCGTCGTTCGACTCGCTGGAGCCATCGACCCGCATGTTCGAGACCGGTATCAAGGTCATCGATCTGCTCACCCCCTACAAAGAGGGCGGCAAGATCGGCCTGTTCGGCGGTGCCGGTGTGGGCAAGACCGTGTTGATCACCGAGATGATCAACCGGGTGGCCACCCAGCACGGCGGCGTTTCGGTGTTCGCCGGTGTGGGGGAGCGCACTCGCGAGGGCACCGACCTTTTCTTGGAGATGGAAGAGTCGGGCGTCTTGGACAAGGCCGCCCTGGTGTTCGGCCAGATGGACGAGCCCCCCGGCGTGCGGCTGCGGGTGGGCCTGGCCGGGGTGACCATGGCCGAGTACTTCCGCGACGTTCAGAACCAGGACGTGCTGTTGTTCATCGACAACATCTTCCGCTTCGTGCAGGCTGGCTCGGAGGTCTCCACCCTGTTGGGCCGGATGCCTTCGGCGGTGGGCTATCAGCCCACCCTGGCTGACGAGATGGGCGAGCTTCAGGAGCGCATCACCTCCACCCGGGGCCGCTCCATCACCTCGTTGCAGGCGGTGTACGTGCCGGCCGACGACTACACCGACCCGGCGCCGTTCACCTCGTTCACTCACTTCGACGGCACCACCGAGCTGAGCCGCGACATTGCCGCGCTGGGCATCTACCCCGCGGTGGACCCGCTGGCCTCCACCTCGACCATTCTCACTCCTGAGGTGGTGGGGGACCGCCACTACGGCGTGGCCCGCCGGGTGCAGGAGATTCTCCAGCGCTACAAGGAGCTTCAGGACATCATTGCCATTTTGGGCCTCGACGAGTTGTCGGAGGAGGACAAGGTGATCGTGTCCCGGGCCCGCAAGGTGCAGCGTTTCTTGTCCCAGCCCATGTTCGTGGCCGAGGTGTTCACCGGTTTGCCCGGCGTGTTCACCCCGGTTGGCGAGACGGTGGACTCGTTTGAGGCGCTGGTGAACGGCGATCTGGACGATCTGCCCGAGCAGGCCTTCTTCATGGTCGGCGGCGCTGAAGACGCCCACCGCAAGGCCGCCGAACTCGAGGCTCAGGCGGCTTAAGCATGGCTCTTGCTGTCGAGCTCGTCTCTCCCGAGGAGATCGTCTACACCGGCGAAGCCGAGATGGTGGTGGCCCGCACCACCGACGGGGAGATCGCGTTCCAGCCCGGCCACGTGCCCTTCTTGGGCGTTCTGGTGCCCAGCGACGTACGGGTGTACACCACCGACGGCGCCAAGACCACCATCGCCGTCGAACGCGGCTTTGTGGAGGTCTCCCACGACAACGTCGCCCTCCTCAGCGACTCCGCCACCGTCAGCTAACCGCTCGCTAGCTTGGCGGGGTTAGTGCTACAGGTGTGGGACAGAAGAGAATGCTTGGAGTGGGCTTGAGACGGTCGCGGGAGCCGCGTTGGGAGCGGGCGTTGGTGACTGGAGCCTCGGCGGGCATTGGCCGCGCTGTGGCGAAGCAGTTGGCCGCCTCCGGAGTGGGTTTGGTGCTGGTGGCCCGAGACGGCCATCGACTCGATGAGCTTGCTGAGGAACTGCGTGACAACGGCGCGGGTCCAGAGGTGGAGGTTCTGCCTGCCGATCTATCTGATCTGTCTGGGCTGGCCTTGGTGGAGAAGCGGGTGGCGGCTGACGAGGCGCCCATCGACCTGCTGGTGAACAACGCCGGGTTGGGCTATGAGGGGCCGTTTCACTCTCAAGACGCCATTGAAATCTCAGAGACCATCAGCGTGAACGTAGTGGCGCTAGTGCGACTGACTCACGTCGCTCTGGGGTCGATGGCCGCCCGGGACCGGGGCCAGGTGATCCTGGTGTCGTCGATGGCATCGCTGCAAGGTATGCCCATGACCGCTGTGTATTCGGCCACCAAGGCGTTCATCACCAGCTTTGGCGAGGGCCTGTACGAGGAACACAAGGGAACCGGGGTAACGGTCACCACCGTGCTTCCCGGGTTGACCCGTACCGAGTTCCACGAGCGGGGACGCTGGAACCTGGACAAGTGGCCCTCGGTGGGATGGCAAAACGCCGATGCCGTGGCCTCGGCGACGCTGACCGCCGCGGCAAAGTCGCGGCCCGAGGTGATAACGAGCTGGCACAACCGGGCACTGGCCGTCATTACCACCAAGGCTCCACGACACTTCCGTCGGGCAACCATCGGCTGGTTCACCCGACGCAACTAGTTCGTCCCCCTAATACTGGTAAGGATTACTGGAATGAATCGCAATCAGTGGCTTGGCGTCGTGCTTGTGCTCGTTCTTGTTTTTGCCTTCGCTTGTTCGGATGATGATCCCGCGCCTGCTGCGTCGACGCCTGATGTCACCGCCGCCCCGGAGCCCGACGCTGCTGAGTCTGATCCTGGAGAGACGACCGCAGAGTCCGACCAGCCCATTCCAACCGAGGAAGCCGATGAGGCTGAACCAGAGCCGCAGGACGCCGAGCCGCAGGACACAGAGCCGCAGGACACAGAGCCGGAAGACGCCGAGCCACAAGACGCCGGACAAACAGACTTAGAGGTAGCCCAGCCGGAAGAAGAGTCCGCTCTGGAGCAACTCCGGCGTCGCATGGCCGCGGCGGCGGCGTTCGGGGGCCTTGTTCCGTCTATGGCCATCGTGGAGGAATTGCGCCGGAACGCCGAAGGATTCTCCTATGAAATCGGCAATCACGGCGGCACGCTCACGGTGGCATCGATTTCGGAGCCCCTCACGTTCAATCTCGCACTGGCCAGGGACGCCGGATCGTCCGGGGTGCTCGGGTACCTGTTCGAGGGCCTTACCCAGACCTCATGGCTGAACGATGAGATCGAGCCGCTGCTGGCGCGGTCGTGGGAGCGCTCCGAAGATGGGCTGCGCTGGGTGTTCCATTTGCGCGACGACGTGCAGTGGCACGACGGCACTCTGTTCACCGCCCACGACGTGGAATTCACCTTCAACCGAGTGATTTACAACGACGATTTCCAAGCGGCGAGCCGAGCTTCTTTCGAATTCCGATTCCTGAATGATGAGACCGGTCAATGGGAGCAGTCGCAGATGACGGTGACGGCGCTGGACGACCACACGGTGGAGTTTGTCCTCCCGCAGCCGTTCGCGCCCTTCCTGCGCTCGTTGGGCACCGCCATCTACCCCAAACACATCCTAGAAAGTCCTATCGAAGCGGGTACCTTTGCCGAGTTTTGGGGCATCGACACCGATCCCACCGAGATCATCGGCACCGGTCCGTTCACCATCGGGGAGTACACCCCCGGCGAGCGCTTCGTCTTCGAGCGAAACCCCGATTATTGGCTGGTGGACGATGCTGGAGAGCGCCTGCCGTATCTCGACCGGGTGGTGCGGTTGATCGTGGAGGACTTGGAGGACGAGCTGGCCCTGTTCCGCGACGGCACCACCGACTCTCACGGCGTATTGGGCGAAGAGTTTGCCACGCTCGACCCAGTGGCCGAGGCGGAGAACTTCACCCTGCACCGCCGCGGCCCCGGATTCGGCACCAATTTCCTGGCCTTCAATCAGAACCCTGGGACCAACGATGCCGGCGACCCCTATGTCGATCCGATTCAACTGCACTGGTTCCAAAACGGGGCATTTCGACAGGCCGTTGCCTACACCATGGACAAGCCAACCATGATCGACCAGGTCCAGCACGGTCTGGGCTATCCGCAGTGGTCTTCAGTAAGCCCGGCAGCCGGTGACTTTCACAACCCCGAAGTGCGCCAGTACGCCTACGACGTGGATCGGGCCAACGAGATTCTCGACGAATTGGGCTGGATCGACACCGATGGCGACGGCATCCGCGAGGACGACTTGGGCAACCCCATCTCGTTCACCTTGGTTACCAACGAGGGGAACAGTGTGCGGTCCGAAATCACCGGCATCATCCACGAGGGGATGACCGCGGTCGGCCTCGACGTTGACTTTCAGATAGTGGAATTCGGCAGCATGGTGGCCCAGCTCACGGCCACCTACGACTGGGAGGCCATGGTGGTGGGACTGACCGGGAGTCCCGATCCCTTCGGCGGCATGACCGTGTGGCACAGCGGTGAAGGCCTGCACCTTTGGCATCCGAATCAACCCGAGCCCGCCACGGAGTGGGAGGCGGAGATCGACGAGCTGTACATCGCTGGCAGCAAGGAACTCGACCACGAACAGCGAGTGCAGCACTACTGGGATGCGCAAGCGATCATCGCCGAGAACGTCCCGCTCATCTACACCACGCAGTCTGAGCGGCTGGGAGCGGTTCGCAATGTGTTCGGCAACTACACCCCGACGCTGTACGGCTACTGGGACCTGCGCTACCTGTTTCGCACTGATCAGTGAGGTAAGGCCTCTGTCGAGTTCAGGGGCAGTGGATTAGCCGAACTCGATAGCGGAGAAGCTGTTCAGTTTCTCCAGTTGGTGGTCGGCGTTAACCAGCCGAACGGTGCCCGACTTTGACCGCATGACCAGCGACTGAGTGCTGGCGTGGTTCTTGTAGTAGTGGACGCCCTTGAGCAGATCGCCATCGGTGATACCAGTGGCCGCGAAGAAGCAGTTATCGCCCTGAACCAGGTCGTCGGCGGTGAGCACCTTGTTCACGTCGCGTCCCAACTTCTCGGCTTCCTTGCGCTCTCGGTCGTTGCGGGGCCAAAGCCGCCCGAGGAGCTCGCCGCCCATGCATTTGAGGGCGGCCGCAGCGATTACCCCTTCCGGGGTTCCACCGATGCCGAAAAGGATGTCGGCCCCCGAGTCGGGCCACGCGGTGGAGATGGCCCCTGCCACGTCGCCATCGGGAATGAGCCGTATGCGGGCCCCGGCATCGCGCACCTCGGCAATCAGCTCCGAGTGGCGATCGCGGTCGAGGATCACCGCGGTCACATCCCTCACCGACTCGCTCTTGGCCTCGGCCACCAGCTCCAGGTTGCGGGTAGGCGAGTTGTCCATCGAGATGCCATAGCCCATGCACTCGGGACCGAAGGCAATCTTCTCCATGTAGACACAGGGTCCGGGGTTGAACATGGTCCCCCGGTCGGACACCGCGATCACCGAAAGGGCGTTGCCCCGGCCCAGAGAGGTGAGCGTGGTGCCGTCGATGGGGTCGACCGCGATGTCGCACTCGGGAGGCGTTCCATCGCCGATCAACTCTCCGTTGAAGAGCATGGGGGCTTCGTCCTTCTCGCCCTCGCCAATGATCACGATGCCGTCCATTGGCACGGTCCGCAGCAGCACTCGCATGGCCTCCACAGCGGCGCCGTCGGCCCCTTCCTTGTCGCCTCGGCCCATCCATCGGGAGGCGGCCAGCGCAGCGACTTCGGTCACTCTGACCAGCTCCATCGCCAAGTTGCGGTCGGGGTTCTCAGGCGATGCGTTCACGTTGCCCAACCGTAGCGTTCTCGTACTGGCGGTTCACCCTCTGCCAGCATGTTTGTGAGGAATCTGTCGGCCCGTCGATGCGACCGGAATCGCGTGGTCTGGCACCATTTCTCCCATGGTTTGGTGCTTCCAATGCGGTGCACCCTTCGACGATGACGTGTCGGAGTGTGTGGAGTGCGGTGTGGCCACCTTCGCCTCGCCGCCGCAGCCCGCCGAGGAGGTGGGTGGCCCCGACGACGAGCAGCTGGCCTACGAGTTCCACGAATGGGTCTACGACGCCCGCAACGGATTGGAGGCTGAGCTGCGATCCCTTGGGTTGGAGCACGCCTGGCTAGGCCCAACACTGATCGTGTGCGAGTCCGACGAGGAGGCGGTCGACCAGGCGGTAGAAGGAGTTCTTCGGGCCCGGCTTCCCGCACTCGATAAGAGCCAGCCCGCGGTGGTGTACGAGCTAGGGGACTACGAGGACGCTTTTAAGGCCGACATTCTGAGCGAGCTGTTGACCGAGGGCATCGCCCACGAGGTGGACTACGCCGGGAACCTGGAAGTGGGGGAGGCCGACGAGGAGGCGGTGGATGCACTGTTCGACCGACTGGCCAGCGCGGTTGCCCAGCGTCAATTCGGACCGGGACTGCCGGGAGTGGAGCCCTATGAGGTGCTGGAGGCGCTGTTCTTCTCGGCCGACCGGCTTCGCCGGAACACCTCCGACAGCAAGGCGGTGGAGGACTTTGCGCTGGCCCACGAGAAGGTGGTGCAGCTCAGCCTGCCGTGGGGCTACGACGCCGATTTCTGGCGAGCCATGCTCGACGCCGCCGATGAGTTGCGGGAGGCATTGGTGGCCGGACCCGATCCCACCGAGGGTGACGCGCCCGCCGAGCAAGCGGCACAGACCTTGCGGGAATTGCTGCGCCGGTACATGTAGTGGCTTCTCGCAAGGTCGATGGCCTAGTGCTGACCCACGGTGCGGGTGGAGATCGCGACCAGCACACATTGGTGGCCATCGCCGAGGGCCTCGACCCCCTGCCGGTGGAGCGCGTCAACTTCCCCTATCGGAATCAGGGTCGCCGACCCCCCGACCGAGCCCCCAAACTGCTGGCTTTCCTCAGCGAGGAGATTCCCGCCATCGCTGCTCGTCTGGAAACCGACTCTGGGCACCTGGTGCTGGGCGGCCGGTCGATGGGCGGGAGGATGTGCTCGATGGCGGTGGCCGATGGAATGCCCGCCGCCGGCCTGGTGCTGTTGAGCTATCCGCTGCACCCGCCGAAGAAGCCCGAGAACCTGCGGACCCAGCATTTCGGCGCGGTCGGTGTGCCCTGCCTGTTCATCTCCGGAGACCGCGACCCCTTCGGCAGTCCCGAGGAGTTCAGCGCCCATCTGCCCGCCATCAAAGGCCCGGTGACCACCGTGTGGCTCGAAGGCGAGGGCCACGACCCCAAGAAGGCCGATGCGGAAATCGTGGCCGCGATAGCTAGCTGGTTGGAAAGCCTCTAAGCATCCTCGGGGTTGAGCTCTTCCAACGACCTCCGCGTGGTCTCGGGGTAGAAAAGGAGGACGAGGATGGCGACGAGGATTGGACCGGCAACCAGAATGGTGAATGCGGTGCCATAGCCCCAGGCGTCGGCCATTATCCCCGCGGCTGCCAGGCCCGCAGCGCTGCCCGCTACCCCGGCAATACCGAGCAGTCCGTTGGATCTCGACCGCCGTATGGTGCCGAACATCTCAGCTCGGTAGACCCCCAGCGTGGGCACCGTGGTGGCGGTCATGAAAGTTCCCACTGCGATGAGGACCCACATCGGCCAACCCGCCAAGGTGAAATGCCATAGGGCAAACAACGCGCCGCCGCTCACGCCGATCGAGGCAAGGACCCGTCGGCCCCGAAGGTCGGCCAGCTTGCCGGCTATGAGCATGCCCGGACCTGCCGTCCACGCAGTAAGCAGGGTGAAGATCGTGATCTTGGTGGCGCTAAAGCCCCGTTCGTCCCGCAAGAAGTCGTTTTGCAGCTGAGAGGCCGGGGCGGCGAACAGCAGCACGGCAAACGAGGTCACGGCCAGCAGCAGCAGTCGGAAGCGGTATTCCGTTGGTGATTTGGTTCGAGGCTGTCGCTGAGCGGCTTCGAACCGCTGCGATTCAGGCAGCCTGCGGGCCGCGAACAACACCAGGGGCAGTCCGGCCAGCGCCACCACGAAACTGAGCCTCCACGCGGTAGCCCCCAGGTCGGCCAAAGGCACGGACCCTACGGCAATTCCCGAGCCCAGCCCGGCGGCCATCCCCAGCATGGAGGCCACAAATGCCCGGGAGCCAGCTGGCGCTTCTTCGAGGGCGAACACAAAGATGAGCAGCGCCATGGCGTGGGAAAGTCCCCGGGAGACTGCTTGGACCGCGGTCAACGTGGCCAGATTGGCAACCAGGGATGTCGCTGCCGAGGCCAAGATGGCGCCAAATGCGGCATAGAGCAGAGTGCGCCGCCGACCCTTCCGGTCGGCCAGCGCGGCCACTGCCACTGTGATCAGGATGCTGAGTCGGATTAGCGATAGAGCAACGCCCGCGGCCGACTTGCTTTCCCCGAACTCGTCTCGCGCGAAGGTGATTGTCTGACCGAGCAGCGTCCCCAAGAACCCGGCGATCACTGCCAGAGTGGCCAGCAGGGCCACGATTCTGGCCTGTCGGGCGGTGAATCGGTCGGGGGGATGCCACCAGGGCCAATCCCGTCCACGGCGCAGGGCGCGGCTGAAAGGGACGGTGAACAGCACCCACCACACCGGGATAGCCAGCCGGTAGTCGAACCGTTCAGTTATCTGCACTCGGCCATCGCTCAACAGCTCTGTGGTGACGGTGCGGCGATAGTGCTCAACCGGTCCCTCGACCGCGGCGAACACCCCTTCGGCGGTGCTCAAGTCGGCTTCGCCGGTGGCGCCCTCCAAGACGATGTCGGAGCGGGGGGACAGAAGGCCGTCGGGGCCGTTCAGAACGACATCAGCGGCGTCGGCGCTCAGGACGCGACGAGAGATCACCTGGGGCATGGACTGGTGAGCAGTTTACTTTTGGGTCACCAGCGCTCCGCGACCTTGCATTGACTATGACTGTGCTCGACAGGGCACCATACTTGTCTCGTGGAGCGCAGCCACCGCGAGGAAATCGACGGGCAAGACCGCATGGAGGTGCGCGCCAGCGGGCCCCTAGAGGGCACAGTGGCCATTGGCGGGGCCAAAAACTCCGTGCTGAAGCTCATGGCCGCCTGCTTGCTCACCGAGGGGACCTTTGTGATCCGCAACGTGCCCAACATCGAGGATGTGGCGGTGATGGGCGAAGTGCTGCGGGCAATGGGGGTGACGGTGAGTCAATCGGGCGACGTTCTCACCATAGATCGCCCGGAATCCATGGTCCCTGAGGCCCCCTATGCGCTGACAGAGCAACTGCGGGCGTCCACCGCGGTGCTCGGGCCGCTGCTCGCCGGCATCGGCCATGCCCGAGTAGCCCTGCCCGGTGGGGACGATTTCGGTCCTCGCCCCATTGACATGCATGTCGCCGGACTCGAGGCCATCGGCTGCCAGTTCGAAATCTCCGGCGGCGATGTCATAGCCACCGCCGACAATCTGGTGGGCAATTCGGTGCTGTTGGAGTATCCCAGCGTGGGGGCCACCGAGAATGTCATGATGGCCGCCGTCCGGGCCAAGGGCGCCACGGTGATCGACAACGCCGCCCGAGAGCCGGAGATCGCCGATTTGGCCGGGTTCTTGAACCACATGGGTGGCCAAGTTTCCGGAGCTGGGACATCCACCATTGTGGTGGAGGGGGTGGAGGAGCTGCATCCGGTGGAGCACACCGCGGTGAGCGATCGAATAGAGGCAGCCACCTTCTTGGCGGCATTGGGGGTGGCTGGCGGGGAGATCACCCTTTTGGGCGCCCGACCTGACCATATGGCGATGTTGTGCCGAAAACTCGGCGATATGGGGGTGCGGACTTCAGCCGATCCCGATGGGATTTGGGCTATGTGCAGCGGGCGCCTCCGATCAGCCGATGTGTCCACTCTGCCGTATCCCGGCTTGCCCACCGACTGCAAACCCCTGCTGGTGGCCATGCTGTCGGTGGCCGAGGGGGTGGGAATAGTGACCGAGAACCTGTTCTCGGGCCGGTTCCGCTATGTGGACGAGCTGGTGCGCATGGGAGCCGATATCCGTACCGAGGGCCACCACGCGGTGATCCGGGGGGTGGAGCGGCTCAGCGGTGCACCGGTGCGGGCTTCCGACATCCGGGCCGGGGCGGCCCTCGTGGTGGCCGGGCTGGCTGCTGATGGGGTCACGGTGGTGTCCGATCCTCACCACATTGACCGGGGCTACGAGGACTTTGCCGGCAAGCTCAGCGCTCTTGGGGCCGACGTCCGAAGGATGCGGCAGTTTGGCTAGTCGGATCTGGCTTTCTGCTCGCCTTTCGAAGGCCGACGTCCGCCGCGAGAGGCTCGGCGGTTAGCCAGGAACAACAAGCCCGCCAGCAGGACTAGGGGCGCGGCAACCATCAGGATCTCGTCCCAACCTCCTTGATGGGCCAGCAGTTCCGCCAGCACTCCCATAGGGCCGAGTCTGCCAGACCACCGTCGAGTTGAGGAAAGAGACCGGGGTGAAGGTTGGCGAACGGCCCGCTTGCTGAGACAATAGGGACGTGGAGCAAGCCGTAGCCCAGGTGATCGAGGCCATTCGCCCTGCGGTGCAAGCCGACGACGGGGATATCTTCCTGCGCGGGGTGGATGAGGAAACCGGAGTGGTCAGCGTGGAGCTCGTAGGCGCATGTGTGAGCTGCCCAGCCTCCACCGTGACGCTCAAGGCCGGAGTCGAGCGGATCCTCAAAGACCGGGTTGAAGGGGTGACCGAGGTGGTCAATGTGGGCCAGAACCTTCTGAGCGACGGCTCACCGGTGGGCCTGTAGTCGCCTCCGACTTCGCCCCAGCATGGTCCCGCAGCGAACCGATACCTGGTACGTCAGCTATGGGCTGATCGCCGTCAACGTGGTGGTGTTCATCGTGGGCGTGGCCATGGGCGACAGCTTGGGTGGCGGGGGCGATGAAGTTGGTCTCGTTTATCGTGCGGCCACGCTGGGGGGCAATATCGAGTACTTGAACGAGTGGTGGCGAGTGTTCACCGGGGGTTTCTTGCACCACGGGGTATTCCACCTCGGGGTGAACATGTTCTCGCTCTACATCCTGGGACTGGCCCTTGAGCGATCCCTGGGGAAGGTCTCATTCACGGCGGTGTACTTGTCATCGTTGGTGAGCGGTTCGTTCGGAGCATTGATCGAAGCGCCCAACTCGCTGGTTGCCGGGGCATCGGGGGCCATTTTCGGGTTGATGGGTGCCTACGTCGCCCTTTCGCTGTCCCAGGGGGTGGGATTGTTCCAGACCCCGATTGGGCCGATTCTCGCCATCAATCTGGTGATCAGCTTCACCGTTCGGTCGGTTTCGCTGGGCGGGCACATCGGTGGTCTCATCGGCGGCTTCATTGTGGGAGCAGCCGCTGCTCAGGCCATCCGCCGACGGCAGCACACCACCGTGATCCCGGTATTTGCCGCAGCAGTGGTGGCCGGGGCTTCCTTTGTCGGCGCCCTATGGGCTGCCAGCCGGTCCAACGTGGTTCTTTTGCTCAGCTAGGCGAACTGGGCTCGCAGCGTCTTCAGATTGCGGCGCCACACCCACTCGAGGATGCGGGCCCCGACGATGTCACCCAGCAGGCCTCCCATCCACCAGGGGAACTGAAGCTCCTCGTTCCAGCAGAATTCGGTGCGGTCGGTGCCCGCCGGAGCGAGGGTGAAACGCCCCTCGCCGGTGACCAATCCGGTATGGCGCACGCCGATGGCCTCCTTCTCGGCCCATTCGGTGACCACCATGGTGTCGTTGAGGCGGAGCGGCCCGACCTTGGTGAGGCACTCAAAAGCGGTGCCTACCCCCTCGGTCTGGTCGCTCTGGTAAGAAATCGACTCGGCGTCGGCCATCCACTCGGTGTGGCTGTCGATTCGGCGCACGTACTCCCACACCGAGTCCAAAGACGCCTCGATTGTGGTGGAAACCCTGATCCTGGCCATTCACTCTGATTCTAAAGTTGGTCCGGCAGTCCAAGACACACCACTGGACCGTAGAATTCAGGCCATGTCCGATGCCGACATCGAGTTCTTCTGGGATCCGATCTGCCCGTTCGCATGGCTCACATCTCGGTGGGTGACCGATGTGGCCCGCCAGCGGGAATACGAAGTGGACTGGCGGCTGATCTGCCTGTCGATCCTCAACGAGGACAGCGACTACGACAATTTCCCCGAGGGCTATCGGGACCTGCACAACAAGGGCCGGCGCATGTTGCGGGTGGCCCAGGCGGTGCGCAACCAGCATGGCGCGGCCGCGGCCGGAGACCTGTACACCGCCTACGGGTCCACCATCTGGAATCCAGATGCGGATATTCGCTCGGCCATGGGTGAGGTGGCTTCCGACGGGCACTTGGCGGGCGCACTGGAAATGGCCGGCCTTTCGCCGGAGTCGGTGGCGGCGGCCGAGGACGAGTCGCTGGATGATGCGTTGCGTGACTCCACCGAAGAGGCGCTGAGCCGTACCGGGCGGGATGTGGGAACTCCGATCATCACCTTTCACCACAACGGAAGTTCCACGTCGTTCTTCGGACCGGTGGTGAGCCAAGTGCCACCCCCGGAGGAGGCCGTGCGCTTGTGGGACGCGGTGGTGACGCTGGCCGAATGGCCGTCGTTCGCCGAACTGAAGCGCTCTCGGCGCGACGACCTGGTATTCCCCTCGGTGTAGAAGAAAGATGGTTGCCATGGCATCTGAGGCGATCGCCTACCTGGACAACGCAGCCTCCACCCCGCTGTGCTCCGAGGCGGTGGAGGCCATGGCGCCCCTGCATCGAGAGCTGTATGCCAATCCGACCGGGGCTCACCGCATGGCTCGCGATACGCGCCGACGGATCGACGATGCCCGCGACGTGATGGCCGAGGCCCTGGGTTCGGAGCCCGGGGAGATTGTGTTCACCGGCGGGGGCACCGAGGGCGACAATCTGGCGGTGGTAGGTCGGCACATGAAGGTCGGCGGTGTGACGGTGTGCTCGGCCATCGAGCACCATGCGGTACTGGAGCCCGTAGAGCACCTGGGTGGACGGGTGGTGGCGGTGGATGCTTTTGGGGTTCTCGACTTGGAGGGATTGGCCGCCGCGCTCGATGAGAGCGTGACCGTGGTTTCGGTGATGCTGGCCAACAACGAGACCGGCATGGTCCAGCCTTTGGGCCAAGTGGCGGAATTGGTTCGCTCACTGGCTCCCAATGCTGTGCTTCACACCGACGCGGTGCAGGCGTTTCCTTGGCTGGACGTGGCTTCGCTGGCCTCGGGCGCCGATCTGATCTCGGTGAGCGCCCATAAGTTCGGCGGTCCCAAGGGTGTGGGCGCGCTGGTCGTGCGCGACGGCGTGGAACTGTCGCCGCTGTTGTTGGGTGGTGGCCAGGAAAGGGGTTTGCGCTCGGGCACCCACAACGCGGCCGGAATCGCTGGGATGGCCGCCGCCGCCGAGGTGGTGCTTAAGAGCCGGGCCGAGCAGGTGGTGCGGTTGGCCGGTTTGCGGGACCGGCTGGCAGACGGTGTGCTGGGCGCGGTGGAAGGCACGGTGGAGACTGGAGAGCGGGCTGGCAAGGTGGCCGGGTCGGCCCACCTTTGTTTCGAGGGCATCGAGTCGGAGGCGCTGCTGTTTCTGCTGGAGGATGCCGGGGTGTACGCGTCGGCGGCGTCTTCGTGCTCCAGCGGGGCACAGGACCCCTCCCATGTGCTGGCCGCCATGGGCTATGACCGGATGCTGGCCGGGGGATCGTTGCGGCTCTCGCTGGGCTATGAGACTACCGACGCCGACATCGATCGGGTGTTGGCTGTCATTCCTGACGCGGTGGCCCGGCTGCGGGCCTACGGCAAGGGCTAAGGGAAAGGGCCGAAGCGATGCGGGTTTTGGCGGCGATGTCGGGGGGCGTGGACTCCTCAGTGGCCGCCGCCATGCTGTCCGAGCAGGGCCACGATGTGGTGGGGGTGACCCTCAAGCTGTGGGGCGGTGAGTCGGACACTGGGTGCTGCTCGGTGTCTGATGTGGAGGACGCCCGCCGGGTGGCCGACTTCCTGGGCTTGCAGCACCATGTGTTCAACTTCGGTGATGCCTTCGACCAGCGGGTGGTGGCTCCGTATGTGGACGACCACGCCGTTGGGCTGACGCCCAATCCCTGTATCGAGTGCAACCGCCACATCAAGTTCGACAAGCTGATGGTGAGAGCGGAGGCCCTGGGATTCGATGTGGTGGCCACCGGCCATCATGCCCGCCTTGAAACGGCTAGCGACGGGTTCCGGGTGCGGCGGGGGGTGGACGAGGCCAAAGACCAGTCTTACGTGCTCTACATGCTGGGTCAGCCGCAGATGGCCCGGCTGATGCTGCCCATCGGCCACTTGACCAAAGCCGAGGTACGGGAGCGGGCCGCCGCCCTCGGCCTGCGGAACTCGGCCAAGCCCGACAGCCAGGACGTTTGCTTTATTGCCAACCGGGCCGGGGGACGGCAGGGCTTTCTGTCTCGCCGTTTGGGGGAGTCGCCCGCCACCGTGGTGGACACCGATGGGACGGAGCTGAGCACCGTTGAGGCGGTGCAGGCAGTGACCATCGGCCAGCGCCGAGGCCTCAACCTGGGCGGCACCGACGAGCCCCGGTATGTGACCGATGTGGACATTGCCGCGGGCCGGGTGACGGTGGGTCGCCGCGACGATCTCTACACGCCCAACCAGGAAGTGCATGGCATCCAGTGGGCCGACAGCCCCGTGGAAGGCCCAATGGACATCCAGGTGAGCGCCCACGGGACCCCCGCGGTCGGGGTGGTAGACCAGGCGGGCATGGTGAACTGGGAAGAGCCCCAGCGCCGGGTGGCCCCCGGTCAGGCGGTGGTCTTCTACCAGGGCGATCTGGTAGTCGGCGGAGCGGTCGCGGCCTGAAGGGGACTGATCAGATAACCAGCTCGCGCAGGGCGGCGAAGCGGGGGGCGATCAGATCGGCGATTACTGTGGGGCGGTCGGCGGGCCGGGCCAAGGCGGCTTCGCCCCAAAGGGCTCGGCCGACGGTGAATCCGGCGCAGCCCGAGGCCACCGCCACTTCGAGTTGGGCGTGGTAGCTCTCGAAGGTGCCGCCGCCCGACAGCAGAGTCCAGGGCATGTCGCAGCGTTTGGTGATTTCCCAGCAGGCTGCGGCCCACCGGGACTGTTCGGGGTCGTGGACAGGATCGACGGGGAAGGGCAGCTTCAACACGTCGAATCCCATGGGGGCGAAGCGGTCCACGGTCTCAAGCACAATCTGGGGGCGGACCGAGGGGTCGTCTAAGCCGTAAAACAGCGGTTCCACCAGCATGGGGATGCCCACTCGGCGGCACTCGGCCAATATTTTGGCCGCAGCCTGCTCTTGGGCGGCGGCGTGGGGGCGGTCGGGCCGGTAGAGCACCAGCAGTTTGGCCGCAGCCGCGCCGCAATCGGCGGCGGCCTGTACCGACCAGCCTTCCAGCAGGCCGACAGGAGCGGCTTCGGGATCGGCCATGTAACCCTGGGCCTCCAGTGCGGCGGTGAAGCCCACACCGGGAGGAAGCGTGCCGTCCAGAAGCTGAGGGATGGAATATTCGGGCTCCAGCATCACGCCGGTGGCTCCGGAGGCCAGCCCGGAAACGAGGTCGCGCTTGAGATCGACGATGGCATCGCTGGTCACCGAGGCGGGATCATCGGGCGCTAGAACGCTGCGCAGCGAGTCGCGGTGGTCGATGGCCAGTACCGCAAACTGCCCGTTGTGGGATAGGTCGGACACGCTCATGTCAGTTGGAGGGTACCGCTCCGGCCACTGGCAGGGTCCAGGAACCGGCGCCCCAGTCGGATTCGATCCAGGTGTGCTCGGCGGCGAAGCAGGGGGGCGTGCGGCGCTCGTCTCCGATCAGCTCGCCGGCCAGATAGTTGAGGAAGTACATGTTGGAGCTGGGACAGGCCACCGACGTGTGGTAGCCCTTCGGCACCAGCACCGCATCGCCGTCACGGGCCACCACCGCCTCATCGAATCCCTCCTCGGAGCGCCAGTTCCGGTGCATGCAATAGCCCTCGGGACGGTCCAGGCGGAAGTAGTACACCTCCTCCAGATAGGGCGAGCCGTCGCGGCCGTCGTGGCAGTGGGGCGGCCACCCCGACCAGGTGCCCCGGGGGACGAACACTTCATAGAGGATGAGCTTCTCCGCGGGCAGGGGATGGGCCAGCGAGTGGACAACCTGGCGGTAGGCCTGGCCGCCGCCCCGGATCTCCACCCTCATCTCCGAGGGCTCGAAGATCCGGGCCGGGTAGCGACCCTCAGCCGGGGCCGAGCCCACCGCGGCGGTCAACGAGCTCTCGGTGGTGATCTCATAGGGTGTGCCCGGCGGCAGATAGGCGATGCGGCCCAGCTCCTCGAACACCGACGTGCGGCTGATGGGAGAATCGATATCGCCGGCTCGCACCCGTCCCGAACCGGACAGCGGAACGATGGCGGTCTCCCGGTCGGTCTCGGACCCCGACCACGGGTCCGCTGGGGTTAGCTCCACCACCGAGAAGGCCACGTTGTCCCACCCGGCCGAATCTGGCGTTACGTCCACAATCCGCCCCGGTCCCGGCTGGGGTCGGATGGGTCCTGATGCGGGTGCGGTCGCCATGGTCAGCCTCCTAGTCCTGCCGGCACAAGGTCTCCGGCGTCCATCTCCTGCTTGAACCGCTCCAGCAGCTCCCGATTGCCCAGAGGCTCATAGCCCAAGATCTCAGTCGTGCGAGGAGTTCGCATCGTGGTGTCGTAGGGAACTCGGGCACCGCCCAGCAATGCCATCATCTCCGGGTCGGGCGGCACCGAACGGAGCAGCGACGGGTCGTGGCCGAACACCTCGCAGGCCATCTGGGCCAGTTCCATCCTCCCAGCCGGCTCGGCCCCGCAGCAGTGGAAGATGCCATCGGCATCGCCATCTGACGCCATCAACCACATGACTTCGGCGCACTCGCTGGCCAGGCTGGGGGTGGCCGTCATGTTGATGTCGTCGCCCTCCCACACCCCGAACGGTTCCCCTTGAGAAACGGCATCGAGCACCGTGGTCACGAAGTAGCCGAAACCGGGGTCTTGGCCCCGTGGCATCTCGTCGCGGGCCCAGTGGACCCCGTTGACTGCCGATACTCGGGCCACGGCGGCTCGGTCGGCCCGCAGCAGGGCAGCTTGCTCGCTCAGGGCCTTCAGCACGCCGTAGTAGTTCACCGGGTTGGGTGGGGTGTGCTCGTCGGCCCCGGATTGGGTTCCGTCGAACACCCAGTCGGTGGAAACCAATATGAGCTTGGCTCCGGCTCGGTTGGCTGCCTCCGCCAAAGTGAGGGTGGCATCCACATAGCTGCGCCAGGCCAAATCCCGCTGGGCGTAGATCCCGGCCAAGTCGTTGAGGATCATGGAGTGGACGATCACGTCGGGGTCGAATTGGGCCACGCTGGCCAGCACCGCGTCGGCCTCGAGCAAATCCAGCGGCTCTGTGGTGTAGCCCTGGGGGTTGTCGGGCACGAAGGTGTGGATTGGACAGTGAACGGTGGCGCGGTGGCGCTCGGCGAACACCTTGACGATGTTGGAGCCGAGGAATCCGGTGCCCCCGGTGACATAGGCCCGCACTGTTCAGGCTCCCTCTCCGGTTTGCGGCATGTCGCTAGTCATGCTTCTCCCCTTAGCTAGCCGATCTCGTCGATGCGCACGGGCCGCTGTTCTCTTACCGAGCGCCATGCGGCCAGTCCGATGACCAAGGGAGCCCGCCCGTCGGCCAAGGTGACCGGCGAGGGTGTGCCATCCATCATGTCGGCGAAGGCGGCCCATTCAGCCAGGTAGGAGGGGATGTACCGCTCCAAGAAGAAATAGGGCAGCGTCGGGCTGTGCGACCCGTCGGCTGTTCGGGTTACCGCAGTGGCGGTTAGGGGGTTCTCAGAGGCGGCCATTCCCGCGGAGCCAAACGCTTCCACTCGCTGGTCGTAGCCGTACACCGCCTGGCGGCTGTTGTCGATGGTGCTGATGGCGCCGTTTTCGTGAGTGCAAACGATCACTGCGGTGTCGAGGTCGCCTACTTCTCCGATGGCCTCGTCGACCCGAACCGCTCCGGTGGCGTATACCTCGGTCACCTCGCTCCCGGTGATGAAGCGGATCATGTCGAAATCGTGGATGGTCATGTCGCAGAAGATCCCGCCGGACTCATCCAGATACATCAGCGGAGGGGGCTCGGGGTCGCGGCTGGACACGCGCACCAGATGGACGTCGCCCAGTTCGCCCTCGGCCACTCGGTCGTGTACGTAGCGGTGGCTGGGGTCGAAGCGGCGGTTGAATCCCACTTGCACCGGGATCCCTGCGGCCTCTGCCGCGGCGATACCCCGATCGACGTCGGCAAGGTTGAGGGCCAGCGGCTTTTCCACAAAGGCGGCCTTGCCGGCCTCAGCCGCAGCCACCAGGAGGTCGATATGGGTGTGGGTGGAGGAGCAGATGGCCACCGCGTCCACGTCGTCGGCCTTCAAGATCTCCTCGGGAGCTGCGGCATGGCGCGCTCCCAATTCCTCGGCAACCGCGGCCGCAGCGGCGTCTACCACGTCGTAGACAGCAGCCAACTCGGCGCTGGGCACCTGCTTGGCGATCAGCTCGGCATGCATCCGCCCTATCCGCCCGCAGCCCAGCACCCCGATGCGCACCGGGCTCATGATCCGGTCCCCTTGGATTCAGATTGCAGGCTCGAGACCACTCGGCCGTTGCGTATCTCCACGGGGTACAAGGTAAGGGGATCGGTGGCCGGAAACCGAACCGCCTCGCCGGTTCGAAGGTCGAATCGGCCGTTGTGCTTGGGGCACTCCACCAGGCAGTCGAGCACCAAACCCTCGGCCAGATAGGCCTGGCCGTGGGTGCAGAGCCCTTCGGTGCACACCAGGGTGCCGTCGTCCAGTCGGAAGAGGGCGTAAGTCTCGTCGCCCACTTCGAATTGTCGGGCCGAACCAGGGGCCAGCGCGTTGGCCGGGCCGAGGTCGAACAACCCGTCGTGGCGGTCGCCGGCCCACACAGTGTGTCCGGTGTTGACAAATGAGCGTCCAGCGTCGGACACCGCGGGAACGTCGTCGCGGGGCTCGTCATAGGCCGGATTGCGCCATTGCCGGCGCAGGGTGGACAGGATGCGCCGGTAGGCCGACCAGGTATTGGGCGAAGCCGGGGCCAGATATACCTTGACCTCTTGGTGAAGGGCGGGCAGGGAGTAGTAGGGCACAGTGGGGAAGATGTGGTGCTCCACGTGGTAGTTCATGTTGGAGTACAAGAACCGGAAGACGGGGTTCATATACACCGTGCGGGTGTTGAGGCGGTGGTCGAGCACGTCCTCGCGCAGCCCGGCGTGCTGGGTGATGGCGAAGAACACCATCAGCCAGGCACCGTAAATGGTGGGCAGCCCGACGTAGAGCAACGGCACGATGGACCAAATCGCGATCGACCATGCCGTCACTCCGGCCAAGATGGCGATGTAGGCCCGCGACTCCCACTTCAGCTTTCCGAGCTCGTCGACGGGGATGAACGAGCGGGCCTCGTCGTCGATGCGCCCAATGGCGTGCTTGGCGGTGCGCACCACCATGTTGGGCACGTTCATCACCGGCACGAACAGCAGCGCAATGGAGGTGGGTGAGGAGGGGCGGGGAAAGATGATCTCGGCGTCTCGGCCCACCACGATGGTGTCGGTGTGGTGACGGACATGCGACCAGCGCCACAAGGTGGGCTGGCGCAGCAGCATGAACGAGGCCAAGTAGTACACCACGTCGTTGAGCCACTTGGTCTTGAAGGCGGTACCGTGCCCGCACTCATGCCAGCGGGAGTCGCCTGCTCCGCCGTAGAGGGCGCCGTAGGCGGCGAAGGCCGGGACTGCCCACCAAGTGCCCAGCGATAAGAAGGCCAGATAGCCGAACCCGGCCAAAAGGCCGAGCCAGGCGGCGGTATCGAGGGCCGCTCTGGCGTTGCCCCTTACTTGGAGTTGGCGCAGGCGCTCGGGGTCAATGGGCGGGCGGAACCACTCGGCCTCCACCAATCCGTCGGCTGTGGCCCGGTCTGCCTCGGGGCCTCCAACCCGGTAGTCGCGCCGGACGGAAGTCACCATCCCACGCGTTGATCGGCTTTGCCGGAGTCCATGGCGGCCCGGGCGGCCCGCACATCGGGGCTGGTGCTCACCTCGGGCACGCCAACCTCCCAGAACGAGCCGCCCTCGGTCCAGCGGTATGCGTGGGTGTTCAGGGCGATCACATAAGTGCTTTCGGCGGCTCGGGCACGGCCGAACGCGGCTTCGAGTTCGGCGATGGACGTCACGGTCTCTGTTTCGCAGCCCATGGAGCCGGCGTGGGCTGCGAAGTCAACCGCCGCTGGCTCCTGCACTCGGGAGTCGGCGATGAGGTTGTTGAACGGCACCCCGCCTTGGGCCAATTGCAGGCGGTTGATCACCGCGTAGCCGCCGTTGTCGCACACGATGACGATGAGCTTGTGGCCGGTGAGCACCGTGCTATAGAGATCGCTGTTCATCATCAGGTAGGAGCCGTCGCCTACCAGCACCACCACCTCTCGGTCGGGCAGGGCCATCTTTGCCCCCCACCCGCCGGAGATCTCGTAGCCCATGCAGGAGTATCCGTATTCGCAGTCGAAGGAGTGAACGGTTTGGCCCCGCCATCCGTTGACCAGCTCGCCGGGGAAACCTCCGGCCGCGGCCAGCACATAGGTGGACTCGTCGGCGAGCCGGTCCACCACCCCCACCACCTGGGCATAGGTGGGGAGTTCGTCGTCGGAGATGTCGGAATCGCCAGAGGACCCACCGGCCGATGCCACCGTCTCGGGGGCGGCGATCTTGTCGATGTAGGCGTGGTACTGCGAGGTCTCCGAAGAGGCCCGGTCAGACCATTCCTCTGGGGCTCGGTAGTCGGCCAGCGCATCGCCCAATTCGGCCAGGCCTTCGCGGGCGTCGGCCACCAGGGGCAGCGACCGGTGCTTGGAGGCGTCGAAACGAGCCGCGTTCAAGCCGATGATCTGCACGTCGTCGCCCCCGGCGAAAACCGTCCACGATCCGGTGACGAAGTCGCCCAGGCGGGTGCCCACCGCCAATACCGCATCGGCCTCGGCGGCCATGGCGTTAGCCGACGTGCAGCCGGTGACCCCGATGGGACCGCAGTTGAGCGGGTGGTCAGCCACAAACGAGGTGCGACCGGCCACCGTTTCCACCACCGGGATGTTGTGAGCCTCGGCGAAGGTTCGTAGCCGGTCTTCGGCCAGCGACCAGTGAACCCCCCCGCCGGCCACGATGAGGGGTCGCTTCGCAGCAGCCAGGGCAGCCGCCGCTCGGCGCAATTGGCCGGTGTCAGGGCGGGGGCGGCTGATCTCGTGGACGGCCTGCTCGAATAAGCGGGAGGGGAAGTCGAAGGCCTCGCCTTGGACGTCTTGGGGGAGGCTGATGAAGGCCGGGCCGCAGTCGCCGGGGTCGAGCATGACGCCGAGGGCGTTGGGCAGCGAGTGAACCAACTGCTCCGGCGTGGTGATGCGGTCCCAATAGCGGACGACGGGCTTGAAGGCGTCGTTGACCGTCACCGTCGGGTCGCCGAAGTGCTCCACTTGCTGAAGCACCGGGTCGGGTATGCGGCTGTTGAAGGTATCGCCGGCCAGCAGAAGCAGCGGCATTCTGTTGGCCATGGCTACTGCGGCTGCGGTCACCATGTTGGTGGCACCGGGGCCGATGGAGCTGGTGGCGGCCATGATGCGGCGGCGGCGGTTGGCCTTGGCGTAGGCCACCGCGGCCAGGGCCATGCCTTGCTCGTTCTGACCCCGCCAGGTGGGCAGCGCCTCCCCGGCCTGCTCCAGCTCGTGGCCCAAACAGGTGACGTTGCCGTGGCCGAAGATGGCGAACACGCCGGCGAAGAGGGGAACGGTCTGGCCATCGATCTCGATTCGCTGCGCGGCCAGGTAGCGCACGATGGCCCCGGAAGTTGTCATTCGGACGGTTTCCATGGCTGCCCTCCCTTCACTCGATCTCTAGCGATACCACATCTTCCCAGGCACCGGTCTCCCAGCTTTTCAGCATGGCGGCTTGCACGCTCACACAGGCCAGAGCCTGCTCCATGCCCGCGCTGTGGGGTCGGCCCTCGGCCACTGCGGTTAGGAACTCGTGGTCCTGGATGGTCACCATGTCCTCGAAGCCGATGGAGTTGGCGTCGCCGGGCACGAAAGCGCCGTGATAGGGGTGGCGTTCGCTGGCCCGCACGGTGGTGTAGCCCTGCTGGGGGTCGGATGCCCTGAACAACTGGAGCTCGTTCAGGGTCTCGTGGTTCCAGCTCAGCGCACCCTCGGTGCCGTAAATGTCAAAGGCCATCTGGCTCTGGGGGCCGACGATGGCCCTACTTGATTCGAACACGCCGTGGCTGCCGTTGGCGAACACGGCTAGCGCGGCGAAGTAGTCCTCGTTGGTGACCTCCCCAGTCGGGTCGCCGGGGCTGCCTCGGTCGTAGTGGGTGCCGGCTCCCGAGGGAAGCGGGCGCTCCTTGATGAAGGTCTCCCCGATGCCCACCACCCGGGAAATGGGACCGTTGAGCATCAAAGCCAGGTCCACCGCGTGGCTCAGAATGTCGGTGGTGGCGCCGTGACCGGCCTGGTCGATCAGAAAACGCCAGGAGAGCAGGCCCATGGGGTCGGCCCCATACATGGAGAAGAACCGGCCCCGATAGTTGGAGATCTGCCCCAGCTGACCGGTGGCGATTAGCTCTCGGGCGTAGAGCACCAGGGGAGCGAAGCGGTAGTTGTAGCCCACCCCGGTGACTATCCCGGCTTGGCGGCAGGCATGGGCGATTCGGGCGGTTTGGCTGGGGGTGCCTCCCACCGGCTTCTCGCAGAACACGTGCTTTCCGGCTTCGGCAGCCGCCGTGGCCAATGGCTCGTGCAGCATGTTGGGAGCGCAGACAACGACAACATCCACGTCGGGATGCTCGACTGCGGGCTCCCAGTCTTCGGTGGCCTCCCGGAAACCGAAGGTACTAACCGCCGCATGGCGGCGGGACTCCACGTTGTCGGAGCAGATCACCAAGTCCACGTCGTAGGCCCGATCCTCGAATAGCGTGGGCAGCCGCAGGTAGGAGCGGGTGTGGGCCTGGCCCATCCAGCCGAAGCCCACCACGGCCAGCCCGAGTCGCTTTGGGGAGGTCATGACCCGGTCCCTACCCGGCGGTCCACTCCCGGATGGGCTGCGGCAGGGTCGAGCAGGTGCTCGGGTATTCCGCCCCGCAGCCAGGCGAGAGCCTGGTCCAGCGCTTGGCCTATCAGCCTGACGATGCCCACTGTGGTGGTCGAGGCCACATGGGGGGTGACGACCACATTGATGCGGCCCAGCAGGGGATGGTCGGGGGGCAGCGGCTCAGGTTCGGTGACGTCGAGGCCCGCGCCGGCCACGAGACCCGAGTCGAGGGCGGCCAACAGGGCTTCTTGGTCCAGCAATGTCCCCCGAGCGCAATTGATGATGATCACGCCGGGGCGCATGGCAGCCAGCGAATTCGAGTTGATGATGTGGTGGGTCTCGGGGGTGGCCGGCGCGTGCAGCGACACCACGTCGGCCTCGCCCCATAGATGGTCTAGGCCGACCAACTCGCCCACGGGAGAGACCTCCAGATAGGGGTCGTAGACCAGAACCCTCATCCCCAATGCCTCGGCGTAACCCCCCAGAAGGGAGCCGATCCGCCCGCAGCCCACCAAACCCAGCACTCGCCCGTCCAACTCCAGCGCGCCGGGGCCAGTAAGTCGGCCAGGGCCACCCGCGGTACCGGCAGCCAGACGTGCTTCTGAGCCCTTGAGCCGTTTGGCCACCGCCAGCATCAACGCCAGGGCGTGCTCGGCGGTGGAAACCGTGGGGGCGTCGGGGGTGTTGGTGGCGGCCACCCCGTGGGCCGCGCAGGCAGCGACGTCCACGTTGTCGTAGCCGATGCCCGAGCGGGCCACCACCTTGAGATTGGGCAGCCGGCGGCAGGCATCGTCGTCCCACGGCCGGTCGGCGGCCACCACCACGCCGTCGGCGTGCTCTGGGCCGTCAACCAACTCAACGTCGGGGGGAATAACCAATTCAGATGGGGGAGTGCGGTCGATCCAGATCCGGATCTTGTTGTCTGATCTGGTCATGCTCCGGCCTCGCCGGTGAAATCTGTTGGAGCGATCATTGTCCTCGGGCCAGCATCTCGTCGATCTCCGCAGGGGTGGGCATGGCGTCAGAACAGGCCAGGCGACCAGCCACGATAGCCCCGGCGGCGTTGGCCCGAGTGACGATTTCAACCGGGTCGAGGCCCGCCAGCAGCCCATCGGCCAGCGACCCTCCGAAGGCGTCACCGGCGCCGAGGCCGCATACCACCTCCACTGGCATGGGGCGCACCTCGGCGCGGCTCTCTGGGGTGGCGACCAGCACGCCGTCGGCCCCCTGTTTCACTATGGCCAGCGACACTCCTCGATCCAGCAACCGATCGGCGGCGGTATGGGGATCGGAGGTGCCGATGGCAATTTCGCACTCGGTGCGATTGCCCACCGCCACGGTGGCCAATTCGACGGCCTGACCGATGTGGGTCCCGGCCTCTTGGGGGGAGTTCCAGAAGCTGGGGCGGTAGTCCAAGTCGAGCACGGTGTGGGGACGGCGATTCCGCCGGTCGAGTACCTCCATCACGGTGGAGCGGGACGGTTCTTGGGCGAAGCGGGATCCGGCCGTCCACAGCACGGGTACCTCGTCGGCAATATTGGGGACATCGGCAGGCCGCAGGTTCATCTCCGGGCCGCGGGGCTCGCGATAGAACAGAAGCGGCGGATCGGTCGGGGGGTCGAGGGCGCAGAAGGCCAACGCGGTGCGCAGGTCGGGATCGGTGGTCACATAGCGGTTGTCCACCCCGAACTTCTCGGCCAGATCGGCCCGGATGTACTCGCCGAAGCCGTCGTCTCCCACCCGGGTCACCACCGCGGCCCTTCGTCCCAATCGCGCGCAGGCCACGGCCACGTTGGTGGGCGATCCGCCAATCGACTTGGCGAAAGTCTGGACCTTGCTCAGTGGAACACCGCTCTGCTGGGGATACAGATCGACGCTGACCCGTCCGATGGTCAGCACTTCGAGATCGGTTGCCTGGGTCTCAGCCACGCAGTGATGCTAGTTGTGGCCCGAATCAACCTCTATGTGCCGGCTTGAGCCAGCTCGTGCTGAAGGGCGTCTAGTTCCGCGCCACCGGCCATGAGCTGGGTCAGATCGGTCTGAGACAGCTCTTCTTTGGCCCAATTGCCCATGGACACGCCCCGGTTGAGGATCACGAAACGGTCGCCCACCGGATAGGCGTGGTTGGGGTTGTGGGTGATGAAGATGACCGCCAAGCCCTGGTCCCGGGCTTCAATGATGCGCCGCAGCACCACCCCCGACTGCTTCACCCCCAGCGCTGAGGTGGGCTCGTCGAGGATCAACACCCGGGCGCCGAAATAGCTGGCCCGGGCGATGGCCACCGACTGCCTTTCGCCGCCGGAGAGCGTGCCCACGGGCTGTTCGACGTCGCGGATGTCGATGCCCATCTTGGCCATCTCTTCTTTGGCGATGCGCTTGGCCCCCTCGATGTCGATCTGGCGGAAGGGCCAGATGCCGGTCTTGGGCTCGGCACCGAGGAAGAAGTTCCGCCATACCGACATCAGCGGGACAATGGCCAAGTCCTGGTACACGGTGGCGATGCCTCGGGCCAGAGCTTCGCGGGGCGAGTTGAAGCGCACGTCTTCGCCTTCCATGCGCAATGTGCCCTCGTCGTGCTGGTGCACGCCGGCCAGGATCTTGATGAACGTGGACTTGCCCGCGCCATTGTCACCCAACACGCAGGTGACCTCGCCGGGGTTCACCGTGGTGCTCACCCCGGTTAGGGCGATGATGTTCCCGTAGAACTTCGAGATGTTGTTCAGTTCGAGGAAGTCGGCCATCAGCAGGTCTCCTTGAGGTTCTTGGTAGTCCGTTTGGTTTGCCGCGAGATAGTCATCGGACCTTCTCCGCTTGAGAGCGCACGTAGTTGTTGACCAGCACCGCCACCAGCAGCAAGGCGCCCAATACCAGGAAGCGCCAGTCGCTGTTCCATGTGGCGAAACCGATGCCGGAGGTGATCATGCCCCAGATAACCGCGCCGATAGCCGCGCCGATAGCCGATCCGTAGCCGCCGGTGAGCAGGCAGCCGCCGACCACCGCCACGATGATGTAGCGGAACTCGTTTCCGTCGCCCACGTTGGCTTGCACCGAATTGAGCCGGAAGGCGATCACCATGCCGGTGACCCAGGCCGACGCCGAAACCAGCATGAACAGCGTGGTCTTGGTGCGGGCCGCAGGCACACCCACCGAGCGGGAAGCATCCTTGTTGCCGCCCACCGCAAAGATCCAGTTGCCGAACTGGGTGCGGGCCAGTACCCAGGCCCCCAACACGGCAAACAACAAGAACAACATCACGCCGACGCCGAATCGGGTCTCGGCCCGGGTAGCGGCCAATTCCTCACTGGTGATGAACATCAGCTTGGCCGCTATGCCCAGCATGACTGATCCGAGCCCGACGAAGACCAGCGAACGGCCCACGCTCTCATCGGAGGTGAACAGCGTGCGGAAGAGGGTGGCCAGGGCGAAGACCGCAAATGCGACGATGCCACCCTTGGCCACCGCCATGATGATGCTGTAGAGAATTCCGTCGCCGTCGGCCAATTCCAAGACCAATGACACCAGCCCCGCGGCCAATCCGAGCACTGTCCCTATTTGTCGAGCGAGGGGTCCGTGAATCGGAGGTGGTGGGGCACTTGTGCGCCGAGCTGCGATCAGCCCGGCGACGGCGGAGGCGGCCAGTAGGAGAGCGATCAACAGCAGCGCGGTGAACAGCTCCACCCGCAGCTTGCGGGAATCTGCTTCCGACTGGATAAAGAAAGCCAGAATCACGATACCCACCGAGGTGAGGAGGGTGAACAGCGCCGCCAGGCCGCGGCGCCGGGCGGCAATGCTGAGCAGCACCACCCCGGCGATGGCCAAGATGCCGAACAGGATGGCCCGGGCGCCCTGCACGGTGATCATGTAGCTGACGCCGGGGACGAGGGCAATGAGCGCACCGATGGCGGGGTATCCCACGCTGACCCGGCCCAGTGCGGCCAGCACGGCCAACACCCCAGTGGCGCCGATGCCGATGGCCAAAACGGCACGGCCCGGCGTGCCGGTCAAGAAGTCGAGGCGATCGGCGTTGCTGGAGTCCATGACCGCGGCGATCAAAATGGCTCCGATGATGGCCACAACCCCGGCGATCAGGAATTGGACCACCCTCGGGTCGTGTTCTGTAGGGGCTGGTTCTCGCTCAGCTGGTTGGTAGCGGGCCAAGCACCAGCCAGCCACCCCCACCAGCACTCCCGCTCCAGTAATGATTCCGAATACCCAGTTGGAGCTCTTGCTGTCTTGGTTGAGCAAAAGGATGTAGCCGATGGCGCCAACGGCCGCACCGATCGCCGAGATCAGGTATCCGCCCATGTTGGGCTTCTCGCGTCGGGCGTAGGCCAACTCCATGGTGCCCAAGATCAAGACGACCGCGCCGATGATGAGCAGGCCGCTCCAGGCCCAGTCTCGATCGTCCCAGATGTGACCGTTTCGGACCCAGGTGGCACCGAAGATGTTGTCCCAGAACTCATAGCCGCCCGAGCGGTCGAGACCCTCGGCGATCACTTTGTTGGTGAACAGCTTGGTGAAGCCCAGTTTGGCCCCGATGAGGATGAAGAATGTGCCCAGGGTGACGATGAAGCTGGGCAACGAGGTCTTGTCCACCAGCGTCCCGTTGAACCAGCCGATGGCCAAGGCAAAGGCCAAGGAGAGCGGGACCGCAAGGTGAAGGCTGAGCCCGGCACCGCCCAACTCGGCGGTGTCGCTGCTCAACAAAACCACAATTACCGCGGTGGCCCCAGTCATGGAGCCCGAGGAGAGGTCGAATTCACCCCCGATCATCAAAAGGGCCACCGGTATTGCCATCAAGCCGAGGGTGGCGGCCACGTCCAGGTAGTTGGCCGTGCCCCCTGCGGTGCCAAATGGCGCTGACACCAGCCAGAACAAGAGCCAAACGCCGACTGCGCCGATGAGCGCGCCGATCTCCGGTCTGGTCAGCAGTTGTTGGACCGGGCCTCGATGGGCTAGTCGCTCGTCTTCAACCGGCGGCAAGCTGTCCGCAGTATCAGTCGTAGTGGTCGCTTCGGCCACGAGAGTCCCCCCTCTATACCTGGGCGATATACCCGGCCAATGAATTTTGTTGACTATAAGCGAAACGCAAGGAGCGCTGCCCGGATACCCGGGCAGCGCTCCTTATTTCTTGCGACGCGCTCAGCGTCGCAAATCAGTTTTTGGGATTATCGGGTTCCCTGGGACACCAGTGCCTTGACGTCCGCCGCGTTGGCGGTGTCGACGAAGCCAGGACCGGTGAGGATGGGCAAGCCGCCGCCCGCGGTGTTGAGGTTGGTGGCTTGCAGGTGCATCAGGATGACCGGCAGGTAGCCCTGGAGGTACTGCTGCTGGTCGACGGTGAAGGCCACGTTGCCCTGCTCAATCTGATCGATGAGGTCGCTGGACAGGTCGAAGCCGCCGATGATGAGTTCCCGTCCGGCTTGCTCACCGGCAGCCAGGGCCCGCAGGGGCAAGTTCGGTCCTACACCCAGAACAGCATCGATTGTTGGATCACCCTGTAGGCGAGCAGCGATATTGTTCTGCTGCTCATCGGGGGTGGCGTCGAGTCCGACGAACTCCGAGGTCACCTGGCCGTTGAAGGTTTCGGCCAAGCCATTGCAGCGCTCTTCCAGAGCCACGTTGGTCTGCTCCTGGCGGGCGCAGAGCACGTGGGTGGCACCCAGAGCGTTGAACCGCTCGCCGGCGCCGTTACCGGCCACGGTCTCGGTTTGCCCGATGTGGGTGGTCGCGCCCAGGGCCTTGTAGTTGTTCACACCAGAGTTGAGCGTGTATAGCGGAATGCCCGCGGCGACAACGGCCTCAGCAGCCGACTGGACGCCGGCCGGGTCGGCCAGCGAGATGGCGATACCGCTGGAGCCGGCGGCGATGGCCGCCTCAATCTCCTGGGCTTGCCTCAAGGCGTCGTTGTTGGAGCCGAAGTAGACGACGTCGCAACCGATGGCTGCGGCGGCGTCGCGCACGGCCACCTCGACCACTGACCAGAAGGTGCCGGAGTCACCGTGGGTGATGACGTGGTAGGTGTGGTCGCAACCCTGGGTGGGGTCGACTTCCACGGCCTCCGTCGGCGCTGGAGCTTCAGTGGCTGGTGCCGCTGCTTCGGTAGGTGCGCTGGGTGCAGGCTCGCTGGAGTCATCGTCGTCGTTGCCGCAGGCTGCGGCTACGAGCGTGAACGCCAGGAGCAAAGCAAACAGCTTCCATAGCTTTCTCATTATTGAATTACCCCTCTCAAGGTAGTTGTCATTGGTTTTGTGAGGTTCCGGCACCCGCGAGTACGGGTTCCAGACTGCGCAGGAAATCGATGCTCTGGCGGGCGTCGAACCTCAGCCGAGCTACCGCAGAGGGATCATCCTCTGAGATTGCCGCATCCTGCTCCAGGACGTACCAGAGGTCGCGTCCTGTCTTTTCAAGGAGGTCGACGATCTCGGTGATCGGCAGCCCTCCCTGACCTAGCGGCGGGAACAAGCCACGCTGTACGCCCTCCATGAGCGACAGCTCTCCCGCCATGACCTGGGCAGCGATGCCCAGGTCGACGTCTTTGATGTGCACAAGTGCAATGCGATCCAGATAGCGCTTGGTCATGTCCAGGACGTCAGCGCCCCCTAACAGAAAGTGCGCGGTGTCGAGCACCAGAGCGGTATTGCTGATTTCCAGGATGCGCTCGGCCTCCTCTGCGGTCTCCACCAGGCATCCGAAGTGGGCGTGCAGAGCCTGAGTCAGACCATGGTCGCTGGCCACTCGTCCTACTTCGGCCAGAGCGTCGGCCACGATTTGCCATTCGTGATCGGCCAACGGCTCTTGGCGCCAGTCGTCCAAGTGGCTGACCACACAAGTGACGAAGAAGCGACCGCCTCCACCGGCGATCAGCGCCGCAGACTCAGCAGCCGAGGCCAGGCTGTCCTCGGCAAGAAGGGGATCGTGCAAAACCAGGGGTACGAAGCCCCCGAGCAGCGACAATTTGTGGAGCTCGAGTACGGCTCGCAGATCGCCGGGATCGGTGGGCAAATACCCCAGTGACCCAAGCTCAGTATGGGTGAATCCGGCGCTGGACATCTCCGTCAGGACGGCTTCAACAGGAAGCTGAAATCCCCAGCCGGGCATCTCGCACACACCCCAACTGATGGGCGCGGTCGCGGTTCGCTCAAACAGTGTCATGTGCGCGCCGGATCCCCTTCTTCGCGCCCCTCCAATGCCCCATTTTGCTAGTGATCTTGCCAAATGGTCAAGCCGAAATTTCCCAAATGGCTCTATTTCGAGGCTATTACCATGTCGAGTTCAGCGAGAGCGCTAGAAATGTCGTGTTCCACCAGGATTCCGTGCATGCCGAGCTGGCGTGCGGCATCCACGTTGGGTTCGAAGTCGTCCAAGAATGCGCTCGTATCCGGGCTGGGAACTCCCAGCTGATCAAGGGCTAGCTGGTAGATCCTCGGGTCGGGTTTGCGCATGCCCACCGCACTGGAATCGATCACCGCCTCGAACAGCTCGTCGACGGGGATGAGGTTGCGCCACATGTCGCCGAACTCTTTGGCGTTGTTGGTGATGATGGCCTGTGGTATGCCCGCTTCGTTGATCTCTCGGACTTTTGACACCGCCATCTCTCGTCGCTCGTCGCTGTTGGTACCAGACATGGCATTGAAGAACCCCTCGGAGTTGAATCCCTCAATGCCGTCAGCCCGGCAGGCCGCCGCCGCCGCATCCAGTGCCTCAGCCAGAGTCCCCTCGCCCCGTTCCAGCCGATGCCAGGGGTGGTCGCCATTGGCCTCATAGCGCCCGAAGACGTGCTCCAGGAGACGCTCGTTGGTGGTGCCCAGCGAGCGGGCATAGTCGTCGAGGTGGAATGGCGATCCGGTGAACACCCCGCCAAAATCCCAAAACACTGCCTTGATCATCAAGAGCTCCTTGAAGGTCAGGCCGAAGCGTATCGGCCACCCCAGCAGCTGACCGAGCCGTTCTCGCGCAATGCGCATGTGTGGTAGTCGCCGGCCGTAATGGCAGTGAAGCTTCCACTAGGGATCCCATCCAGTTGTCCAACCACACTTCCGTCTATGTCCTGATTGGATCCCCAGCATTCGATAAAGCCGTTACTTCGAAGTCCGCAAGTATGGAATAACCCGGCTGAGACGACAGCAAAATTGCCCTTGGGGATGTTGTCCAACTGCCCGTATGTGTTGCGGCCCCAGCAGATGATGTTCCCGCTATTGCGTAATCCGCAAGCGTGGTGGCCGCCAGCGCTTATTGCCGAAAACTGCCCGGAGGGGACTCGGGTCTGTCCCCAGCTGTTCTCGCCCCAGCACACAGCAGTCCTTTCAGGGCGCAGTCCACAAGTGAAACCCCTGCTTGTTGAGATCGAGGTGAATCTTCCGGTGGGGGCATCCGCTCTTGCATGGTCGTTCTCGCCCCAGCATTGGACTGTCTCATCGACTCTCAGGCCGCAGCTAAACCACTGACCCGAAGAAACCGCTGTGAACTGTCCCGAGGGCGCGTCGGACTCCGACCCCCAGCAGATGACAGTACCGTTGTCGCGAAGCCCGCAGGCGTGGATATAGCCAGCGGAGACGGCAGCGAAGGCTCCAGGGGGAGCGTTGGATGATCCATGGCCTCCGCTACCCCAGCACTGGATTGTGCCGTCTCGTCGAATGCCACAGGTAAATCCCCTCCCGGCCTCGATGTCCGTGAATGCGCCTCCGGGAACCGGCAAGCCTTTGAAATAGTCGCCGCCCCAGCAACTGAGGGAGCCATCATCCCTTACTCCGCACACATGCCAGGGCGCTGCTGCGATTGTCATGAACTGGCCGCTCGGTACCTCCAGAGCACCTAATGCGTTCGTGCCCCAACACTTGACGGCGCCATCTTGCTTCAATCCACAGGTGTAGCCTCTTCCCGCGGCGATAGAGGCAAAGGTCTCAATGGGCGCATCCAACTCGCCGTTGTCATTGGAACCCCAACATTTGGCAGTGCCATTGGGCCGTAGGCCGCAGGTGTGCCAGGTGCCAGCGGAGAGGGAAATGAAGGTTCCGCCAGGGGGACTTGATTGGCCGATGAATTTGCCGTGTCCGTCGTTGTTGGATCCCCAGCATTGGGCGGTGCCGTTGGGCCGTAGGCCACAGGTGTGCCAGGTGCCAGCGGACAGGGCAGTGAAGATCCCGCCGGGCGCTCTCGATTGGTTTACGTAGATGTTGTGCCAGATGTCAAGGTTGCTGCCCCAGCATTGGACCGTGCCGTTATCTCTCAGGCCGCAGGTATGTAGATTTCCCGCGGTTATGGCTGTGAACTGGCCGCTAGGCGGACTTGTGAGGCCTATCTCGTTTCCCCGCTCATCATCGTTGAATCCCCAGCACTCGATTTGGCCATTGGCCCGCAAGCCGCAGGTGTGCCACAGACCGGCAGCAATCGAGGTGAATGAGCCTGCCGGAGCGTCTTTTGCCTCAAGGTAATTCTCGCCCCAACATTCTGCGGTGCCGTCTTGACGTAAACCGCAACTGTGGTACTGAGCAGCAGTCACGGTGGAGAAAGTGCCTTTGGGGATGTTGAGCTTATTCAGATCACAGCGGTGGTGCTGAGGCCACCCCAGCTTGAAGAGGTCGTCGCAGCCTATGCGATTGTCGCCGAGCGTGGCACGAGCACTAGGCGTAGTCATGATGGACAGGAATTGCGAGTCATGACCGAGTTGGAAGACTGAATGGCCCAATTCATGGCCTATGAGGATGGAGTGATTCCTGCTGTCGTTGGAGTACCTCTCCAGAGTCGGGACGGTGGCGCTACCGCGTTCGACGACTGCATAACCTGATACGCCACTTCCAGGAGCGATTCCAGCAAGAATCAGCGTGAATTGGTATTGGCCCGAAGCGAATATCTCTGCTTCGCATGGATTCATGCCGTGCTCAGCCGACCAGTCGCCAATTCTTGCGCTGTTCCACGCCACATCGGGGGACACAATGCCGCCGGGTACAAGGTTCAGGGCGACCGTGTTCGAAGACTCGCGCAAGAAGAAGTCGCGGATGTCGCCGTTGAGTCTGTCGGCTTCAGATTGCAGGTTCGCTTGGGTGTATCCGGCGTTGGCCGGGACGCAGTAGAAGACGTGGACTTCGATTGGTGCTAGGGCGGGCTGTTCCGGGTCGGGTTGTAGGACGCAGCCGCCGGGCACGAGTTGGGTGTCGATGTCGAATCGGCAGCGGTAGATGTTGAGGAGCGACTCCTGGGCGGCGATCAGCTCATCGCGTAGCGTGACCTGGTTTCGGGTGGGCGTTCCCGCAAAGGCAGCAGGCTCGGTTGGACCCTGGCTGGGCTGGCTACTCACGCAGCCGCCGGGCACCTGTTGGGTGTCGATGTCGAATCGGCAGCGGTAGACGTTGAGGAGCGACTCCTGGGCGGCAATCAGCTGATCTCGGACAGTGATGTCGTGGAGGGTTGCGCTGTCATTCTGCGCGACCGCCACACCGCTTCCGAGAGCAAACGACGAGGTTGCGAGCATTGCGATTGCCGAGAAGACAATCGCGTAGCGCTTCACTCTTCTCCTCAAGCGAATTCTCCAGTTTCCAGCAGCCGTTCGAACTGTGCTTGATCGAGCACCGGAACGCCTAACTCCTCGGCTTTGTCCAATTTGGAGGCCCCGGGATTCTCGCCCACCACCAACGCCGTGGTCTTGGCCGACACGCTGCCCGGCGACTTGCCGCCCCGGGCCTTGATGGCGGCGCCCACACCGTCGCGGGTGTAGCCCTCGAGCCCGCCGGTGACCACGATGGTCATTCCGTCCAGGGTCTGGGGTAGTGCTTCGGCCCCTGCATCGCCGCCGGTGCCTTGGGCGAAGTTGAGACCAGCTGCCCGTAGCTTCTCCACGATCTCTCGATTGACCTCCGATTGGAAGAACTCGTGGACGCTCTCCGCCATGATCGGCCCGATTCCGTCTACTTCGGCCAGGTCCTCCACGGGCGCCTCCATGATCCGGTTCAAGCCGCCGAAGGCATCGGCCAATAGCTCGCTGGTGGTGTCACCCAAATGCCGGATGTTGAGCCCCACCAGCAGCCGGGACAGGGGCTGTTGCTTGGAGGCCTCAATGGCGGCGGCCAAGTTGGATACGGAGAGCTCACCAAACCCCTCAAGCTCGCGGATGCGTTCATAGGGAAGGGCATAGATGTCGCCAACGTCGGAAATGAACCCGAGATCGATAAACAATCGAACTCGCTGCTCGCCCAAGTGCTCGATGTCCAGTGCGTTGCGGGCGGCGAAATGCTCAATCCAGCCTCGGAGCTGTTCGGGACAACGGGGGAAGCGGCAGTAGTGGGCTGCGTCACCCTCTTGGCGGGTGAGCGGCTGCTGGCGGGGGCAGGGGCAAACCGAGGGGAAGTCCCACACGGCCAATTCGTCTGGGCGGTCGGCTAGCACCGGCCCAATCACCTCGGGGATCACGTCGCCAGCCTTGCGGACCACCACAGTGTCGCCGGGGCGGACGTCCTTGGCCCTTACTTGGTCTTCGTTGTGCAATGTGGCCATCTCCACGGTGGAACCGCCGACGAATACCGGCTCCAGCACCGCAAATGGGGTGGCCTTCCCTTTGCTGCCAATGGACACCTGGATTCTTCGCAGCTTGGTGGTCTTCTCTTCGGGGGGAAGCTTGTAGGCGACAGCCCAGCGGGGAGCTCGGCTAGTAGATCCGAGTTCCTGTTGGAGATCGAGGCGGTCGACCTTGATGACGGCGCCGTCGATTTCATAGGGCAGGTCATGGCGCTTGGCTCCGCAGTGCTCTATGAACTGCCAGGCTGCGTCGATGGATCCGGCCGTGGTTGTCTCTGGATTGATCGGCAGCTTCAGCTCTTTCAGGTACTCCAGGGTGGCGCTGTGAGTATCCAGCCCCGGTCCTCCCTGTACTTCGCCGACGGAATAGCACCACATGGACAGTCCTCGGGTGGCAGTGATCGACGGGTCTTTCTGTCGCAGTGACCCGGCTGCGGTATTGCGGGGATTGGCGTAGCGGGGCTTGCCCTCGGCTTCCTGTTGAGCGTTTAGAGCACCAAAGGCGGCCAGGGGCATGTAGACCTCACCGCGCACTTCGAGCACTTGTGGCGCGCCCGTCGGAAGCCGATGGGGTACGGACTCGATGGTCAGGATATTCGCCGTGATGTCCTCGCCTACGCGCCCATTGCCTCGGGTAGCAGCCTGTACCAGCCTGCCGCCCTCATAGCGCAGAGAAACGGCCAGTCCGTCGAACTTGAGCTCGCACACCAGGTCGCCAAAGTCTTCCGCAGCCAGACGGCGCCGGGCCCGGTCGGCCCATGCGTTCAGCTCGTCCTGGTCAAAGGCGTTGTCCAGCGACATCATCGGCACCCGGTGCTCCACCGGAGCGAATAATGTCGACGGGTCGGCCCCAACCGTTTGAGTGGGGGAGTCGGCTTGAACTAGCTGAGGGTGGGCGGACTCTAGCTCCAGCAACTTCTGTTTCAGTTGGTCATAGTCAGCGTCGGGAATTTCCGGGGCGTCGTCAGCGTGGTACCGCTGGTCGTGATAGCGGATGAGCTCGATCAGCTCCGCGATGCGCTCTTCCGGGCGGTTTTCCGCTCCCTCAGTCACTTGCCGGATAGTACTGCTAGCTGGTGACAGCAAGATTGCTAGACCAGTGTCTAGCCCCATGGTGTCAGTCTTTGGTCTGGCGGATGTCAGGCGGACCGCATGGCTTCTAGTACGGCCAGGGCGACTTCGTGGTTTATGGCCTCGGGCACGGGGTGGGGACCCAGGGGCAGGGTTTCGCCATGGGTGGCCAGAAGCTCCAATGAGCGGGCCTGAAGGGTGAAGCCGAGGTCCATTGACTCTATGGAGTTGCCCCGTGAGCCTTGCGCGGCAAGGTTCACGATCTGCCCATCGGCAATCACGAACACGCTCTTGTCGGCACCGAGGTCGTAGCGGGTGAGCGACGGTTCCAGGGGGCTGGCTGACGCCGCATCTTTGAGTTCCGACACGGTGATCTCCCGGTCGGTATGGCCCGCGTTGGCGAGCACGGCGCCGTCGCGCATTTGGCGGATCAGGTCGACGTCGACCACGCCCTCCCGTCCGGTAGCAGTGATGAAGACTTGCCCGATTCGCGCCGCTTCGGATGCGCTGGCGATGCTGAATCCGTCCATGGCCGCTTCGAGCAACTTCACCGGGTCGGGATCCACCACCACAACGTTGGCACCGCGGGCCGCGGCGAATTGCGCAACGCCTCTGCCGCACCAGCCGTAGCCGAACACCACCACGACCTTGGCGTGAAGCGAGATGTTGGTAGTGCTCACGACGGCGTCGACCACCGACTCGCCCACCCCGTACTTGTTCTCCACAATCGACTTGAGCGGGCTGTCGTTGATGACGATAACGGGCATCCCCACCCGCTGGGCATACTGCTCTCTCAGCAGAAAGGCGCCCGAGGTGGTCTCCTCTGTGGCCCCTAGCGGCAACCTGCCGGCTTCTATGCACGCCACGATCAGTTCCGCGCCGTTGTCCAGCAAGAGATCGAATCCCATGGCGGCCATATGTTCGAGGTGCGCAGACACCGAGTGGGCGTCGTCGTCGGGACGGTCGAGCACTTCGCAGCCCCACGACTCGATTTCTGCGACGGTGTCGAATTGGGTGGTGCCCACGTTTCCCAAGGCGGTTACTTGCGCACCCCCGCGAATGAGCGCGTCGATCAGCACCGCAGTCTTGGGCTCCAAGTGAATCCGCAGGCCGATGCCGAGGCCGTCGAAGGGACGGGTGCGGCTGAATTCTTCGGCCGCAGATGCCAGCACAGGCATGTGGCGACGGGTCCAGGCGATACGCCCGCGTGCGTCACCCATGAATCTGAGCCGACGAACAAGCGTGACGTACCCAACAAAGGCGACTCACAGCCGAGATGGTAGAGGTTGGCTTTCCTTGGGGTAGGGAAGATGCTGTAGTGGGACGAGTGAAGGGTCTCTCGGGGGATCGGGCTTGGGCCTGGTTGGTGCGAGTGTGGTGGGCGGCATTGCCGTTCACTGCTGGGCCGCTCTTGGCCGATGGATTGCACGAGACCGGCGCGGCCTGGCGGACCACAGCGTCGGTGGGGCTATGGGTGGTGTGGGGCGTAGTCCTGGTGGGGTCGTTGCTGGCTCATCCGGCCACTCTGGTCTTGGTACGACTGGCCACACCCTCCGCAGTCGTGGCTTTGGTTTGGTCGGGGAGGGAGGGGGCCGACTGGGGCGAGGTTGCCCTGGTTGCGGCCATCACCGCCGGGGTGGCCGCAGTGTCGCTGAGCGCTCCAGTGGGCCATTTGTTTGTGAATGGCATTTCCTATGGTGACGAAGCACGGCTCTTGCTGAGACCGTCGGCGCTGCTGCTGGCCGGGCCGCTGCCTGTAGCGGCGGCAGTCACGGTCGGAGGCGTGGTGAGCGGTCCACTGCTGTTGGCTGCTGAGCATTGGGCTATCGGAGGGGTGGTCACCGCGGCAGGCGGAGCTCTCGCAATGGTCGGCGCTCGCTCACTCCATTCGCTCACCAGGCGGTGGCTGGTGTTCGTTCCTGCCGGCGTCGTGCTCCACGACCACCTTGCGGTGCAAGATCCCGTTCTGCTCCGTCGCCGGGCGGTGGCCAGCTTCGGGCCCGCTAGACAAGGGTCCGATGCCTTGGACCTCACCCAAGGTGCCGCTGGTTTGATATTGGAGCTGGCCACTAGCCAGCCAATCGCCCTGACCCCGCCCACTCGACGCAAGGGTTCGGCCGAAGAGGTCCAGACCAGCGGCATCCTCATCGCCATTTCGCGTCCTGGCTATGCAGTGACCCTGGCCCACCAGCGCCAGCTCATTTCCTGAGCCCCTGAGCACCCCTAGAACTTAGGCACTAAGATTCCGAGTGCTGAAGCAACTAGGGGGGCGAGCATGGCGAGTCAGTTCACTGATCCTGATCTGGACGCCTCGCCCATTGGGATATTCGGGCGGATATCTCGGATCGACCGATTGTTCGAGCAGTCAATGGCCGAGTTCCTCCGCCCCCATGGCCTCACGCTCGGCCTATTCGACGTACTGGCGGCGCTGCGGAGAAACGGGGAGCCGTTTCAGGCCAAGCCAAGCGAGCTGGCCGCCATGACCATGCTCACTTCGGGGGGAATGACCGGGCGCGTAGACCAGCTCGAGAAGCTGAATCTGGTCTGTCGTGTGCCCGATCCCGACGACCGCCGGGTGATGATGGCCCAGCTCAGTCCGGAGGGCAAAGACCTCATAGACCGGCTCATGGGCGAGCACTTAGAGCGCGAGCGGGACCGATTGGAGTGGTTGCAGGACGGAGAGTCGGTGGAGTTCGCCGACTACTTGCGCATGCTGGAGGCATCCCTGCGGTCCCTCGACGGAGGGGTGCAGACAGAGGGGTCTGACGACTAGGAGGCTGAAAAGCACCAAGAGATGGTGTCGGAGTCGGCGGGGCCGACCTCTTGGCGCCAATAGGTCACCAGTACGCAGTTTTGTTCGGCGCGCAGGCTCTCGATCGCCTTGCCTTGATCGGGTCGAAACGTGAACCGGTTGAGATTGGGGAGATGTCGAATCTGACCAGGCGGAATCTCCACTCCGTTGATGGTCAGCCGGGCGTCGTAGCCGACGGCCAAGTCGATGCCCACAGTCTCCTGGGAGAGGACTTCAGCGTTGCGGGGAGGGATGAGTTCGTCCACCGCGGCGTTGCCGGTAACGGTCACGTCGTTGTCATCGGTGTCGGCCAGAAACAAAGCCAAGAGGATGGCCGCGGCCCCCATCAGAGCCGCAATGCCCAACAGCACCCGGCGCAGAACGATGGATTCCAGCACGCTTCAAGTGTGCCCGCTGACAGGGTGCGGAGACACCCTGGGTGGCGCGGAACTTCTTGATTCGCCAGGTACCCTCAGAGTGTGACCCAAGCAAGCGGGGCGCCCGGTGACCCTCAGTCAACTACACCGCCTCGGTGGTCAGCATGACCCAAGGCGGCGGGGAGATCGGCCGAGTTCTGGGCGGGCGCTACCGGCTCGTGACCCGCATCGGCGCAGGTCGATTCACCCATGTCTACTTGGCCTACGACTTGTCTCAGTCGCGTCGGGTGGCGGTCAAGCTGCTGGCCGAGGAGGTTTTGCCCGAAGGGTGGAACAGAGATGGGGTATTCGCCAGCCGCTTCCTGGAGGCGGCTGAGGAGGCTGCCGCGGTGGTCCACCCGCATTTGGCCGCGGTGTACGACTGGGGAGACTCCGATGTCGGCCCTTATGTGGTGTACGAGTATCTGGTGGGCGGAAGCCTCCGGGGCATGCTCGATGCTGGACACTTGCTGTCGCCCTCTCAGACGCTGATGGTCGGATTGGAGGTGGCCCGCGGGCTTGAGCACATTCATGGCCTTGGCCTCGTCCATCAAGATGTTCGGCCCTCCAACATCCTGTTCGACGGCCGCGGTCGATCCCGCCTGGCTGATCTGGGAACGTCATCGGTATTGAACTCGTTCGAGTCGGGCGGGGTGCTCATGTCGAGGTCGGTCTTCTCGGAGATCGACGCGGTGCGCTACTCCTCCCCGGAGCAGGCGCAGAGACTGGTTCCCGACCACAAGAGCGACGTGTACTCCCTGGTTCTGGTGCTTACCGAGGCGTTGTCAGGCCGAGTGCCATTTGAATCCGACGATCCCGAATACACGCAGATGGCCAAGATGAGCCGCCAGCTCGACCTGGCCGGTCAATTCGACCGGTTGGGACGGGTGTTGGAAATGGCAGGCCGGCCGGAACGGGACGATCGTCCCAGCGCCCACGATCTGGGACTCGCGCTGCTGGCGTCGGCGGGAACACTGCCCCGGCCGGCGCCGCTTCCGCTGCCCAAAGAAGGGCCGGAGATCCCCGATACCGCGGAGACCGCTGCGATAGGGGTGCCTCCGAGTCGTTCAGAGGCCGCAAGCGCACCGCCCGATGCCGGTCGTCCTCCGTACCGACGGCTGCTGGCGGCACTGGTGGTCGTGGTCTTGCTGGGGGCGGCCGGATTTGGGGTGTTTGCCCTCTGGGAGAGGCAGTTCGGTACTGAAACCCAACCGGTGCCGGATCTGACGGGCGCCGACGACGCTGAACTGCTTCGCATTGAGAGCGAATTCGGCTGGGTTCTCAACCGCCTCGACCAGAGACAAGACGGCACGGTGGCGGGCCAAGTACTCCGACAAGCGCCCCAACCGGGTACCGAATTGGAGGAGGGGGAGACCGTCACGGTGTGGGTGTCATTGGGTCCTGAGCTGGTGGCCATTCCCAGCAACCTGGCCGGCCTCGCCGTGGAGGATGCTGAGATTTCGCTGGGTGCGGTGGGCCTTTCGGTGGGGGATATCACCCAGCGGCCGGACGAAACAGTGATTGCCGGAGTGGTCATCGAGGTGGACGAGCTCTTCACCGAGGTGGAACCGGGCTCCAGCGTGGATTTGGTGGTTTCGCTGGGGCCATTGCCCCGCGTGGTGCCCGACATCGAAACCGGCTCTTCGCTGGCTGTGGCCAGGGAAAGGCTGGAACAAGTCCGTCTGGGAGTGTTGGAGTGGCGGGTGTCAGACAATGAGGTGCAGGTCGACCACGTGGTGAGATTGGAGCCTCCGCCGGGAACCGAGGTGGCCGCCGACTCGATAATCACTGTGGTGGTCTCCACAGGGCCTGAACAGGTACGAGTACCCGATGTGGCCACCCTCGGAGCTGGCGATGCCCTAGGCGTTCTGGAAGAAGCGGGTTTGTGTCTTGGCGAGATCGAGGGTCCGCTGGAATCCGAGATCCTGGCGTCCAACCCTCCCGCCGATACCGTCGTGGACTTCGGCACGTGCGTAGACCTGTTCACCCGCCCCGACGAGGAGGAGGGTGGGAGTTCCGGATAAGGCTGACCGCTATTCCAGGTCGGTGATTTCCTGAAGGCGGGTCTGAGCATGTCGGGCGAAGGCGACTTGTTCTTCGCTCATTCCCTCGCCGAAGAGTATGAGGACAAGGGCCAAGTCGCCGTCTACCCGAAGGGTGCCGGTGAGGAAGCCGTGGGCCACGATGTCGGGGTCGTCAGTAACGAATGCGGCCAGGGCTGCGGGATAGTCGAGGATCACGGTGGCATCAGGGTCTTCCAGGTTGCCGGGAACGGGCAGCGGCCCCCCCGCTTCGGTGTCGATGTAGGCCATGAACCGGCCGTCACCGAAGGGGGTTCCGGTGACCATCAGGTTGACTCTGGCCCTTTGCCCTGTCGCTGGCGCGGTTGACGCAAGCTCCTCCCGCAGCGCCATTGCCGCATCGATCCATTCGGGGCTGAGAAACCGGTGCGACCCCATCTAGGCAACGTAGGCCACGGAGCGACTCCGGCGTGGGAATGGGCGGTACGATGTCGATTTGGTATGGGGAAGCAACGCATAACTCGGGCCGAGTGCGCCCATGTGGCCGCGTTGGCCCGCCTGGAGCTGACCGATGAGGAGCTGGACCGTTTCACCGGCCAGCTCGACGAGCTGTTGGACCATGTGGCCGAGGTGGAAGCTCTCAACATCGACAACCTGTCCCCGACAATGCATCCGCTGGCGATATTCAACCGGCTTCGTCCCGATCAGCCAGGCGAGGTGCTGGACCGCGACGAAGTCATGGCTCAGGCTCCTCATCCCGAGGACGGTCAGTTCCGGGTGCCCCCGGTCTTGGGAGAAGCCCCATGACTGCATTGGAAATCGCCGCGGCCGTACGATCGGGCGAGCGGTCGGCCCGATCGGTGGTGGACGAATGCCTAGGCGCTATAGCCGAGGGCGATGATGACATCCACGCTTTCAACCTGGTGACCGCGGCGCAGGCTCGTGCTTGGGCTGACGAGATCGACGCCGCGGTGGTCGCCGGCCAAGACCCCGGCCCACTGGCCGGGGTTCCGGTGGCCCTCAAAGACAACCTGTGTACCCGCGGGCTGGCCACCACCTGCTCCTCCCGCATTCTGGAAGGCTGGGCGCCGCCTTATGACGCCACGGTCGTGGAATCACTGCGAGATGCGGGTGCAGTATTTGTGGGCAAGACCAATATGGACGAGTTCGCCATGGGCAGCTCCACCGAGAACTCGGCTTTCGGCCCCACCCGTAACCCGTGCGACCCTAGTCGGGTGCCGGGAGGCTCGTCGGGGGGCAGTGCGGCCGCGGTGGCCGCCGGTTTCGCCCCGGTGGCGCTGGGCAGCGACACCGGCGGGTCAATCCGCCAGCCCGCCGGGCTGTGCGGGGTGGTTGGCGTCAAACCTACCTACGGCCTGGTGTCCCGCTACGGCCTGGTGGCCTTCGCCTCGTCTTTGGACCAAATAGGCCCGTTCACCACCACGGTGGCCGATTCGGCGGCGGTACTGGATGTGATCAGCGGCCCCGATCCTCGGGATTCCACCAGCATCGGCGAACTCCAGCCACCGGTATCAGCCTCACTGGACGATGGGGTGGACGGGCTCCGGGTGGGGGTGCTGGCCGAGCTGAGCGGCGACGGCATCTCTCCCGACGTGTCCGCCCGATTACAGGCCGCGGTTGGCGCCCTGGAATCGGCTGGGGCCCGAGTAGAAGAGGCCAGCGTCCCCGCGGCGGTTTTCGGGCTGTCGGCCTACTACCTGATCGCCCCCGCTGAAGCGTCCAGCAATCTGGCCCGTTACGACGGGGTCCGCTATGGATTGCGGATGGACGCTTCCAACACGCCTGACATGAACACCGCCAGCCGCTCTGCCGGCTTCGGCGATGAGGTCAAGCGCCGCATCATGATCGGCACCTACGCCCTGTCGGCCGGGTACTACGACGCCTACTACGGCAAAGCGCAGAAGGTCCGCACACTGATCATCAACGACTTCGCCTCGGTGTGGGAGCAGTTCGACCTACTGGTGAGCCCCACCTCGCCCACCACCGCATTCTCGCTGGGCGAGCGCACCGCCGACCCCATGGCCATGTACATGAGCGACGTATGCACCGTTCCGGTGAACCTCACCGGACAGACCGCCATGTCGGTGCCCTACGGCGTCGGCGACGACGGCCTGCCGGTGGGCGTGCAGGTCATGGCCCCCGCCTTGGGAGAATCGGTCATGTTCCGGGCCGCTGCGGTTCTGGAAGCGAGCCTGTGATGAGCGCGGACACCCTCGACGTTCCCGGATTGGGAGCCCCGGCCGACACCGAGTGGGAGACGGTGGTGGGGTTAGAGGTCCACGCCGAGCTGGCCACCGAGACCAAGCTGTTCAGTGCCAGTCCCAACCGGTTCGGCGGCGAACCCAACACCCACATCGACCCGGTGTCTCTTGGATTGCCGGGTTCGCTGCCCGTCCTCAACGAGAAAGCGGTGGAGCTGGCCATCCGGGTGGGACTGTCCCTCAACTGCCGGGTCCAGCCATCGATTTTCGCCCGCAAGAACTACTTCTATCCCGACATGCCCAAGGACTTTCAGATCAGCCAGTACGACCAGCCGATCAACGTCGACGGCTGGCTGGAGCTGCCCTCAGGCAAGCGGATCGGAATCGAGCGGGCCCATCTGGAGGAGGACACCGGCAAGACCGTCCACATCGGCGGGGGAGGGCGTATCCACGAGGCCGGTTACTCGCTAGTTGACTACAACCGGGCCGGGGTGCCGCTCATTGAGATCGTGGGCCACCCGGAGCTGCGATCGGCTGAGGAAGCCCGCCAATACGTGACGGAATTGCGATCCATCTTGGTAGCGGTGGGGGCGTCGGACGGCAAGATGGAGGAGGGTTCGCTGCGGGTGGACTGCAATGTGTCAGTGAGGCCGCTTGGCAGCGACCGGCTGGGCACCCGGTGCGAGATCAAGAACGTGAACTCGTTGCGCTCGCTGGGCCGGGCCATCGAGTATGAGTCACGCCGTCAGATCGACCAGTTGATCAGCGGCCATCCGATAGAGCAGCAGACCCGGCATTGGAACGAGGACGACGGGCGCACCCACGCCCTGCGCTCTAAGGAGGAGGACTACGACTACCGCTACTTTCCCGAGCCCGATCTACTGCCGCTCGACCCCAGCGCCGAGTGGGTGGAGCAGATCCGCCAGGCGCTGCCGGCATTGCCCCGAGACCGCCGGCTGTCATTGGCGGAGGCAGCCCCCACAGTCGACGCCGACCACATTGCACTGGCCGTCGAGCGCTCGATGGACGAGCTGGCGCTGGCCGCCATCAGCAGGGGAGGTCCATCCGATCGGGTGATGACCCATGTGGTCCAAAACCTGGCCGACGGAGTTGGAATGCTCTCCCCGGAATCCCTAGCCGGCTTGGTGGCCATGGAGGCGGCGGGCGAGCTGACCGCAACCCAAGCCAAAAAGGTGCTGGCTGTGCTGGTGGAGAGCGGGGGATCGCCCCAAGAAGCGGCCCAGTCACTGGGGTTTGAGGCCATGGACTCCGGCGAGCTGGAGACCCTGGTGGATGGGCTCATCAGCGAGCACCCCGACGAGTGGTCCCGCTTCTGCGACGGCGACAACAAGCTCACCGGGTTCTTCGTCGGCCAAGTCATGAAGGCCACCCAAGGCCGGGCCGACGGAAACGCAGTCACCCAGCTCCTCAACGCCCGCCGCGGCTAGCAGTCTGGAGAATGCCCTTCGGAGGAAAGCAGATAGGGTGCGGGACGATATGACGCTCTTGGAACAGTCGGCCCGTTTGATCGACGAGTCGGTCTACGAGGGACCGCGGTCGGTCCAGCCCATGGACGGCTCATTCCATGAGATCACCGATGGCATTGCCGTGGTGTGCGCCTTCTCCCACGTCTGGTCGCTGGCCACCGACGAGGGGCTAGTGGCAATCGACACGTCGCTGCCGATGTTCGCTCCCGGCGTGCTGAGGCACCTTCATAAGTGGAGGAGCCAGCCGGTTCACACCATCGTCTACACCCACGGCCACGCCGACCACGTCGGCGGCGCCCCGGCCTTTGTGGAAGATGCCAAGGAGCGAGGAGGTCCGGCCCCCCAGGTGGTCGCCCATGAGGCAGTGGGACCCCGTTTCGACCGATACAACCTCACCCACGGCTACAACCAAACGATCAACCGCCGCCAGTTCAGCGCCAACGACATGTTGGACCTGTTCGCCGACGACTGGGTGTACCCGAGCACCACCTATGCCGATGCCCTCGATCTGGAGGTGGGCGGGGTGTCTCTCCAGCTCATCCACGCCCAAGGAGAAACCGACGACCACACCATGGTATGGATGCCCCAAGAACGGGCGCTGTTTGTGGGTGACCTGTTCATCTGGTTCTTCCCCAACGCGGGCAACCCCCAGAAAGTGCAGCGCTACCCCTCCGAGTGGGCCGCCGCCTTGCGGCGAATGATCGAGTTGCGCCCGAAGTTCCTGCTTCCGGCCCATGGTCTGCCCATTGCCGGAGAGGAACGCATTGCCATGGTGCTAAACGATGTGGCCACTGCGTTGGAAGGACTGGTGGCCGACACGCTGGAGATGATGAACGCCGGAGCGCGCCTCGACGACATCATCCATCAGGTGCGGGTTCCCGACGACCTGATGGCCAAGCCCTACCTACGAGCCGCCTACGACGAACCCGAGTTCGTGGTTCGCAATATCTGGCGGCTCTACGGAGGCTGGTACGACGGCAACCCTGCTCGCCTCAAGCCCGCCCCCGACCAGGCGCTGGCCGCTGAGGTGGCCCTGTTGGCCGGAGGCGCGGCGGCTGTGGCTGCCAGGGCTAGCGAACTGGGCAAGGCCGGCAATCTACGGCTGGCCTGCCACCTCGCCGAGTGGGCTGCCCAAGCCGCCCCTGATGATCCCGATGTTCTCGAGGTGCGAGCCGACATTTACCGCCAACGGCGAGACCAAGAGCAGTCGCTTATGTCCCGCGGCATCTACAACGACGCCAGCCAATCATGAACATCGACACTGAAGCGGTGGATCTGGCCCTGACCACGACCAGGGCGGTGCGGAAACGGCTGGATCTGGAGCGGCCGGTGGACGACCAGGTCATCCTCGACTGCATCGACATCGCCGAGCAGGCCCCCACCGGCGGGAACCAGACCAGTCGCCGGTGGATTGTGGTTCGCGATCCCGAGATCAAGCAGGAGCTGGCCCGGCTTTATCGCGAAGTGGTGGGCGGCTTCATGCTCGAGGCTCGCGACCGCTTGGAGGGCACCGACCACCCTCGGGCTCGGACGGCGAGCTCGTCTGCCTACCTGGTGGAACACCTGGCAGAGGTGCCGGTGATCGTCATACCCACCATCGTGGGCCGCCACGACGGCAGCGGCGCACCCGGCCTTTTCGACTCGGTCATTCAGAGCGGGTGGAGCTTCTGCGTGGCCCTGCGGGCCCGGGGATTGGGCACCGCTTGGACCACGGCCGTCCTGGCCAAAGCCCCCGAAATGAAGGAGCTGCTTGGCATCCCCGACGAGATCACCGAGATCGCCATGTTCCCGGTGGCCTGGACCAAGGGCACCGACTTCCGACCCGCTCGCCGGATTCCGGCCCGGGATATCACCTTCTTCGACGGTTACGGCCGGATCTACGAGTCAGGTCCGGGAACATCGGTGACGATGGCCGACGGTCCCGGCATGGTGGTGGAGACCGACATCGCGGCCGAGGTGCACGACGTGTGGGCCGCGGTCACCGACATCGACCTGCCGGCTCAGTTCTCCGTCGAGTTCACCGGGGCAACCTGGGACGAGGGTTTCGACGGCCCGGCCCTGGGAGCGACCTTCACTGGCCGCAACCACCTCGAAGTGATGGGCGACTGGGAAGTACCTTGTTTCGTGGATGTATGCGAAGCACCGGTGGCCTTCGGCTGGTGTACATCCGACCCCGACAACCCCGGGGCCCGATGGCGCTTCGAGATCCAACCGCTAATGGGAGGCGGCACCCGGCTGCTGTACCGACTGCTGCTCGGCCCCGGCCCTTCGGGCCTCAACATGTTCATCGAACAAAACCCCGACAAAGAGCACCGGATCATCGCCAACCGCCTCCGAGTCCACCGGGCCAACATGCAGCGGGTGGTAGACGGCATCAAAGCCCACGTCGAAACGGCCGCCGGCTAGTTCAAAACAGCTCAGCGGACAGCGCCGGGGACCAGCCAGCGGGAGCCGGCGAAGCGCCAGAGCAGGGTGACCAGGCGGGCGCCCATGAGGGCCCACATGGCCCCCCACAGCCAGCCGATGCCCGCGTCGGCGGCCATCACCCACAGAGCCAAGGGGATGAACACCGCCGCCGCGCCAGCCATGGCCACGGCCAGGAATCGCATGTCGCCGGCGCCGATCAGCACGCCGTCGAGTGCGAACACCACCCCGTTCACTGGCTGGATGAACGCCAAATGCAGCATCAGGAATCCGACCAGGGACAGCACCGCCTCATCGCTGGAGAACACCAGCGGGAGCCATGGCCTGGAGATCAGAAGCAAGATGGTGGCGGCCAACCCGGTCGCCAACCCCCACTCGATCATGCGGCGGCCGGCGGCTCGGGCCTGGGGCAACTCGTTGGCCCCCAGATAGCGGCCGATCATGGCCTGCCCGGCGATGGCCACCGCGTCCAGAACCAAGGCCAAGAAGAACATGAGCTGGTAGATCACCTCATGGGCGGCCAGTTCGATATCGCCCAACCGGGCGGCCACGGCCACCGACATGGTGAACGAGGCCCGCAGAGCCGCGGTCCGCAGGAACAGATCCAAACCGACGACGGCGAGGCGGGCGATCATCGAGCGGTCAGGAGCCATGGTCACCCCATGGGCGGTCACGGCCTCCCGGATCCACCACACGTAGGCCCCGGCGGCGAGCCATTGGGCGACGACGGTGGACAGGGCTGAGGCGCCGATGCCGAAGCCAAGTCCATAGATCAGCACCAACTCCAGCGCGAGGTTCAGCCCGGCGGTGAATACCGCCACCTTGAGCGGGCGCAGGGTATCTTGCAGCCCTCTCAGGTAGCCCACTCCGGCCAGGGTGATGAGCATTCCAGGCAGGCCGAAAAGGCTGATACGCAGGTAGATCCGGCCTTGGGCCAGCACCTCGCCGTCTGCTCCGAGGACTTTCAGCAGGGGATCGGCGAACACAAAGGCCGCGGCGGCCAATGCCGTCCCCACCGCAGCGGCCAGCCACAGGCCCTGCACCGCCTGCTGGGCGGCCCGGTAGTGGTCTCCCGCGCCGATCAGCCGCCCCACCGCGGCAGTGGTTCCGTAGGCCAAGAAAATGAACAGCGACAGTGCCCCCAACAGCACCTGCGAGGCCACCGCCAGCCCGCCCAAATGAGGAGTGCCCAGGTGCCCTACCACTGCAGTGTCGGCCAGGGTGTAGAGCGGCTCGGCGATCAGCGCGCCCAGAGCGGGAATCGCCAACTGGGCGATCTCCCGGTCATAGGGCGACTTTCGCAAACCCATTTGCCCTCTAATCTGCGCCATCCCACTAGGTAGCCTGTCGCTATGAGCGACATGAAGCCACGTTCACATGAGGTCACTTCCGGGGCTGAGCGGGCCCCGGCGAGGGCCATGCTGCGGGCGGTGGGCATGACCGACGACGACTGGGACAAGCCCCAGGTGGGGGTGGCGTCGTCGTGGAACGAGGTGACCCCTTGCAATCTGCCGCTGGACCGCCTGGCCAAGCGGGCCAAGCAGGGCGTGCGCGACGCCGGCGGATTCCCCATCGAGTTCAACACCATTGCGGTGTCCGACGGCATCTCCATGGGCCACGAGGGGATGCGGGCCTCGTTGGTGAGCCGGGAGATCATTACCGACTCGGTGGAGGCAGTTATGCACGCCGAGCGCCTGGACGCCTTCGTCAGCTTCGCGGGTTGCGACAAGTCGCTTCCTGGCATGCTTATGGCTGCCGCCCGGCTCAACCTGCCGTCGGTGTTCGTCTATGGCGGGTCCATCCTCCCCGGACAGCACAACGGCAAGGTGCTCGATATCGTGAGCGTGTTCGAGGCGGTGGGCGCTCACGCGGTGGGCGACATCGACGATGAGGAGCTCGACGCCATCGAGCGCAATGCGTGCCCCACCGAGGGCTCCTGCGCGGGGATGTTCACGGCCAACACCATGGCGTCGATCGGGGAGGCGCTGGGCATGTCCCTGCCGGGTAGCGCTTCGGCCGCCGCCGTCGACCGCCGTCGCGACGACTACAGCTACGCCAGCGGCACCGCGGTAATCGGACTCCTGCGGGAGAACATCCGTCCCCGCACAATCATGTCCAAGGGAGCGTTCGAGAACGCCATCGCGGTGACCATGGCCTTGGGCGGATCGACCAACGCGGTACTACACCTGCTGGCCATCGCCTGGGAGGCCGGTGTGGAGCTGGAGCTCGACGACTTCAACAGGGTGGCGGCCCGGGTTCCCCATTTGGCCGACACCAAGCCCCATGGGCAGTACCACATGGCCGACATCGACCGCATCGGCGGGGTCCCCGTGGTGATGAAGATGCTGCTGGAAGAGGGCCTGCTGCACGGCGATGAGATCACCGTCACGGGCAAGACCATGGCCGAGAACCTTGCCCTGCTGGACCCGCCCGGACCGGACGGAGATGTGATTCATGGTCTGGACGACCCGCTTCACGACGTGGGAGGAATTGCAGTGCTAACCGGGTCGCTGGCCCCCAACGGAGCAGTGCTGAAGGTGGCCGGCATCGACTTCGACCATTTCGAGGGCCGGGCCCGAGTGTTCGATGGGGAGGACACGGCCATGGACGCGGTGCTGAACGGGCGTATCGAGGCTGGCGACATCGTGGTGATCCGCTACGAAGGCCCCAAGGGCGGTCCCGGCATGAGGGAGATGCTGGCCATTACCGGCGCTATGAAGGGCGCGGGCCGCGGCGGAGACGCTGCTCTGGTTACCGACGGCCGATTCTCGGGAGGCACCCACGGGTTCTGCGTGGGCCACGTGGCCCCTGAGGCCACCGAAGGCGGGCCAATTGCCCTGGTGGCCGAGGGCGACCGGATTCGAATAGACGTTCGGGACCATTCCATCGACCTGCTGGTAGACGAGGCCACCCTGGCCGAGCGCCAGGCCAACTGGAAGCCGCCTGAACCCCGCTACACCAAAGGCGTGCTGGCCAAATACGCCCGCCTGGCCCAGGGAGCCGAGAAGGGTGCCATCACCGAGGCTTAGTCCATTCTGTTCCTGTCGTAGAGATCGGGGTCAGACCAGGCCCCGGTGGCCTCGTCGAAGGCCCGGGCCTCAGGGGTCATCCACTCCAACCGACCTTGGCGGGCGCCGCTGGATGACACTTCGACCATCTCTGGGGCGATGTCCAACTCCGCGCCGCTTGGCACCGCGAACGGGGGCCGAGGAGCGACGGCCAGTTCCAACCCAAGCAGGGACTCCACTGCCCGGTCGCGGGCCTCGACCGAGTTCCCGTAGAACGCCGGGTCTTGCACTTGGGCCCACTTGTCGGCGCCCATCACCACCACGTGGTATCCCTGGGCGATGTCGACGAGGAGCTGCTGGTCGGTGACGACGACCTCCACGCTGTCGATGTCAGCCACCGAAGCCTCCAGCACTGCAATGCGGTCCTCGAATGAGGGGACCACCGCCGGCTCCTTGCCCAGCGCCACCTGCGACACCGCCAAGTCCACCCGCTCAAGTCCTCGTTGCCGCGCCGCCGCCTGGGCGATGGCCAGGTGGCCGATGGTGGGCGGATTGAACGAACCGGGATACACCCCAAACCGTCTTGTCACAAGCAGTCCCTAGCGTTCATACTGGTGGCATCCTATGAAGCGCCATCCCCACACCGGAGCGATTCTCGTAGTACGCCTTTAGCGCGCGGTCCCGGCTCGGCCCGGGGACCGGGCGCTACCGACCTCCCACACCGGGAGGTCTTTCCATTTGGGAGAAGCCCGAAAGGTTGATCCAACATGAAAATGAACGGCGGACAAGCCCTTATGAAGGCCCTCGAGAACGAGGGCGTGGACATCTTGTTCGGGCTGCCCGGCGGGGCCATCCTGCCCGTGTATGACCCGCTGATCGACTCTTCCATCCGCCATGTGCTGGTGCGCCATGAGCAGGGCGCAGGCCACATGGCCGAGGGGTACGCCCACGCCACCGGCCGCCCCGGTGTGGCCATGGTCACCTCGGGTCCGGCGGCCACCAACATCGTCACCCCGCTGTGCGATGCCTACATGGACTCCATCCCCATGGTGGTGGTGACCGGCCAGGTTCCCTATGCGGCCATCGGCACCGACGCCTTTCAGGAGTGCGACACCACCGGCATCACCATGTCGGTGACCAAGCACAACTACCTGGTGACCGAGGCGGCCGACATCCCCCAGGTGATCCACGACGCCTTCTACATCGCCACCACCGGCCGTCCCGGACCGGTGCTGGTGGACATCCCCAAAGACATTGTCGACCCCAACAACCCCCGTTCGGCGATGGAGTGGTACACCCCCGACAGCCACGACCTGCCCGGCTACCTCCCCAACATCGCGGGCGACGCCGAGCTGATCCGCCAGGCGGCCAAACTTATCTGCGAGGCCGAGCGCCCGATCCTCTACACCGGGGGCGGCATCTTGAAGTCGCGGGGTGCGGAGGCCCTGTTGGAGCTGGCTGAGATGACCGGCATCCACGTGGTCACCACCTTGATGAATCGGGGCGGATTCCCCGACGACCATCCGCTGTGTTTGGGCATGCCCGGAATGCACGGCAACTACACCGCGGTCACCGCTATGCAGGAGGCCGACCTGCTCATTGCGCTGGGCGCCCGATTCGACGACCGGGTCACCGGCAAGGTGGGCGAGTTCGCCCCCTTGGCCAAGGTCATCCATGTGGACATCGACAGCGCCGAGTTGGGCAAGGTGCGCCGTCCTGATGTCGCAATCCAGGGCGATTGCCGGGTGGTCACCGAAGAACTGGTCAAAGCACTCAAGGAGATGGGGGGAAGCGAGGCCCAACCCGACCGCAATGCTTGGCGGTCCCGCATTAGCGGCTGGCAGGAGCGGTTCCCGTTGACCTATGAGCAGTCCAAGGGCGACGAGCTGCTGAAGCCCCAGTACGTGCTGGAGCAGCTCCGAGATTCTACGCCCGACGACACCATTGTGGCCTCGGGAGTGGGTCAGCACCAGATGTGGACCAGTCAGTATTGGAAGTTCAACCACCCCTACACCTGGGTGAACTCGGGCGGCTTGGGCACGATGGGGTTCGCCATCCCCGCGGCCATCGGAGCCAAGGCGGGCCGACCGGACCGAATGGTGTGGGCCGTGGACGGCGACGGCTGCTTCCAGATGACCGCACAAGAGCTGGTCACCGCGGCCACCGAGGGCTTCCCCATCAAGGTGGCCCTCATCAACAACGCCTATTTGGGGATGGTCCGCCAGTGGCAGGAGATGTTCTACGAAGAGCGCTATTCCGAGGTTTACCTGACCCGCGACGTGCCCGACTACAAGATGTGGGCCGAGGCGCTGGGCTGCGTCGGACTTCGGGTGGAGTCGCCCGAGGAGGTCGGCCCAGCCATCGCCCAGGCTAACGACATAAATGACCAGCCCGTGGTTGTTGAGTTTCGCTGCGAGGCCGAGGAGAACGTCTTTCCGATGGTTCCAGCGGGCATGTCCAACAGCGACGTTGTGGTCGACCCATCACAGCGAGATCGACCCCGATGAGTGCTGCTCCGATGAGTTCAGCGCCAGGTTCCGAGGTCGGGGGGACCACCACGCTGGTGGTTCGGGTAGAGAACAAGGCTGGCGTGCTGGCCCGGGTGGCTGGCCTGTTCGCCCGCCGGGGTTTCAATATCGAGTCGCTGGCCGTGGCCCCCACTGACGACGAGCGGTTCAGCCGCCTCACCATCGTGGTCGGGGTGGACGCCGCGCCCATGGAGCAGGTGGTGAAACAGCTCGACAAGCTGGTCAACGTGGTGGACATCCAGGAGCTGAATCCCGCCGCCAGCGTGGAGCGGGAGCTGATGATGGTCACCGTCCGGGCCGATTCCGAGATTCGGGGCCAGATCCTGGATCTGGTGCGCATCTTCCAGGCCACCGTGCTCAATGTGGGTTACGACGAGATCATGGTGTCGCTTACCGGATCGCCCAGCCGAGTGGATGACTTCGAAGACCTTCTGCGACCCTATGGGATCGTGGAGGTACAGCGCACCGGCAAAGTAGCGCTGCCCAAGCTGGTGAAATCCACCCCCGACCCGCTGGCCCCCTAACGGCCCCTACCAACCAAGGACAGCCAATGGCAACCGTGTTGTATGAGAAAGACGTCGACCGCTCCCAAATCGCCGATCGCAAGGTGGCGATACTGGGATACGGGTCGCAGGGCCACGCCCACGCCCTAAACCTGAAGGACTCGGGGATCGACGTCCGGGTCGGGCTGCGGGAGGGTTCGTCGTCGGCTGCCAAAGCCGCCGAGGCCGGCCTGCGAGTGATGTCGATGGCGGAGGCATCGGGCGAGGCCGACGTCATCATGTTGCTGCTGCCCGACACTGAGCAGGGAGACATCTACAAGGACCACATCGAGCCCCACCTCCAGTCCGGCGATGCGCTGTTCTTCGCCCACGGCTTTAACGTGCGGTTTGACCTGATATCAGCTCCCGAGGGCGTGGACGTGGCCATGGTGGCCCCCAAGGGCCCCGGTCATTTGGTGCGGCGCACCTATGTGGAGGGCGGCGGCGTGCCCTGCCTCATCGCCGTCGGCCAGGACGCCTCCGGCAGTGCCCGGGACCTGGCCTTGGCCTATGCCGATGCCATCGGCGGCGCCCGCGCCGGGGTGATCGAGACCACCTTTGCCGAAGAGTGCGAGACCGACCTGTTCGGCGAGCAAGTGGTGCTGTGCGGCGGACTCACCTCGCTGGTGACCGCGGCGTTCGAAACGCTGTGCGAGGCCGGATACCAGCCCGAGGTGGCCTACTTCGAGTGCCTCCACGAGCTGAAGCTCATCGTCGACCTCATGTACGAGGAGGGAATCGGCGGGATGCGCTACTCAATCTCCGACACCGCTGAGTACGGGGATCTGAGCCGGGGCGACCGCATCATCAACGAGGACACTCGGGCTGAGATGAAGAGGATCTTGAGTGAGATCCAGAGCGGGTCGTTCGCCGATGAGTGGATGAGCGAGAGCCGCAGCGGCCGGCCCAACTTCCTGCGTCTGGAAGCCGAGGGCCAACAGCACCCCATCGAGCAGGTAGGGGCTGAGCTGCGGGCCATGATGCCCTGGATCTCCGAAGGCCGCCAGAGTGTGCAAGCAGTGTCCGGGGGCCAGGGGAAGGAATAGTCCCCGGCCAGCCTTCGATAGCTGCCAAACGGCAGCAATTCATTAGTATCTACCCGGCAACTCCGAAAGGAAGAGAGAAGAGCCGTGAGCGAAAACTGGGGTTTTGAGACCAAGCAGATCCACTCCGGGCAGGAGCCCGATCCGGCCACCGGATCGCGGGCCGTGCCCATCTACCAGACCACCTCCTATGTGTTCCGCGACACCGAGCACGCTGCTGCGCTGTTCGGGCTGGCCGAGGTGGGCAACATCTACACCCGGATCATGAATCCCACCCAGATGGTGCTGGAGGCCCGGCTTTCCGCGCTGGAAGGCGGGACTGAGACCGCAATCGGGATCCCCGGGGCGCTGGCCATGGCCTCGGGCCAGGCCGCGGAGACGCTGGCCATCTTGAACCTGGCCGAGTCGGGCGACCACGTGATTTCCTCCGCGTCGCTGTACGGCGGCACCTACAACCTGCTGCACTACACCCTGCCCAAGATGGGCATCGAGGTGTCGTTCATCGAGGATCCCGACGACCTGGGTGCTTGGAAGAACGCCATCCAGGAGAACACCAAGGTGCTCTACGCCGAGACCATCGGAAACCCCAAGAACGACTGCCTCGACATCGAGGGCGTCGCCGCGGTGGGCCACGCCGAGGGAATACCCCTGATGGTGGACAACACGGTGCCGTCTCCCTATCTGATCCGCCCGCTGGAGCACGGGGCCGACATCGTGGTCCACTCAATGACCAAGTTCATCGGAGGCCACGGCAACTCCATTGGTGGAGTCATCATCGACGGCGGCACCTTCGACTACGGGGCCAGCGGTCGCTTCCCCAACTTCACCGAGCCCGACCCCAGCTACCACGGCCTGGCTTTCTGGCCGGCATTGGGCAACGGTTCCTTCATCATCAAGGCCCGGGTGCAACTGCTTCGGGACATCGGTGCGGCCATCTCCCCGCAGAATGCCTTCTACTTCCTCCAAGGGTTGGAGACGCTCAGCATGCGCATGGAGCGGCACTGCTCCAACGCCAACGCGGTGGTCGACTACCTGGAAGGTCACGACCAGGTTGAGTCGGTGCAATTCGGCGGCCTGTCGTCCAGTCCGTGGCACGAGCGGATGAATCACTACACCGACGGCAAGGGCTACGGCTCGGTGCCCGCCTTCCACATCGAGGGTGGACGCGAAGCCGGTGAGAAGTTTGTGAACGCTCTAACCCTGCACAGCCATGTGGCCAACATCGGCGATGTGCGCAGCCTGGTGATCCACCCGGCGTCCACCACCCACTCCCAGCTCACCGAGGAAGAGCAGATCAGCACTGGGGTGTACCCCGGACTGGTGCGGCTCTCGGTCGGTTTGGAGACGGTGGACGACATCATCGCCGACTTGGAGCAGGGCTTCGCAGCTGCCCGGGGCTGACCCCGCCGCCCGCGCAACCTCTACTTCGTGCGACGATAAAGGCGTGCGGCTCGCCCGCTTCCTCAAGCTTGCAATTGCGCCGTTCGTGCTGACGGTGGCCTTGGCCTTGGTGGTCACAGCCTGCAAGACCCCCGATCTCCAGGGACCGGTGGTGTCGTCGCCCGAGCTGGCCACCCCCACTCCCACCCCCGAGCCTCAGGACACGGTGGTGCCCGGACCGACAGCCGAGCCGATTCGTTCCGGGGTCAGCGATGCAGTGATTCGCATAGGGGTGATCGCCGACAGCAGCACCGGCAACCCCGTTACGGGAGGCAGCGAAGCGGCTTGGCTGGCCATGCGAGCCTGGGCCCAAGCGGTGAACAGCAGCGGCGGCCTGGGGGGCCGGGACGTGGAGGTCGTCCTTTTCGACGCCAACGTATTCGACCACCGAGCCGCCATTGAGGAAGCCTGCGAGAGTGACATCTTCGCTCTAGTGGGGTCTTATGCCCTATTCGACGGCGATGGCGTGGACCTCTTGAACGACCAGTCCTGCCTCCTGCCCGACTTCCCGGCCGCCGCACTGAGCCCGGCTCGGCGGTCGTCGCCGGTGACGTTTGTCTCCAATCCAACATCCAATACCGTTTGGCAGGCCGGTCCAGCCCAGTTCATGAGCGAGCGTTTCCCGGTCGCCGCGGCCGCCGTGGGCACGGTTGTGCTGGACATGCCGGTGGCGTTCTACCGGGCCCAGCGGGATATCGAGGCGGCCACTGCTGGAGGACTCAACTTTGCCTTTCAGGCCACGGCCGACGTGATCGACGAGGACTACGACGCGCTGGCCTCAGCCATGTTGGAAGCCCAGGTTCTGGGGATCACCTGGTCGGCCGACAGGAATCGGCTGATGGAACTGCTCCAGGCCCGGGCCGACCTTTTTGAGCAGCTGCCTACCTTCGATTTCCCTGCGCCCGAGGAGGAGCCCACCACCCTGCCCGAAGAGGAGCCTGACGACACTTCCGAAGCGGGCTCTGATGAGACGGGCGAAGGAGAGCCCACTGCTGATCCTGAAGTAGAGCCCCAGGAAGGGGAGGCAGTGGAGGAGCCCGCGGACGGGCCGACCTTCGTCCTCTGCGGCGCCGACTGCTATTCGCAGAGTTGGGCGGCCGAAGTCGCTGAACTGGGCTCGGATCTGTGGGTGAGCATAGGGGTGCTCCCCTTTGAGGAGCCGGGCGACAACGTCGAGTTGGTGAGGTACGTGCTCTTCTTGAGGGAGGAAGTGGACGAGGAGGCCGAGGTTGACCTGATCGGCCTTTCCAGCTGGGCGTCTGCGCTCTTGTTCGAAGAAGCAGTCAACCGGGCCATGTTCACCAGCGGTGGGGGACTGACCCGGGAGTTGGTGATTGAGTCGGCCCGCACCATCACCGAATGGGACGGCCGAGGACTGCACGGGCCGACAAACCCTGCGGAGGGAATCCCATCGCCGTGCTTCCTGCTGATGAGCCCCACCCCCAGCGGCTGGATCCGGCGCCACCCTGCCACCCCGGGCACGATGGATTGCGACCCTGACAACTTGGTGGAGCTAGTGGAATCGGCGACCTTGGGTGTCGATCCCAGCCAGCCCAACACGGACGAGGCGTCGTCCTAGCGGTGTGCCCCCAGGAGCTGACTGATCTCAGTTCCCGCTGACGAATTCGCTGTTCTCGGAGTCCCAGTAGAGCCGGACAAGCGGTGCGTTGTCAGCGCTGTACTTTCCTTCGCTGAGAGAGGCGGAGGTGGTGCCGGTGAGATCAAATGATCCCAGGCCACGGGCGGCCTCGATGAACGAATCTTGGGTGAGCACCGGACCAGCGGCGGTGGCGATGGCAACGAAGAGCTCAATACCACGACATGACCGGATTGTCGGGGGGAGGTTGTTGGGCCTCGGGCTGGGGACATTGACGTTGACTATGTTCCCGCTGCGGGTTTCATAGTTCTCGACGCACTCTTGAACACCGGCTTCGCCAGCGTTGTAATAGTCCTGGAGTGTTGGGACGCCATAGGCAAATAGGTTGACTTGCCCCGGGTTGTAGCCAAATTCGACATATGCAGATGGGGCGACCGCGTCCGTAACGACCACCAGATCGCTCCCGGCCCGCTCCACCGCCCCAACCGTTCCGTAGCCGCCATTGAAGGTCAAGATGACGTCGACATCGTCAGCTTCGGCGCGTTCGATCCAGACGTCGGCTTGTGCTTCTCCCGCGGGGACATCGCCTGGAGGAGTAGTCGTAACTAGCGTCCGAGTCACGGTGCCGCCAGCGGCTTCAACCAGCTCCTTTACTGGCTCGAGAAGGATCTCGTCTTCCGCCGCCGACGCATGGATCTGGATCCTCTTGCCCTCGATCTGCCCATCGGTTGCGGCAGCAGTGATGAGACTGTTGATCCTCTCGATGAGGCCTCCCTGTGTGGTAAAGAGCAACCCGCCGCTTCGCCCGATGACGTCGGGTGCCATTTCTGCTGTGTTCACGGCCAGGGCCCCGTACAGCTCGGTGTAGCAGAGCACTCCGTCCCAGAGGACGAAGCCCACAAACGCAAAGACCTCCTCGTCTTCGACGAACCGCACGCACACTCCCTCGATGGCCGCATCGTCGACTGGCGAGTATTCCCCGAACACCGGTACCAACAGTCGTCCGTTGACGCCTCCCGCGTCGTTGGCCCTGTCAATGGCCGCCTGCCACTGGGCCTCGTGGTCGCCGTTGTCGATGCCGAATTCGGTGACGTCGACGAATCCGACGCCGATCTTGATCTCAGTCTCGGTGACCCCGCGGTACGACGCGGTGAGCACCACTGGCTCGGGCTTGGGCTCCTCGGGGGCTGCCTCTTCAGGCGCAGCCTCTTCTGGCCCGGTGTCTTCGGGTTCGGCGGCCTGAGGCTCGGCGTCTTCAGGCTCGGGCTCTACCTGCTCAACCTCTTCAGGTTCTGTTGCTTCCGGTTCAGCAGCTTGGGGTGCAGGTGCTTCGGGTTCCGCTTCTTCGGCGATTGCCGGTGGGGCATCGCCTCCCGAACCGTCATCGTCGTTGCCCCCGCAAGCTGCTGCTACCAGCGCCAATGCGAGAAGCAAAGCCAGAATCCATCGCCGCATTATCGTGCCCCCAAAAAATCCTGAGCATAGGGTAGTCAACTAGAGCCCGACAGGCCGTGTGCCGCTGACGCCCTTGGCCTCCAATTCAGCCAGCTCGTTATCGGTCAAGCCCAGTTCGCCGCCCAGTATCTCGTGGTTGTGCTGGCCAAGGAGGGGAGCCGGGGTCTTGGTCCAGGGGCCGGGGGACGATTCGAACCGGAAGGGCAGGCTGGCCGCTGATACTTCCCCGCACACCGGGTGGTCGATTGGCTCAATGAATGAGCGGGTCCGCAGTTGGGGGTGGTTGCTGATTTCGGCGGGCAGCACCACCATGCTGGCCGGGACTCCGGCGTCGAGCAGTTGCGCCACCGCGTCGGCGTCAGTTTGAGGGGCCACCCATTCGGCTATTCCGGCATCGATGGAGTCGGCCGCGGCCCGGCGCTTGTCAACGGTGTCGTAGTTAGCCCAATCGGGGCGGTCTAGAAGGTCGCAGAGGCTCTTCCACTGGTGGTCGTCGGCTACTGACACGGCCACCCAGCGCTCATGCCCGGCGGCGAGGTAAACCCCCTGGGGAGCGGCCCGCGGGCCCCGATTGCCCTCGCGGGGGAGTTGGCGGCCGAGGGCGGAATACTCCACCAATTGCTCAGCCGCGGCGTTGAGGGCGGCGGCCACCATGGTCACCTCCACTAGACGCCCTTGGCCGGTGCGGTCCCGTTCCTCGAGGGCGGTGAGGGTGGCGAACACCGCGTGCATGCCGGCCAGCGGGTCGCACGGGCCTCGGGGGATTTGGGGATCCTCGTCCGGGTATCCGGTGATGTTGGCCATCCCGGTTAGCTGTTCCATGGTCTGGGCGAAACCGGTGTTGTTTCGCCAAGCGCCGCTGAGGCCGAAGGCGGGCATCCGGGCCATGATCAGCTTGGGGTTGATTTCTGACAGCCGCTCCCAGGTGAGGCCGAAGCCGTCCATCACTCGGGGGGTGAAGTTCTCGATCACCACATCGGCGTCGGCGATCAACCGCTCGGCCACCGCCACCCCTTCGGGGGAGCGGAGGTCGAGGGTGATGTCCCGCTTGTTGGTGTTAGCCCCGTGGAAGACCATGCCCCACTCCCACCACTGGTCCGCCGAGGGCGGGCGGGCGGAGGCGAAGCGCATTCCGTCGGCTCGTTGGATGGACTCGATTTTGACCACGTCGGCGCCGAGCAGAGCCAAGGAGTGGCTGGCGATGGGCCCGGCCCACCAGGCGGTGAAGTCGATCACTCGTATTCCGGCTAGAGGGAGCGCATTGGGCTCCCCCCGGTTGGGTTGGGGGGTGTGGGCTTCGATCTGACCGGTGTGCTCACCGGCGCCGGGGACGGGTTCGAAGGGCCGGGTGGCGGCGCCGTGCAGTTGGTAGGGGACGGCGGGCTGGGTGAACCCGCCCGAGGGGTTGGTGGTGAAGGCGTCCCGGCCGGAGAACGCCTCCAAGGTGGGCACGGTCGCCCCGCTTCCGATGGGGGCCACCGGGATGCGCCGGGCCGAGGCCTCGGCGATCACCTCGGCGGTGGTGCGCTGGGTGGTCCAGGCGTGCATGGCGGCTCGGAACTCGTCCCTCCGCTTCCAGCGGCCGCCGTAGCCGCACATCTCCTCGTCCTCCAGCCAATCGGAACGGCCGATCATCACCAGAAAGTCCAGGAATTGCTGGCGGGCCACCGTGCAGAAACCCACGTGGCCGTCGGCGGTGGGCTCGATCGAAGGAAGCTCAACGTTTCGGCTGGGACGCTCGGGGTTGGTGTCGCCACTCAGCTCGGCGGCGATCCACGCGTAGGTGTTCATGGTCATGACCATGGTCTCGAACATGGACACGTCCACATGGTCGCCTCGACCGCTGCGCCCGGCGGCTCGGGCCGCGGCCAGCGCCCCCACCCCGGCGTAGATGGCCGCGGTCCACTCGCCGATAACGCCGCCGGCCTGCACCGGGGGTCGCTCCGGGTTGCCCCGCTTGCCGATGCCCCCGCACTCGGCCTGCAAAGTGAACTCGGTGGCTGGCCGATGGGCATAGGGTCCGGTGCGCCCCCACGGGGAGATCGACACCAGCACCAGCGCGGGGTTGGCCTGGCGGGCGGCGTCGATGATTGACGGGGCAAGACCCTGGTCTGTGGAGTCGATGAGGATGTCAGCGCTAGCCAGCAGATCGGCCATGGCTGGATCGCTGGGATCGCCGACCACCGAGCGCTTGGAGGTGTTGAGGAACTGAAACAGAGGGCCGTCTCTGTCGCCCAGCTCTGCTCCCGACGCCGACCACCGCCGTAGAGGCTCCCCGCCGGGAGGCTCGATCTTGATGACGTCGGCGCCGGCGTCAGCCAGCAGCTTTCCCGCATAGGAGGCGGCAATCCCTCCGCCCACCTCGATGACTCGCAGGTGCTGGAGAATCATTGAGGGCTAGGGGCGTCGACAAAAGACATCGCCCGGCAGGTTACTCAGCAAGGGCAATGGTTACCCACGCCTGCGGGTTGGGTCCCGGCGATTCACTACTAGTATTCGGGCTGCTTCATACCGGTCGGGTATCCGACGAGCAGAGAGAAGGAGTTGACATGGCCACGGTTGCGCTGCATGAGGAGATCGAGCCGCTCAAGGACATGGTGCCCCTTGATGTGATCAATGCGGAGAACTTGCCCGAGTTGCGGGGAATGCAATTTGGCGAGCCTCCTGAGCTCAGCGACGCGGTCGAGCGCACCGATCATGTGGTGGATGAGGCCAACGGCGTGGTGGTGCGGGTGCATCGAGAGGTGGGATCGGAAGGCGATCTACCGTGCGTGTACTCGATTCACGGCGGGGGCTACATCCTGGGCAGTCGCGACATAGATGACGCCAAATTCGATCAGTGGTGCCCCAAGTACAGCATTGTCGGGGCGTCGGTGGAGTATCGGCTGGCCCCGGAGACGCCTTATCCCGGGGCACTGGAAGACTGCTACACGGGATTGAAGTGGGCCTACGACAATGCCGATGAGCTCGGCATCGACCGGGACAAGATCGGCATAACCGGAGTCAGTGCCGGGGGAGGGCTGTGCGCTGCGCTGGCGCTGTTGGCCCGGGACCGGGGCGAGGTGCCACTGCAATTCCAGCTGCTGGACTGCCCCATGCTGGATGACCGCCAGATCACCCCATCGAGCAAGCTCAACGACTTGATCATCTGGACCAGGGAGTCAAACTCCTTCGGTTGGCAGAGCTACCTCGGTGATCTCTACGGCTCCAATGATGTGCCCTACACCGCGGCGGCCGCTCGGGCTGAGGATTTGTCGGGCCTGCCCGAGGCCTATGTGTGCGTCGGCGGGGCCGACGGCTTCCGCGATGAGGACATCGCCTACGCCATGCGCTTGTACGGCGCGGGCGTTCCCACCGAGCTCCACGTCTACCCCGGTGCCCCCCACGGTGTGGCTTTGTTCGCCCACCTCGAGATTGCCCAGCGCTACACAGCCGACCAAGAAGACTGGCTCCGCCGTCAGATAGAACGGCTCGGCTGAGTATCTGAAGTACGACATCTACCAAGGAGTTGACATGGCCACAGTGGCGGTAATTGAGGAGATCGAGGCGCTCATACCCATGCTATGGCGCGGGGAGATGAATGCGGAGAGACTTGCCGAGATGCGGGGGGTGCCGTTCTTTGAACCTCCTGAGCTCAGCGACGCGGTGAAGCGCACCGATCATGTGGTGGATGAGGCCAACGGCGTGGTGGTGCGGGTGCACCGAGAGGTGGGGTCGGAAGGGGCCTTGCCTTGCGTGTACTCGATCCACGGTGGGGGTTATATCGGGGGCAGCTACGACATGGATGACGCCATATTCGACCGGTGGTGCCCCAAGTACGGAATTGTCGGGGTTTCTGTGGAGTATCGGCTGGCCCCGGAGACGCGCTATCCCGGGCCGTTGGAGGACTGCTACGCCGGTTTGAAGTGGACGTACGACCATGCCGAAGATTTGGGCGTCGACCGGGACAAGATCGGCATCACGGGGGCCAGTGCCGGGGGAGGGTTGTGCGCCGCGCTGGCGCTGCTGGCCCGGGATCGGGGCGAGGTGCCGTTGCAGTTCCAGATCTTGGATAGTCCGATGCTCGACGACCGCCAGATCACCCCTTCCAGCCAGATCGAAAACTTGGTGGTCTGGAACAGGGAGTCGAATGCCTTCGGCTGGCAGTGCTACTTGGGTGATCTCTACGGATCCGACGATGTGCCCTACACCGCGGCGCCGGCTCGGGCCGAGGACCTGTCAGGCCTGCCCGAGGCATACGTCTGCGTAGGCGGTGCCGACGGCTTCCGCGATGAGGACATCACCTACGCCATGCGTCTCTACGGTGCCGGTGTGCCCACCGAGCTCCACGTCTACCCCGGTGCTCCCCACGGCGTTCAAGTCTTCACCCAACTCGAGATTGCCCAGCGCTACATAGCCGACCAAGAAGACTGGCTCCGCCGCCAACTAGCGCGGCTTGGGTGAGCATCGGAATTGCGGCAAACACTTCGGAGTTGAAATGACAACAATTCCGCTGGATCCCGAGATCGAGCGGCTAAAGCACACGGTGCCAACCCGTGATCTTAGTGTTGAGCTGCTGCCTGAGATTAGAGCCACATTGCCGGTTCAGTTCCCCGAGCTGAGTGATGCGGTGGAGCGGTCGGATCATATGGTGGATGCGGCCAACGGGGTGGTGGTGCGGGTACACCGCCCGCGAGGGATTGAGGGCTCCGTGCCGTGTGTTTATTCGATTCACGGCGGGGGCTATATCCGGGGTACCTACGACATGGACGACGCCAAATTCGACCGGTGGTGTCCGACCTACGGCATCGTCGGCGTATCAGTGGAGTACCGGCTAGCCCCGGAGACTTCGTATCCCGGGCCCTTGGAGGACTGCTACGCGGGCTTGAAGTGGACGTATGAGAATGCCGATGAGCTTGGCATCGACCGTGACAAGATCGGGATTACCGGGGTCAGCGCTGGGGGAGGGTTGTGCGCGGCCTTGGCGCTGTTGGCCCGAGACCGGGACGAGGTGCCGTTGCAGTTCCAGCTGCTCGACTGCCCGATGCTCGACGACCGGCAGATCACCCCGTCGAGCCAGCTCGATGACCTGGTGATTTGGACCAAGCAGACAAACGCATTCGGATGGAGGTGCTATCTGGGCGACCTCTACGGCTCTGAGGATGTGCCCTACACCGCGGCTGCGGCCCGAGCCGAAGACCTTTCTGGCCTGCCCGACGCCTACGTCTGCGTCGGCGGCGCCGACGGCTTTCGCGACGAGGACATCACCTACGCGATGCGCCTCTATGGCGCCGGCGTCCCCACCGAGCTCCACGTCTACCCCGGCGGCCCCCACGGCGTCGGCCTCTTCCCAAACACCAAGATTGCCCAACGCTACGCCTCCGACCGAGAAGACTGGCTCCGCCGCAAACTGGCGCGGCTGGGGTGAAGGCGATTCCAGACCCAGGACGGTCTTAGGAGTCTTCGACGAGGCGGGCGGGGAATCCGCCTTTGGAGATGGGGCCCCATTGGTCGATGGTGAGGCGGATGAGGCACTTGCCCTGGTGGGCCATGGCTTCGCGGTATTCGTCCCAGTCGGGGTGCTCGCCGGAGATGACGCGGAAGTATTCCACCAGGCCGTCGAGGGCTTCGGGCATATCGAGGACTTCGGCGGTTCCGTCGAGCTGTATCCACTCGCCGCCGAACTCGTCCGACATCACCACCATCGAGGCCGCGGGGCTGCGCTTGGCGTTTATCGACTTGGCCCGCTCGGGATAGCTGGACACCACCACTCGGCCGCTGGTGTCGAGCCCCAGCGTCACCAGCGAGCTTTGGGGGCGACCGTCGCGGCGAGTGGTGAGCAGCACACCCCGGTGGCGGGGGCGGACGAATTCCTCCATCTCGGTCCGGTCGACATAGCGATCAGTAGCAATTGAAGGCATGTGCTGAACCTACACGCTTCGCGATACACACCACGTGCGGGTAAGACGGGGCAGAATGGGACTATGGACAACATTGATTTCGGTGATCTGAACTATCTGGCTGTTCTGGTGGCAGTGGTGTTCAATCAGGTGTTGGGTGCCGCGTGGTATGGGGCTTTGTCTCGGCCATGGATGGCCGAGACTGGCATGACTCAGGAGGACATAGACGTCATGAAGGGCACGTCGCGTCAGTGGGTGCCCTATGTGGTGGCCATCGTATTGGCCATCGTCTTCACCCTGGGCTTGGCGCTGTTGGTGCAGGGCATGGGAGCTGACAACGCGGGGGAGGGTCTCGGATTGGGCGTGCTAGCCGCAGTCGGCTTTGTGCTTACGTCCCACGGGGTGAATTACGCCTTTGAAGGCCGGAGCCTAAAGCTGCTCGCCATCAACGTCGGATACCCCCTGATCTCCTATGCCCTTATCGGTCTGCTCCTTGCCGTCTGGGACTAGGCACCACCGCACGGCATCAGCTGCTGGAGGCTCTATAGCTTGCGTCGGGTGGGAAGGAGGTTCTGAAAGACTGGGTCGCGGCCCTCGGCTCTCGCCGCGAAGACCTCAGCCATATCGTCGGGGTGGAACATGCCGGATTGCCAGGTGGCCACATAGTTGAGTCCGTCGTCCACGCTGTGGTCGCGGGTGTAGTTGAGCATCTCCTTTGATCCCCAAATGGCCAGCGGCGATCGGGCGGCGATCTCCCGGGCAATCTCAAAGACGCCTTCGATCATTGCGTCTTGGTCGGAGTACACCTGATTGACCAATCCCGCGGTCTTTGCTTCATCAGCAGTGAGTCGGCGGCCGGTGTAGGCCAGCTCGCGGGCCAGTCCGTCGGGAATGATCCGGGGCAGCCGTTGCAGGGTGCCCAGATCAGCGGTCAGACCGATGTTGATCTCCTGTATGCAGAAGAACGCATCGGCTGTGCAATACCGCATGTCGGCAGCGCTGACCATGTCCACCCCGCCGCCGACACAGCCTCCCTGAACCGCGGCCAACACCGGCATGCGGGCCTTTTCCAGGCAGCTGAATGATTCTTGAAGGGTCAGGGCCAAGTTTCGGGTCTCTGCTCGGATTCGGCCGAACTCCGGAACCTCTGCTGTCCCTGTATCGGCATCCGAGCCACCCGAGAACAGCGAGTCCGGCTGGGTGAACACCGACAGGTCCATTCCTGCGGTGAAATGGCGTCCGGTGGAGGAGATCACCAGCGCCCGGGCCACCCCGGAGTCGGACAGGTCGTTCACCGCAGTGGGCAGCTCAGACCAGAACTCCGGGATCATTGAGTTTCTGGCTTCTGGTCGGCTGAGCTGTAAGTGGGCGACTCCTTCTTCAAGCGCGATCTCAAAGCAGGTGTACTTCTGGGATGAACCAGCCATGTCTAGGCCTCCTCTCGAGCCCTCGTTGGACCAAGTGACTTCAGGTCGGCGTTCCGGGGCGCTGCCGAGCAAACTAGCCGGGTGCTCGTCGTCGACACCCATACCCACGTGATTTCTGATGACTTAGAGAGATATCCGCTCCAGGTGGCCGACTATCCGGGGGTGGAGTGGGTGTACGAGGCACCGGTCACCGCTGAGGAGCTGTTGGCCGAGATGGCAGCCGCCGATGTGGACCGGGCGGTGTTGGTACAGGCCCTCGGAGGCTACGGCACGGACAACTCCTATGTCGTAGATGCCCGGGCGGCCTATCCCAATTCATTCAGCGCGGTGGCCATTGTGGACGATCCGGCTGAGCTTGACGCATTGGTGGCGGCCGGGGTTGGCGGCGTGCGGTTTTACGCCGTCGGCGGGGGAGGCCCGCTGCAAGATGAGGCCACATGGGATACAGCGCGGCGACTGGGGCTCCGGGTCAGCGCGGCCACCGTGCCCGAGCACCTGCCCGCGCTGGTCGAAGCGGTGGCGGCCCATCCTGACGTGATCTTGGCTCTGGATCACTGCGGATTCGCTCCCGAGTCGATTGGCAATTACGCCCATCTGGAGAACTTGTACCTGAAGGTCACCCCTCATGTGCTGGATGCCGGCGAATCGGCGGCCATGCTGGAGCGGCTGGCCGAGCAGTTCGGCCTTAACCGGCTTATGTGGGGGTCGGACTATTCCCAGACCCACGATCGGCCCTACACCGAGTTGGCCGACCAGGCTCGGGCGGCTTGCGCGGCGATGTCTCCCAGCGAGCAGGCTCAGTTCCTGGGCGGTACTGCGCTGGCTCTGTGGCCGGAGTTGGCTTGAGCTAGTCCAGTTCCAGCATCTGGTCGACAACCGCGGCCATAGCAGAAGCGTCGCGCTCGACCTCCCGGGTCTGGCCACCGGCGTCGAGGAAGCGCTGCATCAGCGGCACGTGCTGTCCGGTAGCGGAGCAGGCCATCATTGCCTGGGTCTCGGTCAGAAGTCCGGGCTCCACTGGTCCGAGGGCAGCATCCACGGCTTGCTTGGCCTTGGCAATGGACAACCGCGGCGATGCGGCGATGCGGCGGGCCACCTGGGCGGTGTGGGCCCGAAGCTCATCGGAGGGCAGCACCCGGTTGACGTAGCCGATGGCCGCAGCCTCCTCGGCGGTCACGTCGTTGCCTGATAGCACAATCTCCAGAGCCCGGCTGCGACCCACGAGGCGGGCCAAGCGCTGGGTACCGCTGGCCCCGGGAATGATGCCCATGGCCACCTCTGGCTGGCCCAACACAGTGCGAGGTCCAGCGAAACGCATGTCGAGCGACAGCAGGAACTCCGATCCGCCACCCCGGGCGACGCCATCGATCATGCCGATGGTGGCCACCGCCATGGTGCGACACCGGTCAAAGGTGGCCGCGGCCACATTGGGCTCGGCCGGCACATCGGCTGGAGCCTCCATGGCCAGGATCTGCTCTACGTCTCCGTGCATCAAGAAAAACTCTGAATCAGCGCTCTCAAACACCAGCACGCTGACCTGATCGCCTACTTCGTTGGCAGCTTCGACCGCGTTCAGCAAGCCGATCAACCCGCCAATCAACGCTCCGTCCACGAGTTGCTTGGGTGGATGGTCGATCACCACCCAGCCGATGCCGTTGTCAACGGTCATCGTGAAGGGTCCAAAGCTCTGCTCACTCGCCTGTTCAGTCATGTTGGTCCTCCCACTGGTTCCAATAGGCAACTTCAGAGACTGGCCGGCGGCGAACCGGGCCGAAGGGCACCGCGGGCCAGCCCATGGGGATGCCGCACACGATGCGGATGTCGTTTGGTATGCCGAGTACCTCTCGCACCTCGTCGGCCCGGAAGGTGTGCAGCGTGGTCAGAACCGTGCCCAATCCCAGGCTGCGAGCCGCCACCAGGAGATTCTGCACCGCGGGGAAAATCGAGTGGCTCACTCCCCGCTGTGTGGAGCACACGATGATGAGCACCGGCACGTCGCCAATCTCGCGGGCAAACTTGGCCGCTTTCTCGACGATCGCGGCCTCTTGGTTACGCAGCCACTCTGTGCCGGCCGCGGCTGGGTTGTTGTAGGCCTCTTCCTGGGCATCGAGGTACAGCTCGCCCAACCGACGGCGCTTCTCAGGATCGGTGACCACCACGAAGCGGGCGAACTGGCCATTGATGGCGCTGGGGGCCCGGATAGCGGCATCCAGCACCTGGGTGACCAACTCGTCGGGCACCGGGTCGGTCCGATAGCGCCGGATTGCCCGTTGGGTGTGCATGGCCTCGAACACGCCGACTTCGGCGGTTGCTTGGTTCATGGGCGCAGAGAGTAGCGGGCGCTGAAATGAATAGGCTGCCCATGCTCTCGGCGGTAGCCTGCACCCATGGCGCAAAAGCACCGCATCACCATCACCTATTGAGTTCCTTGAGACTATTCCGAGCACGCCGTGAGCGCTGCCAAGGACCTTCTTCAGAACTACCAGCACATCATTGAGGATCTGACCCTGGTGACTGGTGCGTCGGGCATATTCGACGTGGAAGTCGACGGTGAGATGCTCTATTCCAAGTACGCCACCGACTGCCACGCCGACACCGGCGAGGTGCTCAAGCTGTTTGCCGAGCAATACGCCCAAGGAGTGCTTGTCTACGGCTCATAACCGCTGAGCCAATCTAGGCAGGCTTGATTGCCTACGCTACGGGGGTGGATCCCGAGCCAGCAGATGTCACTGTAGATATCGACCACCAAACCCCGGAGTTCGTCGCCAATCGCCACAGCCGCTACCACGAGCTGCGAGAGCGCTGCCCGGTGGTGTTCAACGAGCACTACGGCGGGTTCTGGATGGTCACCGACTACGAGTCGGTGGCCCAAGTAGCCCGAGACAACGAGACGTTCGCCCACAAGTACGAGCCCGATGCCCCCGACGGCATCTCCTACCAAGGCATCTGCGGCGTTCCCCGACCCGGTTATATCCCCCGCCAGGGAGTATCCGAGATCGACGGGCCCGAACATGCCGACCTGCGGCGGGTGCTGAACCCCCTTATGACCATCAACGCGGTCGAGAGCAATCGCCCCCGCATGGAAGCGGTGTCGGCCTGGTTTATCGACGAGATCATCGAGTCGGGTAAAGCCGACTTGGTGCTCGACTACACCACCCCGGTGCCCGCCGTGTTGACGCTCGAGATGATGGGCATGGTGTCATCCAACTGGCAGCACTACGCCGACTTCTTCCACGCCACGTCGTCGTATGAGCCCACCGACGAGCGGTACCGGAGCGCGATCACCCACCAACCGGAGATGTGGGCTGAGCTCAGGGACTTCGCCGGGTTCCGCCGGGAGAACCCGGCCGACGACGTCACCACTGCCTTGGTTTCGTCCCCACTCGACGGGCGGATGTTGAGCGACGACGAGGTCACCGCCATCATGTGGAACCTGGTGGCCGGAGGCCTCGACACCACGACGGCGCTGGTGTCGTGGGGCCTGCACCACCTGGGATCCCACCCCGAGGACCGTGCCCGGCTCATCGAAGATCCCAGCCTTATTCCCGTCGCGGTGGAGGAGTTCCTCCGCTTCTACAGTCCTAGCGAAACCCTCACCCGTACCGCCTCCCGCGATGTTGAGCTGGGCGGCCGCAAGATCCGCCAAGGCGACATTGTGCTCATCAGCTGGGTGACGGCCAACCACGATCCGGCCGTGTTCGACGACCCCGGCAAGATTCGCATCGACCGCGCGGCCAACAAGCATTTGGCATTCGGGCTGGGCGGCCACCGCTGTATCGGTTCGTCGATCGCCCGCATCGAGTCGGAGCTGATGCTGAGGGACGTGTTGGCCCGCATGGGCGACTACGAGATCGACCCCTACGGATTTATGCCCTATCCCGGCAACCTGCTATTGACCGGCGTGGTGTCGATGCCGGCCACCTTCACGCCTGGCACGCGCTCAGGGGCAGCCGACCCGTTCGCCTAACGGCTGCCTGAACCCCTTGTGGCTGGCCAAATGAGTATCTGGGCTCAGCTCAGCCGCTCCACGATCATGGCCATGCCCTGGCCGCCGCCCACGCACATGCTCTCCACGCCGATGGTCTTGTCGGCGTCTTCCAGACCGTTGAGCAGGGTCCCCATGATGCGGGCCCCGGTCATGCCGAAGGGATGGCCCAAAGCAATGGCCCCGCCGTTCACGTTGAGCTTGTCGTAGCTGATGCCCAGCTCGTCGGCGCTGGGGATGACCTGGGCGGCGAAAGCCTCGTTGATCTCTACCAAATCGACGTCGTCGATGGTCATGCCGGCTCGGTCCAGCACCTGGGTGATGGCCGGAATGGGGCCGAGACCCATGATCTCGGGGTTCACTGCGGCCACCCCTGAGGCCACGATCCGGGCCAGCGGCTGGACGCCCAGCTCGGCGGCCTTGGTGTCGCTCATCACCACCACTGCCGCGGCCCCGTCGTTGAGGGGGCAGGCGTTGCCCGCGGTCACCGTGCCATCAGGCCGGAAAACTGGGTTGAGCTGTGACACCTTCTCGATCACGGTGCCGGCCCGGATTCCGTCGTCCTTGCTCACCAACGTGCCATCGGCCAGGGGATAGGGGGTGATCTCCCGCTCGAAGAAACCCCGCTCCTGGGCGGCTTCGGCCCGATTCTGGGACATGACGCCGAACTCGTCCTGGCGCTCGCGGCTCACGTTCCAGGCTTGGGCCACGTTCTCAGCGGTCTGGCCCATGGCGATGTAGATGTCGGGCAGTCCCTCGGGGGGCGACCATACCGGGGTGCCCTCCCCACTGCGCTCCACCGAACGGGCCTCGGCCTCAGCGAACTTGTCGTTCTTGCCGCCCCGATCGGAAGCGCCGGACGCAAAGCGGCTCACGCACTCCACCCCGCCGGACACGAACACATCACCCTCCCCGGCTCGAACCGCGTGGGCAGCCATGCGGATGGTCTGAAGCGACGAGGAGCAGTAGCGGTTGACGGTCACGCCAGGCACATCTAGCCCAGCCAACAGCCCCGACAGCCGGGCGATGTTGTAGCCGGCCTCGCCCGCGGGCTGGGCGCAGCCCCACATCACGTCCTCGACGTCGGCGCCGTCGATCTGGGGGACCTTGCCGAGCACGTCGTCGATGATGAACGCCGACATGTCGTCGGGGCGGACATCGACCAGCGATCCCTTGATCGCTCGCCCGATTGGGGTGCGGGAGGTGGCGACGATTACTGCTTCGGGCATGGTGGCTCCTGAATTGGTTGGGTCGAGTTTGGAATTGGTTGGGGTAAGCGGGGGCTGATCGGCCTAAGACAGACCGACCCGTTCGGTGTCGGTTCCGCTGCGAAGGTGCTTGCCGGGCCGGGCGTCGGTGAACTGCCCGTCTCGAACGATCTCTTCGCCGTTGCAGAACACGTGGTCGATGCCGTCGGCCTCACCGTACAGGCGGGGAGCGCCGGCGGGCAGGTCGGCCACCACGGTGAGGGGCTTGGCCCCCACCCGGGCTTCGTCGATCACAACCACGTCGCCGTGCCAGCCCTCTTGGAGCTGGCCCCGCTCCTTGAGCCCATAAAGCTGGGCCTGCACGTCGGTCATCAGGTGGACGGCTTCTTCCATCGAGATGAGTCCCCGCTTCCGCATGCACTGGCCGAGCATCGAGGTGGCGTAGTTGGCCGTCATGAACAGATCCAGATGGGCGCCGGCATCAGAAGCGCCGATCACCGCCCGGCCATCCCGCCAGATCTCCATGCGGGCTTTCCAGTCCTCATCGGAGGACACCGGGGGCGGGGTGCCAAAGGAGGTCTTCAGCTCGTCGGCCACCACGATGTCGCACAGGGCATCGAAGGGCTTCTTGCCCTCGTCCTCGGCAATCTGGCCCACGGTGCGATTCCGATACTGCTGGTTCTCGGGGGCGAAGGTGTCAAAGATGATCTTGGTGGACCAGTCGGCCAGACCCTTAAGGGGTCCGGGCTGCTGGGCCAGCTCGTCGAGGCGGTCCCGCTCGGCCTGATCCGACAAGAGCGCCATTTTCTCGGCGGGCGGGGCCAGCATGGCGCCCTCCCAGTCGGGCAGGGCGTCGAGCACGAAGCCGCCGGCCATGCTCAGGCGAACCGAGAAGGCCATGGGGATAGTGAGGGCCACCACTTTGCCGCCGTTGGCCTTGGCGTAGTCGCTGGCCTCCAGCTTGCCGTAGCACTCGTCGAGGTTGCCGGCCATCACGGTCATCACGTTCCAGTTGAGCTGGGTCTGGGCGGCCACCGACATGTCGGTCATGAGGTTGGTGGCGGCATCGTCGAACGGGCCGACGCAGGGGATCAGCTCCAGAGAGGTACCCTCGAACTCCGAGCACACCCGGGCCAGCTCCACCAGCTCTTCGCGGCTGGCGTAGCGGCTGGGCACCATGTTGCCGAAGGGGTCGTTGTGGGTGCGGGCGTAGGAGGAGGAGAACCCCAGGGCCCCGGCCTCCAACCCGGCCCGGAGCAGATCCTGCATTTGGGCCAGTTCTTCGGGGGTGGCCTCCCGTTTCACGCATTCGGGTCCCATGACCACCCGGCGCAGGGCGGAGTGACCCACCTTGAAGGCGGTATTGATCGACAGCGTGCCGTCGAAGGCGTCGAAGTACTCAGCGGTAGATCGCCAATTCCACGGAACTCCTGTTTGGAGCGACTCCAGGGGCATGCCCTCCACCCGGGCCAGCATCTGCATCAGGTACTCGCCGTCGGCGGGGTCGTCGGTCAGCGGCGCAATCGTGAAGCCGCAGTTGCCTCCGATCACGCTGGTCACGCCGTGCAGAGGGGAAGGGCTCAGGGTGGTGTCCCAGAACACCTGGGCGTCGAGGTGGGTGTGCACGTCGATGAAGCCCGGGCACACCGCCTTGCCGGTGGCATCCACGGTATTGGCCGCCTCGGCGGCGCTCAGATCACCGATGGCGGCGATCCGGCCTCCTTGCAGTCCCAGATCGGCCCGGTAGCGAGGGGTGCCGGTGCCGTCGACAATGTCTCCGCCGTTGATGATGGTGTCAAACATGGTTCGCCCCTTGTGCGTGCCCCTTCGGCACGCTTTGTGAACAATCTAGGTCATGCCTGGGCTCGTTGGCGAAGAACTGGGCGTTGGGTGAATGGCCCGTCCCAGAGCCCCGATAAGCTCTCTGCCCATGGCAGAGATCCCCCGCATCATCTCCGTGGACGACCACGTGGTCGAGCCCCCCGACCTGTGGACCGAGCGTTTGCCCCGCAAGTACCACGATCGCTGCCCTCGGGTTGAGCGCGACAAGGCCAAGTTCCACTTCGAAGGCGGGGTGTTCAGCTACGAGAAGGGGGTGCCCGACGGTACATGGGGCGACTGGTGGCTCTACGACGACCTGATCTACCCGTTCCCCAAGCTCTCGGCCGCCATCGGGTTTGAGCCGCTCACCAACACCCCGGTGACATTCGACGAGATCCTGCCCGGATGCTGGAAGCAGAAAGAGCGCCTCCAAGACATGGATGCCAACCACGTGGATGCGTCGATCTGCTTCCCCAACGTGCTGCCCCGGTTCTGCGGCCAGGCCTTCTACGAGCGGGATGACAAGGATCTGGCCCTGCTGTGCGTCAAGGCCTACAACGACTGGATGATCGACGAGTGGTGCGCGGGCGACGGTGCGGGGCGCCTCATTCCGCTCACCATCATCCCGCTGTGGGATGCCAATCTGGCCGCCGAGGAGATCCACCGCTGCGCCGACAAGGGCAGTTTCTCGGTGGCCTTCTCGGAGAACCCCTACCACCTGGGATTGCCGTCTATCCACGACCCCAGCGGGTTCTGGGAGCCGTTCTTCGCTGCCTGCGAGGAGACCGGGACGGTGGTGAACATGCACATCGGCTCGTCGTCGAAGATGCCGACCACTTCGCCCGACGCGCCGTTTGCGGTCAGCTCCACCATCACCTTCAGCAACGCCATGGGCTCGATGTGCGACTACATCCTGTCGGGCGTATTCGTGCGGTACCCCGGCCTCCGGGTGGCCTATAGCGAGGGCCAGGTGGGGTGGATGCCCTACGTGATCGAGCGCATGGACAAGCTGTGGGAGGAGCGGATCAACGACGACAACGGCGATTTCGGCGTGAATCTGCCCAACCCGCCGTCGTCTTACATTGCTGGCCACGTCTGGGGCTGCATGTTCGACGACGAGGTGGGACTGCGGAACCGCGACCTCATCGGCATGGACCAGATCACCTTCGAGGTGGACTATCCCCACGCCGACTCCACGTTCCCCCACACCAAGGAAGTGGCCACCAGGATCGTGACCCAGGCCGAGCTCAACGAGGAGGAGGCCTACAAGCTGCTCCGGGGCAACGCCATCGAGCTGTACGGGCTGGAGAGGTACGGCATCGCCGCCTAGCTCGGCCGGCCGTTTGGGGTAACGAGCATTTTGGCAAAGGGGGATTCGTCATGGCACTGGCCGAGTTGGAGCCGTTGAACGTCGACGAGGAGTATCGCCTGCTCATCGGTGGTGAATGGGTCGCCGCCGAGTCGGGCACCTATGAGATCGTCAACCCGAACACCACCCAGGTGATCGGCCACGCTCCCGAGGCGTCGATTTCCCAGGTTAACGATGCTGCTGCCGCGGCCAAGGCGGCCCTGCCCGGCTGGCGGGACACCCCGATGGCCGAGCGGTGCGCCATGATCGGCCGGGCCGCCGATCTGCTGGAACAGAAGCTCGGCGGCCTGGTGGGCCTGGTCCAAGGAGAGACGGGGGCCACCATCAATGTGTCCGAGTCGATCCAGATTCCCTCTTGTGCCGACCGGTTCCGCCACTACGAAACACCGGTGAACGTGGACGATCCCATCGAGCCGTACCCGGTGGCAGAAAACCCGCTGGGGCCGGGAGGGCTGTCGTGTGCCCACGTGATACGCCAGCCGGTGGGGGTGGTGGCCTGCATCACCTCCTACAACTTCCCGCTGGTCAACATGTCGGGCAAGATCGCCCCCGCGCTGGCCATGGGCAACACCTTGGTGATCAAGCCGGCGCCGCAAGACCCGCTGGCGGTGATCAAGATGGGCGAGATCATCGAAGAAGCCGGTTTCCCGCCGGGGGTCATCAACATCATTACCGGATCGGGCGCCGTGGCCGGGGCTGCCCTGGTTGAGTCTCGAGACGTGAACATGATCAGCTTCACCGGCTCCTCCGCGGTGGGGGCCAAGATCATGCAGTCCGGCGGATCAACCATGAAGCGCCTACTCATGGAGCTGGGAGGCAAGGGCGCCTGCGTGCTGACTGACGACTGCAACGTGGACGGCGCGGTCGGGGCCATCGCCTCGGTGTGGGGATTTCACAGCGGCCAGATCTGCACCGCGCCCACTCGGGTGATCGTGCACCGCTCCCGCTACGACGAGCTGGTAGACAAGCTGACCGCGGTGGCCGGATTGCTCAAGTTGGGCGATCCCCTCGATCGAGAGACGATTGTCGGCCCGGTTATCACCGAGCTTCATCGCGACCGGGTGGAACATTTCATCGCCAGCGGCGTAGCCGACGGCGCCACTCTGCTGTGCGGCGGGAGGCGTCCCGACCTGCCCGGCTACTTCGTGGAACCCACCTTGCTGGCCGATTGCACTTCAGACATGCGCGTCGTGCAGCGGGAGATCTTTGGCCCGGTCGTCGTGGTGCTGGCCCATGACGACGACGACCACGCGGTGGAGCTGGCCAACGACAGCGACTACGGGCTGTTCAGCTACGTCTTCGCGGGCACCACCGCCCGGGCCTTCGAAGTCGGCAAGCGCATCGAGTCGGGCAATGTCGGTCTCAACTCAATGGCGCCCCACATTCACGCCCCCTTCGGCGGCTTCAAGATGAGCGGCGTGGGCCGCGACCGGGGCGTCTACGGCCTCCACGCCTATAGCGAGATCCAAGCCCTCAGCTGGATGTCCAGCTAGCCGCGCCTTGGGCGGCTTCCACCCAATAGGAGCAGGCGGTGGTCTCGAGGGTCATGAGGGCCATTGGGGTGTGGCACGCTGGTCGGCGTGGTTGAGGAGCCCCTCGGCGGGGGGATTGCGAACGCTGGGCGGGTGGTCCGAGTAGGTCCGCATGTTCTTCGTCCGTCCGGTCCGCACTCGGATTCGATTCATGCATTTCTTCGGGCGGTTAGACAGGCCGGATTTGAGGGTGCTCCCGAACCGATTGGCATTGACGACGATGGCCGCGAGCGCTTGGTCTTCATCGAAGGCGAGGTTCCAATACCGCCTTATCCGGAGTGGAGCCAGTCCGATGTCGCCTTGGCTTCTACGGCCGAACTGTTGCGCAGCCTGCATGACGCCGCCAACGGGTTCGACCCTCGAGATCTCGCGTGGAACGACGGTCTGGCTGATCCTGCGGGCGGAGCAGTGGTATGCCACAACGACGTGTGCCCGGAAAACGTTGTCTTTCGTGATGGCGTTGCCGTTGCACTGCTCGATTTCGAATTCGCGGCACCGGGACGACCCATCTACGACCTGGCCTGCCTGGCCCGCTTATGCGTGCCGATCGACAACGACTTCGACCAAGCCCGCCTCGGGTGGCAGCCGGCTGACCGGCTGGAGCGGCTGCGGTTGGTAGCCGACGCCTACGGCCTGGACCGGGACGGCCGGAAGGATCTGCTGGCCATCATGGAAGTCGCCCTCACCCGCGCCGAAGAGTTCATCTGGCGCAGAGTGGAATCGGGCGACCCCAACTTCGTCGAGATGTGGAACCGGACTGACGGTGCTGAGCGCTATCACCGCCGACGCCGCTGGTGGAACGACAACCACCATCTCTTCGTTGCCGCCCTGCGATAGGGATCCTTTAAGCGGGCTATCCGCCTACTGCCTTCTACCTCCAGGGCCCTAGCCCGATGCGGTGGATGTAGGTCCTATGGCCACATCCTTTGCATGGGAGAGGAGTTCACTGATCAGTTGCTCCTTGGTCAGTAAGGACTTCTCGACCAAGGTGAAATCGATCTCAGTGATCAGCTCTGAGCTTTTGCCCCATGTTCGGCCTATATGCCACTTTTCGAACTGATCCACGGACAATTGGCCATTTTCAAGCAGCTTCAGCTTCTCTATGATCTCAGCATCGATTGCTTCCACGAGAGCAATCCTACGCGGCCGTGTGTCATAGACCACCGGGAATTAGTCGAAATTGGGTGGAAAGCAGGAGGACGCGCCTGTACGACGTGTCGAGCCCAGTGAGATCAGGGAGCGATTCAACAAGTTGGATTTGCTCGAGCGAATCATTCGCGGCGAATTGAAATCAATTTTTCTGGTTGACCGTCCGGTCCAGCCTGAAGTGGGGTTACCCGAGGGGACGAGGAGCCAGATGGTCTGGTATCTCGGTCCTGACGGCCAAGAGCTTGCTCTCGTTCACCAATACTTGCTGCCCGACGGCACGATAGGAGGATCAGGGCGACCCGACCCTAAGCGCCTGATCTTGGACGACGAGATCATCTATTGCTGATGTTTGATATCGGTATGAATTGTGCGCTGGGCTGTTCCTTAGGCCGGGCGGTGGCCGCCGGGGTAGGGGGCGGTGGCGTCGAGGGTCATGACGGTGAGGCCCAGCTCGTCAAGGAGGGGGAGGCTGGACAGGATCTGGCCGCAGCGGTCGATGGGGCAGACACAGAGGGCTACGGCGGCCTCCACCATGGCCTCCATCGACTCGATCTGATCGGGTTGCAGCATGCCGCCCACCAGCTCGTCGGCACCCTCGGACAACACAGCGGCCAGGGGTTCGATGGTGTTGATGCGGATATTGCGGGGGTGCAGTTCCACCGCCCATGCGCTGGTCATACGGTTGAGGGCCGCCTTCGTGGTGCCGTAGAACCCGAAGACACCCTTGACCCCGTCAGCGGGGAAGGGAGGGCCGACGGCCAAGTTGGAGGTGGCGCTGGACAGGTTGACGATCCATCCCTCGCCGGCGGACTCCATATCGGGCAAAACCGCCTCGATGAGGTCGTGAGGGGCGAGCAGGTTGATCTCCAGCATTAGACGACGCCGCTTCAATGGGTAGCCGTTCATCGACTGGTAGATGGCCGCGGCGGCGTTGTTGACCAAGATGTCGATAGGTCCAAGCGCTTCCCGAGCCTGGGGAACAATGGCCGCCCGGCTGTCGGCGTCGCCCAGATCGGCCTGGATGGCGAGGTGGGTGCCCGAGTAGGCATTGAGCTCAGCCAGGGTTTCATTGAGCGAGCCGGGCAGGGTGGGGTGGGCGTCCAGGGTGCGGGCGGTGATGGCCACGTTGGCCCCCTCGGCGGCCAACCGCTGCGCGATACCCCTACCGATGCCTCGGCTGGCTCCAGTGACGATGGCGTTCTTGCCCTCAAATCGCTTCATGGCCCGCATCCTAAGTTCACAGGCGTTCCCTTCCCTCAGCCAGACACCTACAACTGCTCCCTCCAATGGTGTCGGAACTAGGGTCACCACCCATGCTCAGCGAAGGCACGAATGCTCCGGAGTTCACCGCCCCCGACCAGGACGGCAATGATCTGTCGCTGGCCGATTTGAGGGGCAATTGGGTGGCCTTTTGGTGGTACCCCAAGGCGTCCACCAAGGGTTGAACCATCCAGGGAAGGGGATTCCGTGATCGAATCTCCGAGTTTGAGGCTCTTGGGGCTGTGGTAGTGGGGGCGTCGTTCGACTCAGTTGAGGATCAGAGGGGCTTTGTGGACGGCGAGAGCTTTCCGTTTGCCCTGATTTCCGATCCCGACCGAGCCGTGGGGCGGGCCTACGACGCCGAGCGGGCCGAGGGTGAGGCCTACTACGAGCACGGTTTGCCCCGCCGGATCAGCTATCTGATTTCACCTGATGGCACCGTGGCCAAGGCTTATGACCTTGAGGGCCAAGACCTGGGCCAGCACGCTGCCGAGATCATCGCGGATATCAAGGCGTTGAGCTAGGGGTTGCCTCTCTGGGGTTCCCTAGTGGTAGCTAGAACTCGATGACCCAGCGGCCTCGGGTGCCGCCGGCTTCCAGGCGGGCGTGGGCTTCGGAGGCGTTCTCCATAGGTACGGTGCCAGCCACCCGCAGAGAGACTTGCCCGTCTTCGGCTTGCTGGCGCAAGCGGTCGAGCTTGGCTTGCTCCTTGGCGTAGTCGAACACCCACGTGGCGTGGAACTGGATGCCCCGCTCGCCGCTGCCCGGCCATCCCCGCACTGAGGCGAAGCCTCCGCCGTCGCGCACTGCGGCCACCAGCGGATCCATCTGCACCGATCCATCGGCCAGACCGTCCACCCCGTCGGGAGCGTGCTTTCGGATGCGGTCGGCCACGTCGTCGCCCCGCCGCACGATCACATCAGCGCCAAACGAGGCCACCAACTCCTCGTCGGCCTCGGAGGAGTCGGCGATCACCCGCAGGCCGTCGGCTTTGGCCAGCTCCACCATGTAGCCGCCGTAGCATCCGGCCGCCCCGGTCACGGCCAGGGTCTGGCCGGGCTGAAGGGCGAGCTGATCCAAGCTCAGGCGAGCGGTGAGGCCGTTCATTGGCAGCGTGCTGGCCTCGGCGAACGACGATCCCGCTGGCATCCGGGCCACCGACTCCGCCGGCAAGGCCACATACTCCGAATAGGCCCCGTGAGAGCCGCGGGGCAACACCATGGCCATCACCTGGTCGCCCTCTTGCAGATCGGTGTCGGCGCCCTCTCCAATCTGGTCCAGCACGCCGGCCACGTCCATGCCCGGCACATAGGGCGGCGGGCCGGTCTTGGCCTGCTGCTCGGCTCTGGTACCGGCCCGCACATGGGTGTCGGTGGGGCTGACCGCGGTGGCCCGCACCCGGATCCGCACTTGGCCGGGGCCGGCTTCTGGAGTGGGTAGCTCCACCACCTCCAGTGCCTCCGGCCCGCCGTACTCAATGACTCCAACTGCTCGCATGGGCCGAGAGACTATCTACTGATCATCAGGCCGCGTGACTCAGTCCCAGCAACGGCCTTTGTTGTCATCGCGAAGTCCACACGCATGATTGAGCCCGGCGGAAAGAGCGATAAAGCGGTCGCCGGGAGGATCGACAACTCCGCCGCGGCCCCAACACCGAACGGTCTGGTCGTCGCGGATGCCGCAGGTGAAGCCGGCACCGGCAGCGATGGCGGTGTAGATGCTGAGCGGGGGATCGGCCTGCCCATCGCTGTTGTCGCCCCAGCATTGGGCGATGCCGTCGTTGCCCAGGCCGCACGCGTGGGAAGAGCCGACCGTGATCGCGCTGAAAAGGTTCTCAGGAGGAGTCTCCCAGCCGTCTCCGCCCCAGCACACCGCAGTGCCGTCGCCTCGCAGCCCGCAAGAGGCCGGACCCCAGCCCACGGAGACGGCGGCGAAAGCGCCTTCGGGGGGCGGTGGAGGATCGGGGCCTCCCATGACATTGCCCCAGCACTGAAGGGAGCCGCTGTTGCGTATGCCGCACGACTGGCTCGCGCCCACAGAAATAGCAGTGAAGGCCCCCTCAGGCGGATCAGCACCCGCTTTGTAGTTGTCCTCCCAGCATTCGGCACCACCGGTATCGCGAATGCCGCACGAGTAGCCGCTCCCTGCGGAGATGGCCGTGAATTTGCCGCTGAGGTACACAGCCCAGCCAGGGTTGTTCTCGCTGCCCTGCCAGCATTGAGCGGTGCCTTCTTCTCGGATGCCGCACGAATGATCTTCACCGGCGGCCACGGCGGTGAATCGTCCCCCAGAGGCGTCGGGTTCCTCAATGGAGCAGGCTGCCAACGAGACCGCGATCACTGCAAGGGTCAGCGCTAGACGACCAATTGTGGCTCCTCGGAGCAGCGCCTGCCTCAGCGACACACCACTAGGAGGCCGAGCGGGCGGCCACCACATCGGCGAAGTCGACGAATGAGCGAAGCGTGTGGCCGCCGTCCACGGTGATGAACTGGCCGGTGGTGAAGCTCGACTCCGGCCCGGCCAGATAACGGATGGCCCAGGCGACATCGTCAGGCCGGCCGATGCGTTGGAGGGGCTGCTGGTCGAGGTATTGGGTTACCACCGAGTCGTTGTTCACCAAGCCTTGGGTGGTGTCGGTTGCGGTCAACCCCGGGCGCACCGCATTGACCCGGACGCCGAGGCCCCCCAACTCGTCGGCGGCCACCCTGACCAGGGCATCCACGCCGGCCTTGCCCGCGCAGTAGGGGGCCAAGAAACGACATGACTGGATGGCCGAGGTGGACGACACCGCCACGATGGAACCGCCTCCAGCATCGACCATGTGGCGCCCGGCGTGCTTGATCATGATGAACGGAACCACCACGTTGAAGCTGACCGTCTCGGCGACTTGCTCGGGCTCGTAGTCGAGGATGGCGGCCATTGCGCCACCGCCGGGCACCGAGATCGCCATGTCGAGGCGTCCGGTGGGCTCGGCGGCCAGCGCCACCGCGGCCTGGACCTGGTCGCTGTCGGTGGCATCGCAGGCTGTCCAGCGGATCGAGCCGCCGGTGTCGGCAGCAAGCGCCCCGAGTTCGTCGGCAACCTCTTGGAGATGGCCCGCGCTGCGGCTGGCGATAACCACGTGGGCCCCGTCGGCCACCAACAGCCGGGCCGTGGATCGGCCGATCCCGCCCGCACCCCCGGTCACCAGGGCGGCCATACCAGCTAGCGGCCGACTCTCAGACAAGTCGCTCATATCTCGGCTGCTCCTTCGCGAACGACGGTACACAGCAGTTCGGCATGGCGATGGGCCAAGTCGTCGGGCATGCCGGCGATGCTGGCCCAGCAGTAAGCCTCCACCATGGGGATGCCCTCGGACAGGCTGCGCAAGTGCTCGATGGCCTCGTCGGGGGTCAGCACTTCCATCGGGGAGATGACCCCCATGGTGCTGCGCCGCTCCCGCAGTTTCTCCACCGTGAGCGGGCTGGGCGTCTTGCCGGATCCCGATGCCCCCGCGGCCCGATAGGTGTTCAGCTGCCAGGCCAGGTGGGGGAGGATGCGCTCGTAGGCCTTCTCGGGGTCGTCAGCCACCACCATGCTCACTACTCCGGCCATCCGGGCCACACTTGGGTCGTGGCCGCCCTCGGCCAGCCCCTCGGTGTAAGGCTCCAGCGATGCCTGATTGATAGACAAAAGCCCGCAGCCCAGCCGACCGGCCCGGCGGGCGCCCTGTAGGCCGTTGTAGCCCAGCCAGATGGGGAAGGGATTCTGTACCGCTGGCGGGGTGACGACGCCCCCGTCCAGCAGCTCGCGCACCTCCCGAACCCGCTGGTCGGTGATGGTGTAGCGCTTGGACAGATCGGCGCCGTAGGCCTCGAACTCGTCGAACACATAGCCCGCGCCCAGCCCTAGGTCGATCCGGCCGTTGCTGATCTGATCGGCCACCGCGGCCTCTTCGGCGATCTGGGGGGCCAAACGCAGCGGGGCCAACAGCACTGCGGTGCCGATCCTGACCCGCTGGGTTCGTGCTGCTACTGCGGCGGCGAAAGTGAGGGGCTGGGGCAGATAGCCGTCCTCGAAGAAGTGGTGTTCGCTGAGCCACACCGAGTCGGCCCCCCATTTCTCGGCTTGGACGGCCAGCTCTAGCGACTGCCGGTAGAAGTCGGGCCAGGGCTTTTGCCACTCCGGCGGGTTCCGCAGGTCCAGGTAGATGCCGATGCGCATGCTGTGACCCTAACCCCCTGAATTGGGACTACTCGTCCTGGGTGGCCGGGGGCATCCAATCGGGCCAGTGGTCGGCCAGGGTGAGGGACCATTCCGGGGGGCGCTTCTCCAAGAAGGCCATGACCCCTTCGGTGGCGTCAGGCTGGCCCATGACGTGGAGGTGGATGCGGCGTTCCAGTTCGTTGATGACCCCTTGGTCGCCGGGCGAGGTAGTCCACAGCAGGCGCTTGCTGAGCGCCACCGATACTGGGGCGACGTTGACGGCGATGTCTTTGGCCGTTTCCATGGCGGCGGGCAGAACTTGCTCGGCCGGCAGGGCGGCGGTGGCCAAACCCATCTCCGCGGCCTCTTGGCCGGTGTACATCTTGCCGGTGAGGAGAATCTCGATTGCCTTGGCGTGGCCCACGGTGCGGGGCAGTGTCCAGTGGGAGCGCAAGTCGGGAAGCACGCCCCGGCGATTCTGCACGATGCCCCAACGGGCATCGGCGGCGATATAGCGGATGTCGCATTGCAGGGCCATGGTCATGCCCAGGCCCACGGCGTGGCCGTTGATGGCGGCAATGACCGGCTTGCGAACGTCCCAGGGGTGGAACTCGAGGGGGTCGGACCGAAAACCGTCGGCCTTGGGAGTGCCGAACACGCCGGGGCCGCCGGAGAAGTCGGCCCCTGCGCAAAAGGCCCGTCCCGCGCCTGTGATCACCACCGCCCGCACATCCTCGTCGGCGTCGCAACGCCTCAGTGCATCGGCCAGCTCAGTGCCCATCAGGGTGCTGAAGGCGTTGAGCTTCTCGGGTCGGTTCAACGTGATCACCGCCACCCGGTCGTCCACCGAATAGGCGATGTCCTGAAAGCTGTTGGGATCGTGGCCGTCTGGGTCGTCAGTCACTGGTCCTGGTATCTCCTCAACGCTCGGGGGATGGTGAGCACGCACGCGCCGGCGATGACCACTGCGGCGATGGTGGGAATCCACATCCAGCCCGGGGGGACGTCCAACTCGAAGAAGTTCCGGGCCCACGGCCACACCATCACGATCAGGTACGACCCACCCATAGCCGCGGCCAGACCGATCTTCCACGGACGCAGCGGACGGCTGATCACCACCAAAATCACCAGACCGACGCCCAGCAGAGTGAACGTGGCCACGGTGCGGGCCTCGGGCAGGGTGACCTCTTCGTGGCGTCGGGCGATCTCGTAGACGAAGAAGGACGCCACCGCGGCCAGCACTCCGGCAGGGACCGAGAATCGCAGCACTCGGGACAGAAAGCCGGGTCGGATCAGCTCGGTGCTGGGGGCTAGAGCCAGGAAAATGCCGGGCACGCCAATGGAAAAGGTGCCTACCAGAGTGAGATGACGAGGCAGGAACGGGTATTCCACGGTGAAAATCCCTACGAGCACGGTGAGCAGCACGGCGTAGGCCGCCTTGGTAACGAACAGATTGGCCACCCGCTCCACGTTGTTGATCACCTTGCGCCCCTGGGCCAGCACCTCGGGCAGGGTGGCAAATGAGTTGTCCAGCAGCACCAACTGGGCCACCGCCCGAGTGGAGGCCGATCCGCTGCCCATGGCAATCCCCATGTCGGCATTCTTGAGGGCCAGCACGTCGTTCACACCGTCGCCGGTCATGGCCACGGTGTGGCCCCTGGACTGGAGGGCATCAACCATGGTCCGCTTCTGCTGGGGGGTCACTCGCCCGAACACCGCGTTCTCAGACAATGCAGCGGCCATCCCCTCGGTGTCGTCGGGCAGCTCCCGGGCATCCATGTGTTGGTGGGCGTTGGGGATGCCGGCCCGCTGGGCTACCGCGGCCACCGTGGCGGTGTGGTCGCCGGAGATCACCTTGAGATTCACCCCCTGCTCTCGGAAGAAGGCCAGGATCTCGGGGGCGTCAGGGCGGATGGTGTCCTCCAGCAGGATCAGGGCCAACGGGGTCCGGCTCTCAGGCAGCGTCTCGTTGGCCAGAGGCTCGGGGCTTCGGGCCAGCAACAGGGTGCGCCGGCCCGCTTCAGCGTGGCCGGTCACCCGGTTCATCACGTCGGGCAAGTCCCCGGCGATCACGTCGGGAGCCCCGAAGTAGAAGGCGCCGTGGCTGCGGAACTCCATGGCCGACCACTTGCGGGCGCTGGAGAACGGGGTAGCGCCCACCGGGCCCCAACCGCCGCCGTCATCGCCTGCGGGGGCAGGATAGGCGTCGCGCACCGCCAGCATGGTGGCGTTGGGAGCCTCGTCGGCGTGGGCCATGGCGCCCAGGGCGGTGGAGACCAACCCGGGATCGACGCCGGGCAGGCACTCCACCTCGCCGAAGCTGATGTGGCCGGTGGTGATGGTGCCGGTCTTGTCCAAGCACAGCACGTCAGTGCGGGCCAACAGCTCCACTGTGGCCAGCTCCTTGGCCAGCGCTCTCCGGCGAGCCAGGGCGATCACCCCGGCCACGAAGGAGAGGCTGGTTAGCAGCACCAGGCCGTCGGGCACCATGGCCACTGCGGCGGCTACCGTGCCCTGAAGGGCGTTCTGCCAGCGGTCCTCGGTGTCGAGCAGTACCAAGATGAGCAGGGCGGAAGCGGGGGGGATGATCACGATGAGCCAGCGCAGCACGGTGTCGATGCCCCGACGCAGCTCGCTGTTGACCAAGGTAAATCGACGGGCCTCCTCCGAAAGGGAGCTGGCGTAGGACTCGGCGCCGATACGGGTGGCCTGGTAGTGGCCGCTACCCGCCGCGACAAAGCTGCCCGACAGCAGCTCGTCACCCGGCTCCTTCTCAATCGGATCGGCCTCGCCGGTGAGCAGCGACTCGTCGGCCTCCAAGCCGGAGGAGGTGAGCACCGCTCCATCCACCACCACTTGGTCGCCGGGGGTCAGCTCCAGCACCTCGTCGGCTACCACCTCGCTGACCCCGACTTCGGAGACCTCCCCGTCGCGCACCACCCGGGCCTTGGGGGCGCTGAGCACCGCTAGTCTGTCCAGCTCTCTCTTGGCCCGGAGCTCTTGGGCCACGCCGATGACGGCATTGGACACCACCACCCCGACGAACAGGCCGTCGCGGGGGAAGCCGGCCACCAGAATGGCGGCGAACAGCGCCAGCATGATCCCGTTGACGGGGGAGAAGACGTTGGCCCGCAATATCTGGGGCAGCGTGCGCACAGGGGCGTCGGGCACCTGGTTGGTGCGTCCCGCAGCCACCCGTTCGGCCACTTGCTCGCTGGAGAGCCCCCGCGCCGGTTCAACCTCGGTGGCCTGGTTGGGCGCGGAGTCAGAATCCATCAGGCCTTGAAGTTACCGGCTCGACATGAACACGGGAGGACTCGCCATTTCTTCACTGCCAAATGCGCAGCGAGCCCTCGAGCGTGGCGACGGCCACCGACATGGTGCCATCAGGTCGGGTGAGCAGCGCGATGTTCGAGGCAAGCGTGCCCCCGAGCGGGCGGCTCCACATGTCCACCGCCCCGTCGGGGCCATGGCGCACGCCGGCGATGTGCTGGCGGTCCAGCGTTGGGACGACCAGTTCGACATAGTTGTCCCGATCGATGTCGGCGGCCACGGCCTGTTCGAGGTTACGGGCGCCGAATTCGTGGGACCTGTATCCCGTCCGTGTCGCCACAACCCCCAACTTGCCACCACTCAAGCTCAAGAACCTGACCGAGCCCTGAGCGTCGGGGTACAGCACTTCGACAATCTCAGTTTGGCCGGTAGGACCGAGCGGCCCAACCGCTACCAAGTGGCGCCAACCCAGCAATCGATCCACTGGATCGCTGATCGCCACCACACCGCCCCCGGTACTGGACGCCACCACCAACCAGATTTGGCTGTCATTGCTGACGGTGAGCACCACATCGTGGACTCCGTCGCCGTCGGCATCGGCCAATAGGGGGGCGATGGACTCGATCACGTCGTCCCCTGACCGGTAGATATTCTCCGCTTCGTTCACTCCAACGGTGACCAACACAACCGCCGTGGCCTCCAGATTGTCGCCCAAGGCCGAATGGGGGAATCGATCGGTGGGCTCAGCCAGAACCAGCACCTTCTCGGGGCTGACCTGAACGACCCGAGTGTCGGGAAGCACCTTGAGATCGGGTCGCCACAGCGTGCCGTCGGGCTCCAGCACGGTGAGCCGCTGGAGATTGTCCACATAGGCGGCTCGATTGCCGGTCAAATACACCGGCACGCTGTTGGGCGAAGCGTTGGCCGGGGTAGTGGCCAGACGCACCGAATTGCCCTGTACGGCGAGCACCGGAGGCTGGCCCGGAGCCAGCCGTCCGCCGGGTATCTCGACAGGAATTGGCTGCCCCCCAACGGGGATCAGGTAGCCGTACACCGTTCCGTCGGCCAAAGCCACCACCCAGACATCCCCATCGGGAGTGCTGGTGCCGGTGACCCAGGTGGGGACGTCGCCCAGGTTGATGTCCTTGGTGGTGATTTGCTGGATGAACCCGGTGCCCAGCCCAGAGCCGATGGCCAATCGGTTGCCATTGGGCTGGAAGACCGGATCCACATAGGTCACCGGGCCGCGGTCTGGAGGCGAAGTGGCGGTGGCCGGTGGCTGAGTAACGGCGGTGGTGGCGGTGGGGGTGGTCTGGGTAGCCGAATCCGAACCGCAGGCGCTGACGGCAACCACGATGAGCGCGGCCATCACGGCCAGAGCCCTATGTGATGCCGTCATTCGGCGGGAGGCGTGTTGGTTCATGTCCGCTCGAACCGCCAGCCGCCCTCCTTCAGGGTGAGGCGGTGCCGGGGGCCGGGCGCGCTGGCGTCATGGGTGTCGTACCCGGCGTCGCCATGCCAAAGCGACACCGGGACTTTGCCGTCGAGGGCGATATGGGTCTCATAGTGGGGGATGTCGTCGGACCGGTCTCGGGCTGCGACCAGGGCGTCGTCGACAGATTGGTGTTCGCCCAGCTCCATCAGCGTGATGAATGTGGGTGGGACCATCTCTATCTCGCCCGCGGCATGTCGGGCCATGGTTTCGGCCGGGCGCCACCAGGCGTGCTCTTTGATCTCCCCGCCGTCCACGGTGACCGTGCCGGCGGGAGCGGGGGCGAGGAAGAACCAAGTGGCGAAGCGCTTGTTGATGGTGGTGGGGGGCACCCAGTGGGAGTAAGGCACCAGATCATCAACCGCGATAACCAGGTCGGCCTCCTCCGCGGCCTCCCTTACCGCGGCAACCCGGCTGGCGGCGAATGTGTCGCCGGGCCGCCCGGTGGGGTAGTCGTCGTCGTCCACCCGTCCGCCGGGGAACACCCACATTCCTCCGACGAAGCTGAGCTTGGAGCTCCGCCGCATCATCAGGGTTTCCAGCCCTTCGGGGGCGTCGCGCAAGAGCACCACGGTGGCCGCGGCCACGAGTTCCGGCGCTTCTTCGTCCTCTCCAGCCCAATCGGCGAACCGATGGCGCTTGCCGTCGCTCGGCGATTCGCTCATGGTGATTCGGTCCCGAGCATCCGGGTACGAACTTCGGGCTTGGTTACGAACACCGGGGCATTGTCGTCGCCCAGCATGGCCAGCTTCACCGACATTCCGCCGTCCACGGCCAGCACCTGTCCGGTGACGTAGCTGGCCTGGGGGCTGAGCAGGAACACCGCGGCGGCGGCGATTTCCGCAGCATGGCCTCGGCGGCCCAGGGGGATGGCGCGTTTTGCCGCGTCGGGAGACTCTTCGTCGCCGGCCCGAGGGGTGGTGATGGTGCCGGGAGCGATGGCGTTGACCCTGATTCCGTGGCCGCCCCATTCAACGGCCATGGTGCGGGTTAGCGAGTTGATCCCAGCCTTGGCTGCACCGTAGGCAGCCAGAAAGGGCTGGGAGGCCAGGCTGCTCACCGAGGAGATGTTGACCATGGCCCCGCCGGTGCCGGCATCGATCATGGCTCGCGCCACCGCGCGGTTGAGGAAGGCCACATAGCGGAGGTTGTTGGCCATTACCCGGTCCCAGCCCTGGCTGTCGATGTCCACCAGGGGACCGAAGTCGTCGATGCTGGTTCCACCGGCCACGTTGATCAGCCCGTCGATGCGGCCATGGGCGTCGAGTGCGGTTTGAACGACGGCCGCCGGTGCATCGGGTGCGGTGAGGTCGGCCTGAACTTTGACCACCGGGCGGGGAAGTGCGTCGAGCTTGTCCAGTTCCTCTGGAGACCGTTCCACCGCCACGACCTCGGCCCCGGCTGCCAGCGCGGCTTCACAGGAATAGGTGCCGATTCCTCCTCCTCCGGCCCCGGCCACGACCACAATGGCCCCGTTGAGATCGGCAACTGGCGCAACCATTCCTATCACCCTACGGGGTGTCACCCTTCCTGCTTAGTCACTCGGCACTCCAGAAATCATCGGCTGGGAATTATCCCTGGCAAGATGAGGCGTCGGATCGTCGGACAGAGGAGTTCGGGCCATGAAGGAGCTCAACGGCAAGGTTGCGGTGGTTACCGGGGCGGCCAGCGGGATCGGATACGGCTTGAGCAAGCGGTTCGTCGCCGAGGGGATGCAGGTGGTGATGGCCGACGTGGAGGAAGAAGCGCTGGCCCGGTCGGCCACCCAGCTTGAGGCCGATGGCGCCGATGTGCTGGGTGTGCTGTGCGATGTGAGTGATGCCGCGGCGGTGAGGGATCTGGCCGAGCAGACGCTGTCGGCCTACGGCGGCGTACATGTGGTGTGCAACAACGCCGGGGTGGGACCTGCCGGGCTGATGCTGGAGACCACGCCCGAGGAATGGGATTGGATCGTGGGGGTAAACGTCATGGGCGTGGCCCACGGTGTGATCACGTTTGCCCCGCTCATGGTGGAAGCCGGCGAGGGCCATATCGTGAACACCGCGTCGGAGGCTGGGTTGGTCACCAACAGCGTGCTGGGCATGTACTGCGCCACCAAGCACGCGGTGGTGGGATTGAGCGAGTCACTGTGGAGAGAGGTGCATCCCCAGGGTGTGGGGGTGTCGTGTTTGTGCCCCAACCTGGTGAACACCCAGATTTTCAACTCTGAGCGCAACCGCCCCTACGGCGCCGAGCTGACTGCTACCCAGAACGCCATCATGACCCCATTGCGGGAGACGCTCAGCGCCCGGGGAATCACACCTTCAGAGGTAGCCGACAACGTGGTGAACGCCATCGTGGAGGACCGGTTCTGGGTGTTCACCCATGACATCACCCCCGAGGCGGCAGCCGTTCGCTTCACCGATATCGATGCTCGCCGCAACCCGACCGACCCCTATGAGGGTATGGAGTTCTAGAGTGGCCCCTGCCTGCCGCTTCGGGGTCTCTCGGTACCAGTGGGCTAAATTCTCGTCATGGCTGTAGTGGATCATGCTCCCCGTCTTCCCCAGTTCGACAACCTGGACTTCGACGATTTCCATGCTGAGGAACTGCCCCGGCGGCTGGCGGCGGGCAATGGAGAGTTGGCTGCTGACATCGCGGCCGGCGCCCTGATCAAGAGTTTCGCCTGGCGGCTGAGTGACGGCCGGTCGGTGACCTACGTGGTCGATGACAACGGCATCCTCATCCGGCCCGGCGATGACGCCGAGTTGGTGGTGGAAGTCAGCGAGCAGGACTGGTTCAACTACGTGGCCGAGCTTTGGACCTGGGTTGGCTTGATGTACGCCGAGGCCGCCGAGATGGTTCGGGGCGAATTCGGGCTGTTCGAGGACTTCGAGCCGGTGTTGTTGGCCATGTACCACGGCCGACCCCTGTACGAGGGTTGGGAGCCCACGGTGGACCTGTCCTGCAGCTTCACTCTCGACGACGACCATGAGGAAATGAGCCGGTTCCTCGATGAGGCTGGGTTCCTCCACATCAGAGGAGTGTTCAGCACCGAGGAGATTGAGGCTCTACGGGCCGAGGTGGAGCGTCAGCGCAGTGAGGCCACCCCCGACGATCACCGCTCTTGGTGGGCCACCAACTCCGACGGTGATGAGGTGTGCTGCCGGGTGACCCACATGGACGACCGCAGTGAGCTGATGCTCGGATTGATCGGTGATCGCCGACTGGACGCCATCGGCGCGCTGGGCGGGGACGACTTCGCCGCCTATCCCGAGCGGGGAGACGGCGTCTCGGTGGTCATCAAGCTGCCCAGCATCGTGGAGGGCTTGGCTGATCTTCCTTGGCACCGGGACTGCGGTACTGGCGGCCACTCCATCACTTGTCCCACGGTGAGCATCGGCATTCAGCTCGACGAGTGCACCGAGGCCAACGGCCAACTCCATTACTTGGCCGGTTCGAATAAGTCGTCCAACCGGGCACGCGAGGTGCGCGATGGCTGGCCCACAGTGGCTATCAGCGCCTCGCCCGGCGACGTCACCGTCCACTACGGCCACACCATGCACGGTGCTCCGCCCCCCACCGACGCCCCCACGTCCGGCGGCCGACGCACCATCTACGTGGGCTACCACCAGCCCATCTGGGCCGAGTTCATTCCCCCTGGTCAGGGCTACAACGACATCCTGTTCAAAGACGGCGGCCGCATCCTCAGCCCCGAGGAATTCCAAGAGCAGAGCAGCTAGCCAGCAGGCAAGACGCCAGCCTGCTCAGCGAATCAACAGCCGGTCGAGGATCTCGTCGAAAAGGGGTTCGAGCTTCTTGGCGATGGCATCGGCGTCTTCGCTGAGGTAGTCGTGGGGGATAACTACTCTAGGGACGTCGGGCATGCCCAGAGAGCGGGCCACGGTGTCGGCAGCCACGGTGAAGGGCTCAGTCACCACAGTGACGGTGGGGATGCCCAGCCTCTCCATGTTCACGGCGTCGAGCACACTGCCCGACGTGCATGAGCCTCATTTGGCCAGGCCGTTGACCACCCCGGCACAGGCCCGGAAGGAGGCCAGCATCTCGTCGCCCGCCGGGCGGCTGAGCACCGGCTTGTGCTGGCGGACCACGGCGGTCACATCCAAGCGGTGGCGGAATTCCTGCTCCAACACCTCGGTGTAGCGGGTGAAGTCGGGACCCGACGAGGGGTTGTACTCGTTGACCAGGAAGCCGATGGTCAGCGGACCCTGGGTGTGGCCCCGCCGGGGAGCCAGCGCCTCATCGCTGACCACAACCTCGCCCCGGGGATCAACCAGTTCGCCGACCAACTTCACGCCCCAATCCTGCCAGTTCTAGCCAACCAACGCCCGGCTCACTGCGTAGCCGCCCAGGTTGCCCCAGCCGGCGCACACCGCCATCCAGGGAATGGACTCGGCGCCGGTGACCATCACATGGATGTCCTCGGGTCGCTCAGTCACCGGCACCAACTCATCGGGGTTCTCAGCGTCCACCCAGTCGGGCCACCAGGCGTAGGGGGGAACGCCAGGGGAAAGGAGGTCGCCGATCCTCCGGCGGGCCTGCTGCCAGAGTTGTTCTTGCACCGACGCCCGGTCATAGCCGTTCTCGGCCATGTGCCGGGCCTCGTTCGGGGTTAGAACCACCAGGGTCTCGCCCATGGTGTGGGTGTTGTTGCACCCCTTGATGGCCATGGCGTCGGCCAACTGCGCCAGGCGATTCACCGGAGTGTCGTCGGCCCCCCACATGGCCACGCTGGTGGGGGATTCGCAGGCGAACACCGTGATCCCGCTGTCGGATTCGATGCCCCGAGCCCGGTGCAGTGGGGGCCAGGGGCTGGCCGGGGACTCGGCCACGCAGAAGGCGTAGCGACCGGGGTGGCCAAACACCTCTTTGACCGGCTCACCGGGCGTAGCCCCGCCGGCGTTCCACAGCAGCAGCTTGATGGCCCGTCCGATGGCCGCGTTGGCGTGGGCGCCGCCGCCGCTGAACACCGACTCGGTGTGGGCCATGTCGAGCTGTTCGACCACCGGCCCCGACACAATGACCAGGGGCCAGCACGGATGGGTGGTGGTGACCACCCCCCGCAGGTTGAAGCGATCCTCCAACATGGCCTCCACGGCCACCAGTACCACCTCGAAGTGCTCAGGCTTGCAGCCGGCCATTGCCGCGTTGGCGGCCACCACTTCGACGGTGGCCGCTCCGCCCCTCGGCGGGATAGCCCCCAGCAGCAGCCCAGGGTCTCGGCCCGACGCCTCCACCAGCTCGTCTACCGCAGCGCGAGTGGGGGGATACACCGGCAGTCCGTCGGTCAGCCCTTCGGTGTGGGCCAACTCCACCCACTCTTCGATGGTGTTGGCGGTGGTGATCGCGCTCATGGGCTCAATCCCATCCGAAGAGCCGCTTGGGGTTGGTCTCGAATATCGCCTGCTTGTGGTGGTCGGCCAGATCAGAGCGATCAGTCACCCCGGTCACGCTGGTGGGAAAGTCGCTGTCCCAGTGGGGATAGTCCGAGGCCCACACGATGATGTCGCAGCCGATCTGCTCTATGACCTGCGGCAGACCGTGCTCGCCTTCGGTGGACACGAACAGCCGCCCTTCGGCCAGGTATTCGCCGGGCGGCCTGGTGATGGCGTCGAATTCGTGGGCCCGGTACTCGTAGTGCTCGTCAAGCCGCTCCAGGGTGTGGGGCACCCAGCCCACTCCGCCTTCCAATAGCGCCACCCGGAGCCGCTGGAACCGTTCGAACACCCCACCGCAGATCAAGGTGGTGGCCGCGAACATCAGGTTGAACGGGAATTCGATCACATGAAGCTGGGCATAGGCATCGGTGAATCGACTGTGGGCAAACCGGCAGCCGCCGGCGTGGAATCCCAAGGGCACGTCCAGCTGTTCGGCCAGGTCGTAGAGCGGGTCGTTGTCGGGGTGGTCGGGGTTGCGGTCGCCCACCGCGCAGGGCACGGTCAGCGACACGAATCCCAATTCGCTCACGCACCGCTCGGCCTCGGCCACCGCATCGTCCATCCACTTGAGCGGTAGCGCCGGGGTGCCCCGCAGCCGCTTGGGGTCGGCCGAGCACCAGTCGGCCAGCCAGTTGTTGTAGGCCCGACAGCAGGCCACGGTCAGGTCCTGGTCGGTTCCGGCGTAAAGGCCCAGCGAAATGGCGCCGTACAGCACAGCGATGTCGATGCCCTCGGTGTCCATGTCGGCCAGTCGTAGCCCGGAGTCCACCCCGCCTTCCCGGTGGGTGGTGGACTCCCGGATGCCCTCGGGGGCCCAAGCCCCCACGCCGGTGCCCGGGGGACCGGCCCTGCCCTCTATCGCATATCGCGTAGTGCCCCGCTCATCGGTGATCAGCCGGGGGCGACGCTCATGGAACCGGGCTGGCAGGTATTGCTCCCATAGCTCGTCGGGTTCGAATACATGGCCGTCCACGTCGATCACCAGATGCTCCGGCATGCCCGCACGCTAACCCCTCGGACATGCAGTGGCCCGCGCCGGGCGGCCAGTGCGTAATGTTCAGCCCATGGTCAGCCTTGGAGTCCTTCCCCACATGCACGAGTCGGTGATCACCGATCCCCGTTGGGTCACCCAGTTTGCCCAGGCGATGGATGAAGAGGGAGTGGAGTCGATCTGGACGGTGGAGCACGTGGTGGTGGCCAACAACTACGAGCCCCGCTACTCCTACTCGGAGTCGGGGCGCATGCCCGGCGCCCCCGGTGTGGTGATGCCCGATCCGCTGGAGTTGCTGACCTTCATGGCCTCGGTAACCGAGCGGGTGCGGCTGGGCACCGGGGTGGTGGTGCTGCCCCTGCACCCGCCGGCGGTGATGGCCAAGCGGGTGGCCACCCTGGATGCCCTCAGCGGCGGGAGGGTGATCCTCGGGGTGGGCAGCGGTTGGCAGGTCGAGGAATACGCCGCCTGCGGGGTGCCCTATGAGGGTCGGGGCGAGCGGCTGGATGAGTGCATCGGTGCCATGCGGGAGCTGTGGGCGCCGGGCTATCGCACCTACGAGAGCAATGCGGCCAGCTTCTATGAATGCGAAAGCTTGCCCAACCCGGCTCAGCCCGGTGGCCCGCCCATCGTGATAGGCGGCAGTACCGGCCGGGCCGCTCGGCGGGCCGGGCGGCTGGGCGATGGGTTCTACCCCTATGTGATCTCGCCCGAGGACTACGCCGACCGGGTGGCCGTCATCCGGGCCACGGCGATTGAACACGGCCGTGATCCCGACGCCATCGAGATGACGGTATGGCCGGGCAGCTACCAGCAGGGCGGCTCGTTCGACCTGGGACTCATCGAGAAGTATGCCGAGACGGGCCTTGATCGGCTCATCGTCTCGGCCGCCGAGTCGGGCAGCGCCGACATCGACGACATCCGCCGTTTCGTCGGGCGCTACCAGACCGAAGTCTTGGACAAACTCGGAGGATAGCCATGGCCCTGACCACCCATATCGGCAACGTAAAGGTCATGCTGGTTCGGGAGATCCTGCAACCAGTTTCGCCCGAGGGCATGTATGTGGATTCCGACATGGCGGTGTTCGAGGACAACGCCGACTGGTTGATGCCCCACTTCTTGGATGACTCTGGCGATCTGGCCCTGTCCATCCACGCCCTGGTGCTGGAGTCACAGGGCCAGACCATCATGGTGGACACCTGCATCGGCAACCGGCCCATCGAGATGATTCCGGAGATGGGCCACCTGGGCAACGGGTTCCTCGACGAGCTGGCCGCGGCGGGCTACGAGCCTGAAGACATCGACATCGTGCTGTGTACCCACCTGCACTTCGACCACGTGGGCTGGAACACCATCCTGGTGGACGGGGAGTGGGTGCCCACCTTCCCCAACGCCCGTTACCTGTTCGGCCGCACCGAGTACGAGTACTGGGACTCGGGGGCTGAGGGAGCAGCCATCACCTTTGGCGACGCCGTGCGCCCAGTGCTTGAGGCTGGCCTGGCCGACCTGGTGGACAGCGACCATGCCGTCACCGACGAGATCCACTTGGAGCCCTCACCCGGCCACACCCCCGGCCACGTCAGCGTGAGGATCTCGTCGGCGGGCGAAGAGGCCGTGATCACTGGCGATTTGGTTCATCACCCTGTGCAGTTCACCGCCCCCGAATGGGTGATGACCGCCGACGACGACCCGCCGAGAGCCTCGGCCACCCGGGTGGAGTTCCGCGACCGCTACGCCGACTCCGGCATTCTCATCTTCGGCACCCACTTCGCCGGCCCCAGCTGCGGCCACCTCTCCCACACCGACGGCCGCTGGGTGTTCACCGCCAAGTTGTAGCGAGGTCTCTATTCGGCGGCGTCGCGCTCGGCGAATATGTCAGTGGCGATCTCAAAGGCCTTCATGGCGGCCGGGAAGCCGGCGTAGATGGCGGCTTGGATCATGACCTCGCAGATCTCCTCCCGGTTCAGGCCGAAGGAGTCCAAGCCCATGATGACGTGCTCGCGGATGGCGAACTCGTTGCCCAGCGCAGTCATCATGGCAATGGTGGCCAGGCTGCGCTCCCGGCGGCTCAGCACAGGACGACCCCACACCGCCGAGGGGCCGACCCTCAACATCTCCATTACGTCATCGCGGACTTCCTCAGGGATTGGCAGGCGGCTGAGCACATCGGGCTGACGAGGTTCGGTCATAACCCGACCGTATCTCACCCTTGTCGGGAGAGGACCATCTCATAAGGTGACACCGATGGTCAGTGGATTGGAGCGGTTTCAGACCGCGGCGGTGGAGTTGGGTAACTAGGCGTCAACCGGGGGAGATGAGGTAGTCCCGTTGCGCTGGTCGAGGGCGCCGGCGACGGCGGCGCCGGCGGTGACGCCGCAGGCCGCGGCCCATAGCCAGCTCAGGGCGGCCAGGGTTCCGGCGGTGGCCACCGTGATGGCAGTGCCGCCCAAGGTCCAGTTCACCGCTACCGCGGCGGCGGCTGAAACCACGGAGAACCAGACGGCCGATACCAGACCGCCGATCAGGTCGTGGCGCAGGGGACGCCGAGGGCAGGACATCTTCTGCACCAGGGAGAACACGGCCACCGCCGACACGAAGCCGACCACCGGGGCCAGCCGTGGTTCCACCCACACCGCAATGGCAGTGGGCCCGGCGATGAGGGGAAGAGCTCCGACCAGGAGCCAAAATCCGGTGAAACGCTCCATCCACCAAGAACGGCGGGGGGCGCCCCGCACTCGTCGGACAGCCCGACAGGCTGCGGCGGCGGCCCTCATGGTGCCCCACACCGCTACTACCGCGGCTATGGACGTAGCTGCCGGGGGAGCGGAGACAACATCGGCGAACTCCTCGCCGATGTTGCTGTTCACATCGCTGAGCGCAGTCTGGCCGGCGTCGGCCAGCCACTCGTTGAACCGGTCGGCGATCCGGTCTGACACCGCTCGAACCGTGGAGGCGATGGCGGCGGCGGCCACCGCGGCCGGAAATAGCGACACCGCCGACCAGAAGGCGATCTCTGCTGCCCCGGTACCGCCCTCTCCCTCCCGCCAACACGACACGGACTGCCTGGTGAGGGCGACGATCTTGGAAAACCAACTATCCGAATTTGCGGGCGGAGTCTGGTCAGCGCCCATCGGAAAATCGATGGCTAGCCCGCCTGGGCCTCGGCCAGACGGGGGATCAGGGCGTCCAACACCTCGGCCCAGTCGCCCACAAAGCCGATGTCCACGATCTCCCACAAGGGAGCTTCGGGGTCGGGGTTGATCCCCACCACCGTTCCGGCGTTGCGGACTCCCACGGTGTGGTTGAACTTTCCGCTCATGCCGATGGCGAAATAAAGCTGCGGGCTGATGCTGTGGCCGGTGATGCCCACCTGGCGGGCTCGCGGCATCCACCCGTAGTCGGTCACCTTGCGGGTGGCGCACAGGGCGGCGCCGATGGCGGCCTGATGTTTCTCCAGCTTGGGATAGTCGGTCGGATCCACTCCCTGGCCCACGCCGATCACCACCGAGGCGTTGGCCAGCTCGTCGCTGTCGTCGTCCCGATAGCGCCGGATGACTTCGAGGCGGCTGTGGCCCATAGAGCCCAGCGATGACCGGAGGGCCAGCGGGCGCTCGGGATTGGGCCGGGGGAAGGACAGCACCCCCGGGCGAACCGTGGCCATCTGGATCGGAGACGAGCAGAGGATCTCGGCCACCAGCCATCCCCCGAAGGCCGGTTTCATGGCGATCAGCTTCCCGTGGTCGTCCACCTTCAGCCCCACGGCATCGCCGGTTAGGCCTGCGCCCAGCGCCGCGGCCATCCGGGAGGCCACCTCACGGCCCCAAGCGGTGCCCGGTGCCAGTACCGCCCACGGCTGGGTCTCGGCGGCCCAAGCCGACATGGCCGACGCCAGGTCTTCCTCGACCAGCGGGGTGGCGCCATCGCCGCCGCCGATATCTATCTGCTCATCGGCCCCCCACGGGCCCAATTCTTCGTCGGGATCGTCCAGGCCGGGACCGAGGGCGGCCACCTTCCCGCCGATCTCCGCGGCCAACTCGGCAGCCGCTCCCAATAGCTCTCGGGTTACCCGCTCTCGGCCGGGTTCCACCAGTACGGCGATGGTGGACGCTCCTGACCCGCCTCCAGAGCGCCCGGCAACTATTTCCGGCTCGGGCATCGAGCCGGTGGCCAACGCCCCCTTCTCGGCCAATATCGCCACAGCCTGTTCGACCTGCTCGTCGAGCGTGCCGGTCATCATCTGGCGGCGGCGCTCCACGTCGATCATCTGAACCGGACCGACCGAGGTGGGGCTGGCCTCCTGGCCCCACGGGCCAGGACCCAGATCGGTGGCGGACACTGTCTCGATCAGCGAGCCGTCTGCGGTGGCCCAGGCCTCGGGGTCCTTGATCTTGCACGGGTCGCATAAGCGCTCGGCACACGACACCACCGCAGGAAGCCCCACCGCCACATCCACCCACTCGTCGTCGTGTTCCAGCCGCAGCTCGAGGCGGTCGCCGTGGAGGGAGAAATGGCGCACTCCGGTGGCAAACGGCAGTCCCAACAGCTCGGCCAGTTGCGGCGGCACTTGGCCGGTATCGGAGTCCACTGAGTTGCGTCCCATCATCACCAGGTCGAATGGCCCCAGCTTCTCTAGGGCGGCGGCCAGGGCCTTGGCGGTGGCCCAAGTGTCCGACCCGGCAAACTCCGGGTCGCAAATGTGAACTCCGGCGTCGACCCCGAACAAGAGGGCCTCCCGGCACACATTCTCAGCCGACGGAGGCCCCAGGGTGAACACCGTTACCGTGCCCCCGCTGGCCCGAGCCACCTCGGTGCCTTTGGCCACCGCCCGGCGGCAGTAGTCGTTCATGTGCATGTCGATGCCGTCTCGCACCATGCGGCCGTCGGGTCCCAACACCATGTCCTCGAACACCGGGATCTGCTTGACCAAAACGGCCACTCGCAAGGGGCGATCCGGCGCGATCACGTCGGCAGGGGGGTCGAACATCTGCTCCGAGGCTACCCAGCCGAATGGTTCTTCTTCGGGTTGGGCAACGTGCGCTGAGGCCGTAGTGGGCCGCTACGGTTGCCGGATGGCATTCACGAAGCGGCGAATCGTAACCGGGCACGACGACACAGGAGCACCGGTGATCATCTCCGACGGGCTGGCGGAGCCGAGTTTCCTGGGAAGGACCACGGCCAGCCTGTGGTACGTCGGCCAGCCTCCGGTCACCGTGGACGACGGCGGCGACGAACCGGCCGACCGCAAGGATTTCGTTCCCCCGCCCGGAGGGATCTCGTGGCGGATCTTCACCCTGAAGCCCTCGGGCGGCAAGGCGATCGGCCCTACCGACGACCCCCGATTCGACCAGAGGCGCGTGGGCTTCCACGCCACTCCCACCATCGACTTCATCGAGGTCATCTCAGGTCGTATTCGCCTGGAGCTGAACGATCACACCGTCGAGCTCGACGCCGGATCCTGCGTCATCCAGCGGGGCACTTGGCACCGGTGGATCGTCCTGGGCGATGAGCCCTGCACCTTCAGCGCCACCATGCTGGGAGTGGGCGACGGCAATGACCCCGGGTTCGCCGGCGCGTCAACCGGCGCATTGGGGCCCCGCCGGGTGGTGACCGACGGCTACGGGGTGTGCGCCGACGGTCCGCCGGCCACCGCATCGCAGTCCGACGGAGGGGTGGTGACCGCCGAGCTATGGCACACCTTCGCCCCGGTGGCCAGCGAGCTTCAGGGCGGCGATGGCGCAGTGTCAGAGATGCAGCTCAACCCGCCGGGCGGGGGAGTGACCTGGAAGCAGGTGACCATCCCGGCGTCGATGGCCGACCAGGCCGCGTTGATGCACAAAACCCCCACCATCGACTTCGTGCGGATCGCCCAGGGCACGGTGGACCTGGAGCTGCCCGGCCAGCCCCCCACGCACCTTGTCGCTGGCGACTGTGTGATCCAGCGGGGCACCGAGCACGCCTGGCGCAACACCGGCGACGGCCCGTTCACCCTCTCGGCGGTGATGATCGGGGTTGGGGATGGCTGATCTCGACCCTCGGCTCCAAGCGCTGCTCGACAAGGATGAGATCACCGACACCATCCACCGAGTGGCCCGGGGCACTGATCGGCTCGACAAGGAGCTGATCGTCTCCGGCTATCACCCCGACGGCTTCGACGACCACAACAATTTCCGGGGCAGCCCGGTTGAGTTCGCCGACTGGGTGTTGGAGGTGCTGGCCCACTTCGACTACACCCAGCACCTGTTGGGCCAGTCCCGCATCGAACTCGAGGGTGATGTGGCATTCGTGGAGACCTACTGCAATGCCCACCATGTGGTGCACCCCACCACCGACGGACCGGGGTCCGACATGCGCATGGGTCTGCGCTATGTGGACCGGTTCGAGCGCCGCGACGGCGGCCCTTGGCTGATCGCTACTCGCATCTGCGCTTTCGAGTGGCGCTACACCCTCACGCTGAATTACTCGTTCCCCTACGACGACGACTTCACCATCGGCCACCGGGACCGATCCGACATCACCTACACCCGGAAGGGACTGCTGGGTGGCCCTCGATAAACGCCACATCCGGTTCGAGCGGTTGAACATGGAGGAAGTGGTCCACGAGATGCTGACCCTGGCCGCCCGGGGCGACGGCAAGGGATGGATGAACGTGCAGCCGCTGGTGGCCGACGAAAACCGGCCCCCCGAGTCACCCATCTTCAAGCTGTTCACCGCCAAGGGGCCGCCCATCCCGCTGGGCACTTGGGTGCCGGGCCACCACCATAGGGACAAGTGGCAGCCCGCTTCGGTGGGGTTGCAGCACGCCGGCGGCCGACACGCCGCGAAGCTGCTGGAGGAGCGGGGCGTGACCGAGCCCGACGGGTGGAACCGGCGCCAAGACCACATCAAGCGGGGCCTGGTCTACGAGCTGCCCGAGGGCCAAGACCCAAGAGTGGCCGTGGAGTTCCTGCTGGACGCCATGTCTCAGCTCGCGGCCTTGCCCCTCAGCGGGCGCTGGCTGGCAATCGTCTTGACTCAGCGCTAGTGGTGTGCGCTAGCTGTCGGCCCCCTAGGCCAGCCGGACGGCGGCGTCCTTCTTGAGCTGGCCCTTGGCCACCTTGCCCCCCGATGACCGGGGCAGGGCATCGACCACGAAGAGGTGCTCGGGCCACCACTCCCGGGACACGCCGCGCTGGGCCAGGTGCTCCCGGAGCTCGTCCAAATCCAGGTTGGTGCCGGGAACCAGCTCCACGTAGGCGGCCACTCGCTCGCCGAATACCGGATCGGGGGCGGCCACGGCAGCCACCATGGCCACCGCAGGGTGGGTCATCACCTCGTCCTCCACCGCGGGGGCGCTGATGTTCTTGCCTCCTCGGATTATGAAGTCTGAGGTGCGGCCCACCACCCGCAGGTAGCCGTCGTCGTCGATCTCCACGATGTCGCCCATCAGCATCCGGCCGTCGTCGGTCATCAGCTCGGTATTGGCCTTGGCGTCGTCGTAGTAGCCCAAGGCGGTGGCCGGCCCCCGACAGGCGGGCTGGCCCCGGCCCCGCAGCTCGGGAAGCCGCTGCCCGTCGTCGGGGTCGTACAGCGCACAGTCCATCTCAGGCTCGCACTTGCCTCCGGTGCGCAGCCGGGCCGACCGCGGATCGCTCAAGCGGGTCCCGCTCAGCATCCCGGTCTCGTTGGAGCCGTAGAAGTTCAGCACCGTGCAGCCGGTGCGGTCCTCGAACTCGGCGGCCCGCTGATAGGGAATGGCCTCGCCGCCGGTGAACATCAGCCGCAGCGACGACAGATCGTGGTCGTCGAATGCGGGGGAGTTGAGCATCATGATGAATTGGGTGGTGACGGCACACAGCACGGTCACCCGTTCGGCCTCGATGAGGCGCAGCAGCGTTGCGGCGTCGAAGTCGGCCATCACCACGGTGGGCACGCCCAAGATGGTGGGGGTGTAGTGGGCAGTCCACAGCCCGAAGCCGAACGGAGCGGGTACCGGCACGCAGAACATCTCGTCGGACCCCAGACCGCTGTACTCCACTGCCTTCTGGTGGAAGTAGAACCAGCGGTTGTGGGTCTGCATCACGCACTTGGGCAGGCCGGTTGTTCCCGAGGTGGAGTTAAGTAGGCAGAGCTCCGAGGCTCCCAGACGGCGAGTCTCCACGGATTCGGCAAACTCGAGCACCGACTCCGGTATAGGAGCGGTATCGCCGTTCAGGAACAGGGCGGCATCCTGGCCGGGGCCATCGATGGTGATGTGGTGGGCGAGCTCAGGCAGATCACGCCGCAATTCGGCAATGGCGTCGACTGTTGGTCGCCCCCGGTGCACGGTGCCGGTAATGATGGCCCGGGCCTCGGATTTCTCAACCAGATGGGTAATCTCCGCCGGCCCGGCCCGGTGGCCGATGCCCATCACCACCACGCCGGCCTTGTCGGCCCCGGTGAACGCCGCGTGAACCGCAGCTCCGTCGGGCAATATCACCGCCGCCCGATCGCCCCGATCCAGCCCTGCCGCCAACAGCGCAGCCGCCACCCGATCAGACAACCGGTCATAGCCTGCCCAGGTGATCCGATCGATCCTGCCCAGCGCGTCTCCTGCCGCACCGGCCGGTCGGCTCCACGAGACATAAGCAATGTCATCAGGCCGCTCGGCCGCGTTGCGCCGAATCAGGTCGGTGGGCGTGTCATGCCCCCACCACCCCGCGGCCACATACGCGGCAGCCACCTCCGGATCAGCGGCAATTGGCATCGCTCGAACGGTTTCAGAAGCTGTTGGGGTCGGCGATTACGGAGTCGGGGACGGGGTGGCGGAAGAGGTCGCTGGCGTTGGCCCAGCAGATGCGGGCCACCTCGTCGGCGGGGATGCCGCTGAGCTGTTGGCGGAGCAATTCCTGGGTATTGGGCCAGGTGGAGTCGGCGTGGGGGTAGTCGGATTCCACCATCAGGTTCTCCAGGCCCATGTAGTGGCGTTGGTCGAAGGCCGAGGGGTCGTCGATAGCGCAGAACCAGAAGTTGCGGCGCAGGGTGTCGGCGGGGGAGAGCTCCACATCGTTCCAGGTGCCGTACATGGAGTCGTACTTGCGGACGTGCTCCAAGCGGTCCAACAGCCCGGCAACCCAGCCGAGGCCCCCTTCGCTGAGGGCGATCTTGATGTCGGGGAAGCGGACCGGGATTTTGGAGTACAGCCAGTCGACCGCGGCGAACATGGCGTAGCCGAAGAACAGCACCCCCACGGTGTCGGAGGGGGCGTCGGGGGCGGTGGCCGGCGAGGTGCCCGAGGAGCCGACATGCAGGCACACCACCGTCTCGGTCTCCTGGCAGGCGGCCATGATCGGGTCCCAGTGGCCGGAGTGCAGCGAAGGGAACCCCAAAGAATGAGGAGCCTCGGAGAAGCTGATGGCCTTGTAGCCCCGTTCGGCGTTGCGGTACACCTCGGCCGCGCCCACCTCAGGGTCGAGGAAGTAGGTGATCTGGCACGGGATCATGCGATCGGGATAGGCCCCCGACCATTCCTCGATGTTCCAGTCGTTCCAAGCCCGCACCGCGGCCAGGGCCAGGTCGGGGTCGTCGGTGAGCTGTTGGAATCGCTGTCCGCAGAAGCCGGGCAGAAACGACGGGAAACACAGCGAGGCGTAGACCCCGTTGAGGTCCATGTCAGAAATCCGGGCATCAATGTCCCATGAGCCCCGGCGCATGTCCTCGAAGCGGGTGGGTTCAAAGCTGTATTCGCTGACTGGCCGGCCCACCACGGCGTTGAAGCCCACGTTGGGCAGCGAGTGCCCGGCATACAGCCAAGTCTCCGATCCGTCGTCGAGGGTGGCCACCCGGGGGGCGTCTTCGGCGTACTTGGCCGGGAACCGATCGGCGAAGGCCTTCGGGGGCTCCACGATGTGGTCGTCCACTGAGATCATCGGCGTCCACCGGTCGGCCCGCTCGGGCTCGGGCAAGAACGTCACCTGGCCCTTGACGTGTTGGGTGAAGGAGGTATCGGCGGTGAGGTCGTCCAGCGATATGGCCATGCTCAAGCTTGCCCCGAATCAGCCCGGCTGGGCCACCGAAAGGCGCACTTGGAGGTCGGTGAAGCTGGGGGGACCGAGGCCGTCGCTGCAATGCAGGGCCAGGTGGCGCTCGGCCTGTTCGATGATCATGCCGGCGTTGCCCAGCCAGGCCGTCTCCAGGCCGCCCAGATCCCACGCGTTCCACACCTCCAAACGCCGGGCTTTGGCGCCGAGCACGGTCAGCTCTACCTCGGCCGGGCTGGTGTCAGACCAGAGCGAGATGACCTCGGAGGTGGCCCCGTTCACCTCGAGGAGCCCGTTCACCGCGGCCAGCTTGAGGGCTTGGCGGCGATCAGGCCGGGCGGCCATCCGCACCACCCGCACCTTGGTGCCCTCCGACACCGCCAAGCGAAGAATCGGCCGGACGTCGCGCCCGCGGTGTTCAACGGTTTCAGCTCCATCGGCAAACAGGTCGCTGAGGGTGGGAGTGGCCGTCACGGTCTCTCCGTCATGGCCGGGCAAAGGGGTCGAGGCCTTGGTCGTCCCATGTGGGGGTGGGCCTTCGCTTGGCCGCCCAGCAGTAGCGCAGCATGGACTCGGGCAGGCTCAATTCCTCAATGGCGCCGGTCCGGGGGTTGAAACGCTGGGGTGCTTGGCCCACGGCCATCAGCGTCCGATTGTCCTCGCCGAACACCGCAGAGGAGGGGCGCTCGGACAGGTTCTTCCAATAGCGGCGGCGCACGGCGGTGATCGATGGAGGAGTTCCCCGGGGGGTGAGCTTGAAGATGGAGTCGCCCGCCTGCCAGGGCCCCGACGAGGATGGTTCCTCTGGCTGGGGAGCCGGGTTGAGAGCGGGGTACTCGGCGGAAGGCTCCGAGGCGGCCTCCGGCTGTTCGATGGCTGCCGATTCGGCGGGCAGTTCCAGCAAGTCGCGGCCCGCACTCGGCATTGTGGCGGTGTCGGAGCTCTCCGGCGGCACAGGGGCGTCGACCATCACCCAGGCGGGGGTACCGGTAGTGCGGGGGCGGAATGAGCGGCGGATCGGCTTGCCCATCCAGTCCAAGATGATGGCCAGGGTGGCCAGCGCCAGCATGATCAGCAGAAAGACGAAGAAAACGGCAACCGAGGACATAGCTCTAGGGGTTGGATTTTACGCTCAGCGCCCCTGAAAGCGGGGTTCGCGGTGCTCGGAGAAGGCAGCCCGGCCCTCGGCGAAGTCCTCGCTGGCCCAGCAGTCGGCGATGGCGTCCAGGGCTGCCTGTCGATCTCCCCGGCCGGCGGCCGAGGCGATAGAGAGCTTGACGGCCCGCAGTGTGAGGGGGGCATTGGCCACCAGGCGGGAGCAGAGCTGCTCGACCTCGTCGTCGAGTTCGTCGACAGGCACAACCTTGTGGGCCAAGCCCATGCTGGCGGCCTCCTCGGCGCCGACCTGGTCCCCGGTCATCAAGATGCGTGCCGCGTTGGCGTCGCCCACCCGGCCCACCAGCTGCTCCACTCCCTCGATGGGGTAGCCCACCCCCAAGCGGGCCGCGGGGATGCCGAATTTCGAGCGGTCGGTGGCCACCAGCAGGTCGGCGTGCAGGGCCACCAGCAGCCCACCCCCAAGGCAGTAGCCGTCCACCGCGGCGATCAGCGGCTTGGTGAGGCGGCCTAGGGCGGCCGGTCCTCGGCTGGTGCGGGCATCATCGGGGGAGGGGTTGCGGCTCGGGCCCCGAGCCGAGTCCAGGTTTCCGATGTCGGCGCCGGAGGCGAACGCCCGACCCCCGGCACCGGAGACAACCACCACCCGGATCTTCGCGTCTTGCTCGTAGGCGTCGACAACGGTGGCCAGCGCCGCGAACATGTCGGTGGTGATGGCGTTGTGCCGCTCGGGATTGTTGAACACGATGCGGCCCACCGCGCCCTCAACCTCGGCGATCAGCTTGTCGGTGCCGGTTTCCACTGTCTGGACCATCGGTTAGTAGTAGCACGATGTCGATGTACGACCGCGCCGATCCGGGAAACGGGCCGCTGGCCGGCCTGCGGGTGATCGACCTCACCCGGGCTCGGGCCGGCCCCACCTGCACCCGTCAACTTGCCGACATGGGGGCCGATGTGATCTGCGTGGTCGATCCCCAGCGCCAGCTGCTGACCGGGTCCGACTATCACAACCTCCAGCGCAACAAGCGATCGATGCAGCTCGATCTGACCGATGACCGAGCACGGGAGGCCTTCTACCGGCTGGCCGATCGGTCCGACGTGGTGGTGGAGAACTATCGGCCCGCCGTCAAAGATCGCCTGGGCATTGGCTACGACGTGCTGTGCGCCCGCAACCCTCGGCTGGTGTACGCCAGCATTTCGGGCTTCGGCCAGGAGGGGCCGTACGCCAACCGTCCCGGGGTGGACCAGATAGCCCAGGGGTTGAGCGGGCTGATGAGCGTGACCGGACCGCCGGGGAGCGGGCCTTGGCGGGTGGGCATCGCCGTCTCCGACACCGCGGCTGGCACCTTTCTCACCCAGGGGGTTCTGGCCGCGCTGGTGGCCCGGGAGCGCACCGGACGGGGCCAGTGGGTCCACACCTCGCTTCTGGAAGCGGCCATCAACTTCATGGACTTCCAGGCGGTGCGCTGGCTGACCGACGGGGATGTTCCTCCCCAAGAGGGCAACAACCACCCAACGGTGGTGCCGATGGGCTTGTTCGCCACCGCCGACGGGCACGTCAACGTTGCCCCGATGGCGCGGTGGGAGACCTTTGCCGAAGCGCTGGGCGCCCCCGAGCTGGCAAACGATCCCCGTTTCGCCGATCGTGATACCCGCACTGCCCACCGCAGGGAATTGGACGAGGTCATCGAGCAGCGCATGGCTACCGCCACCACCGCCGAGTGGGTGGAGCGGCTCAACGCGGCGGGTTGCCCGTGCGGGCCGGTATTGGCGGTGGACGAGACGTTCGCCGATCCCCAGGTGGAGCACCTCAACATCTACTCAACGGTTCCCGACCCCGACGGCGGCGAAATCGCCGTGCTCCGGCTGCCCCTCACCTTCTCCGAAACCCCCGCCGCGGTGGGAACCGGCCCTGTTCGACCCAACCACCACACCCGCGAGATCCTGACCGAGCTGGGCTACGACGACGCCGAGATCGAAGCGCTGGCAGCCAGCGCCGACTGACTCTGGATCAGGGCAGGCGGGCCAGCAGGTCCAACAACAGCTCGTAGAAGCCGTCGGAGTCCACCTCGGTGATGTACTGGCAATTGGCCGGCCGATCGGTGACGTCCCACCAGTCCACCACGGTCATGCCCGTGGTGAGGGGGGATTCAGTCTCTACCTCCACATTGCAGTGGCGACCGCTATAGAGGTCGGGGCGCAGCAGATAGGCGATGACGTTGGGATCGTGGAGGGGACCGCCGAAGGTGCCGTACTTGTCCACGTCGAATCGCTCGTAGAAGTTCAGCATCCCGGCTGCGGCCGCCCCGGTGCGGGTGCCCAGATCCCGAACCTGGTTGATCCAGGCGTCGGTCATCAGCGCCTTGTGGGTCACGTCGAGGGGGAGCATGGTGACCGGGGCGCCGCAGTGAAGCACTATCTGGGCCGCTTCGGGATCCACGAACACGTTGAACTCCGCGGTGGGGGTGGTATTGCCCCCGTCGAAGAACCCGCCCCCCATGCAGGCGATCTCCCGGATGTTGCGGGCCGCCTCAGGGGCAGTCTCCAGCACGGTGGCCACATTGGTCATCGGCCCCACCGGGCAGATGGTGATCTCCCGCTCGCCCGCGGCCAGCAGGGTTTCGATCATCCAGTCCATTGCGGATTGGGGCTGCAGGGCAATTGTCGGATCGGGAAGGTCGGCGCCGTCGATGCCGGTCTTGCCGTGAACGTGCTCGGCGGTGACCAGGTCCCGGCGCAGCGGACGGTCGCAGCCCGCGAACACGGGGACATCGGTGCGGCCGGCCAGCTCGACGAGGATGAGGGCGTTGCGGGCGGTCAGCTCCAGGGGCACATTGCCGGCCACCGCGGTGATGCCCAGCACCTCCAATTCGTCCGACGCCAATGCGGCCAGAATGGCTATGGCGTCGTCCTGGCCGGGGTCGGTGTCGATGATGATCGGCCGGGGGCTAGTAATCTGTTCGGTCATCTGCGCTTTCCTGCTCTAGTGGCGGCAACCGCGTGGGCGGACTTCTCGAGGTCGTCTTCCAGCGGCTCCAACTCCACGGGGCGTCCGGCGTAGTCCAGGGCCCAGCCCAGGAGAATATCGGCCAGCCAGGGATTCTTGGGCAGAAGCGGTCCGTGCAGGTACGTGCCCACTCGACGCCCGGCCACCGCCCCCTCGCAGCGGTCGTCCCCGTTGTTGCCGTGCCCTCGGCGCAGGCGGCCCAGCGGAGTACATCCCCCGCCCAGGTGGGTTCGCCCGGCGTGGTTCTCATAGCCGACCACCGTGCGGGTCAGGCCGTTGAGGGTCACCTCCAGCACCACATCGCCGATGAGGCGGCTGGCTCCTGCGGTGGTCTCCACATCCAGCAGCCCGATCCCTGGCATCGGTCGGCCGTCAGCGGCCATATAGCTGTGGCCCAAGAGCTGGTAGCCGCCGCACACCCCGAGCACCACCGCGCCGTCGCGGGCGGCTTCAAGCAGCGGATCGGCCTTTTGGGCCAAGTCCTCAGCCACCAGTATCTGGTCGCGGTCTTGGCCACCGCCCAGGTAGTAGAGGTGGCAGTCGGCACCGATGGGGTCGCCGAGCCCGACTTCCGCTACTGCCAGAGACAATCCCCGCCACTCCAGGCGGCGCCGGAACACCGCGATGTTCCCCCGGTCGGCGTAGATGTTCATGTGATCCGGATAAAGATGACACAGCTTGACTGAGGGGTTCCCAGCGCTCATCGGTCCTCCCAGAAGGCGGGCACCAGGCCTCGTTCGGCCAGCACCGCCTGGAACTCCAGCAGCGCGGTGTAGGTGGGCAGCACGTAGAGTTCGCCTCCGGCCCCGCCGGCCCCCAGCGCGGCATCCAGCGCGGCCGACACCGAAGGGAAAACCGAGAGCTGATCGGGTTCCAACCCGGCGTAGCGGAACCGCAGCGCCATGTCGTAGCCCCGGTCGCCGCCAACCGTGAGCGACGCCAGCTGGCCGCTGTCCAGCAGCAGCTCGTAGTCCACGTCCCATATCCAAGAGACGTCCTGGCCGTCGGCGGTGCGGTCGTTGAGCAGCACCAACAGGTGCAAGGGATGGTCCTCCAGCAGCATGGTGCGGATGTTCTCGTTGGCCCCCGCCGGATTCTTGGCCAGCAGCGTGGTCACCCTGACCGGGCCGATCTGGGTGCGCTCGGCCCGCCCGAACGCCGCCTCCCGCTTGGCCAGCGACGGGCCGATGGCCTCCGGGCCTAGGTCGAGGGCCACGGAGGTTGCGGTGGCGGCCAGGGCGTTGTAGGAGTTGTGCATACCCGGCAGCCGCAGCGACAGCTCGATGGGACCCCGGGGAGTGTCGATGGCCAGCCGCTGGCCGTCCAGCCCGTGCAATTCCACCCGAGTGGCCCCCACGTCGGGCTGGGGCCGGACTAGGCCGCACTCCGAACAGGACCACCGGCCGAGGTGGGCGATGGTGACCATCTCGTAGTGCAGCGAAGCACCGCAGTGGCGGCACTCGGTGGTGTCGGCCGCGTGCGGCAGGCGGTCGCGGCCCACGCGGGGGTCTTCGATGCCGTAGGACAAGGTGTTGGAGTGCCGGGCGGCAATCTCGGCCACCGCGGGATCGTCGGCGTTGTAGATCACGGTTGTGGCCGGGTCGATCGCGGCCACCGCGTCCCGCCATCGATCCGCCAGGTGTTCCAGCTCCCCATAGCGGTCGAGCTGGTCCCGGAAGAGGTTCATCAGGGTGACCACCCGCGGCTTGGTTTGGGCCATCAGCCCCGGCAGGGCCGCTTCGTCCACCTCGAACAGGGCTACCTCGGCCCCGTCGGCGTTGAGCAGCGCAGTGGCCACGCCCCGCTCCAGATTGGAGCCGGCGGTGTTGGCCACTACGCGGGCGCCGCTGGCGTCGAGTGCGGCCCGCACCAGTCGGGCGGTGGTGGTCTTGCCGTTGGTCCCCGACAACAGGATCACGCCGTCGGGAACGGCTCGGGCCATCTCCGCGGTGGCCTCGGGCCGCAAACGGGTGAGCACCAGGCCGGGCAACGTCGTGCCACCGCCCCGCCCCAGCCGCTGCGACAACCGCCCTGTCCCCCGAGCCGCATTGGCGGCCAATTTCTGAGGCAGCGACGGCATCCTCATAGTGAGCTATTGCTTACTACCGGAAACGGCGGAAGAACTCGCGGATGTCGGCGGCCAGGGCCTCGGGCTCCTCCATGGCCGCGAAGTGGCCTCCCTCATCCATGTCTGACCAGTGAACGATGTTGTAGTTGTCGTCCAGCCAGTGCCGGGGGGCCTGCATAATCTCCATAGGAAAGCTGGCCATACCCAGGGGGGTTTCGAGGGGGTCGCCCAAACCGGCCCCGCCGGGGCGCAGCGTCTCGTAGTACATCCGGGCCGAAGATCCCGCAGTGGCTGTGAACCAGTACAGCGAGATGTTGGTGAGCAGGCGGTCGCGGCTCACCGCCGATTCGATGGTGCCGTTGTTGTCGGTCCAGGCCAGGAACTTCTCGGCGATCCACGCCAGCTGGCCCACGGCGGAGTCGGTCAGGCCGTAGGCCAGTGTCTGGGGCTTGGTGCTCTGGATCTGCATGTAGCCCGCCCCCTCGGTGAAGTAGAGGTTGGCCCGGGCCAGACCGGCCTGCTCGGCCTCGTTGAGGTCGCCGGGCCCGCCCTCGGGGGCGGTGGCGAAAAGGAAGTTCACATGTACGGCTTCGCAGTGGTCGGGGTCGAATCGTCCGATGTTCTGGGAAATCATCGAGCCCCAGTCACCCCCCTGGGCTCCATAGCGCCCGTATCCCAACCGCGCCATCAGCTCGGCGAACGCCTTGGCGGTGCGGGCGGTGTCCCATCCCCGGTCGGCGGTCGGCCCCGAGAAGCCGTATCCGGGAAGCGAGGGGGCCACCACATGGAAGGCGTCGGCCGGGTCTTCGGGGTGGGTAAGCGGCCCGATCATGTCGAGGAACTCCACCACCGATCCCGGCCATCCATGGCTGATGACCAGGGGATAGGCGTCGGGATGGGGGGAGCGTTGGTGGATGAAGTGTATGTTCTGGCCGTCGATGGTGGTGGTGAAGTGGTCGAGCTCGTTCAGCTCGGCCTCCGCCGCCCGCCAGTCGTACTCATCGGCCCAGTACCGGGCCAGATCCTGGATGTAAGCCATATCCGCGCCGTAGTCCCAGCCGACGCCGGGAATCTGGTCGGGCCAGCGGGCCTCCTTCAGGCGGCGCCGAAGGTCTTCCAGCGCGGCATCGGAAATTTCGACGGTGAACGGGGTGATCTCGGACACGGGTCTCCTCAAGTGGATGCTTGTCGTTATGCGGGGGAGCGAGGGATGAGGCCCGCGTTGTCGCGGGCTCTATTCAGGGTGGCCGCCGCCACCGTCCGGGCTTTGTCAGCCCCGGCGGCCAGTACCCGGGCGATCTCACCGGGGTCCGACGACAGCTCGGCGTATCGCTCCCGAATGGGAGAGAGCAACTCGTTCACCGCCTCGGCGGTGTCGGCTTTGAGCGGCCCGTACTGGGCGTAGTCGTCGGCTACCGATTCGGGGGTCCGCCCGGTGGCCGATGCCAGGATGCCCAGCAGGTTGGACACCCCTGGCTTGGTGTCGGGGTTGTAGTGGACCTCGTTGTCGCTGTCGGTCACCGCTCGCTTGAACTTGCGGGTCACGCTGTCGGGCTCCTCCAGCACGCCGACAGTTCCAGCCGACTCCAGCGACTTGGACATCTTGTCGCCCGGATTCTGGAGGTCCATTACCCGGGCCCCCGCCTCGGGGATCACGTGGGCGGGCACCACAAAGGTCTCGCCGTAGCGCCGGTTGAAGCGCTCGGCGATATCTCGGCACAGCTCGATGTGCTGGCGCTGGTCGTCGCCCACCGGCACCAGGTCGGTGTCGTACAGCAAGATGTCCGACGCCTGAAGGGCGGGGTAGGTGAACAGTCCGGCCGATACGAATTCAGACCGGTCGGACTTGTCCTTGAACTGGGTCATGCGGCGCAGCTCTCCGAAGCCCACGGTGCACTCCATCATCCAGGCCAGCTCAGCGTGCTCGCCCACCGAGCTCTGCACGAACAGGGTGGACCGATCGGAGTCGATGCCCACCGACAGGAGCATGGCCGCCGCAGCCATGGTGTTGTCCCGCAGCTCGGCCGGGTCGGGGGCGGTGGTCAAAGCGTGGAGATCCACCACGCAGTACACCGCGTCGTGATCGTGCTGGTAGGCCACCCAGTTGCGCAGCGCGCCCAGCAGATTGCCCAGGTGCATGCCGCCGGACGGCTGGATGCCAGAGAACACTCGAGCCACGCCGGTCAAACTACCCGCCTGGATCCGAAAACCCCGAAGCGGTAAAGGGCGAGTTCTACACTTGGCGGGTGGTCGCACAGGTGAGAACGGAGGTGTCCGAAGGGCCGTTCGAAGTGCGAACCGAGGTCTTCGAGGGCCCCTTCGACCTGCTGCTGCACCTCATCTTGCGCGACGAGGTCGATCTCTACGAAGTGAGGGTGGGCGACATCGTCGACGCCTACCTGGCCGAGTTGAACCGCATGGAGCAGCTCAACCTGGGTGTGGCCACCGAGTTCCTCCTGATCGCGGCCACGCTGGTCCAGCTCAAGAGCAGCCGCCTGCTGCCAGACGGCGACTCGCTCGACCTCGACGAGGAGCTGGCCCTGTGGTCGGAGCGCGACCTGTTGCTGGCCCGCTTGCTGGAGTGCCAGACCTTCAAAGGGGTGTCCCAAGCCCTCGAGCAATTGGCCGCGGTGGCTGGGCGCGCCCTGCCCCGCACGGCGGGACCCGACGAGCGCTACGTAGACCTGGTGCCCGACTTCTTGGAGGGAATCGGCCCCGACGATCTCCGAGCCGCCTTCCTGCGGGCCACCGTGGCTAGGCCCACCCCCCGGGTGAACGTGCAGCACATCACCGACATCCCCATCAGCGTGGACGAGGTGGCCGCCGATCTCATGAAGCGGCTGCCCGATATCGGGACGGTGGGATTCCGGGAGCTGACCGAGGATCTGGAGTCCGGCATTGAGGTGGTGGTGTACTTCTTGGCCGTGCTGGAGCTCTACAAGCGGGGCATGGTGGACGTGTTGCAGGCCTCGACGTTCGGCCGCATCGCCATCACCTGGACCGGCGAGGGCGAATTCGACGAGCCGCTGGTCGGGGTGGACTCCTATGACGGATGAGCATCGAGCCGAGCGGGGAAGCAAAAGCCCATGACCGATGACAGCCTTGAGGCCCGACGGGCGGTGGAGGCCATCGTGATGGTCGCCGAGGAGCCGGTCCCACCGGGGCTGATGGCCCAGCTCATCGAAATCCCCACCGGGCAGGTGGAGGCCATCTGCGACCAGCTGGCCGAGGAGTACCGGGCCGAGGGCCGGGGATTCGAGCTGGTCCGGGTGGCCGGTGGCTATCGGTTCCGCAGCCACCCCGATGCCGAGTCGTACGTCAAGCGATTCGTGGTCAGCGGCCAGAGCTCCCGCCTGTCGTCGGCTGCGCTGGAAACCCTGGCCATCGTGGCCTACAAGCAGCCCCTGTCGCGGGCCCAGGTGTCGGCCATCCGGGGGGTGAACGCCGAGGGGGCTATGCGCACCCTCCAGCACCGGGGACTGGTGCAGGAAGTGGGCCGCGACCCCGGCCCGGGCCAGGCCCGCCTCTTCGCCACCACCCCGGCCTTTTTGGAGCGGCTGGGGCTCGACTCCCTCGAAGAGTTGCCTCCTCTGGTCGACTTCGTGCCCGGCGCCGAGGTGATCGAGGCTCTGGAGACCAGTCTGATGGCCGACAGCCGCCCTGCGCCGCTGCCCGAGAGCGGCAACAGCGATGCGCTGGAAGTGTGAGCGAGCCTGAGCGGATCCAGAAGGTCTTGGCCGCCGCCGGGGTGGCCAGTCGCCGGGCAGTGGAGGAGATGGTGGCCGAGGGCCGCATCACGGTCAATGGACAGCCCGCCCGGCTCGGCCAGCGGGTCGATCCCGATCACGACGCCGTGGAGGTGGACGGCGTCCCCGTGGGGTTGCGGACCGACCTGGTGTATTACCTGCTGAACAAGCCGTCCGGAGTGGTAACCACCGCGTCCGACCCCCAGGGCCGCCCCACCGTGGTGGACATGGTGCCCGAAGAGCCGCGGGTGTTCCCGGTGGGCCGCCTGGACGCCGATAGCGAGGGGCTGTTGTTGCTCACCAACGACGGGGGGCTGACCCACCGGCTGACCCATCCCTCTTTCGGGGTGCCCAAGGAATACCTGGCCCATGTGGAGGGCCGACCCAGCCGCGGGGCGCTGAGAAAGCTGCGCGACGGAGTAGAACTGGAAGACGGCGCCGCCAAGGCAGTGGCGGTGTCGCTACCGGAGCCGTCGGTGATCCGCATCGTGGTCCACGAGGGCCGCAACCGCCTGGTGCGGCGGATGTGCGAGGCAGTCGGCCATCCCGTTATCCGACTGGTCCGCACCCGCATCGGCCCGCTGGCCGATCGAAAGCTACCGCCCGGCCAGTGGCGGGTGCTCAAACTCAGCGAAGTCCGGGAACTCGAGCGCCAAGGGATCGAACTCACCGGCAACTGAGTTCAGAGCCGCATCCAGGGGTCGGTACAATTTCGGCCGTGAGCAGCGCCGTGCGCGCCCTGCGGGGCGCCACCACCATCGATATCGACACCGCCGAGCATATGGAGGAGCGGATCGTCGCGCTGTTGTCCGAGATGTTCGAACGAAACGACATCGACCACAGCGACCTGATCAGCGTGGTATTCACCGCTACTTCCGACATCAACTCGGCCTTCCCCGCGGCCGCGGCTCGGAAATTCGGCCTCGGCGACGTGCCGCTGCTTTGCGCCCAAGAGCTGGACATCGTGGACGGGACCCCGCAGTGCCTGCGGGTGCTGATCCATCTGACCACTGAGCGGGGGCGCGACGAACTGCACCATATCTACCTGGAAGGCGCACGAGGGCTGCGCGACGACCTTCCCGAGTGATGGCAGCACAGCGGGCCGCCATCATCGGCACCGGGCTGATCGGCGGCTCCATCGGGCTGGCCCTGCGAGAGCGGGGCTGGTGGGTCACCGGAACCGATCAAGACGTGGCGGTGGCCGCCGAGGCGCTGAGCCGTGGCGCTATCGACGAGGTGGGGCCGCCCACCGACGCCGACATCACTTTTGTGGCCACTCCGGTGGGATCGACCGCCCCCGAGGCCCGCAAGGCCCTTGAGGCGGGCCGAGGCCCGGTCACCGACGTGGGCAGCGTGAAGGCCCCGATCGTGTCGGCGGTGGACAGCCCCCGCTTTGTGGGTGGCCATCCCATGGCCGGCAGCGAGCAGGAGGGGGTGGGCGGGGCTCGGGCCGACCTGTTCCAGAACGCGGTGTGGGTGCTCACCCCCACCAACGAAACCGACGACGATTCCCTGGTTCGGATCCGCTCGGTGGTGGCCTCTCTCGGGGCCGACGTCGTATCGCTGGCCCCGGAGCGCCACGACGCTTTGGTGGCGGTGGTGTCGCACGTCCCCCATCTCACCGCCGCCACGCTCATGGCGTTGGCCGACGAGCGCTCTGAGGAGCACCAGGTGATGTTGCGGCTGGCCGCCGGCGGTTTCCGGGACATGACCCGCATCGCCTCGGGGCATCCCGGCATCTGGCCCGACATCTGCGACGAGAACTCCGAGGCCATCTGCTCGGTTCTCGACCGGTTCATCGAGGCCCTGGCCGATGTTCGCTCGCTAGTGGCCGACGGCAACCGGGGCGGGTTGTTGGAGCTGCTGGAACAGGCTCGCAGCGCCCGTTCCCACCTGCCCTATGGCTTGGACCGAGACGTATCGCTGACCGAGGTGAGGGTGCCGGTGTTCGACCGTCCCGGCGAGCTGGCCCGAATCACCAGCCTCACCACCGACATTGGGGTGAACATCTTCGATTTGGAGATCGCCCACTCGGTGGAGGGCGGCCAAGGCGTGGCCATCCTGGTGGTCAATGCCGAAGCGTCCGAGAGCCTGTTAGGGGCCCTCAGAGAGCAGGGCTACGCCCCATCGTCGCGAGTTCTGTCGTGACCGCCATCTCCATTGACGGGAACCGTCGATTCACCGGGTGCCTGCGGGTGCCGGGCGACAAGTCGATCTCCCACCGGGCGCTGATGATCGCTGCTTTGGGCCAGCGGCCGTGCACCATAAGGGGCCTCTCCGACGGCGACGACGTGGTCCGCACTCGCCTCGCCGTTGAGGCGCTGGGCGCACGAGTAGAGGTGGCCGAATCTGGCGAGGTGACCGTCACTGGGGGAATGAGCGGCACCCGCAAACCCATCGACTTGGGGAACTCGGGCACCGGCATCCGGCTGATGGCCGGGCTGGTGGCCGGCTTCGATTTCACCACCACCCTGGATGGTGACGCTTCCATCCGCCAGCGCCCGATGGACCGGATCATCGCCCCGCTGACCGAGATGGGAGCGTCAATCAACGGCCGTGGCGACAGCGGCTCGTTGGCCCCTCTCACCATCGAGGGCCGCCCGCTGCGGGGCATCGAGTACACCTTGCCGGTGGCTTCGGCGCAGGTGAAGAGCGCGGTGCTGCTGGCCGCGCTGAGGGCCGAGGGGCCGACCACGGTTCACGAGGCGGTTCCCACCCGAGCCCACACCGAGGAGATGCTGGCCGCGGCCGGAGTGAGGCTGGAGCGGGGAGACTGCTCGGTGACCGTGTGGCCTGGTGAGGTGGATCCCCCCGATGTCGACGTGCCCGGCGATCCCTCGCAGGCTGCCTTCTGGGTGGTGGGCGCCTGCACGGCTCCCGACAGCGACCTCACAGTGGAAAACGTCTACCTCGGCCCAGCCCGGGGCGGCTTCGTCGACGTGTTGCAGCGCATGGGCGCCGACATTTCGATCGACTCGGAATCGGGAGACATCCGGGCTCGTACCAGCGAGCTCAAGGGAACCCGGGTGACGGCCCAAGAGATGCCGGGCTGCATAGACGAGGTCCCCATTTTGGCCGTGGCCGCGGCGGCCGCCGAGGGCACAACCGTCTTCGAGGACGTCGGCGAGCTACGGATCAAAGAGACCGACCGGGTGGCGGCCGTCGCCAAGATGCTGGCTGTCTTGGGGGCAGAGTGCCAGGTCGACGGCGACAACCTGGCCATCACCGGAGTCGGTCGCGCCGAGGCTTTGGGCAGCGGTACTGTGGATTCCCGTGGAGACCACCGGATGGCCATGGCGGCGGCCATCGCCGGAGCAGTGGGCAACGGCTCGATGACGGTCGAGGGCTTCGAGGCCACCCACACCAGCTATCCGGGCTTTGCCCGCGATCTGGACGCCAGCACGGGACGGACGCCGTGAGCGATCCCGCCGAGGCGATGGGCGAGGGCGTGCGGGTGATCGCCATCGACGGTCCGGCCGGATCGGGAAAGTCCACCGTGGCCCGGCGGATGGCCGAGCGGTTGGGACTGGAGTATCTGGACACCGGGGCGATGTACCGCTCGGTGGCCTTCGCGGCAATGGCCCGGGAAGTCGACTTGGCCGATGCCGAAGCCATCGTCGAGCTGGCCCGAACCAGCGACATCCGAATCAACGACACCACTGTGGTCGTCGACGGGGTGGACGCCACCACCCAGATCAGAGGCCCGGAAGTGACCCGGTCGGTGAGCACGGTGGCGGCCATCTCCGGGGTGCGAGAGGTGCTGCGGGTGCGCCAGCGAGCCTGGGCGGTGGAACGGGGCGGAGGGGTCTTGGAGGGCCGCGACATCGGCACGGTGGTATTTCCCGACGCCGAACTCAAGGTGTACTTGAGTGCGTCGGTCTCAGTGCGGGCTGAGCGGCGGGCCGGCGAGGTAAGCGCCCTCGACTATGAGACGGTGGCCGCCGACCTGGCTGCCCGAGATGCGGCCGACTCCAGCCGCCAGCACGACCCGCTGACCCAGGCCCCCGACGCTGTACACATCGACACCACCGACCTCACCGTCGACCAGGTAGTGGACGAGCTGATCGCCCGATTGGGATGAACCAGGTCGAGCTCCACCCCGAGGAACTGGAGGCCAGGGGGCGAATAGCTGGAGTGATTTTCCACTTCTTCGTGCAGCGGCTGGCCCGAGCGGTTTTCGGGGCGTATTTCCGCTGCTACACCCGGGGGCGGCGCAACATGCCCCGGGAGGGCGGCGTGATCATCGCCCCCACCCACCGATCCAACCTGGACACCCCGATGATCGGGGCATCAGCGGGGCGCCCGCTGCGCTACTTCGCCAAGAGCGGCTTGTTCAAGGGTCCGATAACTACGTGGATGATGGTGACCATGGGCGCATTTCCGGTCCGGCGCGACACCATCGACCGCAGCGCCCTCAAGGCCGCCCTAGTGGTGCTGGAAGCCGGGCAGCCGCTGGTGGTGTTCCCCGAGGGGGAGCGCAAATCGGGCACTCGCATCCACCCGCTGCTTGACGGGGTGGCCTGGCTGGCGGCCAAAGCCCAGGTGCCGGTGGTGCCGGTGGCCATCGGGGGCACCGAGCGGGCCATGGGCATCGGTGTGCGGATGCCCCGGCCCCGCACGGCGCGGCTCGTGTGGGGCGAGCCGCTAGCCCCACCCGAGAACGACCCCCGGGGCCGGGTTAGCCGTGATGCTCTTACCCAATATTCCGACGAGCTGCGGGAGATCCTCCAAGACATGTTCGACGGAGTCCAACAGGAGCTGGGCATCCCCGTCTGGGATCGCGACGAGTCTGAGTAGTCCTGCTGGCCTCTAGCGGCTGGCAATGAGCCCGTCGAGCACGTCGCTGGCTGCGACCTTGCGGTCCACCATCGCGACGGGCGAGGGGGGTCCTCCCAGGCTGAAGGAGGCCAGCGAACCGGAGGCCTCAATCAGATCGCGCAGGTTGCGGGGCGGGGGAAAGTACTCGTCCTCATCGGTGATGGAAACCTCTTCGATGCCGTTGGCCGGGGCGAGCCGGTCGAGCACCTCGTTGATCAGCTCCTCGGGGGCCGAGGCCCCGGCGGTGAGCCCCACCACTCCTGAGATGTCGTCGGGCAGCTCTGAGGCCCGGTTCACCCGGAACACCCGCTCGCAGCCCAGTTCCCGGGCGAGCTTCTCCAGCGCCATGGTGTTGGAGGAGTTGGCCGAACCCACGATCACCACGGTGCCGCACTGTTCGGCAATGCCGGTAAGCGCGGCCTGCCGATTGGTGGTGGCAAAGCACAGATCGCTTCGCCCCGGGGTCCACATGTCGGGGAATCGGTCGCGGGCCGCGTGCAGCACCCCCTCCCAGTCGCGGTGCGACAGCGTGGTCTGGGCCAGCAGGGCAACCGGATCGTCGAAATCGGGGAGCGCCTCCACATCGTCGATGCTCTCTACTGGGTGGATGGCCTCCGGGGCCACCGCCATGGTGCCCACCGCCTCCTCATGGTCTTCGTGGCCCACGTACACGATGCGGTATCCCTTGCCGGCCCGCACCTTGACCTCGTGGTGGACCTTGGTCACCAGCGGGCAAACTGCATCCACCATATAGCTGGCCTGCTCGGTGGCCGCCTCCACAACCTCGGGGGCCGAGCCGTGGGCCGACAGCATGATGGGATGGCCCGCGGGCACTTCGGAGATGTCGTCCACAAACACCACGCCGAGTTTTTCGAAGCGGCGGACCACCAGCTTGTTGTGCACGATCTCGTGGTAGCAGTACACCGGCGCGTCGAAGGTGCGAACCAGCCAGGCCAGCGCCTTGATGGCCATCTCCACGCCAGCGCAGAACCCCCGGGGAGCGGCCAAAATCACCTTGTCGACGTCCACGATCCTAATTTAGCGGTCGGCTCCTGCATTCCCTGGCTCGTATCATTTCAGGCATGTCCGCTCCCCGGGTGACAGCGGTCGCCGACGGGTCGGTGGCTCAGAATTTCGGCCTGAGGGCCGGCGACGAGCTTCTTTCCGTGAATGGCTGCGTCCCCAAAGACGTCATCGAGTACCAGCAGCTAGTGGACGAGCCCGAGCTGAGCCTCGACGTGCGCCGCGACGGGGTGGTGCTGGAGCTCGAGGTGCACAAGCGGGCCGGCGAGCCGTTGGGGGCCCAGGTGGACTCGGCGCTGTTCGACCGGGTGCGGACCTGCGACAACCACTGCGAGTTCTGCTTCATCTACCAGCTTCCGCCGGGGCTGCGTCCCAGCCTGTATTTGAAGGACGACGACTACCGGCTCTCGTTTCTGTACGGCAACTTCACCACCCTGACCCGCTTCACCGAGGCTGACCTGGAGCGGGTGGTCACCGAGCGGCTCTCGCCGTTGAACGTGAGCATCCACGCCACCGACCCCGACGTAAGGGCCGACATGCTGCGGAATCGCCGGGGGGCCACCAGCCTGCGCTGGCTGCGGGCGCTGTTGGACCACGGCATCGAGGTACACGGCCAAGTGGTGGTGTGCCCCGACGTGAATGACGGCGATGTGCTGGAGGACACCCTGGCCGGAGTGGCCGACGAGTACCCAGAGCTGGCCAGCGTGTGCGTTGTGCCCCTGGGGGTGTCGCGGCACACCTCTGAGCCCCGGCTGAGGCCCCACACCCAGGCTGAGGCGGCTGCGGTGGTTAATGCAGTCCACCAGTGGCAGGAGATCAACCGGCAGATTCTGGGCCGCCGACTGGTGTTCGCAGCCGACGAGTATTACCTGCTGGCCGGAATCGAGTTTCCCGACCAGGAGGCCTACGAGGGATTTCCCATGCACGAAGACGGTGTGGGGATGGCGGCCACGCTGGAGATGGAGTTCTCAGGACACACTGAAGGGGTGACCGGAACCCGGCCTGGGTTCTTCGCCTGGGTGGAGGGGGCGCCCGCCGAGGGCTATCGGGCGCCGAGAACCGATGGCTCCACGCCAATTGGCCTGCGGCCCCGCAAGGGCTCTCCGGTCGGGGTGGTCACCGGGGAGTACGGGGCCGAGGTGCTGGGGCCGCTGGTCGCTTCGCTGGATCGCGACGATGTGCGGGTGGTGCCGGTGGAGAACCGGTTTTTCGGCGGCACCACCGCGGTGGCCGGTCTGCTGGTGGGCGCCGATATCTCCCGCACGCTGGCCGAACAGCCCGAGGGCCACCGCTACCTGCTGCCCGACGTGTGCCTGTCGCAGGGCATGTTCTTGGACGGAACCCGCCCTGGCGATCTGCCCCGCCCTGTGGAAGTGGTTCCCACTGACGGGGCCTCGCTGAGACGAGCCCTCGATGGGTAGGTATCTGCCCAAGGTGGCGATCGTGGGGCGGCCCAACGTGGGCAAGTCCACGCTGATGAACCGGATTCTGGGCCGTCGGGAGGCCATCGTGGCCGAACAGCCCGGTGTGACCCGCGACCGCAAGGAGATGCCCGCTAGCTGGCAGGGGCGGGAGTTCACGGTGGTGGACACCGGTGGCTGGCTGCCCCAGAGCGCGGGCGACATTGCTTCGATGGACGCCAAGGTCTCCGCCCAGAGCGAGAGGTCGATGGAAGACGCCGATGTGGTGGTGATGGTGGTGGACTCCCAGGCGGGCATCACCGGCGATGACGAGGGAGTGGCAGGACGGCTGCGGGGCCGGGCCGGACCGGTGTTGGTGGCGGTCAACAAGGTGGACGACGAGATTCATGAGAACCTCATCTGGGAGTTCATCGGCCTGGGGCTGGGCGATCCGTTCCCGGTAAGCGCGCTGCACGGACGGGGAGTGGGCGACCTGCTGGATGCGGTGATGGCTGAGCTTCCAGAGGGAACGGCGGAGGGAGCTGAGGCTGGCGCCGAGACTGCTACCGAGTCCGACGCCGACGCTCAAATGGTTTCTGTTTCCATTGTGGGTCGGCCCAATGCGGGCAAGTCCACCCTGTTCAACCGCCTGATCGGCGACGACCGGTCGGTGGTCCACGACCAGCCGGGCACCACCCGCGACGCCATCGACACCGTGGTGGAAACCGAGTTGGGCCCGATCCGGTTTGTGGACACCGCGGGCATGCGCCGCCGGGCCCGTATCGACCAGGCCACCGAGTACTACTCGCTGCTGCGGGCGCTGGCCGCGGTCGACCGATCCGACATCGCCCTGTTGGTGGTCGATGCCACGGTGGGGGTCACTCACCAAGACCAGCGCCTGGCCGAGCGCATCGACGGGGCGGGCTGTCCCATCGTGGTGCTGCTCAACAAGTGGGACCTGCTCGACACCGAAGCCCGGGAGGCGATCGCCCTCGACATCGACCACCGCCTGCACTTTTTGGGCGACGCCGCGGTGTTGAGGGTGAGTGCCCTGTCGGGCAAGGGGCTGAACCGGCTTTTGCCCGAGCTTCGGGGCGTGATTGCCGAGTACCGGCGGCGAATCCCCACCCAGGCGGTGAACCGGGTGCTGCGCGACGCGCAGGCCGCCCATCCCGCTCCTGACGGCGCCCGGGTGCTCTATGCCACCCAGGGGGCGGCCGATCCCCCCACTTTCACGCTGTTCGCCAACCGAACCCTTCCCCGCACCTATCTGCGCTATTTGGAGCGCCGTTTTCGGGAGGCATTCGATCTCGGATCAGTACCGGTCAAGCTGCGGGTTCGCCGTCGATCGGGCGAGTAATCCCCGGCAATTGCCTCAAATGCGGCAAGAATCTGGCAATTTTGCGGGGTAATCTTCTGCGATGGAAACCCTCCTGCTCGTGCTGACCGCGGGTGTGTGCGCATTTGCCGCCGGCGTCTTCACCCGAGCAGCCCGACACCGCCACCGGTTCCTGCTCCGGGTTGAGCACACCCACGCGGGGGAGGGATACGACGAAGAGGGCGAGTCTGCCTATGAGGCGGCCCACACCCTGGCCCAGTCCAGCTTTCGCCGGGACGCCCACTCCGCTCTCTTGTATGCAGCCTTGACCGTGGTGGCGGCATTGACTGCGGTGCTGGAGTCCCGGGCGGTGGCCGCCGTTTTGGCCCTGGTGGTGGTGCCCGCTCTCTTCCCGCTGTGGTGGGGGCGTCGCTCAGTGGCCGAGGCCCGGCTCACCCAGGAGCGGTTTGAGATGGAGCGCCGGGCCGAGGAGACCCTGAGTCAGGGCGACCTCGCCCCCCGGGCATGGGCCGGTCGCCTGGCCCCCGACGACCTGCCCGACTTCGCCGGCTACGAGATGGGACGGGTGTACCAGGCCGGTGAAGGGGTGATGGCTGGCGACTTCTTCGACGTGTTCCGAGTCGGTCCCACCCGGGTGGCTGCCGTTATCGGCGATGTGGCCGGTCGGGGCATTGAGTCGTCCATCACCGCGTTTCAGGCCAAGTACTTGCTCCGGGTGTTCCTGCGTCAGTTCCGCGACCCGGCCCAGGCCCTCGAGGAGCTGAACGCCCAGATGTCCTCCATCGAACGTGCCGAAGAGTTCATCTCGGTAGTAATCGTGGTGTTCGACACCGAGGCCCAGTCCATGCGCTACGCCTCCGCCGGTCACCCAGCCGCCTGGCTGTGGCACGAACGGGAGGTGCAGCCGCTGCGGGCCACCGGCGCCCTGTTGATGCTCGACCCCGATAGCACCTACTTCAGCCGGGAGATCCCCCTGGATTCGGGCGATATGGTGCTCATGTACACCGACGGCTTGGCCGAGGTGCGCTACGGCGACGCCCAATTCGGAGAGGACCGCATCGCCCAGCACCTGCGCCGCGATCCCACCGTTTCGCCAGATGTGCTCTGCAAGTCGCTGCTGGAGGCCGCCCGGGATTTCGCCGACGGCACCATCACCGACGATGTGGCCATTCTCGCCGTCCGCCGGGCCTGAGTCTTAGGCCGCGCTAGCGAGAAGAGGCCCCGCTCCTGGGCTTGTTCCGGTTCTGCCGATGGGGGCGACCCTGGGACTGTCCTCTTGGCCCTTGTCCGTTGCGGTTCTTGTTCTTTGGGCCTGACCGGTTGCGGCCGTCTTGGGATTGCCGTTTTGGCCCTTGTCCGTTGCGGTTCTTGTTCTTTGGGCCTGACCGGTTGCGGCCGTCTTGGGATCGGCCCCTTGGCTCGTGGCTGTTGCGGTTCTTGCTCTGCTGGTCGGATTGCTTGCGGGGACGGGGTGGCACTGTGTGATCGTCGCTTAGATCGGGGCTGGTGATGGGCTGTTTCAGGCCGAGTTGGCGCTGCATCTGTTTTGTGTCGCCAACCTGATTGGACTGGACGAGCGACACTACGAGGCCTTTCTGGCCCGCTCGGGCAGTGCGCCCCGAGCGGTGTAGGTACGCCTTTTGGTCTTCGGGCGGATCGAAGTGGATGACAGACGCCACGCTGTCCACGTGAATTCCGCGGGCGGCGACATCGGTGGCGACGAGGGCTTGGACCCGGCCGTCGATGAACTCTTGGAGAGTGCGCCTGCGCCGGTTCTGAGCGTGGCCACCGTGTATCGCGGAAGCGTTTACTCCTCTTTGGACAAGCTGGCGGGCCAGCCGGTCTGATCCGTGGCGGGTTCGGCAGAACACGATGGCCGATCCAGTAGTCGAAATTACATCGACACAGGCGGCGATCCGCTCGGTCTTGTCCACCGACCAGAACCGGTGATCAGCCGCCTCTATGTCAGGTTTTACTTCGCCAACTTCGTGGGTGACTGGGCGGTGTTGGTAGTCCCGGGTGATCTTGGCTGCGTCGCGGTCGAGAGTGGCCGAGAACATGACGGTCTGGCGGTCGGTGGCGGTTTGATCGAGGATGCGCCGAACCGCGGGGAGAAAACCCATGTCGGCCATACGGTCGGCTTCGTCGATGACAACTTGGTCGACTTCGTTAAGGCTCACCGCATTTTGGGCCATGAGGTCTTCCAGCCGACCGGGGCAGGCCACCAGGATGTCTATCCCCCGCTGAAGCTGCTTTTGCTGGACGCCGTAGCCCACGCCGCCGTATACGGCGCCAATCTTGGTCTGGCCGGCAAAAGAGCGCAGTTCAGACGCGATCTGGTCGGCGAGCTCACGGGTCGGGGACAAAACCAGCGCTCGGGGCCGGCGGGGCTTGGCTTGGTCGACATTGACCACCAGGGGGATACCGAAAGCGAGGGTCTTGCCCGATCCGGTGGGCGCTCGTCCGCAGATGTCGCGGCCCTCTAGAGCATCGGCAATGACTGCGGCTTGGATTTCGAATGGCTTGAGGATGCCACCGCGCTCGAGCGCGCGGCAGACATGTTCGGGCACGCCCAGCTGGGCGAAAGTGGGGGACATGGGGCTCCTTGCCCGCGTGTGGCGGGCGCTCTGGGGATTGTTGGCGCCTGAAATCGTCAGCGAGGCGCAACGCAATTCGGGCAGCTTGCCCGGGATCAGAGAAGAAGCCCGGCTGTCAGCCCACCGGCCGAAACCTTCGGCCAAACAAGCAAAGGCTACCACCGCTCAGTGCAAAACCATTATCTTTCTCCAGCGCGGCCGACCGCGGGGCTGCGAAAAGCGGCTCTGGTTATTGGCGGCAGGGATTTAATTATCTTGCGGTGGCAAGCTAATGCCATGCCTTGGTGCGAGCCCTGCGAGCGCTTCTGGAACCCCGGCTCGGTAACCAGGGCAGGGGAGTGCCCCACCTGCGGCGCCGCGGTCGAAGCCCCGTCGGAGGTAGATGCCCCGACCCCTCAGAGAGTCCCCTGGCACTTCTGGCTAGCCATCACCGCCGCCGGCGTCTACCTCGCCTGGCGGGCCATCGACGGCATCGCCCTGCTGTTCTGAGGGGATGCGGCTGCCAATTGGCATCGCTCTGCACTGGTGATTCGTTCCAATCGCTGGTCGGGCTGCCGGGATTTGAACCCGGGACCTTCGGTCCCCCAGACCGACGCGCTAACCAAGCTGCGCCACAGCCCGTAACGGGGAGAGCATAGTGCGGCTGTCTGGGGGAGCCCCATGCGGATAAGTAGGATTGGGGCCGTGTTGGACCTGGTTATCCGCGGGGGCACGATCGTCGACGGCTTGGGCAGTCCGGGCTATTCGGGCGACGTCGGCATCGAGGGCGGACGGATTGTCGGCATCGGCGAGGTGGCTGACTCCGGGCGCCGCGAGATAGATGCCACTGGCCGGGTGGTTTGCCCCGGATTTGTGGACCCCCACACTCACTACGACGCCCAGTTGTTCTGGGATCCAGCCGCCTCTCCTTCCAACCTGCACGGCGTTACCACCGTGATCGGAGGCAACTGCGGCTTCACCCTGGCGCCCCTCAATCCCGGCGACGCCCCCTATCTCCAGCGGATGATGGCCAAAGTAGAAGGCATGCCGCTCACTGCCCTGGAGACCGGGCTGGACTGGTTGTGGCGTTCTTTTTCCGACTACCTGGCTCGCTTGGACGGCAATCTAGGCGTGAACGCCGGGTTCCTGGTGGGCCACTGCGCCATCCGTCGGGCGGTAATGGGCGCCGACGCCACTGGCAACGAGGCCGCCCCCGACCAGCTCGAGGCCATGAGGGCTATGTTGGCTGAGGGCATCGCCGCGGGCGGCCTGGGTTTTTCTACCTCGCTGTCCTACACTCACAACGACGGCGACGGCGCACCGGTGGCCTCCCGCTTCGCCAGCAACGACGAGGTTGTTGCACTGTGCTCGGTGGTTTCCGAGCACGAGGGCACCACCCTGGAGTACGTCACCGACGGCTGCATGCAGGGCTTCACCGAAGAGGAGCTCGACCTGATGGTGTCCATGAGTCGAGCGGCCCGGCGGCCGCTCAACTGGAACGTGCTCACCATCGACTCGGCCGACCCCGACCGCTACCGGGAACAGCTCGGCGCCTCGGTGCGGGCTGCCGAGCAAGGGGCCCGGGTGGTGGCGCTGACCATGCCGGTGCTGGTGGGCATGAACATGAGCTTCCTCAACTACTGCGCCCTCAACATGCTGCCCGACTGGGGGGATGTCCTGGGCCTGCCGGTGGCCGACCGAATGGCCAAGCTGGCCGATCCCCAAACCAGAGCGCATTTGGTTGAGCGGGCTGCTTCGCCCGACGCTGGGGTGTTCAGTCGGCTCACCGGGTGGGGCGGCTACCGGATCGGCGACACCTTCAGCTCGGCCAACGATGGACTTACCGGGCGCACCGTGGCGGAAATCGGCGCGGAGCGGGGAACTGAGCTCTTCGACACCCTGGTAGACGTCGTGCTGGCCGACGAGCTGCGCACCGTGCTGTGGCCAGCGCCCACCGACGACGATGACGAGAGCTGGCGGCTGCGGGCTGAAGCGTGGCAGAGCGAGCACACCCTCTTGGGTGGCTCCGACGCCGGTGCTCACCTTGACCGAATGTGCGGTGCTCCCTATACCACCGCCTTTCTGGGCGACTGCCTTCGGGGTCGGCGGCTGGCTTCGCTGGAGACGGCCATACACATGTTGACCGATGCCCCGGCCCGGCTGTTCGGCCTGCGGGAGCGAGGCCGCATCCAGCAGGGATGGCGCGCCGATCTCGTGGTATTCGACCCCGACACAATCGACTCCGGTGCCGTGCGCATGGTGGAAGACCTGCCGGGCGGCTCGCCCCGCCTGTTTGCCGACTCGGTTGGCGTCGACCATGTTCTGGTCAACGGCGAGCTCATCGTGAGCGATGGGCAGGCGACCAATGCTCGGCCTGGCACCCTGCTGCGGTCGGGGCGTGACACCGAGACCGTGCTGGTCGGGTAGTGGACTTAGAGCAGACCAAGGTCACGCTGGCCCAATCGCGGCGCCGGCTGGAGATCTTCTCGCTGCGCTGGCAGGCCCGTCTCGACACTCAGCGGTTGGATCAGGCCGTCCCCTGGATCATCGCGGTGCTGCTGGGTGCGGCTCTCTCGGGTCTGGCATTGACTCGGGCCCATCAGCTGGATGGCGGGGCCGACTTGTCGGCCCACCTCCAAGGGCTGTGGCTCATTGGAGAGGGCTACGAGCCGCGCTCCAGCGTGGCCGGCCACAATCTGCTGTGGGAGCAGGCCGCGTTCATTCTCTATCCGGTGGCCGGGCTGATTGCCCTGTTTCCCGACCAGCCCACCCTCTTGTGCTTGCAAGCCGCGGCGTTGGGCCTGGCCGTAGTGCCGCTGTGGCGCATCGCCCGCGACGTGGGAGGCCTCAAGTCGGGAGCGGCGTTTGCCGTGGTCTTCGCCTACTGCGCCTACCCGGCGGTCCACTCGATCAACCTCTCCGACTTCCACCCGGAGGCCCTAGCCGTGCCCGCGCTGTTCGCCGCGGTGCTCACTGCCCTAAAGGGGCGGTGGAACTGGTTCGCGGTGTTTGCGCTGGTGGCGGTGACCTGCCGGTCCGACCTGGCCTTCGCCCTCTCGGGACTGGGCCTGCTGGTGCTGCTGGAGGGCCGCCGCCGCCCCGGAACCGCCATTTCTCTCGGCGGCCTGGCCTATGGACTGGTGGCGATGACGGCCATCCAGCCTCGATTCAACGGAGGGCGATTCCCCCACATCGAGGCATTCTCCGACTTCGGCAGCAACCATCCGGGTTCGGTGCTGTGGGGCTTCATTTCCGCCCCCCACCAGGTAGTGGCCGACACGGTGTCACAGGCCAACTTCCAGATGATCGTCTTCCTGTTGGCTCCGGTCATGCTGCTGCCGTTGGTGGCGCCCCGCTACGTGCTCCCGGTGCTTCCCCTGTTCGCGGTGTACCTGGTGGCCGACGTGCCCTCCGGCCAGTTGGCGGAGGCCTCCCAGACGGTGCCGATGATCCCGTTCGTCTTTGCGGCCACGGTGTTTGCCCTGGCCCGATCGGGTCGAGTGCTAGTGGAGCGAGTCAACGTGGACCGCCGCCTGCTCACCGCCCTGGTTCTGACGGCCAGCCTCTTCTTCTTGCGTGATGCTCCGAGCTCGCTGTACGAGAGGCCGTGGAACTGGGGCCAGCGCGACACCATGGACATCGCCCGACAAGAGGCCGCCGACCTGATTCCCCCCGATGCATCAGTGAGGGCCTCAGAGCAGGTCCTTCCCCTTCTGTCGGACCGCACTCGGCTGTACCAACTGCACGCCGGCGACGACCCCGACAGCGCCGCGGTGGCGGCCACCCCCAAGGTGGAATGGATCGTGTTCGACGCCGAGTCCGCCCCCGAATGGAGTCCCCTGGACATCGAGAGCTTCGATCTCGACGTGCGGCGAACCGGTTTCGAGCGGCTGGAATTGGAAGAGGAAGTGGCGGGGCTGCGGGTCTATCGGCTCCGCAACGTGATCCAGAGCTAGCTCCCGGAGATGTGGGAGCGCAGGGCCTCGGCGGCCTGGGCCAGCTCTTCGGGGGGAACCGAGGCTTTGGCGTTGGCGAAGCTCAGATCGCCGATGTCGAACATCGGGATGACGTGCAAGTGGGTGTGGGGCACCTCGTGGCCGGCGATGATAAGGCCGACTCGGGGCGGTCCGAATGCGGCCATTTGGGCAGCACCCACCTCTTGGGCCACGACCATCAGATGGGCGGCCAACTCGGGAGGCACATCCAGCCAGTGATCGATCTCGGCCCGGGGCACGACGAGCGCGTGGCCGGTCTGAATGGGGTTGATGGACAAGATGGCGACGCAGTCATCGTCTTCCCATACAAAGTGTCCGGGTAGGTCGCGGTTGATGATCATCGTGAACACGCTGGGCATCTGCTCATAGTATGACCTGGCTATGTCGGGGCGGCAGGTGCTGACGGTTCCTAACTTCATATCGGTGCTGCGGCTGGGGTGCGTGCCGGTGTTCTGCGTGCTGCTCCTGGGCATGGGCAACCGGGCTGGGGCGGCCATCTTGCTGGGAGTGCTGGGGGCCACCGACTGGGTTGACGGTTATATCGCACGGCGATTCGACCAGGGCTCCGAGTTGGGGAAGATCCTGGACCCCACAGCCGACCGCCTGATGTTTTTGGCCGCGGTGGTGGTGATGATGGTGGACGGCTCCCTCCATGCGGCATTCGGGGTGACCATGCTGGCCAGGGAGGTCGCGGTATCGCTGGCCACAGTGGTGCTGGCGGCAATGGGGGCTCGCAGGATCGATGTGACTTGGACCGGCAAGACGTCCACGTTCGGCCTCATGTTCGCTCTGCCGTTCTTGCTGCTCGGCGACTCGAGCGTGGGAGGGGGCACCGCGCTGCGGGGCGTCGGCTGGGGCCTGGGCATCCCGTCGCTGGCGCTCAGCTACTACGCCGCGGTGGAGTACATCCCCCGGGCCCGCCAGGCCCTTGCCGATGGGAGAGCGGACCGAACCGCAGCCTCAAGCTGAGGTTGAGAGTTTTGCCGTTAGCCGGTACGGTGTCGGCAATGAACGTACCGGCCGAGCTCCGCTATTCCGAAGACCACGAATGGACCAGGGTTGATGGCAACCGGGTTTGCCTGGGCATCACCGATTACGCCCAGGATGCCCTGGGCGACGTCGTTTTCATCGATCTTCCTCCGGTGGGGACCGACGTGGCCAGCGGCAATCCGTTCAGCGAGGTCGAGTCCACCAAGTCGGTGTCAGAGATCTACGCGCCGGTGAGCGGCACCATCGTCGAAGTGAACACCGATCTGATCGACCACCCCGAACGGCTCAATGAGGATCCCTACGGCGAGGGGTGGATATGCGTGATCGAGGCCTCCGATCTGTCGGAGCTGGACAGCCTTTTGGACGCGGCGGCCTACACCGAGCTGACGGAGAGCGTCGATTGACCTCCCGACCTGATGATGGAGAGGCCCAAGGGGTCGTCTGCCCGCAATGCGGCTATGTCAGCGAGGCTGGGGCCAACTTCTGCGCCTCGTGCGGCTTTTTCCTCCAACCGACTGGTGACTCTGACGTAGGTGGCTCGGTGGACGAGCCCACCACCGAGTTGGAGATCGAAGCCGGCCTGATCCGCCACCCCGCAGTGCTGGTGGTGACCCAGGGGCCGACTGCGGGCAGCCGATTCGAGCTGTCCGATGCCCGGGTGACAGTGGGGCGCCATTCCGACTCGGACATCTTCTTGGACGACATCACAGTGTCCCGGCGGCACGCCGAGGTTTATCGGGACGGCTTGGTGCAGCACGTCAAGGACATGGGCTCGCTGAACGGCACCTACCTGAACAGTCGGCGAGTGGAGGATGCCGGTTTGAAGAACGGCGACGAACTCCAGGTGGGCCGATTCAAGCTGGTGTACTACGACGGGACCAGCGAATGACCGCCCAGCACCGGTCGATCGGCCAGGTCTTGGACCTGCTGAAGGACGAGTTTTCCGACATAAGCATCTCCAAGATCCGCTTTCTGGAAAGCCAGGGCCTGATCGACCCCGAGCGCAACCAGTCGGGCTACCGTAAGTTCACCGAGGCCGACATCAACCGACTGCGGTGGATTCTGGAACAGCAGCGGGACCACTTCCTACCCCTCAAGGTCATCAAAGCGCGCATTGACGGCGAGGACTTCGAGGTGGAGGACGGACGCGGGGATTCCACCGAGGGCGAAGCCGACCCTCGTTCCCCGAGGTCCGGGCGTCCGAACCCATTGGACACCGGGGCGGTTTCGGTGTCGCTAACCCTCGACGAGCTGGCATCGGCCAGTGGGTTGAGCCAGTCCAAGATTGTCGAGCTGGAGAAATTCGGCCTCATTGAGCCCCTGGACGACGGAGCGCTGTCGCACTACGGCGCCGAAGCGGTCATCGTGGCCAAGGTGGCCGCTGGGTTCTTGGCCCATGGGCTGGAGCCCCGCCACCTACGGGCCTACAAGTCGGCCGCCGAGCGGGAGGCAGGCCTGCTGGAGCAGCGGATCATGCCGCTGGTGATGCAGCGCACCCCCAAGTCCCGCAAGCAGTCCCAAGACGTGCTGGTGGAGCTGATCAACCTCGGCTCCGAGCTGCGACTCTCGCTTCTGCGGGGCGCCTTGGCCAACCACACCGGGAATCGCAATTAACGGCGGGAACCGCGCCGACCCCGAGTTGTTCGCCAGCCGGGAGGCCATCGAGCAGGCTGTTGAGCGCGTCGCAGCTGAGATCTCGCAGCAGTGCTCCGATGGCGCGGTGCTCGTGTCGGTGTTGAAGGGGAGTTTGCCCTTCCTTGCCGACCTGGTGCGGGCGGTGGACATCGAGGTGCAGGTGGACTTCTTGGCGTTGTCCCGATTCGCCGCTGACTCGGGCCGCGTCCGGCTGGTCAAGGATCTGGACTGCGATGTGGGTGGGCGCGAGGTAGTGCTGGTGGAGGACATCGTGGACACCGGTTTGAGCCTCGGCTATTTGATGGGAGAGCTGCGCCGCCGGTCGGCCGCCTCGGTGGCGGTGGCCGCGCTGTTGAACCGGAACGCTCGCCGTATCCTGCCGCTGGAGCCCGATTATGTGGGGTTTGAGGCCCCCGACGAGTTCTTCTTGGGCTACGGCCTCGACTGGGACGGCCGGTACCGGAACCTGGACCGATTGGTTATCGGAGATCCTGGTGTATTGGCCGACGATCCCGACGCCTATGTCTCTATCCTCTACTAACGTGGAGTCGATGAAGGAGATGGAGCTGATCGGAGTTCGGATAGAACTTCCGTCCAATGCCCCGATCGTGTTGCTGCGGGAAACCGACGGCGACTGTCGGCTCTTGCCCATCTTCATCGGAGGAGCGGAGGCCCAGGCCATCGCCCTGGCCATGGAGGAGGTGGAGACTCCTCGCCCTATGACTCACGACCTGTTCAAAAACGTGCTCGACGACTTGGGAGTGCGGATCGAGCGGATCGTGGTCACCGAACTGCGGGATCGGACCTTCTATGCCGAGTTGGAGTTGGCGGGAGGAAACGGGGCCCGCCGAATCTCAAGCCGCCCCTCCGACGCGGTGGCTTTGGCGGTGCGCACCGGTGCCCCGATATTCGCCGACGAGTCGGTTCTTGAGGCCGCCGGGCACACAGTGGAGCCTGACGAGCCCGAAGGGGAAGAGCCTCCGGCCGAGGAAGTCCTGGACCAATTTCGGGAGTTTTTGGACCAGGTGACCCCGGACGATTTCAACGGCTGACGCTTTCTAGCCTCAAACTTCCTTCTTGACAATCCACAGATCCAGGTTTACCCTGTGGAAGTTCATTGGCGTAGTTTCCCCGGTGTAATATGCCGAATTGGGAACGCGCCCCGGCACTGGAGAGTCAGATGAGCGAGCACGGACAAGTAGCCAGCGACTTCAGTTCCCCCCAGACCATCGAGATTGTCGGTATCACCTACCGCCAACTGGACTACTGGACGCGCACCGGGTTGGTGACCTCCACCGCGCAGATTGCCGAGGGAAGCGGCAGCCGCCGCCGCTATTCCTACAACGATTTGCTGGAGTTAAAGCTGATCAAGCGGCTTTTGGACGAGGGAATCGCCCTCCAGCGGGTGCGCGAGGTATTCGACTACCTGCGCGATGAACTGGGTGAGAACGTGGCCAGCGCCGATCTGGTGATCAACGGCAACCAATCGCTGCTGGTTCGCACCGACGAGCAAATTCTCGATGCGCTGCGCCAAGGTCAGGGCGCTCTCTATCTTCGCATGGAAGGGCTAATCGAAGAGGTACAGGCCGCCGTGAGTGAACTGCCCGTCGAAGAGCCCCAGCCTGTGGATACTGCTGAGCCTCAAGAAAGTGCCAGCACTGCCCAAACCGGCTCTTAAGGAGGCCGCCAACAGCGTGTTCGCCCACGATTCCGAGCGGCAATTCGCCGAGTTGCTCGACTTTTATGGCGTCGAGTGGCGATATGAGCCCGAGACCTTCGTGCTCTCCCGCAACGATTCAGGCGAAGTGACCGAGGCGTTCACCCCCGATTTCTACCTTCCCCAATTCGACCGCTATGTGGAGATCACCACCGCGCGCCAGAAGTACATCACCCGCAAGAACGGCAAGGTTCGCCGGCTGCGGGAGTGCTATCCCGACATCGATGTCGTTGTGCTTTGCCAGCGGGACTATCACAGCCTGTTGAGCAAGTACGGCTTCGACGACGTCACCGGAATGGACGGTGATCTGACCCACACTGGCGCCGGCGCCGGGACCGGCTAGCCGAGCAGGGAATTCCACATGCGTTCCTCCCCTTTGGAGGGCAGGCATCGGGCGCTGGGGGCCAAGCTGGTTCCGTTCGGCGGCTGGGATATGCCGCTTTCTTACCCGTCGGGCACGCTGGCCGAGCATCGGGCCTGTCGGACCGACGCGGTGGTCTTCGACGTGAGCCATCTGGGCACTCTTCGGGTGTCTGGTGACGATGCCTACGAGCGGCTTCAGCAGGCGTTCACCAACGATCTGGCTCGGATAGAACCGGGACGCACCCAGTACACCCATCTGTTGGACGAGGACGGTTCGGTGCTGGACGACATCATCGTGTGGTGGGTGGCACCGGAGAGCTTTGACGTGATGCCCAATGCCTCCAACACCGACCGGGTGGCCGAAGCCCTGGGCAGCGCAGGGACCGATACCGGGTTTCAGGCCGCTGATGTGACCGCCAGTCGGGCGGTGCTGGCGGTGCAGGGTCCTGAGGCCCGTTGTCGACTGGCCGAGGTGTCGCCCGGGGCGTCGGAGGTGGCCCGCAACTGCGTGGCCTCGGTGCAGTGGGAGGGCACCGCGCTGACCGTGGCCGGCACTGGCTACACCGGTGAGGACGGGGTGGAGATTGCCGTGCCCGCCGAAGCAGTCGATCAGCTTTGGGATGCGGTGACTGCGGCGGGAATCATTCCCGCCGGGCTGGGAGCTCGCGACACGCTGCGCCTGGAGAAGGGCCTGCCGCTGCACGGCCATGAGCTCGGCCCGGGCATCACCCCGCTGCAAGCCGGGCTGGGCTGGGTGGTGCGCTGGGACAAGACGTCGTTTCGGGGTCGGGAGGCGCTGGCCGCGGAGCGGGAGCGGGGCGTCCACCGGCGACTGCGGGGATTGCGGGTGGAAGGCCGTCGTCCGCCCCGGGAGGGTCAGGCTGTGCTGCGGGGCGACGAAGTGGTGGGGGAAGTCACGTCGGGGAACTTCTCGCCCATGCTGGAGATGGGTATCGCCTTGGCCTTTGTGCCCCCTGATGCCGATATCGGCGACGAGCTGGCCGTGGACATGCGAGGCACCCCCACGCCGGCCACCGTGGTCAAGCTCCCGTTCGTCTAACGGTCTACGCGGCGTCGACGGCCTCGAGCACTCGGCTTTGGGGGATGCCGCCCCGCCACGAGGTCAGGATTTTGCCGTTGGCGTCCAGCAGCATTCCCGCGGGCTGGCCGGAGATTCCCAACTGACGCCAAGATTCGAAGGTCGGATCCCAGAGCATGGTGAAGGTGGTTCCGGTGGACTCCACGAAGCTCTCGGCCAGTCCGAGGCTGTCTTGGGTTCCGACTCCGATGACGGTGACCTTGTCAGAGTTGCTTCGAGCGAACTGCTCGACGCTGGGGGCTTCCCGGCGGCAGATGGTTCAATGGGGCGCCCAGAACCAAAGCACGAGGGGCCGATCCGACGGAGCGAAACTGGCCAGGTTCACGTTGGCCCCGGTGGCAATGTCCACCAATTCAACCGAGGGCAGATCAGATTCTGGGGCAGGGGCGGCGCTCTCTGTGGCCGGTTCGGGTGCGGGGGCCTGCGTGGCGGGGGTTTGCGTGGCGGGGGCTTCGGCCGGGGCCGGTGCCTCGGTGGGAGCAGTCGCAGGACTGTCGACGCTGTCTCCGCAAGCAGCTGCGCCTAGGGCCAAGCAGAAACCCATGGCGAGTACCTTCGACTTCGTCAGCGCACCCACGTCAGGTTGTTCCAATGCCGGCCACCTTGTCCAGGATCCAGCTGTGCGAGGGGTTGGCCCGCCGATCGACCTCCTGGCCGAACCGATTGAGCACGATTATTCGGTGCTGGCTGGTGATTCCCAGTCCGTTCCAGGAGGCACTGGATGAATCCCACAACATGGTGAAGGTGGCCCCGGTTCTGTTCACGAAGTCCTCAGCCTGTCCGAGGCTGTCGCGGGCACCCACGCCGATGAGAGTGAATTTGTCGGTGTTGTCTCGAGCCAACTGGTCGAGGCCGGGGGCTTCCCGGCGGCAGGTGGGTCAATGGGGGGCCCAGAACCACAACACGATGGGCCGGTTGGACGGGGCGAAGCTGGCCAGATTAACGGAGGCGCCGGTGGCCACGTTCACCATCTGCACCGAAGGCAGATCCGATGGGGGAACCGGCGTCGGCTCAGGGGTCGGTTCTGGTGTCGGTTCCGGCGTTTGCGCTGGTGTGGGCCGCGGAGTGGGTCGTGGCGTCGGCTCGGGGGTAGGTGCTGGTGTGGGCCGCGGAGTAGCCGGAGTGGGGGCGGGAGTCGCTCGTGGGGCCGGCTGAGGAGCCGAAGTGGCGGCGGGAGCGGGAGTGGAGGCTGGCGTAGGAGCAGAAGTCGGCTCGGAAGTGGTCGCCGGCTCACTGGGAGCAATGGTTGGCCCTGCATCAGTCGGCTCCGGCGTTGGAGCTTCGTCCGGCTCGGGCGAGTCGGTGGAAGTTTCCACGCTGTCTTGGTCGGAACTCGACACCGTGGACGCTGCGGTAGGCGTCGCCTCTGCGGACGCGGCCTCGGTGGCTGTCGGGTCCTGAGCCGATTCGGCGCCCGTGGATTCTGCGGTGGGCGCGTCCGCCACCTCGGCGCTGCCGGTGTCAGGCGTCTCGGAACCCCCGCAGGCGACCGCGACCAAGCTCAATGTCAGCGCGAGCCCTAGGGCCGCGGCTAGCCCCCTGGTCCGGTTGCCGTACCAGAGAGACCGAGTTCTCACCCTCCCGATGTTACCGGGGTAGCGGCCAGAATCACTCCCCGATGCGTCGGTATGGTGCCGTCTGCTCGATGCAGGTGGGAATGTCGGGGTCGTTGGGGCACGGGAAGTTGAACACCAGCTCGGTCACCACATCGGGAGCGCCGAACTTGTCGGGACCGAAGGTGGCAGGAAGCTGGTGCTGGATGTCGACCGAGCCCATATTCCTAAAGGCGTTGAAGATGTCTTCGCGGGTGGGGTTGGGACCGGCGTCATACAGGGCCCGAGCCACCATGCGCATCTCGCTACACACCGTGTTGGTCATGCCGTAGGCGCTGTCGTAGCTCCCGTACACATCCCGGATGTTGGCGGCGCCAATGTCGTTGTTGTTGGCGTAGGTCTCGTTGCACATGATGTTCAGCGGCGCATTGAAGCTGAGCACGGGGTCGGAGACCCGGAAATTCCCGGTGGGGGCATCGTCGATGATGATGGTGCCGTTGTAGAGTTCGGCCGCAGCGTCACCGCCGAACTGGGCCACCTTGCCCGACACCAGATCGCCGGCCTGGCTATTGAAGTCGGAGTTGTAGAACTGCACGTCGCCGGGGGCGAATCCCTGGCTGACCATCTCATTGATGAACTGGGGCAAGCTGAGCACGTTGAGCGCGGGGAATAGCACGTCGACGCCTTCCTCAATCATCTGCTCTACCGTGATGTCGTTGCCGAGAGTGCATTGGGTAGCCCCACCGCAGCCGATCTGCTCGGCGACCGCGATCTCGTAGCCAGCGTCTTCTAGAACGTCGATGATCCCGGCCTGCACGGTTTCGGGCTGGCCGGGGGTGTCGGGCCAGACCACGGCGATGGTCTTGCCTTCGAGGGCGCCGGTGGCGATGATGGCCTTGGTCATGTTGACCACTGAGTCTTCGGCCACCGGGCTGAGCGAATACAGCAGGCCATTGGCTTGCTCGTGGAAGTTGCGGGGGTTGCCCTGGGTGGTGAGGAACAGGGTGTCGTGTTCGGCAATGCACAAGATGGCGGTGCCTTGGAATCCGGAGGTGTTGACCACGATCACCGCGTTCTTGTCTTCAGTGGCCTCGATGCAGGCCTGGTTGCGGAGGGTGTCGATGTCCTCACCGCCGCCGCCCAGAGCGGACACTTCGACGAGCTGGAGGTCGATCTTGCGGCCCCAGATGCCGTTGCACTGCTCGTTTATCACCTTGGTGAAGGTGTCGAACTGGTTGATGACGTCGCCGACAGGGATGGCAAAGCCGATGCCCTCCAACTCCTCCAGCTTGGTGCGGAGATGGACGATGGTTATCGAGTCTTCGGTGATTCCCCTATCGGTAGCCTGCGGCGGCGAGTCGGGGTCAGGCGTTGCCGTGCAGAACACGTCCAGCGGCTGGAACGGGTGAGTCCGGTCGAAGGTCCGGTGGAACTCAATGAACATGTCTCCCCGGGGCTCGTCGAAACCAATCTCCACCGGCTCTTCGGGGGCGGGCTCGTCCCCGTCGCCGGTGTCGGCAGGCGCCTCGGGTTCGTCGGGAGCGGGAGCTGTCGTCTCTTCTTCAGGTGCGGGCTCGTCCCCGTCGCCGGTTTCGGCGGGCTCATCCGGCTCATCGGGGGCCGGAGCGGCGGTCTGCTCGGCGGGGGCTGGTTCGGCACCCCCGTCATCGTCGTTATCGCCTCCGCATGCCGCAGCGATGAGCGCCAGCGCCAGCAGCGCTCCGAGAATCTTGAGCATCTTGTGAGACACGGTTACCCCCTACGTGCGTTTGAACGGTGAACCCTAGCCGATGAATGAATGGCTGTGAACCGGCTGATACCGTGCGCTGCGCCTAGCTGATGGCCTAGTGTCGCGCCCCGATGGGGGATCAATGGACGACTCGGTAGAACCGGAAGTCGAAGACTCTCAGCTGGATGATCCGGCCAGTCTGGCCTCGGCGGTCTTTGAGGAGGAGTCCAAGCGCCTAGCCGAACAAGAGGCCAAGTCGGAGGTCATAGTGCTCCCCGACGACTTGTTGCCCGGCGTGGGCGAGGAGCCCATGACCCTCAAGCAGGGCATCCGGGCTGGCGGGGCCAGCATGCTGGTGGTGCTGTTCCTGCTCAACGTGATCGACGAATTCGATCGGGTGGCGATCGCCGTACTCCTCCCCGACCTCCAGGAGGCCTTCGGGGTGTCGGACACGGTAATCCTGGGTATCTCCTCATTCGGCGGCGTGGCCCTAGTGCTGGGAGCAGTGCCGTTGGCCTGGCTGGCCGACCGGGTGAAGCGCACTCTAATCGTGCCCATCGCCACCGCAGGGTGGGCGGTGAGCGTGTTTTTGACCGGGTTGGTGAGGAACCCGTTCCAGTATTTCTGGACCCGGGTACTCACCGGGGCGGGCCAGGCCAACCGTCTGCCGGTTCACTCCTCGCTGCTCACCGACACCTATCCCATTCCCGCCCGAGCCCGGATTTTCGCTTTCGAGGGCATGGGCCGGCCCATCGGCTTGCTCATCGGCCCAGTGCTGGCCGGAGCCATCGCCTCGATCGCCGGTGGCGACGACGGGTGGCGGTGGGCGTTCTATATCTTCGCCATTCCACCGATTGTCCTCGCGCTGGTGTCGCTGCTGCTCAAGGAACCCCCTCGCGCGGGGAACGAACAGCAGGCCATCTTGGGCGAGCAGTACGATATGCCCCCCATCGGCTCGGACCTTCCCGTGTCGATGTCCACCGCCTTCGCCCGGCTCAAGAAGGTCAAGACTTTCTACTTCTTGGCCGTGGGCGTTGGCACCCTCGGCTTTGCGCTGGTGACGCTGCCCAGTCAGCTCAACCTCATGCTGAAGGACGAGTACGGCTACGAGGCGTTCCAGCGGGGATGGGTGACGTCGCTGGTGTGGCTGGCCAGTTTAGTGGCCATCCCGATCTCAGGATTCAAGTTCGACGGGATGTTCCGGGAGGATCCCAGCAAGATGGTGAGGACCGCGGGCACCCTCATCATCATGTCGGGCGTTCTGGTGCTTGTCGCCATGCGATTCCACCAGCCCGCCATCATGATCTTCGGCATAAGCCTGGCCAACGCCTGCACTTCGGCCTCATTTGTGGCTGCCGCCCCCACTATCGGCGCAGTGGCCCCCTACCGGATGCGGGCCCAGGCCTTTGCCCTGCTGCCGGTGTTCATATTCTTGATGGGCGGCTTCATGGGCAGCATCATCGCCGGGTCGATCAGCGACGCCCACGGAGAACGCCTGGCCATCAGCATCGTGGCCCCGCCGGCGTCGATCATCGGCGGACTGCTGGTGGCCTACGGCTCCCGGTACATCAAACGAGATATCTCGCTGGCAGTGAGCGAGCTGGTGGAAGAGCAGGAGGAGATGCGCCGCATGTCGGAGCATCCCGACGACATCCCGGTGCTCCAGGTGCGGGGACTGGACTACAGCTACGGCCCGGTGCAGGTGCTGTTCGACTGCGGTTTAGAGGTTCGCCGGGGCGAGACGCTGGCCCTGCTGGGCACCAACGGCGCGGGCAAGTCCACCCTGCTGCGGGCTGTTAGCGGCCTAGGCGTGCCTGACCGAGGGGCCATCCGGCTTAACGGGCGCACCATCACCTACGCCGATGCCGAGCTGCGCTTCAAACAGGGAATCGTGCAGGTGCGGGGCGGTGCCGGTGTGTTCCCCGGGCTGTCTGTGGAAGAGAACCTCCTGGCCACCATGTTGAGCACCAAGGAGGAGAAGGACGAGATCTATCGGCGGGTTGAGCGGGTGTACGACGTATTCGGGGTGCTGAGGGAGAAGCGCAACCAGGCCGCGGGCGACCTCTCAGGAGGCCAGCAGCAGATGTTGGCCTTCGGCATGGGGCTGATGCACGAGCCCGAGGTGCTGCTCATCGACGAGCTGTCGCTGGGCTTGGCCCCGGTGGTGGTGCAGGAACTGCTGGAAGTGGTGGAGCAGCTGAAGGAGACAGGACTGACCATGATCATCGTGGAACAGTCGCTCAACGTGGCTTTGAGTGTGGCCGAGCGGGCGGTGTTCATGGAGAAGGGTCGGGTTCGATTTGAGGGTCCGGCTCAGGAACTGGCCGAGCGGGACGACCTGGTTCGGGCGGTGTTCTTGGGCGCGGAGGGCGGCTAAGCGGTGAGGCAGGTTGACGAAGGCCGGGGCGTAGACCAGGCGGGCGTGCTGTGATCGATATCGGCTGGGAGATCTCTCAGCAGGACTTGTTCTCGGGCAGCGTGCAGGGTCTCATCGTGGCCGCACTGGCTGCTGGCTTCGTGCTCATCTATCGGTCGACTGGGGTGCTGAACTTCGCCCACGCTGAGATCGGCAGTTTCGGCGTGGCTCTGATGGCCATGTTGACGTTCCGCTACGACGTGCCTTATTGGCTGGCCTTCTTCTTGTCAGTTGGGGCGGCGGCCGGCTTTGCCATGGTCACCGAGCTGGTGGTGGTGCGGCGGCTGTTCGACTCACCCCGCCTGGTGCTGTTCATCGCCACTCTGGGGGTGGCCCAGCTGGCCATCTTCGCCGCCATCCAGCTTCCCGACGTGTCCCGGCCGGGGCCGTTTCCGCTGCCCCCCAAGCTCACCGCCCAAGAATTCCGCTGGGAGGTGACCGATCACCTGCGCATCGGAGGGCGCGAACTCATCGTGGTGATCATGGTGCCGCTGGTGATCACGATCCTGGCGCTGTTCTTGGGCCGCACTCGATTCGGGCTCGCCATCCGAGCATCGGCCGACAACGCCGACACCGGACGGCTGTTCGGCATCAGTGTGCGGCGGGTGTCCACCATGGTGTGGACCATCGGCGGGGCGCTGGCGGGGATCACGCTCATCCTGTTGGCGCCGTTCCGGGTGAGCGCCGCCGATGCGGGTACCGCCAGCCTCGGTCCCGGCCTGTTGCTGCGAGTGCTGTTGGTTGCGCTCATCGCTCGAATGCGGTCGCTGTGGGTCACGCTGATCGCCGGCATTGGCCTGGGCATCTTCCAGCGCCTGTTCCAGGGCAACGTCGACCGGGAAATCCGCGAGGCGGTGGACGTGATCTTCTTCATCGCCATCCTGGTGATCACGGTGATGTTCGCCCGCCGGGGCACTGAGGATGAGGGGGAGTGGTCGCTCTCGCCCAAGGTGAAGGCCATTCCCGAACGGCTCCGCGGCCTGTGGTACATCCGAAACCTGTCCCGATTCGGGTTCGTGGCCCTGTTCGGCGGTCTTGCGCTGCTGGGGCTGTTCCTCACCAAGAACTCCAACCTGTACACCTGGACTCGCATCTTGGGCTTTGCGTTGATTGCCTTGTCGGTGTCGATGCTCACCGGCTGGGCCGGCCAGCTCTCGCTGGGTCAGTTCGCCTTTGCCGGAGTGGGCGGCCTCACCGTCGTGGCGCTGACCGAGGGGGGTGACATCCCCATCCCGTTCGACTGGTGGGACTGGTCGTTCGACCTGCCGTGGGGAGTGGCCATGGTGATCGCGGTAGCGGCGGGTATGGTCACCGCCTTCATCATCGGGGTGCCCGCGCTGCGAGTGAAGGGCTTGATGCTGGCGGTGACCACGCTGGCGTTTGCCATTGCTGCCATGTCGTGGATATTCGGGCAGGACGTGTTCACCCAGGGGGCCACCAATACCCCCAAGGTGGTGCCGCCGGTGTGGGGCCCGTTCGACTTCACCGCCTCCCGAAAGTCGTTCTTCTTCATGGTGTTGGTGCTGTTGGCCCTAGCCGTGTGGATGGTGGCCCACCTGCGCAAGACCGGCATCGGACGGATGATGATCGCGGTGCGCGACAACGAGGATATGGCCGCGGCGTCCACCGTGTCGGGCAGCAGGATCAAACTCATCTCGTTCACGCTGGCCGGGGGATTGGCTGCATTGGGCGGCGGGCTGATCATCACGGGCGAGCCCACCATCAACCCACAGGTGCTGTTCAACGCCAACGAGTCGATAAACGTCATCGCCATCGCCATTATCGGCGGGCTGGGGTCGATAGCTGGGCCGCTCTTGGGCGTGCTGTGGGTGAAGGGCATCCCGGCCATATTTGGGGCCAGCGACGAGGTGAGGCTGCTCACCTCTGGCGTGGGCCTGCTGTTGCTGTTGATGTACTTCCCCGGCGGGATCATGCAACTCCTCTACAAGCTGCGCGACTTCTTGCTGGGAATGGCCGATGAGCGGATGGCGGCCCGGAACATTCCCGAACCGGTGCCGGCGCTGGACAAGCCGGTGCCCATCACCAGCGAGCGCACTTTGGACATGGAGCCGGGACTCCCGTGGTTGGCAGTTCAAGACGTACACGTGCACTTCGGCGGAAAGGTGGCGGTGGACGAGGTGTCCATCGAGGTTCACCATGGGGAGTTGGTCGGTCTGATCGGCTCCAACGGGGCGGGGAAATCCACTTTGATGAATGCCATCAGCGGCTTCGTGCCGTTCAACGGCCAGGTAGAGGTGCTGGGACGCGATATCTCCCGAATGCCGTCATACCGTCGCCACCGGGGCGGCCTGGGGCGGGGGTTCCAACACGCCAAGATCTATCCCGATCTCACCGTTCGGGAAGCGCTGATGGTGGCGATGGAGGCTCGCGACCGTTCGCTGTTGGTTCCTTCGCTATTGGGAATTCCGCCGTCGCCGGGCCAAGAGCGGCGCAAGCGGGCCGATGTGGACAGTCTCATGGACTTTGTGGGGTTGGGGCGCTACGCCGACCACTTCATCTCCAACCTGTCCACCGGCACTCGCCGCATCGTTGAGCTGGCCAGCCTGCTGGCGGTGGACGCCAAGGTGCTGCTTCTAGACGAGCCCACCGGCGGGGTAGCCCAGCGGGAGAGCGAGGCGTTCGGGCCGCTCATCCGCCGCATCCAAGCCGAGCTGGGCGCCGCGGTGGTGGTGATCGAGCACGACATGCCGCTGGTCATGAGCATCAGCGACCGGGTGTATTGCCTGGAGGCAGGTTCAGTGATCTCAGAGGGTTCGCCGGACGAGGTGCGGAACGATCCGCTGGTGATCGCCTCATACCTGGGCACCGATGTGCGGGCCATCGAGCGCTCCGGGGAGCGGTCTTCCTAGATCCTCCGTAGAGCGGGGTTGGAGACTGTCGGGGGGATGTAGAAGGCGTCGTCGGGGTTGAGGTCGGTTCCCGGCGGTACCAGCTCGTCGATGCGGTCGAGCACGTCGGCGCTGAGCCGCAGGTCGGGGTCTTCGAGGGCGGCATCGAGTTGTTGGGGGGTGCGGGGGCCGATGATGGTGGAGGTGACCGCGGGGTGGGCCAGGGTGAATGCGTAGGCAAGGGTGGCCATGGAGCAACCGACCTCGGCGGCCAGGGCGTCTAGCTCCTCCACCAAATCGAGCTTGTGTGCAACCACCGGGTTCTCCCGGTCCCAGCGCTTGGCGCTGACGATGTTGCGGGTGGCCCTTGAGTTTTCCGGCCAGTCGGTGTCTTTTCGGTACTTGCCGGTGAGCCAGCCGCCGTTGAGGGGGCTCCACACGATCACCCCCATGTCGTAGCTCTGACAAGTGGGCAGCACCGACCGCTCGATCTCCCGGGTGAAGATGGAGTACGGGGGCTGCTCGCAGCGGACCCGCTCCAGGCCGCGGCGCTCGGCGGCCCACTGGCCCTCCACGATGAGCTCGGCGGGGAAAGTGGAAGTGCCGATCATGCGGATCTTGCCCGCTCGCACCAGATCGGTGAGGGCGGCCAAGGTGTCGCCGAAGTCGGTTCGGGGGTCGGGGCGGTGCATCTGGTACAGGTCGATGTAGTCGGTGTCGAGCCGGCGCAGGCTGTCTTCCACCGCCTGGGTCACCCACCGGCGGGAGCCGCCCTGCATGTTGATGTCATCACCCATCGGGCCGTAGAACTTGGTGGCCACCACCACGTTGTCGCGCCGCCCGTTGATGGCCCGTCCGACGATCTCCTCGGAGATGCCCATGCTGTAGCGGTCGGCGGTGTCGATGAAGTTGATCCCGGCGTCAAGGGCCTTGTGGGTCATGGCCGCGCACTCGGCCTCGTCGTTGTTGCCTGCGGGGCCGTACATCATGGCGCCCAGGCACAGCGTGCTTACCTGGACTCCGGAGCCTCCCAGGGTGCGGTATTCCATTGGATTTCCTCTCAGGTGATTCGAAGAACTGACCCTATTGGCCGGCGATCTCGGTGATCACGGCGACCACTGCCTCGGGCTGGGCCAGCATGGGGGAGTGGCTGCCCTCCATGACGATGGAGTTGGCGACCAGCCCCGCGCAGATCTGCTGGAAGTCAGCGGTCAGGGTGCGGTCGTCGGCGCACACGATGTAGGTGGATTCCACATCCCGCCACGCCGCTCGGGCAAAAGTGAACGGCGCTTGGCCCAGCGGCTGAGGGCGGAGTTGCGACTCGGCCCAGGCAATATCTTCAGCAGTGCAGTCGTGGTAGAAGAGGTCGCCCGCCGCCCCCGGCTTCACCGAGCTGTAGCCGTCTTCGCCGTGCTCAAGAGCGGGAAAGAAGTTCTCGGCGATCACCGCTTCGGCCACATCGGGCGGGTTGGCCTCATCGCTCTCGTCGCCGGGCAGAATGGCAGCCAGATACACCAGGTGGTCAACCGTGGCCGGGTCCAGCCCTGAGATGGACAGGCCTCCCAGCGAGTGGCCCACGGCTATGACGGTGGCGTCGCTGCCCATCCGGGCCCGCATGTCATTGACATCGGCCTGGAAGGCCGCGATGTCTTCTGCGGTGGTGGGGCGGCAGAGATCAGAGGCGTGGACGGCCATGTCCTCGGCCTCCAAGTGGGCCTGAACCCGCTCCCAGCACCATGGTCCGTGAAATGCCCCGTGGGCCAAAACAACTCCTGCGGTCATGGGGCCGCACCTTAGTAGTAACTAGTTTCTTCGCATGAAGGTGTACTCGGGAATGGCGGCTGAGATCCCGATTTCGCAGGTGGCTGGCTACGCCCAGCGAGTTGAAGGGCTGGGCTACGACGGTTTGCGGGTGGCCGAGACGGTCCACGACGGGATGCTGCTGGCCGGTCTGGCCCTAGACCACACCTCCAGCCTGCGGGTGTCCACCGCGGTGGTGGTGGCCTTTCCCCGCAGCCCGATGATCACCGCCATTGCGGCCTGGGACTTGCAGGCCTTGTCGGGAGGCCGGTTCGGGCTGGGCCTCGGTACCCAGATCAAACAGAACATCGAGGGCCGGTTCTCGGTGCCGTGGGAGGCGCCCATCAAGCGGATGGAGGAGTACGTCGCTGCGGTGCGGGCCATCTGGCAGGCGTTTGGCGAGGGTGGGCCGTTGGATTTCCAAGGGGAGCACTACCGGTTCAGCCGGCTCCAGCCCTTCTTCAACCCTGGCCCCATCGACGATCCCGACATCCCGGTGCTGATGGGCGGGGTCAATCCCCGCATTTGCGAATTGGCGGGGAGGGTGGCCGACGGGTTTATCACCCATCCCACCAACGCCTCGGCACGATTTGTGGCCGAGCGGATCAAGCCGGGCTTGGACTCGGCCGGCCGGGAGGTGGAGCTGATCGTCAGCCCACCGTTGATCACGGGACCGGACCAGCGGGCATTGGACCGAGCCCGAGAGCACCAGCGCCGAAAGCTGGGGTTCTTGTACTCCACCCCGGCCTACGGTCCGAGCCTGGAGCTGTATGGCTGGGACGACGTGGGTGATCGCCTCCGGGCTTTGGCTCGGTCGGGACGCTGGGACGACATGGCCGAGGTGATAACCGACGACATGTTGGATGCCCTGGTGCCCCAGGGCACCTACGACGAGATAGCCGGTGTGCTGTTGGCTGCGTACGGAGGGCTAACCAGCTCCATCGGCATCAATCCGCCCGACGATCCGGCTGAGGACGGGGCAGTGGCCGAGATCATCCGAGCCTTGCAAGCCGGGTAGCGGGTAGGTTGCCGCCAATGGAGAACGGGGGGTCGCTGGAGGAGCGGCTGGAGCGGCTGGAGTCCATAGAGGAGATCCGGGGTCTGGCCGCCCGCTACTGCCTGGCGCTGGACATGCGGGCCACCGATGCCTGGGTCAGCCTCTTTCCCGCTGATGTGCGGGTGGGGAAGGGTCGTTCCGGGCGGGACGCGCTGGCCGAGTGGTTCCGCGAGACGATGGGTGCCCAATTCACCGGCACGGCCCATGTGACCGGCAACCACATCATCGAATTCGACGGACCCGACCGGGCTCGAGGGGTGGTGTATTCCCGCAACGAGCACGAGACCGGCGACGAGTGGGTGATCATGACCATGATGTACTGGGACGACTACGAGCGCATCGACGGACGGTGGTACTTCCGGCGGCGCCTGCCCCTGTATTGGTACGCCACCGACTTGAACTCCCCGCCGATCGGGGAAAACAAGATGCGCTGGCCCGACGAGGAGCCCTACGAGGGGGCGTGGCACGAGTTCTGGCCCACCTATCAGGAGTTTTGGGAGACCCGCTTGGACGAGTCCGCCGATGTGGCCGAGCCGGCGCCGGTGGGGGAGTTCTTAACCTGGCTGCGCGATGGCGCCGAGGAACTGCCCAGCGTGCGGGTGCGCTGACGTGCGGGCTGCCTTCCACGAGTCCCAGGGCGGGCTAGAGGTGCTGCGGGTGGGGGAGCTGCCCGATCCCGAGCCCGGCCCACATGACGTGCTGATCCAGGTCAAGGCCACATCGATGGATCGGGTGGACGTGTATTGGCGGGAGGGGTCGCATGGCATGAAATTGCGCTGGCCCCAGCACGTGGGCGGACGGGACATCGCCGGGGTTGTGGAGGCGGTCGGCGAGCAGGTGACGGCGGTGGCGGCAGGCGACCGGGTGGTGGCATCAGGGGAGCGGACCCACGCCACGCTGGCGCTGGCGCCCGCGGAGCTGACGTTTCCGTTGCCCGACGGAATTAGCTTTGAGGCCGGAGGGGCCACTCCCACTGCGGGCCGCTCAGCCCATCAGGCCCTCATCGAGAAGGCTCAGATCCAGTCGGGTGAGACCGTGCTGGTGATGGCCGCCGGATCAGGGGTGGGCAGCTTCGGAATTCAGATTGCCCGGGCCATGGGCTGTCGGGTCATCGCCACCGCGGGTTCCGCCGACAAACGGGCTCAGGCGGTGGCATTGGGGGCCGAGCTGGCCATCGATCACTACGCCGACGACATCGTTACCGCGGCGCGAGAGGACACCGACGGCAGAGGTGTGGACGTGGTGCTCGACCATGTGGGCACTCCGGTGTTCGCCGCCGCGGTGCGGTCGCTGGCGCCCGAGGGCCGATTCGTGACCTGTGGAGTCACCGCCGGGCACATGGGGGAGTTGCATTTGGGCCAGCTGTTCGTGAAGGGCATCACCCTCATGGGGGTGGGGCGCCCTGACAACGAGCGGATCGCCGCCACCATGAGGGGTTTGCTGGCCATGATCTCCCAAGGCCAGGTCACGCCGGTGATCGCCGCGTCGTTCAGCTTGGATGAGATTGCCCAGGCCCACCAGCTCATGGAGAGCTCGGACTTCTTCGGCAAGATCGTTCTCGTTCCCTAGTAGAGAGAGGCTTATGCGCTCATTCGAGTTCCCTATCGAGGCGGGCCACATCCAGGAGTTCAAGCGGTCGGTGGGCGATCACGACGCGGCGTTCGATCCCGACGCGGCAGCCCCGCCCACGTTCATGGTGGCCGCCGACCGCTATGACCCCGACTACGACCGTCGATTGCGATCCGACCGTGAGTGGCCCCCCGTGGCCCCCGAGACGGGCTCCGGATTCCACGCTGGGATGGTGTTCGAATACCACCGCCATCCCCGGGCCGGCGAGGTGCTCACCGCCACGGTGGCCGATGGCGAGGAGTGGACCAAGCAGGGCCGCCGGGGCGGCGACTTGCGGTTTCGGGAAATCGTCACCACCTTCACTGATGCCGACGGGCAGCCGTGCGTCACCGCTCGGTGGATCAACGTGCGAGCGGCCAACGAGGTGCGGGAGTGAAGCCCGAGGTCGGTGCTCAACACCGACAGGTAGTTGCCGAGGGGCTGACCCGCACGCAGTTGGTGGCGTACGCCGGAGCCTCCGGCGACTTCCATCCCTTCCACCACGACGAGACCTACGCCACTGCCCATGGTTTCGACCGGATCTTCGCCCACGGGATGCTCACTATGGGCATCACCGGACAGGCGCTAGTAGAGGTGTTCGGCCCTGAGGGGCTGGACCGCTACGCCGCGGATTTTCTAAAGCCGGTGTGGCCGGGGGACACCCTCACCGCCGAACTGAAGGTGACCGCAGCCCATGCCGACGGCAGCGTGGAGGTGGACATATCCACCGTCGATCAGCACGGCACTCAGGTGCTGAGGGGCACTGCTGCTGGGAGGCTGGCCGGGAAGTAAGCGGGATCAGGCCAACAGCTCTTTGAGCCTCTCTACCGGGTTGCCGGAGGTGACCAGAGCCTCGCCTACCAGGGCAGCGTCATAGCCGGCGTCTCGCACCGCGGCCATGGTCGTGCCGCCGGGAACGGCGATGCCCGACTCGGCCACTTTCACCACATGGTCGGGCAACAGCGGCGCCAACCGCACCGCCCGTTGGTAGTCCATGGTGAACGTCTGGCTCTTGGGCTTCTCACGCTGGTTGACGCCGATCACGTCGGCCCCGGCTTCAAGGGCTACCTCTAGCTCGCTCTCCGACTTCACCTCGGTGAGCACATCCATGCCCAGCGACAAGGCCAGCGCATGCAGCTCGGCCAGCTGGGCACCGGTGAGGTCGGCCACGATCAGCAGCAGCGCATCGGCCCCCATGTCGTGGGATTCGTGTACGTCGTCGATGGTTGTGATGAAGTCTTTCCGCAGAACGGGCAAGCCCGAGGCCTTGGCTGCGGCGGCCAAGTCGTCGCCGCTGCCGCCGAACATGGCTTCATTGGTGAGCACCGACAGGCAGGCCGCCCCGCCGTCGCGATAGGCCGCGGCCATCTCAGCGGGGTCGAGGTTGGCGTTGAGGTTGCCCCGTGATGGGGACCGACGCTTGATCTCGGCGATGACGGCTAGGTCGTCGCCCGCCAAAAGGGACTGCTTGAAGCGCCCGGCCCGGCTGGCCCGCTCATCGGATCCCATGCGTCGGATGATACGGGGGAGTTCCGTCCCCGGAGAAAGCAGAAACGGGCGGCTAGGTGACTGCGGGCATGACTTCGGCGGCGAATAGCTCGAGCGTCTCTGGAGTGGCGAAGTCGGAGAACTGGAGCACGAACTGCTCGGCGCCCATCTCCCGGTCAGCTTGCAGGCCCTCTGCGACCTCATCTGGGGTTCCCGCAACGAGGGCCCAATCGCCAAACCGGCGCTGGGCGGTGGCCACAACTTCTTCGCGGGCCACCGACGACGGGGCCAGGCCAATGGCCCGCTGCACCGACAGGCGGGCGTTGCCGGCCATGGGGATCAATTCGTCGAGCTCGTGCATTCCATACACCGGGCAGTTCCACCAGTCGGCGAAGTCCCTCACCAGCGGCATGGTGAGTTTGCGACCCGCTCCGCCGATCACAATCGGGATATGCCCGTTCACCGGGGTGGGCTGCTGTTGGGCGTTCTCCATCTGGAAGAACCGACCCTGGTGGTTCACCGGCTCGCCGGTGAGCAGAGCCTGCACTACTTCCAAGGTCTCCCGCAGGCGGGCGGCCCGCACTGCGGGCGGCTCATCGCCGAGTCCAAAACGCTCCATCTCGTCGGGAACCGAACCCCAGCCAATGCCCAGGTCGAAGCGCCCGCCGCTGAAATGGTCGAGACTCACGATCATCTTGGCCAACAGCGCCGGATGGCGGAACTGACCGCACAGAACCATGTGGCCGATGCGCACCTGCTCGGTCCATGCGGCTACCGCAGTCGCCATCACGAAGGCGTCGTACATCGGGGCCGCGGGCAGCATGGGCGGGTTGAGATGATCCATCAGGTCGATCTTGTGAAACCCACTGGCCTCCGCCGCCCGCACCCGCTCCTCAATGGTGCCCATGTCCATCCGCATCTGAGGCATGAACACGCTGAACTGCGGTGGGCTGGTCATCTCAGGATCCTTTGCCCAGGCCGCGGCGTTGCATGTCGTCGGTGTCCACGGTCCAGTTGCGCATGGCCACTTCTTCTAGGTCTTTGGCCTCGGAGAAGCTCAAACCGTCGGTGTCGTCGTAGATCCGCATGGTGGCCGCGGTGGCGGGGGTGGTGGCGGCCACGATTTGGGCGGCGAGAACCCGAGCATGGGGTAGCAGCTCGTCATGGGGGACCACGTGGTTGACCAGTCCGATGCGCAGGGCTTCTTCGGCGTAGACGAAGCGGGCGGTGGCGGTCATTTCCTTGGCCATGCGCTTGCCCACCGCTCGGGGCAATAGCGCGGTCATGCCCCAGGCGGCGATCACCCCGATCTTGGCGTGGGTGTCGGCGAATCGGGCTAACTCAGAGGCCACGATGAAGTCGCAGCTCAGGGCGATCTCCAAGCCGCCGGTGACGCAGGTTCCGTTCACCGCGCCAATCAGTGGCTTGGCGGTGTCCCGACAGGCCTGGGCCGGGTCCTCAGCCTGGCGTTTATTCCCGCCAGGGGACTCCGTGACGCCGTCAGCGGCCACCTCCCGGAGGTCGACGCCGCCGGTGAACACTGGGTCGGCCCCGGTCAAGATGATGGCGTCGACCCCGTCATCGGCGTCGCAAGCCCGCAGCGCAGCGCACAAGTCGTTGCGCATCCGCTTGGTCATGGCATTGCGGGCCTCGGGCCGGTTCAAAGTGATGGTGGCAATGCGATCACTGACTTCGATGAGCAGGCGCTGGTCTTCGGGGGTAATGGCTTTTTCGGCCATGTGTTCGACTGTCAGCCTTCGCAGTCGACCACGTCCACGGACTGCTGGCGCAGCCAGTGATCGGCCAGCACCAATAGCACCTGGGCCTCCACCATGGGCACTGCCCGGGGCAGTACGCATGGATCGTGGCGGCCTCGGGCGGCCAGGGTGACCGGGTTGTTGTCGCGGTCCACCGTCTCCTGGGCCGACGCGATGGTGGCTGTGGGCTTGAATCCCACTCGGATCACGATATCCTCGCCGTTGCTGATGCCACCCTGCACGCCGCCGGATCGGTTGGTGGCGGTGCGGGGCTGGCCATCGGGGCCAGGGGTGAAAGAATCGTTGTGCTCCCGGCCGGTCATGGTCACTCCGGCGAAGCCTGAGCCGATCTCGAACCCCTTGGCCGCGGGCAATGACAGGGCGGCCTTGGCCAAATCGGCATCCAGCTTGTCGAACACCGGCTCGCCCAGGCCGGGGGGCACCCTTCGGGCCACGCATTCGACAATCCCGCCCAGGGAGTTGCCGTCGCGGCGAGCCGCCTCGATGGCCTCGGTCATGGCCTCCGCATGCTCAGGAGACGGGCAGCGAGTGGCGTCGGCCTCCACATCAGCCAAGGTCACCGCCGCGAGGTCGACATCAGCAGTGATGGTGCCCACCTGGCAGACCCAGGCCAACACTTCGATGTTGGCCGCAGTGGACAAGAGCTGGCGGGCGATGGCGCCGGCTGCCACGCGGCCGATGGTCTCTCGGGCGCTGGCCCGCCCGCCGCCCTGCCAGTTGCGGATGCCGTACTTGGCCTCGGTGGTGTAGTCGGCGTGGGAGGGGCGGTACATGTCCTTGAAGTCTTCGTAGGCGTTGGGCCGGGCATCGGTGTTGCCCACCAGCATGGCGATGGGCGACCCCAGCGTTCGGCCCTCGAACAACCCCGAGAGGATCGTCACTTTGTCGGCCTCGTCCCGCAAGGTGGTGAGCCGGCTCTGTCCAGGGCGCCTCCGGTCGAGGTCGTGCTGGATCATCTCCTCGTCTAGCGGCAGCCGAGGCGGGCAGCCGTCCACCACCGCGCCGATGCCGCCGCCATGGGACTCCCCAAACGTCGTGACCCGGAACAACTGCCCCGTCGAACTGCTCATTGCCCCTCAACACTACAGACCGGGCTGTGTCGATCTGGGGGTCATATTGGCCCGCCGATAGTGGCGGTCATGCGTTGATCAGCGCTCCTGTGGCAGTGTCGGGACATGGATTTGGGACTATCGGGCAAGGTTGCACTGGTTACGGGGAGCTATCGGGGGACGGGGAGTGGGATCGCCCGGGTGCTGGTCGAGGAAGGCGCTGAGGTGGTGGTTCATGGCTTTGAAGAGGGGCAGGCCGACTGGTTGGCCGATGAGCTGGGATCACCGGTCCGGGCGGTGTGGGGGGACATTTGCACTGATGAGGGGGCGGAGGCGGTGGCCGAACAGTGCGGCCCGGTCGACATCTTGGTCAACAACTACGGGGTAGCCGTGGGCGGCACCTGGGGGGACGACGGTACCGACGTGTGGGTCGACGCCTACAACCGCAACGTGCTCAGCGCAGTGCGGATGACCCGTCTGATGGTTCCCGCCATGGTGGAGCGGGATTGGGGGCGGATCGTGCTGGTTTCCACCGTGGGAGCGACCCGCCCCGGGGATCGGATACCGGGCTACTACGCGGCCAAGGGCGCTCTTCCGGCAATGACGGTGAGCCTGGCCCGGGAATTGGCCGGCACCGGCGTGACGGTGAACTGCGTGAGCCCCGGGGCCATCGCCACTCCGGAACTGGTGGAGATGTGGACCCGCCAGGCGGAGCGGGAGGGCCGCTCCACCGATTGGGACGACATCGAGCGCCACGTCACCACGGTGCAGATGCCCACGCTGACCGGGCGCATCGCCACCGTGTCTGACGTGGGAGAGCTGGTGGCCTTCGTGTGCAGCGAAAGGGCCCGCCAGATCCACGGCGCCCATCTTCGGATCGACGGAGGCGCGGCCGACGTGGTGACATGATCCGCTGACATAGAACTAGGCTGCCCGGCGATGCCGACCCTGTACGATGTTGTTCGAGACTTCAGCAACACCTGGCCCGACAAGCTGGCCGTGCTCACCGAGCAGGACGGCCACCGCACCTACCAGGAACTGGTCGCCCACAGCGGGGCGCTGGCCCACCAATTCCACACTCGCTTCGGTCTTGGTCTGGGCGATCGGGCCTGCCTCTTGATGCAGAACCGCCCCGAGTACTTGGAGTGCCTGTTGGGAATGCAGGCCATCGGCATGGCGAGCGTTCCCCTAAACCCAGAGTGGACCGATACGGAACTGGAGTTTGTGCTCAACCACTCCCGGTGCCGGGTGGTTTTCACCGAGGCCGAGCGGGCTGAAAGGGCGGTGGCTCTGGCCGCGGGAATCGACTCGGTGGAGGCGGTGGTGAGCGTGGATGAGCCGGTAGACGGTGCCGTTTTTCTAGGAGAACTCATCGCTGAGGCCCCTGAGGGCGCCGGACTCGGGCTGTCTTCTGTAGAGGGATTTGTAGAGGGCCAAGTGATGTACACATCGGGGACGACCACCGGCCGGCCCAAGGGAGTGCCCGCGCGCGCTGAACTTTCTGCTGGGGGAGTGATTCCCTACGAGGAGATGTTCGGTCTGACCCACACCGACCGCTCGCTGGTGGTGACCCCGTTGTTCCATGGCAATGCGATGGGCGGGGCCATTTCGGCACTAAGCCGGGGGGCCAGCGTGGTCATGCCCCGAAAGTTCTCGGCGTCAAGATTTTGGTCACTGGTCGACCTGTACCGCCCGACCTACTTCCTCACCCTGGTGCCCATCATCAACATTTTGATGGCCCAGCCCCCGGGTCCCCATGAGAAGTCACACTCGCTGAGGGTGATGATTCCGCTGGGCTGTGCGCCGATCATCGAGCAAGTCGAGGAGCGCTACGGGGTTCCGTGCATGGACTGGTACGGCATGACCGAGGCCGGGATGGGCACCTATACCCGGCTAGACGAGCCCCGCCGGCCTGGCTCGGTGGGCAAGCCGTTCGAGGGGTCGGAGCTGCGGATCTTCTTGCCCGATGGCTCAGAGGCGCCGACAGGAGAGACCGGGGAGATCTGCTTTCTCCAGTCCGCAATTGGGTTCAACGGCTACATCGAAGACCCGGAGGCCACCGAGGCGGCCACGTCGGATGACAGGTTCCACACCGGCGACCTGGGCTATGTGGACGACGAGGGGTACCTCTACTTCGTGGACCGCCAGAAGGACATCGTGCGCCGGGGCGGGGTGAACCTGTCCACCATTGAGGTGGAGTCTGCGCTGCGCACCCATCCCGCAATAGGCGACATCGCCGTGGTGGCCCGCCCCGACCCGGTGCTGGGCGAGACAGTGGCCGCCTTCATCGTGGTGGCCGACGGCTGCGATCTCCCCTCCGAAGACGACCTGCGGTCTCACACCGAGGGAACCCTGGCCCCCTACAAAGTGCCCACCACCATTCAGTCCATCGACGAACTCCCCCGCACCGGCAACGGCAAAGTCGAGAAGTTCCGCCTCCGCCAGCAGTTTGCCTAAACAAACTCGGCTCGGAGTTGGGGGCCGTGCTGATTGAGGGCGGGGAGGGTGGGGGCAGTTTCGCTGGTGGCCTGGTCCCAGTCGGCGGTGGTGGCGGGGGCGGGCAGGTCGACGGTGCCGTCGGGGTGGGTGACAGTGATCCGGTTCAGTTGGGGGTGAGCCGAGAGCCCGGCTACGTCGTTGACAGCGCCGAAGGCCATACGGCTCTCGGCGAGCTTGCGGTGCAGTTCGTCGGTGCTCAGGCGGGCAAAGACCTCGCCAACGGCATCGTCGGTCTCCGCCCGGTTTGTGACACGGGCCTTGTTGGTGGCGAAGCGGGGATCGTGGGCCAGCTCCGGCCGATCGAGCACTGTCTCGCACAGGGTGACCCACTCCCGGTCGGACTGCACCGCGATGAGCAGGGTGGTGCCGTCGGCGGTGGCGAAGCCGCCGTAGGGGGCGATCGACGGGTGGGCTAAGCCAACGCGTTCAGGGGCCTGGCCGAGGTAGTCATAGTGGAGCAGGGGAACGGTCATCCACTCGGCCATAGTGGAGAACAGCGAGACCTCGATATTGGCGCCCTCGCCGGTGCGGGCTTGGCGGATCAGCGCTTGGCTGATGGCTCTAGCCGCCGCCTCGCCGGTGGCGATGTCGGCCACCGAAACCCCGACCCGGCCCAGAGGCCCCGGTGCCCCTGATACGGACACCAAACCGCTCTCAGCCTGCACCAGCAGATCGTAGGCCTTCATCTGGGCATACGGCCCGATGGGTCCATAGCCCGAGATGTCGCAGGTCACCAGTCGGGGGTGCGTCTTGCGAAGGGTTGCTGAGCCGAATCCCAGTCGCTCGGCCGCGCCCACGGCCAGGTTCTGGATGTAGACGTCGGCCCGCTCGATCATCCGACCCAGCAGTGCTTGGTCTTCGAAGCCCTTTAGGTCGAGGACGATCGACTCCTTGCCCCGGTTCAGCCAGGCGAAGTAGCTGGCCAGCCCATCGGCGGCGGCGTCGTATCCCCGGGAGAAGTCGCCCTCGGCCCGCTCGATCTTGATGACACGGGCCCCGGCGTCGGCCAGTCGACAAGATGCCAGTGGTCCCGCCACTGCTTGTTCGATAGAGACGACGAGCACACCGTCCAGCGGCTTTGCCGAGCTCACGCCAGCAACGTACTCCTGCATTGGCCGAGACGACACACCACTAAGCTGCGGCAATGACACCAGACGAGATCTTGGATTTGGTCCGCGAGCATGCAGCGGCCGAAGCAGAGAACGACGCCGAGCGGACCCTGGCCACGCTGGTCGATGAGCCGACCTATGAGTTCTGGCCGATGGGCGTGGGCTTCACCGGCGGCGATCTGGCCCGGACCTTCTACCTGGAGCAGTATCCAGAGTTCGCCCAACGGGTTACCAACTACGGGGTGCTGGGGGAGTGGACTAACGACTTTTGCGGCATTCAGGAGTACTGGGTGGAGACCGACGGGGAGACCCGCCACATGGTCATGTCCATGATGCCGGTGGAGGGCGACCTTCTAGCAGGAGAGAAGCTGTATTGCGGCGAGGCCTTCGTGGAGGCACTGCTCGGACCCCTAACCGTGCATCTGAAGCCGCTCTAACTCAACAGGTGCTTTTGCACCTTGCCGAGGGCGTTGCGGGGGAGTTCGTCAACGAGATGCAGCAGCCGGGGGTGTTTGAAGTCGGCGCATACTCCGTCTAGGTGAGACCGCAGGCTTTCGAGCGTCGGTTTCTTTTCGGTGGTGGGCACGACCCAGGCGGTGACCAGCTCGCCCCACTCTTCGTCGGGGGTGCCGGTGATTGCCACATCGTCGACATCGGAGTGGGTGCGTATGGCGTCTTCCACCTCGCGGGGATAGACGTTCAATCCTCCGGAGATCACCAACTCCTTGGCCCGGCCTCGAAGCCTCAGGTAGCCAGCCTCGTCGAATTCGCCAAGGTCACCAGTTCGGAACCAGCCCTCGTCGTCGAACGCCTCTTCAGTGGCCTCAGGGCGGCGCCAGTAGCCGGCAAACACATTCGGCCCCCGCACCAGCACCTCGCCGTTGTCGGGGTCGAGTCGCAATTCCACCCCGGGGAGAGGAAAACCCACGGTGCCCGCTCGGCGCTCGGCGTCGTGGGGGTTGGACACCAACATGATGGTCTCGGTCATGCCGTAGCGTTCCAATACTCTCACCCCGGCAGCATCTTCCAGGCGGCGGTGCAGATCAGCAGACAGAGGTGCGGAACCAGCCACGCACAAACGCAAACGGGAGAGTTCCCCGACCTTGGGTGACTGGGCCAGTCGGGTGTACATGGTGGGCACGCCGAAGAACTGGGTGGCGTCGTGAGTATTGGCCGCGTCCAGCACGGCATCGGGAGTGAATTCGTTGAGCAACACCGCCGAAGCGCCGGTCAACAGCGTGCCGTGCAGCCCCACGCCCAGGCCGTGCATGTGGAACAGGGGCAAGGCCAGCACCAGGCGATCCTCGGGCTCCCACCGCCAGGCGATGCGAACTGATTCGGCACCGGCGAGCAGATTTCCGTGGGTCAGCACTGCTCCCTTGGGTACGCCGGTAGTGCCCGAGGTGTAGCCCAACAGCGCGGGGTCGCCGCTGCCCAATTGATCCAGGCTGGGTGCGGTTGCGTCGTCGAGGTTGAGTCGGGGGGAGACCACCGTCATCTCGGGAGCAAGCTCGGCCAGCCATCGCACCCACTCGGGCTTGTCCACCACCGCAGCCCGAGGCTCAGCGTCGCTCACGATGTGGGCTAATTCGGCCTTCTGGTAGGCCCCGTTCACTGGAACCACGATGAGACCCAGCCGCAACGCGGCCACATGAGCTACGACCAAGTCGACCGACGCTGCCGCCGACAAGATGACCCGGTCGCCCTTGCGTAGCCCCGCGCCATAGAGCCGCCCGGCCGCGGCCTTCGTGCGCCGGCCCAAGTCGCCCCTGGTAGCCCAGCCTCCACTAGCGTCCCAAAGAGTCGGCTTCGACGGCTCGACAGCCCAGCGCTTGGCCCAAGCCGCGGGCAGGCTGACTTCTTCCAGCAAGTCCACATCGCCGGGCTCTACCCCGGCGGGAAAGTGAACAGCATCGGCTCGGGGGGTGGTCACAACCCACGATATTGTCACTCTCCGTGCCCTTGAATCTGGCCACCGCCTGGGAGGCGGCTGCCGAAGTTGTGCCGGATGCCGATGCAGTGGTGTGTCAACCGGTCAGCCGAACCTGGCGGGAGTTCGAAGACCGGGCCTCCCGGCTGGCTGCCGCGCTGGGAGAATTCGGCATCGGCGAGGGCGACAACGTTGGGCTCTACCTCTACAACGGCAACCCCTACAGCGAGGTCACCTTTGGGGCGTTCAAGACCCGAGCGGCTCCATGCAACGTGAACTATCGCTATCTGGCCGGTGAGTTGCAGCACTTGCTGGAGGACGCCGACGCCAAGGCAGTGTTCTTCTCACCGGAGCTGGCCGACCGGGTGGACGAGGCCCGAGCGCACCTGCCGCTGCTGCGGGCGGCCATCTGCGTGGGCGAGCCGGGCGATCCAGTGCCCGACTGGGCGCTGGACTACGAGACGCTCATCGCCGAGAGCGACCCGGCTCCTCCCATCGGCCGCAGCCCTGACGACCTGTGGATCCTCTACACCGGCGGCACCACCGGCAAGCCCAAGGGGGTCATGTGGCCCCACAGCTCGGTGATTGGCACCATGGCCAGTCCATTTCGGGCGCTGACGTTGCCCCTCCCGGAGACCATCGAGTTGGTGAAGTCCAACATCGCGGCCATCTACGACAGCAATCGGGTCACCCGGCAGCTTGCCGCCTCACCGCTCATGCACGGTACGGCCAGCATTTCTGCCCTGGCCACCTTCACTCAGGGCGGGGCGGTGATCACCATGCCCGAGCGCCGCTTTGACGCCGATGCCTTGTGGCGGTGCGTGCAGCGTGACCGGGCCACCGTGCTCACCATTGTGGGCGACGCCTTTGGGCGGCCCATGGCTGAGGCCCTGGACGCGGCCGCAGCCCGAGGGGAGCCCTACGATCTGTCGTCGGTGTTCATGATCATGTCCTCGGGGGTGATCTGGAGCCAGCCCGCCAAAGAAGCCTTGTTGGTACACAAGAACATGAAGCTGGTGGACTCCCTCGGTTCCAGCGAAGGCACCGGCACGGGCATGAGGATCAGCGACCGCGAGGGCGGTTCGGCCACCGCCCGGTTCACCCTGGGGGAGAACGCCGCGGTGTTCGACGAGGACGGCCATTCGGTGGAGCCCGGCTCGGGACAGCAGGGAATGGTGGCCGTGGGCGGGCCCATTCCCATCGGTTACTACAAGGATCCGGAAAAAACGGCGGCCACGTTCCGGACCATCGGCGGGCGGCGTTGGTCGGTGCCCGGCGACTGGGCCACCGTGGAGGCCGACGGCACCATCACATTGCTAGGCCGAGGCTCTGCGTGCATCAACAGCGCGGGGGAGAAGATCTACCCCGAGGAAGTGGAAGAGGCGGTGAAGGCCCATCCCGCGGTGGCCGACTGCCTGGTGGTAGGGGTGCCCGACCCCAAATGGGGCGAGGCGGTGACCGCCGTGGTGCAGATGGCCGACGTGGCCACCGACGAAGAGGTCATTGCCGATGCTCGCACCCGTTTGGCGGCCTACAAGCTCCCCAAGTCGCTCATCAGGGCCAAGGCCGTCCAGCGGGGGGCCAACGGCAAGCCCGACTACCAGTGGGCCAAGCAATTCGCTCTCGAATCCTTGGGCGTCGATTGATTTTTCTCGCAACTCTGGAAACATAGAGCCATGAGCATCAAAGTGACTGCGCTGCCGGCGGCTTTGGGAGCCACAGTGGAAGGGCTGGATGCCGATCGCCTCGACGACGAGGTGGCGGCCGAACTGCGGGAGGCCTTCTGGGCCCACAAGGTGCTGTTCTTCCCCCAGATCCACCTGACCGACGAGGAGCACGTGGCCCTGGGGTCGCTGTTCGGCGATCTGGCCGCGGTGAGCAACGACGACACCGACCATCGAGAACACCACACGGTGGACGACGAGGGCAAAATCCTGGTCCTGGACAGCTCGAATGCTTATTCGCGGGCCAACTTCTGGCACACCGACGTGACCTTTGCCCGCCAGCCTCCGCTGGGATCGCTGCTGTCCATGAAGGAGTCTCCACCCTCTGGCGGTGACACCATGTGGGCCAACACCCAGGCCGCCTACGAGGGCCTGTCCGATCCAATCAAGGCGGCTCTTGAGGGTGTCATCGCCCGACACGGCCGGGCTGGGCTCACCGAATTCACCGACCACCCGGCTATAACCGTCCATCCCGAGACCGGCCAACGGATCCTGTTTGTGAACCGGGGGTGGACGTCGTCGCTCCAAGGGATGAGCCACTTGGAGAGCAGGTCCCTGCTGGCGCTGTTGTGCGATCACATGGAGCAGCCCGAGTACGTCGTGAGATGGCGATGGAGCGACGGCGATGCCGCCCTGTGGGACAACCGCTGCACCATGCACTACGCCATCAACGACTATGGCGCCGACCACCGGCGTATCCACCGCGTCACCATCTACGACCCCTCCGGCGCCGGCCCGGTAGCAGCCGCGCCCGCGGCCTAGCTATAGCGCCAAGAACGCCTTTTCGAGATCTCTGCTAGAGCTCCAAAAGAGCCTGTTCCACCACTTCGGTGAGCGCGGGGTGGATGTAGAGCTGGCCTCGAGCCATCTCGTCCACAGTGAGGCCGAACTGGAATCCCTGGATGAGCTGCTGGATGAGAGTGGGGGCCTGAGGGCCGATGATGTGGGCGCCTAGCAGTCGCCGGGTCTTGGGATCGGCCAGCACCTTGGCGAAGCTGGTGGTGTCCTCCATGGCCCAGCCATAGGCGGTATCGCTGTAGGGCCGAACGGCCTTCAGGTAGGGTCGCCCCTTAGCACGCAGGGCCTGTTCGGTGGCCCCGACCGCGGCCACCTGCGGATAGGCGAACACCGCGTGGGGAATGCCGGAATGATCAGGTGCCCGCAGGTCGTCGGGGTGGGCGATGTTGTGGGCTACTGCGCGGGTGTCCTCGTTGGCGGTGTGTTTGAGCTGGGCCGCATGGCAGATGTCGCCCAGCGCCCACACCCTTTCAACATTGGTGCGGAGAAACTCATCGGTCACCACATAGCCGCGGTCGTCGAGCGACACCCCGGAACGAGTTACCCCCAGCTGTTCGCCATTGGGCACTCGGCCAGTGGCTAGCAACAGCACATCGCCGGTCACATCCCGAGCCTCGGTGTGCACTGTGATCTGCGACCCACTCTGGGACACCCCGATGATGGGGGAGCCGAGGGCGCAGTCCATCCGTTGAGCCACGATTTTGGTGAACGCGGCCGACACCTCCTCGTCCTCGGCCCGCAGCAACCGGTCTGAGCGGTTCACGATCGACACCGACACCCCCATGGCGTCAAATACGTGGCCCAGCTCGGCGGCGATGTAGCCGCCGCCCAAGATCACCAGCCGCTCGGGCAGCGACTCCAGGCGCATGACGGTGTCGGAGGTGTGGTAGGGAACCTCGTCTAGACCAGAGATCGGGGGGATGAACGGCCGGGCCCCGGCGGCTAGCACGATGTGGTCGCCGGTGAGCTGGTGCCCATTCACCTCTAGCACCTTGTGGCCGACAAAGCGGGCGTCACCGTTGAAAACGGTAACGTTGTCCAAGCTGTGGCGGTAGTCTTCCCCGCCCTGGGCGATGGGGTCGATGCGCCCGAACACCCGCCCCACGATCTCGGGCCAGCGCACACCGTCGAGCGTGCTGTCCACCCCCAAGTGCCCGGTGCGGCCGGCCTGATGGGCCATGTCGGCGGCGTACACGAACATCTTGGAGGGTATGCAGCCCCGGTTGAGGCAGGTGCCGCCGAACACATCCCGTTCGATCAGTGCCACTCGCCAGTCGTCGAAATCCGGGGTCAGGACACTGTTGCCCGACCCGGTGCCCACCACCACCAGGTCGAATTGCTCGGGTGATTGAGACATCAGCCGCCCTGAGGAGGCCCTTTGGCGGTTTGGTCCTCGTCGATGAGCTGGCCCCGGAAGCTGGGGTTGCGGCCCAACTGAATGTCCTCATGGCGGTTCATAATGGCCGGGGCGTACACGTAGTCGGTCCAGATGTAGAACTGGTTGTCGAGTACGGCCTGATACACCAACTCGGCCACCTCGGGCGGTTTTACAGCGTCCTCGTACATGGCCATCATCATCTGGATCCGCTCCTCGTCTTCGGCGGTGGGATCGGGCGGGATGATCGGCGAGCGCAGCGTCTCGGGGCGGTTGCGCTCGGAGTTGATGATGTTGGTGGTCACCAATCCAGGACACAACACAGACACCCCTACCGACGATCCGCTCTCCTGGAGTTCGTGGTAGAGCGTCTCGGAAATGGTCACCACCGCATGCTTGGATGCGTTGTAGGGGCCGATGTTGGGGTAGGAGGTGTGCCCGGCGACCGACCCGGTGTTCACGATGTGGCCGTCGCCGTGCTCCATCAGGTGGGGCAAGAACGCTCGGATACCGTGGATCACCCCCCAAAGGTTCACCCCCAGAATCCACTGCCAATCGGCAGTGGTCAGGGTGTGCATCAACCCGCCGGAACCTACTCCAGCGTTGTTGCACACCACGTTGACCTGCCCGAACCGGGAGAAGGCCGCTTCGGCCAGATCGTCCATGTCCCCCTCCGAGCTCACGTCGGTGAGCACACCCACGGCGTCCACGCCGGCGTCGTTCAACTCGGCCACCGCGGCGTCCATAGCCGGCCCCTCCACGTCAGCGATCATGAGGCGGGCCCCAGCCGCCCCAAATCGATCGGCCATGGCCCGGCCCATACCGCTGGCCCCGCCGGTGATGACTGCTGCTTTGCCCTCAAGAGTGTCCATGGGCCGACGCTACCGCTTGCCTGGAGGCCGAGCCGATGTCGGCGGGGAGGAAAGCAAGACCACTAGGGTTCCCGCCGTGAACAAGGTAAACGCCGTAGTGATGTACCCGCTGGCCATGGATGAGTCGGAGCTCGACGACCTTCACCGCCGGTTTCCCTCAGTGCAGTTCCACAACATTCCCTATTTCGAACCCCACGGGCTGCGGGACGCCAAAGCCAAGGGCCGGGTTACCGAGGAGCTGCTGGCCACCGCACCGCCACTGTCGGATTCGGAGCGGGCAACGATCGCCGAGGCCGACGTGATGATGGTTCTCGACCTGCCCCATGGGATCTGGGATCGGGCGACCCGGCTGCGCTGGGTGCAGGCCATCGGGGCGGGCATCGGCCAGTTGGAGCCGGCCAAATTCAAGGCCAAGGGCATCGAGTTGACCAATGCTGCAGGGGTGGCGTCGGTTCCGATTGCCGAGTTCGCCATCGGCCGCCTGTTAGAGGTGTGGAAGGACATCCGGGTGCTGGAACGCCAGCAAAAGGACCATCACTGGCAGATGCACCAGGGCTTGTTGATGAAGGGGAAGACCATCGGCATCGTTGGCCTGGGAGCCATCGGCCGGGATGTGGCCCGCCGGGCCAAAGCCTTCGAGACCACCGTGCTGGGCAACCGCCGTTCGGCCCGGACCGGCGACACCGATCCCGACGTCGACGGGCTGTTCGGCCCTGATGGACTGGATCAGATGCTGGCCCGCTGCGATGCGGTGGTTTTGAGCGCACCCCATACACCAGAGACCATTGACCTGTTCGACGCCGAACGCCTCGGGCAGCTCAAGCCCGGGGTAGTGCTGGTGAATGTGGGTCGGGGAACGATCATCGACGAGCCCGCGCTGGTGGCTGCGTTGGAGTCGGGGCAGGTAGGGGCCGCGGTCCTAGACGTGACCCGGGAGGAGCCGCTGCCAGCGAACAGCCCGCTGTGGGATGCCCCCAACATGTACTTGTCTCCCCACTGCTCCACCGCCCGAGAGGGATACAACGAGGCCCTGATGGAGCTGTTCTGCGACAACCTGGAACGCTTTCTGGCCGACGAACCGCTGCGCAACGTGGTGGATCCCGACCGGGTCTATTAGGAATGCGTCATAGCCAAACCGTCGAGGAGAAAACTGATGCCGTCAGACGCCTATAACGCCGCGGTCGCCGCCATCAAGGAGCAGATGCAAAAGGCGAACGCCGGACCGCCGCCTGACCTGGAGACGACTCGGGCTGGATTTGAGGCGTCGTACAGCTCAAGGCCCATTCCCGATAGGGTGAGTGTCACTCCGGTAGACGCCGGTGGAGTGCCTGCTGAATGGGTGACACCCCCCGAAGTGGAGGGAAACCGGACCATCATCTATCTGCACGGCGGCGGCTATGTAGTGGGCAACCTCAACACCCACCGCCATGTGGTGAGCCGATTGGCGGTCGAGGCCAAGGCCCGGCTGTTGAATGTGGACTACCGCCTCGCTCCCGAAAATCCCTACCCGGCCGCGCTGGACGACGCCATGGCGGCGTGGCAATGGCACCTGGCCAACGGAGGAGAGGCGGCCCACACTGCTATCAGCGGCGATTCCGCCGGTGGGGGACTGACCATCGCGCTGTGCATGAAGCTGCGGGACGAGGGCTTGGAGCAGCCCGCCTGCGCGGCTCCCATCTCGCCGTGGACCGACTTGACGTTCTCGGGCGACTCAATGACCGAGCGGGCTGAGCGCGATCCCATGCTGTCGGGCGGCGACGCCCTGCATGGCATGGTCATGGCTTACGCGCAAAGCGTGGACGCTGCTGACCCCTACATCTCGCCGGTGTTCGGCAAGTTCGAAGACCTGCCCCCCATGATGATCCAGGTGGGCACTGAGGAGGTGCTCTACGACGACAGCACTCGCGTTGTTGAGGGCATCGAGAGCGCCAGCGGCTCCGTGGAGTTCCGCCCCTGGCAAGACATGATGCACGTTTGGCACTTGCTCGCCGGCGTCGCCCCCGAAGCAGAAGAGGGCATCGCCGAGCTGGCTGCCTACATTTCCGAGCGGACGTAGCCGTCCCGCCGGATCAGCTGGCGGCTAAGCGCGCCCCCAAGGTGCGCAGCTGCTGGGTGCCGGCGCCCAGGGAGCATTCAATGTGCTTGTTCCACAGGGTGTAGCGGTGGAGGGGGTAGTCGATGCTCACCCCCATGCCGCCGTGCACGTGTTGAGTGGCGTGGGCCACGTCGTGGGCCCAATGGGAGGCGTACCACTTGGCGATAGGCAGCCGCATTGAGGCGTCGTTGCCCTCGGCCAGGTCGTACAGGGTGGCGTAAGTACACAGCCGCACCGCCTCCACGTGCATGAACTGGTCGGCCAGGCGCTGGGTGACTGCTTGGAAGGTGGCCACCGGACGGCCGAACTGCTCCCGTTCGGAGGTGTACTCGGAGGCTAGGCGCAGCGCCCGATCAACCACACCCACCTGGGTGGCGCACAACAGGGCCACCGCATGATCGGCCAGCCACGCCACCGATGCCCCGTCGGCCGGACCCAAGGGCTCGCACTGTGCCCCGTAGAAGCTCACCTGATGCACAGGCTGGAGCCGAGTGGACACCCCTGGCTCCAAATTCACCGCCGGGTCGGACAAGTCGGCCAGAAACAGCCCGGTGCCGCTGATGATGCCGTTGTCGGAGCCGTCGTCGAGCCCGGCCACCACCACGATCTTGGAGGATTCGGCGGCGAACTCGACCACCTCTTTGGTGCCCACCAGCTTTCCGTCCACCACACGGGCCGTTGGACTGGAGACGTCGTCGTTCAGATATTCCTGAAGGCCCAGGGTCAACACGTTGGACCCGTCGGCGCAGCCGGGGAGCTCTCGCCGGCGCTGCTCGTCGGAGCCGAAGGCGTCAACCGCCAGTGCAGCCAGAATCCCGCTCCACAGGGGCAGCGGGGCCACATGGCGCCCCTGGGCTTCCAGCACCTGGCCGACGGCGATCAAGTCCAGACCGCCTCCGCCTACGTCCTCGCCCAGAGCGATGCCCACCAGACCCGCGGCGGCCAGCTCGGCATAAAGGTCCCGATCGAACCACTCGTCGGCGGCCTCGACCTCCATGAGCCGCTCCATGTCGAGGCGGTCGCCCATGATCCGGTTGGCCAGGTCGGCTACCGCCTGCTGTTCTTCATTGAGGGTGAAGTCCATTGTCTTGCCTCCTGCCGGCTACTTGCGGCGCTTCTCGCGAGGCAGACCGAGGCCGGCCATGCCGATGATGTCTCGCTGGATCTCGTTGGTGCCGCCGCCGAAGGTCAGAACCCAACAGCCCCGATACGACTCCTCCATTCGGTGGGAGAAATCGGCATGGGGTGAGCCCTTCTTCAGGTGTCCGGTGGCGCCCACCACCTCAGTCAACCCGGAATAGATGAGGTGCATAGACTCCGAGCCCCACACCTTGATGGTGGATGCCAGCGCCGGGTTCAGATTGGTGCCCACGGTGGACTCGTAGGCCACCTTCCAGTTCAACAGGTCCAAGAACTCCACCCGGGCCCGGCACTCGGCCAGCTTGACCTGCACCCACTCTTGGTCGATCACCCGGCGGCCGTCGGGCAGCTTGGCCTCTTTGGCCCATTCCACTCCTTGGTCAACCAGATTGGCTATGCCCCCCGAGGCGCACAGCGACACCCGCTCGTGGTTGAGCTGGTTGGTGATGAGGCCCCAGCCACCGTTCACCTCGCCCACCCGCAGCCAGTCGGGCACCCGCACGTTGTCGTAGAAGGTGGCTGTGGTGTGGCTGTTGCCCATGGTGACGAAAGGCTGGATATCGAAGCCGGGGTCGTCGGTGGGCACCAAGAACATGGTGATGCCCTTGTGGGCGGGGGCATCGGGGTCGGTACGGGCGGCCAGCCAGACGTAGTCGGCGTCGTAGGCCAGGCTGGTGAACATCTTCTGACCGTTGACCACCCACTCGTCTCCGTCGCGCACCGCCTTGGTCTTGAGGGCGGCCAGGTCGGTGCCCGCAGTGGGCTCGGAATAGCCGATGGAGAAGTGCATCTCCCCGGCCAGGATCTTCTTCAAGAAGAAGTCCTTCTGGCGGTCGGTGCCGTAGTCCCGAATGGTCGGGCCGACTGTGTTGATGGTGAGGAACGGCACCGGCACCTGAGCGGCCCACGACTCGTTGAAGAAGATGTACTGCTCGATGGGGGTGAATCCCTTGCCGCCGTACTCCACCGGCCAGCCCACGCCCAGCCATCCGTCGCTGCCGATCTGGCGGATCAGATCCTTATAGTCCTCATTGGCTTCGGTCTCGGTGTGGCGAATCTTTTCGCGCACCTCATTGGTCATGAGGTTGGCGAAATACGTTCGCAGCTCCTGTTGAAGCTCTATCTGGTCATCGGTCAACTCGACGCGCATAACCCAATTCTGACAGCCCCGGCAAGAGCAGGGCTATCCAGGGTTGCCCACTAGGCCGATAGCCTCTCGGCAATGTTGGTCGTGGGGCTCACCGGAGGGATCGGGGCCGGGAAATCCACCGCGGCGGCTCGGTTTGCCGAGCTGGGGGCGGTGGTGATCGACGTGGATGCCATTGGGCGGGATGTGCTGGCACCGGGAGGGCGGGCCGAGCAGGGAGTGATCGACGCCTTCGGACCGGGAATCACCGACGACAACGGCAATATTGACCGGTCGAAAGTGGCCGCCGAAGTATTCGGACGCCCCGATCGATTGACCGCTCTGGAGGCCGTCAGCCATCCAGCTATCAACGCCGAACTGGACATCAAGCTTCGGAGCTTGGCAGATGGGGGAAAGGTGCAGGCAGTGGTGCTCGATATGGCGGTGTTGACCGAGAGCCGTCTCGGTCAATTGGAGTCAGGACGGGGCTATACCAAGGTTTTGGTGGTGGAGGCTCCTGAAGCAGTGCGCTTGCCCCGGCTGATCGAGCGGGGACTCACCGAGGAACAGGCCCGGGCTCGCATGGCCAGCCAGGCCAGCGACGAGCAGCGGCGGGCGATTGCCGACCATGTGATCGTGAACGACGGCACACCCGAGGAACTCGCTGGTGCTGTCGATCTGGTATGGGCTGAGCTGACCGGCTAGGAGCGGGGGACTGCCTCCCACGGCTGGCCCTTGTAGGGGTCGGGCTCCTTGGGCAGGCCCAGCACCCGCTCGCCGATAATGTTGCGCTGAACTTCGTTGGTGCCCCCGGCAATGGACATGGCCGGCGCAGTCATGACGGCGCTGGCCCATTCGTCGGCGTCGTCTTCGGTGGCATCCCAAGCCTGGCCAGCCGGTCCAGCCAATTCGATGGCCACGTCGGACGACTGCCGGCTCAGCAAAGCCGCGTTCAGCTTGGCGATGGAGCCCTCTGGCCCCGGTGCTCGGCCCGATTCAGCGGCCTGGCGAATCCGCATCCCGATGAAGCTCTGGATGCGCTCGCTAATGTAGAGGTCGGCTATCGCATTACGCACCACTGGGTCGCCGCTGCGACCCTGCTTTCGAGCTTCGGTAGTGAGCTTCGCGCTGGTCATCCGGCCGCTCATGTCCCCCGATCCGCCTGCGCCGATGGCCACCCGTTCGTACATCAGCATGGCCACGGCCACGTTCCAGCCGTTGCCCTCGCCCCCGACCAGGCAATCGTGGCCCACACTCACGTCGGTGAAGTAGACCTCGTTGAAATGCGAGCTCCCGTTGATCTGGCGCAGCGGCCGTATGTCGACGCCGGGCAGCGACAAATCGACGATGAACATGGACAGCCCCCGGTGCTTGGGCTGGGTCGGATCGGTGCGGGCCACGCACAACCCGTAGTCGCAGTACTGGGCGCCCGAGGTCCACACCTTCTGGCCGTTCAGCACCCATTGATCGCCGTCGCGTACCGCCCGGGTGGCCAGCGAGGCCACGTCGGAGCCAGCGCCGGGCTCAGAAAACATCTGGCACCAAAGTTCGTCGCATCGGATGATGGCAGCCTGATGGCGGGCCCGCTGTTCGGGGGTGCCGAATTCATTCATCACCGGCAGGCACATCCCATGGGAGATGGAGGCGGGCACGAGCGGCGCCTGGTATTGGGACTGTTCCTGGTTGAACGCCTCCAGATAGCTCTTGTCGAGACCCTGCCCGCCGTACTCCTCTGGGTAGGTGATGCCCCCCAACCCGGCGTCGGCCAACGATTGGTGGAACCTGCGGCACTCGGCCACCAGCGTTTCTTCGGTCCACTCCACCGGCGGCTCACTGCGGGGAACTGCGTTTTCTGCGAGGAACTCTTGAGCTCGCTGGCGAAACTCTTCAAGGGTCGCGGTCATGGCTCAGACACTATTTCGTGGCTAATGGAAATCACGTAGCCGAAAGTCACGCCACTATGCCGCGGGGCGAACAGCTTCGGCGGGATCCATGCGGGAAGCCCGCCATGATGGGTACATCCCAGCCACCAACCCCACTCCCAGCGTCACTCCCAATCCGATGCCGATAAACGACAACTCCACCGTCATTGGCCAGTCCAGTACTTGCGTGGCCATGGCCACTACTGCAAGCCCGAGCGCAATTCCCACAAGTCCTCCGAGCAAGGTCAACAGCATCGACTCGATGAGAAATTGCACAGCGATGTGGATCTTCCGGGCACCGAGTGCCCGGCGCACCCCGATTTCGCCCCGACGTTCCAGCACCGAGATCAGCATGATGTTGCCCACACCGATGGCCCCTACCACGATGATGACCACCACCAGCAGGCTGAGCAGCGACTCGAAGTTCTCGCTGATAATCTCCCGGGCTTCGAGATCCAGTGAAGACACTGCCACCTCGCCGGGAGCTTCAGGGTTGGCCTGGCGGGGGAGCAGCTCCCGGACTTGTTCGATTACGTCCAAGTCGGCCTGCACCCAGATGCGCTCAGGATTGTCGTCGGCGTCGTAGAGCTCTTCGGCTACAGGGAAGCCAATCAGCGCAGCCCGATTCAAAGTAAGCCCTTGGCTGATCGTGAACGGGTCGAGAACACCTATTACTGCAAACTCATGTCCAGAGATGTGGACAGTTGGGTTGGCATAGAGCTCGTCGAAGCCCAAAACCCCGGCGGTGTCGGACCCGAGGACCACCGTGGGGACCTGCACAGTGGCCGCATCGTGAAATCGACCGTATGCCACTCCGCCCCTCAGTGGCATCAGAAGATCCAAATCGTCCTCGTTCACTGCGAAGATGCGAATGCCTCCCGTCTCCACGGAGGGGATGAAATCGGTCTTGCGCATCGTGGCTGGCACCCGGCGGATGGAGGCAACCACATCCACGAGGTCTCGCATGTGGGTGTCGATGGCTGCGGCGGCCCCAGGCAGCAACTCGGGTTCGTCGGCAAAGGAGGTCCCGGGCGTCAACTCCAGCACGTCGATACCCTGCTCCAGGAGGTCTCTTTGGGCGTCGGCTTCCCCAGAGTTAATGATGCCCACTAGGGCCACCAGGGAGGCCACGCCGATGGCGATCCCGATGGCGGCCATGGCCGTGCGGCCCTTTCGAGTTCGGAGTCCCAGCGTTCCCAGTGAAAGGGCGTCGCGGAATCGCAATTTGCTGCGCGCCATATCAGACTTCCGCCGAGTCGTGACTGATGCGGCCGTCGAGGATGGAGACCGATCGGGGCATCCTGGCGGCCAGATCTCGGTCGTGGGTGATGATCACGATGGTGGAACCCGCTCGATTGAGCTCCAAGAAGAGCTCAACGATCTCCTCGGTGGTCTGAGAGTCGAGATTGCCGGTGGGCTCGTCGGCCAGCACGATAGCCGGATCGCCCAGCAGCGCCCGGGCGATGGCTACTCGCTGGCGCTCACCGCCGGAGAGCTTTCCCGGCCTTTGGCCCATTCGGTGGCCGAGCCCGACTCGCTCCAGCACTTCGCGGGCCATCTGACGCCTCCAACGCAGACTGACTCCCTGGTAGAGGTTGCCGGTGGACACATTGTCGAGCGCCGACAACCCCTCCAATAGGTGAAATTGCTGGAACACGAATCCGATGCGTCGTCCTCGGACTGCGGCCACCTCTCGATCTCGCATCCGCGATAAGGCCTGGCCGTCGACAATGACATCGCCTGAGCTGGGGCGGTCCAGCGCACCCATGATGTTCAACATGGTGCTCTTGCCCGATCCTGAGGGTCCGACTACTGCCACTAACTCGCCGGCGCGAATCACCAAATCCACGCCATCGAGGGCTCTCACCGGGGGAGTGCCTGGGTAGTGCTTGACCACCTGGTGCAGCTCTAGCACTTTCCGGGGCTCGGTCAACATCAGAGTGCTCTTTGAGAGCGTCCCAGACTCGGTTCGGCTGGAGGCCGCGCCACTAGGGGATGCGCACGTGGTCGCCTACTTCGAGGTCGCCGCTGGTGATCTCGACGAAGGCGTCTACGAATGTGCCGACCTCAACTGGAACCAAGGTGGTCGATCCTTCGTGGACCACCTCCACCGAGAACCCCCCGGCCACGGTGGCGATCAACGCTGAGGCGGGCACCACCAAGGCATTCGGGGTTACCTCTTTGGTGATGGTCCAAGTGACGGGGGCAGCGTCGAAGCGGGACGAGGCCTCATCGTCCAGCAAGATGATGATGACCTCGATGGTGGGATCGCCGGGCGCCCCGGTCTGCGGATTGAGCAGCCGGGTGGCCACCCTGGCCACCTCCGAGACTACGCCGGGGGAGATTCGGCCATCGGGTAGTTCTACCTCCACCCGGTCTAACCGGTTCACAATTTCGGCGTCGCCGGGATCGATATTGCTTACAATCTGCTGGTGTTGACCGGTGAAGGTAAATGCCGCGGCTTGGGCGGCCACCGGTTGACCCACGGCTGCATTCACAGCAGAAATTCTGAAGGGCTCCTCGATGAACACGATGAAACCCATGGCGATCTCACCGGTCTCCTCGACCCCCAAGCGGTTCTGCCATTCCTCCACTACCCGCTCGGTGGCAATGGTGAAATTCTCGTCAACAGTCATGTTCTCGATATTGGGTAGGTCCATGTCGTACAAGGCTTGCTCGAGCTGCTCGACATCGGGTCCGTCTTCCATAAAACGCGTGTAAGGGCGATACATCGGGCGATTGCCCCGCAACAGCACCACTGGATAGCTGTTGACCTCGAAGAGGGTGTCGCCGATATCGAGAATGTCCCCTTCCTCAGGGAGGCGACCGGTGACGATCCCTGAGGTGTTGGTGTAGAGCGGCTCGGGATCGCCGAAGCCCAAGGTTCCGGAGAATTCCTCGGTTTCGACCAGATCGCGTCGAACCACCTCCGCGGTGTTCAACTCCTCTGTCTCGCGGAGAATGTCCTCGGTTATCAATGGGGCCGGGGACGCGGCTTCTGAAGTGGAGGCGGATTCTGAGGCCTGAGTGCTGGCACTCGAGGTGGGTGCGCTGGAGGTACTCTGCGGGCTGGCGACTGTGGCTTGAGCCGATGGGGTCGGGTCGTCAGGTGTTGAGGGAGCGGCGGCTTCGTTGGGCTCCCCCCCTCCAAAGACCGGTAGGCACACCCTCAACGCTGCTTGGATTTCCGGAGTCACGCCGGAGCCGTCGCCCTGTCCGGGGAAGCCGGAATTGGGGTACTGGCCGAAATCGGGGTCGGGGAATTCGTCTACACCCTGGTCTCGCATGCACTGGGCGAACGCCACCGCGTTTTCTTCCTGTTCTACCTGCTGCACGTTGGTGTCCTGCTGGGGCGCGAGAGCAATCAGTTCGCTGAAGACGCTGGCACATGTCTGGAGGGCCGGGGCCAAGCCAGGTTGGGTGAAGCTGACCCCTGCCTCTTGCATGGCTCGGAGGAATGAAGCCTGGTCGACGATCTGGGAGCTGTCGATATCGGGGAAGTCGGGGAATCCCTCCTCACGGATGCAGCGGGAGAAATCCACGAATGCCTCATCGCGCAGCCTCAGAAGCTCTTCTTCAGAGAGCTCTTCCTCGGAGTCGGCCTGGGCGGGCACCAGTGTCTCAAACTCCTGGTCTTGGTCTGGCTCGGCCGGAGGGTTGGCGATCTGCTCGTTTTCTGATTCTGGAGCGGGGTCTGGAACTGCGGGGGGATTGGCAATGCGGTCCAGTGCTTCGAACAGGCCGTCGGGTAGCACTTCGCTGAGATCGGTGGTCACCACATTGTCGGTTTCGCTACCTGGGGCGGTGCCGCAGGCGGTCGCCGTCAACGCGACGGCTAGCAGGGCGCCGGCGATCAACCTCTGGTGTCGTATCCGTTTCGAATGCTTCATGTTGTGTCCAGTCCAAATAACCGGCGGGCGTTGCCTCCTGCTATCGCAACCTTGTCCTCGTCAGACAGGTCAGATTCCAGAAGCTGGCCCAAGATATGGCTAATGCGTTGACCCAAGGGCCAGGAGTAGAGATCGGTTCCGTACACATAACGGTGGGCGCCGTGCTGGCGCACATGGTTAGCGATGAAATCGAAATTGTACGAAAGACTGCAATCAAACACCAGATTGGGGTAGGTGGCGGCCAGATGGCCGCAGTGCTTGGTGCCCTCGTGGGTGGAGTATCCGTCCAGCACCAACATGGTGAGATCGGAGTGGCGGGAGGCCAGCTGACCCACCTTCCACAGCGACTCCTCCGCGGTTTCGTCCAATGCGTGGACCACCGGCAGCAGGCCCAACTCGCCCATGGCCCCCACGTATGTGCTTACCCAGTGATTGTCGATGCTCACCCCTTGGAAGCGGGTGTGAAAGCTCATGCCCGCCAGGCTCAGCGGCCCGGCAGCTCGCTCCAATTCCCCGAGGCTGACCTCGCCGTCGCGGGGCTCCACAATGCCTATGGCCACCGGAAAGCGATCGGGAGTGGCGTCTCGGTAGGCGGCGATCTTGTCGTTCACCGCTTGGGTATCGGCATGGCCGTTGGGCCGCAGGTAGCCGTGGCCGGGGATGACGGCGGCCTGGTCAATGCCTCCACCATCCATGATCTCGATTCGCTTGGTCAGCTCCAGAGCAGCGTAGGCCTCGGGGTCAGGTGTCTCCTCGGGGGGCAGACCCAACGCACCCGAGGCGTCGCCCACGTGGTGGTGGACGTCGAAGACCGATATACCCGCCGAGCTGCCCACCGCTATCTCCGTTTGAAATTCGGCTTTCGCTTCTGGCTGAACGCCAGCGGCCCTTCTTTGGCGTCCTCGCTTTGGAACACCTTCCAGCCGTATTCGAACTCGTGGGCCAGGGCTTCTTCTTCGGTCATGCCATCGGTCTCATGCAGCGTGCGCAGAATTGCCTCCACCGCCAGCGGTCCGTTCTCACAGATGGTGGCCGCGATTTCCTTGGCCTTGTCCAAGGCCTGGCCATCGGGCACCACATGGCCGACCAGGCCGATGTCCTTGGCCTCGGCTGCGGTGATGTGCTTTCCGGTGAGCAAAATCTCAGCGGCGACGGTGTAGGGGATCTGGCGGCGCAAGCGCACTGCGGAGCCGCCCATGGGATAGAGCGACCACCGGGCCTCTGACACCCCGAACCGGGCGCTCTCCCCGGCTACCCGGATGTCCATGGCCTGAAGGATCTCGGTACCCCCGGCGATGGCCACTCCTTCCACTGCGGCGATGATCGGCTTGGTGGGCCGGTAGCTGCGCAACAGCGCCTTCCAGTGCAGTTCGGGGTCGGCCGCTTGACGGGCGGCCACGTCGATCTCCGGGTCGGCGTTGCCGGCGTCGCCGCTCATGGCCTTGAGATCTGCGCCCGAGCTGAAGTTCCCCCCGGCGCCGGTCACAATGATGCAGCGGATGTCGTCGTTGTTGTCCGCCTCGTAGTAGGCGTCCAACATTCGCACCATCATGGCCCCCGACAAGGCGTTGTAGCGCTCAGGACGGTTCATGGTGATGATGATTGATTGACCGTCTCGTTCCACGATGGCATCGGGCACCGGCTGGTCTCCTTTGTTCGAGGCCGCCTATCTGGCAGCCCCCGAAAACTAGTGGGCCGGTAGGTTCTGGGGCGAAACGGCTTGGACTACTGAAAGTCCTCGATGGGCGGGCAGGCGCAGAAGACGTTCTTGTCACCGTGGGCCCCGTCGATGCGTCCGACAGGGCACCAGTACTTGCGCTCACGGATCTCCGGAAGGGCGAAGGCAGCTTGTTCCCGGGAGTAAGGCCGGTCCCAATGGTCGTCGGCGATCACCGCTGCGGTGTGGGGGGCCCGGCGAAGCGGACTGTCTTCCATGTCGATCATCCCGTCGGCCACGTGGTCGATCTCGGCTCTGATGGCAGTCATGGCCGCCACGAAGCGGTCGAGCTCGACCTTTGACTCCGACTCGGTGGGCTCGACCATCAGCGTGCCTGCCACTGGGAACGACACCGTGGGGGCGTGGAAGCCGAAGTCGATGAGCCGTTTGGCCACATCCTCCACGGTGACGCCGGTCTGGGCGTGGAGGGGGCGCAGGTCGATGATGCACTCGTGAGCCACCAGGCCGTTCTCGCCGGTGTAGAGCACCGGAAACAGGTCGTCGAGGCGCTTGGCCAGGTAGTTGGCGCTGAGCAGGGCCACTCCGGTGGCATCGGTTAGTCCCTCGCCTCCCATGGCGATGATATAGGCCCAGGAGATGGGCAGAATCCCCGCTGATCCCCAGGGGGCGGCGGACACCGCCCCCACTCCAGTGGACGGGCCGGCTTCGGCTACCACCGGGTGGTTGGGTAGGAAGGGGGCCAAATGTGGGCCAACCGCCACCGGCCCGACGCCGGGTCCGCCGCCGCCGTGGGGGATGCAGAAGGTCTTGTGGAGGTTCAGATGGGATACGTCGGCGCCGAACTGGCCGGGCTGGGCCACCCCCACCAGGGCGTTGAGGTTGGCCCCGTCGAGGTACACCTGCCCGCCGTGGTCGTGAATCAAGTCGCACACCTCGGTCACGGTGGACTCGTACACCCCGTGGGTGGACGGGTAGGTGATCATCAGTGCGCTGAGGCGGTCGTCGTGCTCCTCGACATTGGCCTTGAGGTCTTCCAAGTCCACGTTGCCGTCGTCGTCGCACTTGACCACCACGACCTTCATACCGGCCATGACTGCGCTGGCCGCATTGGTGCCGTGGGCAGAAGCAGGAATCAAGCAGATATCACGCTGAGTCTCGCCCCGGGCCGCGTGATAGCCCCGGATGGCCAGTAGCCCAGCGAGTTCGCCCTGGGAGCCGGCGTTGGGCTGGAGCGAGACCGCTGCGTAACCGGTGATGGTTACCAGCATCTGCTCCAGTTCGTGGATCATCGCCCGGTAGCCCTCGGTCTGATCCGACGGGGCGAATGGGTGCATGGCGGCGAATTCGGGCCAGCTCACCGGCTCCATCTGGGTGGTGGCGTTGAGTTTCATGGTGCAAGATCCCAACGGGATCATGGTGCGGTCGAGGGCCAGGTCTTTGGAAGCGAGGTGGCGCAGATAGCGCAGCATCTCGGTCTCGCTGTGGTAGCGGTGGAATGTGGGGTGGGCCAGGTACTCGCTGTTCCGAACGTATTCGGGTGGAAGCGCGTCGGGGGTATCGGCGTCCAAATCGTCAATGCTCTGAGCGTCGTCGTCGATTCCAAACGCCCGCCACAGGGCGATGACCGTGTTCCTGGTGGTGGTTTCGTCCAGCGAGAACGCCACGGTGTCGTCGTCCACCGGCCGCAGATTCAGCCCTTCCGCCAGTGCGGCGGCCATGAACTCCGATGCCCGGCCCGGCACTCGGATGGTGACAGTGTCGAAGAAGTGGTCATTGGCCAACTCGAAACCGGCTTGGCGCAGCCCCGCGGCGGCGATGGCGGTCAGTCGGTGGACCCGTCGGGCGATGCGATCTAGTCCTTCGGGGCCGTGGTACACGGCGTACATGGCGGCCATCACAGCCAAGAGCACCTGAGCGGTGCAGATGTTGCTGGTGGCCCGCTCTCGGCGGATGTGCTGTTCCCGGGTTTGCAGGGTGAGCCGGTAAGCCACAGTCCCGGCATCGTCGATCGATACCCCCGCTAACCGGCCGGGCAACGACCGCATAGCCGATTCCTGTACCGCGATGAACCCGGCGTGGGGTCCGCCGAATCCCAGCGGAACCCCGAACCGCTGTGATGAGCCCACCACCGCGTCGGCTCCCAGCTCTCCTGGGGGAGTCAGCAGGCACAGCGCCAGCAAGTCGGTGGCCACCGCCACCAGGGCGTTGACGTTGTGGGCGGCGGCGATGATTCCGCTCAGGTCGCCGATGCGTCCCGAACTTCCGGGATACGACACCAGGACTCCGAACGCCCCGTCGGCGAGCTCCTCGATATTGGCCTGGTCCAAGTCGGCGATGACGACCTCGATGCCCAGAGGCTCCGCGCGAGTGGCCACAACGTCGATGGTCTGAGGGTGGGTGTCGGCATCAACGATGAACCGGTCGTCGGGCGCCTTGCGATTGAGCCGGCGCAGGAGCGTCATGGCCTCGGCCGCCGCGGTGCCCTCATCCAGCAGCGAGGCGTTGGCCATCCCCATGGCGCTCAGGTCGCTGACCAGGGTCTGGAAGTTGACCAGCGCCTCCAGCCGGCCTTGGGATATCTCCGGCTGGTAAGGGGTGTAGGCGGTGTACCAGGCCGGATTCTCCAGCACATTGCGGCGAATCACCGGCGGGGTGATGGTGTCGTAGTAGCCCATGCCGATCAGAGAAGTGACCACCTCGTTGCGGTCGGCCAGTGCCCGCAGGGCCTCGGTGGTAGCTGCCTCCGTCAGGCCTGGCGGTAGCTCCAATGGGGAATCGGAGCGGATGTTGGGCGGTACGGCTGCGTCCACCAGATCAGCGAGGCTGTCGTAGCCCAACTCTTCCAGCATCGCCGCTTGGTCGTCGGCGCTGGGGCCGATGTGGCGGGCTTGGAACTCATCAGGGTTCTCCAGCGCAGCCAGGATGTATGGAGTGTCTGGCGGGGATGACATGGCAGGTTCTAGGAACTAGGGAGCTAACGCGGCTCCATCGGTCAGTCCGTAGCGGTTGAACGGCCCGAAAAAGCCATGTTCATACAGGCCGTAGCCCACGTTGCCGTCGTAGGTGTAGCGAGCCACGTGGTCCACCACGCCGTACTGTCCGATCGGCTTGACTTCCTTCTCCACGCTCAACACCTTGCCCTGCACTACCAGTTCGGGCCCCTGGTACATGCCGTGGCGCCAATCGGCGTCCATGCCGTATCCGGTGCCCATCGAGACAAAGTTTACCAGCAGGGGCTGGCAGTCGATTTCAATGCCAGTCTCGGGAAAGGAGATCGTGGAATGGGTAAGCACCCGGGTGCCCGATTCGAACGTGTGTTCGTGCTCGGGGCGGCCCAAGTCCTCGTCAGGGCGGCCGTCGGCCCAGACCCTCTTGCCTTCCACCAATCGCCGACTTCCGTCGTCCTCCTCGTTGTTCATGTAGAGCACGGCGTGGTCGTCGAACATCATCGGAAAGTAGTTCCACATGCCAGCCATGACGTTGACGCCCTGGCGGATGCCGTCGGTCTCAGGCTCGCCCACCGGGCGGATACCCCACGAACGGTCGCGGGCGCCGCCCCAACGGTCAGGGGTGACCGCGAAGTCCTGGCCGCCCACTGAAAGGGTGCCCTCCCACCGGCCAAGCTGGGCGAAGCGCTGGGTGTTGAACACCACCCGCCCTTCGCTGCGGATGAACTGGTTGGGTTCCTCGATAGCTCGAATCGACGCATCCCAAGTCACGTCCATGGCGATGGTGTGCTCGTTGGGCTCCACGATGAAGCGCACCTTTTGGAGGGGTTCGATGACCTCGATCCTCATAGGGCCAACCGACATGTCCATGCGGTCGGTGAGGGGCCGGGAGCCTCGAATCACATGATGCTCGTCGCCCCGACGCACGCAGCAGAAGGCGTCGTGAACGCCCAGATTGGGATATTGGCCCATGCCGAAGATGGCAAATAGCTCGTCGCTGGAGCCGTGCATGCAGAAGTAGTTGCGGTCGTAGAAGTTGCGGTCGGAGGTGGCGACATTCCGGATCCAATCAGGGGACTGGTGAACCGGGAACTCGTCCCAAGAGGAGATGGCCATTGCTGTCCTTTCGGTAGCCGTTGCGCGGTGGCCTACCTTATGTCGTCGTAGTAGCGGCGATAGAAAGCAGAAGTCCATGAGCAATGCGATGGAAGGCAGGGTGGCACTGGTGACCGGTGGTGCCAGCGGGATCGGCCAAGAGGCCGCGGTGCTGTTTGCCCGGAGAGGGGCCAGGGTCGCGGTGGCCGACCGCAATGCGGAAGGCGGGGCCGAGACGGTAGCCCGGATCGAGGCTGAGGGAGGCCAAGGGGAGTTCTTTGCCACGGACGTAACCGATGAAGACCAAGTGGCTGCCTTGGTGGCATCAACGGTGTCAGCATTCGGCCAACTCGACTACGCCTTCAACAACGCGGGCATCACCCATCCTTCCCGGCTGTTCCACGAGCTAACGCTGGAGCAGTGGAATGAGATGATTGCCGTGAATCTGACCTCGGTGTTTCTGTGCATGAAACACGAGATCATCCAGATGCTGGCCCAAGGCGGCGGAGCGATCGTCAACACTGCGTCGGGAGCGGCAATCATTCCTGCGCCCGGACAGCCCCACTACACCGCGGCCAAACGGGGGGTGTTGGGTCTGACGACATATGCCGCCGATGAGCTCAACAATAAGGGCATTCGAGTCAATGCCATTTGCCCGGGCATGATCGATACCCCGATGGTGGCTTCGTGGCGGGAGTCGAGCCCTGAGATGGCCGAGGCCGTTATCCAGATGATGCCCGGTGGGCGTTTGGGGTTGCCGGAAGAAGTGGCTGAAGCCGCGGTGTGGCTGTGCAGCGACGAGGCTCGTTGGGTATCCGGCGACACCATGCTGGTTGATGGCGGGATGCTTAACCGCTAGTGACAGAGACATAAGCTGCGGCCATGACTAGGACCTCGGTGGCCGCGGTGGAGGGGTTTTTTACCCTTGATGCTGATGAGCCGCGGTTGATCGGTGGGAGAGCTCGTAGCCGGGGCTCCTACTTCTTTCCCAAGTCTCTGGCGGGCTCTGACCCTGCTTGTTTGGGAGACGAGATCGACGAAGTGCTGCTAAGCCGCACTGGCGAGCTTTGGTCCTTCACCACCGGTGAGTACGCTCCGCCCGCGCCCTACGTGATCCCCGGCGACGAGTTCGAACCCTACGTAGTAGCCGCGGTGCGGCTCGCTGAGGAGAACTTGGTGGTGCTGGGACAAGTGGTTTTCGGTGTCTCGGTAGACGATCTGTCGGTGGGCATGGAGATGGAATTGGCACTGGATGTGCTCTATTCCGACGATGAGCACGACTACTTGGTTTGGAAGTGGGCTCCAGTGGGGATGAGCAAGAACGGAGAAGAGTGATGGACGAAATCGCCATTCTTGGGGTGGGGATGCACCCGTGGGGCAAGTGGGGCCGCAATTTCGTGGAGTACGGGGAGAAGGCCGCCCGCGACGCCCTTGCCGACGCCGAGGTGGGCTGGGACGAGGTCCAATTCGTGTCCGGGGCCAACAGCGTTCGTTGCGGCTATCCCGGCTATGTGTCGGCTTCGACCTTTGCCAACGCTCTGGGATTCACCGGTTGCCAGTTGGCCAGTTCGTACGCGGCCTGCGCCTCGGGGGCCACCGCGCTGAGCATCGCCCGGGCCCAGATCCTGTCGGGAGTGTGCGACGTGGCCTTGGTGGTGGGGGCTGAGTCCACGCCTAAGGGTTTCTTCGCTCCCAACGCCGGGGAGCGCCACGAAGACCCCGATTGGCTCCGCTTTCACCTGGTTGGGGCCACCAATCCAACGTACTTCGCCCTGTATGCCCGGCGGCGCATGGAATTGTACGGCGATACCTCCGAGGACTTCGCCGCTGTCAAGGTCAAGAACTCCCGCCACGGGGTGTTCAACCCCAACGCCCGCTACACCAAGGAGTACGACGTAGACGACATTGCCAACTCCCCGATGGTGGCCGACCCGCTGCGCCTGTTGGAGATCTGCGCTACCTCTGATGGAGGCGCTGCGCTGGTGGTGTCCAGCCTGGAGTGGGCGGCCAGCCGGGGCGTGGACGACCCGGTTCGAGTCTCGGGCATCTCCACGGTCAGCCCCACCTACCCCAACAGTGTGATCGAGCTGCCCTATCTGGCGTCGGACTCGTGGGCCGCAGTGGGCGACGAGACCATGACCTTCAAGGACAACATCGCGTCCCGGGCCTACGAGGAGGCATCGGTATCCCCCGATGACCTCGATTTCGCCGAGGTCTATGACCTGTCCTCGGCCTACGAACTCGATTGGTACGAGCACATAGGGCTGTGCGAGCGGGGCGACGCCGCCAAGCTCCTGCGGTCCGGCGACACCTCGCTGGGCGGCCGCATCCCGGTGAATCCCTCGGGCGGGCTGGGGGCCTTCGGTGAGGCGGTTCCCGCCCAGGCCATCGCCCAGGTGTGCGAGATGGTGTGGCAGCTTCGAGGCGAGGCCGGCCACCGCCAGGTGGATGGGGCCAAAGTGGGCCTGTCCATCAACCACGGCATGTTCGGCCATGGCTCTTCGGTGATCTGTACTCGCTGAGCCAGAATCTCTGTTCTGGGGGCGCATCGGCGTTCAATCGCTAAAGTGCCCGCCATGGCGCCCCCTGACCTGCTCAGCTCCGACGAAGACCGCTATGAGGTGTACCGGGTTTACCGGGACGATTACCCGTGCTTTCACGACGAGGCGTCCGACACGTGGTTCGTAAGCCGCTACGCCGACGTGGAGCATGTGTTCAAGAACCCGGAATTCAGCACCGACATGTACGAGTGGATGATCGAGCCGGCCCACGGGCCGACGCTGCTGTCCAAGCACGGTGCCGAGCACTCCCGCTACCGCAACCTGGTAGCCCCTTTCTTCCGAGGGGCATTGCTGGAAGCTGACTTCATGCCCATGATCGAGGCTCAGGCCAAATCCATGATCGACCAATGGCTCGAAGTTGGGGGGTGCGATCTGGTGGAGGGGCTGTCGCGCTACCTGCCCATTAAGGTGATCGTGGCCATGCTGGGGCTGCCCGATGAGGACCACCCCAAGTTCCAGGACTGGTACGAGTCGATTAACCGGTTCGTGTCGAACATCAACCAGGATCCGGACATCATCGCCGAGGGGGAGAGGACCCGAGTAGAGTTCCAGGACTACCTGATGCCGGTTATAGCCGAGCGCCGCCGCAATCCCGGCGACGACCTGCTGTCCAACTTGGTCACCGCCGAGATCGACGGGAGTGGACTGTCTGACATCGAGGTCAAGTCGTTCACCAGCCTGCTTTTGACCGCTGGGGGAGAGACCACCGACAAGGCCATCGCCAGTCTGTTCAAGAACTTGCTTGAGCACCCCGACCAGCTTGAGCAAGTGCGCAATGACCGCTCTATGGTCACCATGGCGGTGGCCGAGACCCTGCGCTATAGCCCGCCGGCCCACTGGATCCAGCGTCTGCCCCACGAGCAGGCCGAGCTGCCATCGGGCACCGGCACCATTCCTGCTGGGGCCACCGTGACCGGCATTATCGGGGCGGCTAACCGGGACGAGCGCAAGTACACCCACACCGACCCCGAGCTGTTCGACATCAACCGCAGGGATCTACCGGCGACCAGCGCTTTTGCCGCCAATGCCGAGCACACCACCTTCTGTTTCGGCCGCCACCACTGTGTGGGCTCCTATTTGGCCAAAGCCGAGATCGAGACAGCGCTGAACATGGTGCTCGATAGCACCGAGAACCTCCGGTTCGCCGATGGATTCGAGGCCAAGGAGGTCGGCGTATTTCTCCGGGCCCCCGCTGAGCTCCAAGTGGAGTTCGATCCGGTAGGGAGCAGTTAGCTTCAGGGGCGATTGGTTCTGGATACACGGATTTCCTACTATTTGGGCTTCAAGCGTTGGATCGATAGTGAATCGTCCGGAGAGGGGACAACTATGAAACGCTCCTTGTGGAAGCTGCTGGCAGCCCTGCTGGTGTTGACGTTGGTTGCCGCTGCGTGCGGCAACGATGACGACAGCGAAGTAGCTGCAGGTTCCGACATCACCATCGGCTACCTCCAGTGGATCTACGCTGACGAGGCTGGCAAGAGGATCGAAGATGCGGCCAAGGAGGCCGTTGAGTTCTTCGGATGGAGCTACGAGACCTGCGATGCGGCGGGCGACCCAGCCCAGATGCCGGTCTGCGGGAACCAGCTGTTGGACAAGGACATCGACGTGATGCTCACCGACGGCATTCCCGAGGCATTCATCACCGATGTTCTCGAGCGGGCCGAGGCCGAGGGGGTACCCGTGCTCTCCGCCGGTGGCGAGGTTGAGCCCCGCGACTTCTATATCGCCAGCTTTGCCTCCGACGACACCGACCTCGGTGTGCAATTGGCCAATTACCTAGTGGATCAGTTCCCCGGTGGTGCCCGCATCATTGTTCAGTCGGTTCCCACGGCGTGGAGCGACAAGCGCATTGAGGGCCTGAATTCGGTCATTCAGGGCAACAACATCGAGATCGTCGACCAGTGGGAGGGCGACTTCGCCGACCTGGTGGCCGGAACCGAAGCAGATGTGACCACGAAGCTCCAGCAGTTCGACGACATCGACGCAGTGTGGATCAACTTCTCGGTGGCATCCATCGGCGCTGCCCAAGCCATCGGTGCTCTCTATGAGGCCGACGACCCGAATCGCCCGCAACTTCTGACCTTCTACGCCAATCCCACTACCGTGAATGACATCCGAACCGGACGGGTGGATGCCGCAGTGGACGAGAAGCTGGAGTGGCAGAGCTGGGCCCAGGTTGACGCGGTTGCCGCGTGGCTAGAGAACGGCACGGAGCCGAGCCAGGAGCGGGCCCCGACGTACGACGGCAGGAACTTCTCAGTCCGCCAGGTGGTCACCATCGACACGGTGAATGCCATGCCGGCTGACAGCACCGAGGTTCCCGCCCCGAATCCGCCAGGAGATTACGAAGAGTACTTCCGCAACAAGTGGTGCGACGAGTACGACGGTCTGCCCAACTGCTGAGGCAGTGAACGCGCACCCTCGGGTGCAGGTCTGAACATGATTGAGCCGGTGGCGGGAGCATCCGTCACCGGCTCAATCGCGTCTAGCGGCTAATTTCTAACGAGGGGAGGTAACGAATGGCTGATACAAACACTGTCCCTGTGCCGCCAGAGTCGGCCAAGACAGGATCAGGAGGCTCGAGATCGAGATATGACGTTCTTTCGTTCATCTCGACCTACGGGGTCTTTATCACTCTGTTGGCCTGCATCGTGATCTTCTCGGTGCTTGACAGCGACTTCATAGAGGTCGATAACCTGCGAACCCAGCTCGGGTTGGCAGCACCGCTCCTGATGCTCTCGCTGGGCCTGACGGTGGTGCTGGCTATGGGCGATTTCGACTTGTCCATCGCCGGTTCACTCTCGGCCAGCGCCGCCGCCATCGTCGTGTTGATCGTGAACCACGACTGGCCTTGGGGCTTGGCGGTGCTGGTAGGAATCGCCTTCGGCCTGGGCATCGGAGCCATCAATGGCCTGCTGGTTTCGTATGTGGAGATGCCTTCGTTCATCACCACGCTGGCCACCTTTTTGATCTTGCTGGGTGTTGAATACACGATCAGCGACGGCCGAAACATCACTGGTGCGGCCGACATGCCCGATCTCTACCGAGATCTCGGCATCGGCAAGCCGGAACCGTGGACCGAATTCACGTCGCCGGTCTGGATTGCCGCCGGCCTCGCCATCATCCTGTGGTTGCTGATGGCCAAAACCGAGTTGGGGCGGTACATGTACGCCATCGGCGGCAACCCCGAAGCGGCCCGGCTTTCTGGCATCAACGTTAAGGCGCTGCGGGCGCTGGGGTTTGTGATCGTCGGCTTCGTAGCCGTCATCGCCGCCGTGTCGCAGACGGCTAGGACGGCATCATCGATACCCCGGGTGGGCATCTCGTTGCTGCTGTCGGCCTATGCGGCCGCATTCCTAGGAGCGGCGGCATCTCGCAAGGGACTGTTCAACGTGCCCGGCACCGTACTTGGCGTTATCTTCTTGCAGGCGGTGCAATCGGGTCTCACCATTTTGGGCTACGACCGTGACATCTTGGATATCTCGCGGGGCTCCATCTTGGTGTTGGCAATGCTGCTCACTGCGCTAGGAGCGAAGCGGCGATGACCGCGACCGCAGCAGCAGCTACAGCCCCGCTGCTCGAAGTCTCCGGTGTGACCAAGCGCTATCCGGGCGTCTTGGCGGTCGACGATGTGTCCCTATCACTGGATACCGGCCAGATCATCGGGCTGGTAGGCAAGAACGGAGCGGGCAAGAGCACGCTGATCAAGATCATCGCCGGGGCCGAGCACGCCGACGAAGGCCATTTGCATCTGAATGGAGAGCCTCTCGAACTGCACCGACCCCACGATGCCACCGACGCCGGGCTGGCCTTTGTCCACCAAGACCTGCAAGACGTTGGCGACCTGTCAGTGGCCGAGAACGTGATGCTGGGCTTGGGCTATCCCCGCAAGATGGGACTATTTGTGGACTGGGCCGAGTTGTACCGCCGGGCCGCTGAGCCCATTGCCCGGTTGGAGGCCGATATCGATCCCCGTGAGCCGGTTGGGGAATTGAGTGTGGCCAAGCAGCGCCTGGTGATGATCGCTCGCGGTTTGGCTCAGCAGGCCCAACTCTTGGTGTTGGACGAGCCCAGCGCCTCGCTCACTGATGAGGAGATCGACCACCTCTTCGCCGTGGTACGGCGACTGCGGGACGATGGAATATCTGTGGTCTACGTGTCGCACCGGCTGGAGGAGATATTTGAGCTCACCGAGCGAGTAGTTGTGATGCGCAACGGCCAGCTTGTGGCCGACGAGCCCACCGCGTCGCTGAATCGGTCCTCGTTGATCTCCCATATCACCGGTCACGAGCACGCCCAGACTGCCGCCGAACGGAGGGCCAGCCGGGGAGTAGACGGTCGTCCCGATGCTGAGGTGGTGTTAGAAGTGGAGGGGGTTTCCGCCGACACTGGGGTAAACAATTGCTCCTTCGATGTGCGCAAGGGCGAGATTCTGGGTTTGGGCGGGCTGATGGGCAGCGGGCGCACGGAGCTGGTCCGGGCGGTCTTTGGCGCCGATCAACGTCAGGAGGGCACGGTGCGGGTCCACGGACGAGAGATCAGCGGCAACCACCCGTCAGAGTCCATGTCGGCGGGCCTGGCGCTGCTGCCCGAAGACCGCAAGACCCAGGGCAACATCATGGACTTCAGCGTGCGCAACAACATCACGCTGGCTTCCCTGGATCGCCACCGGGTGCGACCGCGCGTGCCGGCCCCATTAGGGCGATCAGAAAAGCAAGCAGCCGACCGTCGGATCGACCGCTTGAGTATCGCCACCCCTCACGACCGGCAGCTAGTTCGTCTCCTGTCGGGTGGCAATCAGCAAAAGGTAGTCATTGCCAAGTGGCTGGATCAGGGGGCCGATGTGCTGATCTTCGACGAGCCCACCATCGGGGTCGATGTGGACGGCAAAGAAGAGATCTACGACATCATGGAGGAGCTGGCTGCCGAGGGGAAGGCGGTGGTGTTCATCTCCTCCGAATTCTCCGAGCTGGTCGGTGTATGCCATCGAGTGCTCGTGCTCCATGAGGGCCGCATCGTCGGCGAGCTAGAGGGTGATGCCGTTACTGAGCCGGCCATCGTTGAGATCTGCTACAGCCAGCACTGATCACCCTGTTGCGCTGGGGTTTCTCGGGTTGTGGTGTGGGCTGCGTCACCGATAATCAGTACTGTGATCAAACACGGGCTCTGTAGAGCCGAGACATCTATCGAATCCACGAGGCGGGAATGAAGAAGCTCCTGATCCTGTTGCTCAGCGCGGCCCTGATAGTGGCCGCTTGCTCGGATAGCGAAACCCATGTGCCGGTCACCGGACAGGTCGAACCGGGTGCAGCAACAACGACTGAAGAAGCTACTGCCACGCCCCAGTCCACCGCTGCCGCCTCGACTGACCCGGAGACTGAGGACAAAGACGGCGAAGTCGCACAACCTGATCATTCGGTTGAAGAGGAGATCACTTGTCAAGTTGCCGATGGCATTCCCGATGTCTTGGCGGGCGAGGGTCTGCTGCCGGTCGATTCCACGGTGAAGATTGGCACGCTGGACAACGGGTTCACCTACTACATCCGGTCGAACGACAGCCCCGGCGGCGCGTTGTCACTACGTCTTGTGGTCAATGCCGGTTCATTCAACGAGCCATTCGCAGGCGCCAACTACGCCCACTTTCTCGAGCACATGCTGTTCAACGGCACAGAGAAGTATCCCGGCAACGAGATTATTGATGCGCTGGAGAGCATCGGGGTGGAGTTTGGCCCTGACATCAACGCCTACACCTCCTACGACGAGACCGTGTACATGCTCGACCTGGTCATAGACGAGGAAGAAGATTCCGTGGGAACCGCATTCGACGTCCTCTCGCAGTGGGCCCATGCCGCCACAATCGGCCCCGAGGATGTAGAAGAAGAGCGGGGGATTGTGCGTGACGAATACCGTCTTAGAGACGAGTCTGGTCAGGGCATAATTTTCGACGTATTCGACCGGATGTATGGGCAAGGCACGCCCTATGAGGGGCGCGCCCCCAGTGGAACGGCAGAAAACATCGAGGCGACCACCGCCGAAGACCTGCGGGATTTCTACGAGACGTGGTACGTGCCTTCCAATATGGCGGTGGTCGCAGTAGGCGACCTTCCCCTCGACACGCTGGAAAGCTTGGTTGAGGAGTATTTCTGCGACATTGCGGCTGGGGATGATCCGCCCGTCGTTGACAACTGGTCGGCATTGAACCCGGAGGCGACCTTCGATACTGCCACTTCTCCGGAACAGTCATATTCCTATCTCTCGCTGGACATCCGCCTGCCGTCGTGGGATCCCAACACCCTTGAAGGCGATCGCCAACTATGGATCGAAGAGATCATCAGCATCATGGTGGAGAATCGCCTACAAGACGGCTACGAGCAAGGCTTCTTGTCGCAGATCGATCCAACCCACTGGTTGACGTTTTCCCATACCCGAGGCTTGCGCTTCTACGGCACCAACCTCCGAGCCGACGACTTCTCAGCCGCCCTCACCGACTATTGGTCTTTGCTGTTGAGCCTTGAACAGCATGGCTTCAGCGATGCTGATCTGGAACGGGCGGCAAAGGCGATCAGGGCTGATTTGGAATCGGCGATAGATGCAGAACCCACGATCCAGGATCGCCAACGCGCCGATCAATATGCGGCGCACTTCCTGGGCGGCACCGATATCGGACGGCTAAAGGACACTGCGGCGCGGGTTGACGCTCTGCTCGATGAACTTGAGGTCGACGATCTCAGCGACCGCTACCGCGAGATCTTGGCTGATAGTGGGCTGATCCTGATCGCGGTAGGACCCGATCCCTCCGAGGTGCCCACGGTCGAGGAGATGCAGGCTGCGGTTGATGCTGCCGTACCGGGAGAGCTTCCCGAAATGATCGGAGAAGCGTCTGAGCTTCTCTCTGTGCCTGATCCGGTCGACCCAGTGAGCGAAGGTTCGATTGAGGCCATCACCGATGAGTTGGATGATGCCTATGAGTGGGAGTTCGTCAATGGGGCCCGGGTCATGTACGCCTATTCCGACATCGCCGAGAATGAGGTCAGTCTTCAGGCCATCTCATGGGGCGGCTGGTCAGCCCTCGAAGAGGGGGACCGCCCCTTAGCCCAGTACCTGGCGACCCGGGCAGTGGGCAACAGCGGGTTGGGCGACCTGAGTCCAGCGCAGATATCCCGCTATCTGGATGATCGCAATGCCCAAGTGCAGCCCTACATTGCCGAAACCACCGAAGGAATTTCGGGAGCGTCTGACACCGAAGGCGTCGAGACGATGTTCCAGCTCATGCACCTGTACATGACCGCGGCGCGAGTTGACGAGCAGGCCTTTGGTGAGGCCGTCAACATTGGCGAGATCATCGCCTCGCTGTCGGTGTCTGATCCCGATTGGCAGCAGGCGTTGGCTTATCTCGAGGCTCGTCACGGTGAGGCATTCGGTTGGTTCAACTTGGTCGCCCCCCCGGAGACTTTGGACTCCCTAACCCCTGAATCGCTCTTCGACATTTACCAGCGGCGTTTTGGCGGGGTGAACGACCTTGTGGTGGTTGTCGTGGGTGACGTGGACCGCGATGTTGTCGAGCAGATGGCTCGCACCTATGTGGGCACTTTGCCCGAGGGGCAGGCCGACAGCTACGCGAATCGCCGCGCACCTGAGCCTGAAGGGATTGTCCGGCGCGAAGTAGTGCTTGGGCCAGACATCCAATCCACCTCTGCGACCTACTTCTACGAATTCTTATCCGACGTGAACCCGGCATCGGAGGTGGCTGTAGACGTGCTCCAAGTGATCCTCGACAGTCGATTGGTGGAAGACGTCCGGGAGGATCTCGGCGATACCTATGTTGTTGCGGCATCGATCGGAATGAGCATTACGCCGGAACCCAGAATCAGCGGCGAAGTCTTCGCTACCGGCGACCCTGAGCAGATGGCGACCATCGAGGCGGAGATGACTCGCATCTTGGTCGAGGTGCACGCGGGTGAGATCACCGATGAGGAATTCGAGCAGGCCAAGGCCGTGGTCGGCGACAACTACGAGCTGATCGGCAATTCCGACCTCACCAACGTGCTTCTTCGTCGGGCCTACGCCAACGACGACGAGCTCCCCACGCCCGAGCGGCTGATTGAGGAGTTAGAAGCCCTAGAGCTGAGGGGTGTGCAGGATCTGGCAGCATCGCTATTCGATCCCGAACAGCACATCCAGATCGTGCGGGTGCTGCCCTAATCGTCAGCCTGGTGCCTTGGGCACCGAATCAGAGTTTGATCAGAGAATCAGACTCGGCGCTCTTGGTCGGCCCAGTGGGGGTCGCGTAGTTCCCGCTTGAGGATCTTGCCGGTGGGGGCCTTGGGCAGTTCGTCGACAAAGGCCACTGACCTCGGCTTCTGGTAGGAGGCGAGGTTCTGGCGGGCGGCGTCGATGATCTCGTCCTCGGTGGCAGTCATGCCCGGTTTGAGCACCACATAAGCCATTACTGACTCGCCCCAGGTGTCGTCGGGCACGCCGATTACCGCGGTCTCCAGCACGGCCTGATGGGTGGCGATGGCTTCTTCCACCTGAACCGAGTAGATGTTCTCCCCGCCGGAGATGATCATGTCTTTGGCCCGGTCGACGATGAACACGTACCGCTCGTCGTCCCAAGTGGCGATGTCTCCGGTCCACATCCAGCCGTCCTTGATGGTGTCGGCGGTGAGGTCGGGACGCCGGAAATAGCCCAGCATGTTGGCCTCGGAACGAACGATTATCTGTCCCGGCGTCTTTCCGTCGCAGGGCACGTCCACGCCGTCGGGGTCCACCACCCGAACAGAGGTCACGAACCCTTCTCGGCCGCATGACCGCAGCCTCTCGGGGCGGTGGTCGTCGCGGATGGCCCGGATGTGGTCCTCCTGCGACAGGAAGCACATGGTGGTGCCCTCAGTCTGGCCGTAGCCCTGAATGAGGGTGCAGGGGAATTTGTCCATAGCCTCAGTGATGACCCGGGATGGCATGGGACCGCCGCCGTACTGGATGTTGCGCAGGCTGGAGATGTCGTAGTTGTCGAACCCCTCCACCGCCATCATCCAATTCAACATGGTGGTTACGCCCAAGAATGCTGACACCTTCTCTTCTTGGATCAGCTCCATGGCCAAGGTGGCGTCGAAATTCATCAGTACCAGCGGACAGCCGTGAGCCAGATAGTTCATGGCCAGCACCACCGGAATGTGGAACATCTGCCCGGTGAGCATGTACACGTCGCTGGGGACGATGCGCTCGGCCACCGTTTGGTTGAGCATTCCGAAATAGACGCTGCGGTGACTGTGCAGGGCGCCCTTGGATTCCCCGGTGGTGCCCCCGGTGTAGAGGATGAAAAGCGGGTCGTTGTCGCCCACCTCGGCTGATGCCTCGGGCTCGGCATCCGATGAAGAGGCCACCAACTCCTCATAGGAGCCGTCTCCGCCTTCGCCGTATTGGAGCCAGTGCTCGACCGAGCTCACCAGGCCGGACAGCTCAGCTGACTCGGCGGCGTACATCCCTTGGGTGATGTACGCCCGGGGTTCTCCGTTGTTGACGATCTTGGCCAGCTCGGGAGCCGACAGGCGCCAGTTCATGGGTTGGGCCACTAGACCAGAACGCCCGCACGCGAAGTACAGGGCGGCGTACTCCACCGAGTTCTGGCTCAAGATGCCAACCCGGTCGCCCTTGTCCAGGCCCAAGCCAACCAGCCCGTTGGCCAGGCGGCGGATGTGCTCGTCGAAGGCCGCGAACGTGACCCGCTGGCCGGTAGTGGAATCGATGATCGCCTCGCGGTCCGGCGTTTGCCGGGCCCATTTGGCAGGAATCTGGCCGATGTTCATCTGCGGCTCCTTTCTAGAGAGTTCCTAAAGAGCTAGTGCGATGTTCATGGCCCTGGTTGGCCGGTCTTGCCCTAGTAGGGCAGGTCGAGAGCCAAGAACCGCTTTTGGATCTTCCAGTCGCTGCCAACGCGCACGCAGTCATCGGTGTACACGCCGCTGGACAGAACGGAGAGCTGGCCGTTCTCCACGGTGATGAGCACCAGATAGCTGATGGCAGTGATCGAGTCCTCGGTCTCGTTCTCGAAATAGAGGTTGGTCACCACGTGGCGGCGCTGGTCGGTTTGCTCTTCCATCGCCCCGCTGAACAGTCCGGCGATGGCCTCCGACCCCTCGAAGGTGATCGGGTCGCCGCCGGCGATGGTCATGCCGAAAACCGGGTTGTCGGGGGCGAACATCCCGATGAGGAAGTCGCTGTCGCCCACGTCGTAGGCCACCCCAGCGTGGTTCAAAAGCTCGGTTACTGCTTGTTTGTCTGCCATTGGATCACTCCATTCCCAGTTGTTCAACCGTGCCTCGCCACGCGAGCGAACCACCGTCGATCAATATGTACGCGCCGTTGATGAAGCCCGCCTCTCGGCTGGCCAAAAAGCACACCAGCTCGCCCACCTCAGAGGGCAATCCCAACCGGGGGATGAGAGAGGTGTTGATGAGCGCCTTCTCGAACGCCGCCGGGTCGTCCGCCTGCTTCACGAAGTCGGTGACCATGTCGGTGGCGATGGCGGTAGGGCCATAGCAATTCACCCTGATTCCCAGTGGGGCCAAGTCCACCGCCAGGTTCTGGGTTTGCAGCCGGATGCCGCCTTTGGATGTGCCGTAGGCCGAGTTGTTCGGGTAGGCCGATTGCGCGCCGGTGGATGCCGCGTTGACGATTGACGGCCAGTCGCTCTCCTTGAGGTAGGGGAGCGCCGCCTTCGAGCAGATCCAGGGTGCTACCGCATTGACCTCCACTACCTTTCTGAACACGTCGAGGGGCATTTGCTCCAGATTGCATTGGTCGGCTGCGGCCAGCCCGCTCTCGTGGATGCCGGCATTGTTGTGGAGCACGTCGATGCCGCCGTAGGCCTCGGCAGTAGCAGCCATCAGCGCCTCAACTTGGTCGGTATCGGTCACGTCGCAGTGGGTGTATGCCGCGGTGCCTCCCGATGCATTGATCTCATCGGCCACTGCCTGTCCTTGTTCATCGCTGAGATCGGACACCATCACCTTGGCACCCTTGCTGGCTGCGACCCGGGCGGTGGCCGCCCCGATTCCGGTCGCAGATCCGGTGATGACGAATCGCAGTCCTTCGATGCCCATTTATGCCCCCTTGTGCGAGATACGGCCCGCAGCGTAGGCGGCTTGGTTGGCGGCTGTAAAACAAAGCCGCCAACCACATCGAATCGCAGGGCGGCAAGGGTCTCTTGGTAGGTTTAGCCGGTGCCCACGCTGACCATGGTGCCGCCGGACCGATCGGGTGGCGATCCCCGGCCGGAGCTCGTCTTGCGAGATGGTCGAGTTCTATTGGCGGGGAGCCGGTGCGGTGATTGCCAGCACCCGATGGTGGTCTCACCTCCCCGTTGTCCGATTTGTGCCAGTGCGTCAATGACATCGGCCACGTTCGGCCCGGGAGCAACCGTGTTCAGCTCCACGGTGCTGCGGATTCCGGTGCCGGGGCGCACCCCGCCGTTCACTCTGGCCTATGTGGACGTGGACGATGGCCCTCGCATTCTTGCCCACGTCGACGGGCCCGACGAGCCCTTGGTTCCGGGTAGCCGTGTTGCACTGGCCGGATGGAGCGAGCACGGCGATCCAGTGGTGCAGGGAACCGGCCCATGAGCGGTACCGGTACGGCCATTTGGGGGGTGGGGACCTCGGCGTTCGGCAAGCAGACTTCGCTGGGCGGCCCCCGCTTGGCCTGGCAGGCCACGGTGGAAGCCTTGGACGATGCCGGGTTGAAGGCGTCTGACATCGATGCCGTGTACGCCGGTTCGGTGTTCGGCGACCCCGGCACCGTCACTCGCACTCTTCAGCAGATCGGGATTGTGGAAGTGCCGGTGATCACCATCGAGAACGCCTGTGCCAGCGGCACATCGGCCTTCCATGAGGCCCGGGTGGCGGTGGAAACCGGCCGATATGAACGGGTTTTGGCGTTTGGCATCGAGACCATGACCGCCCATTTCGACGGTGCCATCAGCCCGATTGCCTCCGACCCTGACGGAGCCCAGGGCTATGCCATGCCCAGCATCTACGGCATGTCGGCCACCCGGTACAAATACGAGTTTGGGGTTACCGACGAGCAAATGGCCGCGGTGGCGGTGAAGAATCGCCGCCATGCGGTGAGCAATTCCCGGGCCCAGCACCGCAAGACTGTTTCCGTCCAGCAGGTGCTAGGCAGCCGAATGGTTGCCGATCCGATCACCTTGTTCCAGTGCTGTTCGATTGCCGATGCGGCTGCCGCCGCGGTGATTGGGCCACTGGGCGGCTCCCAAGATCCCACCCAGGAGGTGGCTATCCGATCCAGCGCGCTGCGCTCCGGCGGGCTTTGGGACCACACCACCGACAAGGTGTGGGGTTGGGACATCGTGGCCGACACCGCGGCCCAGGCCTACGAATCCGCCGGGGTAGGGCCGGACGATGTCGACGTATTTGAAGTCCACGATGCCTTCACCATCGGTGAGATCATCACCACCGAAGCCCTGGGACTTTGCGGCCTGGGTGAAGGCGGGCGGCTGGTGAAGTCGGGCCACACCGCATTGGGTGGGGCTCAGCCGGTGAACCCGTCGGGCGGACTCTTGTCTCGGGGCCATCCCCTGGGGGCCACCGGCCTGGCTCAGATCGCCGAGATCGTCTGGCAGCTTCGGGGTATGGCCGCTGAACGGCAGGTGCCCGATGCCCGCCTCGGCGCGGTGGAGACCATGGGCGGCGGCACCGCGGGAATCGACGGCAACGCCTGCGTGGTGACCGTGCTGGAGCAAGTGGGATGACCCCATGAGCGACCAGCCAACAGCGGTGATTGACGACGAGGTTCTGTCGCCGGAGCGGATCGCGGATCCCCATTCCTATTTCTCCGTTCTCCGAGAGCACGATCCGGTTCATTGGAATGAGAAGTACCGGGCGTGGTTCATCCACCGCTACGACGACGTGCTTGACGCCCTGCGGGATCCCCGTTTCTCCTCGGAGCGCATCGGCGCGGCCTATGACCGCCTGACTGAGGAGCAGAAAGCCGAGCGCCAGCCCACCTACGACATCTTGATGGACTGGCTGGTGTTCCGGGATCCCCCCGACCACACTCGGCTGCGGAGACTGGTGAGCCGGGCCTTCACTCCTCGAGCGGTGGAGGCCTGGCGGGATCGGATCACCGGGGTGGTCGACGAGTTGATCGACGGTCTGTCGGCGCGGGATCACTTCGACCTGATCGAAGACTTCGCCTATCCCATCCCCGCAGTGGTGATTGCCGAGATGATGGGGGTGCCCCCCAACGACCGCGACCGGTTCAAGGACTGGTCCGATGACGTGATGATCCTGGTGTTCGGGGCCCGGGGAGTGGGCGACCGTCGTGCCCGGGCCCAACAAGGGCTGGTCGAGCTGGCCGCCTATCTGGGCGACTTGGTGGCCCACTATCGCCAGCGTCCAGCCGACAACATCATCTCCAACCTGGTGGAGGTATCCGAGGGCGACGACAGCTTGGAAGACCCTGAGATTGTGGCCAACTGCGTGCTGTTTCTGTTCGGCGGCCACGAGACCACCACCAATCTGATCGGCAACGGCATTCGAGTGCTGCTCAATCATCCCGACCAGCTCCAGAAGCTGCGTGAAGACCTCTCGCTGATCAAGCCGGCCGTAGAGGAGATCCTCCGGTTTGATGGGCCCTCCAAGATGGAGGTCCGCACGCTGGCCGACCAGGTGGAGATGGGGGGCAAGACGCTGCCGGCGGGTGACATGGTGTACTTGGTACAGCACGCCGCCAACCGAGACCCCGACGCGTTCGATCAGCCCGATCAATTCCACATTGCCCGCGATCCCATCAATCACATCGGGTTCGGATTCGGGCTGCATTTCTGTCTGGGGGCATCGGTGGCCCGTTTGGAGGGCACTATTGCCCTCGAAGCTCTGGTGCGCCGCCTCCCGAACTTGGTGCTGGGCCCTGAGCCCGAAGTGTGGGTGCCCACCATGTTGAGCCGGGGCTTGGAGCATCTTCCGGTGAGCCTGTCGTGAATCCGACCCGGCCTTTGGAGGGCATGGCCGCAGTGGTTACTGGAGCCACCGGTGACATCGGCGGCGCTATCGCCCGGGTTCTTGCCAACCAGGGTGCCCGAGTCGGCCTCATCGCCCGGCGGGCCGAAGTGCTGGAGGAATTGGCTGGCGAGTTGGGAGATGGCGGTGCTCAGATCTCCGTCGCCCCTTGCGATGTGACCGATCCCGAGGCCGTGACCGCCGCCGCTGAGACGATCAGCGATGCCATTGGCCCTGTCGACATCCTTATCAACAACGCGGGCGGTGCCCGGTTCACCGCTCCGGTGCTCGATATCGCCGAGTCGGGATGGTCCAAGACCGTGGCCCTCAATCTGACCGCGCCGTTCCTGGTATCGCAGGCGTTTGGCCGCGCAATGATCGAGCGGGGACAGGGCAGCATCGTCAATGTCGGGTCGCTGTCAGGTCTGCGCCACCTGCCGGGGATGGCGGCCTACTCGGCGGCCAAGGGCGGACTGTTCCAGCAGACCAAGGCTCTGGCCCGGGAGTGGGCGCCTCATGGGGTGCGGGTGAACGCGGTGGCTCCTGGTTTCGTGGACACCAGCGGCTGGGACAGCTACGACAAAGACGCCGTTGTAGCCGAGGCTGGCATCGGTATCCCGCTGGGCCGGTGGGCTACCGCTGAGGAAGTGGCCCTTCCGGTGGCGTTCCTGGCTTCTCCGGCCGCTTCCTATATAACTGGAGCGGTTTTGGTCATCGACGGCGGAATGTTGGCCTAGTTACTGGTCAGGCGGAGTCCGGCGTCCAACCGCACCACTTCGCCGTTGAGGAATGTGTTCTCCATGAAGTGAACCACCAGGTTGCCCACGTCGGCGGGGGTGCCCAGGCGATGGGGGAACACGTTGTCTTCCACCAGCTTGGCGATGAACTCCTGATTCAGGGTGGCGAGCATGGGGGTGTCCATGGTGCCCGGAGCGATGGTCATCACCCGGATGCCCCACACCGCTAGGTCGCGGGCCATGGGAAGGGTGAGACCGATCACCCCGGCCTTGGACGATCCATAGGCCGATTGGCCGACTTGGCCCTCGTAGCCGGCGATGGAGGCGATGTTCACGATCAAGCCCCGCTCGCCGTCGGCATTGGGCTCGTTGGCCGACATGGCCGACACCGCGTGGCGGGCCACGTCGAACAGCCCAATCAGGTTCACCTCGATGTGCTTTCGGAAGTGGTCTAGGTCGTTGGGGGTGCCATCACGGGACACCACCCGCTGCCCGGAGCTGATTCCCGCGCAGCTCACCAGTAAGTCCACTCTCCCAAATGCTTGAGCCGCGGCGGCCACGGCTTGTGAAACATCATTGGAGTCGGTGACATCCACCGGTACGAAGGCTGCGCTGTCGCCCAGTTCGTCGACCATGGCTTGTCCGGCCGACGAGGGGAGGTCCAAGATCACTGCCTTGCCGCCTCCGTCGAGCAGCGTCTTGACCACGCCGGCACCCAAACCTGAGGCGCCGCCAGTGACCAGGGCAACAGATTCAGCTACGCGCATGACTCAGAACTCACGTAGGCGGGCGCTGGTGGGGTCCACCTCGGTGCGCAGAATGTGCAGTTCCTCGGCGGTGGGTTCGGCCGTGACTGGAATCTCCCCATCGGGCATCAACACTTCGAACCCGGTGGCTTCCTGTACCTGTTCGGCGGTCACCTCTGGATGGAGTGACGCCAGACGCATCCGCTTGCTGACCGGCTCGAAGTCGAACACGCACAGGTTGGTGATGCACAGCTGCGGTCCTCCGGGCATGCCCAAACGCTCCCGGTGATCGCCACCGTCGCCCCAGCCCATACCAGATCGGAAGTGGAGCTGGTCCACAAAAGTGCGGGGGTCGTGGGTGGACGACCACAGATAGATGCGGGGGATCATGGCGCCGAGGTCGGCCATACCACCGCCGCCGGGCAGCCGCACCTTGGGTGCTTCATAAGGGCCGATCACCGTGTTGTTCACGTTGCCGTAGGCGTCCATCTGCGCGCCTCGAAAGGCGAACGTGTTGTAACGGGCACCCTGGGCGAAGGCCCAGAAATCGAAAGTGGAGTTGCTCAGCATAGAGGCCCCGCCCCACAGCGAGTCCGACAAGGTGGAGTCGCCGATCTCATCGGGGTCGGCATCGATGGCGATGGAGCTGGCCGCCCACACCAACTCCGGGGCGTGGGTGCGTCGGGCCAGCAGATAGCCGCTCACCGGGATGAACGACACCGCGCCGTTGAAGGCCCGGGTGTCGTTGGCCATGGCCCGGGAAAAAGTCACCACCATGAGCTCGTCCATGGTGCAGTCGTAGCCAGGAACCGGAGTGCTCATGTGGAGGCCCCTGCGGTAACGCTGTTCACGGCCAGGAAGTCCTCCCAGGTATCCGGCCCTACCACCCGCTCCCGGAAGAACTGGGTGAACGTGTCCCGGTCACGGGCAGCGTGGGAATATGCCGTGAAGAACTCCGAATCGTGGCCGTAGTAAGGAAAGCACGAACACGGGTAGGTGCCCCGCGGGGCCGGAGCCACCGCATCGATCATGAATCCTGGATAGGTCGTCCGCTCCGGTTTAGCGGTGAACGTCGCAGTCTCCACGGTCCGCTCCACCGACACCACCGTGCGGCCGGCGGCGTTCACGACTTCGTTGTCCAACCACACCAACTTGGGGTTGACCCTGGTGTTGCCCTGGTCGTCGGCCTCATGGGCGTGGACCAAGGCCACGTCCACCGGCAGGCGAGTACAGGCCACATAGTGCTCTCCGGTGGGGCCGTCCTTCTCCTCGCGAACCGTGCCCGTGGCGGCGTGCAATCCCAGCACGTCGGTGCCCAGCCCCGCCTTGGTGGGTATGAACGGCAAGTCGTGGCTCTGGGCCTGGAGGCGGCAAACCAACAGGTGCTCGCTGTATTCCTCGATGGCTACTTGGCCCGACTGCACCGCGGCTCTGAAGTTGGGGGCCAGCCCCAGCCCCTCGAAGCTGACCAGGCCCGCGATGACCCGGCGCACGCATCCCCCGGCCACCAACCAGTCCACCGCCATGCCCGACACGATGGCCACCAGCTCGAGGTCCTTCTTCTCCTGGCGGACCAGCTCGCGCACCAGGGCCATGGGGGCGCTATTCATAGACATGCCGCCGATGGCCACGGTTGAACCGTCGGGAATGGACGATGCCGCTTGTTCCAGAGTCGTTATCTTGCTCATCGAGTCTTCTGGTCCCCCTCGTGCCACTGTTCTTGCCGTTCTTGCAGCCCGCCGTACTATACGGCCCATGAGTGCCGCTCCAGACATCCTCTCGCCCGAGTACGACGCCAACCCCTACCCGTTTTACGAGGTGCTACGCAACGAGCATCCGGTGATGTGGCACGAGGGCACCCAGGCCTACGTGATCAGCCGATATGAGGATGTGGCCGGGGCGTTTCGCAACCCCCAGATCTCCAGTCGCAACTACGAATGGCAGACCGAGCCGGTGCACGGACGCACCATTTTGCAAATGGAGGGGAAAGAGCACTCGTCCTATCGGGGCATCGTCAACCCAATCTTCCGGGGCAGCTACCTAGAGCAGAGCATCGTGCCGGCCATCACCAAAGCAGCCCGCCAACAGATTGGCGAATTCCTGGCCGACGGCGAGGTGGATCTGTGCAAGCGGTTCAGCACCTACTATCCGATCGGGGTCATCGTGCAGCTCCTCGACCTCCCCATGGAAGACGTGCCCCAGTTCTACGAGTGGTACACGATGATCATGGACTTCGTGTCCAACATCACCGGCGACGAGGAGAAAAACCGCCGGGGCATGGCCGCCCGGGTGGAGATGGGGGAGTACCTCATGCCCAAGATCTCCGAACGGCGGGCTGACCCCGGTGACGACCTGCTCACCGCCATGGTGACCAAGGAGTTCGACGGCGTGCAGATGAGCGACGACGACATCCGGGGCTTTTGCAGCCTGCTGTTGACCGCGGGCGGGGAGACCACTGAGAAGGCCATCACGCTGACCATGCGGAATCTCTTGGACAATCCCGAGCAGATGGCCGAGGTGCGGGCCGACCGTCAGCTCATCGGCAGTGCTTTTGCCGAGACGCTGCGATTCACCGGGCCGGTGCAGATGATCATGCGCCACACTGATGAGCCGGTTGAGTTCTCCGGGGGCAAGGTAGAGGCGGGCTACACCCTGGAGTTGCTGTTGGGAGCCGCCAACCGGGATCCGGAGGCCTTTGACGAGCCCGACCGGTTCAACATCCACCGCACTGACATGGAGTTCGACAAGGCGTTCACCGCGGCGGCCGACCACACCGCGTTCGCCCTGGGCCGCCACTTCTGCGTGGGGTCGATGCTGGCCCGGGCTGAGCTGACCGTGGCAATGGACGCCTTGCTGGACGCCATGGACGACATCGCCTACGCCGACGGCTATGAGCAGGTCGAGACCGGCGTCTACACCCGGGGTTTGACCTCGCTGCCGCTGACGTTTACGCCCAATCCGGATTTTGTTGCCGGGTGAGGACAACTCCGTCTTATACTGATGGCGGTCTTTTAGACCGAACCAGGTTGGGCCGGAGCGTGGGTGGTAGAACCTCTTACGAAGTGTAACCACGCTCCGACCCGACTGGGACTCTAACCGCTGGGCTTTCGAAAGTGGTCGAAAATCACTAGAACGCGGTGGAACGTTCTTTGCTTGGATGGGCTGTCAGCGAGGGACTACGTAGCCAGCGTCGTCGCGGTCCCAAGTGTCGGCGGTGATGCCGTCTTCGCGGAGCTTGAACTTTTGGACCCGCTCTGAGGGGGTCTTGGGCAAGTCTTCACACCAGCGCACGTAGCGGGGTACGGCGAAATGGGCCATGCGGGGCACGCAGAAGTCCAGCAGCTCGGTCTCGGAGAGCTCGTGATCGGGCTTGAGCACCACCACGGCCATGACCTCTTCCTCACCCAGCTCGGAGGGCACGCCGATCACCGCTGACTCCAACACCGCATCGCAGGTGTTGATCACTGCTTCAACTTCGTAAGAGGAGATGTTCTCGCCCCGGCGGCGCACGCAATCCTTCATGCGGTCGATGAAGGTCAGGTAGCCGTCCTCATCCATTCGGCCTCGGTCGCCGGTGTGGAACCACAGGTTGCGGAACGCTTTCACCGTGGCATCGGGCATGTCGAAGTAGTTGTCGATCATGATGTGGGGCTTCTTGGGCCGCACCACGATCTCGCCCGCGGTTCCGGGGGGCACCGGTTGATCTTCGGTGTCTACCACCTGCACGTGATAGAGGGCCGACTCCCGGCCTGCGGTGCCGATCTTGCGCATGCCCCGGCGGTTCTCGGTGGTGATGGCCACCTCGGTCATGCCGTACACCTCGCTGAGGTGGACCCCGAAGCGTTCCTCGAATTGCTCCCATATTTCCACCGGGCAGGGAGCGCCGAAGCCGTTGCGCACCGGGTTGTCGGCATCGTCGGGGCGCTCGGGCTGCTTCCACAGCATCATGATCAGACCGCCCTGGTAGTTGAAGGCGGTAATCCCCTCGGCCCGGCAGCGGTCCCAGAAGCGGCTGGCCGAGAACCGCCGGTCCATGATGAGGCGGGCGTCGGCTTCCATGGCGCACATAACGCTGGTGTACTTGGCGTTGATATGGAATAGCGGAAACGCGGTGTAGAGCACGTCGTCGGCGTCGTAGCCCACCAAATCCACAGTGTGACGGGCCAGGTTCAGGTTGGCCTCGTGGCACAGCATGACGCCTTTGGAGGGCCCAGTAGTGCCCGAGGTGTACAAGATGACCGCGGTATCCCGGTAGTCCACGTCGGGCTGAGGAGCGGGGGAGTCGAGGTACAGGTCGGCCAGTTCATGGACGGTAATGTGGCCGGGGAATTCCGGGGTGCCTGCATCTTCTGTCCCCACAGCCCGATTGACCACTACGTGCTCGAGGCCGGGCAAACTTGTGGCCGCCTCGGCGATGCGGTCCAGGTAGTCGGCATCGCACACCACGGCCGAGGAGCGGGACTGGCTGACCAGATACTCCAGCAGGTGGCCCCTATATGCCTGGTTGATAGGCACCTCCACCACCCCGGCCTTGTTCATGGCGAACCAGGCGTCGATGCACTCCAGCGAGTTCTGCATCATCAAGCAGGAACGGTCGCCTGCTCTTAGGCCCAGCGAAGCCAAGCCGGCGGCCAGTCGGTCGGAGTCCTGGTGGACTCCGGCATAGGTCTTGTCTCGCCCTTCAACAGTCAATGCCAGTCTGTCGCCGTTGGCCTCGGCCTTGTGGCCGATCCAGGCCCCGATGGTGCGCGGTTTAATGAGGTTCGAAGGAGAGTTCATTGCTGCCTCTGTCAGTTCAGCACTTCGGGGGCCTCGCGCAGCAGTCGCCGCACCGCCCCTTCCCAGTAGTACCGCACCGTCATGTGATGGCTGTTGACCGCGGCCTTCAGGGTGGGGCGTTGTTCGGGGGGCACCGGCACCGGGGTTTGGCCAACCTGCATGGCGTCGTAGTTGAGCCGGCACACCCGCTCGAAGTTCGAGGCCCGGTAGACGGCCTGCTCAGTGGTCTCCCCGGCGATGAGCACCCCGTGGTTGGCCAGGATCACCGCGGTGGCGCTGCCCACTGCATCAGCCATGTGCTGACCCCCGGCGGCGTCGTCCACCCCTCCGGTGTAGGTGCCGAACAAAGCGATGTCGCCGTCGAACATGCAGGCCTGCTGATCGGTGATCTCGGGCAGCTTGTGCATGGTGGACAGCAGGCTGCCGTAGTAGGGGTGGTTGTGGATCACCACTCGGGCATCGGGGCGAGCCCGGTGCATCTCGGTGTGGATGAACACCGCCGGAGTGACATCCCAGCGGCCCTCCAGCACCTCGCCATCGGCGTCGATGGCCAGGATGTCGGAGGCGGTGATCTCGTTCCACCACAGCCCATAGGGGGTACACCACATGGAGCCGTCGTCGGCGTCGTCTCTCACCACGGTGATGTGCCCGGCCACATCCAACGCATACCCCTCGGCGTCGAGGATGCGGGCGGCGCAGGCGATCTTCTGGGGCACAGTGAGCGGCTGGTCGAGTCCGGGCATCACCCGGGGAAATCCGCTTTGTCCGGCGATGGCTTCGTCAAGCTTGCCCATACCCTGCTAGATAGCACACTTGGAAGCTGCTCAAAGAATGTGAGAACACTGGGAGGGGCGGGCTATGGGCTGGAGAACAATGGGCGATGCCGGATATCCGGCCGGTTTGGACTCGAATCCGGCGGTATCGCCCCGCATTCAACGGTGGGATCACATCGGGATCGCAGTGCGCTCCATCGAGGCTGCCGTGCCGCTGTTTCGGGAGGTGTTCGGTGGGCAGTTCGTGATGGGGGGCGACGATGTGCCGCTCGACATCCGCACCGCCATGTTCAAGCTGCCCGACACCGTGAAGGTGGAGCTGATGGAGCCGCTGAACGAGCAGAGCTACCTGCGCCGCTTCATCGACAAGCACGGAGAGGGGTTCCACCACGTGACCATCTTCGTGGACGACGTGGAGACGGCCATCGTGGACCTGGAGGCCGCCGGCTATGAGGTGGTGGACACCGACCTGAGCGAGCCCCACTGGCGGGAGACCTATGTGCGGCCCAAGTCAGGGCACGGCTGCCTGTTCCAGATCGTCGACTCCGAGATCGACTGGCTGGAGCCCCATCCTCACTGCACCGTTGAGGATGTGATCGCCGGCAAGTGGCGCTGGTGGAGGAGCCAAATCTGGCACGTCGACCAACTGCCCGACGGGTATGTGGAATGATCCCCCGGTGGACGGCGGGTCCTGTCACCTACGGCGGCCTGGCCGTCGGAGCGGCCAGGTCCGCCTCCGGCGCCACCCCCCGCCCACCTACGTGGTACTTCCGCCGTCGGGCAAATGGTCAGTGCGTGCCGTTTGGGCTCTTAGCTGGGGGGCGGGTGCCCTAAAGGCCCAGTTCGGCTTGGAGTTTGTCGGCTAGGCGGAACTTCTGAATCTTGGTGGCGGACATGGGCCATTCGTTGGGGGCGACGAACTGGACGTGGCGGGGGATCTTGAAGCTGGCGATCTGGCCTCGGCAGAACTCGATCAGCTCTTCCTCGGTGGCCTCGGCGTCGGGCTTGAGCTCGACGAAGGCCGCGGGAACCTCGACGTACTTCTCGTCGGGCAGCGGGACCACTTGGGCGATGGCCACCGCCGGGTGGGTTTGGAGGTAGCTCTCGATCTCCACTGCGGCCACGTTCTCGCCGCCTACCTTGAGCATGTCCTTAGTGCGGCCCAGATAGCTGATGCGCCCGTCGGGGTCGAGTGAGCCGATGTCACCGGTGAAGAACCAGCCGTCCTCGTCGAAGCACTCGGCATTCTTCTCTGGGTCTTTGTAGTAACCCTCGAATACGTTGTAGCCCCGCACCCAGATTTCTCCCGGTTGGTTGGGTTCGGTCAGTGTCTCCCGGGTCTCGAGGTCCTTGATCTTGACCTCAATGCCCCTGAACGGGCGGCCCGACGACACCGCCCAGGTTTCCGGCGGGTCGTCTGGGCCGGAGAAGGACACCACGCCGCCGCACTCGGTAAGTCCGTAGGCATTCACGTGGCGGGCCCAGGGGAGCAGGGCGTGGATGGCCCGCAGGGCATCGGGCGGTGCCACGTTGTTCATCAGCCGGATGCGCTGGAACTCATCGGAGTCCCAGTCGGGGTGGTTGATCATGGCCTGGGTGACCGGTGGGAAGGTGGAGAAGCACACCGTGGCCTTCTCATCCCGCATCTGCGCGATGGCCTCGGCTGGGTCGAAGTGAGTGATGGTCACGTAGGACGACCCCGCGTCCAGGCAGCCGATGAGGGGGAGAATCGAACTCATGTGGAACAGGGGGAGCGGGTCCCAGAACACGTCGTTGTCAGTCAGCTCGAAGCGGGTCCGACAGGCGGTGACCGCGGTGCGCACCAGCGACTCGTGGTTCAAGGGGCAGCCCTTGGGCTCAGCCGTGGTGCCCGAGGTGTAGATCATGAGGGCTTCGTTGCGAATGGCCACTTGGCTGCGGAGCAACTCCACCTCGTCGTCGGTGGCGTCATCAGCCAAGGTCTCGAATGCGGCCCGGTCCACCATCCCGGCCGGGGACGTACTGCCCAACAGCACCACTGCCTTCAGCTCGGGGGCTACGTCCAGGTCAAGGTTGGCTGGATCAGCAGCCTCAGCCAGGCCGGGGAGGCAGTCGTGGAGGATCACCACGTAGTCGGTGAACTGGTCGATGATGTCGCTGGTGACCAGCACCTTCAGGTCGGCGTTCTCGGTGACATAGGCCAGTTCCCGCCCCTTGAAGCGGGCATTGATGGGAACCGGAACGGCGCCGATGAGGGCAACCCCGAACATCACCTCGATGAAGTCCATGCAGTTGGGCATGAGGATCCCCACCCGATCCTGAGGCCGAACTCCCAGCCCCAAAAGCGACCGAGCCGACCGCCGAGCCGCGGCCTCCAACGAGTTGAAGCTGTGCCGCGTATCGGGAAACACCACCGCGTCCTGGTCTCCGTACAGCGCAGCCCCCCGCACCACCAGATCGCCATACGTGGTCACGTCAACCCAAGTGCTCATCCCCGTAGCTTCGCGCGCTCCGTCGCCATCGAAAAATGCGCACCCCGTCGTCACTTTTCGCCGAAAGGTGTCAAGTAGATGAACCTGCAAAATCGAGGGATGGCAACATTGCTGTGGCTCTGGAAACGCATCCATCGACTGATGGATCCCACCAAGCGACATCTATTGACGCTGCACTCCCATCTTCTCTTGGAGTCGCTGCATATACCGCGAAGGGGCTCCAAGGTGTCGGGGGACCGGAAAACAGATCGTCGAACTCTGTCTGAAGGCGGTGCCCCAATTCGCCCGCATCAGGCGTTTCCTTGTACACCCAGCTCAGGCGGGCTCTCAATTGATGAAGATTGCGAGTACCCACGCCATTGCAGTAGTCCTCTGCAGGTTCACCCAAGAAGTCGTCTAACAGGGCCAAGCCGTGCAGAGAATCCTGGCCATGGCCCCTTCGCAGAACTTCACGAGCCAGGCACAAGCCACCCAGCCCATCGTGTTCGGTGGGCGTGAAGACTGCGTGTCCGGCGAAGTCACCCACTTGCGCCAAAGCTGGTACCACAACATTGAGGAGGTCGGCATCGAGTGGTGTACTTCCCCGTTCCCCAACATGTGCGGCTGCACCTACGAGAGTTGCCGCAGCAGCCCACTCAACATCACCCAATGAGATGTCCACGACTGTGCGCCGAACCACTGCGGAGGAGGAGGTTTCGACCTCGCCTGACACGGTGACGCGTGCGCCAGCCCAGGAGCCATCCGGCGCGAGTAAGGCCTCAGATTCCACGTGGGCTCCCCGGTTGACGAACAAGTCGGCAACGCGAGCCCCGCAATACTCTCCCAACAACCCTGCAAGTTCTTCCTTAGCCCCTTCCTGAGTGAGGAAGCCCAGTCGCGCCGCGTTGGCCAGCGTGTCCGTCGGGCAATCGACCACGGAGGTCCACCAGAACATGCCCTCGGCATCGGCCAGGTCCACTTCGACCGTCGATATCGATTCCGATCGCTCTCCTGCTACCTCCGTTAACTCCACCGGGCCGAAGGCTCGCTCTTCGATCGACTCTGGTATGACCGCGGGCACTGGGTAATCCTACGGCTGGCTGAGGACAACGCGCCGGCTGAGCAGGCAATTTGGTGCCGGTTGGCATCTAGGTTCATTGGTTCGTGTGCCTCGGATCAGTGGCCGGCTACGTTGGCAGCGTGCGATCGCTGAGCGACTACCTCGACCTCACCGTCGACCAAGCTCGATCGCAATGGGATCAGATAGAGCGCCGAGAGAAGAAGAGTCAAGGAGAGCGCCAAGAGAACTTCACCCCGGTAGAAGTCATCTTGTGTTACGGGCTCTTTCAGATTGTTGACGATCCTCACAGGTATGGGAGTGAGTCCATTCGCAATGCGCCGCCATTGGTGCATGAGCTAGCACGACTGTTTGCCCGGCCACCAACTTCAATCACTCACAAGATGATGAATTTGGAAGGAGGGGCTAGGAATCGAGGCGGAAAATTTGAGCCGGACTTTTACGCCGAGATGAGAATCAACCCAAATCTGTTTACTTATCTCTACAACCTGGTCTTGGCTGCCGCTCGCGACACGAAAATTGGCCCTGATCGGCTAGCAGACTTTCTATCGCTGGAGGGGTTTGACTACTCCAACCTTCTCGGACAAGAGGAACTTGAGCACGCCGACCTGTCCAAAGTAGTGACAAGTCTGGCCGCACAGCAGAGGACCCATCGTCTCGGTAACCCTGTTGACACGGAAAGGATGATTGAGAAGAAGGTCCGCATCGGCCAGCACGGTTTCGCATCGAGAGTGCTTGAAAATTTCAGCAACACATGTGGATTCTGTGGGTTTGCTCCCAAGACCCTTCCGGGCAACAAGCTGCTAGTGGCCTCACACATCAAGCCATGGTCTGATTGTGACAACAGAGAGCGCCTCGATGTGCTGAACGGGGTAGCAGCATGTCCGACTCATGACGCTGCTTTTGACTCAGGGCTGATAACCGTGAACGGTGGTCTCAAAGTTCACCTGTCCCAGAAACTTGAGACCAGTACCCGTGCTGATCCCGGTGTTGATCAGTACTTCGGTGAAGTCCTCAGATCCCAGCTAGTTGTTCCTAAACAGGGTCAGCGACCGGGGGATTCCTACCTGGCTTGGCATATGGAGCATGTCTTTCAGGGGGTTGTCGCGACCTGACGCTGAGCTCTTGGTGGACTAGGGCGTTTCGAGGAGCGCGTCGCATCCGATGAGTTCAGGGTTGGAGGGGGCGAGGCGGCGGATCATTACTTGGATGGCCTCGGGGTTGTTGTCGATGAGGATGTAGTCGCGGCCGTGCTTAGCGGCGGCTTCGCCGAGGGTGCCGCTGCCGGCGAAGAAGTCGAGCAGGAGATCGCCGGGTCTTGAGTGGACCTTCACTAGGCGTTCGAGGACGCCGAGGGGCTTTTGGGTGGCGTAACCGGTTTTCTCTTTGCCGTTGGGGCTCACGATGGTGTGCCACCAGACGTCGGTGGGAGTCTTGCCCCGCGCTGCCTTCTCTTTGCCGACTAACCCAGGCGCCATGTAGGGGATTCGATCCATCTCGTCGAAGTTGAACGTGTAGTCAGCGGGGTCTTTGGCGTACCACAGGATGCTGTCGTGCTTGGCCGACCACTTCTTCTTGGAGCGGGCCCCGTAGTCGTAGGCCCAGATGATCTCGTTCATGAACGAGTCCCGGCCGAAGATCTGATCGAGCAGCACCTTGCAGTAGTGGACCTCTCGGTAGTCGATGTGGAGGAAGAAACTGCCGGTGTCGGCGAGCACCCGGTGAGCCTCCTCGAAACGGGGGGCGAGGAACTCCATGTAGTCGTCGAAGGCGTCGTCATAGCCTGATTTGCCGAGGCGGATCGTCTGGTAGCGGCGGCCGGCGAAACCGGTCCGGTCGCCGTTGATCTCGTCGTGAACGGTCTTGATCCGCTCGCGCTCTTGCCGCTTGCCGGTGTTAAACGGCGGGTCAACGTAAATGAGGTCGACGCTGGCGTCGGGCAAGCCCTGCAAGACCGGTAGGTTGTCGCCAAAGACGATCTTCCCCATCCCAGACAATCCTAGTGGTCAGGCTGCGAGCTACTGGGTATATGGAAATAGATCGAAATAACTGGAATCCACAGCTATTTCCACATATCCACAGAACTTGAGACTTCGAACCTGCCTACCAGGGTGCCGGTCTGAAGCGGAGGCCTAGCAGGACGGGGATCTCGTCTTCGAGACTTGGCGGGATGTAGAAGTCGGTGTGTTGAGTGGGCGGTTCTTCTAGGGCGCTCTTGGTGACTTCGGCAAAGCCGTCCACGACTAGGCCTACGTCGAAAGCGCGGTTCAGCTCGTGGGAGATGGACCGATGGAAGTTGAGCTGCTCTTGGGGTTGACCGGGCATGCCGACGACTTCTTGGGCCATTGGTGTGAGGTAGTGGGAGATGATGATTCCCTCGCGTTGATCCCCGCCCGCCAGTTCTCCTTCGACGGTGAATTGCAGGTTGCTGGGGTTCTTGAACACCGGATGCATGGTGACCACCACTGCCACGCCGCCAGACTTCAAGCAGTGGACGATGGCGGCGAAGAGGTCTTCGCTGGCCGGGATGTCCATGAGTGCCATGGTGCATGTCACAAAGTCAAACGAGCTCGGCTCGACATGGTCGGCTGTTTCAGCCAGCGGGAAGCAGAGCCACTCGATTTCTGCGCTGCGGTCATACGGCTCGGCATGCTCTAGGAAAGTCTTCGACTGGTCGGCTCCGGTGACTTGAGCTCCGAGTTCGACGAGCTGGCGAGCCAGGACGCCGCTGCCGCAGCAGAGGTCGATGCCTCGCTTGCCTTGGACATCGCCCAACAGCTTCAGGGTGGTTGGCAGCACCAGGTTCCGGTGCCAGTCATTGCCAGCATCCCCGTGGCGGCTGTCGTAGTAGTGGGCCAGTACGTTCCAATCGTCTTTCACCCGCTGGTCATGCTCGGCAGCGTGTTGTTGATCGTCACCGTTGGACACGGAGAGGGCTCTCCTTAGCTAGCGGAGGAGTCGGCGGGCGGTCGCGATCAGGGACGCTAGCTCAGCGGCATCGGCGTCGCGGAGCAGGTCGTCGGCTACGGCATCGGCTTGGTGCTGCAACTCCCTTGAGATGTCGCTGGGGGCGTAGGGACTGGCCCGCAGGATCTCGGCGAATTCGGCAGCCACGGCGGCGAGCCGGAAATGAGGACTGGCCGAGTCGAATGACCGTTCAATGGCAGAGCGGGGAAGGTGGGTTGCCAACTCGACAATGGTTCCAGTGGTCGGTCGCTCATAGCGCATCCGGACTGTTGCGATGGTGCTGCGCTCGTCCCGTGTTCTGCGGGCCAACTCCACCTCGTAGAGCGCAGTGGAGCTGTGCCCGATACCGATCTCACCGGCATCTTGGGTGTCGTCGCGGAATGCCTCGTCCTCGACGTCTCGGTTCTCGAAGCCCAGCAGGCGGTAGGAAAGGACCACATCAGGGTTGAACTCCACCTGGACCTTTGCGTCGCGGGCGGCATAGGCCAGAAGCCCATCCAGATCATCAACGAAGACCCTGACTGCTTCGGAGGGAGTATCGATGTAGTGGTAGGTGCCGTCGGCTCGATTGGCCAGCTGCTCCATGAGCTCGTCGTTGAGCGGCCCGAGACCCACGCCGATAGTGGACAAGCCGATGTCAGCTCGCTCGCCGATCGACTCCAAGATGTCGTCGGTGCGGGTGGCCCCCACATTGGCCACTCCGTCGGACAGCAACAGCACCAGCACTTGGCGTCCGGCATCAGCTTCGCGCAGGGCCATGTTGTAGCCCCGGACCAAGCCCGACTCGGCGTTGGTGGAGCCACCAGGAGTCACTTCCGAACGAATCGTGTCCATGATCCACTTGGCGTTGCCGTCGATCACCGTTGGCTCGAGCACGGTCGCCGACGTGCTCTCGTAGGCGACCACGCCCACTCGAGTCTCCCGAGGCAATCCCGAGAGCAGGAGCTCCACGGACCGATGGGCGAGGGTGATCCGTCGCATCGACTCTGATCCGTAGCCGGTCGGCTCGCCCATAGAGCCCGAGCGATCCATCACCAGCACCACACTCTCAGGGCCGGCACCCTGCGACAGGTCCCGCGGCGCCTGAATGCCCACCCTCAGCAGCACATGATCAGGATCGGCGAAAGGAGAAGGGGACGCTTCGAGACTGACCGTGAACTCGTCGCGTATCGCCTCGTAGCCCCCGTCGAAATAGTTCACGAACTCCTCGGTTCGCACCGCTTCGATCGGTGGCAGCTGTCCGCTCTCCAGGAAGTTGCGGGCCACCGTGTAGGACGCGGTGTCCACATCGAGGGCGAAGGTCGACAGCGGATCCTCCCACGTGTCGACAAACGGATTGACGCCGTAGTCCTGAAAGTTGTTCGGCTCGCGCAATCGGGAGGGTCGCCAGGCGATGCCGTCGTCTGCCATGGGTTCTTCGGCAGCCGCCGGCTGCGGCCTTCCGCTGGCTGGAGCCGAGTCCATCGCGTCCGCGGCCATCGATTCTTCAGCCATCTCGTATTCGGCCATTTCGTCGTCGGCCGGGCCGCTGAGTTCGACCGCAACTTCGCCTTGGTCTTCGTATGATGCCTCGCCCTCAGTCGGAATCACGGTTACGCGGTCAGCGGGTTCATCCGACATTTCACTCGGAGCTTCCTCAGGCGCTTCTGGAACCGGCGATGTCCCACCAGAATCAGGAGCCGAGCTGACTGATGTCGGCGCTGATGCACCTGAGATCCCCAGTGCGGGGCCGTCGGCACCGTCCTCACTGCTGCATGAGAAGGCCAGAAGTCCCATGGCCACAACCATGGCAACCAACCCGATTCGAAGTGAGTGTCTTTTCTGCCTGGACCCGATTGCGTTTTCCATCTGTACCCCCTTGAGCTCAAATGCCCGCGGCATCTTCTTGGGGGTATCTGACGACGCGGTGGCTGCTCTGGTTCCCCGAGGATGGAAATTTCCTGGTCAGCGGTTAGCTAGCTGCCGCGGTGCCGGCGGCGTGGGCGGCGACGAGCATGGGGCCGATGGTGCCGCCCGCACCGGGATAGGCCGCTCCGAGGGGGCTGGCGGCGGCGTTGCCCACCGCGTAGAGCCCCTCGATAAGGCCGCCCTCTTGGTGGCGGACCTGGCCATGGATATCGGTTCGGGGGCCGCCCTTGGTGCCCAGGCAGCCGGGATGGAGGCGGACGGCGTAGAACGGCGGCTCCTCTACCGGGCCGAGCGTGGGATGGGGGGCCGTCGGGTCGCCGACGAAGCAGTCGTAGATCGAGCGGCCTCGGCCGAAGTCGGGGTCGTCTCCGGAGCCGACGAGCTGATTGAAACGGACTACCGAGGCAGCTAGCTCTTCGCGGTCTACGCCGATAGCGGTGGCCAGTTCGTCCAGGCTGTCGGCTCGGTGCAGCCACTCCGGATCAGGGCCGTCTCTGCGGAGTGGCCCCAGGTGGTAGCGGCGGCGGTAGCCGGAGTCGAATACCAGCCAGGCGGTGGCCGCCGGGTATTGGAACCCGGTGGGGTCGAAGGCCTGCATGGCCCGGCCTACGTCGTTGTAGTTGCGGGCCTCGTTGGCGAACCGCCGTCCCCGCGAGTCCACCATCAGCGACCGGGGCCGAGCTCGCTCGGTGAGCACTAAGCGGTGGAACGGCTCGCCGTCAATGGCCTCTCCGGGCACGGTCATGGCTGGACACCACCACGCTTCGGCCATGTTGCCCAACTCTGCCCCGGCGGCCAATGCCAGACGCAGCGCAGTCCCGTCCATGCCGGGGGCGCCTACCGGTCCGGTCATCGGCCCTCGCAGAAACGCCCGAACCAAGGCGGGATCCCGTTCGAAGCCGCCGGAGGCCAGGATCACCCGCCCGGTGATCACTTCAGGGCCAATGCGCACGCCGTTCACTGTGCCGCCCGACTGCGCCAAACCGTCCGCGCCGACGCCGGTGAGTATCGCTGCCCCCAAGGCTTCGGCAGCTTCGACCAATGAGGCGATCATCGAACGGCCCATGGTGATCACTCCCCGGCTAGATCGGTCGGCCACCTCAGCTCGGTCGAAGTCGCCAGTGGCCAACTCCCGATAGGTGATGGGCGCAGTCACGTTCGGGGCAGTGCGGATGCCGTGGTCGAGCTCTGGTGATGCCTCGCGGGGCTGGGGCTCCAGGGGGCGATGGCCTGGCTTTCCGCCCGGTAGCTCGGGGTGGTAGTCGGGATAGGGGACCGTTTGCCACGACAACCCGGTGGTCGAATCCAGCCAATCGGCCACCGCCGCTGCTTGATCAGCGAAATAGTCGACCAACTCGTCGTCCACATCGCCGAGGCGCAGCGCCTGCAAGTACTCGCGGGCCTCGGCGGGAGAGTCGTCCACTCCTTCAGCGGCCATCAGCCGGTTGGCCGGCATCCAGGCCAAACCTCCCGACAGCGCGGTAGTCCCGCCCAGCACCGGCGCTCGCTCCACCACGGTCACTTCGGCTCCCGACTGGGCCGCGGCCACCGCGGCGGTCAATCCGGCAGCCCCCGACCCGACAACCACTACCGAAGACATGATGGGGCTAATTCTCAGCGCGTCAGCTTCGTGGAGTCCAGCGGAACCACCGGGATCTCAGCGCGTCAGTCTCGGGGAGTCCAGCGGAACCACCGGGGTCTCAGCGCGTCAGCTTCGGGGAGTCCAGCGGAACCACCGGGTGACGATGAGGACCCCGGCGACGCCCCACGCCGCCATGACCAGCCAATTGGTTACGGGCCAAATCGACTTGTCGCTGAGCGGGTCGAAACTCCCTTGCAGGGCCACCGCCAGATGCCTGATGGGGAATATGTCGCCGATCAGGGTGATTGCCTGGGGTGTTTCGTCGGTGGCTGGCACATAGACGTCAGAGACGAAGTAAAGCGGCAAGACGACCAGGTTGAGGAACGGTGGGCCGGTCGTCTCATTGGGGACCAGGTTGGTGAACGCCAATCCAAGGGCACAGAACACGGCGCCCCCAATGATCAAGGTCACGATCAGGCTGGGGACCGTCTTCCACAACAGATCTACGTCGTAGACCGCCCAGCCGATCAACGCCATCAGCACTGCCATCAGGGCGATCACGGCGTAAGCGGTGGCGACCAGTCCCCCCATGAATACCCAGGGTCGAATTGGGGTGCCCCGCACTCTTTTGAGGATGCTCGTCTCTCGGCGAAAGACCGTGACGATGGCCAGATTCACAAAGGAGGCTTGGACCACCGACAACGCGATGATGCCCGGCACAAAGCGACTGGCCAGCTTCGGGCCGACCGGGGTGACCAAGTCATTTCCGAACAGCGCGGTGAGCACGAACAAGAAGATGAGGGGCAAAACGACGGTGAAAAAGCTGGCCAATGGGTTGCGCCACAGCAGCACAAAGTCGAAGCGGGTCTGAGTCGCCAGCTGCTGGAGTCCCCGAGTGTTCATCTGTTTAGCCCTCCGGCGCGATCGGCCTCGCCGATCAACGCCAGATAGGTGTCTTCCAGGGTTGGGGTCTGCACCTCCAGGGACTCGACCTTGCGGCCCAGCCGCCCGGCTACCTGCAACAATGCGGCAACAGTGTCGGTGACCTCGTTGGTGAGAATGGCAAGTCTCGTGGGGCCCTCAGCTGCGCTGGTGCTTGAGTCCCCAGGCTGGCCCGCCACTTCAAACACCGTTGCCGCGGCTCGAAGCTGGTCGGGCAATTCGTTCAACGGCACCTCTTGGGCATTCCATGAGATGCGGGTCTGCAGCGACGCCGCCTCAGCCAAGTCTGCGGCCGTGCCCTTGGCAATGATCTGTCCGGCGGCGATCACCGAGATCCGGTCGGCCAGATTCTGGGCCTCGTCCATGTAGTGGGTGGTGAGCAGAACGGTCACACCCAAGTCGCGCAGGCCGTCGATCATGGCCCACGCCTCCCGACGGGCGGTCGGGTCGAATCCGGTAGTGGGTTCGTCGAGGAACAGCAGCTCGGGGTTTCCCACCAGTGCCAAGGCCAGATCAAGCCTGCGACGTTGACCTCCCGACAAGCGCCCGACCCGTTGGTCGCGGTGACCAGCCAGCCCGACCAGCTCTAGCACTTCGGCCACCGGTCTAGGGGCGGGGAAGTACGCAGCCCACATGATCACCGTTTCGGCGACCGTCAGGTACTCCTCAGGCTGGGACTCCTGCAATACGATCCCGACTCGCTCCCGCCAGTCCAAGCCCGCGCTGGCCGGATCTTGGCCAAGAACAGAGACTTCTCCGGCAGTTCGGGTCCGGAAACCTTCGAGAATTTCGACCGTGGTGGTCTTGCCCGCGCCGTTTGGCCCCAAGAAGGCCAGAATCTCGCCCTCTTCCACATGGAGGTCGACCCCGGCGACTGCTTCGATTGCGCCGTAGGACTTGCGCAGGCCGGTCACTTCTATTGCTGGACTGCGCATCGCTGTCACTCTCGGCGCTTTGGCAGGGCAGAGCTACTTCGGCAAGGGATCTTCGAAGCGATTCAACTTTCTAGCATGGCAGCCAAGGCGGCAGTGTCGAACCACTGGGAGAGACGGCAGATGCGGCCGTCTTCCACGTCGAAGATGTCTACGGCATCGAAGGCCACCTCTCGTCCATCGGCCGTGGCGCCGTTGAAGGTGATCTCCACCACAACAGTGCTGCCGGACTCTAAGAATCGGGTGGGTTTGTCCTGGTGCACTGGGAACCGCTCGAAGATCTTCTCGAACATGGCGATGGCCTTGTCGGAGCCGATGCGGGGCCGCGATCCCGACGGGATCAGGTCGAGCTCGGGATGCAACACCGAGGCCATGAGCTCCCAGTCCTCGGTGTTGAGCGCGGTGAAGTAGTCCTTCACGGTCTCGAGGGGGCTCATCCGCCGCCTCGCAAAATGTCTTTGACCTCGCGCATGGCCTTGAACGACCAACCGGCCAGTTCGGGGTCGCCGAAGGCGGTGACGTTCCACATGATCAGATGGCGCAGGCCAGCGTCGTAGTAGGTGCGGACCTCCTCGGCGATCTGCTCCGGGGTGCCGCAGAAGCAGTAGTAGTCCACCACCTTGGGGGGGATGCCGTCGATGATGGCCTCGGCCTGCTCCCGGGGCACCGACGCGGGGATCAGATCGTGGAATCCCTCAGGGGGCTCCACACCGAGTTCACGGAAGATCTGCGGGGGCAGCATCACCATGATGGCCCGCAGCAGCGGCGCCTCCTGCATGCGCCGCAGCGTGGCCTCGTCGGGAGCGGCTAGCACGTAGGCCAGCAGTCCGGGGGTGACCGCCTCTGCGTCACGGCCCGCCTCCACCGACGCCTGGCGGATGGTAGCCAGCGAGTCGGCGTAGACATCCGGGGCCAGCTTGGTTGGTAGCCAGCCGTCGGCCAGTCTCCCGGTGATGCGCAGCATGCGAGGGCCGTGGGCCGCCGTCCAGATCGGCGGGGGAGTGTCCCCGTAGGGCGAGAGGCCCAGCACGGCGTCCTTCATGTGATGGAACTTGCCCTCGTAGTCGATGGGTCCGTCGGCCCCCCACAGGGCCCGGATGATCTCGATGCCCTCCTCCAGGCGGCCGACCGGGCGGTCGAAGTCCATGCCATAGGGGGTCACGTTCATTCGCTCGCCCGAGCCCAAACCCAATATGGCCCGGCCCTGGGTCAGGTGGTCGAGGGTGAGGGCCATGTTGGCCACCATGGCCGGGTGGCGGCGGATCAGGTCGGTGACGACGGCCCCGACTTTGATGGTTTCGGTCTGGGCTCCTACTGCGCCCATCATCACCAGCGGATCGAAGTACACATGGCCGCTGGGCTGGACGGCGGCCAGCGGACTCATGTCCGGCGTCCAGATCGAGTCGGGGTGCCAGCCCATCAGATGGCACGGCCACCACAGGGCGTCGTAACCGTCGGCCTCGGCCCGCTGGCCCAGTTCCACCGCCCGGTGAGCCGGGGGCATGATCTGGCCCGGAACGCCGATTTCGAGGTCTCTCATCCGCTGTTCCTGTCCCTCGTGCGGACAAACCGGCGCGATGCTGTGTGGTCTCTCATCAGCCAAATTCGCGACGGCGCATCCCGTCGGGGTCGATGACGTCGCGGATCAGGCGCACCTGCTCGGCGGTGGGCACCGTGGTGGTGGGGGTAGCGCCTTCCGGTGCGGGCAGCTCGAAGCCGGTGGCCTCCTGCACCTGTTCGAAGGTCACACCTGGGTGGAGAGATGCCACCTGCATGTGGCGGGTTTCCGGATGGAAGTCCATGACGCAGAGGTTGGTGATCACCAGCTCGGGTCCGCCATCAAGTCCGGCATCAGCCCGCTCGGAACCGCCGCCCAGGTATCCGGCGCAGGAGATGAAGTCCACGCTCTCCACCAGCGAGCGGGGGTTGTGGTTGGGGTTCCAGTAATAGAGCGACTTGCCGATCGATCCCATGTCGCCCAGCCCGGCGGTTCCCGGCAGGCGCACCCGGGGGTTGTGGTAGTCAGCGCCGATCACCGAGTTGTTGCCGTTGCCGTAGCGGTCGAGCTGAGCGGCCCCCACGCAGAACTTGGTGAGCCACCGGCCATTGAGGGCGAAGTTCCAGAAGTCGCCGTACTGCTCCACATACATGATGGAATCGCGCCACAGGGGGGCTTCCAGGGTGGAGGCCGGCACCCGGTCGGGCCGGGGCTCCAGGCCCACTGCCCCCGCCAACCACACCAGGTCGGGGGCATGGGTGAGTCGGGCCAGCCAGAAGGCGCTGACCGGCACGAACGATGCCATGCCGTTGCAGGCCTGGTCGCCGTCGGCGAAGCAGTCAGCCAGACGGGCGATCATCAACTCGTCGATTGTCCAGTCGTCAGCGGGAGGGCTGTTCTGCCAGTCGCTCATCCTGTTCTCTCCGATGTCTTCCTTCCGGACATGGTCCCGCCAACGAACACCCTCACGTCTGCTCCCAGTTCTCTAGGGCTGCCTGTCGCTCGGCGCCTCCTACCGTTTCCAAATAGGCAGCGTGATCGGCGGGACCGGTCACGTATTTCTCCATGAACGCCGCCACTGCCTCATCGTCGCGGGCTGTGCCGATCCATTCCAAATGCATGGCGGTGTCGTACCCATATCGGGGAGAGAAGGATGTTGGGTGGGCGCCGAAGGGAGCCTCGACCACCGCGTCCACCATGAAGCCCGGCAACACGGTGCGGTCGGGGTTGGCCCGCAGCACTTCGGAGTCGACGATCTCCTCGGCGGTGACGATCACCGTGGTGGCGGCCTTGGGCATGATTCCCAGATCAGGCCACAGCGCGGTGGGCTCATAGCCGATGTTGCCGAATCGGTCGGCCTTGTGGGCATGCACCAGGGCCACATCGGGCACCAGCGCCTTGCAGGCCACCACCGATGGCCCGCCAAACGGGTCATCCAGCATCAGCAGGTTGTCGTTCACGTCAATCAGATCGGTGCCGATCAGTCCCCGGGTGGGCAAGAACGGCAGGTTGCGAGCCCCTGCCCCCAACCGGGCATTGAGCGCCGTTTCCGACAGCTCCTCCACTCGGATCGCGCCAGCCTCCACTGCTTTGCGGTAGCGCTGGCACAGACCGAACTGCTCCATTGACACGGCAGCGCCGATGAGGCGGTTCATGGCCCCGGCGGCGGCCAGCCAGTCCACTGATATGCCGCCCACCAGGCAGACCACCCCGAGATCACGTCGGCCTTGGCGGATCAGCTCCCTAACCAGCGCCATGGGCGCGGCCTGCGTCGCCATGTTCTGAATGGCTACGGTGTCTCCGTCGCGAACGAGGGCAGCCGCGTTCTCAAGAGTGGACAGCTTCTCGGCGCTCATAGCAGCTCAACCATCTCTCGTCCTCCGTGGAGCTCGATCACCTGCCCAGTTGCATAGTCGGAGTCCGGTGATGCCAGCCAAGCGCAGGCCCCGGCCACGTCTTCGGGGGTTCCAGCGCGTCCAATGGGGATCTGGGCCTCGATGCGCTCGATGATGGCCTCGGGGATACCCAGGCCGGTGTTGTCGTCCCGGGCCCCGGTGAGGCGAGTGCCGGCGATGTACCCCGGTGCCACTGCGTTGACGTTGATCCGGTGGCGGGCCCATTCCCGAGCCAGCGACTTGGTGAGCGCGATCACCCCGCCTTTGGCCGCTGAGTAGTTGACGTTGCCGGCGATTCCGTAGATGCCATTGATGGATGCCATGTTCACCACCTTGCGGTGATGGCCCGGCGGGTTGTCGCGACTGCCCCGCAGCTGGGGAAAGGCCGCTCGGCACAGGTTGAATGTGCCCGTTAGGGCCACGTCGCAGACGAGGTTCCACTGCTGGTCGGTCATGTTGTGGGCCATGGCGTCGGCGGTGATACCCGCGTTGTTCACCAGGATGTCCAAGCCGCCGAACGAGTCTTGGGTGGTGTCCAGCATCGCGGCGATGTCGTCATGGTCGACCACCGAGCCGGGGGAAGCTACCGCCTGTCCGCCGTCAGCGGCGATCGCGGCTGCTGCCTTCTCGGCGACATCGCCGTCCAAGTCATTAACCACCACGAATGCCCCATCACGAGCAAGACGGGTCGCTACCGCCAACCCAATCCCTCGACCCGCGCCAGTGACCAGCGCCACCCGATTGTCCAATGGCTTAGCCACTAGAAGCTGCGTGGGAGCCCGAAGGTCTCGGCGATGCTGTTCCTCGCCATCTCGTTGGTGATGGGCCCAATGCGATACAGGCGGCTGTCTCGCCAGTAGCGCTGAGGGTGGGTCTCCAGGGCGTAGCCCATGCCCCCCAGCACCTGGATGGCAATGTCAGAGCACTTGCCGGCGTACTCCGAGGCCACCACCTTGGCCATGTTGGCCTCCCGGCCGCAGTCCTCGCCCGACTCCGACTTCCAGGCCGCGTAGTAGGTCATCAGCTCGGCCTGCTTCTGCATCATGGCCATATCGGCCAGGTTCTGGTGCCACACCTGGAACGAGCCGATCTTCTTGCCGAAGGCCTCCCGCTCCATCAGATAACTCATAGCTTCCTCGATGCAGCCGTCGATGATTCCGGTGCACAGTGCGGCCACCATGATCCGCTCGTTGTTGAGGGTGGACAGCATTTGGTAGAAGCCCTGGCCCGGCTGGCCCACCACGTACTCGTCGGGCACGAACACGTCGTCGAGGAACACCTCGCACGATCCCACCGACTTCATGCCCACCTTGGGGATTTGGTGGCACTCCAAGCCCTCCGAAGGCTGTTTCACCAAGAACAGCGTCACCCCTCGGGCCGGCTTGTCCACGATGTCCTCGGTGCGGGCCATCAGGAATAGGTAGTCGGACACGTGGGCCGCGGTCGACCAGATCTTCTGGCCGGTGATGCTCCACCCGCCGTCCACCTTGGTGGCCCGGGTGCGCATGGCCCCCATGAGGTCGGTGCCCCCCGACGGCTCGGTGACGGCGATGGCTACCCGCAGCTTGCCTTCGGCCAACTGGGGGATCAGCTCCTCGCGGGCCACGTCGGAGGCGAACTTGTTGATCGACTTGGCGCAAAACGACGAGATGCCGAAGATCCAGGTCAGCCCGGCCAGCGAGCGGGCCAGTTCTCGGGTGAGGATCATCTGGGTGACCACGTCGCCGCCCTGTCCACCCAGTTCGGGGGGCAGGCCGATGGCGTGGAACCCGGCCTCGGACATCTTGTCCCACAGCTCGAACGGGTACTTGAACTCCTGGGCCTCGTAGTCGCGGGCCGCGTCCTTGGGGCATTCCTTCTCGACCCAGTTGCGGACCATCTCTTGGAACATCGTCTGCTCGTCGGTGAGGGTGAACTCCATCTGCTATTCGCTCCTTGCTCTGCTCAATCAGTCTGTCAGTTGGCCGTGCTCAATAGCGCCAGCCGTCGCCGAAGGTGGGGATGCGGCGGCCCAGGATGTCCTCAACGCAGGTAAGGGCGGCCCGGGCCGACCGGTCGGTGCCGATGCCCCGGCTGCGGAAGGTCTCGCTGGCGAAGTACAGGCCGTCGACGGTGGGGGCTCGCCAATGAGGTCGGAACTTGCCCACCAGCATGGGCTTCTGCGCCACGCCGAACGCCGGGTCGAACACGTACAAGCGCCTCTTCCACACGTGCTCGGCCAGGCCGGGGTACATCACGTAGAGGCCCTGTTCGAGGCGGTTGTACATGTCCTCGATGTAGCGCCGGTCCCGCCCGCGGGAGCCGGGAACGATGCCACCGGTGCAGTAGAGGTGGAGCCCATCGGGAATGCCGTTGGGGTCCATGGCCGCTTGGTCGTACATGTACCCCGGCGTCGGGCTGTGGGGGGTTGCCAGCCAAGTAGCCAGCTCCCGGGGGTCGAACATGGTCACCGGTTCCTCGGTGGCAAAGTAGAGGTTGAGCATGGTCACCCGATACTGGTCTTGGGCCAGATAGCGGATCTGGCTGGTGTACCACTCGGGCAGCTCCCACTCGGGCACCACGTTGAACACGTTCCACACCGGCAGCGTGGAGATCACCGCGTCGCACTCGATTACCTCGCCGACGTCGTAGTCGACGGGCACCTTGGGCTCGTGGGGGATGGACACGCCGACCACGGCGCCGTTCTCGATCAGCACCCGGCCGGCCGGGGTCTGCATCCGCAGCTCGCCGCCGTGCTCGGTGAAGCCGTCGGCCAGGTCTTGCCACATGCCGTCCCAGCCCTGTCCGGGCCAGCAGGAGTAGGCGGCCATGTGCCGCTCCTCGTAGTGCATCTTGCGCACCCACAGGTTGTCGCTGGCCGAATGGTCGTACCATTCGTCGGTCATGCACTCCAGCACGGCAATGAACTCGTAGAGGTCGTAGACCCCCTGGTCAGAGGTGTATTGGGCCAGCCATTCCCGCATGGGGCGGTCGTCCCACTCCTCGAGCTCGTCCCATGAGCTCTCTGTGATGGCTTTGATGACCTTTTTGACTTCGGTCTTGTCGGGGTAACGGTCGCGGATTGACCCCCACGTTTGGGTGTCGTTGTCCCAGATCGGCATGTCGTGGGACACCTCGCCGTGGATGAGTTCTTTGCCGACGTGCTCGAACACCTTGGTCAGGCCCGATCCGGGGTCCTCGATGAGGTGACCGCCGAGGTTGACCTTGAAGCCATCGTCGTCTGCGGCCAGCGCCCGACCACCCAAGAAGGGCGAGCGTTCTAGCAGGGTGACCGATTTGCCTTCCGCGGCCAGAAGGGCCCCGGCGCTCAGCCCGGCCGCACCGGCGCCAATGACGACTACGTCGCATTTGGTCATGGGGGGATACTAAGAGGGTGGGCCGATGGGCGGCACGTTATGAACGCGACCCCTCAGGGGGTGGCGATGTGGCTCAGGGCGTCCACTGTGGCCTGGGGCCCGACGTCGTCGCCCACGTGGGCACCGGTGAGCAGCACGATGGGCAGGTCCACTCCTGCGGCCCGGTAGGTGTCAATTCGTTTGGCCAGCATGTCGGGCCCGAGGGTGCATTGGGCCAGTACAGCCTCGTCGGGCACCAGTGAGAGCGCCTTGGCCCGGTCGCCCTTGTGCCAGGCTTCGGCGACCTCAGGGAGGTTCTCAAACGTGTCGACGAATGCGGGTTGGTGGGTGGGGACCATGGCGTAGGCCAGCACTTGGCGGCGCATCCGCTCCATGGCTTGTTCCGGTTCGGGGCCGGAATAGGCCCAGAACGACAGCACCGTGGAAACTTCAGCGGGGTCGCGTCCGGCTTCGGCTGCCGCAAACTCGACGAACTTGCGCTTGGGCGCGACTTCCGAGGGCGGGCACCAGGTCATGAACACTGCATCGGCAATCTCTCCGGCCATCGCCAGCATTCGAGGGTTGATGGCGCCCAGCCAGATGGGCACCTCCACCGGGGGCAGGTCGATCCGGAACCCCTTGGATCGGAACCGGGGGCCGTCGTGGTTCAGCTTCTCGCCAGCCAGCGCAGCCCGGAGCAGGCCGATGAACTCCCGCACGGTGGCCAGGGGCTGCTCAAAGTCGCCGCCGTGCCAGCGACCCACCACGATGGGGCTGCTCGCTCCAATGCCAGCGACTATCCGGCCTGGGGCTAGCGAGGCCAGAGTGGCAAACCCCATGGCGGTGAGGGCGGGGGAGCGGGTGTAGGCGGCCACGATGCCCGAGCCGAGCCGGATGCGCTGGGTGCGAGCGGCCATGGCCCCCAGTGTGGCAAACGCCTCGGGACCGGCTACTTCGCCCACCAGCGCGGTGTCGATGCCGGCTTGTTCGGCATCCACCACCAGATCGGTGAGCCATCCGATGGGTAGCCCGTCCTCCACCGGCATGGTGATGGCCACCGGGGAGTTGGTCATGTCTTGAGCGCAGCGGGGAGCTTGCTAGCCGGCGAATCGGTCGTGGAGCTCGTCGGCTAAAGGCTGGTTTTCGGCGTTGTCGGGGTGGGGGAGCCACTCTTCGCCCACCGACAGGTAGCGGGTGGCCAATTCGATTAGCGGGCCGTGGGCCTTGTCGGGCGGGATGAAGTTCCACTTCAGCCACGGCTGGCTGTCGGGATTGCTGGGCTCGTCCATTACCAGGGGGATGTCGGCGTCGCGCACCCCGTCGATCATGGTGTCGAAATCGTCAGAGCAGAAGGCGATGTGGTGGACGTACTCGCCCTTCTTGGCCAACACTTTGTCGGGCCAGTGGCCGGGCTCTGCGGGCGACCACAGCTGAATAGACACGCCGGTGGGGTCGGGGTTCTGGAACGTGACCCACGCCATGGGGGTGCCGTCCATGTCGTCAGCGCCCGCGCCTCGGGTGACCTTCATGGTGTGGCCTGGGGCCAGCACTTCGAGGATCTGGCGCCAGTCCTCTTCAGCCTGAACCAGGTCTTTCACCAGCAATGAAATGTGGTCGATGTGGATGCCCATAGTCTTCGCTGTCTCCTCGGGGATCTTGCCTGGCTACGCAGCCAGGTTCTCGATGATGGTGGCGTTTGCCAATCCGCCGCCCTCGCACATGGTCTGGAGGCCGTAGCGTCCACCAGAGCGCTCCAATTCATTGAGCAGGGTGGTCATGATGCGGGCGCCACTGGCTCCCAGGGGATGACCAAGGGCGATGGCCCCTCCGTTGACGTTCACCTTGTCCATATCAACGCCGGTCTCTTTGGCCCAGGCCAGCACCACCGAGGCGAAGGCCTCGTTGCACTCGAACAGGTCGATGTCGTCGAGCCCCATGCCGGCTCGCTCCAGCACCTTGGCCGTGGCCGGGATCGGGCCGGTGAGAATAAGCACCGGATCGCTGCCCACCACCGCCATGGTGTGGACTCGGGCCCGGGGAGTGAGGCCGTGCTCGGCCACCGCCTTCTCGGAGGCGATAAGCAACGCGGCCGATCCGTCGGTGATCTGACTGGAGTTGGCCGCGGTCAGCGGGCCATGCTCGGAAAACGGCCGCAACTTAGCCATCTTCTCCATCGAGGTGTCGGGCCGGATGCCCTCGTCCCGGTTGCATTCGCCAACCGCCTGCACCTCGCGTTCGAACCGGCCTTCCTCCCAGGCCCGGGCCGCGTTTTGGTGGCTGCGCAGGGCCAGGCCGTTCATGTCCTCCAGGGTGACGTCCCAGCGCTCGGCGATCAGGTTGCCGCCCCGGAACTGGTGAACCTCTTCGTCGCCGAAACGCTCGGCCCAGCCGTCGCCGTCGAAGGGGTAGCGCATGCCCAGATCAGGGCCCACGTCGCCCTGGCTGTTGAGGGTGATGAGGCTCATTACCTCTACACCGCCGGCCACCACCAGGTCTTGGGTGCCCGACATGACCCCTTGTGCCGCAAAATGCACCGCCTGTTGCGACGATCCGCACTGGCGATCGATGCTCACTGCCGGGACGTGCTCGGGGAGTCCAGCCGACAGCCAGGCGTTTCGGGCCACGTTGAACGCTTGGGCGCCGATCTGGCCCACGCAGCCCATGATGCAGTCGTCCACCGCACCAGGGTCCACGCCGGTGCGCTCAATCAGGCCGCTCAGGATGTTGGCGCCGAGGTCGGCCGGGTGCAGGTGGCTAAGTCCTCCGCCGAAGCGGCCCATAGGGGAGCGAACTGCGTCGATGATGTAGGCGTCGGCCATGGCTATGTCCTCTGGATGCTTGTCTGGTGTGGTTGTTGGTTGTCCTTCGGCGAGCCGGGGTTTTCAGCCCACGGCCCGCTCGGCGGCGGCCACGGTGTTGGCCATAAGCATGGTACGGGTCATTGGCCCCACCCCGCCGATTCGAGGCGACAGCCAGCCCGCCACCTCGGCTACATCGTCGTCCACGTCTGAAACCAGCTTGCCGTCGGCAAAGCTCACCCCGGCGGCCACCACCGCCGCACCGGGCTTGACCATGTCGGCCTTCACCATGCGGGGCGCCCCGGCCGCGGCAATGAGGATGTCGGCGTTCTTGGTATAGCGGGAGATGTCGCCCGCCCCGGTGTGGACCACGGTGACTGCGGCGTTGGCGTTGGGACGCTTCAACGACAGCAAGTTGGCCAGCGGCCGGCCGATGGTGAGGCCCCGGCCGATGATCACCACGTGCTGGCCGGCAATGGGGATCTCGTAGCGCTCCAGCATGAGCTGAATGCCCCGAGGGGTACAGGCCAGCGGAGCGTCCACCCCCTGCACCAGCCGCCCCAGGTTCACTGGGTGCAGTCCGTCGGCATCTTTCTCCGGCAGCACCCGTAACAAGGCGGTCTCGTAGTCCAGATGGTCCGGAAACGGGTACTGCATGATGTAGGCGTCCACCGCCGGATCGGCGTTGAAGTCGTCCACCACGGCGTCCACCTCTTCCTGGGATGCATCAGCAGGGAGGTGGACCTCCCGAGAACCCATTCCCAACTCCTCGCTGTCGCGGTGCTTCATGGCCACGTAGTTGGCCGACGGCCCGTCGTCGCCCACCAGCAGCGTGCCCAATCCTGGGGTTACGCCTTTTTCGGCCAGCGCAGCGATCCGCTCCCGCAGGCCCTCTTTAATTTCGGCTGACAGCATTTCGCCGTCGAGTTTGATAGCAGTCATCGCCCGGAATTCTCGCTCATTCATGGGACGGGCACAATGACCAACTGGGCCCTTTACGACAGGAAGTCTCAGTACCGGTATTTCGGGCGACGGGCTAGGCCGCGGCGGTACGGGTTGGTCCTCGGGGGAGTGCTCCGGCGGAGCCACGCTTCGGTGATTTCAATTGGTGTCTTCCGTCAGGGCCTCGAGCGACCGCGTAGCCCTGCTTGTGGACCTTCTTGTGGCACTTCGGGCACAGTAAGACCAGGTTGGTGATGTCGGTGGGGCCGTCGTGGTCCCACCAGACGATGTGGTGGGCATCGCAGGCGCTGGCCCGCATGCCGCATCCGACGCACTGCTTGTCTCGGGCTATCAGCGCCAATTTCTGAGCGGCGGTGACGGCTCGCTGCTTTCTTCCTAGGTAGAGCGGCTGGCCGTCGGCGGCGAAGATGGCGGGGACGACGCCGGCGCCGCAGGCGATGTGGCGGAAGTCGTCGATGTCGATCGGCGTCCCATCAATCAGCCCGGCATTCTTGAGCTGGCCGCTGAGCGCGTCGTAGTCGACGGAGACGATCAGCGTGGTGGCCTGCGGCACAATCCCGTCGCATTCTGAGCTGTCGTTCTCAAGGTCTTCGCTCTCGGAAGTTCCAGAGCTCTCAGGTTGTTGAGTAATGAGCGTGACTAGGGCATCGGCCATGCGTTGATCGTGGGTGCGGTCGCTTCCAGACTTGGCATCGTCGCGGAATAGCCGATCACTCAGGTCGTGAACAGCGGTCCTGACCCGATCGCCCGCAACTCGGTCAAACTCGGCGTGCAGAACGACCATCTCGTTCTCGCCATCGAACACCTTGCCGCAACGACGCTCCCGCTGCCGCTCATGGCGGGTTAACCCGTCCTCAGCCCGGCGTTGATCCTCACCCCGTGCCACGGTCTTCTTGAACTGGTCGAGACCTTCGGAAATGGCCAAGACAATCAGCTCAAGCTCCTCGGCCTGGGACAACGGTGCTCACTCATGCGACTCACCCATAACCCGGGCATGGTCAATGGAGATCCACCCTTGCTTGGCCGCCTCCAGCGTGTCGGGCAACGCCTTGAGTGCTCCCGCGGCCTTGGCCTGCTGACGAGCCCGGTGACGCCCGAGCCCAAACTGCCGGCACAACTCTTCAACTGCGTCTTCCCCCTCCAGATCGCCCAGACGACCCAACAAAGCGGTCAGATAGCCATCAAGCTGCCGCCGAGCCGAGTCAGTTTGGAGGATCAACTTGACCAAATCACCCGACTCCAGGCCCGAGAAATCAGCCAGCTCGACCTCCACGCCGCGACTACCACGGCTCTTCTGCCCGAGGCCATCCCGAGTGGCGTTTACCCTGGTGAGAACACCTAAATCCATGCCACAAGTCTACCGACGCCAGTGACAGTATCCCCGGGGCTGGCTCTACACATGGAGTCGGTGGGACGAGCCCGCCTAGGTCTTCAGATGAAGAAGGCAGTGACTGGGCAGCTGAAGCCGATGCCGGTGTCGTCGTTTGTCACTTTTGCGGTTCGCACACGACCCGCTGCTCATTGGGGTACACCACGTCGATCAGTGCCCGGTGGATGTGGTCGTTTACGCAGGGGTTGTGGGGGTAGACAACGTGGGCGATGTGGGAGGTTTCCACTAGGTAGCCGTTGGCCAGGGTTTCGGTAACCAGTTCTTCGGATTCGCCGAAGGAGGTGGCGGGGTCGGAGTGGTTGCCGATCACCAGGACGGGCACGTTCCCGGCGTTGAGAGGGCCTTGTAGGGGATCGGGGGCGAACTGGTCGTAGAAGGGGCACGCGCTGGGAAACGAGGGGTCAATGAGGACCAGCAGGGGGAACTGCTCCTCTAAGACAGTCTCGGCAGCCAGTATGTCCTCGATTCGAGTTTCTCGATCAAGCTCCGGATATAGGACTAGGCCATCCAGACAATTGACGTGCTCGGTGAAGCTTGCCGCACCGGGATCATCGCCCAATTGCAACAAGGCGAACTCCAACAGGATCGACGGATCGTGATTCTCGTGGAGGTCAAACAGCCCCTGCCACAAGAGGGGCCAGTAATCCTGGCTGTACAACGTCGTGAGCACTCCCAGCGCTCCGGCTAGGGGATGGCCGTCCGCTGCCTGGTTGACCAGATCCAGCCCCGCAGAAGCCTGTCTGAAGTAGGCGACCGGGTCTCCCTCGTTGTAGATCGGGCATTGGGGATCGGAACAGGCGGCCAACGCCTGATCCAGCAGTTCGGCGAAGGCGGCTATCTCCTCGATGATCTCCTCAATTCGTTCCTCCCGGGTGCTGGCGGGGTCTACCGGGTTATCGGCACCGTCCACCGCCATGGCCCGTACGGCTTGGGGAAAGAGCGTGGCGTACCAAACTCCCAGTACAGAGCCGTAGGAGAATCCCAGATAGGAGATCTGATCGGCGCCCAGAGCCTTGCGGATTTCGTCCATGTCTCTGGCGACATATTCGCTGTGGAGCAGGCCGGCGATGGGGCCCATTGATTTAAGGCAAAGGTTGGCCGCTGCTTCTCCAGCAGCCACATCTTCCGGTGAGTCGATGGGCAGGTCGATGGTGGCGAGGAGAGCGATCTGTTCTCCTGGGGCACCACAGGCGAAGGCGGGATCGGATGCGCCGACGCCGCGGGGATCGAACCCCACAATGTCGAACCGCTCCACCAGCGCCATGGACAAACCGCCGCCGCGGGCAACGAAGTCCACGCCGCTCCCACCGGGACCGCCGGGGTTCACCAGCAAGTAGCCGATTCGCTGATCAGGATTGGCGGCCCGGCGCACGTTGACCGCGATCCGGATAGTTCCGGCTTCGGGGGCCCGGTAGTCGGCGGGCACGTCCACGAAGCCGCACTCGAGGCCAAAGCATCCGGTCCACTCGATCCGCTCGCCGGCAGGGGAGGGCTCGGACCTTGCCGTGGGCGAAGGAGGGGTGGCGGCGGGGTCGGCTGGTGCTGTGGCCGGGGGAGTGAGCTCCGTTCCGCTGGTCGCCTCCGGAGCGGCGGGCGTGGCGGTGGCAGTGGCGGCGGGCGTGGCAGTGACGAGTGCACGAGCGACTTCTTGGGCTCTCGGCGAGGTGGCAGTGCTCCCACATGACGAACCAACAGCCACAGCTACCGCTAAGGCTCCCGTAAAGAGAGCCCGCCGTTTGCCTGTCATCCGGGCTATACGTAGTTCCAGCCGAAGCGGCCTTTGATGCAGAGGTTGCCTTGGGTGACGTCATGGTCGTCGGGGGAGGTGCATTTGACGATCTGGTTGTCTTGCACGTGGAGTTCCAGGTTGCAGCCCACACCGCAGTAGGAGCACACGGTTTGGGTCACGGTTTGGTCCTCGGGGCGCCAGTTGTCGGCCTCACGCAGGTCGAACTCGGTCTTGAACTGGAGGGCGTTGGTGGGGCACACGGCCACGCAGTTGCCGCAGTACACGCAGGCCGAGTCGGGGAGGGTCACGTCGAACTCGGTGGAGATTCGGGCGCCGAAACCCCGGCCGGCCACCGAGATGGCGTAGGTGTGCTGGGCGTCGTCGCCGCAGGCTTCCACGCAGCGGTAGCACAGCACGCACTTGTCGTAGTCCCGGATGTAGAGGTTGTCCTGCACCCGCACCGGCTCGTTCATGGTCTCGCCGCCGGGGACGTAGCGGTCGGGGTCGGCGCCGTAGTGCTCGGCCCACTGGCCCAGCTCGTCGGCCTGGGACACGTCGACCCCGGTGGCCAGAAACTCGATCACCATCTTGCGGCTGTGGCGCACCCGTTCGCTGTCGGTATGCACCACCATGCCCTCCTCGACGGGGCGAGAGCAGGAGGGGACTAGGGCCCGGCTGCCGTCCAACTCCACCACGCACACCCGGCACACGTTTACCGGGGTGAGGGTGGGGCCGTAGCAGATGGTGGGGGTCTCCACGCCGGCGGCATCGCAGGCATCCAGGATGGTGGCTCCTTCGGGCACGGCCACTTCTTGGCCGTCGACCCGGATGGTGACCGCGGTCTCAGTGACAGCAGGGCTCACGAGCTATTTCCTATCAGGCCCAGGTCGATCGCGGAGCGCACCGCGGAGGCCGCGGTGTGGCCCAGGCCGCAGATGGAGGCATCCACCATGGCCAGGGCCATGTCGTCGATCAGCTCGGCTCGCTGGGGCGCCAGCGCCTGCCCGGAGGCTTGCAGCTCTACCAGCACCTCATGCTGGCGCTGGGTGCCGACCCGACAGGGGACGCACTGGCCGCACGACTCGTCCCGGAAGAACTCGGCGATGCGGACGACTACCGCCTCCATGTCCACGGTGTTGTCGAACACGGTGACCACGCCTGACCCCAAAGTGGCCCCAGCCTCCCGGGCATCCTCCAAGGTAAGGGGCATATCCAGGGCGTCAGGACCGACGAACACTCCGGCCGCGCCCCCCAGCAATACCGCGGCCAGCGAACCCACCGGCCCTCCAGCCAACTCGAGCAGTTCTCCAAGCGTGGTGCCGAACGGCACTTCGTAGAGGCCAGGTACTCCCACCCGCCCCGAAAGACAGAACAGCCGGGTACCGGGGGAGCGCTCGGTGCCCACCGAGCGGTAGGCGTCGGGGCCGTCGACCACGATGTCCAATACGTTGACGAGAGTCTCGGGGTTGTTGATGGCGGTGGGCTGGTTGAAAAGACCATGCGTGGTGGGGAAGGGGGGCTTGTTGCGGGGCTCGCCCCGGAAGCCCTCGATGGAGTTGAAAAGCGCCGTCTCCTCACCACAGATGTAGGCCCCCGCCCCCCGGCGAAGCTCGATGTCGAATCGCTGACCGCTGCCGGCCACGTCGTCGCCCAACAGGCCCGCGGCACGGGCTTGGGCAATAGCTCCCTCCAGTCGGGCGGTGGCTCGGGGGTATTCGCCTCGGATGTAGATCCACCCGTGGGGCGACCCGGTAGCCAGCCCGGCGATGGTCATCGACTCGATGACTGCGAAAGGGTCGTGCTCGCAGATGATGCGGTCTTTGAAGGTGCCGGGTTCCGACTCGTCGCAGTTGGCCACCACGTGCTTGTCCGGACCGGGTTCGTCGGCGACAGCTCGCCACTTGATGCCTGTGGGAAACGCCGCCCCGCCCCGCCCCGACAGGCCGGAGTCGGAGATGGCCAAGATCACCGCATCAGGCCCCATTTCAATGGCCGCGGCCAACGCCTGATAGCCACCGTGTTCCCGGTAGGAGTCCAGGGAGGTTGGATCGATTTCGCCAACCCGGCGCAACACCCGCAGTCCTGGGTCACCCGCTTGGGGCAATTGGAAGTCCTCGTCATCGTCAGCCGGCACCCGGTCGGGCCGCCCTACACCTTGGACAAACAAAGCGGGAGCCCGTTCGCACTGACCAAGGCACGGGCTGTTGTGAACCTTGGCCCCGCTGGCCTCCAGTGAGGTTCGCAGTTCTTTGTTGCCGGCCAGAGCACACGACGGGTCGACGCACACGTGGACCACGTCATCACGGTGTCCGGGGTCAGTCGTGCGTAGCAGTTCATAGAACGTGGCCACGCCATAGGCCTCGGCGGGCGGTACCCCCAGCCGCTTGGCCGCGCCGTTCAAACCGCCAGGGCTGATCCAGCCGATCTCATGCTGAAGCGAATGCAGCACTGGCAGCAGTAGGTGGCGCAGTCCTTGGCGCCGGCTGCGACCTCCGCGCACTACCCGTTCGGTCTCGGTGATAGTGGCGGCGTCGGCTGGGGAGACGATGGCGTCGATGGCGGCCAACTCGGCATCGGTGGGCTGGTCTTCGCCGAAGTGGAGGTCAGCCAACGGTGGCCCCCGCGGTCTCGGGGGCATCGACCAGTTCTACCCGCACCGCAGCCGCCTTGAACTCTGCGGTGCCGGATTTCGGGTCCCAGTCGGGGTTGGTGAGCACATTCACGTCGATCAACTCAGGGTGGTGCAATGTGGTGAATGCCAATCCTGTCGGCAGGCTCGATACCAGCCGGACGTTCATCTCCACTGATCCCCGTGGGGAGGACACTCGCACCCGGTCACCGTCGGCGATGCCCAGGTCAGCGGCGTCGGTCGGATTCAAATCCAGACCTGCAAACCGCAGCGGCGAGTCGTAGTTACCGCTCTGTACCCCGGTGTTGTAGGAGTCCAGCGCCCGCCCGGTGGTGAGCCGCAGGGGAAATTCCTCGCTCAACTCCTCAGTCGGCCCCTCGTGTTCCAGCACCGAGAACGGAGCCGGGTCGCGGCCCTCCAGATCGTCGGCCCACAGCCAGCCGTGGAGGAAGGTGCTGCCGGGGTGGTCCTCGTCGGGGCACGGCCATTGCAATCCGCCAGCAGCTTCGAGGCGCTCCCAAGCCATGCCCCCGTGCATGGCCGACAATGAGCGCAGCTCATCCCAGGCGGCCTCTGGGTCGCGGGGACCGAGCTCGTCGCCCATGGCCTCGGCCATATCGCACAAGATGTCGATGTCGTGGCGTGCTTGGCCGGGGGGCGAAACCGCGGGGCGCACCCGCTGAACCCGACGCTCGCTGGATGTGACGGTGCCGTCACTCTCCGCCCAGGCCACCGAGGCGGGCAGCACCACATCGGCCATCTCGGCGGTGCGGGTCATCAGAATGTCCTGCACCACCAAGATGTCCAGGCCTTCCATCTGGGCCCGGGCATGAGCCACATCGGCCTCGGAATCGGCCGGGTTCTCGCCAATCACATACAGCGCCCTCAGGTCGCCCCGCTCCATGGCTTCGAACATCAGCGTGAGGTGCCAACCGGGCACCGGGTTGAGCTCCCGACCGTAGGCGGCTTCGAAACGGGTCCGATGGTCGGGGTCGTCCACGCTGGCAAATCCGGGGAATTTGTTGGGGATGGCCCCCATGTCGCCGCCGCCCTGCACGTTGTTCTGACCCCGCAGCGGCACCAGCCCTGATCCCCACCGCCCCACATGGCCGGTGAGCAGGGCCAGATTGCAAAGCGACAACACGTTGTCCACCGCGTTGTGGTGCTCGGTGATGCCCAGGGTCCACAAGATTTGAGCGGTATCAGCGGTGGCGTAGGCGTGGGCCATCTCCACCACCACCTCGGCGGGGATGCCGCAGATGGCGGCCACCGCGTCGGGGGTGAACGGCTCCACCGAGGCGGCGTAGGCCTCGAATCCCTGGGTGGAGTGGTCGATGAAGTCTTGGTTGGCCAAACCAGCGTGGATGATCTCCCGGCCGATGCCGTTGGCCAAGGCGATGTCGGTGCCTACGTCGATGCCCACCCAGACGTCGGAGAATTGGGCCGAGGAGGTGTAGCGGGGGTCGACGCAATACATGCGGGCACCGTTGTCGATGCCCTTGAGCAGGTGATGGAAGAAGATGGGATGGGCCTCGCGGGCATTCGACCCCCATAGGAGGATCAGGTCGGCCTCCTCAATTTCCTGATAGGAGCTCGTGCCCCCTCCCGCTCCGAACACTGTCGCCAGACCGACGACCGAAGGAGCGTGTCAAGTTCGATTGCAGGAGTCGATGTTGTTGGAGCCCACCACCGTGCGGATGAACTTCTGGGCGATGTAGTTCATCTCGTTGGTGGCCTTGGAGCAGCTGAACATCCCGAACGCCTGTGGTCCATGCTGTTCGAGCACCTGGTTGAACCCAGTGGCGGCCCGTGACAGGGCCTCATCCCACGTCGCTTCTCGCAGGCTCCCGTTGTCCTGCACCATCGGCACGGTCAAACGTTCCCGCCTCGCCATAAACACCCCTTTCCCCCAGAGGCACCCTGAGGTCGATTAAGCCTATCTGTCCCGCACGGCCTCGACCCTTGCTAGCTCAGGCCGACGATTTCTCCGTTCTCATCGAGGTCTATGCCCATGGCGGCGGGTTGGCGGCCGAGGCCGGGCATGGTGCGCATGTCGCCGCAGATGGGGTAGACGAAGCCGGCGCCCACTGAGGCCCGCACCTCCCGCACCGGCAGGGTCCAGCCGGTGGGAGCGCCCTTGAGGGAGGGGTCGGACGAGATGGACAGATGGGTCTTGGCGATGCACACCGGGAGGTGTCCGAAACCGGCATTCTCATAGGTGTCGAGCTGGCGGTTGGCCGTGGCTGAATACTCCACGTCGTCGGCGCCGTACACCGTGGTGGCCACCGCGGCGATCTTGTCCTTGAGCGACAGATCGTCCTCGTACAGAACCTTGAAGGAGCTGGGCTCCTCGCAGGCCTCGGCCACCGCCTCGGCCAACTGGGCCGCCCCCGCGCCGCCGTCGGAGAAGTGGGTGGTGATCGCACAGCGGGCGCCGTACTCGTCGGCGATCTCGCCGATGGCGGCCAGGTCGGCGTCGTGGTCTCCGGGAAAGGCGTTGATGGCCACCACCGGGGTCACCCCGTGAGCCTTCATGTTGGAAAGCTGCTTGCGGAGATTGTCGCCCCCGGCGTGCACCTCATCGGGGTTCTCGGCCAGCAGCGCCTCGGGCAAGGGGCGCCCAGCGACAATGCGATGGTTGCCGGAGTGGGCCTTGAGCCCCCGCACAGTGGCCACCATCACCGCGGCGTCGGGTGCCAGGCCCGAATAGCGGCACTTGATGTTGAAGAACCGCTCGGCTCCCATGTCGGCCCCGAACCCGGCCTCGGTCACCAAGAAGTCGCCGGTGTGGATGGCGATTCGGTCGGCCACGATGGAGGAGTTGCCGGTGGCGATGTTGCCGAACGGCCCGGTGTGCACCAGGGCGGGACCCCCCTCCAGGGTTTGCATGAGGTTGGGCTTGAGGGCGTCCTTCAACAGCACGGCCATGGCCCCGGCGGCCTTCAGGTCCTCCGCGGTCACCGGATCGCCAGCTTTGGTGTAGCCCACCACGGTGCGTCCCAAACGGGCCCGCAAGTCGGATAGAGAAGTGGCCAGCGCCAGGGTGGCCATCACCTCAGATGCCGCGGTGATGTCGAACCCGCTCTCCCGGGGAATCCCGTCGAGCCGTCCGCCCAGACCGAGCACGATGTTGCGCAGCGCCCGGTCGTTGATGTCCACCACCCGGCGCCAGGTGATGTTGTGCAGATCCAGGCCCGATTCGTTGCCGTGGTAAATGTGGGCATCGAGCATGGCCGAGCACATGTTGTGGGCCGCAGTCACCGCGTGCATGTCGCCGGTGAGGTGGAGGTTGAACAGCTCCATGGGTACCACCTGGCTGTAGCCGCCGCCGGCGGCACCGCCCTTGATGCCGAAAGTCGGCCCCAGTGATGGCTGGCGGATGGCGATAGTCGCCTTCTTGTTGATGTGGCCGAACCCTTGACCCAGCCCCACGGTGGTGGTGGTTTTGCCCTCGCCCAATGGCGTTGGGGTGATGGCGGTCACCACCACGTAGCGGGCTCGGGGCCGATCAGACAGAGCCTCAATCGCATCCAGGCTGATCTTGGCCGCCCCTGCCCCGTAGGGCTCCAGCATCTCGACCGGGATGCCGGCTTCTTCGGCGATTTCGGTTAGTGGTCGGAGGTTCGCCCCGCGGGCGATCTCAAGGTCAGAAGGAAAAGACATGGACCCGCCTCTCATGCTTGATACGTGATGTCAACCCCGTAAGCGTACACGGACAATCAGCCGGTGATCGGGCGGCTAAGTCGGGCGATCCTTAGAATCGGGCGATGGTAGCGACGGCGCCATGACGGAGGCTCACCATGACTGACTTCTTCGACACCGTTTCCGAGCCGGTGAGTTTCGCCGGCCGCCGAGCGGGGCTTGGCCAGCTGGCTTACCGGGTGTACGACCCCGACCGCCAGGTCATGGGTAGGCGCATGGAGGACCACCTGCGGATAGCGGTGTGCTACTGGCACAGCTTCAATTGGCCGGGCAGCGACATATTCGGCCACGGCACGTTCGACCGCCCTTGGCTGGAGCCGGGACAGGACCCGATGGCCGCCGCCCGGGCCAAGCAGGATGCCGCGTTCGAGTTCTTCGAGAAGCTGGGGATGCCGTTTTACTGCTTCCACGATGTGGACATGGCCCCGGAAGGCGCAGACCTAAACGAGAGCCGGGCCAATCTCGACACCATGGTGGAGCGGGCTGCGGAAAAGATGGAGGCCACCGGTGTGCGGCTGCTGTGGGGCACGGCCAACCTGTTCTCCCATCCCCGCTACGCCGCCGGAGCGGCCACCAATCCCGACCCCGAAGTGTTCACCCACGCCGCGGCCCAGGTTCGCCACATGCTGGAGGCCACCCACCGCCTCAATGGGGCCAACTACGTGTTGTGGGGAGGACGGGAGGGCTACGAGACGCTGCTCAACACCCGCCTGCGCCAAGAGGCCGACCAGCTCGCCCGCTTCCTGACCATGGTGGCCGAGCACAAGCACAAGATCGGCTTCACCGGCACCCTGCTCATCGAGCCCAAGCCCCAGGAGCCCACCAAGCACCAGTACGACTACGACTGTGCCTCGGTTCACGGGTTCCTTGACCGCTACGACCTAGTCGACGATTTCAAGGTGAACATCGAGGTGAACCACGCCACCTTGTCGGGCCACTCCTTCCACCACGAGGTGGCCTATGCGGTGGACAACGGCATCTTCGGCAGCGTGGACGCCAACCGGGGCGATCCCCAGAACGGTTGGGACACCGACCAGTTCCCCAACTCGGTGGACGAGCTCTCGCTGGCTCTCTATGAGATCTTGCGAGGCGGGGGTTTCACCACCGGCGGATTCAACTTCGACACCAAGCTCCGCCGCCAGAGCATGGCCAGAGATGACCTGTTCTGGGGCCACATCGGCGGCATCGACACACTGGCCCGCTCTCTGCTGGTGGCGGAGGCCATGCTGGCCGACGGGGCCATCGAGCAGGCCAGGGCCGACCGCTATGCCCGTTGGGACTCGGGACTGGGCGCCGAGATCCTGAAGGGTGATGTGGACCTTGCCGCGCTTGCCGATCAGGCGGTTGCCGACGGGCTCGACCCCCAGCCGGTGTCGGGGCGCCAGGAACGACTGGAAAATGAGGTCAACCGCATCATCTGGTCCACGCCGAACTGATGGGGCGCCAAGTAACCGAGTGTTAGGTTGACAGGCTGATGTCGGGCATTGCTGCGATTGGCACCTGATGGTTGGCCGTGCATTGGTGGCCGGGGTGGATTCTTCCACTCAGTCCGCAAAGGTAGAACTGCGAGAACTCGACTCCGGTTTGCTGGTTGACCGGACCAGCGCCCCGCACACCCACTCGCGCTGGGAGCCGCCAGTGAGCGAGCAAGACCCGGCAACTTGGTGGGAAGCGCTGTCGGCCTGCTTTGCCCAATTGACCGATGCCGACCGAGCCAATGTTGTGGCAGTGAGCGTGGCCGGCCAGCAGCACGGCCTGGTGCTGGTAGGCGAGGACGGCGAGGCTCTGCGCCCGGCCAAGCTGTGGAACGACACCACTTCCGCGCCCCAGGCCCGAGACCTGGTAGCCCGCCATGGTCGCGAGCAGTGGGCTCGGCGCTGCGGTTCGGTGCCGTTGGCGTCGTTCACTATTGCCAAGCTGGCCTGGGTGCTCAAGCATGAGCCCGAACTGGCTGACCAGATCGCTCAAGTCATGCTGCCCCATGACTGGCTCACTTGGCGGCTGACCGGCGCCCATGTCACCGACCGAGGCGACGCCTCTGGCACCGGTTGGTTCGATCCCGCCGCCAATGAGGCGGCCCCAGATCTGCTGGGGTTGGCCGTGGGCGATCCGAACGGCTGGCTGCCTCGTCTGCCCCGGGTGCTCGAGCCTGATCAGGCGGCTGGGCCAATCACACCGCAAGCGGCGGCCGCGCTGGGATTGGGCGACTCAGTGGTCGTCGGCCCCGGTACCGGCGACAACATGGGAGCGGCTCTCGGACTCGGGTTGAAGCCCGGTGACACAGTGATCTCGCTGGGTACCTCCGGCACGGCCTATTCCGTTTTCACCACGCCGACCAGCGACCCGACAGGCGCGGTAGCCGGATTCGCCGACGCCGCTGGTGGCTATCTGCCATTGGTGTGCACGCTCAACGCCACACGGGTCACCGACACTGTGGCCCGCTGGCTGGGGGTGGACGCGGCGGAACTGGCCGCGTTGGCGCTGGCCGCGCCCGAGAATGCGACCGCACCGGTGCTGGTGCCCTACTTCGACGGAGAGCGCACCCCCGACCTGCCCGATGCCACCGGAGTATTGGCTGCCCTGCGAAACGACACCACCCGCGAGGAGCTGGCCCTGGCCGCCCACGATGGCGTGCTCTGCGGGCTGTTCGACGGTCTCGATGCCTTGCGGAGCGCTGGTGTGGAATCCAGTGGGCGATTGCACCTCATCGGCGGCGGTGCTCGCTCGGTCGCTTATCGGGTGCGAGCGGCAGTGCTGCACAGCGAGCCGATCATGGTGCCTGACGACGATGAGACGGTTGCCCTAGGGGCCGCGGTGCAGGCCGCCGCGGTGGCGAGTGGCCGCCATCCGACCGATGTGGCAGCCGACTGGCCGCTTGGTCAAGGAACGCTTGTAGAACCCCCGCCTGGAATCGATGGAGGGGTAATTCGTGCCCGCTACGCCGAGCAGCAGCGGAGAGCCTTTCCCTCCAGCAGCGAGTAGCGCCTTTGCCCTGTGGGAGAGTGTGAGCATGTCGAGTGACCAGACAATGCGCGACCTCATGGCGAACCTTCCGGTACCAGAGTTTGAGTCCACACCATGGGCGTCGCCTCCGCCGCTGGCCCAGGCCACCGTGGCCATCGTGACTAGTGCGGGGCTGCACCGGGCGGACCAGGACCGCTTTGAAGGCCGGGGCGACACCAGCTATCGGATGCTTGATCGGAGCGACCGGGAACTGATCCTGGGCCACTGGAGCTCCAATTTCGACCGGGCTGCGTATGTGTCCGACCACAACGTGGTGTACCCCATTGACCGTTTGGAAGAACTGGCCGCCGACGGCACCATCGGGGCTGTGGCCCCTCGGCATGTGGCGTTTGCCGGCAACCAGCCCGACACGGTGTCGGAGGTGCGCCTCGACACAGGCCCCGCTGCCGCGGCCGAACTGCGAGCCGACGGAGTGGACGTGGCCATCTTGACGCCGGTTTGACCTCTGTGCACGCGCACCGTGTGTGTGCTGGCCCACGTACTGGAAGACGCTGGAATCGCCACGGTGGTGCTGGCGTCGATGCGGCCAGTGGCTGAGCGAATGAACGTTCCCCGAGTGCTGTACTGCGAGTTTCCTCTGGGACGCCCGTTGGGCATGCCCGACAACGCCGAATTCCAACACGGCGTGCTGGCCGCGGCACTCGACCTGTTCAACGCCCCCTCCGGTCCCGTGTTGGTGGACTATCCGGAAGTGGTGGCGGCTGTAGAGACGCCGCTGGCCTGTGCGCTGCCGCCCCGCTTCGACCCCGATATCGCCCCGTCGGTGGACGAGGCCCAGGGACTGCGAGCCGCCTATGACCGGGCGGTAGCTCGTCGGGGAGCCACCGAAGTAGGCCGTTCCATTGACGCCGACGACGTGCCAGCTGCGCTGGCAGAATTGGAGCGACTGATCGCCGGAGAACACTGGAAAGAGGTCTATGGCCCTCGGTTGGACACCATCGGTATCGCCCACGACATCCGGGCCTATTACCAAGAGGCCGCTCTCGAGCTAGCCGGTGGCCCGCCTCCAGGGGCACGGCAGGCGGAGGCCTGGTTCTACGAGGAGACCGAGGCGGGGAAGACGCTGGCCGCGGCACGGGATGCCCTCACCGAGCAGGAGGCCCCCAGCGGCATCACCTTCTACATGCAGCCCGTGGGACGCTGACTTCTAGGAAGCGTCAGCCCACCGCTGGCAAAGGATCGCCGATTCGAGCGAAACACTCGGCGGCGGTAGCCCCCATGAACGCGGACCTCACGCCGTCGTCTAGGTCATCGAGAGCGGGGCGGTACAGCTCAATGGGGTCGGCGTTGCCCTCTTGGTGGGGGTAGTCGGAAGAGAACACCACCATGTCGGGTAGGGCGGCCAGCACGTCGAGCGCGTCGGTGTCGCCGAAGCCGGGCAGGGGAGTGAGCCGCAGGTTGTGGTGGAGCATCTCTTCTCCGCTCACCGGCCACGGCCAATCGCCCAATGAGGGCGACGACAGGCATTGGCGAGAGAGCGTGGCCACGTACCAGGGAAGCCACCCGGCCCGCATCTCCTCGATCAGCACAGTGAGGCTGGGGAACCGATGGAACACCCCTCCGAACAACAGGCTGGCCACCAGATTCTGGGCGGCGTGCAGCCGCTGGGTGTTGGCCAGCCGGATCAGCCCGCCGACGCCAGCTCCGTCAGGAAGGTCCCAGCCGATGTCGGCCCACTTGGAGAAGTCGGCCTCGGTGTTGCCCACATGGATCACCGCCACCATGCCCAAGGAGGTGGCCGCGGCCCACACCTTGTCCCAGTTGGGGTGGCCGGGTGGGCCGCCAGCGGGTGCACCCCGGAGGGTGTAGAGGAAGAAGGCCCGGGCGCCCCTCTCCCGGCAGCGTTCCAACTCGGCCACGGCGTGGTCCAGATCGGAGAAATCGATAGTGGCAACCGTGTGAAGCCGGTGCTGTTGATCCCAAAGCTGCTCGGTGAGGAAGTCGTTACAGCGCTGGGCGGCGATCACGCGGTCGTCGGGCCGCAGATAGTCGAGCTTCTGCCAATAGCCGCCGGGATTCACTAGGCAGTGGTCGATGCCCACCGAGTCCATCCACGCCACCCGCTCAGCGGCGGTTGAGTCGTGGCGGGGATGCAGGATGACCGGCCCTCCCGATTCCTCGGCCCGCTCAAAGAGCTTGGGCAGCAGTTCTGCCGGGCTTGGCAGACGGTCGGCGGGCAGCACCTGAAGCAGGTCGCCGGCGATGGCGTTGGCCAGATGCGTCCGATTGTCGGGTATCTGATCGGCCCACGGCTTCATGGGGTCAACCCCGGCCGAGTCCCCCGTGATCTCCCAGTGGGTATCCACGTCGATGATCATGGGCTGAGTCTAAGTCGCAGCCCGCACCTACGCCCTCAGCCGACTCGGGCGATATACCAACGTGGTGGTGAGGCCAAGATTTCGGGGGCGGTGAGGGGAGCAGGGACCGAACCGGATTGCCCATCGTCAACGCCGACATTGAAATCCTCGTCAATATCAGCTTCGGGGAACTCGAAGTTCTGAACTTGGGCGAGCACGAAGTCTTGGCCAACTGCTACCTGGACTTCGGTGAAGGAGTTGGCGTCTTCACTGCGTTCGGGAAGGCCAAAGGCCTCTTGAAGGGTCTGCCACTGCCAGGCGAGCCCTTCCCGCGACCAACCGACCATGTAATTGTGGGGGTCGTACTCGAGGTAGGCGGCTGAGTCCTCTTCCACGATTGAGGCTTCTATGACTGCGGCTTCCAACCTCTCGCCAGAAAAGGCCACCAATTCTGCTCCGGTTGTGGGGTCGTAGAACACCACCAGTATGGAACCGTCGTCGCTTTCGACTTCTTGCACCACATCTGGTGGTTCTTCACGTTGGAGAGTTTCGGCGTCAAAGACAATCACGGCTTCGTCTTGGTCCAGATCCCACAGGGAGATGCCGCCCTCGGGCTGGTTGTACCGGAGTTCATACCCGTCCTTTTCGATGACAATGTCGGGCATAGTGAAATCCCTATCAGACTCGTCGCCAGGCCATGGCGGCCCTCCGACCATGGCAACACCCGCCGGTCCGACGGCGAGACCAGGAACCCACCCGATGCCTTCGGGCAGGGTCAATACCTGTCCGGAACCGTAGACACCCTCGAAGCGCTCGATCCGATATTCCGTGTAGCCCTCATCTGCAGTCCAGATCATTTCGTGGGCGCTGTCAGTGACCTCTACATCCACGGGGGTACTGGTCCACTCACGACCATCTGAGGAATACAGCAAGTAATTTTGGCCGGAGTCGGACACAATCAGACGAAAGCCGTCAGACGCTCCGTGGCCGCTGGCAAACCAACCCGGGAAATCTGCCACCGGCTCAGCTGGCCCACCATCGCTCAAGAGGACTTGGACTCTGGCCACGCTGGGCTCAAAGTCCACGTCGCCCTCACCGCCCCCCTCCATGAGAGGCACCCCTGGTTCATGAATGGCCGCGACCACCATGAGTTGTCCGGCGACAATGGCGTCGGCTATCCAAGCCGTACCGTCGAGAGAGGCTAGATCGACAACAATCTCGGTCCAGTTCGCTCCGTGGTCATCAGAAAACCGAATCTGAGTGGACGGAGCCTCGTGGGTTGAGTCCCAACCCTGGATCAACCAGCGGTTGCCGGTGATGTCGACACTCCAGGTGAGGAAACCGGCGGGAACGGAGATTGGGGTCCATTCCCTGCCGTTCTCAGTGACCAAAATCGAATCCATGCCGCGGTCGACAAAGCTCATAGCCAGGATCCGTCCGTCGCCTACCGACTGGAGTTGGATGGTGGAGGTTTCGTCAGCTCCTAGTGCGTCGGCGAGATCAACTTCGGTCCAAACCAGCCCGGCGGCATCAGGGGCTTCAGTTGGTGTGACTGTGGGTATGGCGACGGGCTCTGGTGTCGAAGCAACTCCTTCTGGTGTGGCGATCTCCGGAGTCGGCGTCTGCACCGGATCGGGGGAGGGGGATTCGCTGCCTACGACCACTCTGGTGCTGTCTGATGACGAGCAGGCCGCTGGAGCGATTGCCGGGGTCAGAATGAGGATGGCTGGCAGAAGCCTCTGGAGCAGCCTCATGGCAACTGCACGCTACACACAAAACTTGGATAAGGGGCGTAGCTGCGAGGAAAGCAGGTACACACCGGAAAGACCACTGCGGGCGGTTGGTGCGGAGGGGGACGCACCAACCGCCCGCAGCCGTCCTACCGTCTAGCCAGAGCCGCTGTTAACAGCCCTAACGCTCCCTTCATTCTACGGTGGCGATGAACCATCGCGGTGGTAGATATGTGACGGAGTAGGGACCGTCGCCGTTGTCGCTGGGCGTCTCGGAGGGATCGACAACGCCAAGCTGTACTCGGGCGATCAGATAGTCAGTGCCAACGGCTAGATCAACGTTGGTGAGCTCTTTCTCAACATCGGTGAGATCGGTGAGTCCGAAGGCTTCGGAGAGGGTCTGCCATACCCAATCGACTCCGTTGGCCGACCAGCCCACCCACGCCTCAACCTGTTGGGGTCTGATTTCTGGTGCGGCCAACAGGCTCTCAGCGTTGGCCCAAGGTTCCAGTTCTTCTCTGGTGAACGACACCAGATGCTCACCGGTCTCGGGATCCTCAAAGACCAGCAACTCGGTATCGCCGTCGTCCCCTTCCACGACCTGAATGCCCTCGGGGAGCATGTTGGCCTGTTCACTCTCGGGGTCGAACTGGTAGACGGCAATGTCTTGGGTCAAGTCCCAAAGGGAAAAGCCGCCCTCGGGCTGGTTGTAGCGCAATTCGTAGCCGTCCTTGGCCACCTGCAAGCTCAGCTCGAGATCCGCATCGGGGAAGCTCCCCGGCAAGGCCACCATGGCGACGCCCGCGGGGCCGACCGAGAAACGACTCGCATGGGCGATGCCCTCGGGAAGTTCAGCGACCAGGGGGGCGGTGTACACGCCGTCGAGGCGCTCAACTCGGTAGTCGCTTGCTGTTCCACCGGATGTCCAGACCGTCTGGTTGGTAGACCCGTAGTAGTTGGAGAGTTGATCGACGGGAACGCCGTCGCCGGTGGCCAAAGGAGTTTGGCTCCATTGGCGGCCATCAGGGGAGGCGAGCTTGAGCGCCCCCTCGTTGGCCAGCATCAAAAGATGGAACCCGTCGGTTGCGCCGTATCCGGCAACATTCCAGCCCTGGTACTCGGCCACGAGTTCCGCATCTCCTCCGTCGCTATGGAAGAGGCGGACAAAGTCCCGATCGCCTCCGTAGAGCAGATCTTCTTCTTCGGAGGTCAGCTCAAATGACTCAGGCGGTGACGACTCGTCTCGGGTGAAGCTCACCGTGTTGCCTTCCACGCCCATCCAGCCCCTTATCGACTCTTTGTCGGGCACCAGTCCCCGGGCCACGATTACCGACGCGATATCGGTGTGGATGCGGTTCTCCGTGGCAATCACCATGTTCTGCCCTGACACTGTCGCGGCGGCAACCCGGGAAGTCTCATCGGGAGAAACGATGTCGAGGGCTAGGTCGGTCCACGTGGTTCCCTGGTCGTCAGAGAAGAATGCCTGGGGTTCTGACATCGTGTCGTTGAATCCCCAACCGGTTACCAGCCAGCGGTCTCCGGCGATGTCGAATCGCTGGGGACTAAAGCTTGTTGGCATGGTGACATCAGTCCAATTGGCACCGTTGCCGGTGATGAGCACGCGCCCCTCGGAGGAATAGGTTTCGCCGACATTGGGCGAGCCGGGAAGGGTCCAACCTCGGGCGATCACCCGGCCGTCGCCCAGCGATTCGATGTTCTCGAATACTCCCCGATTGGCACCGAATACTGCTTCGGGCTCGAACCCGGTCCAACCCGGTGCTGGCCCGGCAGACAGGCTCTCCGGCGTCGGAGGCTCAGTACTCGCTTCTGAGCCAGTCTGGGGGAAGTCTTCTGGCTCACTCGGAGCTTCCGAGGTCGGCGCAGGAGTCGGTTCTGCGCTCGGTTGGGGCGCAGGGGAGGCAGTGGGATCATCGACAACGATCACTTCATTGGGCTGATCGCTCTCCAAGGCGTTCCATGCCGAGATTCCCCCCACCACCAGGGCAGCCGACGCGGCGATACCCACAACCGCCCGGCGGGTGTTGCGAGCTTTGGCCCGAGCGGCGGCCCGCTCGGCGATCGAGGACACCGGCGGGCGAGCAGCCGGGGTATCGACTCGATCTCGGATGGCGGAGCCCAAGGCTTCGCCAAGGGCCTGATCGTCTGCTCCGGTCTGGTTCTCAGGGGTGCGGCGCTCGTCGCTCACTGCTCGACCACCTTTCGCAACTCGGCCAATCCTCGGGAAGTGGCGCTTTTGACTGTGCCCGGCCTTATCCCCATGGCCTGGGCGATCTCTTTCTCGGTCATGTCGGCGTAGAACTTCAAAACCAGGATGGTCTTCTGTCGGGGGGAGAGCTGGTCTAGGGCATCGAGCAGGTAGTCTCGATCCTCGGGTTGGGGGGGAATGAACGGCCGAATGCCGATGCGCCGTCTCACTTCGCGTTTCCTCAGCTCGCTGCGGGCGCCGTTCACCACCGCGGTGCGCAGGTAGCCGCCGGGATTGTCGAGCCGATTCCAGCGCTCATACACCCTTGCGAAGGCGTCCTGGACGATCTCTTCTGCGATCTCCTGGGTATCCACCAGCCCTCGGGCAAGGCGAACCATCGGCCCGTATTCATCTCGGTACAGGTCGTCGAAGCTGGCCAGTTGGTGGACTTCGCCAGCTGTCGCGGACCCGTGCCAAATCGGCTGGTCGCCCTCTGAAACTCCCGAAGCCATCCAAGGGATAGTCTTCATCACTTGGCAACGACGCCCGGTGATGCCCTTTGGTTCCCTTTGCGCTGACGGGAGGCGCGGGCAACTCAGGCCAATGCAGCTAGCTCTCTTGTCTGACGGACTTGTCAGGCGGCAATGACGTTCTTTAGCAGCGCTTCGTTGGGCTCGGCGGGCAGCTGATCGAGGGGCACGGCGATCTCATCGTGAGTGGGGCCATGCTGGGCGGCCAGCGGGGCCAGAGCGTCGAGGTCAAATCCGTACAGGTCGGCGGCGTTGCCGGCCAGGATCTGCTGGAGCTCTACCGGATCGGCATCGCAGAACACCTGGCGCAGGTGCTCGCGGGTATAGGGGCCGGTGCCCTCGTTGTGGGGATAGTCGGAGCCCCACATCAATTTGTGCGACCCCAGCACCTCCCGGGCAGCGGCGTCATCGTGGCCGGGCTGGCTAGTTCCCACCCAGCAGTTCTGTTGGAAATACTCGGTGGCGCTCTTGGGCAGTATGTGGCTGTCGTCGTAGCGCATCTCGCCCATGCGGCCGGTGTCGCGGATCTTGGCCAATGTCTCGTCCATTTGGGCCAAAGCGCCCACCAGCCAGGCGCAGCCCTGCTCGGTCATGACGAACTTGAGCTTGGGGAACCGCTCGAACACCCCCGACAGCAATAGCTGGTAGAAGGGCCGATGGGAGTAGAAGCTCACCTCGGTGATGAACAGCAGGTCGGCCACCGAGTACTTGCCGTAGTTGGGGGCGCCGGTGCCCCCATGGCTGTTGACGATCACCCCGAGGTCCTCGCAGGCGGCCCAGAACGGGTCGTACGCCGGGTCGTACAAAGGGGAGAGGTCTTTGCAGTCGGGCGGAATAGCCGAGATGAGCACGCCGCCGCGCAGATTGTTGGCCGCGATGAACTCCACGTCTTTGATTGCCTCATCAACGTTGTTCAAGAAGGTCTGGCCTATGCCGGCTCGTTGATTGGGATACTCCGCACACCATTCGGCCAGCCAGCGGTTGTGGGCCCGGATTCCTGCCAGTCGGTGTTCGAGTTGGTCGGCCCGGGGCGGACGGGCGAACAGGATGAAGCTGGGAAAGAACGGGGGCACGGTGTTGGGGAATACCACCTCGCCCACCTGGCCGTCGGTGTACAGGTCTCCCAAGCGGCGCTCGTTGTCCCAATTGCGCACCCGGCCCCCGTCTTGGAGGTCGCGGAACGGGTTGCGGTACTTCTCCCGCCAAGCGTCGAAGTCGTCGAGGTACTTGGATTCCAGGTAGCCGCGGTAGGTCTCGTGGTTGGCCCCGGCGTGGCAGTCGGCCGAGATGATGGTGTACCGGTCGCTCATTCCACTAGTTTGCCAACTGTGAGCAACTCGCCGGGCATCGTGGAAGGGGAGTGGGACGACCAGCCCCGCAACTGGCGGACGTTCTTCAAACGGTGGCGCCGCAGCAAGGAGTTGTTCCGGCTCGAGGTGGTCCGCACCGAGGCCATGTCAGCAGGTGAATTCTTCGTGGTCGGCCGGGCCACTGCGGGACGGGTCCAAGAGGGCGACGCTTTGGTAGTCGACGTCGGCGATCAGGCGGTAGCTACCAAAGTTGTCTCCATCGACCACACCGTGCAAGGCGACAGCGGAGACGGCGGCGATGAGTTCCACATGCTCATGGCCCTCAAGCTCGACGGAATCGGTCCCGACTCCGGTATCCAACCCGGCACCACCATCCGCCAGCCTGCCTAGGCACTCCTCACGGGGTGAGCAATTGCCCGAGGCGGCGGCTGGCTATGGCGGCGCCGGCGGCGGCTAGGGCCAAGAGGTAGGCGATGTGGACGACCAAGTCCATGCTGATGTCGCCGGCGATGAAGGCTCGCTCCATGGCCACGCCGTGGTAAAGGGGGGTGGCCTGCACCAGAAACTGCACGGCCCGGGGGTAGGTGTCCAGCGGGAAGAAGGTGGCTGAGAACAGGAACTGCACAATGAGCGGCACGGTCACCAAGTCGAGGTCGTTCCAGCTCCGCATATAGCTGGTGGCGGCCATGCCCAAGGCAGCAAAGGTGAATCCGATCAGAGTGGCCCCCGGCAGTGCGGCGATGGCCCAGAACGAATCCACCAGCCCCAGCCCGGCCATGACTCCCAGAAAGCCGCCGGAGTACAGGGTGGCCCGCAGCACCGACCAACCCATCTCGCCCAGGGCCAGATCAACCACGCCCACCGGGGTGGCCAGCACGGCGTCGTAGATCTTGGCCCAGGTGAGCTTGTAGTACATGTTCATGGTGCTGTCGTAGAAGGTGCCGTTCATGGCCGAAGTGGCCAACAGCCCCGGCGCCACGAACGTGCGGTAGTCGACGGTGCGCCCCCCGACAGTCACGTCGCCCACCAACTCGCCGATGCCGATGCCGATGGACAGCAGGTAGAACACCGGCTCGAAGAACCCCGACAACAGCGTGACCCAGGTACGCCGGTACACGGTGATGTTGCGCTCAACAACGCGGGCAAACCGATGCGACGGCAACAAGCCCGCCGCCGAGGCCAATCCCAGCCTCGACGGACGTCGTCCCTGCTTCACATTGGCCGGGCTCATTCGTACAGCCTCCGGGTGTAAGTCCTGGCCGATAGCAGCGTGCCGATCAGGATCAGGGCCACCAGGTAGGCGAGATGCCCGGCCAGCTCCCAATTCACCCCGCTGCCGGTGCTAAGCGCCCGGCACAGCCGCACTCCGTGCCACACCGGGGTGAGCCAGGCGATCTGCTCGAGGACGATCGGCAGCTGCGATACCGGGTAGAAGATGCCCGAGAACAAGAACATGGGCATGATCACGAACCGGGTGTAGGTGCTGAAGTTGTCGGCGTTGATACGGGTGGCGACAAAGGCCGCAGTGGGGGTGGCGAAGGCCATGCCGCACAGGGCGGCGCATACTGGGGCCAGTACCGCCAGCGGGGACGAGACCGCTCCGAAGGCGGCCATCACTCCTAGGAATACGAAGCTGGCCAAGGTCACCCGAAAGGCCATGTAGGTGAAATGGCCCAGCATGATGTCGCGGCCCCGCAGCGGGGAAGCGGCCATGGCCATGTAGGTGCGGTACCACTTGAAGCCGCCCAGCACCGGGTACGTGGACTCGTTGACCGCCAGCATCATGGCATTTCCAGCCAACAGACCGGGGGCCAGAAAGTCCAGGTAGTCGAGCCCGCCCAGATCCCGGCCCGAACCGACCTCGGCGTCGACCAGCGAACCAAGGCCCAACCCCATGGCGGCCAGGAACAGGATCGGACTCAAGAAGCTGGTGAGCAGCGAACCCTTCCAGTTGCGCCGATAGGTCAACAGCCAATACTCAACCGCCAACTTTGTGCGGGGAACGACTGCGGCCGGTGGCATCAGTCCACCAGCGACCGGCCGGTCAGGTGCAAGAACACGTCTTCAAGGGTGCTGCGTCGCACCAGCACGCTCTCATGTTCGACCTCGCCGAGAAGGGCCACCAGCCGCTCGCCTTGGTCGGTATAGAGCAGCACCCGATCCGGCAACTCCTCTACTCGCTCATAGAGCTCATCCCTTGTTTGGGCCTCAGGGCTCTCCCCTAAGCGGCGCAAGGCGTCGGCCATCACGGTCACTTGCCCGTGGGTGCGCACCTCCACCACCTCTCGGGTGGAGTAGCGCTCGATGAGCTGGCGGGGTGAACCCTCGGCCACGATCTTGCCCCGGTCCATTACCACGAGGCGATCGCAAAGCTGCTCGGCCTCGTCCATGTAGTGGGTGGTGAGCACCTGGGTCACTCCCCGGCGCTTGAGCGTCCACAGCCGCTCCCACACCACATGGCGGGCTTGGGGATCGAGGCCGGTGGTGGGTTCATCCAACAACAGCACTTCGGGCTCGCTGATCAGGGCCCGGGCGATGGTGAGACGCCGCTTCATGCCTCCCGACAGCGGCTCGACGTGGTCGTTGGCCCGCTCGGTGAGCTGCACGAAATCGAGCAGTTCGGCGATCCGGGAGCGCAGCAACGACCGAGGCAGATCGAAATAGCGCCCGTACACATACAGGTTCTCGGCCACCGACAGCTCCTCGTCGAGGTTGTCCTGCTGGGGGACCACCCCGAGACGGGTTCGGATCTTGGTGCCCTCACGAGATGGGTCCATACCCAAGATGCGCAGGGCACCTCCGGTGGGGTCAGACACACAGCCGATCATCCGCATGGTGGACGACTTGCCGGCGCCGTTGGGTCCCAGAAAGCCGAATACCTCGCCCCGCTCGACCTCGAAGTCGATGCCGTCAACCGCGGTGAAGTCGCCGAACTGCTTGGTCAGGCCCCACGCGGCGATCAAAGACACGCAGCGAGATTATGGCGGTGAAGGGTTCGGTCAGCAGTTTTGGAGCAAGTGCTCTTGTGTCAGTGGCAATCTGACCGAGCCGAGGCCGCTGGGCCATGATGGGGCTATGAGCTATGAGCATCTATCGCCCAGGAGCACCAATGAGCTATGAGCATCTATCGCCCAGGAGCACCAATGAGCTATGAGCATCTGCTGTCGCCGGGTCGCATTGGCACTCTGGAGTTGCGCAACCGGTTGATCATGGCCCCGATGGGGGAAGAGCTGGGGGACGAGAACGGGGAGGTGTCCGACGACCAGGCCGCCTACCTGGAGGCCCGGGCCAAGGGCGGCATGGCCGTGGTGATGCTGGGATCGGTAGGGGTAGCCCATCCGGTGGGCTGCTCCAACAAGCGTCAAACGGCCATCTCCGACGACAAGTTCATCCCGTCGTGGCAGCGGGCGGCCGACCGGGTCCACGCACACGGCGGCAAGATCGCCATGCAGCTCACCCACGCCGGCAAGATCGCCCTGCAAGACACCATGGCCGGGCGGCCACTGTGGGTGCCGTCGGAGCCGGGACCGGCCAATATCGACCCGCTCTATGGGATGGTGAGCGCAGATGAAGGGGCCATGATGGCCGAGCCCCTCATCGCTCCCACCTCCAAGGTCCACTACCGGGTGATGGACCGCGACGACATCGCTACCGTGGTCGATCAGTTCGCCGCGGCCACCGTGAGGGCCCGGGAGGCCGGCGTGGACGCAGTGGAATTGCACGGTGGACACGGCTATCTCATCGACGCCTTCTTGTCGCCCACCATCAACAGCCGCGACGACGAATATGGCGGTTCGGTGGAGAATCGGGCCCGGTTCTTGGAGGAGATCCTCACCGAAATCCGCAGTCGGGTGGGAGACGACTACCCGGTGTGGGTGCGACTCAACAGCACCGAGGTGGGCATCGACGGCATCGTTCTGGACGATGCCCTCCACAACGCCCGAGTGGCCGCCGCAGCGGGTGCCGATGCCATCCACGTATCGGCCTACCACGACCCCGGCATCGCTACCGGACCCACCGACTCCTATGGCCCCCATGTGCCCGAGCTGCTGGTGCCCAATGCGGCCGCGGTCAAAGCCGAAGTGGACGTGCCGATCATCGCCGTGGGCCGGATCAGCCCTGAAGCCGCCGATCGGCACATCGCTGAGGGCAAGTACGACTTCGTGGCCATGGGCCGCAAGATCCTGGCCGACCCCGATCTGCCCAACAAACTGGCAGCGGGCAATTCTGAAGACGTACGACCCTGCGTGTACCACTACCGCTGCATCGGAAACATCTTCCTGAGGGTGGGCACCCGGTGCGCAGGCAATGGCTTTCTGGGCCGGGAAGATCAGCTCACTGCCGAATCGGCGCCGGCGGCCAAGCGGGTGCTGGTGGTGGGTGGAGGGCCCTCGGGCATGGAGACTGCCCGGGTCGCCGCCTTGCGGGGACATGAGGTGATCCTGGCCGAGGCGTCTCATCGCCTGGGCGGCCGGTGGGCGCTGGCGTCGGCCACCAGCGACGTGAACGCCGAGCTGATGGAGTGGTTCGAACGCCAGCTCGACCAACTCGGGGTGGATGTACGGCTCAACACCCGCTTCGACGCGGCCGCGGCCAGCGCTCTGTCACCGGATTCAGTGGTCGTTGCAGTAGGCGGACGGTGGGGCCGCCCGGAAGTGGACGGCATCGACGGCTCCAACGTGTGGGGGGTGGACGATCTGGCCCCGTGGCTGCTGGACGGCAACCCGCTGGATGCGGCCCGGATCGCGGTGCTAGGTGGCGATTTGCCAGGCCTCGGGGTCACCGAAGCGGCTCATCATCAGGGGGCCGAGGTCACCTTGATCGAGTCCGGCCCGGCGTTTGGCTTCTCGCTCGGACTGCCCGGTCGCTGGCGGGTGGTTCACGACCTTGGCCAGGCCGGGGTGAATCTGGTCACCGGGGCCCAGGTCACGGCCATCACCGAAGACGGCGTGGTGTGGCGCACCAACGGCACTGAGCAGACCACACCTGCCGACCTGGTGGTGGTTACCTCCGAGTTGGCCGCCGACACCTCGTTGGCCGACGAGCTGCGGGCTACTGGTGCTGAAGTCCACGCGGTAGGCGATTGCGCCCAACCGGGGTACCTGGAAGGGGCCATGCGCTCCGCGGTCGAACTGGCGGCCACGCTGTAGCGGAAAGGGGGTTGCAGTGAGCTTTCGTCTGGCCAACCGCGCCGGGCAGGCAGTGCTGTTGGACGGGCAGGACTATTGGGCATTGGGCACCGACCCGATGGACGCCCTCGCCCGCCCTCAGGAATTGCACGACCGCTGGGCTGGCCGAGGCGCGCCCGACGGGCAGGTGACGCGGGCCGAGTTGGGACCGCCGGTGCCTACGCCCATGCAGGTGTTCGGCTACGGCCTCAACTACATGGACCACATCCAAGAACTCGACCGAGAAGACCCATTGGGCAGCGCGGCCAGCGAAGCGCCGGTGGTGTTCACCAAGTTCCCCACCTGTCTGGTCGGCCCGGCTGCGCCGGTGAAGCTGGTGGGCGACCACTGCGACTACGAATGCGAGCTGGTTGCGGTGATCGGCACCGAGACCCGCGACGTGGACGAATCAGAGGCTTGGGACCGGGTGGCCGGGATAATGATCGGCCAGGACATTTCCGATCGGGAATTGCAATCGGCGGCCATCCCGCCCCAATTCAATCTGGGCAAGTCCCGAGAATCCTTCGGCCCCACCGGCCCGGCGCTGGTCAGCGTCGACTTGGTGGACAACCCTGACGATCTGGCCATCTCATGCCGCGTTAATGGCGAGCTGCGCCAGAACAGCCGCACCAGCTACCTCATGCGCCCGGTGGCCGAAATGGTGGCCTACCTCTCATCGGTCCTCACCTTGTACCCCGGCGACCTCATCTTCACCGGCACCCCCGGAGGGGTCGGCCATGCCCAAGGCCTCTACCTCAAGCCGGGTGACGTGATCCGCTCCGAGATAGAGGGTCTCGGCATGATGGAGAATCCTTGCGTCTAGACGGCTAAGGCAGTTCCAGCATTTCTGCCGTCTCGGCGCAGGTGGCGATGGGGCGGCCGACCTCATTGCACAGCGCGACGGCTTCAGCCAAAAGATCCTGGTTGGTGGGGGAGCGGTCGGGGTCGTAGAACTCCTCGATGCCCACGTGGAGGTGGCCCCCCAGCTCCAGGGCCAGCCGGGCCACTGGGGTGGCCATGAGGTCGCCGCCCCACACTGAAACCGACCACGGGATTCCAGTGCCCTCCAGCATGTCCAGATAGGCCAGCAGGGCGTGCTTTGTGGGAGGAAGACCGAATGTGACTCCTTTGGACCGGCGGGAGAGCCCCCACTCGGCTCCGAAGTAGAGCTTGGCCATCGATCCGGCGGGCAATTGGCCAACCCGGTGGTAGGTGAGCACGCATTGCAAGAAGCCGGGTTCGTAGATGGCCATCGCCGGGGCCCATCCGTTGTCGCGGCACAGGTCAAAGCTGGCTCGGATTTCGGCGTAGTCGTTCTTATAGGTGCCGCCCACCGGCAGGCCGTCGGGCCCAGCGCCGCCGATGTTGGTGGAGCCGGGATCCACGGCCACCATTCGCAGAGGCAGCTCAGCGGAGATCATGGCCATGTGGGCGTACTTAGCTTGATGATCCCCCGAGGTGAGGGTGGGATACCACAGCGCGTCGGGGCGGGCGGCCATCACCGGGGCCATAGCCTCGATATAGGGGCCGGCCGCGGCATCGCCGGTGAGGCTGATGTCGTGATTGTGGGTGTGGATGATGGCTGCGCCCCCCTCTAGGCAGGCCAGGGCGTCTGAGGCGATGGCCTCTGGGCTCAGCGGGACGTTGGGATTGATTTCGGGGCTGGTGATGCCGTTGATGGCCACCTCGATGATTACCGGGATTTCCTCGTTTGCAACTGCTGCCATGGGCTGAACCTAATGGACAGTGAGGGCCGGTTCCGGCGACCAGCGGCTGGCGTGGTTTACTTCGGGGCGTGGTTGCACCGGCAGGAGACGGCCCTTGGTTTGAGGACTTCGCAGTAGGGCAGCCGCTCGACCCTGCTCCGGCCATTACCGTCGGACCGGGCGAAGCCGCCGTCTACCAGGCCATTTGCGGCGATCCGCTGGCCATCAGCCTGAGCCTTCCGCTGGCTGAGGCCATCACGGGTCAGCCCGGTTCAGTGGTCAACCCCGCATTGGTGCTGCAAGTGGCTATCGGCCAGTCCACCGTGGCCACCCGCAAAGTGGTGGCAAACCTGTTCTACCGGGGCGTGCGCCAACTGCGCACCGTGCGGATTGGCGACACGCTTTCCACCACGGTCACGGTGCGGGGATTGCGGGAAGCCTCAGCTCGGCCCGACCGGCCTCCCCGAGGCCTGGTGATGCTCGGGATGCAGACCCACGATGACGAGGGCCGGTTGGTGCTGGACTTCGAGCGATGCGCTCTGGTCCGACGACGCTCCGATGCCCCCACCGGCCACCATGACGAACTCGGTGGAACCCCCGATGAGCTGGACATTGCTCCGTTCGCGGAGGCCGCCCCTGACGACTGGGACCTGACCCCCCTGGGAGCACCCCAGGATTGGCCCATCGGAGAGACACGGAGTGATCCGTTGCGGGACACAGTGACCGATGCCCCCGCGCTCGTGCGGCTCACCCAGAATCTGGCGCCGCCGCACCGGGATGCTTCTCTAGGCCAGGGAGGCAAGCGGCTGGTGTACGGCGGGCACACCGTGGGTCTGGCCCAGGCCGGCTTGGTGCGGCTGCTTCCCACCGCAGCCACCGTGGTGGGGTGGCATCTCTGCGATCACTCCGGCCCGGTGTTCGAGGACGACGTGGTGGATGTGTCAGCCACCCTCGACGCGGTGCATCCGGTGGCAAATGGCCGACTCCTGGCCTTCACCGTGATCGTTCAGGCCGAACGAGGCGGTGCCGATCCGGTTCAAGTTCTGGACTGGCGCCCGATCGTGTTGGCTCCGTGACCGATAACCCGGAACCGAGTGACCATGAGCTGGCTCACTGGCTGGCCCAGCAAGCCGGAGAGCAACTCCTGGCGCTGCGTGAGGAAATGGAGGAGTCCCACACGGGCTATCTCAATCGGGAGTTGGCTGGGGATCAGCTCAGTCACCGCTATCTCACCGGCGCGCTGGCCCAACTGCGACCCGACGACATCGTGCTTTCGGAGGAGGGACGGGACGACGGCGCCCGACTAGAAGCCGAGAGGGTGTGGATAGTCGATCCGCTGGACGGCTCTTCGGACTTCGCCGATCAGTGGAGCGACACCTGGGCGGTGCATGTCGGTCTGTCGGTAGACGGAGAGCCAGCTGCGGGGGCAGTGGCGGTGCCCCCCTGGGGCCGCACATTCAGCACCGCTAGTAGGGACGAACCGCCCTCCGACACCGGTCGTCGTCGGCCACTGGTGGTTATGTCCCGCTCCCGGGTGCGATGGGACGGTCACCGATTGGTCCGGCACCTGGATGCCGATGTCTATGGCGTGGGGTCGGCTGGGGTGAAGGCCATGGCGGTGGTTACCGGCGAAGCCGACGCCTGGGTCCATGCCGGAGGCCTCTATGAATGGGACACCTGCGCCCCGGCGGCCATCGCCTTGGCCGCAGGTCTGCACACCTCCCACCTCGACGGCTCACCCCTGCGCTACAACCGCCGTGATCTGGCCCAATGGGGCATCCTCATCTGCCGACCTGAGTTTGCTTCTGACCTCAAAGCCGCTTTTGCCGCATAGCTATCCTGCCTCCATGAGAATTGGCATGTTGGGAGCGGCGTGGATCGGGCCGATGGGTTTGATCGAGCCGGCCAATGAGATCGACGGGGTTGAGGTGGCCGGGGTGGCGGCCCGCGATCCCCAGCGGGCTAGGGCCTATGCCGCTGAGCACGGCATCCCGATGGTGTTCGACAGCTATGACGATCTCTTGGGCTCCGGTGAGGTCGACGCCATTTACAACCCGCTGCCCAACTCCCATCACGCCCGATGGACCATCGCCGCGTTGGAAGCGGGCAAGCCGGTACTGCTGGAGAAGCCGTACACCGCCAACGCCGACGAAGCCCGCCAAGTGGCTGATGCCGCTGAGCAAACCGGGCTGGTGGTGATGGAAGCCTACCACTGGCGCTTCCACCCCCAAGCCGACCGGGCTATCGAACTAGTGAGCTCCGGAGCAGTGGGCGAGGTGACCCATGTGGAAGCGGCCATGGTATTTCCGTCGATGCACGGCCCCGACGACATCCGCTTCCGCTACGACCTGGCCGGTGGCGCCCTCATGGACACCGGCTCCTACGCCCTCAGCAACCTCCGGGCATTCGGTGAGCTCGACGTGGTGCGGGCCGAATCCGAGGAGATGGCCCCCGACGTCGACCGGCGAACAACCGCAGAACTGCGCTATCGCAACGGTGGGGCCACCGCGTCCATGCTCTCGGAGTTCACCGGCACCGACCAGAAGGCTGAGCTCGGCGATCCCGAAGACATTGACCCAGACGCATTCGATTTCGAGTTCCGGGCCGAGGTAGTAGTGAACGGCACTGAAGGGCAACTGCACATCGACAACCCACTGGCCCCCATGTGGGGGAGGGGCCTGACGATCACTGATCCCAATGGTGAGACCGTTCTTCAGGAAGCGGCCGAGCCGGTGGCAACCTATACCTGCCAGCTCCGGGCCTTTCGGACCTGCGTTGAAGACGGCGGTCCCAACCTGTATCCGCCTTCAGAGTCGATCAAGACAATGGAGCTCATCGACGCGGTCTACGAGGCTGCGGGCCTACCGGTGCGAGTGGGCGTCTAGCTATCGAGTTCAACCAGCAGCCGCCGGGTGGCGTCGCCGAGCAGGCGGGCGAACCCCACCGGCCCTAACGCCTCCAACCGGCCAGAGTCGAAAACCTCCAAGGTCAGGGGGGCCTGGCATCCGGCACCGCGGATGGTCCGCAGCGCCCCCGACAGGTCCATTGCCCCTTCGCCGGGTACGCAGCGGAGATATCGGGTGGCCCACCCCAAGTCCTCATGGGGCTCAGCGGGGGCGTCGTTGAGTTGGATGGCCCCGATCAGGTAACCGGGAATGGCCGCGAAATCGGCGAAATCTCCGGGACCGTAGAACACGTGCCAGAAGTCCACGGTGAGCCCGCAGTTGGCCCGTCCCGTGGCCGCCACCACTTCGGCGCTGGTAGCGGGGTCGGGGATGGGCCGGTTGCGGCTGAACTCCATGTACACGTCCGCCCCGATCTCGGCAGCCTGATCGGCCAGGCTGGCCATGGCCTCCACTGCTTGCTCTTTCGTCGCTGATCCTGGGCAGACCAGCAGCGAGTTCACCCCAGTGGCCCCCAGGGCGGCAGCGGCCTCGAAGACCGCCTCTCGGGGCGCCTCCTCGTAATACGGGCCCCCGGGATCATCGGGACCAACCCAAACGATGACCGCGTCCATGTCGACCACGGCCAGATCGGCGTCGCGGATGCGCTCTCCGATGGCCGGGTCGGCGGGGTAGACGGCGGGCCACAGTGTCAGGCCCGTGAAACCGCCAAGCACCGCCGCTTCCACCAGCACTTCAATCGGGGGATTGTCCAAAGAACCCGAGCTGAGCACCAGATCGTCAGAGCCGAGGGTCACTCCCATAGCATGGCACCCCATGTCTACCGACCACGTCACCCATCCCGACGACGAATTCCACCCGCCGACGTCAGACGACCCCTTCTGGACGGAGACTTGCTGGTTTACCTTTGCCGCGCCGCAACACAAGCTGTCGGGCCAGCTCTACCCGTTCTTCCGGCCCAACCAGGGGGTCACCTCCGGAGGAGCGTTCTTTTGGGACACGGGCGGCGACCAGATCTGGAACTGCCGCTACGCCAAGAACTTCTGGCACCTTCCTCTGCCCGACCAGCCGCTGAGCGACATCGAATTGCCCAACGGCATTCGCTATCGAGCGATCGAGCCCCTGAAGCAATACCGAATCGGCTTCCTGTGCCAAGACGATGGGGAAGCTGAGGTGGACCTGACATTCTCCGCGGTGTGCCCGCCCAACTACCTGGGTGATGGCCACCTCGACCAGCCCGGTCGCTACCAGGGCACGATCCGGCTAGGCGACGAGACCTACGAAGTAGACGCCTACGGGATGCGGGACCGATCGTGGGGGCCGCGCAGCCAATTCGGGCCGACCCTGCACGGAGCGGCGCGAGGCGGCTACAGCTACGCCACCGCGTCGGACATCAACGGGTTCCATGCCTTGACCATGGCCTTTGGCGAGGGGGACGATCCCGATTGCACGGTCATCCACGGGTACTACCTGCGCGACGGCGAATATTCCCGGCTGGTGCCCGGCCAGGGTCGCCGCGACGTGTTGGAGCGGGACCCCGGCACTGGCGCTCCTACCGTGGTTCGGATCGAAGCGGTGGACGAGTCAGGCCGTGAGCTGGTAGCCACCAGTCAGGCGGTGAACAGGATCGGCGTACACCTCAACCCCAACCTGTGGACCTGGAACTGTCTCAGCGAGTGGACGTTCGGCGACGCGGTCGGTTGGGGCGAAGACCATGACAACTGGAGCGCCGCCGGATATCGCCGCTTCGTCCGAGGTCACCTCGGATTGGACTGAGCCGGGCTGAGCCGGTCTGGGCCTGGTCAGCCTGCTTCTCGGTAGTCGGCCAATTCGACCCCTTCGATGAGGTCGGCGAATTCGGGGGTGACAGCAGCATCGATGCGGTCGGTCAGGTTTGACAGGAAAAATGATGTTGCCAGGTGTTTGAGCGCCGCCTGCATGGCCAGAGGATCAGCGTATTGGGGCATACAGCCGTCTTCAGCCCGGGCCACCTGTTCAGCCCCAAGAAGTGGCTCGAGCACTCCCAGCCCACCTCCGGCCAGGATGACGGGACAGCTGTCGGTGAAGCTGTTGTGGCCAGCCTGAGCCAGATTCACGAAGGCTCGGGGCCCGGGGGCTGCGTCATAGCTGGCCAGGCTATTCTCAGTGGGCACGGTGAGATCCAATTCAGCCACTATCACCAGGATCGGTTTGTCGGCGGCCTCTGGGGGAGCAGTACCGCCACCTGCCAGGGGAATGGCGGCCAATACTGCCTCGTTGGCCAATGCGTTCAGAGCGGTTCTGGCGCCGGCGGAATGGCCGATGATCCCCACCCTGGCGGTGTCGGCGCGGTCGCCGTATGCGGCGTCAAGGGCTGCCAACGTGTTGGCCACATCAGCCTGATCTTTCTCAGGACTGGACTCTGCGGTACCAAAGGCCTGGGCAGGCAGATTCCTGTGGATGTGCTCAGGGGATGCGACCACGATGCCGTGCGATGCCATATGGGTGGTCAAGAAGATGGCAACGTCCCGGTGGCCGCCAAACCCGTGGCTATAGATCACCACCGGATAGGCGCTCCCGTCGGCCAGCGGTGCGTCGCGATAGGAATTGGTCTCAACCGCTCCCTGCATGCTGTCGGGAATCAGGGATCGAAATGCTTCCGGGATGACTTGGGAAGAGTCGTAGATCTCGGTTTCCATACTGGCCACCGCATCTGAATCAGCGGGATACCAGACGGAGAGGGGCTGCTGGCCGGGTTCTGCTCCTAACTCCAAGGTCATTACCCCCACCGGAAACTCTCCAAATTCGGTGAAGATCTGCGGGGGCGCTGGCGTGGGTTCCGGGGTGGGCTGAGCCGTCGGCTCAGCAGTCGGTGCTGATGCCTCGGTGGGTTCAGGTTCTGGTGCTGGTGTGGGCGCCTCGGTGGGTTCAGGTTCTGGTGCTGGTGTGGGCGCCTCGGTGGCTTCAGGTTCTGGCGCTGATGTCGGTGCGTCGGTGGGCTGTTCAACAGCAGGCGCGACGGGCTGCGAATCATCGTCGTTGGAGGAACACGCGGCGGTGATCAGGGCTACGACCAGCCCGAGAGAGATCAAGACAGTGCGCGCTCTGTGTTCGGATAGCCCAGGTTTTCTTGGATCCACTTGAGAAGAATAAGCTCCGGCCATGGGCCGAAAGTACAAGGTAATAAGCGCTGATGGACATGTGGAGACGCCACCCGACGTATTCGTCAAATACGTCCCCGAGCGGTGGAAGGACCGAGCACCCCGCCTGATTCACCTCCCCGAGGGGGGAGAGGGGTGGCTGATCGAGGGTCAGCCCCTGCTGCGCAACGGCCAGAACATTGCCGGGCGCGACAAGGTGAAGTTCTCCGGTGGCACCTACTTCAACGCCGATGGCAGCCCGGCCGAAGGGGCTGGCCCCGCTGAGCAGCGTCTTCGAGAGCAAGACCTCGACGGCATCGATGCCGAGGTGCTATTCCCGCCGGTATTCGCCAGCCGGTTCCTCGAGGGCATCAAAGACCCCGATGTGTACCGCTCAATGATCCGGGCCTACAACACATTCTTGGCCCACGACTACTGCTCGGTGGCCCCTGACCGGCTCATCGGGAACGCGGTGACGCCCATCACCGGCATCGACCACGCGGTGGAGGAACTCGAGTTCGTAGCCGAGGCCGGCCTGCCTTCGGTGGCGTTCTACAACTTCCCCAACGGCTCTCCTTACGCCGACCCAGTGGACGACCGATTCTGGGAGAAGAGCCTGGAGCTGGGCCTCAAGCTGGCCCCACATTTCGGCTTTGGTGCAGGTCAGGCTCCGCCGCAATCAGCGGCCAAGGGCACGTCTGACAGCCCGTGGGCCACTGCGCTCGTACAGCGGGCCGGCAATCACTCCCCGGTGTACTGCATGGCCCAGCTCATTGCCGCCGGAGTGCTAGAGCGGTTCCCGGAAATCAAGTTCTATTTTGCCGAGACCAACGCCAGTTGGCTGCCGGGCACGCTCTACTTCATGGACGACAACTACGACCTGTTCGGCGATTGGTTCAAGGTGAAGTACGAGCGCAAGCCCAGCGAGCAGGTGCTCGACCACTTCCACTTCAGCGTGATCCGCGATCCGGTGGTGTTCGACATGGTCGACATCATCCCGTGGGACAACATCATGTGGGGGACCGACTTTCCCCACTCGGTGGGGTCGTTTCCCGACTCCCAGGAGTTCATCGAGGAGAACTTCACCAAGGTGGACGAGACGATCTCTCGCAAGGTGCTGCTGGAGAACCCGGCAAGATACTTCGACTTGGATCTGGAAGCCGACATCACCGAGACGCCGGCGGCCTGACCCTCAGCTCAAATCGAGCACCCCTCGGGCCAGCTTCCCGGCCTCGAGATCGTCAAATGCCTTGTCGAGCTCGGCAAGGTCGTAGGTGGCCGACACCAACTCGTCCAGCAGCAGTCGACCGTCGAGATACAGGTCCACCAGAGCGGGAATGTCGAAGGCGGGCCGGGACGATCCGTAGCGGCACCCCATGATCGACTTGTTCTGGTAGAGCTTGAACGGGGCGAGTTCCATCACCGCATCCATTCCAGCTACCCCCAAGATCACCATGTCGCCGCCGGGTCCCAGCATCTCCACCGCGTCGATCATCAGCGATGTGTTCCCCACGCATTCCACTGAGCAGTTCACCCCGCCCCCGGAAATTTCCCGCACGGTATCGACAGCCGGGTCATTTCCCGAGTCCACGAAGTGGGTGGCGCCGAATTGACGGGCAAAACCCTCTTTGGCCGGGTTGTTGTCGACCGCAATGATTTTTGTGGCCCCGGCGATACGGGCGGCTTGGATCACATTGAGACCGATACCCCCCACGCCTATCACCGCCACCGAGTCGCCCCGGTACACCTGAGCCCGGTTGAATATGGCGCCAGTGCCAGTGAGCACGCCGCAGCCAATGAGGCAGGCGCTGGTGAACGGCACTCGCTTGTCGATGGCCACCACCTGGCCTTGGCCCACTACAACCTCTTCGGCGAACACGCCTGTGTTGGCGAACCCCATGATCGTCTCACCCTGGTAGGTGAAATAGGCGGGGAGGTCGCCGGGGCCGGGCTCCTCGCCGGTCTCGTTGCGCTTGGCGATGGCCGCTCCCAGCTTGGAGGTCTGGCACAGGGTGGGATGTCCAGTGGCACACACCGAGCAGCGTCCGCAATTGTCGATGGTGGCGATCACCACATGATCCCCGGCCTCGACGGTTGTCACGTCGCTGCCGACGGCCACCACCTGGCCGGCGCCCTCGTGGCCCATCACAAATGGAGGAGAGAACATCTGTCCGAACGTCCCGTTGATCACCGACACGTCGGAGTGGCAAACCCCGGCAGCGCCGATGCGCACTCGAACCTGGTCGGGTTCAAGGTCGGTTGTCCCCAGTTCGTTGACTACCAGCGCTGCTTCGCCATCAAAGAGAATGCCCCGCATAGTTGATGCTCCTGTCTTGCTATGACCGATTGATGTAGGTGTCGTCTTCGTATGCCTCAGGCCCGGTGAGCGTGCCGGGGGCCGGGGTCATCAACTCCTCGCGAAAACGGGTAGTGAACTGCTGGGCCGTGGCCCGCCATGCCACCAGCCGGTCATCGCCGCTGACGCCCTCATCGAATCCTATGGCCGCGTCGGCGGCTTTGTTGAGCCTGATATACGCCTCAGGGGAGGCGGCCCACACGGTGCACACCTCGTAGTCGTGATGCAGCACCTCCCAAAGCCCCATGCAGGTGTAGCCGTAGTCGGCCGCGGCGGGCAGATAGTCGCTGGCCATGGCAGCCAGATAGTCCCTTGCCGATCCTGGCCGTACCTCAGTCAGCTCGTGGATGAACAGCGTGCCCCGCACCTCTCCGGCGAACACCGACGCCACCGGGGGCGATTCGGGAACAGAACCCAGAACCCGGTCATATCCTCCCGTGCGGAGCTTGTAGGCCTCTTCCCACCAGTCGTCGAGTAGGTCATTGGATTTCCGTTTGAGGTTGAGGCGGTCCACCCGCTCCAGCCAGCCGTCCCAGCCGCCCGAGTCCCATAGGTTCACAACCTGGGGCCAGCGGGCGGTTATCCCCATGGTGTACCAAGTGCCGAGCAACTCGAAGCCGACTCGGGCATCGCGGTTCTGGATCTTGATGTGCTCCATATACGGCCATGCCGATTGGCCCGTGATATCGACGTATTCGTGCAGGATGATCTCTCTGTTGGCCACGGGCAGGACCCTACTCCCCAATATGGCCGCGGCAGGAAGCCTGGTGGGGCCGCCAAGCGGCAGATAGCGATCCGTTGAAGTGACACGAAGTTCAACTTGCAGCATCATGCGATCTGCTAGACCTCCTACCCATGAGGCGAAGCTCTACGTCGCCGGGTCTAGTTGCCGCGCTGGTCGTCTGCATCCTGCTGGCCGGGGGGTGCAGCGACTCGCCTAGCGACGTCGATTCAGAAGCGAGCGGCTCGGTGGATGTCGTTCGGGTCAGTCCCGGTCAGGCTGTGCAAATCCGTTCCATAAGTACGCTCAGCGACCGCAACGGCGAGCCCACTCAGATGACCATCATGCACGCAGTGGCTATCGCGATTGAAGACTACGGACTGATCCACGGCCGATTTGCCGTTGGATTAGGCGAACCCCTCGATGATCTGTGCTCGGCTGAGGGTGGAGAGGCCGCGGCCATGGAAGTTGTGGCTGACAGTTCTGTGGTGGGAGTCATCGGCCCCTCGTGTTCTGTGGCCTCCACCGAAGCGGCTCCGCTGATTTCCAGGGCGGGCATGGTGCTGATCTCATCGTCCAACACGTCGCCTGCCCTGACCTCCAATCTTGCCGGAGTCCCTGGCGACCACTACTACCCGGGGTACTACCGCACCGCCCACAACGACCTCTATCAGGGCAGGGCGGTGGCAGACTTCATCCACGAGGATCTCGGCCATGGGCGGGTCGCCGCGGTCCACATCGGCGAGGCCTATACCGAGGGTTTGGCCCAGGCCTTTCTAGACGCATTCGAGCAGCACGGGGGCATTGTCACCAGCTTCATTGAGATTGACCCCGAAGCAACCGACTTGATGCCGGTGCTGGCCGAGATAGCGAGCGGATCGCCCGATGCCTTGTTCATGCCCCTCTTCAGCAGCGAAGGCCGCAGCCTTGCCGAACAGGCCCGGGCATTCGACGGCTTAGAAGACTTGACGCTGATCGGGGCTGACTCGCTGCTCACCAGCCAGTTCCTGGAACTCGACTTTACGAGGGGGATGTATTTGGCCGGACCTGATCTGCGTTTCGGCGAGAATGCCAACTGGGCTACGGGTGCGAATGCCGAACAGATCAGCCAGCGATTTCTGGCGCGGATCGGGGAGTCTCCTGACGGCGCGTTTTGGGCCCATGCCTACGATGCGACCACCTTGCTTTTGGATGCGATCACGGCCTCTTCGCATCTTGAAGGCCAAGTCCTGGCCATCGATCGGGCGGCAGTCCGCCAGTATCTGAATCAGGTGGAGGATCTTGAGGGGGTGATCGGTACCATCGACTGCGACGAATTCGGGGATTGCAGTCCGGCCAAGATCTCAATCATCAAGCATCTGGATCCCGGCAATCCTGAGGCGTCTCTAGGCAACGTTGTGTACGAGTTCTCTCCCTGAAGCCGCTCTCAGCCGAGGACAGCCACCACGATTACCAGGACAATGACCGCGACGAGGGCAACTGAGGCCAGCAGCATGGCGCCGGGCAGCCGCCGGCCGAATAGCCGGATCATGCGCCGTCCGGGAATAGGGGATGCCGGTTCGTTGAGAGGAATCCCCTGGGGGGCAACAGCGATACCGGGCGGGTCGATGCCGGCTTGCTCTCCGTCGCGGACCTTCTCGGTCCATTCTGTGCCGTTCCACCAACGGGCCTCGTGCCGTCCAAATGGGTCGGTGTGCCATGCGGCATCGGGCTCGGGGTTCGCAGCCACCTTGCGCCGAGTCTAACCAGACAGATGCGAGTCGGGGGAGGCCTCCCTCAAAGCCGCGGACCTGGCCGGTCACGATGCACAATGGCAGGCGTGGATATGGCCGAAGAGCCCGACAACGAGCCTCAACTAGCCGAATTGTTGGCCAAGCAAGAGATCACCGAGCTGCTCTACCGATATTGCCGGGGAGTAGACCGCCTTGACATGGAGCTTGTCCGCTCGTGCTATCACCCCGACGCCACCGATTCCCACGGCACCTTTGAGGGCACCGTGGACGAGTATTTGGTGTGGAGCGAGCGACTCCTCCGTCGCTACACCGGCTCGGTCCACACCGTGTCGAACGTGCTGGTAGAAGTTGACCCGGAACCGGTGACCGCGGCCGATGGAGGCACCGTGCAGTGGGCTCGCTCCGAAGCCCATGGCATCGCCCGCCACTGGACCGAAGGCGGCCCGCCGGAGCTGAACCTGTCGGTGGGATTTCGGTTCATCGACGACGTGTCTCGGCACAACGGCGGCCCTTGGCTTATTTCGCGGCGGGTAGCCACCACCGAGTGGGTGCGGGAAGAGCATTTTCGGCCCTTCGACGAGCGGTTCCTGCGAGGCAGTCGTGATCGAACTGATCCTTTGTATGCCGACAGGCGGGAGCACTAGGCCACCCGGCCTTGGTCTCGGCACTGATCTCATTTAGCTGCGGACGGCTGGAGTACTAGGCCACCCGATATAAGTGACGGCTACCATCGGCTGGCATGCAAACCGAGAACGTAGAGCTCACCACCGCTGACGGCCCAATGAGGCTGTACGTGGCCCGGCCCGATGGCGAACCACAGGCCGCGGTCATCGTGATCATGGAGGCCTTCGGGGTTAACGGCCACATCGAGGACGTGACCCGCAGGGTGGCGGCCGAGGGCTATTTGGCGGTGGCCCCCGACTTGTATCACCGCTATGAGAACAACCTGGCCGGCTACGACGAGATGGACAAGATATTCGAGATGATGGGCGGCCTCCTAGATGATCACTCGCTGATGGACGTGGACGCCGCCCTCGACTACTTGGCCAGCCAGGGAATCTCCTCCGACAAGGTGGGCATCACCGGGTTCTGCATGGGCGGCCGGGTGACGTTCCTAACCGCCATCAGCCGCCCGGTGGGCGCCGCGGTCACCTACTACGGCGGAGCCATCGTCACCGACGGATTCACCCCGGGCCAGCCCAAGCTGGCCGACCGCCACGGCGACCTCCAGTGCCCGTGGCTGGGTCTGTTCGGCGACCTCGACGGCATGATCCCCGTCGAGGGTGTCGAGCAGCTTCGGTCCGACCTCGAAGGCAACGCCCAGCCCACCGACATTGTGCGCTACGCGGAAGCCGACCACGGGTTCCTGTGCGACGAGCGCCCGTCGTACAACGCCGACGCCGCGGCCGACGGCTGGTCCCGGATGACAGCGTGGTTCGACACGCACCTGTCGTGACCGCCGGCCAAGAGATAGTTGGGGTCATCGGCTCGGGGGTGATGGGTTCGGGCATTGCCCAGGTGATGGCCATCGCCGGCCATCCGGTGGTGGCCTTCGATATCGATCCCGACGTTGTTGCGGCTGCGCCCGGTCTGGTGGCCGAGGGCAGATTCGGTATCCAAGGGGCGGTGGCCCGGGGCAAGATGACCGAGGATGAGGCCGAGGCGGCGTTGGCCCGAATTGACTTCACCACCGATCGGGATGCAGCTGCTGCCGTGGATGTGGTCATTGAGGCGGTCCCCGAGCGGCTCGACCTCAAGATTGAGCTGTTCCGAGACCTTGACAGGGAGTGCCCCGAACACACCATCTTGGCATCCAACTCCAGTGGGTATCCGGTGCAGGCCCTTGCGGTGGCCACCGACCGGGCCGATCGGGTGATCGGATGGCACTGGGCGTCGCCGCCGCCGGTGATGAGGCTGGCGGAGATCGTTCGGGCCCCTCAGACCTCCGACGAGACCACCGAGACCATCTGCCGCCTCGCCGCCGCCGCGGGCAAGAACCCGGTGGTGATCAAAGACTCGGCGATGAGCTGGGGCTACGTCACCAACCGGGTGTACGGGGCCATGATCCGGGAGGCCAACGCAGTGGTGGCAGATGGGGTGGCCAGTCGGGAAGAAGTCGACCAGCTCATGGTGGATTGCTTCCGGTGGCCTTCGGGGCCATACGGCATGGTTTCCGGTGCCACCACCGGCTGGAAGGCCGGCAAGAAATAGACCCAGAAGAGAGGTTTCCATGAGGGCAGCACTGCTGGCATCGCCGGCCTCGCCATTGGTGATGGCCGATGTGCATTGCGTCGACCCCGGACCAGGGCAGGTTCGGGTGCAGGTCACCCACTGCGGCCTGTGCCATTCCGATCTGACCATGATCGACGCCCCCGAGATGATGACTCCGATCATCCTGGGCCACGAGGCAGCCGGAATCGTCGACGCGGTGGGCCCTGGAGTGGGCACACTGGCTCCGGGCGATCATGTGATGCTGTCGCCGTTCGGGCCGTGCGGGACGTGCTACTGGTGCGTTCGGGGAGAAATGACTCTGTGCGCGGCGGCTTCGTCCATGTTCATGGGCACCATGCCCGACGGCTCGATTCCATTCTCAATGGATGGCCAGCCGGTGTACCGAGGCCTGGGGGTAGCCGGATTCGGAGAGCTGACCATGGTGGCCGAATCGGCCGCAGTGAAGATAGACCCTGACGTGCCCTTGGAAGTGGCCGCAGTGATCGGCTGTGCCATCCAGACCGGCGTCGGCGCGGTGCTCAACACCGCCAAGGTGGAAGAAGGGGCCACTGTGCTGGTAATGGGACTGGGCGGTGTCGGTATGTCGGTGGTGCAGGGTGCCCGCCTAGCCGGTGCGTCCCGCATCTTTGCCTCCGATCCGGTGGCCGACCGCCGAAACGCCGCGGTGGCGTTCGGGGCCACTGATCTGCTCGATCCGAATGGGGCCGATGTAGTGGCCCACGTGCAGGAGGCCACCAGCGGCATCGGGGTTGACTACGCCTTCGACGCCGCCGGTGCTGGACCGCTGGTGGAGGCTGGTTTGGCCGCCACTCGCAACGGCGGCACCACGGTCATGGTGGGCGCGCCTGCTCTGGAGCACACGGTGACCATCAATCCCGCGGTGATGTACCTCACCGCCGAGAAGAAGCTGCTGGGCTGCCTGTTCGGCGGCTGCAACTCCCAGCGGGAGGTTCCCCGCCTGCTGGCCCTGTGGCAGAACGGCCGCCTCGACCTCGAGCCCATGATCACCGCCCGCCGCCCCATAGATGAGATCAACGCCGGTCTCGACGACCTCCGAGCCAGCATCGGCATCCGCACGGTGTTCAACCTGAGCTGACCATCATTCTGGCTAGTCGGTTGACCACGCTCTCGATGGGAGGTGCTTGTCCACTGGCCAGGGGATCGAGGGTGAATTCGACTCGGGCATCGCCACGGGAGGTAGCTCTGCCGCTGGACACAACGGTGGCGGCCAGTTGGCACACAACGCCGTTATCGGCGGTGAACGTCACCTGGACGATGCCGGCGTCGCGGTCGATATAGCTCACCTCGCCCAGCTGATGCCCGGCTTCCACTAGTCGGATGAACACGTCACCGGGAGGGAGCAACAGCGTCATGCTGTCGTCGGTTGGGGCGGGAGAGGGTTGATCAGGCTGAGGAGCCCTTGGCGGGGGAGGGGACTGGGTGTCGGCCCGTTGCAACCAGTGATAGGCCTCGGTAATGCGGGCGGCCACCGCGGTGCTGCCCCCGGCATCGGGGTGGGCCTGACGGATCAGGGCGCGGTAGGCCCGGTTGATGTCGTCGGCCCGGGCCCCCTTTTCCAGCCCCAGCGTCCGCAACGCCCGCTCCCGGTTCACCTTCGCAAGCGTAGGTGGTGGAGCAAATCTCAGCTTTCGGCGAGGAATTCCAGGATGGTTGGGTAGGCGGTGGGGTCTTGCACCATGAAGATGTGACCGCCGTCGAAGGTGGCCAGGCGAGCACGGGGGATGCGGTCGCGCAGCAATTCGCTGTTGCGCATGGGGGCGATGCCGTCATGGACGCCGGCGCACACCAGGGTGGGCACGTCGATCTCGCCCAGGCGGTCGACCACATCGTGACCCCGGCGAGCTTCGAGCTGCCCGAGGGCACCGGGGGTCTCGAGCGGCAGGGCCGGGCCGTCGGGGCGGGCGTTGGCCACAAACACTTCCACACCTGGCGGCAGCGGGCCGCCCCTCTCGTACCGGGTGTCCATGATCTCCAGCGCTACCTCGCCTCGCTCGTCGGGGTCCAGGTCGGCCAGGGTGTGCAGGGGCCAGGAGCTGTAGTCGGGCCCGCCCGGTGAAGTGCAGTTGAGCACCAGCTTGCTGATGCGACCGGGATGGAGCACAGCCATGTTCATGCCCACCATCCCGCCGAAGCTGGTACCCACCACCGGCACCGAGTCCCAGCCCAAGAAGTCCAAAAAGGCGATGGCATCGGCGGCGTAGTCGGCCATAGACCACGGCAGCCGTGGAGTAGAGGTCTGGCCCAGGCCCCGCTGGTCATAATGGGCCACGGTAAATGCCTCGTTGAGCGGGTTCAGGTCGGGAGCAGTCATGCGCAGGTCGCCGCCGCTACCGCTGATATTGAGCAGGGGCGGACCCGAGCCATGCAGCTCGAAGTAGAGGTTGAGGTCGCGGACTTTGGCTATCGGCATCGGGTCATGTTGCCATGTCCGAAGCCGTCACGGGGTCGGATCAGACGAACGCGGAGGCGAATACCAGTGACACGATGGTCATCACCTTGATGAGGATGTTCATGGAGGGCCCGGAGGTGTCCTTGAACGGGTCGCCCACGGTGTCGCCCACCACAGCGGCCTTGTGGGGCTCGGAGCCCTTGCCCCCGTGGGCGCCGGCCTCGATGTATTTCTTGGCGTTGTCCCAGGCGCCGCCGGCGTTGGCCATGAAGATGGCCAGGGCGAAACCAGTCACCAGAGCCCCGGCCAGGAAGCCGCCCAGCGTGTCGACATCGATGAATCCGAGGATCAGAGGCACAGCCACGGCCAAGGCTCCTGGTACGAGCATCTCCCGCAAAGAGGCCTGCGTTGAGATGGCCACGCACCGAGATGAGTCGGGGTGTACCCCTTCAGCACCCTCCCGCAGTCCGGGAATCTCTCGGAACTGGCGGCGGACCTCCTCAATCATCTTGTTGGCCGCTCGGCCCACCGCGTCGATGGTCAAAGCGGCGAACAAGAACGGCAGCATGGCCCCCAGGAACAGGCCGATGAACACGTCTACTTGACCCACATCCAGAGAGAGCACATGGCCTTCCAACTTGAGCGCTACTTCGAAGGTCTTGAATAGGGCTAGGGCAGTAAGGGCGGCTGATCCCACCGCGAAGCCCTTGGCGATGGCGGCGGTGGTGTTCCCCAACGAGTCAAGGGCGTCGGTCACCCCCCGCACCTCCGGGTCTAACTCCGCCATCTCGGCGATGCCACCGGCATTGTCGGCGATGGGGCCGTAGGCATCCACCGACACCACCACTCCGGTGGTGGCCAGCATCCCGATGGCGGCTACTGCGATCCCATAGATGCCATTGGCTGCATCATCTCCAGCGAGCGTTTGCTGGCCGCCCCAGTAGGCCACCAGCACGCCGGCGCCGATCAAGATGACCGAGGCGGCCACCGACACCATGCCTGCGCTGATGCCCGAGAGCACGGTGGTGGCCGGACCGGTTTCTGACTGCTGGGCGATCTTCTTGACCGGAGGGTAGTGGTCGCTGGTCCAGATCTCGGCCACCTTGCCGATGGCCCAGCCCACCGCGAGGCCGCCGATCACCGAAATGGGTAGTCCCCACCAGTTCTCAAACTCATCACCAGAGAAAAACCACAGGCCTACCAGGATCGTGCCTACCACGGTGAGGCCCATGGCCACGTTGGTGCCCATGTGGAGCTGACGCGACAGGCTCTTCACGTCGGCGTGGGCGCTGCCCCGCACCGCGAACGAGCCCACTATGGCCGCCAGCATCCCCACAAAGGCCACGGCCAAGGGGAACATAAGCTGAGCTAGTCCGATATCGGTGCCGGTGGCGTCGAGGGCACCGAGAGAGAAGGCAGTTAGAGCGATAGGGGCGATTATCGACCCGCTGTAGCTCTCGAACAGGTCGGCCCCCATGCCGGCCACGTCGCCCACGTTGTCGCCTACGTTGTCGGCGATGGTGGCCGGGTTGCGGGGATCGTCTTCGGGTATTCCGGCCTCGACCTTGCCCACCAAATCGGCCCCAACGTCGGCGGCCTTGGTGTATATGCCGCCGCCCACGCGGGAGAACAGGGCGATGGAGCTGGCTCCCAAGCCGAATGCAGTGAACACTTCAAAGCCGTCATGGATCTCTACGCTCAGCCATTCCACAAACAGCAAATATGTGAAGGCCAGGCCCAACAGGCTCAGTCCGGCCACCGAGAAGCCCATGACCGCGCCGCCCCGGAAGGCCAGCGGCAAAGCCTTGGCCGGGCCTTCGGTAGCGGCCTGGGTGGTGCGGGCATTGGCCATGGTGGCCACGGTCATGCCCACGTAGCCGGCGCCAGCAGAGAGCACCGCGCCCAGGATGTAGCTGACGAAGGTCAGCTCCACCCCGGTGAGCAGGGGAATGAGGACCGCCATGATGACCACGAATCCGGCCACCCAGGTGTACTCCTGCTTCAGGAAGGCCTTCGCGCCGGACTGAATCTCGGTCATGAGATGGACCATGCGGTCGTTGCCCGGCGGGGCCGATTTAACGAGCTTGTAGAAGAAGAAAGCGAGGGCAAGCGCAAGAATCGCGCTCAATCCGGCAAGGTACGGTACGGCGTCCACATTGACCCCCTGTATGAGAGAACTAGGCGAAGTTAGCCAGCGAAAATACGACCTGCCAAGGTTGCCATTTGGGATACCCAAATTCGGATCATTGGCGATAATCTGAAGTAGTGGTCAGCCTCAGCCGGATGCGGGCCGAAGCCCGGGAGGCTCGTCGCACTTTTTCCGATCCTCATAGAGCGGCTCGGGCGGTTTCCAATGCGGTGACCTCGCTCGGGTGGCTTGATGGAGTGGAGCGGGTATCGGCCACCGTGGCCGACGACGGCGAACTCGACCCGGCCCAACTGGTAACTGCCTGTCGGCTGCGGGGCATCGACGTGTACTTCCCGGTGATGCGAGACCCCGCCCCCATTCTGTTTGCCCCCGCCGGACCTGATACTCCCTTTGTGTCCAATCGCTTTGGGATTTCCGAACCCGATGTCGCCGCCGAATCATTGGTGTCGGCTCGGGAACTTGATGTGGTGTTCGCCCCTGTCGTGGTTTTCGACGCCGCTGGGCATCGGGCGGGGCGGGGCCAGGGCTATTATGACCGGGCTCTGTCCTTTTTGCTGAATGGCCCCCGACCGGCCAAACCCCTGGTGGTGGGGTTGGCCTACGAGTGCCAGCTAGTTGACGGAGTGCCCTCGCATCCCGGGGACGTGACCATGGACGCGGTGGTGACCGAAGAGCGGGTACGGGTGTTCAGCTCGGCTCTATCGCGCCGGAGCCGGGCGTGATAGGTGCCGAACCCACAACCTCGGGGAGTGCTCGCACCCTCCCTGATTTTCAGTAAGGATGTAGCAGTGCGCATCGTGGTCGTTGGTGCCGGCGAGGTCGGATCACATGTCGCTCAGATTCTGAGCGAGGAGAGCAACACGGTGGCGGTGGTGGAGGTCGACGCCAAGAAGCTCCACGACTTGGCCGAGGACCTTGATGTGCTGGCAGTTGAGGGAAGCGGCTCCCACCCCCACATTCTGCGAGAGGCGGGTATCCGCAAGGCCGATCTATTGGTGGCGGTCACCGCCAGCGACGAGGTGAATCTGGTGGCCTGCTTGTTGGCCAAGCAGCACGGAGTGGGGCGCACCATCGCCCGCATCCAGTCGCGCAACCTGTGGGAGAAGGACGCCCGTGAGCTGAGAGAGGCGATGAAGGCTGACACCATCATCGATCCCGACGAAGAAACCGCCCACGAGATCATGGATCTGCTGTCATATCCAGGGGCTACCGACGTGACAGTGATGGCCGAGGGCGAGGTGTTCGTAGTGGGGGCCAAGCTCACCCCCGACGCTCCTTGGGCCAACCGGCGTCTGGCCGACATCGCTGAGGAGTACGAGCCCGATTGGGACTTCTTGGTGGCGGTGATCACCCGGGCGGGCGAAACCCGAATTCCCCGAGCCGATACCACCCTGGAGCCCGGCGACCTCCTGCGGGTGGTGTGCAAGCGGCGGGCCAGGGACACCCTGCTTCCGCTTCTGGGATTGGCGCCGGGCACCCACCGCCGGGTGATGCTGCTGGGCGGGGGCCGGACTGCCGAGATCGTGGCCCGTCGGCTGAGCGAGCGCCACGCCGAGGTGGTGCTCATAGAGCGGAATCTGGAGCGGGCCCAACAGTTAAGCGAGGAGCTCGACGCAGTGCTGGTGATCCACGGCGACATCACCGACGCTGAGCTGTTGGAATCCGAGGACATCGGGAAGTTCGACGCGGTGATCGCTCTCACCGGCAAGGACGATGCCAACATTCTGGCCTGCCTGTACGCCAAGTCGATGGGAGCGGACGAAACCATCGCCGTGCTCCACAACCTGGCCCTGCGCACTCTGCTGCGGGATGTGGGAATCGATGTGGCGTTGTCGCCCCGCACGGCCAGCGCCAACGGCGTGCTCCGCTATGTGCGGGGTGAGGTGGCCCAGGTGGCTACCTACCTGTCGGGCGATTTCGAGATCATTGAGGCCGAGATCAAGTCGGGGTCGGCGGCCGATGGTGCAGTGGTGAACAAGTTGGGCCTGCCCAAAGATGTACTCATAGGCGCCTACGTGCGCGACGGAAAGCCGCAGATCGGCCGGGGCCGCAGCCAGCTTCGCAAGAGAGATCACATTGTGGTCTTTGCCCGTCCCGACACCATTGACGAAGTGAAGCGCTTTTTCGGGTGAGCACAGTGGCGACAGCCCGGCCGGACACGGTGGACGAAGTGAAGCGCTTCTTCGGGTGAGCCGTCGATGAGCGACCCATCTCGGGTTCGCTTTCCCTGGCACCGCTCCGCGGTCAGAGTGCTGACCACCGTGGTGGCCGGGGCAGCTTCATTGGTGGTGATCTCCACGGTGGTGTATCTGGCCTCGGGCGAGATATCCCGGTTAGACGACGCCATCTTCGAGTCGATGGCCGGGTTCACCACCACCTCGCTCACTGTGGTGGACCCCGAGGCGATGCCCGCCTGGCTGCTCGCTTGGCGGGCATTGACCCAGTGGCTGGGAGGGTTGGGTGGCTTGGCGTTCGCCCTGGTGGTGGTGCCCGCCTTCGGGGGACAGCGGCGGTTGAGCGAGGTGGCCGAGGGCCGGGGCCGCAAGGCGGTGCTGGCGAGGACATGGTCGCATAACACCCAACGAGTGGTCTCAGCCTATGTGGGCTTCACGGTGCTGGTGTTTGCGGCTTACGCCGCAGCCGGTATGGGAGCCTTCGATGCCGCCACCTTCAGTCTCACCACAGCCTCCACCGGTGGATTCGCCAACTACCGCGACTCATTCGCCCACTTCGATTCGGCGGCAATCGAGTGGGTGGGCGCCGGAGCCATGGCTCTGGCCGGCGTTTCGGTGGCCGTGTTGCTCTGGATGGTGCGAGGGAAGGTCCAAGCCCTGTGGAGATCGACGGAGTTGAAGTTCTACGCGGGGCTGATCTTGGGGTCAACGGTACTGGTTACGGCGTGGACCTGGATCGACACTGGCGGGGGTGGGGACACCATTCGGGAGTCCTTCTTTGCCGTCACCTCGTCTATCAGCACTACCGGCTACCGGGCCGCTGATTGGGGCCATTGGGTGGCTGCACCCCAGATTCTGCTGCTGGTGCTCATCGGCATGGGTTCAATGGCGGGCTCGGCCGGCGGAGGTTTCCGGTTGCTCCGGGTGATCGAGATCATGGGCATCGTCCGGCGAGAACTGGTGATGCAACTCCATCCCCGGGCGATGGTCCCGGTGAGGGTGTCGGGGGCGGTGGCGTCGGAGGCATCGCTCACTCGTGTCCACAACTTTCAGATCCTGTGGGTGTTGGCCATCGCCTTCGGAGTGTTCGGTATCGCTTCACTGGGGGGAGACATGCCCACCGCGGTGTCGGGGGCAATATCCGCACTGGCCACCGCCGGACCTGGCTTGGGAGACCTTTCGGGCTTCGCCGACGCCACGGTGTTGCCCGCACCAGCCCGGGGGGTCGTGATTGCCTTGATGTTCCTGGGCCGGCTATCGATCTACCCGGTAGTGGTGGTGGTCGGCTGGGGTATAGGCGAAGTTCAGCGAATGAGGCTGCGGCTATGAGGCTGCGGCTATGAGGCTGCGTTAATGACGGCGGTGTTGTCGACGGCCCGGTGGGCGAGGGCGGTTGCCAAAGGGGCCGTCCACCAGCTGCTTGTGGACCGGCCCTGGAATGTGACCAGCCGGGTGGGATTCGTGGTGGGCCTCGGATTGCTGTTCTTGGTGCCGGGGATGCTGCTCGCCACCCTGATCGAGTGGGGGTCGTCAACATCCAACAGCGAGGTGGCCCTTGGTTTGGGAGCGCTGGTCACGGTGGCTGCTGGGGTGCTGCTGGTGACTTTCACCCGGCTGGATGAGGATTTGCCGCCCGCGTCGGTGTTCGCCGCGGTGGCATGGACCTGGATCGGCTGTTCGTTTTTCGGGGCATTGCCGCTGTGGTTCTCAGGTGCATTGGGCAGCTTCGACAACGCGCTGTTTGAGGCGGTGTCCGGTATGACCGCCACCGGCTCCACCGTGCTCAGTCCTATCGAAGGGACGGGCCGAGGCGTACTCATGTGGCGCCAGATAATGCAGTGGTACGGCGGCATGGGCATGGTGGTGCTGGCGGTGACCATTCTGCCGTTCCTCGGCGTCGGCGGGCTGAGCCTCATCACTGTGGAAGCCCCTGGACCCACCTCCGACCGGCTGGCGCCTCGTGTGAGCTCCACGGCCCGGCGGCTGTGGGCGCTCTACGGAGGAATCACCGTGGCGATAGCGGCAGCCTTGATGATTGCCGGTCTCAGTCTGTATGACGCAGTGGCCCACGCCTTCACTACCGCCGGCACCGGCGGCTTCTCGCCCTACGACCACTCCATCGGACACTTCGACAGCACGGCGGTAGAAGCGGTGATGATGGCCGGAATGCTGATAGGCGGGGTGAGCTTCACCCTCCACTGGCGGGCCATGTCAGGCAATCCCCGGGCTTATGGGCGGTCGTCAGAGTTCCGCACATATTTCATAGCGGTCGTGGCGGCGGCGGTGGTTATGTCGCTGTTGAATTGGGCGGACGACCTGTCCGATCTGCCCAACAGCATTCGCAACGGGTTCTTTGGTGCTGTCACCCTGAGCACCAGCGGAGGATTCGCCAACGCCTCCGATGTCAATCCGGGCGGTGATTTTGCCGCTTGGACCCCAGGCGCGCAGGCTCTACTGCTGCCGCTGATGGTCATGGGGGGCATGACGGGGAGCACTGCTGGTGGGCTGAAAGTACTGAGAGCCCAGGTGATGGCGAAGTACATGCGGGTGGGGCTATTGCGGGTGAAGCACCCGCAGGTGGTAGCCCGGGTGAAGCTGGGTCAAATGGCGGTGTCCGAACCGGTGCTCCAGCGGGTGGCGGGGCTGGTGGCCCTCTACGCGCTGTCGGCGCTGGTGGCCACTTTTGTGCTGGCCGCGCTGGGTGAGGACCTGATCACTTCCTCGTCAGGGGCCATCAGCGCGTTGAGCAACATGGGACCTGCTTTGGGCGATGCCGGGCCCACCTCCAATTACTTGGTTTTCACCCGTCCAGCTCGAGGAGTGCTGATGGCGCTCATGCTCATCGGCCGCCTGGAGTTCTTTGCGATCTTCTTGGTGGCGGTGTCGGCCTTCGAGCGAACCCGTCGGCTGGCCCGAGTCAATCTGCGACGCTGAGAAACGCGCTGAGGGCCAGCGCGAAGTCGAGGGGATCCTGGGCTCCGCACATCTCACGGGCAGAGTGCATTGAGAGTTGGGCCACGCCGACATCCACAGTGGTCACCCCGGTGGCCGACGCCGCGAACGGCCCGATTGTGCTGCCACAGGGCATATCACCGCGGTGGACATATACCTGGTGGCCCACTCCGGCCTTTTCGCACGCCGCGGCGAATGCGGCCTCGCCCACTGCATCAGTGGCGTAGCGTTGATTGGCGTTGCGCTTGATCACCGGACCGTCGCCTATGGCGATGTGATGGTCGGGCTCGTGGCGCTCGGGGTAGTTGGGGTGGGTGGCGTGGGCCCCATCGGCTGACACAATCCGCGACCGGGCTAGTGCGGGATGCAGGGTTTCACGACTACCGGCCATCCGTTCCAGCAGGGCGGGCAGCATTGTTGACGCCGCCCCTTGGGCTGATGTGCTGCCCACTTCCTCGTGGTCGAACAGGCAAAGCACTGAGCTGGGCGGTGAGTCCGCCGGGGCATGGATCAGAGCCTGGAGCCCGGCCCAGCACGACACCAGATTGTCGATTCGGGGGGCATGGACGAATTCGTTGTCGATGCCCGCGACCACCGAAGGGGTGAGGTCGTGGAGCATGGCATCCCAAGCCAACACCTCGTCGTGGTTGAGGCCAGCAGCTTCGGCAACTACCGAGGCGAATTCTCCGGGGGTGCGCAGGCCCAAGCCCCACACCGGGACAATGTGGGTTTGGGGGTTTAGCAGCAATCCGTTTTGGTTAACCTCCCGGTCGAGATGGATGGCTAGCTGAGGCACACGGAGCAAGGGCTTGTCGATGCGGAACAGCCGGGTGCCCGACGGGGTGGCGACCCGGCCGGCTACGCCGAGGTCGCGGTCCAGCCAGCTGTTGAGCAGCGCTCCGCCGTAAATCTCCACCCCCAGTTGCCGGTAGCCGGCCTGGCCGGTGTCGGGCTGGGCGGTTACGCGCAGGTTGGGGCTGTCGGTATGGGCACCGATAATCCGAAAGCCCGCATCGCAGGTCTGGTGCCGCCACGCCAGCAGGCTCCCGCCGCGGCGCACGAAGCGGCTGCCGGCAGTAACGGGCCATTCTACGGTTTCGTCCATCTCAATGAACCCGGAAGACCGCAGGACGTCGGCCACCCGATCGACCACATGGAATGGCGTCGGACAGGCGTCGATGAAGTCGAGCAGACTCTTGACGCCGTAGTTTTCGTTTACTTCAGCCCCAGCATCAACAGACGATTCCACCCCGCAATCATGCCTCTTGGGAGTCTCCCGGGCAGAACAGACTTGGAAGGGGACCGAACTGCGGCGGTAAAATTACATCCCTGCCGCTGGCCAACGCTGTCTCGGCGCGCACCGCAAACACGCTGGAAAGGACGCAATGAGGAACTGGCCGCAGCTGCCACATCCCCAGGGCCTCTACGACCCCCGCAATGAGCACGATAGCTGCGGGGTCGGGTTCTTGGTGGACCTGAAGGGTAGGCCGCGCCACGAGATCGTGTCGGTGGGCTATGGGGCGCTGTGCAACCTCCAGCACCGGGGGGCTCTGGGAGCAGAGGTGAACACTGGCGACGGAGCCGGGCTGTTGATCCAGGTGCCCGACGAGTTCTACCGCCAAGTGTGCGACTTCGATCTGCCTCCTGCGGGGCACTATGCCACCGGCATCGGCTTTCTGCCCGACGCTCCCGAGGCCGCCGCCCACGCCCGGGAGGCCATGGACGCCATCGCCCGGGAGGAAGGGCTGACCTCGCTGGGATGGCGAGAGGTGCCGACCTATCCCGATGAGCTGGGGGCCGGCGCTCTGGCCACGATGCCGTCGTTCTGGCAGCCCTTCTACAAAGGAGATGGGCTTGACGTCGACGCGCTGCTGCGGCGGGCCTACATTGTGCGCACCCGGATCCGCAACGAGGTCGCCTATGAGACCGATGACCAGGCCGATGTCGGTGCACTGGGCTCGAAGACCCGCAAGCTGACCTACGGCTACTTTGCCAGCCTGTCCAACCGGACCATCGTGTACAAGGGCATGCTCACCACGCCCCAGCTCGGTGAGTTCTACCCCGATTTGAGCGACACTCGGGTGACCAGCGCCTTGGCCATGATCCACTCCCGGTTCTCCACCAACACCTTCCCCTCCTGGCCCTTGGCCCATCCCTACCGCTTCATCTCCCACAACGGCGAGATCAACACCGTGCAGGGCAACCGCAACTGGATGCGGACCCGGGAGGCGCTGCTGAACTCGCCCTATCTGCCCGGCGACCTAGAGCGACTGTTCCCAGTGTGCGCCGAAGGAGTGAGCGACACCGCCAGCTTCGACCAGGTGCTGGAGCTGCTGTACATGGGCGGCTATTCGCTGCCCCAGGCGGTGCTCATGATGATCCCCGAACCATGGGAGAACCATGAGTCGATGTCGCCGGAGCTTCGGGCCTTTTACCGGTATTACGCCTCGCTGATGGAGCCGTGGGATGGCCCGGCCGACATCGTCTTCAGCGACGGCACCCTTATCGGCGCGGTCCTCGACCGCAACGGGCTGCGTCCTTCCCGCTATTGGGTGACTGACGACGACCTGGTGATCATGGCCTCCGAGGTGGGGGTGATGGACGTCGACCCGGCAGCCATAGTGGAGAAGGGCCGTTTGCAGCCGGGACGCATGTTCTTGATCGACACCTCGGAGGGCCGCATCGTGCGGGACACCGAGATCAAAGCGAAACTGGCTTCAGCCCATCCATACGGGCAGTGGTTGGCCGACAACCAGGTTGACCTCGACGGCTTGGTCGATCGGCCCTTGCCCGAGCCGGACGAGACGCCGCTGCTGATTCGCCAGCAAATGTTCGGCTACACCCACGAGGAGCTCAAGATCCTGTTGGCTCCGATGGCCCGCGACGGCAAGGAGGCCCTGGGGTCAATGGGCACCGACACCCCGGTGGCCGTTCTTTCCAATCGGTCGCGGCTGTTGTACGACTACTTCCAGCAGCTATTCGCCCAGGTGACGAATCCGCCCTTGGACGCCATTCGGGAGGAGATCATCACCGCCACCTGCGGTTGGCTCGGCCCCGAGGGTAATCTGCTCGATCCCCAGCCCGATTCGTGCCGCCAGATTTTCACCCCCCACCCGGTTATCACTGATCAGGAATTGGCCAACCTGGTGGAAGTTGACGGGCCTGGTGGCCACGACCATTGGTCCACCGAGGTGGTCCCGTGTCTGTATGCAGTGGACGACGGTGGGCCGGGGCTGCGCGTCGCCATCCAGCGCATTCGAGAGCAGGTCAGCCGGGCCATCGAGGCGGGCAAGAACATCATTGTGCTGTCGGACCGGGGTGCCGACTCCGACTCGGCCCCGATCCCCTCGTTGCTGGCCACTGCGGCAGTGCATCACCACCTCATTCGGGAGAAGACCCGTACCCGAGTGGGCTTGGTGGTGGAGACGGGAGACGCCCGGGAGGTGCATCACATCTGCCTGTTGCTGGCCTACGGGGCTACCGCCATCAACCCCTATCTGGCGTTCGAGACCATCGACCAGATGATCGACGAGAACCTCTGCGGCTTCTCACCCGACGACGACAGGGATCAGGCCCATCGCAACTACATCAAGGCCTGCGACAAGGGCGTGCTGAAGGTCATGTCCAAGATGGGCATCTCCACGGTGAAGTCATATGTGGGGGCCCAGATCTTCGAGGCCATCGGCCTGGGGCACCCCATTATCCAGGAGTGCTTCACCGGCACGGTCAGCCGTCTGGGCGGTATCGGCTTCCCGCAGCTTGCCGAGGAAGTACGGCTTCGCCATCGCATCGCCTATCCGGAGAACCCTGATGAGCGGGCCCACCGAACCCTGGAAGGGGGAGGGGAGTACCAGTGGCGCCGCGAAGGGGAGTACCACCTGTTCAATCCCGAAACGGTGTTCAAGCTCCAGCACGCCACCCGGGAGAAGCGCTACGACATATTCAAGCAGTACACCGAGAAGGTCGACGCCCAGTCAGAGCGCTTGGCCACTCTCCGGGGGCTGTTCCGATTCCGCGCCGGACTGCGAGAGTCGATTCCCATCGAGGAGGTGGAGCCGGTCTCCAGCATCGTCGCCCGCTTCTCCACCGGAGCCATGTCATACGGATCGATCTCGGCAGAGGCTCACGAGACGCTGGCCATTGCCATGAACCGCATCGGGGGCAAGTCGAACACCGGCGAGGGAGGCGAAGATCCCGCTCGCTATGTCCCCGATCCCAACGGCGATCTGCGCCGCTCGGCCATCAAGCAAGCCGCTTCGGGTCGCTTCGGGGTGACGAGCGAGTATCTGGTCAACAGCGACGACATCCAGATCAAGATGGCCCAGGGCGCCAAGCCGGGCGAGGGCGGGCAGCTTCCCGGCCACAAGGTGTGGCCGTGGATCGCCGAGGTTCGCTATTCCACGCCCGGAGTGGGGCTCATCTCCCCACCGCCCCACCACGACATCTACTCCATCGAGGATCTGGCCCAGCTCATCCACGACCTGAAGAACGCCAATCCCACGGCCCGCATACATGTGAAGCTGGTGTCGGAACTGGGCGTGGGCACGGTGGCTGCCGGGGTGTCCAAAGCCCACGCTGATGTCGTGCTGATCTCGGGTCATGACGGCGGCACCGGCGCTTCGCCGCTCACCTCTATCAAGCACGCCGGCACCCCTTGGGAGTTGGGTCTGGCCGAGACCCAGCAGACCCTGCTGTTGAACCGGTTGAGAGATCGGATAGTGGTGCAGACCGACGGCCAGCTCAAGACGGGCCGGGATGTGATGATTGCCGCCCTGTTAGGGGCCGAGGAGTTCGGGTTCGCCACCGCTCCATTGGTGGTTATGGGATGCGTGATGATGCGGGTCTGCCACCTGGACACTTGTCCGGTGGGAGTTGCCACCCAGGATCCCGAGCTGCGCAAGAAGTTCACCGGCGAGCCTGAATTCGTCATCAACTTCATGGAGTACATCGCCGAGGAAGTGCGCGAACTGCTGGCCATCCTTGGCTTCCGAACCCTGGCCGAGGCCATCGGCCGCGTGGATTGCTTGGATGTGAGCGACGCTGTGGACCACTGGAAGGCGTCCGGCCTCGATCTGTCGCCCATCCTGTACGCCCCTGATATCGATCCTGGAGACGACCGGTACTGCACGCAACCCCAAGATCACGGACTGGACCGCGCCCTTGACCAGCAGCTCATCTTGATGGCCGAGTCCGCTCTGGAAGACGGCCTGCCGGTAGAGATTGAGCTTCCCATTGGCAACGTGAACCGCACGGTAGGCACCATGCTCGGCCATCAGGTGACGTCCAAGTGGGGTGCCGAAGGCCTGCCCGACGACACCATTCGCATCGACTTCTCCGGGTCGGCCGGCAACAGTTTCGGAGCATTCCTGCCGCGGGGCATCACCATGAAGTTGACCGGCGACGCCAACGACTATGTGGGCAAGGGTCTGTCGGGCGGGCGAATCATTGTCACCACTTACCCGCAGGCCCGGTTCGTGGCCGAGCAGAACGTGATCGCGGGCAACGTGATCGGCTACGGCGCCACCAGCGGCGAGCTCTTCCTGCGGGGGCTGGTGGGGGAGCGGTTCTGCGTCCGCAACTCCGGGGCCGTCGCGGTGGTGGAGGGAGTGGGCGACCACGGCTGCGAGTACATGACCGGTGGCCGGGCCGTGGTGCTCGGTCCCACCGGGCGGAACTTCGGTGCCGGTATGTCGGGCGGCATTGCCTATGTGCACGACCCCGACGGTGTGTTCCCCCCCAAAGTGAACCCGGAGATGGTGGACTTGGAAACGCCCGACGACGGAGACCGGGAATGGCTTCGAGATCGCGTCAGCCAACACATGGTGAACACCGGCTCCACAGTGGCTGAGCGGTTATTGGCCAACTGGGCCACCGAGGCCGACCGTTTTGTGAAGGTGATGCCCAAGGACTACAAGCGGGTGCTGGGAGCGCTGGCCGAAGCCGAGCGAACCGGCACTGACGCGCAAGCAGCCATCATGGCGGCCTCCCATGGATAGGACTAGGCAGGAGACCCATCGTGAACGGGTGTTGTTTCCGCTCCTGAAGGCGGCCGCTCATGGGTGATATTCGGGGATTTATCAAGCACGGGCGCGAGCTGCCCGTCCGCCGGGCGGTGCCGGTGCGGATCAAAGACTGGAACGAGGTCTACCGGGACTTTGATGCCGAGTCAGTGCGCACCCAAGCGTCACGCTGCATGGACTGCGGCATTCCGTTCTGTAACAACGGCTGCCCGCTGGGGAATCTGATCCCCGACTGGAACGACCTCGTCTATCGGGACAATTGGCGAGAGGCCATCGAGCGGCTGCACGCCACCAACAACTTCCCGGAGTTCACCGGACGGTTGTGCCCCGCGCCGTGCGAAGCGGCCTGTGTGCTGGGCATCAACGAGGATCCGGTGACCATCAAGCAGGTCGAGGTGGAGATCGTGGACCGAGCTTGGGAGGAGGGGTGGATCACCCCGGTGGTCTGCGACGACCGCACCGGCCGCTCGGTTGCAGTGGTGGGGTCGGGTCCGGCGGGACTGGCCGCCGCCCAGCAACTCACTCGGGCGGGCCACGATGTGGTGGTGTACGAGCGGGCCGACCGCATCGGGGGGCTGTTGCGCTATGGCATTCCGGAATTCAAGATGGAGAAGCGCCATCTTGACCGTCGGTTGGACCAGATGGAAGCCGAGGGCACGGTGTTCAAGACCGGGGTGAACGTCGGTGTCGATATCAGCGCAGCTGAGCTCACCGAGCAATTCGACGCGATGGTGCTAGCCGGGGGGGCCACCCAATGGCGGGATCTGCCCATTCCCGGTCGAGAGCTTGAAGGCATCTATCAGGCCATGGAGTACTTGCCGCCGTCCAACCGGGTGCAGGAGGGCGATCTGGAAGAGCACCCGTTCTCAGCCGCTGGAAAGCATGTGATCATCATCGGCGGAGGCGACACCGGTGCTGACTGCCTGGGTACCGCCCATCGCCACGGGGCGGCCTCCATCCACCAGTTCGAGATCCTGCCCCGTCCGCCCGATGATCGGGACCAGTCCACGCCGTGGCCCACTTGGCCGCTCATGTATCGGTCGTCGTCGGCCCATGAGGAGGGCGGCACTCAGATTTACGCCATCAATACCGTGGAGTTCACCGGATCAGGCGGCAAGGTGGAGGCGCTGCACACCATTGATGTGGAGCAGTCGTTCGAGGGCGGGCGCATGAGCTTCAACCCAATCGAGGGCACGGAACGGGAGTTCGAGGCTGACCTGGTGCTTCTGGCCCTTGGCTTCACAGGTCCCGAGACGGGCGGTTTGCTCGATGAGTTGGGGGTGGAGATCACCGACCGAGGCAACGTGGCCCGCGACGACAATTGGATGAGCACGGTGCCTGGCGTGTTCGTGGCCGGCGACATCGGCCGCGGTCAGAGCCTGATCGTGTGGGCCATTGCCGAAGGGCGGGCCTGTGCCGCCGCGGTCGACGAGTATCTCAGCGGCGACACTCTCCTACCCGTCCCCTTGGTCCCAACCGCCCAGCAACTCCGCTAACGGACCACTCTCTAGAAGGGTCGGGCGTCAAGGAAGTCAAGCGCGGCGTCGATGAAGTCGAAGGACTTGGGGGTGGCGAAATGGTCGACGCCGCGGAGGACGACCAGGCGAGCGTCGGGGAGGGCATCGACCAATTGGTCGGCAGGGTAGGCAAAGTCCTTGTCGCCCACGACTACCAGGGTGGGCACGGCGACATCGGCTAGGCAGTCGGTGTTGAAGGCGGTGCGGCTGGCTAGAAGGGCGGCGAGCGCCTCCCGATCGGCCTCGGGATCGTCAGCCAAAGTGGAGAAGTGAAGTGCTTCGGGGTTCTCGGGGTCAGGTTCCCCCGTGACGGCGTGAAGGATCATGCGACTGTGGTCCTCATCCCGCTCGAACAGGTTTTTGCCCACTCCGGACACCACTAGCCGGTGGAATTGCTCCGGAGTCTTGGAGGCGATGGACAACAGGGTGTAGGCCCCCAGCGAAAATCCGATGGCGTCGATGGGCTCGTTAGGGAAGTGGTCGATCACATGCTGCTCGAAGTCGGCGTAGCCCTCGGGATAGTGGGGCTTGGGGGCGGTCCCATGGCCCATGAGATCGACGCCGATCGTTTCCCGGTCCGCGTCGGCCAGCAAGTCGAACCAGGCGTTGTCTCCCCAAGTCCTTCGGGCCGAGCCGGCCAGTCCGTGCAGCAATGCGACCGCGGGTCCGCTCACGGCGCTCAGAATACTTACGGGTGAGGAGCGAAAAGCGAAGCGCCGGAGAAAAGCAGGAGGCCCCGAGTAACCTCCCGGCCGAAACCGGTCGACTTCTCGGGGCCGTCCCGTTCGGTCTCGGTCCTCCGGTTGGCTTGCGCCCCCCGGTTTCCCGGTCCCTACCCCCCAGATCCTCACGGCACCTGATCGCCTTCCCGGACTTTGGCTTTCGGTGGTGCCACCGACTTCCTCGGCCCGTTTCAGCGACCCTGCGGAACTCTGTCGAACCCTTGCCCTTTCGGGCTCCTGCTCGGCCAGCTACCTCCGCTTGTCTCTGGTAGGTGGGCATACCATAGCGCGGAAAAAACCCAGGTCAAGCGGAAAACCAAAATCCACAGGGTTTTCCACTGATGTGACTAGAAATCCCCAAGAAACCTCGATTTAACCACAGGGCAGAACTCGATTTTCGGTCTGAAATGACCCCTCAGTTCCATGTGCCGCGCTCCATGAGCACATCACGAAGCACCGTAGGCCGGTCGGTCATGATGCCGTCCACCCCGATGTCCAGCAGTTGGTGCATCTGATCGGCGTCGTCGATGGTCCAAACATGGACCGCGATGTCCTGGGAGTGCGCGGCATCCACGAACCGCTGGTGGACCAATGGCACACCCTTTGCCGAGGGGGGAACCTGGGCACAGGCACCGGCCTTGACTCTTACCGGCAGTCCGGCTGATGCTGCCTGGAGCTGTCCGACCTCTTTGGGACTGAGCCCAGTGCACAACCGTGGTCCACCTAGTTGGCGGGCCGTGGTCAATCGGCGCCCGGAAAATGATCCCACGCAGACTCGGTCGATGGCCTCGGCACGTCGGAGAGTTCCAACAAGCGGCTCGGTGGCCTGGTCATGCTTGGGATCGACCGCGATCCGAAGGTCGGGCCACTCTTCCAGCAGCTCCTCAAAACGGGGGATGGCGTGGCCGCCTCCGACCCGGACCGTCTCCAGATCTCGCCACGTTAGGTCGGCGATGGCCTCGGGCCTCCCACTCAGTCTCTGCAAGCCCTCGTCGTGGAAGGCCACCAGCACGCCGTCGCGGGTGGCGTGTACGTCGGTTTCGACATATCGGTAACCGAGGTCGATCGCGGCGGCGAACGCTGCCATGGTGTTCTCGGGATTCTCGGCGGCGCCACCCCGGTGGGCTATGGGGATCGGGCCAACGTGATCCAGGAATGGCCAAGCAGACACCAGCGGGAGCGTACCTGCTGGGGATAGATTCACTATTCGTGGCTTGGGATCCCGCAAAGAAGTTCAGGCAACTGCTCCAAGACGGAGCGTTCGCGCTCAGTGAGGGCGCGTTGTGCATTGCCGCCCACGGTTGCCCGGATATGGACTACGTAGCCGAGCTCGACAGGCTGGATGCACTGGCTGACCGTTGCGACCGCTCCAGTCGGGAGCAGATGCTGCTGTCGCTTTTCGGCGATCTGGGATTTCATGGCAACCGGGGGGACTACTACGACCCCCGCAATTCCTTTCTGAACGAGGTCATGCGCAGGCGCACCGGGATACCGATAAGCCTGGCGGTTCTCACCATCGCCATCGGCGAGCGCATCGGCTACGAGTTCGAGGGCATTGGATTGCCCGGACACTTCATGATCAGAGACCGAAACGAACCCGACATGTTCATCGACGTGTTCGCGGGGGGCGCGTTGCTTGACGCCCAGGGCTGCGAGGAGCTGTTCCACCAGATCACCGGAGGGGACAAGGGCTTCCACCCCGCGTATCTGGCACCGGTGGACCACTCGTCGATCATGGAGCGGATGCTGGGCAACCTCCGGGCCATCTACGCGCAAAGCAAGGACTACGCCAATCTGGAATGGGTGCTGGAACTAAGGACGATGTGCCCATCGGTCCCAGCTGGCGAGGCGAAGCAATTGGGGATGATCAACATGGAGCGGGGCCGATTCGATCAAGCGGCCCGTCGGTTCGAGCAGTTGGCCCAAACTGCCGAGGATGATGACGAGGAGCAGCTTCAGCGGTTGGCCACCTTGGCTCGAGCACGCATGAACTAGGGCCAACCAACTAGCCCGTTTGGACCGCGAAATCAGCCCTATCGGGCGGTAGCGTTAAAGACCGTGCCCCGCCGTACCAAGATCATCGCCACCATCGGCCCGGCTTCGGAGAAGCCGGAAACGCTGCGGGCCATGGTGGACGCGGGCATGGACGTAGCTCGCATCGGGCTGGCTCACGGAACGCTGGACGAAGCTCTTGGTCGGATGCGTCTCGTGCGCCAGGTGGCCTTGGAGGCTGGCCGTCGCGTGGGGGTATTGGTGGACCTGCCCGGACCGAAGGTGCGCACGGCCAGCTTTGGCCAAGACGGCGTGTTCTTGGGGGTGGACACTGAGGTTGAGATCAGAGTGGGCGATGCCAAGAGCACCGCTGGTGTGGTGGAGGTTGACTACGAGAACCTCCTCCACGACATCGCAGTCGGCGACCAAGTTGCCCTGGGGGACGGGCAAGTGTTGTTGCAAGTTGTCGACGTTGGCGCCGACAAGGCGACCGGAGTCATTCTTCACGGCGATGTGATCCACGGTCGTCCTGGATTCCGCATTCCCTCCGACCGACTCAGCATGTCAACGCCGACACCAGAAGATCTCCAAGGCTTGGATGCGTTCGTTGAAGAGTCCGTCGACATGGTGGCCATCTCATTCGTTCGGTCGGGTGACGACATTCGGCGGGTAAATGTGGAGCCCCATCCCCACGGCCCGCTGGTGATCGCCAAGATTGAGACCCAAGCAGCCGTACAGAACCTCGAGGACATTATCGAGGCGTCGGCTGGCATCATGGTGGCCCGCGGTGATCTGGGCACCGAATGCCTCATGGAGGAGACTCCTCACCTTCAGAAGCGAATAATCCGCGACTGCATCGCCGGCGGCCTGCCGGTGATAACCGCCACCCAGATGCTGGACTCAATGGTCCAGGCATCAACGCCAACGAGGGCCGAGGTATCGGATGTGGCGAACGCGGTGTTCGACGGCACCAGCGCGGTCATGTTGTCAGCGGAGACAGCCATTGGCGCCCACCCCGTGGCCACGGTGGCCACCATGGCTCGAATCGCTGAGCGAGCTGATGATGAGTTCGACTATGTCCGTTGGGGGGAGAACATCCGGCGGCTGCGCATGACCGATGTGGATGCGCCCAAATCGGTTACCGATGCCATGACCGGCGCCGCCGCGACCACCGCCAACGAGCTCAACCTGGCCGCCATCGTGTGCATCTCGGCATCGGGATTCACTGTTCGTTCGATGGCCCGATTCCGCCCCCAGACGGCCATTCTGGGGTTCAGCACCACGGAGCGCACCGTTCAGCAGCTGACGCTTAGCTGGGGGGTCACGCCGATGCTGGCCCTTGAATTTGGCACCTACGAAGCCCGGGTAAACGAGGCCCTGAACCTGGCCAAGGAGGCGGGGCACGTTGTGCCTGGCGATGTGGTTGCGGTGGTGGCTGGCATGGCCGAAGCCACCGATGTGCTGCGCTTGGTGCGCGTCCGCTGACCATAGAAGGATTGCGCCCATGACCGATGCGCCGGTGAATCTGACCCGATCGGGTCCTCCCGAAACGATCTTGGACCCGGAGCCGCCTCAAGCAGTGGCCGCATTGGCCAAGGCTATGAACCAACCTGAAGATCGAAGGCGGGCCGCGGTGGCTGAAGTGGTGTCTCGATTTCCCCGTTTTCTCGATGGCTGGGCCCGAATGGGCCTACTGGCCCGCGACCATGCCGAGGCCTATGCCGCCTTCCGAGTGGGGTATCACCGAGGATTGGACCGGTTGCGCCAAAACGGGTGGCGGGGTTCGGGCTACGTACGCTGGACTCACGAGGTGAACAGGGGCTTTCTGCGAGCCCTTGCCGGATTGCAGGCCACCGCGGCAGCCATCGGTGAGAGGGATGAAGAGGAGCGCTGCCTGCACTTTCTGCACCAGCTCGATCCGTCCTGGCCCCCCACCGATTGGAGAGAGTGAGATATGGCAGCGCCGGGCGGAACCGGAACTATTGGCCCGTTCCCGGATCGTGTAGGGGACGACCCCGAGGCCCAAGACGCCTACGACCGGCTGCGCAGGCGGGTCTTGTGGAGCCTGCCCTATGGGCTGTACGTGGTGGGTTCGCGGGCCGGGGAACGGCGCAACGGCATGACCCTAAACTGGGCCACTCAGCTGGCATTCGAGCCGAAGCTGGTGGGCATCGGGGTCGAGCATCCTGCCTACACTCACGAGCTCATCTCTGAGGGTGGGGTGTTCAGCCTGTGCACGGTCGCCCGGGAGGACCGGGCCATTGTGCGCAAATTCACCAAGCCGGTCGAGGTTGATTTGGCGGCCATGACCCTCAATGGCTTCGCCTTCCATGAAGGTGTCACCGGCGCGCCCATTCTGGACTGCGCTCCCGCCTATCTCGACTGCGAGGTTCGCGACTCGGTGGTCACCGGGGCCCACACTCTGTTCATCGGCGAAGTGGTTGATTGCGGCTTTCAGCACGACGAGGACACTCCCGTTTTGCGTATGGAGGACACCCGCATGAACTACGGGGGCTAGACATCGAGGGAGGGTTCACGGGTGTTGTGCTGGCTGGGGGAATGAGTCAGCGCATGGGCACCGACAAGGCGTTCATCGAGGTGGAGGGCCGGTGGCTGGTAATCAGGACGCTGAAGGCACTGGCCGGCGCTTCGCAACATCTCATCGTCGGTGGGACTGATCCGAGGCTGGCGGAGGCCGCGGCTGCCACCGGTGCTCAACATGTGGCTGATCGCTGGCCCGGAGAGGGCCCACTGGGGGCAGTGGCCACCGCGTTGGGCCTTGCTCGCCATCCTGTGACCGTGATCTTGCCCTGCGATCTTCCGGCCATCAGCGCTGAGGATGTGGCAGTGCTGGTGAAAGCAGTCCGCGAGGCTCCTCCCAGCCCCGCTCCTTCGGCGGCGGTATTCACTGACCACCGCCGTCATTATCTGCCCCTGGCCATCGATACCCGCTCGGGGACGCTGGCCGAGCGCTTGTTCGAGTCGGGTCAGCGCGCAGTGGCCTCGCTTCTGGATGAAGTGGCCGTTGCCGACGTTCCCGCGCCTCCTTCGGCGGTGGCAGATGTCGACAGTCCCGAAGACCTGTGATTGGCCCACTAACCTCAACGGGGTGGAAATCCCCGAGATCGGCGTAACAGAGCTTGCCGAGCTGCATTCAGAGGATGTTGTGCTCATCGACGTGCGGGAGCCCGACGAGTACGCCGAAGCTCGTGTGCCCGGTGCGGTGCTCATTCCTCTGGACACCATCCCCGAGCGCATCTCAGAACTGCCCGGCGAGCACTTGTACATGATCTGTGCCTTGGGGGGGCGCAGCCTCAAGGCAGCGGAGTATCTGACTGCCCGCGGCTGGGCCTGCACCAATGTGGCCGGAGGCACCAATGGATGGGTGGAGGCCGGCTATTCCTACGACTCCGGGCCCCCTGTCGATTGAGTTCCAAGGCCAGCCTTCCCGAGCCGGTTACCACACGGCGCAAGCTGTCGGCGGTGGTGGCTGACGCCGCAACCGCCGATGCCTACGCCCTCGACACCGAGTTCCATCGAGAGCGCACCTACTACCCCCGATTGGCGCTCGTCCAGATCGCCTGGCACGACCAGCTCGCCGTTATCGACCCCCTGGCGGTGCCCATTACCCCGCTGGCCCGACTGCTGGAGGGCGACGGCATCGCAGTACTGCACGCCGCTGAGCAGGACTTAGAAGTTCTCTACCACGAATGCGGGACAAGGCCTCGGCGAATCTTCGATACGCAGATCGCGGCCGGGTTCATCGGGTACAGCTCGCCGTCGCTGGCCACGCTGCACGAGCGGCTGCTGGGAGTGGAGTTGGCCAAAGAAGCTCGATTGTCCGACTGGTTTCAGCGGCCGCTGCCTGATCATATGCTGGCCTACGCCGCGGCCGATGTGGAGCGGCTGCTGGAGATCAGCGACATACTGCAAAAGGAGCTGCACGCCCGAGGCCGTCTGGAGTGGGCGGAGGAGGAATGCGCACTTTTGTTGGAGCGGGCTGACTCCGGCCGATCTCCGGAAACCGCCTGGCTCCGAATCAAGGAGGTGCGCCGAATGGAGGGTCGACCGCGGGCGCTGGCCCAAGCGGTGGCTCGATGGCGAGAGGAGTACGCTGCCCGACAGAACCAGCCCGTACGCCATGTGCTGTCTGACCTCGGAGTAGCTGTTGTAGCTCAACGCATGCCGAAAACCCTCGACCAATTGCGAGAGATCAGGGGAGTGGAGCCCCGCAATCTCCGCAAGGGTGCCGACAAGGAGCTGCTGGCCTTCCTCAAGGAGATCAGGGGTGCTGATTTGGTGGTGGAGCCGGCCAGCAAACCGCCCAAGTTGGATCCTGCGCTGAAGCCGGCGGTCAGCCTCATCACATCGTGGGCCGCTCAGCACGCCGCCGAGGCCGATCTCGACCCGGCGCTGGTGGCAACCCGCGGCGACATTGAGGCCCTGTTGAGGGGCGATCCGAACTGTCGAGCCCTGAAGGGATGGCGGGCAGAAATTATTGCCGCGCCAGTCCAACAGCTATTGGAGGGAACCGCAGCGGTAGCCTTCGACGACCAGGGCAAGCTCACCCTTGAAGAGCGGTCAGGGCGACCGATTTCCGCTGATTCATCGAAAGGAAGCACATGAGCGAGGCGACTGAACGGGAATGGCTCGACTGGGATTCCTACGGCCGGGCTGTGCGGGAATTGGCGGCGATGGTGGCCGACGACGGCTATCGACCGGAGATGATTTTGGCCATTGCCCGGGGAGGCCTGTTCTGCGCCGGATCACTGGGCTATGCGCTGTCGATTAAGAACATCTATGTGATGAATTGCGAGTACTACACCGGGGTGGACGAGCGCCTCCCTGTTCCGGTGATGCTGCCCCCCGCCGTCGACCTAGTGGATCATCGCAATTCCAAGATCCTTATCGCCGACGATGTTGCCGACACCGGCCATACCCTCAAAATGGTCTACGACTTCTGTGTGGAGCGGGTGGGTGATGTGCGCTCGGCAGTGCTCTACGAAAAGTCGCACTCCCTGGTGAAGAGCGATTACGTGTGGAGGCGAACCGATCAGTGGATCAATTTTCCGTGGTCAACCGATCGGCCTTTGGTAAGCGCCGAAGATGCCCGCCACAAGGTGCTGGACGCCTGAGAACTGGCTTGTTCGGGCACCGTCTTGAATTCGGCGGTGTGCCATATGGCTGAATGGAGTGGCTAGACTGGCCGCCATGAGACGTTAGGGGGCGGAGTTCCCCCTGCTGCCAGTGCTAAGGGCTGCTGGCTTGATATTGCGGAGCCGCCCATGAAAAAGGGACGCCACCGTCGTTACGAAGAAGCTCGTGCGCTGAAGCACACAAGCGACGACTTCGACGTCATGTTCGAAGAGAACGAGGATCCATGCGTGGAGTGTGGAGCCATCCCCGGCGAGGAATGCCGACTCGTCAAAGTGGGGGCCAAGCCTTGGTGCGAATACCGGGACACCCCTACCGATGACAGCGTCGACGAGCTATTTCCCAACTGAGGCTGTCTGACCAAATCTCGGTCACACCCCCTCGGTCTCGTCGAGGATCTCGTCCAGCCGGAGAATATCGTCGGCACGCACCACCCCGATGAAGGTTCCGTCGTCGTCCGTCACCGGGAGCAGGTCGGTGTCGTTGGCATCCATCTGGGCGACCGCGTCGCGCAGCGTCCATGACGGCCGAGCCGTGGGCAGGTCGCGCCGGGCAATGTTCTCCACCAGCGTGTCGTTCCACGCGTCGCGCTCCAGATCGCTCATCTGCTCCAGTCCGCACATACCGACGTAGACCCCGCCGTCGACCACTGGGACTTCCCGCTCCCGTCGACCGAGCAGGTGGATGTAGACCAGCTCGCTCACCGTGGCGTCGGGGGGCACGGTGAGGGTGTCGGTGGTGAGCGCGGAAGTGAGGGGAAGCGCAAGCCGACGCTCAACCAGCCCCTCTCGCTTGTCCAACTGGTAAGAGGCCACCGAGCTGGATCCGGCCACAAGCTGTGAAACGGCGGCGGCGATGAGTGCAGGAACCACAAACGCGGAGGTGCCAGTACTCTCGGCTACGAACATCACCGCGGTGATGGGAGCCCGGTAGCCGGCGCCCAAGAAGGCGGCCAGTCCCAGTGTGCGGTACAGCCCAATGTCGGCTGTTCCCAGGGCTTGGCCCACGAAGCTGCCCACAATCACCCCTTGGACGGCCAGTGGTATGAACAGCCCGCCGGTGCCTCCGGCACCCACGGTGGTCAGAGTGGCAACGACTCGGAAGGCCAACAGGCAGCCGATCAGCAAGAGCGTGTTATCGCCGTCTCGCAGCCATTCGGTAGCTTCCACCCCTGGCCCCAGACTCAACGGCTGGTCAAAGATCGCCTCAGTGGCCAACACCAATCCAGCTAGCACCGCCCCGCCAATCAGGATTCGGACCCCGATGGGGAATTGCTGTTCCAGTCCCTTGGCCTGGCGAACCAGCCATGCGAATCCTCGGCCTCCTAGACCGGCAACCAGGCCGAGCAGTGCTCCCCCGCCCAAGTGGATAATGCTGAGACCGCCGTCGTGGCTGCCCAGATCGATGACCGGGTCGGTTCCCAGCACGGCCACGTACACCAGATACCCCGATGCCGAAGCCATCAGCGCGGGCAATAGCGCTCTTCGGGCAACATCGTCGCGGTAGGGGGCCTCCAGAGCGAAGATGACCCCGGTAGCCGGTGTTTTGAACACTGCGGCGATGCCAGCGGCTGCTCCCGCGGTGAGCAGCATCTTGGTCTCTTCCCGGCGCAGCCACCGGCCGAAGAGTCCCTGGGTGCTGTGGCCGACCGTCGCACCGGCGTACACCGAGGGGCCTTCCAGACCCATCGATCCGCCTAGGCCGATGGTGGCCACACCGGCCATCAGCTTGGCCGGGAGCTGGGACAAGGGCAGCCGGGGATGGCGCTCATGGAAGGCCCGGACGTATTCGTCAGAGGTTGACGGTGTGGCCCCTCGGCCGATGTAACGCAGAATGGTGAATGCGGCAGCTAGCCCTACGGCCGGTGCGGCTGCCTGCCACCACAGGGGACCGTCCAGGAGGTGCTTCAACAGCACCTCGACAGTGAGCTGTTCGAACCCGGCAACCAGAAGTCCTACCAGGGCACCGGTGATGATGGACAGCACCATCATTGCGGGGAAGGCCTGTCGTGGTCGGAAGGAGGCCAGCAGCTCCACTCCCGACCGGGCGATCCTGCCTCCTAACAGAGCTTGGAGCGCTTGCATCCTGTTCGACTCACTGGCGGTATCCTACTGGCCGATGAGGTTTTGGCGGACCACCACTGATGACCCCTTGGTGCGAGATCTTCGGCGAGTGCTTCCTGCCGACCGGATTAGGTCAGCTTCGCTGGAGCGATCGCTATTAGGCCGAGACGCCTCGATCTTCGAGGGGGGCCGGGCTGGGCCGGTGTGCTTCCCGATCAGTACCGAGGAGGTGCAGGGTTGTGTGGATGCTGCTCGGCGCCACAACCGGGCCGTTGTTCCCCGAGGAGCGGGCACCGGGTTAGCCGGGGGAGCGGTGCCCCTGGAAGAGCCTTTGGTTGTGGTCACCACCAAAATGAACCGCCTTTTGTCGGTGGACGCCGACCGGCGGATGGCCTGGGTGCAGCCGGGCATGATCAATCTGGATCTCAGCCGGGCCACCGCACCTTATGGATTGCATTTCGCTCCCGATCCTTCCAGCCAACAGGTGTGCTCTCTGGGGGGCAACGTGGGCACCAACGCCGGAGGGCCTCATTGCTTGGCCCATGGGGTAACCAGCGCTCACGTGCTTGCGGTGGAGGTGGTGCTTACGTCAGGTGAAGCCGTGGTGTTGGGCGATTCTGATGGATGGGCCCCTGGTTTGGACCTCCGAGGGTCATATGTGGGGTCGGAGGGGATGATGGGCATAACCACTGCCATAGCGGTGCGCCTGACCCCCGATCCTCCGGCGGTGCAGACCCTGCTGCTGGCCTTCGACTCGGTGGACTCCGCGGCGCAGACTGTCAGCGCGGTTATTGCCGATGGGATTGTGCCTGCCGCCATAGAAATGATGGACAACAACATCATCAGGGCAGTGGAGGAGTTCGTGGGGGCGGGGTTTCCCACCGACGCGGCCGCGGTGGTCATCGTTGAAGTGGACGGCTTGCCTGGTGGGGTGGCAGCCGAAGCCGACCGCGTAGCGGAATTGGCCGTGGGGTTGGGCGGGAGTGTCCGCCGGGCCGCCGACGACCAGGAGCGGGCGCTCTTGTGGAAAGGGCGAAAAAGCGCGTTCGGCGCCATTGCCCGTATCAAGCCCAACTACTACCTGCATGACACGGTGGTTCCTCGGACCCGCCTGGCCGAGGTGATGAAACAGGTGTACGAGATTGTTGAAGAGCACGAGCTGCAAGTGATGAACGTATTCCACGCCGGTGACGGCAACCTGCATCCAATGCTGCTGTTCGACCGCCGTGAGCCAGGGATAATGCCCCGGGTTCATGCCGCGGGGGCAGCCATCATCGAGGCCTCGCTGGCCGTGGGTGGGGTGCTGTCGGGCGAGCACGGCATCGGCATGGAAAAGCGCGATTTCATGCCTTTGATGTTCAGCGAGGCCGATTTGGACGCCCAGGCCCGACTGCGGCGGGCGTTCGATCCCGATGAGATGGCCAATCCCGGCAAGGTGCTGCCCACCGGGGCAAGCTGCGCCGATGTGAACGCGCTGGACAAGGTCCCCGAAGGAGTTTGGGGATAGGTGCCCAACGAGGAGACCGGAGCGGCGCTGGAGTCATTTGCCGCCGAGGTGGGATCAGCTGGTCCGGTGGCCGTGGTAGGGGGGCGCACCCACTGGGAGGTCGGCGGACCCTGCCCGGATGAGACTCGCCTCGTGCGGGCCCCAAGTGGGGTGCGCTCATTTGATCCCGCCGACATGACCATTCGAGTAGGGGCCGGGACTCTGGTAGAAGAGCTGGACGCAGTTCTGGCCGAAGCCGGACAGCGAGCCAACCTGCCGATGGTGCCGGGGGCCACTGTAGGTGGCGTGCTGGTAGTCGGCCGCGACGACGTACACGCGCTGGGGCGGGGGAGGCTCCGAGATGTCCTACTAGAGGCGGTCTATGTGGCCGAAGACGGCCGGCTGGTCAAAGTCGGTGGCCCGACAGTGAAGAACGTGTCGGGGTTCGACCTTTGCCGGCTGCTCGTGGGATCGCTGGGCACGTTGGGGCTGGTGGGCGAGGTGATCCTGCGCACCTGGCCTCGGCCGGCTGTGCAGCAATGGTTGTCGGGTCCGTGCGACCCAGCAATGCTTCGCCGGGAGCTGTATTGGCCCTCGTCCATCTTGTGGGACGGCCAGACGTCGTGGGTTCATCTCGAGGGCCATGAGTCGGACGTGGAGTCTGAGGCCGAACTGGCGCAGTCGCTGGGTTGCAACCTGACCGACGGCCCCCCGAGGCTGCCGGCCCATCGGGTGCCCACGGCGGCTTTGGAAGCCGGGAGACTCTCCGATGGCTATTTGGTGCAGTTCGGCACCGGGTCGGCCTATGTACACGAGCCTTTCCCGGTTCCTGGCCCTGATCCGGCCGTTGTAGCTCTCCATGGGCGACTGAAAGCGGAATTCGATCCCCGCGGTCGGCTGAATCCCGGGCGGGACCCGTTGGTGGCGACATGAGCGCAAAGGTCTCTCTGGGGATCGACCCCGAAGGATCAGCCTCAAGGCCCACCTTAGGGATCGACCCTGAGGAACTGGCTTCGTGCGTGTCGTGCGGGCTGTGCTTGCCTCATTGTCCGACATTCCGGGTGACCGGAGAGGAATGGGCGTCGCCCCGTGGACGCATAAGCGCCATGCGCGAGGTGCAGGACCACGGTGCGGCGGTGGATACGGCGTTCTTGTCGTCGATGGACACCTGCGTGCAGTGCCGAGGCTGCGAACCGGCCTGTCCGTCGGGGGTTCCTTTCGGGTCCATGATGGAGGCCACCCAAGCGGGTTTGGCCCGGAGGAGGCGAATCGACTGGCGCCGGTGGGGATTCCGGGTGCTCGGCCATCCGCGGCTGTTGAACCTGCTCTCGCGAATCTTGGCTGTGGCCCAGCGATTGCGGCTAATCCCCTCTAGGCGGCTGGGACTGCCTGCTATCCCGCTGATCCAAGGTCGGCTTCGAGCTTCAGGCGACGACGTGTGGCTGTTCACCGGCTGTGTGATGGATGCCTGGCAGCGGTCAACCCATGCCGCGGTCAAGCGAGTGGTGGAGGGCACCGGGGTCGGCGTCTCCCTGCCCGGCGCCGCCGCGGGATGCTGCGGAGCGTTATCGCTGCACGCCGGTTTGGAGGACCATGCCCTCGCCCTGGCGATTCGCACAATGAGGGCGCTGGAGGGCTCAGCGCCGATTCTGGTGGACTCAGCCGGCTGCGGTGCCGCGCTCAAGGAGTACGGCGAGCTGGTGGGCACTCCGGAGGCCGCTGCATTCAGCCGCCGGGTCATGGACGTGCACGAGTGGCTGGCACCACGCCTCGAAGAGCTGCCAGGTGTGGCGGTGAGGAGCTCGGACGCGGTGGTGGCGGTGCACGATCCCTGCCATTTGCGCCATGTTCAGCGGGCCCACCAGCCGGTGGCCGAGGTGCTGGCCCGCTTCGTTACCGTGGTGGCCTTGGACGACGATGGACTGTGCTGCGGAGCGGGCGGAGCCTACGCGGCTATGCAGCCTGAGCTGGCGGCATCCATTCGAGAACGCAAGGTGGAGGCCATCAAGCGCTCCGGAGCGCGCATCGTGGCCAGTGCCAATCCCGGCTGCACCATCCATTTGGCCAACGCCGGGGTCGTGGTGCGCCACCCCCTGGAAATCGTGGACGAGGCGATTGACCATGACGGCTGAGCACATACGCGAGCAGCTTGAACAAATCGCCGAGCAACTGGACGATTTGGCTATGTCGGTGCTGCGCGATGCGGTGGAGGAGGGAGCGACGTCGAGGCCCGAGGAAGAGAAGAGGCTGACCCGAGCTCGCCGGTCAGTCGAAAAGGCGATCTCGATCTTGGGGGATTAGACAGCCACCGCGTCGTAGAGCGTGGTCCGCTGGCGCAAGGTACGGCCCAATGGAGCGCACAGCTCGCGCAGGTCGCTCTCGGTCACTTCTTGGCCATGGGAGGCGCCAGCCGCGCGGGAGATGTTCTCGTTGATGAGGGTGCCGCCCAGGTCGTTGACCCCGGCCTGAAGCATCTGGGCCGCCCCGGCCATGCCCAACTTCACCCACGATGCCTGAATGTTGTGTATCCAACCGTGGTAGGCGATGCGGCCCACGGCGTGCATCAGCAGCGCTTCCCTGAAGGTGGGGCCCCGCCGGGAGCGCTTTTGCAGGTAGATGGGGGCGGCCATGTGGACGAAGGGCAGGGGTACGAACTCGGTGAACCCGCCGGTCTCCTTCTGGAGCTCGCGAGTGCGGACCAGATGGCGCGCCCAGTGAATGGGCTGCTCGACTGTCCCGAACATGATGGTCACGTTGGACCGCAAGCCGAGGCCGTGAGCGGTGCGATGAGCCTCCAGCCATTCGTCGGTGTCGATCTTGTCGGGGCAGATCACCTGCCGGATGTCATCATCGAGAATCTCGGCCGCGGTGCCAGGGAGCGAGCGCAGGCCGGCGTCCATCAGGCGGCGCAGATAGTCAGCCAGGGGCTCCTCCAGTCGGCGAGCGCCTTCGGTGACTTCGAGGGCGGTAAATCCGTGGACATGGATGTCGGGCACTGCGTCTTTCACCGCCCGGGTGACGTCGATGTAATAGTCGCCGTCGAAGCTGGGGTGGATGCCACCTTGCAGGCAAACTTCGGTAGCACCTGCTTCAGCCGCCTCCGCGGTGCGCTCAGCGATGTCGTCCAGCGTCAGCAGGTAGGGGTCGCCCCGCAAGTTGAGCGACAGTGGCCCTTTGGAAAAACCGCAGAACCGGCACTTGAACGTGCACACGTTGGTGTAGTTGATGTTGCGGTTGGACACCCAGGTGACCTCATCGCCCACCGCGGCCTGGCGCAGTTCGTCGGCCAGCGAGGCGACCGCTCGCACCTCGGGCCCCCGAGCGCTGAAAAGGGTGACGATCTCGCCCACTCCCACCTCTTGGCCAGAGCGCACCCCAGCCAGCACTTCACCTACCGCTCCGTTGGCGATGGCGAGGCCGCTGGCAGAGCCGTTTTGGTTCGGTGGGGCCAACAGGATAGGAGGCGCGGCGTCGGCCCCGGAGTACCAGCCGCCGTCGTTCGGGCGACCCAGCCCTTCGGCGTCGCTGCGGTCGAGCACCGGGAACCTCATGTCTGCATCGAGCCAACGATCCTGATCGAGGGCGTACTCCGGGTACACAGTCAAGCGGGGTGCGAGAGTGAACCCCTTGGCCTCAGTGACTGCGGCCAAGCGGTCGACGGCCGGCCACGGGCACTCGGGGTTCACATGATCGGCGGTGACCGGGGATACGCCGCCCCAGTCGTCGATGCCCGCGTCCAGCAACTGGCCGAAATCGTCGGACAAGTTGGGAGGTGCTTGGAGATGGATTCCCTCGGGAAGGATCAGGCGGGCAAGAGCGATGGCCTCCAAGTACTCCTCAGACGGGCAGGCCGGGGCGCTGTGCATGGCCGTGCCCGGCTTGGGCAAGAAATTCTGGACGATGACTTCTTGGACATGGCCCCAGCGCCGATGCGACTCGGCGATGGCCTCAAGGGCGTCGACGCGGTCAACCCGGGTCTCTCCTATGCCCACCAGGATGCCCGTGGTGAACGGGATGGCCAGCTCTCCTGCGGCGTCAAGGGTGGCCAGACGCCGCTCGGCGGTTTTATCGGGCGATCCCCGGTGACAGTCCAGATCGGCCAGCGTCTCGAGCATCATCCCCTGTGACGGCGCGGTCTTGCGGAGAAGGGCCAGTTCCTCGGGATAGAGCGCACCGGCGTTGGCGTGGGGCAGCAACCCGGATTTCTCCACCACCAGTCGGGTGGCGTGGGCCAAATAGTCCACCGTGGACTCGAAGCCGTGACGAGTAAGCCATTTTGCCGCGTCCGGATAGCGCAACTCAGGGCGCTCACCCAGGGTGAATAGAGCCTCATGGCAGCCGGCAGCTGCTCCGGCCTCCGCGATGGCCATCACTTCGTGGTCGCTCAGATAGGGCGACTCCAGGCGGGCGGGCGGTTGGGCGAAGGTGCAATAGCCGCACTTGTCGCGGCAAAGCATGGTTAGGGGGATGAACACCTTGGGGGAATAGGTGACCCGCGACCCGTGGGCCCGATCGCGAATCGACCGGGCTCGGGCCATCAGCTCGGCCAGGTCCAGCTCCAACAAGTCCCGGCTGCCCTGATCGGCGATGGTCACTGATTGCCCTTCAAATGGTCACGACGCTGGGCTTCAGCGACTTGGCCTTCCATCAATCGGTCAGCGGTGGCGGTCAGGCTCTCGATCAAGTCATCGAACGACTTCACGAAAGCCGACACTCCTTCGTCTTCCAGGCGGTGGGCCACTGCCTCCAGATCCACACCCACGTCGGTGACTCTATCCAGGACCGCTTGGGCAGTGGCTGGGTCGGCATCCACGGTGCGGGCCAGCTCGCCATGGTCCAAGAACGCCTCCAGGGTGGCATCGGGCAGTGTATTCACGGTGTCGGGTCCGATGAGCTGGTCGACATAGAGGGTGTCAGGATAAGCCGGGTTCTTGGTGGAAGTGGAAGCCCACAGGGGCCTTTGGACGCGCGCTCCCCGTGCCTCCAGGGCCTCCCAGCGGGGGCCTGAGAACTTCTGGTTGAAGATTTGATAGGCCACTTGGCCTTGGGCCACCGCGGTTTGGCCCCGCAGAGCCAGGGCTTCGGGGGTTCCGATGGCCTCGAGTCGGCGGTCTACCTCGGTATCAGTGCGACTAATGAAAAACGACGCCACCCCAGACACCGCAGACAGATCGCCCTCGCATTCCTCTAAGCCGCAGAGGTAGGCCTCGATGACGTCGGCATAGCGGGACAAGGAGAACAGCAGGGTCACGTTGACGCTTCGACCCTCGGCGGTCATGGATTGAATGGCGGGCAAACCCTCAGCCGTTCCGGGGATCTTCACATATAGATTGGAACGGTCAACGCGCTGGTTGAGGGCTCGGGCCGCGGCCAGGGTGCTGTCGGTGTCGCGGGCAAGCTTCGGATCGACTTCCACGGAAACGAAACCGTCAATCCCGTCGCTTTCCTCATGCACTGGGGCCAGCGCGTCGAGCGCGCCGCCAATGTCGGTCAGAACCAGTTCCCAGTAGGCATCGGCAACACTCATGCCATCGGCCAACAGCCTGGAGAACTGCTCGTCGTATTCGTCTCCCGAGGTCATGGCCTTCTGGAAAATGCTGGGATTGGAGGTCAGTCCTCGAACTCCCCGCTCTACCCAACGGGAGAGCTCTCCGTTGTTGATCCAATCACGGCGCAGATTGTCCAGCCATGGGCTCTGCCCGTAGTCGCGATACAAGTCATGGAGACTGCTCATTGTCGTTACTCCTTGCTGTTGACCAGCGACATAGCCTGTGCGGCGACATTGGCCGGATTCATGCCCAGCTTGTCCAGCACGACCGACCCAGGAGCCGATGCTCCGAAACGGTCGATGCCGACGGGAAGGTCCACCCACCGCTCCCAGCCCAGCGTCACCCCGGCTTCCACCGACAGCTTGGGCACGCTGGCCGGCAGCACGGCGTCTCGATAGGTCGGATCTTGCTCAGCGAACAGTTCCCAGCAGGGCATGGAGACCACTCGGGCGGCAATGCCCTGCTGGCTCAGAGCAGTGGCCGCGTCCACGCAAACCGACACCTCGCTGCCCGTGCCTACCAGAATCACATCGGGTTCAGAGCAGTCCGCCAGGGTATAGGCGCCTCGGGCTACTCCGTCGGAGGCCGAGGAACCTTCCAGGGTGGGCACATTCTGGCGAGTGAGGATCATGGCGCTGGGGCCGTCGTTATCGACGGCCAGCCGCCATGCCTGGGCTACCTCGTTGCCGTCAGCCGGGCGAAATACTCGCAGGCCGGGTATGGCTCTCAGCGACATGACCTGCTCGATCGGCTGGTGAGTGGGGCCGTCCTCGCCCACGCCCACCGAGTCGTGGCTCCAGACGAAGATGCTGTGGGCCCCCGACAGCGCGGCCAGGCGAACTGCGGGCCGCATGTAGTCGCTGAACACCAGGAATGTCCCGCCTACCGGCACCAAGCCACCATGCAGGGCGGCCCCGTTGAGCAGGGCGCCCATGGCATGCTCTCGAATGCCGAAGTAGAGCTGGCGTCCCGCAGGATGGGCTGAGTTCAGCGGCTCGGTGTCGGCGAGGTTGGTGCCGGTATTACCGGTGAGGTCAGCTCCCCCCGCCACCAGGCCAGGGACCACGTCGGCCATGGCGTTGAGGCACGCGGAGCTGGCCTTGCGGGTGGCAACCGACTCACCCGCTGGCCAAGACGGCAGCTTGTTCTCCCAGCCAGGCAGGCCTCGGCCAGCCAGGCAGGCCTCGAACTCCGAGCGTTGGGGACCTAGGGCCTCAATCCGCTGCTGCCACGAGGTTCTCTCGTGAGCGCCCCGGCGGCCGGAAGCCCGGTAGGCGTCGACCACGTCGGCAGGAACATAGAACGACTCGTCCGCCGGCAATCCCATGACTGCCTTGGTGGCGGCAATCTCCTCTTCGAACAGCGAGTAGCCATGGGCTTCGTGGTTGTCGGTCTGCCCGGGGGAGGGATAGGCGACGTGGCTGCGCACAATGATCAGGGACGGAGCGTCGTCAACCGCCATAGCGGTGCGGATCCCGGCTTCGAGGGAGTCGAGGTCTTCGGCCGCTTCTCCCAGATTCACAACGTGCCAGCCATAAGCGGCAAATCGCTGGGCGGCGTCGTCGGACAGGGAGAGATCGGTGGATCCGTCGATAGTTATCCGGTTGTCGTCGTATATGCAGGTCAGCCGGTCAAGTCGCTGATGGCCGGCCAGCGAGGAAGCCTCATGGCTGATTCCCTCGGAGAGGTCGCCGTCGCTGCACAGGGCAAACACTCGGTGGTCGCAGACCTCGGTCCCGAATCGGTGGCGCAGCCAGCGCTCGGCAACCGCCATTCCCACCGCGTTGGCTATGCCCTGCCCAAGCGGGCCGGTCGTGACTTCAACGCCCGCGGTGTGGCCGGTTTCGGGGTGTCCGGGAGTGCGACTGCCCCATTGGCGGAAGTCCCGCAGGTCGTCGAGGGACAGTCCTTGACCAGTCAGGTGGAGCATGGTGTACAAGAGGATGGACGCATGACCGGCGCTGAGCACGAAACGGTCTCGGTCGGGCCACCCCGGGTCGTCAGCGTCGTAGCGCATGATGCGGGTCCAGAGGACGTGGGCCAGCGGTGCCATGGCCATGGCCGTTCCCTGATGCCCGGAGCGGGCTTGGTGGGGCGCGTCCATGGCCAGACCGCGGATGACGCTGATGCCTTGGGCTTCGAGAGCAGCGGGAAACGCAGCCATAGAAGTATCGATCCTTTCAGGTGGTCATGGGAACAGCACCACCGAAGCGGTGAACCCGTGAAGGAAATTGCGGCCGCCAATCGGGCCGAGTTCGCCGGCGCAGAACATTCCCGCCACGGGTGCTCTTTGCAGGGCTTCAAAGACCACGGCAGCGTCGTGGTCAGGCCCTTCGAACAAATGGGTGCCCCGGCCATTGCAGGTGAACACCAGAGCGGATGCAGCCGAGGCATCGGCCATAAGCTCGCGGAGATCTTCGTCGGCGGTGGCCGCATCCCGGACTTGGAATTGGACCGTGGTCCCCACTTCCAGAGAATCGCCCACGGCTAGCGCTCCGGAGTCCTCGTCAGCGCCGATCAGTCCGCGGATCAGGAAATCCCCCCTATCGAACTCGGACTTGTGCTCGTCGATGACGATTCCGATGTGCAGGCCCTTCGACACCAGCGCCCGCTCGGCATCATCCAACCCCAGCAGAATTTCCCGCAGGCGGTCTACCGCCGGTCGGCCCCCCATCTCAGAGACGATATTGCCCTCCGACTTGGTGATCGTGAACGGCTGGCCTATGGGACGGCAACCCTGGGAAACGACGGTGCGAACTTCGACTTGGGGATCGAGGAGAACCCCCACCGCGCCGTCATCGAAGACCTGCCGACCCAGGATCAGGCGGTTGCCTCCCGGTCGGCCGGCAGCCGAAGCCAGCCCTCCCACTACCGTCGTCTCACTGCCCGTGTTCAGAAGGGCATCGCTGGGAAAGGTGAAGGGGTCGGGGAGCACTAGGAGGGTTCCTGCGGCGTTGGCCGGCATCCCTCCCACGGCCCAGCCGTCAGGGCCTCGAACCGCTTCGAGCCGAACCGATTGGGCAGGGCACTGGGAAGCAGCCCACAGGGACACGGCTGGACGCTCTTCCACCTCGAGAGGCCCGCCGATCACCGAAATCGCGGTGGCCCCGACAAGGGCCGACGGGGTCAGCACCTGGTGTATTGCGTCAGCCACCTCGCTGATTGCCTCGCGGTGTGACGCAGAGGTGAACACCACGGCCAAATCAGGAGAAGGGCCTACTGCCTCGAGTATCTCACCAAGCACCTCGCCAACGGCGCTGGCCGAATCGGGATGCTCCGACAAAGCGGCCCCATACCTGCTCACTACCTGCACGCTAGCCCGGCAGGAGGCGCTGGCAGCGGAAAAAACGCTATGTTACATCACCCCGGAGTAAATCCGGGATCAAACCTGGACTGAGGTGGTGGTACGAGCGGCCAGGGTGTCAACGTCGGCGTGGCGGATTCGAGCCAATCCCAGCATGCTGGCCACGCTGATGAACCACCAGCCCAGGTCGAAATCATGCCAGCGGCGAGCGAAGCGGGCCGACGTTGGCGCGGCATGGTGATTGTTGTGGTATCCCTCACCGCAGGTGAGCCACGCCAGCCAGGTGACATTGGTGGCGCTGTTGTCGAATGGTCGGCGACCGAATGTGTGAGCCACTCCGTTCACCGAGCCTCCCAGTCCGATATAGCCCACGGTGTGGACCACCACGGCCACGATGCCGGGCAGTACGCCCAGCCACCAAACGAGGATGGCTATACCCAGGACCAATCCGATAATCCCGCGGTTGAGCAGCCAACGATCGGGCTTGGTAACCGGGATGTCCTTGGCGTAGCGCTCCGTGGTGAGGGGATCGCGAGCCGATCTCCGGTAGAGGGCGGCGTTTGTGAGCTGAACCCGCAGCCAGCCCAGCCGGGCGGGGGAGTGGGGGTCTTCAGGGGCGTCGGTGTATGCATGGTGCTTGCGGTGGACTGCGGCCCATTGTCGAGCGGAGATGCCGGTGGCCATCCACAAAAACACCTTGAAGGTGCTGCGAAGCGCGGGATGGAGCTGCACAGCCTTATGGGCCAAATCCCGGTGCAGGTACACCGTCGTGGCCAGATTGGCCAACTGGGTGAGAGCGATTCCTACCACGATCGCGATCACAAACTGCACTGATTGAACTCCCAACGAGTCAGGCACGACCGCCGATTGCGGCAGCCACGAGTGTGACCCTAGAGGACGGACGGGGGTTACATGAGGTTGAGGCCCGCTCAACGGTACTGCCCCAACAGATCCCCCTGCAGGTCAGGGTATTGGGCGGTGGCCGGAGTGAGCGAACCGGGTGTTGGAAGATAGCTTGGGCGGGATGGGGGTGTTGTCGGAATTCGAGTCTAAGCGGTTGCTGGCCAGCCACGGTGTTGAGATCAGCCGAGACACGCTGGCCCATTCAGTGGAAGCAGCGGTGAATGCAGCGGCGGAAATCGGGGGCTCGGTAGTAGTGAAGCTGTGCGGTCCGACGCTGGCCCACAAGAGCGAGAGAGGGCTGGTGCGTTTGGGGCTGGACAGACCCGAAACAGTGCGGTCTGCGGCCGAGGAACTGCTGGCCCTGGCCACCGAAGAAGACGGAGAGGTGAGCTTGCTGATATCGGAAATGGTCGAAGGGCACCGGGAGCTTATTGCCGGGGTGGTTCGCACCGAGCAGTTCGGGACCGCGCTCATGCTCGGCTTGGGCGGAGTGCTGACCGAAGCGGTGGGGGAAGTGGTGTTCCGGCTTCTGCCGGTGAGCAAAGCCGATTGTCAAGACATGATCGAGGACTTGGGCGCGCCTGCTCTTCTGGCTCCACTGCGGGGCGAGCCGGCAGTAGACCGAGATGCTCTGGTAACCACCCTGTTTGGTCTGGCTCAGGCCGGCTGCGAGGACGAGATCGAGGCCATCGACGTTAATCCCCTGGTGATTCGAGATGGCCGACCCGTGGCGGTCGATGGCTTGGTCGTGATGAGCGCTCCATGACTTCGACCCCGTTTGACCTCCTTTTCAATCCCCGAGGAATTGTGGTGGCCGGAGCCTCCACTCACCCCGGGAAGTTTGGCTTCGTGGCCCTCCACAACGTGCTGGCAGGCGGATTCAGCGGGCGAATATTCGCGACCAACCCTGATCAGCCGACCATTCTGGGGATCAACACCTTGTCCTCGGTCGATGAGGTGCCAGACGGAGCTGCCGATCTGGTGATGGTCTGCACTCCGCCCTCTACGTGCCCCGACATTTTGAGGTCGGCGGCAGACCGGGGAATCGGCGCGGCATTCATTGCCTCTGGAGGATTCCGAGAGGCGGGGGCAGAGGGAGCCCAAGCGGAAGAGCAGTTGATCGAGCTGGCTGATTCGCTGGGAATGGTTGTAGCCGGGCCCAACGGCCAAGGGTTGATCTCCACTCCGGCCAAACTCGCGGCCCAGATAGTGGCCCCAGTGCCGCCTCCTGGTCCCATCGCCGTGGCCAGCCAATCAGGCAATTTGGTATCGGCCTTCATGAATTATGCCGTCCATAGCGGGGTGGGCATCAGCCGAGCAGTGAGCGCGGGCAATGCCGCAATGGTGGGAGTGGTTGACTATCTAGGCTGGTTCGCCAAGGACCCCTTCACCAAGGCGATGGCCGCCTATGTCGAAGGTGTTGGCGACGGCCGGCAATTCGCGGGGGCCATCCGGGAGGCGGCCGAGGCCAAGCCCGTTGTCCTAGTCAAAGGGGGAATTACCCCGCGGGGAGCTCAGGCCGCGGCCAGCCACACCGGGGCACTGGCCACCGACGACCGGGTATTCGACGGCATGGTTCGCCAATGCGGAGCAATCAGAGCCGCCACCATCGAGGAGGCCTACGACGCGGTGGCTGCGTTTGCCACCCAGCCTTTGCCGACAGGCCCCCGCACCCTGGTGCTCTCCAGCGCAGGCGGGTGGGGAGTGATAGCGGCCGACGCGGTTTCCAATTCGGGATTGGAGCTGATCTCCCTGCCCGCCGACTTGGAATCGGCCATTGACGGCCTCGTCCCGCCCCGCTGGAGCCGCAACAATCCGATCGACCTGGCCGGAGGCGAGAGCCGCGACACCATCCCGGAAGCCATCAATCTGGTGGCCGACCACCCGGAGGTCGACGCGGTGATCTATCTCGGCATGGGCATCCAAGCCAATACCGCGTCCCATCTGCGTTCGGGCCCGTTTTTCGAGTCAGCTGATCTAGCCCGCATATGCGAGTACCACGAGCGCCAAGACGGCCGTTTTGCAGCAGCCGCGGCCGAAGCCTCCCGGCGGACCGGCAAACCAATATTGGCTGCCACCGAATTGGCCGTCACCCAACCGGGCAATGCCGGCCCGGCCACAATGGCTGCTGAGAGCCGCTATTGCTTTCCTTCCGCCGACCGCGCCGTGCGAGCCCTGCACCACTTGTGGTGGCACGCCCGGTGGCGCAGACGGCACCTAGGATGACCGCAGTGCGTCGAATCGTTATGCCTGTTCTGCTGCTTGCAGTGGCCTTCGCGGCGTTATTCGGCTCCAACTACCTCAACGATCAGCTTCACGAGAATTTGGGCGAGGTGGCCACCGATGACTCAGTGCCACCGGGCGTCGGCACCCCTCTCGTCTCCACCCGCCGACTCACCCCGCTGCTGGCTCCGTCGCTGACCAAGCCTGATTTCTTTGACACCCTGGACGAACTGATGGCAACTGCGCCTTCGTCGGCCTGTGTCCACGTGACCCTCGACGACCGAGGCCCTGCGTTTTACGAGAGCAACGCGAGCATCCAGGTGATGCCAACTGAGGCCTTTCTCCTGCTCACTTTGGCCACCGCTCAACGGGAGCTCGGACCCGATCACGCTTTTTCCACCTCCGTGCTGTCGGTCGTTCCGATGGAAGGCGGCGTAGTTAACGGCGACATCTATCTGGTCGGCGGGGGAGATCCTTTGCTGTTGACCCCAGAGTTCGCGGCCACATTGGAGCCGGGTGAAAACCGACTCCACACCACGGTCGAGAATCTGGCCCAGCAACTGGTTGACGATGGCTTGGCCTTGGTGACTGGAGCCGTAGTGGGCGACGCCACTCGTTATGACGATCTTCTCTACGTTGGCACCTGGCCGGAGAGCCTGGTCGCATCGGAGAACATCGGCACCCTTCTGGCTCTTCAATTCGATGACGGTTGGGTGCAGTTCCCAGTTCCGGATCCGGCCGGGGAGGGCGAAGAAGTGGTCGAGGATGCTCCGGAAGAAGCAGTCGGCTACCAGGCCGCTGAGAATCCGCCGTTCTACGCCGCCGCCCTCTTCGATGACATGCTGGAAGCCCGAGACGTGGTCATTCGCCGCAGTCCCCGTTCTGAGGCAGTCCCCGACGAGGAAGAGGTCTATGTCTTGGCCACCATCAAGTCGGCCCCCCTATCGGATCACTACCAGCAGATTCTCGACAATCGAGATATCGAGACCACTGAGCTGCTGCTCAAGGAGATCGGTCAGGTGACCTCTGGATTGGGCAGCACGCGGGCCGGGTCTCGGGCTGTGGAGACCGTCCTTGCGGGTATCGGGGTTGATGTCGAAGAGTTCCAACTGCTCCAGTTCGATGGCTCTGGCCTAGATCCGGCCAATGTCGCGACCTGCCCGGTGTTCACTGCGCTGCTCGACAGCGAAGAGTTCAGTCCCTTCTTCCATGAATTGCTGCCCACCGCTGCTGAGGACCCCTCGCTTCAGAGCCGATTTGCAGGGGTCGAGAATCCCGGGCGGATCAGAGCCTTTTCAGGCGGCTCGTCGAACGCCACCGCGATGGTCGGCTATATCGACATCGGCCGAGGCCAGGAGTTGACGTTCGCATTCATCGCCAACCAACAAGGCGTGCAGGACAATCGGACCCTCAGAGAACTGGAAGGTCGCATCGTCACCCATTTGGCCTCCCTCGAATCCAAGCCGAGCCTTGACGATATCCAGCTAGAACCGCTCCGCTCCGGCTGATCGGGTCAACCGGTACTGAGAGAATGACGACTGCTGCCCCAATGCCGATGTTTCCGCTGGGCATGGTGCTGTTGCCCACCATGGTGGTGCCCATCCACGTCTTCGAACCCCGCTACCGGCAGATGACGAAAGACTGCCTGGACGGTGACCGGGAGTTCGGGGTGGTGCTCATAGAGCGGGGCAGCGAGGTAGGTGGTGGAGACATCCGAACAGACGCCGGAACTATGGCCAGAATTGTCGATTCCCAGGAGTTCCCCGATGGTCGGTGGGGTCTGGTGGCCGAAGGCACCCGGCGCATTCGGGTCTCCCGGTGGCTGGAGGATGATCCCTATCCCCGGGCCGAGGTACAAGACTGGCCTGATGATGAACTCGGCTACGACGAGGGGGCCGAAATGGATGCTGGTCTGCCCTCCGTGGTGGCTTCATGGCGCCGGGTACTGGCCTTGCAGTCCGAATTGGGAGTTCCCGGTCCTCCGGCGACCTTCGAGGTGTCTAATGACCCTTTGACCGCCGTCTGGCAGCTCGCGTCTCTGTCTCCTATGGGTCCACTTGACCGCCAGGGGCTTTTGACGGCCGCGAACGCTGCTCGCCGTTTGGATCTGTTGGGGGATTCCCTGACTGTTGCTGAAGAGATCATTCGAGCCAGAATCGAAATGGGGTAGCGGATACCACCGGGGTAGGCTGGCTACTTGCCGGAAGAACTCGCGGGAGGACAATTGTCGAAGCGTTCAACAGCCGCTAAGAGGGGCAATTCGCCAAAGAAGGTGGTCGAAGAGCTAAAGGACCTGTTGATCGGATACGCCCGACAGGAGATCCTGACGCCGCTGACGCGCCTCGGCAAGACGCTGAAACTCGGGCTGCTGGGCGCGTTGAGCATCGGCATCGGACTCATCTTTTTGGTCATTGGCGGATTGCGCCTGCTCCAAACTGAGGCATCTGGTGTCTTCGACGGCAACATGAGCGCCTTGCCCTATGTGGTGGTGCTCGCCGGTGTCGTAGCGGTGCTGGCCGCGGCGTTTGTAGTCAGAGCTCGGCTCTCGAAGGGAGACCGCTCGTGAGTGATTGGAATTTGGACCGCGGTCCAATCGATCGGGACGACATCAGAGACAAGTTCGAAGAGCTGAAGGGGGGCTTCGACCATACTGCGGAAACGGCTCGCACCCCGGTTCTGGGTGCGGGAATGGTAGCTCTCGTGGTACTGGCGGCGGTGGCTTTCTGGTTGGGGCGCAGGCGCGGCCGCGCTAGCCGGACTGTGGTCGAAGTTCGCCGGGTCTGAACAGACATGCCCGATCCTTTGGGATACCTGCGCCGACAAGCCATCAGGCGCGGCATCATGGGAGGTAGTCGGGGATGGCTCATCTTGGGGGGAATTGCCTGGGGTCTCCGCCTGTTGAACCGGGTGGCGAATACCCGTCGGCTGCGAACTGTTCTTGTTGAGGAGCTCCGCCCCGGTGAGAGCATCCACATCTCCCATCTGCCCGACGATTCACAGTGAGCCGGTTGCTCAGGGCCGGCGAGCTTGTCCTGCTCACCGACCGAAAGGGCCGCCGTTATCTCACCAATTTGGTTGAGGGCCGGGATTTCCATACCCACGCGGGGTTGGTGGCCCACGACGAATTGATCGGCGGCACCGAGGGCATGCAGGTGCGGACGACCCGCAATGCCGAATTGACTGTTTGGCGCCCCACCCTGCGCGACTACGTGCTGAAGATGCCTCGGGGGGCACAGGTGGTGTATCCCAAGGACAGCGCGGCCATCCTCATGCAGGCCGATGTGTATCCCGGCGCCCGAGTGCTGGAGTCGGGAGTGGGCTCAGGAGCGTTGTCTCTGAGCCTGTTGCGAGCCGGCGCGTTGGTGCAGGGCTACGAAATCAGAGAGGACTTCGCCCAACGGGCCATCGAGAACGTGACCAGTTTTCTCGGCTCGGAGGCTGTTGACCGCTACAAAGTGGAGATACGGGACTGCTATCAGGGAATCGGCGCCGAAGGGCTGGACCGTGTCGTGCTGGACTTGCCCGAACCGTGGCAGGTGGTGCCCCATGCGGCGAGCTCCTTGAACCCCGGCGGCATCTTGGTGGCCTACACGCCAAGCATCGTGCAGGCGGTACAGCTGCGGGAAGCCTGCGAGCCCGGACCCTGGGCTTCGGTGTCCACCGTGGAAGTTCTCCACCGTGACTGGCACGTCAGGGGCGACGCGGTCAGACCTGAGCATCGAATGGTGGGCCACACCGGCTTTATTACCTCGGCTCGACGCCTCGCGGGCTGACTCCGAGGACTACAACGCGAGGCTTATACCTCGATGAATATGCACTCTCCCGGGCATTCTTCAGCCGACTCTATGGTGGCCTCTTCTTGGCCTTCGGGGACGATGGCCAGTCCGTCGACTCCCCCTGGCTCGCTGAAAACCTTGTCGCCCTCTTTCACATAGGCGAGACCGTCGTCCAGCAGAGTGAAGACATCGGGAGCGATCTCTTCACAGAGACCGTCACCAGTGCAGAGATCTTGATCGATCCAGACCTTCATTTGCATCGGTGCTGGGGCCCTTTCCTGACTGACAGTGGACGGCAAGCATGGTAGACGCTGGGTGCGCTCTCAGTGTAACCGACGCACAGTCGATCTCCGCCCACGCAGCAGAAAATTGCCTGGGTGGGAAAGAGTCCGGCCGGGAACTTGCGTCGGCAATGCGGTCTAGTACGTGTAAAGTCGGGCTGGTATGGCAGACGGCGACGCGGCATCGGCAACGGAAGGGCCGCAGGAGGATATCCCCCCGACAGAGCAGCTGGAGGCGCTGCAAGAGGAGGTGGCGACCCTTCGCCAGCGGCTCCAGGACGCGCCGAAGCGAGTCCGCACCCTAGAGGAGCGGCTGCTGGAGACCAAGGGGCAATTGGCCAAAGCCGTCTCTCAGAACGAAAAGCTCACCTACACACTTCGGGAAGCCCGAGAGCATATTTCCGCCCTTCGAGACGAAGTGGACAAGCTCACCCAGCCGCCATCGGCCTATGGGACGCTGCTGGGCCGCAATGACGACGGCACGGTTGACGTGTTCTCCGGGGGCCGCAAGATGCGGGTTGCCCTCCATCCGGAGATCGAGTCGGAGGAGCTGAACCGGGGACAAGAGGTGGTGTTGAATGAATCGCTGAATGTCGTTCTGTCTCGGGTAGGCGATGGAACCGGCGAGGTGGTGACCATAAAGGAGCTGCTGCCCGGCGGTCTGCGGGCCCTCATTGTCGGCCGGGCCGATGAGGAGCGAGTGGTGGAGTTGGCCACTGAGCTGATCGACCAACCCCTCAAGAGCGGGGACACCGCGCTAATGGACTCCCGGTCGGGCCTGTTGGTCGAGCGCCTGCCCCGGCCCGAGGTGGAAGATCTGGTGCTGGAAGAAGTGCCCGACATCACCTATGAGCAGGTTGGTGGACTTGACGAGCAAATCGAGCAGATTACCGACGCAGTCGAGCTTCCTTTCGTACACCATGATCTATTTGCCGAGTACCAGCTGCCCGCCCCGAAGGGCATCCTGCTGTACGGCCCGCCGGGTTGCGGCAAGACCCTGATCGCCAAGGCGGTTGCCAACTCATTGGCCAGCAAGGTGGCAGAAATCAGCTCCGACCGAGAGGCGCGTTCCTATTTCTTGAACATCAAGGGTCCGGAGCTGCTCAACAAATACGTGGGAGAGACTGAGCGCCAGATCAGGTTGGTGTTCCAACGGGCCCGGGAGAAGTCGGCTGAGGGCTGGCCAGTGATTGTGTTCTTCGACGAGATGGAGTCGTTGTTCCGCACCCGGGGCACCGGAATCAGCTCTGATATGGAATCCACTGTGGTGCCTCAGCTTCTGGCTGAGATTGATGGTGTCGAAGCTCTGAAGAACGTGATTGTCATCGGGGCGTCCAACCGTGAGGACCTTATCGACCCGGCCATTCTGAGGCCCGGACGCCTGGATGTGAAGATCAAGATTCAGCGTCCCGACGCCGATGCGGCTTGCGCCATCTTCTCCCGCTATCTCACCTCCGATCTGCCCATTTCGGCCGAAATGGTAGAGGGACTGGGCGGCGGCGATCCGGACAAGGCCATCCAGGCCATGGTCGAGCAGGCAGTGGCCGAGATGTTCTTGGAAGAGGAGCGCAACCAGTTCTTGGAGGTCACCTACCAGAACGGTGACAAGGAGATCATGTATTTCAAGGACTTCGCCTCGGGAGCCATGATCGAGAATGTGGTTCGGCGGGCCAAGAAATTGGCCATCAAGCGACTGCTGGCGGGCGGATCCCCGGGAATTCACATCAACGACCTCTTGGACTCGGTTCACCAGGAGTACCGGGAGCACGAAGATCTGCCCAACACCACGAACCCCGACGACTGGGCCAAGATCTCGGGCAAGAAGGGAGAGCGGATCGTGTTTGTCCGCACGCTGCTCTCCGACGAGGAGTCAAGTCAGGGCGGTCGCTCCATCGAGGCAATAGGCCCCGGCCAATATCTCTGATCTGGGGAACCGCCTGACTGGGTTCCCAAGTCATACTGCCCAGGTCATGTGGTGCCCCGCTCAAGTCATGTAGCGTGCCGAGCATGGCGGTTCCAAAGATCTGCGGTATTGAGACCGAGTTCGGGATCGCCCATACCGGCACCGAGGATGCAAACCCAATCTCGGCTTCCTCCCTGCTCATCAACTCCTATCTCTCGGAGGTGGAGCGCACCGGAGAGGGAGGACCAGCAGCCGGAGTGAACTGGGACTTCGAAGACGAGATGCCCGGCAACGACATCCGGGGCATTGCTCCACTGGGATCGCTGGCCCCCGAAATAGAGACGCACCTGGTGAATGCCGTGCTGACCAACGGCGCCCGGTACTACGTGGACCATGCCCACCCCGAGCTCTCTACTCCCGAATGCAGCAACGCCTTGGACGTGACCCGCTTCGACAAAGCCGGCGAACTGATCTTGATCCGCTCAATGGAGGCAGCCGCCCAAGTCTTGCCCCAAGGCCAGGAGCTTGTGGTCTACAAGAACAACTCGGATGGCAAAGGCAACAGCTATGGGTGCCATGAGAACTACCTCATGGCTCGCACCACGCCTTTCTTCCAGATCGTGGTTCATGCCACCGCGCACTTGGTGACCCGTCAGATCTTCACTGGGTCGGGCAAGGTCGGATCGGAGGCCCCCGGACTCACGACTGCCGAGGTGCCGTTTCAGATCACCCAGCGGGCCGACTTCTTCGAGGAGGAGGTTGGCCTGGAGACCACCCTCAAGCGGCCCATCATCAACACCCGGGACGAGCCCCACGCCGACGCCCGGCACTACCGCCGTCTGCACGTCATCACCGGCGATGCCAACATGTCGGAGGTGGCCACCTTTCTCAAGGTGGGGACCTCCGCGATCGTCCTGGCCATGGTCGAGGACAACGTCTTGCCCCGGGAGTTCCGCTTTCGCGCTCCAGTTCAGGCCATGCGGCAAGTGTCCTACGACGTGAGCCTGACCAAGCCCCTGGAACTGGCCGACGGAACTTCCGCCACCGCCCTGGAGATCCAATGGGACCTCTTGGACCAGGCTCGAAAGTACGCCGACAGCCATGGGCTGGATGCAGTGGGCGGCCCGGTGGGAGAAATGGTGATCGACCGGTGGGAGCAGGTACTGGCCTCGTTGGAGGCCGATCCGATGAGCTTGGCCAGCCAGCTTGACTGGGTGGCCAAGTATCGGTTGATTCAGGGGTTGTCGCAGCGCCACGGGCTGCGGCCCGACGATTCCCGGCTGGCTGCTCTCGACCTTCAGTACCACGACTTGCGACCGGAGAGATCGGTGGCAGCCCGAGTGGGGTTGGAATCGCTTATTTCCGCCGATGATGCCCGGTCGGCTATCTCCGATCCGCCGACAGATACCCGGGCCTACTTCCGAGGCCAGTGCCTCAAACGGTGGTCTCCCAGCATTGTGGCGGCGAATTGGGACTCCATTGTGTTCGACGTAGGCGACGAACCGCTGCGACGGGTTCCCATGATGGAGCCCACCCGAGGGACGGTCGACCACGTTGGCCAACTCCTGGCTGATTGCGATTCCGCCAGCGAGCTGTTGTTCCGGCTGCGAGAACCAGGTTCCCGCTAAACCTGCGACACACCACTAGCTCCACAAATTGTCCTCGCTTCGCGATGGGCGCGATATCGTGATCGGCACGCATCCGGGTACCAGAGGGATGAGATGGCAGAACGAGAACAGATCAAAAAGCCGGCACCTCAAAGAGAGGAGTCGGAGGTTGAAGACGCCCCCGCAACTTCGGGACAAGGCGAAGAGTTGAAGGCCGAGCTCGACGAGCTCCTGGACGAGATCGACGAAGTGTTGGAATCAAACGCCGAGGACTTCGTGAAGTCATATATCCAAAAGGGCGGACAGTAGCGGTAGTCTGCAAACTGTGACGTTGCCCCTCTTTGAAGCCGGGGGCGACCCCGGCCCCAACTTTGCGGAGTTGCTGCGGTCTACAGGGCTGGTCCCGCCAGTGCCCGCCATCCCGGCTGCCGATACGGCCATTGCCCATGCCACCACGGTGGTTGCCATTCGCTGCCAACAGGGGGTGGTAATGGCCGGAGACCGCCGGGCGACCGCCGGACACCTCATCAGCCACCGGACCATCGAGAAGGTATTCCCGGCCGATCACTACTCCGGAGTGGCCATCGCCGGTGCCGCTGGGCCCGCCATGGAGATGGTTCGGCTGTTCCAGTTGCAGCTTGAGCACTATGAGAAGGTGGAAGGAAAGGCTCTAAGCCTGGACGGCAAGGCTAACCAGCTAGGCATGATGGTAAGGAACAACCTTCCAGCGGCGATGCAGGGGTTTGCGGTGGTCCCGCTCTTCGCGGGCTATGACACCAGCCGCGAAGCTGGTCGCTTGTTCCAGTACGACGTCACCGGCGGCCGCTACGAAGAGCGGGAGTATGCCGTGGGGGGCTCGGGGAGCCTCCACGCGGGGACAGTGATCAAGCTGGGCTACCGATCCGACGCCGATGCCGACGAGATGATCGACTTGGCTGTTTCGGCTCTGTTCCGCACCGCGGAGGAGGACTCGGCTACCGGCGGTCCTGATTTGGTGAGAGGGATATATCCGGTGGTGGCGGTCATCGGTGCCGACGGCTTCCAACGGGTGGCCGATGCCGACGTCGAAGCCCGATTTCGTGATCTGCTGGCCAGTCTGGAGAACCGGGGAGGTGAGTCGCAGTGACGATGCCCTTCTATGTGGCGCCCGAGCAGTTGATGAAGGATCGGGCCGACTTCGCCCGCAAGGGCATTGCCCGGGGCCGGGCACTGACCGCGCTCAGTGTTCGCGACGGCATCTTGATCTGCGCCGAGAACCGCTCCAATACCCTGCGCAAGGTCAGTGAGATATACGACCGCATTGCGTTCGCCGGTGTGGGCCGATACAACGAGTTCGACCAACTCCGCATCGCCGGCGTGCGCCACGCCGACCTCAAGGGCTACACCTACAGCCGCGAGGATGTGGACGCCCGGAGCCTGGCCAACCAATACGCCCAAGTTCTGGGCCAGACCTTCACCCACGAGATGAAGCCGATGGAAGTGGAGATTCTGGTGGCCGAGGTGGCGACCGAACCCGATGGGGATCAGATGTTCCACGTGCTCTACGACGGCACCGTGAACGACGAGTCCGGTTACACAGTGTTGGGGGGAGAGGCCGATTCCATCGCCGAGAGGCTGGGACAGACCTACGACCAGGACTGGGAAGTCGGCGACGGGGTTCAAGCCGCGGCGTCGGCCCTTGCCGGGGAGGAACGGTCGCTGGAAGCCGACGACTTGGAGGTGGCCATCTTGGTGCGGGAGACCGGGCGGCGGGCGTTCCAGAGAATCGAAGGCGACGAGCTGGCTGGGCTGTTGGGCTGATGGTACGGCGAGCTTCCGGCAAGGGGAATGGTTAGGCATGGAGCGGCGGATCTTCGGGATCGAGAACGAATACGGGGTTACGTGCGCGCTTCGCGGCCACCGCCGGTTGAGCCCTGATGAGGTGGCTCGGTACTTGTTCCGCCGGGTCGTGTCTTGGGGGCGCAGCAGCAACGTCTTCTTGGTAAACGGGGCCCGGCTGTACCTGGACGTGGGCTCGCATCCCGAATACGCCACGCCGGAGTGCGACTCAGTGTACGACCTGGTGGCCCACGACAAGGCCGGCGAGCGCATTCTGGAGACGCTTATCGAGAGTGCAGAACAGCGGCTCCGAGAAGAGGGGATACAAGGGGACATCTACCTGTTCAAGAACAACACCGATTCGGCTGGAAACAGCTATGGCTGCCATGAGAACTACCTCACCAGCCGACGGGATGATTTCTCCGAATATGCCGAGGTGCTCATCCCGTTCCTGGTCAGCCGCCAGATCTACGCCGGAGCGGGCAAGGTGCTCCAGACCGCCCGAGGGGCCACCTACTGCATGAGTCAGAGGGCCGAGCACATTTGGGAGGGCGTCTCCAGCGCAACCACCCGATCCCGACCCATCATCAACACCCGCGACGAGCCCCATGCCGACGCCGAGCGCTACCGGCGGTTGCATGTGATCGTGGGGGATTCGAATATGAGCGAGTACGCCACATTCTTGAAGGCTGGCGCGACCAGCATTCTGTTGCGAATGCTCGAGGATCCCTCGGTAGCACTACGGGATATGACCCTGGACAACCCCATTAGGGCCATAAGGGAGATCAGCCATGACCCGACTTGCACCCGGCGGATACGCCTGGCCAGCGGTCGTGAGGTCAGTGCGTTGGAGATTCAATCGGAGTACCTCGACCGGGCCCTCAAATACGCCGAAAGTCGCGAACTGGAGCCACAAGACAAGCAGTCTCTGCAAATGTGGGAGCACTGCCTGACCCAGATTGCCGTTGATCCGCTCGGCCTCAGCCGGGAATGCGACTGGGTGATGAAATTCCACCTGGTTGAGGCCTACCGGGAGCGCCACGACCTGAGGCTCAGCGACCCTCGGGTGGCCCTGCTGGATCTCCAATACCACGATGTGAACCGGTCGCGCAGCCTCTTCTATCGGATGCAGAATCGGGGCATGGCCGAGCGGGTATGCGTGGACGACGAGATCAGCCACGCGGTGGAGAACCCGCCGGCCACTACCAGGGCCCGTCTTAGGGGAGAGTTCATTCGGAGGGCCAAAGAGCGCAAACGGGATTACACCGTGGACTGGGTACACCTGAAGTTGAATGACCAGGCCCAGCGAACTGTCCTGTGCAAAGACCCGTTCCGAGCCTACGACGAGCGGGTGGAAAAGCTGATCGAATCCCTGTGATCTCCGCGTTGCTCTGATGGCTGCCAGTTCCAGGAGGAAACCGGAGCAAGTCAGGCTGGAGCGGTTGCTTCGACTCATTGCCGCACTGATTGACACGCCTCGCTTTCTCTCCATAGAGGAAATCCACAAGAGGGTGGGAATCTCCCGCGGAGTCGACTCGGCTGGTTATCCGGAGAACGGAGCGGCGGCCAAGAGGGCCTTTCATCGGGACATGAATGAGTTAGCCGACGCCGGAATACCGGTGATTTCCGGCCCGGTGCCCGGTCAAGAACGGGAGACCTGGGGATACCGAATTCGCAAGCAGGATTACTCGCTTCCCGAGATGGACTTCGAGGCCGATGAGCTTGCTGCTCTACACCGGGCAGCCACCGCGGTCCGATTCGACGGGGTCTCGGGATCAGAGGCCTTATGGAAGCTGGGCGGGAGAGTAGGGGAGGGGACCGAGGCCGAGTTGGCCGCGGTGCCGGTGCATCCTGCATTGGCTGACCTATTCCAAGGTGTCACCGAACAGCGGGTGGTCGAGTTCGCCTATGGCGGGCAAATGCGTGATGTGGAACCGTGGACCCTGGCCTTCGATCAAGGCCACTGGTATGTGGTCGGCCACGACCAGGCGCGCGACGACAAACGCACCTTCCGGGTAGACCGAATCGAAAGTGATGTGACCCTGGGACAGCCCGGTGGCTTTGAGCAACCTGAGGACACTCCTGGTTGGGTGCCGATCCAGCCGTGGAAATTCGGGTCCGACGCGCCAGTCATTGCCTGCCTTCGGGTCGACCCGGAACAGGCCGTGTGGGCCGCCCGGCGCCTTGGACAAGAGCCGTTGGACAAAGACGACGACGGGTCGGCGGTGTTCGAGGTGGTGGTTCGCAGTCAAGATGCCTTCCGGTCGCTGGTATTGGAGTTCCTTGACCACGCCGAGATCGTCGGCCCCCCGGAATTGCGTACCGCCATGGTGGACTGGCTCGAGGAACTGAGCCGATGAGCCGATTGAGTGCGGGGGACCGGCTGCGCAGAATGCTGGAGCTTGTTCCCTGGGTGATGTCCCAGGGCGGAGCGGAGCTGGCCGAGATTTCTCAGCGGTTCGACTACCCCGAAGCCGAGCTGAGGGAGGACTTGGTGAGGGTGCTGTTCGTGGTGGGGCTCTACCCCTTCACACCAGACGAGCTGATATATGTGATGGGGTTGGATGAAGAGGAAAATGGCGGTTGGGTGGCAATCAGCAACGCCGACTACTTCTCCCGCCCATTGCGGCTGACGCCCGGCCAGGCCCTCGGGCTGATTGGGGCCGGAGAGGCCTTGCTGTCGGGGGCCGATCCCGATGGTCCGTTGAGCCGGGGATTGGCCAAGCTGACCGCAGGGCTGGGGGTGAGCGTAGGGGAGGACTTGGCTGTGAGCCTGGGGGAGTCCGCTGAGGAGTGGGTTGAGCCCCTTCTGGCCGCGGTCGCCGATCGCCGACAAGTTCGAATCCGCTACTTCAGCTTCGGTAGAGGACAGGAGTCCGATCGCGACATCCACCCGTACCGGGTCTTCTCAGAGATGGGCAATTGGTATGTGCAGGGCCACTGCCAGCAGGCCGGGGGCGTTCGGGTGTTCCGCATCGACCGGATCAGATCGCTCGAAGCTCTGGATGCCTTCTTCGACGTGCCTGACGAGACGCAAAAGCCGGCGGCCTTCGAGGCCCGTTCGAGCGACCCCCGGGTTGTGCTTCGTCTGGCTCCGGGTACTTCTTGGGCCATTGAGAAGTACCCGACCGAGGAACAGGTAGCCCTGGACACCGGGGAGATCGATGCCACTATGCCAGTGAGCCAAATCAGCCGTCTTGAGCGGCTGTTGCTGCAACTCGGGCGCCAGGCTGAGTTGCGGAGTACTGAGCCTCCGGTTGCCCCTGAACAAACCCGAATTGCCGCCCAGCGGGTGATGGCCAGGTACCGCTAGGGGACATTAGGGCGATGAGCATCGACCAGCCGGAACAGCCGGTGTCCCCGGAAGCCCTGTTGCCACCTGGTGACGGAGACGACGGCGAGACGGACGTAAAGAAGGAGAAGTCCACCGCCCGTGTCATTGCGGAATGGGTGGCCGTCTTGGCTGGTGCACTGGTACTGGCACTGGTGCTTCGCTCTGTGCTCTTCCAGGCCTACTACATACGGTTCACCTCCATGGAGCCCACGTTGGGCAACGGCGACCGGGTCTTGGTCAACAAGCTGGGCTACGACATCGGCGATGTCGACCGCGGGGACCTAGTGGTGTTCGAGAGGCCCCGAGGAGTCAGCGGCCGACAAGAAGACGATCTCATCAAGAGGGTCATTGCCCTGCCCGGCGAGGTCATCGCCTTTGTCGAGGGGGATGTGTATATCGACGGGCGGCGACTCCATGAGCCCTATCTGAGTTCTTCGGGAATAACCAATGGCAAGATGCCCTCAGGGTGCGCGGCGATCGTGGATGATGGATGTCTGATAGGGGCGGGAGAGGTATTCGTCATGGGCGACAACCGGCCCAACTCCACCGATAGCCGCACGTTCGGCCCGATCTCGGAGGACCTCATTGTCGGTCACGCCTTCCTGCGGCTTTGGCCGATGACCGACTTCGGGCGCCTGTAGCTACTGACGGACCACTAACGGTCGAAGTGCTCGTGACCGTGGCCGTGGTCGTTGAACACGTGGGGAACACTGCCCTCGTGGCTGTCGTGCTCTCCGTGGAAAACACAGTCGTCTTCGTCGCCGTGGGCCATGCGGAGACCGAAGGCTTCTTGGAGATTCTGGTTGGTGAGCACCTCGCCGGGTGCACCTGCCGCGACCATCCGATTAGCCAAGAGGAGCACTTGGTCGCAGAGCTCGGCTTCGTCCATGTGATGAGTGGATATGACCACGATGCGGCCCCGTTGGCGCTCCTCATCAATGATGCGGAGAATCGTCTCTTGGCTGGGCATGTCCAAGCCGGTGATGGGCTCGTCCATCAACAGCACGTCAGCGTCGTGGGCCAATGCTTGGGCAACCATGACCCGCTGGCGCTGGCCTCCAGACAACTCTTGGAACTGGTGATTCTTCAGGTCTGCCACCTCGAGCCGCTCGGCCGAATCCTCGATAAGAACCCGATCGGCCGCGCTGAAGCGCTTAACCAAGCCTCGGTCCCGGAATCGGGACATGCGCAGAACGTTGGCCACTGTCAGAGGCATCCAAGCCCGTTGTCCGTGCTGTTGCGCCACCAGGGCGATGGTCTTCTTGGAGGGATCCGGGGTGAGCGTCCCCTGCGTTGGCTGGGCCAGCCCGCACATCACTCGGAGCAGCGTGGTCTTGCCCGATCCGTTGGCACCTACCAGAGCGGTGGAGGTTCCGTGCTTGAATTGGCAGCTAATGCCAGAAAGAGCGATGTGCCCGTTGCCGTATTTGAACACTACGCCGTCAAAAACGACGGGTTCCTTGTTCAGAGTGGCCAAGTCCCCTGAATAGGTGGCGTGATCGCTCATCACCGGTCAGGGTACCAGCTATCCAGCGCCCCTCTCATTCGATCGACATGGTCGCTATAGACCCCGTCGATACCCATATCCAGCAATTCGTTGAGCACCCGGGGCTGTTGCGCATCCCATCCGAAGCACAGAATTCCAAAACGGTGGAACAATGTGACCAGGCCACCGGTCCAGTCGGTTTGATGGAGATTCACCGAGTCGATCCCGGATTCGGCCAACACCGCAGCCCGCCGCTCTGGACCACCGTCCATGCGACTCAGCCGGGTGGAATTGCAAAGGCGAACGTCGGGCCATTGCTTCCGCAGAAGGACCAGGGTGTCGACATCGGGGTGGCACAACCACAGTCGCTCTCGGAGGGCCACGCCGGCGTCGGCGGCGGCCGCGTCCACACTGTCGACCACCGCCGATGCAGCCTCGGGATCCTTCAAGTCGAGCGATAACTCGAAGTTGGTGCCGCACTCCATGAACAGATCATCCAGGGCGGGGATGTGGTCGGGCAGTTCGTCGCGGTGGCAATCGGAGACAAGACGCTTTCGACGCCAACGGGATGAGCGAACCAGGCCGTCATGGTCGAGCACCGCCTGGCCGTCGGCGGTCACCCAGGCATCGCTCTCCAGGCCGGCAGCCCCCATCTCCAAGGCAAGTGAGAAGGCAGCCAGGGTGTTTTCCCGTTCGTGGGCTCGAGCGCCCCGATGGGCGAATCCCATGGGCGGGATTCGAAGCGGAGAGATCCGGGGAGGCACGCCTTCATCATTGGTTGCTGCCTCCGGCTCGGACAACCTCAGAAAGCAAGTGGAGCGGTAGCCTCTGGGCGTGGGCAACCTCGGATGGGCTGAAATCGCGGTGATAGTCGTGGTGGCCCTTGTTGTTTTGGGACCTGACAAGTTGCCCGGAGCGGCCCGCCAGATAGGCAACGTCATCCGACAAGTGCGCAAGATATCCACGGGGTTCCAGCAGGAGTTGCAGAATGCCCTGGATGAGCCGATTGAGGAGGAGGCCCGCCGACGAGGCCAGATTGCCGTCGAAGAGGGCAAGAAGACCGGCGGCGAGGAAAGCGAGCCGGGACAAACACTGGCCTCTGAACAACCACGAAGCAGTCCGTGAGCGACGCGGAGAAGGGCCGCGCCCGTTCAAGCGACGGGACTATGCCCTTGATGGAGCATCTTGTGGAGTTGCGCTTGAGGCTCATCAAGTGCATCTTGGCGGTAGTGGCTGGGGCTGTGGCCTGCTGGGTGCTCTATCCCCAGATCCTGGACTTGATGGTCCAGCCCTATTGCGACATCGTTCCCGAACAGGCCGTGGCCGAGGAGGCCGCCCGACAGAATCTCTTCGGAGGATGCGAGCTATTGGTGCTTGATCCGCTGGAGCCATTCTCCGTACGGCTAACCGTCGCGGGCTATGGCGGGTTGACTCTGGCAATTCCAGTGATTCTCTGGCAAGTGTGGAGGTTTGTGCAGCCCGGCCTCTATCCCCGTGAACGCCGCCACGCGGCCGCTTTTACCGTGGTTGGGGCCCTTTTGTTCGCTCTTGGCGCCGGCTTGGCCTACTGGAGCATTCCCCGAGCGCTCAAGTTTCTGGCCACCATTGGAGGCGAGGACTTGGTTACCGGATTTTCGCCGGCCAAGTACCTGTCGTTCGTGATCAAGATGATGGCCGCGTTCGGTATCGGCTTCGAGTTCCCCATACTGCTGGTGTTCTTGCAGTTCGCGGGAATCATCCACTACCGGCAGCTCGTACGGTGGCGGCGTTTCGCCATTGTCGGAATTGTGGCCCTCGTGGCGGTGATAACCCCCAGCGGAGACCCGTTCACGCTGATGGTGCTGTCGGTGCCCATGTACCTGTTCTACGAGGCGGCAATCGTCATCGGCTGGCTGCGCGACCGTCGCGCTCGACGCGAGACATCCGACGAGGCTGACGACAGTGCCCTTGAGGCATCACCGGCTGGTTCTCTCGGTGAAGACTGAGCGGCATGCCAATCCGTCGAGGGGAGGACTGGGGCGACACCGGCGGCTTGGGACCCAGCGGCGTGCTAGTTGACAGCGATGCCGAGGCTCGAAGGCTGGTAGAGGAGGCCCGCCGGACCAACCGTCCGCTACCCGAACTTGGACTGCTGGGCGGCGATTTGTGCCGCACCCTTGGAGGCAGGGGCGATGCCGACGCAATTCGCTCACCGGAGGCGTGGCGGTTCGAGGTGGATCTGGGAGCGGTATTGCTAGACGGTCGCCTGTTCTGGTTCTGCGCCCATCTTGTTGCCCGCAGGAAGGGTTGGGGTGGCGAAGCCCTTGTGGCTATGAATGCAGCTTGGCGAGGGACCTGGAATCTAGGTCCCAAAGCCCACCCGGGCGATGGGCTGCTGGACATCTCCCACGGGCACTTGTCCACAGGAGACCGACTGCGAGCATTGCGACGGGTCGGCACCGGTGAACACTTGCCCCATCCCCAGATTCGCGGCCATCGTACCGGCGCGTTCCAGGTCGAGTTCCAGCGGCCGCTGATGGTGGAGTTGGACGGGGAGCCGGTCCTGCGGGCCTCCAAATTATCGATGCGGGTGGAGCCGTCCGCTCTCACCGTGGTGGTCTGAACACCGCACGGGCAGATACGCAATGGGGACCTAGAAGGCCACTAGCATTCGCTCCGTGACACCCGATGTGGCCAAGCAGCAGATGGCCTCGGAGGTGGATGCTCGAGCAGCCCGTCTGCTTAGCGTCTCCCACCAGATCCACGAGAACCCTGAACTCTGCTTTGAGGAACATGCCGCCCACGACATCCTCTGCACCGTCTTGGAAGACGAAGGCCTTGAAGTCGAGCGGTCGGCCTACGACCTGGACACAGCCTTTGTAGCCAGAGCTGGCCGCGGCGGACCTCATATTGCGGTGATCTGCGAATACGACGCTCTGCCCGAGATCGGACACGCCTGCGGCCACAACGTGATAGCCGCCGCCGGCCTAGGAGCCGGTCTGGCGGCAGCCACCCTGGCCGACCAGCTAGGAGGACGCGTCAGCATTGTCGGCACCCCCGCAGAAGAGGGCGGCGGAGGCAAGTGCTACTTGTTGGAGCGGGGGGCATTTGAAGGGGTCAGCGCGGCCATGATGGTGCATCCTGCCAATCACGAACTCACCACGATGACCGCCATCGCAGTGGAGCAACTGGAGGTGACCTACACCGGACAATCAGCTCACGCGTCAGCCGCGCCCCACAAGGGCCACAATGCGCTGGACGGCGCGGTGCTGGGATATATGAACGTGGCCGCGCTCCGTCAGCACATCCGACCGGACGAGCGTATCCACGGCATCTTCACTCGGGCCGGGGACAAGCCGAACATTGTGCCTCACGATGCCGCCGCGGAGTGGTACGTCCGATCCCCGAAGCTCGACAGCCTCGCTGAGCTGCGAGAAAGAGTGGTGGCTTGTCTGGAGGCCGGCGCGACCGCGGCCGGAGTTGGCATAGAATGCCAGTGCAGGGCGCCAATCTATGCCGACATGATCGACAACCAGGTGGTGTTGGACCTCTACGCCCAGAATGCGATGTCCACCGGGCGAGTTGTGAGCGAGCCCCAATCATCTCATGCAGTAGTCGGCAGCACCGATATGGGCAATGTCAGTTACGCCGTGCCGTCGATCCATCCCATGATCAAGGTGGCCCCTGATCATGTGCCCATTCATTCGCCGGAATTCGCCCACTATGCGAAATCGCAGAGTGGCGACCAGGCGGTGCTCGACGGGGCGAAGATCATGGCTATGACGGTCGCCGATCTTTGGCTTGATCCCGAGGCCCTGGACCGGGCGGCCGACGAACTGGGCCAAAGCCGGCAATGACCCAATACGTCGCCGAGCAATTCACTGTCGACGAGGAGGACATTCTCCGCCGGTACTTCACCAACCTCGACCAGCCGGTGTTCGCCTTGGTGAACCTGCCGGAGGTGGTCAAAGGAGCGCTGTTCGCCCGTTACAGCCGCTCGGCGAAGTCGCTGCGGCGGCTGTTCTTGGACGAGTTCGTCGGTGAGCTGGACATCAGCGGGGATGTGACCATTGACGCCACTGTGGGCCTTCGGCGAGCCGAAGAACTGTACGACAGGGTCTTCTTTGAGTATGGGGACGACTCGGTGGCCCAGTTGGGGGGCGTCCACCTGGCCTGCGAGCAAGCCTCAAACATCCTGACGAAGGTGCTGGAGTGGGGTCGGCTGATGTCGTACTTGGAGCAATCCACCCGGTACATCGACTACCTGGCCCGTATCGGCGGCCGCTATCGGTATTACCGCGATCCCGAGGTCGGAGAGTCACCTTTGTCGGGCCGCTACGTAGGAGACATGGATCGGATGTTCGAGGCCTACGGCCAACTCCTGCCCGCCCTCTCCGAATTCTTCCGCCAACACACCCCAAGGGATTCAGAATCCTCTGATTTCGCTTTTCGCCAAGCGGTTCGGGCTAAAGCACTGGATTCGGTCAGAGGCGTGCTGCCGGCGGCAACCGTCTCCAACGTGGGCATTTATGGCACGGGCCAGTCCTATGAGCTGCTGCTGCTGCGGATGCGGGCTCACGAGCTTCCCGAAGTCCAGGCTTATGCCGACATGATGCTGAACGAGCTGCGCAAGGTCATTCCCTCCTTCCTGAAGCGGGTGGATCTGGAGGATCGGGGGGTGGCATGGACCCGCTATATGGGCGACGTCCAAGAGTCGATGGAGAGTGTGGTTGACTACCTGCTCCCGGCCGACCTGCCGGTTGACAACGCTCCGACCGTGCGGCTGGTGGATTACGACCCTGATGCTGAAAAGAAGATGGTGGCATCCATGCTCTATCCCTATACCCATCTGCCTGAAGAACAGCTGGAGCGGGAGGTTGAGGCGATGGGGGTCGAAGATCGCCTCTCGGTGGTGCGCGCCTATGTGGGTGATCGGAGCAACCGTCGCCATAAGCCGGGCCGGGCCTTGGAGCGAACTTTCTACCGGTTTGACGTTCTGGCGGACTATGGCGCCTTCCGGGACTTGCAACGCCATCGCATGCTGACATTGGAGTGGCAGAAACTCACCCCACTACACGGCTTTACCCGTCCCGAGTCGGTGGGAGCCGCGGGTTGTACTCCGGTGTTCGATGAGGTCATGGATCGGTCGGCTGCTTTGTATGACCTGCTGAACCGGGATTTTCCCGAACAGGCTTCCTATGCGGTGAGCTTTGCCTACAAGGTTCGATTCGCCATGAGCATCAACGCTCGGGCGGCGATGCACTTGATCGAGTTGCGCACCACTCCTCAAGGCCACTCGGTCTACCGAGGAATCGGTCAGGAGATGTGGCGATTGATCCGCGATGAGGCCGGCCATGTCGCAGTGGCAGAAATGATGAGATTTGTGGACCTCAGCGAGGAGCCACCGCTCGGGCGACTTGATGCTGAGCGCCGTGCTGAGGAGCGGCGCCAAGTACGAGAACGGGCGTGAGCCCGAGAGCTGAATTCGGGCGAGAAGAAAATTCTGCGGGTAAGTCCGCACATGGCCGGTGTGAGGGTGTCTATGATCCGCGCTGATCGGTTTGCCTGAGGAGGTAGCAGGGGAGCATGACAGACCCTGACGAACACGAAGAGATCCCGGACGAAGAGTTTGAGGAAGGCGACATCGACGAGCTCGGCGACGAGATCGGCGACGACCTCGATGAGGAATTCAATGATGTCCTGGAGGACGGGGACCTCGATGAGGATCTCGACGAGGAAATCGAGGAAGAGGAAGAAGACGGCAACAACGGGCCGGTTCGAAACGCTGCCATGTCGGAGGACGAGGACAGCGACGGGGAGGACATAGACCCTGACAATGTGGAGGCCGACCTCGACACCATTCTGAAGGATCGGCTGGCGGCTGGAGACGACGAGGACGAGGATGAGGAAACACCAGATCCATCACCGGAGGTCTCAGGCCAAGTGGCACCCAAACGTGATAACGAGTGGACCTGCGAGGGGTGCTTTCTGATCGTCAGTTCGAGCCAATTCGGACCCCGCGACAACCCCCGGTGCCCGTCGGGGGAGGAGCCCTGCCCATCGCTGGTCCGGTTGTGAGCACGACCGATAGCACCGAATCTTCCAGGGAGGCTCTGGACCAACTGCTTGATGCCGTTTTCTATGCCCCTGTAGGGCTGTTCCTCTCAGCGGGCACGTCGCCCTCGGAGTTGGCGGCGCGAGGTCGGCGGCAAGTGGAGGCGGCGCGTCTGCTTGGTCGCATGGCGTTGGGTCATGCCTCATCGCCCTCCGAGTCGGACGACAGCTCAACTGATCCGAAGCCGGGCTGAGCGGTGAGCGAGCGGCCAAAGCAGGGGTCGTCCCGGCTCGCCCAACAGGGGGACATAGGCCCTATGGCCGAGTTGGCCCGGGAAGCCCGGCGCGAGGCCCTGTCCTATCGGGGAGGGGATCGCTGGATGGCCACCGAAGCGGCTCCTGAGCCGTTGGAGGACCATTTGGAACGGTTGTTGTCCGACCCCAGCGCTGTTGTGGTTGCCGGCGTCTGGGAGGACGCTGTAGTGGGTTATGGATGGGCCCGTCGGATTGCCCGACAAGACGGGTCGGCTATTGCCCGCATTGAGGAACTGTTCGTCACCTCCGAAGCCCGATCGGTGGGTGTGGGGGAGTCGCTCTTCAATGCTCTGGCGCAATGGGCCCGAGAGCAGGGGTTGTCCGCAATGGATGCCTTTGTGCTGCCAGGCCACCGCGAGGCCAAGAACTTTTTCGAGACGTTCAAGATGACTGCCCACGCGCTGATCGTCCACACCCGCCTTGAGCCAGACCAAGAAGCATGAGCGGGCCGGAGCTTTGCGTAGGCGCTGTAGCGGTGCGCGACGGCTCCATTTTGCTTATTCGTCGAGGCACCCCGCCGGGCGAGGGGCTGTGGTCAGTACCCGGTGGTCGTGTGCAGCGAAGAGAGACCTTGGTCGAAGCCGTCCGTAGGGAATTGAGAGAGGAAACAGGCCTGGACTGTGAGGTGGGTGACGCCGTGGGCTGGACCGAGCTGATCGGCCGTCGTCGGCACTATGTGGTGGTGGACTTCTGGGTGACGGTGGACTCCAACGCGAAGCCCGTGGCCGGAACGGATGCCTCGGACGCCGCTTGGGTGGCGTTCCAAGACCTAGGGCGGTGGGATTTGGTGGACGGCCTGCTCCAGTTTCTGACTGACCACCAGGTGATATCTGGCCCCTAAGCAGAGGCCCGGGCTGAGGCGCCCCGGCGGCCGCGCCTGGGAGGCGGAGTCGGCTCTATGCCGAACAAGGCAGCAATGTGGGGAACCCGCTCGGAGAGCTTGGTTACCTCGTCAAGCAACTCCTTGTCGGGCTTCTCCGGGATGCCCTGGGGCTGCACAGTCCGGCGTACCGGTGAGAAGGCCACCGCATTGAGCACGGTGGTCCAGCGCTTGGTGGGTGTGTCGCCAGCCAAAGCGGCGCTGGCTGCCTCCGTTAGGCGGGTGACCATGTCCTGGGGGAGGGGTACCCCGGCCTTGGGGGGACGGGAGCTGAGCCGCAGGGCTCGGACCATGCGGCCGTCGGCCAGCGTGGCGGCCACCTCAGCCAGCCATTCGGCGTGCTCCCGGTCGACCCGCTCGGTGAGCTTGGTGCGCAGTTCTTCCGCCATCGCTTTAGCTTCGTCGTCGGCCGCTCCGGCCTCGGCGGCTACCACCACCGACCGGAGATCACGCAGGTCGATGTCGTCGATACCGGCCAGAGCGGCGTCGGCGCGGTCACGCCACTCCGCGGCCCGCATGCGGGACAACAGCTTGCCGGCCACGCTCAAGAAATCGTCGGCGGCCTCTGGTTTCGGAGATTCGACCGGTGATTTCGCATCCGCAGAGTCCTTTGGGGTTTGGGCGGCTGCTTCGGCGTTTGCGGTTTCTCTAGGGGTGTCGGCGGTTGGTTCGGTGGCTGCGGTTGCCCTTGGGGCTTCGGTTGCTGCTTCGGCGTCTGCGGTTTCCTCCGGGGTTTGGGCGGCTGCTTCGGTCGCTGCTTCAGCGTCCGCGGTTTCCCCTGGGGCTTCGGCGGCTGCTTCGGTCGCTGCTTCAGCGTCCGCGGTTTCCCCTGGGGCTTCGGCGGCTGCTTCGGCTGCCTGCTGTTTGGTTAGTTCTGCGGCTTCCTTAGCGGCATTTGCGGCCGCCTCCTTCTTGGCCTTGGCAGCATCGCGGGCCTTCTTGCGCTGGTCGCGCAGGGCCTGCTCTATCGAAGTGATGCCCTCACGCACCATTTGCTCCGCCACCGGCTGCTCCTCATCGGACAACCCTTCTATAAGCGCCTGGCGGTGAACTCGGCCCGGGCGGAGTCGTTTGGCCTTGGGGCGATCATCCTGGCGGCGTGATTCTTGGCGGTCTCGCTCTTTTCGGTCGCCCCGGCCGCGTCGGTCCTGGCGGCCCCGGCGATCACCACCCGGTCGATCGCGGTCCCGGCCTTTGCGGCTGGACACCAGCTGGGTGGTAACTAGGGGCTGATCCCGACCAGAGCCCAGAATCTCGAGTGTCTCGGGCATGGGCCGCTTTTTCTTGGACTCGAATGCCTCGATGATCTCGATGCCGTCCATGTGGAACTCGGCTTCTACGGTCAACTCGTCACCCACATGGGCAGCAAAGGCGATCAGATCACCGGCCAGCTCCCCTTTAGGCTCGCGGGCCCCCGCGGCCCGCCAAGTCCAGGACCCATCGGGTCGCTGGCTGGTCAGCTCAATCTCAATCCTTCGAGACACCGGCGGTCACGCTACCGCATGAGCGCCGGCATTCAGAACTGCTGGCGGTAGACGATTGAGTCGGGCTATGGGCATGGGATCAGCAGGGAGCTAGCGCAATGGCAGCCGCCGCCCCTAGCCCATGGAGTTCGACCGCGCTGGTCGCAGTAGACGGCGATAGTCCGGTGAACACTGTGGGACTCCAGGGGACTCGGGCCTTCACTCGGAGGATGGTTCCGCCGGGGGAATGGCTTATGCAACCCGACAGGACGGTGCCGTCGAGGCGAGTGGTGTTCACGGTGGCGGAGTTGCACCCGGTGCTACCACAGCCGTCGACGAAGGCCGCCAATGCCCGTTCGGCTCGGGCGGCGGCCATGTTGCGGTTGGCGATCAGCTCCGCATGGTCGGACAGCGAACCGGTGATCACCGCCACCGCCATGCCCAGGGACAAGAGCACTATTGAGGTGTGCATAGCTTTATCTGACCGGCTCGACGCTGGTAGCGATGACCGTGTTGGTCTTGAACAGTCCACCCAGCTCGATTGGGCAGTTGACGACGGAGGCCACTGACGGGAGTGTGCCGGCACTGCCGGAGGGTCGGGGTTGTGAGATCAGACTGATGTTGAAAGCAGTATCGGTTTGGTTGCACACCCCGGCAGTAGCCGCCACTCCGGACTGCTCCACGGTGGCGACCACCTCGTTCCAGCGAGACCGGGCCGAGGGCTCGGCGCCCGCTGCGGGGGAGCGAGCCAAGGTGTCAGCGGCGTGGACGGCGGCCGCCTCGGCGAAGGTCGAGGTTCGATAGCGGGCGGTGCCCAGCGTTCCCGCGGCATCGAGCAACACAATTCCCAGCACCAGGGAGGGGAGGATCAATAGGAAGGCAATGGCGTCGCTCATGGGATTGGCCTCAACACGACCCAGGGACGCTCAGGGTCGCAGCCTGTGTCGCCGACCGGCAGGCGGTGGCGGTGGTGTGCAGCGATGACACTCGGGTGTCCAGCGGCGCGGCGGTGACCGCGGCGATCAGGTTGCAGCCGTCTGCCAGTACCTCCACGCCCACCGGCTGCACGGCAAGATGGTCCATTTGCCCCCAGGCCGCTCGGGCCGCGGCGGTGACCGCCTCGGGCGGGGGAGTGGGTTGGCACTGCCATCCGACGGCGGTAGCGGCCAAGGAGGCCGCGCTGGCCGCCGACTGGGCAGCGGCATCGGCCGACAGCCGAGTGACGTGGCGCACGTGCAGCCCGGTGAACGTAACCAGCAGCAGCATCAGCAGCAGTGAGGTGCGCAGGACGACCAGTGATGAATCCATGGCCCGCTATGCGCATGTACCCGGGGTTCCAGCAGTCCACGTCCCTCCGACCGCCTTGCAGAGCGATTCAGTCGTGATCCGCGTCTTGTCGATGTTGTCGTCCATATCTGTATCTGGCGCGTTCGAGCTGAGCTGGGCGTAGACAATGATCGACACGATGGCGGCGGCGGCGATGCCGACCACGATCAAGATCATTTGGACGATGGCTGATTGCATGACGGGGTTCTCCTGAGGTTGGGCGATCGGCGGGCTTTAGAGCACGAAGATCACGGCGGCCATGACCACAAGACCAGCGATGGCGGCCACCAGGGTGACCGTGGTTCCGATGGCCCGGCTGAGCTGGTCGATCGCCAGGCGCCGCTCGGACTCGAGGGTCCGTACGGATCGGGACAAGGACTTGTCCAGCAAGTCCGAAGAGGCTGCGCCGGCCCGCTCGGCGGCCACCACCGAGGCCAGCAGGGACTCTGCGGGGGAGCCGGTGATGGCTGAGGAGACCGCGGGCAGCGGGTCACGCCCGGCGTCCAGGGCTGCCCCTATGGCCCCTTGGGCCACAGTGAATGCCCGGCCGGAGACTGTCAGAGCAGCGTTTACCGCGGCTGCGTTGATGGGTTGGCCCGCTGATGTCAAGAGCCGCAGCTTCCGCATCCACTCGAGCATCTTCTGGTCCCGCTCGCTGCGGTAGGCCGCGGCGGCAAAAGCTCGGACACCAGCCGGCACCAATCGAGGCAGCCACGTTCCGACGAATACAGCCAAAGCCAGCCCCTCGGCCCATCCGGACATGGCCTGTCCTAACAGTGCTCCTGCCGCCGCCCCGGCAACCGCCAGAGTCCAACCAGCAGTTGAGATCCGATTGGGAGGCCATCCCATTGCCGCGGCCTGAACTGCGGCCCGGCTACCTGTGCTTGGGGGGGAAAGAAGCAAGGCGGCGACAGCGACCACCCCCGAGGATCCGGCCAACAGAATCATCGGCTCAACCTCCAAGCCGGGGCCAGTACTCGGGCGCAAAGGGCCGTGGTCAGAATGGCCAGGAGCAAAAGGAACTGCTGCCCTATAGGAGAGGTAAGCCAACGGCCTACGTCTCTGGCGGCGAAGCCAGTTATGACCAACATGGCGACGGCCATAACCACTGTCACAGCAATCTGGGGCATGAGTGCGGCCACCTGCCGGTGGAAGTGCCGCGCGGTGTCGGCCGCCTCGTTGGCCTCTTCAGCCAAAACCCCGGCCAAGCCCACCCACTGCGACCCACCCCGGAAAGCCTCGGTAAGCACCGTGGCCAGCATCTCGGCAATTGGACGGCGAATGGCGGTGGCAAAGCGGTTGGCGGCCTCCACCAGGCCTCCGGTCTCGCATTCTGCGGCCATTCGCTGGGCAGCCGACCCGACTCGGCCAGGGATCAGCGGAGCGGTCTGGCGAACGGCCTCCACCACCGTGGGGGCCACCAATGCCTGGTTGGCCAAGCCGTTGGTCAGCTGGGCCAGCTCATCGGACTCTCTCAGACTCCGGTGCGAGCGGATCTGCACTGCGACTGCCCAGACCCCGACCGCGGTCAGAAACATGGCGGCCAAACCGCTAGTCGCTCCAACCAACACCAGTCCGAGGACAAGGCCGAGACCAACGGCCGCTGCCGCCGCCACCGGCCCGACTCGAAGGGAGCGACGAGGGAACAACATCACGCTTCCCAACAACAGAGTGGTGGGGCTTCTCACAGAACTCGGCCACCAGACGATGGCCAGCAGCGCGATTCCAGCAATCAGGACAACAGCGGCAGACCCGGTCATTGGACGTTGATCCCCACGGATTGGTACAGCCGCTCGATGTGTCCGTGGGGGCGTCCCTCCGGGGCGGCCCACCGCTGGCCGGGGCGAAGGGACCACAAGCACCGGGTTTCAATGGTGTCGTGGCGCTCGTCGTAGCTGACGATCTGGGAAACGTCGGAGATCACCCGCTCTCCAAGCTCGTTGCGGCCCATCCACACCAGCAGGTGAACGGCGATGGCTATCTGTTGGCGGGCGAATCGAGGGTCCGCCCCTTCGCTGCATGCGTAGGACAGCAGCTTGGCCAGCACTCCCGCACCGGGTTGGCTGTGCAAGGTGACCAGACAGCCGCTGAGCCCGCTGCTCATGGCGTCCAGCAAAGCCAGCGTGCCCTCGCCTCGGGTCTCGCCGATCACCAGCTTGGACGAGTTGGCCCGCTTGGCGTCGCGGATGTGGTCGCTCATGGCCAGCTTTCCGACTCCATCGTTGTTGGCATCCCGGGTCAGGCGCTCATAGCTGTTGGGATGAATTCCGTATTGGGCCAATCGGAGCTCGGGAGTGTCTTCGATGGTGTCGATCCTCTCGGAGCCGTCGACGGTAGCCAGCAGCGCCTGGCAAAGAGTGGTCTTGCCGCCGCCCATGGCGGCCGCGATCACGATGTTGGCCCTGGCCGTCCCGGATACTGCCCCAACCAGGATCCTCTGGAGCGGCGCTGCCGCAACATTGAGGTCTTCCAGAGCGGCCTTCCCGGCCATATTCGACCGCAGCACCATTGTGGGGGGATGGCACATGAATGCCTCGGCATGGAGCCTCCAACGGTCACCCAGGCGTATGTCCAATCGGTTGTCGAGCACGTCGAAACGCTGGGGCTGGCTGCCAGAGAAGCTGGCCAAGTGGCGGGTGGTCTCGATCAGCTCCTCGTTGGACGCAAAGGGCGAATTCCGCCGCTCCCGCTGTCCCTCGGCTCGGTGCACGATCATGCACTCGCCACCCCTGATCTGAAACTCCTCAACGCCGGTCTCCTCGAGGAGATCGGCCAGACGGGTCTGAGCGGCCTGAGAAGCGGCCCACAAGTGAGTCTCGCGATCGAGTGGGTCGAGTCGGCGAGGCGCCACTGCGCTCCACGCCAAGCGGCGTCCTAGGCGATTCAGTCGGCGTTGGTCGCGCCGCGTGGGATTGGGGGGTATCCAGAGGCTGACAACCCTTTGGCGGCGGATTCTCTCCCGGTCAGGCTGATCGTCAGACACCACAACCGAGACGATGGGGGTAGTACGGCGCGATCCCGAGTCCAACCGCAGCAACGAGCGCACGTCGGAGCTGTCCGCGGTGGTGATCCACAGAACTGCGGCCGCTGATGCCACTGCTGACTCGAGGCGGATCTCCGGTTCGTCATCCCGCATGAGCAAAACCGTGGGGTGGCCGGCGGCCGATGCCTGGTCGACTTCGGCCGGCGAAGTGGCCAAAGCTGCGCCGGGGGCAGTGCTGGCCATGCCCTCCAGAACCGCGTCCAGCACCCGCTCCGATGCCTCGGAGTCAAGCCATCGATCTCCTACGGCCAAGAGCATCAGCGCACCGCCTCGGGCTCTGAAGTGGGGGCGGAAGAGCCATTGGCGGCCGATGGCTGGCACAGGGGCCAGCGGCCGGGAGGAGATTCCCAAATCCACCACTGACCATCAGAAAGCACCGCGGATAGTTCGGGATCCGCTTCCACGGTCACACTGGATTCCGCCGCGCCGCCGTCGCCAACCGAGACCAAAGTCACCAAGGCCGCGGCACACCCACCCGGCGACGCAGAAAACACGGCTCGGCTTCCGGGTACCGGGCCGGGATGGGGCCACATCTCGTCGCTTACCATGAACCGCATCAGAGTTGTTCTCCTCGTGTCGTCACCGCTCTGGCGAGGACGCAACATCTGGGGCGACACCAGAGTTCCCTCGGGCACATCCACGGCGGCAATGACACCAGCCAGCTCTGATGGATGAACGAAGAAGGCAGCCCTATCGGCAGGCATGTCGATGATCAGGAGGTCACCGGGCGGGTGGCCCGCGGTCCATCGCTGGCTGGCGACCACCACCGGGATCTCTGGAATGGCTTCGCCATCGCGGGACAGGGCCGCAATCGTCGCAATGGTGGCGGCCAAGACGATTCCCGCGGTCAGCAGTCGCCATCGAAGGCTCACCGGCCAAGAGGTAGGCGACCACTGCTCGCGGCTGGGTCCGCTTACCACAGGGTCACCTGTTGGCCTACGTAGCCGGTTGGCTCGCGGAACCAGGACAAATCTGAGGCCAAAACTTCGGTGTGATTGTCGCCCTGTTCGGAGGTATATCTAACCTGGAGCTTCCACTCCCAAAAGCCGCGGCGGGGGATAGACCAACGGCACTTCTTATAGCGATTTTCCCAGTCGGATGAGAGGGAAAGCACGCCGCTGGTCGGCACCGTCCAAGGGGGCAATTCAGCGGGGGAGCACCAGACGATTGAGGGGTCGTTCCGGGGAAATGCCGCCTGGTACCACTGGCGGCGCTGAAGGCTCAGACGGTCCCACAATTCCGCAGCTTGGAGGGCTTCGTCGGCGGCGGCCACGGCACCCGTAGATCTAAGCCTGGTCAGATCAGCGGCCACGTGGGGGATCAGCTCCCGCAAGGACACCCCGACGGCATTCGCGGTCCACAGGCAGCCATTAGTCGGGGCATCCCATACGTCGAGCGATGTTCCCGATTGCAATGCCGTCCAATGGCGGCCCGTGTTGTTGGGGCTGGATGCGGCCGTCAAGAACAGATGGCCGCCGGGAACCTCTGGGTGGTGGCCGGCGAATCCCGGGTCATACGGAACGATTGACTCCCATCGCAGCTTGCCGCGCAAAGATGCTTGCTGGGCATTGCTCCACACCGTTGTGCAGTCTTTGGGCGGTGGAGTCTCCGACGGGCAACTGCCTGGAACTTCATCAGTCATACAGGGGGGCAGGCAGCCCCCGTTGGCACAAGGGTTGAAATCGCCCCAATCGATGTCAGATGGGTCGAATAATGGCGGTTCAGGGCCCGGGTCTGGCTCGGATGGCGAGGGGGCCGGTTCTGGGCCCGGGTCTGGCTCGGATGGCGAGGGGGCCGGTTCTGGGCCCGGGTCTGGCTCGGATGGCGAGGGGGCCGGCGGTGGGGCCGGAGTTTCATGTTCGTGTTCGACGGGTTCCCGCCTTTGTCCCGACCATCGGTAGTTGGTATTGCGGTGTCCGTTCCAGGTGGTCCATGTGCCGGGGCCGGTGGGTCGGGGAGTGCTGCTGTGGGGGCCGTGTCCACAGTTGGAGGAGTTCCGGCACGAGCTAGAGGCAGCTCGGGAAGTCACTCGGATCCCGCACTGGTCGATGATCTCTATGGTGCAATTGGGGGGTACCTGAGCGGTGTAATGAGTCCACGAATTGACGTGGGTCCAGGTCACCGTGCAATTGAGCACCCCGGATGGGCACCAACCGGTCCCGCTGGTCGCGGTGAGAGCAGTTTGCTCATGGGCGTGTACCGGCGGAGTGGTGGAGAACACCAGCGCCAGGCCAGCGGCAAGCACAGCCACGGGCAACAGTGCCCGCAACATCGCTGTGTTCGGAGGCGCGGTCATGGGATGGCCTTGAAGGCCCGGTAGTGGCAGCCGATGGCCAGATCGCTGGGAGGGCGGCTCTCTCGGTCTGTCTGCCGAGCCCATACATAGCCCAAGTAAGCGTGGTAGCAATCGTGGGGGCTGTCAGGAAGGCCGATCTCGGCGCCCTCTTCAGCGTGGGCTTCGATGATGGCCAGGAGAGGCTCCCAACAGGAGGGGAGGGATTCCCCGGGCTGAGCGGGACCTGACGGATATCTCGTATTGGGATGGGCAGCCGCAATGTCCGCACAGCGCTGTGCCAACCAATCGGGGGGCCGGGGCGCGGTCGGGTCATAGCCGATGGACGGGCACACTGCCAGCGGCCTCGGACGGTTGTCGCCGTGGAGGGAACGAGCCGTGACCGCGCCAGAGAGACAAACGACGCCCGCCTCCGTCCACCAATAGCGGGCAAATAATTCAGCAAGGTGGGTCAAGCCTCCCAGGCAGGCGTGGACGGCTTGGGCGGAGACCGCTCCGTACACCGCGTCAGGAGCGTTCAATGCATCATCGGCGTAACGGCGGGCACACTGCTGAACCCATGCCCGTGTGCCGGCAGTGTCTTCAATCGTCCCGTCCCAGTGGCCAGCCACATCCCGGACCTCATCCAAGGAAGGGTGGTCGATGGGGATTTCCAGCAACACGATGCGCCGGTGGTCGTCCCAGGCGTACACATCGTCGCCGAACTCATGAAAAGGACTGCTTTGCGAGGCGCGGTGCAACCCCCTGAAGTGCTGAGTCACCGGCGGGGAATGAACGACGCCCACGGGTACCGGACCGGAGATCGCGTCGGCTGTCGGATCTGGTGATGAACTTCGGGCGACAGACGCCTGCGGGGTGGGGCTAGAAGAAATGTCCGAATCGGGAGGGTCACCCAAAGGACGAACTGCACCGGCAGGCCGATCCGGTCGTGCAGTCGCCTCGGAGACAGATGGGGTACCACCTGCCGAAAGAGAGGATGACGAATAGGCATCGCGCACCTCAGGAGTTGGACCGGTAGCGGTCTCCTCGAAACCTGCTGGGGAAGGTCCGGGTGCGCCAGCATCGCCCGATCCACATCCCGCGGCCACCAGTGCAAATAGGAGAACGAGGCTCCTGGATTGCCATACCGTACCCATTCGGCCCTCCGTTCGACGCTTCTCGATGGGGGCCTGCGAGGCCGATAGCACTGGTCCAAACCAGCGGGGGTTACCCTAACGTGCGGAGTTTCAGATGTCTATAGGCAATTTCATTTATTTCTATCCCAAGATTCAATGTCAAACGTTGAGAATATATGTTATGTAAAGTTATGTGGTTCCCCGGGGCATCTGGGGGTGACCCCTTTATGTAGAGTCGTGTGGTTCCCCTGGGCACCTGGGGCGACCCCTTTATTTCAAGCTGCGGGAAGAACTGATCCAATGCGATAGGTTTGTTTCGTCAATCAAGACTCTGATGGCCCGAAGAGATCAAGTTCACGCCGACAATGCGGACGGCCCGTGGTTTGTGGATACCCGCTGCATTGGGTGTGACGTAGCTCGACATTGGGCTCCGGGGCTCATTGGTATGGACGACAAGGGCCGGTCCTTTCTTTCCCGACAGCCGCATACCGAGGCAGACACGGCGGCGCTGTGGCGGGCGGCGGTGGCGTGTCCGACACAGTCGATCGGCAACCGCGAGGTGGTGCGGCCGCCAGCCGGTGTCTTTCCCTATGAGCTCACGGTTGGGGTTCATGCCTTGGGATACAACGCTCCCAGTTCGTTTGGCGGACACTCCTATCTTGTGCTCAGGCCAGCGGGCAATCTCATGGTTGACTCGCCGCGCTACGCCCGCGGTCTCACGGAGGCGGTGGATCGCCTCGGTGGGGTCAAGCATGTGCTGCTCTCGCACCGCGATGAAGTGGCCGATGCTGCCAGGTGGGCGAGCCGCTACCACGCCCGCGTGTGGATCCACCAAGACGATGCCGATGCCGCCCCCTTTGCCACCGACATCACGAGATCAGAGGAAGTGGTTGACACTGGCGTTGTCACCATCCCGATACCCGGCCACACCAAGGGACACGTTGCCTACCACGTGGACAACCGTTGGCTTTTCACCGGAGATTCCCTGTTCTGGAACCATCGTCGCCAAGAACTTGACATAACTCCAAAGCAAACCTGGTACTCCTGGGGAGCCCTTGCCGACAGCATGGATTCAATCGCCGAGCTCAATGTCGAATGGGTGTTCCCCGCCCACGGAAAATGGCACCAGATCGGCGTCGATCACTTTTCCCATCAAATGGCCAGACTCGGCCCAGCCATGCGCGAAATCGGACAGCGCCAGTGGAGTCAGCGAGCTCACACGCCGTTCATCTGGGACGAGTAGACCAGAGCTTCCGCCCCCGGCTCCCCCACCAATTGGTTTCCAAAGGTTCTCCTCTGGAGAGCCCCTTTCGGTTCAACCGGGACTATTATCTGGCACGAACATTATCGACCGTCTTAGATTTGGCAGAACCCTCATCGAAAACTGATGAATACCCCCACTGATTACGATATTCCCGGGTACGCGCAGGCTTGCGCGCTCGATTCGGAGATGGCGGAGAACTACGTGGCCCACACGATGATCGGTGATCCGTTGGCCGATGCCGCCGTTGAGGCTCTCTCCACGCTGAAGCGCTCGGAATCAAACCGGCTCATCTCGGCCTACATGAGCCCTCCTGACGGGAATGAGCTTCCTGATGCCCCATCTGAGGTCCGCGCCCTCTTTGACGATGTCATGTCCCCACCAGACTGGCTCGACCTTCCCGCTTTGAATGCTGGCATTCACATGTTCCATCGGAACCGGAAGATGGTGGTGGCCGGGATGCTGGCCGGAGTTCTTGTAGAGGGATTCTCCACCAACATCAGCGAATCTTTTTTTATTACGGGTCGTTTGCGCTATCAGGGTGTGCGACGGCTCCAGCAGAACAACCGTCATATGGTGGAGATTTTCTTTCCGGGCGGGATGGATCCCTACGGCGATGGGTGGAGGCTCTCCTTCCGGATCCGCCTTGTCCATGCCCAGGTCCGGTACTTGCTAAACAATTCTGAGGACTGGGACGTGGGTGCTTTGGGTGTCCCGTTGAGCGCCGCACATTGTGGCTACGCGATCACCGCGTTCTCCGCCCGGCTGCTCAAGCACATGAGGAGTCTGGGGGCAGCGTTCAGCGAAGAGGAGGCGGCCAGCTTCATGGCCACGTGGCGCTATTCGGGACTGCTCATGGGGATTCCCGAGTCGATCCTCTTCGAGGGCGAAGACGATGCTTTGAAGCTGTATGACATCGGCACCATGTGCGAGCCAGAGCCCAGCGCCTCTTCTGTCGTACTGGCTAATTCGCTGGTCAATTCGGCACCCCTAGTGGTTGGCATCGACGACCCAGTCGAAGGCAAGAAGTTGTCGCAATACGTCTACAAGGTTTCGCGAGCGCTCATCGGCGACTTGCTGGCCAACCAGCTGAACTATCCCAAGCAGTCCACGTTCGGCGTGCTGCCCTGGTTCCGCGTCCAGGCCAGGTACGACCGATTCACGTCGCGGGTCCTTCCCAAGATGGCCCGCAAGAGCAACGCTTCCAATTTCACAACCCTTATGTCGGGGTCTTGGTATCACGACGAGGGAATCACCTACGACCTGCCTGACCACGTCTACGCCGAGGAGTCCAGCAAGTGGTGAGCCTCTCTTACCGGCAGGCAACTCTCTGAGGCCAAGGCATGTTCCGCTGGCAGGCCCGAACAATCCAGAGATCGCCACAACTCGTTCTTCTGGTTTTGGGGGCGGTGACGCTGGCCCTCTTGGCCGGCTTCCTGGTTCGGGACCGGCCTGAAGGGCCAATCGACTCCACCGGGATCTTCCTACCGGCGGACAGCGACCTGGCCGAAGCCACCGATGCGATCAGGGAGAGCTTCCCCGCCGCGGCCGACTTGCGCGTGGTCCAGATACTGGCCAAGGGCGACGTACTCAGCGCTGATTCCCTTCGGACCGTCGAGGGCCTGCAAACCGCCATAATCAGCGATCCAGAGATAGCACCATTCTTGGTTGACGAGCCCCTCTATGGATACGTCCAGCTCATAGAACTGGCGGCAGCCGACGTGGGGCTAAGCATGGACGCCCTTACCGATGCCCAAGTCTCCCTCGGCTTGGCCCAACTGGCCCAGGACCCCGAACGGGCCGAGTTGAACGATTTACTGGAACGCTTTGTGGCCCGCGACTCCGGCGGCGCTCCCATTGCCGGACTCTCGCTGGTCATTCTCGACGATGTCGGCGACGCTCTCGGCCAAGAGGCGGCTCAATTGCGGGCCCATGAGATTGCCGATTCATTCGATACTGCATCCCTTGACGTCACCATCATCACGCTGGCCAAGAGCGATGCCGAGGGCAAGGATGCCCGAGAAGAGAACCTGCTGATCCTCACCGTGATCGCTCTGGCAGTGATCGTGGTTTTACTGGCCCTGTTCTACCGGAACCAGTCTGACGTCCACATCACCATGCTGGGCCTCGGCATGACGATCCTCTGGACGTTCGGCGCCCTCTCCTGGCTCTCCCCCGGCGGTGTTGGCATCGTCGATCCCGACAACATCCTCCTGACACTCGTTCCCGTCCTGCTCATCAGCCTGTCGGTGGACTACGCGCTTCAGATCGTCGGGCGCTACCGCGAGGCGCTGCGTGAAGGCGACGAGGGGGACGACAATGCAGAGAAGGGCGAAGAGACCAACGAGGGCGGCGACGCCTCCGGGCGGGCCATTGCCCACTCTGTGCGACTGTGCGGCGTGCCGGTCTTGCTGGCCGCGGGCACAACCGCAGTCAGTCTGCTGGCCAACTTGAGCAGCCGCTTCGAGCCCATAGCTGACTTCGGCATCATCGCCAGCATCGGGGTCATCTCGGGCTGGATCGTGATGACCAGTTTCGTGCCCTCCGCTCGACTGGCGCTGGACCGGCGACTGGCCGCCAAAGGAAAGAAGCCGACAACCCGCCCCGTGGCCGACACCATTCCCGGTGCGGCCGCCGTTCTGCCCCGCGTTGCTACTGCCGTAGTGCGCCGCCCGATTCCGGTCTTGGGCGCAGCCGTTGTCCTAACTGTGCTGGCTGTCGTGGCGGCCAGCAACCTCAGCACTACTTTCGCCGTCAAGGACTTCTTGCCCAAGGACTCTGACACGTTCAAGAGCTTCGACTTCCTGGAGGAGAACTTCGACGGCAGCGCAACGCTCATGACGGTGCTCATCGAGACCGACCTCGACAGCAATCGAGCCGTAGGGGACCTGACCGGCCTTCACTCCACCCTGGTTGACTCCGAACTCCGACCAAACGGCATCGTGGGGCCTCCGTTGGCCTCAGCCGGGACGTTGCTTGACGACTGGACGGGCCGGAGCGGACAACCCGACGACAGCTACGACGCCGACGTCGCGGCCGCCTTCGACAACCTGGCCGCTGGCAGTGTGGCCACCGACGAAGAGGTCCGTCGGGCCTGGGAACAGTTGAGAAGGGCAGACCCAGAGGGATTTGCGGAGGTGATCGACCTCCGTGCCGACGGCCTCGACCGCACCATCATTCAGATACCCGTCGCGGTGGAGGACAACGAGGCGCTCCAAGAGTTGATCGACGAGCTCGAGTCGCTTTGGGGAGGCGCCGTCGGAGAGATCACCGTCACTGGAGGCGACGCCCTAATCGCCCTGATCACCGAGGAACTGGCCGCCAGCCAAGCGCTAAGTGTGGGTCTTGTGATCGCCGCCGCGCTGGCAATCCTCGTGGCGTACTTCGCAATCAGCCGATCCCGCCCAGCGCTCGGGTTGATCACCATCATTCCCATAGCGATAACCCTTGCCTGGCTGCTGGGGGCCATGTGGGTGTTCGGGATCTCCTACAACATGGGCACCGCGCTCATGGTGGTGCTCACGATCGGGATCGGCGTTGACTACACGATCCACCTGACGCATCGCTTCTTGGAGGAGCACGAGGAGGCAGAGCAGGTCGTTGACGGCATACGGCATGCAATGACCACCACTGGCGGGGCTCTCCTGGCCAGCGCGCTCACCACCGCCCTCGGGTTGTTGGCGCTACTCTTCTCACCACTCGTGCCGATGCAAGAACTGGGGATACTGGCCGCGGTGGCCATCCTGTTCGGTTTGATCGCCACGTTCACTGTGCTCCCGTCGCTACTGGTGCTCTGGGCCCGCTACCACCGCTGGCGAGCCCACTAGGCCAGTCTGGCTAGCAGCGGCTACAGCGCGGCCCGCCCGGCGCTGAGGCCGCCGTCTACGTAGATGACCTGTCCCGTCACGTAGCGGGCGTCGTGCGAGGCCAAAAAACCCACCACATCGGCGATGTCGTCGGGCTGGCCGTTTCGGCCTAGGGGCACGGCCTTAGCCCGGCGCCGGCCTAGCTCGCCCTCGTAGTTGACCTGGGTGCCCTCGGTTTGGATCATCCCCGGGCCGACGGCATTGGCCCTGATGCCCCGACGGGCCAACTCAAGGGCGGACTGCTTGGTGAAGCTCTCCACCGCGGCTTTGGACGCCGGGTAGATGCCCACCCCCGGCGAATTGGAATAAGCGGCATTGGACGACAGGTTCACGATGGCCGCCCCCGGCCCCATGAGCGGAGCCAACGCCTGGGTGCAATAGAACACGCCCATCACGTTCACTTCCAGCACCCGGCGCACATCCTCTGGGGTCATGTCGTCCATACCGGCGAAAATCCAGATGCCGGCGTTGTTCACGAGCACGTCCACTCGATCCAGCGAAGCGGCCAGAGCGGCCACCGATTCCGGGTTGGAGACATCGCACTGTCGCCACTGACCACCGAGCATGTCCCCGGTGGCCGCCGCGGACTCGGGGTTCAGGTCAACGGCCACAATGTGATGACCGTCAGCGGCCAGCCGCTTCGAGATCGCCCGCCCGAGACCCTGTCCCGCACCGGTTACTACTGCTGTACCCATAGGGCCAGCATGATAAGTGAAAGGGAGTCGGTTGCTACGGTCCCGGCGTGCACCATCAACGCCATCAGTTTCGCTGGGTGCTACTCGGCGCGCTGTGGATGGTGTACTTCTCCTTCGGGCTGGCGGTGTTCTCCATGGCGCCACTGGTGGAGACCATCCGGGAAGACCTCGACATGAGCAAAGGTGCCATGGGCACGGTGCTCGGTGCTTGGCCGTTGGTGTATTTGGTGGCCGCGCTCCCATCCGGCGCGCTGGTCGACCGGCTAGGACTGCGCCGTTCGCTGGGCATCGCCACCGTCCTCATCTCGGTCTCTGCACTTTTGCGCCCAGTGGCCGGAAGTTTCATCGCCATGTTCGGGGCGGTAGCGGTATTTGGCTTGGGCGGGCCCTTGGTGTCGGTGGGCGCCCCCAAGTTGGTGAGCGTCTGGTTCGACGACGATGAGAGGGCAATGGCCATGGGAATCACCATGACCGCTCCGGCCATCGGCGGCGTACTTCCATTGGCCACTGCCAATAGCGTGCTGATGCCGGCATTCGACCAGAGCTGGCGGGCGACGCTATTTGTGTACGCCCTAATCAGTGTGGCAATTATCGCAATTTGGCTGGTTGCCGCAGCGGCAGCCGAGCGAGTCGCGCCCGGTGTTGACCGCGATAGCGACTCTGCCCCGGGCTTCTCTGGCGCCTGGGAACTCCTTGGCCACCGCGCCGTGCAGGCCATGCTGGCGATGGCAGTGGGGATGTTCTTCTTCAACCACGCCCTCAACGGGTGGCTGCCCACCATCATTGAAGACCGGGGATTTTCCAGTTCGGCGGCGGGCTATCTGGCCGGTTCGGTCACCGCCATGAGCATCCTAGGTGCCTTGGTTGGGCCCAGATTCATTCCTGAGAAGCACCGCATCGCAACCATGGCGGTGGTATTTGCCTTGTTCGGGTTGACAACGATTCTGCTCAACGTGGAAGGCAGGCCGTCTGCTTTCGTCGGGCTTGCCATCATGGGATCGATCAGAGGTTTGGCTGTCCCTCTATCGCTAGTGGTCATGATGCAGTTGCCGGGCGTCACCCACCGCAATATGGGCGCCGCTGGCGGATTGTTCTTCACGGCGGGGGAAGCTGGAGGGGTGGTAGGCCCGATTCTCTTCGGCGTGCTCTCCGATGTGGGCGGATCGACTGCGGGGCTGACGCTCCTAACCGGTGTGGCAGCGACCACCGCACTGCTCGCCCTCCTGCTCCGAACGGAAATGCCCCGCGCCCCCCAGCAATCGGGTAAGAAATGAGGGCTACGTCTCCCGTCCGGTGATGAGCTGCTGGAGGGAGTCATCGTCGGTAACCAAGTTGACAACCACTTCTTCGTCGACATCGGCCACAGTGATCTGCCCCACCTCGTCAGATACCGAGGAGTAGAACCCCATTCCTCGCATACCCGCGGCCTGTCGGAAATTGTCTTCGGTCGGGGTCAGATACTGGACCGATACCGCGTTGTAGCGCCGGATCAGGTAGAGGTGCATCAAGGTCATAAGCCGCTTGCGGCGCAGTGCCGGACTGTGGGTGTTCTGGTCGCGTACCGAAAGTATGGCCCGACGCCGCCGGTCGTGGAGCACCCCGAACACCACGTTGGCCAGGTCGTTGTCACCGCTGCGAACCAGGAGTTCGAGGATCTCGGACCCTGCGGTGTAGGGGCGCAATTGCACTTTCAATTCGGCATCGACGTTGTTGTGCAACGCCCACCGCTCCAACCAGCATTCGAGCTCCCGTGTGGGCACCTCGGTCTGGACGAGGTGTTGAAACTGGGTCGAGCCCTTGCCCATGGCCCTGGTGGTGGCGGTGCGGCCGGAGCTGGCCATGAGAGCGGCATCCAGCCGGGGTCCCCCCACCAGGGTTTGAGGGGTCTTGTACGGGGAGTCGACGAGGCGGAATTTCCTTTGAAGCCGCGCCAGAGCCAGCATGCCGTCCTGTTGAAGGGAGGCAGCGAACTCCTCGCCGGCCATGCCGTCGATCTGGTGGCCCCCGTAGGTGATGAAGTTGAACACGAATCCCAGTCGACCCAGTTCGGCGGGAAACTCGCGCATCTCGTCTTCGGTCATGCCGGTGGTGTCCCAGTTGAAGGAGGGCGACAGGTTGTAGGCCAGCATCTTCTCGGGGTGCACGGCATGGACAGCCTCGGCGAATTCCCGGGCGTCGTCGAGGTCGGCAGTCTTGGTTTCCATCCACAGCAGGTCACAGTACGGGGCCACGGCCAATGACTTGGCCACTGCGTAAGGGATGCCCCCCTGCACCTGGTAGTAACCCTCGGTGGTTCGGGCCACCTCTGCGTTCCAAGCCACGTCAAGGCCCATCTCTGCGGCCCGGCCTCGGGCGGTTGTGGTGTCGACCGTGCGAGCGAAGCCGAGCCACTCCCCCACTTCCATTCCGAAGCTCTCTCCCTCCGATGCCCGCAGCGACAGCTGGTCGGCCACGGCCTGGGCATACGTGGCCAGCCCCGACGCCCGGTGCCACGCTTCAGCCAGCGCATCGGAGGCTCTGTCCACTGCGTCGTCGGCCCGGGGGTCGGGTGAGGAGTGGTAGGTGACCGCGGCCTTCTCGATGATCTGGTTGACCCCGGTTTGATCGAGCCAGGCGATGGCCCGCTTGTAGCGGTTCTCGGGCACGGCATACAGCAGATGACCGTTCACCCCTTCCACGCCAGCTTCGGCAAGCAGGCGCAAGACCGCCAGATAGGCATCCTTGTACGACGGGACTGATTGCTGGGTGGCCCCCATGATGAATGGCTGGTCGCGCTCGTCGGTGCCGCCGTCCAGCAGGTTTGCCGCCTCGGCGTCGGTTCGGGCCACGATGATGCCGGGAACGCCCATCACGTCCAACTGGAATCGGGCCGCATTGAGCCGCTTGATCTGTTCGTCGCACGGCACCAACACCTTGCCGCCCTGATGCCCGCACTTCTTAACGCCGGGCTTTTGGTCCTCGATGTGGTACCCCGGCACTCCGGCCTCAACGAATCGGCGGATCAGATTTCTGACGTGGGCGTCACCGCCGTGGCCGGTATCGGCATCGGCAATGATCGACGGAGTGAAGTCCACCTCCGGGGTGCGCATGCGCTCTTCAATGCTCATCCGCGACCGGGCAAACCGCTGATTGCGATCGGCTGTCAACAGCGCTCGGACCAAACCCGCCGCCTCGTCGGGAACCATGCCCAGCGGGTAGCTGGCCAAGTCGGGACCGGGATCCTCGTGCAGAGAACCCTTCGCGGAGGTGGCCCATCCGCCCAGGTAGATCCCCTCGATCCCGGCTCGCTTCATTGCCACAGCCTGGCCCGGCGAGTAGGGGCCGAAGGTTGAGATGCACCTATCTTGCTCAAACAGCTCCCGCAAGCGGGCATAAAACCGCTCGGACGCCAATCGAGCCACGGTGTGATCCTGATTGAGAGCCCCCCGTTGCTCCACTACTTGCCGGGCCGAGTACAGGCGGGTAATCCCTTCGAAGCGGGGCGAGGCCATCCACGACTGTGTGGATCGGACCTCGGCATCGAATGAACCGGCAACGTTGGCGGCCATGCTGATACCTCTCAGGTCTGGTGAGGGTGGTTGTCCGGCGACGATAGCAACCGCGCTAGGCCTAACTGCACCTTTATTTCCAGGAAACATGACCTTGCTTGAGAAACCGGCCAAAACAACTTCTACCCTGTGGCCGTGCCCATGACCTGCGAGACCCTTGGAAAGCTCGAAGTGGCCAGCCCGCTGGCCGACTTCGTCCGCAACCAGCTTGCTCCTGGCACTGCTGTGGGGGTCGAAGAATTCTGGTCGTCCTTGGAGCAAGTCGTCGAACGCTTCACGCCGCGGGTGCGAGCCAGCTTGGATGAGCGCGACGACCTACAGGCTCGAATCGACTCCTGGTACCTCGACCGGGGTTCGGAACCCAAGGAGGCGGCCGACTTTCTGCGCTCCATCGGGTATCTGGTCGACGATCCCGGACCAGTGCCGGTAACCACCGCGGGAGTGGATCCCGAAATCGCATCGCTGGCCGGGCCGCAGCTTGTCGTCCCGCTGGACAACGCCCGCTATGCCCTTAACGCAGCCAACGCTCGCTGGGGCAGCCTGTACGACGCCTTCTACGGCACCGACGCAATCGACGAGGCGGAGGGCGCCGAGCGGAGTGGGCCATACAACCCGGTGCGGGGCCAGCGGGTAATCGATCGAGTTCGGGCTCTGCTGGACGACCATGTTCCGTTGTCCTCCGGCTCCCATGCAGACGCGGTGGCCTACACGGCAGCTGCCGATGGCCTGCGGGTTGACCTGTCCGACGGCTCAAGTACTCAGTTGGTCGAACCTGAGCAGTTCGCCGGTTTCACCGGCATGGCTTCGGCTCCGGAATCGGTGCTGTTGCGCAAGCACGGCCTCCACATCGAGCTGCTGATCGACCGCGATCACGCCATCGGCCGAGATGACCCCGCCGGGGTGGCCGATGTGATGATGGAATCGGCTCTGACAGCCATCATGGACCTGGAGGACTCGGTGGCCGCGGTGGACGCGGAGGACAAGACACGGGCCTATACCAATTGGCTCGGGCTGATGCAGGGCACCCTCACTGCCTCATTCACCAAGAGCGGCCAGGCCATAACCCGCAGCCTCAATGCCGACTCCACCGTGATCGACCGGTTGGGGAAACCCATGACGGTCAGGCGGCGCAGCGTAATGCTGATCCGCAGTGTGGGTTTGCACATGGAAACCGACATGGTTCGCCTGAATGGCCAGCCGATTCCCGAGACCATCGTCGACGTGGCGGTGGCAGCTTGGGGTGCCCTCCACAATCTGACCGGCTCTGGCCCCCATCGCAACAGCCAAACCGGATCGGTGTACATCGTGATGCCCAAGCTGCACGGTCCCCGCGAAACAGCTCTGGTTCGTGAATTGTTCACCGAGATTGAGGGCATCTTGGGCCTGTCTCCCAACACGCTGAAAATGGGGATCATGGACGAAGAGCGCCGGACGTCTCTCAATTTGGCCGCCTGCATTGCCGAGGCCTCAGAGCGGGTGGTGTTCATCAACACCGGCTTTCTGGACCGAACCGGCGATGACATCCATACAAACATGGAGGCCGGCGCCATGGTCCCCAAAGCGGAGATCAAGGCGTCGGGCTGGCTGAACGCCTATGAGGAGGCCAATGTGGCCGTCGGGCTGGCTATGGGTCTGCCGGGGCATGCCCAGATAGGCAAGGGAATGTGGGCTCGGCCCGACGACATGGCTGCCATGCTGGACGAGAAGATTGGCCATCCTCAAGCGGGAGCAACCACTGCGTGGGTCCCCTCCCCCACCGCAGCCACTTTGCACGCACTGCACTATCTGGAAACCGACGTTGCCGCTCGACAGACCGAGATTGCGATCTCGCCGCCAGACCGCGCCAAGGCCGTTCAAGCCATGCTCGCCCCCGCAGTCCTGCCCCCGGACCGAGAGCTCTCCCCCGCCGAAATCCAACGGGAGCTGGACAACAACGCCCAGGGCATCTTGGGTTACGTCACCCGGTGGGTTGGACAGGGGGTGGGCTGCTCCAAGGTGCCAGACATAGACGATGTCGCCCTAATGGAGGATCGGGCCACCCTTCGGATCTCGTCCCAGCACATCGCCAACTGGCTCCACCACGGGCTGCTGTCGGAAGAGCAGGTGGTGGAGACCATGCAGCGCATGGCCTCAGTGGTGGACAGCCAGAACGCCGCCGATCCTGCCTACAAGCCCATGAGCAGTGACTTGGCGACCAGTATTCCGTTCAGCGCGGCTCTGGCCTTGGTGCTGGAAGGCCGCGATCAGCCCAACGGCTACACCGAGCCGATCCTCACAGCCCACCGCCGCCGCAAAAAGTCAACCTAGATACACCTCGGCAGCAAGGCGGGTGACCTCTACCGATCAATCCTGAGTGCCGTTGGCGGGTTGCGATGGAGGGACGGGGGCGAAGTAGCCGACGATCAACAAGAGAATGCCGACGGCGATAAACGCCACCACCCGGCCCACGGTGGCCTGATTTCGGAGATCGACGAGGAACAACTTGAGCACCACTGCGCCCATAAATGAGGCGCCGGTCATCCACGCCGACCGGTTCACCCGGCGCACCCCCTCGACCATGGTTGCCAGCCCGATCAGGGTCCAGAGAATCGACAGCGAGGTCTGGAGGGCAGTGGAGTCGAACATCGAGTCGGTATCGAAAGACACATCCCCCCAATGGTGAACGGTCCTGACCGTCGCCATGGTTGCAAACGCAACACCAGCTGCGGCCAGCGATGGCACCCACAGTCTGTCAACCCACTCATTGAGCCTGCCGATCCCCTCGACGGCAACCTCTCGCCGCCACATAAACGCCACCGCCGCCAGCACTATTGCGGTCAATTCCAGCGGGTTGAGCACCGGCACATAGCGCAGGGGCGTGGGATCGCCATCAGAGATGAACAGCAAGACCGCGACCGCAATCGCCACCGCCGCCAACACCGGCCCGGCGCCCAACGCCAGGTACGCCGTTCGATGCGGTCGAAGCGGCCACTTCAACACTCCTGATCCCCAGAGGATCGCGCCCACCAGCACCAGTGCGGCCAGGCAAGCCGAGACGATGGGCCACACCCCATTAGCCGCCTGGTCAGCTTGCCAGTGGACCACTGCGCTGACTAGTACCGTCAGCACCCAGACACTCCCGGCATGAAGCGCCTGCTCGAATCGGGGGCGATAACCCGAGTACCGGTGCAGCAGGGAGTAGTTGGCGGCCATGACTAGCGGCCATGCCGCCCACCCGTAGTGCTCGAACGGATACGACTGCGTGCTCAGGGAAACGGCCAGAACCACGGCCATGGTGGGGAAAATCAGCGCTCCCCATCCGGCGAGGTTCAGCCACCGCAACTTCTGAGCCGAGAAGGCGACAAGCCAAAACGAGAATGCCGCAAACACAAAGGAAGCAGAAAGCTGGGCCGAGGGGACGTGGTATTCGATCTCCAAGCTGCCGGCGACAAGCCACCAGCCAGCACCCCATGCCATCGCCAGCCATGCCGCGATGGAGTCAACCTCAGCGTCCTTTCTCGCCTTATGAAGCAGCAGGCCAGACACGATGCCTGCGGCGGCAAGCAGCGCGGTGCCCAAGAGGAACTTGTTGGCGATGGGATGCTCGCCGGCGGGATAGGGAAGCGAGTCTTCCAAGTAAACAGCCAAGCTGAACCCCCCAAGCACCTGAAGGGCGCCTCCTGCGGCGACCGCCAACCACTTTGCTTTGCGGCATCCAACCCAGAGCAGCAGAAGGCCCTGACCGGTCCAGGCAATCGAGGTGTAATAGGCATCAAAAGCGAGCGGAATGGCAATCGCCGCGAAGACCACCCCGAGGGCCGCATACGCGATCACCAACTCGACGTTTTGGCGGCTGAATTTGCGGGTAGCGACGGCAGCGCCGCCATAGAGCAGCGCCGTTCCTGTTGTGCTGATCGCCGATCCGTGCTCTGTGTGCCCCAACAAGATCTGATGCATGACCAAGCCGACGATCGGCGTGCCGAGCACCAAAGGGATAAGCCATGCCCCGTCTGCAAGGCTCCTGGCGCTCAGCGGTCTTCTGGCGGCAAAGAGCACGGGAATGGCTGTGTAGACAACAAGGAACAAGGCGACGAACGGCACTGTGGTGGTCCAGTCGTCCTCCAGATGGCGAGCAGCAAGCCAGAATGACGTGACCCCAAACGTGAATCCGAAGCCGAGAAGGGTGAGTTCTGGCCAGACCTTGAACCAGGCCACCGCGACAATCGCGGCGTTCAAGATCGCGTAGAACGTGAACACCAGCACATGGTCTTCGGGCTGGGTATACGAAAGCACCGGAGCGAGAAAGCCGCCGATGATTCCAAGAACTGCCAACGACCGTGAATCCTGGGTAACAGCGAGGGCGCCCGCACCCACGGTGATGGCCACTACAAAGACAAACGCCAGCGGTGCGGCCAGGACATCGTATCCGGCGAAAGCGGCGTAGATGGCCAGATACTCCACGGCGATACCGCCGCCGAGGAGGCTTAATCCGTAGATGGGCCGCTTGTACCGGAAATGCCAGCCCACGACTAGCAACGCTGCGCCGAAGGCCGCCACGGCAATCAACACCATCTCCACCGTCACGGTGATGAGGCCGCGCCGATTTGCCTCGCTGATCAGTAGTCCCAGTCCAACCATCGACACCAACACGCCGACCTTCACCGGCAAGTTGCCGGTGATCACCCAAGTCTTAAGGGCGGTCGCCATCCTCGCCCCTCGGTACACAGGCAAGGCTGGTTGTGCAACCGGAGGCGGAGGAAGCGTCGAGGCTGGTGGTGCAACCGGAGGCGGAGGAAGCGTCGGGGCTGGTGGTGCAACCGGAGGCGGAGGAAGCGTCGGGGCTGGTGGTGCAACCGGAGGCGGAGGAAGCGTCGGGGCTGGTGGTGCAACCGGAGGCGGAGGAAGCGTCGGATCGGGCGCGGCTGCTCGTTCCCTTCTGGCTTGGGCTTTCTCCACTGCTCCCAGCCGCCGCCGGTACTCAATATCCCGACCCAAGAGGTAGCCGACAAGGCCGCCGAAGAAGAAGCCTGCTAGTTGGTCCAACAGCGCGCCGACCGCAGCTCCAACGATGGTCAGCAGAATGGTCCACTCGGTCGCCCTCGGGGGCAGAGGCGGAATAGAGTCCCCAGTGGGCTGCTGCGGGGGCTCTGGCATCCGCATTGAGGGTAATGCAGTTACATCCCCCAGGGGGTTAGGTCCACGTCCAATTCCCGGAGGCGGTTGATGATTGTGGGTGGATCCATGGTCATGGCCGGCCAGTGGTAGTCGTAGATGCGGATGTTAAGCACAAACGCGATGTACTCAGCTACCTGGTCAACGGTGAAATAAATGCCCCGACGGCCGATGGACGCCTCGTAGGCGGCCCCGTTCTCGCGGTTCAACACGAAGTTGGTGTGGTCGCACATGTGCTTCATGTCGGTGTTCACCCAGTCCCAGATCACCTCCGTACTCAGGATCAATGGCTCAGAGGGCTCCGCGGATAAGAGCTTGAAGTCCTTGGAGACGAGGGTGATGGGTTCCAGCGTGTGAGCGTCGTAGGTCCGCAGCTCCACCTCCTTGTCCCGGAAGTACGGAGTCCACGACACCCCGATCCCCTCGTGGGCGCAGCCGATATAGCTGTGGAACTCCCCGTCGATGTACATCTCCACCTGGCTGGGGAACGCCGAGAACGGCGGGGCCTTCAAGATGTCGCAGTTGGGCGACGTCTCGTCAATCACGAACACGATCCCCAGTTGTAGGAGCTTGAGCGCCTCCAGCAAGCGACGCCGCTCGATGCCGGTCCCCGCGTGCATGGCGGCCAGATTGGGGGCTCGCTTGTTGTCCGCCCAGTAGTCGAAGACGAACTGCCGCAGTTCAAGGGCGTCCTCGGTCCACTGAATCTCGGGTACATGCTGGGGCATGGCGTGACATTATCCTGCCGGGCGTGAGCGACCGCCCTGCCCCCATCCGCATAGAGGACCTCGTCGATCCGGTGCTTGCGCCGGAGATCATCGAAATGATGGAGCAGACTGCGCCGCTGGCCGATCAGATCGACCTGAGTCCTGAGGCAGTACTGGGAGCGGCTACCGCCCAGACGGGCCTCAACGATTTCGGCTCCGACGAATTTCGGGAACCATTGGAGGTGCTGTGTCGGGCGATGGACACAGAGGCCGACTTCTCCCCCATGGGAAAGTTGAGCCAGTTCAGCCAGCTCACCGCCTTCGCGGTCAATCGGCTGCGCATCGAGCAGTACATCAAGGAACATCCCGACGCCCTGGATGTTCCTGTCGATCGTCCCATAGTGATCGCCGGGCTGCCTCGTACCGGCACCACGCATTTGCACAACCTCATATCTGCCGATCCGGCGTTGCGCTCGCTGCCCTGGTGGGAATCTCTGGAGCCGGTGCCCCCTACCGAAGAGGCCGGCACCATTGAGGGCCGCGTTCAGCGGGCCAGAGACGGGCTGGTGATCATGAACAAGGCCGTGCCCCATTACGACCGAATGCACGAAATGACCTGGGACCACGTCCACGAGGAAATCCACCTGCTGGCCATCGACTTCTCCACGATGCTGTTCGACTGCTCAGCCGTTATGCCCTCCTGGCGGTCGTACTACAAGGAGCACGACCAAACCCCGCATTACCAGTATCTCAAGCGGATCCTCAAGGTTCTTGCTCATCAGCGCCCGCCTCGCGAGCGCTGGGTCCTCAAGTCGCCCCAGCATCTGGAGCAGATTGGGCCGCTCATGAACGTGTTCGGTGACGCCACGGTGGTGTTCACCCACCGAGACCCGGTGTCGATCACCGCCTCGTTCGCCACCATGATCTGCTACTCGGCCCGCATGAGCGCCCCCCACCCGGTTGATGTTCACGGCATTGGCCAATGGTGGGCCCAGCTCATCCAGGACATGCTCCAGTCGTGTACCGACGACCGCGACCTGGTGCCTCCTGAACAGTCCATCGACGTGCTGTTCCACGAGTTCATGGCCGATGACGTGGCCATGGTGGAGCGCATCTACAGGCTGGCCGACCAGCCGTTCACCGCAGAAGTCAGGGGTGCCATGGACAACTACATGGCTGAACATCCCCGCGGCAAGCACGGCCGAGTGATCTACAACCTGGCTGATTTCGGCATGACTCCAGAGGAGCGCCGTCAGGCACTCAGTTTCTACACCGACCGCTTCGCGGTGGAGCTAGAGCACTAGCGAACTTCAGCCAGCTTCATCACCTCAGCGCTGATGGGGTCGGGGGTCCGCTCGGGCAAGAACCAGCGGAACCAGATGCGCCCGTGGAGCCTCCCCTGGGTAGAAACCCAGTTGGGCACACCAGGGTCGGTTGCCGCGACAACGATGGTCCACGAGCCGTCGTCATTGAGCTCCACCTTGGAGCCGTTGGTGGTGACATCGTCGTAGTCGTAGTTGAAGCAGTGCAGGAACTGATTCCACAGGCACATATTCCAGAAGGCGCACTCCGGTGAGCTCCCATTCAGCACCAACGCCTCGTCATCGGCCAATTCGAAGGCTCCCATCGCGTAGGAGGCGTCGCCCGCGGCCCAGCCGAATGTCTCGGTGGGAACCGGAAAGGGGTCATCAACGTGGTTGAGCGTGCCCAGTGGTATGGGTACCAAGGCGGCCTGCTCCTTCACCCAAGTCGTCGCATGCTGAAAGCGCTGGGCCACCTCAGAATCGGTATGCACCTCGCTCCAGGGCGGCGCCGGGTCTAGGCACTCGATGCGCCAGCGCGCCTTCTCCCCGTTTACTGGGTCGTTCATGTAGTCGCGGGTGCAGGCCACCACGGCATCGGGCGCAAGCTTCAGGAAGTTGCCGTCGTGGTCGTTCGGGCTGACGATCATCTCGTAAGTCCCGTCGGGATTGGGAGTCATCTGAGTGGTGTTGAGCGTTCCGACGATGCGCTCGGAGTAACGGCCGTCATCCGGGCCCCCGTACACAGTGAGCGACAGATACACCGCATCGCCGGGGTCCACGGTTACCCGGTAGGTGCGGGTGGGATCGACCCGGGCTATGAAGTAGAAGGCATCAGAGTTGTCGCCGCCCCATTTCTTGTACGGGCCCACGATCTCGGTAAACCGAGGTCGGTTGGTGTCGGCCCACACGTACACCTCCAGTGCCACCTGGGTAATGGAGAAGATCCATCGGTAGCCCTCTAGCACTGCCTGGTCGTCGGCCAGGGCTTTGGGTCCCGAGAGAAATTCCTGATCGATGCCCTTCATGGTGTCGAGCAGCTGGTAAACCGCGGCGCTGGTTGCGAATCCGGTGTCCGTCATGGGGTCTCCTTTGAGCTTGCTGTTTCCGATGGCTTCTTCAGGTCGTCAACAAGCTGGCGATTGGCCCGAATAAAGACACCCTCGGCGGTTGCCGTAACAGTTCCGTCGTAGACCATCTCCCCAGCGGCATACAGCTTGCGGCCCTCGCTGCCCGATGGCCACGCCCGCAGGGCGATCTCCTCCATCAGCGGGGTCGGTCGGTGGTACTTCACGTTGAGTGTCCCCGTGTAGCCGCCTCTGCCGTTGACCACGTTGACCACGCCCAAGAGCTCGTCGAACACCATTGCGATGATTCCGCCGTGTACCAGCCCCGGTGGCCCGGCATAAATCGCCGACAGGTTCATCCGGCCGTGGACCTCGATACCCTCAGCCCAGAACTCCGCAGGGGGCGATGCCGGGTTCAGCCGTCCGATGATTGGGCTGTAGGGGAAGAACGCCATCGGGTCGCGGGACTCGAATACGGTTTCGAGTTCGCCCATCACCCCTTGGCGTTGGAGCCCCTTCATTTGCTCGGCTTCGAGCAGTCCAGCTGCTTGTTCGAGCAATTCGGTGGCCTCGGACACGGCATCATCGCTTGCCGCGGTTACCCGCACCGCGTTCAGCAGTCGGCGCGCGGCGCTGGCTACGGCCAGCCGTTCGACGCCAGCACCGTAGTCGGGGCTGGGGGCAGCGCTGGGGGCATCCCAGAGTGGTGGTTCTCTCAAGTGAGTGAGGCGTTCAGAGCCTCATCCTGGGGTGTACCCGTATTCGACGACGTGATCGGTACCGGGAAGGCCGGGGGTGATCAGGCCGGCTCTCCAGCCACCGTCAACGCTCAGCTCGGCACCGGAGATGTAGGAGGCCTCGTCGCTGGCCAGGAAGAGAGCGGCATAGGCAATCTCGATGGGTTCACCGATTCGGGGAATGGCCTGGTAGGTGTAGGGCTCCTTCTCAGCGCGGGGATCGCTCGTCGGGTTGCCCATCGGCGTGTTGACTCCACCGGGATGGATGGAGTTGACCCTGATGTCGAACCGGCCCCACTCAATGGCCGCAGTCTTGGTCATGCCCCGGATGGCGAACTTGGAGGCAGAATAGCTGATGAGGCCGTTCTTTGACTGAAGGCCGTCAATGGAGCTGATGTTCACGATGGAACCCCCACCGGCCATCTTCATGGGCTCGAGCACGGCCTTCATACCCAGGAACGTGCCTACCTGATTGACGTTTATGACCTCCATGTAGTCGTCCAAAGAGGTCTCCTCAATGGCTGCCGGCCTGATGATGGCGGCATTGTTGACGAGGGCCCTTAGCGACCCCATCCCCGAAGCCGCCTCAACTGCCGCGGCCCAGTCGGCTTCTTGGGACACGTCAAGGTGTACGTAGCGGGCGTTTTCGCCGATACTGGCGGCTACCTGCTCACCGTCGGCGTCAAGGACGTCTCCCAGCACCACTTTGGCTCCCTCGGAGGCAAAAAGCCGGGCTTCGGCCTCCCCTTGCCCTCGGGCTGCTCCAGTGATGATCGCTACCTTGCCGTCCAGCCGTCCCATTTTTCGGCGCTCCTTCTTCGATCAGGCGGTACTTGCGGGGGTCACACTACCCGTCCTGTGTATGCGGCCCTAACCTGTGCGCATGGATCTGGGATATCGGGCGTTCGACGCCGACAACCACTACTACGAGCCCCGAGACGCCTTTACCCGCTACATCGATCCCGCCTACGCCGATCAGGCGGTGCGACCGGTTACCGAAGCCAACGGCACTGAAGAGGTATACATCGGCAACCGACGATTCACCTTTTTGGAGCACCGCAACTACGACACCGCCCCTCGCCCGGGAATGCTGCGGGAGATGTTGAAGGCCATGAAGCGGGGCGACGACGGGGGGAACATCAAGGGCACCCGGGTTTCTGAGCCCCACCGGCCCGAGTACGTGGAGCGGTCAGCCCGAGTCAAGGTGCTCGACTACCAAGGCATAGAGAGCGCGGTGCTGTTCCCCACTCTGGCGGTGTGCGTGGAGCACTTCATGGTTGACGATCCCGATCTGCTCTACGCCAACCTGTCTGCCTTCAACCGCTGGCTGGACGACGAGTGGGGCCTCAACCGGGATGGCCGCATCCATGCCCCTCCCCTGTTGTCGCTGGTCGATCCCGACAAGGCCGTGGACGAGTTGGAATGGGCTCTGGGGCGGGGGGCTCGGGTGGTGTCGGTTCGTCCGGGGCCCGCGGCCGGCCGCAACATCGCCGACCCGGTCTTCGATCCCTTTTGGGCTCGGATCAATGAGGCCGGCGCGGTGGTCGGATTCCACATCGGCGAGTCGGGTTACAACCAGTCGATGTCGGTGCACTGGGGCGAAGAGCCCAATCCGCCGTCGCACCGGCAGTCGGCATTGCAGTGGACATGCTTCTACGGCGACCGCCCGATCATGGAGACAGTGGCTGCGCTGATCTACGCCAACCTGTTCGAGGCCTTTCCCAACGTTCGGGTCATGAGCGTGGAGAACGGCAGCCTCTGGGTGGATTACCTGATGGCGGCTATGAACAAGATGAACCGAATGGGCCGCAACGGACCGTGGTTTAGAGGACCGCTAAACGAGAAGCCCAGTGACGTGTTCCGCCGCCACGTGTTCGTATCCCCCCATCATGAGGAGCCGGTAGCCGAATTGGCCCGGACCATCGGAGTTTCCCAGGTGCTGTTCGGTTCCGACTGGCCCCATGCCGAGGGCCTCGCTGAGCCGCTGGAATTCGAGGAGGGCCTATCGAGCCTCTCCCCCACCGAAACTCGTCTCATCATGCGAGACAATCTGGCCGGTCTGTTGGCGAGCTAATTCCGCCTATCAGGGACAGGCAGGGTCCTGGCTAACTCCGCTGTTCGCGAAACAGCCGCGGGTCGTAGGACACGCCGCACCGTTCAAGGGCGGCCTGCCAGGCAGGGCTGTTCTTCATGATGCGCCGCAGACCCAAAACCATCCCCGTGCTGCTGACTTTGGCGCCCGGCATCGGGGTCAGCCCTAGGACCGACGTGATCTCTCGGGGGATCGTGGTGATGGCCCCGTTCATCAGGATTTGGTACCCCGCTTTCTGGGCCGCAGGAATCGGAGGGTTCTGAAGGAACCTGACGGCAGCTCGCATCCCCGGGCTCGGTGCCAACGCAGGATGCCCGGTTATCCACTCCCTCAGCTCGCCGGCGGTTGTGGGCAGAGGCGAGGCGCCCAGCATCTCCCCCACCCTGGATTGCTCAACCACAAATTGGTCAGCATGGGCATGGCTCAGGCGCCCGCCGAAGCGCTGATAAGCCTCCAGAAAGGAATCAGTCAGTGAGTTGTGGACCCACGCCGCCAGATCTGGTGTTGAGGCGCTATACGCCTGGCCGCGGTGGGAGGTGCCGCTTACTCCTTGATGGGCGGAATTGACCAGGTTTACGGCCTCCTTCACTTCGGGCATTGCGCCGAAGGTGGCCGAGGTGACATAGAAGGATGTCCGGCTGAGCCGGCCAAGGGGATCATCTCGATAACGGCTGTGCTCGTCCACTCCGGCGACCACTTCCGGATGGGCCGCTTGGATCAGCAGTGCCCGGATTCCACCAATGAACACACTCACATCGCTAATCACCCGCCAGCTGATCGAATCAGGACCGCACAATCCTGGATCTCCCGGAAAGTCTCCGGTGTGCTTCAACGGCATCTCCGCGTGGGCGAACATTCCGCTCACCGAGTTGATCACCCGAGTCTTAGCCCAGTGAAGCATGGCTCGATCACCCTATCCTCGGCGGAGTGGAACCTGGTCAGGAGGTCGTCACCAGCAGTTCTTCGAATCGGCGGATGGAGGCATAGGGCACCCATGCGGGTTCCGCGGCCAGCTCCATGCGGGGAAAGCGTTCCAAGAGCATGGGGAAGGCCACTTGACCCTCTAGACGGGCCAGGGCCGCTCCGAGGCAGTAGTGGATTCCCTGGCCGAAGCTCATCAGCTTGCCTCCCGGGCGGCGGATGTTGAATCGGTTGGGATCATCAAAGGCGGCCGAGTCCCGGTTTGCGGCCAGGGACATTGTCGTGACTGTTTCCCCGGCCCCCACCGGAACACCGAACAAATCCAAGGGCTCAGCGGCATCTCTACCCGACCCCAGCACCGGGGCTTCGAAGCGGAGGATCTCATCGACCGCCTGGGCGGCCAAACCAGGATTGCCGTTCAGCAATGCTCGTTGGTCTGCATGGGACAGCAGCAGCGCCGCGCCGATCATCAGCATCGAACGGGTGGTGTCGTGTCCGGCAAAGAGCAGGTTTTCCACCATGGCGATCAGTTCGGGTTCGGTGAGAACATCTCCGTCGGATTCAGCAGCGATCAGTTTGCTGAGAAGGTCATCGCCAGGGTGCCGCCGCCGGTCGGCTATGAGTTCGGCCACATAGCCATTGAGGCCGGTAATGGCCGATTCCAGTCGATCCAGCAATTCGGGCGTGTGAATTGAGGAGAAGACGAGTCCGAGATCTGCGGTCCAGGCGGCAAAGTGGTGGTGGTCACCAGCAGGCACCTCCAGCATGGCCCCCATCACCCTGATGGGCAGCTCATGGGCAAATCCGGCCACCAAATCCACGGTGTCGCCGTGGAAATCGTCCAGCAACTCCTCGGTGATCTCAATCACGCGGGGGCGCAGCGATTCCACTGCTCGAGGGGTAAACGCCCGGCTGACCAGACGGCGCAGCCGGGTGTGGACCGGTGGGTTGGCGGAGAACATGACCTGACCCCACCATTCGGCGATGGGACCTTCGGTGATGCCTCGGGGGGCCAAGAGGTCGGTGGTCAAGAACCGGGGATCTCGCAGCACCATCTCAGCCGCGTCGAAGCTCAAGGCGATCAGGCCTCCGTCGGCCCCCCGCCCCAGAGGATGCCGGCTGAGTGCCTCGGAGAGATCCGGATAGGGGTTCGACCAAAACGCCGGATCGGTCAGGTCTACAACAGGGAGTTCGTCCACAGTCGCTATTGTCCCCCGGCATGGAGATACTTCCCAGCCCTGAGACCTTCGTAGGGGGAATCGATTTCGGCGAGGGTCCCCGGTGGCATGACCGCCGACTCTGGTATTCGGACTTCTACCAGTACACCGTGAATGCCGCTTCGTTGGACGGCACCGTTGAGGTGATTGTTGAGGTTCCCGGCCAACCGTCAGGTCTGGGATGGATGCCCAACGGCGACCTGCTGGTGGTGTCGATGAGGGACCGCCGGGTGATGCGCTATGACGGGGTGGCGCTCCACGAGCATGCCGACCTTTCGGGAATTGCTACCTCGCTCTGCAACGACATGACGGTGGATGCCGAGGGTCGGGCCTATGTGGGCAACTTTGGGTTCGACCTTCACAGCGGAGAGGACTTCGCCCCAGCCACCCTGGGATTGGTGCAACCCGACGGCAAGGCAGAAGCGGGGGCCGATGGGCTGGCGTTCCCCAACGGGGCGGTGATCACCCCTGATGGGTCCACGCTTATCGTGGGCGAGAGCTTTGCCAGCCAGTTCACTGCGTTCGATTTCGGGCCCGAGGGCCGGCTGGAGAACCGCCGGCTTTGGGCCGCTGTGCCCGGCACCATCCCTGACGGCTGCTGCTACGACGCTGAAGGGGGCATTTGGTATGCCGATGCCATTGGCCGGGCCGCTCTACGAGTGGTTGAGGGGGGCGAGATCACCCACCGAGTCGAAACGGAGCTCAACTGCTTTGCGGTGATGTTGGGGGGCGATGACCGCCGTACCCTCTTCCTCGTCACCGCTCCGGGCTCGCATCCGGACGAGGTGCAAGGTCTCGGGCAGGGGCGGATTGAGGCCATACCAGTGGAAGTCCCCGGCGCGGGATTGCCCTAGCAGCAATAGAGCTAGCGAGGAGAGAATTCGTGAGACTTTCGGGAAAGGTGGCTGTGGTCACCGGCGCGGGATCGGGCATCGGCCAGGCCACATCGGTACGTCTGGCCGACGAAGGGGCCGTCGTGGTGGGCAGCGATATCAGTTCTGACGGGCTGGAGAAAACCGCAGCGATGGTTGGCGAAGGGGCGGTATTCCACCCGGTTGTGTCCGATGTGCGCTCCCGGGACGCTTGCCATGAACTGGTGGCCTCGGTAGTGGCCGACCACGGTCGCCTCGATGTGCTGTGCAACATCGCCGGAGTGGCCCGGGGCCATCGGGTGGGCGACGTCGACCAGGAAGTGTGGGATTTGATCTTTGGCGTGAACGTTGAAGGGGTGTTCTGGATGTCCCAGGCCGCACTCCCCCACTTGGAGGTTTCGAGCGGCTGCATCGTGAACATGGCCTCCAATGCTGGACTGATGGGACAGGCCTATACCGTGCCCTATTGCGCCAGCAAGGGGGCCGTGATTCAGATCACCAAGGCCATGGCCATGGAGACGACAAGGACCGGCATAAGGATCAACGCCATCGCACCCGGTGGAGTGGAGACCAATCTGGCGGCATCCTTCGGCTTTCCCAGCGAACCCGACTTGGAGCTGATGGGGCGATACATGGGTATGCGGGGCATGGCCCAGGCCGATGACATCGCTTCCGCGGTGGCCTATCTGGCCTCTGATGAAGCCCATCGAATACATGGAGCAGTGTTGAGTATCGACGCCGGGTTGACCGCAGGATGAGCTGGGATCCGGCTGGCCAACGAGTGCTGGTAACCGGTGCCTCATCGGGCATCGGCGCGGCGTTGGCGGTAGAGCTGGGGCGGGGTGGGGCCTTTGTTGGCCTAGCCGCCCGGCGTGGCGACCGCCTCGAACAGGTGTTGGGCGAAGTGCGAGATGTCGGGGGAGACGGCTGCTGGTGGATGCTGGATCTGGCTGACCTCGAAAGCGTGGCCCCGTTTGCGGAGCGAGCCTGGGCCGAAATGGGGCCCATCGACGTACTGGTGAACAACGCCGGCGCTCCCCGTCGGCGGTCGATGAAACGACTCACCCCCGAGGAATTGGACGAGACCATGGCGGTGAACTTCACCGGATCAGCTCGGTTGTCCTTGGCCCTACTGCCCTACATGCTGGACCGGGACTCGGGGGCAATCGTCAACGTGTCGTCAATGGGAACCCAGTCGATGGCCTTTCGCACCGGGGCCTATGGGGCGGCCAAGGCTGCGCTCAACTTGTTCACCGAAGGACTCTATTTTGATCTGGTGGGAACCGGCGTTCGGGCCCATCTGTTCACCCCTGGTTCCACTGACACCGAATTCTCCACCCCCAAGCCGGGAAACGACGACCCATTCCCCCAGCCCCCTGGCGCGTTCATGGACCCGGTCGACGTGGCCAAGGCGCTTATAGCCAAATTGGGAAATGACGACTTTGAGGGTTTTGCCGCACCTGCCCTGAAGGAGACCGCCCAAGCCAAGCGAGCCGACCCCAATGGCTATCTGGTGGAAGCCATCAAGATGATGGGCCTGCGGCAGCGCTAGTCGATTCTTGAGAATTTGCGGTCGGGGAACAGGTCCACCACCGGCTTCCACAAGTACTCCAGCCGCCACGCCCGCCGAGCCAGATAGCGGAGCACCTCAGACTCCTTTTCTCTACCCCAACCCTGGATTGCGTGGTCTAGCCCCATCAATCCGTCATCAAGGCTGCCGGCCCGTCGGCCGGTCAGCGCGGCGATCTCGTCCAATTCGATGTTGGCAAGTTCGGCGCCGAACTGCCTCTGGCGGTCTAAGCACTCCACCAACAGCGTGGCGTGCTCCAGCCGATGGCGGGGGTAGTCGCCGTCGACGGCGGGCAGCACCTCATCGCGCAGGTTTTGGATGACCACCCCTTCAAGAGAACTGGCCGTCGCGCTCTCGGGCAGTTCGGGACGCTCCAACTCGATGCCCATGGCGTCGGCCAGCGCTTCACAGGTAGCCCGCTCGCAGATGTAGCGATAGGCCCAATTCATGGCATTGGGCATTTGGGGGTCGTTGATGGCGGTAATGCGGGCCAGCGACACGATGGACCGTACAAACTGCTGCACCCGGTAGTAGCGAACCGAGTCGAGGTGAACGGGAAACCCGGACAACTCCTCGTACCGGCGAAACATTGGAGCGAGACCTTCATCGGGAGTCGAAGGGCAGTAGAACTCCCGGGTGCAGATATTGCCAAAGTCCTCCATGGGATCTCCGAAGTGGGCCCACTCCCAGTCGACTATGGCGCTCACCCGCCCTTCGTGGAACATGAAATTGGCTGGCCCGGTATCGCCCTGCAAGAGGCTCACTCGGTCAAGGCGCTCGGGAACATGGTTCCGAATCCATTGAAGCGAATACGTATACAGCGGGTCAGTCACCATGCCGCCGAGGAACTGCTCCACGAAGTCGATCTCGCCCAACGCGCACTCGTCCGATGTGGCGGGAATGGGCATGTGGTCGAGCCCCAGCGAGTCGGGATCCAGCGAATGAAGCAGGACCAACTGCTGGATGAAGTCCTCGAGCACCGCGGCTTGCTCTTCGGGTTCGGCGTTATCCAAGTCGGCCCGTCCCGGCATCCTCTCGTGCAAAGCAGCCTGAAGATCATCGTTCCACGCGCTAATGGCGGGAACCTTCATGCCGGTCTCGACCAGCGCGGTCTGAACCTTGGCTTCGCTCTTCACCGAGTGCGTCCCACTGCCGTCCCCTTCCCGATCCAAGCGCAAGAAGTACTCGGCCACCGACTCATCGGGTCGGGTCACATCGACCACCCACGCTTCCCGTCGCGCGATGTGGCGCTCTAAGCGAGTGATGGCCCCGCCCCCTGCCTCGGCAATCCAGTCCGTCATACCGTCGGGCAGGTCGTGTTTGAACTCCTCAGTCATCCCGATGGCTTAGCACGCCACTAACCCTCAGGTCGCTTTCCCCAAACAGCAACCCAGAGGCAGTCGATGTAGCGAAAGCTGGGATCATCGAAGCAGGCCAGCAGTTCGTTGTACTCAGCTTCGTCGTAGTCGTCACGGCGAGCGCTGAGCGGCCGAGCGACCTCCATGGTGAAGCGGCGATAGCGGGCCCGCAATGATCCACCACACACAAAGTCGGTCAGCCCCTCTGAGGACACATCTTGCAAACGGGCGCCGAGCACCTCGTGGACGCGGCGGCCTACAAAAGCGTCCATCCTGGTGCCAGCAGTCGACCGTTCCCGGAAGCGGCGGAACACCTCGGCTCGGGGATGGTCGGGTTCGCACTCCATCATGGTCCCGTAGTCGGGTTCAGCGACCATGACCCATCCTCCTGGGCGGGCCGAGGCCACCAAATTGTCGACGGCGCCATCGAAGTCGGCAACGTGGGCCAGCAGGGCCCGGCAGTGCACCAAGTCGAAGGCTGAGTCCTCGACCGGGCCGTCGCAGATGTCGTGAGTGCGAACATGGGGACCGCTCAAGAACCGGGGCATGATGTCAGCCGAAATCACTTCAGCCCCCCGATCTCGCAGCCACTTCGACACTGATCCTCGACCAGCCCCCACATCGGCACACCGCCAGCCGTTCCCCACCCCGATTCGTTCCAACCTGGCAAAGGTGGGTCCGTCGAGAATGGCCTCCAGCATGGCCAGTCGCGGTCCTTCTCCGTCCGCGTCGATCTCCGACATGGCGTACCGCACTCCAGGCGGCTCTGCACTGGGCATGTCGTGAGCCTACGATGCGGGTATGAGCGAAGAACGGGTATTCGGAGACGTGGCTACCAAACTGCTGATGGAGAACGACCGGGTTCGGATCTGGGAAATGCGCCTGGACCCTGGCGAGCGGTCTGACCTTCACCGGCACGATCTCGACTATGTGCTGGTCCAGGTGACCGGCGACAAGGTCGCGGGAGACTTCGAACCCGACACCACGGGTGAGTTCTCCGGTCTTGTGGAGGGCGACGTGATTCCCGGTCAGTCCATGTTCATATCCAAGGGCGGCATCGAGACCGCAGTAAACACCGGCACCGAGCCTTATTACGAAGTCCTGATTGAGCTGAAAGACTGAGCACTTCAACAACTCCGCATGATGCGGCCTACGCCTGGAGGCTGCTGGTAACCCTGTTGGCCGGGCAGGTGGTGTTCGGCTCCACCATGACCATCATCGGAGCCTCTCTGTCAGACATCTCGGAGAATCTGGGCACCACCAATGCCACCCTGTCGTGGGCGGTATCCGCCCCGTTTCTCGGCTTAGCTGCAGGGACGACGGTATTCGGCACTCTGGGCGACTTATGGGGTCACCGGCGGATGCTGATCCTCGGATTGACGGTGTTCACGGCGGCCACCGGGGTGTGCGGGCTGGCCTGGGATGCCCTTAGCTTTATCGGGTTCCGGGCGTTGGTAGGGCTGGGCGGGGCCATGATGATTCCCAACGGGATGGCCATCATGATGGCTGCGTTCCCGGTCAATCAACGTGCTAGGGCCATGGGCTGGTTCCAATTCGCGGCCGTTGGAGGGCCGGCTATCGGCTTGGTTACCGGTGGCGCCTTGGTGGACGCGCTGGGCTGGCGGGCCATCTTCGCCATCTACACCCCAATTGCCGCGATCGGCCTGATTGCCTCGATCTTCGTAGTCCGGCCAACCCGTGCGGGCGAAGCCAAGCCGGTTGACGTGGCGGGGGCGCTCAGCTTGGTGGCTGCGGTAATTGTATTGATGGTGGCTCTAGACCGAGGGGCAAACTTGGGTTTCGAGCACCCGGTGGCATTGGCGTTATTGGCCCTCGTGCCGGCAACCATCTGGACATTCGTGACCATCGAACGACGCACGGCTCACCCGATGGTCCCGCTTGAGTGGTTCCGCCGCCGGAACTATGCCGGGCCGGTTGTGGCCTCTGCCACGGCCAACGCGGCTTATATGGGCGGGTTCATCCTCGCCCCCCAACTATTGCAGGAGCGCTACGGGTACACCCTGACTGCGGCCACCGTGTTTCTGGTAGTCCGCCTGATCTTTTTCAGCCTCAGCTCGCCGGTGGGTGGTCGTCTAACCGCGACCCGGGGCGAACGTTGGACTTCCTGTTTGGGCAGCACGTTGGTGGTCTTGGCCATGGTGTCCTTTGCGGCGGGATCGCTGGTCGACGCCGTAGTGCTGGTGATCCTGGGGCTAGCACTGGCCGGCGGGGGACTTGGGGTGGCCGGGCCGGCCTATCAGGTTTCGGTCGTGGGAGCAGTGCCGATGGATCGCCTAGGAGCAGCAACTGGAATGTTCCAGACACTCACCAGCCTGGGTACTGCTGCTGGCGTCCAAGTACTGGTGTTGGCAGTGGGAGAGAACGTCTCTGGTGCTGCCTTTGCCAGCGCATTTTGGCTGGGCGCGGCTGTTGCTGCCGTCGGTGTATTTGGTGCTGCTGCTATTTCCTCGGCGAACTCCGCTTAAGCGGAGTAGCGGCTAGCTCTGGCCGGTCAATGCGGCCAGGACCTTGGGGGCCATGATCTCGGCCAGTTCGAGGCACTCCTCTTTCGACCAGATGGCGGTTGGGGTCCACGGGTAATCGGCAGCAAGGAACTCATAGTCTGGGCATCCGCTCACTCGAGCGATTGCCTGGGCTGAGCCCCTCATCTCCTCGTGGACGATGGCGACACTGGGGACGCCAGCCCATTCCAACTCCACTGCGTCCCGCAAACTGCGGGCACTACAGCTGCCTCAACCGCCAAAGCCGGTTATGGCAACAGTCGCCTCCTCGGTGAGCCTGCTCCAATCACCCGGATCAGGGGGTATCGAGACCGAGCTCTTGACCACCTTGAGCGGGGCTAGAGGATTGCTCAGCTTGGTCAACTCGTCGTAGAGGGCATCCAGGAAGATCTCCCCCTCGCCGAGGCCATTGGCTACCAAAGCGACCACTGCTCCGTCCAGACTGGCTGGCCGGGGAGAGAATTCGTGATCGTCAGTACGGTCGAACGGGCCCGAAGTGGGGTCGAGGCCGATAAGGGCAGTCATGTCTTTACCCTAGCCTGTTCTTCTTCACAGAATTGGTTCGGTGATGGCGAGGGCCAGGTGGGGTAGCAAGAGCCAGCTTGCCCCCATGCCGGCCCCACCGGCAGCCACGATGAGGATGCCCTCGGGTTTGCCGATTCGGGCCATGCGGTCGGTGGCGCTGGTGGCGGGGGCATTGAGCCGGGGCCATAGGTATTGCTGTATGTCGGCCTTCGACCATCCCTCTTCGAGAAAGAACCGATGATGCTCATGGCCGATCACGATGACTAAGTTGCCGTCCTCTCCTAGCCAAGAATCGCCCGCGACTCCATTGGCCCGGATGTCGCGCACCAGGGTCTCGCACACTGCCTCGGCGGTGCGGCTGGTGAAATCGGTGGCCTCGACCATCTTCATCAGGGAGTGGACGGTTACCGCACTTTGCTCGGGAGACAGGCCCCGCTGAACGTGCAGTGGCTCCCAGTCGGAGACCTCTTCGTTCTCCCCGAAGCAGAAGGTGTAGCGAGCCGGGGTGGAAAAACTGGCCCGATCCAAGAAACCGGGAATGCCCCGGCACACGTTGCGGATCACCAGGCGCAGCGCCCGACCGATGGTGGCATTGGCCCTGAATCCGGGTCCGAAGCAGCCAGCTCCAGAGGCTACGCCCAGCTCGTTTCGGACGGGTCCGTTAATGATGACCGCCTGAGCGGCGCCTGACAGCGTCCCGGTGGTCGAGTGGCAGTTGCCCTTGGGATGGAGATGGGCCCGAACTGCGGCCACCACTGTTGGGAAATACTCGGGGAGGCAGCCAGCCATAACCGCATTCACTGCCGCCTGCTCCGCGGTGCATGTCACCTCCCGGGTGGGAACTGTGCCCAGCACTTCGTCCCCGGAGAGCCCGGCGCTATCGAGAAATGCGGCCACCTTGTCGGGCGTGGGGGGCATAACGGGCAACCCATCGGTCCAGCCCCTCTCGAGGTAGTCCTCCACCAAATCTTCGTAGGAGTCGTAGGTGTGCTGGGCGGCCGTCGTCATGACCCAAAGCTAGAGCTCGTGGCGGGTGGTCTCCCACACAGAGCGGATGGCAAAGCTGGACCGGAGACGTCCCACTCCGCTGAAGCGCGACAGGTATTGGTTGTGGATCCGCTCAAAGTCCCGCTGATCGGCCACGGCCAGGTGGAGGAGGTAGTCGGCATCGCCAGCCATCAGATGGCAGGACATAACCTCCGGGCATTCCACGACCTCCTTCTCGAATTGACGCAGATTGGTTTCGCTCTGGCTTACCAAGGAGATCTCGACGAATACGTCCAGAGAGCGGTTGATGGCTTCAGGGTTGACGATCATCACGTAGCCGGCAATCACCCCGTTTGCTTCTAGTCGGCGAACCCTCCGATAGCAGGCCGAAGGCGATAGGCCCACCCGTTCCGCGAGTTCGACATTGGACATGCGAGCATCGGTCTGGAGTTCGTTGAGGATCGATCGATCGATTGGATCCAATTCCGTCACTGGTCTTACTCCTCAGAAGCTACGTGTGAATCAAAATGAGGTAACACACAAAATACGCGACTTTAAGCGCTATTGCGAATAAAAGTTTCGCCTCATGGCGCTTTCGCAGCAAAGATTCAAGATTTATTCACCACCATCGCGGGTAAAATATCCTCGTAACCATCGATTTGTGGTGGAGGCATTCAATGCGCATCGGGGTTCCCAAGGAAATCAAGAACGAAGAGCGAAGAGTGGCGTTGACGCCCGGTGGTGCCACTGAACTTGTCAATCGCGGTCACCAAGTCCTCGTTGAGCGGGGCTGCGGTTCAGGGGCGGGGTTTACCGACGAGGAGTACTCCTCCCACGGCGCGGTCATCGCTGATTCCGCTGAAGAGGTGTTCAGCGGGGCCGAGATGATCGTGAAGGTGAAGGAACCCCAGGCCGAGGAGCGGGCCCGTCTCGACGAGAACCAAGTTCTTTTCACCTATCTGCATCTGGCCGCAGACGCAGTCCAGACTGCCGAGCTGGTTGACCAGGGTGTGACCGCCATCGCTTACGAATCAGTAGTGGGCCCCAACGGCGGACTTCCGCTGCTGGCCCCAATGTCCCAGGTAGCCGGGCGGATGTCGATCCAGGCTGGAGCCCATTGCCTGGAGTCATCACAAGGCGGACGTGGGGTGCTTCTCGGTGGTGTGCCCGGCGTTGCCCCCGCCAAGGTGGTCATCCTTGGCGGGGGCGTGGTCGGCCGGAACGCAACGCAAATGGCCATCGGGTTGGGCGCCGACGTGACGGTGATCGATCGGGACGTTGTGGTCTTGGAGGACTTGAGCTCGCGATACGGCTCGGCCCTGCACACTCTGCACTCCAGCGGAGGCGCTCTCGAGGAAGCGGTCCTGGGGGCCGATTTGGTCATTGGGGCAGTCTTGGTTCGAGGCGCCCGCGCCCCGCACCTGGTCACCACGGAGATGGTCAAGCACATGCGGCCCCGGTCGGCAGTGGTGGACGTGGCCATCGATCAAGGTGGCTGCATTGAGACCTCACGGCCCACGACCCACGCCAATCCCACGTATCTTGCCTACGACGTGGTCCACTACTGCGTGGCCAACATGCCCGGCGCCGTCCCTCGCACATCCACATTCGCCCTAGAGCACGCCACTCTCCCCTACATGACCATGCTGGCCGATCTCGGCCCGAGGGAGGCCATGAGAGTCGATGCCGGACTCCGGGCCGGCCTCTCAGTGTGCCAGGGGCAGGTAACCGAGCCGGCGGTAGCCCAATCACTGGGCCTCGACTTCACGTCTCCCGAACAGATCCTGGGGTTAGCCCTTACCGCGGCGTGACGGCGATTCTCCGTTAGATCAGTTCAGCCATTCGCTCGGCCATGGCGATGACATTCAGGTTGGTGTTGGCTCTGGGGGTTTCCGGCATGATCGAGGCATCGCAAACCCTCAACCCTTCGGTCTCCCAAACCCGGCCATCGGGGCCGACTACTGCGGCGGGATCGTCAGACGGGCCCATGGCGCAGGTACCCGCGCCGTGGTAGAAGGCCACATGGTGGGCGAATACGTGGGCCAGCAGATCATCGCGAGCCAGGCGATTCGGGATAAACAGCGGGCCATCGGCCACTTTCTGGTACGAGGGTGACAGCAACAGCTCCAAACCCAGCTCAAAGGCTTCGACCAGCCGGTCCAGATCGGGCTTGTGAGCTAGGAACGGATAGGTGATTGTCGGAGGTTCGGACGGATCAAGCGACATTGGGTGAACTGATCCCCTGATCTCCACCCGTTGCAGAGCCGCGTTGAAGGCAAAAACCACATCCAAACCTCTGGCTTCGGCTCGACGCCGGGGACTGGAAGAGAGATCGATTACCCCGACGGGAAACAGCTGGAGATCATTGGCCGGTCCCGATGAACTGGTGAATCGCAGCAGGGTCTGGATGGTGACATCGTCAGAAGACACCATCCCCGGCTTGGGCGCCGCGAACAAGTAGATGGCCGGATGGTCGGAGAAGTTGCCCCCTACCCCGGGGCGATCGGCCACGATCTCGACTCCCAATCCGGTCAGCTCTGATGCCGGACCGATACCGGAACGCCATAGCAACATCGGCGATTGGACCACACCGGCGGCCACGATCACCTCACGGGCGGGGATGGACTCATTTCGGCCGTCGCACAGTACGTCCACTCCGATGGCCCGGTTGCCCCGCCATCGCACTGCTGTGGCCACGCATTGTCCTCGTACCTCCAGATTGGGGCGGCTTCGGACTTCAGGGGTCAAGTAGGCATCAGCAGCCGATACCCGTTGCAGCCCTCGTCGATTGCGGGGCAGAGGACCAGAGCCGGAGGAATTTGGGGCGTTGTGGTCGGCGAGGTACTGGTAGCCAGCTGCTTCGCACGCTTCGTAGAACACCGCGTGGACCGGGTTGAGCTCAGACTCGGGAGTGCGCACAATGGGCAAAGGGCCATCGCGGCCGTGCCACTGCTCTTCTCCATCAAGGTCGGCCTCCAGTCGTTTGAAGCTGTCCAGCATCGCCTCCCATCGCCATTCGGAGAAGCCCCAGGAGTCGAAATCTTCGGGCATGGCCCGCACGGCTATCCCGCCGTTGACGGCCGAGCTACCACCCAGCACTCGCCCCCGGGGATAGTGCTGAGTCCTCCCACCGGGTAGCCGCACTGCATCGCCCCAGTCATGCTGGGGATGAGAAGAGACCGTGATGTCGGCCAATTCTGGGGGCAGGCGGTCCCCATGGTCTGGGCCGGCTTCCAACAGCAGAATTCTGCGGGCTGGATCCTCCGACAACCGGGACGCCAAGACCGATCCCGCCGAACCTCCCCCAACAATGACGGTGTCAACCACTACTGGGCGGCTTTGTTCGACTCCCGCTCGCCTCGGATGAAGGCGTCTCGGGCCTTTTCGCCTTCGCCCATGAGGTTCAACTCGTAGGTGAACCCCTGCTCGAATCGATAACTGCGGTGGACGTCCACCGGGTCTATCCCATTGATCGACCACTTGGCTTTGCGAATCACCCCCGGTGGCTTGGATGCGATCACCCCGGCCACCCTGCGGGCCTCGTCCATCAACTGATCGCCCGGTACGACGCTGAGCACTGTCCCCCACCGCTGGAGGTCTTCGGCGGCTACCGGCTCGCAGCTGTACATCATCCAGCGCATCACCTTCTCCGGAACCAGCCGAGCGGTGTGAGTGGCTGCCCCCAGGGCCCCGTTGTCCACCTCGGGCATGGAGAACTTGACCCCTTCGGCAGCCACCACCAAGTCGCAGTTCCCTGCGAGGCCAATCCCCAAGCCTAGGCAAAAGTCCTGTACCGCGGCGACCACCGGCACCGCGCAGTCGTACACCGCCCCGAAGGCCTCATAGCAGGCATCTCCAGTGCCCAAGACCCCTTCGAAGCCCTCCATGGCCTGCATCTCCTTGATGTCCACGCCAGCGTTGAATCCCCGACCTACGGCGGTGAGGATAACGACTCTCACATCAGAGTCGTGCTTGTAGCCGCGGAAGATCTCAGCCAGCCGATAGGTGTCGGCGATGTTGAGGGCGTTCACCGGCGGATTGTCCATGGTGACGACGGCAATGCCTTGCTCGTCGATCTCGGTGTGAATGGCCACAGTGCGCTCCTTTGCCCGATGCTGGTTCCCGGCGGCTCAGCGTACGCCTACCCAGCGGCGGCTACTAGCTTCTATCCAAACAGACTTCCCGATCTCAGAAAGCGAGTCCACCTTGCGCATCGGTTATCTGATCGACACCAACCATGGCTACTACGACCAGCCCCTGCCCGAGCCCGCCAACGCAGCCGACGTCCTTGATGCCATGATCGAAGAGGGCATCCTGGCTGAACAATCGGGATTCCACTCCATTCAAGTCCCCGACCGCCATGGCCGCACCGAGTCGTACTTCGGGTCACCGCTAAATCTGTTGATGATCTTGGCCCGGGAGACCAGCAGGGTGGCTATTGGCTCCTACTGCCTGGTCAACACCCTCTACCACCCCATGGAGGTGGCCGAGCAGTGCGCCATCATCGACAACATCTCAAAGGGTCGGCTGTACATGACCTGGGGTCGGGGTTTCCACGCCGGCTATTGGGGCCAGTTCGGCGTTCCGCATGAGCGGATGCTGGGCCGCTACTTGGAGAATGTGGCCATCATCGACAAGGCCCTGCAATCCAAGGGGGAGCGATTCAGCTGGGACGGAGATTTCTACCAGGTAAACGACGGCTTGTTGTCGCCCAATTCCTATCAGCAGCCCCGGTTCCCATTCTGGGGCGGCGGACAGCTGCCCGCGGCCATCGAGCGGTGTGGGGTTTACGCGGAGTCTTGGACTTGCGATGACTTCCCCATCCTCAAGGAAGTTTGGGACCAACAGGCAGGCGCCTACCGGGCCAGGGCCATCGAACACGGCAAGGAGCCCTTTATCGTCCTGATGCGTAAAGCATGGGTGGCCGACACCTTCGAACAGGCCGCCGAGCAGTACGGGTCCCACTATGTGCCCGAGATGCGGTTCTACTGCGAGCAGGGAATCCTGGCCCACCACCCCGAATTCGACTCTCCGGAAAAGATCACCACCGAGTCGGCCCGCGAGCACATCGTGGTTGGCTCCCCCGCCCAATGCCGGGAACGGTTGGAGCAGTATCACGAGGAATTAGGCGTGCAGTACTTCACCGTGCAATTCCGCATGGTCACCGGTCCGTCTTTCGAGGCGACCCGCGAGCAGATCCAGCGCTTCGGCGAGGAGGTGGTGCAGCCATTGCACCGCAAGTATCCCGCTCCCGACCATCCGGCCATACCAGAGGCCTGCCGGTGGTGAGGCAATGACTTCGGCGACAGAGACTCCGACCATCGAGGAATTGGAATCCCTGGTGGGAAGGCAATTCCCCGGTGGAACTTACGCCGTGGAACCGTGGAGGGTCTGGCTGACCAACGACGTCCTCGGCGCGCCCCAGCGAACCGACGGCATCGCCCATCCCATGTTCTGCTACTACGCGGCAATGGCCGGATTGGGCATCTCCATCGACGAGATGTTCACCCTCTGCTATGGGTCAGCCGACGATGGCCCGATGTTCGGCGAGTGCGATATCCAGCAGCTGCGCCCTTTGGAGATCGGTGCCACCTACACCGTGCGGGGGGAGATCACCAGCGCGGTCCGCAAAGAAGGGGCCCGCACGGGGACCTTTGACATTGTGGCGTTCCAACTGGAGGTCGTTGCCCCCGATGGCGAAGTGTCGTCTGTGGTGTCCAATTCGTTCATCTTTCCCAGGAGGCCCTAGTGAGCGAGAAGCCAATTCCATCAGTAGGTGACGAGCTGCCTCGGATGGCCATCGAATCGGTGGACGCCGAAAAGATGAAGACGATGGCTGCCCTGCTGGCCGATTCCAATCCCATCCACTGGGATGTCGACACCGTGAGAGAACTGGGCATGGGAGATCAGCCGGTGAATCAAGGTCCCAACAATCTGGGTTATGTTATGAACATGCTGGGCGACTGGGCCGGTGGTGCCGAACACATCCAGAAGATCCGCGTGCGTTTTCTGGACAACGTCTTCGCTGGCGACCGGTTGGAGGCCGGCGGCTCAGTCACCGCGGTCGGCGATGATGGTGCCGTCGAATGCGATGTTTGGCTGGCCCGCGACGGCACCCATCCGGTGCTCGCCGGAACCGCAACCCTGCTGTTGAGTTGACGGACCACTAGGTGATGAGCCGCACGTTGTAGGTGCCAGAAAGAGACCGAATCAGCAGAGCGATCAAGAACAGGATGACCGTGCCCAGCGCCATAGTGGCACCGGCGGCGGTGTCGTGGTGGTAGCTGATGAGCAGGCCAACGACAACGGCGACAGCACCGAGCATGACTGCGGTGATCATGATGGCAGGGACCCGCCGCACGCACATGGCCGCAGTAGACGGCGGGGCTACCAAGAATGCAAATACCAGCAAGTTTCCGACCGCCTGAAATGACGCCACAATGGCGATAGCCAACAGCGCCAGCAATGCGGCATGGGCCACTCGGGGCCGAAGCCCCAACAGCTCGGCTTGCACTTCGTCGAAGGTCATGACCAGAAATGCCCGATGGAGCACCACTATTCCCAACAAAGTGATTCCGGCGATAATGAGCTGACGAAGGAGGTCGCTGTCGGTCACCCCAGTGATGGATCCGAAGAGGAATCGGGTGATGTCTCCGGAATAGGCCCCAGAACTGCTGGACAGAATTACCACCGCTAAGGCCAAGAAACCCACATAGAGCAGCCCGATCGAACTGTCTTCGGGCAACGGCGAATGGGCCCGAATGAGGTTGACGCCGAAAACCATGACCAGAGCGGCTATGACCGCGCCCACCATGGTGTCGCCCCCGAGGATGAAGGCGATGGCTATTCCGGGCAACACCCCATGGCCTAAGGCCTCCCCGAAGAAGCTCATCCCCCGAAGTACCACCCACGTTCCCACCGTAGAAGTGGCCAGCACCGCTAGCAGCCCTGACCACAGGGCATTCCGCATGAAGACGTTGTCGTAAAAGGGCTCGATCCACCAGTCGAACGGACTGGTCAGAAAGTCCACTAGTCCAATTTAGCTAGCGGAACATCAACCGAGGCCTTCGGCGATCTTCTGTGCGTTGGTACGTATGAACCCGACGTAGGTGCCCGAACTGCTATCAGCGGGACCCAGCGATCCAGTATTCAAGGAAACTACCTGGACACCGGCCTCTCGGCCCAAGGCTTCAGTGTCATCGGAACTGTGTGTCGTCTCCGAGAAGATGGCGGCCACACCGGTTTCGTCGATCAGCTCAACCAGTTCCTGGAGCCCCGCGGGGCTAGCCGCGGCCAGAGTGGAGCCGCTGGGAATGACCGTTCCGATCACCTGGAACCCGTAGCGATCGGCGAAATAGCCAAGGGCATCGTGGTTGGTGACCAACAGGCGATCCTCAGGATGCAGCGGGGACAAGATGGCATCGACCTCAGCGTCCAAAGCAATGAGCTCGCCGCGATATGCCGCAACACACTCGTCTAGGGCCGCGGCATCGAGTCCTGCCTGGGTGGCCAGAGCTTGGCTGAGCGCGGGCAACGCATCGGCAACTCGAATGGGATCGAACCACACATGGGGGTCATCACTTCCGTGCGCATGCGCATGGCCGTGGCCGTCGTCTTCGGCGTGGTCGTCGTGGTCGTCCTCGTCGTGGTCGTCCTCGTCGTGGTCGTCCTCGTCGTGGTCATGACCCTCGTGGTCGTCTTCGTGCTCGTCCTCGTCGTGGTCATGGCCCTCGTGGTCGTCGTGGTCGTCCTCGTGCTCGTCCTCGTCGTGGTCATGGCCCTCGTGGTCGTCTTCGTGCTCGTCCTCGTCGTGGTCATGGCCCTCGTGGTCGTCGTGGTCGTCCTCGTCGTGGTCGTCCTCGTGCTCGTCCTCGTCGTGGTCATGGCCCTCGTGGTCGTCGTGGTCGTCCTCGTCGTGGTCGTCCTCGTCGTGGTCATGACCCTCGTGGTCGTCGTGGTCGTCGTGGCCCATCGCCGAGCCGAATTCGATTACCGAGACATGGTCAGCCACGCGAAACACTGGAGTGCCCGCATCTTCGACCGCATCAATGGTGTCCTCTAGGCCTTCCTCCAGGAACAAGCCGTTCGCCACTATCAACGCCGCGTTTTCCATGTTCTCGCGATCACTCAACGAGGGCTGAAAGGCATGAGGGTCGCCACCGGGGGGAATGACGGTTACCACTTCCGCCAACCCGTCGCAGGCCACGTTGGCCACAACATCAGCCCATATCGACGTCGTGGCTATGACTGTCGGTACACCAGTTCCGTCATCATCATCGTCGTTCCCGCAACCGGCAGCGACCAGTGCCAACACAGCCAGCAAGCACCCTGCACCAAATATCACTCGCTTTAAATTGATAATGAGTCTCATTCCTGCAAACGTATTCTGCGACCTGCGTCGATGACAAACAGACAACGCTTACTTTGCGGAGAGACGTTCGGGCAAGAAGGGAAGACCATGACGGCAATAGTCCATGCGCTGTACATCATTGGCCAGCTCTTTGCGATCATGGGGGTGGTTTTCGTTGTCCCTCTGTTGGTGTGCGATTGCTGTCGGTACTGCTGGAAGCGACGGTGCGCCCGCCGTGAGCGGTGTACATCCGAAATGAGCCCCTAAGATAAAGAACAGGAATGACTGAGCAGCTACGACAGAGCGCTGAAGACAGGGAGTTCCTCTCCGAGTTGCATGCTCAAATCGGTGGCAGGCTGGCCCAGCAAGGCCACCGGTACACCAGCGGCCGACGGAAACTGGTGGAGGTCCTAGTCGTCTCCGGACAACCGATGATTCTGCCTGACATCGTGGAGGCAGATCCGAAGTTGGCTCAGAGTTCTGCCTATCGCAATTTGGACGTCTTGGTTCGCTGCGAAGTCATCCGGCGGATTAACGCGGGGGGCGATCACACCTACTTCGAGTTGGCGGAACCGCTACTCGGTCACCACCACCACCTCATATGCCTGAGCTGTGGCAGCATTGAAGACGTTCAATTCGACAGTGAAATTGAACGCCTGGTGGACAAAAGTTTAAATGAAATATCAGCCCGAACCGGATTCACTCCCACCACCCACAGTCTCGACCTCCACGGACATTGCGCCGACTGCTGACCCAGCATCCGGCCTAGGTTGGAAGTGCGTCTAACTGAACTACGGCTTGTCGGCGAGCTGTCACAGTGGCGCCAAGAGGTCCGGGAATTCTTGGATGCGGATATGGCTCCCGAACAGGTGGCTGGCCATGTCGACCCCACCGATCTAACCGGTCTCGACCTGGAATTCGAGCTGCGACACCAGAGGGAGGCAGCTCGTCGGGGCTTCCTGGCTGTTTCACTTCCGAGAGCCGACGGGGGCGGCGGCCGCTCTCGGGCTTGGAAACACGTGTACGACTTGGAGGCTGCCTATCACGGTGCGCCTTCCATCGACACCGGAGTGACCCTGTGCGGCTATGTGCTCTCTCAATTCGGCACGCCCGCCCAAAAGTCCCGGTGGTTGGCCCCGATGGTCTCCGGCGAGATGCTTGGTGCAATCGCGTATAGCGAGACCGGCGCGGGCAACAGCTTGGCAGCCATCACCACCACTGGGGTTCGCAGCTCTGATAGCTGGGAGCTGTCGGGAACCAAGTCGCACATTACGGGGGTTCACAAGGCTGACCTGGCCGTGGTGTTGGCGGTAACCGACCCAGAAAAGAGCGCTCGTTCTTCGATGACCATGTTCCTCGTTCCCCTAGATGCTCCCGGAGTAGAGGTGAAACGCAGGCCCACCATCAATCGTTGGACCCTCTGTGACATAAACCTCGGTCAGGTTCGCCTGGGCGAAAACAGCGTATTGGGCGAGGTGGGGCAAGGGTGGTCGCAGGTGATGGCCGCGGTGGCCGCGGAGCGGGGGTCGCTGGCCCACTACGGATGGGCCGAGCTGTGGTTGCAACGACTGCCTGCCGGGGTTCCCTCGTGGGAACGAGCTCGACTGCACGCCGCGGCGGCTCGAGTCCGAGCCTTTTGCCAGCGGCTAATTGACTACGAGGAGACGGGCCAGGCAGTGGACTACCAGGCCTCGGTAGTGAAGGTGGCTTCCACCGAACTTCTCCAAAGAATCGCCCGAACAGCCCGATCTTGGGCGGGACCAGAAGAAGCCGACTGGACTGCCATGTTTGAGCAGGGGCCCACGTACACCTATGACGCACTCGAGGCTATCCATCCCTCCATCTCAGTCGGTGCCAACGAGACCCATCGGGACATGATCGCCACTGCCCTGCTGGACAGCGATCTGTCCTTGTCCCCGCCCCTGCCAAATGTCGCCGACGATCCTGTTCTCGCTGCCTGCGTCGAAATGGCCGCTGATGCGCGCCAGCTCTTGGCCAGAACCGCTCATCACGCTCTGCGCCGTCCGCTGTACGGCCGACAAGTACAAGACTTCCAGGTCGCCCGCCATCGCTTCGTGGACATGGCCATCGCAGTCGAGGCGATGGAGCTCACCGCCGCCGAGGCCGCCCACTCCCCTACCGGTGTTGCCCGCGACTATCTGGTGTCCGCAGCCAAAGTGACCGGGAACGAAGCCCTATTGGACGTCATAGCGGGGGCTCACCAACTGCACGGGGCCGACGGGTACTACGAGGACCATTTCCTCGCGCCCTTCGCCCTTCGAGCATGGTCTGCCCAATCCCGGGGCGGCACCACAGCCGAACATTCAGAGCGCTTGGCCAGGCTGACGGCCTAGCTCATCCATCAGCAGCGCTGCTGGCAATCGTCACCCGGTGGAGGACTCGCTCTTCGCCGCTGACATCCCCCACGACGGCGTGCTGGGTAGATCGGTTGTCCCATATCACCAGGTCGCCGTGGCGCCAGCGATGTCGGTAGGTGTTCTCGTAGCGGCCGATTACCCCATAGAGGAACTCCAGAAGCGGGCGGCTCTCCTCAGGGGTCCACCCATCGATCCGGGTCACATAGTTGTCGTTGACGAACAGCGCCTCTCCCCCGGTGTCAGGATGAGCCCGCACCACCGGGTGGACGGCGACGACCGCCTCGTGCTCCAGCCCGGCTTCAGCGGCCAGGGTGGTTCCCTCATGCACAGCGGAGAGCGCCCGGAGTGCCTCCTGAAGCCCCGGGGACAGCGATTCGAATGACTTGACGGCAGAAGCGAACATGGTGTCCCCGCCCACCTTGGGCAATACCCGAGCCAACAGCAGAGTGTAGGCATGGGGGTGCCGCATATGGGTGGAGTCGGAATGCCAGGTCTGGGTGATGGGGTTCGGGTCGTAGATCTTCATGATCCCCGGATAGCCCTCGATTGAGGGCACGTAAGGGTGGATGGAAATCTCCCCCCAGTTCCCGGCAAAGGCCAGTTGGTCTTCTGGGGTCATGGCCCCCTGGTCGCGAATGCAGATCACACCGCTCTTGTGGAGAGCGTCGCGTACCGCTGAGAACTCAGATCCCTCGATTCCCCTGGTCAGATCGAGCCCGATGACTTCAGCGCCGAGTGCCCCGGCCAGCTGCCGAATCTCCATGGCTGGGAAACTCTAATCAGTCGATCCCAGGCGAACTGCCCGGTCATTGAATTCAATGGGCAGCGTCTTGAGACCGCTCAATCGGTTGGTCCGAGTCCAGGTGGCGTCGCCGACGATCTCGATGTCGAACCAGCGATCCAGAATGGCGTTTAGCATCACATCGATCTCTAGCCGGGCCAAGTTGGCGCCCAGACAGAAATGGGGGCCGTGGCCGAACCCCATGTGGTTGTTGGGGCTCCGATCGATGCGGAATTCGAACGGGTCGTCGAACACCGCCGTGTCCCGGTTGGCCGACATCTCCCAGACCACCACCTTTTCCCCCGCGCCGATGGCTTGGTTGCCCAACGTGGTGTCCACCGTGGCCGTGCGCCGCTTGTAGACAGAGGGCGTCGTCCACCGAACAATCTCCTCGATGGCCGGTCCCATCAAAGAACGATCAGCGCAGAGGCGGGCCATCTGATCGGAGGACTTCACCAGCTCCCACAGCCCGCCGGCTATGGCCTTTCTGGTGGTCTCCGATCCGGCAGTGAACAGCAGCGCCCAGAACATTGCCACCTCGTCGCCATCAAGGCGAGGGGGTACCTGGTCGGGCAGCTCGCCGTGGATGACTACCGAGAGGAGATCATCGCCTGGGTTGTCGGTGCGCTCTTGGATGAGGCGCTGTCCGTACAGGAACATGTTGATGCTGGCATCGCTGGGACCGTCGGGCATCTCCTCCATGGTGAAAGTTTCGGAGGTTATGTCCACCCATTCGCACAGCATGCGCCGGTCATCGTTGGGCACTCCCAGCAGCATGCAGATGGCTTGGAGGGGAAGCTCCGCGGCAACGTCGATGACCAAATCGCAAGCTCCCCGTCCGCCGGGAGCGGGAGCCACGCTGTCGAGGATGTGGTGGGCTCGACTTACAAGGTCGTCGCGAATCCGGCCGATCATCTTGGGGGTGAAGCCCTTGTTCACCAGCTGTCGGATCCGCTGGTGCCGGGGATCGTCCATCATGTTTAGGAGCTTCCCGCTCATCTCCATGTCGTTGATGGTGGTGCCACCGAAGGGGCGGTTCCCTCCGGTATGGCTGGAATAGACCTTGGGATTGCGGAACACTTCCAGCACCAGTTCGTGCGTGCTCACACACCAGAAGCCCTCGCCGTCGGGGGTGCGGTCGGTGGGCTCATGCCACCAAACCGGGGCATGCTCGCGCAGCTGGATAAAGGCTTCGTGGGGAAACCCGTGGACAAAGGTCTGGTAGCTGCTGAGGTCGGGAATTTCGAGAGTCGCCATCAGCCCTCCTTAGGCCAGCGTATCCCGCTCAATGGGCTAGAGGATCAGCTTGCTGATGGAGTCGTCGAGGCCGCCAGGACGGCTGGAGAGCAGCCAGGCGGCGCGTTGGGCATCTGCAGCCTCGGCCACTTCATCAGGTGTCGGTGCTTGCACGTCGAGTTCGTGTTCAGCGGCGAGCCGGCGCAGACCTAACTCTGCCAATCGGCAGGCCGAGCGCATTTCCTCGGCGACTACGGCTCCTCGTGCACCTCCTATCGGCTCGGAGAACCGCTCATCAGCCTCAGCCAGAACACCCAGTCCTCTTGTGACGCTCCCTTGATCGAGTTCGCCGAAGCTCCGAAATGCGGTAGCGCAAAGCGCGTAGAAGATCGGGCTTCCGTTGATTGAGATCAGCCCAAGGCTCTCACCAATGTCGCCGAGGCGGTCGATTAACGCGCCGATACCCACTTGGCAGCCGAGAATTTCGTCGATTTGCTCTCCCACCTCAGGGTGGTCGGGAACAGGTCGCCTGGTGGCTGCTGCACCGGCGCGCACCATGGATGGGAGCGACACCGGCAGCGGCTGGAAGTGACCGTTGTCTCCCCAATCGGTCAGCAGGAATCCGGGAGCTTGGTGGGCTCGTCCCACTTCCGCTGCATCCATGATGTTGCCCGCGGCATTTCGGTTGCGGCCAATGAGGGTGTTCCAGGTGCCGGTGCCAGGGGCTACCCAAAACGATCTTTCGGCTTCTATGAACAAGCGGGCATGGGACTCAAATCCCAAATGGGCGTCATCGGGAAGCCCAAGCCGATCCAGCAAGTTCGCGGGAAGGAAGGATCCCCAGCTTTGATCAGAAGGGGCCTCGTAGTTCCACACCACCGGCGTAACCGCCGCGGGAATCTTGTCCAGCAGGGATCGGTCTCGGCGGAACTGGTCCGCCCAGAACATCACGTCATGCCCGTCGGCCACGAGGGGCTCGATGATTCTGTTCAAGTGCTCCACATAGACGGACTGGCGCCCCCTTTCGGCAACGAGGTCTGACGAGACACCGTCCCCGAGTTCGAACGGTTCGTCCCCGCCGATATGGATTCTCGGGTGTGGGATCGCCTTGGCCATCTCTCGGGCGAGCGAAACCCCGAAGCGGGCGTTCTCGGCGGTGGGCGCTAGACACGTCGGCTCCATGTTCCCTTCGCCGAATGGGCTCGGCGCGCCATCAGGGCATTCGGCCATCTCCCGATATCGCTCGTGGGCCAACCACCTTTCCATATGGCCGAAACAATTCATGTTGCCGACAAGTTCGATGCCCTTCATATGGCATATGTGGTTAAGCCATTGCATGTCCTCAGCAGTGAACGCAGAGGACTCTCTCCATGCCTCTTCATGCCCCGAGTAGGCAAATGTATGTTCAACGTATAGTTGGAGTTCATTGAATCCCAGCATTGCCAACACGTCCACCAACCACTCCAGGGTTTCCAGGGTTGGAACGCGATCCCTTGAGACATCCAACATATAGGCTCGTCGTTCGAACATATTTCTCCTACAACTTTTGAAGCCAACAGTCGAGGTTATATCAGAAACAATTTGGCATGATCTCTTGTCGACTAGACCACAGTTAGTTCATGCAAAAACCTAAGCAGTATCGCTCCTGATATTGGATTAGTGGGTGGAAATAGCCTACTCAGAAAGCGACAAGCTGATTCTCCATGGGTAAACTTGGTCTGATGGGAGAGTCCAGCAAGCTCAGAAAATACCGCTCCGACCATGAAGACCTGAATACCCACAGCCGCTCTGCAATCATCGAGGCGGGGCAGATCTTGTTCTTGGAGCAGGGAATCGCTTCCACGACTATGGGAGAAATCGCTGAGCAGGCAGGAGTCAGCCGAGTCACCGTGTACCGGCATTTCCCCGAGTGTGGTGCCATTGCGTTCGAGGTATACAACCGGATGCTCGAGTCGATACTCGAGGCAACCCGTGTCGAGGTGCCTGCGGGCGTCAGAGGCCTTGATGCAGCCCAGCACTGTCTGAATGCTCTTTTTGGGGCTTATCCCGAACAGGAAGCCGCCTTTCGATTCTGCGCCGCCTTCAGTACCTACTATGCAACCGAAGAGCGATCCGATGAGCTGGCGGAGTGGTACGCCGCTCGGGAGTTCCGTGGACTCTCTGATGCTTGTGCCCAGTTCTTCGGTGCTCAAATTGATCCGGAGACTTCAAGTCGCCTGATGGCGGTCACCGACGCGGCGGCAAGCGGATTGTGCAGTCTGGCAGTCAGCACTCATTCGCTCAGCAAGGCCGAGGCTCAAGGTCGGTTGAACAATCTCAAGGACTTCCTCGTCGGAATCCTGGACGCCTAGCCAAAGCACGACGCCGTTCTCCGTGGCCTAGGCCGGGCAGGCAAGACAGGCGGCCTAAGGGCCTGGGGCGACAGTCAAGGGCCTTCGATCCGGTAGAGAGCGGCGGCGTTGTCCCACAGCAGCTTTCGGCGAGTACCTTCCGATTGACCGGCAAGCGAAACTTCAATCCGCTCGCGAACGTTTCCATAGAGACAAGTCGGATGAGGAAAGTCGGTCTCAAACAACACGTTGTCAACGCCGATCTTGTCGAGCAGCCGCTGAGGCGCAGTCTCCTCGAACCAGTAGCACGCGTACACCTGGCGGCGGAAGTACTCGCTGGGCATCATTTCAAAATTCGCTGCCCTTTCGAGCCCCCCGCATTCGTTGAAGGAATGGTCAACAGCCTCAAGCACGAAGGGAATGAATCCGATGCCACTCTCCACGGACACGAATCTGAGGTCCGGGTAGCGAGGCAAGACTCCGGAACCCAGCAGATCAGTTAGCTGTATGCCGTTCTTCAGGAACATCTCCAACGACGCGTAGGCGTAAGTCGAGGGTTTGCCGTGGGCCGCCATCCGTTCTGGAGTGAAACCGGTTGTGGTGTCGCCGCTGCCAATGTGGAGGCTGATGGGGAGTCCAGCCTCTTGGGCCACCGACCACAGGGGATCCCAGTGAGGGTCGCCCAGCAGAGGCAGTCCGAATCGCTGCGGCTCTCCGGTGAACAGAACCGCCCGGTGGCCGAGCTCAGCGCATCGGGTGATTTCGGCCACGGTGTCATCGATGTCCCAAAAGGGGGTTGAGACAACGGCCACAAAGCGGCGGGGATCCGGGGAAATCCAGTCGAGTTGGAAGTTGTTGTAGGCCTGGACGCAGGCCAGCATCAGCTCGCGGTCTTCCAGCTTCAAGAAGTGCTGAGCGCCGAATCCGCCGACATTGGGATAGAGCACCTGGGCCCAGATTCCCTGCTCGTCCATGTACTTCAGTCGCTCGCTGGAGTCATAGGCCGCGGGATGGATCTCCTCGAACACCGAAGGACCGTCGGGGAAAGGCTCTGGCCACCCGGCCACCGCGGTCATTCCTACTGAAGAGAACACCTCGCCACCGACGAACCAGTGGTCCTTGCCCTCATCTGTCCGCTGCACCTGGGGCACTCGGTCTTTGAATTTCGCGGGAACGCGGGACACAAATGTGTCGGGTGGTTCAGTCACATGAGTATCGACGTCGATGACGAGCTCAGAGTTGGCCATATTCCAAGTTTGCCCTACTTCCCCTTCACTGTCAGTTGGATGGTTCTTCTCGGTCAATTCTTAGGGCTGCGGGCCATGCCGCCATCGATCACCACCGTCTGGCCGTTCATGAAGCTCGATTCGTCCGAGCAGAGGTACAGCAGCAATCCGACCAGATCTTCGGGCTGGCCTTGTCGTCTTACCGTTTGGCGAGCCAGCAGGGTCCGGACCTGCTTCTCCGGGAGTTTCGCAGTCATCATGCCCGGTGCGATGCCATTGACTCTGATGTTGTCGTCGGCAAACTCGTCGGCCAAGACCCGAGTGACCCCGTTGAGGGCGAGTTTTGACACCGTGTAGGCGCCGGCGTCCATCAGCGCACCGTTTGACGACTGGTTGACGACGACGCCGCCGCCGCGGGTGCGCATTGACTCCGCGCAGGCCTTGGCGCACATGATCGGCGCAACCGTGTTCACGGCCAGGATCTCCATCCATTCATCGGCGGACAGGATCAACGCCTCACTCCATTTCCCCCGGGCCAATCCGGCGTTGTTGACCAGGATGTCCACCCCGCCGAACGCGTCGACGGTGGCCTGCACCATGGCGTCGATGTCGTCTCCCGAGGCAACATCGCACCGAACACCGATGGCCTGAGCCCCGGTTGCCGCAATTGCTTCAGCAACTTCTACTGCGGCCTCGCCGTCGATATCAGCAACCACAACCGATGCACCTTCGCTGGCCAGCGCCCGGGCATAGACGACCCCCAATCCTCCAACGCCTGCGCCCCCCGCACCGGTGACAATGGCCACTTTGCCTTCAAATCTCATACAACCACCTCTTGGTCGACTGGAATCCTATGCTCGCGGTCGATCTATGACCCTTGGATCTTCCATCTCCCTGGCTCACTTGGAAGCCGACCCCGACCCGATCCTGGCTCGACTGCGGGCGGAGGAGCCGGTGTCCTGGGTTCCAGCTATGGAAATGTGGCTAGTCACCCGGTGGGACGACGTGGTTTACGTGGAAGAACATCCCGAGCTGTTTAGCGCGGCGACTGAGCCGTCGTTTTTGGCCCGGGCGCTGGGTCAGAACATGCTCACCTGCGACCCTCCGGAGCACACTCGCCTCCAAGCCATCATGCAGCCACCGTTCCAGCCCGGTGGGCGCAGCGGCGCCTTTTCCTCAGATGAGCTTGGCCCGATGGCTGATCGATTGCTGGACACCGTTGATCCGGCGGGGTTCGACCTGATGACCGACTATGCCCAGCCGCTGTCAGCAGGGTCTTTGGCCACCGTGCTCGGACTCGACGCGCACGGCTTCGACAAGATGTGGGCTTGGTGTGAAGGTTTGTGCACCGATCTGGCCAACTTCGAGAACGACCCGGACCTGACCGCCATCGGTGAGCAGACCAAAGCTGAACTCGGTGCAGCTATCGCCGAGCGGATCGATTCCGCTGGCGACGATGACTCGGCCATCTCGTGGTTTGTTCAGGAGGGGGCGGCGCCAGAGGAGATCGTTAACAACGTGCGACTGATGATCTCTGGAGGCATCAACGAGCCCCGGGACGGCATTGGGATGGTGACCTGGGTTCTCCTGACTCGCCCCGACTTCAAGTCTCAGATTGATGCAGCCCCCGCCAAGCTGCGCCGTCTCATAGAGGAAGTGTTTCGGGTGTACAGCCCAGTAGGAACCATCACCCGCCAGGCCACGCGGGATCTTGAATTGGATGGCACGCCAATCCGGGCTGGAGACCTGGTGAGCGGCGTGCTGCGGTCGATCAATCTCGATGAGGCGCACTGGACCAACCCAACGGAGATCGACCTCGACCGCCGAGAGGGCACCCACGCCGCTTTCGCCCTCGGCACCCACCGTTGCCTGGGCGAATGGCTCGGCCGCCAAGAAGTGCGAGTGGGGGTAGAGCGTCTTTTCGCCCGCTTTCCTGATCTAGTGCTGGAACCGGACCAGCAGATCGAAATCCACGGCTTCGAATTCCGCGGCCCCCGTTCTGTTCGGGTTAGCAGCTAGCGAGCAAAGCTGAGGGGAATCCGAATGGTGGCCTCGGGGTCTTGGAGGCCGGAATCGTTGACCGCGATGACACAGTCGTCAACGGTGGCATCACAGATACCGCTGCCGACTGCTCCGACGATGATCGTCAGCTCCACCGAGCCTTCGCCGGTGGGATTGGGATGCAGGATTCTGGCGTTGGTGAAGTCGCAGACTCCTGAACCCTCGATACCGCCTTGCGAGCACTGGAGAATGTTCACGGTCTGCTCGGGGAGGAACCCGCTCCAGGCGACCACTACGGTCTGTCCGTCGACCAAGCCGGTTGTCGGCTCAGCCGATGCCTGACGGCTGAGCTCGGGCACCTCGAACTCCACGGTTAGGCCGGAGTTCGCTTCGGCGGCGAAAACCAGCTCGGCGCTGGGAGATGAGCGGGGCTGTTGCAAACGGGTGGCGGCCTGCTCGTCGCCATCGAGAGCCACGGCCAAGAAATCCAATGTGGTGGTGACAACGTCGTCAAAGAGATCGCTGCCCGAACCCAGCCAAGAACCGTGGTCCCCGCCGTCAAGAGTCAACAGGCCCTTGATCGCTGAAATGTCGTTGAATAGCTTCGGTGAGGTTGCATAAAGAATCAGGGGGTCTTTGGTGCCGTGGATTATCAAGATTGGCGGGGTGTCGGTGAAGTCGTACTCGCCCTCAAAGGGTGCCGGCGGACCTGCCATGGGCACCACCGCATCAACCCGCTCGTCGCGACAACAGCTGTTGGCGCCGATTCCCAGCACGGTGATCGCCCCATTGGAATGCCCGATTGCCGCGATCTTGCTGCTATCCACCATGTTGGCCAGCGGCCATTGGGGGTCGGCGCCGAGTTGGACGACGGTGTCGATCAGGAAGCTCAAGTCGCCCGGTTGAGATCCGGTATCGCCCGCGTCCGCGCCACCAGGATTGAATCTCGAGCTGCGGGGGAATTCGGGGGCGACGACGACGTATCCGCCTGAAGCGATTGCGGCCAGGAATTCTCCGTATCCCTCCGGGTAGCCGCTCAGCCCGTGGGCCAGCAGGACTAACGGATACGGGCCACCTGCTGGCTGGGCGTTCTCTACCGGGCTGGTGGCTGAGCTATCTATCGCGGCGGGATAGACCAAGAGGGTTCGAAGGGTGCGGCTGTCTTTGCTCGGGTCGTTGCCACTTGGCGGAGTGGTTCGGTCGTGGTCGACGAAAGTCTCCTCGATATAGCCGAGTCCGGAAACAATTGGGGCCGGCTCGTCCGTGGTTTCTTCCGGCTCCTCAGGAGGAGCCGACGGGGCGGAGGGAACGATGGTTCCAACCGGGTCTTCGCTATTCGGATCGGCGGGGGGCGCCTCCGGAGCAGGGGTAGGGTCCGTAGCGGTGCCGACTTCTAAGGAGTCCTCTGGAGCTTCTGACGTTTGATCGCCAGATGATCCGCACGACACCAACAGGGTCGCGCTGAGAGCAAAGACACAAATGATGGCCACAGCACGGCCAGTCGAGTCCAACATTGCGTCTCAGAATACGACGACCCCGCGGGCGTTGTGGCCGTCTTCCATCTTCTCAACGGCGCCGTTGATTTCCTCTAGATCGAATCGGTGGGTGATTAGCTTCTCAATCTCCAGTTGGCCCTGGCGGTACATCTCAACCAGCATCGGAATGTCGGTTGTGGGCCGCGACGTGCCGTACACGCAGCCCATGAGGGTCTTCTCCGTCATGCAGAACTCGAGGCCGGGAAGTTCGGTGATCGCTCCGGCGGCTTGGACACCGATGGCCACCACCGTGCCGTCTTGGCGCAGACAGTCCCAAGCCAGGCGCACCAGCGCGGGGATGCCGACCACTTCGAAGGCATAGTCGGCACCTTCGCCGCCGGTGAGTTCGAAGATCTGCTCCACGGTGGCTTCAGCACTCTCGTTCTTGACCAGGTTGGTGGCACCGAAGCCCTGAGCCATAGACAACTTGTCGTCGTGAAGGTCGACGCCGATGATGGTGCTGGCCCCAGCGAGCGCGGCAGCCTGGATCACGTTGAGCCCCACGCCGCCGCAACCGATCACCACCACGGAGGAGCCCGGTTGAACTTTGGCCCGATTGAATACCGCCGAGGTTCCCGTCAACACACCACAACCGGTCATGGCGGCAATCTCCAGCGGCACGTCGTCGGGAATCGGAATGGCCCGCCGCTCGTTGCAGACAAGCTCCTCTGCAAGGGTGCCGATGGCCGAGAACTGATAGAGGCCGCGGCCGTACGAGTCAGCCATGCGGGGGGCGCCATCGGCGGCGTCGGTGCCGGGAAACGTCAACTCCAGATTCGCCGTACACAGGTTCGGCCGGCCCTTCAGACAGTTTCGGCACACGCCGCAGTGGATAAGAGCCGACAGCACAACGTGGTCACCAATCTGGCAGGTGGTTACCTCACTGCCGACTTCCTCAACCACGCCTGCGCCCTCATGGCCGAGGATCATGGGAAGCGGAAACGGCAAATCCCCGGTCTGCACCGCGACATCGGAGTGGCACAGCCCACTGGCCCCGACCCTGACCCGCACATCGTGGGGGCCGACGGGTCCAGAGGTGAACTCGACGACATCGATTGGCTCTTTGGCCTCGTAGACGACGGCAGCTTTCATCAGGCAACCACTCCTTTGACCTTCAAGTCGATGACTTCTTCCCAGTCCATGCCCAGGTTCTCGGTAAGGATCTCATCGCCGTGCTCGTTGAAGCCCGGTGCCCGTCCCGGCGCCGCGGGCTCGCCGTTGAACTGGACGGGCACGGCCACCAGTTTGAACGGAATCCCGTCCTGGGTCTCCGCATCCTGGACGTAGCCGTTGGCTTTGACTTGGGGATCGTCAATGATCTCCAGGGTGTCGAGCGCCGGGGTCCATTGGCCGGAGAAGTCGGTGAACAGCTCTCGAAGTTCCTCAAGGGTCCGGCTGGAGACCACTTCGTTAACAATCTCCCGCGCGGGCCCAGCATTCTCCGTAAGCGTCTCATAGGAGGTGAACCGCTCATCCTCGATCAGCTCCGGGCGTCCGATGACTCGACAGAACTCCTGCCAGTACGGGAGGGGCTGAAGGCAAGTGATGTTGACGGTGTACCCGTCGGCGGTGACGTAGTTGCCCAGCAACGGCTGCCGGGCCCCGCTCAAATCGATCGGCCGCCACGGTGTGTTGCTGACGTGAGACATGGCCACACCGGCTCCCATGGCCCACAGGCCGGTCCCGAGCAGGGAGACTTCCAGGGATAGGGCCTCGCCGGTGCGCTCTCGGTGGAACAACGCGGTGGCAATTCCTCCCGCGATGGTCATTGCCCCGATGGAGTCACCGAAGGCCGGGCCCGGCTGAGAGGGCATTCGCTCGTCATCGGTGTACCAGGTGGCCATCGCCGCCCCTGAGCGCACCCAGAACGAAGTCATGTCGTAGCCGCCTCGATTGCCTTCAGGCCCCTTGGGTCCCCACGCGGTGCCCGCGGCGTAGACGATGTTCTCGTTGTGGGGCCGGACCTCTTCTTCAGAGATGCGAAGCCGCTCACGCACGTTGGGTGGCTTGTTGGTGAGAAAGACATCGGAGATTGCGACCAGCCGGTGCAGTACCGCGATCCCTTCATCGGTCTGAAGATCGAGGCCGAGGCTGCGCTTGCCCCGGTTGGCGTGCTCCAGAATGGCGTGAACTTTGCCGGAGAGGTCGAGTGCTCCACTCGACCCCAGACCACGAGCGGCGTCGCCCCGCTGGGCGTGCTCGATTTTGATGACATCGGCACCCCAGTCCGCCAGCACCGCAGAGGCCGCCGGCACGAAGGTGTGATCGCAGACATCCAGGATGCGGATGCCCTCCATTGGTTGAACCATGGTCTGCCCTTCCCTACTACTTCCCTGCCGCGGTGACGCTAGCAATACGATCTCGACATGAGCGAGATTGAGTCTGCCTGGGGGCAGTACCCCGGCTATGCCATCGATCTGGTTCCGTGGTCGGGTCGGGGTCGGGCGACGTTCAACGGCGCCATCGTGGCCGAGAGCGACTCATGCTTGATCGTCAAAGAGTCAGATCACCAAGACCAGCTCTACTTCCCCATGGGCGATGTGGCCTGGGAGCACTTCACAGAGACTGAGCAACACACCGTCTGCCCGTTCAAAGGTGAGGCCGACTACTGGTCGCTTGCCGTTGGCGACCAATCCGAGGAGAACGTGGTTTGGGCCTACCGCCGGCCATTTCCCGAAGTTGCCGGCCTTGAGGACCACGTGGCCTTCTACACCGATCGGGTCCAAGTAGCGCTCGTTGAAGAAGTGGCTGAGGACAACGGCGACGTCGTGGTTTATCCCTTCCCTGTTTGGGGCACCGCCGCCGACCTGGCTCGATTGATAGACGTGGTACCCGACGGCGAAGGACGTTTCACCAGCCCGTCATTCCCCGACCCGCCCCAGGGCACCTTCGTGGACATTCCCGACCGGTTCCGACCCCGCCAGGTGATCGAAGGTGGCCAACTCTTGGGCCAGGCCATAGTGGCGGCATCCAAGACTGTGCCCGACCAGCGAGTTGTGTCGGCGTCGATGGTCTTCACCAGAGCGGCCCGGTTCGACTCTCCATTGGCCGTCGAAGTTGATGTCCTTCGCCAGGGCCGGACCTATTCCACCGTGGAAACCCGGATCATCCAGCACGACAAGCTGTGCTCGGTAGGCCTGGTTCTTCTCGACGGTGGCGCTGAGGACGTCTACCGGGTGACCGCAGAGATGCCGGAGGTACCCGATCCGCTTGAGTGTCCCCTGAGAGACTTCGGTGTGATCGGTCGCGATATCCGGGTGGTGGACGGGGCCTACAACTTCGACCCTGACGATGTGGGTCCCCCCGAGCTATTCGTGTGGATGCGATACCGCGACCGGCCGGAGGCTCCGGCAATGCAGGCCGCCCTGCTGGCCCAGGCCACCACCCACTACACCATCGGTGCGTCGATGCGGCCCTTCCAGGGCATCACCGAGGCGCTGGCCCACAAGACCCTGTCAACCGGCCCCATGACCGTCGACATCGCCTTTCACGATGACGCCGACGCGGCCGACTGGCACCTGTACGAGAATCCGGCCATCTACGCCGGACGCGGCCACGTGCAAGGCCAAGGACGCATCTTTGCCCAGGACGGCCGACTGGTGGCTTCTTACTCGCTTCACGCCATGGTGCGATCCTTCGACGCCGACCCCAAACAGATGGGCGGCTTCACCTCGGCCATGTGACAAATGGCCGGGTCTTCTTGGCTTTTGCCTGCTGATTATTCGACTACCTACTGGGTGACGAGATCCGGCTCGACAATCTCGACCAGCAGCTCCATCGACCGGATCCACGCGTCAGCGTCGGTTCTCCACGGCGCCGACACCACATGCTCTACGCCGGCCTCGGCGTAGCGGTCTCGCTCCTCGCGGATTTGAGCGGCCTCCATGCCCTGGGGATCCCAACCGGTGCGGTATGAGAAGGTGAAATCGGCCTCGGGGCGACTCTCGGCCAACTGCTCCCGAATGCCAGCCACGATTTCCCCCATCTCCTCGGGAGGCTTGCTTAGTCCCTGATAGCCGTCGCCCACCGCAGCGGCCCGGTCGTAGGCCGGCTGGCTGCTGCCGCCGATCCAAATGGGGATCGCATGGGCCGGTTGGGGCAGCACCTTGATGTCTTCAAACTGATAGTGGTTGCCGTGGTACGAGGCGGGAGACTCCGTCCACACCAAGCGCATGATCTCCAGCGCCTCGTCCATGCGGGCCCCTCGGGTATGAAAGTCCTGCCCGAGCGCCGAGTATTCAGCCGCCGACCATCCGACACCGGCGCCAACGGTCAGTCGACCCCCGCTCAGCTGGTCGAGGCTGGCCAGACTGTTGGCCAAGTGCAGTGGGTGGTACTGGGGAACCACCATGACGCTGGTGCCCAATCCGATCCGCCGGGTTGCCGACGCCGCCCAACTCAGAGTGAGCAGCGGATCGAACAGGTAAGACGCCGGATACCCCTGGTCGGCCGGATAGACGATGTGGTCGCTCACCCACACATCGGCCAGCCCGATATCTTCGGCTCGCTCTGCAATCCGATGGATGGCCTCTGGCGACGCCGCTCGACCGTACTGGGGTAGATGAATCCCAAGCCGCAACTACTGACCTCCTCCGCCCCACGCCACCCGGGGCAGCTGCTTCTCCTTGTCGATGAAGGGCAGCAGGTCCACGGTCGATTCGTGCCGGGCTCCCTCCTGATCTTGAAGAAGAACTGTCTTTCCTCGCCAGTCGTCGTCAGCCAGCGGCCGATCAAAGCGGACGTAGCCCACCCCTGCATCCAACGTTGGCGACCAGGTGCCGACGGTTATGTGCCCAACCGGGCCATTCTCGAAGTGGACTCTCATGAATGCTTCTGGCACTGCGGTTGGGCAGATCAGGCCGAACAGGAGTTGGGTGCGATCGGCGGATTCCAGTGCACTCCGGCCGATGAATTCCCCCTTGCCGAAGTTGACGAAATGGCCGAGGCCGGCGCTGAACGGGGTCAGATCCGGTTCGATATCGCTGCCGTTGTCCAAGATCCCCGCCTCGATGCGTCGGATTCCCATTGAGGTGGAGGTGCTGAACTCCATGCCGAACGGTTCGCCGCTGGCAATGAGGTGATCCCACAGGGCATCGTGATCCGTCGGTTCCGGACCGCTGTTGGTGTAGACCTCGATGCCCACTTCTCCGGTCCAACCGGTGCGAGACACCCACAAGGTTTGGTCACCCAGGTCGAAGAATCCGGCGCGGAAATATCGGAAGTCAGCTGACAAGCCTCCCCCCATGGCGGCATTCAGCACATCGAGCGACTTCGGGCCTTGAATCTGGAGCACCTGCGACCGCGGGTCGGTGACTTCGGCATCCAGGCCGATGGCATTGGCCCTGAGCCAGGTGGTGAACTCGCCATTGGCCTTCACGTACCAGAAGCGCTCCGGCCCCAGTCGCATTATCACGCCATCCATCACCATGGTTCCGTCTTCGTTGCAGGCCAGTGCGTAACGGCATCGGCCTATCCCGAGCGATTCCACACTGCACACGAGCACCTTCTCCAGCAGCCGTCCGGCGTCAGGTCCAACGATCTCCAGCGGCATCTCCGGCACGTCGTACAACAGGACGCCATTGCGCAGTTTCCAATAGCTGGGAAGCGGATCCTCGTCCGCAGAATGCTTCAGGGGATACAGGCGATCGCAATACAAGGCGAAAATCGTCTGATCGGTCACATACCGGTGGGCGAACGGCGACTCGTTCAGCCGATATGGGGACAGCTTGATCGAACCCAGCGAGTCGACGTAATAGCTCTTCTCCCCCGCCATACTGACCACAACCTACTGGGAGGTCTTTACCTCTCAGGCACCCGGCAGTCCTTCAAGCTGCGATCCGAGCCCGCCCATTGATCCACTCGGAAAGACTCGAGAGCTCCGCAGCCACCGCACTGGGTGGGCCAGTCAGGTCAATGGCCAAGGTGTGAAGCCGTTTTCCGGCATGGCGAACGGTCACCACACCTTCAGGTCGACCGCCATCAGCGAGGCAGTAGATCAAAAGGCCCTCGGGGAGATCGAGTGCCGTGGTATAGGCGAGCAACTGGTAGTAGTCCGAGGTTCGGGCTTGAGCGTCGCCCGTCAGCTTGTACTTGATGTCAGCGACAAGAACTTCTACGCCTTGCCTCCGGAACACAAGATCAGGACGGATCGGCACCTGACGTCGCTCGGCTAGATGAGTTCCGAACTGACTCAGCACTTCGAGGCGACCGCGAAGCTCTCGCCGAAGCCTCTGAGTGACAAAGTCCTCGAACAGCTTGTTCATATCGACCAAGAATGACGATGCGGCACGTTTGCCAAGCTGGTCGGCCAGTGTCAGGTTCGCGAGTAGTAGCTGGGCGAGGCGCAGCGCAGGCTGATAGTGAGTGTTCAAACGGGTGAATGCAATTCGGTCGAGTTCGCCAGGTTGAATATGGACGTCGGCCACATCCTCCAGTGAGACGACCTCCCGGAGCAATCTTTGGCGATCCTCTGGAGCGACACCGGGAACCCTCAGCGCCAATCGTGTCGCGGCCTTCAGATAGCGGTTCTCGGCGATGTCGGAGGAGTACTCGTCGAATCGGCACGCCACCGGCACCCGGATTCCTGCTTGGCGGAACTGCCCGGCCATATCGATACGCCCCCGCAGCGCCACCAGCCGCTCCTCGGTGTGGCGGTATGAACGCAGGAGCCCTCGGGCAAGGGTGGTCTCCAAGGTGCGTGCGTAGAAGGCAATCACCGAAGGCAGTAGGTTGGCGCTGGTCTCGTAGTCGAAGGCCTCCTGCCGCCAAGCATCGGGGTCCAAGCCCACTTCCAACAGCAGAAACAGGTTTTCAGGGCGGATCTTCGGGCGGATCAGCACCCGGAGATCATCAACCACCAGGGTGCCCACCATGTTCTGGGCGGTGATTGAGTAGTAACCGTGTTGAGCCTCCGGCTCTACGGTGATCGCTCCCCTTCCCACGGAGGCAAGTCGACGTGATTGGGATTCCGAGAGCCGATGCGATGTCCGCTCGTACTCGTAGAGCGTGATGGTGTCGCTCACTCCGCCTCTTCGTTTTGGTTTTCTTGCGATTCGTCGTCCTCGTCGGACGGCTCGGTGGTTACGGTCTCTACTTGGACCGCCTCCAGTTCGTCCTGACCCGAATAGCTGCGGTACCGCTGATAGACATTGCCAAACCTGAACCGCTCGATCTCTGCGGGGTCGCCGAAGAACTGGTCTTCAATGAACGGCTCGATGTTGTACTCCCAAATTCGCCGCACAGCATCGGCGTCTAAGCCCGCCTTCATGAAGTGGCTTGGCCCGACAAGTAAGTCGTCCCCACCCAATGCATCCTTGAGTTCGTCGTTGACTTGTGCCACAAACTCGCCCACCCATGCAGGTTCATCCTTCGCCTCCAGCCAGCGATCCAACAGGCCCGCTATTGGTTCGCGGTTCGGGAAGAACGGGATGAAGTGGAACCGGCGCCGCAAGGCGGCGTCCACAAGGGCGATGGAACGGTCGGCGGTGTTCATGGTGCCGATGAACCAGAGATTCCCCGGCAACGCGAATTCTTCCTCGGGCCGGTAGAGGGTTTGGATGCTCTCTTCCCGGTACTCCAGCAAGAAAAGCAACTCGCCCAGCACCTTGGGCAAGTTGGCCCGGTTGATCTCGTCGATGATCATCACATGCTGGAGATCAGAGGAATCCTCGGCCCGTCCGGCCATAAGCGCAAGCGGGCCCAGGGTGAGCTGATAGGTCATGTCGCCGTCTGCGGCTTCGGGCCGGTATCCCTCGAAGAAGTCCTCATAGGAGCTCGAGGGATGAAACTGCACCAACGCCCGCCGGCTCGGATCGGCGGTGAGTACCTCGGCCAGCTTGCGGGCCAAGTAGGTTTTCCCGGTCCCCGGCGGCCCGTAGAAGATCACCTGCCCCTTATCCTCCAGTAGGGCCACCGCATCGTCCAAGAACCCCCGCTCGATTAGCAGCTCCGCAGCCAGTTCCTCTATCGGGTCGGCTTCGTCCTCTGGGTCAGGCTCACCAATCTCTGGTGCTCCGGGCTCAAGCTCATCGGGCCTACGGCATACCCACCAGAGAAACTCCGACTGAGCCAATGTGTCTCCGGGCAGGAACGGTTCGGTTAGCTCGTTGAGTATGCGTGCGGACTCATATTGCTTCTCGGCCCGGGAACCGCTGGGTTCCTCGATCTTGAGACGATGGAGAATTGCCTGTTTTCCGTTATCGTCCCAATATTTGTAAGTGTTCCCGTAGCGTTCTGGGTGGGAGATCCACAGAAACTTCATGACCAGGGACTCTCCCAATCCCGTAAACCGCATTTCGTCTTCTTCAAGAACTCGGCGAATACGCTCTACGTCGGGATCGTTCCCCCAGCACAGGTAGCGAACAATCTCTAGGAATCTGCGAATTGCAGATTCGTCTGCATCTTTGAGTGCTGTATTCAAGGTACCCATCGCCCCCGCGCCACCAGCCTCCTTCGTAGTCCAAATGCGGCGGATTTCTGGCCAGTCGTCTATCGAGATCCTTTCAGGAGCCAACAGCTCGGCGAAGCGCTCGCGCTGCGCTACTGCGTCTTTGTGCCATTGGTTCGGGTAGTCGGTTTCAGCTAACCACTCTTCATAAAGGGGCCTGAGTGTTTCGTCGCCACCCACGGGTGGTTCTTTCTGCGTGCCCTTAGCGAGGGCCAACAGCTCATTGAACAACGGCTTCAGCTGCCTAGCCGTCTCAACAACCGTCGCCCCCAAGTCGACATCTGCGAACTGTTCCCGAGCGAACCATCGCCCGTAGACGAACTCGCCGCGCCGTCCGTAGAAGCCAACGTCGTCGCCTACCCTGGATTCCGACCCTCCTAGCACGAGGTAGCCGGGATCGTCGGCTGCCTCAAGAATCGGCGCAACTTCCTCCCACCATCCTTCGCGTACCAAACCCGGGCGGAGTGCCACCGCAGCGCCCCGGTCGTTCACCCACACTCTGAATCCCAATCCGGACACCTCTTTGGCACTCCAGTCCACCCACAAGTCAGCTCTGGGATAGGTGGGAGTCCAGTTAAGCGGGGGTTTGCCCACGGTCATTTTCCGGTCAAGTACCGTAGAGACTCGCTTTACAAGCTGGTCTCCCCAGAACTTTGCGACGCCAACCATCGCTCGAGCGTTGGTCTCCCTCTCCTGATGCGTCGCGCCGTCAGCATCGAGACCTAGCACGACCCGATCCGCCAACACCTCGTCAAGGAATACAGGCCCCTGGCTCTGCCACCATGCGGCGGTGGTCTCAAACTCCAGATGGTCGGAGGTAAGCTCACGAACCCTCTCGATGAACACCCGATACTTCTCAGGGGGATCGTCTGGGAGGTTCTCACCAGTAGAGAACTCAATGAAGCGGACAGCACTTGCCCACATCACAGGCCAGCGTTCCCAGTCGGCTAGTGCCCAAAAATACGATAAGAGGAACGGCACACTTCCAGGGGCTGGGTATGCCCCAACCTTGATGGACTTCACATAGTCCACCATTGACGTGAGCTTCTCGGCAGCTTCCTGATTGGAAGCTGGAACCGTGAGCGATTCGGCCAGCAGATGAGCGAATCGTTGGGGTTCGTCGGTTCGATCGTATAGCTGGTTCAGCAACAACTGTCCGGCGAAGCCATTGAAGTCCAGTGTCCCGGGTGCTACGGCCCACTTCCGAATGTCCTTGATAAACCGGTCAAGGTCACCGGTTCGTCGAAGATCAGTCAGCAGCCTGAGAGCTTCGTCCCCACTTGCCTTAAAGCCGTCCGTGGCGTCCTTGGCCGCTCGGTAGTGATCTTCATCCGCAACGAATCTCGCGACATGCGCCTCGTACCACAACTGTCGGAACTCAATCTCCGCTGGCGAGGTATACCCAGGGTCAGGGCCACCATCGCCGGAATTGCTCGACTCGATACGCAGGTACTCCCTTAACTTCTTGCCATCGTCGTCTTGCCACTTGTCAAGCCAGGTCCTGTGTTTACCTGTCAGCACTCCTCCTGCTGCACTTGGTGAATTGAATTCCCAGTCACGTGTCAACACCACACGGTCACCATCGACTAGAAGAGTGCCGTTGTCGAGCAGTTCCTCGCGGAGCTGCCGGCGATAGCTGTTGGCATACTTGTCGAACGACGCCACCGTCTTGGCAGGCCCAACTGCACCGGCATGAACCAGAAATTGTCCGTCGGGGAGCAATACGCCGGTGCCGCTACAGCCAGGAAGCTCAAGACGGAAGATCGGGCCGCCTCCCGACGAGTCTGGTTTGGTTTCTACATGATCAGCCACGCCGAGCACTTTACTTGTGAGATGTGACGGCTTGATCAACAAGGTTGCTCTAGATAGATGTTGTCACAGGGGTCGATAGAATATTGGCATGGAGTTTGGGGCTCTGACCAGGGTTAACACCGCCGCCGACATCGGTTCTTCGGTGTTGACGGCGGTGGATGTTCGGGGGTTGGATGGCGCCGGGCTGGACTCTCGGTTGCGGGATTTGGGGCGGGTGCAGAGCCGGGTTTCCGGATTGATTGCGGAAGTGGTGGCAGAGAAGAAGCGGCGGTCGCGGGTGGGCGACACAATTGATGGATTGCTGGAGGGGTTGCGAGTTTCGAAAGGACAGGCTCGCAAGACGATGGATGAAGCTGCACAGCTGGAGAAGCTAGGAGCCACCCGGGACGCCTTGGTGGATAGCCGGATCACTCCTGAGCACGCACGGATAATGGGAAGGGCGTCGGAGAATGGGCCAATGGACGAGCAGAAGATGCTGGAGGCAGCTGAAACTGAGACGCCGGATCAGTTTCGCAAGACGATGCGGGACCACCAGAACGAGTTGGCCGGTGACGATGGAGAGGCCCGCCACGAACGTCAGAAGCAAGCTCGAACGGCCAGCTTCGCCGAACAAGACGATGGCATGTGGCGGCTCTACGCCCTGTTCGATCCCACGGCGGCAGCTCGCATTCGCAAGGCTCTCAACGCCAAGACCGATGCCAACTGGCGCTTCGACAACAAGCGAGGCCGAGACCACATCTCAGACCGTCACCGCCGAGCTGACGCCTTGGAGCAGCTCATCACACGACTGAGCTCGGAGGGCGGCAATGAGCAGCCCCAAGGCACCACGTTGTTGTTGATGGCCGACTACGACCTCGTCGACAACAAGTTGGGCAACCCACGCCTGTCTGATGGCACTCCCCTACCGGCGTCGGAGTTCCACAAGCTGGCCTGTGACGCCGACATCTTCTGCGGCCTATTCCGAGAGGCCGACAGCGAGCCAATCTGGATGGGTACCACAACCCGCCACCCCAACTTCGCACTGCGAGCCGCACTAGAAGCCCGAGATGGCGGCTGCATCGGCTGCCGGGTGGAACCCGAATGGTGTGTCTCGCACCACATAATCGAATGGCAACACGGCGGACCCACCCAACCCGACAACTTGGTGATGCTGTGTCACTCCTGCCACGACAAGGTCCACTACAACAACTGGGCGGTGGAGAAGCACCCCGACACCGGTCGTCACTATCTCAGGCCCCCCTGGCAAAAACCGCCGCCGAGGGGCGAACCTAGGATTGGACAACAGAATGAATGACCGCATTGCTCAACGCAGCGATTGGGACAACGAGCCAATCAAAATGCCACAAGACATTCCCCCTCCTGCTCGGATCTGGACCGACGAAGAGATGGAGCGCATCCGGCGGGGCTACATCCCTCAGATCATGGATGAGAAGTGGTTCATCTTCGTGGAAGACGACCGACTCTATGCCCATCGCAGTTGGACCGGGTACGGGGTCTATGAGGCAACGTTTGCTCCAGTTGAGGGCGGTTACGTCATTGAGAGCGCCGCTATTACCGGCGACGACTCCATCTACAGACGCTCTTCTAACGAGGACGATTCCCAAATTCTTGAAATGATCATCGTCGGGCATCTCACAGGCGGATCCATTTCAGCCGAGGGATTGTCGCGACAAGATCCGGTCATGAACTGGGAACTCACCGTGCCGTCAATCCAGAAGCAAGCGTTTCTCCCAAGGATCATCAAGAAGGCAAGTCCACGTTTGGAACTGGTGCTGGGCGATATCACGGCTGAGAACGTGGATGCCATTGTGAATGCCGCCAATCACACACTGCTGGGGGGTGGCGGGGTGGATGGGGCCATTCATCGGGCGGCAGGGCCTGAGTTGGTCGAGTACTGCCGCACTTTGGGTGGGTGTGAGACCGGAGAGGCCAAGATCACGCCGGGTTTCAACCTCACGGCGCGTTGGGTGATCCACACCGTGGGGCCAGTGTGGCATGGGGGCGGTCACGGTGAGCCTGAACTGTTGGCCTCTTGCTATCGGGAATCACTAGCACGGGCCGACGAGGTGGAGGCCGAGACCGTTGCCTTTCCTGCTATCTCCACCGGGGTCTTCGGGTATCCGATTGAGGCTGCGGCCGCCATCGCTATCGAGACCGTCCGTTCTACCCCCACCAACGTGTCGGAAATTCGGTTCGTCGCCTTCAACCAAGAAACCGTCGACGCTTACCAGGGCATTCTTGATCGCAGCAGCGGCACTGATCTCTGAATCGGCCCCAATTACTTCTTGCGCTGGCTGTAATCGCCGAAGGGGCCGTCGCGCTGAGCTACCGCGGCGGGGACACCCTCGGTCATGGCCTTGTCGATGAACGCGAGGGCTTCGGGGGTGTTGCGCATGGCGCCATCGAGGAGCGAACCGATGATCTGCGAGTTCCTCAGCCCCATTGACTCGTACGCCTGATTTACGACCATTTTCATGGCCGCTAGCTGTGTTGCCGGGATGCTCGAAAGCTGCTCGGCCAACTCCGCCACGGTCTCATCGAGTTGATCGGCCGGGACAGCCTGGTTGATGAGCTCTACCTCGGCTGCTTCGGCCCCCGAAAGCGGCTTGCCGGTCAGGGCGTACTCCTTTGCTTTGGCCAGACCAAGCCGATACACCCACATCGCGGTCAGATAGCAGCCCCACATACGGGAATACGGGGTGCCGATCTGGGCATCCTCCGCCGCGATCACGAGGTCGGACGAAAGGGCCATGTCTGAGCCGCCTCCCACGCACCATCCATGAACCTGGGCAATGGTCGGCTTCGGGCTTGACCAAAGGCCCATGAAGTTGGGCACCGGCGCATCCCAGCGATTGGTGACGCCAATGGCATCGCGTCCTGGGTCCCAATCCCGGCCCTCGCTGCGCACTGCGGCCATATCGCCGTCGGCGCCGAAATCGAACCCCGCGCAAAACGCCCGACCAGCACCCCGCAGCACGATCACCTTGATCTCCGGATCACGATTGGCCTCCGCGACGAAGTGGTCGAGCTGGGTCCACATGGGACGGACAATGGCATTCAGATACTCAGGACGATTCAGGGTGATCGTCGCAACGGTCCCATCGGTGCTGTACAAGACGTAGTTGTCGCTCATGGGGCACCAATCTAACGGTGCCGCGGCGCGTGCCGATCAGACACAAGATGTCTTCAGCGGAATACGCGGACCCCAGCTCTCAGCGAACGGCATTCGGTTTCACTGCGGCCCGAGGTCAGGGCAGGTGGCGATCCCACTCGTAAGGGATGACCGTGTGGAGGGGCGTGGCCAGCAAGGGTTTAACTGAGCCGTCAGCCCATCGCTCCTTCAAGACCGGCTCTATTCGCTCAGCGACGTCGATTGGGTCTTCGTCGGTGAAGCACAGACTGACTTGCTTCACCCCCTCAGCAGCTGATGTAAGAGAGCCGAACCAGGGGCGAGTCTCGATCTTCTCTGAATCAGTGGTTGCCCACCACACCCCGGCAACGCCATCAATCTCGACAAGATGGTCGGGCCTGGCTGCTCCTAGCTCGATAAGCAGGTACAGCCCACGTGCGGGACGCCACGGGAGGACATCGGCACCAGCCACCGCGCTTGGTGCTGCCGCCTTGCCTTGCAACAGGTACAGATCACCTTCCACCGCGGGCAGTCGGTGCTGCATCCGGCCTGCTTTGAAGAGCTCTTCTCCCAGTCCATAGAACGCGTCCATAGGGGCTTGGTCGGCAAACAGATATGCCATGACGTGATCGGTGGCTTCGTATCGAGGGTCGGCCGCGGCTCGGGCTGATCGGCACTCCGGTGTGGACACGAACCGCAGAGATCCGCGGAGGCCGGGCAGCCGATACTGCTCGGCCCGATGGTCGAGGGCGTGCCACTCCAAATATTCTGCATCGCGTCCGTCGGGGTCGCGGGCCGATAGCGACACAAAGACCGCCGTCACATCGCCATCCCCTGCTGCCAGAACACCGGGCAGCTCATCCGACGGCGTCCCATAAAGCTCAGCAGCCAAACGGCGCTCGGGATCCACGTTCATCCTTCAAGATCCCAAGAGATCTTCATCCATACTTCCAACGTCTCCCCCGGTTCGAGAATCGCAGGGTCGCGGTTGAACGCATCGGGCGCGTGGCTTTGAGGCTCCACGCACACCAGGTCAGGGCGCTCGTCGTACACCACCCACGAATTCATACTGGATTCCAGCCAGATTGACCCAAAGCCCGGCCAGCGCACCACCGGAGGCTCGGCAACGTCGCCGAAGCAATCGTCCCATGGGCCCGGAGGAACCGGTATTCGCTCCCCCGTCGGGATCCCTGCATCGTCTCGCTGCCACATGTACCCGCCGTTGAACGAGAGCTCGGCCTGGCCGCCTCGTGACAATTGGCGGCGAAAGCACGGGTGCCAGCCGGCCATTACCGGCATCCGCCTAGTCGCCCGTACCGACATGGACAGGGCCAGAGCCTGGTCAGTTAGGTCAACTCGTTGCTCCACCCAACCCCCGAAGGGCCATAGACCTTCAAGGTTCAAATGCAGCGCCCCAGGACCTGCGGCCTCCCACTCCAATCGATACCCCACCCCGTGAATGGCATGCGGGGGCAGATCCAACTCCAGTTGGTACTGCTCGCCGTCGAACTCGAACCGGCCGTCTCGGACACGCCCCGCCCAGGGCACCATGGGATAGCACCCCCACGTCAACCAATCGTCACCATGGCGCGGGGCAAGCAACTCAACCCCGTCCAACTCCAGTGAAGCAACCCGACCGCCGCTCCCGGGATCGAGCCGCACCGCCGCCTTCGACGCCGCCAGTTCTATGTCTCCCATCGTCTACCCGGCATTGCCAGTGGCGCTATTCAGCCAGATGACTTGGCCGCGCCAACTCTCTCATCCGCCGAAAGACGTCCACCCCCAGTTGGTCCCATGCATGTAGCAGGTCGACCAGCACCCAGTTCTCCCGAATAGACCGCTGGCCGGTGGCCGGATCGGTTTCCAGCCGCCAAAAGTCGAGGCTGCGCATAGTTATCTCCCGACCCGAGGGAGCGATGCCGAGCCATCCATCACCGGTAACGGTCATCGCCATGCCTGGCCACGCGGTAACCCCGACATAGTCATTGTCCCCGAAGAAGTGGCTCACACTGCTGAAATCGACGCGGCGATCGGGCATGGCAGCCAGGAAGGGAATCTGGTGCCAGTTGCGGAAACCGTCTACTCCTCGTCCCGTCCCGATACCGGCGGGGCCGTACCAGCTGAACTTCGGGTGCCACCAGTGGTCGAGGCGCATCACCTGCTCGGGTTCTGTGGGGTGGCGGCCCATGTCGGTCAGCATGCCCGTCACCCAGTCGACGCTCGCCTGCGAGTCTGCCGCATCCCGGGGACCGCGGTGAACGCCGTCTTGAGTCGCCGGGCCGGGCGCAGGCCACACCCGCCCGAGGCTGGGGCCCATCGGCCACACGCCAGCCTGCATCATCAGCTCGGGTATGTCCCACAGTGCTTGCATCTCCACCACGCGCCCATCAACCACATGGAAGAACTCGTGGTACCGCATTGCCGCTTGATGTCCGCTTGCCGGAATGTCCAGGAACGGCCTCAACCACGTGCCCGTGTAGTGGCCGCAACAGCCAACCCAGTTGTCGTCTTGGTCGTCGTCGCCAGCCATCACGATGTAGTCACGGCGCTCGATGTCGGGCATGGCCGAGGCCAATGCGCTGAGCGCCTGATCCCACAGACCATCGGGGCCGTCGAGATCCTCGAATGGAAACGCCAAATGGACTCGAGCATCGGCCACGAAGGTCTTCGACAAAGCAGGCTGTACTCCCCCATCGACCCAGTGATACAAAGCAGCTCGCAGCGGGGTAAGTGCCGCTTTGTTCTCGTCATGAATGGTCATCCGGTGCTCCTACTCACGGGAGATGCAACTCACCAGAGCCGTTCAGATGCCAGGGCCGCGCCCTGGGCCAGAGACTCGAGCTTGGTGTAGGCAATCTCAGGATCGATTCCCTCATAACCGGCGAACGAAGAGAACCCACAGTCTGTGCTGGCCATCACTCGATCGCGGCCCACGATTCCTGCAAACCGCTCAATGCGCTGGGCAATGAGCTCCGGGTGCTCGACAAAGTGGGTCGTGGTGTCGATGACACCGGGGACGAGCACCTTGTCGTCGGGGATGTCGGCATCGGCGAAAGTCGTCCACTCATGGGCATGCCGCGGATTGGCCGACTCAAACAGCAGTGCTTGGGGCTTGGCCTTGAGCGCTATCGGCAGCACTTGGGACATGGGGGCATCATGAGTGTGGGGTCCCTCATAGTTGCCCCAGCACACGTGAAGCCGAAGGCGGCTGGCGTCGATGTTCCTTACGGCATGGTTCAAGGCTTCGACATGGATGCTGGCCAACCGCTCGTACTCCTCGTCGGGTCGGCCCTTGAACATCATGTGCCGGCCTAGACCGAGATCGGGGGAATCCAGTTGCAGCAAGAAACCGGCGTCGACAATGGCCTCGTACTCGGATCTCATCGCCTCCGCCAGGGCATAGAGGTAAGCCTCGTGGTCGCCGTAGTACGCATCGGGCTGAAAGAGGGCAATAACACCGGGAGATGCCGCGTTGATGAAACCGTCTACCGCAGCATGCTGGTCCAAGGCGGCTCTGAAGTTGGCAATGTCCGTCTTGCACGGTTCCATGTCCATGACCTCAATGGGGCCGACGCACTGCGGGCGCGTGTAAGTCGGCGTGCCCCCGGTTGCGGCTTGGCGCTCAAGAAACGTCGGAAATTCCTCAAGGTCGGCGGGGGCCCGACGGGGGCTGTCTCCCTCAAAGCCGGAGACGCGGTACTTGATGTAGGTGGCGTAGCTGAGCTTGCTCATTTCGCCGTCGCTCACAACATCCACCCCGGCGGACACCTGTCGGGCAACGACAGCCTTCACTGCCTCGGTCACCACCCCGTCGTGTTCGTCACGATCGATGGGCTCCTCTCTCTCAATCGCGAACACGCCCGAGGTAACTGCCTCCGATCGAGGCAGGCTGCCCACATGGGTGGTGAGAATGCGATCGGCGCTGGCGTTCATGGCTTGTTTGCCTTCAGGACCGAATTGCCAGATGTGTCTTGCGGTCGAAGAAGTGGAGGCGCTCGGTGGATACGTTCACTCGGACGCGGTCGCCCACCCGGACCCGAGTAGCCGCGCTGAACCGGGCCGTGCACCGGCTGGATTCCTCATCGCCGAGCTCGTCGAGGGCATCGGGGTCTCCGCTGTCCACGCTCGGGGCGGCAATGGAAAAGTGAACCAGGGTTTCAGCGCCCAGGGCTTCCCGAACCGCGATCTCGGTATCAAGCCTTTGGTCGTCGGGATGGTCGGAGACGACCGTGGCGTCCTCAAGGTCTTCGGGGCGGAAGCCGACGACGAGGGGCTGGTCCAAGTAGTCCCGCAGAGCGGGCCGCGCCGCCACAACGCGGTCGGGCACTGCGAGGGCCTGGTCACCGAGGCGCAGGAGGTAGTCGCCGTCGGCTTCGGCAAGTGTCGCTTCGTAGAGGTTCATGGAGGGGGAACCGATGAAGGCGGCTACGAATACGTTGTCGGGGTTCTCGTAGAGCGCTTCGGGGGCAGCGGCCTGTTGAAGGATTCCGTCCTTTATCACCGCCACCCGGTCGCCCATGGTCATGGCCTCGACCTGGTCGTGGGTGACGTAGAAAGTAGTGACCCCCAACTCTCGCTGTATGCCGGCTATGTCGGCCCGCATCTGGACTCGCAGCTTGGCGTCGAGGTTCGACAGCGGCTCGTCCATGAGAAACAGCGCAGGACGCCGCACAATGGCTCGACCCATGGCCACCCGCTGGCGCTGCCCGCCCGACAACTGTGCCGGCTTCTTTTCGAGCTGCTCGGTGAGCTCGAGGATTTCAGCAGCCTGGTAGACCTGCTCATGGCGATCCTTCTTGCCGATCTTTCGGAGCTTGAGGGGAAAGCCGATGTTCTCCGCCACCGTCATCTGCGGATAGAGGGCATAGCTCTGGAACACCATGGCGATATCCCGGTCTTTGGGCTGCACGTCATTGAGCCGGCGCTCTCCCACGTATAGGTCGCCCGAACTGATGTCTTCCAAGCCCGCGATCATCCGCAGTGCCGTCGATTTGCCGCATCCCGACGGACCCACCAGAACGAGGAACTCGCCGTCCTCAAGGGTCAAGCTCAGCTCGGTGATGGCTTGAAAACCGTTGGGGTAGATCTTGGTGAGCTTGTCCAAGGTAACCGTTGACATCTTCACTCCCCTCCACTCTGGGCCGGCGACTCAGGCCGGACCCACGCGGGTGCTTCTGCGTCTTCATTGCGAAATTCCTCTTGGCCCAAGAGCTGGCGCATGCGACCGAGGACATCAAGCCCCTGCATATTGAGCCAGTTGGCCAAGTCGATGAATACCCAGTTCTCGGCCAACTTGTCGCCGTCGCGGCGGTAAACATCCACCACCCGCATATCAGCCGGAATGCCCGAACCCGGCAGGCCCATGAATCCTCCATCAGCGGTCACGGTGAGGTTGGGCCAGCCGAAGAAGCAGGCGTAGTTCCCCTCGGCAAACCGGGCCACATGCCCATTGAAGGTCTTGGCTGAGAGGTTGACCCGAAACGGGTGCTGATGCTGCTGCTGATAGCGATCGATGGTGTAGGCCGCGCCGATGCCCTCCGAGCCCGACCAGATCATGTCCTCGTGCCAAGATTCGGCCAACACCGACCGGGGCATGATGTTCTCCCCCTGGCTATTCCCCACTTCATTGGCCCAGATGAGGTCGTCGATCATCCTGTCGACCAACGCCATGGTGGACATGCCCTCGGCAGGCTCCTGGGCGTCATAAAGCAACCCGTCGTGGGTGCGGGGACCGGGATAGATGTGCGATGAGCCGGTTTGGGGCGGCAGCGGATAGTGGCCTGCCTGTCGCATCACGCTGATGATGTCGGTGAAGAACGCGGTCTCTTGAATCAAATCGCCTTCAACCCGGTGGAACTCGGCATAGCGGATGAAGCACATCTTTCGAGTGGGCGGAATATCCAGCCACGGCTGGTCGAATAGCCCCAAAAGGTGCCCCATCTGGCACACCCAGATATCCCCCAACTGATCTCGGGTGTTGGCACCGGCAAGAAACACATCAGGGCGGCGCTGTAGGGGCGAGAACGACCGGCGGAGCGGCAAATGGAACCGTTCGGCCACTTCGTCAGCGCCGGCCATCTCGTGAAACGGGTGCATCCCCCGCCAGCTATACCTCTCCGCGGTGTGTTTGCTGAGCACCTCGGCGATCTCGTCCTCTCGGGCCGAGTCGAGCGCGTCGTAGTAGTCGAGCACCACCCGCTTGGCTTGCTGGAAGATCTCAGACATCAACCCTTCACGGCGCCCGCGCCGAGTCCTTTCACGAGGTGCTTTTGGAACAAAATGATGACCACCACAATGGGCAGCGTGATCGACACCGACGCCGCGGCCGCCTCGGTGATCGTTCTGGAACTCTCTCCTCCGGTGAGCGACACGATTGCCACTGGCAAGGTCCACTCCGTCGGGGCCAGCACTCGCACGAACAGGTATTCGTTGTAGGCCAAAAGCATGGTGAACAGGCCGGTTGCGATGATGGCCGGCCACATCATGGGGATGATCACTCTTCGGAACGCCTGGAGTCGGGTGGCCCCGTCCATCATGGCCGCCTCCTCGATCTCCTTGGGCACCTCCATGAAGAAGCTGCGGAACATCCAAATGGTGAAGGGCTGGTTGACGGCGACCAATGCCAAGACGATGGCAAGGCGGGTGTCGAGAATCTGGAGGGTATCAATGCCGGGAAAGTCAATGAGGGGGAAGTCCCATGAACCGACGCCGCTGCTGTTCAGCCAGTCGTCGATCTCCTTGGCACCGAAGAAATACGGAAGGACGAACGCAGTACGGGGCAGCGCCCGAAAGCCGAGCGCCACAATCAGGATGACCGCTCCGGAAATACCGGTGTACCGAGCGAGTCCGTAGCCAGCCAATAGCCCAATGGACAACGAGATCAGCATGGTGAGAACGGTGACCACGATGCTGTTGATCAAGAAGTCGTACTCGTCGTTGACCTCCCAGACCTTCGGGAACCGCCACAAAGCAACGAATATCACTCCAACTGCTGCGGTGAACCACGGCCAACTGTGCCGAACCCGGCGGCCGATCTGGCCCAAGATTAGGCAAACCACTGCCACCACCAGGATGTAGACCAAGACGCTCCACATATTGATGTCGTCTTCGTCCAACCAAAAGGCCCGATAGGCGTTGGCAGTGGTCTCATAGCCCCACAGCACGGGCTCTTTGGCGGCCACATCGCGGGTGAACTTGATGGAGGTCTGGAACGTCCAAATGAACGGCAGGATGCTCCAAACCACCAGCACCAACATGGTGGCGTGGAGCCCGATTCGGGAAAGGGTGCTGGAGCGGCGCACGGCGATCAGGTCCTCTCCGCAATCTGATCCTTGTAGCTGCGCCACAAGAACGGGATCAGCACCACAAAGATGCCGATCACGTTGAGAACCGCGATGGCGTTGCCCTTGCCCAGCCTCCCGATGTCGAAGGCGGTGGCCACCCGCACGTTGTAGACCGACAGGGTGTGGGCGTCGGTGAACCTGGTCCCGGTCCACACGAACACCTGGTCGTACACCCGATAGGCGTCCATGATCGAGATCAATCCCACGAACAAGATGAGCACCTTGAGGTGGGGCAAGATCACATGCCACAGGTTCCGGAGGAAATTGGCCCCGTCGATGGCCGCTGCCTCCACCCGCTCCTGGGGAAGTGTCTGGAGACCGGCGAAGAACGTGATCATGGCGAACGGCATGATGTACCAAATCGATTGGATGATGATGAGCCACTTCACGTTCCCAGCGTTGACCGCAAAGGGATCGTCGGTGACCACCTCCCAGAGCCACGAGAGCAGCCCGCCCCGCTCGAACAGGTCCTTGTAGACCAAAGAGCCCACCACCGGGGTCACGATGAACGGGAGGAGCAGAGCCGCCATGTACAGGCTGCGCCCTCGGCCAACTCGGTCGAGCAGCAGGGCGACGCCCAAACCCATCACCATCGTGACCGGCACGACGATGGCCACGAACACCATGGTGAACCGGAACGCGGCCCAGAACTCGGAATCGGTCAGGACGTCGGAATAGTTATCGAATCCGACCCACTCAGGGTTGTTCAGGTCGCGCAGCAGCAGCTTCTGGAAGCCCAGCCACACCGTGGTGACCAGTGGAAAGACCATCAAGGCCAGCATCACGACCACGCTGGGTATCGTGAATCCCCAGAAGGTGCGTCTGTTCATCTTCCCCCTGCTCTTGGCCGGCTTGGCGGCAAATCCCCAATCCCCAGGCGGGGCGGGGCCCTTAGGCCACCGCCCCGCCGGAGGGGGATTCTACGCTGTCGGTTCCGACAGCCTCGCTTGGATCAGAGCACGCCCTGTTCTTCGGCTTCGGCCAGATACGCCTCTTCAGCGGCGGCCAGTGCCTCTTCAACCGGGGTGCCGTCAAGAATGCTGACCAGCGCCTCGCCCAGCTTGGCCCGGGCGATGCCGGCCGCGGGGTGGGTGAGGTCGACGCCTCGACCATTCACCAGGCTGGCTTCAGCAGCCGCCGCGTTGCGGGGCCCATTTGGATTGCTTACGCCGGTCCGGGTCACAAGCCCGAACTCAGCTGCAGCCTCCTGGCTCTCCTGGTCGGTGGCAGCGAGGATGGCCAAGAAGATCTTCTCGACGTTCTCCTCGGGTGTTCCGGCCGGGATCATCCATCCGTCGATGTAGGCAGGTGCGGCCACTGTCCCGGTACCAGGTGTGAGCGCAGCCGCGAACTGGATCTCGCCCACCACAGTGGAAGCCTCGGGATCGTCCATGGCTCCGGCCCGAGAAGCCCAGGTGTGGCCCAAGATGGCCTCCCCGGTCTGGAAGGCAGCTTGTACGTCATCGGTGCTGTAGGAGTTGGATGCGTTGGGGGCGCAGTCTTCCCACAGCCTCTTCAAGATCGAAGCGGCCTCCACACCCTCGGGGGTGCTGAAGTTGGGTGCACCGGTAACTGGGTCGATCGGCTGCTGACCGAGCGATCCGAGAACGCTGTCGAACTCAATTTGCCAGGCCCAGCCGGCAGAAAGCATGTACAAGAAGCCGATGTCATACCCAGCGTCTTGGATGTCGGCGCAAGCCTGAAATGCCTCGTCAAACGTGGTCGGAACGTCGATGCCCAATTCGGCAAGGGCCGGTTCGTTATAGAAGACGTGCATGGTGTTGGACACCATGGGCACCGAGTAGATGTTGCCATCCAGCGTGGCCATCTCCCAGAAAGCGCTGTCGATCTGATCGAGGTTGAACTCGTCGCGGTACTTGTCGATCAAGTCGTTCAGAGGCCTCACGAAGCCCTGGTTGGCCAGTTCGCTGATGAAGGCGTTCGACCCCTGATAGAGCTCGAAGCTGGGCGAGCCGGAGGCCGCGTCCTGCGTCATGGCGCTGCGGGCCTCTTGCGAGTCGAGGAACTGATAGTTGAACGAGTAGTTGCCCTCCTCGCAGTCTTCCAACTCTTCGGCGTACTGAGTTGTGATCGGGAACTCCCAGCCCATGATGTCGATCTCGAAATTGCTCTCGGGATTCGGGATGGCGCATTCGTCGGAAATCAGCATGACTTCCGGCTCGTCGTCCATCGGCTCGTCGTCCATGGGCTCCTCAGCGTCGTCCATCGGCTCGTCGTCCATGGGCTCCTCAGCGTCGTCCATCGGCTCGTCGTCCATGGGCTCCTCAGCCGGAGCCTGAGTAGCAGCCGGAGCCGCTGGCTCGGCCGTGTCGTCATCGTCGTCGTTACCGCAGGCTGCGACGACCAGGGTGAATGCGAAGACGACGGCGAGAATTCGCCACCATCTGCGCTTGTGTGTGCTCATGGGTATTACCCCTCCTTGGTTGTTGGTTTTCTACGTAGGTAGATCGTGGGTCGGCTCATTGCAGTGGCCTTCCGAGAAGTGCAAGCGGAGCCAAGTAGCCAGCGGCGTCGTGACCCCAGCCGAGTGCTTCAGCGGCGGCCACGATCTCTGAATCCCATTGGATGGCAGCTCGCTGGTCGCTGCCGCAGACCAACAGCGCGAATGCATCTACCGCGCCGACGTTCTTTAGGTTCCTCCAGGCAGAAGGGGGAATCGACACCACCGAGCCTTCCGTCGGATTGGCGCTGACTACGTCATCGCCTCGGTTGACGGCAATCTCCCATTGGCCTTCGCCAACCAGCACCACCTGGCTGTGATCGAGGCTGTGGACACCGGTACTGGACCCAGGCGCCACCCGAAGCCATTCCACCGAGAAGCCGTGAGGTGTGCTGATCGGCGTTCGATGGCGGCGATCCTCAGTCAGGCCGTAGCCAATAACCGGCGCCAAAGCGGTGGTGTGGTCGCCCAGCACGCTGGAGAGCAATGCCTTGTCTGACCACTGGAGGTCCTCCATCCTCACCGTTCGGGCGGCGAGTTCCGTATCGCTATAGGTGTCCACCCCGGCAAGCAACTCAGCATTCAACGGAAGCACCACGTCTTCAGGGGGCTCTCCATTGGCAGTATCCAGCAACGAATAGTCAGTGCGCAGGTATAGGCCGGTTTGGGCCGCATCTCGAAGTACGTCGGGGGCCCAGATGATGCCTCCGGTGTCGTCGCCGCCCAACACCGTGAATAGCCAGCCGTCGTCGCTCCCGATGTTCTCAAAGCCCCGGAACACCCAATTGGGGGCGGAGAAAATTGTGTTGGGTCCGATCTCCAAGTGCTGCTCGGCGTGTTCGCCGATGTTCACCTTCCAATGGCCTCGGGTGCAGATGAGCACCTCGGCGGTGAAATGGAGATGCTGGTTATTGACCACTCCGTGGCCCATGCTCGCCGCGCCGATTTGGAATCCATGGAGTTCGGTGAGATTGACCGTTTGGGCATCGTTCTGGGAAACGCCCGGCCCGATAAACGAGTAGCTGGCCTTGCCCGCTGATTGGGGTAGTCGCACGTCGACGAAAGCCTCTGTGTCGGCCACAAAGTCAGACGGCTGAATCACCCGACGGGCGAAGTCTTCGGCTCGGACGACAACGGGAGCTCTCATGTGACCCCCAGGGGTCGGCCCCCGTCAACGCTGATGATTGCGCCGGTGGTGAAGGGCAGATCTTGTACAACAGCACTAACTGCTGAAGCCACGTCATCGGCAGTGGCCAGACGGCCCAGCGGTGTGCCGCTGCGCTGAGCTTCGAGGTACGCAGAAGGCACTTGATCGGCATATTCGCCAAGAACCCACCCTGGCGACACCGACACCACTCGAATCGAAGGGGCTAGCGCCCGGGCCAACGACCTGGTCATGCTGTCGAGAGCGGCCTTCGATGCGCAGTAGGCAACGTTGGATCCTTGGCCAGTGACGCCAGACACTGAGGAGATGTTGACCACGACGGCACTGTCGGCCTTGTCCAAGAGCGGCCGCAGAGCGCGGACAGCGGCAAACGGACCCCGCCAATTGATGGTGAAGATCTCGTCGATAGTGGCGTCGTCGAGTGCGTCGAGGTCGTCATGGGGAACAGACCTGGTCATTCCGGCGCAGTTGACCAGCAAGTCCAAGGATCCAGGCGACTCCTCCAGGGACTGGGACAATTCGGCCAGGGATTGCGGCTCGTCTACTGCGATCCGCACGGCTCGGTGGCCCTGGCCAGGCAGGCTGGCCACCAGCGAATCAGCTCTTTCGACCGCACGATGGTAGCCAGCGATCACGGCAAATCCCTCGGCTGCGAGACGCCGCGTGATTGCGGAGCCGATCCCGCCGCTGGCTCCAGTAACCACCGCTGTTTTCATGACGCGGCCCGCGGCCTGGCTCATGGATTCGCTCATGAATCGGCCCCGCCGTACCGCTTGACCCTGATATCAGCCTGAGCCTGATGCCCGGCGAAGTTCTCAATCGCGCACAGCCGACTGCAATATTCCCCGATTAGGACGCTGGATTCTGGGTCGGTAACCCGCTGGTAGGTCACGGTCTTGATGAATTTCCCCACCCACAGGCCACCGGTGTATCGCGCCGCGCCCTGGGTGGGCAGCGTGTGGTTGGTGCCGATCACCTTGTCGCCATAGGACACATTGGTCATCGGACCCAGAAACAGGGCGCCATAGTTCGTCATGTTCTCGAAGAAGTAGTCGTCATCGGATGTCATGACCTGTACGTGCTCGAACGCCAAGTCATTCGCCATGGCCAGCATCTCGGCCTTGTCATCGCAGACGATGACCTGCCCGTAGTCAGCCCATGCCTGCGAGGCGATGTCAGCCGTTGGCAGGGTTTCGAGCTGGCGATCAACTTCAGCAAGAGTCTCAAGCCCGAGTTCGCGCGATGTAGTAAGCAACACCGCGGGTGAGGTTGGGCCGTGCTCGGCCTGGCCCAGAAGATCGGTGGCGCAGATCTCGCCGTCCACGGTTTCGTCGGCCAACAGCAGCGTTTCGGTAGGGCCAGCCGGAAGATCGATCCCGACTCTGCCGTAGAGTTGTCGCTTGGCCTCAGCCACAAAGGCATTTCCGGGACCGACCAGAACGTCAACGGGATCCAAGAACTCCGTGCCCAACGCTAAGGACGCGACTGCCTGGACTCCTCCCAATAGGTAGATCTCATCGGCACCGGCCAGATGCATCGCCGTTATCGTCTCTGCGGGCACTCCCCCATTGATTGGCGGCGTGCAGGCTGCAACCCTCGGAACTCCGGCAACTTTGGCCGTGAGAACGCTCATATGGGCGGATGCCACCATCGGATAGCGCCCGCCCGGCACGTAGGCGCCGACGGAGCCGACCGGGATGCTCTTGTGACCCAATATCACTCCAGGCATGGTCTCGACCTCGGTGTTGCCGATGGAGTCGAGCTGGGACTGGGCAAAGTTTCGGATCTGAGTTTGGGCAAAGCGGATATCGTCGAGTGTGCCCGGGTCGACGCTGGCAACGACCTCTTCGATTCGCTCAGGGGCCAACTGGAATTGCTCTGGTTCCCAGCTGTCGAAGTCTCGAGACATCTCCCTTACCGCCGCTTCGCCCCTAGCTTCGATGTCCGCGATCAGGAGGCGGACTCGCTCAGCCAGTTCTGGGTCGGTGCCATGCGCGGTCTTGGCCGCCGCGTCTTTCAGGACTTCAGCCATCGGACTTCTTCGTAGTCATTCCGTAGCGAATGGTCCCCGGCACCACGACTGAGGCCGGCCGGTCGGCGGCGCTGTTGGAATCGAGCAGCACGTCGATTGCCTGGGCTACGAGCACGTCTGTGGCTTGGACCAGGGTGGTGAGGTCGTAGCCGGCCCAACTTGCCTGTGGCAGCCCATCGAAACCGGTGAGAAGCAGGTCACGAGGAGCGGATATACCTGCATTTTCCAAGCCGTCGAGCACCCCGAACGCCACCTCGTCGCTGCCGACCATCACCGCTTCGGGCAAATTGTCTCGCTGAGCCAACTCGCCAGCGGCCTTGTAGCCGGCATCGTAGGTATAGGCACCGGCCTCCATATAGGGACACGCCACGCCGTGCTCCGCGAGGGCTTGCACTGCGCCCCGGTATCTCACCTGATCGGTTGACACCGACGACACCCCGCCGATGTACAACGCAGTGCCCACTTTCATGTCAACCAGATGCTGGGCCAACTCGGCCATACCCACCTCGTTGTCGACCGAGACTGACGGAACCAAGCCCTCAGCAGCAGGCTGGTTGAAGGCCACCGAGGGCAGAGGCGAAGACTGCATTCTGCCCAGTTGGGCCTGACCGATGGTCGCCGACGCCAGGATCACTCCGTCGAGGCGGTATTGGGCTACAGAGGCCAGCGCGCCGTCAACATCTTCTGGCTTGGCGAAGCTGAACAACAGGAGCTGGTATGAGCGCTGGGCCAACTGGCGGGAAAACTCAGCCAGCACGTTCTGCCAGTATTCGCCATAGGCCGGAACCACCGCCCCCACGATGTTGGTCCGCTGTGACTTGAGGCTGCGAGCGATGGCATTGGGCACATATCCCAATCGCTCCGCCGCGGAGCGGACCTTCTCCCTGGTGGCGGGCGAGACCTTCTCCGGTGAAGAGAAGACACGGGCGACGGTGGCTTGAGAAACGCCGCTCTCCGCAGCCACATCTACCGACGTCACCCGTCGGTTGGCTTGCTGCTGGTTCCGCACCTCGGCAGAGGATGCCTCCCCTGGCTTGGCCCCCACGGATCGAGACCTTATGAATACGTAGTCATTGTGTCAAACCGCCGGAACCATCCAGTGGATCATCCGGTGTGCAGCAGTATCTGCTTCCAGATTGCGGTCTCGTCGTACAGGACGTATTCGCGCCTTAGTCCCCAAGGGCCGAACTCGGCGTGGCTCAGGCCCATGACGTGGACTGGTGCGCCGGTTGGTGCTCCGAACGCCCCCCAGCCATCGTGAGTGCCGTCCAGCGACCAGCGCAACGCAGCCCTGGGTGCCATGCCGGCATCGCTTCGCCCGATCTGGTGGTGAATGCGGAATAAGGCATCGGGGAGAGCACTGCGCAGCCCGAGCCAGAAGGCATCGGCGTCACCCCAACCATGGCCAGTCTCCCCACCAGGCAATTCAAGATTGACCGCCCGATCAAATGCTTCGGGAACCACGGCTAAACGGCCCTGCATGATCTGATTCAACGCCTCGGCGTACCGGTGGCCAAACTCGTGATCATTGCCGGTTCCCCTATAGAGGGCTTCTCGGTCGGCCCTAAGCGTGAAGGGGTGTTGTGCCTGATCAACGCCACCTTTGTTGGCAATTTGGTCGGCGGCGAATCGCTTCGGGTCTATTCCCAGCTGGCGGACAATCGCCCCCTGGTCGCGGATGAGCCACTCGTCGTAGACCTGGTTTTCCCGACAAGCGCAGTCGGCGATGATCCGATAGCCCAAGCGGACCCCGCTGGCCGGTCCATAGGCACCGTTGCCGAGATGGGTTGCCGTGGAGAAGATGCGATGCGAGGACAAAAACCCGCCGTCTTCGTCCTCACTCCAGATGACGTCTTCACCGAGAAGCTGCCGGTCCGGAAACTCAGCAAGGGTGGCCAACGTCGCGCTGATCACTTCCTCGTTTCCGACGACCACCCCATCGGGTGAGCGGACGGTGACTTTGGGTGCGTAATAGCGATGGAGGGCGTCAACGCCGCGGTCCTCCCAGATCTCCTTGGTGATCCCCAGGATGTAGTCGGGTGGATCGCTGAATTTGGGGTCGAATCCCTTCACTGTTTCTCCGGCTTTGCTGGTCAATCTGGTGGGAGGATATGAATACGTCGTCAAGCTGTCAACGCCGGAGGGCTCCATGATCATGATCGAGGCTGTCGGCCACGCCCCTGCGGCATTGGGAGAGTGCCCGGTGTGGAGTGAGCGTGACCAGGTGCTGTACTGGGCCGATATCGATGGCCGTGCCATCCATCGGTTGGACCCATCCTCCGGTGCCACCATGTCGAGGGCACTTCCCGGACGTCCTGGATCATTCGTCCTAACCACCGATCCCAACCGGTTGCTGGTGGCCAGCGAGCATGAACTGGTGGTACTCGATTGGGCTACCAGCGACATCGTTAGTTGGCGTCAGCTTGAGGAGGCAGGCACCGGCAACCGGCTCAACGACGGCCGGTGCGACCCTGCCGGCCGGTACATGGTCGGCTCGATGTACGCCGACACCAATGCTGGGGAGTGGACAGGGGCTCTCTACTGCGTTGAGTCCAACGGAGATGCCACAACCCTGCGTTCAGACATCGGGGTCACCAACGGATTGGCATTCGACCCTGACCGCCAGCGCATGTACTTCGCCGATACCCCCACCGACCGTGTTCTGGTGTTCGACTACGACTCTGACACCGGGGAGGCAACCAACGAGCGGGTATTCCTCGACTATTCGAGCCTTCCCGGTAAGCCCGATGGAGCCTGCGTCGATGCCGACGGCTGCTACTGGTCGGCTTCGGTCTATGGCTGGGCATTGATCCGGGTAACCCCAGAAGGCGTGGTCGACCGTCGCATTGAGCTGCCAGTGCAGAAGCCGTCAATGCCCGCCTTTGGAGGCTCAGATCTCTCAACCTTGTTTGTCACCACAATCGGGGCCGGCGGCACCGTGCCCTCCGAGCCGGGTCGAGACGGATTTCAGCCCGGGGAATTGCTTGCTCTTGACGTCGGCGTCCAGGGCCGACCTGAACCCCTCTTCTCCCTGGACTGATCCCTAGCGTCCGCTCGACGGGTCAGCCTAAGCAGGCCACTCGATGTTGTAGTCGTCGAACCAGAACCGGGCCTCGCGTATGGCATTGGGGTCGGTCCGCAGGCCGAGGTCTTGGTTGAGCTGCTCGGGAGTCGGGCCAATTTGGCTGGCAATGTTCGACAGCCCGTCGATGTCTAGGTCGTAACACCGCACCGCGTTTAGCCCGAGCAACAAGCGAGTTTCCTCGACCGGTATCTCCTGGAAGTCGGTTTCGAGACGCTCAATGGTGTTGGGCCAGCTTCCCTCGGGGTGGGGGTAGTCAGTGCCCCACATAAGCGCGTCGACGCCGTTCATGTAGCGCCGCCGCAGCTCCACCTTGCTCATGGTGGAAGCACCGATGAACACATTGCTGCCGATGTACTCCGAAGGCAGCCGCTGGATGAGCCCCTTGGTACGCGAGCTCATCTTCTTCACCTTCCAGTTGCGCCCGCCGAACATGGCATCGGCCTTGAACAGCAGGTCGCCCAACCACCACGAGCCGCACTCCACCGGCGCGTAGCGCAGGTTGGGATGGCGGTCGAAGGCCCCGGAGAACAGGAGCTGCCAGAGAGGTCGGTGAGTCCAGAACGCCACCTCGAGCATGTACTGGGCCATGTTCTCGTTGTAGGACGGCGTGTCGGCTTCTCCGGAGTGGGTGTGCACCACCAGTCCGGCTTCGGCACAAGCGGCCCACACCGGGTCGTAGCTCTCGTGGCCGTACGAAGGGTGCTCATGCCACATAGTGGGGATCATGATGCCCCTGATGCCGGGCTTGCCGGCCAGCGCCTCGATCTCCTTCACCGCTTCGTCGATACTGTGGGTGATCGGCACCAGGGCGACTCCGGCTCGGCGGGGCGGATTGGTGGCGCAGAACTCCTCAAGCCAGCGGTTGTGGGCCCGAGCTCCAGCCCAGGCGCGCCGCGAGTCGGTGATCTGTCCGGCCGACAGGCCGGCCCCGAACGGTGGGGCCTCCATGCCGGTGACCGCGTCGCCGTCGGCGAAAATGATCTCCCCGGCGACACCGTCGGCATCAAGGGTCTTGTCGCGGATCTCGGGGTCAAAGGCGCCCTTCAGTCCGATCTCGTTCTCGCGCTCCCACTGCTCGACATATTCGCCGTTGAGTTCCTCGACCATGGCCCGATGTTGGTGGCGGGTGACCAGCCACTCGTCGAACTCGGGGTGGAGCGCCGACTCGAGGTATTCCCGATAGTCCTCGACGAACAGCCCGGCATGGGTATCGGATGAGACGATGATGTAAGGGGCGTTGCTCTGGTCTACGCCTGCGACGGGGCTGGGCATGGGTCGCCTCCCTCTTGAATTGCGGCTTGTTTACGCCAACGTGAGCGCCGTTCCACACTGTACTGTCACACCGGCAATCACGAGTAGCCCGCCACCATTGCCATCAAGGAGGCCGTTATGACCCAAATACTCGCCCAATATTGCATCAACGTCGAAGACATGGACCGAGCTCTCGAGTTCTGGGTGGACGTGTGCGAGCTCGAGCTCCAGCACCGCCTAGAAATTCCCGGTGCCCTCGAGGCGGTCATCCAGTCGCCCCACGGCGGTTCCCGACTCCAGTTGGCTCAGCACCTCGACAACGAGGGCCCCATCGATATGGGAACCGCCATGTGGAAGATCTACATCAACACGAGTGATTGCGAGCGGCTCTACCAGCGAGCCATCGACGCGGGCTGCGAGTCGGTAATGGAACCCACCCATCTCGACCGTTGGCCGGTGATCATGGCCTACGTGAAGGACTTCGACGGCTATCTCATCGAGTTCGTTGAGCACAAAGAGGGCACCCGCCCCGGCATCCCCGACCCGAAAAAGGTGTGACCGTCAAACCCAATCCCGGATTCTCGCCCTGACTGCCATCGAAATTGTCGTCATCTTCGGCTTCTCCGCCGCTGGGGCCGTGTCTCAAGGCTGCTTGGGAATCGGCTTGGCGCTGGTGGCTGGGCCAGCTTTGGTGGCCATCGACCCGGCCTTCGCTCCTGGGCCGCTCATCGCCGTCGCCCAAGTTGTGGGCGTGCGCAATGTCGTTGTCGAACGCAGCCACACTGACCGTCAAGCAGTAGGCCGTTGCGCGATCGGACTTCCATTTGGATTGGCGGCGGGGCTGGTCGTGCTCTCCCTAGTGAGCGATGAGGTCATCGCCCTTTTGGTCGGAAGCCTCGCCGCTGCCGGTGCGCTGTCGCTGCTCTGTGGATTGCGGATTGTCCGTTCGCCACGTATAGAGGTCGCCACCGGGGCGGCGGTTGGATTCTCCAGCATGACTGCCGCATTGCCGGGCCCACCATTTGTGGTCACCTTCAGCGACATGAAACCGGCCACGCTGCGAGGCACAGTGGGCTCGGTCTTCTTCATGACGGCAGTTGCCGCCATAATCGGGCTTCTCGCCACCGGAAAATTCGGCACCTACGAATTAGAGCTAATCGGCTGGCTCATTCCTGGCATCATCCTGGGGCTGTTCCTGGCGCGCTTCGTGCGCCCCTTCCTCGATCGCACCTGGTTCCGCCCCGCTGTGCTGCTTGTTGCCCTTGCGGGTGGAATTGCCCTTATTCTTCGCCAGATCCTGTAGGTGCGGCATTCGGCACGCACACCAGGGCAACAGCCTCCGCCTGTGTAAGTGCTAAGCAGAGAAAGCCATCAGGAGGAGACGCCATGACCGAGACCTACCGCGATCCGAACGCAGCAATCGACGACCGAGTTGCCGATCTCCTGGGGCGCATGACCTTGGAGGAGAAGGTGGCCCAGCTCGGGACGGTTTGGCTAACCGCGCTGGTACAGGACGAGGCCTTCGATCCTGACCATGCGGCGGAGCAACTGGCCGACGGGATCGGCCAAGTAACCCGCATTGGTGCGAGCACCGGCCTGCTGGCCAACGAATCAGCAGAACTCGGCAATGACATCCAGCGAGTGCTGGTAGAGCGCACCCGACTGGGGATCCCCGCGGTCATCCATGAGGAGGGGGTCGGCGGATTCCTCCACCGCGGGGCCACCACCTTTCCCCAAGGGCTGGGATTGGCCGCCACCTGGGATGTGGACCTGATGGCCGAAGTCGCTGAGGTGATCCGCACCCAAATGACCGCCGTCGGGGCCCGCCACAACCTCTCCCCCGTCCTGGATGTTGCTCGGGACCCCCGATGGGGCCGGGTGGAAGAGACCTACGGCGAGTCGCCCGAGCTGTGCGCCCGGATGGGCGTTGCCTATGTGAAGGGGCTCCAGACCGACGATTTGGCCAACGGCGTGGTGTGTACCGGAAAGCATTTCTTGGGCTACGGGTACTCCCTAGGCGGCCGCAACCAGGCGCCGGTTCACCTCGGCAATCGGGAGCTCCGCGAGGTGTACGCCGAGCCGTTCGCAGCCGCCATCCGCGAGGCGGGCTTGGCGTCGATCATGAATAGCTATTCGTCCATCGACGGAGTGCCCGTGGCCGCCAGCCGGGCGATACTGACTGATCTCCTGCGGGGTGAGCTGGGCTTTGCCGGCACGGTGGTGGCCGACTACTTCGCGGTTATGCAGCTGCACTTCAACCACATGACCGCCGCAGATCCCACTGAGTCAGCCATCCAAGCGCTCAGTGCGGGACTCGATATCGAGCTGCCGGCACTCGACTGTTACAAGCACCTGCCCGCGGCAGTTCGAGAAGGCCGAATCGACGAGTCAATCATCGATGAGTCCTGTGCCCGAGTCCTGGCTCAGAAGATCCAGCTCGGCTTGTTCGAGAACCCCTACGTCGACGCTGGTGCCGCGCTGGCGGTTTTCGACACTCCTGACCAGCGGGCGCTGGCCCGCCGAGCCGCGGCTGAAGGGGTGATCCTGCTCAAGAACGATGGGGTGCTGCCCCTCAACCCTTCGATCTCAAAGCTGGCAGTCATCGGCCCCCACGCCGACGATCCCCGTCTCCTCCAGGGCGACTACCACTATCCCGCCCATCTGGAGATCATCTACCAGAATCGCAGTGAAGAAATGCTCGAGGCCATGGAGGCCCTCGGGATGGAGCAGGGGGTCGATCAGCTGCCCGAAGCCGGGGGCACGTTCTCCCCGGGACCGCACTTCACCCCCCATGTGACGCCGCTCGACGGACTGCGGGCTGCGCTTCCCCACACCGAGATCATCCATGCCGCTGGATGCGCCGATACCGGCGACGACGAGTCCGGTATCGATGAAGCGGTCGCCGCCGCGGCGTCGGCCGACGTGGCCATCGTCTGCGTGGGCGCCCGCTCCGGGCTGGTTGCTGACGCAACCGTCGGAGAAGCCCGCGACGCCACCGACCTCGGCCTTCCCGGTGTGCAGTCGCAGTTGGTGGCTCGAATAGCGGCCACCGGCACACCGATGGTGGTTGTGGTGATCAGCGGCCGGGTCCACACCCTCGGTGCCGAGTCTTCGGCTGCCAACGCCCTCATGTGGTCGATCCTTCCCGGCGAAGAAGGCGGATCGGCCATCGCCCAAGTGCTGACCGGCGAGGTGAACCCGTCGGGCCGCCTCCCGGTCACTCTGCCCCTGCATGTCGGGCAGATCCCGCTTCACCACGACATGCGTCGGCGCGGCGATCGATCAGAGTTCTATGGCAGTTACGTCGACCGCGACACCGATGCGCTTTTCTGGTTCGGCCACGGCCTGTCGTACACCACATTCGAATATGGTGAGCCTTCAGTGGTGGCCGGTTCGACAACGGAAGCCACCACCGTCTCGGTTCCCGTCGCCAACAACGGCCAACACGAAGGCGACGAGGTCTTACAGCTATATGTGACCGATGAGGTTGCCTCTGTAGCTCGGCCGATTCGCGAGCTCATCGGTTTCACCCGGGTGGCCATCCCTGTCGGTAAAACCCGCACCGTCACGTTTACCGTCCACCCCAGCCGGCTGGCCTTCCACGGCCTTGATATGGACCTCACCACCGAGCCGGGGACGTTCACGTTCCGGATCGGCGGTTCGTCCTTCGACCCCAACATGAGGGAAGCAACGGTAGATCTGACCGGAGACACGGCCTCCTACGACCGCCGGACCATCATCGCCACCACGGTTGACATCAGCTAGCCAGATCTACGGCCTGGTGTCCAACTCCATCTCCCGCTGAGACGACATCGCTCAAGACAGCGGCTGGGCGTCAAGCAAGACAAAGGCCAGCCGAGCCGGCTCGGTGCCCCTGTTCTCCCAGTGGTGCGCCGTTCCCCGCTGGACCACCGTGTCGTACTTGTGCAGGGTCACCTCCCCTTCGTCCAGCAATAGGGTGACCTCGCCGTCGAGGACAACCATGTAGTCGATCGTTCTGGTGGTGTGCATACCGGGCCGCCGGTCGCTATGGGCAACAGCGCCTTCCTTGGCAAGCCGCTCGGCGGTTTCTGCCGCTGCCCCCGGTGCCATTTCCTGAACCGGAGGGAGTTCAACCAACCAGAACATCGATCCCTGCGGTGGGGCCTCCAGGCGAGTCTCCCGCTGTGCGGCATCGACTACCTCACCAGAGTTGTCCGCCGGAGAACCCTCTGTGGTCCAAATTTGCACTCGGCGCTTGTAGTCGTGCTCATCGTTGAAGACGATCACCGACCGGTCGTCGGCGTCATGCCCGGTGACCACCCGGCGGATCTTGTCGGGATTGCCCATCATCTGCCTTTCTCCGTTTGCTGCGGGACAGTCTCCTAGCCGCCCTCAGAGCGGCATCACCCGCCCTCCGCTGGCGTGAATGGTTGCCCCCAACATCGCGTGGCTCGGGGCTGATGCGGCATAGGCGATGACGTCGGCCGCTTCGTCAACCCCCAATAGCCGACCCCACGGCAGCAGTCCGCGGTGCACGACGTTCAACATGTGCTCATCCTGCTCCTGAGTCGGCGGATTCTCACTACCCATGCCCCCGGTGGAAATCCCACCGAGGGCGACAACGTTCACGACGATGCCGTAGGGCGCCAGCTCGGCCGCCGCCGACTTGGTCCAGGCAATCAAGCCCCCCTTGGCGGCGTTGTACAGCGACACCGGGCTCATGTCAGCCGGCGGCGGGTTGAAGGGGGCCGTCGAGGCAACGCTGACAATTCGGCCGTAGCCGGCCTCCTTCATCGCCGGGATGACGGCCTGGGTGCAGAGCATCGGCCCCAGCAGATTGACACCGATGGTTCGGTTGAATTCCTCAACTTCGAAGTTTTCGGTGCTGCTGGCGCCGCCGATTGCGGCGTTATTGACCAGGGCATCAATGCGGCCGAATTCCCCGAGTACGGAATCGGCCATTTCAGCGACGTCGTCGCGATCTGAAACGTCGGCCCCAACCCAGATCGCTCGTTGACCGGTCTCTTCACAAATGGCCTCGGCGCTCTGCTCCCCCCAGTCCTGACGGAGATCCACCAGCGCGATGTCGTAGCCCCGTTGGGCAAGGGCTCGGGCCGTCGCCCCGCCAACTCCCCAGGGGCGAGCTCCAGTAACTATTGCTACCCGGTTGTCGCTGCGAGCATTCATCTTCGGCCCGTCCTTACGCGTAGGGGCCGACGGTTCTGAAAGCGAAGTAGCCATAGCCCTTGCGTTCAGGCCCGTCCAGGGCAGGGACGTCGTCAAGCGGAGCGGTGATGTCTTCGATGGTAGGACCAATCTCATCGGCGATCGATTGCAGCGAGACCACGTCGAGTCCGTAGACGCGGGCCGCGTTCTCCCCGACGATGGCCCGCACCTTGTCTTCGGGGATGCCGGCCATTGCGTGGCGCAGCGAGAGGTGGGTCATCGGCGTCTCTTCGGGATCAGCGGAATAGCGCCAAGTACCTTCGGGGTGCGGGTAGTCGCGACCCCAGAAGATGTTCGTCCACCACCAGTCGTCAACCGCGGCTTCGACCTCGAACGGAGCGATGAAGCTGGCCCCCACGAATACATTGGATTTGAAGTACTCGCTTGGCGCCTTGGATAACTCGCTGTTGGCCAGAGGCAACGGGGCCAAGGCCGCGGTGTCGAGCTCGACGAGCGCAGCCGGGATCCACACCCCGGGCTGCTCGGTCATGGCCAGTCTGAGACCGGGGAACCGCTCGAACACTCCCCCCAGAATCATGCGGGCCACCGCCCGGCGGTTGTAGGCCCCGCCGGCTTCGATCAAAAGCAGCGGAGTTCCGGCCACTTCTTGTACTGCCGGATCAGTGGCCGCTCCGGCGTGGGTGGCCAGCACCAGACCAGTCTCCTCCACCGCGGCCCAGAAGGGATCCCAATGGGGGTTGTTGTACTGAATCCATTGCGGCCGGGCACTGGGGAAGTTGATCGCCCGCAAGCCGTGGTCGGCAGCCCAGTGCAACTCCTTGATGGCGGCGTCGATGTCCCACAGCGGGATATGGGCCAACCCGATGAGCCGCTCTGGCGCAGCCGCGCAAAAGTCAGCCAGCCAGCGGTTGTAGATCTGGAATCCCACGCCGGCCAGTTCGGGATTGTCGAATTCGGGCCATCCCAGATCCAGAAACGGCATCGGCTCGCCGTTGAAGCTGTTGTGGAATATCACCTCAGCAGCGATGCCGTCGCGGTTCATGTCGGCCAGGCGGGCCCCAGGGTCATCGTGCCCTGAGGTGTTGAGGTATAACGATCCGCTCTCTCGCACCCCAGCGCGCATCTCCTCGACTTGAGCGCTAGTCGAGAATTCATCGAAAGCCCCCAGATAAGCCCCCGGACAGTACGACCGCAGAGCTTCCAGGGTTGGCCCAGCATGGGAGTCGCCGGACACCAAAAGCACCCGCTGCTCGGCTTTGGACTTCATAGGCCCCCCAGTTCCGAGTACTCGCTAGAGACCATGGCTCCCCACATCCTCCATTATCGCCAGAATCAAGCCGTCACGCGTCGCCTTCGACTATCGGAAGGGGATCGAAGGTAACTAGCACTTGGGTGCGGCCTCGCAGGATGTAGCTGTCCATGAAGGTGTCGCTGTGGTCGTCGGCGAGCGCCAAATTGGGTAGGTCCAACATGGCATTTGTGCCCACCTTGCCTTCCAGGCGAGCCAAGCCCTGGCCTATGCAGTAGTGCTCGCCGTATCCGAAGGCCACGTGGTCGTTCGGGCTGCGGTCGACCTTGAATTCGTGCGGAATCGGACACAATTCCGGGTCGCGATTGGCGGCCGCGAACGCCAACCACGCGAACTCACCCTTGGCCACTGGCATCCCTCCGAGTTCGGTATCCCGAGTAGCAACTCGGAAGAGGCCAGTGACCGGTCCCTCATGGCGCAGCGCCTCTTCGACGAACGCCGGCACCAGGTCTCGGTTTGAGGCCAAGTGATCTCGCAAACCGTGGTTGGTGGCCAGGCGGTGCCCAATGTTGCCCAGCAAGGTCGTGGTTGTCTCGTTGCCAGCCAGCAGGAACTGCCGCAGCGCCCCCATGCGCTCTTCATAGGTCAGCGGCTCGCCGTCAACCTCGGCGTTGGCCACATCGGAGATCAGATCATCGCGGGGCTCGGCTTGGCGCTGCTCGACCAAGTCCGAGAAGTACTCGTCGAACTCGTACTCAGACTTGATGTAGCTGCGCACCTCGTCGCGGCTAGGTCGGGCTCGTCCGATGGGTATGGCGAAGTCGTCCGACCACCCCTTGAACATCTCCAGTTCTCCTTCGGAAACCCCCAGCATCCGCGAGATCATCACCATGGGCAACAACACGGCGTATTCCTGAACCAGATCAGCCCGGCCGCGCCGGGCGAAAGCAGCAACCAGCGAATCTGACACCGACTTGACCTCCGGCTCCAACGCCCGAAGGCGCGCGGGCCGAAAGGCACGGTTCAGGGCCCTGCGCTGGCGCACGTGCTCGGGAGGATCAGCCGTGTTGAGTACTCGGCCCCGAGAGCGGTTGCGAAAACGGCGGACTGCCTCAACCATCTCCGGTTCCTGTTCGATGGCATCGGCGTGTTCGGCCACAGGATTGCGAAACTCATAGGTGGCCGTGGGAGACCGGTTCGACCATGTCGCGGGATCGACAAGGACGTCGTGCAGGAGTTGGTAACTGGTGATGACCCACGCCCCCATGGCCTCGCTGTAGAACGCCGGGTCCGACGCCGACCTAACGTCGTCAAAGAGCTGCCACGGAGACGCCAACAGCACCTCGTCCCTGTCCAGCAGCCGGCGAATCCGGTCGTCAAGTGAATCAGTCATTGATTCAGCAGGCTGCGGAACAGTGCATCCACGTCTAGGTCGCCGTCGGAATCGGGCGCTACCGCGATCATGACCTCTTCCTCCGTGTCAGCGATCTCGGACGTGACCGCAAAAACGGCGCATTCGAGCACTCCGGGTTGGCCTCTGACTGACGCCTCAACCTCGAATGACGAGATGACCCAATTGCCCTGGTAGACCCGTGTCGTTGGTCCCGGCATGTTGCTCCCATTTCCCCTTTGTTGTGCTAGTCAGCCTGCTCAATCAGCCGGCGGCACTCAAAGCTGTTCGCTGCCATTGTGCTAGTCCAACAGTGGTCCGAAGCGGCCTCGGTAGGCCCGGAAGCGCTGGGACAAAGCAACCTCAGTGATGCCGAACTCGGCGCCGTCGTAAGTGTGACGCCCGTATTTGTCCTTGGGATTGCCAGCCCTCCAGGCCAGCATCCGCTCCACCGTGGCCGGAGTCAACTCGTCGCCCAGCCAGTCGTAGAACCGGCCAATGTGGTGGATCGGATCGGCTTGGAACTCGGTAAACCCAATGTCGAAGAACTTGGCGTCGTTGGCCGGGTCTTGGCGAAACACCAGCATCCGATCCATGGCAATCGACCAGTGCTCAAGGTTGATCTCACCCACATAAATCGGATCGATTTCCGGGTTCCCGCCTTCGAGCAGCGTGAAATAGAGGTCACACACCGATGGCAGAACCTTTGACACATCCCGGTGCGTCTGCACAAACCTGGCCTCGGGAAACACTTTGGTGTAGGCGTCCAGGAACAGCGTGTGGGTTGGGCTCTTCAGCCGCCACACCTTCTCGTCGGTCTTCCATTGGAGCAGTTTCAGCACCCGCTTCTCGTACCGATAGGTCGGCTCCATGTCGCAGTGGGTAAACCAATCTGCGTAGGTAGGTATGTGGCCCATGGTCAGGAAGTACTGGGCCTTGAACTCCAGGGCCATGAGATCGTGGTCTTCCATGGGGCCGGTGGGTGACTGAGGCAGCATCGAGCGAAGCCGCTCGGCCATGTGCTGTCGCCCCAAGTCCACAATGCTGTGGGCACCGTCGATTCGGGCCTGGTCCGCTTCGGGATCGACGCCCGGCGGTGGACAGGGATTCCCCTCCTCCCAGGTGCGCAAATTGCGGAAGGCGGGATCCTCCCCCAGCATGTGCGACAGCGCGGTTGAGCCGGTGCGAGGCAAACCAACCCCCAAGAATTCGATGACCACCTCCTGTTCGTCGATTTCGGGGTGGCGGCGATACCAGTCCTCAACCTTCAACCGGTTTACGAGAGCTCGGACAACTGTTCCGTAAAATCCCAGCTCACCCATGTCGTTGAACATTGCCTCCTTCAGCGCGGAGCCGACCAGCACCTCCAGGCCCTCTCGCCAAGAGTCCCCTCCGAAATCCTCCAGTCCCGTCTTGGCCTTGGCTTCGGCGATCAGGCCGTCGATTCGGGAAGCAACCGATGGCGGGGCGCTTCTCGTGTTGCTCATGTTTCGATGAGGTTGCCGGGCATAGAACGCTCGGTCATGCCGTTGGCCACTTCGCCGTTCCAGCGAAATCGGGTGATGGCCTGCTGGAGCACTGGGTAGCCCTCGGTCCCTGGCCCGACACCGCCCATCACCATAAATCCCGACATGACCGTTTCAGCTTCGATCGTCTCGGTGCCGTGCTCCGTCTCGATCACCACGGACACGTCGTCACCGTGGTGGTTGAGCCGTTTGAGCCACGGGGCCTTGACCACCCAGGCCGGGGTCAGCTCGCCGTCACCCTCGAATACGAAGCCCTCGTTGTAGGTGGGAAGACCGTCCTCCCGGGGTGGATAGGTGATGTAGCCGAATGCCCGACCACTGGGGAACAGCGCCGACTGCCAAGCATGGCCCCAGAAGGTGGCAAGGCGGCGCACTCCCCGGCGTCGGATCCGCAGCGCACCGCCGTCGATGCTGTGCTCTTCATCGCCGATCTTCAACGTCCCTTGGGCCCGAGCCAACTGCTCAAACCTGGGGTTCCCCATCAGCGCCCCCTCGTCCTGCTCTTTGAGCACCCGCTTGGCCTCGGCCAATAGCCCGCCGTTCTCCCACGGGGGCACTGCGGAATACAGGTCTATTTCTGCCTGCACCGGTACCAAAGGCTCGCCCTGAGGTCGGCCTCCGGAGATCTGCTCGTCACATGTCCACCCGTTGACAACACCGTCGAAGCGCATCCGCCAATGACGAAACGGCTCGATCATCTCGAATGACAACGGGCCAGCACCCAGGATGGAAGGCCGGCCCTGGGAATTCATCGGATCGTGGATTTTGCCTGCACCAAACCGAGTGAATACCCGGCCATCCCCGCTGGCGATGTTCACCTGCACCTCGTGGGTGTCCCACTGGTCGGCCACCGCCTCGATTCCAATCCTGGGAATGCCCACCTGGTCGCCCTTGTCCCAGAGCCAGATATTGACCGACTCCCGCATCTCCGGATCGTCAGGCTGCTCCGCGAACACATACTCCCGATCTTCGCTCAGACCCCCGGTCAGATCAGTCGCCATTTCCCTGTTCTCCTTGCCTTGTCCGCGCAACGTTACTCAGGACCAGCCCGAACTCGGGCTCCTGCTCACCGGTACGGCAACTAGGTGGCCACCACTGGGCAATCGCCCTCAACCAGCAAGCGTCGCAGCACGCGATCGCCTTCCCACGGATCGCGCACCGCGAAGTGAGCGGTACACCGCTCGTCCCAGATCACCACGTCGCCGTTGCGCCAGCGCCAGCGGCACGTCACGCTGGGATTGGTGGCGTGTTCAGTGACGGCGGCCATGAGGCTACGGCTGGCATCGTCATCGAGCCCGTCAACGGAGGCGTCCCCAACGCAAAAGACCGCCTCCTCCCCTGTCTCGGGGTGGCGGCGGAGCAGGGGCTGGCGCACCCCTTGGAGGTTGTCCCGCCAGATCTGCGGGTCGAAGTCTGGGAACAACGTCTGCTTCAGATTGACCAACGTGTCAGGCACGCTGTGCACTGTGAAGCGGCCCTGTAACTGCCCTCGCAAGTCATCGGGCAGCCACGAAGCGGCCAACACCAGATTGGCCCACATGGTGTCGCCACCCACCGGCGGCACATCGATGGCCCGCAATATGCCGAAGGCGGGCGGGTTGGGGGCATAGAGCACATCCAGATGCCACCGGTCGGTCAGAAGCTGGTGGTCGCTCTTGACCCGCAACTCTGACGGCTCGGCCGAATCGACGCCGGCCAGGCGATCCATCGGGTGAATCCACGGCTCGCCGAGCGACTCAGCCAGCCGAACATGGCCAGCGTCATCGAGAAACTGATTCCGGATGCCCACCACCTTGTACTCAAGCAGCGCCGCCCGAAGCTCCTCACCGGTCTCAGGGTCGAGTTCCCCGAGATTGATACCCGAAAGCTCAGCCCCAATTGCCGCAGTGAGCGGTTCTATTCGCATACTGGTGGCCTCCCCTAGCTGAGTAGCGTCAGGCATATGGCTCTACTTGATCTGCGCCCAAATTGCGAATGCTGATCAGCTTCGGGCGTCAATCAACTCGACGTCATAGGCCTCAAAAATTTCGTCGGCAGTCGCCAAGGCCAATGTCTCCAGCTGTGCCTGGGCAACCAGCATTCGGTCGAAGGGATCACGATGGTGATTAGGCAGCGTTGGTGCGTGCTCAGCGTGTTCGACCGAGATGTACAGCGGGATGAATCCTCCAGAATTGAGCGCATTGACAAGACCATCGGGCATGGTCAACTTGCCAAGCGCTCGCTTGATCCCCAGCTCCCATGGAGTGACCACCGAGAAGAATGCCTCATCGGCCTGCTCAATTTGCCTGCGGCACTCAACCCCAAGCGAGACGTGGTCATCAAGCCACCACAGCGCCACATGGCTGTCGAGGAGGATCCTCACAGGAGATCGGCCTCGGCAGACTCATCAAATATCGCCACAACCTCCTCGTCGGAGCCGACAACATCATCGCCGTATTCGACCTGCCCGGCCCAGGCACCAGGGGTCCGCGCAGAATGGGCAGGACGCCATGGAACAATCCTGGCAACCGGATGGCCATTGCGCGCCACAATTACCTCTGCACCCCCCTCGGCTTCTCGAATGAGCTCAGACAGCCGAGACTTTGCCTCATGAGTGTTCACAATGTGAGCCGTCATGGACTTAGCTTAGCTAAGTTATAGTATTGCCTCAAGACTGCAATAAATCAGCCATCAAGAGTGGTGTTGATGGACTGCCACCTTCTCTTGCTCATTGACCAGGCGACGTCGATGCCGATTGTGGCTGGGGCATGGGGTTTGACTTGTGATTCTCCGTCGAGATTGAAGCCGAGGGCTTCAGGAATCGCCCCGCTTCGGGTGTTGGCCTTGTCGTGGTGGATTTCCACCCGCTCGATGCCAGGAACGGTAAACGCTGCGGAGGTGAGGATGCGGGCCATCTCGGTGGCGTAGCCCTTTCGCAGATGATCAACATGCACCCAATAGCCGATTTCGAGGGTGTTTGGGCCAGCGCGGCGGTGAAAGCCGCAACCGCCCACAACTTGATCCCCGAAAAACGCCCCAAACACGACCTCTTCTCCGGCAATCCAGTCCTTTCCCCAGGTGCGGATGAGTGCTTCTCGTTCGCGATCGCTCAGCGGCTCGAACTCGATCCATGACATCCATGGCCGGAGATGGTCGATGCTCTCCTGGATGGCATCCCGCAGAATCTCCATATCTCTGACGCGCCATCGACGCAATACCAACCGGGGGCCGACGACTACCTCGGGAAGAACACTCACTCTCCAACACTTCCACAGAGAATTCGTGCCTTTCGGCGGAATTACCGCTACCCGGAAAGTCGTAACAAGCGTGGCGGTGGTCTATTTTGCAGGTCGTCTATGACTACATGGGGCGAGTTCTGTGATCGGATACGGGTTCTCGGCGAGGGCCTCGACGATGAAGGACAGCGGCACCTGGCCAATCAGGTGGCCTGTTGGCTGACCTATGCGATCGGCCACAACGACCCCCGCCACCCGGCCTTCTTCCGGAGCAGCGATCCCGTCTACCAATGGGGCGGGCCCAACGCCGACCAGGTGGCCCGCCGAACCGCGATCGACGGCGACGGGGTGTACCGGATCTCTGGGCACATGGGCGCCTGTGAGGAATTCGTGCTCCAGATCAAGCTCGGCGCCACGCAAAGCGGTGGAGCGGGAGTGGGCCTCGAGGTGACCGGATCGAGCCTCGGGATGGGCCCCGGTGATGACATCGACATCCTCTTAGGCGGCGAGGCCCCCGAAAACGAATCGAGGACCTGGCTTCCGCTCGATCCCGAGGCATCGTTCGTGCATATCCGTGACTACTACTTCGATTGGCAGCCGGCCGAGCCAGCCACGTTCGTGATCGAGCGTCTCGATACCGTTGGCGAGCCCAAGCCGGAGATCGATGCCGCTGCCATCCTCGGTATTGCCCTCGGCGAGATTGAGCACTCCTTCGCGTTTTGGAACGGGTACCAGGAGCGAATGCTGGGCGATCAGCCCGCCAACACGTTTCTTCCTCCCGCCGGGATGGGCCGCGGCGTGAAGACCCTGATCTACAGCCATGCCGGGGTGGCCCTGGATCCTGACCAGGCCCTCGTGGTCGAGGTCGACCATCGGGGTGCCAAAATGTGGGACGTCCAGCTATACAACCGGCCATGGTATGAGGCCCTGGACTTCACCAACCGGCTCACCTGCCTCAACCACGCGCTGATCGAACCCGGCCCCATCGTCATCGCTGGCACCGACCCCGGCGGCCCCAACTGGCTTGACACCGAGGGGCGAGACTCGGTGCTTTGCACCTTCCGCTGGTGGCACCCACCCGAAACTCCAGTCGTGGACGCCCAGGTTGTTTCCCTCAGCCAGCTCGACCTGCCCGCGGTGGACAGACAAACCCAAATCGCCCGACGCTCTTCGCACATCGCCTGGCGATACCGAACCTGATCGAAAGGCTGCACCAAATGTCGACCAAGCCACTCAATGGGAGGGTCGCAGTCGTGACCGGTGCGGGGCGCGGCATCGGACGGGCATGTGCTGAGCGCTTGGCCCAAGAAGGCGCCTCAGTAGTGCTTGCCGCTCGCTCTGCCGATGAACTCGAGGAGGTGGCGGCTGGGATTGAGACCGCTGGAGGGACAGCCGAGGTGGTTGTGACGAACGTGACCTCTCGCTCCGAAGTCCGCCGTCTCTTCAGCCGAACCGAAGAGGTCTTCGGACGGCTCGACATCCTCGTGAACAATGCCGGCGCGATGCAGCCGCTCACGCCGGTCGGAGAGCTCGACGACGAAGACTGGGACCGCTGCTTCGGCGTCAACGTGCATGGGGTGCACTACTGCTGCGACTCCGCACTAGAGCTGCTTGCCGCTGGCGACGGAGGGCACATCATCATGATCGGCTCCGGTCAAGGGCATTCACCCTCCCCAGGAGCCGCCGCGTACTGCTCAGCCAAGGCCGCGGTGTCAATGTACGTTCGCGTACTGGCGAAAGAACTCCGGCCCCTGGGAATCACGGTCAACGAGATCGTCCCCGGCGCGGTGGCCACCGAGCTGTTGAGCTGGACGGTCGGATTACCGATGGAGCGCCTGCACGAGCTGGAGCCGGCCCTCGGCGGCGATCTTGTAAAGGACCCGATCGAGGTCGCCGATTACGTGGCATTCCTCGCTACCCGCTCAACCCTGGCCGGCCCCACCGGTCAGTGTTTCAGCTTGCTCGGGCGTGATCTGTGAATCTGCCGGCCCAGTCGCGCACGCCAGCTGCGACGGTGGTCATACGTCGTCGACAGGTATCACTTGCGTCTCCAGCTGGCTGGGCTGTTCGGTGGGAAGCAGGTAGCGCCAGAACAGGGTGCCCGTGGGAGCGCCGGCGGTGTCCAGCCAGTTGGGGACGCCGGGGTCGCGATGAGCCAGGATCATGCGGAAAGAGCCATCTGGCTCAAGCACCGTTTGGCGTCGGTTGAGCGAGACTCGGCGGTCTCGGTAGGGCGGCGTCTGGATGAAGCGGTTGTTGAGCACCACGTTGGCGAAACGGCAATCCGGGAATCGGCCCCGAATCTCCAGCGCCTCGTCAGGCCCCAGTCGATAGCGGGTGGAGCGGTAAGCGTTGTCGGCCGCGGCATAGCCGATGGTCCGATTGCCCTCGTCGAGAGGAGGGTTGGTGAACCGGTTGGGCTCAGGAGAGCTCCACGACGGCATGTCTTCTCGGGGCCCGTCGGGCCATTCGACGGTCACACTGCGCAGAAACGTGATCACTCGCTGGAGACCTTGCGCGCAAGCCTCGTCATCGGGGATGGCCGGCGGTCCGGGATCGACCGTCGGCTCGATGGACAAGGGAATGTGCATATTCGGATCGGTGGCGGCGGGGCGATTCCACTCGAAATAGTGCCGGGTCGTGATGCTGCCTGACTCAGGAGTGAGCGCCAGCCAGTTGCCGGGCTGGGGGCTCTGGCTGAGCTGCAATTCGTAGCTTCCGTCAGAGTTGATCTCGATTTCATCGTCGTTGAGCGTGGCTCCCAGCTTGGCTGACATCGCACCCCCGGCGGTTCCCTGCTCCACCGTGAAAGAGGTGTATACCGCCCCGGCGAGGTTGCCCCGGACCACATAGTCGCGATCGGGATCGATCACGCTGCCGTAGTAGATGGCGTCGGGGTTGTCCCCCAGCAGTTTCTTGGTCGGCGAGAACCACCGATAGAACCACGGCCGAGCCGGATCAGCCTGCGACCAGAACTCCAGAGCGTGCTGCAAACTATTGAGGGCAAAGATCCGAGCCTCGGCCCGGTCATTGGCGGTCGGCATTCCCCTTGCCTCGCGCCACCAATCGCCTTCGATTTCCCCCATCAGGGCTACCAGCTCTTCCCACACCTGTCCTGATCGATCAGCCATCAGTTCCTCCCGTAACGCCAAGCTTCGAGAAGGCTACCCACCGTGGCCCCCAACAGACATAGTGGCTGGAAGCGCAAAGGTCGACACTAGGGTGGTCATTTGTGCGGGTGATGATGACGGGGGCAACTGGGTTCATCGGCGGTCACACCGCGGCCCGGGCCATTGCCGCGGGCCACGAAGTCTGTGCCCTGGTTAGGTCGCCCCAGAAGCTTGACGAGCTCCGCGTTGCCTTTGACCTGCCCGTTATCGACCACGTCGTGGGCGATATGACCGATCCTGATGCTGTAGAGGCAGCACTTGAGGGCGCTGATGCGGCCATCCACTGCGCTGCGGTCGTATCGCTCGACGCCCGTGGCAACGCCCAGGGGATCGAAAACAGCATCGCCGGGGCCCGACTTGTGCTTCATCAGGCTCACGCCCTCGACCTCGACCCGATCATCCACGTTTCCAGCGTGGCGGCCCTGTTCGACCCAGGAGCCGGATCTCTCACTGTCGACCACCCGCCTTCGTCAGCGGGATTCACCTACGGCCAGGCCAAGGCCGACGCGGAGATGGTGGCCCGGAAGCTTCAGGCTGATGGTGCCCCCATCGCGATCGTGTACCCCAGCGCGGTGATCGGCCCTCCGGCCGGTTCAGCCTTCGGCGAGGCCAGTGAAGACATGGCTCGCTTTACCGCTACCGGGATCCTTCCCACTCGCAGGGCCGCGGTGGCCATTTCCGATGTCCGCGACATGGCCTCGCTCATAGTGGCCCTGCTCGAACGAGGCCATGGGCCCCGTCGGATCATGTGCGGCGGCCATCTGGTCGACATGGATCTCTTCGCCACCATCTACCGCAACCTCACCGGTCGAAGGTTCCCCATGATGCCCTTGCCCCCGTCGGCACTCCGAGGGATAGGCCGCCTGGCCGATTCGATACGGCGGGTAGTGCCCATCAACCCAGCCATGAACAGATTCAGCATGAGCGTGCTCACCCAGTGGGAGGGGTCAGAAGACAGCGACCTCGCCGAATATGGGGTTCAGTTCCGCGATATCGAAGAGACGTTCGCCGACAGCCTGGCCGCTTGGCACACAGGTGGCCTCCTTTCCGACCGCCAAATCGGTAAAGCTCTCCCCGTGCCCGAACCCAGCGCCGCGCCCACTCCCCCAAAGGGTTTCCGTATGCCCGCTCGCGTGGTGCTCTCGCGGCCATTCCGCACTCTGGGCCCCCTGGTGGTCCCGCGAGTTCATCGAGCAATCAACCGCATCACCCGGGGCCGCACCCTGCTCGATTCCGCCGCCCAGCCCATGCTCATGCTCTATACAACGGGGGCCAAGACCGGTGAGACCCGAGAAACCCCGCTCGGCGCGGTCCCGCTCGAAGAGGGCCGCTTCCTAGTCGTGGGCAGCAACTTCGCCCGCGACCACCACCCGGCCTGGACCACCAACCTCCTCGCCAACCCTAAAGCCGAGATCGTGTACCGGGGCAAGAGAACGCCGGTGAGGGCTCGACTCCTCGCCGGTGCTGAGCGGGAAGCGAGATGGCAGACCGCGGTGGCCTGGTACCCGCTGTGGATTCAGTACGACGCAGTTACCGATCGCGAACTGCGCTTGTTCGTACTCGAACCCGACATCGATGGAGAGGACAGCTAGGCCGTTAGCCCACTTGGCATTGCCCTCGAGCTAACCCGCTAGTGGTAGGTCAGATACTCGTTGAGCTCCCAGTCGGTGACCGCTTGGGAGAATCGACGCCACTCTTCCCGCTTCATGGCCACGAAGTTGGCCACTAACTCGGAGCCGACAGCCTCGATCAAGGCATCGTCGGCCTCCAGCGCGTCCAGCGCCAAGCTCAAATTGGCAGGAGCGCAACGCTCGGTGTTGGCGGTCTCCAGTCCGTCGCCCTCCTCGCAGGGAGGCGGCGCAACCTCGTCTCTAATGCCGAGGAGCGTGGCCTGAAGCAGCGCCGCGGTGGCCACATAGGGGTTGGCCGCTCCATCGGGCACTCGGCTTTCCAGACGGGTGCCCGCGCCTCGATCGCTGGGGACGCGAATCGCCGCAGCGCGGTGGTCGTAGCCCCAATTGGCCCAGTAGCCCGACAATTGCCCGGGGATGAGCCGCTTGTAGGCATTGACCGTGGGCGCGCACAGGGCGGTCACCGCCTCGTGGTGCTCAAGCATTCCCCCGATGCCTTGGCGGGCCATCTCAGAGAGCCCGTCTTCAGCTTGAGGATCACAGAAGAGGTGCTCGCCACCGTCGTCTTGGAAGCTGATGTTCACGTGTAGGCCGTTGCCGCCGCGGTCGCCGAATGGTCGACCAAGGAATGTCCACAAGAGCCCATGACGGGCGGCCATCTCGCGGCACAACAGCTTGAGCAAGAAGGTGTTGTCAATGGCCTCCAGCGGCTCCTTGTGCTCGATGGTGACCTCGAACTGAGGGGTGTCGTACTCGCTGGCTATGGTCTCCAGCCCGATCCCGGTGGATTCGGCTGCGGCCATGATCTCGTCCAGCAGCCCGACGGGGTCCACCAGCGGGCCGGTCCCGTAGCAATAGGAACCGGGGGTGTCCCACGGTTCCCAGCCTCCGTTTCCATCGGGCTGGAGCACATAGGCCTCGAGCTCGACACCAACTCGAGCCCGATACCCCGAAGCCTCAAGGTCGCTGACCGCCTTGGTCAAGGCATGGCGAGGCGAGATGGCGAGCGGTTCGCCACCTTGAAGCAGGTCAGCGATAACCACGCCGGTCCCCTCTTGCCAGCTGTCCCTGACCTGTTCGAGGTCGTAGACCGCCCGCATATCGCCCAGGCCATCGAGCACATCGGCGCCGGGTGCGGGAATCAACGCCCGGTCGTAGCCCACCCCGAAGATGGCAATGGAGTAGCTCACCGCGCCGTTGGCCGCCGCCATCGGGATGTACTTCCCACGGGCGAATCCGAACATGTCCGGGTAGAGCACCCGCAATCTGTCGTATTCAGGATTGGTCATGAAGCATCTCCCATATTCGATTCGGTGACAGCGGCGTGACGACGTTTGTCCAGTCCACCTCCGGCAGCGCAGCACAAACCGCATTCACCACCGCGGCGTACGCGCCGTTGGTACCCCCCTCCCCCATGCCCTTCATGCCACCGGGGGTGAAGGGACTGGGGATTTCCAAGTGCTCGATGCGGATGTCGGGCATTGTCGCGCTGTCCGGAACGTGGTAGTCAAGCAACGTCGAACATCTCGGCTGGCCCTGTTCGTCGTAAACAAACTCCTCGATGAGCGCAGCACCCAGACCCTGAGCGACGCCGCCTTGGATCTGTCCCTCGACGATGGTGGGGTTGACCATGGTGCCGCAGTCGCTCACCACCACATAGTCCTCGACCTCCACCTGCCCGGTGCCGACATCGACCGCCACCCGACACGCATGCGTGGCGTAGGAAAACGTCGGGCTGGCGGGATCGTAGGAGTGCGACGCAACAATCCCTGGCTCAGTACCCTCGGGAAGCCGAAACCCCTGCCAGGCCCGTTGAGCAACGTTGGGAATGCTCACTCCGACCTCGGTTCCGGCCACCCGAGCTTGCCCTTCCCCCAGCTCGATGTCCACCGGGCTAGCTTCCAGCATTTCAGCCGCGATGGTTCTGATCTTGTCTGCGGCCCGCCGTGAGGCCACTATCGCGGCTCCCCCGCCCACCGCGATTGACCGCGATGCCGCCGTCCCGTACGGGGAATAGGGCGTGGTGTCGGTGTCTCCGTGTACCAGCTCAATCGATTCCAACTCCACCCCCAACTCGTCGGCCACCAATTGCGGAATCGTCGTCTCCAGGCCCTGGCCATGGGGGGACACTCCAGTAGCCACCCGAACCGAGCCGTCGGGTTCAAGGCGGACGGTGGCAGTCTCGAATCCGCCGATACTGAGGCCTATGAACTCGTTCATAGTGCTCGGCCCGATCCCGGCCATCTGCACGTAGCTGCAATACCCCACGCCTCGGAGCCGTCCATCGTCAGCTGCCGCCGGGCCGTCTTCGATGAGCTGTTGGGCGCGCCGCAACGCCCTGGGGTAGTCGCCGTTGTCGTACTCGATCATGGTCCGGATCCGATAGGGCAGTTCCTCGGGACCGATCATGTTCTGGAGCCGCAGCTCCACGGGGTCGCGGCCCAATTCCGCGGCCACCAGGTCGACCACCCGTTCGCGGATGCATGCCGCCTGAGTCTGCCCGAAGCCGCGGTAGGCGCCAGTGGACATGGTGTTGGTGGCCACAACCCGGCCGACGCAGCGCACGGCGTCCCATCGGTACGGCCCGGGCACGACCCCGAATACGGTGAACAGTGGTCCACCCCCGAAGACCGCGAACCGTCCTCCGGCGTTCCGAAAGCTGTCGAGCCGCAGACCCCGCAGCGTTCCGTCATCGTCGAAGGCCACTTCCACATCGTGGATCTCGTCGCGGGCGTGGGTGGTGGCCAGTAGAGACTCCGATCGGTCTTCAACCCACTTCACAGGCCGCCCCAGGTCCAATGCCGCCGCGGCCACCATGACTTCGTCTTCGTACACGTGGTCCTTGAGACCGAAACCGCCCCCCACATCGGGGGCGACCACCCGCACCTGGCTCTGGTTCAATCCCAGCGACTCGCACAGCGAATCACGTACCGAGTGCGGGGTCTGCGTGGATGTATAGACGGTGAGCTTCCCCCGAGGCTCGGGCACTGCGACGATCCCACGACCCTCAAGAGCCAGCCCATGAACTCGGCCGATATGCAGCCTCAGGGACAATGTGCGGTCGGCAGCGGCAAACACCGCAGCGGTGTGATCCTCGCCGTCGCCGGCGTCGAAAGAGGCCAACACATTGGAGCTGGCCGCGGGATACAGCACAGGGGCATCGGCGGCCAGAGCCTGATCAATGGCCAGCACCGGATCTAGTTCTTCGATGTCGAGGCCTACCTGCTCAGCTTCATCCTCGGCCAAGTATCTCGATTCGGCGATGACCAATCCCATCGGCTGGCCCACGTATCGCAGCACCTTGTCGACCACCGGGGTGGACCGCTGCTGCTGACCGCCCAGAATCCAAAGGACGGGCAACTCACCGGGAATGAGCGAAGCCAGCCGATCAGGGCTGTACACCGTGGCCCGGCCATTGGCGGCACTGTCGAACCCGAGCAGGCGGCCATGGGCCACTGGACTGCGGACAATGGCGGCATGAACCATGCCCGGCACCACGATGTCGTCGATGTACCGGCCCGTGCCGCGCAGGAGATACTCGTCATTGCGCCGGGTCACTCGCTGACCGACAAACCGGTCCTTCATAGGTGTCGCGACACTAGCCAGCGTTGGTCGAGTCGATCAGCGGCGATTGCGCCGCCACAAGCCCAAAGGCGAGACTCGCAGAAGATGCCCGACACCTTGATCCGCAACATCAGCCATCTGGTTACCTTCGATGCCAACGACCGCGAGCTAGAGGGTGCAGACCTTCTGGTGTCCGGTTCGCGCGTTGCCGCGGTGGGCTATGGACTGGAGGTGGACGACTCCGCCGAGATCATCGACGGCCGCGGTCTGCTGGTGCTCCCCGGACTGATCAACGGCCACCAGCATCTCTATCAAGTGGGATTGCGCTCGTTCGTGGAACTCGAGCGCGCCCCCATACATCCCTGGCTGAGCGCGCTCCACGTGAAGACGCTCTATCTCTGGCGCCAGGGGCACTACACACCGGCCACGGTGGGCGCCGTGGCCCGGGCCGGCATGGTGGAGTCGTTGCTCGGCGGGGTCACTACCGTGGCCGACCAGCACTACGTGTATGTCGACGGCAAAACCGAGCCCTTCATCGAGGAGATGATCGAAGGCGCCCTGGAAACCGGCATCCGGTTGCACGCCGGGCGGGGTTCGATGACCAAGGGCAAAAGACACGGCGGCGTCGTGCCCGACATCGCCTGCCAGACGATCGATGAGGTGCTGCGCCACTCGCAAGCGCTCATCGACCAGTATCACGATCCTGACCCGCTGGCCCGGATTCGGATTGATCTGGCTCCTTGCGGCGTACACACCGACGAACCGGAGATGTACCGCGAGTTCGCCAGGCTGGCCGCCGACCACCCGGAGGTCGGACTGCACACCCATCTGTATGAGGTGATCGACACCGGATTCTGCACCGACACCTACGGCGTGACGCCATGGCATTTCCTGGTGGAGAACGGCTGGAACCACGACAAAGTGTGGCTGGCCCACATGGTTGACCCCCCTAATGAGGAGATCCCCGAGTTCGCCGGGGCCGGAGTCGGCATTGTGCATCTCATTGCGCCCGATCTGCGCATGGGCTGGGGGCTGGCGCCGCTGCGGAAATACCTCGATGCCGGATGCAAGGTGGGATTCGGCACCACCGGGTCTGCCTCCAACGACGGCTGCAACCAGTTGGGCGACGTCCGAGTGGCCGCGCTGGCCCACCGCGACATGCACGTATCACCGCAGAAGTGGCCGAGCGCCCGTGAACTCTTGGGGCTGGCCACTCGTGGCTCGGCGGCGTGCCTCGGGCGCCTTGAACTGGGGGTGATCGAGCCCGGGAAAGCGGCCGACATCGCCGCGTGGGACATGACCACCGTTGATCGCGTCGGGGTCCACGATGCGGTCATCGGCCTGGTGCTCGGCGGCCTCTCAGACCGGGCTTCGTTGGTGATGGTGGGCGGCGAGATCGTGGTCAGAGACGGGCATTGCACGACAGTGGACGAGACCGCCATCGCCGATGCCGCTCGGGACGCCTATCCCGTGCGTCCCACAGCGCACAGGCGACGCCGCTAACGACCCTCCCACTCAATCGACACCTGATCAGAGAAGGGCTAGTGTCGGATACTGTCAAGTGCGTGCGTTGTCGTATGACAATGCCGTAGAAGGAGGGGTATTTCCGTGACAAGGCGTTCTTCAATTCTGTTCAAATTCCTTGCTCTTTTGATGGTGTTTGGGCTGGTAGCCGCAGCGTGCGGCAACGACGACGACTCCGAAGACGATGGCGCTCTCAAGGTGGCGCTGCTTCTGCCGGGCGTCCGCAACGACAACTCGTTCAGCCAGGCGGCCTACGAGGGCCTGCGGGATGCCGTAGCCGAAGACGGCAACGTCGAGACTGAGGTCCTTGAGGAGATCATCGACCCGACCGACTCGCTACCGGCGCTCCGCGATTTCGCCAGCCAGGGATTCGACCTGATTCTAGGACACGGCATCGAGTACGTGGATCCGATCCAGCAGCTCTATGCCGAGTTCCCCGACGTTGCCTTCTCCATGACCGGCGGCGTCTTGGTTCCCGGTTCCGTTACGGCGGGCAACGTGGTGGACTGGCTATACAACGTTCAAGACATGGCCTATCCCAATGGCATTTTGGCCGCCAAGGCCGTTATCGGCGAGACCATCGGGATCGTCGGAGGGCCTGAGTTTGACTTCGTCAAGACCATGCACCAGTCGTTCCGCGACGCGGCCCTGTCGGTGAACCCCGATTTGAACTTCCTCGAAGGCTTTGCCGGTTCGTTCGTTGATGTCCAGGCCGCCGCCGAGGTAACCCAGCAGCTCATCGACCAAGGGGCGGACTTCATCTACTGCTCTGGAGATGGAATCTGCATCGGCGCGGCCCAGACCGCATCTGCTGCGGGAATCCCGCTTTCAGTCGGATTCGGATCCCAGGAACAGACCGCACCCGATGTCTATCTGGCGGCCACCGTCATTCGGATGAAGGATTTGTACCTGGACTTCTTCAACCAGGTCCGCACCGGTACGTTCGGCACGGCTGATGGTGAAGTGCACGCAGTGGGCGAAGAGGGATACGTCTTCTATCCGGGCGGCATTTTCAACGCCCAAGTAGAGGTGTTGCCGGTCAACATGGCGGCGACGGTCGACACCGCGGTAGGACTCGACGAGCTGCAAGCCGCGCTCGACGAGTTGGTCGCCTCTATCGAAGCCGGCGAATTCGCGATCCCGTTCCCCGGCTAGACCCTCGTTGAACTCAGAACCAGGCGCGGGCCCGGCCACCGGTACGCCCCTCTCGGTAAGGGGCATCTCCCGGCGGTTCGGGTCCGTCCAGGCGCTGGCCAACGTTGATTTCACGCTGGAATCAGGTGAGATCCACGCGCTGGTCGGCGAGAACGGAGCGGGCAAATCCACACTGGCCAAGATTGTCGCCGGATCGATCCGGTCTGACGCTGGCTCGATGAGCCTGTTCGGCCAGCCGTACCAGCCGTCATCGCGTAGAGAAGGAGCCGCCGCCGGCGTTGCCCACGTACGACAACAGCTATCGCTGGTCCGAGGACTCACCGTCGCCCAGAACCTTCAGCTCGGTCGACCGGGCGCCCCCGCGGTCTTCAACGCAGCTGCGGCCCGGGCCGAGGTCGAGCGGTGGTCCGATGAGTTCGCCCTCAGCGTTCCGGCGGAAACACTGGTCGACGACATGCCCCTGGCGGTGCGGCAGCAGGCAGAGATCCTCATCGCCGTGGCCTGGGGAGCGCGGCTGCTGATCCTCGACGAGCCCAGCTCCGCACTGGGGCCACTGGAGACCAGGGCCCTGATCACGTTGTGCCACCGACTCCGGGCCGAAGGCACTCCGATCCTCTACATCTCCCACCGATTGCCCGAACTAGCTGAGCTAGCCGACCGCCTGACGGTTCTTCGGGCCGGGAGGGTGGTGGTCGAGGGGGCCGATGTGCGGGCCGCCGATCTCCGCGAGGTCGCCACCCTGATGATCGGCGATGTCACTCTTTTGGAGGTCAATCGGCCGGAGATCGAGCGGGGATCGACTCGCTTGAGGGTGAGCGATCTCTCGGTCTCATCGACACAAGAGGTCGGCTGTCACGGTCTCGATTTCGAGGTGGCCGGTGGGGAGATTCTCGGGGTGGTCGGCATCGCCGGCAACGGCCAAGAGTCGCTGGCCAAGGCCCTTACCGGGCAGGTCAAACTATCGAGCGGCCATGTCCTGGTGGATGAGGTGGACATCTCTGGATCGGCCCGCGAGGCCATTGCCACCGGGGTCGCCCACCTGCATGAAGACCGCTCTACCGGACTGGCCGCAGCATTCTCAGTGGCCGATAACGCCACTGCCCGTTACGCGGGTAGCCGGAAGTTCACCCGGTTCGGCGTCAGATTGCCGGACAAAATCGCCCGCCACGCCCGGGAATTGGCCGAACGTTTCCAGGTCCGTCCTCCAGAACCAACAGCCAAGGCCAGCTCGCTATCGGGCGGGAACCAGCAGAAGTTGATGGCCGCTCGTGAGCTCGAGAAGAACCCCACGGTCCTAGTGGCCCATGGTCCGACGAAGGGACTCGACCCTGAGGCGGCCAAAGCCATGCGCGATCGCTGTTTCGCCGCCGCCCAGGCCGGTGGAGCCGTGGTTGTTATTTCCGCTGACCTCGACGAGGTGGCCGACCTGGCTCACCGAGTCATCGTGCTGTATCGGGGGGCGGTGACCGATGCGTTCCCCATCGAGGACATGACCTCCGAACGAGTGGGTGCAGCCATGGCGGGCTTGACCGAATCCGCGGGAGCGACCAGTGGCTGACATTGTCGCCGATGGCGAATTGGACGACGTAAGGCCCACCACTCCCGATGACGGCGAGCGCAGGCTCACCACCTCATTGTCTACCAGTGTCCTCGCCGTTCTGATTGCCCTGATCATCGGCGGGCTTATCCTGCTCATGTCCGGCGAGAACCCGCTGACCGCCTATTCCGCCATGGTCGACGGTGCGTTCGGGTCGAGCTTTGCCCTTGGTGAGACTCTGTCTCGGGCCGCTCCCCTGGCCATTGTCGGCTACGGGACTGCGGTTGCCCTTCGTGCCGGCCTGATCACCATCGGCGCGCAGGGCCAGGTTGTGGCCGGCGCCATTGGGGCGCTGTTGACCGCCCAGTTCTTCGAGAATGCGCCTTCGGCCGTCGCCATTCCCGCGGCCGCCCTTGGAGGCGCTCTGTTCGGCATGGCCTGGGTGTTGATTCCCGCTCTGCTGCGCGCCCGCTTCAACGTGAACGAGATCCTCTCCACCCTGCTGTTCACTGAGTTCGCCGCCCTGCTCATCGAGTACCTGTTGAACAACCCCCTCAAACCCCCCACTGCCATCACTCCGCAGTCGGAGCCCTATCCGAAGAACGGCATCCTCGGACTGGTGGTCGACGGCACCCGATTCCATTTCGGGGTCTTCGCTGCCTTCGTGATTGGAATCGCCTTTGTCTGGTGGGTGCGGTCAGACCGGGGGTTCAGCTACGACCTGTACGGCGAGAACCCCAGCCTGGCCCAGAGCCTGGGCATCTCCAGCAATCGCGTCATCATCAATTCGCTTCTCATCTCCGGGGCTACTGCCGGCCTCGTGGGTTGGATGCAGGCCGCGGGGCTGCTCCAGCGGGTCTACGTGCAGATTGCCTCTGATATCGGTTTCTTCGGCCTTGTCGTCGCCTTCCTCGGCGGTGCCACCGCGGGCGGCGTGCTGGTGGCCGCGCTGTTGTTTGGAGCCCTCCAATCCGGCGGTTTGGCCATGCAGTCCTCGGAGGGCATCCCGGCCTCGCTCTCCGACATCATCCAAGCGCTTCTCCTGCTCGGGTTCTCCATCCGCTATGCCCCCCAGATCATCCGCCTCACCCGCGGGGTCATGGCCAACTTCACGCTCATCGGGAAGAGACGGGCATGAGCCAACTGCTGGAAGCCACGTTCTGGAGCGCCACCGTGGCCGGCGGGCTGCGCTTGGCCACTCCATTGATCTACGCATCCATCGGCGAGACGTTCGCCCAGCGGGCTGGAGTGCTGAATCTGGGACTTGAGGGATACATGATCATCGGCGCGCTGACCTCCCTTTATGTCGCCGATCCGACCTCGGCCCCGCTTGGCTTCCTGGTGGGCGGGCTGGCCGGGATGGCGTTGGCCAGCCTCATGGTCTTGCTTTCCATTCGCCTCTTTGCCAACCAGGTTGTGGTCGGCTTCGGGCTGACCATCCTCGGCATAGGCACCACGGGATACATCTTCCACGAGACCACCGATGTCGGGGGAAGGGACCGCCAGGTTTCCCTTCCATCTGAGATCGACATCCCGCTACTGTCGGACATCCCCTGGCTCGGCGATGCCGTCTTCGGCCACAGCTGGTACACGTGGCTGTCTCTGGGCCTGGTGATCGTGGCTGGATTCGTCGCTTCCCGGACGATCTTCGGACTCCAAGTGAAGGCGGTTGGAGAGGACCCCGACGCCGCCGCAGCCAAGGGCGTCGACGTTTTGCGCATACGCACCCAGGCCACTCTGATCTCCGGATTCCTGGGCGGTCTGGGCGGGGCGGCGCTGATGCTGGGCAGCGTGGGCCGGTTCCAGCCGTACCTCACTGCGAACCGGGGGTTCATCGCCCTGATTGTGATCATCATGGCCAGTTGGAGCATCTGGGGGGCCGCGGTGGGCGCGTTTGTCTTCGGCTTCTTCGAGGCCTTGGGATTCAACCTCAACAACGTGTTCGTGGACGTGCCCATTGAAGGTCTCAACGCCATACCGTTCTTCGTGGCCCTGGTGATCCTCACCGTCAGCGCCCGGTGGGCCCGCATGCCACGAGGTTTGGGTCAGAACTACGTCCCCACGGTCTGATCAATCAGAGCTCTGAGCGCCTGCTTGTCGGCCTCCGAGCAGAATGTGGCGTCGACGGCCCGGTGTTGGGCAGCAACGAGATCACTCAATTTCCAGCCGAGGTGCTCGGCGGCCAGCGTGAGCTCGCTGCACAGCGAGATTCCCAGCGTCTCAGGGTCATCGGTGTTGATGGTGAAACGCACGCCCGCCGCGGCTAGCTCCCGAATCGGGTGGTCGTCCAGGCTCGAGTACAACAGGGTGCAGTTGGACGTCAGGCAGACGTTCAGCGTGATCCCCCGCTCCAAAACCATGCCCAACACCTCAAGATCCTCGATGCAGCGAACCCCGTGATCGATCCGGCTCACCCCCAACAGCTCGATGGCGTCGCGGACCCCTTCGGCTCCTGACGACTCCCCCGCGTGGGCGGTGCGCCCCAGGCCGATTCGGGCCGCGCCGGCGTAGGCAGGGGCGAAACGAGGACCAGTGCGACCGGCGGCGTCTTCGTTGCCGTCGATCGACAACCCGACGATCCGATCCAGCCCAGCACCCTCGATCCACTCCACCAGTTGGCGGGCTTCCTGTCCGGACTGCTGGCGAAGAATCGACGGGAGCAAGCGGAAGTCGCCCAACCCGTCGGCCTGGGCCCGATCGAACCCACGAGCACACGCAGCGAAGAGCTCTGCGGTGGTCAGGCCTGACCAGTGAGTGGGATTCACGATGACCTCGGCGTAGACGATGCCCTGGCCGTGGGCGTAGGTCGCAAAGTCGTAGGCCACTTGTTCGGCGGTGGGCTGGTCGCGGACCAGGCCGCAAACCCAATCGAGGGTTTCCAGGAAATCGGCCAGATTGTCCACCTCAAAAAGCCGGTCCACCGGCCGGGGTGGATCTTCGCCTGCCATGGCGGCTAGTTCGACCACTCGGGCCGGGCGAAACGTACCCTCAAGATGGACGTGCAGCTCGATTTTGGGGACGGCGCGGACTTGCTCCCCGCTGAGCGCGGTCATGTGTAGATGCCAGGGGGCGGATCCCAACCGGTGAGGACGTGCTTGCCGATCTCGGCGTGCTTCCACTCCACTGGATCGTGCAGAGAGAGCGTGCGGACGTTGCGCCACCACTGGTCGAAACCCAGTGGGCGCCGCACTGACCGGGTGCCCATGAGCCCGTATATGCCCTGCGCTGCGGCCAGCCCGGCCCGGTCGGCCGCTGAGCGGGCGGCATAGATGGGAATGGCCAGATCGGTGCGGCTCACCTCGCCTCGCTCGAAGGCCTCGATCAACTGCCCACAACGCATGGTCAGCTCGTGGGCGGCAGCGAGGTCGGCGACCAGCTCTCCTGTCGTTCGCTGCACCATGGGATCGTCGGCCGCATTGTCCACCTCGGCGGAGGGCCACGGACGACTGTGCTCGTTGACGAACGGCACCGCGGCCTGAAGCGCACCAATGCCGATGCCCACGTTCACCGCCGCGAAACCGGCCTCGAACCGGACCCCGGAATGGGGCAAGGGTGCCCGTCCGGGAATGCTGGCATTCCACTCCGGGCCCACATGGACGTTCTCAAAGCTGATGGATCCCGAGTCGGTGGCCCGCTGGCCCAGGGTGTCCCAGTCACGATGGACTGTCATCCCCGGTGTGTCCTTGGCCACCAGGTTCAATTGGAGCGCGAAGAACGGATTCTCAGGGGTGAACCGCTCGGGGTTGACGCCCCATACCGCCACGTAATCGGCCTCTGCCGAGCCAGTGGTGTAGATCTTCTGGCCATTGATCACATGACTGCCGTCTTCTTGCTCCAAGGCCACCGTGGTGAACGGATCGGCCACCGTCCGACCCGCCTCGGCCACCGCCAGGCCCAACATGGCGTTCTCCTCCAGAACCAACGATGCCAACCGGGGCTTCAAGTCATCAGAGCAGTAGCTGAATATCTCCCGCACCAGCTCGTCGTGCACTTTGTAGACCTGAGCTACCGATGAGTCGGCAACGGCCAGCCGCACCTGAGCGTGCAAGCTGGCGGTGTGCGAGGCGCCGATGCCGCCGAACTCCTCCGGAACAGCGAGCCCCAGGATTCCACAGCCCTTGAGGGCCTCTACGGCGCGGGTGGGATACCGGCCCTCGTCGTCGTGCTCGGGGGCGAGTGGCGCCACCACCTCGGCAATCACCTCGTCAAGTGTCGCCAGAGCGCTCTCCTCGTCAGCATCGAGCACCGGAGGTGCAACCGCCGAACCCAACAGCCGTGCCAATGTCATGGTTTCCTCCTCGGTTTCACTTCTGTCGAACCCGCCTCATCCAGTGTGAACGTGCTGGGGGCACCGACAGCACAGCAGCACCGGAATGAACGACTGGGTCATGGTGTCGATGAGTCCCTTTTCGGTGAGGCCGTAGTCGGGAACCCCGGCCAAACCGACGAAGGCCAAGATCATGTACGGCGACGCGATTTCGCAGCCGAGCGAGGCTGCGGCTTGGTTGGCAGCGATCGACTCGTCGTACACCTGCTCCCACGGCTGGTCGCTCATGATGCCCCCCAGAGGCAGTGGGACGGAGGCCAGAACCTCGCCGTCGGCCACACATACGTAGCCGCCGCCGATCTGTTGGAGGGTGCGGGCCGCGTGGGCGAGGTCTTTATCGCTGGTTCCCACCACCACCAGGTTCTGGTTCTCGCAGTTGCTGGTGATGCCCAGCGCGCCCCGCGTGAGTCCGAACCCCCGCACGAAGCCTGTAGCCCGGGTATCGGTGCCGTGGTGGCGGTCGACCACCGTGATCTTGGCGATGTCGATGGATGGGTCGGGGGCTACGTTGCCGTCCACCACCGGTAATTCGGCCTCGATGGCCCGTTTGAAGTATCCGTCGTACATCTCCATGGCCCGCACCACCGCCACCTCATCGGGCGCGGCGTCGGCTTCCACCCGGAACAGGTCGGGCCCGAAGTCGCCCGGCAGGTGCACGGTGTTGCGGACCCAGTCGGGCATGGTGTCGGGGTTGGTAAAGGTAGCTTCGCCGTCTCGACCGGCGACCTCCCCGCCAACGATGACCAGCGAAGGCCGCACCTCATCCAGATCGTCGAGGATCATCACGTCGGCCAGGCGGCTGGGGGTGATGGATCCCAGCAGGTGATCGAGGCGGTAGTACTGGGCGGCGTTGAGCGAAGCCATCCGATAGGCCTCGATGGCGGGCACCCCCTGGGCGATGGCGCTGCGAACGTGATGGTCGATGTGCCCCTCGTCGCGTAGGTCCTCAACGTGGCGGTCGTCGGCGCAGAAGCTCATGTAGTCGAACCCACCGGCCACCGCGTCGACGTCTTCGAATACCAGAGGCACGTTGTCATTCATCGACCCCGACATGACGGTGATCATGACGCCGAGGCGGAGCCGGTCGATCACCTCCGCGGTATTGAACGCGTTGTGATCGTCGCTGACCCCACCGGCCAAGTAGGCCCACAGCGGCTCATCGGCGATGCGGGCGGTGTGGCCGGTGAGCCGACGGCCCGCAGCGATGGCGGTATGAGCCTTGCGGGCCGCCGAGATGTCGAGGTCGAAGGGATTGCTCTCCCCCAGCGTGGCCACGTTGACCGCAGAGAGCCTCTCGAGCACGTCTTCCTCAGGCATCACCGCTCCGCCCAGTTCCAGATCGGGCACCCGGGGAATCTTGTGGGAGATCTGTTGGAAGATGCGCATCGGCGTGGCAGTGGAGGCCATGGCATCGGCGCCCCGGGTGCCGACCACGTTGGCCAGGCAGTTGGGGTCGGCCAGAACCGTTGTCGTGCCCCGGGGCACCACCAGTCGGGCCAACTCTCCCGGGGTGAGCATGGTGTATTCAATGTGGAGATGGACATCGATGAAAGTCGGAGCCACGAACTGGCCCGACGCATCGATTTCGGCGGTGGCCTCCAGCCGCCCCGGTGGTGTCACCGCGGCGATGTGCTGCCCGACGATCAAGACATCGCGCTCGAGTATCTCACGGTTGTGAAGTGCCAGAACCCTGCCGCCCCGTATGGCCAAATCGGCCGGCTGATCGCCTCGGGCGGCAGCCTGAAGCCGCAGAATCTGCTCCGGATCGGCAACGAGGTCGGCGCCGATGAATTTCTGCGTCATGACGGAACGGACCGGGCACCGATAAACATCTGGCTCACGACAGGACGAGATCGTCGACCAGCTCGCTCAGCGTGCCGTCGACAACGCCGATGTCGGTCACGTGCGGACCCGTCAAGCAGGCCAAGCTCATCAACATGACCGAGAACAGCGGCTGGGTGAGCGGTCCGGGCGGCAGCCCGATGGCCTCAGCGGCGGCGCCTACCTCACCCTGAATCCTCGCTACCTCGGCGGCGGGCAATGGCGACAGGATCCCTGCCACCGGGAGTTCCAAAATGGCCACGACCTCGCCGTCTCGCGCCACGGCCACTCCTCCTCCGGTAGCGATCACTGCGTTGGCCGCCACCGCCATATCAGAGGGGTCGCGCCCGAAGACCGAGAGATTGTGGGTGTCGTGGCTGATGGTGGTGGCCACCGCTCCGGTCCAGTCCCCCCAGCCGCCGAGGAGCCCGGCAACCGGATTGGCGGCAATCCTCCCGTGGCGATGCACAACCACGTTCAACAGGTACCCGTCGGGGATGGCGACGATGCCGTCTGTCACTTCGACTTCGGTCTCGCCCCAGTCGGTAAGCACCACGCCCTCCACGACTCTGATGCGGTGCTTGCCGTCGGCAACTCCAGGCAGACGGAAAACGAAGTGCTCGGGAGTCATGTCCGGCAGTTGGATCGTGTCAAGCGGAGGATTCGAAGGTGCCTCGACAACCGGTTCAAGCATCGCTCCCCCATGGGCCACCCGGCGGCCGTCGAAGAACACATCGTCGACGGTGACCTCCTCCAATGACGACAGCACCACGATGTCGGCCCGCCGTCCGGCGGCCACCTGGCCCAGATCAGTGCGCTGGAGTCGATAGGCCGCGTTGTAGGTGGCAATCCGGATAGCCCGCACCGGGGACAGGCCGTAGCGGATCAAGCGGCGAAGGAGGTCGTCGATGCCCCCTTCCTCCAGCAGCGTGAGGGCGAACAGGTCGTCAGTGGCGGCAATGAGGTGGGTGGGGAACTCGGGAAGTTGGGCCAGCTCTTCAATCAATAGAGGCAGAACGAAGTCGAATGCACCCCGCAATTCAACCGTCATGCCGGCCCGAAGCTTCTCCATGGCATCGACGTGGGCGAAGACCTCGTGATCGGAGAAGATGCCCGCGCTGAGATAGGCCTGAAGCGCGGGGCCGGTCAAGCCGGCAGCATGGCCGCTGACCAGTTTGCCGCTGTCATGGCCGGCCGCCACGATGTCGACCATGCGGGCGTCGCGGGTCAAGACCCCGCCCATGTCCATAACCTCGGCCAGGCCGCCCACTTCGTCCCAAGACAACATCTCGGCGATGTCGGCCGCATGGAGGTCGTGGCCGGAGAGTTCTAACCCCGGCAGCGGCGGGACGCACGACGGAGCCTGCACCACGAAGCGCACCGGTAGCCCCCGGCTGGCGTCGACGGCGTAGCGAACGCCTTCAACTCCGGCGATGTTGGCCAGCTCGTGGGGATCGATGAATACCGTGGTCGTGCCCCGGGGGCACACCACCTCGGCATACCCGCCGGGAGTGAGCATGGAGCTCTCGAAGTGCACGTGCATGTCGATAAACCCGGGTGCGATGAACCGGTCAGAGCAGTCAAACGTGTCGGCGGTGTCGGTGCGGGATCCCGTCGGGTGGACGCTGGCGACCATTGGGCCGACCAGCCCCACGTCGGACTGGCGCAGCTCTCCGGTTCCCACATCGACAACGGTGCCGCCGCTCAGGATCAGGTCGAATGACTCGTTGCCGAGCGCGGCCGCGACAGCTCGGGACCGGGTCTCCTCATCGAGATAACTCTGCATGAACAGACGCTAGCCCCTGTCCACTGCCGCAGGCAGCGGAGTGGCCTGTATGCAGCCGCCGACGCGCCAGCCGAAATAAAGCAACTACCGTGATCCGCAGATGCGGCTCTGAAAGGCAGGCACGGTGACCAGTTTCTTGTTGCGCGGCGGAACGGTGCTCCCCATGGAGGGATCCAAGGTCGTATTCGATCCGGGATCGGTGTTGGTGATCGACGGCAAAATCGAATTGGTCGGCAGCGTGGCCGAGGTAGATGAGCATCCCGCGGCGGCGAACGTCGACACCATTGACGCAACCGGGCACGCGGTGGTTCCAGGTTTTCACAATTGCCACCTTCATTCCGGCCTATTGCGGGGTACTGCGGAGTCGCTGGCGCTGTGGGAGTGGCTGGAGGACCACATTGATCCGGCTCATCGGGCGCTGACCCAGGAAATCGCCGAAGCCGCGTCGTGGATGGCCTACACCGAGGGACTGCGCGGCGGCACCACATCGGTGCTGGATATGTGGCGGCACATGGAGGGCTCGGCCCGGGCCGCGGAGGCAATCGGCATTCGGGCCACGCTGGCCCCCTATACCGCCGACTTGTACGACTACTTCGAGACCCTGGAGACCAATCGGCGGTTGTTGGAGACCCATCTGACCGCCGCCGATGGCCGGGTTCGCACATGGGTGGGCTTGGAGCACATCTTCTATTGCTCGCCGGAGATGTTCCGCCAGGCCGCTGATCTGGCCGAGGAGTTTGGCACTGGGATCCACACCCATTCGTCGGAGTCCATCTGGGAGGTGCAGGAGTGCCTCCGCCAATTCGGCCGCCGCCCCATCGAGGAGTTCTACAACCGGGGCATCCTGGGAGAAAACAGCGTGATTGCCCACGGCGTGTGGCTCGACGACCGGGAGGTGCAGCTGATGGTGCAAACCGGTACCAGCGTCACCCATTGCCCCTGCTCCAACATGAAGCTGTCGTCGGGCCCGGCCCGGATCGGCTTCTACCGCCAGCAAGGCATGACGGTTGCTTTGGGCACCGACGGAGAGAAGGAGAACAACAACCTCGACATGCTCGAGGAGATGAAGTTCGCCTCGTTGCTTCAGAAGGTGAGCACCCTCGACCCCACATCCGGCGACCCTTGGGACATCCTGGACATGGCCACCCTGTCCGGTGCGCGGGCACTCGGCCTCGACGATGTGACCGGGTCACTGGAAGCAGGGAAGGACGCCGACATTGTGACCGTGGACTTGGGCGGGTTGCATTTCGTCCCGGTTTTGCACGGGGACGACTTCAACATCGCCGCCCACCTCGTGTTCACTGCGTCATCCCATGATGTGGCCAATGTCTGGGTCCAGGGGCAGCAATTGGTGGCCAGTGGCGAGGTGATCTCCGTCGATGTTCAAGAAGTAGCCGCCAATGCCCAGGCCGCAGCCGAGGAACTGTTCGAGCGCCGACGCCAACTCCAGGGCGAGACCCCCAGCCCCGCCACAACGCTGGGCAAGAACGCTTAGTTGTACCTGCCCCGGCGGCGCGGGATACTCAGGGGCCGGTTGGGGTGAAGGTCAGCGGCATCGACTTGGGCGCCCGGGTGAAGACGCCCTCGGGGGTGGGCGGGAGGCCGTCGAAGGCGACGTCGTCCATGGCGTCCAGCAACTGGTTGGTGGCGATGTCGACCTCGGTCCTGGCCAGCATGGCCCCGATGCAGAAGTGGCGTCCCAAACAGAAGCCGGTGTGGTTGGCCGCCCCCGAGAACGCCTTGGACACGTCGAGGTCATCGCGGAAGATGTCGAATTTGTCGGGGTCGGCGTAGTGGCGGGGGTCGCGGTTGGCGCCGGCGATGAGGCAGGTCACCGTGGAGCCGGCCGGAATGGTCACGCCGTGCATCTCCACGTCCTCCTCGGGCTGGCGCATGATCATCTGCACTGGTGGGGAGTGCCGCAGCGTCTCGGCGAACGCATTGTCGATGAGGCTGCGGTCGTCGCGTACCGCCTGGAGCTGATCGGGATTGGCGATCAGGTTCATCATCATGTTGGACATCGCTTTGTCGGTGGTCTCTCCCCCGGCCACCAACAGCAGCGACACGAATGCCTTGATCTCCAGGTCGGTCATCTGCTCGCCGTCGATGATGGCGGTACACAGTGTGCTGAGCAGATCGTCGCCGGGGTCGGCCCGCCGCTGGGCGATGATCGGCATCATGTAGGACTCAAGCTCGTCTTTGGTCTGGAGGCCCTGGGCCATGACCTCCTCGTCACCAGTGAGGTTGCTGAGGAACATCATGATCGAGTGGTACCACTTCTGGAACCGCTCGTGGTCTGATTTGTCGAGCCCCAGCATGTCGACGATCACGTTGATCGGGAAGCGGATGGTGAACTGGTCGACCAAGTCGACCTTACCGTCGGTGCGGAAGCCGTCGATGAGGTCACGGGCGTTGGCTGCGATGACCGGGACGAACTTGGCCGTCAGCTCGCTGCCTCGAAAAGCGGGTGCAATCAGATTGCGATGCGCAGAGTGGTCGCGGCCCTCCATCTGGAGGATGGTCCGGCCGTGGACCGGCTCGAGCTGCCATTCGTAGTTCTTGGAGGTGAAGGCCTTGTCCTTGAAGGCCCGCTCCACGTCGTCGTAGCGGGAGATGAGCCACGCCTGGGTGGCCTCGTGGTACACCACGGGATAGTCCTCCCGCATGACCTCCAAGACGGCGTTGGGGTCCTCAAAGAACTTCGGTGACAAGATGTCCGGTTCGATGGCAGTCACAGATCCTCCTTCAACGCTGGCATCTTTTGTATGCGGTGGCAGGATACTTGGTGTGGCCAGCATGATCAGGCGGTTCTACATCCTTCCCGTGAATCCGGGTGTGCCCGACGCAAAGGTTCAGGAGATGATCGACGTGTTGAGCGCCGCCGATCACTTCATTCCGGGCCTGCTGGATTCCTCCGCCGGTGTCGACCTCGACTCGGGCACGGTGATCTGGGAGAACACCTTTATCGACGAGGCCAGCTACTCCGGGCCCTACATGGTGCACCCGTATCACATCGGAGCCATCGACAACTACGTCATGCCCGACAGCCCCGAGTGCATCACCGACAACACCTACGCCACCCGCTACACCACTCCTGACGCCGCCCAGCAGGTGCGAGGCGGGATCCGCCGGGTGCTGCTGGTGAACGCGGGCACCGACGCGTACGGTTCGGCGCTCGAAGCCCTCGCCGCGCACCCTCAGGGCATGGCGGCATCGGCCTTCGGCGCCGACGACGTGGGGTGGGTATCGGCCAAGGGCCGGCCCTGGACCCATATCTGGGAGCAGTCCTTCACCGACATGCCTCATCTAGAGCGCTACCTCGACACACCAGACGGCACGGCCTGCTCAAGCCTGGAGGGCTTTGCCAGCCTCGGCATCGACTTGGGCTCGCTGAAGATCTTCACTTGCCCATTCAAACTCTCACCGGCCGAGCACCAGTCGCCCCCTGAGACGCCGCCCGACACCGCCCCGGTGCTGTACACCATCACCGCCCGCACCGCCGCAGACGACGCCGACAGCTACGTCGACCTGCTCGAACGCCACTATGACTCGTTCATGGTGGAAGGCGGCTGTCCCCTCCTCAATCGCTGGCGCACCGTGGATCAGGGCTACCTCGAAGCCGAGATCCACTCCACCTGGCAGATCGGCTCCCTCAGCGCATACAGCGACCTCCGGGCCACAACCATTTCCGACCCGCACTGGACGGCTTTTGTCAGAGATGCCATGCCCCTGGTGCAAGGCGGATCCCGACGCTTCCACCGGGCTGTTTGACTCCGCAGGTCGCGTATCTGCGTCGGGTCGCCGTTAATGTGTTCCTTATGTTGAATGGATCATCACAGGAGGAACCCGATGACAACAGACCAGGAGATAGCTGACGCTCGGGCAAAGAGAGCCGCGATCGCGCCAAAGTTGTCAGAGTTGACCGCGGACGTGCTTTTCGGGGATATCTGGAAACGGACGGAACTCTCGCCCCGTGAGCGGAGCTTGATTACCGTCGCCTCCGTGATCACTCTCCAAAATGACGAGGCAATTCATGCCCACCTGAGCCACGCTCTCAGAAACGGGCTGACCATTGAGGAGCTTGGTGAGGTCATCACCCATATTGCGTTCTATGCAGGATTCCCCGCCACGATCCCTGCTTTAAACAGCCTTGTCGAACTCGCCGATGGCTAGAGAAGGAAGTGCGCCGTGCCTATCACTGAGTCGGAGTTAACGGCGGCCCGAAATGCTTGGGGAATTGGCTTGGTCGCGATTTCCCAGGCCTACGAATCAGACGGGGTCGATGGTGCCCGTGCGGTCGCCTCTCGTGTTCTGGATGAGTTGTACGGGTACGACCTGGGGCCAGTGCTGTTCAAGCCGACCATGGCGAGCGGCGAGCACACGTTCCGGCCCACCAAACGGGGAGCGCTGTCCTATTTCGTCGGACACGATCCGGAGTATCCCCTCGACGGCGGGTTCGGCCTCAAGGGATGGCGAGACGTCCAGTCAGAGACCTCGGCAACCTTCGTCGACGGCGATGTCGCCATGTGGATGGGATGGGTGACGATGACCGACAAGGACGGTCAGGTCACCAAGGTGGACAAGAGCTTCGGCTACAAGAAGGACGCCGATGGCGCGCTGCGCATAGTGCTCCATCACTCGTCGCTGCCCTACTCGCCGTGAGCCAGTCGAGAGCGACAACGGGATTCACTTGTCGGTCCAGTTCGTTGGTCGGTCGGGAGGGAACATGCGGTACTCGGTGGTGACCGGCTCGGCTTCGGGCATCGGAGGAGCGGTCGCGGAGCGGCTGGTACTGGTGGCGGATCTCACCCGTAGCAGGCACCGATGGGCCGTTCACGATGAGCGGCACCTGATGTCCGCCGGCGTGGGTGCTGGCCTTATAGAGGCGGAAGGGTGTGTTGCAGGCGTACACCCAGCCGCGCTGGTAGTGAGGAAGCGTTTGCGGACCACCGAGGAGGTCGAGCCGCTCAAGGTCCTTGCACCGGATGTCGGGGTCGTAAACGAGCGGGGCGAAGAATTGCGAGGTCCCGTGGGTCTCGCCCTTCCGTCTCCCCCGGAGCAAGTCGGGCATGATCGGGCAGCAAGCCCATCTCGCCTTGCCGCTCCCACCGCCGTCGGGGGCGATCGGTATGGGCGCCCCGCTACCTTTCGAACTGCTCGTTGATGAGTGGTACGTGGTCGGGGAATGCCGTCGACATCGCACCGAAGCCGAGGTCTTCGAGCCTCTGGAGATGGGCGCGAAGTTCGACATAGTCGGTCGTGCGCACCCGCTCGAGAAAGCTCTTCAAGTCACGCATGCCGGCTTCGTCGATGAAGGGACCGTCAGATGCCACGATTCCTTGCGCGTGCGCAGACTCGGCAACGCGGGTACGCGCCGGAAGGAGTCCCTCCCAAGTCATCGGGAGCCCGGTGTCCCTTGAGTAGTCGCCCAGCCCGAACACCAGCATTACGACTGGTCCGTTCGCTGCGGCGATCTCCGACGAGCGTTCCACCGCCGCTCCACTCTCGAGTAGGGCCGCCACCGGCGTGTCGGGCATCGCCGCCGCGAAAAACTCGAGTTCTTCAGCGGTTTCGACATGCGAGACGAGCACCGCCTCGGGCTTGGCGTCCAGCGCCGCGAGCCACTGGAGGTCATCGCGGCCCTGGTCGGTTGCGATCGGATTGAGGCGCACGCCACGAACACAGCTGGGTTCGGTCGATGCGAAGAACTCGGCCGCCAGCTCACGGGCCCTCGGGATCTCGGCGGGCGCGACCGACGACTCGAGATCGACCAGAACGCTGGACGCAGCCGACTGGATGGCGCGCTTGAGAACGTTGCTGCTTGCCCTGGTGACGAGCATCGAGCTCGCTCCGAATGGGTTGGGCATCCTCATTGTCATTATCGCTTGTATAGCACTAGCGGAACCCGCCGCCTGATCCGCTTGGGCCCTTCTTCGGTCCAGCCGGCTCTGCGCCGGGCCAGCCGTCAGGGGTCCTTCGGTGGCCACTCGTGCGGATTGGGCACCGGCCAGTCGTCGGCGCGCGCTTCGGCGTCGGTCCCGCCATCGCAGTAGATGAGCGAGCCTACGAAGAACCGGGCTTGAGCGCTCAGCAGGAAGGCGGCGAGATGAGCGATCTCTTCCGGTCGCCCCGAGCGACCGGCCGGCACCGGCCACGCCGCCGCGCCCGGGCCCACGATCGGATCCGCCAGGGCCTCTGCGATCATTGGCGTGTCGATCTTGCCGGGGGCGATAGCGTTAAGGGTGATCCCCTCGCCAATCCACTCGACGGTCGGTGCGTTCCGGCGCACCCAGCGAGCCACCGCCGTCTTCGTCGCCGGATACGTGATGATGGGGCCCATCTCGAGCTCATCGGCCAGTGCGCACGCTCGCTCCTCGTCGTGGGCCAGGCAGGCCTCGGTAACCGCGAGCGGTACGCCGGGGGTGGTCGTCACGGAGTTCGAGCTGATAGCGACGGCGGCGCCCGCATCGCTGCGAGCCAGCCCTTCGCGCAAGCCGGTGAGCAGTTCGACGGTCCCGAAGTAGTTCACGCTCACGATCAGGCTTCCTGGCCGGCTCGGAAGTGAGGAGAGGCCGGCCGATGTGATGATCCCATCGAGTGTGCCGTCACAAGCTTCGAGGATCTCATCCACCGCTTGACGGCGACCGTCGGGCTTTGACAGATCGCACACGATGTCGGTCTGCTGGATGTCGACGCCGATCACGCGATGGCCGTGATCGATCAGCTCGCTGGCGCAGGCCGCGCCGATTCCCGACGCGGCGCCGGTGATCGCGTAGGTCTTCAATCCGAACCCTCCTCCGGGCGGCGACAAGCGCAGGTTAACTGCAACCACCTGTCCGCCGCAGGTCGGCTACACCGAGCGTGTCGGGCGGTGCTCGGCCAGGCGGGCCTATACTGCGTCGCGGCAACCAAGCTGGGGAGCGTCCATGCGACTGAACGCCGTGATCGCGGGAGTGGGGATGACCCGCTTCATGAAGCACCGCGACAAGGGCCTGAAGGAACTGGGAGTCGAGGCGACGCGGGCAGCGCTGGAGGACGCCGGTCTCACAGTCGACGACCTCGACGCGGCCTACATCGGGAACTGCGCTGCCGGACTGATTACTGGGCAAGAGAGCGTGCGCGGTCAGGTAGTGCTGCACACGATGGGCATCGGTGGGATCCCCATCACTAACGTCGAGAACGCGTGCGCGAGTGGGTCCACGGCCATTCGCGAGGCCAGTGCCATGGTCTCGGCAGGGCATTACGACGTGGTCCTGGCGTTGGGCGTCGAGAAGCTCAGTCATCCGGACAAGTCGAAGAGCTTCGCCGCCTTTTCCGGCGCGGTTGATCAGGACGAGCTGCGCGAGATGATGGCCCGGGCCCAGGCCGAAGCGGAGAAGGCGGGCGGCGGCGAGGGCGGGCGCTCGGTGTTCATGGACTCGTATGCCAAGAGCGCGCGCGACCACATGAACAGGTACGGCACGACGGTCGAGCAGTTCGCGGCCGTGTCCGCCAAGAACTCCTTTCACGGAAGCTTGAACCCGAAGGCTCAGTTCCACCAGGAGATGTCAGTGGAGGAGGTGCTTGCGGATCGGCTCATCGTCGAGCCCCTGCGCCGCTCCATGTGTTCCCCCATTGGCGACGGTGCGGGTGCAGCGATCCTGGTGAGCGAGCGCAAGGCGCGCGAGCTGGGTGTGTCGAATCCCGTTCGGGTGCGCACAAGCGTGATGCTCTCGGGCGCCGCAGGCGAGGTGGTCGAGTCGGAGACGGTGGAACTTGCCGCAGCGAAGGCCTACGAGCTGTCGGACCTCGGACCGGAGGACCTCGACGTTGTGGAGCTGCACGACGCCTCGGCCCCGGCAGAGGTGATCGTTTACGAACAGCTGGGACTGTGCACCAAGGGCGAGGGGGGCCGACTCGCAGAGTCTGGAGCGACGCGGCTGGGTGGCCGCATTCCGGTGAACACCTCTGGCGGCTTGCTTCGCAAGGGACACCCCGTCGGCGCTACCGGCGTGGCCCAGGTCGTGGAGCTCACCACGCAGCTGCAGGGGCGCGCGGGCAAGCGCCAGGTCGAGGGTGCGCGCATTGCACTCGCCCAGAACGGTGGCGGCAAGAAGGGCCTGGACGCGGCGGCCATGGTGGTGACCGTCCTGCAGGCGGATTGAGCGCGACTCGGAGTGAAGCTCGCAAGGCTCCGCAGCGGCCGGACGGTGAACTGGTGGATAGGACGTTTTGCCCACAACGATCTCTGTGTTATCTAACACCATAAAATGCGACTTCTGTCACTGGAAGGAATCCGAATGAGCAGTCAGCTTCCAACCGCCTCGTCCAAGGTACGTGAACAGCTCGACCATCCCGTGATCGACGGCGACGGCCACTGGGTCGAGCCGTACGCGATCTTTCTCGACTTCCTGAAGTCGGTCGCCGACCCGAAGGTGTACGAGCCCTTCTCCAGCGCCTACAGCAACGGACGCTCCTTGGGAGGCGAATGGTACGACATGACCCCACAGGAGCGGCTCGACAAGCGGGCCGTGCGGTACTCGTGGTGGAGGGTGCCGATGACAACCCTCGACATGGCCACGTCCATGGCTCCTCAGCTCATGTACGAGCGGCTCGACGAAATCGGGACCGACTACTGCATCACCTATCCGAGTCTTGGGTTGATGTTCCTGAACTACCCGAACGAGGAGATCCGCCGCGCTACGTGTCGTGCCAGCAACGAGATGAACGCGGAAATGTTCCGGCCCTTCGCCGACCGCATGACGCCGGTCGCCGTCGTGCCCTGCTTCACGCCGGACGAGGCCATCGAAGAGGCCGAGTACTGCGTGCGCAAGCTAGGGATGAAGGTGATCCTGACCTCGAGCTACATCCAACGCCCGGTGGAGGCCTACGCCCGGCCCGACCGGCCAATGCACCACAGCCCGACCTACATCGACTCGCTCGCCCTCGACAGCCCCTACGACTACGACCCCTTCTGGGCAAAGTGCGTCGAGCTGAATGTGCCAGTCACCGTCCACGCAGCCAGCCAGGGCTGGGGCCATCGCACTTCTACGAGCAACTTCTGCTACAACCACATCGGCCACTTCGCGAACGCGAACCAGACGCTCGCGAAGGCCCTGGTGATTGGCGGCGTTACTCGGCGCTTCCCGACCTTGCCATTCGCCTTCCTGGAAGGCGGCGTGGGCTGGGCCTGCAGCCTGCTGCCAGACCTCGTCGAGCACTGGGAGAAGCGCAACACGCAGGCGCTCGAGGCTCACGTGCGTCCCAGCAACGTCGACATCGACCGCCTGACCGAACTGCTGACGCAGTACGGCGACGAGCGCCTCAGATCCAAGATCGATGCCGAGCACGGTGCCGCGAACCTGGCGTTCCCTTTCGAGTCCCAGCAGGAGGCGACGGATCGCGAGTACCGCGAGCCCACGCTCGACGACTTCGCCGCCGCCGAAGTGACCTCGGCCGACGAACTGAAGAAGCTGTTCACCGAGAACTTCTACTTCGGCTGCGAGGCCGGCGACGTCACCGTCCCCTGGGCCTTCGACAAGCACGACAACCACCGGCTCAAGGCGCTCTACAGCTCCGACGTCGGCCATTTCGACGTTCCCGACATGCGCGAGGTGCTAGCCGAGGCCTGGGAGCTTGTCGACGACGGCCTGATCGACGAGGACAACTTCCGGGAGTTCACGTTCGAGAACTCCGCACGCCTCCACACCCAGCTGAATCCGAGCTTCTTCGAGGGCACGGTGATCGAGGACGACGTCGCTCGCCTACTAGCGAACGAGGACGGCTGATCTCGTCCCCGGCCGCTCGCTCGTCCTTGTCCGCCGACCGCGAGGAGATGTACCACGATCCACAGCTGAGCCGACGCGGCACGTGGAGCGCGCTATCCGACGATCGAATCGAGGAACTCGTCGCGTCGGGCGCGATCTTCGGCTGAAGCCTCAGCGACGAGCGGTCAGGCCGCGGCCTGCTCGAACATCTCCCGCAACCCCGCGACAACAGCGTCCACGCCGAAGTCCACATGGTCCTTGGCCGAGACGTTGCCGAACCCCAGGCGGCGGGCTGTCGTTCGGTCCAACGTCGCTTCGACGCTCAGCCGTCCGTGGATGTAGGTCAGCGCGAACGCCCAGGCCCGTTGCGCGATCTCGGTAGGGAATCCGGCCGACTCGAAGAACGCAACGCCCTCCACGTTGGATTCCTTCGACGTGCCGAGGTCGGGGAGTCCGATTCTGTACGAGCGGAGCCCTCGGTAGCTGTGCATCGTCGTCCACAGCGAGACGAGATACCGACGGAGAGCTTCCTCCCACCCGTCATCACCCAGTTCGAGAGGAATCGCTCGAGAGATCACCTCCTCGGAGATCAGCTGGACGAGAGCATCCTTGTTCTTGACGTAGTAGTAGATCGCCATCGGCGTCACGTCTAGCTCCGCTGCGACCGCACGAATCGTCACGCCTTGGACGCTGTGCTTGCGGACGAGCTCGAGCGAAACGTCGACGATCTCTTCGAGAGTCAGCGGAGTGGAACGACCACTAGCGGGAGCCATCGACGCCCATCGTACAGAACGTCACTCGCCGGAGGTTTGACAGCGCGCGGCCTACTGCGTGAGAAGCATGCAGCCGGCGACCGGTCCGCCTCCGGCGGAGATGACGGCGACCCCCGCGTCCGGGACCTGACGGTCGGCGGCCAGACCGCGCAACTGCGTCACCGCCTCGTGGAGCGTCCAGTAGCCATGCATTCGTCCGGCCGAGAGCTGGCCGCCGTAGGTATTTAGGGGAAGCGCTCCATCGAGGGCGATCCGGTGGCCGCCTTCGAGGAAGGCACCTCCCTCCCCGTGGCCGCAGAACCCCAGCGCTTCGAGCCACGCGAGGGTCAGGAACGTGAACCCGTCGTAGAGCTGCGCGACGTCGACGTCCGCCGGGGTGAGACTCGTGCGGCTCCACAGGTCCGCGGCGGCATCCACCGGGGCCATGACCGGATAGTCGGGTCGCTGATCCCAACCACCCTCGCCGACGGCGCTCCCTGTGGCCTCGATGCGAACGGGCCGGTTGGGGCAACTCGCCGCGTGCTCGGGCACCGAGAGAACAACCGCGATCGAGCCGTCGATCGGCACGTCGCAGTCGAGGAGGCCGAGGGGATCGCTGACCGGTCGAGCCGAGAGATAGTCGTCCATCGTGATCGGGTCTCGGTAGACGGCGAGCGGGTTCAGCGCCGCCTTCCCGCGGCTACTGATCGCCAGCGCCCCCAGCTGCTCCTTCGTCGTGCCGTAGAGGTGCATGTGCCGCTGGCAGTGGAGGGCGACCCAATTGGCCGCGGAGTACGCGTGGTAGGTCAACAGTGTTGCGAAGTCGGCGAGCGCATCTCCCCCACCATCTGAACTCACGACCGCGCCGCCCATCATCTTGACGGTCCGGTAGACCAGCACGTGACGAGCCCGTCCCGCCGCGATGGCCTCGGCGCTGCTGATGACAGGGGCCAGGAGTGCGGCGGGGTTGTACCCGCCGCCGATGTATCCGACCTCGAGGGAGAGATCCTCGATCACCTCCGACACGGGCGTCTCCCCGTGGGTCGCGACGCCATCGACGTCAGCGGGAGTCAGGCCGGCGTCCTCGATCGCCGCGAGCGCGGCGGTCCGCGTGAGGTCACGCCCCACCACATCCGTCCGACGACCGATCCCGGTGATGCCGATGCCCGAAACGATGGCGCCCGTCATGTCGACGCTCGTCCCGACAGGGTTCTACGATCGACTCGATGCTGAACGTCGAGGATCCGGCCCCTCGGATCGCACCGCCGATCACGGAAGCGACTCGACCTTTCTGGACCGGCGGCTTGAACGGATCGCTGATGATCCAGTACTGCCCGTCGTGCAGTTGCTGGATCCATCCGCTCGCCGAAGCATGCCCCGAGTGCGGCGGCGCACTCCAATCTCGCGCGGCGAGTGGGACCGCCTCGGTATTCAGCTTCACCGTCAACCGATATCCGTACCATCCTGAGGTCTCTCCGCCCTACGTGATCGCCCTCGTCGAACTCGAGGAACAGCCGGGGCTGCGGCTGGTGACGAACATCGTCAACTGCGACCCGGCCTCCGTCTCGATTGGGCAACGGGTCCAGGTGCTGTTCGAGCATGCGGGTGAGGCGTGGATCCCGGTGTTCGAGCCGGTCGCTAGGTGATCGCGCCGTCGATCTTCAGTTGGATCAGCTCGTCCTCGCTCTTGCCGAGCCCGAGCACGATCTCGTCGGTGTGCTCGGCGAACTGGGGCGCTCGGGACACGTCGTACGGAGCCTCGTCGAACTGGACTGGACTTGAGACGAGCTCGCGGTCGTTGCCCTCGAGATCCTGCACCATCAGGATGTAGCCGTTCGCACGAACCTGGGGATCGTCGGCGACCTCCAACGGGCTCTGCACCTTTGCCCACTGCCCTTCGAGCGTCTCGAACTTCTCCACCCAGTGGTCGTAGGGCTTAGCCGCGATGGCTTCAGCGACCAGATCGCCGGCGGGAATCGCATTCTCGATCAGCTTCTCGTCCGTGTCGAAGCGGGGATCATCGATCAGATCCTCTCGGTCGATGTGACGACAGACGTCAGCCCAGTACCGACCGGGCTGGAGCATCGTGAAGTTGATGAACCGACCGTCGGATGTGGGGAACGTGCCGATCACCGGGTTTACCGGAATCGCAGGTCGCATGTTCTCCACCGGCATCTTCGGTGGATTCTCCTCGAGAAGCAGCGCCGTGCCGATCGACAGTGCGGTCGCCCATGCGCCGACCGACAGCAACGAGACGTCCACGACGCTCGCCTCACCGGTCCGCTCCCGCTTCAGAAGCGCAGCGGCGATCCCGCCGGCGATGGTCATGCCACCCATGGAGTCGCCGTAGGCACCCGATGGCATCGATGCGGCCATGGACGCGCCCGCTGCCGTGCCTCCCCATGCACTTCCCGCTCGACACCAGAACGTGCTGCCGTCGTAGCCGCCATCCTCGGATTCGGGGCCGCGGGGCCCGAGCGCCGATCCCCTGGCGTAGACGATCGACGGGTTGACCGCCCGAACGTCGTCGACCTCGATGCGCAACTTGCGTCGCGCCGCTGGCAGGAAGTTGGTCAGGAAGACATCGCTCTCGGCAATGAGTTCGTCCAACAGGGCACGGCCGGCCTCGGTCTCGAGCGCGATGCCGACACTGCGCTTGCCGCGGTTCGGGTGCTCCATCAACGGCTGGAACGATCCAGCCGCGGCACCGCCCGTGCCGATCTTGAGTCCTCGCTGCGCGTCGCCCGTGACCGCGTGCTCGACCTTCATCACATCGGCGCCCCAGTCGGCGAGCACCGCGCCCGCCGCCGGCGTGAAGGTGAACTGCGCCACCTCGAGGACCTTGATCCCCTCCATTGGTCCATTAGACACTGGTCGCCTACTCCTCGGGCGGGGGGCCGCCCCGGTTGATCCGTCCGGTCTGAAGCGCTCCCATGAAGCCGCCGTCCGTCCAGAGCACCTCCCCGCACACATAGCTCATGCGTCGGCTGTTGAGGAGCACGAGCGGCCACGCCTGCTCCTCCGCCCTCGAGTACCGACCGATCGGCCCGAGCGCCCCGTCCACCATGTCCTTACCCGCACTCTCGTAGAACGCCGGGATCATCGGAGTGTCGGTCGGTCCCGGGTTGATGCAGTTGACGCGGATTCCGTTCTCGATCAGCTCGGCCCCACGCCAGCCCACCCAGGCGTTGACTGCGTACTTCGACCAGGCGTAGCCGCTCCAACTCCACAACTCCTCGTTGTCGGTGAGCCAGGTCTTCTGCCCGTCGAAGTCTCCCGCCGCGAACATCGCCATCAGTGTGGGGATGTGCTCCTGCCAACCGACGGCGGCCGCCGACGAGATGAGGCCCACCGACGAGTCCTCCGCAAGCTTCGGGACCATCGCTTCGATGAAGTGCCGCGCTCCGACGAAGTTCACCAGAACCGTGTCGAGTTCGGAGAACGGCGCTCCGGGCAGACCGGCACAACTGAATACCGAGTCGATTGGCCCGTCGATCTGGCCGACCGCGGCGTCGATGGACGCCGGATCGCGCAGGTCGACCTGCATGCCGGTGACGCACTCAGCGTTCACCTCGTTCACGTCGAGGCCGGTCACGTCGGCGCCGAGGCTGACGAGGAGCTCGGCGGTGGCTGCACCCATCCCCGAAGCCGCGCCGGTGACGACCACCGTGCTGCCTTCATACCCCAACGGATCCTGCACGTTCAGCTCCTCCTGAATCTGAGACGGTTCCGCTAGCCCCAGGCCAGCGTGAGATCTTTCACATGCCGCATGCCACGCGGGTAGACGAGCTCCTCGTGGCCCGGCTTGAGGCCGTACTCGGGGATCCGGTACTTCGCGTGGTCCGGCGGGTCGACATCCTTCAGCGAATCATTCATAGTCGATCCTGTCCCTTCGGTCGGCTGCGGCACGAGCGCGACCCGAGTGCTTCATTCTACGCTGTAAGACAGGTGGTCGCCAAGGCTCACACCGCGACCTTCGGTTCGCGGGGCAGGCCGAGCACACGCTCGCCGAGAATGTTGCGATTCACCTCGGACGTCCCCCCTGCGATCGTGTAGGAGCGCGACGAGATGAATTCTCTTCCCCATCGCCCTTCCAAGGAACCCATGCCGAGGACATCGACTGCGGCTTCAGCCATCCGCTGGCTCGTCTCGGACCAGGCCAGCTTGATGACACTCCCCTCAGGGCCCGGAGGTCGACCGCTGATGGCGACCGCGATGGAACGCTTGGCGAGGAACTCGAGATTGCGGACGTCCGCGTAGATCGACATCAGCCGCTGCCGCGTCGTCTGTGAGTCGATCGGTCGGCAACCATCGGGCCCCGGCGCGGATGCTGCTTCCAGTAGGTCCGCGAACGTTCGCTCGACCGTCAGGTACATGATCGCGACCCCGGAGCGCTCGTTGCTCAGGGTATTGACGGCGACGCTCCAGCCCTTGTCGATCTCCCCCAGCACCGATTCGACCGGCACGCGAACGTCGGTGAAGAAGAGCTCGGAGAAGCCCTCATCCCCGGTCATGGTGACGATCGGGCGCGCTTCGATCCCAGGCGTGCGCATGTCGAGGAGCAGACAGGTGATGCCCTCGTACTTCGACCCTTCGGTACCGGTGCGAACATAGAGCTGACACCAATCGGCGCGGGTGCCGTTCGAGTTCCAGGTCTTCTGGCCATTGATGACGAGATGGTCACCGTCGAGAACCGCTCGACACTGCAGCGATGCCAGATCGGAGCCCACCTCCGGCTCGGACATCCCCTGGCTCCAGATCTCGTCGCCACGATGCATCGGATGGATGAACCGATTCTTCTGCTCTTCCGTGCCGACCGCCATGATCGCGGGCGCGATGTTGGACACGCCGATCTGATTGATCGGCCCCCGGGCCCCGACTCGGCTCAGCTCCTCGTTGTAGGCGAGCTGCTCCTCGAGCGTGGCTTCGCGGCCACCGAACTCGGCCGGCCACGAGATCGCGCCCCACCCCGCGTCGACCAACGTGGCGTTCCATTCACGATGAGCCTCGAACCCCGCCGCGCTCCCGATCTCGCCGATCGCTTCCTTCACGTCCGTGGTGTAGTTGGAGGCGAGCCAGCTGCGAAACTCCTGTCGCAACTCCTCGGCCTTCTGCGCATTGTCTGTCAAAGCGGTTTCCTCACTCGCTCGTGTCGTTCGGTTCGCGTGACTGGTTCGTGGCCGTCAGTCCTCAGCTCCGGTGAGCGCATACCGCTCGCGCCACTCGCTTTTCGACACGATCGACACGTCGACATCGGCTCCCTGCTTCTGGAGCCCGCCGACCGAGACCGCGTCGCGGTCCATGTCGGACACATCGACTCCGAACCACCGGCAGCTGTTTTCCCAGCCGATCTTGTTGATGTCATCATCCGAGCAGTCAGCCGCCGCGAATTCTCCAGCGAGTTGCGTCGCAGCAGTCGGCCAGGTCGAGTCGGCGTGCGGGTAGTCGCACTCCCAGGCGATGTTGTCGATGCCGATCTCGTGGCGGAGCTTCACGCCGGCCGGATCGGTGATGAAACACGCGAGCACCTGATCGCGGAACAGATCGCTGGGCAGACGTCCGTCCCGAGCGCCTGTCCACACCTGGTTCGTCCAGTGCCGGTCGGCCTTTTCCAGATAGAAGGGAAGCCACCCGATCCCTCCCTCGGACAGGGCGATCTTGAGGTCTGGGAAGCGCCGAAGCGTCCCCCCGAAGACGAGGTCGGTGAGCGCGATCGCGGAGACCTGCTGTGCGAGCACGATGAACGTGTCGATCGTCTCGACGGTAATGCCGCCGAGATTCCCGGGCCCCCCCAACGAACCACCCTCCGGGCGACGGATGAGACTGATGCCGAGACCGATGTGAAGACACATCACGACGCCCTCGTCGCACAGCGCGTGAAAGAGCGGGTCCCAGTGGCCGCTCTCGAAGCTCGGCAGCCCAAGCGCATAAGGCGTCTCCGGGAAGGTGATCGCCCGGCAGCCCTTCGCCGCCACTCGGCGCACCTCCGCGGCACAGGCTTCGGGGTCCCACAGCGGAACCACCGAGAGCGCAATGAACCGGTCCGGATGGGGCCCGCACCATTCGTCGATGTGCCAGTCGTTGTACGCGCTGATGACCGCGCCTGCGAGTTCCTTGTCGACGGACTCGTTGAAGGCTCGCATGCTGAACCCGCCCATTGTCGGGAAGCACATCGACTTCCAGATGCCGGCCGCGTCCATGTCGCGCACGCGCTGGTCGACGTCGTAGCAACCGGGTCGCATCTCGGCGAGGCCGACGGGGTCCATCGACCACTCCTCCTTCGGCCAGCCGGCAACGGCGTTCAACCCGGGAGAGCCGACCTCGACCCCCTCGAAGATCCACCGGTCGACGCCATTCTCATCCCGTTCCATCTTGGGAGCCCGATCGCGGAAACGGTCCGGGATGTGTGCTTCGAAGACACCTGCTGGCTCGATCAGGTGATCGTCGATGCTGACGAGAACCATGTCTTCTTCACGCATGTGTCCGCTCCTTGTTTAGGACTCGGTCTGCCCGGTAGAGCGACCGTTCATTTTGAGATTTTTCAACGCCGAAGCGGGGCGCGCCGGCGTTGCGGCGATCGAAGAAGCGAGCGCCACAACTGGTGCACTCGTTGGCGACCAGATGCGGCTCGGGCTCCAGCACCAGATAGTCGACCAATGGCATCTCCGACATGTGGGTCCCCTTGCGCGACGAAGTGTGTCGCTCGTTCGAAATTGTGGCGAACTCGATGGTCACTATACTGCGTACAATGATCTCGTCGCCACTCTCGGGCGGCGCCGACCGGGAGGTATGACACGTGGGATTGCTCGATGGGAAGGTCGCGGTCGTAACGGGCGCCGGACACGGTGTCGGTCGGGGCCACGCCGTCCAGCTCGCGGAAGCCGGGGCGAAGGTGGTTGTCAACGACCTGGGGGGATCGACAACTGGCGAGGGCGCCGACGCCTCCGTCGCCCAAGCGGTTGTCGACGTCATCACCGAGCGGGGCGGATCCGCGGTCGCCAACGCCAGCGACGTCTCGTCGTTCGACGGCGCCCGGGCGATGATCGATCAAGCGGTCGACGAGTTCGGCCGGCTCGACATCCTCGTCAACAACGCCGGCATTCTGCGCGATCGGATGATTTTCAACATGGACGAGTCGGATTGGGACGCGGTCATCTCCGTGCACTTGAAGGGCCACTTCGCGCCCACCCGCCACGCGTGCGAATACTGGCGCGAGCGCTCGAAGGCCAGCGACGAGGTGAACGCGTCGGTCATCCACACCGGGTCGGCAGTGGGATTCCTCGGGAATGTCGGGCAGACGAACTACGCCGCGGCCAAGGGCGGCATCGGGATGTTCTCGATCGCGGTCGCGCAGGACATGGCTCGCTATGGCGTTCGGTCGAACTGCGTTGCGCCGTCCGGCTCCACTCGCCTTCTGCCCACCGCCGGCGACGCGGTCGTCGAGCCGGACGAATACGAGGAGTACTCCGCGCAGGATCCAGGCAATGTCGGCCCCCTGGTCGTCTGGCTCGCGTCCGATCTGGCGACCAGCGTCTCGGGCCAGTCGTTCCTCAGCGTGGCCGGCACGATCACGCACTTCAACCCGTGGACCGCGGGCACCGCAGTCACCGTGCCGGGCAGTGACCGCCGCTGGCACCCTGCGGAGCTGGCCCACGCGATGGAGACGCTCGTGTTCAAGACGCGCCATCCCGGCCTCATGGGAGGAATGGAATTCGGCGGCGACTCTCCGTTTCGAGCGGCGATGGGGTGAGCTTCACCCCGAGCGATCGGTCGGCGCGGCGTCGATGAAGCCGTCCGACGTCACGCTCGAGTGCGGATCCGAGCGATGAACCGGTCGCGTTCGTCCGCCAGCTCCTTGTCCTCAGCAGTCGACCCACCGAACCCACCGTGGGGCATGGCATCACCGATGTGGAGTTCCGCCGCCACCCCCGCGTTGCGCAACGCCCGGTGCATCCGCACCGTGTTGGACAGGAAGAGATCCCGCGTCCCGGTCTGAAGATAGGTCGGTGGGAAGCCTGCGAGGTCGCCGAAGAGCGGCGACAGGTAGGGATGCGACAGGTCCTCGCCGCCGGCATAGAGCAGATTGATCTCCATCAAGGGAGCGAGCACCTTGTCGATGCCGAGATTGGTTTGGAAGCTGTCGCCGGACTCAGTCAGGTCCACCTCTGGCGTGAACAGGAGGAGTGCGACTGGCATGGGCAGCCCTTCGTCTTTAGCGCGAAGCAGCAACGCCGGAGCCAGGTTTCCGCCCGCCGAACCACCCGCAACGAAGATGTCCCTCGGTTCCCGCTCGGCGAGTGCCTTCCGGTACACCGCCATGAGGTCGTCCAGTGCCGCCGGGAATAGGTGGTCGGGCGGCATCCGATAGTCGGGGGCCCAGGTGATCATGTCGCGCTCGAGCGCTCCTCTCGTGGCCATCAGCGCACACACGTCACCACCGCCGTTCATGAGCCCGCCGCCGTGGATGTCGATGTAGAGCGGCGCGGATGCGGGGTCCGCGAGCGAGTCCGGGGTCAGAACATGCGTACGCACACCAGCGATCTCGAAGTCGCTTCGCGAGATCGGGACGTCCTCCGGGATCCGGGAGCTGAACACCTCGAGCATCACAGAGTCGATCCCCTCGACCCACGCCTTCCATTCGGCCGGATCGGCATCGTGGGTCGGCATGTCGTCGGCACTCGGAAACTCCGACAACATGTCCAGATACTGTCGCGCCTCGGGGCTGAGGCCCGTCGGGGCCGGTGGAGGTGTGCGGGGTTCAGTCGACATGTTCTCGGGAGACCTCCGTCTCGACGGGCGTTACTATACACAGTACAGCGAGTACCGCACGGCCACCCGGTCAACCATCGACGACCACACGGTGTAACCATCATCGATGGCGGCGGGGAACGGATGTCGGGGCGCCAATCGGTATCCGACGGAGACCACAACGAGACCCAGCTCGTCGGCGAACGCAGAGCACGCCGTGTTGTCCTGCCGAGCGGGACCCGACATCGGGCCGCCACCGTGGAGCCGGAGGAGGGCTGCTCCCATTGCCTCGGGTTCCCTCGGGCCGTAAAGCGCAAGCAGCAGCGCGGGTCGTTTTACGAAGTAGAATGGGTCGGCGGACTAGCGTCTCAACATCGTGCGAGGGGGACACCATGAAGAATCACCTGTTTCGTGTACTGGCCATCGGACTCGGGCTGACGTTGATCGCCGCCGCATGTTCCGGCGACGACAGCGAGAACGTGGCAAAAGACGTGACCTCCCAACCTTCGCCGGAAGAAGAGGCCGGGGAACCGGCTGCGGATCCGGACCCTGAGCGCGAAGAGGACCCGGAGGCAGAGGAACCGGAGCGCGAGGAGGACCCGGAGGCAGAGGAACCGGAGCGCGAGGAGGACCCGGAGGCAGAGGAACCGGAGCGCGAGGAGGACCCGGAGGCAGAGGAACCGCCCGAGGAGCTGACGGCGAGTTTCCGTGGCGTCACCGCCGACACCATCAAGGTCGGCGTGATCGTCCCCGATTGGGATGCGCTCCAGGCGATGGGAGTCCCGAACTACCAGGGAAGCACGGAAGTCGCCTACCAGGCGTTCTTCGACGTCATCAATCAATCAGGTGGGATCTACGGGCGCCAGATCGAGCCCTACTACGCCACGATGGACTTCCTCAATCAGGCGTCGCAGGAAGCGGCCTGCGTGGAGCTGACCGAGGACCACGAAGTCTTCATCGTGCTGCGGGGCACGTTGGCCGCGGCCAACCTCTGCTTCACGGACCTCCACGACACAATGCTCATGACCGTGACGAACCTGACCGAAGAGCTCAAGGACGCCTCCGGCGACACCCTGTGGCTCCAGACGCGGCCCACCGATGACGCCCACATGGAGATCCTCGGTCGCGTACTGGCCAAGTCAGGACGGCTCGACGGCAGGACAATCGGCATCGTCGCCAACGCCATCTTTGCCGAGGGCGCGATGGGCACCACCCTCCAAGAGGTCCTCGCCGACGAAGGCTTCGAGTCACGGGTCGTCGTCGTCCAGGACGCTACGGATGCGATTACCCGAGAGGCGGAGTTCGCGATCGTCGCCGAGCGCTTCAGTGTTGACGGCGTCGACTTCGCCTTCGACCTCATCGGCGGTTCTAACCTGACCGAGATCTTCCACCGCCAGGGCTACATGCCGGAGATGGGCATCTGGTCCATGGCAGGGGCCACGACAGGCACCACAGACCGGTCGGTCCTCGACGGCGCCGTGAGTGTGGGCGCGCTCACCGACGAGTCTTCGTGGGAGGACCCCGAGCTCTGGGAGAACTGCATGAACGTCGTCCTGGAGGCCAATCCCGAGCTCGCTCCCGAGTTCGAGTACATCCCGACCAGCGAGCAGCAGGCTGCGGGGGAGCCGTCCTGGCTTCCTCCGATCCGCGCTGCATGCAACATCACGAACATCCTCAAGCAGGTCGGTGAGATCGCCGGCGCCGACCTAACCAACGACAGCTTCCGAGCCGCTCTCGACGAGCTGGGTCCGATCCAGTTGTACGGACTGGGCCAGGCGACCTTCTCGAGCGAGAAGTGGGACGGCCTCGACGAGTTCTACATCCTGGTCTACGACGCCGCGACCGACTCGGTTGTGATCGAGGGGGACCCGATTATCGTCGACCGAGGCTGAACACACATCCACCACCTTCACGAAGCATCGCCGAGGTGAGATATTGCAATGTCGACGCCGTCGACCCCGGTCGACTAGGTGGACCGGCCACACCGCTTGCCTCCGATGACGATCTCGTCGGAACCCGACGGGTCGATTGAACACCTGTTTGTGTCGGAGGGGGGGACTTGAACCCCCACGCCCGTATTGGGCACTAGCCCCTCAAGCTAGCGCGCCTGCCGTCGGGATTGGGTCAGCCGCCGTCAGCGGGAGTCGGGAAGGGCCGGTGACCCCAAAAGCTCGGGCGGGAGATCTGGTAGGTGCCGGTGTGGTCGGGATCCTCGACTCGTAGCCCACCCCATCCGAACTCGACCATCATCGGGTCGGGCGCCTGGCAATAGAAAGAGATCATCTCGTCGTTGGTGTGGCGTCCCAAGGACATGCGGACAGGGACTCCTTGGTCGAGGCAGCGGTCTTGCGCCATGCCGACATCATCGATGGTCGCCGCTTCGACCATGATGTGCCCAAGCGGATGGGTCACAGGCAAACCGGCACCGATTCCGAGCGTGTGGTGACGCGGGTTGCAACCCAAAAACGCCATCGACATCGCACCGGCGTGCCAGGTGTTCCGCAGGTGGAAGCCAAGAATCTCTCGATAGAAATTCAGGACCGGCTCGATTTCATCGACCTTCAGAACGGCGTGTCCGAAGCCCATGTCTCCGGTCACAAAGCTCGACACAAGGGGTGTCACCACCGGAATGTCGTTGCGAATTGGGCCGTGGTAGAGCTCAAGCGGGGTGCCGGCGGGATCTTCGAAGGAGGCGTAGTCGGTCACGAGACGTGCGGCGGCCTCTTCGTCGGAACCCATTGTCACGTCGACACCCGCCTGTTCGAGGCGAGAGACCTGTGCGTGCAAGTCGGTGTCGTCGATGACTTCGAAGCCGATGGCGTCGACTCCCGCGGTGTCAGCTGGGGCGACGACCAGGCGGTAGGGGTAGTTGTCCCATCGGAAATAGGCTGCGGCCGCGTCGGGTCCGGGCGCGGGCATGAAACCGAGTACGTCGGTGGCGAACCTGCACCACTCGTCCAGGTGTGGACTAACGAGCCGGACGTATCCCAGGGATAGGACGGACATGGTTGGTTACCTTCGTGTGCTCATGGGGTGGTCTCCGACTCATCGCGGGTGAGGAACTCGATCACGACCCGCTCGAACTCGTCCTTGCGTTCGATCATCGACCAGTGCCCACAGTTCGGGAAGATGTGGACTTCGCAGTCGCGAATCAGGCGCATTGCCGGGATCATCCCGTCAAGGGGCGTGACCCGGTCGTCTCGCCCCCAGGTGACCAGCGTCGGCGCCTGGATCTCGCGCAGCGTCACGAACTCGTTGTTGTTGTCGAGCATAACGTCGCGTAGGAACGACAGCTTCTCCCGGCTATAGATCTGGCGGATACTGGCCAGCGCCTCGGGCTCGGTTGCTGCCGCCCAGCGGCGTTCGATCAACTCCTCGGTGAGGGTGGCGGGGTCAAAGACCATCGATCGCATCCAGGCGATGAGCTGCTCGCGGGTGGGGTTCTCAACGAAGTCGACGAGGCGACTGATGCCTTCCGACGGCAACGGGCTGAACAGTGGAAGTCCGACCCCTCCGATGGTCGCCAGCCGTCGCACCTGGTCGGGTCGAGCCGCCGCCACCTGGGCGGCGAATTTTCCCCCGAGTGAATTGCCGAGCAGCGAGAACGCATCCAGGCCGAGCCCGTCAACGAAGGCACTAACGGCCTCGGCCCCGTGAAGTACCAGATTGGTGGGCGGGGCATAGCTGCGACCGAAGCCCGGCAGGTCCAGCACCAGGCAGCGGAAGTGGGGAGCGAATGCCGCGAGGTTCTCGCCGAAGTTCGCCCAGCCGGTGGCCCCAGGGCCAGAGCCGTGCAGCATGACCAGCGGCGGGCCATGGCCCACCTCGTGATAGTGCAGAATACCGTGATCGATGCGCAGCGTTCGGCTGGTGTCTTCTTCGGTGATGGGTGTCGTCGTTGTGTTCATGAGCTGAAAACCTCTGCGCTCAGACCGTGACCGCTGACGGGCCGGTGGGCGGCAGGCCCATCAGGACCCCGCCTGCGAGGTTGAGCAGCGGGCCTCGGACAAAAATGCCGTGATGGAGCCCGGCGTGCATGCCCCGCCAGAAGCGCTGCACTGGCTTGTCGAGACGGATTGAGTTCCCACCGCAGATGTCATAGACGGTGTTGGCTGCCGCCGCGGCCCGCCACGCGGCACGGACCTGATCGCGCCGCAGCACAACCCGCTGGTTGATCCCAATCGTGTGGCCGGCTCGAACCGCGTCATATGCCTCGCCGATGTTGTGGACCAGCTGAAGGCGAGCGCTGGCGATGTCGGACGCCGCCTCGGCGAGCACCTGCCGAGAATGGTGGTCGTCGGCCTGCACGACACCGAGGTTGGAGATCCGACCCGCCTGGTACTCAATACCTCGCTGGAGCACCCCCTCGGCGATTCCGATCAGGCCAGCTGCCACCCCACCGGGGAACACGCCTGCCCACGGCACGTTGAATAGCGGATCGCCGCTGCGGACCGACTCCTTGGCGGCTCGACCGTCGAGGAGCTTGCGCACATCGAGTGCGCGATAGTCGGGCACGAACGAGCCATCGACGATGATGTCCTTGCTCCCGGTCCCCTCCAGTCCAATCGTGTTCCACGAATCCTCGACGATCTGGTAGTCGGCGCGAGGCAACATGACGTGGAGACTGCCGATCGGCGGGTCGTCCGGTCCGGCGGAGGCCTCCTTGACCATCGCACCCAGCACGATCCAGTCGCAGAGATCGGTACCGGAGGAGAACGACCAGCGGCCATTGACGATGAAGCCGCCGTCGGTCGGCGTTGCGATGCCCGAGGGTGCGTACGGCGATGCGACCCATGTGTCAGGGTCCTCACCCCAGACCTCCTCTTGCAACCGGGTGTCGTTGAGGGCCAGCTCCCAGGGGTGAACGCCGACCACACCCGCGACCCAGCCCGCCGAGGGGCAGTGGTTCCCAACGTCCATCACCGCGTTGAAAAAGTCGCGGGGGTCGGCCTCCAGGCCTCCGAAGTCCCGCGGCTGCAACATTCGAATGACTCCAGTCTCCTTCAGCAACTTGCCCGTGTCGTCGGGTAGCCGCCCGAGCGCATCGGCTTGGCTCGAGCGGTCGGCCAGGTAGGGCCCGAGTTCAGCGATCTGCTCGATGGTGGGATGGGCCATGGGCGGGTCCTCCGGGTGGCACGATGGGTCAAGAAGTGGTCAGGAGCGTCATGCAGGCGTCGATGAGAATAAGCTAGTTGCTTATACCGACGTCTACCGCGATGGGATGCCACCCTGCATGAAGGTGATGAATAAAGCCCAGGGAACGATCGATGCCGGCGACCGGCTCGAGGTTCTGCCGATGTCTCAGCACACCGGTGCGGAGATTCACGGCGTCGATCTCCGCGAACCGTTGGACGACCCCACTGTTCACGCTATCCGTGCCGCTCTTTTGCAGTGGAAGGTCGTGTTCTTCCGGGACCAGGAACTCACCCGAGACGAGCACGTGGCGTTTGGCCGCAATTTCGGATCAGTGTGCCCTGGCCATCCCACGCTGGCACCGCGGTTCCCGGAGCATCCGGAGATCGTGATGATCGAGAAGGAAAACCACAGCGACGACCTAGGCACCAACGAGATCCAGCACCGCTGGCACAACGACCTGTCGTACATGGCCGCGCCGCCGATGGGTTCGATTCTTCGCGCCGTCTCCGTGCCGCCGTACGGTGCCGATACCGAATGGACGAATCTCGCGGCGGCGTACGCGGCCCTGTCTACCCCCATCCGCGAGCTCATCGACGGGCTGACCGCCGTCCACCACAACGTCTTGCACGTCGTGCGGGGGGAACCGAACAAGCTCGCCCGTGAGTTCATGTCCACTCCTCTCCGAGCCCGGCACCCCGTAGTGACCCTGCACCCCGAGACTAGAGAGCGCCAGCTGTACGTGAACCCCGACTACACGAGCCACATCGTCGAGCTCTCACGCCAGGAGAGCGGCCATCTGCTTGAAATGCTCAACGAGCACTTGTACAGCCGAGAGTTCACGGTTCGGTTCCGTTGGCGCCCGGGCAGCATCGCGTTCTGGGACAACCGTGCGACGGCTCACATCGCGCCGGTGAACGTGGTGCCGGGTTATCGGCGTGTCATGGAGCGCATCACGCTCGACGGTGTTTCTTTCGTCGGCCCGACCGGCTTCGAGTCGGTGACGGTGGACGGGTCAGGTGCTCCTGTGCTCGGCACTCGGAGTCCGTGAGCATCCCGGAGCACCTAACCACGCAAGCATGAACGACAACCATCGGAACAAGCCGCAGCCCTTCGGCGGCCACATCTCCCGTCTCGCCGGCGACTCGACCCCGTGGTGGCCCGAACCGGTTCGGCCCGCCCAGGGCAGCCCCAACATCATCGTCGTTTTACTGGACGATCTCGGCTTCTCCGACATCGGCCCCTACGGCTCGGAGATCTCCACCCCTACCGTCGACCGCCTCAGCGCCGGGGGTCTGCGCTTCACGAACTATCACACCGCCCCGCTGTGCTCACCGTCTCGGGCGTCCATCCACACCGGGATGAACCCCCACCGGGCCGGGTTCGCCGCAGTCGCCAATCTCGACCCGGGCTTTCCAGGTTGGACGATGGAGATTGATCCCTCAATCGACACGCTCCCCCAACTCCTTCGCAACGCGGGGTACGCCACCTTCGCCGTCGGCAAGTGGCACCTGACTCGCGACGGGGCGATGCACGACGGCGCACCCCGTGATTCGTGGCCGCTTCAGGTGGGCTACGACCGGTTCTACGGCGTGCTGGAGGGCTGGACCAACCTGCACCATCCCCATCGGCTCGTGCGCGACAACTCACCGGTGGCGGTCGACACCTACCCCGACGGCTACTACTTCACCGACGACATCACCGACGAGGCGATCTCCTATCTCAAGTCGCTGCGATCCCACGACTCGACCCGCCCTTTCTTCCTATATCTGGCCCACGGGGCGGTCCACGGACCGCTCCAGGCCAAGGCGAGCGACATCGCCACGCATCGGGGCCGCTACCAGCAGGGGTGGGACGAGGTCCGGGCGCGCCGATTCGCCAATCAGATCGAGCAGGGCTTGTTCGACAAGGGCACGGCGCTACCGCCGCGCAACCACGAGACTGGCTACGAGGTGGAGGCTTGGGCCAGCCTCCCCGCTGAGGCTCAGGACAGGTACGCGAGGTACATGGAGGTCTACGCCGCGATGGTCGACAACGTCGACCAGAACCTCGGCCGCCTGTTGGCTGCGGTCGATGCGCTGGGCGACCTGGATAACACGGTCGTCTTGTTCACCTCCGACAATGGCGCGACCCGAGAGGGCGGGGCCCAGGGGACGCGGAGCTACTACCGGCAGTTCGGAAACCCAGCGGGGTTCGGACGCGGCTTCGACGTCGAGCGCGATCTCAATCTCATCGGCGGTCCTCGAGCGATGGTGCACTACCCCCGCGGGTGGGGAATGGCGTCGAACACGCCGTTTCGGCTCTACAAGTCCTGTACCCACGCCGGCGGCGTGCGGGTGCCCATGATCGTTTCGTGGCCCAAGGGCATCGGACTCGACCGCGCCGGCACGATCCATCGCCAGTACCAGTACGTCACCGACCTCCTCCCGACGATCCTCGAAATCGCCCAGGTCGAGACGCCAAACGACCTCGACGGCGCCAGCTTCGCCCCCGCCATCACCCATGGAGCCACCGAAAGCACCCACCCGGAGCAATACTCGGAGTGCTTCGGCAATCGAAGCTTCTACCGCAATGGATGGAAGCTCGTCACGCTCCACCAGCGGGGGGCAGCCTATGACGACACAGAGTGGGAGCTCTACGACATCACCACCGACCCCACCGAGGTGAACGACGTGGCCGCCCAGAACCCAGAAGTCGTCGCCGAACTAGCCGATGCCTGGGAGCGCACCGCCTGGAACAACCAGGTGTTCCCGCTCGACGACGGCCTCGGCCTTCTCCAAGTGTTGCGCCGACCCGATGAAGCCTCGCTCAACGATCCCGTCCGTCTCCTGGCGGGCACACCGTCACTAGAGCGCTACCGGTCCCAGAAGCTCGTCACCCTCCGGGACTTCGACATCGAGATCGACATCGTGCACCAAGACGCCGACGGTGTCCTAGTCGCCCACGGCGACCAGGGAGGCGGATACGTGGTGTACATCGAACATGGCATCGTGCACTTCGGTTACAACGAGTACGGCATCGAAAAGATCGCCGCCGCTGACTTCCTCCAACCGGGCCGGCACCAGATCCACATCTCGGCTCGTTGTGGCGAGCCCTACACCTGGAGCTTCACCATCAGCGTGGACGGCCAACCGCAGGCGACCCTCGACGGGGTCGAGATGCTTATGGGCTTCGCACCGTTCCAAGGCATCGACGTCGGTATCGATCGCCGCTCCCCTGTCCTGTGGTCGACGTTTGAGACCCACGGCGCCTTCGCCTACCCCGGTGTCATCGAAGCCGTCACCTATCTTCCCGGCCCCCCGGCACCCTACGACCCAGCCGAACTCGTCCAACTGATGCGCAGCGCAGGAAGACGAGCCGAATAGCGAGGGTTAGCGGTGGTGTCGGAGGGGCGAATGCAACCCTTAACCCTCACCACCGGTCCCGATCCGAGGTTTCCGGAGTTCGTACTCGTGACCTACTGGGAAGGTGCCCAGATCATGGAGACGATCCCGCTCCTCAACGAGCCATCCGCGCCGGAGTCACCTTGGCTTGCTAGCGGGCGGGCACATCGGCCGTTATATCGAGCATTCTCATGGCGTTTCCGCGCATGACCTTATAGAGCTCGTCGTCGTCATAGTCCGCAAACGCGCTCTCGACATAGGCGAGAGTATCGGGCCACGTACTGTCCGAATGTGGATAATCCGTCTCGAATGTGAGATTGTCGATGCCCAGTTTTCCTCCACGCGTTGCAATGCCATAGTCGTCTTCAAACGCGCAGGCGTAGACCCGATCACCGGCGTAGCTCGACGGCTCCTCCGTGATCTCCGAGCTGAAATTCGAGAACGTACGGTCCTTCTGCTTGCGCCAGGTGCAGTCGAGGCGCTGAAGGGCGAAAGTCATCCACCCCACTTGACTCTCCGAAAAGGCGAGCTTCAGTCGCGGGAAGCGCGGCAGTGCCCCACTATAGAACCAATCCACCAAGGCGATCTCCGCCGTCACATGGCTAAGTGCATGTGACGCGACGCGGTGAGGTCTCATCACAGGGGCGGATGACGAACCCACGTGCATACATATGACTGTCCCGGTGTCTTCGCACGCCCGGAGCAGTGGCGCCCATGCGTCGAGATCGTAGATTGCTGGAAGCCCGAGAGCGTCCGGCATTTCCGAGAACGTGAGCGCGCGCACCCCCCGCTCTGCGTTGCGTACCACCTCGGCGGCCGCGGCCTCGACATCCCACAGGGGAATCAAACACAGCGGAATCAGTCGGTCTCCACTGTCACCACACCACTCCTCGACCATCCAGTCGTTGTACGCAACGACGCACGCCATTGCCAGTTCTTTGTCTTTTGCCTCGAGAAAGGTCTGGCCGCAGAATCGCGGGAAGGTCGGGAAACACAGCGACCGCTCAACGTGATTCATATCCATGTCGGCAAGACGCGCTTGCGGGTCGAAGCACCCCGGTCTGATTTCCGCATAGTCAACTGGTGTGTCGGTCATTCTCTCGTCCGAGAGACCGACGGCAGCGAGCGTCGGCAACGTCGCCACGCTGAGGTTCTCGTAGACCCAGAAGTCCGCCTCCGGTCCCGACGCGCCGATCCGATACATCCCTTGACTCGGATGATCCCCCGACCGTGGGACCTCATTGAACTCCCGCGGCGCCCGGATGACCCGCGGGCCATCGGCGCGGTACTTCGCGGGCAGCCAGGTCTCCCAGAGGTGCGGCGGCTCGATGACGTGGTCGTCGACGGAGATCATGAGCGGGATCGTGGTAGCCATTCGAGCTCCTCCTCGGGGCCGACAAGGTCGTCCAGCTAACCGATTGAACGCCTTCAGTGTATCTGTATACTAATGGCGGCGTGGTTCCCTGTCGACTGGCCGCCACGCCGGGAACCTAAAGGCAGCTGCTGGAGGAACGGGGCTGAGATGGATCGACGAACGTACCTCATCACGGGCGCCGCGTCCGGAGTTGGTGCTTCAACTGCACGTCAGCTCGAGAACGATGGCCACCGCGTCATCGGCGTCGATCTCCGTGACACGGAGATCATCGCGGATCTCGCGACTCCTGACGGCAGGGCTCAGATGGCGGTCGAGGCGCAGCAGCTTGCCGGCGATGGTCTAGATGGCGTCATCGCTTGCGCCGGCGTTCTCCAAGAGACCGAGCTCGCCGTGCGAGTCAACTTCTTCGGTGCAGTATCGACTATCGAAGCCACCCGAGCCCTCCTGGCCAACGCCGAAGCCCCGCGGGCGGTTGTGGTCTCCTCCGCCACCGCGATCGTACCTCGTATCGACGAGCTGGTGGAAGCGTGCCTTGCGCTCGACGAGGAGGAAGCGACAGCGATCGCTGAACGTGAGAGCAGCGACTACTACCCCGGAAACTCGAGGATCTATGCGTCGACGAAGTACGCCCTCTCACGCTGGGTCAAGACGACGGCAGTCGACTCTGACTGGGCCGGGGCGGGGATTCTTCTCAACGCCGTCGCGCCGTGTGGCATCGAGTCGCCGATGTCTGACCCGTACCGTTCCGAGGAGCTCGACGAAATGGCCCGCGGCGCAAGCGCCATCGGGCAGCCATTTGTCAAGCCGGCAGACGTAGCATCTGCTCTGAGGTGGCTCGCAAGCCCGGCCAACTCGCTGCTGGTGGGCCAGACGTTGTACACGGATGGCGGATTCGAGGCCAAGGCCAGGCCCGATACTCTCTGACCATGGCGCGACCGGAAGTTGCCGTCGTTGGGGCGTACAACACCAAGCAGGCGCGCAGACTCAGTGGGGAGACGTCCTACTCGATCACAGACGATGCCATCCGCGGGGCTCTCGCAGACGCCGGAATCGGGCTTTCGGAGGTTGACGGATTCACCGTGTGTCCGACAACACCGGCACACGACGTCAACACGGAATCGAAGACATGGGCGTACAGGTTTGGCGCCGAGCGATTCTGGTATGGCGGCCAGCCCAGTCCGCTCATTGCTGTCGCCGAGGCGGCGAGCGCAATCCGAGAAGGCTGGTGCAGTGTTGCCGTCGTCGCGAGTGGGCAAGCCGGTGTGTACGTTGACAATGCGGCCACCGCGCCCTGGACGCGCCCATCGAACGAGTGGGTCGAGTGGTGTGGACAGTTCACCGCGACGGAATTCGCTTTAGTGGCCCGTCGGCACATGTATCTGTTCGGGACGACACCCGAACAACTGGCGTTCGTTTCCGCCACGATCCGAAACAACGGCCACCAAAATCCCGACGCTGTCTACAGCGGTCGCGGCCCATTCACCCCTGATGACATTCTCGCGTCTCGGATGGTTGCCGACCCGTTTCACCTGCTGGACTGCGCTATGACTGCCGAAGGCGGGTCGGCGGTCGTTCTGGCCGCTGCCGACCGCGCCAAGGATTCGCGTTGGCCGGGAACCTTCGTGTTGGCGAGCGGCGTTGAGAGTTGTGGCCCTGGCTACTGCTATCCCCCGGTCTACGAGTTGACGGGTCAGCTCGGCGCAGCCGCAGCGGCCCGTGCATTCAAGAGGGCCCAGGTCGACCCGAGTGATGTGCAAGCTTGCGAGTTCTACGATCCCTTCTCCTTTGAGATCCTTCGACAGTTCGAGGTGTTCGGCTTCTGCGATGAGGGCGACGGTGGCCCATTCGTCACGTCTGGTGTGATTGGGCCCGGGCAGCGCCACCCGATTTGCACCGATGGCGGCACCATGTCGTACTCACATACCGGTGCGGCCCAGATGCTTCAACGCGTTGTCCAGGCGACTCATCAAGTTCGCGGCACCGCTGTCAACCAGATTGATGGCTGCCGCCTCGCCTTGGCCAGCAGCGCCGGCTCCGGAGCTATGAACCACGCACTCATGCTGCTCGGAGACTCCCCATCGTGAGCCCACCCGAACTCCCCGTTCCGACTCCGACCGCGCTCTCCAAGCCTTTCTGGGATGCCTGCCAGGTCCACAAGCTCAAGATCCAGACTTGCACGCGCTGTGGCCACCGCATGTCGATCCCGGAGGACAGATGCCGAAGCTGCCAAAGCGAAGACCTGGTCTGGGTCGACGCGTCGGGCAGAGGGAGCATCTACAGCTACACGGTGGTTTGGAGGCCGCCAACACCGGCATTCAAGACGCCCTACGTCGTCGCAATCGTTCGACTGGAGGAGGGGATCGATCTCATGACGAACATCGTCGACTGCACCATCGATTCACTTACAGTCGGGATGCCCGTCACGGTAGTTTTCGAGTCCCGGGGCGAGATGGTTGTCCCGGTCTTCCGCCCAACGGCTGAGGATCGAGACCAGGCGTGAGAGCTCGGCCACGAAGCACAATGTCCGACGCCGAGGCGATTGCGAGCAACGCACCGCTGGCTGGACGCCGAATCGTTGATTTGTCCACCGGGATCGCAGGTGCATACTGCTGCAAGCTCTTAGCAGATGGAGGGGCAGAGGTGGTGAAGGTTGAGCCTCCATCGGGAGACCCCCTACGCCGCCGCTTCTTGGACCAGGTGATTCGAGATGATGACAGTCCGCTGTTCCGTTTTCTTTGCGCGTCGTCCAAGAGTGTGGTCGTCGACCCGGAGCTCGACAGTTCTGTCCTGATGGTGCGGGAAATCCTGAAGACAGCCGACGCTGTCGTCTGGAGCCCAGGCAACGCCTTGCATTGGCACGAGGACTTCCATGCCAGTGAGTTGCGCGCGAGTCTGCCTGGTGCGGTGGTGGTGTCCGTCTCGCCGTTTGGCCTGGAAGGGCCCTGGTGCGAACGCGCCGCTACAGAATTCACTCTCCAGTGCTGGTCGGGTGGGCCAGTGCTGCGTGGGACTGAGGAGCTGCCGCCACTGACGGTGGGCGGTGAGTCGGGTCTGTGGGTCGCAGGCATGTGCGCGGCAATCGGGGCACTCAGCCGGCTCAGGTCGACTGACGCGACGGGCCGTGGGCAGTTGGTGGATGTGTCTGAGTTCGAATGCGTCCTGTGGAGTCAGCTTCCGTACCCGGTCACCGACTTCCGCATGGCCGGCAAAGAGCGCCGCGACAAGAGATTCCGCGTCCTCCCTGGAATCCACTCCACAAAGGACAGTCTTGTCGGCTTCATGGTGGTGACCGGACAACAGTGGCTCGATTTCTGCTCGATGCTCGGGCGCGACGACTGGCTTGAGGATCAAACGCTCTTCAGCGCGGTCGAGCGGTGGCGAAGGGCGGACGAGCTCTCGGCGGCGATCGAAGCATGGACCTCTCAGCGAACGACGAGCGAGATCATCGAGCTCGCGAGCCTTATGCGGATTCCGGTCGCACCAGTGGCGCGGCCGGCGACCATCGCTGACCTGGACCACTTCGTGGAGCGCAAGTCGTTCGTTGCGAATAGTCGAGGCAGCTTTCTCCAACCGAATGTCCCGTACATACTCGGCGACACTGCGGAATCGAGGCCAGCGGGTTCCGCCCCGGAAGTCGGGGCGGACGCGGATGCGGTTCTGAGATCCCTGAACGATCGGTCCCAGCGCGCCACTCGCTCGGCCACGCCTTTCGACCGGCTCCGGGTACTCGACCTCACAACATTCTGGGCGGGTCCGGTTGTTGGCGGCTACCTCGGGATGGCCGGAGCGGATGTCATAAAGGTCGAGTCGACGGCCAGGATGGACGGCTCGCGGTACAACACTGTCAAGTCTCTCGAAGATGACGACTGGTGGGAGTGGACCCCCACGGTCCATGGTGCGAACACCGACAAGCGCGGGATTGCGGTCGATCTGTCCAGCCCACGAGGACGCGATGTTTTCTTGCAGCTCGTCGCCCGATCTGATGTCGTCATCGAGAACTTCAGCCCGCGAGTGATGGGCAATCTCCGACTCGAGTACGACGACCTTCGCGCTGCCAATCCCGGAATCATCCTCCTTCGAATGCCGGCCTTTGGGTTGTCCGGCCCTTGGTGTGACCGTAGTGGCTACGCCCAGACGATCGAGATGAGCTCAGGCCTTGCATGGATGACGGGGTACGGAGATGGGGGCCCGGAGCTGCCGAACGGCATCTGCGATCCTGTAGCCGGGGGGCACGCAACCGTCGCCCTGCTGCTCGCCCTAGCACACCGCGACCGTACCGGTAGAGGCATGTGGGTGGAGGCTGCGATGGTCGGCTCGGCGCTGAACATTGGCGCCGAAGCGATTGTCCACTGCTCGACGTTTGGCCAGGAACCATCAAGACTCGGCAACCGAAGCCCGTTCTGTGCCCCTCAAGGCATCTACCCCGCAGGTACCCGGGTCAGTTCAGCACACGACGCCGAAGAGTTGGTGGGAATCTCGATCGCAGACGACAGCCAGTGGCTCCGGCTCTGCCGTGTCCTCGGCGACCAGGCTTGGGCACGCAGTCCCGCCCTCTCCACGCTCGAAGGCCGCCAGGAACGCCATGACGAGATCGACGCTGGCATTGCCCAATGGTGCGCCGGCCGCACCGCCGACTCCATCGTTGAAGAGCTGTGGTCCAACGACATTCCAGTGGCCAAGTTGATCCGGCCTCACGAGCAGATCGACATCGCCCAGCTGCAGGCCAGAGGCTTCTTCGACGAGCTCGAACACCCGATTACGGGCCGCTTGCCCTACGCCCGCCACCCATCGACATCCGGTCAAGCGGGCCGGGCCCGTCCCGAGCGTCGTCGGCCACCATTGCTCGGCGAGCACAACATGGAGGTCCTTTTGGAGATCGGACTCACGATCTCTGACATCGAGGCTCTCGAGTCCGACGGCGTCATCGGGACACGCCCGAGCACCGTTGGGCCCGCAACCGGCAGCATCAGCTAGCAGGAGACATATGCACGCAGAGTGTTAGGCTGCGTTGGCGCAAGCGACGAGCCCGTTGCTCGCCAAGCGATGCAAAGATGCCCTTGGACGCAAAGACGAACCCGCACCGGCTTCACCCGATGGTGGTGACATCGTGAGCCTCCACGCTCAAGACACGAGTGCGATACCCCCACCAGCACTGGAAGGTCGCTCTATCCAGGCAGGATACGGGTCAGAGCCAGTTGTTCGTGATGTCGACATCGTCGTGCACCAGGGTGAGGTGGTTGTCCTTTTGGGCCCCAATGGAGCCGGCAAGACGACGACGTTGCGCGCCCTCGCTGGGGCGATCGATCTGCAGGCCGGCACCGTGCTTCGCGAAGGTTTGGCGGTGCGGACCGCGTTGGACAAACGCGCTCGTGCTGGCATGGCGCTGGTGACAGAGGAGCGCTCTGTATTTCCGAGCCTCACGGTGGAGCAGAACCTTCGCGTCGGGCGCTGCAACGTCGACCGCGCTCTGGAGCTGTTCCCGGAGCTTGCGGGTCGCCTCAAGGTCCCGGCCGGGCTGATCTCGGGAGGCGAGCAGCAGATGTTGACGCTCGGCCGGGCGCTGGCGCGAGCGCCGTCGCTGCTGCTGGCGGACGAGTTGTCGCTCGGACTCGCGCCCAAGATCGTCGAGCGCCTGCTCACTGCGGTTCGCTCGGCGGCTGATTCGGGCATCGCCGTGTTGCTCGTGGAGCAGCACGTGCGGCGAGCGCTCGAGACAGCGGACAGGGGGTATGTATTGGCCCGCGGTCGAGTGCAGGCTGAGGGCACCGCGTCCCAGTTGCGCAGTCAGGTGGAGGATATCGAGCGGAGCTATCTGGCCTTGTCGGACGCACCCAACGGGAAGGGGTAGACGAATGTCGCCGTATGTTCTAACGTTCAACCTGGAGCTCGGCCACCGACCTGGCTGAGCCACCTGTCAAGGGGGAGGAATTATGCAGCCACGTCGATGGATTCTTTGGATCGCAATCGCGTTGATCGCACTGCTCGGGGTGAGCGCCTGCGGGGACGACGACGACGCAAGTGCTCCAGACACCGTTGCGGAACCGGCCGACGAACCGGCCGACGAACCGGCCGACGAACCGGCCGACGAACCGGCCGACGAACCGGCCGACGAACCGGCCGACGAACCGGCCGACGAACCGGCCGACGAACCGGCCGACGAACCGGCCGACGAACCGGCCGACGAACCGGCGAGTGAGGACCTTGGCACCGTCTCCATCGGCGTCATCTACTCCGATGACAATCCCATCTACAACTCCCCGACCGTACGGGCCGGGGCTGAGGCCGCTGCATTCTTCCTCAACGAAGCAGGTGGAGTCGACGGACGAACGGTCGAGATCGTTCTCTGCAACGACCTGTCAGACCCGAACGAGGCCGCACTCTGCGTTGAGGAGCTGATCGACGCCGACGTCGACGCCGTGATAAGCGCTTCGCTGTTTGACGACCTCAACATCCCCGTTACGACCGGAGCCGGGATCCCGCACTTCCCGACCGTCCCCAACACACCCGGCGGCTTCACCGGTGAAAACCTGTTCAATGTCACAGCGGGCGTAACCCAGATCGTGGTTGGCGGACTCATCGCGGCTGAAAACGGAATCGACACCGTCGACATGCTCACGCTCGAATCACCCGTGACGCCCCTGCTGGAGAACCTTTGGGCCTGCGGTCTCGCGGCAAACGGCATCAACGAGGGCGCCAGAATCATCATTCCCCCGACATCACAGGACTTCGCCCCGTTCGTGGCGCAGCTGAGCTCGGGTCCCGCGGCTGGGTCCCAGTACTTCGTCCCTCCGGTCGTGATCGTGCCGTTGGGTGCTGCGTTCAGCCAGTCCGGCATTGAGAACCTGATCATGACGGCGAATGGGACGATCAACGCCGAGAACCTCGAGCAGTCAGGTGGGGCGGATACGCCGTATGAGGGCACGATCACTTTCGGCCCGTTCCCGGGCCCAGATAACCCGGTGTGGGCCGACTACTACGCTGCGTTCGAGAGTTCTGCGCCCGACATGCTCGGCGCGGTGACCAACGACCAGCAGGCACAGGCTGCCTGGACGGCCGTCATGGCCATGAGCTCTGTTATCTCGAGCGAGTTGGCGGGGACGGACGTGACATCGATGTCGCTCTCAGAGGCGTTGTCGAGCTCCGCTGCAGTCGATACCGGTGGCATCACCCCGCCCTTGGACTTCACATCGACGAGCGATGGCCCCTACGGCGCGATCAGGAACTCAGCCGTGTACCTCGCAAGGGTCACGGACGGCGAACTGGTTCCCCTGAACAACGATGAGCCCATCGACATCGCTGACACGCTTGCAACCTGCCAGTAGATAGAGCGGTCACGCTGGGGCGTCCGATCGACCAGCCGCCGCGAGCCCTTGTTGCCAAGGGCTCGCGGCGGCCTCGTATTAGGAGGACATCCTGACAGAAGTCTTGCGGTTCGCTGCGCTCGGGCTCGGGGGCGGGGCCATGTATGCGCTGATGGCGCAAGGTCTGATCTTGGTGTACCGAGCGACAGGGGTGCTCAACTTCGCGCACGGGGCCATCGGAGTCGCAGGCACCTACCTGTACTACGAACTCTCGGTGAAAGGGTCCTGGCCTACGAGCGTGGGCATCATGTGCGGAATACTGTTCTCTGCAACGATCGGGCTCGTAGTCCACCTGGTCATCATGCGCCGACTACGCAGCGCGTCACCGTTGGTGCGCGTCGTTGCGACACTGGCCGTGTTGGCGATACTCACCGCTGCCCTCCAGCTCCGCTACGGCGCAGCCACGTTCGGAGTGCCCAGCACCCTGCCTGACGGAGTCTGGCAGATCAACTGGAGAGAAGGGGCGATCCTTCTGGCGCAGGATCGCGTGCTTCTCGCTGCGATCGCGATCACAATGACTGCAGTGCTCACGATCATTCAGCATCGGACACTGTTCGGCCTCGCGACATCAGCCGTAGCGGACAACGAAACCGCTGCGGCAACCCTAGGTTGGTCACCCCGAGTCCTCGGAGCAGTCAACTGGGCAGTTGGCTCGGCGCTTGCGGCAGTCGCCGGCATCTTCATCGTGCCAATTGCCGGCCTACGCGTCACCACCCTCACGGTCCTGCTGCTATCGGGCATCGCTGCGGCTCTCGTCGCCAGGTTCGCATCGTTCGGTGTCGCGCTCGGTGCAGGACTCGGGATCGGCATCCTGCAATCGCTGCTGGCGCGCTACGCGTCAGATGTCACCGGACTCTCGACGTCACTGCCGTTCTTGGTCGTCATTGGGCTGATGGTGATACGCGGACGAGCTCTGCCACTGCGCAGCTACGCCACAGACAAGCTCCCGTCGATCGGCACCGGCAAGCTCCGGCTCAGCCCGATCATTGCAGTCTGCGCCGTAGCCATATTCTGGATACTTTCCTCGGATGACAGGGCTACCAGCCGGGCGTTTGCCACGACGGCGATTGTTGTCATCATTCTGCTCTCATTCATCGTTATAACGGGTTACGCAGGGCAACTCTCTTTGGCTCAATTCGCATTCGCTGGTATCGGTGCGTTCATCGCGGGGCGACTACAGGCGGCAGCTGGAGTCCCGCTCACCTTGGCATTCGTGATCGGGATACTCGGCGCCACAGCGGTCGGGGCGCTGATCGCTGTTCCGGCGGTCCGAACACGCGGAGTGAACCTCGCAATTGTCACCCTCGGGCTTGGCGAGGCCGTCGTGGCCATGGTGTTCAACGACTCTTCCTTTACGGGCGGCAGCGGCGGGACCGCGCTCGATGTCCCAACGCTGTTCGGATGGCCCATCGGCGGGCGTGAGCACCTCGATCGGTATGCCATCGTCGCCATTCTCTGGGTGGTTGTCGTCGGCCTCGGGGTCGCGTGGCTGCGCCAATCGACCCTGGGACGGAATCTCATTGCGATTCGAACGAACGAACGAGCGGCCGCGGCCATCGGCATCAACGTGGTCCGAGGCAAGGTCGTTGCGTTTGCGATCTCTTCGGGCATCGCGGGACTCGCTGGGGTACTCCTCGCTTACCAGAACGCAACCATCGTCTACTTCACGCAGTTCGGAAACGACGTCTCGATCGAGATGCTGACGCTCTCGGTGATCGGCGGGATCGGCTACATCGGCGGCGCGCTCATCGGCTCGCTTCTTGCAACGGCCGGCATCATCGACAAGGTTGCATCCGGATGGTTCGACGGCATCGGCAGCTACCTGCCTCTCATTGCCGGAGGCGTCGTGCTTCTCAATCTCATGCAGGCGCCGAACGGGGTCTTCCCCCTCATGGGCCAAGTCTCACGGCGCATCGGTTCCATATTGCGCATCCCTCGCACGCATGCTGGAGACCAACCCCCTGGTGACAGCGACATCCTTCCGGGGGAAGGAGCCCATAGAACGGAGCGCGTTCCGGCAATGGAAGTTCGCGTGCATGACGTGGCCGTGCATTTCGGTGGAGTGACCGCCGTGGACGGCGTGTCCTTCGAAGTCCGAACTGGGCGGGTGCTTGGCCTGATCGGTTCGAACGGTGCGGGGAAGTCGACGGTCATCGACGCCGTCACGGGCTTCACAAAGCCCGACCGAGGGCAAGTGTTCCTCGACGACGAAGATGCTACCGGCCAGGCACCTCACAAATGGGCCCGCGCCGGAGTCAGCAGATCGTTTCAGTCCCTGGAGCTCTTCGAGGACCTCACCGTCGCGGAGAATCTCAGAGCTGCGGCCGATGAGCGCTCCCCTGCCGCGTACATGCCCTGGTTCGGTCGTCGCAGAACCCGAGAATCCGACGACCTGATCGCAGAGGCCGTGCGCGGGCTCGAGCTCGAGGACCAGGTGCACCAGCCCGTGAGCGAGCTCTCCTATGGCACCCGGCGCCTCGTTGCCATCGCCCGTGCAATGGCAACCGAGCCGTCGCTGCTGCTGCTTGACGAGCCCGCGGCCGGCCTGTCGGAGGCCGAATCAAGCGAACTCGCACGAATGATCAAGCGGCTGGTTGACGACCGCGGGGTCGGAGTTTTGCTCGTAGAACACGACATGCACTTCATCGGCTCTCTTTGCGACGAGATCGTCGTCCTGGAATACGGAGCCGTCATTGCTCGCGGCACACCTACAGAAGTCATGTCCGATCCCGCAGTCATAGCGTCATACCTAGGTAGCCCCGACGACGCGAGTCCGGATCCACCAAGCCGGCCAGTCACAGAAGCCTGACTGGCCGACGACCGGTTCCGACCTAGCGCCGAGGTCCTCGCGGCACTCGGCCCTGAGCTTTGCGATAACGGTGTTCCGGTGCAAAATGCGTCGCGGTCGGGCGGCAACCACACACTTGAACACGGTTCGGTCGTCTGTCTACACTCTCGAACATGTTGAGGGGGCCCACATCGTTGTCCACAGCCCTCGGCCCGACAAAATCACGGTCGCGTGAAGCGATCGCAATGTGGAGGCTGGCCCGATGACCGACTCTCAAGCCGAAGCCGTGGCGCGGTGGAATGCGTATCTCGGCGCTCCACATCCTGATGGGGTTCAGCATTTGAACTGGATCAGAGAGAACGAACCGGTCCTTCGAACGCCTGCTGGGTTCTGGGTGCTCACGCGACACGAAGACATCGAATGGGTATTTCGAGGGGATAGTGGCGCCCCGATCTGCAAGAAGGCGCTCCCAGGAGCACCCAAACCCCCGTATCTCCAGGGGGACGGGTACTTCAAGAAGCACTTCATCCACAACATCGATCACCAAGATGGAGCCGACCACGTACGCATGCGCAAGTTGCTCCACAAGACGTTCACGCCGCGAGCAATCGAGACGATGCGTGAGGCAACACGGAACGTCGCGGAGGAGCTGCTAGACGCCGTCATCGCGGCGCCCGAAGGCGAGATGGACATGGTCAGCGACTATGCGTTGCTCGTGCCCACGACCGTGATCATGAACCTGCTGGACATCCCGCAAGACCAGTTCGAGCGCATGCAAACCATGGTCCAACACATTACGGGGGTACTACAACCAGGTGTCGACCTGGAGAGCTGGCTTGCCGAAGCAGATGCGATCTTCGAGGAGCGCCACCACTACTTGAAGGCGCTCGCAGAAGAGCGCCTCGGGTCTCCGCGTTCCGACCTGATCACCGAGCTCGCCGCTAAGAGGCAGGAGGATCCCGACGTCCTCAGCGAGATCGAGCTCACCATGAACCTGACGTTCCTCGTGGCCGCAGGCTTCGATACCACGGTAAACGGGATCGGATCCGCGCTTCACCTCTTGCTCCAGCACGACGACCAGCTCAGCGCCATCCGGAAAGATCCGAGCCTCTGGCCTCAAGCCATTGAGGAGTGCCTTCGCTTCCAACCTCCGCTGCCGTTCACCGCGCCCCGCGTTGCAGCAGAATCGCTCGAGATCCGTGGAACGACCATCGAACGCGGTGATCAGATCTGGTCATGTGTGCTCGCAGGCAACCGCGATCCGCGCGTCTTCGACGATCCTGACACCTTCAATATCTTCCGTGAGACGGACATTCGCACAAAGCACCTCACGTTTGCGATGTACAGCGCGCACTATTGCTTGGGAGCCGCGTTGGCAAGGATGGAAATGCACGAATCCCTCGAGGCCATCGTTGACCGGCTTCCCGACATGCGCGTCTCCTCAACGCCGACCTATCGGGACCTCCTGGTCATATTCGGCCCGAGTCGCCTTCCGCTGGCGTGGGGGCCGCAGTAATCGAGCCCGGATACCAGGCTCGACATTGCTCGCAGGAACGCGGAGCGGCTCTTCGACTTCACGCCTTCGGGCCTCGGGTCACTGTGAAGCGAGGCTACGCCTGAACAACTGGCGGTGGTTGGCGTCGGACGAAAACTCCGAGTGACCCCGGGACTTGTCGTGCCTCAATCCAGACCGCGGATCATGAAGTCGCAGATGAACCGATCCACATCTGCGACCTCATCCGAGTCGAACGTCACGCCCGGCATGCTGATCGCCGCGATCAGATTCCGAGCCACCCACTCGGCGCCCCGATCCACATCGAGGTCGTTGCGAACTTTTCCGCTGGCCTGGGCAACACCGAGATGCTCCCGAATTACTGCCATGGTAGCGCGGATCAAGGGGCCGGATCCGCTCGTCAAATGGGCCGCTGCAAAGGAATCGTGGCCTGGCGGTCGGGGCCGACGGCGAACACCATCCCACATGAGCCGCACGGCCTCGGACAGCTTTGCCTCAAGGTTGTCGTGTTCACACATGAGTGCATCGAGTGTGCGAGCGAAGGTGCCAATGCCCTGGTCGATCAGTTCCTCGAGCAGCTGATCTCGACTCTGATAGTACTTGTAGACAGAGCCCCGTGAGACGCCAGCCTCGTCAGCAACGTCGCGCATGCTCATCTTCGTCGGGCCGAAGCGCAGGTAGCACCGCCTCGCAGCATCGAGTATCCGTTCGCCCATGGGGCAATCGTCGGACTCTATTGCGCTCGACTCAAACCAACGCCGGAACTCCTCGAGCGCACGCGTGCGATCTCCGCTGACCTGAACGCTCATGGTTTCCCTGTCCGCCGTGGGGCCATTTGGGGCTCGGGAACTGCCGAATCCCGGCCACTCACGTCTCCGGCAAGCGGACGGGGACCGCAAGCCATCACTGTTCCGAAAGGGCCCGCTTCGGACAGACGAGGAACGCTTCGCGTGCGCGCTCGTGGAGCTCGGTCGGGGGAGATGGATCTATCACCTCGAGGGTGTCATCGTCTCGAAGACCGAACAGCTCTGGGGCGTGTGCCACGCAGAACCCGTTCCCATCGCATAGATCCTCGTCGAGGACGATACGCATCGAGCTAACCTCCGATTTTGGTGAGGGGATGAGCACCGACCTCTCCAGCTGCCTCCCCTAGGTACACGATGGACAGCCTAACACCATGTGTCCTAAGGGGCTCGAAGCGCTATCGAAGGTCACCGTCAGCTGAGGGAGAGTGGGTTGCTGGGACCACGAGTTGCTCGCAGGGAACATCGGCAGGCTGCTGACCACCGGAGAGGGGCACGCCGACGACCCTCCGATGAGCTTCCGCGGTGAAGATCGGGCTCATCCTCCCCCAGACCGAGCTCGGTGGGCCGGACTCGATCATGCAGCTCGTTCGGACCGCCGAAGAGTCCGGTGTCTCCTATCTCGTACTCTATGACCACGTTCTCGGTGCTGATCGATCGTCGCGTCCTGACTGGCGCTATTCGTACGACTCGACGACCGAGATGCATGAGCCGCTCGTCCTCCTCAGCTTCATCGCAGGACAGAGCACGCTCGAATTGCTCACTGGCGTGCTGGTGCTTCCGCAAAGGCAGACAGTCCTGGTGGCGCAGCAGACCGCAGAGCTTGACATCCTCGCGGGAGGTCGAGTCCAGCTAGGGGTTGGCATCGGCTGGAACCAGGTGGGGTTCGAGGCGCTGGGAACCGACTTTGCTTCGAGAGCACAGCGATTCGAGGAGCAGATTCATCTCCTTCGTCGATTGTGGGTGGAGCCGTCGGTCGATTTCCGAGGCCGCTTTCACACGGTTGACCGCGCCGGGTTGTGCCCACGGTCCGTGCAACGTCCGGTGCCGATCTGGATGGGCGGCGGCACCCGCCCCGCAACACTCGAACGGATTGGTCGACTTTCCGATGGATGGACCACCTACCTTTCCCCCTCAGCTGAAGTCGCTGGGGCATGGAAGCAAGTTCGCGATATAGCCTCGCGGCACGGGCGCGACGTCGGGCTCCAGGGTACGATTCAGCCTGGTGGTGACCACGTGACCCCGAAAGCGCTCGGCCGGACAACGGACATCGCCAAGACGGTACGCGAGCAAGTTGCGCGCTGGCGCGAGATCGGAGCAACCCATGTCTCGATCAGCGGACTCGGAGTCGGTCGCACGTGTGCAGAGCATGTCGACTTCATCAGAGTAGCGACCGAGGCGATCCGCGCTTCATAGCCAGGGAGCACCCATGTCAGCGGCTTCGGGAGCGTCGAATCACCGTGCACGGCTACAACCGCTTGACCGACTAGCACGCGGGTGATGAACTACACAACGTGTGTTCACGTGTCACAAGGGGTGCTTCGACATCGTCAGCTGTTGAATCCCAGGCCCCGCGAGGCTGGCTGATCACAGGCGTCTCCAACGGTTTCAAACGCTCGATCGCCGACGCCAAGATCCAGAGTTGCAAGCGCGACCTCAAGTTTGCCGCACCCGGCGGGTCACGTGCGGCATCAGTCCACGGAAGAGGGAGCAGAAGATGACCAAAGCAGCAGTGATGACGGCACAGAACGAACCGCTCGAGATCAAGGACATTGAAGTGAATGCACCACGCATCAACGAGGTGCGGGTGCGAGTCGCCGCTTCTGGTGTCTGTCACAGCGATCTGACGATCCATGAAGGCAAGGTGCCGCTGCCCTTGCCGCTCGTGCTGGGCCATGAAGGCGCAGGTGTTGTGACCGAAGTAGGCAAAGGGGTCGAACGGTTGGCCGTCGGGGACCACGTGGTTCTGTCGGCCACCGCCCGCTGCGGCGCGTGTTATTATTGCGAGCGCGGCCTCTACACATCGTGCGAGACCGGTTCCGCCGTGTTCCTCAAAGCCGGACTACTCGACGGCATCCCCGGCCTGACACTCGAGGGTCAACCGCTGCACCAGATGAGTTTCCTTGGAACGTTCGCCGAGGAGACCGTCGTGCCAGACGTGTGCGCCGTCAAGGTTCGCGACGACATTCCCCTGGACGTGGCATGTCTCATCGGATGCGGCGTTGTCACCGGGTACGGCGCGGCAGCGAACGCTGGTGACATCCAGACTGGCGACGTAGTAGCGGTCGCGGGATGCGGCGGCGTCGGGCTGAACACCGTTCAAGGTGCGGCAATCAATGGAGCTGGCACCGTGATCGCAATCGATATCAACGACTCGAAGCTCGAGCTCGCGAAGACGCTCGGCGCGACTGAGGTCGTGAATGCGCGCACTGTTGATCCGGTCGAGCGAGTGTTCGAGCTGACTGGAGGCCGCGGTGCCGACGTGGCATTCGAGACCGCCGGCACTCGCCAAACAGCCGAGCAGGTTCTCGCCATGACCAGGGCTGCCGGGCGAGCGGTGTTCGTCGGTGGCCCGGACCCAAGTGAAACGTTGTCGATCCCGATCATGACTGAACTCGTGATGCCCGCGAAGACACTCTCCGGATCGCTCTACGGTAGCGGGGACATTCTGGTCGACTTCCCCCTGCTCGCGGACCTCTACATGGAGCGCTCTCTCCGGCTCGATGAACTCGTATCTCGGCGGATCGCGCTCGACGAAGTGAATGATGCCTTTACGGAGCTCCGCGAGGGCACGGCTGCTCGGTCGGTTATCGTGTTCGACGATCCGACGGACTGAGCTCGGCTCAACCAGGAGCTAGACCTTCGAGGGTGTGCTCGTCCAACGTGCCGAATCTTCCTGCTGCGATCGGTTGTATGCAGACGTGACTCGCACCGGCGTCGTAGTGAGCTTGAACCCGTTCGTTGATGCGCTCCGCCGAGCCCCATGCGACTAGACCGTCGAGCAATCTTGTTGAGCGGTGGTTGATCTCGTCGTCGCTGAACCCGAGCCGAATCCAGTTGTTTCGGTAGTTGGGCAAGTCGGCGTACAGGTCGACTGCCTCTCGCGCCTTCGACCGGGCCTCGTCGGCCTCCGAGGTCAGCACGACCTTCTGCTCGACACAAAGCAACTTGTCGGGTCCGAGCACGCTCCGGGCAAGTTCGGTGTGTTCCGGAGTCGTCCAATACGGATGCGCTCCATCGCTTCGGTCGGCGGCCAACTGCAGCATCTTCGGCCCGAGGGCGGCGAGCACGAGCGGCGGCTGGGGCGTAGCTGCCCCGGAGTATGGCGCCTCGTCCATGCCGTCGAGGTAGTCTCGCATTTGCGACAGTGGGCGGGTGTAGTCAAGCTTCCTGACACCCGACACCATCGGCGCATGACTGACACCGAGCCCGACAATGAGCCGGTCGTTGCTCTGCTCAGCAACCGTCATGGCCGCTTGCTTCATGGCACCGGGGTGCCGATGGAAGATGCTCGCTATGCCAGTTGCGAAGACGAGCGAGTCGGTCTGCGTTGCGAGGAACGCGATGTGGGCAAAGGGATCCCGATGAGTGGTCTCGGGGAGCCAGAGCGCCGAATACCCCAGCGACTCGACTCTCGCAGCAAACTCGGCCGCCTGGTTCGGCTCCATCAGGTTGGTGCCGAACCAGAGACCGATACCGCCGCTAACCTGGGGTGCTGGCCCTGTCATGAGCGTGACTCTTTCGATGTTAGTTCGTCTCGGAGCGCCCTCCGAAGGAGCTTCCCGTTGGTATTTCTTGGCAACTCGACCGGGGACAGTACGACGGTTTTCGGGACTTTGTACCCCGCCAACGTTTGTCTGCAGTGAGCGATCAGAGCGTCACTGGTGGTCGTGTTGTCAGCCCGCAACCTGACAACTGCCGTCACGGCTTCACCCCAGGTCGGGTCCGGCACGGGTACCACAGCCGCTTCTGCGACGTCACCGTGAGAGAGGAGGACATCTTCGACCTCGCGGGGATAAACGTTGTGACCTCCGCTGATGATCATGTCGGACTTCCGGTCGAGGATGTAGAGGTACCCGTTGTCGTCCAGGCGGCCGATGTCGCCCGTGTGGAACCACCCATCGTCGAAGCGCTCCGCCGTCAATTCTTCATTGTTCAGATATCCAGTGAACACATTCGGGCCACGCAGGCAGATCTCCCCGACGGCGTCGGGCGGGAGATGCTGTCCGTCGTTATCGACGATGGCACACTCCATGCCGATCCCAGCCCTGCCAGCAGATGCAATCTGCGGCGCCCCCGCGACGTGATCCTCACGCTCGAGGTACGTTGCGCCGCCGGTAACCTCGGTCAAACCATAGGACTGCGTGAAGATGGGACCGAACCGATCGAGGCACCGTTCGAGTCGATCAGGAGCCATCGGTGCGCCGCCGTAGACGATTCGCCGAAGCGAGGAGAGGTCTGCCTCACTGGTCTCAACAAGCTCGAGGAGCATGTAGATCATCGTTGGCACGAGAGTGGTCGCCGTGATCTTGTGCTCCTGGATTGCTGCGAGTGTCGCGGCCGCATCGAACTTCCGCAACACGACCTGCGGCGCACCCCTGTAGAGCGCGGAGTATGAATGCCCACGCCCCGAGAACGCCAACGGACCTGCAACCAGCACCCGATCGTCGGGCCGCATCCCGATGTGGATCAGGTGCCCAATCGTGAACCAATACCAGTTCTCGTGCGACTGGATCGCACCCTTGGGACGACCGCTCGTGCCTGAGGTGTACACAATCGAAAACGGCGCGTCCGGCGGGACTTCGACACAGAGTCGTTCTCCGGACATCGCAGCGAGGTTTTCCTCGTAATCGGACCCGGTTTGTAGCACGACCGTCACCGCGGCGAGATCGGCACCTTCAACGACCGAGGCGAGGTCGTCCGAGACGATGAGAGCCGAAGCACCGGAGTCCGCCAACTGGTACCCCAGTTCTGCACTCGTCAGGCGGTGACTCAGGTAGATCGGGACAAGGCCCGCCTTCGGCAGGCCGAACGCGGCGTCGAAGAACTCAAGGCGGTTGCTAAGAAATATTGCCACGCGATCGCCGGTGGCAAGACCAGCCTCGAGCATCCATCGCCCGAGCTGATTCGAACGCTCATCGAATTCACGGAACGACACTGAGCGCTCGCCGTCGACGATCGCTGTACGATCACCGTGCCGTCGAGCATTCTGACCGATGAAGTCACCCAGGTTCACGAACCACTCCGAATCAACGTCCAGGACCCGGGCGAACCATAGCAAAACATCAGAATCTGTCGAGCTGTACTCGGCCCGTGGACGAGTCGTCGTTCCCGCCGATGCAAGCAACCTGCGCAAACGACGAGCCGCGGAACTTCTAGCCCTTCTCCTGATCCCAGTCAACTCACTGCTAGTGGGGCTGACGCTCGTTGCTGATAGCGGCTACGAGATCCGGAACGCACCACAGCCTTGGTGAGAGCGTGAGCGACAGGCTTATCAGTCGAGACCGCGGACGGCAAACGCTCGAATAAAGGACTCGAGCTGAGCTGGATCGCTGTCGTCGAAAGCCTGCGCGGGATTGTTGACCAACGAGATCAGGATCCGGGCAATCCATTCGGCACCCCAGTCAATCGGTAGATCTCGGCGGATCTCTCCCCTGGCTCGTGCGAGTTCCAGATATCGGCGAACCACCGTACTGATGATCTCGACGAAGGGCCCCGAATGGAGCGTCAGCTCCAGCGCCACGAATTCAGAATGTCCCGGAGAATCCGGTCGGATGCGCAGATACTCCTGGAAGAGAAACGCCGCCTCCAGCACCTGATCCTCGAAGTTGGCACCCATGGCCATAGCCCGGTCTAGGTCATCTGCGAACACGACCTCGGCGAACTCTTTGACGCTCGCAATGAGATTGTCGCGGTTCTTGAAGTACTTGTAGACGGACCCACGCGATACGCCAGCCTCCCGAGCCACATCCTGGGCGCTCACCTTCGCAGGCCCGAATCGCAGGAACGTACGGCGTGCGGCGTCGAGGATCTTGGCCTCCGTGCCCGAGCGGCCTGGCACGGACAACGGCTTGGTCGTATCAAACCAAGCCAAGAAGGGCCGATCTTCTGTCGTGTTTCCCCGGTCTGCACGGGTTGCCGGTGCCAAGAGAGTCCCTCCGTGGACGCCACTCATCAACCGGTCGGACGGCACGGTCATACTGCGTTACCAGCCTCGAGCAGAGCACTGCTCGATAAGGGGACGAACAATCGCGGCGAATCTGTTCATTGCGTTATCATGCCGATCTCTCGAATGAGGAGCCTACATGCCAACTCACGATGCGGCGCACCCCATACCACTCACAGTCGAAGAGGTCACCCGAGAATGGTTGGAGAACGCGCTCCAACGCAACTTCCCGGCGGTCCGCATCGAAGACGTCGCGATCGTCGATGTCATCTGGGGCACAGCAACCAAAGTGCGGGTCCTCGTTCGATACGCAGACCCCTCCACAGACGACGGCCCACCAGAGGCGCTGTGCATCAAGGCATGCCTCGATGAGCGAATCCGCGCGCTCGGCATGGGCCAGGGTTATCGCGACGAGGCAATGTTTTTCGGCGATATCGCACCCCGCCTTGACGTCGCACTCCCCCGCTGTTGGTTTGCCGACGTGGACGCTGGCGGTCAAGGCCTTGTAATTCTCGACGACTTGATTGCGCACGGTTGCACGTTCAAACCACCGACAGAAGCATGGTCTCCCGATCAAGTCAGCACAGCGCTCGAGAAACAGGCGTCCTGGCATGGACAGACATGGAACGGCAACCGCCTCGAAGACCTCGACTGGCTGCAGCCAGGTGCGCCCGCAGTACGCAGCGCCGTCGACCACCTCTTCGATCCGGAGCGTTGGGCGTTGCGCTTCGATGAGATCGGGGACCAGGTACCAAGCTGGCTCGAGAACATGCCCAGATTGCACCAGTCCACCATACGACTGTGGGAGATCGACGACGCCAGCGTGCCTTCACTGAGCCACGGGGATGCCCACCCTGGCAACACGTACTTCGACAGCGCAGGACAGCCTCACTTCCTCGACTGGCAGTGCGTTGGACGCACGCCCGGCATGTGGGACGTGACCTACTTCATGGTCGGCGCCCTCTCGATCGACGATCGGCGCACCCACGAGCGTGACCTGATCCGCCACTACCTAACGGCCTTCCACGCGGCCGGTGGCACGCTCAGTTTCGAAGACGCGTGGACGAGCTACCGGCAACACCAGCTGCACGGCGTGCTCTGGTTCCCCACACCGATCGAAATGCAGCCGCTCGAGAACACGGTCGCCGTCGTTAAGCGATACGCCGCGGGAGCCGAGGACCATGACAGCTTCACTGCCGTGGGGGTCAGCTAGTACCTAACATCACCGTGCCGAGATGGCTGGGCCGAGATGGCTGGGCCGAACTGGACCGTGACCCTCGCAAGCCGGCGCTAAGGGTAGACAACTGAACTACGGTTGACTATTCTTCCATCGAACACGTTCGGAGGAACGCATCTATGCCGGATCCAGCAGCAGACGACGTGGCTATCCGCAACGCCCTCGCCCGTTACTGCCATCTGAACGACGCGCAGGACTGGGGTGCCTGGGCCCAATTGTTCACCGAGGACTGCGAGGCAGACCTCACAGGCGGTGTCTTCAAGGGCCGTGAAGCCTTGGAAGCTTTCGTTCGGGGTCTCAACTCCCCGAAGGGCCGACATCTCATCACGAACTCTGAGATCTCCGTTGCGGGTGACGAGGCCGACGTGATGAGCGACTTGCTGATGCTGGTTCCATCCGATGACGGCGAGCTGCGGATCCTCTGTGCGTGCCGTTACTACGATCGGTATCGACGCGTCGACGGCGCTTGGCTGATCGCTTACAAGCGGGCAGCCGATCACATCTGGAACCGTAACGAGTAGCACGAATCAAGTGAGGACAACATGAAGCTCAGACAACTGACACCATTTGGTCTCGGTGTCACGGAGGTCGACATTGGAACGGTCTCCTCTGAGACCATCGCCGAACTTCAGCAACTGCTCCATGTGCACGGACTACTGGTCTTCAATAACCAGGACTTCTCCGACGAGGATCAGGTGCGCTTTGCATCTCACCTTGGCAAGTTCACGCAGCTGAACCCCGAGGACCGTCAGTCGCTGGTCTATCGCTTCAACAATCTCGAAGGCGTGGGCAAAGGCATCGCACCATGGCACTCCGACAACGCGTGGACACCCTATCCCCTCAAGTACATCATGTTGTTCGGAGACAACGTGACCACGAACGGCGAGCCACTCGTCGGTGGAACAACCATGCTCGCGAACGCAGCCGCCGCGCTGCAACGTCTGCCCAGCGAGGTCGTGACCGAACTGGAGTCCCTCGAATGCGCGCTCTCAGCACGACGCAACCCCGACGACAAGACGGTACGCCCGTGCATCGAAAAGCACTGGGCGACGTCGACGCCTTACCTTGTCCCCAATCAACTCCTCACCGACTACATCTGTGACGTCTCGCCGGAGCGTTCAAAGGAGTTGCTCGACCAAGTCTTCGCGGCGCTGTACGACGATGAACACGTGTACACCCACGAGTGGAGCAACGGGGACTTCGTGCTCTGGGACAACCGATTCGTCCACCATCAGCGCACCGCGTACGACGAGGCGCAGAACCGGGTTCTCCGTCGGTGCGGGATTGCACACGACGCCGAGCCATGGGCGGTGACGGCCGACGAAGGTCCGCTGGAGTCCGATGCCCACCTCCCAGCGCCACCGTCGCAGGGCCGGGTGGTCAGAGAGGGCGACAGCTTCCGCTTCGTACCCGAAGAGGAGCTTGCGTGAGCCACTGATGCACCCGACGGCCTCACCTGGCTGTGCCCCATCGTGCTCAAGCAACTGCGCCCTGTGGCGAATCAGAACAGATGACCGTTCCATCCACGGCGCGCTGATCGATTCTGATGGCACGAGAGTGCTCCCCGGATTCGTTAGCCCAGGCGAGCGGCACAGCCGTTGGTCACGATCCCCGGCGTGAACCCACCTCGAATCGCCAATTCCGTGACCTTGACAACACTACAGACGGCGAGGCGGATAGTCGACTACTTTGGTCAAGCTTCGGTGCGATCGAGTCGCGGCGCGAGCCACACCACTGGAACCCGACAGGTTCTCACCGTCAGGGGACAACCAAGACCGGCAGCAACCGCGTCGGCCTCACTGTTCGTGAGCTGGCTGGGATGAAGACAAACGCCGGGCGTTCTGCGACTCCCTCAGGTCGGTCATGTGCGTGTTCAGAAGAACCGGCTCGGTCGCACGGGCGCTTGTCGGTTCGGGCGCGCGTCGTGGTTCAGCCATGTCGGTCCGCCAGAGGATCACGTACGTGACGGGGCCCACCCACGCACGAGTTGCTCCTCGAAGAATCGCGTCATTGCGGCCTGATCGTGAAGAGGCGTAGCTTGGGACGGAATGCCGGCACTCATCATGAGCCGGGCGATGTAGTCAGCAGCTGCTGCCACCTCGATCTGTCGAATCTCGCCACTGTCGATGGCATCCTGCAAGACTGGCTCCAGGATTTCTGCGAACCTTTGAAGACTCCTTTCGGGCGATCTCGCGGGGGTCACCGGGATCGGGTCGCCGAGGACTGCATCGTCAACCGTGTCGCGCTGTCGAAAGGGGTCCTCGGCCTCGATTGCTCGTATACGTCGGTGTATCCAGGTCATCAGCGCTGCGAGCTTCGCGGGTAAACTTCCCTCGCGCTCAAGCTCAGCGTTCGCCGCCGCGAGGAACTTCTCGATACGCACCTCTACGGCCGCGTTGATGAGATTCGATCGATTGCCGAAGTACTTGTAGATGGTATTGCGGGAAACTCCTGCGAGCCGCGCCACGTCGCTCACGCTCATTCGGGAGTGACCGAACCTCCGCACGGAGTGCATCGTCGCATCGAGAACGCGAGCCTCGATATCGCTTTTGCGGTCGCCGGTCGATGGTGTAGCCGGTGGCTTCCGTGTGTTGTGGGATCCGTCTCGCAAGGCCACCCGACTCTACAGCACAGGCAGCGCGATCGAAAAAGTTTGTGCCTTCGACCACGACCCATCGGCCCCGGAGTTCACGGTTGCTCCGTGCATCCGAGCCTCATTGACGCACGGCTTGCAGCACCTGACCGCTCCGTGTGAGGCCGAGCGGCCCGACATCGGTGCTGGTGAGGTGATGATCCGAGTCCGCACGGCTGCGCTCACACTGGTGGTCCGTGATCATTTGCGATGAGGTTGAGCATGTCGAACTCGAGTTCGACCACACGCCGTCCGCTTGCTGCGAAGACGATCGAGTCCGTCAGTCCGCCCAGGAAAGCCTGCGCCTGAGAAGCCAAGCCGAGCCCCCACCAGACCGTCCGGGCGACGCTCCACCAACGGAGACGTTCGTCGTCCCAGTGCCCGCCCGCACGGTCGTACGCGTCGTGGAATGATTCGATCTCGCCAAACCCACCGATCTCCAGTGCGTCGTTACCGAACCGCCAGAATCGGAGGCACAACCACGCAATGTCTTCCATCGGGTCACCTGTGTGAGCGAGCTCCCAGTCGAGAACGGCGGCAAGTCCCTCTTCGGTCACCAGCAAGTTGCCGTTTCGGAAGTCGCCGTGCACGAGTGTTTCGTTTCGAACCGGTTCGGGTGCGTGGCGTCGGAGCCAGCTCAGCCCAAGGCGAAACGTCGGGATCGGTGGCCGAATCGAATCCAGCGACTCTTCCAGCTGGTCGACGAACTCGTGGGGGTTCTGGCATTTCGGAAGGTCGGGAAGCGCTCGAGCTTCGATCGAGTGCACGGCGGCCAGAGCACTTGCGCAGTCGTCGGTGAGTTTCTGCCCCAAGCGCGGATCAGCCTCGGCCAGCCGGAGCACACGGCGAGGGATAGACGCGCCCTCGACGAGCCGCGTGAGGAGCGAACCCGAGTCGTCGTCGTAGGCCAGTACCTCTGGCACCGGCACGCCGGCCCGAGCAGCTGTCTGGAGCAGCGCAGCTTCCGCCGATGAACCGAGATGGGATGATCGGTCGAGCACGATCTGCGCGACCGCTGGGATCGTGGCGCCGTCCACAACGAGATTCACGAACAGCGTCCGACGGGCGGCACCGGCGGACGCAACACCGGTCACCTCGATTGCCGTACCGGCGCGGACGAGGTCGGCCAGTCGCGCGAGCGTGGCGGATTGCGCTGTCACGTCGAATAGCCCGGTCGGGCGATGCCGAGACGGCGCTCGACGTCTCGTCGAATGACAGCGGTCACGAGCTCCATGGCGGAGGGCTCGAGGTCTTGATCGCTCGAGAGTCGACGATCGAGCTCCCCGACGAGCACCGCAAGGGGCTCGTCGGCATCTAGCAGTGCCGCGAGTTCTCGCCGGGTCGCACCCGCGTCCGCCGCGACGTCTTCGAGTTCCCTGGCGAGGATCCCGCAGAGGTTCGCAACGACCCGGACCGTATGCCGGGCTGCTCCGCTCGTCTCGTCGAGCACGTCGCGCTGGAGGGCGCGACGCATCCCCTCGAGGAGCTGAGTCGCATCCGGCCGGTCGATCACGGTGGAGCCTCCGTGTGCTCCTACTCGATCGGCACGAGCGGGTGCCCGTCATCGTCGAACTGGTGGAGGTACTCGGCGATGCCGTAGCCCGTGACACCCTCGTACGTCCACTTTGCCAAGCCCTCATTAACGATCGTCTCGCCGGGCCGCGAACCCCCGGGAACGACGCGCATGACCTCGGCGCGGAGGTCGTGTGAGCGACCTAGGCTGTCGTGCGCGGTCACCTCACAGGCCTTCTGCGTGACACCGTCCGAGGCAGTTCGCGTGTGGACGTCCCAGCGGCGAACGCTTGCGTGGGCGCCATCGCGCCAGACCCAGCCGCGATGGAGGTCACCCTCGTCTGTCCCGATGCGGATCCCTCCGAAATGGACCTCGTCGCTGATGTTGACAGAGAACCAGCGCCACATCTTCGGGCCACCCCATCGGCGCGGCCCCCACGACTTGTCGCGGTTGCCCCGCACGTTCTCGCCGAAATCGAATCGCATGTCGTCGACTTGGATCCAGCCTTGCCACCGGCCCGCTTGCTCCAGGTGGCCCTTGCCCACCGAGCTTCCGGTGCGAGCGCTCGCCCCTGATCCCGACTTGCCTTGGCCGTCGACACCGATCATCGGCGTAAGGGCGCAGAACTGGGCGTCCATCTGAAGCCGCGTGGGGCGGTACGCTCCCGTTCGGTCGTAACGTCGTCCGTCACTGTCCGCGGTGATCACCCAGCTTTGGCCGGACTCTGTGCAATGATACGTTACACCGCCGACCTCGAGCGGTGACTCGCACATCTCGGACTGATCGCGAATAGCACGCACAGTTGCAAGTCCGGTGTCGGGCAACCACACGTTCATGACGACGTCCATTGTTCCGTCGTTGGGGCGGATGCCGATGCGAGTGAAGAACCCGGTGTCAGAGTCTGGGTCATACGCGTTGAAGTAGTACGACTCACTCCATGCACTGTCTCCCTCGACAGCATGCATGTGGTCATGCGACGAGTCGAGGATTGGCATCGGCCGCTCCCTTGCTATCGGAAGAAGGTCTCGAGTGCGGAGACGAGCGGTCAAGTCATCCTACGTCGGCCCGTCGCCTTTGCTCCACTCGGCGAAGAGTCGAGATTCGGGTGGATGGATGACTGGCTCCAGTTGCCGTTGCCGGCTGCTCCCAGACCTGCTCGACGGAAGCTTTCACTCCGATCTCGTTGAACAATTCCACCGGCTGTCTGCGACTCCGAAGGGCGACAGCGAGAGTGGTGCCAGCGTCAGCGGGCGACGCCCAGCGCCTCGTCTGCGGCTGCCTGGGCCCACCTGTAGTCGGCCTTGCCGTTCGGGCCGCGTTGCACCCGGGACACCCGCACGATGTGTTTGGGCGACTTGTAGGCGGCTAACTGGGCCCGCACACCGGCCACCAGCGCATCATCACTGACCTCGACGTCACCACGGAGTTCCACCACTGCAGCGATGGCCTGACCCCATCGCGGATCCGGGACTCCGACAACGTTGGCATCGATCACACCGTCGACGAGTTTGAGCGCCTCTTCGACCTCTTCCGGGTACACCTTCTCGCCGCCGGTGTTGATGCATGCCGACCCGCGGCCAAGAAGCACGATGGACCCGTCCTCCTCGACCGTCGCCCAGTCGCCGGGGATCGAATACCGCACGCCATCGATAACCGGGAAGGTCTCGGCCGACTTGACCGCGTCGCCGTAGTAGCCCAGCGGGAGCGGCCCGGTGACGGCCAACCGCCCAGGCTCGCCCGAGCCCGCGACCACATCCCTACCATCCTCTGTAATCACCCTCGCATCGGGACCGAGCTCAAAGCGGGCCGTGGCCGTCGTTCCGGGCTCGGCATCGATCTTGCGAGCGAAGCTGGAACCCTCCGACGACGCGATCGTGTCCACCAGACGCGCCGCCGGGTTGTGGCGCAGCAGTGCGTCCTTCACAGGAGCACTCCAGATGACGCCCGATGACATCACGACGAAGATCGACGAAAGGTCATAGCGGGCGCCGCGCTCCACTGCAGCATCAAGGGCATCCACCATCGGACGGCAGAACGCATCGCCGACGATGGTGAGGAGTGTGACGCGACGGGCCTGGACCACCTGCCACAGCGCGTCCGCATCAAACGAGGCCCCTTCAAGGCAGATCACTACACCGCCTTGGAGCAGGGTGGCCAACGCAGGCGTGCCTGAAGTTCCGTGCATCAGCGGTGCCGCTGCGAGCTGCCGGGGGACGAACCCGCGTGCACGGATCTCTCGCACCCGAGCGACTGCATCGTCCACCGACTCGGGCGGTGTGAGCTTCATCGACTCATAGGCGGACGCCATCGTCCCCGTCAACGAGACGTGGGGCCACATGACGCCCTTCGGTCGCCCGGTGGTGCCACCGGTGAACAACAGCCAGAGATCGTCGCCAGAGCGATCGATGCGGGGGGCGGGCTTGTTGCCGCGCACGAACGCCTCGTAGCCGACGGCCCACTCGGGAACGTCAGCCTCAGCCCCGACCTGCACCCACAGCGCTACGTCGGGGAGATCGGCCCGGATGTCCTCAAAGCGGTCCACCAAGGCCGCCGAGTAGAAGACCGCCCGCGCGTCGGCATCGTCCAAGAGACTCCGCAGTTCGCCGGCCCCATACCGATAGTTGACGTTGAACGGCGAACAACGCTGCTTCATGGCCCCGAACTGGGCTTCGAGATACTCGGTGCCGTTGTAGAGGCAAAGCCCCACGTTCTCTCGAGGCCCGAGACCGGCAGCCAGCAGACCGCCGGCCACCGACGACGCCCGGCGTTCGTAGTCGTGCCACGAACGCACATCCTCGCCGCAGATCAGTGCGTCTGCGTCTCCGAATTCATCGCTGATCGCCTCCCAGGCGCTCGCGAGGTTAAAGGACATCCGTTCCTCCCGAAGCGCGCGGGCTTAGGGGTGCCATACGCAGGGTCTTGATCACCACGATCACCCTGACGAGACCCGTTGCGGTGCTTGCACCTTGGCACGGCTCAAGCTCAGCGGTGGCGCGATCGAACGAGTTCGTGCCTTCGACCACGACCCATCGGCCCCGGAGTTCACGGTTGCTCCGTGCATCCGAGCCTCGTTGACGCACGGCTTGCAGCACCTGACCGCTCTGTGTCTGGCCCGCCGAGATACACTGCCTCGATTTCGGCTTCGCGGGTTCTTAGCTCGGCGGAAGACATCTGCATGCGTATCCTGCCATCGCTCATAACGTATGACCGGGAGCAGATTTGAGCGGCAGAGTGGAGGTGCTGCTCGACGAGAAGCACCGCCATGCCCGTGCGTTCCACGACGGACGCTAGAACCTCAAAGAGCCGCTCGCATATGATCGGCGCCAGCCCAAAGGTGACTTCGTCCACAAGGAGCACTTTCGGTGACCTTGCGATGGCTCGTCCGAGGCAGAGCATCTGTTGCTCGCCCCCGCTTAGTTGACCGGCTCTGACGTGGAGCCGGGGCTCGAGTTCGGGGAACATGTCCAGAACGTCGTGCTGGTCGGCGCGGGCGAGTTCGAGGTTCTGAGCAGTCGTCAAGCTCGAAAAGGCGCTGCGACCCTCGAGCACGAGGCCGATCGCGTCTCGAGTACGGCGATGTGATGGGCCGGTGAGCGGGACGCCCCCGACTCGCACTTCGCCTTCAGTGCGTGGCAGGGCGCCTGCGATTGACATCAGCGTTGTGGTCTTTCCAGCTCCATTCCGCCCGAGGAGGGCAACAATCTCGCCTTCGTCGACGTCAATGTCGATATCTTCTATCGCTGGCCGCCCTCCGTAGCCCGCCGACAGCTGTCGGACCTCAAGACGATTCACGACTCCAGAGCCTCCTCACTGACGCGTGCAACTGCCGCGGAGCTTCCAAGGTACGCTGACCGGACTGCCGGATCTTTCAGTACATCGTCGCTTGATCCGTGGGCGATTACATGACCGAAGTCGAGCACGATGATCACATCGCTCACGGTGGCGACCACGTCGACGTTGTGCTCGATTAGCAAGACGGCTATTCCGGCGTCGGCGAGCCCGCGGACGGCTCGCATGAGTACCCGCCGCTCGGCCTCGTTCAGCCCCGCAGCGGGTTCGTCGAGGCATACGACGAGGGGATCTGTTGCGATTGCTCGCGCGATCGCGACCATGCGCCGGGTGCCTTGGGGCAGCTCGGACACTTTGATATCCAGATAGTCGGTCAGCCCTAGATCGGCCACTGCGTCGACCAACCAGAGCGGAAGGCGAACCCGACCAGGTAGGACGAGGTTGGTCAAGTACGCCCAACGGTCACGAGGTTCGACGGCTGCCGCGAGATTCTCCCGGACTGACAGATCCTCGAACAGTTCGAGGTTCTGGAAAGTCCGCGTCAGTCCGACACGAGCGAGCCCGACGGGGCGGCGACCGACGACATCAGCCCCGTCGAATGTGACGGTGCCACCAGCAACATTGGCGAATCCTGAGAGGGCGTCGACGACGCTTGTCTTGCCGGCTCCGTTGGGCCCAATTAGTCCTAGCACGCGTCCAGCGTGCAGGTCGAAGGAGATGTCGTCCACGGCGACGATGTGACCGTAGTGGACCGATAGGTTGCGCGTTTCCAACACCACGTCGCCGTCCATCTGTGTCGAAGCCCGCATGGACGGACGACTCTCGTCGACCGCGTCCGTCGACGCGCCGATCGCGGCGCTATCGCTGGCGGGCGCGGTTAATCGGCCTTTCACTCGGCGCAGCCCGCGTGATAACGCCGGAACGAGGCCTTCCGGGTGCATGATCAGGACCTGGATGAGCACAGCGCCAGAGATCACCGCCAACCACGACTCGATCGACTCCGTGTAGCGGCCGAGGAAGTGGCTGAAGACGCCGCCGGCCCAGGCGAATCCGACCACGACTCCGCCGATCACCATGCCAGCCCCACTGATGATGGCGAGGCCAATGCCGAAGACCGAGTTGAACACGGTGAACTGCGAGAATACGGCGAATCGGGTGCGATAGGTAAACAACGCGCCTGCGAGGCCGGCCAGACCCGATGAGAGGGCAAAGGCGCCGAGTTTTGCGCCGGCGACCGAGATGCCGAGTGCCGCCGCGCCCCTCTCGTTTGCGCGAACGGCGGCGTACCTCCGCCCGGACCGAGACCGGCGGACGTTGGCGACACCAATCGAGGCGATCGAGAGCAGAATGACACAGAAGGCCGCAAAGCGGTCGGGGTGGCGGCCCGGTTCCAGATCGATGCCGAAGAACGACGCTTGTGGAACTGAGATCCCGTCGACCCCACCGGTGAGGCTCTTTGAGCCAAGCAATGTGGTCTCGACGGCTAGCGACAAGCCGATGGTCGCGACCGCGAGATTGAGCCCCCGAACTCGCACGGAGGGAATGCCCAGTAGGACGCCAAGCAAGACCGCCGCGGCGACGCCTGCGACGATGGAGACAAGGAACGGTGCTCCCCACGACGATGCAGCCCGGGCCGTGATGAGCGAGGCGAACCCTGCGATCGCCATCGGTGCAAGGCTGACCTGGCCTGCGTTGCCGGTGACCACGACGATGGACAGTCCGATGATCGCAAACAGCGAGCTGGTGATGATTGCCTCGGACCAAGTTGAGGAGAGGGTAAACGCCCCGAACACGGCGGCTGCGGTCGCCAAGAATACGACAATCGGGCGGATACGGCCCGTACCCAGGCCCGGTAGTCGTGGGATTTCGACCGAGGCTCGCCCGGGAAGCGACTGCCCTCCAATCACCAGTGCGATCACGATCACAAGGAAGGGAATCGACCGTACGAGCGATGCGTCGTACCGCGTCTCGAGGATCGACTGAAGAACACCGATGACTACACCAGTTGCCCCGGCCACCGCGAATGAGTGGAACCGGGCCAGGAGCGCAGCGGCGAGACCCGTGATCATCAGAGTCGTGAGCCGAGACGGTGAGAGACCGGTGATGGACAGCAGCACAATTCCGGCTCCGGCACCGAGCGCTCCTCCTAGCCCCCAAGAGATCATCCCAGATGGGTAGGGTGAGACACCTATCATCGCCACCGCGAGCGGGTTCTCGCGGAGAGCGGTTGCCGTCAGGCCAAGGCGAGTCCAGCGGAACAGTGCGGACAACCCGATCGCGAGGACCGTTGTGATCACAAGGAGCACGATTGCGAGCCTCGGTACAACAGCGCCAAGGATCTCGTAGCTGCCCGGTAGTAGAAACGGCGTCACAAACCTCGTCTCCGCGCCGTAGTGAACCACGGCAAACCCCTGCACGACGAGGAGCACACCCAGCGTGGCGATCAGCCTGGCGAGCTCTGTCGAACGTCGGAGCGGATAGATCGCCAGGATGAATGCGACCACGCCGAGTGCGCTGCCGAAGACAATCCCGAGCGGAATCGCCAACCACAAGCTCAGGCGCTCACCGGCGTCGTACAACTCCCAGAACGCGTATGTGCCAGCCATGCCCAGCGCTCCTTGGGCGAGGTTCAGCACGCCCGAACCCCGGTACACCGCAACGACCCCAAACGCAAGGAGCGCGTAGGCACTGCCGGACAGGAGCCCAATCAGCCCGAATTGCCAGACGTGATGCAAGTCTCTCGCCCCTGGTCCTCAGAGTTTCACCGTTCTCGCGGCCAGCGCGTCGTTCGCGAGGAGGGTCGAATTCGCTCGAAATTCGGGCCGGACCACCGGCAGGCTCACGGAACGGGGCCGCCGTTACTACGGGGTGGGCGTGTCTGCTGGGGCCGGCGCTCGATCAGTCAGTTACCGCAGTCCTGGAACCCACTGTACGGCCCACCGCTGCGTCCGACAAATGACTGCGTCTCTTTGTCGAACTCACCCGGGTACACGCAAGTGTTGACGATCCGAGGGAACTGCTCAACGGGACCGGGCGAGGTGAAGTCGATCGGGGGCGTCACTCCGGTTTCCACCGCGTTCGCCTGTTGTAGGTAAGTCAGCAGCGCCTGGCGATCAATGGTCTCAGGGTTGTCCTCGAAGATCCGCACCAGGGTGACCACGCTCAGCCACGCATTGAAGGCACCACTCCCCAGAGAGGAGACATCGGGGGCGTACGTAGCCATGTCCTCCAGATACTGCGCGCGGCCCGGTAGCGAAGGATCCAGCTCGAATCCGGACCCGACAAGAATCGGATTGTCGTTGCGATTGTACGCATCAACAAAGTGGGGCTCGAAGGACCCGACACCAGCGAGAAGCGGCACGTCTCCCAGCCCGATCGTGTTGAGAGCGTCGATGAGACCGAATTCCGAACCGTGCCCAATGTAGTCGGGATCAAAATCAGCAACTTGTTGGGCAGTCGAGGCATAGTCCACGGTGCCGACCGGGATGAAGATCTCTTCATGATCGGTTACTCCAGCGGCCTCGGCGCTCTGGACGAACAAGTCCGCGGCGAGGCGCAGGACGGCGCTGTCACCCCAAACTGTCACGACCTTCGATCCAGGAGGAACAAGCGCTGCCGAGCCAGCGTTTTCGAAGAGCGCGCCGGGTAGCAGCGGGAACGATTGGGGGTGCGTAAGGTCCTCCAACGACGCCGGGACGGGCCCGACGTTGGCGACCCCGCCGGCCTCGTAGACTGGGTAGTACGCGCCCGATTGGGGCGACGCAATGCCGACCATCGCGATCACGGCCTTTTCGTCAACGAGCTCGCGTGCGCAAATCAACGCCTCGTTCGGATCACCCCTGTCATCGCAGTGCTCGACAACGATCGGCCGCCCATCGATCCCGCATAGGCGGTTATTGATGCTCTCTGCGGCCGCCTTCGCAGCCGCTGGGATTGCGGGAACCTGAACCACGTCGGAGACGACCGGGGCACCCATACCGAGAACGATCGGCTCACCCGATAGGTCACACGTCTCGTCTGGGGCTTCAACATCCGGTTCATCTGACGTCGGCTCCGCCTCGGCGTCCGACTCGGAGTCGGAGGACTCACTGTCGTCGTCGCTGCTGGCATCGGGGGCAGGCGAATCGTCCTCGATCGGGGTCTCTTCAGCAGTCGTCGGCGTGTCGCCCGTCGTTGCTGCGTCGTCATCGTCATCGCCACAACTCGCCGCGATCAGCACAAACACGAGAAAACAGGCAGCGACACGCGCCCAAATCGAATACGTCACCTTCATGAATGCCCCCCTGGATCGTGGCTCAGTGCCATCGAATAGGAATGCACAGAGGCTCGCACAAAAGGACAGTGGGTGTCAAGGGGTCCTACTTGTCGCAGCAGAGCTGGTGGCTCGACTGCCTTCGGCCTCACACCGACCTAACCCCTTTAGCATTGGGCGGCGGCTGAAGGGCGGCGGGAACGGATGCCAGGAAGGCTCGCACCAAGGAACGGCGCCGCCGAGCCGGTCAACCGTATGTCGTTAATCCACCATCGATCGGGATGATCGCGCCCGAAATGTACGAACCTGCGCGCGACGCGAGAAAGATCGCGGCCCCAGCGATTCGGAACCCACCGCCGGTCTAGTGAGGTGTGCGAGCGAAGTGGTTCCGACCTCAGTCCGTCGGACCGTCGAATACGATGACCGACCGAGCAGCCGTCCCTTCGCGGAGTTCAGCGAAGGCAGCATTCACTTCGTCGAGCGCGATCCGCCGAGATATGAGTTCATCGAGCCGGAGAGTGCGATCCATGTAGAGGTCGGCGAGCCGGGGGAAGTCGACGAGAATGTCCCCGCTACCGTAGAGCGATCCGTGCAGTGTCCTGGCGGGCATTACGAGTTCAGTAGCGGGCGGTCGCCGACAGGACCACGTGGTCCCCGACGGCCAACCGCTCGACCCCTTCGCCTACTTCGGTCACAACGCCTGCGCCTTCATGGCCAAGTACGAGCGGCAAGGGTAGCGGCACTAGGCCTTCGTGGATCGTTAGATCGCTGTGACAGACACCAGAAGCGGCGAGTCGTACCTGCACTTCGTTGCCGCGTGGCGCGTTCACGTCGATGTCCCGCACCTCGAGCGGTTCGCCCGGTGCCGCCATCACAGCTGCTTTGGTCATCTTCTGTTCTTTCTTCCGAGGACTGATGTCGCTACTGGGCCCAACGACGCTCAGGCGCGCCCGATGACCTCACTTGGCTGTGCTCCATCGTGCTCGAGTCATTGAGACCTGTGGCGAATCAGAACAGATGACCGCTCCATCCGCCATCCACATCGAGCGCCACTCCATTGACGTAGCTCGCCCATTCGGAACAAAGAAAGAGGATCACCTTGGCGATCTCATCAGGGTGGCCGAATCTCGGGATCGGCACCTCGCCGGAAAAGCTCTCCAGCACCTCGGGAACGGTCTCACCACGAATGCCCGAGCCCGCCAACCGCTCGGCCGCTTCGTCCCACGCCGGGGTCATGATAAGTCCAGGGAGTACTGAATTGACGAGGATTCCGTACTTGGCCCAATCTCGCGCCAACCCCTTGGCCACCGAAACCATCGCTGCCTTGCTGGCGCTGTAGTCAACCAGATGCCCGATCGGGAACTTGGCTGTCGCCGACGAGACCATCACGATGCGGCCCCATCCACGCCGCTTCATGTCAGGGAATGCCCTTCGGGTGAGCTGGAGACTGGAACCGAGGTTCAAGCGAAACAGCGCTTCCCAGTCCTCGTTCGTCATGCGCACGAAGTTCCGAGCGACGCTCAATCCGACGTTGTGAACGAGAATGTCCGGAGAGCCACTTCGAGCACTTGCCTCGTCATAGAACCTGTCGGCCTCGGCCACATCGCTGAAGTCCGCGGTGTACGCCAGAGTTTCGCCGGGCAGATCCCGAGTTGCCTCCTGCACCATCTCCAACGACTCTGGAGAGCGCGCGCAGTACGACACGGTGGCACCGGCTGCTGCAAACGTCTCAACGGTCGATCGGCCGATCCCCTTGCTGCCGCCGGTGACGAGGGCATGGCGCCCCGCGAGCAGTGGAGGGATTAGGCCGGTCTGCTGCGGGCTGGCATCTGATTCGGTCATAGGACCACCTCGGCAATCTTGAGCTGAATGATCTCGTCCCATTCCAAGCCGAGCTCGATCACTCGTATCCCGGCACACATGTCATACATCGAAATCAGTCCCGTCCCGCGTTCCCGCGCCGCTGAACGTTACAACAGTCGCTGCCTGAATGTCTACCAAGCCTCGCTCAAGGATCTCACGGGCCATGCCAGTACGACGATGCCGGGCCCGCTCGCCTGCCAACCACCCGCGATTTGAAACGATCGTCAGCCGTGGGTCGACCAGCCACCGTCGACCGGGATGATGGCTCCGGTCAGGTACGCGCCTGCCCGGGAAGCAAGGAAGATCGATGCCCCTTGGACGTCGATCGGCGTCCCGATTCTACCGATGGGAACCATGGCTTCGGTCGACGACCGCATCTCGGGGTTGTCGAAATAGGGTGCGGTCATCCGCGACTCGAACGGGCCGGGGGCGATTGCATTCACGGTGACATTGTCCACTGCCAGCGCGGCGCCGAGGTGGCGTGTGAGCATATTGACGCCTGCCTTGCTGGCCCCGTATCCCCAGGACTCGCGCACAGGTCCGATTCCCTTGTGGCCGGGGATCTCGGGTACCACTGATCCGTTGACGGACGACACGTTGATGACCGATGACGGTCGCTCGTCTGAGGCGGCAGCCCGCAGTGCTGGGAGGAGGAATCGAGTCAGGTGAAACACGGCCTTCACGTTCAGATTCCACGCCCGATCGAGTTCCTCTTCTGGAAAGTCCTCCAACGGGGCGCCGAAGGTAACGCCCGCGTTGTTCACAAGAATGTGAACGTCGGGGTCGGCATCCACGACTTGATCGGCCAGGTCGCGAACCCCCGCCATCGTTGACAGGTCAGCCACGATCGGAATGCACGTGCCCACTTCGGACAGGTCGTTCGATATTTCCTCGAGGGCATCTCCGCTCCGAGCGACGATATAGACCCGTGCACCCGCTCTCACGAATCCTTCGGCAATGAACTTTCCGATTCCCGACGATCCCCCGGTCACTACCGCGGTTCGCCCTTTCAGCCCAAACAGATCATTTACGAAGTCCGACATCACTATTCTCCTAACTACTGCATTCCTCGCCATCCGGCACCAAGGTACTGGTTGCCACAACGCCGTCCCGGACGAGATCTCGAACGCGGCGCTCGTCGTAACCGAGGAGTTCCCGGAGGACAAGCCCGGTGTGCTCCCCCAGGAGCGGCCCGGCGACCCCTGCCTGACCTGGTGTGCGCGACAACCCGATGTGCGTCGACTCGATGTAGGTGTGCTCGTGCAGGGGGTGATCGACTCGAGCGATGTGCTTCCGGTGGCTGAACTGGTGCTCGGTCGAGAGGGTGCGGTGATCGATGACAGCCGCTGCCGGCACGCCTGCTGCTGTGAGACATCGCTCCGCTTCGGCACTGGTGACGCTTGCGGCCCACTTTGCGACGATTTGGTCAACTCGGTCTTCTTGGTCCTTGCGGCCGACGAATGACGCGAGGTGTGAATCCGCGGCGAGGGCGTCCCGGTCGATCGCCCGGCAAAGACGTGTCCAGTCGTGGTCGTCACGGCAGGCGATCGCGACCCACGAATCCTCGCCTTCTGCGGCGTAGACGCCGTGAGGTGCCATCGAAGGGTGGCGATTTCCAAGAGCCTCGGGCATCGTCCCGTTCAAGGCAAAGTCGACGAGCTGAGGACCGAGAAACCCCAGACTGGCCTCGATCTGCGAGACGTCCACCCACTGGCCCTGTCCCGTCCGGCGTCGATGATCCAGCGCTGCGAGAAGCGCCGCGATCGTCGCTCTCGGCGCGACGTAGTCCGTGTAGGGTCCCCAGGGCCCGGTTGGATCGCGGTCAGGCCATCCGGTGAGACGGGTGAATCCTCCGAGGGCTGCGCCCATGAAGCCGACACCGCCCATCATCGCGTACGGGCCGTCTTGACCGAACAGCGACGAACTCACCATGATCAGGTCCGGCTTGACATCCTGGAGTGTGTCGAAATCCAGCCCCCAAGCGGGCATTGCTCGCGGCGAGAAGGACTCGACGACAACGTCGGCCCAGCGCACGAGGTCGATCGCCACATCGCGTGCTCCATCGTGCTTCATGTCGAGGTTGAGGCTCAGCTTGCCGGCACATGCGCTGTGGAACCCGCCGCCGGAGTCTGGGTCGGTTCGGCCGTGGATGTTCGGTGGCAGGATGCGCATTGCGTCGAGCCGCCGATTGTTCTCGACCTTCACGACCGTGGCTCCAAAATCCGCCAGTACACGGGTCGATAGCGGTCCCGCTGCGAGCCATGTGAAGTCGAGGACCTTGAGGCCGTCGAGAACGGGTCTCGCCGAACTATCGGACGCCCACTCGGAAGCCGGGCGCAGCTCACCCTGGACCTCCGCGAGAGCCGCTGTTCTCTCCGCCTCGCTGCTCGGGAGCGGCGGCGCGTGTCCGCGGTACTCCAGAGGAGTGACGCTCATCCTGGCAAACGCCCCGGGCACACTCGGCTCGCCGGGAAGGTCGCACGCCACCCACCAGTAGCCACGGCGCTGAAGCTGTTCATCAGCCAGGATGCCGTCGACGCTATAGGCGGGGACGAGCTGGACCCCTCGATTGCGGGCTGTGGTGAACAGGTCGTCGACGTCGCGTGAAGCGACGAAGTCACGCACGATGCCCAGGACTCGATCCAACTCGGACCTTGGCTCCTCCCCCGACGACAGCAGGTCGAGATAGCCGATCCAATCCTTGTCGCGGGTCGCTGCATCGCACTCCCCGCAGTCGTGAATCCACTCCATGAGCCGACGAGCGAACGGACCCTGGCTCGGTCCGAAGAAGAAAGGAACGCAGACGAATCCGTTGCCCGCGCGGAAGGTCGTCGGCACGTCGATGTCTCCTGCGACAATGCCGCCGCCACTCCGGCGCGTCGGCTCGGCATCGAGGACGCCGGCAAGTGGCTGGAACCCAGCGGCGAGCGCCGTTGCCGCCTGCGCCGAGACGTCAACGTGCTGCCCCCTCCCGGACCGAACCCTCTCGTGGTGCGCCAAGAGCGCGCCCACAGCACCCTCCGCTCCGGCGTGGGCCCACGATTGCGACCCGAACAATCGCAGAGGGGCCCGGTCAGGGGAGCCGACCCCAATCATCATTCCCGACGCTGCCTGAACGGTCAGATCGGTCGCCGGTTCATGAGCCCGTGGGCCGCTCTGCCCGAACGGGGTGATCGACACATAGATCAGTGCAGGATTGACTCTCGCCAAGGAGTCGTAGCTGAGTCCGAGCTCGGCGAGTTCGCCCGGTTCCCCACTCTCGATGAAGAAGTCCGCGTCTGCCGCTAGGTCACGGACGCCATCGCGACCTCGGCGGGTTTGGACGTCCAAGACGACGCTTCTCGAGTTGCGGGCCCAGGCCTCCCACAACGCCCCGCTGTCGCTCCGTCTAGCCGGAGATCCTGCGGGAGGCTCGACCCGCACGACGTCGGCGCCCAAGTCGCCGAGCATAGTGCTGCAGTACAGGCCGCGTTCGTCTGTCAGATCGATGACGCGGTAGGACGCGAGGGGCGTCCCCGGTCACGCTCGGTTCGTCGAGAACCGACGACGAACCACGTTTGGTCCTCGCCAGCACGATACGACAGGCGACGCTGACCTCTGGGCGGCTCTCACAGTGGAAGAGGTCTCCTCAGTCGCGTCCCAAGATGTGGATAACGCACACACCGCCCGCTCCGATCATCTGCGCCAGACCAAACCTCGCACCGTCGATCTGGCGCGGACCCGCTTGACCTCGAAGCTGCAGGGTCGTCTCCCAGATTTGCGCCAGGCCGGTGGGCCCGAGCGGATGACCGCGAGAAACCAGCCCGCCGTCGGTATTGAAAGGAATTCGACCCCCAAGCTCGACGTCGCCATCCATTACGAGCCGGCCACCCTCACCGGGGTCGCAAACACCTAACGCTTCGTAATACTCCAGCTCTTCGGAACTGAACGCGTCGTGAACTTGACACAGGTCGAGGTCGCTCGGACCGATCCCTGCGTCTTCGTATGCGTCACTTGCGGTTCGCTTCGTCAGCTCGTACTCGTAGAACGGGTGGTCTGTCTCGGGCGCGGATCTGAACTGCGATGCCATCACCCGTACCCGCGGATGCCGGCCCAGACGCTCGGCGACCTCCCGAGTCGCAACGACCGCGGCCGCTCCCCCGTCCCCGGTTGGCGTGCATTCGAGTAGGTGAATGGGGTCGGCGATGAGTCGCGACTCCAGTACCTGCTCCAGGGTTACTTCCTTTCGGTATTGCGCATTGGGGTTCAGCGACGCGTGGCGGTGGCTCTTCACTGTGATGCGGTGGAAAACCTCCTCGTCGAGACCTTCGTCGTGCATCCTGCGCTGGGCGATGAGCGCGAAGCGTATCGCTGCGGACAATTGAGCGTCGGCGACTGCGATCCGTTGCTCGAGGGGGTCGGGACCGGCGCCGAAGAACATCGCTCGATCCATCTTGCCGCAACCCACGGCGAGAGCAACGTCGGTGCGGCCTTCGCCTACGGCCAGGACTGCCTGTCGGAAGGCTGACGAGCCGCTCGCCGAAGCATTGTCCACCGTGACCTGCTCAGACTCATTCAGTCCGAGGAGATGACCGACCCGGCTCGCAACGAACCCTCCGGTCATGGACGCCCCGCAGTACATCGTCGAGATGTCTTGCCAGTCGACTCCGGCGTCGTCCAGCGCCTGGGCACCAGCCCGCGCGCCGTGCAATGCCGCCGGAATCTCAGGGAACCGCCCGAAGGGAACCATTCCCACACCGATCACATAGACATCGCGCTGACTCACGTGCCGCCCTCCGTCTTCGATCGGAATGCAAACGTGGTGTAGGGACCGCCGATCTCGCTCTCGGGAAGGGTGAAGGGCACAGCCACGACGCGCTCGCCGATTCCCGGCAGGTCGTCGACGTCGCCGTCCAAGATGGCCTGAACCATCACGCCTTCCGCCACCTCGGCCCAGCACACGCCGAAAGGCTTGCCTACAACGAGACCAAGGCGCTCCACGCTGCGGCTCCACACCGTGGCCTCCGATCCGAGGGAGCAGTCCTGAAGCGCGCTGTCAAAGCAAGAGAAACATCTCTCGCGCCGTGGGTGCTGTAGAGCACCGCAGGAGGTACAGCGCGATCCGAGTAAGGTCACCGTCTCACCGGATGGGTCGATCTCGAAGCGCCCTTCGATGATGAACTCGGGTCGGGATTCGGTCACTCCAACACCTCCTTCGCGTGTCGCGAGTCATCACAGGTTGAACGTGAAGCCGCCATTGACCGGATAGGTTTGGCCGGTGATCCATGATGAGGCGTCCGACGCGAGAAACAGCACCATGTTGGCAACGTCTGCGGGTTCCCCCATTCGGCGCAACGGGTACGCCTTGATCACCTTGGCTTCCGTTTCAGGGTCCGGCGCAACCGTGGGGGTCTTCGTTCCCCCGATCGAGACATTGTTCGCCGTGATGCCGTACCGGGCTGCCTCCCGGGCAATAGACCGCATGAACCCGGCGGCACCAGCCTTGGCACCTGCATACACCGCGAACCTTGGATCGCCGAAGCGTGCCGCCTCGGAGATCACGGTGATGATTCGGCCGCCCTCTCCTTTGTCGATCATCGGCCCCAGCGCAGCATGTGCGCAATTGAGGACACCGTGGAAGTTCACCCCGATCCACTTGTCCCACATGTCGGGCGGTGTCTTCCAGAACACATCGTACAATACGGAGTCGGGGTCCGGCCCCATGTTGCCAGCGTTGTTGACAACCACGTCGAGGCGCCCAAAGCGCTCGAGTGTCTCGTCGACCATCGCCTCGACGGCTGAGTAGTCCGAGACGTCGGCCTGCGCAGCAAGTGCCGGCACGGCGAGCGACTCGACCTCGGCGGCCACCGCCTCGGCGCGTTCGGTGAAGAAGTCATTCACGACAACGCCGCCCGCCCCATGCCGTGCGACGGTCAGCGCGACTTCGCGGCCGATGCCTTGGCCTGCGCCTGTCACCATGCAGACCTTGCCTGCAAGGTCAAGCAGGCCATTTGATGGTCTCGTTGACGACGGTTCCGTCACACTGCTACTCCTCATTCCGGGCAACGCTGGTGGTTCCCATCAGGCGGTGGTCGTCCGCGGGCTGCGACCCCTCGTCGAATCCGGAGGTCTGTCAGATTGACACATTCAGCGTAAACGTTCAAATCTCCGGCTCATGCATGCGGCCCTGGTCTCACTCTTGGCGGTCCAGACGAGAGAAATCGATGCACACAGGTTGTGCATCTGTTGACCACCGTTCGAGAGATCAGTACGATGCGCGGCCGTGACCGAGCACCAACCGGCAGACTACGAGACCATCCGATACAGGGAGGAGGGACACGTCGCCGTTGTTGAACTCGCGAGGCCCAAGGTTCTGAACGCTATGAACGATCTCATGCGCTCAGAGCTTCGGTCGATCTGTGAGTCGATCCGGCTGCGGTCGGACATCTTTGTGATGGTTATCGCCGGCGACGATCGAGCATTCTCGGCGGGAGCGGACATCAGCGGCGACAATGAGGCTCCGGCTGATCCCATGTCGTTCTGGCGGCTCAATCGACCGGGCAGCGAGTTCTTTTCGATCCTGTCGAACGTGCCTCAGCCTACTATCGCCGCGATTTCCGGCTACTGCTTGGGCGGCGGCCTGGAGACAGCGCTCGCATGTGACCTGCGCGTCGCATCGCCCGACGCTCAGCTCGGCCTGACCGAGGCCCGGGTCGGAGCGATTCCTGCGGGAGGCGGGACCCAGAGGCTTGCCCGCTTGGTCGGGCCGGGCGTCGCCGCGGAGCTGCTGCTGACAGGGCGCAGGATCTCAGGCCAACAGGCGCTCGAGGTCGGCCTGGTGAACCGGCTCGCAGACGATTGGCTCGCCGGCGCTTTCGACCTCGCTGACGAGATTCTTTCATGTTCGCCATCGGCGACGATGCTCATCAAGGAGGTCCTGCGGCGAGGTGTCGATGGCAGCCTAGAGACGGGGTTGAGTGCAGAGTTCCTCGCCGCTGCTGTCGACTTTTCAGCCCAGGACTTCACCGAGGGGATGACTGCGTTCCGCGAGAAGCGCCCACCTCAGTGGAGGGGTCGGTAGCGATGCCGACCCCCATCCGGGGGTAGCCCTGGTCTCCTCCATGTCGATGATCGGCGACTCGTTCGCCCGGCGGGTTGCGATGTAGGACTTGGGCCTGGGCTGCGAGGGCCTGCTTGCCGGACAAGGGTGTCAAGACGTGCGAGGCGAAGTCCAAGGACACCCACCGGAACGCGAATCGGTGCTCGACGATGTCGCCACCTGAGGTCTCGAAGCCTCGCTGTGCGATGCTTAGACGTGGCCCGACTCCCCTATCTCACACCCGATGACCTCGACCCCGACGACCGGGACCTCGTCGAGCGGGACATCAACCTGGTGAAGATCACCGCGTACGCCCCAGGCGGCGCCCGCGCCTTTAACCGTCTGGGCGGCTGGATCCGCTCTAGCAGCACGCTCGACGCGCGCCTGCGCGAGATGGCGATCCTACGGGTGGGCGTCCTGGCTCGGGCGGACTACGAGTACACCCATCACATCGAGCTCGGCATGCAGTTCGGCATGTCCGAGGCCGATGTCCGCGCGGTGGCCAAGGGACCCGGAGCCGCCGGACTCGGCGAGATCGAAGAGCTCGTGCTGCGGGCGGCCGACGAGATCACGCTCGACGGGGCCATGGCAGCCGACACCTTCGCCGCGCTGCACCGCCATCTCGACGGCGAGCAGATGGTCGAGTTCACGCTCGCCGTCAGCTACTACAACGCCGTCACCCGGTTCCTGAAGACATTCGAGATCGACGTCGAGGACGAATACCTGCACTACCTCAACGACTTCCCCTATTCGGACTGATCCGCCCCGGCCCGGGCAATCACTTCGACCACCGCCCGTCGAATCAGTCGGCCTTCTCCACAGATCGAGTGACCACCTTCGAGATCAACGACCCGCAGCTGGGGAAGGCGTGCAAGGGCGATCGACACGTGCGGCTGAGACACCTGTTTCTGCGCAACGGCATCCGTGTGTCGAAGAAGCGGGTGGCTCGGATCATGGCCGAGCTCGGCCTCATCAGTTCGACGCTCATTCGGCTGTCCCTCAGAAGGGCAGGTCGGCGCCGGCCAGCTCGACCGAAAGCTCCCACAGCCGTGTGGCGGCCTCTTCGTCCTGCGCGCACTGGTGGATGCCCGCCTCGCCCGGATCGCCCCGCGTCTCGCCCTTGTTCTGCGGGCCGTAGTAGTCGCCGCCTTCAACGTCCGGACCGATGGCGGCCAAGAGCGTGGGCAGCGACGCCTTGTCGGGGTCGTGGGAGATCAACGGCCCCACCACGTACCGGGTCAACAACTTGACGACCTTGGGCAGACTCCGCCCGAGCTCGGTCTCGGAGACGCCAGGGTGCGAGCCCACGGACAAGATCGACTTCCCGGCGGCCCTGAGGCGGTGGTCCAGCTCCAGCGTGAACATCAGGCAGGCCAACTTGCTCTGTCGGTACGCACCCACGCTGCTGTACTTCTGCTCCCAGTGGATGTCGTCGAAGCGGATCTCCTTTGCACCCTGCTTGTGGGCGAGGCTGCTGACAGCAACCACCCGGGAGTGGGCGCTGTCCGGCATCACGTCGATCAGCGACATGGTCAGCAGGAAGTGGCCCCAGTAGTTGGCGGCCATCTGGCGCTCGAATCCGTCAGCCGTCTTGGCGTAGGGCGCGATCCCGATGCCAGCGTTGTTGATCAACAGATCCAGACTGTCGTGATTCGCCCGGAACTCGGCCACTGCGCTCCGCACCGCCTCGAGTGAGCTGAGGTCGGCTGCGAGGAACTCCAGGTCGGCGTTCGGAACTTCGGCGCCGATCCGCTCCATCGCGCCGCGGGCACGTTCCTCGCTGCGGCACGCCATCACCACCTTTGCGCCCTTGGCCGCCAGGTCGTGGGCGTTGTGGAAACCGAGGCCGGTGTTTGATCCAGTGATCAGGGCGACGCGTCCCTCTTGGTCAGGTAGTGCATCGATTTCGAAGGCCATGGCGGTCTCCATGGCAAAGCCGGGGTGAGGGTATGGCGGATCGGGACGGCTTTGTGGCCACCGACGAAGGTCGTCTTCATAGTAGCCACATCGCCCGCGAGCACGACCGACCCGATCCGGGGAATGACGCTGCTGATTCTGCGCGACTCGTCAGCCCAGGAATTCACCGAGGGGATGACCGCATTCCAGGAGAAGCGCCCACCGCAGCGGAAGGGTCGGTAGCGAGGCCGGGCGCTACCCAGACGTGGCGGTGAACGCAGCGGGGTAGGGACCGCGTTCGATCTCTTCGGTAGCCTCCATCGCGCGCGACGCCTCGACATCAACGGACACTGCGGCGATCGGTTCCGGGACAACCGGCGCACGCTCGGCAAGCGTGTCGACGAATCGCGACGGGCTCTGCTCTTTCCGGCCATCTCATCGACCGCCGCGGATCGTGCCGATCACGAGGGCGATCTGGCCGTTGGCCAGCTTGCCAGCCTCATCTTCCTCATTGAGGACGCGTAGCCCATCGTGAGAGAGTGGGCGTATGGAGTTCGACCTCTCTCAGACCGATGCGCTGCTCTCGACTACACGTTCGGTTCGTAAGCGGCTCGACCTCGATCGCGATGTCCCGACCGACGTATTGCTCGACTGCCTGCAACTGGCCGTCCAGGCACCCTCCGGCAACAACCGGCAGGGGTGGCGGTGGATGGTCGTACGCAATCAGGAGCGCAAGGACGCGCTGGCCGACCTCTATCGCCGCGGCGGCGGTGACTACCTCGCAGTCGCAGCCGACGAAGCCGAGAAGGGGACGGCTGCGCATCGCGCGATCGATTCGGCCAACTACCTTGCTCAGAACCTCGAGAGGGTCCCAGTCCTCGTGATTCCGCTGATTATCGGTCGACTCGACTCACCTCGGCTCGGAGGTGCAAACAACATCACCACGTTCGCTGCTGGACTGCTCGGTTCGATCTTGCCGGCCGTATGGAGCTTCCAACTTGCGCTGCGAAGTCGAGGCCTTGGTAGCTGCTACACGACCTTGCACCTCCAGTTCGAAGAGGAGGCCGCTGATCTATTGGGAATACCCGATCACATCAACCAAGCTGGGTTGCTGCCGGTGGCCTACACCCTCGGAACCGATTTCACGGCGGTCGAACGGCGCCCGGTGTCAGAGATCACCTACCTGGACCACTACAAGAACCCGATCGACGGTGACTAGGTGCGGATCCTCGACAGCGGACTCGGCGTGGCGGGAAGGTCGCCGGCACGGCGTGCCTGGTTGATGGCCACTTCACGCAGCCGGTCGAGAAGGTCGTTCCGCTCTGCAGCCGAGACGGCGCACTCGGGCACGAGGCACCGCCAACGAATCGCACGGCACTGGACCCAACCTCCTCATCGACGGACGGACGGCCACCAACGCCAGCTCGAACGCCTCATCACCGGCTACGTCTAGTTCGTCGTCTGTTCGACCCGGTGACACCGAGATGTAGGATGGCAACATGACGGGCCTCGATCTGGTTCTGCGCGACGACACAGACGAGGTGACGACACTCACCCTCAACCGTCCTCACAAGCTCAACGCCTTGACACCTGGTGTGTTCGTCGCGCTGCGTGATCATCTCGATGCGATAGCTGCCGACGACTCGGTCCGCTGCGTTGTCCTACGTGGTGCGGGCCGGTCGTTCTGCGCCGGTCACGACCTCAGCTCGATCGCCACTGGCGAGCGGGCGCCCTCGAAGTACTTCGAGCCGGAGACGGTGGATGCACTCGAACGACTCCCGCAGCCGACGATCGCCCAACTCCACGGCCACTGTTTCACCGGAGGTCTCGAACTCGCACTCGGTTGCGAGTTCCTGGTCGCCGCCGACTCCACCAAGCTCGGCGACACGCACGGCCAGTGGGGGCTCGTGCCGATCTGGGGGATGTCGGTCCGCCTGCCCGAACGCATCGGCCGGCAGCGGGCAAAGGAGCTGATGTACACAAGCCGTCGCATCTCGGGTGTCGAAGCCGCCGAGATCGGCCTCGTCGATCGGGCGGTACCCGATGAGGAGTTGGCGGCGACCGTCGCTGCGCTGGCAGCAGAGATCGCTACCAACTCTCCGGGCACCAACCGGCGGGTGAATCAGCTCATCGCCGCGCACGACGACATGAGCCGCACGGACGCACTCCTTCACGAACGGTCCCTGCCGTTTGGCATGCCGGAGGACTCAGCCGAGCGGATGAGCGGAGCGCTGGGCCGGTGAGCCCCGTGGACGAATTCCCCGGTCGCTCGGAGCTCGTCACACTCGTCGAGTCGCTCGTGCCCGCCGACTGGCTCGACGCTGCCCGTCACGGCGACGAGGAGCGCTTGGTCTCGGCAAAAGCCGGTACAGACAACCCTGCCATCGTCCGTGCCCTCGGCGAGGCCGGATGGACCGCCCCGCACTTTCCCGACGACGCCGGCGGCCGAGGGCTCCCCCGGAACGAGGCGGAGGCAGTCTATCGGCTGCTCGACACCTGGGAGATCCCGCGAACGCCACGCGGGTCAGGCATGCCGCTCGCCGCACCAACGATCCTCGAGTGGTCTAGCGACGAGACGAAACGACGGCTGCTCCCGCCACTCGCGACCGGCGAGGAGCGCTGGTGCCAGCTGTTCTCCGAACCGGGTGCCGGTTCCGACTTGGCCTCCCTTGCCACAACCGCAGTTCGTGACGGCGACGAGTGGGTCGTCAACGGCCAGAAGGTCTGGACCACGTTCGGTCACCAGTCGGAGATGGCGATGCTGATCGCCCGTACCGACCCCGACGCCCCGAAGCACAAGGGCATCACGTACTTCGGACTCGACATGCGGGCTGACGGCGTCGAGGTTCGGTCGCTCGTCAACATGGCTGGGCAGGTCGAGTTCAACGAGGTCTTCATGACCGACGTCCGGGTGCCCGACCGGTGCCGCATCAGCCCGATCGGCGAGGGCTGGGCGGCAGCGATGACGACGCTCGGCGCCGAGCGACACGCGCTGTCGGGGTCGAAAAAGAAGCGCAGGGCGGGCGACGAGATCCTCGGCGGCAAGCCGCTGGCCGAGATTCTGACACGCGCCCAAAGCGGCGGCGTTGCAAGCGAAGCCGCAGTGCGTCAGCGCCTCGCCCGAGCGCATGCGGACAGCTGGACACTCGGTCAGAACACCCGGCGCTTCCAAGGGCCACAGGGCTCGATCACCAAGATCGCCAAGGCGACAGGCAACCAACAGCTGCAAGAGTTGGCGATGGAGATCCTCGGCGCCGACGCGCTTGCGTGGGAGTCCGGCGACGCCGACGCAGCCGACTGGATCGAGCAGTTCCTCCGCACGCGCGGCAACTCGATCGAAGGCGGCACGTCGGAGATCCAGCGCAACATCGTCGGCGAGCGGGTCCTCGGGCTCCCGCGTGAGCCCGACCCGTTCAAGGGCATCGCCTGGAAGGACGTTCCCCGCAGTTGAGTGTCAACTGGGGTCCAACCCCAGTTGACACTCAGCGCGGCATCTGGCCGTCGTCGACCTTGATCACCGTGCCGGTGACCGCATCAGAAGCCGGTGAGCAGAGGTAGAGCAGCGTCGAGTCGAGCTGGGCGGCCACACCCAGCCGCTTTCGCGGCATGCGGCCGGAGAAGTCGCCGATGCGCTCGAGCATCCCGTTCATCATCTCCGAGTGGAAGGCGCGCGGAGCGATGCCGTTCACGTTGATGTGGTTGCGAGACCACTCGACCGCCAGCACTTCGGTCATGCGCGTGATGCCGGCCTTGGTGATCGAATACAACGCAGCGCCATGGCCGTCGTAGCCGTAGCCGGTCATCGACGAGATGTTGATCTGACGACCGGGCCGCTTTTCGGCGATCAAGCGTTTTGCGTGCTCGACCGACAGCACGTACGGGCCACGGAGGTTCGTGTCGACCACGCGGTCGATCAGGTCGACGTCCATCTTGTGTGCCCGCTGGGCATCGGGCACACCGGCGTTGTTGACGAGGATGGTGATCGTGCCGAAGGCGGCCTCCGCTTCGGTGAAGCCGCCGATGATCGAGTCGGTGTCGGTCATGTCGATCGCCACCCCGACTGCAGTCCCGCCGTCGGCTTCGATCAGGGACACGAGTTCGTCGAGCCGCTCTCGTCTTCGTCCCGCGCCGATGACCTTCGCCCCGGCGGCGGCGAGGACGCGGGCGAACCGATGCCCGATGCCGGACGTCGCGCCCGTGATGAGCGCGACCTCGCCGGTCAGGTCGTGGGATACGTTCGGCAGCGGCAGGTCATCGGACACGCAATGAGGATGCCACACCTCACGCCTGGGTGTTCTCCAGAACCAAACCCATCGGACCGTCGCCGGCTGACTAAGGACCTGTCGGGTAGTCCGGATAGCTCGCCTTGAACACGCCCTGGTGGAGCAAGACCGTCGCCACGTGTCTACCGGTCTCCGGTGCGATCACCCGAGACTCGGTCCAGTACGACTCGACCCGTCGACTCTGGCCGATGCAGAGCACCTCTTTCTCCACCACATAGGGTTCGCCGACGAACAGGGGACCGTCCACTGCTCTGACCTCCAGGTCGATGAACAGACCGCTGGAGGGTCGACGCACACCGCGGGCGCCGCCACTCTTGTTGGTGAGCACGCTGTACATCTCGAACGGGACGATCGGCCGCCCCCACGGGTTCGCGGCTGAAGTGTACCAGGGGCTCGGTTCAGTGATCCGGTCGAGCTTCTCGCGCAGTGAAAATGGATAGCCCTCGCCGTTCGATGTCGTCATATCGATGGACTCCCCCTCCACCGTCACCCGATCACCCACCTGAATGCGATCGATGATGAAGAGTTCGTCGACGTCACTCTCTCGCTGCCGCGCAAGGCGAGCCTGCAGCGCAGTCGGCGCGGCGGGATCGACCGACGCCGTTCCCTCCAACACCGGTGCGCCGTCCCCCTTCTCGGCCGAGATCTCGGCGCGGTCACCACCAAGGTCGGTCAGCGAGGCGACGACGGACTCGCCCTCAAACACCATCGTCATGAAGTGCGAGCTGATACACCCGGACTCGAACCACCGACGCCCCCAGAGCTCGAACGCCAACGGGTCGATCTGGCTGAAGTGGGTGGTTCCCTCGATAGGTGCGCCAGCAAGTCCAAGCTTGGCCGCCACCGCCTCGTCATGGGTTCCGAGCTGACCCTGGAAGTTCTGTTCGGCCAGCATCTGGACCGGCAGGCGAGCGGGCCCGCGCAACGTCACGCCGTCACGGGCAACGGCGGTATCAAAGCTCATATCGACGAACTTAGGGGCATTGGGAAGCCCGTCACAATCGGGATCATCGCAGCCCCGTCACCGACCTCGAAACGTCCTGCGAATGTCCTCGACGACAATCTCCGCCTGCTCCCAGGCCCCGAAATGCCCGCCCTGGCGGTGTCAGCGGACAGTTTCCACGGCTGGTTCTCCGCTGGCTTGTCAACGTCGGGCGGAACACGAGTCATCGTAGATACTCCCAATTGGTTGACCGTTCCGAATCTTTACCGTGGCCTCGCATCGGAACTCAGAAGTGGTCCGTGCAGTCGTGCACCATGGCATCGAGGAGTGGCAAGACCTCGTCTCGTCCAGCAGGGGGCAGCGCGAAGATGACGCCCCCGACGCCGAGACTTTCGAGCCACTCGATATGGCTCGGGTCGGGCGGAGAACTCATCGTGATCACGTCGATGCCAGCGGGATCGCGACCGGCCTGCTCCGCGCGCCGCTTCAGTTCTTCGGAAGAAGAATCGAGCCCACCGGGGCCACGGCTGTCTTGGGGCATCCACCCGTCGCCGAACTCGATGATGTGGTCAAAGGTCGACGGGCCAGCTGCCGCTCCGACAATGATGGGCGGGTAGGGCTGCTGGAGAGGCTTGGGCCATATCTCGGTCGGTTCGATCTGGAGGTAGTCCCCCTTGAACTCGGCGACGTCCTCGGTCCAGATTTGGCACATGGCTAGACACCGTTCGCGAACAACGTCGCGCCGGGTCGGCCCCTCGACGCCGTGCTGGCGCGCCTCGTCGAGGTTCCATCCATAGCCAACGCCAAAGGTGAAACGGCCTCCGCTGAGATGATCGATCGTCGCCACCTCCTTCGCGAGCACAATCGGATCACGCTGCGCCACAAGACAGATGCCGGTCCCCACCCGCAGCGTCTTCGTCGCTGCCGCCGCGTGCGCCAGCGCAACGAACGGGTCATACAGCCGCTTGATCACGTCCGGGATGGGGTCACCAGTCGGGGCCAGCGTGCGGCTGGTGGGAGTGTTCGTGTGCTCCGGCAACCAGAGCGTGTGGAACCCTCGATCCTCAAGGACGGCCCCAAGCTAAACAACGTCCCTAGGGTTCACCCTAACTGACCATCCCGCTTAGCCGGGCAGTGATGATCGCTTCCGCGTCGGCCACGATGCGATCGACGAGTTCCTGCACTGTCGGGATGTCGTCGATCAGGCCCTGCACGAGACCAGCCGACCAGATACCACCGTCGGGGTCGCCGTCCTTCATAGCCTTCTGACCACGGCGACCGGCCACCAGATGCTGGACGTCGCTGAACTCGGCGTCGCCCTTCGATTCGATCTCGACGACCTCGGAGCTCACGTCGTTCTTCATGACCCGCGCGGTGTTGTGGAGTGTGCGGAAGATGAGCTTGGTCTGGCGCTCGTCGTTCTCGACCATGCGCTGCTTGAACGCGTCGTGGATCGGCGCCTCCTCGGTGACACAGAAGCGGGTCCCCATGTTGATGCCGTCGGCACCGAGCGCAAGCGCCGCAGCTAGGCCGCGGCCATCGCCGAAACCACCCGAGGCGATCATGGGAATCGACACCTTGTTGGCCGCAGCGGGAATCAACACGAGGCCGGGGATGTCGTCTTCGCCGGGGTGGCCCGCGCACTCGAACCCGTCGATCGAGATGGCATCGACTCCCATGCGTTCAGCCGACAGGGCGTGTCGGACCGCCGTGCACTTATGGATGACTTTGATGCCGTGCTCCTTGAAGTGATCGACGTGCTCTTGGGGCTTGTAGCCTGCGGTCTCGACGATTTGGATGTCGCCTTCGATGATCGCCTCGCGGTACTCCGCATACGGTGGCGGTTTGATCGCCGGCAGGATCGTGAGGTTGACGCCGAACGGCTTGTCGGTCATCTCCTTCGTGCGAGCGATCTCCCTGGCGAGATCCTCCGGCGTGGGCTGGGTCAGCGCGGTCAAGAAGCCGAGCGCACCGGCGTTGGCGACCGGGGCAACCATCTCGGCGTAGCCCACCCACTGCATGCCGCCCTGGACGACCGGGTGCTCGACTTCGAACATTTCGGTGAATCTCGTCTGAATGGTCATCGGATCTGCTCCTGGTTAGTTGGCCTCGTGCCGAGGATTGCAACCGCGGTGCGGTAGCGGCGATGGTCGTCGACGTGCGTGGCACCAGTCACGGAGATGCGCCCGACTCCCTCCACCTCAGTTGACTCTCGCATACCAATCCGACAATGCTTCCCCGATCTCATGCGGGCAGTCCTCCTGGATGAAGTGAGAACCCTCACCGACATGGACGACGTCGGTGTTGACGAACGTCTCGCGTACCTTCTGGGCTTCTCTCTCCTTGATGCCGGCGCCGGGGGTTGTGTAGAGACACAGCTTGGGGATCTTGGACGTCGATAGCCAGTCGCGCCAGGCAACGAAAGCGTCGCCCACGGGGGTTCCTCCCTCGGCATCGTAGGGCACCTCCTGCGGCCATACCCAGAGGGGGCGTCGACTCTCCTTCGTCGGGTATGGCGCGGCGTAGACCGCCAGTTCCTCCTTAGTGAGATCTCTCTCGATAAGGGAGGGGAGCATCTTCTTGATCAAGAGGTTGAGATGTCCGACTATGAACTTCCCGAAGAGGTCGTTCCTGATGAACGCGGTCCCGATCCGGACGCTCAAGGGAAGTTCCTTCACGGGCGGTACATCGTGCAACGACTCCATGAACGCAATCGCTTTCACGTTCCCCGGATTCTCGGTCGCGTAGTGAAAGCCGAGGCCAGAGCCCCAGTCGTGCACGACCAGAGTCAGATCCTTCAGGCCGAGCTCCTCGATGAAACCGCGGAGGTAGCGATAGGAGTCCATGAAGCCGTACTGGATGTCAGGTTTGTCGGACTTCCCCATCCCGATCAGATCTGGAGCGATACACCGACCTTGGCCATCAAGGTGCGGAATCACATTGCGCCATAGGTAGTTGGAGGTGGGGTTTCCGTGCAGAAACAGAATGGGACCCCCCTCGCCCTCGTCGATGTAGTGGATCTTGCTCCCATGCACAGCTGCGTATTTGGAATCGAACGGAAAGTCAGGCGAAATCGGACGGGTGGACATGGGTGTCATCGCTCCAGGGGGGGGTTAGGTGACTCTTGAAGAGTAGTTTCACGACCAAAATTGATTCGGGCTACAAGGGTGCTTTGCAGGATTGCGAACGTGGGGCGGGGCCATGCGAACTCGAAAGAGGTGGAAAAGCGCTACACCGATCACTGGTCAAACGTCGCGGATCATCTCGAACATCAAGGACACAAGACTTCCGCGCCGGCTCGGTAGGTGCGCCAGCAAGTCCGAGCTTGGCCGCCACCGCCTCGTCATGGGTTCCGAGCTGACCCTGGAAGTTCTGTTCGGCCAGCATCTGGACCGGCAGGCGAGCGGGCCCGCGCAACGTCACGCCGTCACGGGCAATCGTGGTATCAAAGCTCATATCGACGAACTTAGGGGCATTGGGAAGCCCGTCACAATCGGGATCATCGCAGCCCCGTCACCGATCTCGAAACGTCGTTCGAATGTCCTCGACGACGATCTCCGCCTGCTCCCAGGCCCCAAAGTGCCCGCCCTGGCGGGCGTTCCTGCTGTAGACGAGATTGTAGTACCGCTCGTGGTAGGGCTGCGTCCACACATTCTCATGTTCGAAGAACGTCAGACCGGTCGGTACGGGCACCACCGGCCATTCGACGCGATCGGGCGTCCATGGGTTGGCATTGGCCTCGTAGTAGTAACGGATGGACGTAACGAACGTGTCCGTGAGCCAGTAGATCATTACCCCGGTGAGCAGGTCGTCCTTCGAGAAGCACGCCTCGACATCGCCGTCGCAGTCACTCCAGCTCCGACGCCGCTCCAGTAGCCAGGCGAGCATTCCGACCGGCGAGTCGTGCATCGCCCAGGCCAGGGTCTGGGGGTCGATCATTGAGGTGGCGACGTGGACCGCGGCGCGGCGCAAGTCGACCTGCCACGGCGTCGGACTGTTGCAGTGCCGATCGAGAGCAGGCGCTGACGTCTGGTGGATCGCGATGACCTGCTGCGGGTACCGATGCCCGAGCTGACTCGTGATCAGCGAACCCCAGTCTCCCCCATGAGCGAAGAATCGCCTATACCCCAGCCCGTTCATCAGCTCAACCCACAAGTCGGCGGTTTCCCAGAAGTTGACACCGGGCCTGGTCAGCGGGGAGGAGAAGCCGAATCCTGGCAGCGAAGGGACGATGACGTCGAAGGATTCGTTCGGGTCTGCGCCGTAAGCAGCGGGATCGGTGAGAGGACCGATCAACCGAGACATGTCCCAGAAGGTCATCGGCCACCCGTGGCTGAGGATCAGTGGGCGGGGCGCCGGGCCCTTCCCCGGCTCGTGGATGAAGTGGATCGGAATCCCGCTGAGAGTCGCGCGGTAGTGGGAATAGCGATTCATAGTGCGCTCGACAGAGCGCCAGTCGTAGTGGTTCTGCCAGTAGTCGACCAACTCCCGCAGGTAGGTCCCGCTGACACCGTAGCGCCAGTCTTCGTTCGCATACTCGTGAGACCAGGTCGTGGCGGCCAGCCTCCTCGCTAAATCCTCGAGTTGTTCCCCCGGCACTTGGATCTTGAAGGGTGCCTTCTCCACTTCGCTGGCCCTCCTTTGGCCGTCAATCTGCTCCCTCAAAGCAACCTAGAACAGCCCTCCATTCAGGACATCGTCGCTGGCTTGGACTATCCGTGGCTCGTACTCCTACGTATCGGGACAGTTGCGACATCATAGCATAATTTGTCTATTTGTGCAGGCGCGGGTTATAATCCGAGTAACCGTTCGGCGCGAGCCATGCATCTGGACGGGTCGTCTCGTGTCGGGAGGCAGTCTTGCCGCTCCTCGTTGCAGGTGACGCGCTACTGTGCAGCCGCGTCTAAGTCCAGGTTGCACGTCTGTAACAACCCCAATCAGGAGGATCCAAGATGACTCGTGTGCCACTCGTACCGCCCGACGCAGACATTCCGGTCCTGCAGCAGATCGATGCTGGCTCTCGCGAACGCGGGTATGCCGTCCTGGATATCTACCGCGTCCTCGCGCACCGTCCCTCCCTGCTCGAGGCGTTCAGCGGTCTCGGGTACGCAATGCCCATCGGCGAGGACGGCGGCGATCTCTCGATCGGTCGCGTCACGATGGAACTCGTGGTGATGCGGATCGCAGAGCAGACAGGATCGGCGTACGAACTCGCCCATCACGAGCCGGTGTCGCTGGCCGTGGGTGTGAGCCAAGAGCAGCTGGACGCGCTTCCTACATGGCAACTGAGCGGCCTGTTTTCGGACCGTGAGCGTGCAGCGCTCGCGATGACGGACGCCCTCATCGCCGGGCCGGACGTCCCCACTCAAGTGTTCGACCGCTGCGCCGAATTGTTCGACACCGTCGAACTCGTCGAGCTCGTGCTCCTAGCGTCGTGGTATTGCTGCATCGTGCGCTTCTGTGGTGCTCTCGACCTTGACGTCGAGGCCGACCACGAAGAGTACGTGCGGGCATGGGCTGCAGTCGCGTCCGACAGAAGCTGAGCCAATTCGACGCCGGACTACAAGCCGTTCCGCACCGGGCCGCACAACGGGTGCAGCGGCCACCCGACCTCAGCGTTTACTCGATGATCGCTGGCTCGAAGTTGAACACGCGCATAGCGTTTCCCTGCAACACCTTGTGGCGCTCCTCGTCGGAGTAGCCGGCGAGCATCTGGTGTACCACTTCGGCGGAGTTGGGCCAACGGCTGTCGCCGTGCGGGAAGTCAGTTTCGACCATGACGTTGTCGAAGCCGATAGCGTCGAGGTTGCGCGCTCCGAACTGGTCCTCGATGAAGCAGCCGAAGATGTGGTCGCGAAAGAGCGCCACCGGATCATCGGGGAACGTGCCCGGCCGGGCGGGATGCGCCACCATCTGCGAGGGACGCGTGGGGCTCGGCCGGTAGTCGTTCTCGACGAGGTAGTGGTACTCGTTCGACATATAGGCCGCACGTTCGAGCACGTACGGGATCCAGCCAATCTGGCCTTCGGAGAGCACCACCTTCAGGTTGGGGAACTGCTGTAGGAAACCTGAGAAGAGCCAGTCGACCATCGGCGCGGCAAGGTTCAGATTCGTCATCACGCCGTGCACGGAAAAGGGCTGATCCGGTGACGTCTCGGGCACGTGCGACGACGAACCGAGGTGGATGCACAACGGCATACCTGTGTCGTTGGCCGCCGCGAACACGGGGCACCAGTGCGAATCGGCACTGTGGATCGACGGCAGACCCAGCCGGTACGGGTTCTCGCTAAAAGCGATCGCTTTCGCTCCCTTCGCTGCGCAACGCTCAATCTCCGCAACGCAGAGAGCAGTGTCCCACATCGGTGTAAGGATCAGCGGGATGAATCGGCCGGGCGCGGCGCCCGACCACTCGTCGAGCATCCAGTCGTTGTAGATCTGCAGGCACGTGAGCGCCACGTCCTTGTCAGCTGCTTCGAGGAACGTCTGACCGCAGAACCGCGGGAAGCTCGGGAACACCACTGACGCCAGGACCCGGTCGGTGTTCATCGCGTCGACACGGGCGTCGAGGTCGTAGCACGCGGGGATCATCTGGTCGTAATTCACTGGCAGTGGGTCGATCTCCTCGGTTGGCCTGCCGATCGCGGCGATTAGACCGGGAAGCACGATCTGTTTGCCGTCGTACAGCCACGTGTCATAGCCGTCGATCCGCTCGACCCGCGGCACCCGGTCGCGCATCGCCGCAGGAGCGCGCTCCACCCATAGATCGGGCGGCTCGACGACGTGGTCGTCGACGGAGATCAGCCAATCCTTGGTATCGATCATGTGCTATCCCTTTCATTGGATCGCATCGTTGTGGTCTCCTGACCGGGACGGGGAACGCCTCGCGGCCAGTCGCCGATCACGTCGTCGGCTGTAAGCGCGGCGATCGAATCAGCATCGAGCCCCAGAACGTCGCCGAGCACCTCAGCGTTGTGCTCGCCGAGCATCGGCGCCCTGGCGCGGGACCACCGGTCGACCGAGGCGAAGCGAAACGGCAGCGTGCCGACCGGATACCGCCCACCGAGGGGATGCTCAAGCTCCTCGAAGTGTTGCCGCGCCCGGAGTTGCGGATGTTCGGCCATCAGTCGCGGGTCGCGCACAACCCCGGCAGGAACGCCGCAGGCGGTCAGCATCTCTACGGCCGACTCGACGTCGACCGTCGCCGCCCACGCCATGATGTGCTCGTCAAGCACATCGTGGCGAGCACGCCGACCGACGGCGGTCGCCAGTTCCTCGTGCTCGGTCCATGCTGGGCGGTCGAGGGCGTTGACGAACGCACCCCACTGTGCGTCGGTCTCGATCGACAGGGCTAGCCAACGCTCGTTGCCGCGGCAGGCGTACAGGCCCTGTGGGGCAGCATCGGGTGAACGGTTGCCGTCACGCTCGGTGACGCGGCCGTAGGCGCTGTGAACGACGATAGATTCGGCGGCCGCATTCAACGCCGCTTCGACCATCGTCGCTTCGACCAGGCACCCCTTGCCAGTCTCCTCGCGCTGGTACAGGCCTACCAACGCAGCGAACGCAGCGTGGCCGCCGGCGAGCGGGTCGCACGGGCCGCGTGGGTTCTGCGGGCTTTCGTCCGGATACCCGGTGATCCACGACATGCCGGTGGCCTGTTCCATGGTCTGGGCGAACCCGACGTTGTTGCGCCACGGCCCGTCCAGGCCGAACGCGGGCATGCGCACCATGATCAGCCGCTCGTTCAACGCGCTGAGCCGCGACCAACTCAAGCCGAAATTCTCAAACACGCGCGGCGAGAAGTTCTCGATGAGGACATCGGACGCGAGGACGAGCCGATCGAGCAAGCGTTGCCCCCCATCCGTTGCTAGGTTGACCGCTACCCCGCGCTTGCCCACATTGGTGGTCAGGAACAGCGGGCTGCGCTCCCACCATTGGGGGAGGTCGGCCAGCTCAATCGTCGCGGTTCGCACGGCTGTTCGAGCGCCGTCGAGGCGCTCGGCAGCTTCGACGTGGATCACCTCAGCGCCGAGGTAGCCAAGCAGCTGCGCACTCGACGGGCCTGCCCACCACGATGTGACATCGAGAACGCGAAGACCGGCCAGCGGCAACTCAGGCCGGGCTGCGGGCTCCGGGCGGCGGACACCGCGTAGCGCTACCCTGCCGTTGTGTTCCCCGTGCGACGGGGACGGTGCACTCACCGTGGGTCGCTTGCCGTCGACTTTGTACGGCGGCGCTGGATGGTCGAAAGTGCCGCAGACGGAACGGACGAACGCCGCGCGGCTACGAAAATGATCGTTGTCAAGGACGGTGGCCCCGTTGTGCACAGGAGCAACAGGAATGCGCAATAGGGACGCAGGTTCGATGATCTCAGCAGCGGTCTGCCGTGCCGTCCAGGGGTGTACGAACGCATTCCATTCGTCGAGACGACGAGAGCGCGTGACCGAACTTGCCCAGTCGTCATCGCCGAGTAGGTCGCCGCGCTCGATCAACACCAGAAAGTTGTCGAACTGGTCGCGGGTGTTGGTGTTGAAGCCCACCCAGCCGTCGGCAGTCGGCTCAATTGAGGGAGCTTCGATCGTCCGCGGCGGCCGATCGATTGGCGGGCGCCCGGCCAGCGCGTACTCGACCTGGGCGAAGCGGGTCCCGGCGAACGTGCCGGTCTCTAGCATCGACAGATCGATCACCTCGCCGCCGCCGCCATGCTGAGTGCGTCGCACAGCTGCCAACGCAGCGACCGCTCCGTACACCCCGGCCACCCAGTCGAACACGCGGCCCGCCACTTGCACCGGCGGTCGATCGAGCCGGCCCCGGGTCGCCAACGATCCGCTCTCAGCCTGTAGCACGAAATCTGAGGCTGGCCGATCCACCCACGGCCCCGTGCGCCCGAACGGCGAGATCGACAGCACCACCAGATCAGGGAACCGCCGGCGCCAGTCGTCCACCCGATCAGATGCCATGGCCGTGTCGACAACCACTAGTTCGGCGTCGGCGACCAAACTGTCGATGTCCGGCGCAGTCAGGTCGTCGGCGACGATCGCCCGCTTGCCCTGATGGAGGAAACGGAACAAAGCCCCGTCGCGGTCGGAATCGGCGGTGACACCACGACGCCGCAACGGGTCACCGCCCGACGTCTCGACTTTTACTACGTCGGCGCCGGCGTCGGCCAGTAGCTTGGTCGCGTAAGGCCCCGTGACCCCTGTGGAGAAATCGAGTGCCCGAACGTTCGTGAGGATGCGCATGCTCATGCCGGCTCGAAGTAGGGCAACAGCGCCCCGTCGGTGATCCGGTGAAAGACGACGTTGACGCGCAGTCCACACACGACGTCGTCGGTGTCGCATCCGACCATGCTGCTCGTGAGCAGGAAACCCTCGTCCAGCTCAACGATCACCGCGGTATACGGTGTGGTGAATACGGAGGATTGCGGATGCCACACCGTCGACCAGCTGTAGACCATTCCCGCACCCTCGCTGCGCGTCCACTCGGGGTCCGGCGCGTGGCAGCGGCGGCACCGCGTGGCCGGGTGGCCCATTGCGAGACCGCACGCCGCGCAACGCTGGTAGAGCAGTACGCGGCGGGCACAGCCGTCCCAGAACGGTTGCGAAACGGCGGAGGCCCGAGGCGATGGGATCTCGCCGAGTTGGGGTGCTAACGCGCTCATGGTCGGTGCCCGCCAAGGATCATTACCTCGCAGCTCAAGGCCCCGGCGCCAGCGTTGGCTGCTAAGGCGATGTCGACGTTGTCAACCTGATTGCTGCGGCACGACCCCTGGATCTGGTGCATCGCTCGCACCACTCGCTGCAGCATTTGACTGCTGCCGGGGTGGCTGTACGACATCAGACCGCCGTCCGTGGCGACCGGCAGCGAGCCGCCAGCACCGATTTCGCCACTCATGACGAAGTCGACAGCCTCGCCCGGACGACAGAATCCAAACGCCTCGAGCTGGCGTATCACCTCGAACGAAAACGCGTCGTAGAGCTCGGCGACCGCGACGTCGGCAGGCCTGAGGCCCGCCTGGGCGAAGGCTCGATTGGCGGCGCGTGCGCCGAGCCACCCGTTGGGCGTGTCATCGCCATTCCAGCCACGTAGGTCCCACGCCGGTCCGGTGTGGTAGCCCGGTCCTAGTGTGTCGCCGCTCACCCCGTGGATGTAGACGGCCGGGTGGTCCAGGTCGGAGACACGGTCGGCGCGCATCATGACTAGCGCCGAGCCTCCCTCCGACGTCATTGCGCAGTCGAGGACGTGGAACGGCTCTGCGACCATCGGCGAGGCGAGCACGTCGTCAGCGGTGAAGGGCCCGCGCCCGCTGTATACGGCGTCCGGGTTGACGTGCCCGTTGTTGCGAATGGTGGCCGCGACGGTTGCCAAGTGCTCTGGTTTGGTACCGAACATTTCCATGTGGCGGCGAGCGGTCAAGGCGAACTCGACCGCGGTGTACAGCCCGAATGGCTCCACGAATTCGTGTGCCGGTCTTGTCCACGGTGCCGTGGCGGAACGATCGCGATAGACATCGGCATCGCCAGCGACGACGAGGGTGACGTCGACCAATCCGGCGCCGATCGCAGCAGCCGCAGCGGCAACGGTGCCGATGCCGGCGAGCTCACGCCTGACGAGGACAGGGCCGAGCCCGAACTCGAACACCACATGCGGTGCGACGTCGCCAAATACGCCATCCACCTCGGCCGCCTCGACACCCGCTACGGTGAGCGCACCGACGGCCGCCTCCAGGGCGATCGAGACCGAGGTGTGTCCCTCAAGCTTGCGGGCTTGGGTTGTGTTGAACCCGGCGCAAAGGACCACGCCAGCGAACGGGTGAGTCACGCCTACTCTCCACCTTCGCGTGCTGCGGCTGAGCAGGCGCCTACTGCGGTGACGTTTTCGAGCGCGTTGATAACGCAGATGGCGTCGAGGGTGCGCATCGGGCGAGTACGGCGTTCACCGGGATCAGGCGGCGATGGCCGGGGTCGGGAGGTCGGAGGTGTCGAAGCCGTAGAGCTCGGCGCACGTTGTCTGCAACATGAGCTGCTGCTCGTCAGTTGGGACGCCTTCGAGCATCTCGCCGAGTATCGATGTCGAATACGGGTGAGTGCTCTCGGCATGGGGGTAGTCGCTCCCCCACATCAGGTTGTCGACGCCCAGTTCATGACGGCGTTGGACCAGACCCGCGTCCTCAGTGAAGCTGATGTAGACGTTCTGCCGGATGAAGTCACTCGGTAGTGCGTCATTCTTGAATGGAGCGACGGCGTCGATGACGCGCATATTCGTGCGGTAGTTCCAGTCGAGTCGCTCCATCAACGGAAACACCCAGCTTCCCTCGTTCTCGACCGAGACGACCTTCAGGCCCGGGTGGCGCTCGAACACTCCCGAGTACACCATTTCGGTGAGCGAGCTCCGGATGTTGAAGGCCGGTCCGTTCACCATCATTTGGATGCCGGCATAGTCTGTCGTCCCATCGCCGGGCAGTGCAAAGAGCAACGGATCGGGCCAACGTGTGGTGGCGATGTGCATCTGAAGCGGGATATCGAGGTCGGCCGCCGCAGCCCACAGCGCGTCGTATTGCGGCGAGGGGTAACCGTGCGGATTGCGAACGGGAACGAGCGCGGCCCGCGCCCCCTTCTCCTTCGTCCGAGTCAACTCGGCGACAGCGGCGTCCGCGTCGTCGACGTTGAGCATGACAGCAGCACCGATGCGGTCAGGATGTGCGGCCGAAAACTCTAGCAACCAGTCGTTCATGGTGCGCAGATAGTGGTCCAGCTTTGTTGTGTCCTTGACGTGGTTGTAGAACACCATCGTAACGGTTGGAAAGGCTATGCCGCCGTGGACGCCGTCAGACTCCAGGTCGGCGAGCCACGCATCGGGATCGTATGCGCCAACCGGAACGTCCGTCTCGAAGGAGCAGTCCTTCCAGGTCCGTGGGCTCCAACGGTCTGGCCTGTCCGCGTCGTCGAGGAAACGGTCACCGGCTCGCGCGGGAAGGAAGGGCGGGAAGGTGTCGGACTCGCCGACCCGCCATACCTCGCCGCCCTCGCGTCGAACCACACGCGGCGCTTCGTCTCGATACTCCCGGTCGACGCGGGTCGTGAACAGATCGGGCGGTTCGACGACGTGGGTGTCAGAGGACAACCTCCACGATTGATTATTCGCTGGCATGAGGCGACCTCCCGGACGCTAGTAGTGGCCGGTGTTCACAGGCACCGAGATCAGGCGCTTCGACATGATAACTCAGAAGTGCGCCATGCAGTCGCGCGCAATGTCATCGAGTAGTGGCAAGACCTCGTCGCGTCCGGCAGGCGGCAGCTGGAAGATGACGCCCCGGACGCCGAGGCTTTCGAGCCACTCCAAATGGCGCGGCTCGGGCGGAGAGCTCATCGTAATCACATCGATGTCAGTGGGATCGCGACCGGCCTTCTCGGCGCGCCTCTTCAGTTCCTCGATAGTAGAATCGAGCGGACCGCTGCCATAGCCGTCCTGGGGCATCCATCCGTCGGCGAACTCGATGATGTGGTCGAAGGTCGTCGGGCCAGCTTTCGCTCCGACGATGATGGGCGGGTAGGGCTGTTGGATGGGCTTGGGCCATATTTCGGTTGGCTCGATCTGGAGGTATTCCCCCTGGAATTCCGCGACATCTTCGGTCCAGATGCGGCGCATGGCCAGACACCGTTCACGAACGACGGCGCGCCGCGTCGGCCAGTTGACGCCGTGCTGAAGCGCCTCGTCCCTGTTCCATCCGTAGCCGACACCGAAGCTGAAGCGTCCGTCGCTGAGGTGATCGATCGTTGCGACCGACTTTGCGAGGATTATGGGGTCACGCTGGGCGACCAGGCAGATGCCGGTCCCCACCCGCAGCGTCTTCGTCGCTGCTGCGGCGTGCGTGAGTGCGACGAACGGGTCATACATGCGCTTGAATGCGTCCGGGATGGGGCCAGCTGTCGGGAGCTGCTTCAGGCTGATGGGAACGTTCGTGTGCTCCGGGAGCCATAGCGTGTGGAACCCTCGATCCTCAAGTGCGACAGCGAGCTCCGCCGGCTGAATCGTCTGATCCGTGAGAAAGATCTCGACACCAAATTCCATCACGGGCCTCCTGTCGGCGCAGCACCGCGCCAGCTGGAGCGAGGGGACCGCCGGTAGCTCACTCCCACGCCTCGAGAAAGGCGCGCCGATCCTCTTCGATCTCCAGTTCGAACACCTTGACGAAGTTCACGATGAGTGTGTAGAACGAGACCGTCATTGCAATCTCGACGAGCTCTTGCGGACTGAACAACGCTCGACAGCACTCAAACAGCGATGCGGGGACCTGTCCGCGGCGAATCACTTCGTCGGTCAGAGCAAGAGCCGCCCGTTCGCGCTCGTCAAATGTGGAGCTGACCTCCCAGGCCGGGAGATCTGCCAACTGTTCTTCTCGCACGCCAACGTCGAGCGCGACCGGATGGTGCCGGCCCAGCTCGTAATCGCACCCCGTGAGATACGCCACCCGCATCGTGATGAGTTCTTGGAGGGGACGGTCAAGCTCCGGTTGCGGCACCCCCGGGGCGTTCCCGGTCAGTGCATACCCAAGACCGATGACTCGCTCGAGCACCGGCGGCGCATGCGCGAGGACACGATAGATCTCCGGGGCGGGGTAGCCACGTGCTCGGCAAGCCTCATCAACCCACATGAGCGGCGGTATGTCGGCGCTGGGTGGGATCGGAGGTAGACGAGATGGCATCAGGCAGAGCCCCCTTCCGGCAATTCGTACCAATCGCGATGCGCGCCCCCAGCGTCGTATATGACGCATGCTCATGAGAGTCGACGACACGCGAACAAAATGTGTGAGTTTGATCTATTCTTAGTCAAGCTCTGCGGCGGCGTCAAGCCCTAGGGACCGACTCCTCCAGCCCACAAGGCCGAGTAACGGCCGGTTCTTTCGGACCTCTAGAGAGGCTGGCTGTCCGATACCTCGTATCGCGTCAGCTCGCGGCCGCTTATGCCGAAGTTCGCCATCGCCGCTCGGTACTCGGCCATGTGGGGCGTCTCCAAATGTGCGGCCAGGTGGTCGGCGCTGTCCCAGATCTCGAAGATCCGGAGGGTGCCCTCGTCGCCGCAGCTGATCGCCAAGTTGTACTCCTGGCAGCCGTCCTCTTGCAGGGTGGCTGCCATCGCCGTGGCCGCTGCTTCGCGCAGGGCGTCGGTGTGGGCAGGGTCAAACGTCATCTTGCCGGCTATGAGCAGCATGGCTTCTCCAAATCAGTGCTGATGCACTACGACCGACCGAACGACCTCACCCCGGACCATGGATTCGAAGGCTTCATTGACGTCCTCAAGAGCAATCTTCTGCGAGATGAGCCCATCGAGGTCTATCCGACCGCCTTCGTACAAATCGAGGATTCGACACACGTCCCGCGAAAAATGACACGAACCATAGAGGCTGCCTTTAAGCGACTTGCCCGTCGTGATCAGACCCAATGCGTGCACTGACAGGTTGACGTCACTGCCGGGAAGGCCCACCAATACAGCTTCGCCGCCAGGACGAACCATCTCGATTGCTTGGCCAATGGTAGTCGCTAGCCCGACAGCCTCGAACGCTGCGTCGACGCCTCGTCCCTTAGTCATCTCACGGACGACGTCAACCACCGAGGTCGTGGCACCGTTGATCGTGTCAGTGGCCCCGAACCGCGTCGAAATATCAAGCTTGGATTGAACGGTGTCGATCGCAATGATCCGACTGGCACCGGCAATGCGGGCGCCCTGCATCGCGCTGAGGCCGACGCCGCCGCAGCCGATGACTGCCACGGTAGCCCCAGGTGTCAGGCATGCGGTGTTCAGGGCGGCCCCCACGCCTGTCATGACGCCGCATCCCAGCGGTGCAGCAACGGCAAACGGCACATGGTCGGGCAGACGCACGGCGCTAGCTGCAGGCACTACGACCTCATCGCAGAGCGAGCCGACCTGGCACAATTGACGAATATCGTCATGTCCCCGTCGAAGCCTGGTTGTACCGTCAGGCATTGTCCCGGCCAGTCGTTGAGCGGAGTCCTTCTCGCACAAATAGAGCTGCCCATTTCGACAGTAAAAACAAGAGCCGCACATTGCTTTGAAGGACATGACGACGTGATCACCCTCGACGATTCCGGTAACATGAGGTCCAACGTCGACGACAATTCCAGCACCTTCATGGCCCAGAACCATTGGCAACAATGCAGTAGGCAATTTGCCGGTCATGACCGAGTAGTCCGAATGACAAAGTCCAGACGCTTCGATACGAACCCGGATCTCACCGTGCCGGGGAGGCGCAACCTCAATTCCATCCCACAGCTGGAGAGCTTCTTGTGGTTGCACCAGAACGGCGGCCCTTGTCATGTCGATTTCATCCGTTTCTGTTGCCGCCCGGCGCGTCAGGGACGCCCCTGGGCGAACCTGCTATGTCTCGATGCGTTTGGCCCCGCCGGTGATGACTGCCACTTTCCCCTCTAACCGCATGTGTACATCCTCTCGACTAACCGTGCGACGCAAACTCGACTGGAATTTCGATCGGGCCACGCGGCACCATGGTGTAGTAAGGAACTGAAGACCCGAGCCTTACTCTGAAGTCCGGGATCCGTGAGAGCAACGTAGCAATCGCTACTTCAATTTGCATACGCGCGAAATGAACACCCAGGCAGCGATGCGGACCAGCCCCAAACGACAGGTGTCGATTACTGAGTCGATCAAATTGCAGAGTATCCGGATTCTCAAACTCGACCGGATCACGATTCGCGGCGCTGAAGTACAACGCAACGCGCTCCCCTTCAGGGATGGTTGTCTCTCCGACCACGACTTCCCGCGTTGTGACCCTGGCCAAATGCGTGACCGGTGACTCGAGTCGCAAAAACTCATCGACTGAAGATCCAATTTGACTTGGATCGCCGGCTAGCCGTTCTCGCACCTCTGCATTCTCAGCCAGGTGACGACAGATGATCGAAATCGCGGTAGTGGTTGTATCCATCGCGGCGCCGATTAGCATCGATAACAGCTGCACCTGTTCATCCGCAGACAATGGCGAGCCCGCACGAGTCTCGCGGAGAATCACATCCACGAGGTCACCCTGCGGCTCCTCATCGCGCCGTTGATCCAGTTTGTTGCGAACCCATGCAGCGAGCTCAGCGCGACCCTCTTGCACCTTGACCGGATCACCCCGTTCAAAAATGGCGCGCCTCGTGATATCCAGCACGCGAGGCAACTCCGACCGATCCGTACCAATCATCAGCTCAAAAAAAGAAGCCGTGGAAAACGCCCTCGCATAGTCTTCCACAAGATCGCACTCTCCAGCATCCTCGAATTTATCGATCAGGTGGTTCGCAATTCCGGCGGCCGGCGGCGCAAGCATGCTCATTTTCTCGTGGGTGAAGTGCGGATTGAGAAAGCGACGCCATTCCCGATGGTCAGGACCATCAACCTCGATCGGGGGGAGACGTGGTGTTCCTTCTGTCGGGGCCACCACGCCAACACCTTTGTTTGAACAGAATGTCTCCCAGTCCCGATCCGCTGCCAATACGTCCTCATACCGCGTGAGGATCCAAAAACCACCGCGTGCGTCACTGTGCGCGACCGGACAATTCTCGCGCAGGTCTCGCATGATGTCCCAGTAGCTGTCGTTCAGCACTGGATCTTCAGCAAATGGATCGAGGTGTGCCCGGTAGTGCTTAGCTTTATCCATGACTGCCCTCTCCTCTGTTAGTGGACGTAATGCTGACAGTTGCTCATGTTCAGAGTCACGCCGAGTCTTCTCCCTCAAGCCGGATCGCGGCTTGAGGGCAATTCAGTACAGCGCTCTGCGCTGCGGCTTCGAGTGGACCGTCAACGCCGCCCGGCCTGACGATCGCAAACCCTTCCTCGTCCGCGTCGAAAAGGGCTGGCGCCGATATATAGCAACGACCGTGCCCCTGGCACTTGTCGTGGTCAACGAAAAGCCTCAATGTTCCCCCACTGTGCTTCTGAGTCTCCCGGTCATCCTCCACACCCGTCGCGAACCTTACACACCGGCGAATCAAGCTGTCAACAAAAGAACGAATGATGCCCCCCTGTTCAACTCGCTGGCTCGGAGCGCCCGCCGGTATGCGCCCGTCGCCGAGAGTGTCGGATCCACGCTGTTACTGGTCTGGCCTGGAAACGCCGCCTTTTGGGTGGTCGGCTGGAAGGACAGATTGGCGATCTAGCATGCGACCACAACCTTCCCGAAGTGCGCGCCGGATTCCTGATAGAAGAACGATGCGGCCGCGTCTTCGAACGGAAAGACTCGGTCTACCACCGGCTGGATCGAGTGTTCGGTGAGCGCTTCATGCAGCCGCGTCTGCATCGCTCGGCTACCCACCTTGATGCCGTAGACCTGCAAGGCCTTGCGCTGTATTGGCAAAGGGTTGACCTCGCCGGCCATACCTGCGAGCGCCCCGATCAAGCTGATGGTGCCGGCCTCGCGCAGCGCGCTCATGGACTTGCCGAACGTGCCGCCTCCTCCCACCTCGACGACCAGGTCGACGCCGCGGCCGTCTGTGAGCTCCCGAGCGGCGCCGTCCCAGTCAGGGATCGCCTTGTAGTTGATCGTGTGGGTGGCGCCCATTGCCCGTGCTCGCTCGAGCTTCTCGTCCGAGCTCGACGTCACGATGGTGTCGATGCCGCGTGAGGCGGCTAACTGGAGCGCGAAGACCGATACGCCGCCGGTTCCCTGAAGCAGCACAATCTGATCGGCCTCCGCGGGGTTCGGGTGCTCGAAGAGGGCGTGCCAAGCAGTCAGAGCAGCACATGGGAGCGTTGACGCTTGCTCATAGGACAAGTAGTCGGGGAATCGCACAAAGCCTGAGGCGTCACCAACAACTACCTCCGTGAGCATCCCGTCGATGTCACCGCCGCGCAGCGTACCGATCGCTTCCGCCGAAATTGGCCCGTCCATCCAGTTCGGGAAAAAGAGGCCGACAACTCGATCCCCTACCGAAAGGTCAGTCACACCCTCACCCACCTCGATGACCTCCCCCGCACCGTCGGACAACGGCACCACGGGGCGTCGCGACGTCTTGGCGACGATCAGGTCTCGGTAGTTGAGCGCAGCAGCGCGCACTCGGACCATCACCTCACCTGGACCGATGTCGGGCCGCTCGGCCTCCTCTGCCTCGATGGCTTGGGTGTCGGGGTTTATGACATATCTGCGCATCGGTCCTCCAGAGACGGGCGCTATCGATTTTGTGGTCGAAGCCGCAACCTGAGCCCCTGTTGGCGCCAGGCACCGATATGGGCTCAGGTTGCGGCTCGGATGGCGCGCCAGACGCGTTCGGGGGTCACAGGGATGTCGACGTGGCGGACGCCGAGGTGCGACAGCGCGTCGACCACTGCGTTCTGCACCGCCGGGGTGGAGCCGATGGTGCCGGACTCGCCGATGCCCTTCGCGCCGATCGGGTTCCGATCGGTGGGGGTCTCCTGCGGGATCCGGTTGAACATCGGCAGCTCGGCCGCCGAGCCCAGCGCGTAGTCCGTGAAGTTGCCGGTCTGCGGGTTGCCGTCGTCGTCGTAGACGAACTCCTCCATGAGTGCATGAAGCACGCCGGAGGCCACGCCGCCGTGGACCTGCCCCTCGACGATGAGCGGATTGACCATCGTGCCCGCGTCGTCGCAGGTGATGTGGTCGATGGGCGTCACCTTGCCCGTCTCCCGGTCCACCTCGACGATCGACAGCTGCATTCCGAATGGGAAGGTCGCGCCCGGCGGCTGGAAGTCCACCTCGTGCAACAGCGGCGCGTTGTCCGCCTCCTGAACGTGCGACGCGACCGCGGCCCAAGAGGCCATGTTCGCCGGCGTGCCGACCACACCGAACGAGCCGGTAGCGATGTCGAGCACGATGTCGGCCGGATTGGCCTCGAACATTGTGGCCGCTACTTCCTTGGCCCGCTCCACAAGGCCTTCGCTGGCTTCCCACACCGCCGCGCCACCGGTCTGCAGCGACTTCGAACCGCCCGTGCCACCTCCCCGCACCACCTCGTCGGTGTCGCCATGGCGCACCTCGATCATCTCGAATGGAATACCAGTGATGTCGGCGGCGAGCTGTGCGAACGCAGTGTGATGGCCCTGACCATGGGCAGAAGAGCCGGTGAGCACGAGCGCAGACCCGTCGGGGCGCACCTCGATGCTGCCGAACTCGCCGCTCGTGACCGGGTTGGCGATCTCCACGTACGCGGCCCAGCCAAGGCCAAGCAGCAGCGCGGAGGGGTCCTCGCGCCGCCGGGCCTGCTCTGCGCGCAGCTCGTCGTAGTCGATGGCGGCCAACACCTTGTCGAGCGCACCGCCGTAGTCGCCGGTATCCATCGAGGCGCCGGTGGGCGTTTCTAGCGGGAACTGGTCGTTGGCGAAGAAGTTCTTCCTGCGGACCTCGGCCGGGTCCATGCCGATCTCGGCCGCGAATAGCTCCATGGCCCGCTCGATGCCGAGCGCCGCCTCAGGCCGACCGGCGCCGCGATAGGCGCCCATGGGCACGGTGTTCGTGATGACGGACTGGGCGGAGAAATCGACGCGCGGGATGTCGTAGTTGCCGGTGGCCATGATGCGCCCAAACATTGGCAGGAGGGCGCCCACCTGCGGGTAGGCGCCCCCGTCGGCAAGCATGTGGAACTTGTAGGCCTCCACATCGCCATCACGGCTGCCGCCGATCTTCACGGTGTTGATCCAGCCCCGGCCGTGCGACAAGCCGACCATCGACTCGGAGCGGGTCTCGACCCACCGGACGGGACGGTCTAGCTTCCGGGCAGCCAGCGCGACCACGATGTCCTCGGGGTAGCCGCCGGTCTTGGCGCCGAACCCGCCACCGACGTCGGGAGTGATCACACGGACGTGGTCGGCGTCGACCCCCATCGTCTTCATCAAGATGTCGCGGGTGCCATGCGGGAACTGGGTGCACGACCACTGCGTGAGCTTGGGCTGTCCGTCGTCCGCGGTCCCCCAGACCGACAGCGATGCCCGGGGCTCGATGGGGCACGGCGCCTGGCGATGGTTGCAGAACGTCTGCTCCACCACCACCTCACACCCCTCGAAGATGTCGCCCTCGGCGTCGGATGGGATCTTGAAGATGGTGTTGGTGCCGGCCTCGCCGTGGATGACGAGTTCGTCGGTAGCGGCCGCCTCCATAGACACGAGCGCTTCCAGAGGCTCGTAGTCCACGAACACCAGCTCGGCGGCATCAGCGCCGGCCTCCCTGGTCTCGGAGATGACCACGGCGATGGGCTCACCGACGTAGCGGACCCGGTCGGTCGCCAGATCGGTCCGGGTCATCGCCTGGTTGAACATCGGCATGTCAGGTGGCGCCGCCTTCAGCCCGAGATCGGCCGCGGTGTAAATGGCGATGACGCCATCGACATCGAGCGCCTCCGACGTGTCGAAGCCGGCGATGTCGGCGTGCGCCATCTGTGACCGGACGAAAGTCGCATGGGCGACGTTCTCGGCTGCGATGTCGTCGACGTACATCCCGCCTACGGTCAGCAGATCCGGGTCTTCCTTCCGAACAACACGCGTACCGATCATGCTCATGGCGCCGCACGGTATCAGCCTTGAGTTGCGCGTGGTCGTTCACGGAACCCGGCTGACGAAGTCGCTGGCGATGACCGTCACTCCGCCTGCTCACCGGTCGCGGTGAAGGCAGCGGGGTAGGAGCCGTGTTCGATCTCTTCGATGAGGCCAGGGCGATGTGGGTGCCAGTCCAAGGCGGTGCGTGCGCGTGCCGACGACATGCGCTTGTTGGTCGTCAACGCGTCTGCCATCGGGCCGAGTGCGCCGCGTGCCTCTTCGACTGGCCAAGCCGTTACCGGGCCTTCGAGGTCGAGCGTGCGGGCGATGGCGGATGCAATGTCGCGCATGGTGACAAAGTCCTCCGTGCCAGCGTTGAAGAGGCTTCCGGCTGGGCCGTGTTCCAGCGCCAGAAGGTAGAGATCGGCCAAGTCCTCGACATGGATGGCAGACCAGGCATTGCTGCCGTCGCCCACGGTGCAAGCGCCTCCGAATTGACGCACCAATCCCGCCTGCACGTGCATGATGCCGCTGCCACCCTTGCCGTAGACCATGCCCGGGCGGATCACAATGGAACGCACGTCGTGCTCGGCGGCTTTGAGGACGTCTTGTTCCAGCGCCGCCCGCAGCGCAACATCGCCTTTGGCATCAGCTGGATCTGTCTCATCGACGACCTTGTCGCCGGTGTCCTCGTACACGGCTGCGCCGCTCGTGTAAATGAACGGCTGTCCGGTGCCAGCGAGGGCGGACAGCATGGCCTCCACAACGGCGCGTTCGTTGGCAAACACGAGATCGAGACGGTTGTAGTCGGGAATGCTCATGGCCGCGTGTACCACGCCTTCGGCTGCTGCAACGCCCTGCTCGATGCTGTCCAGGTCCTCCAGGTTGCCGACGTGCGGTTCGGCTCCGATGGCCTCGAGCCGCTCCGAAGCCGAGCTCGCGGAGTCGCCCGATCGAACCAAGCCGATGACCTCGTGCCCGCCGTCGAGTAGACGCCGTGTCACGGTCCCGCCGATGTAGCCCGTGGCCCCGGTAACGAAAACGCGCATTTGTTCTCTCTCCTCAATTGATTCGTGCGTACCAGTTCGACAAGGCTTCCCCGATCTCATGCGGGCAGTCTTCCTGGATGAAGTGAAGACCTTCACCGACATGAACGACGTCGGTGTTGACGAACGTCTGGCGTATCACCTCGGCCTCTTTCTCTTTGATGGCGGCGCCAGGTGTTGCGTAGAGACAGAGTTTGGGCATGCTCGACGTTGGCAACCAGTCTCGCCATGCAGCGAAGGCTGTGCTCACCGGGGTTCCTGCGTCAGCATCTAGAGGTCCTTCTCGCGGCCAGACCCAGATGGGGCGGCGGCTCTCCTTCGTCGGGTAGGGAGCGGCGTAGACGGCCATTTCCTCTTCTGTGAGGTCTCTAACGATCAGAGCAGGGAGCACCTTCTTGATGAAGAGGTTGAGATTCCCAGCCATGATCTTCCCGAAGACTCGGTTCCTGAGCAGCGTTGACGAGAACCGGACACCAAAGGAAAGCTCCTTGAGGGGTGGCATGTCGTGCAGCGACTCCATGAACGCGATCGCCTTGACGTTCGCTGGGTTCTGCCTTGCGTAATGGAAGCCGAGGCCGGAGCCCCAGTCGTGCACCACCAAGGTGACGTCCGTGAGCTCCAGCTCCTCGATGAATCCCGAGAGGTAGCGATAGGAATCCTCGAAGCCGTAGCCGATATCCGGCTTGTCCGACTTCCCCATACCAATCAGGTCGGGTGCGATGCAACGACCCTTATTAGAGAGATGCGGGAGGATGTTTCGCCACAGGTAGTTGCAGGTGGGGTTTCCATGCAGGAATAGGATTGGAGCTCCCACACCTTCGTCGACGTAGTGAATCTTGCTCCCGAGTACGTCCACGAATCTGGACTCGAACGGAAACTCGGGCGATATCGGACGGCTAGGCATACGAACGATCTCTTCGGGTTGCGGGTTTGATTGGCATGTACACCTTTATGCCCGACCCTAGTGGGACTTTTAACCCTCCGGTTGAAAATGTAGCGTGAGAACTCCATGGGGCGGCCGAAGACCTACGACAAAGACGACGTCGCCCGACGCGCGATGCCGGTGTTCTGGCGCCACGGCTACGAAGGAACAACGATCCAGGACAAGGTCCAGATACCAGAATAAGGAGATGAGACATGGAAATTCGCTTTGATGGCAAGACAGCCATCGTGACTGGGGGTGCATCCGGCATCGGACTGGCGACCGCCCGAACGCTGGCCGAAAGCGGGGCGACCGTCATCATCGCCGATCTAAATGCCGAACGCGCCCGCGCGGCCGCCGAGGACATCGGCCACGGCGCTATCGGCCACGAGACAGACGTGACAGACCCAGAGGCGGTCGAGGCCCTCGTCGACTTCGCCGTATCCGAGACCGGAGGTCTTCACATGATGGTGAACAACGCCGGGGGCGATACACCATCTGGGCCGGCCGGCGACTATCCGTTGGACGGCTGGCATCAGGGGATCGACCTCAACCTCCACGGCGTGTTCCACGGCATGCGGTTCGCCATTCCGGCCATGCAACGCGTCGGCGGCGGCGCAATCGTGAACACCTCCTCCTTCCTTGGCATCAAGGGCATGCCCATGGCGAGCGCGTATGTCGCCGCGAAGCATGCAGTCATCGGCATCACCAAGACCGCTGCGATAGACCATGCCGCTGACGGCATTCGTGTGAACGCAGTCGGTCCGGGTGTCATCGACACCCCCGCGCTCAACGAGTTGTTGGATGCCGAAGGCAAGGCGCAGATGGCCGCGACTTTCCCGCTCAACCGCCTGGGCACTCCCGCCGAGGTCGCCAACCTCATCTGCTTCCTGCTGTCGGAGCAGGCGTCATTCATCACGGGTTCATACCACCTGGTCGATGGCGGCCTCATGGCGCAGTGACAGTGACCAGGGTCGTTGCACACCCGCCGCCGCCGACTCGGAGCAGCAGATGACATACGAAGAGATCGTGTACGACGTGGTCGACAGCGTCGGCACCATCACCCTCAACCGTCCCGCGAGACTGAACGCGTTCACGCCGAGGATGATGTTCGAGATGATCGATGCGTTCGATCAGGTCGACGCCGACGACGAGGTGCGAGCGGTGATCGTGACGGGCGCCGGGCGGGGCTTCTGCGCGGGCGCTGACCTCGGCTCGGGCGCGGAGACGTTCAACTATGAGCAGCGGACCGACCGTGCCGCCAACGTCCAGACTGAGGACATCTCGCGCATTCGCGATGGCGGGGGCCGCGTGACGCTTCGCATCTTCGAGTGCCTGAAGCCCGTGATCGCTGCCATCAACGGACCGGCCGTCGGTGTAGGGGCGACGATGACGTTGCCGATGGACATTCGGTTGGGAGCACTCGGCGCGAAGATGGGCTTCGTCTTCGCCCGTCGTGGGCTCGTGCCCGAGGCGTGCTCGTCGTTTTTCTTGCCAAAGGTCGTCGGGCTGAGCACCGCGCTGGAGTGGACGTTCAGCGGACGGGTGTTTCCGATCGAGGACGCCCACGAAGCGGGGCTGGTTCGTAGCGTCCATGCGCCTGACGATCTCCTGCCGGCGGCTCGGGCGCTCGCCGCAGAGATAGCCGCGAACACCTCGGCGGTCTCAGTCGCGGCAACGCGCCAGCTGCTGTGGCGGATGGCGGGCGCCGATCACCCAATGGAGGCCCACAAGATCGACTCGCGGTTGATCTGGCAGCTCGGCAAAGGTGCCGACGTGGCCGAGGGCGTGATGTCATTCGTCGAGAAGCGGCCAGCGGAGTTCACGATGCGCCCGAGCGCAGATCTACCCGACGTCATGCCGTGGTGGACTGAGCGCGAGTTCGAGTAGCGCGTGGATGGCGAGACTCGTGCAGGCTTGAACCTTTCGAGGTGGCCCGGCTTGGCTCAATCGGGATCGATCACTCCGGCGAGCTCGAGGATCTTGGTGGGGGGCAGGTACTGATCGATCACGCGGGCGCATCGTGAGGCGAGTGCGTCTTCGATCGCGTTCGTGAGCGCCGCCGGCGTACCGATCATGCCGCCCTCACCGACGCCTCGGAAGTCATTCTCGCCGCCGGGCGACAGCGTCTCGATGTGATGGACCTCGATGTGAGGGATCTCCATCGTGGTCGGGATCAGGTAGTCCATGTACGTGGTCGCTTGTAGGTTCGCGTGGTCGTCGTAGGCTGAGTACTCGTACAGCACGGCGCCGATTCCTTGTGCGACTCCACCTCGGACCTGGCCGTCGACGATCGCGGGGTTGATGACCGGGCCGCAGTCCTCCACGACGATGTACCGCGGGATGTCCACCAGCCCCGTCTGCAGATCGACCTCGACGATGCACGCGTGCGTCGCGCACGACCACCCGCCGTCGCCCTTGCCCTCGTATTCGCAGCGGGCTTGAAACGCTTCCGCATCGGCGGCCGCTGCATCGCCCGCAGCTGCCCGAGCGACATCGGCGTAGCTCAGACCTCGCGCCGACACACCGGAAACGTGGATGTTGCCATCGACGATCTCGATGTCGTCGACCGCAGCCTCGAGCATTCGCGCCGCCTTGTCGACGACCTGCTGGCGGACCTCGCGCGACGACCCGCGTACCGCTCCGCCACCTATGGGGCCGCCCCGGCTGCCCCCGGTGCCGACCCCGAAGGGTGTTTTGGAGGTATTTCCGTACACAACCTCGACATCCTCGATGCTCACGCCGAGCTCGGTCGCGGCGACCTGCGCGTACGTGGTCTCGTGGCTCTGCCCGTGGGGCATCTGCGGCGTGAAAACCTTGATTGATCCGTCAGCCTCGACCACGGTCCGGGCGGTCTCGCCCAGCAGCGCACTGGTCCCGGGGTTGATGAACTCGTTGTAGTTCGGCGGTCCGGGCGCCGCCTCGTGGTAGCACGCGAAGCCGATGCCCAACGCGCGGCCCTCAGCAGCGGCGGCGGCTCGCTGGCGCTCGACCTCATCAAGGCCCATCAGCTCGATGGCCTTCACGAAGGTCTTGCGTGTCGACATCGTCTCGTCGATGGTGGGGCCGGTGAGCATCTCCGTGGGCATGTCGTCCTCGCCGATCATGTTCTTCAGGCGGAGCTCGGTGGGTGACAGCCCGAGCGCTCTGGCGGCGACATCGATGATGCGTTCGCGCACCCACGTCTCGTTCGCCCACGGCCCGCGGTACGCGACGTACCTGCCCTTATTGGTGGCGACGACTCGCGAACGCTGCTCAAAGGCATCCCATCTGTAGGCCCCCGGTACCATCACCCGGATGATCTGGGTGAAGAGCGCGGCCCCGACGGGAAAGGCGGGGTAGGCGCCCTGGTCGACGACGAGGTCGACCTTGAGGCCGCGGAACGTCCCGTCGTTGTCGAGCGCGACCGAGACCGTTATGTCTTCCTCGCGAGCCTGCCCGCCGTCGGTCAAATTCTCGACGCGGTCCTCGATCCACTTCACCGAACGTCCGAGATCGATCGCTGCGACGGCCACTGCGACGTCCTCGCGGGTTACTGCGCCCTTAGCGCCGAAGCCGCCGCCGATGTCCTTGGCGACGACGGTCGGGTAGCGCTCCTTGCCGAGCAAGCCGAGGCCGATGCGAGGCATCACGCTGATCAGGCTGCGATCGCGCTTTATCTGATGTTTCGCGCCGGTGTTGTCCTGTTTGTCCAGCGTTTCCTTGTTCTTTTCCCTGAACTCCTTGGCGGCAGCGGCGAACGCCGATCGCCGGTTTTTCTGCGCGAAGACCGCTTTGACCGAGTCGAGCAACGGTTCCTTCTCGGTCAACGCAGCCAGGATCCAGCGGAGGACGTGGCTCACCTGGGTTGCACTGTGGACGGTGAGCGATCCGCCATCGCCGACCTCGATGACGATTCCGCGCGTCTCCATCGGTTGGTTGGACTGGCGTTGGCACGAGAACTGCTCGGTGACGATGCGGTCGGCCCCGGCGAAAACGGCATCGACATCGCCGTAGGTGCGTGTGCCGTCGTACAACACGTTGCCGTCGGCCTTGTCCCAGAGCTGCTCGCGGTCGGTCTCGAAGGCCTGCGAAATGTTCGCGACCGCGTCGAGGGGCTCGTAGTCGACCTCGATCAGCTCGAGTGCGTCCTCGGCGAGATAGCGCGACTCTGCGACCACGAGTGCGATCGGATCGCCGACGTGCCGAACCTTCTCAGAGCTCAATGCGCAATACAGAGGCGTGTACAGGTTGGGCAGCATGAAGAACGGCGGGAACGGGTGGGTCTTCTCCTCCATGTCCTCGCCCGTGAAAACGGCGACGACGCCGTTCGCCGCCCGTGCCGCGCTGACGTCGAGCCGGGTGATGCGGGCATGGGGGAACGTGCTGCGAAGGAACGCGGCGTGGAGCACTCCTGGCGGGTCCACGTCGGCAACGTACTGACCGTTGCCGCGCAGCAGTCGATCGTCCTCGACGCGGGTGACGCTCTGGCCAACGAAGCCGAGGCCCGAGGTCTGGGTGGTCTCGGTGGTACTCACTCGCCGCTTCCTCCGTTCATCAGTCGGACCGCGGTCTCGACGCCGTTCAGGATCGTTTCGTAGCCCGTGCAGCGACACAGGTTGCCGCTCAACTCCTGGCGTATCTCGTCTCTGGTCGGATGTGGGTTGCGCTCGAGCAACGCCAGGGTGCTCATCAGGAAGCCCGGCGAGCAGAAGGCGCACTGGAATCCGTGGGCTTCGTGCATGGCCTGCTGGATCGGATGGAGCTGGTCGCCATCAGCCAGGCCCTCAATCGTCGTGATCTCGGTGCCCTCGGCCTGTGGTGCCAACATGAGGCACGAGCGCACCGGCTCTCCGTCGAGCAGGATCGTACAGGCGCCACAGACGCCGTGTTCGCAGCCGAGGTGGGTGCCGGTCAAGCCCGCCTCTTCGCGGATCACGTCGCTCAGGCTCCGCCGGGGCTCGACATCGGTCGAGAAGCTCATGCCGTTGACCGTGAACGCGACGCCGATGGTTTCGTGCATGGGAATGCTGGTGCTCATGCCGGGACTCCGATCTGCTCCGTGGCGCTCGACAGCGCCCGTTCGGTGAGCACGCCGGCGACATGCCGGCGGTAGTTCGAACTGGCGTGGATATCCGCGCCGGGCGAAAGGGTCGCCCGCACCGCCTCGGCGGCCGCGACGAAGGCTTCGTCGGTCGGGGCCTGACCGATGAGGACCGCCTCGGCCGCCCCGACCCGAACGGGAGTGCTGTCGACGCCGAAGAAGGCGAGCGCGGCGTCGGAGAAAGTCCCGTCATCCACCTGCACACGGCATGCGAGCCCGACCATCGCATAGTCGCCATGGCGGCGGCTGACCTCGACGACCGTTCCGCCGGTACCAGGAGCCAATGCGGGGAAGCGCACCTCGGTGAGGAGCTCGTCGCTGCGTAGTGACGTGCTGAGGTAGCCCTCGAAGAACTCGTCCGCGCCGATCGAGCGCTCGCCTGTCGACGATCGAGCGGTCATCTCGGCACCGGTTGCCAGGACGACCGCCGGCATCTCGGCCGCAGGGTCGGCGTGGGCGATGCTACCGACGACAGTGCCGCGGTTCCGGATCGCGCGGTGGCCGACATGCGGCATCGCCTGGTGCACCATCGGTGCGTGGTCGGCGATGTCAGCGGAGTCCTCGGCGACGGCGTGCCGGACGAGCGCGCCGATCACGACGCCGGCGGCCCCGTCGACGAGGATAGAGTCGAGCTCGCTCAGGCGGCCGATGTCGATCAGATGTTCCGGTGGGCCGAGCCGGAGCGCCAAGGTGGGCAGCAGGCTCTGACCACCCGCTAGGACCTTGGCGTCGTCGCCGTGCTCGGCGAGCAACGCCAGGGCCTCGTCCACGCTATTGGGCCGGTGATAGTGAAACGGCGGGTTCTTCACGCGTTCTCCAGGATCGGGCGGTGCAGATCAACGAAGACTATGTCACCGCACCGGGAATGTGTTTCGGCTGTGTTGGACAGGGTGCGGCACTCCATTGCACTGCCAATCTCTGGAGGACTGACCGATCGTTCCTTCTCCGAACTCCACGGGAAGATGCTAGACACGATAACGACATCTGTTCAACTGAACGCGTGATGCCCGCTAAGGCGGCCACACGGAGGAGGCGTAGATGATCGACCTAAGCGGAAGGGTCTTCGTGATCACGGGTGGCAACGGCGGGATCGGTCTGGGCATGGCGGAGGGCATCGTCATGGCAGGTGGATCGGTGGTCGTCTGGGGTCGGCGGGAGGAGAAGAACGCCGATGCGGTGGCCACGCTCGAAGACCTCGGCGGCGAGGCCGCGGCCTACGTGTGCGACATCAGCGACGAAGCGCAAGTGATCGAGACGATGGCCCGGTCCCGCGAGACATTCGGCCGCATCGACGGCCTATTCGCCAACGCCGGACGAAACGGCCCCGGAACCGCCTTCGTCGACACCTCACTCGAGGACTGGCGGGCCGTCATGGCCACCAACCTCGACGGCGTGTTCCTGACGCTCCGCGAGGCAGCCAAGGTGCTGATCGACCAAGGCGACGGCGGCAGCCTCGTCGCAGTGTCGTCGACATCAGCCATCCACGGCGCTGCCGGCAACGAAGCCTACGGCACGGCCAAAACCGGGCTCAACGGCCTCGTCCGTGCCCTGGCGGTCGCCCTCGCCCGCCACGGGATCCGGGTCAACTCCCTACTGCCGGGCTGGACCATCACCGAGCTCGCCTCCCGCGCCTATGCCCGCGACATCTTCCGGGATGCCACCATCAAACGCACCCCGGTCCGCCGCTGGGCCGATCCCTCCGAATTCCAAGCCGTCGGCGCTTTCCTCGCCGACCCAAGCCAGACCTTCCACACCGGCCAGGAAGTCTGCGTCGACGGCGGATACACCGTCTTCTGAGCCGATTGCCATCTCGTAACTCGGGCCGAACTGGATGGACGAGGTCACGCTTGAGCAGTCCATTCAAGGACACCTCCGTCGGTTCCTCCCGGGCGGAACGGCTGGACTCTGCTCGCGACGACGAACTGACGGACTCGGAACTCGACGGGGCGGCGACTAGGTTCCCAGGGATGAGCGACGACCTCTGCACCTACGACGTGGCGGACGGCGTCGCCGTCTTGTCGTTCAACCGACCAGAGTCGATGAACGGCATGACCGGGAACATGGAGGTCGCTTACTTCGAACGGCTGCTCCAGGCGCAAGAGGACCGGCAGGTCCGGGTGATCGTCGTCACCGGCAAGGGGCGGGCCTTCTGCCCAGGCGCGGACCTGGCGCATCGTCCCGGACCCGATGACCACCCGCTCCCGAACGAAACGATCGCTCGAACAACCCCGCTCGACATCGCCAAGCCGATGATCGCAGCGATCAACGGTGCCTGCGCTGGGGCCGGCCTCGCCTACGCACTGCAGTGCGATCTGCGGTTCACCGTGGCGGGGGCGAAGTTCACTACCGCTTTCGCTCGACGCGGCCTGATCGCCGAGTACGGGGTGGCCTGGTTGCTGAACCAGATCGTGGGTCGGGCGGTTGCTGCCGACCTATTGCTGTCCGCTCGCGTCCTGCGCAGCGATGAGGCCGAAGAGCTCGGACTGGTGAATCGGGTGGTTGCGTCGGACGAACTGATGGACACGGTCATGACCTATGCCACCAACCTCGCGGTGAACGTGTCGCCGGCATCGATGGCCACGATCAAACACCAGCTCAACACCGAGGTCGACATGACCGCACACGAGGCGCTAGCCAATGCCGAAGAGCTGATGACCGAATCGCACGCTGGCAGCGATGTCGGCGAGGGTATTGCCAGCTTCCTCGAACGCCGGCCGGTCGCCTTTCCATCACTCGGCGAAGGGACCACGTTCGGGTGGATGGACGATTGACTCCAGCCGCCGGCTTCAATGCCGACACCGTACGCGCCGCCGGCCAAGACGTCCGTGCCTACTACGAGGAAGCCGGACTCGCTCTCACCGACCACGTTCCAGCAGCCCGCCAGCTCGAATCGTGGTTCTACCAACAGACGCAGACCGGGGCCATCATGCGGGGGCCGCCGGCGCCCTCGAGGCCTCCGGCGAGGATCGAAACACCTGGATCTACCTCCTACCCAGCAGCCAACAAAGCTGACCTCGATCTGCCAAAGAGCGCCAGGCAAGCCGGAAGGACGAACCCGAGGCGCCGCCGCCCGACGATGGCGACCGAGAGGCGCCCAACTCTCGGTCGCACCATGGGTTAGTGGTGGTGTCGGAGGGGGGACTTGAACCCCCACGCCCGTATTGGGCACTAGCCCCTCAAGCTAGCGCGTCTGCCAATTCCGCCACTCCGACGTGGACGCCGCATTCCGGCGCAGAGGGCACCCTATCGCGCCGGGGCTTGTTGGCTCTACGAGATAGCGGTCAGGCGGGATGGTTCTCAACTAGGCGGCGGATGCCGTCTTGCCAGCCCACCAGGCGGTCGGGACGCAGGGCCTCCATGCGGCTGGTGTCCATCACCGTGCTGGGAATGGCGTTATCGGCCTCCACGATTTTGGGTGGGCCGCAACCGTCTAGTTCGGCCATGTACGCGCACCAGTCGGCAACCGATACCAGCCCTGGGCTGGCCCAGTTCAAGGTGGTGGCTGGAACCGATGCCAGATCCAGCAAAACGGGCAGGTCAGCGGCGATGTCCTCATCATGAATGAGGTTGTAGCGGGCACCATCGGTATGCACCTCGATGTCCATGCCCGCTCGCATCATCAGCAGGTGGAACAGCGGCCAACCGGCGGTGTCGCCGTAGGGCACGTTGAGCCGGGCGATCACCGTCGGCAGATCGAACTCCTGGGCCCCGAAGCGGGCTACTGACTCGCCGGCGATCTTGCAGATCGAATAGGTGGGCATCATGTGGGCGTGGTGATTGCCATGGGGGCTGTCCTCGGTGAACGGCTGGCCCCCATTGGGCTGATACACCGCCCCCGATGAGCAATGAAGGAATGCCTCCGCGTCGCGGAAGTGGCTCATCAGATGCCCGGTGGCCTCCGAGCACACCGCCAGGTCCGTCTTCCAGTCGCCGGTCTTGATCACCGCCAGATTCACCACCACGTCCACATCGCGGGGAACCGCCGAGAAGTCGGCGGTCACGAAATCAACAGCGATGCACTCCACTCCCCCAGCCTCCAGATCAGCCCGAGCGTCAGGGTCAGAGAATCGGGCCAGCGCAATCACCCGATTGTCGGCGGCCAACGACTTGCACAGCGGTGGCCCCACCATCCCCGTCGGCCCCGTCACCACAATGGTCTTGTTCCGCAACTCCACAGCGAGCTCCTTTGGCAGCTTGGTGGACTCAAATTACTGCCAGCACCTGTCGGGCGACACTCCCAGAAGCAGGGCGCGGCACGAATTGGCAGGTATCGCGGAAACGGTAAGGGTGGAGGCACCATGACCACGCAATCCGATGCCGTCTCGACCCGTTTGGGGGGATCGGCGGTTGTCGAGCAGCTGGTGCGAGAGGGCGTCGAGGTGGTATTCGGCATTCCCGGCGTGCAACTCATGCACATCTTGGACTCGCTCCACCACGGCGCCGACAAGATTCGCTACATAACCGTGCGCCACGAGCAGGCCACGGCCTTTATGGCCGACGGATACGCCCGGGTGAGCGGGCGGCCCGGCACGACGCTCATCGTGCCCGGCCCCGGTGTGTACAACGCGGGGTCGGGGCTGGCCACGGCATACGCCGCGTCGTCGCCGGTCTTTCAGATCTCGGGGCAGATCAACCGGGACGCCATCGGCCAGGGCCACAGCCTCCCCCACGAGGTGCATGACCAGCTCGACGTTGTTCGGCCGATCACCAAGCACGCTGAGCGGATCACTGACGCCGACCAGCTTCCTGGCGCGGTGAGACGGGCCTTTGCCGCAATGACCAGCGGTCGTCCTCGCCCTGCTCACTTGGAAATCCCTCCTGAGACCATGGGCGAGCCGACGGGCGCGCCATTGATCGATCCCGTCGCTCCCGAACCTCGGCGGCCCGATCCAGAGCTCGTAGCCCAGGCCGCCCTGCTGCTGGCCGAGGCCGACCACCCGCTGCTGGTCGTCGGCGGCGGGGCCCACGGCGCGGCTCATGTCCTCCGCGAGCTGCAACATCACCTCCAGGCGGCGACCATCTCCACTCGGGAGGGCAAGGGCGTGATCGACGGCCGCGACCCCGCCGCGATCGGCACCCTGTTCGTCCACCAGCGCCTCGCACCGGTTATCGCCGACGCCGACGTTGTGCTGGCGGTGGGTACCCGCCTCCAAGGCGTGGGGCTGGGCGACCGCCACCGACTGATCCATCTTGACGTCGATCCCGCCGAGATCGGCCGGTTCACCTCTCCCGAAGTCCCCTTGGTGGGCGATGCCGAAGTCGGCGCGGCCGACCTGCTCGACGCGCTGCGCCAGTGCAGCGATCCGCGAGCTGACCGCTCAGCGGAGTGGCGCGAGGCTCGCCAGCAAGTCGACACTGCCCATCGCGCCGCTGGACCCCAGGCCGCCATCGTCGAAGCCCTGCGAGACGGCTTGCCCGTCGATGCGATCTTGGCGGTCGACGCCACCATGGTGGGCTACATGTGCCACATGTACCTGCCGATCGCCCGTCCCAGGTCGTACCTCACGTCGTCGTACATGGGCACTCTCGGCTTCGCCATGAACATGGCCCTCGGCGCCAAAGTGGCCGCCCCTGAGCGTCCGGTGGTGTCGATCAACGGCGACGGCGGCTTCCTGTTCGCCAGCAACGAGTTGGCCACCGCTATCCAATGCGACATCCCAACCGTGCACATCGTGGTCAACGACAACGGTTACGGCAACACCCGCCTGGACCAAGAGCTCAACTACGGCGGACGGCTCCTCGGAACCGAGCTGCACAATCCCGACCTGGTCAAGTACGCCGAGTCGTTCGGCTGCGCCGCTACTCGGGTTGTCGACAACGACGGCCTCCGCAGCGCAGTCCGGGAAATGATCGCCGAAGACCGGCCCGCGGTAGTCGAGCTGGTCATCGACCCGCTGCCTACCAACGGGTTCTAGGGACACCCACTCTCCGCGTTCGAACTGGCTACCAAGCCTCCCGACAACGGGCTAGCTGCCGGTCAGCGGGAGAGGGGGATCCCGCTGACCGGCCGGCCAGCGCCGTCCTCAGGCCAGGTCGAACCGGTCCAGGTTCATTACCTTGGCCCAGGCGGCCGCGAAGTCTTGGACGAACTTCTCCTCGCCGTCATCGCAGCCGTAGACCTCGGCGATGGCCCGAAGCTGGGAGTTGGAGCCGAACACCAGATCGGCGGCGGTCGCCGTCCAGCGGAGCTCCCCGGTGTCCCGGTCGCGGCCCTCGTACACCCCGGACTGGTCGACTGACGCCTGCCACTCGGTGTCCATGGTGAGGAGGTTGGTGAAGAAGTCACTGGTCAAGGCGCCGGGCCGGTCGGTGAGCACACCGTGTTGGGATCGGCCGACGTTGGCGTCGAGCGCTCTCATGCCGCCGACCAGCACGGTCATCTCCGGGGCGGTCAGGTTGAGCAAGAACGCCTTGTCCACCAGCAGCTCCTCAGCGGGCCGCTTGTGGAAGTCGGCCAGGTAGTTGCGAAAGCCATCAGCGGTTGGCTCGAGCACGCCGAAGCTCTCGACGTCGGTCTGCTCGGCAGTGGCGTCGGTGCGTCCCGGTGAGAACGAGACCGCAAGGTCGTGGCTGGCGTCGCGGGCCGCTCTCTCCACCGCGGCACATCCGCCCAACACGATCACATCGGCCAGCGAAACCTGACTGCCCCCTTGGGCGTTGAAGTCGGCCTGTACTTGTTCCAAAGCAGCCAACACCTCGCCCACTCCTGACTGGACGTTGACCTCCCAGCCGTCCTGGGGTGCGAGCCGAATGCGAGCGCCGTTGGCACCGCCTCGCATGTCAGTGCCTCTGAACGTGGAGGCCGAGGCCCATGCCGTTGCCACCAGTTGGGACACCGACAGGCCCGATCCCAGGATCCGAGCCTTGAGGTCGGCGATGTCATCGGGCCCGATGGGCTCGCCTTGGGGGGCGGGCACCGGATCCTGCCAGATCAGCTCCTCATCGGGTACCTCAGGTCCGAGGTAGCGGGCTACTGGGCCCATGTCGCGGTGGGTGAGCTTGAACCAGGCCCGGGCGAAGGCGTCGGCCAACTCGTCGGGGTTCTCATGGAAACGGCGGGAGATCGGCTCGTAGATGGGATCGAACCGCAGCGCCAAGTCCGTCGTCAGCATCATCGGCGCCACCCGCTTTGCTGGATCATGGGCGTCGGGCACGGTGTCGTCGGCGGCCCGGTCGGTCGGACGCCACTGGTGCGCACCGGCGGGGCTCTGGGTCAGCTCCCACTCGTAACCGAACAGATTGTCGAAAAAGCCGTTGTCCCACGTGGCGGGATCGTTGGTCCACGCGCCCTCGAGGCCACTAGTGATTGCGTCACCGCCCACCCCAGAGCCAAAGGTGTTCCTCCAGCCCAGGCCCTGTTCCTCGAGGCTGGCGCCCTCGGGGTCGGCTCCGACGTAGGTGTCGGGGGCGGCACCGTGGGCCTTGCCGAAAGTGTGTCCGCCGGCGATCAGGGCCACGGTTTCCTCATCGTCCATGGCCATGCGGCCGAACGTCTCCCGGATGTCGATTCCCGCGGCGATGGGGTCGGGATTGGCGTTAGGGCCCTCGGGATTGACATAGATGAGACCCATCTGCACCGCCCCCAGCGGGGTCTCCAGCTCTCTCTCGCCGGTGTAGCGCTCATCGCCCAGCCACTCGTTCTCCGAGCCCCAGTACACGTCTTCCTCGGGCGCCCAGATGTCGGGGCGGCCCCCTCCGAAGCCGAAGGTCTCAAGGCCCATCGATTCCAGAGCGACGTTGCCGGCGAGGATCAACAGGTCGGCCCACGAGAGCTTGCGGCCGTACTTCTGCTTGACGGGCCACAACAGCCGGCGGGCCTTGTCCAGGCTGGCGTTGTCGGGCCAGCTGTTCAGCGGAGCGAACCGCTGGGCTCCGGTGCCACCGCCGCCGCGGCCGTCGCCGATTCGGTAGGTGCCGGCGGCGTGCCAGGTGAGGCGGATCATCAGCGGTCCGTAGTGGCCGTAGTCGGCGGGCCACCATTCCTTGGAGTCAACCAGGACGTCGGCGATGTCCTGCTTCACGGCAGCCAGGTCGAGCGACTCGAACTCGGTGGCGTAGTCGAAGCTCTCCCCCATCGGGTCGGCCTCGGGTGAGTGCTGGTGCAGGATCTTCAGGTTCAGCTGTTCGGGCCACCACTGCTCGGTGGCTGAGGTGCCCTTGGCGGTATTGGCCCCCGAAAACGGGCACTGGCTTGCGTTCTCAGTCATTGGACTCTCCTTTGTGTTGATGTTTGGTGGTTGATCGGTTCATTGGGCGGCCGGTTCTGGACTGGCTGCGAAGCACTCGGGGCAGCGACCCCAATAGATGACCTCCGCCTCGTCGATCTCGAATCCCAGGTCGTCGGAGGCGTTCAGGCACGGGGTGTAGCCCACCGCGCAGTCCACGTCGACCATCCGATTGCAGCTGCGGCAGATCAGGTGGTGGTGGTTGTCGCCTACTCGGTCTTCGTAGCGAGCCGGCGATCCCGCGGGCTGGATCCGACGTATCAGGCCCTTGTCGGCAAGCATTCCCAGCGCGTCATAAACCGCCTGGCGGGAGATGGCGCCGATGTCGTTGTGGACCGCCTCGGCCACATCCTCAACGGTACCGTGAGGACAGGCCGAAACGGCACGGATGACGGCAATCCGCTGAGCAGTGACTTGCAAGCCGTTCTGCCGCAGCAGATCAGCGGTGGAGGGAGTATCGCTGGATCCCATACAGGGACCCTAGCAAATATTCTGGACTAATTCCAACATTTTGGGAATTCTGATCTAAGAAATATTCAGGACACGGGTCGGCCCGACCCAACGTCGCAGTCAGGCTCTCTCAGCGGCCAGTTCGGCCTTCATCTCCTCGTAGCTGATCTCACCTCGGAGCATGCGCCGGGTGACTTCGGTCAGGGAGAAGCTCGGCCACTGCTCCTCCCCCACCAGGTGAGCTTCGCTGGCAACCGTCCCGTCATCAAAGAACTCGTAGGTGCGGTATCCCGGCGGAAGCGTGGTGTACTCGTCGAAGTCGAGGTTGACCGACAGCGATGGGCACTGGTGTACAGGCCGTCCCGCACACTCCAGGGTTGTGTTGGTGTGCGTGTGGCCAGCTCCCACCCCGCGGATCTTGGGGGCCATGTCGATCAGTCGAGCGAATTCCGCGTCATGGTCCTCTTTGTAGAAGAAACCGAAGGCTCCCGGGGGGTGGTGGGTCCACACAAAGGCGTGATCCGCGTCGCTGCGCTCAATGGTCTCGGCAATCCATGCCACTTCGGCATCCCCGAAACGGCCGTGCGCGTGGGTCCGGTCCTCCCGGTCCACCAGCGAGCCATCCGGGCGCTGATCCCGCCCGTCCGCGTTGGAGTCGGCGAAGAGGAACAGCCACGACCCGACCCGAAGAGTGCGCCCGCTGCTGATGCCCGGCCTAGGCAATATGGCATCGAAGGGCGCCTGCCGGTCGTGATTTCCGGGACACACCACCGCATCGACGGGGAGGCGGGACAGTTTCTCGGCCACCTTCTCGTACTCGGCCTCGGTGCCGTTGTGGGCGATGTCCCCGGTGATCACCACCAGGTCGGGCAGCGGCTGGCCTGAATCGAACGCGTCGGAGAACACCGCATCCCAAGATTCGTCGGTGTTGCGTGGCTCTCCTTCCGGCTCGGTACAGAAATGCATGTCTGAAAACTGAGTGACTCGAAACACGCCCCGAGTCTTCCAAATCCACCGCCGCGAGACCGGATCGTTTTCCTGGTTTCGCCCCAGTTAGGCGCGGCTTAGGGAGCCCGGGTGAAGAAGAGTTGGAGTTCGACGGTGCCGTGGTCTTCGGCCGACAACACGATGGGGACTCGGGGGACGGTTACCTCGTAGTCGGCGAACACCACTTCGGCGGACCCGACGACAACGACGGTGTCATCCACCAACTGGGCCTCCAGCGCGATCTCAACGGTGCGGGTGATGTCCTTCACGGTGAGCTCGCCAATCGCCGTCGTTGTGATGGGGCCAGAGCCAGGGTCGTCGCCCAGATCGATGGGCTCGGTGAGTGTGAAGATCGCCATGGGGAAACTGCCGGTGCTGAGCGCTGATTGGATGGCGCGATCACGGCGGCTGTCATCGGTGATGATGCCGGTCATATCGGCCTCGACCGTCACCGAGGTCACCGTTTCGCCATCAATGGTGAGCGATCCGCCAACTAACGGGGTGCGGCCCACAGCGGTTGTAGAGCCGATGCTGGCCAACTCCTCTTCGACGCGGAAGCCGACAAATGTGCCGGATGACTCGTCGTAGTCGAATTCGGCGGCGGACGTGTTGATGACCCATTCACCTTCCACCCCCTCGGCGGCGACCCCCTCGGCGGGCTGGGCCTCAGGCTCAGCCGCGGTCTGCGCCGCGGCCGGAGTTGGGGCCGTGGTGGGTTCGGCGACCACATCAGGAGTGATTGGAATTGCCGTGGGAGCCGCAGAGGGAGTCGCGGTTGCCTCGACCACATCATCTTCCAGCGTAGAAACCGCGGCACCAAGGTCAACTCTGGCCGGAGCATCGTCCCTCAGCCACCACCAAAGCCCGATGGCCAGCAATACGACCAAGACGAGGACAATCCCCACCACCGACCAGAGGATCGGTCGCCGCTTGATCCGCTGGAGCACTGCGCCAGATTACCCGTGCCCGAGAAGGCAACTCGTTTAACGGGGTTCTCTGGGCAGCCCGAGCACGCGTTCGCCCAGGATGTTGCGCATGACGTTGGAGGTGCCTCCGGCGATGGTGTACGAGGCGGCGTAGCAGATTCCCCTGGTCCACTGGTCGTCGAGGAGGGCTGCCGACCCGAGGGAGGCAGCGGCAAATTGGGCTACCCGCTGCTCATGCTCGGTGCAGAAGGCTTTGGTGGCCGCGCTGAAACCGGCCGGGGCCTGGCCAAGGACCTCTCGATACACCAGCAATCGGCCCACCCGATATTCGGTCTCCAGTTGGGCGATTTGTTGGCGGACCCGCGGATCATCCCAGTTGGCCAGCGATCTGGCATGCACGAACAGCGCCCGGTTGGACACCAGTCGGTCGATGCCACCGCGCTCGTGGGCCAGTTGCACCATGGTCTGCTTGAAGGCATCGCCCTCGGCCCCCACCAGGTTGGCAGCCGGCACCCGGACCTCGGTGAAGTAGATCTCACAGAAGTGCCGGTTGGCGATCATGTCCGTTATCGGCCGCACTTCGATGCCCGGGGTGTTCATGGGCACAATGATCTCGCTGACCCCCCGATGGGGCGGCCCCTCGTCGCTGGTGCGGCAGATCAGATAGCAGTAGTCAGCCACATGCCCGAAACTGGTCCAGATCTTTTGGCCGTCAATCACGAAGTGGTCCCTGTCCCTCACCGCCCGCGTGGAGATCGAGGCCAAATCCGAGCCGGCGTCGGGCTCGCTCATGCCTATGCACCAGGTGGACTCTCCCGACAACATCTTGGGCAGAAGCTCGGCCTTTTGATGCTCGGTGCCGTAGGCGATCAGCGTTGGGCCCATCTGACGGTCTGCGAACCACATGGCCGCTACCGGGGCCCCCGCGCTGATCATCTCCTCGGCCACGATCAGCCGCTCGATAGGCGGCCTGGCCCTTCCCCCGTACTCGGTCGGCCACCCCATGCCGATCCAGCCCTCGGCGGCCATGATCCGAGCGAACTCCTTGGAGTAGCCGTTGATCCACGAGTCGTTGTGCCGTCCGAATCGAGCCACCCCGTCGGCAGCCACGGCTCGCGCCCGGTCGCGCAGGGCCAGCAACTCGGGAGTAAGCGAGAAGTCCAAACCGGCGGCCAGCGGCCAGCGGCTAGCTGGAGTCCAGCAGCAGGGCCAGAGCCAGGGTGGAGAAGGAGAAGATCAGCGCAGCCACGATGGTGAGGCGGTCGAGGTTCTTCTCAATGACCGTCGAACCGGCGGCCTGCGTGCCGAAGCCGCCGCCGAACATGTCTGAGAGGCCGCCGCCCCGGCCGCTGTGCAGCAGCACCAGAAGCAGCAGCCCCAAGGCCGAAACCACGTCGATAACCACAAGCGCGATGGTCACAGCGGGCAATTCTACCCGTTCGACTGCCCCACAGACCCACCCGACACCCGTGTAGTCTCGTGATTCGCATGGTTGGGGAAATGGGACTCCATGAGATTCACCGGCATCGGGAATAGATTGGCCGCGCCCTTCCGCTGGCTGGGGAAACGCGGCGCCAGGAGCCTCAAAGGCATCGGAGATGGCCTAGTCGCTTCCCTCCGATGGTTCGCCAGATGGACTGCCAAGGGGTTGCGAAGTCTCAAATCGGCCCGAGTGCTCCTGTCGATTGTCGGCCTGGCCGCGGCCTTCGCGGTCGGAATCCTGATATCGCAAATCTGGTGGTCGGATAGTGCAGACGATGCCCCGGCGACATCTTCTGGAGGGTCCGCCGAGACCGACTCCTCAACGCCCCCTGACGAACCGGAGACCGGTGATGAATCGTCATCCAGTGCATCAGGCGACTCGCCGGATGATCCCGAAGCGGCTTCTGGCCCGTCGGAATCGAATCAAGAATCGACCGCCGACAACCCATCAGATGACGCTGACCCAGATCCAGAGTTCCCTGATCCCTCTCCCACGCCGGTCGTGGTCGTTTTGGACCGGACGCCACCGACATATGAAGAGGCCTTGGCGGTCGCAGAGGGTCTGGCGCCCCTCACGACTCCTCCCAGCGACTGCGCGTCCCCGCTCTCCAATCCCGATCTGTTGCCCAACGCCCCCCGGGCCTACCGATCCGGCATCCATCAGGGGGTGGACTTCCAGTGCTTCACGCTGGGGCGCTCTGCGGTGGCCGCCCTTGACGGGCGGGTGGTCCTCGCCGTAGGCAACTACCAAGACCCCGATTCCGACGACCGAGATGAGCTGCTCGGCATCGCGGAACGGTTGCAAGCCACTCCCCCCTTCACCCTGTTGACGCTCTACGGCAACTATGTGGTGATCGACCACGGTGACTTCCCATTCCTCGGCCACGTGGTGACGGTCTACGCCCATCTCCACAATGTCGATCCTGATATCCGGGTCGGTCAGAAGATCCAAGCGGGACAGCGAGTGGGCGAGATCGGCAATCGCGGCACCCATGCGGCCGCCAACGGGGACTTCTACACCGACCCTCACCTTCACTGGGAGATACACATCGACAACCTGTACCTGGGCGCGGGCCTGTCGACTGCGGAAACCCGCGAGGTGTACACAACCTTGTTCTCCGAGACTCTGGGATAAACCTCCCACCTGTGGACTAAAGAAATCCCACTCCGCTCTGCAACAATTTCCGGCATGGATTCGGACTTCATGCGCAGGGCAGTGGAATTGGCCGACTTGGATGCGGTGCGAGTGGCGCTGTTCCAGCACACCGACGATCCCGAGATAGCGGCACTGCCGAGAATGCTGGAGCTCGACGACGACCAGCGCGAGCTTCTGGTTGCCAAGACGGTGGCCTGGCTGGAGGAGAACGCCGGACCGGGAATGCCCGAGGAACCGCCGCAACCCCGCCTCCGCCAACTGATGGACCTGGCCACCCAAGAGAACATGGGTGACCTGGAATTCGAGTCGCGGCGCGAGCTGATGGCCTTCAAGCCCTTCCCCTGGACAGTCGACTGGACCAACGGCAAGCCCGAGCTTCCCGAGGGATTCCAGGTGGCGATCATCGGCAGCGGATTCAGCGGCCTAGCCGCTGGCATTCAGATGGAGCTGCTGGGAATCCCCTACGTCATCCTCGAGCGCCGATCCGAGCCGGGCGGCACCTGGAGCCGGCACCGCTACCCCGACATCCGGGTGGACACCATCTCGATCACCTACGAGTTCGCCTTCGAGAAGAACTACCCGTGGCCCGAATACTTCGGGAAGGGCCAGTTCGTGCGGGAATACCTGCTCCACATCTCGCGCAAGTACGGCATGTATGACAACACCCGTTTCGACCACGACCTGAAGCGGGCCGCCTTCGACGAGGACCGCGACGTATGGGTGCTCGAAGCCGACGCCCCCGACGGCATCGAGACCATTGAGGCCAACGTGGTGATCAACGCAGTCGGCGCCTTCGCCAACCAAAGGACCCCCAATTTCGAAGGCCTGGAGGACTTCCCCGGCCGGGTGATCCATCCGTCCCAATGGCCAGAGGACTACGACTACCGCGGCGACCGGATCGCCGTCATCGGCAACGGCTCGACCGGAGTGCAGCTCCTGTCCCCCGTCGCCGAAGAGGCCGAGCAGGTGTACGTGTTCCAGCGGTCCAAGCAGTGGATCAGCCCTCGGCCCAAGTACGGACAGCCCATCGAGCCCGAAGTGCGCTGGCTGCTCGACAACTTCCCGGGCTATTGGAACTGGTGGCGCTACATGGCCATCGCGGCGCTGTTCAAGACCCACGACCAGCTGATTCCCGATGAGGAGTGGCAGGCCGCCGGCGGCTATTGGAACGAGGTGAACGACCAGCTGCGCTCGTTCCTCACCAACTACATCCACGAGCAGACCGACAACGACCCAGACCTCGTGGATCGTCTCATACCCGACTATGCCCCCTTCTCCCGGCGCCCCGTGGTAGACAACGGCTGGTACCGGTCCCTAACCCGCGACAATGTCGAGCTGATCACCGAACCGATCGCCCGGTTCACCGCTGAAGGCATCGAGACCGCCGATGGAACTCTCCACGAGGTGGATGCCGTTATCACCGCCATCGGCTTCGAGATCGTCCAGTTCTTGTATCCAGCCGACTACATCGGCCGAGACGGCCTCAATGTGCACGACTTTTGGTCCAAAGACGGCCCCCGGGCCTACATCAGCATGATGGTGCCGAAATTCCCCAATATGTTCATGCTGTACGGTCCCAACTCCCAGCCCTTGTCGGGCGGCACCGGTCTTCCCATCTGGTATCAGGTGTGGTCGGGCTACGCGGCCCAGCTGATCGTTCGGATGCTCGAAGAGGGCAAGACCAGCGTTGAAGTCACGATGGACGCCTACGAGCGCTACAACGAGGCGCTGGACAAGGAGGCCTCCAAGCTCCTGCTCATGCACGAGATCGGGTCTCCGGGCAACAACTACTACGTCAACTCCACCCACAACCGACTTCAGATGAGCGCCCCCTGGTACGGCCCGGAGTACCACCGCCTATGCACCGACGTCGAGTGGGACGACATCGAGATCACCTGACCGGAGTCAAATTGTGAACGCTGTCAGGGGCGCAGTTCAATGAAGCCGGCGGCGGCGAAATCCTGATCAAATGCCAGTGCTTCCCTTAGCCGGCGGTCTCGCATGACTATGAAGCTCGTCGAATCGACAAAGGAGTAGGCCCTCTCGTCATGGCGGCGCAGCCAAGTCCAAGCACGGAACTCCTGTTCCGGGCTCACCTGATGGACAACGAGTTTGCTGTTCATCTGAGCGAGCTCAATCTCATCAAGAAAAGGCACCGCAACCTGATGGCCATGGCGGCTTCGCAAGAAAGTCCACGCCTCCCCCATGATAAAATTGGTCGTGAGCAACTGTTCGGCATCACCGACTTGGGAGAGCATTGCCTCGGCATCATGATGCCGAGGATCGTCTGACACGGCCCACGCCACCCACCAACTGGTGTCGGCGAATTTCACAGCTTGTACACCACGCGGTCGACTTCGCTGGGCTCTTCCCGCCTGCCCTGTTGGGCGAATCCAGCACGCTCCCGGAAGTAGTCCGCCGTGGAACTTGATGCGTCGACTTCGGCCATTGGCTCGGGGAGGACCTCTGCCAATCCCATGCGAATCAACTCTGACTTGGAAATGCCCCGACGCCGAGCCTCCGCGGCCGCCCGGTGATCAAGTTCAATGGGGATCGTGATGGAGATCGTCTTCACACCCACAAGCCTACATATAAAGCGCTACAGGGGCTATATAGGATTACTTTCAGGTTCTGACCCAATCGATACTACTCAGCGGTCCTCTAAGCAGACAGCAAATCCCGCCAATCGGACATCGCCTCGTCTCGCTGAGATGGCGTCCGGAATCCAAACGGCAGTGCGGCAAGAACCAGCCGTACTCTTCGCTGCCCAGAAACCACTGTTGCAACTGCATGAGGACTTGGAACATCGGTAGCCCTTAGGCTCGGGTACACCAGCACAGTGTCGACTGTGTTGACATCGGCAAGTGCTGCGTAGGCCAGTGCTTGGTGTAAGTCTGCTCGGTGCGTTTCCCGAACATGCTCGCTGATGCCTGACCAGCCGTGACGCCCGAGCAAAGTCAGGTGCGCCTTGTATTTTGCATCAATCCAAATGGTTCGATCAGATGCAAAAAGCCCAACATCAGGCGCCAGCGATCCCATGCTACTTGCCGATCCCTTCCACCGGAGCGGGCGACGCACTTCACGGTGCGACGGTGATACCAGCCCAATACGGGGTGCAAATTCCCGAGCAAAGACGCGGACCCACTCCTCCCAAAGATTCGCCACCTCCAGATCCCATGAGAGCCCGTCGAGCGCTCTCGCTCCTCCAAGGCCACGCTCTTCAGCTACCCAACCCATGGCTTCTACCGCATTTGCCACCCACACATCTAGGGGAAGGGACACCTCTGTAGTCGGCCGGATGCTTGGTCCCTCACCAACCTCCAATTGCATCTGGCCGATCTGGGTCCGAAGGGTGGCGGCGGGCCCAACTCCAACCTCTAAAGCCAAATCATCATCGAGACGACCCAGGGTCCAACGTACTGCGGACATGAGATTCGGATCGTCGGCCAGATCGGAATATCGACATGGCAGCGTCGTCCACTGACCGATTGGGAGGTGCTTACGTGACCATTCCCCCCAGCGAACCTGACCTCGAGGGGAACGCCGATTTTCGGTCTGCTCGATGAAGGACGAGCGGCGATGACGCAGCAATCCATCGATTCGGCGTAACACCGGGCCAGCGATCAACCACGACGGAACTTGTCGAACCGAGCCTGGCACCAGCACATCACCGCCGAGTGTTGGAGATACAGAGAAGCCGACAGCCGCCATGACATCGCCCAGCGCGCTCCATCTAAAGCGCGGGGAGACGAGCACACCGGCTGCTACTCGCCGAGTAGCCGGTGCAACCAACGGGACTGCACCTATGCTTCCTGACGGATGAAGCTCCAGGTGAAGCCCCCCGTCGCTTCGCACATTCGGAGTCAAGCCAAGACGTCTTAAAGCCAGTTGATTCGCCGCTAGGAACGGATCCATCCATCTATCACCGGTCGCACCGACCATATTCCCATCAACTCGCACTGGGTCTCCCTCATCTGTAGTGGAGAGGAGAGGCTTGGCTTTCGGGGCCGCAACTGTAAACCCGGCCCTAGCACGGCCTCGGGTGGTCCGCCCTCGGCTCATTCTGTCCAACCAGCCAGGGTCTCCACTCGGTCAGCCAATCCGGCAATTTCAGCGGTCGCGGGTCCGAGCAGTCGTTCCTGTACGTAGTCCCGTAGAAGAGGAACGAGTTCAAGCCGAAGACGGCTAGTTACACGATTTGTACGGTTTACGTGACCTAGATCGGGTCTAGGGTCAAGAAAATAGGCATGCCCTGGCGTAAGCCTCAGTCCGTCATCGTCTGCATACTCAGAAAATGTGTGAAGGGTGTCTTCAAAAGCTGCAATTGCAGCTTCATCGCCCTGCTCTCGGACCACTGACAGTTGCGGCCACATTTCGACGAATGCGAACCTCCGCCTGATGGCTAGATCGATGCGAGCAATCGAACGATCGGCTGTATTTCGGGTCCCGAGCACGTACAAGTCGGGCGAGAGTCGCAACTTGTCTTCGTATCCCTCCGGTCTGTGGGGAAGCACAACTGCCCGGTCCGGCTCACCAGGCTCGAATAGGCTTACCGCCTCCCCGAGGACTCGACCCAGATCGGCTCGGTTGATCTCATCCACAACCAATACATGCGGCCTGTCGTGCGCCACTTGGTTCGCCCTAAGCAAGTCACCGGGGCGAACCTCGAACGCGAGGTTTTCTCCATTCTTTGATCTCGGATAGAGGCCAACAACAAAATCCTCGTAGGTGCGAGCCGGATGAAACTGAACCATCTCCCACGAGCCGAAAGCGTCTCCAACCTCTTGGGCTACCCTCGTCTTCCCTGTGCCTGGAGGGCCTTCCAGAATGACAAACCGCCTTTCGCGCAAGAGGCCAGCAACCGTCGTAGCATCCACTTTGGGAAAGATGCATTCGTCCATGACAGCACGTCGATCGCTCCATACATTCTTGGCCGAGCCCTTGTGGCGTGTTCCATGCTCCTGCAAGAACAGATCCAAGAGGTCAGCCACCACTCCACCATCCCCAGAGGCATCACGGATAGGGGCAGCCGCATAGATGAAGTGCGAATAGGACTTCAGCTGTGGAGTGATGGCCGGCCAACTCTTGGTGACAGCGTCAGGGACCCCGACTGCCAAATCGAGCAAGTCGGGCTTGACCCAAAGCGAACCTCGGTGGGCTCGTGCCAGCGCTCGAAGACGGCGAGCATGCCCCGGTCGACCAAGAATGGCTGAATCAGCCCCAAATCCGTCAGTGCCGACAACTAGAACTGCAACACTGCCACCATCGCCAGGGAACCACACGAACGACGTCCCCTGATAGGGCCCTGAAGTGGGGTTGCCTTCTGAGGTAATGAATCCTGCAAAAGAAGCGGCGTCCTCTTTGCGAGGAAGATTTACCCGTATCTGATACGTACCTCGATTGCGCTTATCCGCTCGCTCATCGAAAACCTTCTCCATGAGCTCTTTTGCAACTTCGGCCTCCCCCACCAAGGACGAATTCAATCCCTCGGCGAGAGCCTCCATCAGCTCTTCGAACGCAGCTGCCATGGGGCTGACGTTAGTGACACCAATGGCTCAGCCCGCGAATCACCAATGCGACGTCGTTTCGAGAACCGAAACCACAGCTTGTTGGGCGCTACCTCTTCTTGGTACAGAAATACGTTCGAACGGTATGACTGATTTCGGCGATCGCCTCCTTCTACTGGAGTCTGAAGCGGACGATTCGAGAGAAGCTGTCGACCTCCAGGGAGGCGCCACCGACCAAAGCGCCGTCGATGTCGGATTGGGCCATGAGCTCGGCAACGTTGACCGGCTTGACCGATCCGCCGTATTGAACCCGCACGCTGGCGGCGGCATCGGCCCCGAAGTTGGCCCGCACTCGGTCCCGGATCAGAGCACAGCCCGCTTGGGCATCGGCGGGGGTGGCGGTGTGGCCGGTGCCGATGGCCCATACCGGCTCGTAGGCGACAACCATGGCCCCCACCTGATCCCGCTTCAGACCGGCCAAACCGGCATCCACTTGGGTGGTGATCCGGGCCTCGGTCTGGTCGGCCTCTCGCTCCTCCAGCGTTTCGCCGCAGCACATGATCGGGGTCATCCCCGCGGCCAGGATGGCCTTGAGCCGCCGGTTGACGTTCTCGTCGGTCTCGCCGAAGAGCTGACGGCGCTCGGAGTGGCCGGCAATCACGTAGCTCACCGCCAACTTGGCCAGCATGGCCGGCGACACCTCTCCGGTGAACGCCCCGCTCTCCTCCCAGTGGCAGTGCTGGGCGCCGAGGGCGATGGGGATGTTGTCGGCGTCGAGCACCGTCTGGGCCGAGCGCAGGTTGGTGAACGGCGGGTGGATGGAGATGTCGGCAGAGGCGTAGTCGGCATGGTCGAGGGCATACGACAGCTTCTGAATGAGCTGGATGGCCTCCAGATGGTTCATGTGCATCTTCCAGTTGCCGCTGATCAGCGGTTTGCGCTCAGCCATTGCTGTCCTCCTCACGAGTGCCAACGGATTCTCTCAGGGCTCTCAAGCCGGGCAAGTCGCCCTGTTCGATCAACTCCAACGACGCGCCGCCGCCAGTAGATACGTGATCCATCTCCCGGTCGAGGCCGAACTGGCGGACCGCCGCCGCGCTGTCGCCCCCGCCCACTACGGTGAACGCCCGGCTATCGGCCAGTGCTTGGGCCACAACCTTGGTTCCGGCAGCGAACCTCGGATCTTCGAACAGCCCCATGGGGCCATTCCACAACACGGTGCCGGCCTCGGCGATGAGGTCGCTGAACTCGGCTGCGGTACCGGGTCCGATGTCCAGACCCCGCCAGTCGGGACGCAGCTCCACCCCAGCCTGCACCACATGCTCCCCCGGGGCCAGCGCGGTGATGTCCGAAGGCAACCGGATGGGCGCCCCTGATTGCAGCAGCCGACCGCAGGCCTCAATCTGGTCGGCTTGGAGCAGCGAGTCGCCCACGCTGTGGCCCAGGGCGGCCAGGAAGGTGAAGCACATTCCTCCACCAATCACCACCTCATCGGCGGTTTCCAGCAGGGCGTCGATCACCCCCAGTTTGTCGCTGACCTTGGCTCCGCCCAGCACGGCGACGAACGGCCGCTTGGGCTTGGACCGCAGGCCGAGCAGCACTTCGGCCTCTTTGGCCAGCAGGCGCCCAGCGGCGCTGGGCAGATAACCAGGCGGTCCCACGATGGAGGCATGAGCCCGGTGCGACGCCCCGAAGGCGTCGTTCACGTAGCCGTGGCAGCCGTCGACCAACTGCTGGACCAATCGGTCGTCGTTGCCGGTCTCCCCGGAGTCAAAACGCAGGTTCTCCAGCAACTCCACGCCGGGGGCAAGCTCGCCCAACCGGGCCTGAACCGGCGCCATCGAGTATCGGGGATCGGGCGCGCCGCCAGGGCGGCCCAAGTGGCTGCATGCGACAACCGCGGCCCCCTGACCGGCCAGCCACCGGATCGTGGGCAGCGCGGCCTTGATGCGGAAGTCGTCGGCAATGGCGCCATCGGAGCCAAGCGGAACGTTGAAGTCCGCCCGCAGCAGGATCCGGCGGCCGTCCAGCCCACCGAGGGCCTCGCTCAGCGATTCAAGGGTGGGCAGCACCTCGGTGATCAGCCGCCCGCTGCGCCCACGATAGAGACCAAGTCGACTAACCGGTTGGAGTAGCCCCACTCGTTGTCGTACCAACCGGAGACCTTGACCAGGTTGCCCAGAGCCATGGTCAACCCGGAATCAAGCGTGCACGAGGCCGGTGAGCCAACGATGTCGGACGACACTAATGGGGCTTCGCTGTAGTCCAGCACCAAAGACAGCGGTCCGTCGGCTGCCGCAGCGGCAAAGGCCGCGTTGACATCGTCAGACGAGGGCTCACCCTGCACGATGGCGGTGAAATCGGTGAGCGAGCCGTTGGGAATAGGTACCCGCAACGCGATGCCGTCCAGCAGACCGTTCATGGCCTGGAGCACCAAACCGGTGGCCCGGGCGGCCCCGGTAGAGGTGGGCACGATGTTCGCCGCGGCAGCCCGGGCCCTACGCAGGTCGGAGTGCGGCCCGTCCACCAGCGCTTGGTCGCCGGTGTAGGCGTGAACGGTGGTCATCAGGCCCCGGTCCACCCCGAAGGCGTCGTCGAGCACCTTCACCATGGGCACGAAGCAGTTAGTGGTGCAGGAGGCGTTGGACACCACCAAGTGGTTGTCGGGGTCGAAGTCGCCGTCGTTCACCCCCACCACGAAGGTGGCATCGGCCCCCGACGCCGGCGCCGACACGATCACCCTCGGGGCACCGGCATCCAAATGGGCGGCAGCCTTATCGCGAGCGGTGAAGAACCCGGTGGACTCCACCACGACGTCCACGCCCAAGTCCTTCCAGGGCAGATCGGCTGGGTTGCGCTCTGACAGCACTTGCAGGACGCTGCCGCCGATGTCGAGCCCGCCATCGACCACCGCAACCGGGTCGGTAAACCGGCCCATCACCGAGTCGTACTGCAACAGATGGGCCATGGTTTCCAGGCTGCCCAAGTCGTTGACGGCCACGAATTCCAGATCGGCGCCAGCCTGTCTTGCCGCTCGAAAGAAGTTCCGTCCGATGCGGCCGAACCCGTTGATGCCCACGCGAATGCTCATGCGGCTGAGACTAACGTAGGCCCGCTATGACAATGCGCACCTATAGGGACATTCGCTGGGGTTTCGCAGGAGTTTCGATGCCTGATGCCATCCCCAACCCGCACATCGCCAAAGTCGATGAAATTGGAGCCGAATGACCGACTTCAATCGCTTCGACTGGCTAGCTCAGCGGGATGAGACCGCCATCGATCCCCAACGGACGATTGTGGATCCCCATCACCACTTCTACGACTGGGAGTTTCTCACCTATCTCGCCGCCCACCACTTGGACAACGTCACGGGCTCACACAACATCACGAAAACGGTGTTTGTGGAGACGGCAGTCTCCTACGACACGGCGCTTCCCGAGCACCTACAGCCGGTGGGCGAGACGGTCTTCGCCATGTCGCAGACCGGCGCAATCGAAGCAGCCGGTGGACCACCCGTCGCCGGCATCGCCGCTTTCGCCGATCTGATGCTCGGCGACTCCCTCAACGAAGTCCTTGACGCCCACGATGCTGCCAGCAGCGGCCGCCTGTGCAGCATCCGCCACACAGTAGGCATGGATCCCAGCCCTGACATTCCCCAAGGCCACGGCAACCCATTTCCCCAGATGATGGGCACGGACCAGTTCCGGGCCGGGCTGCGCAAGCTCGTCGAGCGGGATTTGGCCTTCGACGCCTGGCTCTTTCACCCTCAACTGCCCGAGGTGGCTGAGTTGGCCTCGGCCATTCCGGAGCTGAGGGTGGTGGTCGGCCACCTCGGGGCTCCCCTCGGAGTAGGCCCCTATCGCGACATCCGCGAGCAGGTCTGGGCCGACTGGCGGGCGTCAATGCAGGCCGTGGCTGCCCAGCCAAATGCCGTGGTCAAGGTGGGCGGGATAGGAATGGACTTCATGTTTGGGACGGGTTGGGCCGACCTGGCGGTGCCGCCAGGCTCTGAAGAAGTGGCCGCCTACTGGTCGGACGCGGTGCGATTCTGCATCGACGCCTTCGGACCCGACCGATGCATGTTCGAGTCGAACTACCCAATCGACCGCGAAACCCTCACCTATCCGGTGTTATGGAACGCCTTCCAAATCATGGCCGACAGCTACTCCGATGCCGAACAGAACGAGCTGTTCTCCGGCACCGCCACCCGCACCTATCGCCTGGAAACGTCTCCTGGGTGACGATGCGGATTGTTGACTTGTTGGAGCGTGATGCGGCGCTCTATTCCCAGCGGACTGCGGTAGCGGTCAGCGGGGGGCTATCGGTCACGTTTGAGAAACTGCGGGACCGGGTTCGCCGGCTGGCGACCGGGTTTGAATCTGCCGGGGTGGGACGAGGTGACCGGGTGGCGCTCATGGCCGACAACGGGCTGGAGTTTTTTGACGTTTATCTGGCCGCGGCCTACCTGGGCGCGGCGGCAGTGCCGCTGAACACCCAGCTCACCGACCCCGAACTGGACTTCGTTCTGTCGAACGCCGAGCCCACTCTCACCGTTGCCACCAGCGATTACGCGCAGCGAGTGGGGGCGATCGGCTCCGCGGGACCGGTGATCGACAGCCAAGGTGATGCCTATGCAGAGATGCTGGCATCGGTGCCATTCTCCGACCTGGATCGCGCCTCCGAAGATGACACTGCGCTGATCATCTACACCAGCGGCACCACTGGGCGACCCAAAGGGGCATGCCTCACCCAGCGGGGACTGGCCTTCAACGGGATGTCCATGGCAGTGGTGCAGCGGTTTCGACCCGACGACGTGTACTTGTCGACCACGCCGCTGTACCACGTGGCCAGCGGAACACGGGTGTGCTCCATGCTGGCCGACGGCCAGACCCACGTGGTGTTGCGCTCCTTCTCACCCGAATCGTTCTTCGCCGCGGTCGCCGAGCACCGGGTGACCATCTCGGTCTTGGTCCCCGCCCAGATTCGCCGCCTCCTCGACCATCCCGGCTTCGAGGAGGCCGACCTCTCCACCCTTCGCCTCATCGTCTACGGCGCGGCGCCCACCGCCGGGCCGCTCATCCGACAGGCCCATGAGCGCTTCGGGTGCGGCCTGTACCAGGCCTACGGCATCACCGAGGGCGTATCAAATATCGCCGGACTGCTGCCCGAGGACCACGACCTGGCCATGGCCCGGCGCCCCGAGCTGTTGGACTCGTGTGGCCGGGCGGTACCTGGTGTCCGGATCGAACTCCATGACGACAGCGGCGATCTTGTTACGCCCGGAGAAGTGGGCGAGATCTGGGTGAAGAGCGAAAAGGTGATGGCCGGCTACTGGCGCGACACCGATCAAACCGCCGAGGCCCTGGTCGGCGGATGGCTGCGCACTGGTGACCTGGGCCGATTCGACGACGACGGATACCTCTACATCGTCGGCCGCTCCAAAGACATGCTCATCAGCGGGGGCGTCAACATCTACCCCAGCGAGATCGAGGCGGTGCTCTACGACCACCCGGCCGTGGCCGAGGTGGCGGTGGTGGGGCGCCCCGACCCGGAGTGGGGCGAGCGCCCCGTGGCGTTTGTGGAACTCCGACCAGAAGAGACGCTCGACGGACTCCTCGATTGGTGCCGCCAACGCTTGGCCAAGATCAAGATCCCCGACGAATTCATCGCCGTCGACAGCTTCCCCCGCACAGTCACCGGCAAGATCCGCAAATTCGAACTGCGAGAGCACCTCGCCGCAAGCTGACCGGATCAGGAAGTCAGCCCGAAGTGGTGGCCCAGTGCTTCGGCCGCCTCTCGGGTCTCGGTGGGGTCATAGGAGACGACGACCACATTGACGACATCGGCCCCGGCCTCTCCCAGGGCTGCCAGCGTGCTTCGCGTGGCGTCCCCATCGGTGAGATCGAGCACGCCCGGGGCGCCGGCACCGACTGCCGCTGGACAATTGGTGGCCACGGTGAACGGCTGGTCAGCTCGGGGCGACTGTTTGCGCTCCTCGCGCAAGAAGTCCACATGTTCCCGCAGGTCTTCCGGGGTCATTCGGGCGGCCAACCAACCGTCTCCCACTGCGGCAGCCCGGCGGAGTGCAGGCTGGGAATGGCCGCCCAGGTAGATCGGCAGCGGCGACTGGACCGGTTTGGGCTGCATGTTGAGGGGCAAGAACGAGTAGGTCTCGCCCTCGAACGAGGGCTGGTCTTGCTCCCACAGCGTGCGCAGGATCTCGATTCCTTCCTCTAGCCGTTGCCGGCGCCGGGAATAGTCGGCACCGAGGGCGTCAAACTCCTCGCGAAGCCATCCGAGGGTTGCTCCGAAGATCACCCTTCCCCCCGACAGGAAGTCGAGCGTGGCCACCGCTTTGCCGACGATCACCGGGTTGCGCTGGGGAAGCACGCAGGCGTTGACCATCAGTTTGATGGTGGACGTCGCCCCGGCAACGAAGGCCAAGGTGGTGAGTGACTCCATTCGGGGATTGTCGGTGGGATACGGATACTTCCCGTCGGCCATGGTCGGGTTCTGCGATGTGAACTCCACCGGAAAGGCGATGTGGTCCCCCACCCATACCGAGTGCAAACCGGCCGACTCGGCCGCTTGAGCCACATCCACAATGTCCTGAGCTGTGGCCGAGCCTTCGTAGGGCAGACAGAGACCGATCCTTGGACCGTGATAAGGCAAGTTGTCCGACCCCATAGAGCCTGTTTCCTTTGATCAAGCTGTCAGCCGGACATTAGCGGGATCACCTCAGCGCCGAACCGCTCAACCCGTGTTGTCGCCAGACCAAGACCGTCACTAGACAAGCGCCATGCGACGGCTTGCTATACGACTGCTTGGTGCGTTTCGACAAATCTCCCTCCTCATTCGGAAGATGCGGGGCAAAACCCTCGACGACGTGGCCGAACAACGGGTTGTCAGCGGCAAAGCTTGGGAGGAGTTCTGCGACTCATTGAAGGCGGCGGGAGCGGCGATGAACTTCCCCGGCGCGCCCCGCGACCCCTTCAGCCAAGCGGAGGGCTATCGGCACTTGAGCCGCCTCGCCCGGGCTGGCCTGATGGCGTTCGTCGAGCACGCCGACCCCAAGGCGCCGGTTATGCATCGTGTGGCCAACGAGACCACCAAGCTGGGGGCCGACAACCCCGACAACTACTACTACACCGCTGCCTTGGACGGCAGCTACGACTACAAGATCACCGGGCGACGCAACAACATCGCCTACCTGAGCATCGGAACCCAGTCGGGCAACTACGGCCAGGGTGGCGGCCTTCCCCCCACGGGCCATATCGAAGCCGACCAGATCGAGATGGACGCCGACGGGCGATTCGAGCTGATACTGAGCAGCACCCCCCAACAAGGAAACTGGCTGCCGATGACGCCCGAGACCGGCACGCTGGTGGTGCGCCAGACCTTCGCCGACCGCAGTACGGAAATCCCCGCTGAGCTGGCTATCGAGCGCATCAACTGTGCCCCCGAGGAGCGCCAACCCTCTCATCTGACGGCCCGGGCGCTAGATGAGGGCTTGAAGAACGTCGGGGCGCTGGTGATGGGTGCTCCCCTGCTGTTCACCAAATGGGCCCGCGACTTCTCCAAGCACAGCAACCAACTGCCGCTGTTCGATCCGGATGTGTCGCTGGCCGCCGGCGGCGATCCCAACATCACCTACTACCACAGCCACTGGGCTCTGGAGCCCGACGAGGCGCTGGTGATCGAAGCCACTCCTCCCGAATGCGAATATTGGAACTTCCAGCTCAGCAACTACTGGTTGGAATCACTGGACTACCGCCATTACACGATCCACACCAACAGCCATTTGGCCCATTACGAAGCCGACGGGTCTGTGCGCCTGATCGTGGCCCATGAGAATCCCGGCCTGCCCAACTGGATCGAAACCGCAGGCCACTCGCTCGGGACCATGTCGTTTCGATGGGTAAGAGCCGCCGAACACCCCCAGCCCCAGTGCCGGGTGGTCCCGTTGAGCAGCTTGCGGGACTAGTGGTTTGACCTCCACCGACTACCAGAACCCGTATCGGCCGGTTCCGGTTCGGGTCTTCAACCGGCTGGGCCGCGCAGCACAGCGGGTTGGGTCCTCGGGTCGCTTGGACGTCGACAAGCTCATCAAGCATGCCAAGCGCAAGACCGGGCTCTCCGACTTCGGCGACGACGGACACCTGGAGGCTTTGCAGGTGCTCGTGGAGTCGATCAACAACGAAGCCCGACTTACTCCGACTGGCCGGATAGTCCAGAAATCCCGGCTCGCCGGGGCGCTCATCCAGCGGCTGCGCATTCAGGACCTCCTCAGACGGCATCCTGAAATCGACGACATCGACCTCGGGCCTGTCATCGCCATCACCGGGCTTCAGCGCACTGGCACAACGCTCCTTCACCGGCTCCTCTATTCCCACCCGGAGATCCGGGGCATTTCCGGGTTGGAAGCGCTGATGCCGGTGGCTGCGACCGATTCGGCCCAACGCGCCGAACGAGTTCGCAAGCGACGGGCGATGCTGGCCGAACGGACGATTTCCTACCTGTCCCCTGACTTCATGGCGGTACACCCCGTCGACCGCGAGCAGCCTGAGGAAGACGTCTTGCTGCTCGACCTCAACTTCATGAGCCAGTCGGCCGAGGCCATCCTGCACGTTCCCAGCTATTCCCGCTGGCTCCAAAACCAAGACCACACCGCGACCTACGAGTACTTCCGCCGAGTCTTGAAGGTGCTGACCTGGCAGCAACCGGCGACCGCATGGGTTATCAAGACTCCGCATCACCTGGAGTATCTAGATGTGCTGCTGAAGGTATTCGAAGGTGTCACCGTCGTACAGACCCACCGCGATCCCCGGGTTGCCGTCTCCTCCTTTTGCAGCATGGTGGCTCATGGCCGGGGCATGTTCAGCGACCATGTCGATCCGGCAGAAATTGGCCGGCACTGGTGCGACAAGACACACCGGATGGTCGAGTGGGCAATGAAGACCCGGGCGGAGACACCAGAAGGCCGATTCGTGGATGTCTCCTACTACGACCTGATCCCTGATCCAATGACCCAGCTTCGGCGGATCTTTGAGGTGGCCGCAGTCGAATTCGACGACGAGGCCAAAAAACTGGCCGAGCAGTACGCAGCCGCTAATCCGCAGAACCGCTTCGGAAAGCACAACTATCGGCTCGAACACTTCGGGCTGAGCCAGCAGGCTATGGACGAGGCCTTCGCGGCCTATCGGGAGGCCTATGACATCCCCTTCGAGTAGGCCAAGCGGCAAGCGTCGAATTCCCATTTTCCGGTGGCTAGCGGGGTACCTTCTGCCATGAGTCAAAAGGCCCGGATGGGCAACATCGCCAGCGCTGTGGTTGCCGCGGTGCGCGACCTGCGCAATTCGAAGGCACCTGACGTTGAATCGGTTTCCGACGACGTGCGGATCGACGGCAAGACATGTTTGGTGACCGGGGCCAACAGTGGATTGGGCCGAGCCGCCGCCATCGATCTGGCCCGTCGCGGCGGCAACATGATCCTGGCCTGCCGCCCCGGTCGGGCTGAGGTTTGCGATGAAATCAAGCAGGCGTCAGGTTCCGACACCATCGAGATGGTCGAGGTGGACCTGGCCGATCTCCGCTCGGTCCATCGCTGCTGCGACCAGCTGAAGGAAAGCGGCGTCAGCATCGACATCGCCCTCCTGAACGCCGGTCTGATGGCGCCCACTTCCAGGCAGTCGGCGCAGGGGTTCGACATCATGTTCGCCGTTCACTTCCTGGCCAACCGCGTGATGATCGACCGGTGGTTGACGGACAGCGTCATTCGGCCTGCGAAGCAGGGAGAGGAACCACCGAGGATCGTGTTCGTCTCATCGGAATCGCACCGCTCCGCTGAAGCCATCGATTTCGATCGCCTCGGTGAGTACGCCGAATACGGGATCAAAGAGAGCATGCAGCACTACGGACTCAGCAAGCTGGTGCTGTGCACCTATGCCACCGAGCTGTCGTGCCGCCTGAACCAGAACGAAAGCACAGAGGTGGCCGTGCACGCCTTGTGCCCGGGCGGGGTGGCCACCAACATCGCCCGAGACGCGCCAGCGCTGCTGAAGCCCATCGTCAGCCCGGCTCTGCGGTTGTTCTTCCGGTCTCCTGAGAAGGCCATCGCACCGATCATCTACCTGTGCTGCGCACCCGACGCGGGTACGACCACCGGGATGTACCTCCACCTGATGAATCACAAACCGGTGTCGGACCCTGCCGCCGAATCTGTAAACGGGACCAAGCTGTGGGAGGCCAGTGAAGCAATGGTGGCCAAATTTCGGGACGCTGTCTGAGCGCTGCTCTGCCGCCCTTCGGGCTAGCTGTCAAGGTCCCGGTGCGTGATGAGGGGGCGAACGCCGAGTTCGGGGTCTTCGGTGAGGCGTTGGTTGATGTCCTCGGCCACGAACACCGAGCGGTGGCGGCCCCCGGTGCAGCCGAAAGCGATGGTGAGATATGACTTGCCCTCTCTCACATAGGCGGGCACCAGGAGCTTGAGCAGATCCTCGGTCTTCTGGAGAAAGGTCTCAGCCATGGGCTGGCCGTTGAGCAGGAAGTCCGTCACCGCCTCGTGCTGGCCGGTGAGCGGTCGAAGCTCCTCCACCCAGTAGGGGTTGGGCAGGAAGCGGCAGTCCAACACCAGATCGGCGTCTAGCGGGATGCCGTTCTTGAAGCCGAATGACATGATCCTGGTGGTCACCGACTCCGGCCCCGCGTCCAGCCCGAACACCTCGTCGATGAAGTGGTGGAGCTGGTAGATGCTGTATTCGGAAGTGTCCACCACTACGTCGGCCTGGCTGCGGAGATAGCCCAGGGCCTCCCGCTCGGCCTCGATGGCGTCGGACACCCCCATCGGCGGGATGCTGGCGAACGGATGGCGGCGTTTGGTGCTCTCAAACCGTTTCACCAGCTCCGGGGTGGAGGCGTCGAGGAAGAGTATGCGCACGGACCCCTCGGCTGATTCCTTGAGTTCGACCAGCGCGGGGACCACCTCCTCGTGGTACAGGTTCAGCCCCAGTACCAGGCCTACCCGGGAGATGCTGCTGCCGGGGGCATCGGCGAACTCCTGAACCTTGGGCATCAAGGCCGGGGGCAGATTGTCGACCACGTACCAGCCCAAGTCTTCGAAGTGGTTGGCAGCCTGCGACCGGCCCGCTCCGGACATCCCGGTGATCACCACAAACTCGGCCACCACTTCAGGCTAATGGTCGAGATGGGATTGCTTCGGATATTCCGCAAACACTGATGAGCGCCAACGGGTCACCCCGCCAGCGGTTACTTTCGACAGACCAGCACCAACAGGCGGGGAATGGACTCGGCCTGGGGATACTCAGGGGCGGCGGCCAGGAATCCCGACGGTGGCGCCGGTTCCAGCATTCGGTCGATGGCGAGTCCGGCGTCGAGCAACGCGTTCACATAGCGGCTCAGCGGGCGGTGAACGAACGGCAGGAACACGTCCTTCTGGACCTCTTCGATCATCACGCTCTCCCGCAAATAGGCCCCGATCCGCCAATACTGCTCGGGAGGGTCTAGGACATGGTCGTCGATCCATCCGCTGTCGGGGGTTTGCAGCAGCGGATGGTTCAGGAACAACAGGAATCGCCCGCCGTCGCGCAGTGTTCGGGAGGCCTCAGCCACGGCGGTGTCCATGGCCTCGATGTGCTCGAACACCAGGCAGGCCACCGCAGCGTCGAATGACCCAGAGGCCAGCGGCAGTGCTTCGGCACTTGCCCGCACATAGACCGGTCCCCCAGCGCGTTGAGCGGCTTTGCTCAATTGGGCCTTGGTGGGATCAACTCCCACTACCAAGGACGCCCCCTGTTCATCCGCCAATCGAGACAGCTGCCCTTCGCCAGCTCCCACGTCCAGGACCCGGTCGTACCCGGCCAGGAGCTCTGCGGCCAACGGGACGATCAACTCGGCGTACTCGGGATCGGCACCGTCGGTGCACTGATCCTGCCACCAGCCGGCGTGACGCTCCCAAAGATCTTCATTTGGGTGCTCTTGGGTCATTGGGGGCCGTGGAGTTTCTCGTTGATCGCGTGGGCCACCGCATCGGGGAGCCAGCTGAGGGCCAGCAGGTCGTCCAGGGTTGCCCGTTCCACTGCCCGCACTCCGCCCAACTCCTTCACCAGACGAGCTCGTCGAGTGGGACCGAGGCCGGCAATGCCGTCCAGCGAGGATCGGGTCATTCGCTTGCCCCGGAGCTGGCGGTGGTAATCGTTGGCAAACCGGTGGCTCTCGTCCCGTATGCGCTGAAGCAGGTACAGACTCTCCGACGGCCTCGGGATCTCCACCGGAGCGGCCTGGCCCGGCACGTAGACCTGCTCGAACTCTTTGGCCAGCCCGGCGGGGAAGATCTCTCCATCGAGGCCCAACTCGGCCAACACACGCTCGGCCACGCCCAGTTGGCCCTTGCCGCCGTCCACCACCAGCAGTTGGGGCGGATAGGCGAACTTCCCCTTCTCTTCCACCGGACGGTCCCGCTCGTCCAGGTAGTTGGTCAGTCGCCGGGTAAGCACCTCTTCCATGGCGGCGTAGTCGTCGTTGCCGCCCACGGTGCGCACCTTGAACCGGCGGTATTCCGACTTGCGGGGTAGGCCGTCCTCCATCACCACCATCGAGCCCACATAGTCGGACCCCTGGAGGTGGCTCATGTCGTAGCACTCGATCCGCAGGGGGGCTTCGGGCAAACCCAGGCAGTTCTGGAGGTCGTTGAGGGCTCGGGCCCGGCTGTTGTGGTCGGTGCTGCGCTTGAGCCGGTGTCGGTCAAAGGCGTCGGCCGCGTTGCGGGCCACCGTCTCTTGGAGCTTGCGTTTGGCCCCCCGCTGGGGCACCGAGATGGCCACTTTGGATCCCCGCTGTTCCCGCAGCCACTCTTCGTACAGGCCCTGGTTGTCGGGCATGTCGGGAACCAGCACTTGCTTGGGACTGCCCAGCGGGTTCTCCTCGAAATACAGCCGCTCTAGCACCCGGCTCACCAACTCGTCGCGAGTGAGGTCGCCCGCCTTGTCCACGATGAACCCCCGGCGGCCCATCACCCGGCCCTTGCGGACGTAGAACACCTGGCAGGCCGCCTCCAACTCGTCGTCCACTAGGCCGACCACGTCGTAGTCCTCCGAGCGGGCCCCCACCATCTGCTGGCCCTCGATGGCTTTGCGCACGCTGGCCAGGCGGTCCCGGCTGCGAGCGGCCTGCTCGAACTCCAGGGCTGCGGAGGCCTGGGCCATATCGTCCTCCAGCCGCTTCACCACCTCGTCGGTGTCGCCCCCGAGGAAGGCGAGCAGGTCGTCCACCATCTCGTCATAGCGCTCCCGCTCCACCTCGCCCACGCACGGCCCGGCGCACTTCTCGATGTGGAACAGCAGACACGGCCGACCCAGGCGGGCGTGGTGGTTGAACTTGTTGTCGCTGCATGTGCGAATGGGGAATGTGCGCAGCAGTTGGTCGAGGGTCTCCCGGATGGCGTAGGCGTGGCCGTAGGGCCCGAAATAGCGGTTGCCCTTCTTCTTGCGGCCCCGGATGACCATGGCCCGGGGCCACTCGTCCACCATGGTCACGCACAGAAACGGGTAGCTCTTGTCGTCCCGATAGCGGACGTTGAACCGGGGCTGGTGCTGCTGGATGAGGCTGTACTCCAGCATCAGCGCCTCCACCTCGGTATCCACCTGGATCCACTCCACCGATTCGGCCTCGGCCACCATCTGGGCGGTGCGGGGCGGCAGGTAGGCCGGATTCTGGAAATAGCTGCCCAGCCGGGACCGCAGGCTCTTGGCCTTGCCCACGTAAATGAGCCGTCCGTGGCGGTCTTTGAACTGGTACGAACCTGCGGCATCAGGGATGGTGCCGGAGGGCGGGCGGTTCAGCATGCTCTGCCCATCCTACGAGTCGAGCGGCCCCCGGATTGCCCAGCAACGGCGCGACGCTTCTCTTTTCATTGGGAGTGTTTGGCGGATATGATTTCTATCCACGCCGGCCGGGTATCCGGCGACATATCGAACTCTGAGGCCGACATCCCCGTGGCGAGGCGACCCGGCTGTCCCCACCGGCTGCTAATCAGAGTTCCCGTACCTCCTGGAGGTTCCCAAAACATGTTGCGCGTTCAGCGTCCGCTCCCTGAGCGGTACACAACGGCATCGCCCCAGCAATTGGCGGGCTGGATCGGCGACGCGAAAAACGCCCTGGGCGACCGGCTGTTCATTCTCGGCCACCACTACCAACGCGACGAGGTCATGGCGTGGGCCGATGCCCGCGGCGACTCCTTCCGGCTGTCGGTGCTGGCCCAGCAGCGCCCCGAGGCCGAGTACATCGTGTTCTGCGGTGTGCACTTCATGGCCGAATCGGCCGACATCTTGACCGGCGACCACCAGCAGGTGGTGCTCCCCGACCTGAACGCCGGCTGCTCGATGGCCGACATGGCCGACATCGACCAGGTGGAAGAGGCCTGGGACGAGCTGGCCCGAGTGGTGGACATCGACCGAGTGGTGCCCATCACCTACATGAACTCCGCCGCCAACCTGAAAGCGTTCGTGGCCCGCAACGGCGGAGCTGTCTGCACGTCGTCCAACGCCCGTGCGGTTTTGACGTGGGCGCTGGAGCGGGGCGATCAGGTGCTCTTTTTCCCCGACCAGCACCTGGGGCGCAACACCGGATACGACATGGGATACGACGAGAGCCACATGGCGGTGTGGAACCCCCGTTTCGATTTGGGCGGGCTGACCGAGGCCGATTGCAAGGAGTCGGTACTGCTGCTGTGGAGGGGGCACTGCTCGGTGCACCAGCGGTTCCAGCCCGACCATGTGGCCGCATTCCGGGCCGAGCACCCCGAGGGGATCGTGGTTGTTCACCCCGAGTGCAGCCGAGAGGTATGCGCTCTGGCCGACCAAGTGGGCTCCACCGACTACATCATCAAGGCGGTGGCCGCCGCACCAGTCGGCTCAGTCATCGGGGTGGGCACCGAGATCCACTTGGTGAACCGGCTGAATGATGAGACCCCAGACAAAACAGTGGTGTCGCTCGACCCGCTGATCTGCCCGTGCTCGACCATGTTCCGCATCGACGCCGCCCACTTGGCCTGGACACTGGAGGGCCTGGTTGAGGACAAAGTCCGCAATCGCATCACCGTCGAGCCGGACATTGCCGCCGACGCCCGCGTCGCCCTCGACCGGATGCTGAGTATTACCTAGTTCTCTCGGTCCACACTCAGCTCGGCGTAGCGCTCTACCGCGTGGTGATAGTGCTGCAAGCTGGGCTCGTTTCGCCCGAACAGCACCTCTGAGGTGGCTCCGCTCTTGAGAGCATTCTGGATCTGGAAGCCCACCCAGTAGTCCTCGTCTCGCACCGCCTGAAGCACTAGCGCGCTGAACTGCTCAGCCACCTGCTGCTCTTCATCAGTGGACGGCTCATGGCGGCACAGCACGGTCTGGATGGTGAGGCTGGTGTCGACGGTTGATCCGGGGAAGAGCTGGCTCAGCAGGCAGTAGTCGCCCAGGATCCCCGAGATCGAGACGTTGGGGAAGATGGAGTGGATCAAGCGGATGTGCTCGTCGAGGTCCCACTCCTCCTCGGGCTGGTCGACCAGCTTGGGCAGCGACTTGCGGCCGAACACGATGCGCTGGTGCGGCCCCCAGGTGTCGTGGGCCATGAGGTTGCCGATGGTGTTCAGCCCCACGGTCTTGGGGTGGAGCCGCTCCTGGTGGTAGCCCTCCAGATACCCGTCCCATGCCACCTTCCAGCCCGGCCCGTCGAGGGTGCGCTGCTCGAAGATGTGCCACTGGTCGAGGTCGAGGGCGGCGACGTAGGGGGCGAAGTCGCCAAGGAAGGTGTCGATGTCGAAGGTGACGCCGGGGGTGAGGCAGGCGAACACGAAGCCGGCTTTCTCGGCACAGGCCAGCGGGGTAAGCGCGAGGTGGTCGCGGTCGACGTCACCGAAGGTGTGGGCGCCGAACATGCCCACCAGGTCGCCGGCGGTGTCGTAAGACCAGGCGTGGTAGGGACAAGTCAGCCGCTGAGCCGAACCCGAACCTGGCTCGCACAGCGGCGAACCCCGGTGGCGGCAGACGTTCAGAAAGGCCCGGGCCGCGCCATCGGCCCCTCGGGTGAGTAGCAGCGGCACGCCCATGACGTCCATGGCCTTGTAGGTGTCCGGAGCAGGAAGCTCTGAGCTGATCGCCAGAGCCAGTGGCAGGTGTTTGAAGATCCGCTCGACCTCGTACTCGAATCGGGGCTGGTCAAGGTAGGCGTCGACCGACTGGCGCATCACGTCGGGGGCCAGATCGGTGGTGTTGTCCTGCCACAGTTCGAAGACCCGACGGGTCAAGTCCCGGATCGCGTCGTCGGTGTAGGGCATCGCCCAACTCTAACTTTTGGAGCGATTCCGTCTGGAACTGGCGATGCGGTGGCTGCGAGAGGGTACCTACGACAGTCGGGCCAAGTATTCCTCCCGCAAAGGCTTCTTATAGAGCTTGCCGGTGGGCAGGCGGGGAAAGTCGGCCCGGAAGTCCACCACCCTCGGCACCTTGAATCCCGCCAGTTGCTGGCGGGCGTAGGACCGTAGTTCCTCGGCCAGAGCGTCGGTTGCCTCGATGCCATCCTCAAGCTGCACCACGGCGTGGACGTACTCCCCCATCTCCTCGTCGGGCAGCCCGAACACAGCCACGTCGGCCACCTTGGGGTGCAGGGCGAAGCAGGCCTCGATCTCTTGGGGGTAGATGTTGACCCCGCCGCTGATGATCATGAAGGTGGCTCGGTCGGTGAGATAGAGGTAGCCCTCCTCGTCGACGTATCCGATATCTCCCACCGTGGTCCAACTGCTGTTCTCAGGGTGGCGGGAGTCCTTGGTCTTCTCCGGGTCGCCGTGATACTCGAAAGGAGGGGTCTCTTGATCGAAGTAAACGAGGCCCGGCTCCCCAGTTGGAAGCTCCTGGCCGTCGTCATCGCAGATGTGGAGGATGCCCACCATGGCCTTGCCCACCGACCCCTTGTGCGCCAGCCAGTCCTCGGGGCCGATAAAGCACAACCCACTGCCTTCGGTGGCGGCGTAGTACTCCTGGACGATGGGCCCCCACCACTCGATCATCTGTTCTTTGACCGCCACCGGACAAGGAGCGGCAGCGTGGACCGCCATCTTCAATGACGACAGGTCATAGCGGTTGCGGACTTCCTCAGGCAGCTTGAGCATGCGGATAAACATGGTGGGCACGAGCTGGCTGTCGGTCACCGAATACTGCTCCACGTAAGCCAAGAAGCGTTCAGGGTCGAATCGGTCCATGATCACCAACGTGCCCCCCAACTCGTGCACGCCGGCATTCCACATCAAAGGGGCAGAGTGGTAGAGGGGCGCCGGAGACAGATAGACGGAGTCCTCGCTCATTCCGAGGAGGTGGCGCTCAAGCATGCTGATGCCCGAGAGGCTGTCATCGTGCACTTCGACATCGGGCAGAGGCCGCAGGATCCCCTTGGGCTTGCCGGTGGTACCCGAGGAGTACAGCATCACCGCCCCTTTGGGCAAGCGGGGCAGAGGCTCAGCGGGCATAGCTGCAACGGCATCCTCATACGGCTCAAACCCGTCGGCATTGCCGTCCATCATCAACCGGTGCTGGCAGTCGGGGATCAGGTCGAGCATTTGTGCAGCCGTGTTGGCCATCGCGTTGGTGGTGATCAGCACGTTGGAACCGCTGTCGTTGACCAGATAGGCCGCCTCCTCCGGCGACAGGTACCGGTTGATGGTGGTGAAGTAGAGCCCTGAAGTCATCGCCGCCCAAAATGCCTCGTAGTAGCGGGGATGGTTCTCGGCCAATATCGAGATGTGGTCCCCCTCCCGCAGCCCTCGGTCGTGCAGCAGCCGAGCTAGCCGGTTGGCCGCCTCATCCAGCTCCCGGTAGGTGGTGATCTCCCCGGTGCTGGCCATGATCTGCGCCGCCTTGTCCGGCGTGGTGCGAGCGTGTTCCCCCGGATACATGCGTGGCCTACTCCTCCGCGGTCTTTGCCGGAGGGAGATTAGCGGCCTGCCATAGAACCAGGCCGCTCACATCTCGTTGCAGCCCCGAAACCCCGGGTCGGGACCGGAGCGGCGAGGCGGGGCGAAGAAGTCGTTCTCATCGTCGTCAAGCCGGTTGCACTTGCGCAGCATCGCCCGCCGCTCAGCTTCCAGGAACAGGTACCGGGCCACGTCATCGGGCGTGTCGTCGTCGGCAAACAGGTCGGCCGCCACCGGATCCCGCATGAGCTCACGGCGAATGTCGTCTTTGGTGACCACCGTCCCATCCGGACCAACGGCCCGCACCTTCGCCAACCGCCGCCGGTACCACTTGTTCCTCAGAATCGGAAAACACAACCCCAGGTTGAGCATCATCAGCCCAAAACAGCCGATCGTCACCCCCGTCAGGAATGGACCCATCATGAGTCTTCCTCGTTGTCTGAACTGCCAGGGCGCCCTGATCACCGGGTGCGATAGATTCCTACCTCACAATATATATCCATATATTTCAATTCAACTGGCAGACCGGAATCGACGTCTAGGCAAATTTTCGCCAGCCCTGCATCAAGCAGCGAATACTCTTTCGTCGTGGCCCAACCTGACCATCCCGAGCCTGAACCCCAACCTGCGCACCACCAGAGCCCAGACCGCGAATCCCTGCTCAACCGATGGCGCCAACTGGACTACGTCGACCCCGACAAGATGCGCCACGACACCGACCAGATCATTGGCCCGAACACATTTGACTGGCTTGTCGACGTCGCAGAAGACGCCGAGGACCGCCGCGAACTAGCCGCCGCGCTGGCCGAAGACGACTTTGTGCCCTGGGAAGAGGTCAAGGCTGACCTGGGTCTCAGCAATCCCACGCACGATATTTCCGACGATGCGCTCTGGGAAGAGGTGAAGGCTGACCTGGGACTGGAATAGGCCATACACCGTCGAGGCCGCCCGCTGAGGCAATCCACGTCAGCCCGAATGACCAGGCTTTCGCTTGCCTGTAGCCAAGCGCCGAACTCTCTAAGGGGCCCGCTCAGTACGAGCAGCGTTCTTGGCCGAGGTAAGCGAGTTCGCACCGACGATTCCGGTCACCGATAGGTCTTCTGCTGACTCCACATCTGCCTCCGCCGACAGCACCGCCTCCTCAATGGAGCCGGCCTTGCGATTGAAGTCCAAGAATTGAACCCCCTCGGACGAGCCGACCAACGCATCATCACAGCCCGCGTCAAACAGCGCGTCAACAACCTCACCTGACTGAAGATCACGACCCTCTACGGTCAGCGTGAACGTGAACCTCTGCATCTCGACTTTCCTTCCAAGCCCGCCAACTCCAATCCAATGAGACCATACAACGCTCAAGCACTTGCGGCGGTTAGGTAAGGGGATTCACCTATCCTTGAATTGCAGGATGAGCACGATGGTGATTGACCAGTACAGATTCTGGACCGAGTGGTCCGAAGAGGACGGCGAGTGGGTCGGCCTGTGCGATGGCTTTCCCCTCGTTAGCTGGGTAGAGCCGGACCAAGAGGCAGCCGAATCGGGCATCCGGGCCGTGGTCGCCGAAGACATCGAAGACCTAGTGGCTGAGGCCAAGCCGCTGCCCAAACCTGGTGTCGAATGGCCGCCTCAAACGCTGGCCCCCAAGGACCCTCGGCCTCAACAGTCTGCCCCACCCTCTGCCAGGTTGTGAGGCCACCACTCCTCCAGAGCCTTCCTGCAGATGTTGTCACTGCCTCCGACTAGAGTGGCGGACCCTTCCCCTCCTCTCTATCATCCGCCTCCAATGGAATTACCATTTCCTTGGCGACAAGGTTTGGCTACCGATGGCTGACGTCCAAAAAAAGCAGCAGCCCCTTCTACCACACGCCGTCGACCTGTTCTGCGGAGCTGGTGGTCTTTCCTTCGGCATGCAGCAGGCTGGGATAAACATCGTCGCTGGCATCGACAACGACCCCTTCTGCAAACACCCCTTTGAATCAAATGTAAAGGGGAGGTTCTACCAAGAAGACATCTTTGACCTCGCACCAGAGTTTCTTGCCTCCCTCTACCCCCCTGGGCATCCCACCGTCTTGTCAGGTTGCGCACCTTGTCAACCGTACTCCACCTATACCAATCCCATTGGTCACGAACAACGAGAACTCCAGCCGCTAGACAAGTTCTCCGAGTTGATAGCAGCGGTACAACCCGACATTGTCACGATGGAGAATGTCTCTCTGCTGACAAGGCATGAAGTCTTTTCCGAATTCCTCACCAATCTAATCCAGTCAGGCTACCACTACAATTATTCCGTCGTCAGCTGTTCGGACTATGGAGTACCTCAAACAAGAAGGCGTCTCGTATTGCTTGCTTCTTTGCTCGGGCCCATAGATCTGCCCTCTCCCTCAAATGTCGATCAACGTGAGCTAACTGTCAAGAAGAGCATCCACCACCTCGAACAGATCGCAGCGGGCTGTGAGTCGCTCACTGATAGATTGCACAGGGCCAGTGGCTTATCCGATACGAATCTGAGACGCATAAGGAGTTCTACGCCGGGCGGAACCTGGAAGGACTGGGACGAAGAACTTCGGGCACAATGCCACACCAAGACCAGTGGACGCACCTATTCCAGCGTCTATGGGCGAATGAGGTGGGATGAACTCGCACCCACAATTACGACTCAATTTCATGGCTACGGCAATGGAAGGTTCGGACACCCTGAACAAGATCGCGCAATATCATTGCGAGAAGGAGCTTTACTTCAAACATTTCCGGAAACATATTCCTTCCTTCCGGACGACGCTGTTATCCATACAGCACCAATAGCTCGCCTAATTGGAAATGCAGTGCCTGTCAAGCTGGGAACAGCAATCGGCAATGCAATATTATCCCATGTGAGTACAAATCGATGACGACCGACGACCACACATACAAGATGACTGTAAGCCTCAACATTTTGAGGCATCTGGGCTTTGGCTTATATAGCAATATCGCTGCCGTATTATCAGAGGTCGTGGCAAACTCTTGGGATGCCGATGCGGAACATGTATCTATCTCAATAGATGCAGACGATGGCAGCGTCACCATCGAAGATGACGGACATGGTATGACAATTCAGGATGCAAACAACAAGTACCTGTATGTCGGATATGAGCGACGCGCCGAGGAAGGCTTAACGCCTAGATTTCAACGTCCGGTAATGGGACGTAAGGGAATCGGTAAGCTCTCATTATTTTCCATCGCGCGAACTGTGGAAATTCACAGTGTCAGGAACTCACTGAAACACGGGTTTCGCATGGATTCTGACGACATTGAACGGATCATCAAGGACGGACACGAAGTACAATACCATCCTTCACCAGTCAACACGCAAGATGTCGAAATATCAAAGGGTACACGAATTGTACTGACTAATATGAAACGCCAGCTCCAATGGACAGGAAGGGCATTAAGAAGACGATTAGCTCGGCGATTTAGTATAATAGGGCCCCAACATAATTTTGAAATCGCATTAGACGGAGAACTCGTAACTATAGAAGATAGAGAATACCAGGATAAGTTACAATATATTTGGACCTATGGCCCAAGAGGGGACGAGTGCCGTGGCACCGCAAAAAAACACGAGGACAGTGAAAGTCGATCCGGTGCCGTCAACGAAGGCCAGGACTACGAAATTGACGGCTGGATCGGAACTGCGTTCGAAGCTGGTCAACTAAAGGATGCAGACACATCGGAAAGCATCAACAAGATAGTCATAATGGTAAGAGGAAAGCTTGCCCAAGAAGACATTCTTGAAGAATTTGGGGAAGGTGGACTATACACCAAGTACATTATTGGTGAAATCCATGCGGACTTCCTTGATCTTGATGATCAGGAAGATATCGCCACTACTAGCCGACAGCGATTGATAGAAGAAGATCCCCGTTACGAACAACTGAAGAAGAAGTTAAAGACCGAACTCAAGCACATTCAAAGCAGGTGGACTGAACTCCGGAACTTGAAGGGAACTCAAGATGCATTGATGTTCCCTCAAATTGAGGAATGGTACAACAGTTTAAACGCCGATCAGAAGAGGGCAGCAGAAAAGTTGCTGGGCCGCATTAATCAACTGACGATCGACGACCCTGATGACAAGCGCCAACTCTTTGTAAGCGGCATATTGGCATTTGAAAGCCTAAAGCTTCGCAATCTGCTTCATAGATTGGACGAGGTATCCCCAGAAAATTTGGAAGTCTTGAGCCAAGTGTTCATCCAATTGGATGATTTGGAGGCCAGTGCCTACTACCAAATATCAAAAGACCGGCTCGAAGTTATCGGTAAACTAAATGACCTTGTGGACGAAAATGCCAAGGAGAAGGTGCTTCAGAATCACCTACATAAGCATCTCTGGCTCTTGGATCCGTCTTGGGAACGCGCCACACACACCGAATTTATGGAGTCCAGAATTTATACGGCTCTTGATGCAGTCTATGATTCACTGACAAAAGAGCAACGAAATGCTCGCTTGGATCTCAAATACAGCACTACCGGCAATAAGCATGTTCTCATTGAACTGAAACGCGCTAACAGGGTGTTATCTACTTCCGATCTTCATTCACAAATTTCCAAGTACTACAGTGCCGCAGAAAATTGCCTGAGGAGCGCTGGCAAAGGGCACGAGCCTTTAGAATTCGTGTGCGTAATTGGAAAACGACTGCGGGATTGGGATGAATCTGAAACCGGCGAATCTCGCTCCCGCGACTCGCTACGCGCCCTCAACGCGCGCATCGTTAGATACGATGAGCTCATTGAAAATGCCCTTCAAGCATATCGGGACTACATTGACCGTCGTCAAGAAGCTGGAAGGGTATATAATTTGATTCAGGAGATTTCTGAACAAGATCTAGAAGCCATCCATCCAATCGATGCATAACGATGTAACACCGTTTGATGATATCAGTAACTACTTTGGTTAGTGGGCAATACTGCAATGTAAAGTAGTTCTTCAGTCCGTTTCTTCTGACATCATTAGGTCGCTCTGCCACATGCGTCTGATTTGTTACATCTAGTGTGCTTTTGCCCTTGAAGGCAGAATGCGTTGGTGGTTTGAATGTTGGCTAGTCAGGAGCGGTGAGACCGTCGGCGAGGGCTTGGATTTCGGTGAGGGCGGACTGGAGGTCTTCGGCGATTTCGGCGGCTAGGACGGCGGGGGCGGGGAGGTTGTCGATATCCTCGAGGCCCTCGTCGCGGAGCCAGAAGAGGTCGAGGCTGACCTTGTCGCGAGCGTTGAGTTCGTCGTAGGAGTAGCGCTTGAAGCGCTTGGACTCTTGGCGCTGGTGGCGGTTGGTGGGGTTGTAGCAAGCAACGAAGTCGTCAAGGTCTGCCCTGGTTAGAGGGTTCTGCTTGAGGGTGAAGTGCTTGTTGGTGCGGAGGTCGTATACCCACAGCTCCTTGGTCCAGGCTTGCTCCGCACCCTCGCGGCGGCGGAAAAAGAGGACGTTGGCCTTAACACCCTGGGCGTAGAAGATGCCGGTAGGGAGACGGAGCAATGTGTGGACATCGCAATCATGCAAGAGCCGTCGGCGGATGGTCTCGCCGGCATCGGCCTCGAACAACACGTTGTCTGGGACGACTACCGCGGCGGTGCCGCCGATCTTGAGCAGGCTGACGACGTGCTGGACGAAGTTGAGTTGCTTGTTCCTGGTAGTAGCCCAGAAGTCGTCGCGCACGTATGCGTCAGAGGCTGCCTTGCCAAATGGCGGATTGGTAAGAACCATGTCGAAGCGCTCGCCCGGGTCATCCCGTAACGCGTCATCCACATTGATGGGGGAATCGGACTCAGGGCTTTCGATGCCGTGAAGAAGCAGATTCATGGCACAAAGGCGCGCAGGCAGGTCGGCAATCTCCCAGCCAGTGAATGCTCCGGAGCGCAAGTGAGCAGACTGTTCAGAACTCAGAATGGGGAACCGCTCCACGATGGATTGGTAAGCACCAAGGAAGAATCCACCAGTCCCGCAGGCAGGGTCGCAGATGCGATCCTCGGGTCCAGGAAGCATCACATCGACGATGGCAGAGATGAGAGCCCGCGGAGTGAAGTACTGCCCCGCACCCCTAGCCCCTTCTTGGGCGGTCCGTTCAATCAGACCTTCGTAGGCATCGCCCTTCAGGTCGGCGTCGTAACTCATCCACTCGTGCTGGTCGATGAACTCCTTTATGAGCCGTTCCAACTTGGCAGGATTCTGAACCCGGTTGCGAGCCTTGCGAAATACCTCTCCAAGCATGTCGTCGTACGAACCCAACTTGGCAAGGGTCCTGTCGTACTGGGCTTCGAGCTGTTCTCCCGACCGATTCAGCAGCGTCGCCCAGTCGTAGCCGATGGGCACCACCCGCTCCCCCAGCATCTCTTCCTGTTCATCTGCCATCTTGAGAAATAGCAGGTATGTGAGCTGCTCCAGATAATCGCCGTATGACAAGCCATCATCCCGGAGCAAATCGCAGAAGTCCCACAGCTTCTGCACCATGGCCTTGGGGTCGGAGGTCATAGGCGCTTCACCATGTCACAACTAGGAGTCAGGGGCCTGCTCATGCATGAGCTGTAGTGCCTCCGCAATGTGGTCGACGCTTAGGGCGCCGGTTGCGACGGCTACTACAAGGTCGTACACGTCGTCGTTGGCAGCGCTGCTCACGCTGGCTTCGTTGAGTTCCAGAAAGACGGCAGTGGCAAGCCAGCCAAGCCGCTTGTTGCCGTCAATCAGCGGGTGGTTGCTGACAATCGAATGCAGCAGCGCACCGGCCTTGCTCCAGATGTCGGGATACGCGTCCTCACCAAAGGCCGATGCCTGCGGCCGGGCGGCAGCTGCGCCCAGCAAGCCGAGATCGCGAACGGGCGGCGTGTCCCCGAGAAAGCGGCGAGCTAGCTCTAGAAGATCCTCGGCGTCCAGGTATTCGACGGTGAAACTCACTCGCCCAGGCGTTGCAACGCGTCAGCATGGCGCTGCGTGATGAGTTCAGCAGCAGCCGCGACGCGGTCGCGATGATCGGCCTTGGCGATGTACTCGCGTACGGCCCGTCGTGCTGCCTCCTGCATCGACGTACCCTCGAGCGCCGCTCGCTCTCGTAGAGCGTCCTGCTCCTCCTCAGTCAGTCTGAGTGTCATAGCCATTCAATGGATGGTATCAGCTCGATACCACATTATCGACCACGACAAGCCGGCATCTTCGCTTTCCCCTAGGTCAAGGGAGGTGCAGCAGGGGGCACTTTCGAGTCGAGGGCTTCAAGCATCTCTTGCCAACCGTCAGGGTCTTGCGTTGCATCAAGAGTGATTTCCAAATCGGCGACCGGGTCGTCGGGGTGCTCGCGCAACCAGTTGAGGATGGGCTCCATCAGGTAGTGCAACACGCAATATTCCGCGGTGGATGCATGCTTTGCACCTACGGCGCCCGGATCACCGTGAGCTGCGCCTGAGCGGGCGTCGTACCAATCCATCACCCGATGCCATTCGGAACAGCGCCAACCCAAGTAGGTATTTCCAAGATCTCGTAGCGAATTGAGTCTGTAGCGATCACGCGAGTTGTTGGGAGATAGGTTGAGATACGCACAGATTGGACGATCTCGACCACAGAGACTTTCTTCGGGCCGCCCACATCCAAACCACGTGACGTGACGTGCGAGTCGAAGGGTTTGGGAGCCTGAATGGCGCTTCAATAGCCAGGCTTCAAGGGCTGCCATGACACTGAGCAACTTAAGGTCAGAGCGGTACTCTGTGGCCGCTCGAGCCAATAGCCGTGCTCCCGTTACCGCCCGGCGAGCACCATCAGGAGGCGATGTATCGGCAAGCGAATCACTCAAGTACTGGAAAGCGTTAGAACTGGCCCAATCGTCGTGGGACGCCTGAGTGAACGTGAAGCCTAGGTAGTCACCGACGAGACGGTGCCCCGGTGCGCTGTTCTCCCAGATGGCGATGTAGCCAATCTTTGATTCGCTTACATCACCAGGAAGGCCAAACGAGGTTGACTGCCCGGATTGACGAGAAAGCTGAAAGAGTCGAAGGACGTCGAGGCTTGCCCTGAGTTCGTCTATCGCGGCATCGATGTCAAACCTGCCTGGAACCACGGCAATCGTCGACTCCTTCGCCAAATCGAGAAGCTCGTATACGCCATCGTGAAAGAAATCCCCCTCATCTCCGATTGGCGGTACGTCTCGAATGAGGTCAGGACCGGCGGTTCCGGGATGAAGAGCGACACGGCCGATCTCCCACCGGCAGGGTACCTGCAGCCCAACGATGGGCATCAGGTAGCGATCAGGCGGTATTCGTTCAGAACTTCTTCCAGCCACGGGTATCTCCTAAGCGATCTTTTCGATCAGCGCGAGTGTGCCCCCTTGACTAGAGACATGCGAGCCGATTCTTCGTCAACGCTCCCAGCAGCGAGCTACCGAGAATCAGCGATGCGCTCCAGTAGGGCTGAAGCTGGTTCGTCGTTGGGGTCTTGGGGTACGAGACGGCCTGAAAACGCCTCTGAGAGAAGAGACTTGTAGAGAGCGCTGCATCGTTGTTGGGCGCGCTGCACTTCTGCGTCAGCATGGTCAATTGCATCCATGGCTTCATTCAAGCCCTTGATGAGTCGATCTTGTTCACTGAGAGGTGGCAGAGGGACTACGAGCTCACGTACCCGCGATTTATTCAGTGCTGGTTGGTTGTTTCCAGACCCAACGCCTCGATTCGCTTCGTATTGGGCGCGGAATACGTAGTAGAGCCATTCAGGCATGAGTCTCGAATGATCGACTCGGATGGCGGCAGAGTTTTGGTTATGGGCTGCTGCAATTTCGAGGATCGCTGCCTGCCCTCTAGTTTTTCCTTCACCAATCATTCCCAGGAGGACAGTGCCGGGTGGATGTATTCGATCAGACTTGACTGCACCAACTGAGACGGACTCACGTGTTTCTCTGATACGGCAAAACTGCACCTCACCGCTAGAAACCCAAGGTATTGAGCCATCCCACAATTCAGGTCTGCTTCGACTGGGCGTCGAGCCCACAAAGACCTCAGCGACCTCCCCAAGCTGCTCACTTGCCCACCCTCGAATGGCCGTCTTGGCCAGTACGGAGGGTAAGGAACGGAGCTTCCCATGCGAAGCGCGCAAAGACTCAGCGGCAGCATCGAGGCGGGAGAAGTGTTCTTCGATGGCAGCGACAATTCGAGCTTGCTCATCAATCGGCGGCAGCGCAATTTCATACTCCTGCATTTGTCGCCACTTGAGGCGCGGGCGGTCGCCCGTACTCTCATGCTGCGCAAACGCGCAGAATGAAGGACTCAAGAGCGAGTGCTGCAAGTACCGCGGCAGTATGGCTTGAGACTTTGGCAACACAATCAGCTCTGCTGAACCGAGTGCTTCGCAATCTATGTGTGCGACCTTGTTCAGATAGGGCCGCAACCGCGCATACGCTACGTCTTCCGGGTATAGCTCAACTGACTGCGAGCTATAGTCGCTTGACTTTTCCCAGCCGATCACCGTCCCGCTATCGCCTGCAATGTTGTCGAGGCTCAAGTAGGGACGGTCGTCGTCGGAAGCCGGAATCACCTTCCCGGCTCGAGGAAGACAAATTTGACCAAGTTGTACCCGCTCCCATCTGGAAGGTAGCTCCCCATTCATGCCGCTAGGGCTTCGATCAGATCGTCAAGCAGGGAGTTCAAGCCGGCACCGAAGAGTTGGCGGGCTTTGCCTAGGCCGCCGCGGTCGCTGAAGGGTGGGGACTGGAGGTCGGCGAGGGTGATGCTGAGGCTGGAGGCGATACGGTCCTTGATCAGGCCGAGGTAAGCGAGTTGGTCGTCGGTGAAGTCGGTTCCGGAGGTCTGCTGTTGGTTCAACCAGACTTCGAACCGTTCGTTGACCAGATCGGGGTAAGCAACCAGTTCGTCGGCGTTTCCGAGGGCATAGCGGACCAGGCTCACGAGGTCGGTGGCTACTCGGTGGCCTGAGCCTCTGACCTTGGACTTGTCGAGAGTTTCGTAGGCCTGCCAGAGGATGTCGGGGGTCCAGCGGTGTGGTGGACGGCCGACGGCGCTGACCAGTTCCTTGATGTCGTCGTAGGTGAGGCCGCCGCCGTAGGGCTGGCTGTAGAGGACCTCCAGCGCGGTGATCTCGTCTTTGTGGTCTTCAATGAACTGCTTCCAAGACTCCACTTGGGTGTGGGCCCGGTCGGCAGCATCGACGGAGAATTCACCTGAGATCACCCGGTCACGAGAGGCGGTGTCGATGACCTGTTCGTAGCTGCGGCGGATGTCCACCAGCTTCTCCCGCAATTCGGGGTTGCCGGCCAGGGGTTGGATCGCTTCGGCGATCAGCTCTTGGGCGGCTAGGGCCACGTGCTCGGGGGATGGGTCGTCGGTGCCTGTTTCTGCCGTGGCGGCGGCAACCTGGTGGTCGGGGTCGAGGGCATCTGTGATTTGGCGGACCAAATCGCTCAGTTCGACCCCTGCCACCGACTCCACCTCCGACCGGTCTTCTGCGGTGATTCGACGGTCGAGTCGGGCCAGGCGCGACGCTACCGATGACACCACGTCGGGATCCCTTACGCCGAGGCCGATTTGGTTGAGCAGCTGATCAAAGGTCGCGTATCGCTGTCGCTCTAACGGAACGGTGTCGTGGAGGTCGGCCTCGGTCACGCCCACCGCGTCCACGATGACGAAGAACTCCTTGGCCTGGGCGTCGGGAGTGACTGTACGAAGCTGGTCGCTGTCGATCACCCGGACGCCTCGGCCCTTCATCTGCTCGAAGAAGTTGCGGCTTCGCACCATGCGCATGAACACCACGCACTCGATGGGCTTTACGTCGGTGCCGGTGGCGATCATGTCCACGGTTACCGCGATGCGGGTGGGATAGTCGGTGCGGAACTTCTGGAGCAGTTGCTCGGCGCTCTCGCCCGACTCGCCGGAACGGTAGGTGATCTTCACCGCCCCCTGGTTGCCAAGACCGAACTCCTCCCGAACAATCTGCACGATGTCGTCGGCGTGGCTGTCGTCTTTGGCGAAGATCAGGGTCTTGGGAACATTGACCAGGAGGCCATCTTCGTTGCGTTCCCGCTCTTCAAACATCTTGGGCAGCGAGTTGCGAAACGTGCGCACGATGGTGCGGATCTGATCGGGGGCCACCACTTTCTTGTCGAGTTCCGCTGCGTTGTAGTCGATGTCAGCGTCGGCCTGCTCGAGCCGGATGCTGCGGGTCTCACGATCGCGGAACTCGGTCACAAAGCCTGCGGGTACAGTGCTGCCTGCTTCGGTGATCTCGGTCTGGATGCGGAAGATGTCGAAGTCCACGTTGACCCGGTCGGCCACCGCTTGAGTGTGCCCGTACTCCATCACCAGGTTCTGGTCGAAGAAGCCAAAAGTCTGAATGCCGGGCGTGGCGGTTAGGCCCACCAGAAAGGCGTCGAAATACTCCAGCACCTGGCGCCACACGCCGTAGATCGAGCGATGGCACTCGTCGATGATGATCAAGTCGTACGACTCGATCGGCACCCTCGGGTTGTAGGCCAGCTCCACCGGCTGATCGAGGGGAATGTCAAAACCCGACCGCTCGTCGAGGTCTTCGTCAAGCTCCTCGCCCCGCAGGATGGAATAGAGACGTTGGATGGTGCTGACATGGACTTTGGCAGCCGCCTCGTTGGCCATGTTGAGCTGTGAAGAGGCGAGCCGACGGACGTTGTACAGCTCAGTGAACTTGTGGCGACTGTCGGGTACATCGAAACCCTCAAACTCCCGGACGGCCTGGCGGCCCAGGTTGGCCCGGTCGACCAAGAACAGGATGCGGTTGGCCCGAGCGTGGCGCAGCAGCCGGTAGCACACGTTGGCAGCGGCAAAAGTCTTGCCCGCGCCAGTGGCCATCTGGATCAGTGCTCGTGGACGATTGTCCTTGAACGACGCCTCCAGATTGCGGATGGCTTCGGCCTGCGCCGGCCATAGCCCGGGTGGCTCGTCGCCCAATTCGGGCAACTCTCCAAAGCCGTTGCGCAGGGTGGCGATGCCATTGAACTCTCTGTGGTCGTCCCGCCAGCGGGCCAGCGTCTCAGGGCGGTGGAAGGCGAACGCCCGTCGAGAGGTGGGCTTGGGGTCAAGCCCGCTGGTGAAGCGGGTCTCGGTACCGGTGGACTCGTAACCAAACGGCAGCGAGTCATCCACCAAGAAAGCGGGTAACTGGCCGGGATAGGCGGACTGGTACTTGCAAGTCTGGGGCTCTACTCCGGTAAGGGTGGTGCCCTCCTTCTTGGCTTCGATAACACCTACTGCTTGGGAATCGACGTAGAGCACGTAGTCGGCCGGTCCGGCCTCGGTGGGCACCTCTCGCACCGCCACTCCCCTGGCGGCGGCGACCGCCGCGTGCTGGTAGTCCTGCACCTCCCACCCGCACTCCACCAGTTGGTCATCGATCGCCATGCGAGCACGAGCCTCAGGTGTGAGGTAATCAGACGTTGCGTTCACTGCGTAAAGGAATAGCAGGCAGAGGCTCTGTGAGGGGAAGCGGTAGGATTGCTCTTCTGATAGAGATCGCGGACTACCACTGATGAGGAAGGAACCAGGCATGGGCGAAATTGAGCCGAGTTTCACTCCAGGGGAGATCCTGAGCGACGAACTGGAGGCACGTGGCTGGAGCACGGCCAGGCTTGCAGAGACTATGGGAAGAACTGTCGAGGCGGTCACGGCGATTCTTGAAGATCGGACAGAGATCACCGCCGAGATTGCCGACGAAATCGGGCGCGCACTGGGAACTGGACCCGAACTGTGGCTGAACCTGCAAGACAACTATCGCAACAGATACACCGATACGGGCCACCGGCCGGTACGGGCATAGGCAGGGAGGTTCGGCCATGCTGACGGCGGGAATTGATCATGTTGCGACGATCACGAAGGACTCGGATCGGCTTCAGCGGTTCTATGTGGAGAACTTCGGGGCGTCGATTGAGTTTGACGGGCCGGAATTTCCGGGTGGGCCGCGGATGACGATCATCAACATTGGGCCGGACTGCGAATTCAATGTGTTCGAGATTGAGGGTAACAACGAGGCCGACAACCAGACTCCGATGTACGGCCGGGGGCGGATCGATCACATAGGGCTGCTGGCAGCCAGCTTCGAGGAGTTCTCCGAAATCAGGGAACGGCTAATGGCGGCAGGAGCGACCGACGGTATCGTCACCGTGTTCGGGCGAAAGCTCAGCTTGTTCTTCCGTGATCCCGACCGGATGGAGTGCGAGGTGCTGGTGGCCAACCCCGACTTCGATCCCGAAAACGTGATATTCGGCGAGCAGTCGGCCCGCTTCCAGTAGAGGGGGGCAATTCCCGGCCAATTGGGAACTGTCCGCTAGGCAGGTCGCCTTCGTCGAATGGCCACCAGGGCGCCGGCCACTACGGCAGCCGCAGCCACTCCCACGCCGACGAAAATCCCGGTGTTGCTTCCGCCTCCGCCATTGCCGCCAGAGCTGGCTGCGGCGGCGATGGTCTCGGTGGGAGCGGGAGTCGGCGCGGGGGTTGCAGCCCTGGTTGGGGCAGGTGTGGGGGCCGGAGTCGGGGCAGCGGTGGGTGCCGGGGTCGGAGCCGGAGTCGGGGCGGCCGTTGGGGTTGCGACCACCGTTGGCGCTGCCGTCGGGGTTGGCTCGGGCTCGGGCACGATGCCGCGGAAAGGCCCGGTTACCTCATAGGTGATGCCGGTGTGGTTCCCCTTGATCACCGATTCCGGCATCACATCCTCGGCATTGTTGGGGGCCGGACCGCGCTGGCTGGAGAAATACAGGCGGTCGCGCCGGGGATTGAACACCGGTCCGGTGATCTCCGACCCATCCTGGTCTACGACGCGCAGAAACGGAGCGACCTCGCCCTCGGGGGTGATGATGACGATCTCCATGTTGCCGCCGTCTTCGGCCACGTACACGTCGCCGCTGCCGCCGTCCACGGTGAGGTTGTCCACGCCCGACAGAATTGCGGTGCCGTCGGCCACCATGTCCGGATCAGCCTCATAGATCCGGCTGTAGGTCTGCTCTGCGGTATTGATGGCATGGATGATGTTGTCGAACTTGGTCGACCAGAACACCACGTCGTCGTGGTACCAAATGCCTTCCCCGCCCAAGAACGCTGTCGCCTCATCGGGCAGCTGATGGCGGGTAAGTGTCTCGCTCGCCGACGGGTCGGGTATTTCGATCCAGGTAACGGAACCGTCCTCCTCGACGCGGGCAGCTTCGAGCAATCCCTCGCTCAAATCGGGGTAGTTGGACGGCGTGAACCGGTAGAACAGCCCGTCGTACTGGTCCTCGGTCATGTACACCTGCTGGCGGTCGTGGTCGACTGCAGCCGCCTCGTGGGTGAAGATCCCCATGGCCGGGCGGGACATCGACGGTGTGGCCCCCGTCGGGTCGCATTCCCAGATCACGCCGTAGCCGCTGAAGTCCTCCTCGCCTGACAAGAAGGTGCCCCATGGGGTAGGACCGCCGCCGCAATTGGCGTTGCTTTCTCCCAGCAGACGGTAGGCGTCGAGGATTTCTCCGTCGGGGCCGTAGTGAATGGCGGAGACACCGGCAAAACCCGAAAGGAACACCTCACTGTTGACCGTGTGGTACCAGCCACCCTCGCCGTCGTCGAACACAGCCGCTCCGTCGGGATAGACAAGCCACCGATATTCGGATTTGCCCACTGGCTCGCCGGCCATCGCCACAATCCGAGAAGTAAAGCCCGGGGGCAGAAGGATGCCGTTTTCATCAGGCTCAATGCCGTCGAGGCTGCCGTAAGGGCCGGGGCCGGGCTGAGCACCGACTGCGCTGCCGACCAGTGGAACAGTGACGGCGCCGCCAGTAGCAACAACGGCGGCCCGCAAGAATTCTCGTCTATCCATGGGCGGAGCCTAATGAGTCAGCCAGGATTCTTCCTGTGCGCTTGGTGAAGGGCGTGGCGGCAGTTAGCTCAGATACCCAGCACGGGCCGGAGGAACTTGCCGGTGTAGCTGTGGTCGGAGCGAGCCACCAGCTCGGGGGGACCCTCGGCCACCACGGTCCCGCCGTTGTCGCCGCCCTCGGGACCTAGGTCCACGATCCAGTCGGCGGTCTTGACCACATCGAGGTTGTGCTCGATCACCAGCACGGTGTTGCCCTGGTCCACCAGGCGGCTGAGCACCGCCAGCAGCTTGCGGACGTCGTCGAAGTGCAGCCCGGTGGTGGGCTCGTCGAGGATGTAGATGGTGTGGCCGGTGGGTCGCTTGGCCAGCTCAGAGGCCAGCTTCACCCGCTGGGCCTCGCCCCCCGACAAGGTGGGGGCGGGCTGGCCCAGGCGGATGTAGCCCAACCCAACGTCCACCAGGGTCTGCATGTGGCGGGTGATGGCCGGCTGGTTGCCGAAGAATTCCAGGGCATCGGCGCAGGACATGTCCAGCACTTCGGAGATGGTCTTGCCCTTGAACTCGATGTCGAGGGTGTCGCGGTTGTAACGGGCCCCCTTGCACACCTCGCACGGCACATAAACGTCGGGCAGAAAGTGCATCTCGATCTTGATGGTGCCGTCGCCCGAGCAGGCCTCGCAGCGCCCGCCTTTCACGTTGAAGGAGAACCGGCCCGGCATGTAGCCCCGCACCCGGGACTCGGGGGTCTGGGCGAACAGCTTGCGGATGTGGTCGAAAACGCTGGTGTAGGTGGCCGGGTTGGACCGAGGGGTGCGGCCGATGGGCTGCTGGTCGATGTTGATCACCTTGTCGAGGGCCTCGGTGCCGTCGATGCCCTTGTGCAGGCCGGGCGGGATCTTGGACTTGTAGATGCGCTGCATCAGCGACCGGTACAAGATGTCGTTGACCAGGGTGGACTTGCCCGACCCCGACACCCCGGTCACGGTCACGAAGCAGCCCAGCGGGATGTCGATGTCGATGTCGGCCAGATTGTGCTCCCGGGCGCCGCGAATGGTGAGCCAGTCGTCGCCCGGATTCCGCCGGTGCTCGGGCACTGGGATGGACTTGCGGCCCGACAGGTAGTCGCCGGTGAGCGACTTCTTGTTCTTCATCAGGCCGGCAACGGTGCCGGAGTGGACCACGGTGCCGCCGTGCTCGCCGGCGCCGGGGCCGATATCCACCACGTAGTCGGCCACCCGCACCGTCTCCTCGTCGTGCTCCACCACCAAAACGGTGTTGCCCAGATCCCGCATCCGCTCCAGGGTGTCGATGAGGCGGCGGTTGTCCCGCTGATGCAAGCCGATGGAGGGCTCGTCCAGCACGTAGAGCACGCCGACAAGGCCGCTGCCGATCTGCGAGGCCAGCCGGATGCGCTGGGCCTCTCCCCCGCTGAGGGTGCCGGCCGAGCGACCCAGGGTCAGGTATTCCAGTCCGACGTCGAGCAGGAACTTGAGCCGGGCGTTTATCTCCTTGAGCACTTGCCCGGCGATGGCCTGGTCGCGCTCCGACAGCTCCAGCGAGGCCAAGGCGGCGGCCGAGTCCCGAATGGACAACCCGCACACCTCGTCGATGGTGCGGTTGTCCACGGTCACCGCCAGTGACAGCGGGTTGAGTCGGGCGCCTTGGCACGTCGAGCAGGGCACCTCCCGCATGTACCCCTCGATCTGGGCCCGCACCGCGTCGGAGTCCGACTCGCTGTGGCGGCGCTGGAGATAGGGGATGACCCCCTCGTAGCGGGCGTTGTAGCGGCGAACCCGGCCATATCGGTTCTTGAATCGGACCTCGGTCCGCTGGTTGGCAATGCCCTTGCCGTAAAGCAGCAGGTCATGGTGCTTGCGGTCGAGGCTCCCCCACGGCTCGTCCATGGGGATGTCCCGGTCCTCCGCCACCGACTCCACCAGGCGCTTGAAGTACTGGTTGTGACCCTTGGCCCACGGGGCGATGGCCCCATCCTCCAGGCTCAGGTCGGGGTCGGGTATCACCAGCTGGGGGTCGACCTCGAACACCGACCCCAGCCCGTCGCACGACTGGCACGCCCCGTACGGCGAGTTGAAGGAGAAGTTGCGGGGGGCCAGTTCTTCAAACGACTTGCCATCGGAGGGCCGGGACAGGTGCTGGGAGAAGGTAATCGTCTGCGGCTCTTCGTCGGAGTCGGAGTCCTGGGGCATGATCATCAGCTCGGCCACGCCCTCGGCCAGCCCCAGCGCGGTCTCCATCGATTCGGTGAGCCGCCGCTCAATGCCCTCCCGCATCACCAGGCGATCCACCACCACCGAGATGCTGTGCATCTCGTAGCGGGCCAAGTCGAGATCGTCGATGCCATTGTCCAACTCGATCAGGTCGCCGTCCACGATGGCTCGGGCGAATCCGTCGGAAGCCAGCTCGGCCAACAGGGTGTCGTAGGTGCCCTTGCGGCCCCGCACCACCGGGGCCAGCACCTGGAACCTTGTGTCCTCGTCCATCTCCATCACCCGGTCGACAATCTGCTGGGGGGTCTGGCGCACCAGCCGTTCGCCAGTCTCAGGGTCGTGGGGGATCCCGATGCGAGCGAACAGCAGCCGCAGGTAGTCGTACACCTCGGTGATGGTCCCCACCGTGGAGCGGGGGTTGCGGGAGGCGCTCTTCTGGTCGATGGAGATGGCCGGGGACAGCCCGTCGATGAAGTCCACGTCGGGCTTGTCCATCTGGCCCAGGAATTGGCGGGCGTAGGCCGACAGCGACTCGACGTAGCGGCGCTGGCCTTCGGCGTAGATGGTGTCGAAGGCCAGCGACGACTTGCCCGACCCGGAGATGCCGGTGAATACGATGAGCCGGTCGCGGGGTATCGTCAGATGGACGTCGCGCAGGTTGTGCTCACGCGCTCCATGGATGACGATCTCGTCGGCCACGCAGTGAACTTATCGGCCCGCGCTGACAATTGAGACAGGAGAGATGGAAAGAGCCGCAGAAAATGGGACCTGAATAGCCCCATGACCTACCCAAACGTTTTTCAGCCTCTCGACATCGGCGGCTGCACGCTGCCCAACCGGATCGTCCGGGCTGCTCACAGCACCGGCGCAGCGGGTGAAGACCTGATCGCCTACCACGAGGCCCGGGCCAGGGGCGGCGCGGCCCTCACCATCCTCCAGATCGCCGGCGTCCACCCGTCTTCTCCGACCGATATCCCGGTGTTCGCCGACAAGGTGCTGCCGTTCTACGAGGAGATGGCCGCTCGCCTTCACGCCGCCGGGGGCAAGGTGTTCCAGCAGCTCTGGCATGGAGGGGCGGCTATCGAACAGCGATCGCTCCAGAACTTCCAGCAACCCCTGGCCCCTAGTGCCATCCCCAGCCCGATGGTGGGTGTGGTCCCCCAGGAGCTGACCCAAGCCATGATCGACGACTTGGTGGAGGCATTCGCCGCCGCGGCTCGGCGTTGCGAGCAGGGCGGGCTCGACGGCGTGGAGCTGCACGGGGCCCACGGCTACCTGATCGGCCAGTTCCTCTCCCCCGCCACCAACCTGCGAGGCGACGACTACGGCGGCAGCCTGGAGAATCGCACCCGATTCCTGCGGGAGATCCTGGCCGCCATCCGAACTGAGACCAGCCCCGGCTTCCCGGTTGGCCTGCGCATCTCAGCCGACGACCAGATCGAGGGCGGCGTCGAACCGGAGGAAGCCGCCGACATCGCCAAGCTGGTGGAGCCCGACATCGACTTCCTCGACGTGTCGCTTTCGTCCTATTGGCGCTTCCACCGATTGTTGTCCACGCTGGATGAAGGGCTGGGCTACGAGGTGCCCACCAGCGAAGTGGTGACTGCGGCGGTGGACGTGCCCACCATCGTCACCGGCCGTATCACCACCCTCGACCACGCCGAGCACCTCATCAAGAGCGGCGTGGCCGACTTGGTGTCCATCGTGCGGGGGATGATCGCAGACCCCGAGCTGGTGGCCAAGGCACGCGACGGCCGGGAAGGCGAGATCCGCCCTTGCATCGGCACCTCGGTGGGCTGCGTGGCCCGGTTCATGGTGGCGGGGAAGATGCGCTGCGTGGTCAACACCGCCGCGGGCCAGGAGACTTCGTTGCCATTCGAACCGGAAGACAGGGTCTCAGAGCCCAAGCGGGTACTGGTGGCTGGGGGCGGACCCGCGGGACTAGAGGCAGCCCGCACCGCGGCGCTGCGGGGCCACGATGTGGTGCTCCACGAGATGACCGGCGACTTGGGGGGCCAGGTCCGCATGGCCGCCTCGGTGCCGCCCCGTTCTGACCTGGGGGCAATCACCGCGTTCTTGGCCGACGAGCTCGACCGGCTGGGGGTGACTGTGAAGCTCCGCTCCCCCGTCGATCCCGACGTGGTCGCCGATGAACGCCCGGACGAGTTGATCATCGCCACTGGCACCACCCCTCGGCGGGGCTTTCAGATCTCTGCGCCCTCGAAGCCGGTCCCCGGGGCCGACCTGCCCCACGTCTACACCAGTTGGGAGGTGCTGGGGTTTGGAGGCCGAGCCTCCATCGGCCAAAAGGCGGTGGTGTACGACGACACCGGCACGTTCGAGGCCATCTCGGTGTGCGATGCCCTTATGGCCGCAGGAGCGGAGGTGACGTTTCTCAGCCGCCACGAACAACTGGGGGCGACGATCCTGTACCCGGCCGCCACCGTCGAGGCCAGCCGGGAGAGGCTGTTCGCCGGACCGTTCTCCTTTGTTCCCGCAGTGGCGCTCCGGGAAATCACTCCCGATGCAGTCGTGACCCGCGACCTGGGCACATACACCGAACGGAGCTTCGACGCCGACACCGTGGTGATTGTGAGCTACCACGACTGCAATAGTGAGCTGTCCGACTATCTCCTCACCGAGATGCCTGGTCAGGCCGACACTCCACCGTTCAACTTGCACCTGGTGGGCGACGTAAACGGAACCAACAGCATCATGGCTGCCATCCACGCCGGCGCCAGCCTTGGTCGCAAAATCTAAGTTGGGCACCCGCAAGCTCCACCTTTGCCCGCGCAACGCAACTGACCGGAGCAACCGCGGGGGAACAGTCGCTCCGGCCAGTGCCGGGTAAGAGGTTGGGGGGGTTATCGAACGGGCTAGCGCCGCCGATGATTCTTCATACGCAAGGTGTGCTCGCCATTCACCTTCTCGGTGACCCTCTCGCGAACAGAGGCCAAAATCTCGTCAGCCCGTTCCTGTGCCGCGCCTGCCGTGGTGACCTGCCTTGCCGTCCCGATCGCAGGATTCCCCTTCGCCGTCCTGCTTGGAGTCGGACTCCACAGAACCGGACTCGGCAGAATTGGCTTGGGCTTCTGCGACAACGGCGGTGGTTACCTCGGGGGTTTGGGCGCCTGCGCCGCTCAATCCTCCTCTGAGGAGCGCAAAACCACGGTGAAGCCGGTGCCAGAGGGCTCTTGGGCGGCCACGCTCACCTCGCCTCCCATTGCGTGGGCAAGCTCGGCCACGATCGCCAGTCCCAGCCCCGATCCGGCCTCCTCGACCTTGGGCGAGTGACGGGCCGCATACAGCCTCTCGAACACATGTGGCAGGTCTTCCTGGCTGATGCCGACGCCGTCGTCCGCCACGGTCACGAGCGCTTGGCCTTGGGAAGTCCGATACCCGACCCGGACGCTGGTTTCAGCAAACTTGAGGGCGTTCTGCACCAGATTGGCCGCTATCTGGGCCAGCCTTCCCGCGTCGCACCAGGCAACCGTGGACTCCGCTGCACCCTCCGGCGAATCGTCTTGCACCACCTCGAGCGCAATGCCCGCTTCCTCGGCTGCAAGGGCGAAACCGGCGCACACGTCCGAAACCACCGAACCGACGTCCACCCACTGCATGTGCAATGAGAACTCTCTGGCCTCGAGTCGGGCGAGATCCAACAGGTCGCTCACCAGCCTCTCCAATCGCGCCGACTCGGCCACGATCACTTCGGCGGCCTCCTGGCTGTTCTCCGCAGTGCCATCGGAGATGGCCTCGCTGTAGCCGCGAATGGACGTGAGAGGCGTGCGAAGGTCGTGGGACACCGACATGAGGAACTGCCGCTCAAGGGCTCGGGAGCGCTCCAGCGACTCGGCCATTGTGTTGATGGATTCCGACAGCTCGCCGATCTCGTCTGTGCCGCGGTGCTGGGTGTTCACCCTGGCGCTCAGATCGCCGCCTGCGATCTTGCGGGTAGCATCCCGCGCCCTGGCGATGGGCCCGGTAAGCCGTCTGCTAAACCACGCGGCAACCACCGCCCCTATGGCAAGCGACACCGCAGCAGACACAACCAGCCAACGCCACATGACACCCAGCAGTTGGTCGGCGTCGTCGGTCAACACCAACACGGTGGTGACCGGGCCGGGACGCACCCCCACGGCGGCTGCCCAGGCCGTGCCGTCGCGGATGCCGCTCACCGACTGCTTGGACTGGTTGTGGAGAGGGATCAGGTCGCCTGGCTCCACTTGCTCGGGCAACTGGCCGACGATCTTGTCATCGGTTAACAGGAGCGCAGTCACGTCGTTGCGGCGAAGAATCTCACCTGCCCTGAGCAGTTGCGGATTGCGCTGTTCGCCTCTGAACGGAATCGTCTGCATCAGGCTCGCCAGGGCGCTGGCCTCTTGCTCCAGTGCCCGCTGGGTGGCCTGTCGGTCTTCGCGGCGAATTAGCAGCACGCTGGATATGCCCGCCAAAAGGAGCGTGACCACCACGGTTACCAGCACGGCAATTGTCAGCTTGCGCTGCATCGGTAGCCGCTTCAGCCCAGCCGGTAGCCCACGCCCCGAACAGTGGTCAGGGGGAGGGCGTCACCCAGCTTCTTGCGCAATTGCAGCACATGCACGTCTACGGTGCGCTCGTCACCGATCCAGTCGTAGCCCCAAACCCCATCCAGCAGTTGCCGCCGGCTGAGGGCCAACCCCTGGTTCTCGGTCAGGAACTGGAGCAAGTCGAACTCCCTCACGGTGAGCGCCACTTGGCCGCCGTCCAAGCGCACCTCGCGCCTGGCAGTGTCCACCTCCACGCTGCCCACAGCCAGCACAGGAGACATAGCAGTGGTGCCCGAGCCCTCCACCCTTCTCATCACGGCGCGCACCCTGGCCATCAGCTCACGGGGCGAGAATGGCTTGGTGACGTAATCGTCGGAGCCCATCTCCAGCCCGATAATGCGGTCGATCTCGTCGTCTCGGGCGGTGAGGAAGATGATGGGAACGTCGGAGACAGCCCTCAGCTCCCGACAGACCGTCAAGCCGTCCATGCCGCCGGGGAGCCCGATGTCGAGTATCACCATGCAGGGCCGGTGGTCTTTGGCGAGCTTCAGCCCGGTCTCGCCGTCGGCAGCCTGGTATACCCGGTAGCCGTCCTTGCGCAAGTACATGTCCACCAGGTCGGCGATGTTGGGATCATCCTCAACCAGAACAATTGTGGCCTCGTCGGGGCTCCTCACAACGTCGCATCCTCCCATGGAATTGTGATGAACCGATTATGGGATCGTTAGCAACGCCCGAACCTAAACCGCCGGAAGAGCTAACCCGGCAATTCAATCGGAGAGCGCCAGCGTGAAGGAGATTCGGTCATAGTAGAGGGTGGTGAGGCCTTCGAAACCCGAGTCGGTTCCCACGATCAGCCACGCCCGGCCCTCGCTATCAGTCTCAACGCTGAGGAAATGCGGCCCGCTGGCCAGCGTCTTGATTCGGTACTCGTCGCCGACGACATCGGGGTTGGCCACATTCCCGATCACCTTCATCGCCGAGCCCCCGGTGGACTGGTTACCCTTGTCGATGTTCATTCGCCAGTGGTTGTTGGAACCGGTTACCCCCACCGGCTCCACCGTGGAGGCACCCCCCTTTACATACACGCTTTCACCAGGCGATCCACCGATTCCGACCATTCCCAGAGGAATGTTTGAGGCCAAGTCAATAGACACCGAAACGGTGTAGGTCGCTGACGGTTCTAGGCCCTCGATCTGTCTCTTGAGGTACATGAAGAGGTCATCGCTACGGTTGTGCCCCTGGATGTAGATGCCCGAGCCCTCCAGGCCATCAGGAAGGGCTCGATGGCTGCTGTCGAGTTCGTAGATCGTCGGGTCATAGTCCACCGGCAAGTCGGCAAAGCCCGCCATCCAACCCTCGGCATCGTTCTCGAAGGTGAAACCGAACTCAATCTGGCGGACCGGGGTCGCGGTAGCAGTGGGCACAGAAGTGGGCTCCGGCTCAGCGGAAGCGGTGGGCGCAGGCGTATAGGTCGGCTCAGCGGTAGGAGTGGGCGCAGGCGTGCTGATCGGCGCAGGCACCGAGGAAGGCGAATCGCTCGAAGCACAGCCGACGGTCAGAACCACGGCTGCTGCGATCGCCAGAACCAGTCGCCATGCGGATCGCCTCTTCCGGAGGGACCTGGGATGCGCCATGGTGGCCAAATTCGCCAACATCATCAGTAGCATCGCATAGGTGAGCAGCTTGGGGGACACGGCCTTTCGGATGGTGTCGTCGTTCGAACCAGCGGGGGACCAGCCCAAAGCCATCGGCCAGCTTTCAGAGGGATTGAATCGCGGGGACCGGTTCCAGACGCTTTTGGGAATCACCGGTTCGGGTAAGAGTGCCACGGTGGCCTGGACCATCGAACAGGTACAACGGCCAACCCTCGTGCTGGCCCCCAACAAGTCGCTGGCCGCCCAGTTGGCCAATGAGATGCGGGAGTTCTTCCCCGACAACCGGGTGGAGTACTTCGTGTCGTACTACGACTACTACCAGCCCGAGGCCTACATGCCGGCCTCCGACACCTACATCGAAAAGGATTCGTCGGTCAACGACGAGATCGACCGCCTGCGCCATTCCACCACCGAGGCGCTGCTGACCCGCCGGGATGTGATCGTGGTGGCCTCGGTGTCATGCATCTACGGGCTGGGCGGGCCGGACGAGTACAAGAACCTGCTGTGCATTTCCAAGGTGGGCGAGAGCTACGACCAGCGGGACCTGCTGCGCCGACTAGTGGACATGCAGTACGAGCGCAACGACACCAATCTGGTGCGGGGCCGCTTCCGGGTTCGGGGCGACGTCATCGAAGTCCACCCGGCCTACGAGGAATACGTGGTTCGCATCCAGCTTTTCGGCGACGAAGTGGAGCAAATCACCACCGTCGACCCGGTGACCGGTGAGCGGCTCCACTCGCTGAGCGAAATAGTCGTGTTCCCCGCCACCCACTATGTGGCCGGTGAAGAGCGGATGCGCCAGGCCATGACAGGGATAGAGGCCGAGCTCCAAGAGCGGCTGGCCTATTTTGAGAAGGAGGGCAAGCTGCTGGAGGCCCAACGGCTGCGGATGCGCACCACCTACGACCTGGAGATGATGCAGGAGATCGGCTTCTGCAACGGCATTGAGAACTACTCCAGACACATCGACGGGCGGGCTCCTGGAGAGCGGCCGTACACGCTGCTGGACTACTTCCCCGACGATTTCGTCACCGTGATCGACGAGTCCCATGTGGCCGTGCCCCAGCTCCACGGCCAGTACGAGGGCGACCGGAGCCGCAAGAACACCCTGGTGGACCACGGCTTTCGGCTGCCGTCAGCGGTGGACAACCGCCCGCTGCAATTTGAGGAGGTTATGGAGCGGGTGGGCCAGGTGGTATTTCTGTCGGCCACTCCCAGCGACTATGAGATCAGCGTGTCTGCCCAGGTGGTGGAGCAGATTGTGCGGCCTACCGGGCTAGTAGACCCCGAAGTACAGGTGCGCCCCACCAAGGGCCAGATCGACGACCTGATGAAGCTCATCGAAGACCGCACCGAGCGGGGCCAAAGGGTGCTGGTAACCACGCTGACCAAGAAGATGGCCGAGGATCTCACCGAGTACCTGCTGGAGTTGGGGGTACAAGTCCGCTACCTGCACAGTGAGGTAGACACCATCGAGCGGATCGAAATACTGCGGGATCTGAGATTGGGCGAATTCGACGTGCTGGTGGGCATCAACCTGCTGCGGGAGGGGCTCGACCTGCCCGAAGTGTCGCTGGTCGCCATTTTGGACGCCGACAAGGAGGGCTTCCTGCGCAGCGAGACCTCGCTGATCCAGACCATCGGCCGGGCAGCCCGCAACGTGGACGGCCAAGTAATCATGTACGCCGACATGGTGACCGACTCCATGAGGCGGGCCATCTCCGAGACCCACCGGCGGCGGGGGCTGCAGCAGGCCTTCAACGAGCAGCACGGCATCAACCCCCAGACCATTCGCAAGGCGGTCAGCGACATCCTGGCCGAGTTGCGGCCGGCTGAAGACGGCGTGCCCATACCCGGGGGCGGTCAGCGCTCCCGCTCGATGGATCAGTCGCGTCGGCGCCCCGATGTGATCGACCTGGACTCCGGCGGCATCGAGCGCCTCATCCACACTCTCACCGAGGAGATGAACGAGGCCGCCACCGACCTGAAGTTCGAGTACGCCGCCCGTCTGCGCGACGAGATCAAGGACTTGCAGCGCGACCTGAGGGCGATGGCCTGAGTTCAGCTTTCTTCCAGAACGGCTTCCTATTGGGGCAGCCACAACTCAGCGAATGGAGGGCCGGGCGTTTACTCGTCGCAGAACTCCAGGCCGAGCGATTCCAAGTCGCTCCCCGTGAGGTCGGCTGACTCCCAGGCGGCGGGCAGGCAACCGGTGAGCTGATTGCCACTGATGTACAACTGCATGAGTTTGCCTAGGTTGCCCAGCTCGGCAGGCACCTCGCCGACAAGCTGATTGTCGCCAATGTAGACATGCGTCAGGTTGCTCAGGTTCCCCAGTGCAGCGGGAATCTCCCCGCTCAGCAAGTTGTTTCCGATGTAGAGGTGCGTGAGGCTGCTGAGAGCCCCCAACTCGGCCGGGATCTCCCCCTCCAGCTGATTGCTGTAGAGATACAGATGGGTCAGCCTGCTTAGCGCGCCCAATTCCGCAGGGATCTCGCCGGTGAGCTGATTGTTGTGCAGGTGCAGTCGTCTGAGGTCACTGAGGTTGCCGAGCCAAGCGGGGATCTCGCCGGTGAGCTGATTGCCGTCCAGCCACAGCTCTCGCAGTTTGGTGAGATTGCCCAATTCGGCTGGAATCTCCCCCTTGAACTCGTTGCCGTCGAGGTCCAGCCTCGTGAGGCTGGTGAGATTGCCCAGCTCGGCGGGAAGCTCCCCCGAAAGCTGGTTGGCCCACAGGTTGAGCCGCTCCAAACTGGCCAACCGGCCAAACTCGGCGGGAATCTCCCCCGAAAGCTGGTTGCGGCGAATGATCAGGTGCTTCAGGTTCGTCAGCTCGCCCAACTCAGGGGGCAGCTTGCCGGTAAGACGGTTGTAGCTCAGATACAGCGCCAGGAGGTTTTCGAGTTGGCCTAGCTCCTCGGGGATCTCGCCTGACAGGAAGTTGATGCTCAGATCGAGCCATATCAGGTTGGCCAAACCGCCCAGCTCGGCGGGGATCTCCCCAGTCAGCTGGTTGTCCCGAAGCAGCAGATGGGTGAGCATCTGAAGCTCAGCAAGGCTGGTGGGGATCTCCCGCGTAAGCCGGTTGCTGCGCAGGTCCAGGTACACGAGACTCGACAGTTGGCCGATCTCCTCCGGTATCTCACCCGACAGCCGGTTGTTGGAGAGATCCAACACCCCCAACCGGCCCAACTCGCCGACTCCCACCGGAATCTCACCCGACAGCCGGTTGTTGGAGAGATCCAACACCCCCAACCGGCCCAACTCGCCGATACCTGCTGGCACATCCCCCGACAACACGTTGTCGTGGAGCAGAAGGCTCTTGAGACCGACTATTGAACCAATCCCCTCGGGGATGGTGCCCGACAGCCAGTTGTTGCTGAGGTCAACGTCTTCCAGTTCGGCTAGTTGGCCCAGTTCAGCGGGTATCTCCCCCGACAAGCCGTTGTCTTGGAGGGACAGCCGCGTCAACTCCGCCAGTCGGCCCAACTCATTGGGAATCTCCCCCGACAAGCCGTTCTCGCTGAGATCCAATTCCCTAAGCTCCGTCAACCTGCCCAGCTGCGGGGGTATCGCCCCCGAGAGGTTGTTGTCCTCCAGCCACAGCAGGGTGAGGCGCCCCAGTTTGCCCAGTTCGGTAGAAATTCGCCCCGAGAGCCTGTTGTGCCCAAGCCGAAGCACTTGGAGATTTTCGAGTTGGCCCAGCTGGTGGGGAATCCTCCCTTTCAGATCGTTGACCGACAGTGACAAGTTCCGGAGCTGAGTCAGCCGGCCAAGCGCCGCCGGGATCTCTCCTGATAGGTCATTGGCCGTCAAGCTGAGGTGTCGCAGCTTGGAGAGGTCGGCGAGTCTGACGGGAATCTCCCCCGACAAACCGTTGTTGCTGAAGTCCAGCCACTCAAGGCTGCGCAGATCACCCAGCTCGGCGGGAATCTCCCCCGACAAACCGTTGTTGCTGAAGTCCAGCCACCTAAGGCTGCGCAGATCACCCAGCTCGGCGGGTATCCCGCCCGACAAGCCGTTGAACCTCAGCATCAGGTGGGTCAGCTTTGACATTCTGCCCAGCTCGACGGGTATCCCGCCCGACAAGACGTTGCCCCGCAAGTCCAATATGCGGAGCTCGCCAAGCTGGCCAAGCTCCGGGGGTATCGCCCCCCACAGGCCGTTGTACTTGAGATCGAGCACCGTGAGCTGGGAAAGCTCGCCGAACTCGGCGGGAATGCTGCGCTCCAGGCGGTTGTTCTGTAGGTCCAGCTCGACAAGATTGGAGAGGCCGCCAAGCTCTGGGGGCAGATCACCCACCAGGTCGTTGTTCCCCAAGTCGAGGAATTCCAGGAACTCGAGGCTTCCGAGTTCGGCGGGAAGCTCGCCCAGCAATCCGTTGGACGCCAAAGACAATCCGGTGACCCGATCGTCGTCATTGGCGGTAACGCCGTACCAGCTGCCCAGCGGCCCGCCATCGAGCCAGCCCCCCGAGTCGCTCCAGCCTTCTCCGCCGGTGGCCTCGTACAGGGCCACCAACGCGTCGCGGTCCCCCTCTGAGCTCTGATCCTCGCCTTGCTCTTGGGCACTGGCCGGCGAGGCGACAATCGAAAAAGCCATCGAGGCGACTGCGATCAGGGCAGTGGCGAAGCGACCAATGTGTTGCATTCGCTCAGGCTAGGCAATGGCCTCCCTGATTTCGGGGATGCTGCCGCGCGGAAATCGGCGCTCAGGAAATCCGACGGTCGCCCCGCCGGGGCGGGAAATTAGACCGGGTCTTCTACCGGCTCTTCGTGGACTTCGGCTGGGCCGTCTTCGGCAACCTCGAAGCCGCCGTCCTCAGCGGGGACCTCGCCATCTTCGGCACCCTCGAGGCCGCCATCCTCAGCGGGGACCTCGCCATCGCCCACCTCTGAGTAGTACTGGGCCCAAGCCTCGTCCTGGTCGGCAGCCACATCCTCGTTCACTGCCCCGATGTAGTTGCCCTCGGCGTCATAGGCATGCTCGCCGAAGTGCTCTTGGAACTCAGCGGCCACCACGCCGCCCTCGGCCGCCTGCTTGATTGACAGGCTTATGCGGCGCCGGTTGATGTCGAGGTCGATGATCTTCACCCACAGCTCCTCGCCGGGGGTGACCACCTGTTCGGGAAGGTCGATGTGATGGGAGGAGATCTCCGAAATGTGGACCAGGCCCTCGATGCTCTCGCCCACCTGGACGAAGGCCCCGAACGGCACCAGCTTGGTAACCCGCCCGTACACCAGCTCGCCCACCTGGTGGCTGGAGGCGAACTCCTGCCAGGGGTCTTGCTGGGTGGCCTTCAGCGACAGGCTGATGCGCTCCCGGTCGAGGTCCACTTCGAGAACCTGGATTTCGATCTCGTCGCCCACCTGCACCACGGCGCTGGGATGGTCGACGTGCTTCCAGGACAGCTCAGAAACGTGTACCAGCCCGTCCATGCCGCCCAGGTCGACGAACGCCCCGAAGTTGACCACGGAGGACACCACGCCGCTGCGGCGCTCGCCCGGCTTGAGGTTGTCGAGGAATGCCTCGCGCTGCTCCTTCTCGGTCTCCTCCAGCCAGGCCCGGCGGGACAGCACAACGTTGTTGCGGTTCTTGTCCAGCTCGATGATCTTGGCCTCCAAGGTCTGGCCGATATAGGGCTGGAGGTCGCGCACCCGGCGCAGCTCCACCAGCGAAGCGGGCAAAAAGCCCCGCAGGCCGATGTTCAAAATGAGCCCGCCCTTGACCACCTCGATCACCTTGCCGGAGACGGTGCCGTCCTTCTCCTTGGTCTCCTCGATGTCGCCCCAGGCCCGCTCGTACTGGGCCCGCTTCTTGGACAGGATCAGATGGCCGTCCTTGTCCTCCTTCTGGAGCACCAGAGCCTCGATCTCCTCCCCGAGAGCGACTATCTCGCTGGGATCGATCACATTGCTTATGTCCAGCTCTCGGGACGGGATAATCCCCTCGGCCTTGAACCCGATGTCCAACAGCACCTCGTCGCGGTCGATCTTGACCACTTTGCCGGAGACAATCTGTCCGTCTTCCACCTGCACCATGGTCGATGCGTAGGCGTCCTCGAGGTGCTGGTCGTCTATGTCCTGATCGGTGATCTGGCGGGGGATGTAGTTGCCCTCTTTGTCAAATGTCCCCACTCCTTCGGGGGCATCGAGCACAGCGGTGGCGGCTGGCGGGGCGGATGGTGCGGTATCGGGTTCGGACACGTTGGGTTGAGCCTCACAGGAGGAAGTAGATGGGACAATGGGCGCGGTTCAGCAGCCTGAACCGGCCCGTCGATGCTAACAGCCACCCCCGGCCCTGGCTACTTGGGCCTGGCTACTTGGGCTTACCTACTTAGCCTCGGCCCAGGTGCGCCCCGACGACAGGTGCACCTCGAGGGGGACCCGCAGCGGGAAAGCCCCGGCCATGGTGTCCACCGTTAGGTCGGCCACGTCGCCGTGCTCTCCCTCGGGGACTTCCAAGATCACCTCGTCGTGGACCTGGAGGATGATCCGGCTGTCGAGCCCTCGTTCCTCCAAGGCGTGGTCGAGCCTGACCAGGGCCACCTTGAAGATGTCGGCGGCCAGCCCCTGGATCCCGGAATTCATGGCCTGTCGCTCCGCGGCCTGACGGAGCCGGGCATTGCGCGAGTTGATCTCGGGGATCCGGCGCCGCCGGCCGAACAGGGTCTCGGTGTAGCCCCGGGTCCGGGCCTCGGCCACTGTTCGGTCCATGTACTCCCTGAGGGCAGGAAACGCCTTGAAGTAGGCATCGAGGATCACGCCGGCGTCCCTGGTGGGGATGTTGAGCCGCTGGCCCAGGCCGTAGGCCTCCATCCCGTAGGCCAGACCGTAGGACACCATCTTGGCGGTGGATCTCTCTTCGATGCCCACCGCGGCGGGGTCGATGCCGAATACCTGGGAGGCGACGGAGGTGTGCACGTCCTGGCCGGACTCGAAGGCTTCGATCAGGCCGGGGTCCTCGGCCAGATGGGCGATGCAGCGCAGCTCGATCTGGTTGTAGTCGGCCACCAGCAGAGCGCAGCTATCGGCAGCCACAAACACCTCTCGAAACACCCGACCGGTCTCAGTGCGCACCGGGATGTTGTGCAGGTTGGGGGCATCGGAGCTGAGCCGCCCGGTTCGGGCCACCGTTTGGTTGAAGGTGGCCCGGATGCGGTTGTCGGGCTCGATCCCCACTGCGGCCACCAGTCCCTCGCCATAGGTGGAGCGCAGCTTCTCCACCTCCCGGTAGTCCAGCAGTTCGCCCACCACCGGATGCTCGTCCCGGAGCTTCTCCAGGGTGGCGGCGTCGGTGCTGAAGGCGCCGGTCTTGGTTTTCTTTTGGGACGGCAGCCCCAATTTCTCAAACAGCAGCTCGCCCACCTGCTTGGAGGAGTTCACATTGAAGCTCCCCCCGCCAGCCGCATCGATCACCGACGCCCGAAGCCGCTCGGCATCGGAGGCCAACTGGTCTCGCAGACGAGTCAGGCCCTCCACATCCACCCCGATACCCACATGCTCCATGCGAGCCAGCACCCGCACCAAAGGCACTTCCATGTCGTCGTTCAGGTCCCGCAGTCCCTGGGCGTCTAGCGCCGCCAGCAGTGGGGCGGCCAAATGGGCCACGGCCAAGGCCTCAAGTCCGGCGTTCATCGATGAATCCCCCGGATCAGCAGCATCGTCGCCGAACAGCTGGCCCTCGTCGGGCTGTTCGGTCACCGGGAGCTCCATCGAGGTGTGGGTGCGCATCAAGTCAGCCAGCTCGTAGCGCCCGCTGGCCGGATCCAGCAGATAGGCCGCGATCCGAGTGTCCAACACCAGCCCAGTGGCATCTATCCCCCTCGAAAACAGCCACAAGACGAGCGGCTTGGCATCGTGGGCGATGAAGGGATTGCCCCCGCCGAATAAACCGGCCAGGGCTTCGTGTCCCGACGTCTCTAGCACATCGGCCGGCAACCAGACCACTTTGCCCGCTTCGAGATCGGCGGACAGGGCAATCCCCAGAAGCTGGCAGCGGTGGGGCTGGCGGGGATCGAGCGGCTCGCCCCAGGCCGGCGCCAGCGCCACCGGTTCAGATGCGGCCGCCAAGCGGCTCAGCGCATCGCTGGCGGCGTCGGCAGTGGACAGGGCTTCCACGGTTGCCTCCAGTGCGCCGGCCCCGTCATCGGCACCGCCCAGTTCCACGCCCAACACGTCGGCCACGAATTCGCCGAATCTGCGGAATTCCAAGAAGTCGAATAACTCCTCGACCTCGGAAGCGTCGGGCTGACCGAGGTCCAAATCGTCCACCCCTACCTCCAGAGGAACATCGCGCACCAGCTCCATCAGCTCCAGGTTCATGCTCACCCGGTCCTGGGCCTCGCCCAGGTTTTCTTGAAGCTTGGGAGTCTGGTCCTCCAGGTGCCGATACAGCTCCTCGATGCCCCCGTAAGCGTTGATCAGCTTGGCCGCGGTCTTCTCCCCCACTCCGTTCACGCCGGGCAGGTTGTCGGAGGTGTCCCCTCGCAGTGCGGCGTAGGCCACGTAGTCGGCCGGCTTCACCCCGGTGCGCTCCTCGATGCCGGCCTCGTCGTACAGGGCGTAGTCGGACACGCCCCGCTTGTTGTAGAGCACTCGGACGTGGGGGTCCTCCACCAGCTGGTAGGCGTCCCGGTCGCCAGTCACCACAATCACGTCCTGGCCCCGGTCGCGAGCTTGGGTGGCCAAGGTGGCGATCACGTCGTCGGCCTCCACCCCGGCGTGTTCCACCGCGGTGATCTTGAGGGTTTCCACCAGCTTGCGGACCAGTCCCATCTGCTGTCGGAGGGTGTCGGGGGTCTCGCGGCGATTGGCCTTGTAACTGGAGATCCGCTCGTGGCGGAAGGTGGGCTCGGGGCGGTCGAAGGCCACCGCCACCTGGTCGGGGCGGTGGTCGCGCAACAGCGTCAAGAGCATCATTGTGAAGCCGTACACCGCGTTGGTTGCCTGGCCGCTGGCGGTGGTCATGTCCTCGGGCAGGGCGAAGAAGGCCCGGTAGGCCAGTGAGTTGCCGTCAACCAGCATGACCGTGCCCGACTCAGCCATCTTTCGGGCCTCCGCCCAGCGCCTTCAGCTGATCGGCGCTCATCTCAACGATCTCGGCGGCCACCTCAGCCATCGACCGGCGCTCGCCCATGGCCTGGTGCTGGATGTGGCTGTAGGCGTCTGCCTCCGACATGGAGGCGACGTCCATCAATCGGCCTTTGGCCCGGTCGATGGCCTTGCGGGCCTCCAGCCGGGCCTCAGCCCGCTCGACTTGGTGGTTGAGGTCCTTCAGCTCCTTGAACCGCACCAGGGCAACCTCCACCGCGGGCACCAGCTCAGCCCGCTCAAAGGGCTTCACCAGATAGGCCAGCGCGCCGGCGTCGGCCGCCCGGGCGATCAGATCCCGCTGGCTGAACGCGGTGAGCAGCAACACCGCGCACAGCCGCTCGTCGCGGATCTGACTGGCGGCGGTGATTCCGTCGGTGCCCGGCATCTTCACGTCCAAGATGGCCACGTGGGGGCGCTTCTCCCGCACGAGATCAAGCACCTGGTCGCCCCGGCTGGTCTCGCCCACCACCTCGTAGCCCTCCTCTTCCAAGGTCTCCCGCAAGTCCAGGCGGATGATGGCCTCGTCCTCGGCCAGCACGATCCGCACCGGCTTGTCGATCGAATCGGAACCGGGTTGGGCCGACGGATCAGATATCGGAGTAGAACTTGGTTGGGCCGACGGATCAGACATCGGAGTAGAACTTGTCGAGCAGTTCGTCTTGTTGCTGCTCCAGGCTGTGGATCTCGTCGGACAGGCGGGCGCGGTGTCGGGCCATGGTCTCCGCCTGGCGGGCGGCATCGCGGTGCTGGCGCTCGGCGGCCGGGGTCTCCGAGACCAGCGCCCGCAGGCGGGCGTCGTCGGCCAGGTCCTCAAAATGCAGGCACTGCTCCTCGGCCACCTCCAGGTCGGCTCTCAGCCGCTTCAGCCGGTCGGCCAACTCTGCCAACCGCCGCTCTGCCCTGTTCTGGACCACGAGCCGATGCTATTACCCCCGCCCCGCCAGGCACTGCTTCGGCTGCTTCCCAAGGGCGAGGCCCCCACTAGCCTTTCATCGGGCCAAGCCGAAACGAGGAGGACACCGATGAGCGACGAGATCCGGGAGAACGCAGTCAACGGCAAGGTGTGGGCCGACTTCTGCGACAACCTGAAGGAGGCCGGCCAGATCATCCTCGACAACAGCACCGACGATCTCGACCGGCTGGAGGGATTCCGCTACCTGTCCCGTCTCACCAGAGGAGAGCTCGGGCGCCTCGAAAACCATGGACCCGGGCACACCCAAGTCCTGCCCATCCCCTACAACGTGAAGATCGGCTGCGACAACCCCGATGCCCTCTACCAGGGCGTCGCCATTAGCGGTTCTCTCGACTACCGCATCCGCGGGCCGCGGGGCACGGTCAACTATCTGAGCTTGAACGCACTCTCCGGCAGCTTCGGGATGGGAGGTGCGCCCCCCGATCGGCAGGGCAACCTGGCCTTCAACGACCCCCAGCCCGGCGAGCAGGTCGATGTGATCGCCAGTGTCAACGAACCCGAGCATCTAGAGCCTGGACAGCGGTGGCTCCCCACCGGACCGGAGACCAATCAGATCGTCATTCGCAACTTCTACCTCGACCGCCATACCGAACGGCCTTCCGAGCTCCAAATCGAGTGCCTCAACGGGCCCGATGGGACTCCTCCCCCGCTGAGCCCCCAGCGCTTGACCCACGGCTTGGCCCGGGCCGCCCTAGGAGTACACGGCATCGCCCGGCGGTTTGTCGAATGGCTGGACATGTTCCAAGAGCGGCCCAACACGCTGGAGTTCCTCCCGCCGCGAGATGGCCCCGGCGGATGGGGCGACCCCACCCAGATGTTCCGCCACGGCTATTGGACGCTCGAGCCCGGCCAGGCCCTGGTGATCGACGTGCCGCCCATCGACGTGTACTACTGGAACTTCCAGCTCAACAACATCTGGGAGGAGTCGCTGGACTACGACTGGCTCCAGGTGACGGTCAACAAGCACAGCGCGGTGTACGAGTCCGACGGCACGGCCCGGATCATCGTGGCTGACAAGGATCCCGGCTTCGCCAACTGGATCGACACAAACCACCGCCGCCACGGCACCATGGGCATGCGCTACAACCAGGTGGTCGAGGACATCCCGCCGACCCTGCGGGTCATTGACGTGGCCGACCTCCCCAGCCTGCGCTAGGACCCTTCGGTTGGGTAGCCGTCGCGCTTCCACCAGTCGAGGCCGCCGATCAGCTCGCGCACCTCAAAGCCCAGCATGAGCAGCTTCAAGGCAGTCTTGGTGGAGGCGTTGCACCCGATCCCGTCGCAGTAGCAGACGTAGGTCAGCGACCGATCGAGTGAAGCCGTCGACTCGGCATCGATATTCCGGTGGGGCAGGCTGATCGCCCCAGGGATGTGCTCTTGGGCGTAGGCCTCAGCCGACCTGCCGTCCACCACCATGATTGGCTCGCCGTTGCCCAGGGCTTCGTTGACGTCCCACGAGTCCATCTCGAAGTCCAGCTTGTGCTTGTAGTGGTTCAGCTGATCGGCCGTCATGGGTCCCATTGTGGCCAACTATCTGAGGGCAAGCGAAGTAGGAACCCGGCCTGGTTTGGGCATCTAGTCCCTGGCGACCAGATCGATGATCCCAATGGAGGGGCGAACGCCGAAGCGGAGCTGAGGGGCGTTGCCGCGCTCTCGTCCCACGCCGGTAGACACGTAGACCGGGGTTCCGTGGAGCTCATTGAGCCCGCCAGCGGCGACATCCCGGGGTACTCGAGACGCGGTGATAGGAGGGCCGAAGAACGGGATCGACACTTGCCCTCCGTGGGTATGGCCCGAGACGAGCAGGTCCACGGTTCCTCCCTTGAGGAGCCTGATGGCGTCCGGCTCGTGGGCCAACAGGATCCGCACGCCAGGAAGGTCGCCTTCGGCTAGCCCTTCGGCAGCCTCCCATCCCGCAGGCTCATAGTCACGGCCATCCAACGACACCCCAGCGAGATGGATGAGGCTGCCATTTAGCTCGAACGTGTCAATCTCGTTGTCGAGAACTCTGGCCCCCGTCCCATGGGTGATCCGCCAGAGGTCGGCGACGGTGTCGGAATGGCCGTTCACTAGATAAACGATGGGCACGGCGTCAACCAGCCGTTCAACGAGCCGAGTGAATTCCGGGGCCCGCTCATCGAATTGGCCATTTTCGATCTGATGCACATCCCCCGGGAACATCACAATGTCGGGCTCGAGGGCGATAAGACGGTCTATCGCCTCATTCTCATAGTCGCCGATGGAGGTGGTCTGAAGATCGGCCACGACGCCGATCCGGACGTCCTCGCTGATCCCGTCAACCTCCAACTCCACGGCATCCACCCGTAGCCAAAACGGCTCTATGTGGGTGGCATAGAAGCCAATCGGGATGGCTGAGAAAGAAACGATGCATAGAGCGAGGATGGTCGGCGGGATTGGGCTGGCAAAGGCCAGCACCACCGCCCCAGCCAACGGCAGGCCGACCACAAGTACCAGATAGACGACGTGAAGGACCATGAAGGCATCTGGTCCGGTGAAGAGCAGCGCAACCGCGGTCAACACAAGCGTGCAGCCGACGCCAATGCCCAAAACACCAAGCACAATCCAGCTGGCGTGGACTCCCCGATTGATCCAATAGACCGAAGCCGCGCCGGACGCCGACCCCACGATTACAGCTGCGGCAATCACGTAGTAATTCACTTTGTGGTCCTCAGGAGATTTGTCTGCGCCCCCCTGTGGACCCACCCGCGATCGGGATCATATGACCCCGGATCGTCGATTACTGGTCGGGTCGGTCCCCTTCAGCCAGGAATGGCTAGACAAGCCCATTGTCGGGAAATGACGCCGGAATTACGCTTCGCGTATGGGTCCGGACCCGGGTCACGACGTTCTGGGAATCTCCGGAGCCGACGCGCCCAGGCCCGAGCCGCGCCAGAAGCTCAACAGGAAGGCCTACGAGCAGGAACTGGCTCGGCTTCAAGAGGAGCTGGTGCGGTTACAGCGCTGGATTCGCCACAAGGGCCTCAAGGTGGTGGTGATCTTCGAAGGGCGCGATGCGGCTGGCAAGGGCGGGGTGATCAAGCGCATCGCCGAGCGGACCAACCCCCGAGTGGTGCGGGTGGTGGCGCTGGGCACACCTAGCGACCGGGATAAAACGCAGTGGTGGTTCCAGCGCTATGTGGCCGAGTTGCCCGCCGCCGGAGAAATGATCCTGTTCGACCGCAGTTGGTACAACCGGGGGCTGGTGGAGCCAGTGATGGGATTCTGCACCGAAGAGGAGTACCGCGAGTTCCTGCGCTCGTGCCCGGAATTCGAGCGCATGCTGGTTCGGTCGGGGATCATCCTGATCAAGTACTGGTTCTCGGTGAGCGACGAGGAGCAGGAGCGCCGGTTCCAGAACCGGATCTCCGATCCGCTGCGGCGCTGGAAGCTGTCGCCGATGGACATCCAGGCCCGATCCCGATGGGTTGAGTTCTCCAAGGCCAAAGACACCCTGTTCGCCCACACCGACATCAAGCAGGCCCCGTGGTACGTGGTGAACGCCGACTCCAAGAAGGCGGCCCGGCTGAACTGCATCTCACATCTGCTGTCGATGATCCCCTACGAGGAAGTCCCCTGGGAGGAAGTCGAGCTCCCTGAGCGCCAAGACCGCGCCGGCTACGTGCGCCCGCCCTTGTCGGACCAGACCTTCGTCCCCGAGGTCTACTGAGAATCCCCTCTGCCTGCCGGCCCCCACATCAACCGCTCATTCTGTAGGGGGTCGGCGGCCGGAGATGAGTCGCCGTCGAGGGTCATTGCCATGCGCTCATCGAGTTCGTAGCGGGGCCAGGGGCCGAGTTCAGTAGATGAGGGATCTCCAGAGCGGGCAAAGGCGGCCCAGGCCGATCGCATTCCTCGGCCCAACGCTTCCGCGGCTTCGTCGGCACCGATGAACTCGCCCCAGCCGTCGACGTGGAAGCCGTCAAGCGCGAAGGGCAGATCGATGGCGTGGAACGCCCCCATCTCCGGGTTGGCTAGGGAACACCACCGGAAGTCGTACATGTAGGTGCGGGCCCCAGCGCCAGCTCGAAAATCGGCCAGCCTCTGGATGGGCTCCCGCATGGAGACGTCAGTGTTGACGGCGGCCAAGATGTCGGAGTCAGTGATCCAGGCCGTGCCCTTGGCCGCCTGGTGATACTCCCGTATCACCGCCTCCACCTCGTCTATCGACGGCTCTCCCCCGGTTCTTTTGGCCACGTGGGCTCTCACCAGGTGAAACAGGATTAGGTCAGAGTTTCCGGCGGGCAGCTCCTGCTTGAATAAGCGCAGTTCGTGGGCGGTGGCGCCAATGAGCACATCGATATCGGCCGCGACCCTCTTTCGAAGCCTCTTTATTGGTGGAGCAGGAACAAGCACTCCGTCGACAACGGGGTGAAAAGGCATCGCTCCTGCTTCGGTGAACATCTCCATGGCGGTCTGGACTTGGGCGGCAACTATCTCCCCTGGCTCCAACTGACGGAGCCCCGCCACATCGCTCACCCCCACGTTGCCCAGGAAGCAGCGGGCGACTTTGGCGGCAACTTTGGGCGATTGGGTCATGTCGGCGCCGGGGCTCTGCATGATGGCCCGTCGCATTACCGACGAGATGTCCGGAGCGCCGAGCAGGTGCAGGATCGAACCGGCCCCCGCCGACTCGCCGAATGCGGTCAGCGTCGACGGATCGCCACCGAAGGCAGCCGCGTTGGCAGCAATCCAATCCAATCCGAGCCGCACGTCGTGGAGACCGCAGTTGGCCGTGGTGTTCTCACCACCCGGCATTTTCCGAAGATCCATGAAGCCGAGCGCCCCCACCCGGTAGTTCACCGACGCCACGATCACCTGCTGCTCAGCCGCCAACCTCGCCCCGTAGTAAAGCGGGAACGAGCCTCCCCCGGTCAAGAAGGCCCCGCCGTAGATCCACACCATCACCGGCAGTCCAGCCTCGCCCTCCTCAGGTACCCACACATTGAGCGTGAGGCAGTCCTCCGACACCGAGTCGGTGCTCGTCCCCGGAATCACCCCGGTGTACGGACCATCCACGCTCTGAATCGGATCGGGTCCGAACGCACTCGCATCCAGCACCCCCTCCCACGGCTCAGCGGCCTCTGGAGCACAGAAGCGCAGCTCCCCCACCGGCGGCTTCCCAAACGGAATCCCCAAAAACTGCCGCACCGCCCCATAAGGCGTATCGACAACTACCCCCCGAACCGCCCCATGCGTCGTCTCCACCACGGCCCCTGAGTCCCTCATGTGTCGCTGGCAGGGTTGACGTGGACGGTGACGATCTCGAGTTCGTGGTACTGCTGGTGGAGCACTGAGGCGGCGTAGTGCTGAAGCAGCCGCAATGAGACGTCTCGCTCGACGGGCCGGTCGGCGGTCGGCTCATCGAGCACGGCCAGCCGGTCTTCGATGTTCTCTCCCCGGGCCGCAGCCACAAACTCGAGTACCGCCCGCCCGTCCTGCTTGCTGGCCGTAAGGCGTAGCTCGCGTTCGGTTGCGGCCTCTCCGGCCTGCCCAGCTTCGAGCAGGGTCACCAGTGTCTCCTCGGCCACCGCATCGAGCCGGTGCGACATCGATGCCACCCAACCGTGCCGCTTTGCAAAAGCGTTAAGGAACCCTTGGATGCGGGGGAGCTCCGCCAGCGTCAGGCTGGTGCGCAAACGATGCCGGCGAGATTGAGTTGCCTCGGTGAACAGCGTCAGCACGATGGCCACGAGGCCGCCCGAAGTCATCCCGTTCTCCAACAGGCCGCCGGCGAAGCCCTCCAGGTACTCCGGAAAGATCAGGTTGTTCTGGAATCCGACGCCCAGCCAGAACGCGACCCCCGCTATCAGGCCCTTGCGGTAGTCCGCAGCTTCTTCGGAGACGATCCTCATGCCGACCACAAACAACAGCGCCATCAGCACGGTGACGTACGCCGCAACCACGGCATCCGGGATGGCCAGCACCAACGCCAAGAACTTGGGCAAGAACGCCAACATGACAAAAATGACGCCGATGGCGACACCCACGCGTCGGGCGGCGACGCCGGTCAGCTCGGTGATCGATACGCTCGTCGAATAGGTGGTGTTCGGCACCGTGCCGGCCACCCCCGACAGCAGGTTGCCGGTGCCGTCGGCGGCCACTGCCCCCTGCACCACCCGGTAGTCCACCGCTCGCGGTTTGCGCCACGACACCCGCTGAATGGCCACGGAGTCGCCGATGGTCTCGACCGCGCCGATGATCGTGACGATCACAAAGGCCGGCAGGAGGCTCCAAAACGCCGAGTCGAACGACGTGTCGAAGCCCGGCCATCCGCCATCGGGCACACCGACCCAGGAGGCATCGGACACCTGATCGAAGTCATAGAGGCCGAAGCCGACGGCCACGATCGAACCGGCCACCACGCCAATGACCGGCGCCCACAACCGCAGGCTTCCGGACGACTTCAGTGCAATGGCGATCATCAAGACGATGGTGACGAGGGCTGTCGTCGGGGCGCTCCAGTCGGACTTGCCTTCCGGCGACGCACTCACCATGTTGAAGATGAGCGGCATCACGGTCACCGCGATGAGCATCAACACGGTGCCGGCCACCACCGGCGTGACCAGACGCCTGAACAGCGACAGCCGGGCGGCCAGCAAGAATTGGAACAGCGACGACGCCACCACCAGTACCGCCAGCAAGCCGGGACCACCCTCGACCAGCGCCGCCACGCACACCGCGATGAACGCGCCCGACGTGCCCATGAGCAGCACGTACCCGGCACCGATGCGGCCCAGCCGGACCGCCTGGAGGATTGTGCTGATGCCGCTCACAATCGCCGCCGCGAACACCGCCCAAGTCAGATACGAGTCGGATTCGCCCGCGGCCCGAATGACAATCGCCGGCGTGAGCACTATGCCCGCGATGGTCAGCACCGCGAACTGGACGCCCATGCCCGCAGTCAGCGCAGGCGGCGGCCTGTCGTCGGGTTCGAACCGGATGTGTCGCCCTCCGGTTGGGGCACCTTGTTCCACGGCGCCCATGTTGGCACAGTGCCCGGGGAGGGACTCGAACCCTCACTCCCTTGCGGGAACCGGATTTTGAGTCCGGCGCGTCTACCAATTCCACCACCCGGGCGGGTGGCCAGTGCGGCGAGCACTGGGCTGCTCAGCGTGCTGGCTGAGGAAAATGCAGTCTAGATTGCCGTGGTCCCAGCGGCCTTGCCGGATACCCTGCCGGGGCCGCTCTCTCGTAGAGTATTGAAACCCCACCGTCGTCTGAGAGGTCTGACACCTGATGATCTGCTTCACCTATCCCGGCCAGGGATCCCAAAAGGCCGGCATGGGTTCGGCCTGGGTCGACCACCCCTCGTGGGAGCTGGTGGCCGAGGCCTCCGAGGCAGCAGGGCGCGACGTGGCCCAGCTCTTGCTCGAAGCCGATGATGACGAACTGCGCCACACCCGCAACTCCCAACTCGCCACTTTCGTGGTGTCGATGATCTCCCTCGACGCGGTAACCCGGGTGGGCATTGAGACCGCGGGCCACGCCGGCCACAGCCTGGGCGAATACTCCGCGCTGGTTGCCGCCGGGGTGGTGGACTTCCACGACGGCGTGCGGCTGGTGAGCGAGCGGGGCGAGGCCATGCAGGTGGCCGCCGAAGAGCAAGACGGCACCATGGCCGCGGTCATGGGCCTCGACGACGACCTCGTTGAGCAGGCCTGCGAGCAGGCCGACGGCGATGTATGGGTGGCCAACTACAACGCCCCCGGCCAGGTGGTCATAGCCGGGGCCCCCGCCATGGTGGAAGCGGCCGGGGCCATCGCCAAAGAGCTGGGCGCCAAGCGGGTCATGGCCCTGCCCGTCGGCGGTGCCTTCCACACCCCGTTCATGGCGTCGGCCAAAGACCGCCTCCAGAAGGCCATCGGCAAGACAGAGTTCCGGGTTCCCGACCACCCGGTGTATGCCAACGTCGACGCCGCCGCCCAGACCGGCGCTCAGGCCTGGGCCGACCTGCTGAACACCCAGCTGACCAGCCCGGTGCGCTGGCGCCAGTCGGTCCACAACATGTGCGACGACGGCTTCACCACCTTCGTGGAGTTGGGACCTGGCGCCGTGCTCACCGGAACGGTGAAACGAACCGCCAAAGACTGCAAGTCGCTCAAGGTAAACGCCCCCGCCGACATCGACGCGGTGCTCGAGGAATTGGCTGGGCCACCGGTGGCCGCGGGCGGCCCGCTGGAGGGCGAAGCCCTGTTCACCACCGAGCGCCTGGTGGTGAGCCCCGCGGCTGGCATCTTCCAGCCCACCGAGGACAATCTGCTGGGCACCGGCGTTCCCGCAGGGCAGCTACTGGGCCATGTGGGCGAGACCGAGGTCCGCACCCCCTGGGCCGGGATGATCATGGGGTTCTTGGCGGTGGAAGGCGAGCGGGTCACCGCCAGCCAGCCCATCGCCTGGTTGCGGACGAGCTGAGGGGCGCAGGCAGATGACGAGAGCGGCCATCACCGGCCTGGGCACCGCCACCGGCCACAAGGTGGTCACCAACCACGACCTGGCCGCCGTCCTCGACACCAGCGACGAGTGGATAGTGGAGCGCACCGGAATCCACGAGCGCCGGGTGGGGGGCAGCTGCCTGGAACTGGGCGGGCAAGCGGCCAAGATCGCTCTGAAGCAGGCCGAGATCGACGCCACCGACCTCGACTTGATCATCTGCTCCACCTGCACCCCCGACCAGGTGTTTCCCGCGGTGTCCAACCGCATCCAAAACGAGCTGGGGGCGTCCTGCGGCGCATTCGACCTGAACGCGGCCTGCTCGGGCTTCACCTACGGCATCTCGCTGGGCCAGGCCCAGATCGCCGCGGGAATGGAGCGGGTGCTGGTGGTGGGGGTGGATACCCTAAGCCGGTTCACCGACTGGGACGACCGCTCCACCGCGATCCTGTTCGGCGACGGCGCCGGCGCAGTGGTGATGGAGCCGGCCATCCGCGAGGACCGGGGCGTGCTCAGCACCTACATGGGCTCAGAGGGCCGCTTCGCCGATCTGTTGATCTGCGATTTCGGCGACTACATCAAGATGGATGGCAAAGAGGTGTTCCGCCAGGCCGTGCGGGTCATGGTCTCAGCCAGCCAGAGAGTGCTGTCCGACGCCGGCCTGGACACGTCTGATGTGGCCGCAGTGGTCCCCCACCAGGCCAACGCCCGCATCATCGAGAGCGCCATGAAGCGCCTCGACATCCCCCTGGAGAAGGCGGCCACCGTGCTGCAATCAACCGGCAACACCTCGTCGGCCTCAATCCCCCTGGCCATGGACGACGCGGTGTCCAAGGGCGCCATAACCGACGGCGACGTCGTGCTGCTGGTGGGCTTCGGAGCGGGAATGAGCGTGGCCGCCGCGCTGCTACGCTGGGGCCAGTGAGCACATCCAGGGTTGTCCTGGTTACCGGAGGGAACCGGGGCATTGGGCTGGCCACAGCCACCGAGCTCGCCAAAGACGGCCACCGGGTGGCGGTCACCTACCGCAGCGAGCCCCCACCGTCCAACGGACAGGTCGACATTCTGGGCGTGCACTGCGATGTGACCGCCGAAGAGCAGATCGACGCCGCCTTCGCCGAGATCGAAGATCAGCTGGGGCCCGTCGAGGTGCTGGTATCGAACGCGGGCATCACCCGGGACAAGCTGGTGATGCGCATGAGCGAGGCCGATTTCACCGACGTAATCGACGCCAACCTGACCGCCGGTTACCGGGTGGCCAAGCGGGCGGCCCGGTCGATGATGCGCAACCGCTGGGGGCGCATCGTGTTCGTGTCCTCGGTGGTGGGGATCATGGGACAGGCGGGTCAGGCCAACTACGCCGCCTCCAAGGCCGGACTGGTCGGCCTGGGCCGGTCTTTGGCCAAGGAATTGGCTAGCCGCAACATCACCGTCAACGTGGTGGCGCCCGGCCCGGTGGGCACCGACATGCTGAACGAGCTCGACGAGGACCGCCGCTCAGCCATCATCGACATGGTTCCCCTCGGACGATTGGGCGAACCCACAGAAGTTGCTGCAACCATTTCATTCTTGGCCTCCGACGCCGCCGGCTACGTCACCGGAGCGGTTATTCCGGTTGACGGGGGTCTGGGCATGGGAGGATGAGTGGCCGTAAACCCATTCGCAAACCCACCCAAGGACAATCCGTCCACGAATAGGAGATAACCAGCGTGAGCGACGAAAACTTCACTCGCTTCCAGAACTGCACTGTGGAGGTGCTGTCGGTGGAGGCCGGTCAGGTCACACCCGAGGCCACCTTTGCCGACGACTTGGACTCTGACAGCCTCGACTTGGTCGAGTTGGTGATGGCGCTCGAAGAGGAGTTCGACATCACCATCGACGAGGAAGAGCTGGAGGACATCGAAACTGTGGGCCAGGCCTTCGACTTGGTGACCGTCAAACTGGGATGACCTCGCAGCCGCCCGACGAGACGAGAGCCGAGTTCCGCCTGCGGAGCGCTAGATCATGACCGCGGCGCGCCGCGTGGCGGTCACCGGAATCGGGGTCTTGGGCTGGCCCGGACTGGGCCGGGACAACTTCTGGCAGGGGCTGCTGGAAACCCCCGCCGAAGGACGGCGGGTGATGGACCACTTCGACCCCCTCCCCCACTTCGAGTCCCCCAAGGAGGCCCGCCGCACCGACCGCTTCGCCCAGATGGCCTTGGCCGCCGCCGCCGAAGCTCTGGAGCAGTCGGGCGAGCTCAGCGCCGACCCCGACCGGATCGGCGTGTGGGTGGGCACTGGCGTGGGCGGCTTGCGAACCCTGGAGGACCAAATCCAGGTGCGCATCGAGCGCGGCGAGCGCCGGGTGTCGCCCTTCTTGGTGCCCATGCTGATGGCCAATGCGGCCTCGGCGGCCATCTCCATGCGCTACGGCTTCTCCGGGCCATGTGAGAACACGGTCACCGCCTGCGCGGCGGGCACCCAGTCAATCGCCAACGCGGCCATGCTGATTCGCTCGGGCCGCTGCGACGCGGTCATTACCGGCGGAAGCGAGGCTTCCAACTCCATCACCGGAGAGGCCACCTTCAAGAACATGACCGCGGTCTCCAGCTGCCACATCAGCCGCCCGTTCGACTTGGAGCGAGACGGGTTCATCCAGGCCGAGGGCGCGGGCGTGTTGGTGCTCGAAGATTTGGATTCAGCCCGGAATCGGGGGGCAACGGTGCTGGGCGAGATCTTGGGCGGCGCCAGCAACGCCGACGCCTATCACATCACCGCCCCGGCTCCGGGAGGAGGAGGGGCGGTTCGGTGCATGGAGCTGGCCCTGGCCGACGCCGGACTGAATCCCGCCGACATTGTCCACATCAATGCCCACGGCACTTCCACCCCGCTGAACGACGCCGCCGAAGCCGAGGCCATCCAGAAGGTGTTCGGCACGCCCGGGCCGCTGGTCACCTCGACCAAAGGGGTGACCGGGCACGCGCTGGGCGCAGCGGGAGCCATCGAGGCGGTGGCGGTTCTGTTGGCTATGGAACACGGGGTGATCCCGCCCACCTACGGGTATGCGACCCCCGATCCCGACATGGCCCCCATCCGCATCGTGGCCCCCGATCCTGCCCCGTGGACCCCGGGGCCGTCGCTGTCCAACTCCTTCGGATTCGGCGGCCACAACGGGTCCATCGTGATCGGCCCGCCGCCAGCCGAGTAGCCGGCAACCGGTTTCAGACGCCGTTCAGCCGGCGTCGACCACCACGAACAGCAGCTCGCACGAGCAGGCCAGCTCGCCGTCCACCGACGCCTTTCCCGCTCCCCGGCCGGCCCGAGCCGACAACCGGGTCATCTCCACTTCCAAGTCCAGGCGCTCACCAGGTACAACCTGGCGGCGAAACCGGGCGCTGTCGAGACCGCCGAACAGGGGCAGCTTGCCGGCGAATCGCTCGTCATGAAGCACGATGTAAGCGCCGAGCTGCGCGATGGCCTCGGCCATCAGCACCCCAGGAAGGGTGGGGCGGCCGGGAAAGTGTCCCGCGAAGAACGGCTCGTCGCCGGTGAGCCGCCAATAGCCCTCGGCCCGCTCCCCGGCCACCATGGAGGTGACCTCGTCGAGGAACAGGAACGGCGGACGGTGCGGGAGAACCTCGTCGGGAGGTCTCATAGGAAGCGCTCCTGCCTGGCTAGTCCTCGGGCAGGGCGTCAGCCAGGTTGGAGGCGGTGTTCTTGGGGCTGATCTTGTACCAGGCGTGCTCAATCAACCCGTCTTCAGCCACCAAGAAGGCCGAGCGGACGATGCCCAAATACGTGTTGCCGTACATCTTCTTCTCCCGCCATACCCCGAAGGCCTCGGCCACCTCGTGGTCGGGATCAGACAGCAGCGAGTACCCGAGATCGCACTTCTCGTCGAACCGCTTCTGGCGGTCGGGCTTGTCCCCGCTGATGCCTACTGCGGCGATTCCGCGTTCTGTGGCGATGTCACGCACGCCGATTGCCTGATTCGTTCAACCAGGGGTGAGCGCCTTGGGAAAGAAGAAGATCGCCAGCTTCCGTCCGGCAAAGTCGCCCAGAGTCACCTGGTTGCCGTTTTGATCTTCCAGGTTGAATGCCGGCGCAGGATCGCCGGCAGATAAGAGCCAATCAGCCATGGGTCTGACCCTAGTGGATCAGGTGCCCTTGACGGCCCCCTTCAGCCGGGCGCCAGCGCTCACCTTGCAGCCCTTGGTGGCGGCAATCTGGATGGTCTCGCCAGTGCGGGGATTGCGGCCCGTGCGGGCGCCCCGAGAGGTCTGCTCGAAAGACACGAAGCCGGTGATCGACACCTTGTTGCCCAGGATCACCTGTTCGGTAACTGTCTTCTCGAGGCTGTTGAGAACCGCCTCCACGGAACTCTTGCTCTCGCCAGTGCGCTCGCTGATGGCGCTGACCAACTCTGACTTGTTCATGGAATCCTCCTGAAATTGGAATTACGGGATTGTAATTCAGTCGGCTTCTTACACAAAGTCCCAAGAGTCAAGCAGTCCTCACGAGAAATGCAAAGTTCAACTGGGGAAAGGTGAAGCTCAGTCCAGGGCTTGGCGGAACTGCCCTATCAGCTCGCTCACCGCGGCGGGTCCCCCGTCGAGCATCCGGCGCACCACCGCTGATCCCACCACCGCGCCGTCGGCGACCCGGCAAACCTCATCGGCCTGCTCCGGGGTGCCCACCCCCACCCCGACCAGCACGGGCACATCGGTCATCTGCTTGAGCCTTCCGGCCATGACCACTGCGGACGAGGCCAGCTCCTCGCGCACCCCGGTAACCCCCAGAAGCCCCACGCCGTACACAAACCCCCGAGTTCGGGCGCATATCCGGGCCAGGCGCTCGTCGGAGGCGGTGGGGGCGGCCAACAGCACGGTCTCCACGCCGACGGCATCGGCCGCCTCGGCCCAGGGACCCGCCTCCTCCAGGGGCAGATCGGGAAGGATGGCCGCGGCCACTCCCCGCTCGGCCAGCACGGAGGCGAACCGCTCGAGGCCGAACCGGAAGGCGATGTTGTAGTAGGTCATCACCGCCAGCGGGACGTCGATGTCGAGCCGTCCGAGGGCATCCAGCACTGCTAAAGGCGTTACCCCGTCGGCCAGCGCCCGGTCGTTGGCCTCCTGGATGACCGGGCCGTCTATCACCGGGTCGGAGAACGGAATGCCCACTTCGATGGCGTCGGCCCCCGCATCGGCGGCCGCGGCCAGCGCCGTCTGCCAGTCGCCCAGCCCCCCAGTCAGGTACGGCACCAGTGCCTTGCCGCCTTGAGAGCGCCGGGCCCGCAAGGCGGCTTCCATTGGGCCGGGTTCAGTGCTCACCCAGCCCGCCCGTCGTCGCCGTTGGTGCTGGTGTCCACCACCAGTCGGTCCATCATCTGGTCGACGTCCTTGTCGCCCCGCCCGCTCAGGTTCAATAGCACCGACTGGCCGGCCAGTTCTTCGCGGGCCCGCGAGACCCAGGCCAGGGCATGGGCCGGCTCCAGCGCGGGAATGATCCCCTCGGTGCGCGACAGCAGCTCGAAGGCGGCCACCACCTCGTCGTCGGTGACCGACTCGTAGCGGGCCCGGCCGATGGCGGCCAGATGGGAGTGCTCCGGGCCGATGCCGGGATAGTCCAACCCCGCGGAGATCGACTCGGCCTCCAGCACCTGACCGTGCTCGTCTTGCATCAGGAACGACTTGGAGCCGTGGACCACGCCGGGCACGCCCCGGCCGATGGCCGCCCCTCCGGCCGGCTCCACCCCCACCAGCGCGGCGTCGCCATCGACGAAGCCGCTGAAGATGCCGATGGCGTTGCTGCCCCCGCCCACGCACGCGGTGACCACATCGGGGTCGGACCCCAGAAGCTGGTGACACTGCTCGCGAGCCTCGTCGCCGATCACCCGGTGAAGCTCCCGTACCATCCACGGATACGGGTGGGGGCCCATCACCGAGCCCAGGCAGTAGTGGGAGTTCTCCACGGTGGCCACCCAATCGCGCATGGCCTCGTTGATGGCGTCCTTCAGGGTGCGGCTGCCCGACACCGCCGAGCGGACCTCAGCTCCAAGCAGCTGCATACGAAAGACGTTGAGGGCTTGGCGCTCCATGTCCACCTCGCCCATGTACACCACGCACTCCAGGCCCAACAGCGCCGCCGCGGTGGCGGTGGCCACGCCGTGCTGACCAGCGCCGGTCTCAGCCACCAGGCGGGTCTTGCCCATGCGCACGGCCAAAAGAGCCTGGCCCAGCACGTTGTTGATCTTGTGGGAGCCAGTGTGGTTGAGGTCCTCCCGCTTCAACAGCAGGCGAAGCCCCATCTCCTCGGACAGGCGATGGCACTCGGTGAGTGGCGACGGCCGCCCGGCATAGTCGGCCAGCAGTTGGTTCAGCTCGCCGCGAAAGCCGTCGTCGGCCCAGGCGGAGCGGAATGCGGCCTCCAGTTCCTCGCAGGCCGGCACCAGGGGCTCGGGAACGAATCGCCCCCCGAAGTCCCCGAACAACCCGCCGACGGGCTCGGCCATGCTCACCGCGGCACTCCTCGGACAGAAAGCTCGGCCACGGTCACCGGAGCCCCTCCTCCTGCCAGTTGTAGGGAGCGTCCTCGTCCGACCCCTCGTCGGTTGCTCCGCCGCGTTCGGGATCTGCTTCCCGAGCGGCGTTGATGAAGGCCCGGAGTAGGGCCGGGTCTTTGCGGCCCGGTGACATCTCCACACCGGTGGCCACATCCACTCCCCACGGGCGCACCTTGGCAATGGCCGTGGCCACGTTCTCTGGAGTCAAACCGCCGGCCATGAGCAGCCTGATTCCGCCGGGCGCCCCCTCGGCCAGAGACCAGTCGAACACTCGGCCCGAACCGGGGGTGTCGGAGTCCACCATCACTATGTCGGCGCCATACCGGTCGGCCACCGACAAAGCGGGGCTGCCGCCGGGGAAGGCCTTAATCACCGCCGGCACGCTCTCTCGAATCAGACGGGTGTCTTCCATGTTCTCTCGACCCGACAGCTGGGCGGCCTTGAGGCCGCACCGGTTGACAATCTCGATCACCCTGCTGGGGGCTTCATCTTTGAATACCCCCACGGTGAGCACGCCGGAAGGAAGCCGCCGGACGATCTCCTCTACCCGGGGCAGAGCGATCTGGCGGGATGACGGGGCCATGATGAAACCCAACCCGTCGGCCCCCAATGCGGTGGCCAGCAGGGCGTCGTCGGCGTTGGTGATGCCGCAGATCTTGATGAACACTGCCCCAAAACTACCGGCTGGTTCCCGTGAGATCGCGATTGTTACCGGGGAACGGCCGCGGCCTGGGCCGGGCAGCCGGCTACCTCCACCTCGGCGGGCATGTCCACGGATCGCTTGATGTAGCCCAACGCCACCGTGGCCCCGGCCATGGCGTCCCCGGCGGCGCTGGTGACGGTGCCTACCTCGGACCCGTCGGCGCCGACTATGGACTCCCCGCCGGCCAACTCGACGTGTCCTTCCAAGGTCAAAAGCCGCAGATAGCGGGGGGCGCTGCTGCCCCGGGAGTCCATGCGGGCCACCAGTTCCTGGCCGGTGAAGCACCCCTTGGTGAAGCTCACCGTGAAGTCGACGATCTCAGCTTCAGCGGGAATGGTGCGGTCGTCGATGTCGACTCCCATGCGGGGGAACCCGGATCTGATCCGATGGGCTTCCAGCGCTGCGGAGTCCACGGCGGGAACGTCTCCCGGCACGGCGGGATCGGGGCCCAGCACATCGACGCCGCCGGTTGGCACCGAGGCCACAATATCGCCGGAAACGGCGGCGTCTTCTGCCCCCGGTCCTCGCATCGCAATGCACCGCCAATCGAGCGGCTCCAGGGTCACATCGGTGCGCAGCATGAACCGCCGGAGCCGGGCGTCGAGCTGCTCCAGCGGGCCATCAGTGTCGAGGACGAAGCGGTCGGCGGCCTGCCGGGTGACCCGCACGAAGGCGTCGATGCGCCCCTGGGGCTGCAAGATGAGCGACCAGGCCGACTGGCCGGGTTCCAGCGCCGCGACGTCCTGGCTGAGCTGGCCTTGCAGAAAGGCTTCGGCGTCGGGACCGGACACCGCCAGCACGCTCCGCTCGACGGGGCAGGCCCCTATCGAAGTTGACAGGTCCACTAGGCCGCTCACTGCGAGCGCCCCCGGTTCATCCGCCGTGCGGCGGGCACGGCCAACAGCAGGGCCCGGGCCTTGTTGCGGCACTCCAGATCCTCTTGTTCGGGAATGCTGTCGGCCACGATTCCCGCCCCAGCCTGCACCGAGGCCCGTCCCCCCTGGATGACCATGGTGCGGATGGCGATGGCGGTGTCGATGTTGCCCGAGAAGTCCAGGTAGCCCACCACGCCGGCGTAGGGGCCGCGCTTCACCGGCTCCAGATCGTCGATGATCTCCATGGCCCGCACCTTGGGCGCGCCCGACACGGTGCCCGCCGGCAAGGTGGCCCTCAGCACGTCCACCGGAGTGCGCCCGGAGGCCAACTCGCCCGACACCTGCGAGGTCAGATGCATGACGTGGCTGTACCGTTCCAGGGTCATCATCTCGTCCACCGTCTCGGTGCCGAAGGTCACCACCCGGCCGACGTCGTTGCGGGCCAAATCGAGCAGCATGATGTGCTCGGCGATCTCCTTGGGGTGCTCGGACAGCTCAGCGGCCATGCGGCGCTCCTCGGCCTCGGTGCGCCCCCGGCGGCGGGTACCGGCGATGGGCCGGGATATGACCCTTCCGTTGAGCAGCTGCACCATCGGCTCCGGCGAGCAGCCCACCAGCGACACCTCAGGCAGGCGCACGAAGTACATGTAAGGGCTGGGATTCACCTGGCGCAACGAGCGGTACACATCAAAGGGCTGGGCCCCCAGGTCGAAGTCGTATCTTTGGGCCAGCACAACTTGGAAGATGTCCCCGGCCAGGATGTGCTCCTTGGCCACCTCCACCGCGTCGCAAAAGGTCTGCGAACCCATGCTGGACACCACCTCAGGCAACTCCTCGTCCTCTGACGGAGGCTCCAGCAGCGGCTCGGCCACCGGTCGGGCCCCATCGGCAGCCAACTGCTCCAAGGCGTCGATGGCGCCGTCATAGGCGGCATCGATCTCAGCCGCTGACGCGCCCGGGGGGATGATCACGTTCTCGATCAGCGTGACCCGCTGGCGCCAGTGGTCGAAAACGGCCAGCTCCCCGATCACCGACATCACCGCGTCGGGCAAACCTTGGTCGTCGTCGGGGATATCGGGGAGATGCTCCACCTCCCTCACCACGTCGTAGCCCAAATAGCCCACCAGCCCGCCGTGCAGCGGAGGCAGTTCGTCCATGATCGGGGACCGCCATTGCGACAAGATGTGCTCGATTGCCGCCAGAATCCCCTGGTCGAGCGGGGTTCCCTCGGGGAACTCCCCCGTGGCGGAGACATCGTTGCCCCGGGCCACCAGGGTGCCCAGTGGACGACGGCCGATGAAGGAGAAACGGCTCCAGCGCTCGCCGTGCTCCACCGACTCCAGCAGAAAGCCGGGTTCGTCACCCACGGTGCGGACGAAAGCCGCCACCGGGGTGGTGAGGTCGGCCACCAGTTCCCGCCACACCGGAACCACTGTCCATTCGGCGGCGGCCAGCCGATGGAATTCGCGGCGATCGGGGCTGATCACAGACATGGCGGAAAGATCACTCCGACGGCGGCACCGGCTCGTCGAATGACGTGAAGAAGCACGAATACTCCCCGGTGTGGCACGCCCCTCGGCCCTCCTGCTCCACCATGAACAGCAACGTGTCTCCATCGCAGTCGTAATACGCCTCCCGAACGTACTGGCGGTCGCCGGAGGTCTCCCCCTTGCACCAGTACTCCTGGCGGGACCGGCTCCAGAACCACGTGCGCCCGGTTTCCAAGGTGCGCTCTAGCGACTCCCGGTTCATCCACGCCATCATCAGCACCCGGCCCCCCTCGTGCTCCTGGACGATGGCGGGCACCAGCCCGTCGTCGTTGAACGCCACCTTGTCCAGCGCTCCAGGGGCAGCTTCTATTGGCGTGATTGCCGGCATCGTCCCATCGTAGGAGCAGACCCTGTCCGCATTAGAGCCAATTCCGAGCCAAACCAGGGTCGGGCCCGGATCAGAGATGCTGTTGCATCAGAGGTAGAGGCCGGTGCTTCCCTCGTCGAGGCGAGGGGCGGCCACGGCGTGGATGTCCCGTTCCCGCAGGATGAGGTAGTCAGCACCCCGAACTTCCACTTCATAGCGGTCTTCGGGGTTGAACAGCACCTGGTCGCCCGACTCCACCGTGCGGACATTGGGGCCCACCGCAATGGCTTCGGCCCAGGCCAGGCGCTTGCCCACCTGGGCGGTGGCCGGGATGAGAATGCCGCCGGTGGATCGCCGCTCCCCCTCAGGGATATCGAGCTGCACCAGGATGCGGTCGTTGAGCATCTTGATGGGGAGCTTGTCCTCGGGCGCGACCTTGCTTGCGGAGTTTGCTGCCTTGGCCATGGGGTGACAACGCTACCGTGACCGGCATATGACAGACGACTTCGGGCCGACCGCCCCAACGCCGACCGCCACTACTTTGGCTACAGCCGACGGTCTCAGCCTCGAGGCCCAGTGGGCGGTGCCCGCCGGACCCCGGAACCGGGTGGTGATAGCTCACCCCCATCCCCAGTACGGGGGCAACATGCACTCCCTGGTGGTTTCCATCCTGTTCACCCACTTGGTGAACTCGGGGTGCGCGGTGCTGCGGTTCAACTTCCGAGGGGTCGGGGGTTCGGAGGGTGAGCACGATTTTGGCGAGGGCGAGCAGCTGGATGTGCGGGCGGCAGTGGAGGCCGTGGCCGCGGTCGGTGAGGAGCAGTGCCCGCTGGTGCTGGCCGGATGGTCGTTCGGGGCCGACATGGCCTTGACCTGCGATGCACCGGAGCTGGCCGGCTGGTTCCTGGTGGCCCCGCCGCTGCGGGTGGTCAACGCCGACCGCTTCAGGGCCGCTACCGATCCCCGGCCCAAGTGGCTGGCCGTGCCCGAGCGGGACCAGTTCAATCCTCCCGACGAGGCCCGATCGACAGTGGCCGACTGGACCAACGCCGAGATCCACCCCATTGGCGGTGCTGACCACTTCCTCGTCGGCCGCACCGACAAGCTCAACGAGCTGATCGACGACTACCTGGCCGAGCTGTAGCCGCGGCTCTCCGCCCGGTCAGGCGTCGGCAGGCCGGATGGGGATCCCGGCCGCGGCCATATGTGACTTGGCCTCGGCCACGGTGTGCTCTCTGAAGTGGAAGATTGAGGCGGCCAGCACGGCATCGGCCTTGCCTTCCAGCACGCCCTCAACCAGGTGATCGAGGGTGCCCACTCCCCCGCTGGCGATCACCGGCACGTTGGTCACCTCCACCACCGCCCGGGTCAGCTCTAGGTCGAAGCCATCGCGGGTGCCGTCGCGGTCCATTGAGGTGAGCAGGATCTCCCCCGCACCCAACTCCGTCACCCGGATGGCGTACTCGATGGCATTGACCCCGGTGGGAGTGCGGCCCCCGTGGGTGAACACCTCGAAGGGGAAAGCCCCACCGTTGATGCGACGGGCGTCAATGGAGGCCACCGCGCACTGACTGCCGAACTCGTCGGCGATCTCGGCCACCAGCTCGGGGCGATTGACCGCCGCGGTGTTCACCGACACCTTGTCGGCCCCGGCCCGCAGCAGGCGCCGGGCGTCGTCCACCGTGCGGATGCCCCCGCCAATGGTGAAGGGGATGAACACCTCCTCAGCGGTGCGGTGGACCAATTCCAGGGTGGTCTCCCGCTGATCGGACGATGCGGTGATGTCCAGAAACACCACCTCATCGGCGCCCTGCTGGTCGTAGAGGGCGGCCAGCTCCACCGGATCGCCGGCGTCGGCGAGGTCCACGAAGTTGACTCCCTTGACCACCCGGCCGGCGTCCACATCCAAGCAGGGAATGACCCGGGCGTTGCTGGGCACGTTTGACGGCGTGCTCATGAGGCCAACGCCTCCAAGGCCTGCTCCACGGTGAAGCGCCCCTCATAGAGCGCTCGGCCCACGATTACGCCAGCCAGCCGTCGGCGGTGGTCGCCGATGGCCGCCAACTCGCCCAGGTCTTCAACCCTTGCCACCCCGCCGGAGGCGATCACCGCCAGGCCAGTGGCGGCCAGAACGGCGGCCAGGCCGTCAGTGTCGGGGCCGCTCATAGTGCCGTCCCGGCTGATCTCGGTGACCACCACCGCCTCGGCCCCCGAGGACTCAAAGCGGGCGGCCAGCTCCAGCAGGTCTCCGCCGCCGCCCTGCTCCCACCCGTGGGTGGCCACTTCCCGACCCCGGGCGTCCAACCCCACCGCCACCGGCTGGCGGGCCGCCACCTTTTCCACCAGCTCCGGCGTCTCCACCGCAGCAGTGCCGATCACCACCCGAGCCACCCCGGCGTCGGCCAGCGCGGCAGCGGCGTCAAGGCTGCGGACTCCCCCGCCGGTCTGCACCGGCACATCCACCGCGTCGGCAATGGCAGCAATCACCGCCAAGTTGACCGGGTCGCCGGTGCGGGCCGCATCCAGGTCCACAACGTGCAGCCATGAGGCCCCCGCGTCGGCGAACTGCTGGGCCTGGCCCACCGGATCGTCGCTGTAGGCGGTTTCGGCGTCGTACGATCCCTGGTAGAGCCGCACACAGCGTCCGCCCCGCAGATCGATGGCCGGGTAGAGCTGCATCTCAGGCCCCCACCGCTGCGGTGCGGGCCTGGTTCACAAAGTTCTCCAGCAGTCGCAGGCCGGGGTGGGCCGACTTCTCAGGGTGGAACTGCGTGGCCCACACGTTGTTGTCGGCAATCGCCGCGGCCACCGGGCCGCCGTAGTCGCAGGTCGCGGCCACATTGTCGGCCATCGGCGCGGCGTAGGAGTGCACAAAGTACACCCAAGCACCGTCGAGGCCCTCGAGCAGCGGGCTGGGACTGCGCACCTCCAGGCGGTTCCACTGCATCTGGGGCCGCTTCACGTTGCCGGGCAACAAGTGCACCGTGCCGGGCAATATGCCCAGGCCAGCTACCCCCGGCGCTTCTTCGGAGCCTTCGTAGAGAAGCTGCAAGCCGATGCAGATGCCCAGAAACGGCCGTCCGTCGGCTGCCGCGGCCCGGGCCTGCTCGTCGAGCCCGGTGTCGCAGAGCGCGGCCATGCAAGGCCCGAACGCCCCCACGCCGGGCAGAACCACCCCGGCAGCGTCGGCAATCAGCCCGGTATCGGCAGTCAGCCGGGCGTCGGCCCCCATCCGCTCCAGGCTCTTCTGGGCCGAGCGGAGGTTGCCTATCCCGTAGTCCAACACCGCTATCAGCGGTCGGTTCACAGAACCCCTTTGGTGGAGGGGATGGCGGTGCCTTCCACCCGCACGGCGTCGCGCAGCGCCCGGGCCACCGCCTTGAAGCTGGCCTCGATGATGTGGTGGGTGTTGCGGCCCCGAATCATGGTGATGTGCAGCGTCAGCGCGGCCGAGGTGGCGAAGGCCCGCCAGAACTCCTCGCAAAGCTGGGGGTCGAACGGCGGGTCGCCCAAGATCTTCTGGCCCGGCGGGCTCACGTCATAGTGCAGGAATGGCCGACCCGACAGGTCGACCACCGCTTCTACCACGGCCTCGTCCAGCGGTACCGCTATGGACGCGAACCGGCGCACCCCGGCCTTGTCGCCCAGGGCCTCAGCGAAACACGTCCCCAGCAGGATGCCGACGTCTTCCACGGTGTGGTGGGCGTCGATCTCCAGATCACCGGAGGCTTCCACTTTCAACTCGAATCCGCCGTGGCGGCCCAGCTGGCTCAACATGTGGTCGAAGAACGGCAACCCAGTGGTCGCCGTACCCTGGCCGTTGCCGTCGATGTCGATGGCGATGTCGATGCTGGTCTCGGCCGTACTCCGAGATGCGGTGGCGGTTCGGGATGTGTCTGTCATGTCAGCACCTCACTCAATGCGGACAAGAACGCGTCGTTCTCGGCCGGCGATCCCACGGTGACCCGAAGGCAACCGGCGAGCCGGGGCCAAGAAGAACAGTTTCGCACGAGCACCGACCGATCCACGAGACCCTGCCAAACTGCGTCGCCGTCGCCGGAGTCCGGCCGCAGCAACATGAAGTTGGCTCCCGAGGGCCAATGGCGGACCGGGAGCTGGTCTAGGGCCGCGGCGATCCGCTCCCGCTCGGCCACCAGCATGGCCACCCGCTCGTTCATCTCGTCCTCGTAGTCCAATGCCAGACGGCCGGCGATCTGCTTCATGGTGTCGAGGTGGTAGGGCAGCGCCGATTTCTCCAGTTCGGCTACCAACCACGATGGTCCGACTAGGTAGCCGAGCCGGGCGGCGGCCATTGACCAGGTTTTGGAATAGGTGCGGGTCACCGCCAGCGGCCGACCCTCATCCACCAGGTCAACCGAGGTGTGGGGGTCGAACTGGCCGTAGGCCTCATCCATCAGCAGCAAGCCGGGCAGCGCCGTGACGTCGGCCAGCAGCCTCTCGACCAACTGCGGCGGCTCCACCATGCCGGTGGGGTTGTTGGGCGAGCACAGGAAGGTGACAGCCGGGCGGTGCTCGGCCACCATGGCCGCGGCATAGTCGGCGTCCAGCGAGAAGTCCTCATTGCGTTCGCCGGTGACCACCTCGGTAGCGGCCAGCCGGGAGATGTGGGAGTGAAGGGCGTATGTGGGTTCGAAGGTCAGCGCGGCGCGTCCCGGTCCGCCGAATGCCAGCATCAGGCACTGGAGAACCTCATTGGAGCCGTTGGCCGCGAACACCTGCTCGGGCGCGACCCGTTCGTGCTTGGCCAACGCGGCTCGCAGCTCGTGAGCCCCCCGGTCGGGATAGCGGTGCCAGTCGATATCGGCCTGGGCCGCCCGCAGAGCCTCCGCCCATCCTTCGGGCGGGGGCACCGGCGACTCGTTGGTGTTGAGCCGCACAGCCACGTCGAGCTGCGGCGAGTGGTAGCCAGACATGAGGGCCAGGTTCTCTCTCACTGGCAGGCGGTCAGGGCTACTCATCGTTGTTTCCTCTCTGAACTCCGTCGCCGAAGCCGCGCAAGCGAATGGATTGGGCGTGGGCATCCAATCCCTCGGCATCGGCGATGGCGGCCACATGGGGTCCGACCGCGGCCAGACCTTCAGCGTCTACGGAGATCTCGTGCATGGGCTTGGTGAAGTCCCGCACGCTCAAGGCACCGGCAAAGCGAGCGGTGCCGTTGGTGGGCAGTACGTGGGAGGGGCCGGCCACGTAGTCGCCGATGGACGCCGGTGCCAGCGGACCCCGGAAAATGGCCCCGGCGTTCTGAACTCCGTCGATGACCGCCTCCGGTGCCTCGGTCATCACCTGCAAGTGCTCGGGGGCGATGAAGTTGACCACCTCGGCGGCGGATTTGGGGCCATCGACCAGCACGATGTGGCCGCTGCGGTCGAATGTGGCCGCGATGTCATCCGAGCGTGCGGCATCGACCAGCAAATCAGCGACGGCGCCGGTAACGGCGTCAGCCGCCCCCGCATCCCAGGTGATGAGCCAGGCCAAGCCATCGGGACCGTGTTCGGCCTGCACGATCAGGTCGACGGCGGCGTATTCCGCCGGAGTCGTCCCATCAACCACCACCACTACCTCCGACGGTCCGGCGAAGGCTGCCGGTACGCCAACAGACCCAGCCACCAATTGCTTGGCGATGGCTACATAGACATTGCCCGGCCCGACGATCACATCGACCGCCCCCACCGACTCGGTGCCATAGGCCATGGCGGCAATGGCTTGGGCGCCACCCACCGCATACACCTCGTCGACTCCGGCGATAGCCGCCGCGGCCAAGGTCACATCGGCAACCTGGCCTTCAGGCCCGGGAGGCACGCACAGCACCACCTGGCCCACCCCCGCGGCCCGCGCCGGCAGCGCAGTCATAAGCACCGTAGACGGGTAAGCAGCCCGGCCCCCGGGCACATAACAGCCCGCCCGGCCCACCGGCTGATCCCAACTGCGGATGGTGATTCCCTGGCGGCTGTGGGTCTGCTCTTTGGAAGCCTGCTCTCGGTGGAACTCAGCGATGGAATCGGCGGCGGCTTCCAGCGCAGCCCGCAGCGCGGGATCGACTCGATCTCGGGCCGCGGCCATCTCGGCAGGAGAAACCCGCCAACCCGAGGGGACAACACCGTCGAATTGCTCGGTATAGCGGGCCAGGGCGGCATCCCCGTCGGCCCGCACCGCCTCGATGATCTCGCGGACCGCGGCCACCGAGCCCTCAGAAACAGGCTCAGGCCGAGGCAAACGGCCAGCAATGTCTCCCACGCCCCGCAGGTCCACTCGGTCTAGCACGACCCCCAAAACTACAGGCCCATATCCCCCCGCCACGAAGGGTTTGACAGGTTGTCAAGGAAACCGGCGGCCTGGTTATGCGATAGAACCTTGCCGTGGATGACAGGACAACGGCGGCCGATGGGGCAGAGCTCGGCTCGATGAGCAGTGTGATGGGTGATCTCGCCGTGCGGGTGGCCGATGTGGCCCGGCGCTACGAGGGCACCTACCGAGAGGACGTGGCCTTTGAGCTCTACGAGGTGGAGCGGAGCCTGCGAGGGGCCACCCGCCGGCTCGACCGGCTCACCCGGAGTCTGTAAATCTGCAATCCTACAAAGGCCCATCGAGCTGACCGGGAGAAGAAATGTTCAATCTGCGCTTTGACCTGCGGACGCCGCCGTTTACCGAGGTGACCCATGGCGATCAATACCGGGCCATGTTGGAGATGGTGAAGTGGGCCGACACCCGGGGCTTCGCCGGGGCCATCACCAGTGAGCACCACGGCACCGAAGACGGATTCATGTCGGCGCCGCTGGCCATCTCCGCCGCCATCCTGGGAGCCACCGACAACCTGATGTGTACGCTGTCGGCCCTTCTGGTGCCCTACCACGACCCGCTGCGGCTGGCCGAGGACATCGCCACCATCGACCTGATGGCGCCGGGCCGGTTCATCACCATCGCCGGCCTGGGATACCGGGAATTCGAATTCGAGATGTTCGGCAAAGACCGCACTCGCCGAGGCCGCGACACCGAAGAGGCCATCAAGGTCATGCAGCAGGCCTGGACCGGCGAGCCGTTCGAGTACGAAGGGCGCACGGTGTGGGTCACCCCCAAGCCGGTGACCCAGCCCCACCCCATTGTGATGGTGGGCGGCTCGGTGCCGGCGTCGGCCAAGCGGGCCGCCCGACTGCGCCTGCCCTACATGCCGCCCATCGGCGATCAGGAGCTGGTGGACCTGTACTACGCCGAGGCCGCCGAGATCGGGTTCGAGGGGGCGTTCGCCATGGCGCCCGACGGTCCTGGGCTGGTTCTGGTGACCGAGGATCCCGATGCACTGTGGGCCAAGATCGGCCCCAACATGCTGTACGACGCCGCGGCCTACGCCAGCTGGCAGTACCCCGACCAGCGCTCCGGCTGGCACGTGGACGCCGAAGATGTGGCCGATCTCAAGGCCTCCGGCCAGTTTGAGGTGCTCACCCCGGACCAGTGCGTCGAGCTGGTCCGCACCAAGGGGGCGGCCACCCTCCATCCCCTGTGCGGGGGCATCGACCCCGCCATCGGCTGGGAGACGCTCGAGCTAGTGGTCGACAAGGTCATGCCCGCCCTCGCCGAGGGGGCATAGCCCTGGCACGGGCCGGGACCCGCTAGTTGGCCAAGTCGTCGATTATCGCCCGGCCGACATACTTACCGGACTGGAGTTCGTCGAAGATGGCGTCTAGCTCCGACAGAGGGCCGGTGCGCCCGACGTGGGTGGTCACCTGTCCGGCGGCGGCCATGTCCACCAGCTCGCGCATGTCCTGCACGGTGCCCACTGCGGAGTAGATGAGGGTTGCGTCCCTCATGAAGAACTCGAACGGGTTCAGCTCGATGTTGCCCTCGCTGGTGGGGGGCAAGCCGACGGCCACAAACAGCCCCTTGGGCCGCAGCAGCCTAAAGCCAAGGGTGAACCCGGCCATGGCGGCCGAGAACACGATGCTGGCGTCCACCCCGCCGATATCACTCGTCACCTTTTCAAGGGCGTCGTCGGCGCTGACCGCCATGTCGGCGCCCAGCGACTCGACGAATTCCAGCCGAGCAGCCCCGATGTCGACGCCGATCACCTTGTAGCCCAACGCCTTGGCGATCTGCACCGCATAGTGGCCCAGCCCGCCGGCGGCGCCGATGATGGCCACCCAGCGGCCCGGGGGCACCTGGTTGCGGAACAGCTTCTTCACCGCCCCGTAGGCGGTGAGCCCGCCGCAGGCCAGGGCGGCCTGATCGTCGCCCACTGATTCGGGCAGCACCACCAGCGACTTGGCCCATACGCAGAACTGCTCGGCGAAGGTGCCCATGATCCCCTGGGTCTGCGGGCAGTGCCGGGGCTCGCCCCGCAGGCAGAATTCACAAGCCCCGCACCAGAAACCGCCGCCGGTGCCACCGAGCCCGAGGATCACCCGGTCGCCCACCTGGCTGTAGCGCTCGGCCCCCGGCCCCAGCGCCTCCACCACGCCGATGGCCTCGTGGCCCAGCACTTCGATGCCCGAGACGCCAACCCAATCGCCCCTGGCCAGGTGGAGGTCGGAGTGGCACACCCCCGACGAGGTGATGCGGATCAACGCCTCCTCAAAGCCCGGCTCTGGCACCGGTACGTCCAAAATGCTCAGGTTGCCGTCAACCAATCGTGCCGCTTTCATGCTGGTTGCTCCCGTCTAGTTCAGTTGTACGCGCGAGATGTCACCCTAGTGGTCCGCCTTCACAGGCCGCCTGACTTCAGTCGCCGGCGGACGGGCAAAAGGTGGCCAGCACGCACTCGTGGCAGCGGGGGCGTCGGGCTATGCACACCCGGCGGCCGTGGAGGATGAGCCGCAGGGAGAACTCGCCCCGCTCGGCGGCCGGCACCATGGGGTTCAGCTCCAACTCGATCTTCACCGGGTCCTTGTGCTCGGTTATGCCCAGCAGTCCGGTTATGCGGGCCACATGGGTGTCCACTGGCAAGCCGGGCAATCCCAGGGCCACGCTGCGGACCACGTTGGCGGTCTTGCGGCCCACCCCCGGCAAGCTCACCAAATCGGACATCTTTCCCGGAACTTGGCCGTCGAAGTGGTTGACCAGGTCTTGGGCCATGCCCACGATGTTGCGAGCCTTGGTAGCGAAGAAACCGGTAGAGCGGATCAACTCCTCCACGTGGGCCAACGGCGCTTCAGCCAAACTCTCGGGCGTCGGATAGGCGGAGAACAAGTCAGGGGTGACCATGTTCACCCGTTTGTCGGTGCACTGGGCCGACAAGATGGTGGCCACCAACAGCTGGAACGGGTTCGCGTGGTCCAGCTCGCACACTGCCTCGGGATACTCCTGGGCCAGCAGCTCGTGCGTCCGCTTGGCTCTCCCTTTGGGGGTGCGCGGCCTCGCCATCGACCGCATGGTAACGACCCTGACTCTTGATTCGGCAATGGGGGTCGCAACCTTGGAATTTGTCCGGAGTCGGCGATTGGGGCCGCTACCGTAGGTTTTGTGACGCTGACGGTTTCTCGACCCCACCAGGGAGAGTTCGCCTGGTCCGTCACCATCGCCCCCGACATGGCCCGAGGCGAAGCCGCCGCCGACCAGATTCAGCAGGTGATCGCCGGCGCCGAGACCGGCGAGTCGGTGCAACTCTGGATTGAGCAAGCAGCCGATCACGATGACGCTTTCGCCGCCGATCTCGGCTTTCAGCCCTACCGGGACCTGTGGCGGATGCAGCGGCCGCTGCCCGCACCGCGCGCCACCATCACCACTCGGGCGTTCGTGCCCGGCCCCGACGACGAAGAATTCCTAGCGGTGAACAACCGGGCCTTCCACTGGCACCCCGAACAGGGGGGCTTGACCGCCGCCGATTTGGCCGAGCGCATGGCCGAGAGCTGGTTCGACGCCGAGGGATTCCGCCTCTACGAGCAAGATGGCCGACTGGCCGGCTTCTGCTGGACCAAGGTCCACCCCGATGAGACGCCGCCGTCTGGCGAGATCTACGCCATCGCGGTGGACCCCGACTTCCACGGCCAAGGACTGGGCAAGCCCATGACCCTGGCCGGCCTCGACCACCTGGCCGACCAGGGGCTCACGGTGGGATTCCTCTATGTGGAGTCGGACAACGATCCCGCGGTGGCCACCTATCACCGCTTGCGATTCGACCACCGCTCCACCAACCGGGCCTATCGGCACACTGTGGAATGAACTCGGATTCTTCACTCCCCCAGGGTCAGGACAAGGTGGCTGTCCAATGAGTGCTGACCCCTCGCTGCCTCAAGGCCAAGACAAAGTGGCGGCGGTGCGGTCGATGTTCGATGCCATCGCCCCCCGCTACGACCTGCTCAATCGCCTTCTGACCTTCAGCATGGACTGCCGTTGGCGGCGACGGTCGGTGCGGGAGCTGGGGCTGCCGTCGCAGTCGCTGGTATTCGACCTGGCCTGCGGTACCGGTGATCTGTGCCGCGACCTGGAATCCGCCGGATACCGCGCCGTGGGCTTCGACCTGTCGGCTGGCATGCTCCGAGCGGCCCAGAAGTACCGGGACTCGGGCAAGCTGAGCGCCCCCATGGTGCTGGGCGACGCCCTATGCCTTCCGGTCCCACCGGAGAGCGCCGACGGCATCACCTGCGGGTTCGCCCTGCGCAACGTGGTGGATCTGGACGGGTTGTTCGCCGAGTTGGCTCGGGTTGTGCGCCCGGGGGGACGGGTCTCTTTGCTGGAGGTGGCTGAGCCGTCGAACCCGATCATGCGACTCGGCCACCGCGTGTACTTCGGCAAGGTGATCCCGTTGATCGGCGGTCTGCTTTCAGACCGGGCCGCTTACGAGTACCTCCCCAAATCAGTGGCCTACATGCCCCCCACCGAGGAGATGCTCGACCTCTTGGCCGGGCGCGGGTTCGACGCGGTCCAGCATTCGCAGCTCTCCGGCGGAATCGCCCAGCTCTTCACCGCCACCAGAAGGCACTAGGCCCAAACCTCCCATGTCCCTGCTGGCTCAGCACATCCCCACCGACGACCCCGACCAGATGGCGCTGACCGACCAGCGGACCACCCTGGGCTGGGCCGAGCTCGACCGGATGATGAACCGGGCAGCCAACCTGCTCCACAGCCTCGACCTGGGCCCGGAGCGGAGATTGGCGGTGTTCGCCGAGAATTCAGCCGAGACGGTGGTGGCCTATGTGGCTGTCGCGCTGGCCGGGGTCTCGGCCGTGCCTGTGAACTTCCACCTCACCCCCGACGAACTGGCCTACATCCTGGAGGACTCGGCCTCGGCTCTGCTGCTGGTGGGACCAGAGACGGCAGAGCGGGGCGTGCAGGCCGCCCAATCGGTGGCCGGTATTCCCGGCGCACCACCCATCGCAGTGATGGGCTGGCGATGCGCCGACCACCCCGAGGTGGACTCCTGGGAGCACGGCCTGGCCACTTCCCCGGATGAGCCCCCGCCCACCGATATCCCGCCAGTCCCCCACTTGTTCTACACCTCGGGCACCACCGGCCGGCCCAAGGGGGTGGACGCCCCTCCGGCCCTGTTCCGAGGCGGGCGAACGGTGGAGGAGTACTTCGCCACCTGCGCCACCCCCAACGCGGCCATCGGCACCCATCTGGTGGTGGGGCCGATGTACCACGCCGGACCGTTCTCGGCCACCAGAAACCTTATGGGCGGCGCCCCAGTGGTGGTGATGGGCCGGTTCGACGCCGAGGCCACCCTGGCGGCCATCGACCGCTACCAAGTCAACGCCGTGTTCATGGTGCCCACCCACTTCACCCGGCTGCTGGCCCTGCCCGCCGAGGCAAGGCAGAAGTACCGCACCGACAGCCTGGTGTCGGTGACCCACAGCGGCGCGCCCTGCCCGGTGTCGGTCAAGCGGGCCATCATCGACTGGCTCGGACCCATCGTCTCGGAGGGGTACGGCTCCACCGAGGTGGGCGGATCGTGCCACATCAACTCTGAGGACTGGCTGGCCCATCCTGGCTCGGTGGGGCGCCCGGTTCCCCCTTTCGAGGTGCTCATCGTGGACGAGGACGGCAACGAGCTACCGCCGGGCCAGGAGGGGCGGGTATACTTCACCGACACCAGCGGCCGGGGAATCAGCTATCGCAATGACCCGGAGAAGACGGCGGCCGCCCACCTGCGACCGGGGGTGTTCACCCTGGGCGAGATCGGCTACACCGACACCGACGGGTTCTTGTATCTGACCGACCGATTTTCCGACATGGTGGTTTCGGGCGGGGTGAACATCTACCCCGCCGAGACCGAGCAGGTGCTGGCCGAGCATCCCGGCATTGCCGACGCGGCCTGCATCGGAGTGCCCGACGAGGAGATGGGCGAGCAGCTCAAAGCCCTGGTTGTGCCCGCCGACCAGGCCAATCCGCCCACCGAGGCTGAGATCGTCGCCTTTTGCCGCGACCGGATCGCCCACTACAAGTGCCCAAGAACAGTTGAGTTCATCAGCGAAGAGCAATTGGGCCGCTCCGCCATGGGCAAGATCAACAAACAGGCCCTGCGGGCCCCCTATTGGAAGGGCTAAGCCGAGACCGCCAGCCCAATGGTCAACAAAACGCCAAATACCAAGTGGAGGCGGGCGGTCATGTTGAGCAGGGGCGCTTTGTCCTTGTCCGAAAGGGAGAGACCGGCAGCGGGCACCGCGAAGGCCAGCGCGGCCAGCGTCATCGGCGCCCAGGGACGGGCCACCGATAGCGTCGATCCCGCCGCAAAAGCGGCAGCCACCAGCACGGCATAGAGCCAGCCCGACCACCGAGCGCCCAACCGCACGGCCAGAGTCCTCTTTCCCGCGGCCCGGTCTTGATCGATGTCCCGCTGGTTGTTGGCCACCAACAGCGCGGAGGCCAGCAACCCGACCGGCACCGCCGCCACCACGGCCACCCAGGTGAGCTCCTCGGTCTGCACATAGGCGGTGCCCGTGGTGGCCACCAGGCCGAAGAACACGAACACGAAGACCTCGCCGAACCCGGCGTAGCCGTAGGGCCGCCGCCCCCCGGTGTAGTACCAGGCGGCAACGATGCAGGCCACCCCCACCGCCACCAGCCACAGAGCCACCGCCACCGCCAGGGCCAAGCCGGCCGCGGCCGCCACCGCGAAGGCCCACAACGCGGCCCGGCTCACCGCCGCGGGCGCCACCGCGCCGCTGCCCACCAGCCGGGCCGGGCCCTTGCGCTCAGCGTCGGTGCCCCGAATCCCGTCGGAGTAGTCGTTGGCGTAGTTCACGCCCACCTGGAGGGCCATAGCCACCACCAGCGCGGCCGACGCCCGCCACCACACCACGCCGGGAGCAGCCGCGGCGGTGCCCACCGCCACCGGCACCACCGCGGCAGCCAGCGTCCGAGGCCGGGCTCCATGAATCCACAGCCGAATCATCGCGCCAAGTCTTGCCGATGGCCTGAGTTGGTTAGTGCCTGAGTTCGTTAGTGTCAGGGCCATGAACCGACTCGGGGCCGAGACCAGCCCCTACCTGCGCCAGCACGCCGACAACCCGGTGGACTGGTACCCGTGGGGCCAGGAGGCCTTCGCCGCGGCCCGAGCCGACGACAAGCCCATCTTGTTGTCGGTGGGCTATTCGGCCTGCCACTGGTGCCACGTCATGGCCCACGAGTCGTTCGAAGACCCCGAGACGGCCAAGGTGATGAACGAGCTGTTCGTGAACGTCAAGGTGGACCGCGAAGAGCGCCCCGACGTGGACACCATCTACATGGAGGCCGTCCAGGCCCTCACCGGCCGGGGCGGCTGGCCCATGACTGTGTTCATGACCCCCGACGGCCTTCCGTTCCACGGCGGCACCTACTACCCGCGGGAAAGCCGGGGGCAGATGCCGTCGTTCACCGAGATCATGCACCGGATCCAAGATGTGTGGGTCAATCGCCGCGATGACGTAAACAACCAGGCCGACCAGCTCACCCAGTCGCTGAACCGCACCGCGTTGATCCAGCCCGACCCCCAGCGAGTCGCGGCCGGAACCGGCTCGGAGGCCCTCAACCAGGCCACCGCGGCCCTCCGTCAGCAGTACGACGCCGCCTGGGGCGGCTTCGGAGGCGCTCCCAAGTTCCCCCAGACCATGAGCCAGGAGGTGCTGTTGCGCTCCTACCTCCACAGTGGCGACCAAGACGTGCTCAACATGGTCATCAACTCGCTGGACGCCATGGCCTCGGGGGGGATCTACGACCACCTGGGCGGCGGTTTCAGCCGCTACTCGGTGGACGCCCAGTGGATCGTGCCCCACTTCGAGAAGATGCTGTACGACAACGCCCTGTTCGCCCGGCTGTACCTGCACGCCTGGCAGGAAACGGGCCGCCCCCGCTTCCGCCAAGTGCTGGACGAGACCATTGGTTTCGTGCTGCGCGACCTGCGCCACGACAGCGGCGGCTTCTACTCGGCCCTCGACGCCGACTCTGAGGGCGAGGAGGGCCGGTTCTACGTATGGACCCCCGATCAGATCACCTCGGTGCTGGGCGACGACGCCACCGAGTTCATGACCTGGTACGGGGTGACTGAGGCCGGCAACTTCGAGGGCCACAACATCTTGTGGCGCCCGGTGCGGGGCGACTTGCTGCGCCCGGCCAGCGTGGAGCTGAGCCGAGAGCGGCTGCTGTCGGCCCGCAACCTGCGAATTCCGCCGGGTTTGGACGACAAGGTCCTGCTGGAATGGAACGGCCTCATGCTGGCCACATTGGGCGAGGCTGCCGCAGCCACCGGCAACCAGCAGTGGATGGAGGCCGCCATCAAGAACGGCGGGTTCCTGCTCGACCGATTGCGCCGCCCCGACGGCCGCTGGCTGCGCTCCTGGCAGGCAGGCGACGGTGATCGCCCGGCTCAGGCCCGCCACCTGGCCTATGCCGCTGACTACGCCGCGGTGGCCGACGCTTTCACCCGCCTAGGCGAGGCTTCCGGCCAGGCCCGCTGGATCGACGAGGCCGTCCAAACGGCCGACGGACTGCTAGAGCTGTTCTGGGACCACGAGCGAGGCGGGGTATTCACCACCGGATCGGACGCCGAAGAGCTGATCTGTCGGCCCAAAGAGATCACCGACAACGCGGTGCCCTCGGCCAACAGCGCCGCCGCGTTGGCCTTGCTGCGCCTGGGCACCCTAACCGGGCAAAACCACTATCTCGAGCGAGCCCAAGACATCTTGGCCCTGCTGGGCGAGGTAGCCGCCAACCACCCCAGCGGCTTCGGCCACCTGCTCGAAGCAGTGGACATGAACGCCACCGGGCTCACCGAGGTGGTGATAGGCGGCGACCGCCCCGATTTGGTGGACGCGGTACGAGAGCAATACCGGCCCAACACCGTGCTGGCCTGGGGAGAGCCCTACGACTCGCCGCTGTGGGAGAACCGCACCGATGGACTGGCCTACGTTTGCCGGAACTACACCTGCGAAGCCCCCGCCGACAGCAAGGACGACCTGCTAACCCGGTTGTAGCGAGAATACGCTGTATAGGGTTAGGGGTTCACCAGATGCACCCCAGCCTGGGATAAGCTACGGGGCCGCGAACGGAATGTCGCGCGGACCGCGAGATGGAGGGCAGTATGTCCAACGGCACTAGCAAACCGAGGCGGGCATTGCAGTTGGGCGGAGTAGCTCTTGCCGTCATGGGGCTCGTGGCCAGCATCACCGCGTACGCGTCAGCCCAAACCGGCAATGTGCAGCAGGGCACACCCCGTGTCATCGATGAAGATTTCTGTTTGAGGCTTAGCCTCGGCGGCCCAGTTACCTATCCCTTTGACTCCAATGGCGACGGTGTGGCCGACATCTGCTCACTCAATACAACCCGTCGCGCCACCGCGGCCCGTCAGAATGCGTTGGAGCAGCTCGCCAGTGAATTTCCTCTCTATTTCGGCCAACTGTGGGCCGATGAATGCCTTAGGGTCGACCAGTCGTACGGCGAGCCCGTTCATGAGCCTCGCGACGAATGCGCCGCCCCCCGTCTGGCTCGGGCCACCGGAAGGCCGATTCCGCCCGTGCCCCGTCCCCGTTTCGTGGTGGAGACGACCAACCCCTTCTTCTTCTCCGGACCGGTCATCACAGGCCCCTCTTTCTGTCTGAACTTCAGCTTCGGCGGCCCAATCACCTACCCATTTGATTCCGACAACGATGGCGTGGCCGATATCTGCTCGCTTCCCACCACGCGCCGAGCTACCGTTGCCCGCCAGAAGGCTTTTGACCGCCTCGCAGTCGAGCAGGACGGCCTCTACGAGGTTTTCTTCTCCATCGAGTGCCGTCGGGTTCCGGCGACATTCGGCAACCCCGAAGCAGAGGCGTCAGACGAGTGCGCCCCCCACCGCGACGGAACCGGCATCCCCGGCCGACCGGGCACCGGTGACGACGAAGAAGACGACGAATCCGAGGACAATGGTCAGTCCGGCGGTGGCCCCGGTGGCACCGGTATCACCGCGCCCACCCTGCCAACTGCACCAATTGTGGCCAGCTACCATGTGGCGGCACCGCAGAACATTCTGCTGGAGACCGGAACCAGCCAGATCATCGTGAAGTGGAGCGATCCGCTGGCCGATCGCACCAGCGTGTTCCGGTACCACGTGGAATGGAGCACCAACGCAAACTTCTCGCCCAGCCAGCGGATAATCGTGGTGGCCGCCAGCCCGACAGCCCCGTGCAGCACCTCAGCAGACACGAACGCTGACTTCGAATGCACGATCACCGGCTTGACAAACTTTGAGACCTATTACGTGCGCATCCAGGCGGTACGGGGCACCAATGATCGCTACACCCCCTCTGGCAACTCCCGCACCACCCCCCAGATCACCCCAGGGCTGGCCGGACCGCCCATCTGGGCATCTGACGATCCCCGGGTCGACACCGATGTCGCCGCGCTGGTCAGCGGCGAGTTCGGAGAAATTACAGCCACATGGAATGCACCGCTGGGCAGTTCATTGGTTCCCGCCTACTACCACTTGCAGTGGAGCACCAGTCCCAGCAGTTGGTCAACCAACCAGCAATTGCGTATTGACGTCAGCAACCTCCCCGACGGTTGCACCAGCAGCCCGGCGAGTGGCGACAACTTCGCCTGCACCATTGCCGGTCTGACCAACAACCGCACCTACTACATGAGGATTCAGGGCATTCCGGCCGGATCCGGACCCGGCACCTGGTCGCTTACCGAACAGCTCAGTTTGGCCAGCACGCTGCAAGATCCCGGTCTGCCCACCAACGTGGAGCTGATAGCTGCGGGTGCAACGGGCAAAGACATCACGGTGACATGGGACGCGCCAGCCGTCGTTCCTGGTAGCGACCCGGCTCCCACTCATTACCTCGTGCAATGGCGGGCTTGCGGCGCCACCGGCAGCAGCTGCGACCCCTGGTCGGCCATCGCCCGCCAGGAACGGGTACCAGATTCGGGCGACATCGGTTCCGCAGACCTAACGGAAACGATCAGCGGCCTCAATTACGAGGTGTACCAAGTGCGGGTCCAGGCAGTGAACAGCACAGTAGGCAGTGGATGGACAAGGGCGGCTTCAATCACTTTGGGCCAGTCAGAGCCTCCCACCAACATCAACTGGAGCCCGGGAGTCACCACAATCGATGTGACCTGGGACGCTGTCACCAGTCTGCCCGGAGTGAGGCACTACTTCATCCAAGTGAGCTCCAGCAGCGGCTTCTCCTGTAGCGGTAGTTCTCCCTGCGACAGCACTACCAGCACAACGGCCAGCCACAGCATCACCGGCTTCAATGGCGGCTCGTTGGTGATCAACGGGACGTACTACGTGCGGATTCGGACGGTGAACACCAACGATGTGCCCAGCTCCTGGTCGCCGACCGTCTCGATGGTCCCCGGCACCGTGGCCGCCCCAACGGACGTCAATGCAGATGAGGTCACCGGAAACCCGAGGAGCCTCGACCTCACCTGGAGTTCGGAGGCTGCGGCGCAGGCCAACAGGCCAGCACCAAACGGTTTCCGAGTCCGGTGGCGCGCCACTGGAACCACTAATTGGAGAACCTCTTCCAACCTATCTCTGACCCAGGCTGGCGATGGCGACGCCGCTTGCACCAACTACTGCTACACACTGGCCGGTCTCACCGGCGGCACCGAGTACGAAGTGCAGGTGCAGGTCAGGAATTCCTACGGCTATGGCCCGTGGTCAACAACAACCACTGACAGCACGGAAACGCCGGGCAGCAGCTTCGCCCCCACCAGCGTGAACGCCGCTGAGACCCTTGCCAACCCGACTGCGCTGACCGTGTCGTGGGCTCGGGATACCTGGGGCGTCGACGCCGACAACGACCCCTTGCCCGTGACCGGCTTCGTTGTTCAATCCCGGGTCGAAGGCGCCACCAATTGGGGCTCATCTCGAACTCTGGGATTGACCACGTCTGGGCTCGACACCAGCAATGCTCCGACCTACACCTACACGTTGACCGGCCTGACCGCAGGTACCGCCTACGAGGTCAGAGTGCGCGCCAGCAACCGAAACGGTCAAGGGGCCTGGTCTGATGCATCTGCGGCGGCTACCCCTGGGGCTAGCTTCACTCCTGCCAGCGTCGCTGCCGTCGACATCAATACCAATCCGCGCTCTCTGAGCATCACCTGGTCAAATGCGAGTATCACCCCAACCGGGTTCACAATCCAGTGGCGGGCTACCGATACAACCAGGTGGAGTTCACGAAGTGTGTCGCTGGCTCAAGCCACAGTCGACGGGTGTACCTACTGCTACATCCTGACCAACCTGACCGCCGGCACCGAATACGAAGTGCGAGTGCAGGCCAGGAACGCCGCTGGCAGCGGCCCGTGGTCCGATGTGTCCAGTGCGGCCACTCCAGGGTCGCAGTTAACGCCGACTGGCCTTAGCTCGACCCCGTCGCCGATAACCGGCGTCAACGAGGCTACGGTGAACTGGGGCGGAGTGACACCTGGAACTGGCCTAACCCTCAGGAACTACACGGTGCAGTGGCGCTCGTGCGGCCCCGAGGGAATCACCTGCGAAGCCTGGTCTTCTAGTTCTAGCCGCCAGTACACCACGGCAATTGACACCACGCAGAACCCCACGCCGACTTCGTACGAGATCACGAGGTTGCTCGACTACTACACCTACGAGTGGCGGGTTCGGGCGAACTTCACCAACGGCACCAACAGCCCTTGGGCTCTTAGCAACCCGTAAGACTATGGGGATCCCCGCTACAGGCGGGGATCCTCAATAGTCACCGTGCTCACCTCACCGAGGCGGGTGCTCACCATGTCGAGGGCGATTTGCTCGAGAAATTCTTTGGGCATGACGCACTCGCGACACTCGGCCCCTTCCAAGATGAGCCGCAACGCCACCGTTCCGGCATCAGCCGATACCAGCTCCACGTCGCCGCCGTCGAGGGCTACTAGTGCTCGCAATTCGCCGACGGCTTCGTCCAATAGGGCTTGATCCATGGCGATGGATACTAACTGGCGTCTTGTCCCAGGTTCGGCGGGCGGGTTCGAGACAAGAATGCTCCGGCGTCGGCCAGGATGAACTGGCCGGTGGTGCATCGGGCTAGATCGGAGGCCAGATACACCGACAGGCGGCCCAATTCTTCGGGCAGGGTCTCCCGACGCAATGGCGTGGCGGCCACAATGGCTTCGTAATGCTCGGGAGGAAACGCCTCCCTAATCAATTCGGTAGGGGTGGTGCCGGGGGCGATGGCGTTGACCCGGATGTTATGGGGGCCGAGCTCCACCGCCATCGACCACGTCAGGTGGTTGATAGCCGCTTTGGCCGCGGCGTAGCTCGACATCATGGGCGATGGCCGGGTGGTCTCCCCCGAGCTGACGTTGATGATCACACCGCCCCCCTGCTCCATCATCACCAGGGCCTGAGCCCGACCACACAGCGCGGTCAGCACCAGGTTCTGATCCACGAGGTCCCGCCAGAATTCCCCGTCCATGTCCACAAACCGAGTGGGGGAACGTCCCGCCATCATGCCGACGTTGTTCACCGCGATGTCCAGACTCCCGCCCCAGGCCACCGCATCGGCCACCAGTTGCTCGATGGCGGCGTCGTCTCGCAGATCGGCTGCGAACGCCCTGGCGTTGCCGCCCTCTTCGGCAATGAGGGCCACAGTCTCCTCAGCAGTGTCAGCCCGGATGTCGTTCACCGCTACCGCGGCGCCGGCTCGACCCATCCATCGGGCGATCTCGCGGCCGATGCCCGCGCCCGACCCGGTGACCAGCGCCACCTTGCCGGAATGATCGATTTCGACGCTCATCGCTGCGGTACGGCTAGCTGTGGCGGAGCCCGACCCGCACCGCGTCGTGGTCGGCGGTGCGCTGGAGCAGGGCCATGGCCTGGTCGATCTGGTCGAGGCCGAACACTTCGCCCAACAGCGGCTCGGTGGGGAACTCTCCACTGTTCAGGATGGCCACCGCCTCCCTCATGGAGCTCGGGGTGGAGCCGCTGCCGCCCGAGACAGTGAGGCCCTTGAGCACGATCATGTCGGTAATCAACTCCACTGGCGCCAAGTTCTTCAATCCGGCCAGCTGCACCTTGCCCCCTTGGCGAACCAGGTCCAGGCACAGGGGCACGGTTACGGTCGTATCGGCCAGGTCCACGGCCATGTCGGCCATAGCCCCTCCGGTGATCTCGGCCACAAACGCCACCAGGTCGATGGCGGTGACGTCCACAGTCACGTCGGCGCCCACCTCGCGGGCCACTTCCAAACGCAGGGCGTCGGCATCGGTACCGGTGACGATCACCGTCTCCGCACCCCGGCGCTTGGCCTCCGCGGCGTACACCAGCCCCATGTGTCCCGGCCCCTGTACCACCACGGTCTCGCCCTCGCCCACCGGCATCCGGCTCAACCAGTTGCACACGTTGGCCAAGGGCTCGAACACGGTCAGCTCGGCGGCATCGATGTCGTCGGTCAGCTTGACGAGGTGGGAGCCAGGCAACAGCCCCATGTACTCCCCGTAGCCGCCCCAAAGGCCGTGCTCGTCTTCGATTCCCAGGGTGTATCCGTACACCTGGCCCAGGCCGAACGGGTTGTCCTCGGTAACCGGGGCCCGAACAACCAGGTCCACGGCCACCCGGTCGCCCACTGCCACGCCGAAGTCGGCATCGTCGGCCAGGGCGTGAACCCGCCCGACGATCTCGTGACCGGGCACTAGCGGGGACTTCTCCCCCGGAACGTGCTGGTGGCCGTGGAGCTGGGCCACGTCGCTGCCGCACATGCCCACGGCCTCCACCCTCAGCACCCCACCGCCGGGCGGTGATTCGGGCACCGGGAAGTCGTCGCGAAGCTGATAGGTGCCGTCGCCGTTGAAAACAACCCCCCGACAGGTGCTGCTCATGATGGTGGCCTCCCTTCGGGGTTCATTCAGTTAGATCAGGCTCAGCTGATCCCGCTCTTCTCCAGGATGTGCACGCCGCAGCTGGAACCGAGGCCGATCACGTGGGCCAGGCCCACGTTGGCCCCCTCGATCTGGCGGTCGCCGGCCTCGCCCCGCAAATGGGTGGTCACCTCATAGACGTTGGCCACGCCGGTGGCGCCGATGGGATGGCCCTTGGAGATGAGGCCGCCGGACACGTTCACCGGGGTCTCTCCGTCGCGCCACGGGGCACCCCGGTCGATGAAGTCGCCGGCACCGCCGGGCTCGCACAGCCCCAGGTTGTCGTAGTGGATGAGCTCGGCGGTGGCGAAGCAGTCGTGCAGCTCCACCAGGCTGAGGTCTTCGGGACCCACTCCGGCCTGCTCGTAGGCGGCTTGGGCGGCGTTGCGAGTGAGGGTGTTCACGTCGGGCTGCATGGCACCCGACTCCACGTAGGGATCGGAGGTCAGCACCGAGGCGGAGATTTTCACAGCCCGGGCCTGCTGCTCGCGGCTGAGGGTGGCAAACCGCTCCTCGCCCACCAGCACGCAAGCAGCGGCCCCGTCGCCGGTGGGGCAGCACATCAACAGCGTGTTGGGGTACGACTGCATGGGCGAGCCCATGATCTCCTCCAGGCTGAACTCCTTCTGATACTGGGCCAGGGGGTTCAGTGTGGAGTGGGCGTGGTTCTTCTGGGCCACCTTGGCGAACTGCTCAAAGCCGACGCCGTCGTTGTCGTTGGCGTACTCCATGCCGGCCTGGGCGAACACGCCGGGCATGGTGTCGGTGCCCAGGATGCCGTCGATGGGCATCACCGCGCCGTAGCGGCCCGACGGCTCGTACACGTTCTTCTCTTTGCGGTCGCCGCCGGCCAACAGCCCCATCTTGCCCATCTGCTCCACGCCGATGGCCAGGCCCATGTCGGCCTCTCCGGCGCGGATAGCCATGATCACGGTGCGCAGTGCGGTGGCCCCGGTGGCACAGGCGTTGGACACGTTGTACACCGGGATGCCGGTCTGGCCGATCTGCTTTTGCACCTGCTGGCCCATTCCCGCGGCGGCTTGGAACAGGGTCCCGCAGGCCAGCAGGTCCATGTCGGACATAGACACCCCGCCGTCGTCGAGCGCGCCCAGAGCGGCTGTGGTGGCCAAGTCCACCGCATCCTCGTCGGGGTAGCGGCCGAACGCCGTCATGTGCGTTCCCAGAACCCAGATGTCTTGTGCCATTGTCGGCCTCCTGTATTCGGTTGGTTCTCGTTGTTGGCTTTGCCGATTCCTATATGCGTTCAGCTTGTCATGCCGGGGCGTATCCGAATGCGACGGCCTCTTGGCCATCGTCGTCGGTGCCCACGACATAGGTGTCGAGCTTGACCTTCATGCCGAGCGAGATCTTGGTCGGATCAGGCTCGATGTTGATGAGGTTGGTGCGGACCGAGGTGCCGTCGTCGGTCAACACGATGGCCGAGACATACGGCGTGGGGATGGTGGGGGCAGCCCGGTACACGATGCTGAAGGTGCGCAGCGTGCCGGTGCCGCTCACTCGAACGGAGTTGAAATCTCGGTGGCCGCAATTGGCGCAGGCGTTGCGCCGGCCGAAGAAACGGGCGCCGCAATTGGCGCATTCGTTGGCTTGCAGGTGGGGCTCATCGCCCAAAACTAGGTAGTCCACAAGTGGGATTTGCACGACGGGCAGATTACCTCAGCACCCGATGCAGCGGCCCAACCGCGCCGAACAGCCGGGCCGGCCAGGTGAATCGATATTGGGCTATTGGGGGATGTCGAAGCCCTCGGGGAAACCGCCGTCCATGTAGCCCCCGATTTCCACCTTCTTGACAATGCGGAAGCCGTCGGGGGTCCGGGACACGGTGTCGTGGTACCAGCCGCCCACGTAGAACAAGTGCAGACCGGATCCATTGGGGTCGAATTTGCCGTCGTCGTTGATGGGCATGCCCATGGGATTGTGGAACAGCGTCGTGCACTGGGCGGTGTCGCCGTCCCAACTGCGGATGTAGGTCTTGCCCACCATGTGCTGGGTCATGGGGAAGATGGACAGGGCCATCTGGAGCCAGCCCTTGACGGTGGGATAGTCGGCGTTGGCGTCGTCCACGCCGGGGGCCGAAGAGGAGTAGTCCAGATGGGCGTCGGGGGTGAAGACCGTGTCGAGAAGGTCCCAGTCCTTCTCGTCGATGGCGATGGTGTAGCGGACGATGACATCTTCGATGGCCAAGCGGTCAACGGGGTCAGGCATGTTCATGGGCGGGAACGGTAGACGATATATGGGCAATGTGCCGTGTTTGGGCTGTTGCTCCAACCGGGCGGCGTGTCCTGTCACCTGACGGCGGCCTGGCGTGCTTCGCGTGCGCCAGGTCCGCCTCCGGCGCCACCCCCCGCCCTACCGGGTTATCCGTCCTCTGTGTTTGGAGGAGGGGGGTGGGTGTGGAGGACTTCCCCTAGCGGGCGGCGAGGTCGTCTTGCTGACTGGCTGGAGCGGTTTGGGGCGGGATGGCCGAGGGCGACTACTCCGACTATTCGATGAGACTTGGGGATGTTGAGGCCGTCCAGCACCGCTTCCTCGTGTTCGAAGGTGCCGAAGAAGCAGGAGCCCAGATCAGCGGCAGAGGCCGCCATGAGGAGCGTCTGGACTGCCATGCCGGCGTCCACCCACCAGTAGGGCACGGGCCAGGCGTCGGTGCTGTCGCCCAGACCGGTGTGGGCCTTGTCGGGCTCGGCGTAGCGCTCCACGTAGCGCTCGGGATTGGTGAGCACCACCACCAGTACGGGAGCGACCAGCAGGCCGGGCCAGGGGAACTTGGCTCGGCGCTCCGGGGTGAGGGTCAGGCGCCAGTACTGCTCGGGGTCGGTGACCACACAGAACTCCACCGCCTGGGTGTTTCCGGCCGAGGGCGACCGGCGAGCCTGGTCGAGAAGCTGGGTCAGCAGCCCATCAGGTAGCGGATCAGGGAGATAGTTGCGGCACATCGGCCGCCGGAAGGGCGTCGTGTTGCTCAGCCGTACTTGAGCAGGTCTTCGGCCATGATCCAGCCGAAGGCGATCATGGTGTCGCCGCCATCGCGGTCCACCTTGTCGAACAGGGCCTCCACGTCGGGATCGATGCTCTCCGGCTTGACGGTCTCGTAGTCCATTAGGCAGGACTGGCCGTTGTCCCCCACCACCCGAAAGTCGCGGTCGAGATAGCGGGAGGGGCTGATGCTGAACCGCTTGGCCAGGCGGCGGCCCCAAGCCCGCTCTTCCCCGGAGGCCTTGTGCCCGGGACGGGGAACGATATCCACCAAGGGCTTGAACGCCTCGAACCCGCCGGCGTTGTCGAACTGGGTTCCCAAGAGCACATCCTCGTCGGGGAAGGCCATGAGCGCCCGATGGAGCTGCGCTTCGGTGAGCTGGCGGAGGACGGTGCTGCGCTTGGAGGTGCGGGCCACCGAGGCCAAGCCCACCAGCACGCTCGGCGTCCCGCCGATGCGCTCCAGAGTGGAGAAGGAGAACCCCCGGAGCTTTCCGTTTTCCCGAGCAGTGGAGATCAGCACCCACTCCTCGGTCTGCTTGGAAAGCAGCCCCACCGAGTATGGGTTGGGGCCGTCAGCACACATGTCGGCCATTTCGGCCAACTCAGCGTCGGTAACCGCTGTGCAGTCCTTGGTCTCGACGTCGATTGCCATGTGCTGCTCACCCTTCTTGCTCGCTGATCCCCCACAGTTTCCGCCCGTGGGCACCCCTATAGTCCATCAATCGTCCCGGTGGGCGCGCAAACCCGCAGGATTGCAAGGGTTTTCGGCAAATGGCCGCTCTTGGCAAAACGCCAGCTAGCGGAGCTACACCGCGACTGCGCCCTCCCCCAGCATTTCGCGCAACTCCCCGATAAGCCCGCTGCCCGCGTCCACCCCGTAATCGGAGGACAGCTTGATCACCTTGTCGGCACCGAGCATCAACACCACCTCCGACTTGCCGGGATGGCTGGCCAAAATCGACTTGAGGGTGTCGATTCGCTCCGGAGGCAGGCCGCTGGATCCCAGCTTCAATGTCAGGGGGGTGTAGCCGTTGGCCGAATCGGGATCGACGGGCTCCACTCCGAAGCAGATGAGGTTGGCCCCTTCGTCGCGTCGGTCCAGGCGTCCATCGAACACCACCACTAGGTCGTCGGCCAGCTTGTGGCCGTGCTCCTCCATGGCCCGGGGGAACAGCGTCACCTCCATGGTCCCGTACATGTCCTCAAGGTCGCATGACGCCATCTGGTCGCCCTTGCGGGTCCATCGCTTGCGCAAGTTGCTCACCACCCCGCCGACTTTCACCGAGGTGCCCTCCTCCACCTCGGACAGCTGGTCGATCCTATGGGTGGTCTTGCGGGCCAGCACCCCCTCCATGCCCATGATGGGGTGGTCGGACACATAGAGCCCGAGCATCTCCTTTTCGGCGGCCAGCCTGCGGGCTTTGTCGAACTCGACGTCGGGGATGTCGATGCGCTCCTCGAAGCTCTCCTCGCTGTTTTCGCCGAACAGGCTCATGATGCCCTGGCTGCGCTCTCGCTGCTCCTGGATGCAGCGGCGCACGATGGTTTCGGACACGTTGAGCAGCCCCTGGCGGGGATGGCCGAACGAGTCGAAGCAGCCCGCCTTTATGAGGGCCTCGACCACGCCCTTGTTGAGCACCATCGGATCCACCCTTGAGCAGAAGTCGTAGAAATCGGCGAACGGGCCGTTCTCTCTCCTGTCGTCGAGGATCATCTGCGCGGTGCCCGTACCCATGTGGCGGATGGCGGACAGGCCGAAGGAGATGGCCTGCCCTCCGTCGGGGGACTTGATAGCGGCGAAGTCCGATTCCGATACGTTCACATCGGGCAGCGCCACCTGGATGCCCATCTGGCGGCACTCGGCCAGGTAGACGGCGGCCTTCTCCAGCCGATTCTTGACGCTGGTCAACAGCGCGGCCATGTACTCCACCGGATAACAGGCTTTGAGGTAGGCGCCTTGATAGGCGATGAGGCCGTATCCGTAAGCGTGGCTCTTGGTGAAGGCATAGTCGGCGAACTGCTCGATGATGTCGAAGAGATGGGTGCCCAGATCTGATCCGTATCCGCTCTTTTCGCATCCCTCCACAAAGGTGTCCCGCTCTTTGGCCATGAGCGCCCGGTCCTTCTTGCCGCAGGCTTTGCGGAGGTTGTCGGCGTCGGCCAGGGAATAGCCGGCAAATCGCTGGGCCACCCGCATGACGCTCTCCTGGTAGATCATCAGCCCATAAGTGTCGCCCAGGATGTCGGCGGCATCATCGTGGAACACCTGCACCGGCTTGCGCTCGTTCTTGCGGTCGGCGTAGTCGTTGTGCATGTTGGCCGCCATCGGGCCGGGCCGATAGAGGGCCACCAGGGCGGCCACGTCGTCGAAGCAGGAGGGCTTGAGCGATCGGATCAGCGAGCGCATCGGGCCGCTCTCCAACTGGAACACCCCAATGGTGTCGCCTCGGGCCAACAGCTCATAGGTAGGCGTATCGTCCAGCGGCACGTTGTCGATATCGACGTCCACACCGTGGGATTGCTTGATGAGTCCGACGGCGTCCTCGATCACGTCGAGGTTTCGCAGGCCCAGGAAGTCCATCTTGAGCAGCCCCAGGTCCTCCACCGCATGCATCTCGTACTGGGTGACGATGGGGGCTTCTTCGAGGGTCTGGCCCGGCGATGCCTTGCGCTGGATGGGGAGGTGCTCGGTGAGCGGGTCTTTGGTGATCACCACCGCGGCGGCGTGAATGCTGTCCTGGCGGCGCAGGCCCTCCAAGCCCCGGGCCACGTCGACCACCTTGCGGGCGTCCTCGTCTTTGTCGTACATCTCCCGCAGATCGGCGGCCGCCGTGTAGCCGTCGGCGTACTCCTCGGTCTTCTCGAGGCAGGCCCATAGCGGGGTGTCGCGTCCCAAAACCAGCGGGGGCATGGCCTTGGCCAGCTTGTCGCCCAACGCGTAGGGATAGTTCAGCACTCGAGCGCTGTCGCGCACCGCGGCCCGGGCCTTGATGGTGGAGAAGGTGATGATCTGGGCTACATGGTCCTCGCCGTACTTGTGGGTGGCGTAGCGGATTATCTCGTCCCGGTAGCGAGAGTCGAAGTCCATGTCGATGTCGGGCATGGACACCCGCGACGGGTTGAGGAAGCGCTCGAACAGCAGGTCGTAGCGGATGGGATCCAGATCGGTTATTTGCAGGGAATAAGCCACCGCGCACCCGGCCGCGCTGCCCCGGCCGGGACCCACCCGGATGCCCCTCTCCCGGGCGTACCGGATCAGGTCCCAGGTGATCAGGAAATAGGAGGAGAAGCCCATGTCGGAGATGACCTTGAGCTCAAAGGCCAGCCGGTCGGCCACCTCTTCTGACAGCGGATCGCCCCACCGGGCTTTAGCCCCTTCCAGGGTCAGGGCTTGGAGGTAGTCGTCGGCGTTGTCGTACTCATCGGGGATGGGGAAGTCGGGCAGCTGCGGCTTGCCGAACTCGATCTCCACATCGGCCCGCTCCGCGATCCACAGCGTGTTGTCGCAGGCCGGGCTGAGGTCGGAGAACACATGGCGCATCTCCGCCGCCGTCTTGAGGTAGTGCTCGCTCCCGTCGAACTTCAATCGGTCGGTGTCGCTCACCAGCGAGCCGGTTTGCACGCACAGCAGGGCATCGTGGGCCTCGGCATCATGGCGGTGGGTGTAGTGGCTGTCGTTGGTGGCCAGCAGGGGGGCATTTATCTGGCTGGCCAACCGAAGCAGTTCGGGGTTGGTGCGCTTCTGCTCGGGGATGCCGTGGTCTTGGATCTCCACGAACAGGTTGTCCTTGCCGAAGATGTCCTGGAGGCGGGCCGCCTTGGCCACTGCGTCGTCGTAGTCGTTGCGCAGCAAGGCCTGGAGCACGTGGCCGCCCAGACAGCCGGTGGAGGCGATCAGCCCCTCGCTGTGCTCAGCCAGCAGCTCCCAGTCGAGCCGGGGCTTGTAGTAGTACCCCTCTAGGAAGGCCCGGCTGGAGAGCTGGATGAGGTTCTTGTAACCGGTGTTGTTCTCGGCCAGCAGGGTGAGGTGGTAATAGATCTTCTGCCCGCCCTCAGTGCTGCCCCCGCTGTCGTCTACCTTGCCCCGCCTCGGGGGTCGCTCACTCCGGTTCTCGTGGGCCATGTAGGCCTCGATGCCGATGACCGGCTTGATCCCCTCGGAAAGGCAGGTCCGGTAGAAGTCGACAACCCCGTACATGTTGCCGTGGTCGGTCATTCCCAACGCAGGCTGACCGTCGGCCGCGGCTGCCTTGACCAACTCGCTCACCCGGGAGGCGCCGTCGAGGATTGAGTACTCAGTGTGGACGTGGAGGTGGGTGAACGAACTGGACACGGTGCTCCTGTGGGCTGATTGTGGATGGTCTGTGCGTGTTAACGGCCTACCTGTGGATAACTTACAGGGTTGTGGTTTGGCCTAACCCTGACCATACCAAGCCTGGGGGACGCATGCAGTTCCCCGACGAATTGCCGCCTTTTGCCTGGTTATCGAAGCTTTAGAGATACGTTCCCGGCCGGCGTTCGGTTGGTGGCTGCGCACCGGGGGGAAGTTCGGCCCGGATATTGGCCAGCTGCTGCTGAGCGGAGACCTGTTGAGCGAACAGGGCGGCTTGGATGCCCTGGATGAGTCCCTCTAGCCAGCCCACCAGCTGGGCCTTGGCCACTTGAAGCTCGGCCTGGCTGGGAGGGTGATCCTCGGGGAAGGGCAGAATCAGGCGGTCGAGCTCCTCACGCAGGTCGGGGGAAAGCGCCGAGCCCAGCTCCTCGATAGAGGTGGCGTAGATGTCTCTCAGTCGATCACGGCTGGACTCATCCAGGGAGGCTTGGCGCACCTCGTCCAAGAGCTGCTTCATCATCGTGCCGACCCTCATCACCTTGGCCGGCTGTTCGATGGCCTCCCCGGCCGCCAACGGCTCATTCGAATCTCCTTCTGCCGGCGGCCCTTCGTGGATCACCTCGGTAGGTTCGACCGGAACCGGCTGTGCGGTGTCTGCCATGGCTGAAAATCTACCGGCTAGCCGCCGGAGTGGGGCAACGCTGTCACGTCCGGGTGCCGAATGCGGCCAGGCAGGGCACCAACATCTCGGCCGACGTCAGCGATCCGTGCCGGCCCAGCAGCTCAAACACCGGCCTGCCCCCACTCCCGGCCCCGCTCCGGGGCGCGGGCTTCGGCTCGACGAAGGCCACCGGGTCGCAGGGCACGAGGGCCACGTCGCCCATTCGAGAGCGGGCCTCCGGTCCCACGTGGGGGCCGAACCATTCCTCGTCCAACACCTGTTGGCGCTCGACTACCAGACCATGGTGGCCATAGTGCTCGGCGGCTGCCCCAAAGAGCTCGCCGGCTCGTCCGGGGCGGGCGTGGAGCCAGCGGAATCGGGCTTCCCCCGAGGTCACCGCGGTGAGGGCCAGCACGTCTCGGGCCAGTTCCACTTTGTTTTCGCCCACCATGACCTGACCGTGGTCCGACACCACCAACAGCGCCACCTCGGGGGGCAACACAGCCAGGATCTGGGCCACCAGACGGTCGACCTCGGCAAACTCGGCATCCAAGTAGGGGCCGAATCCGTATTCGTGGGCAATGCGGTCGGGGCCGTCGTAGTAGGCGTACACCAACGGCTCACCGTCGTCCACCAGCATCTGCACCTCCACGGCGATGGAGCTGGTCAGCTTGTATCCCTTGTGGTCTACCCCGTCGAGATGGGCCCGGGTGAAGCCGGTTCCCTGGAACTCGCTCCGGCCCACCGCGGGCACCCTTCGACCGAGAAACGCGGGCCGGGTTTGCACCTCCTCGGGCACGATGGACCGGCGGGCATCTGATGGCTTGGAGCCCGCGGTCCAGCGCAGTGCGTTGAGCACCTGGCCCTGCATGTAGATCTGATAGCCGATCAGGCCGTGCTCACCCGGCGGCGCCCCAGTGACCAGCGATGTCAGGGCAGTAGTGGTGGTGCTTGGGGCCACAGTGGTGATTGGGCCGCCCTCCATGGCCGATAATACCGGGGTCAGCTCGGCCCGGTCTTGGAGCTGCTCCCACCCCATCCCGTCGATCAGAAGCAGCACCACCGCTTTGGCCTGACGGATGGGAGCGGGCAGCCAATCAGCGGCATCGGGCGGGCCGAGCAGGGCCGGCACCACGTTGCTCAGACACGACCCCCGGTAGTCGGGCAGCACCGGAAAGCCGGTGGTCGAACCGGTGGCTGTCGGGTTGTTGTGCTGGCTGGGGCTTCCCATTCCGACTTCAAACTATCGGCTCGACCATGCGGAGAAGATTGAGAAGTAGTGTGATGGCTCGTGAGGGTGTCGACTCGAGGGGACTACGCCAGCCGGGCGCTGCTGTCGCTGGCCCTGCACGCCGACGAGTCCGGTCCCACCTCGGTGCGGGACATTGCCGAGCGCACCGGGCTCCCCCAGCCCTACTTGGAGCAGATACTTCAAGCGCTCAAGGGCGCCGGACTGGTGCGCTCCAAGCGAGGGGCGGGGGGCGGCTACGCCCTGGCCCGGCCGGCTTCCGAGATCAAGCTGAGCGAGATCGTGAGCGCGGTGGACGGTCCCATCGTGCTGGGCGACTTCGGCGAGCCCCACCAAGACGGCGCCTGTGATCACGAGGGCCAGTGCGTGCTGCTGGCCATCTGGACCCATGCGGGCGACATCATGCACGACCTGCTGAGCGACTACACCCTCGATGACATCGCCAAGACCGCCAACGGCCTCCTCCCCTGGCCGGGATCGGACTGACGCTTACCCCCTCTACCCGCTGAGCAACTGGTAGAGGGCGGAGAAGTCCTCGGGGGGCTCGGCTTCGAATCGGAGGGGCTGGCCGCTCTCAGGGTGGTCGAAGCCCAAAGAGTGGGCGTGGAGCGCTGGTCGGCTGATGCCGGGAGCAACGGGACCTCCGTAGAGATCGTCGCCCAATACCGGGTGGCCGATGGCCGCCAGATGGACCCGAATCTGGTGGGTGCGCCCGGTTTCCAGCCGTAGCTCCAGTCGAGCAGAGTCGAAGGGCACGGATTCGTCTTGGGGCCCGTCTTGGGATTCAGTGCGGGCGGCCATGCGATCGGTTACCCGGTAGTGGGTTTTGGCCGGTCGGCCGTCGGCCTTCACCGTCATCTTGGTGGGGTGGCGGGTGGACCGGCCCACCGGAGCGTCGATCAACCCCCGGTCGTCGGCCGGCATCCCCTGCACCAGGGCGACATAGCCGCGGTGTACCTCCCGTCGGCCCAGCGCCTCGGACAAGGCCTGGTGAGCGGTGGCGGTGCGGGCCACCATCAGCAGCCCCGAGGTGCCCCGGTCGAGACGGTGCACGATTCCGGGGCGCTCCGGCACCCCCACTCCGGCGATCTCGGGATACCGGGCCAGCAATCCGTTGACCATGGTCTTGTCGGCGTTGCCCGATCCGGGGTGGACCACCAGATCGGCCGGTTTGTTGACCACGATCACATGCTCGTCGGTATGGACCACATCGAGTTCCACCGATGGGTCGGGTTCCGGTGCCGCCGGGCCGACCGCGGGCTCCTCGGACAGGGAGATGCGATCTCCGGCCGCCAATCTCTGAGAGCGGGCGGCGGCAGCAACGCCGTTCACAGCCACCTTCTCCTGGTCGATCAGGCGGGCGGCCTCGGCCCGGCTGCACTCCCACACCAGCGCCACCACCCGGTCGAGGCGCTCGCCGGCCAATGCGTCGGGAACAACCCCCTCAGGGCCCATGAGGGGGATTCAGCTCTGTGCTGCTATTGCTCGTGGCCCCATCGGGTTCGTCATCAGATTGGCGATAGCGCGGCGCAGTCAGCACCAGGATCACCCCGGCCACCACGATGGCGGAGTCGGCCGCATTGAACACCGGCCACCACTGGAGGTCGACGAAGTCAACCACTGCCCCGCCGAGAAATCCGTCCCCGGTCCGCAAGGCCCGGTCGGCCAGGTTGCCGATCGCACCGCCCAGAATCATGCCCAAAAGCACCGGCGGCAACGACAGTCGGCGGCCCCCCCAACTGGCCCAAGCCACGAAGATCACGAACAGCAGCGCCACCACGGCGATCACCGCTTCCAAGCCCTGTCCCAATCCGAAGGCCGCTCCGGTGTTGTGGACCAGATTCAGCCGCAGGGTCCACACCAGGTCTATGTCCCGGTCGTCGAGGGTCACCAGCGCCCACCACTTGGTCAGCTGGTCAACGGCCACCACGAAGGCCGCCACCCCCAGCAGGACCAGGTTGTGGCGGCGAGATCGGTGCTTTGTCTCGGTGGGGGTGATTGCTCTAGAACCCACCGGCTTTGTGCTCGACCCGTTCCGCCGCCCACGGAATGGCGTTGAGCCGCTGCCGGGGAATCGGCTTGCCCGAGACCAGGCAGATGCCATAGGTGCCGGCGTCGATTCGGGCCAAGGCGGCATCGATCTGTTCGACCGCAGCGCGGGCGTGGGCGCTGAGTGCCAGGTCCCGCTCCCGCTCCACCGCCAGGGTGTCTCCCTCGCCCGATTCCTCGTCGAACTGGACATCCCCGGGCTCTCGCTCTTCCACCAGGGAATCGGCCTCAGCCTTGAGGCGGGTGGCCGAGGTGATGTAGCGGTTGCGCTCATCCAACAGGAGCAGCCGCTGCTTATCCAGGTACTTCTTGTCGAACAGCGGTTTCTTGGCTGCTGGCTTCTTGGCTGCTGGCTTCTTTGCGGCTGGCTTCTTTGCCGCGGTCGTCTTGGCCGCGGTCTGCTTGGCTGCGGGCTTCTTGGCCGCGGTCTGCTTGGCCGCCGGCTTCTTGGCTGCTGGCTTCTTTGCGGCTGGCTTCTTGGCCGCAGGCTTCTTTGCCGGGCTTGTCTTGGCCGCGGTCGTCTTGGCCGCAGGCTTCTTTGCCGCGCTTGTCTTGGCCGCGGTCGTCTTGGCCGCCGGCTTCTTGGTCGCGGTCTTCTTAGCTGCCATTGCAGGCGGGAGTGTAGCCGCGGTCGCCGCCAATTACTCTCAAATGGCCTATCAATGGTCGAGAGAGGGTTAACGATGTCTGGACCGGAATGGCGACGGGCTATTTTGTAATTTCCCAGTTTCTTCTGGAGGCCCGTTGTCAGATCCGTCCACCCCCTACCCCGAGGTCGACCCCAAACCGTTCTTCCCCGACATCGAGCGACGGGTGCTGGAGTTATGGGCTGAGAACGAGACCTTCGCCCAGTCGGTGGACCAGCGACCTGCGGGTACCGACGGCGACAACGAATACGTGTTCTACGACGGCCCCCCGTTTGCCAACGGGCTACCCCACCACGGACACCTGCTCACCGGATATGTGAAGGACGTGATCCCCCGCTATCAAACCATGCGGGGCCGTCGGGTGGAGCGGCGCTTCGGGTGGGACTGCCACGGATTGCCGGCGGAAATGGAGGCCGAGAAGGAGTTGTCGGTGTCGGGGAGGGCCGCCATAACCGGCTACGGCATCGACCGGTTCAACGACTATTGCCGCCAATTGGTGTTGCGCTACACCCAGGAGTGGGAGTCCACGGTGACCCGCCAAGCCCGCTGGGTGGACTTCACCGACGACTACAAGACCATGGACCTGTCCTATATGGAGTCGGTGATGTGGGCCTTCAAGTCGCTGTGGGACAAGGGCCTGGTCTATGAGGCCTATCGGGTGATGCCCTACTCGTGGGCCGCCGAGACCCCGCTGTCCAACTTCGAGATCCGCCTCGACGACGCCACCCGACCCCGCCAGGACCCGGCCATCACCGTGGCCTTCGACCTGGTGCCGGAAGCAGGTGATCCCGGTCCGATGTGCATTCTGGCCTGGACCACCACGCCGTGGACTCTCCCGTCCAACCTGATGCTGATCGTGGGGCCCGAGATCGACTACGCCGTGGTGGAGCATGACGGCGGGCATGTAGTGCTGGCTGCGGCGATACTGGAGTCTTACGGCGCTGAGCTGGGCCAGAGCCGGGTTGTGGGCACGGTGACCGGCGCCGATCTGATCGGCCGGCGATATCGGCCGCTGTTCGACTACTTCGCCTCCCTGGACGCCGACGGCGCCTTCCAGGTGCTGGGGGCCGACTTCGTGGACACCTCCGAGGGCACCGGTGTGGTCCACGCCGCCCCCGGCTTCGGTGAGGACGACCAGCAGGCCGCCGAGGCCCACGGCTTGCCCACGGTGGTGCCGGTGGACGACCAGGGCCGCTTTACCGACGAGGTGGCCGACTGGGCCGGGGTCAACGTATTCGAGGCCAACAGCGGCATCATCGCCCGGCTCAAAGAGCATGGGCGGATCCTGCGCCACGCCACCTATGAGCACAACTACCCGCACTGCTGGCGCACCGACGAGCCGATCATCTACCGGGCCCTCAGCTCGTGGTTCGTGAGGGTGACCGAGATCCGGGACAAGATGCTGGCGCTGAACCAGCAGATCAACTGGGTGCCGGGCCATGTGCGCGACGGGAGGTTCGGCACCTGGCTGGAAGGCGCTCGAGACTGGTCGATCAGCCGCAATCGGTTCTGGGGATCGCCCATCCCGGTGTGGCGAAGCGACGATCCGGCCTATCCCCGAGTGGACGTCTACGGAAGCCTGGATGAGATCGAGCGGGACTTCGGCGTGCGCCCGGCGGACCTGCACCGGCCGTTCATCGACGAGCTGACTCGACCCAACCCCGACGATCCCACCGGCAAGTCGGTCATGCGCCGGGTGCCCGAGGTGCTGGACTGCTGGTTCGAGTCGGGATCCATGCCCTTTGCCCAGGTCCACTACCCGTTCGAGAACAAGGAGTGGTTCGAGCACCACTTCCCGGCAGATTTCATCGTGGAGTACATCAACCAGACCCGCGGCTGGTTCTACACCCTGCATGTGTTGGCCACGGCGCTGTTCGACCGGCCGGCGTTCAACAACGTGATCTGCCACGGCATCCTGCTGGATGCCAAGGGCCGGAAGCTGTCCAAGAAGCTGAGGAACTTCACCGAGCCCGAGGAGATCTTCGCCACCAAGGGGGCCGACGCCCTCCGCTGGTATCTGATGGCCTCGCCCATCGTGAGGGGCGGCGACCCGCGCCTCGACGACTCGGCCATCGACGACGTTCTGCGTCAGGTGATCATCCCCATCTGGAACGCCTATTACTTCTTCGCCCTGTACGCCAACGCCGACGGGATTCAGGCTAAGCCCCGGGCCAGCTCTGAGGAATTGTTGGACCGCTACATCCTGGCCAAGACCCGGCTGCTTGCCGAAGCGGTAACCGAACGCATGGACGCATACGACCTGCCCGGCGCCGCTGCCGAGCTGGAGGGATTCATCGACTCCCTCAACAATTGGTACATCCGCCGGAGCCGGGATCGCTTCTGGGCCCCGTCGCGCCCGTCTTCGGCCGACGACAAGCAAGATGCCTACGACACCCTGTTCACGGTGCTGACCACCCTGGCCCAGCTGCTGGCCCCGTTTCTGCCGTTGGTGTCCGAGGAGATCTTCCGGGGCCTCACCCGGGAGTCCAGCGTCCACCTGTGCGATTGGCCCGATCCCTCGGAGCTTCCCGCCGATCCCCAGCTGGTGGCCGCCATGGACCGGGTGCGCGACGTGTGCTCCACCGGTCTGCGGGTTCGAGAGGACGAGGGCATCCGAGTCCGCCAGCCCCTGCCATCGCTCACCGTGGCCGGAAACGAGGTGGACACCTTGGCGCCGTTCACCCCGCTGATCGCCGACGAGGTGAACGTGAAGGAGGTCTTCCTCAGCGACGACCTCACCGCCTACGGGCAGTTCGTGCTCCGACCCAACGGCCAAGCGCTGGGCCCCCGCCTGGGTAAAGACGCCCAAGTGGTGTTTGCCGCCGCCCGCGAGGGGCTATGGGAGGCCAATCCCGACGGCACCGTAACGGTGGCCGGCCACACGCTGTCGGACAGCGAGTTCCAGCTGGCCCTGAACCCCGTCGAGGGGACCACCGCAGCGGCGCTGCGCACCAACGACGCCCTCGTGGCGCTGGACACCGTGGTCAGCCCTGAGCTGGCCACCGAAGGGATCGCTCGGGACGTTGTCCGGGTCATCCAGGCCGAGCGCAAGAACCAGGATTTAGACGTCACCGACCGGATCGAACTGACCATTGCCGCCGATGCCGAGATCATCGAGGCGGTGCAGGCCCACCTCAACTACGTCTGCGAGCAAGTGCTGGCCGTCGGCGAGCCTCAGCTCATCGACGCCGATCAACAGGCCGAGACTCCCACCGATCTGTCAATTGACGCGGGCCGTCTCTCTGTCCGACTGGCCAAGGCTTAGCCGCAGCAATCAGCCGTTCTGGTAGTCGGCCTGCTCCATGCGGCGCCGCTCTTCGGCCGACACCTCCACATTGGTGGGGGTCAGCAGGTACACATGATCGGCCACCCGCTCCATGCGGCCGTCCAGCCCGTAGCACAGACCGCTGGAGAAGTCGATGAGCCGTCGGGCCACTTCCCGGCTGCTGTGTTGCAGGTTGACGATGACCGCCTGCCCGCCTCGGAAGCAGTCCCCCACATCCTTGGCGTCGTCAAACGATATCGGGCTGACCACCGAGGGCTTCGAGGATGTGGAGGGAATGGGACGGACAAAGCTGGTGCGAGGCTGTTCCGACGTCGCCTCCATTTCCGACGGGTCCGCGGCCGGGATGGGCCGCACCGAGCCCACATCGGTGCCCACCGCATACTCGTCGTCGGGCGACTGAGACACGAGTCGCATATCGGAGTCCTGCTCCATAAGTCCCTGGGGGCCGAACTCCTCTTCGGTTCCGAACCCTAGCCAGAACTTGGTTTTCTGCCACACGGACGACATTTCTGCATCCCCCTCTCGGCAGCGATTCACTTGCTCTCGCTGATGGTACAGGAACCGGCCCCCCATTTCGGGGAGGGACACCACTCCGGTGGTGTCTAGCCGGGTCGGGGGCCGAACAGGGCGGTGCCGACCCTCACTATGGTGGCCCCCTCCTCCACCGCCACCTCGATATCGGCGGACATTCCCATCGACAGCTCGACCAGTCCGAGTTCTTCGGCCTGGGAGGCCAGGAGGCGAAATCCGGGGCGGGCATCCTCCGGTGAACCCGGTGCTCCCACCGCCATAAGCCCGGCCACCTCCAAGCCCGCCTCACGGCAGCTCCCCACCAGCCCAGCGGTGTCTTCGGGAGAACAACCCCCTCGGCCGCCGATACCGGCGATGTCCACCTGAACGAGCACCCTTGCGCCCGGCACCCGCCGGGCGATCTCTGCGGCCGACTCAGGGCGGTCCACGCTCTGCCACAGGTGGACCAAGCCGGAGATCTTGCGGATCTTGTTGCGCTGGAGCCGGCCGATGAAGTGCCAGCGGGGCTGGGGGGTGGCGCCAGGCTCGGCGCTCAGCTCCGCAGCCTTGGCCAGTAGGTCTTGGGCGTAGTTCTCGCCGAGGTCGGCCAGGCCGGCCTCCATTGCCGCGGTCGCCGCATCCGGGCCGAAGCCCTTGGTGACCGCCACCACCTTCACATGGTCGCCGCCGGCTCGAGACAACCGGTCCCGAAGTGCGCCCAGGCGGTCGGCTACCTCGGCGGGGCTGATCAACGTCTCGGTTGGGCGTGTTACCGGAGGAAGGAGGGGATGTCGAACTCGTCTTCCACATCCGAGCCCAAGATGTCGTCTTCCGCTCCTCCGAACACATCGGGAACTTCGCCGGCGCCAGACGAATCGGTGGCCGACATCCTGGTGGCCCGCTCGCCTTCCCACCGGTCGAATCCGGCCGCGATCACCGTGACTCGGATGTGGTCTCCCATGGCATCGTCCACCACCGTGCCGAAGATGATGTTGGCATCGGGGTGGGCCACGCCCTGGACGATTTCGGCCGCTTCGTTCACCTCGAAGATGCCGAGGCCCGCGCCGCCGGCAATGCTCAGCAGGATCCCGCGTGCGCCTTCGATCGAGGCCTCGAGCAGCGGGCTGGCGATGGCCTTGCGGGCCGCGCTGACCGCCTTCCCCTCACCGGAGGAGATGCCCACGCCCATGAGCGCAGAACCGGCGTCCTGCATCACCATGCGAACGTCGGCGAAGTCGGTGTTGATGAGTCCGGGGGTGGTGATCAAGTCGGTGATTCCCTGGACGCCGTGCAGCAGCACCTCGTCGGCCATGCGGAACGCGTCGACCACCGAGGTGTTGTCGTCGGAGATGCTCAACAGGCGATCGTTGGGAATGACGATCTGGGTGTCGACCTTGTCCTTGAGAGACTGAATGCCGCTCTCGGCTTGAACGGAGCGGCGGCGACCCTCAAAGCCGAACGGACGGGTCACCACCGCGATGGTGAGCGCGCCCAGACCCTTGGAAATCTCGGCAATGACCGGAGCAGCCCCCGTACCGGTGCCGCCCCCCTCGCCCGCGGTGATGAACACCATGTCGGCACCGCTGAGTGCCTCTTCGATCTCCTTGCGATGATCGGTGGCCGCTTGGGCGCCGACCTCGGGGTCGCTGCCCGCGCCAAGCCCGCGGGTCAACTCTCGACCGATGTCAAGCTTTACCTCAGCTGAACTCATCAGCAGAGCCTGAGCATCAGTGTTGACGGCCACGAACTCCACGCCGCGCAGACCGGCATCGATCATGCGGTCAACAGCATTTACACCGCCGCCGCCGACGCCGATCACCTTGATGACTGCTAGATAATTCTGGGGTTCAACCATGGGGCTTCCTCACTCCAATAGCTCAATTCTTCAATCTCTACTTTTGGTTTATGTGAATGAAGAGTTGAGGCTTTAGAACCTATTCCTCAAGTAGAGGTAGATTCAGCTTACGAGCAATTCTCGATTGGGGTCAAGGCGGGACGGTCGGGGTCGCTCAGATCAACCTTCTCGTAGCAGTGCAGGTCGATTCTGGCCAGAAACGTAGCAAGGGCCACCGCTTTGCCGCGGGGATTGTCTCGCCCTCCCCAATGGGCCCGCCCCACACCGGGTAAATCCACAATCAACTGTCCGTTGTCCCAGGAAATCGGGCCGATTCCACTGCCCTGAAGAGAAATAAGAGCTTGGCTGGCCTCAAGCAGCGGCAGTGCCGACTCCGATAGCCACCCCCCCGGCTCAGGCACCGGACCGAACAGCACTACCGGCAACACTCCGGGTGTCGGAATTATCTGGAGGACTCTGCCATGGAGGTCGACCACCGCCCAGCTCTGCTCACCGGGGACTTGGGTCTCAAGGGGGATTTGGGCCACCGGCGTTCGCTCGGTGACGTCGAATGTGACTTTGCCGCCCCACGTTCGATTGGAACGGACCTGATCCACCCACGGCAGCGCCGCTATCGCCCTGCGGGGTCCGGACAAGTCCAGTCCCAGAAGCGGGGTGCCGAGCTCGACTCCGGCCGCCTCCGCCACCTGAATGGCTCCGGTGCGACGGGCGCCGATTACTTCCACCTCATCCACATCCAACAGCGGGCTGCGGCTGATCCCGAAGGCGGCGGCGACCAACACCGCGACCAAGCCGATGGTGATCCACACCCGAAGGCGACGACGCGAATGGACGTCATTGCGCCGAGCCTCGATCCGGGGGTCCACCGGAGGCGCAGGTTGGGGGAGTCGATTCGCTTGCCGATCCTCCGGCGTCTCATCCGTGGGCATGTCAGACCGACCGCCCTGTCCACGGACCGCCTTCAAACCCCACCAGGCGGGTCTCGGGCATCAAGGCGACGCCGATCTCGTCCCGCACTCGGGTGAACACCTCGCCCATCAGAGCGTGGAGATCGTCGGCCGATCCGCCCCGGTCGGCGATGAAGAAGTTGGCGTGCTTGTCAGAGACCGACGCGGTGCCCACCCGGAGCCCTTTCAGACCGGCCGCGTCGATGATTCGCCCCGCGCTGTCTCCGTCGGGGTTGGTGAACACCGAACCGGCGTTCTGTCCTCCCGGCTGGTTCTCCCTTCGCCACGCCACGATCTCGGCGATCAGAGCCTGCGACTCCTCAGCGTCCCCCGCAGCCAGACCCATCTCTGCCCCCAGCACCAGGTGGTGGTCGGCCAAGGCCGATCTCCGGTAGCCGAGCTCCAGTTGCGGTCGGTCCCAGCGCTCGACAACGCCGTTCCTCAGGTCGGCAACTTCGGCATGGACGAGCGATGCAGCGATGTCGGACCCGTGGCCCCCGGCGTTCATGCAAACTGCGCCCCCCAGCGATCCGGGCACCCCGACTGCCCATTCGAAGCCCGTGAGTCCGGCCGCCGCGCTCTGGCGGGCCAGGACGGGCAGGCCGGCCGCGGCGCCGGCCCTGACATCGGGCCCGTCGATCTCGACCCAGTCGAAACCGGGGCCCAGCCACACGGCTATCCCATCAAAGCCGGCTTCAGCCACCAGCAGGTTCGAGCCCTTGCCCACCACCAGCACATCGCTTCCGCTGGCCGCCACCACCTTGGCGAGGGCGGCGACATCGGCATCGGCGGCCAACGTAAACCCCACCCGCGCCGCGCCGCCAACCCGATAGGTGGTTTCCGGGCCGATCGGGCGCTCACGGACAACCGCATCTTGGCCCAGCACTCGGGCCAGGTCTTGGGCCAGGCGATTCCAGTCGACTGGGCTCATTGGCGCTCAAAAAGTCTGGAGATCACCCGATCGGGAATCTCGGTGAGGTCGCCGGCGCCCAAAGTCAGGCACAGATCACCGGGGCGGAGGATGTCGACCAGATGGTCGACTGCATCTTCGAGTCGAGCCACATAGGAAATGTCCAAATCAGGATGGGCCTCCTTGGCCGCCTGCCATGTCAGCTCTCCAGTCACGCCGGAAATGGGTGGTTCGCCCGCCGAGTAGATGTCGGTGACTATCACCACGTCGGCAGCCTCGAAGCAGTGGGCGAAAGAAGTCCACAGTTGCGATGTACGGGTGTAGCGGTGGGGCTGAAAGACGCACACCACCCGGTTCCATCCCCCCTCAACCGCTGTCTTCAGTGCAAAGGCGACTTCAGTGGGCAAGTGGGCGTAGTCGTCGATGAATTCGACCCCGGCCGCTTCCCCCCGGTGCTCGAATCGCCGTGACACGCCCTGGAACCCGGACAACGCCGCCGCCGCCGCCGACTCGTCCACCCCCAGCTCGCAAGCCATGGCCAGCGCGCCGGTGGCGTTGAGCGCGTTGTGGTCTCCCGGCATGGGGACCGTCACCGGACCCAGCAGGTCGCCCCGGCGAGTGACCTCCCCCTCGATGGCTTGACGACTGCGGCTCAGGGTTTGCCAGCGGTAGTCGGATTCGGGTCCGAAGCCGTACAGAACCCGGGAGCAGCCCTCGGAGGCCTTCATAGCTCCAGGATCGTCCGCACACACCACCAGCCCGTTGGCCGCTCTCCCGCAGAACCGGGCGAATTCGGCTTCCAGCTCAACAGCCGGACGATCCCGGCGCAGATGATCGGGTTCCACGCTGGTCAGCACGGCCCAGGCCACGATCAGCTCCCCGAAGGTGCCGTCGCTCTCATCGGCCTCCACCACGAACAAGGGGCTCTGCGACCATCGTGCGCCAATGCTGCCGTTGGCCAACACCGCGCCCACCACGAATCCGGGGTCGGCGCCCGCCGCTATCAGCACATGGGACAACATGGCCGCAGTTGTGGTTTTGCCATGAGTCCCGGCCACCGCCACGGTGGAGCGCATTCCAGTGATGGCCGCCAGAATCTCGGCTCGGCGGTAGACGGGGATGCCGGCTTGGCGAGCCGCCACGATCTCGAGGTTGTCGTCGCCCACCGCGGTGGAGCGGGCAACGACATCGGCCTCGGTCACGTGGGAGGCATGGTGGCCGACGAACACATCCACCCCGATTTCCCGCAAGCGGTCGAGCACCGGAGTGTCAGCCGAGTCGCTGCCGCTCACCGGGCAGCCCAGCCCCCGCAAGACCACGGCGATGGCCGACATGCCTGCTCCGCCCACTCCCAACAAGTGGACCCGAGGCGTCGAGCTCAGATCGACCATGGTCTCTATTGTTGATCTTGGCGGGGGGCGCGAGCGTGCACCTCCAGAAGATCGGCCACTCGGTCGTCGGCGTCTCGGAAACCCAGATCTGCGGCCTCCCGGCCCATGGCGTTGAGAATGCCGGGAACCTTGAGGAGTTGGTCCGCCTCGAGGACCATCCGTTCGCCGTCCATCTCGGCGTCGGGCACCAGAACCGCCCCTCCCCGGGCCGCCAGCTGGGCGGCATTCGCGGTTTGATGATCGCCGGGGGCTCCCGGCAGCGGGACCAGCACCGACGCCAAGCCGACAACGGCCAACTCCGCCACACTGGACGCCCCGGCTCGGCCCACCATCAGATCGGCGGCGGCATACACGCCGGGCATGTTGTTCTCGTACTCCACCGTCCGATAGTCCAGCGCGGCATCGGACAGGTCGGGCCGCAGATCGGCCAGCTCTTCCCAGTCCCTTCGGCCAACCACGTGGTGTATGGCTAGATCGTCCCGATCGGCCCAGCGTTGGGCGGCCTCAAAGGCGGCTCGGTTGATGCGGGCTGCGCCCAGCGACCCGCTGACCACCGCCACCAATCGGCGCCCGTCTTCCACGCCTAAAGCGGCTCGAGCCGAAGCCCGGTCGCTTTCCCGGTTGACCCTCTGGACTTCGCCCCGCACCGGATTGCCGGTGAGGACCGCCCGGTGTAACGGGGTTCCCGCAAAGGACACGGCCGACGCCCGGGCCCACCGGCTGGCGACGCGGTTGGCCAAGCCGGGAACGGCGTTTTGCTCGGCCACCACAATCGGGATTCTGAGCAGCCTGGCGGCCAGCGCACAGGGCACGCTGGCGTAGCCCCCCAGACCCAAGACCACCAAGGGCCGAAGGCGCCGCAGCAGGCGGTGGGCTTGCCCTACAGCCCGGGCCAGGCCCCAGGCCGACGACAGGTTCTGGCGGGTGAACCGGCGCTGAATACCCCGGCCGGGCAGCAGGGTCAGATCGAACCCGGCGGCAGGGATCAGATCACGTTCCACCCCTCGGGCCGATCCCACGAAATGGATGGCACGGGGATTATGGCCGCGCCGAACCAAGGCCTGGGCTACGGCCAATCCGGGGTGGACATGGCCGGCGGTGCCTCCCCCGGCTATTACCGCCCACACCGGGGGGTCACCGTTCACGGCTCGACTCGGATCTGCCGGGCGATGTTCAAGAGCATCCCCGAGGCCACCATGCTCGTCAACAGAGCTGAGCCTCCCACCGACAAGAAGGGCAGGGGAACCCCGGTGATGGGTATCACCCCGACCACCGCGGCGATGTTCACAAAGGCCTGGGCGCCCACCCACACCGTGACGCCGGTGGCCAAGACCTGCCCGAAGCGGTCAGGTGCATTTACCGCCACCCAGATCCCACAAACCACAAAGCCAGCGAACAGACAGATGACGAACGTGGCCCCCAACCAGCCCGTCTCCTCGGCCAAGACGGCGAAGATGAAGTCGGTTTGGGCCTCGGGGAGAAATCCCCACTTTATGCGCCCCTCCCCCAAGCCCACTCCGGAGGGCCCCCCCGAAGCGATGCCTACTCGCGACTGGATGGTCTGCCAGCCGGTGTCGAGCGGATCGGACCACGGGTCGAGCATGGCCGACAACCGGTTGCGGCGATAGGTTGATCCCCATGCGGCCAATGCGGCCGCCCCTCCGCTGACCAGCGACCAGCCGGTCAGCGGAAGCAGGGGCACTCCGGCCATGAACAATGCCGCGAAGGCGATCATCACCAAGAGCACCGAAGTGCCCAGATTGGGCTGGAGCAGAATGAGCCCGGACATGATGCAGCAGATCACCAGCACCGGACGGATGGTGGTTCGAGTACTGCGCTCTTCGCCCTTCTTGTCGGCCAGCCAAGCGGCCGCAAACAGCACCATGGCCAGCTTGGCCAGTTCAGAGGGCTGGAAGCTGAACGGGCCGACATAGATCCAGCGGGTAGCCCCATTGACCGTCGTGCCGATCCCCGGGATCAGCACGGCCACCAACAGCACCAGAGTGATCGCTACCCCGCCATTGGCGTACTTCTTCCAATTCCGGTAGTCCGTGCGCAGCACCAAGACCATGGCCAAGAGCCCTCCCATGCACCAAACGAGCTGGCGCTGGAAGGTGAACCACGTGGACTGGCCTACGTACAGGCTGGTGACTGAGGAGACCGACAGCACCATGACCAAGCCGATAGAGCTGAGGGTCACGATCAATCCGAACAGCACGTAGAACGGAACCGTGGCCTGGCCAACCGGGGCCGATCGGAGGGCCGTGACCCACGCCCGGCGGGGAACCCGAGGAGCTACTGCGGTCATGGCGATCCTCCGATCATTTCGCGTACCAACCGGGAGAAGTGGTCGCCTCGCTCGGCGTAGGAGCCGTACCAGTCGAACGAAGCGCATCCCGGCGAGAGCAGCACTGCGTCGCCCTCTAGGGACGTCTCAGCGGCGGCGGACACCGCCTCCTCCATGGATTCGACGACCACCACCGGGCACAGCCCGGCGAACACCTGCTGGACTTCGGGAGCGGCTTCGCCGATGGCCACCACCGAGCGGAGCTGGTCGGCCGCCTCGGCCAGCGGCCGCAGGTCGAGTCCCTTGTTGCGACCGCCGGCGATGAGGACCGCTTGTCCTGGGGATTGCCCCACCGACCGCACGGCGGCGCACACCGCATGGGGGGTAGTGGCTTTGGAGTCGTCAAAGAAGCGCACGCCGTCGCGCTCGCCCACCAGCACCATCCGATGGGGAAGGCCGGTCCAGGCCAGCAGAGCCGCCCTCGCTCCGTCTGCATGGGCCCCGCCGGCCATGGCCACGGCCGCCGCGGCCAGGCAGTTGGCCAGTTCGTGAGGATGGGGCCGGTGCAGCTCGGCCACGTCGGCCAGCTTTTCCGACCCGACCCACAAGGCGCCTCCGCTCGCTCGGAAGTCGCCGTCGTCGAGCCCGAAGGTCACCACCCGGCCCCGGTCGGGGGCATATTCCACCACCACCGGGTCGTCTCGGTTCACCACCGAGATGGTTTTCTCGTCGACTCGGCTCCACAGGGCGGCCTTGGCGGCCCGATAGCTGTCCAGGGAGGCATGGACGTCGAGGTGGTCGGGGGCGAAGTTCAACCATGCCCCCACCGTGGGCCGATAGCACCGGCTGTGGGCAAGCCGGAACGAGGACGCCTCAACCACGAACGCGGAGGGACGGCTGTCTCGGATGGCCTCCACCAGCGGCGTCTCGGTGTTGCCGGCCACGGTTACCGGAATCCCGGAAGCCTCCAGCATGGCGGCAGCCAGAAGCGTCACCGTGGTCTTGCCGTTGGTGCCGGTGACCGCCAGCGTCGGGCGGTCGTCCCACCGCTGGGCCAAGTCGAACTCGGAGATGACGGGCGTGCCCGCGGCCGCGGCTGCACCGAGGGAGGGGTGGGACTCGGGCAACCCTGGAGTGGGGACGACCGCCTGGACTCCGGCCACCAGGGAGGGCCAGTCTTCGGGAGAGGGGCGCTCTAGGAGATCGACACCCAGTTCAGCGGCCAAGCGGCGGGCGTGGTCGTCGGGGGCGTCGTCGGCTGCCACCACCGGCCGGCCGCGCTCCACCAGTTGGACGCACACCGCCCGGTTGGTCACGGCAAAGCCCACCAGCAGCAGGAGTTCCCGGCTCAATCTGCCCCTCCTATGGATACGAAGTCGGCGTAGAAGAGGCCTAGGGCTACCGCGGTGGCGAAACCGGTCATGATCCATAGCCGGATGATCACCGTGGTCTCCGGCCAGCCCCGGAGCTCGAAGTGATGATGGATGGGAGCCATTCGGAACACACGGGTGCCGAACACCCGGAAGCTGAACACCTGGATGATCACCGACAGGGTCTCCATCACGAACAATCCGCCGATGATGGGCAGCAGAAGGTGGGTGTTGGTAGCCAGGGCCAGCCCGGCCATCCCCGTCCCCAGGGCCAGCGATCCTGTGTCGCCCATGAAGATGCGGGCCGGCGCGGCGTTCCACCACATGAACCCGGCGCTGGCCCCCAACATGGCGGCGGCCAGGATGGCCAGGTCGAGCGCGTGGGGGATGCCGTAGATTTCCTCATTGCGGAAGGCCCAGAAGCCGATCACGACGAAGGCGGCGTAAGCGAACACCGACGAGCCAGCGGCCAGGCTGTCGAGTCCGTCGGTCAGGTTCACGGCGTTGCTGGTGGCCAGGATGAGCAGCACGGCCCACAGGCCCCAGCCCCACGGTCCCAAGTCGATGTTCAGGGAGTCGTGGCGGGTGAAGGACAGCTCTGTGCGCACGTCGGTCAGGTGGATCATCATGAGCGCATAGCCGACCGCCACGATTAGCAGGCCCAAGATCTTGGTCTGCTTGCCCAGACCCAGATTGCGTTCTCGGGCCACCTTGAGCCAGTCGTCAATGAAGCCGACCACGCCGGCTCCGAGAATGGCCAGCATCACGATCAAACCGGTGCGGGTGAATATGCCGTTGTAGAGGTCGCTGATGCCGTAGCCGGCCAGCGCGCCCACCACGATGGCCACGCCTCCCATGGTGGGCGTACCCGCCTTGCTGATGTGGCCCTGGGGTCCGTCCAGCTGGATGGGCTGTCCGATGGAGTGCCTGCGCAGGAAGGTGATCAGCAGACGGGTGCCGATCACCGACACCACCCCGGCGATGGCCACCGCGAACAAGAGCCGGATCACCGGGCTGCCTCCATGGTGGCCAGAAGCTCTCGGGCCACCTCCCGGTCATCGAAGGGAATCACCTGGTCGCCCACGGTCTGGGTGGTCTCGTGGCCCTTCCCGGCCAGCACGATCACGTCGCCGTGATCGGCCTCCGCCAGGCTCCGGGCTATGGCGGCTGCTCGGTCGGCCATGGTCATGACACCGCTGGAACGGCGGGGCACTCCGGTCAAGATGTCGGCGATGATGGCGTCGGGATCCTCGGAGCGGGGGTTGTCGGAGGTGACGATGACCTGATCGGCCTGCTCGACCGCCACCTGGCCCATCATCGGCCGCTTGCTTGGGTCTCGGTCGCCACCACAGCCGAACACCACCCACAGGCGACCGGCGTCGGCGACCAACTCTCGGGCGGCGGCCAGCACTTTGGCCATCCCGTCGGGGGTGTGGGCATAGTCGACTACCACCGTGAACGGACGGTCGGATTCGATGGTCTCGAATCGGCCGGGGACGGGGTGAGCCGATTCCAGCCCGGCCACCACTTCGGAAACGCTGACTCCCAGCAGCAGGGCTGCCTCGGCCGCCGCCAAAGCGTTGGCCGCGTTGAACCGGCCGATGAGGGGCAGGCTGACATCTTGGCCCCTCCACCGCATGGCCAAGCCCCGCGGCCCCAAGTCGACTGACAAGTCGGCGGGGTCGTACCCCACGGTGGGGATGCGGGAATCGGCTGCCAGCCGCCTGCCGTGCTCGTCGCCGCGGTTGACTATGCCGCGGTCGGACAGTTCGGGGGTGAACAGGCGGGCCTTGGCCTCGAAGTACTCCTCGTCGGTGCGGTGGTAGTCGAGGTGGTCGGTAGAGAAGTTGGTGAACACCGAGGCGTCGTAGCGAATGCCGTCTACTCGGTGCTGGTGCAGCGCATGGCTGGACACCTCCATGGCCACCGCCTCAACACCATCCAACCGCCAATCCGCCAGTTGGCGCTGCAAGTCGACGGCCTCCGGTGTGGTTCTGGATCCGGTGAGCGTGCCCATTGTCTCGGTTTGCAGGCCCGCGGCGGCCAGCACCGAGCCCAGCAGGCTGCACACGGTTGTCTTGCCATTGGTGCCGGTCACACCGACCATGGCCATGGACCGGGATGGATGATCGTGGAAGGTCGAGCTCATGGGACCCATGGCCCGGCGCACCGAATCGGCTTGAACTTGGGGGCAGCCCAGGCTGAGCGGGCGCTCCACCACTAGGCCCGCCGCCCCCCGGTCCAACGCGTCGGACGCGAATTCGTGGCCATCGTGGTTGGCCCCCGGCACACAGAAGAACAGATCGCCGGGATTCACTGTTCGGGAATCGTGGGCCAGCCCGGTGATCTGGGCATCGCCTTGGCGATCGACCAGCCCCGGAGCGGCCTCGGCCAGTTCCCGCAATGCCATCGACGGAGCGCTCACTGGCCGACTTCGGTCGGGGGGGATTCGCCGCTGGCCTGTTCCGGCGTTCCTGAACCCTGGGGCTCGACGCCCGGGGAAGTGTCCTCCGACTCTGGCGGGGGTGCCGGTTCAGGTGTGGGCTCGGGGACCGGCGTCGGAACCGGGGTGGGCTGCGGGGTGGGAGCGGGCTGGGAAGTGCTGGCCGGCGCCACGGTGGGCTGCGGGGTGGAAGCAGGTGTCGGCTCCGGGGTGGTTGCCGGCACAAGCGCGGGGGTCGGCTGAGGAGTGGGAGCGGGACCCAGCTTCGGCTCGACGGTGACGAAGCCCACTGGCGGGGCTATGCGGAGGCGTTGCAGGGAGTACTTGGCCAGCTCGGCGAACAGCGGGGCGGCCGCCTGGCTGGCATAGAAGTTGGTAACCGGCTCGTCGATCACCACGATGATGGAGATCTGAGGATCCTCGGCGGGCAAGAAGCCGGCGAAGGTGGCGGTATAGCGCCGCGCCCCGTCCTCGTCTTCGTAGTTGCCGCCGGTCAGCACCTTTTGGCCAGTCCCGGTCTTGCCCGCGACGGTGTAGCCGTCTACTTGGGCGTTGCGTCCCGTCCCTTCCCGCACGACCGTTACCAGCATGTCGGTCATGAGCGAGGCGGTGTTGTACGACACCGCCCTGACCGGCTCGGTCCGCTCCACCGGTATCTCATGTCCATCAGCGTCCACCGCCGAGCGAACCAGGGTGGGCGGCACCCGCAATCCGCCGTTGGCCAGGGTGTTGTAAACCATCAACACCTGCAAGGGGGTGGCCAGCATGCCCTGGCCCAGCGCGAAGCTGGCCACATCGGTTCCGCTCCATTCCAGGAGATTGGGTACCAAGCCGGACGATTCCCCCTTGAACCCCAGTCCGCTGAGCGATCCCAGTCCGTACCGGGACATATAGGCAGCCAAGCGGGTGGAGCCCAACACGAGGGCCCACTCGACGGTACCAGTATTGGACGAACGGGCCAGGATCTCCTCCATGGTGTAGAGCGCGGTCCCGTACTCGGTGTGATCGGTGAACTCCTGATCGTAGAGGTTGAGCCAGTGGTTGACTTCGCGCACATGGTGGGGCGCTCCCAGGCCTTCCTCGATCACACCGGAGAGCACCACGCTCTTCATGACCGAACCGGGCTCATAGCCCCAAGTGACGGCGAGGTTCTCGCTGAGGGAGACCGGATCGCCCTCCCCATTTCGACCCACCGAGGCCATGGCCAGAATCTCGCCGGTGTCGGGCTCCATGATGATCACGGAACCGCTGGAGGCGTCCACCTCTTCGATCTGGCGCATGAGGGCGCGCTCAGCCTCAAATTGCAACGAGCGGTCGATCGTCAAGTAGAGATCGGCGCCCGGTTGCGCCGGTTTGATGTGGCGGGCTCCGGTCGGAATGGTGCGCCCGTCTTGGCTGCTCTCCAGCACCATCTCTCCGGGAATGCCGCCGAGGACTCCGTCATATTGATATTCGAGGCCGCTGATGCCGATTTGGTCGACGTCCACAATCCCGACCACGGATCGGCCCAATCGAGAGCCCGCGGGGTTGAAGCGGGCCGACTCCTCCAGCAGATACACCCCCTTGAGGTTGAGTTCAGCCACGGCCTGGGACACCTTGTCGGGCACCGTTCGGGCCAGATAGGCGTGCTGGTCGGGCTCGCTCAGCAATTGGAACAGATGATCTTCGTCTTTCTCCAGCACTGGGGCCAGCGCAGCCGCGGCTTTGGCCGGGTCGTCTACTTGGCTGGGGTCGGCCCAGACCGTCCATTGCGGCACCGACACCGCCATCTCCACCCCGTTGCGGTCGAAGATCTGCCCACGGTCGGCCGTCAGCTTGACCGTCCGGATTCTCTGCTGCTCGCCGTACTTCACGTAGGCGTCGGATCGGAAGAGCTGGAGGTCGGCCAGCCTAACGCCCAGCACCACGGCGATCAGAGCGAAGACCACCGCCATGGCGGTGCCCCGCCGTCGGCGCGACTGGGTTCCCCTAGCCTCCCTCGAGGACTTCACTACTCGCCACCCTCATCCAAATCCACGGGAGACAGGTAGATGAGGCGGTCCGGCTCCACCATTCCCAATCGATAGAGGGCCACCGCCACGATGCGGTCGGGAGCCTCGGCCCGAGCCACGTTGAGTCGCAACCTGTCGTTGGTGGCCCGAACGTCTTCGAGTTGCTGGTTGAGGTTGTCGAGAGTGGTTTGCCGGTCGACGATCATGGCGTGGAACAAGGCCAGGGCGAAGAGGCCAATCACCACGGTGATGGCGGCGGCCCAGCCCATCAGGGGCATCAGCTTGCGGCTGGGCCGCGGGGCGACATGGAGGTGTTGGCGGGGACTCTCCTCGGTCTTGGCCGGTGCGGTACGGGAGCCGGGGTCGGTCTTGGCCGGTGCCGGTCGGGAGCCGGGGTCGGTCTTGGCCGGTGCCGGGCGGGGGTGGCGCTGGGGGGAGGCCATTACGCAGCTCCCCCGCTTTGAACGTCTCCCAGTTTGGCGAATGCCCGAAATCGGGCACTGGAGGCTCTGGGGTTGTCCTCCATCTCCGCCGGGCTGGGCCGGCGACTGCCCCGGGGAATCAACTCGATGGCGGGCTGAGGCTGGGACGCCGATGGGGGCAGGCCCCGAAAGCGGGATTCGTCGCTGAGTCCGGCGCGGCGGCGCAGGACCCGCTTGACGATGCGGTCCTCACCGCTGTGGTAGCTGAGCACCACTCCCCGGCCCCCGGGCACCGTGCGATCGATGGCCGCTTCCAAGGCCGGCTCTATCTGGTCCAGCTCGTTGTTGACCGCGATCCGAATGGCCTGGAATGTCCGCTTGGCCGGGTGGCCTCCCCGCCGACGGGCGGGAGCGGGGATGGCCTCTCGCACGATGTCGGCCAACTCGGTGGTGGAGGCGACCGGCCGGGCGGCGGCAATGGCCGAGGCGATGCGATTGGCGTAGCGCTCGTCGCCAAAGCTCTTCAGGATTCGGACCAGGTCGGCCGATGGCCATTTGTTGACCACCTCGTCGGCCGAGAGCTGCTGGTCGCAGTCCATCCTCATGTCCAGGGGTCCGTCATGGCGGTAGCTGAACCCCCGCTCTGGCCTGTCGAGCTGTGGTGAGCTCACCCCGAAGTCGAACAGCGATCCCACGATGCGAGACACGCCCAGCGACTCCAGCACTTCGTCCAACTGTGCAAAGCTCGCCCGGCAGATGGTGGCGCTGCGGCCGGCCAGGACGGTGGTGGCGGCCTCGACCGCGGAGGGGTCACGGTCGAGGCCTATCAGTGAGAGGTCAGGCCGGGCGTTCAAGACTGCCCGAGAGTGACCTCCCCAACCCACGGTTCCATCGAGAAATACTCCCGGCGGCACCGTGGACAGATGTTCCACCACTTCTGAGACCATGACGGGGTGATGGACAAATCGACTGTCGATCGCCGTCGATGTCCCCCCGTTCATGCTCATTCACCTCCTCGGCGTGTCAGCGGCCCAATGGTTGAGGGAGCTGCTTTGTTGCGTCCGACCGGGTCGGGCGATAAAAATGGCGCCCATCGGCAGTCCTCCGCCTGGCGACCGCACTCCGGGATTTCTCCCCGGCAGTGTCAGATGGCAAGCGGGCGGAGTAGGGGCCTTCCATCTCGTCAGACGGAGGACTGCCCATGAGCCCTATTTCTCCTTACCTTGCGTATTCCAGTCGTGATCTCCTTCCTCCAGACCTCTTCACAGCCACCTGTCGACATCGGCTTCACCCAATTCGGCTTGAAGCGATGCCCATACCTCCGCGTCCCACACCTCGCCCCGGTTGAAGACGCCGACCAGCACCACGCTCTTTTCCAGACCCAGCACCTCACGCTTGGAGTCGGGGAGATTCAACCGGCCCTGGGCATCCACGGTCGCCGGCTCCAGACTGGAAGAGAATCGGCGGAACTCATCGCCGGTGGCCTCTCCGGCTCGAACGGCGGCTTCCATCCGCTCCAGCGCGCTGCGGGCCTCCTCCGTGGTCCAGATGCCGAGGCACTGCTTGTAGATGGCCACGTATGCCCCTTCGGCCAGCACCGAGCGAAAGGAGGGCGGCAACGAGAGCCGGCCCTTGTCATCCAGGGAACGCGCGTGCTCACCGGTAAGCACGATTTCCCCTAATGGGTCCCGAGTATTTCCCCTTATCTCCCATTTCCTCCCACCCTATCCCCTACAGCCCCACCAAAGCAACCCAACTCCGGGTTTTTGGAAAGGGCCGCGCCACCGCAGGCAATAGGGACGGGCCTAGGCCTCGGGAACAGGCCGACGAAACTGACTGTCAAGCGGTGCGACTTGGGTTTATTAGCGCGTGTCCTGCTAGGCATCGACGCCCCTCGCGGCGTTGCTCCTCCTTGCCGTACGCTCCGGGTATGGCTGCGTCGGTACGCCTAGCGAGGAACCCCGCTGCCGTCGCAATTCACGGCGCTAAACCCAAGACGCACCGCTAGCTAGGAAGAGCGCTCAAAAGGGCTGCGTTGATGTCGTCTCGGCGGGCATCAACGGCGAAGGCCGCTCCCGCCAGGGCGTCTCGAAGATCATCGATCTGATCGGCCGGTATTGCCAGACGAGCGGTTAGCTCATCGGGATTCCAGCGGCGATACACCAGGGTCTGAAACCGGGCCGTGTTCCGGGTGCGGCGCTGGGTGATGCCGACCGCTTTGGCTTCACCGGCCAATACCTCTCCGGGGCCTTTGCTGGCGAAGCAAGCCAGTCGTCCCCATGGGCCGGGTTCATAGCGATCCAAGACCACTCCGGCTGGTACATCCAACGAGGCCAGTGCGGCCCGCCAGGCTTGTCCCAACCACAGGGGCGCCCGGTTGACATCGTCATCCCAAAGGGGGTCGTTGTGGCTGATCACCACATCGATCCATACCGTGTCGTCGGGCACCACTAACACCGCTCCCCCGCCGCTGCGACGCCTTACTACTCCCGCTTCGCTGGAAGCAGCGGCGGCGTCGGGTTGGGCCGAACCCAGCACCAGCGCGGAGTCATGGGGCGACATGAGCCACACTTCCCTATCGGCATCGGGATCGGGGCTCAGTTGGTGCAGCTCCTCCACTGTCCCGCTCAAACAGCGGGTTGTCCACCCGCCCTCGATCGCCAAGGGATCAGGCTGACTGGGCGACGGATTCCGCGTTTGGGTCGAGGTAGGGCAGCCAATCGGAGGGCACATGGCCGACGGCAGAAGCCACCCAGGCCGAACGGGGCGGCTCGGCTGGCGGACGCATCAGCCTCATGGGGGTCTCCGACAGCAACCGATCCCTCTTGGCCATGTTGCACCGTCGGCAGGCCGCCACCACGTTCTCCCAAGAGTGGTCTCCGCCCCGGCTGCGGGGCCGGACGTGGTCGATGGAGTCGGCGTGACGGCCGCAGTATTGGCAGCGGTATCCGTCTCGGGCAAATACCCCCCGGCGGCTGAGCCCGCCGGTGCGGAAGAACGGCACCTTGACGTAGTAGCGGAGTCGAACCACCGACGGCACGGGCAGGTCGAGCCGCTCCGAGCGGATCCGCTCGCAGGACTCCAGCACGACCTCGGCCTTCTCGGCCATCACCAAAACGAGGGCGCGCCGGGGAGATACCACACTCAACGGCTCAAAGGAGGCGTTCAGCACCAGCGCCCGGCTCATGGGGGAAACCATAGTGAACTCGCCGACCTGCTTTGCGCGGATTACCCAGAACCCGCCTCTGTATTGAACGCCGGCCAGCGGCTGTTCAACCCGGTTTCACCTAGTGATCCGCCCCCAGGCTTTGCACCATTTCAGATAGTTGATGAGGTCGTGGATTTGGGGTTGGGCGTCGGCATCGCCGTACATGGTGACCATTCTGAACTTCATGTATGCCGGATCGGGGCGCATCCTCAGTCGCCATCCGAGTCGGATCGCGGCGGGCCAGATGTCGGGGCGCATCAGTATTTTCCCCAGCAATCGAGCCACCTCTTCAGGCTACGCGTTGTGACACAGGGCCGTTACGATAGGCGGATGGGAACACTTGCTGTCACCGGCGATCACGACGCCGACCAACTCCTCCTCGATGATCCGTTCGCTCTTCTGCTGGCCATGATGCTCGACCAGCAGGTCCCCATGGAATGGGCGTTCAAGTCGCCCCTGCGGTTGAAGGAGCGGATCCCCGACGACTTCTCGGCTGAACGCCTCGCCGTGCTGGATCCCGATAAGGCCGAGGCTGTGTTCAAGGAGAAGCCCGCGCTGCACCGGTTCCCCGGTTCGATGGCCCGCCGGGCCCAAGACCTGGCCCGCCACATCGTGGACAATTACGACGGCGACGCCGCCCGAGTCTGGACCGAGGCCGATACCGGCAAAGACCTCCTCAAGCGGCTCAAGGCCCTCCCCGGCTACGGCGACGAAAAGGCCAAGATTTTCCTTGCCGTGCTGGCCAAGCGATTCGACGTGACCCCCGAGGGCTGGGAATCCGCCGCCAGCCCCTTCTCCGACCCCACCCCCCGCACCGTCGCCGACATCGACAGCCCCGAAGCCCTCGCCCAAGTACGCGCCTGGAAGAAAGCCCAAAAGGCCAAAGGCAAAACCAAGCAAGACTGACCGTAACCGGCTGATTCAGTACGGTTACCCCCGCATGACCAACCCAGCCGACATCCCCGATCCGCTTCCCTGGGAGGAGCGTGGCAAGAATATCGGTACCTTGCCAGGCGGGTTTGCAGGCTACATCATCACACTGCGCGAGATCTGCAAACAGGTTGAGATGCACCACCCGAAATCTCAGGACCTGGTGTCATGGCTTCAGAGCCACTACCAATTGACCGGCGGCAGTGCCAGCGGCAAAGAGAATTTTCTCCGAAAGGCTGGTGTATTCGAGCACATGAACGGCTCGCTTTGCCTTACACAACAAGCAAATAGATGGTATGAATCGCAAGACGACGGAATTCTGATCGGGCTCCTGCACAGCCAAATTCGATTTGTTGGGGAAATGCTTGCAGAGTTGCAGAACCAACCCCGCTCGACCGAAGAGCTTCGTCGGTCTGCGAGGACCCTAGGTCTGAATTGGGAAAGCAAGGCACAAGTCCAAAGACGGAGGGGTTGGCTTCAATCGGCCAAGCTGATCCAACCCATTGGCGGAGACCGCTTGGACATCACGGATGCGGGACGCGACCTACTGGCCATTCTGGACGTACATTCACCTGGTCAGAAATCAGAACGCTCTCACTCACGGCTCTTCCCTAAACCAGAGAGCACCCCTGCTTCCATCCCCGAGGCCACGCCATCAACTGCCAAATCTGACTCAGACGACTCCGAAGCAGTTCACCAACCCCCCTCCCCTGCAGAGGTGCTTGCCAAAGAGATTCGAGAAGCATCCACCGACAGCAAGAACCCCGAGCGCTTGGAGCTCGCCATTCGGGATGCTTTCCGGATTCTTGGGTTCGACGCGGAGAAACTCGGCGGCAGCGGCAAGACCGATGTGCTCGTCAAGGCACCGCTGGGCAGGGACGACTCATACTCGGTAGCGGTCGACGCCAAAACAGTCGGCGCTGGCTCCTTGGGCGATGGCCAGGTGGACTGGGTCACTTTGGATGACCACCGCAAACAACACAACGCTGACTACTCGATGCTCATCGGACCTAACCCATCCGGGAGTCGCTTGATGAACCGAGCAGTTGACAAGTCAGTGGCAGTGCTCTCAACCGAGCAGCTAGCGGACCTCTGCATCCAGCACGCCAACGCGCCACTAGGCCTCGAGAGCTACCGGATGCTCTTCGACACAGGCGGTGCTGTCGACATGGCCCCGATAGAGATTGCTGCCCGAGACTTGGCCCGGACTCGGAACCTCGCAGTGGAGCTTTGTGCGAAGTTGGCTGAGAGGACCAGTGCATTTGGACCGCTCATCGCCTCGCAATTGATGGTGATGCTCGATCAGCCCGACAAGCCCAGTTCGGCGCAGGAGATCCAGCAAGTGCTGGACACCTTGGCCAGTCCAATAGTTGGCGCAATCCAAGGCACCGCCGACAAGGGTTACGTATTGGCTACAGCGCCGAGAGTCATTCAGCATCGGCTCCAACAACTCGGAGACTTGCTAGCCGCCCATTAGGGACGCAAATTCCGCAGGAGCCTCCTTGGCGGGTGTGCTCAGAGTTCAACTCAGGAGTACCGGCTGGCGGTCGGCGGGCTGCGTCGTGCTGATTCCTGATTCGGGGAATGGGTCGGTTTGTTGGGAGGGCTTGTCGGTTTTGGATTGCCAGGGTCGCAGGTGGGCATACGGTTTGGGTGGGGGTCTGAGTTCGTAGGCGCCGTCGCTTCGCCGGTGAACTTCCCATCCGTCGTCATGGATGTTGTGGTGGCAGCTTGTGCACACAAGCACGAGGTTGTCGATATCGGTGCGGCCCCCTTTGAACCACTCTTGGATGTGGTGGGCTTCGCACCACACGGCTGATCTTCCGCATCCGACGCAGTGCTTGTCGCGCACGATGAGCGCGGCCCGCTGGGCTTCGGTTGCCAGGCGGTGCTTTCGTCCAATCCAGAGTTCCTGGTTCTTGGTGTTGAACACGCAGGGCAGGATGTCGGCGTTGCATGCCAGCCGCAGCGCTTCAGACATTGGCAACAGGTCGCCGTCGGGCAGGCGCACTTCAGCAATCTGGTTGTTGATCATGTCCCACTGCGCGGTCAAGATGAGCGTGGTGCCTTGCGGCTTGCGGTCACCGGTGTCAGCACAGACCAGGCTCTCCAGGGCGTCGGCGAGCCGCTGGTCGAACGTGGCCTGATCGGCGCTGTTGTCGTCGTTGCGCAGCCGGCGTTCCTCGGCGGCCAACGCGGCCTCGATCCTGTTCCCGGCCTCCGGATCGAACCAGCCGTTCAAGTTGAACATCCCATCCTCAGGAGACTTGAAAACGCGCAATGTGCGGCGCTCCCGCTTCTTCTCGAACAGCGACTTCCCGTCGTCGCCCGACTGCTCATGCTGGTGATCGCGCAACGTCCGGGAGAAGGTGCCGAAATCCTCGCGGCGAGCCGCCTCCAACAAAACCGTCTCGTCGACCGGCCCCTGGGAAGCGGCCTTGGCGATCTGCTTTGCGTGATCCGCGGGAATCTCCCCAGCGCCCAATGCATCGAGCGTCTCGGGAACCTTGGTGAACTGAGAGGCTGTCTCCACCTCACGACGGGCCTGCTGCTTGGAAGCCTGAAGCTCATCCAAAGCCACCCGCCGGGCCAAACCCTCGCCGCCCCGGCTCGCGTACTCAGCCAGCGCGGCCGTCTTCATCGCCGCCAGCCGGGACTCGGACTTCTTGATCAAACCCAGCCTCGCCCGCAGCTCCGACAGCGACAGGCCAGCCACATCAACAGCCTCCGGCCACACCGGCCCGGGTGACTCGCAATCAGCCCGTTTCCCCTGATCACAGGGCCTAAACTCCATGCCACAATTCTACTGACACCAGTGACAGCTTCTCTTCGGGCCAACTCCAATTGGTCGTGTCTCACAGTATGGTTCAGACAGCACCGGGGACTGTGGTGTCGGTGTGATGCACAACGGAGCAAGATCGATTGGCCAATCTGAATCATGGAGACCGTCCACCCAGTCCAGTTGAAGCAGTGGTCTGGGACCTCGACGACACTCTCGTTGTCGAGCGGCCCGCCGCCGAAGCAGCGGTGGCCGCGACATGCCAGCAGGCTGCCATCGTGCTCGGCGTCGACCCGAATCAACTCGAGCAAGATGTCTTCGACGAGGCCAAGTCCCAATGGTGGAGCCTGCCCACTATCGACTTTGCTCGACGAGTGGGCATCGCCAGCTGGGAAGCTCTGTGGGCGACATTTGAAGGACCCGGTCAAGAATTGTCCAACCTTCGGGCAGTGAGGCTTTCGAACCGACAGGCCGTGTGGCGTGTTGCGATTGAGCGCCAAGCCACTGTCGACCATCACACGGTTGAGGAGTTATCCAATCTCTTCGTAGTAGAACGCCTCAACCGAATGGAGGCTTTTCCCGACGCCGAGCCAGTGATCAGCCAGCTCCAACCAGCGGTGCCGATGGCGATCGTGACCAATGGCGCCTCCGACACCCAGAGAACCAAGCTGAGCCTTACCGGACTCGATCGCTTTGGTTTGCCAACCGTCGTCGCTGGCGAAATCGGCATCGCCAAGCCCAGCCCCGAACCGTTCATGCGGGCCCTTGACCACCTCGGGGTGGCTCCCGAGAACGCTGTTTTCGTCGGCGACAGCGTCACCCGCGACATCGTCCCCGCCCTCGAACTTGGTATGGCTGCGCTCCTAATCGCCCGCAACTCCAACGAACCCAATCCAACCAACCTCCCCGATGGCCGATGCAATGTCATTTCCACCCTCCATGAAGTCCAGCAGTACCTGTCACAAGGGGCGGATTGAGAGCCTGAATCTCCCCAGGCATTGAGCAGCCTCCGACGGGATGCACTTCCGGCTCTATGTCTACAATATGTAGACTCTTCCTATGGAAACCACCACGATCCGCGTGGACACAAGTACTCACGCTCGACTGCTTGAGTTGAGCCGCGACGCTGAAACGTCCCTTGTCGCCACGGTTCGAGACGCTGCTGAGGCTCTTTGGCGACAGCGATTCGCCCGCGAGGTGATGAGGCAGCTCAACGAGTTGCGTCAAGACCCAGAAGCCTGGCAGGAGTATCTGGCTGAGGCTGAAGAGACCTACGTCGCCGATGGCATCGGTTGACGAGCTATGGCTGATTGACTTCGGAGAGCGCCATCCAGGAGAGCCGGGGTCCATTCGACCAGCTCTCGTCATTGGGCCATCTCCTATCTTCAGCCAACCAGACCAATCAGATATCGAGTTTCCCTTCATAATCGTCGTGCCGCTGACAACCACCTACCGCGGCCTGCCGTTTCATGTTGAATTGGAAGCCACCGATCTCAACGGCCTGTCTGAAACCAGCTTCGTCCAATGCGAACTCATCCGGTCGGTGAACCACAAACGCCTCATCCACCGCTTGGGCATCTTGGAGCCCGACCCAAGTCACCAAGTGGCCGCGGTGATCAAGACGCTCTTGAACTACTAGCTATCGGCCATCCCCTCAGGGGATGAGGGTGATTTGGGAGTCGAGCCAGCCTAGGAGGATGGCGATGCAGCGGGGGTCGGAGTGGAGGCGGTGGCCGGCGCCGCTGATGATGCGGAGGCCAGCGTCGCCGTGGGCGTCGGCGATAACTCGGGCGTCGAGCGGCGACACCTCCCGGTCGTCGGAGCCGTGGAGCACCAGCATGGGCCGGGGAGCGAATTCAGCAGCGCACCGGTCAATTCGGATCGACCCGGCAGCCTTGGCCCATGAGTCGACCGAAGCGGGATAGTCGGGCGTGGAAATGATGCCCAGCGAGCGGGAATACTCCACCACCCCGGAGGCATCCAGGCCCCAGTGGGCGAAATCCACCGGCGCTCCCATGGTGGCCACCCCTCGCACCCGGAGGTCTTCTTGGGCCACATGGGCCGCCAGCGCGCCGCCGATGCCGAATCCCGCCAGCCAGACCCCTTCAATCTCCTCGAGTCCGTCGAGGTGGTCCACTGCGCTGCCGACGTCGTCGGTCCATCCGTCCAGGGAGAAATCCCCCTCGCTGTCACCGCAGCCGCGGTAGTTGAGCACCAGCGCAATCCACTCCATGTTTTGGGCTATTCGATCAGCCAGGGGGTAGAGCCGGTCGGCGGCCCTCTTGCCGCCGTTGGCCGCCGATGGAAATGCAGGGCACAGCACCACACCGGGCAGCGCTCGCGTTCGGCGGCTCTCAGGCCGCGCTAAGTACCCGGCAAGCTTGAGCCCGCCGGAATTCTGCCAGTGGATCACACCGACCGAGGCCGATAGCCGCGGTTTCGGGCTTCGGCCAGCGAGTCCGGCCCGAACACGAGGAATTGTTCCGACGCCACCAGCTCGTCGATGACCGACTCGTCGCTCTCCTCATCCAGGTCGTAGACCACTTGGGACCGCTTGTCCCCCACGTACCGGAAGCCTTCCAACGACCGTGGCCTGTCCATTGCCTAACCGTACCCTTCCACTACTCGGAATCCTCGGCTGGAGGGCCGAGGGCGCCTATGGCCTCCAGGTATTGACTCTCGAGATCGAGCACCACCACCACATCGAGGGCGTCGATGTCCCGACCTGACTCCGACGCCTGGGCCAACACGTAGTCCACCGAGTCGTCGTCGCTGGTGACGACCTCCTCCTCCCGGCCTTCCGCTTCGGTGGCCGTCACATCCCCCCGCCCGTAGGTGGCCGATCCCCGGAGCCGCAGGTGGTCCAGTCGCCAAAGCAAGATCTCCTGCACGTCGTCGTAGCTCAGCTTGGCCGAAAGGGCGTCGGGCAGGCGCTCGGCCACAAAGTCCACCGCCTCGAACAGGTCGTACACCGCCCGAGCCCGGGTGTGGGACAAACGAGACGACACCCGCATCACCGCATAGGCGGCCAGCCCGACCACCAAGACTGCGGCGAGAATGATGAGGAGCGTCAGATGCCGATGCGCTGAGCGAGCAGCTCGCGGTGATACGTGGGATCGCCGAACAGCAGCTCCGACGACTTGGCCCGCTTGAAGTAGAGGTGGGCGGGATGCTCCCAGGTGAAGCCGATCCCTCCGTGGATCTGGATGTTCTCCGCCGAGGCGTGGAAGTAGGCCTCCGAGCAGTAGGCCTTGGCCAGGCTGGCCACCGACGGGAGCTCGTCGTTCAGCTCCGAGGCGCACCAACCGGCGTAGTAGGCAGCCGACTTGGCCGACTCAACCTCCAGCAGCATGTCGGCGCACTTGTGCTTGATGGCCTGGAACGACCCGATGGGCCGTCCAAACTGCACCCGGTCTTTGGCGTACTGCACCGACATGTCCAAGCACATCTGAGCGCCGCCCACCTGTTCGGCGGCTAGGGCGACCGCAGCCAAGTCGAGCACCCGCTCCAGCACGGCCCAGCCTCCGCCTTCGGCACCGATCAGCGTGACCGGAGTGTTGTCGAAGTCCAATCGGGCCTGCTTGCGGGTCTGGTCCATGGTGGAAAGTGCGGTGCTGGTCAAACCGTCGGCGTCGCTGGGGCACCAGAGCAGGCTCACCCCACCGGCGGTGCGGGCGGCCACCAACACCACATCAGCGGTGTGGCCGTCGATCACAAACATCTTGGTGCCGCTGATGCGCCAGCCATCGCCGTCGGCGGTCGCCTCCACAGTGATGCCCGACTCGTCCCAGCGGCCGTTCTCCTCGGTAAAGGCCAGCGCGGCTACCGTCTCTCCGCCAGCGATACCGGGCAGGAGCTCGGCCTTGGCCGCGTCGTCACCGCTGTGGATGAGGGCGTTGGCGGCCAGCACCACGCTGGAGAAGAACGGGGCGCACAACAGGGCCCGGCCCATCTCCTCCAGCACCACGATCAGCTCGATATAGCTGAAGCCGCTGCCGCCGTACTCCTCGGGGATGATGAGCCCCTGCAACCCGAGCTGCTCGGCCATCTGGTTCCACACGGCATCGTCGTAGCCCTTTTCGGTGTCCATCTGCTCTCGGACGGCCGATTCGGGGGATTTGTCCTCCAAGAACTGTCGGACGAAGCGCCGCAGCTCTTCCTGTTCCTCGCTGAAGGCAAAGTTCACGGCCTAGTTTCTACTAGACCGCAACCCTGGTAGCCACGCCCGACCACTCTGCTCACCGATCGATTCGCTGCCCTCTACGCCATTGACCTGTCACTGGCCCGCTAGATGGGGCACAATCGGGGTCGCAACGTGAAGCTCCTGCGAAAAGAGCCGCTATGACCCTTCACTGGCAAGACACCCAGGCTGAGATCCACAAGGTGGTTGTTGGCCCGATGGAGAACAACGTATTCGTAGTCCGCTGCCGTGAGAGCGGCGATGCGGTGCTGATCGACGCGGCCAATGAGCACGAGCTGCTGCTGGAGCTGTGCTCGTCGCTCGGGGTCCGCACCGTGTTGGAGACCCACGGGCATTGGGATCACATCCAGGCCATTCCCGCGGTGCGCGACGCCGGCTATGAGGTGGGGGTGACCGCCGAAGACGCCGCCATGCTCGACTCCTACGACTACCTGCTGGAGGATGAGTCGGTGATCGAGGTGGGCCGGCTCCGGCTGCACTGCATCCACACGCCGGGGCATACCCCGGGGTCGATGTCGTTCCGCTTGGAAGGCTCGCCCATCTTGTTCTCGGGCGACACCCTCTTTCCCGGCGGTCCAGGTGCCACCGGATTCGAGGGCGGAGACTTCGACACCATCATCGAGTCAATCGAGCAGCGGATGTTCTCCCCGCTGCCCGCCGACACCGTGGTGCTGCCCGGCCACGGCGATCAGACCACCATCGGGAACGAGACTCCCCATCTCCAGGAGTGGATCGACCGGGGCTGGTAGGCCTAGTTGTCGGCGCGCCCCACCCCTTTCCAGTGATAGGGATCAACGGCCCTCCGACGTAGACTGATCTAGTGAGCCCGCCCGAGGCCCCGCTCTTCGAGGTCGAGAACCTGCACGTCGCCACGGCTGAAGACGGAACCCCGATCCTGTCGGGCATCGACCTCACTGTTCGAGCGGGTGAGGTACACGCCCTCATGGGGCCCAACGGCTCGGGCAAGTCGACCCTGGCCAGCGCCCTGTTGGCCAGTCCCGAGTACGAGGTGACCGGGGGGCGGATCCGCTTCAAGGGCGACGACATCACCGACTGGCCTGCCGATGTGCGGGGCAAGGCCGGGCTGTTTCTGGCCTTCCAATACCCCCAGGAGTTCCCCGGCGTGTCGGTGATGAACTTCCTGCGTCAAGCCCTGTCGGCCCGCAAGGGCATCGACTTGTCGGTGCTGGAACTGCGGTTGGCGGTGATGGAGTGGATGGAGCGGTTCGACATGGACCCCTCGTTCGCCGACCGCTATCTGAACGACGGGTTTTCCGGGGGCGAGAAGAAGCGCAATGAGGTGCTGCAACTGGCCATCTTGGAACCGGAAATGGCCATCTTGGACGAGACCGACTCCGGCTTGGATATCGATGCCCTCAAGATTGTGGCCAGCGGGGTGCAGGAAGTGATGACCTCCCGGCCGGAGATGGGGGTGCTGGCCATCACCCACTTCCGCCGACTGCTCGACCATTTGGCCCCCGACCACGTCCACATCCTGATGAACGGCAAGATCGCGGCCAGTGGCGGTTTCGAATTGGCCGCTCAGCTCGACGCCGAGGGGTACGAGGCATGGCGCTAGACTCCGCCTCGATCCGGGACGACTTCCCCATCATGTGCCGACAGGTACACGGCCGCCCTCTGGTGTATCTCGACTCGGCGGCCACCTCCCACAAGCCCAGGCCGGTGATCGACGCGGTTACCGACTACTACGAGCGCTTCAACTCCAACGTTCACCGGGGGTCCTACCAACTGGCGGTGGAAGCCACCGAGGCCCTGGAGCAGGCCCGGGCCAAGGTGGCCCAGTTCATCGGGGCATCCCAGGACTCAGAGATCATCTTCGCCAAGAACGCCACCGAGGCCATCAACCTGGTGGCCCGAACCTGGGGCCGGGTCAATCTGGGGCCGGGCGATCCGGTGGTGATCACCGAGTTGGAGCACCACGCCAACATCGTCCCCTGGCACATGCTGACCGCCGAACAGGGCATCGATCTCCGCTGGATCCCCATCCGCAGCGACGGCCATCTCGACTTGACCGACCTCGACCGCTTGCTCGACGGCGCCCGGCTGCTGAGCGTGGCCGCAGTATCCAATGTGCTGGGCACCATCAACCCCATCCGACAACTGGCCGACGCGGCCCACGAAGCCGGCGCGCTGATGATGGTGGACGCCAGCCAGTACACCCCCCATTTGCCCACTGATGTGGCGGAAATGGGGGCCGACTTCGTGGCCTTTACCGGCCACAAGATGTGCGGCCCTACCGGGATTGGCGTGCTGTGGGCCAAGTCCGAGCTGCTGGAGGCCATGCCGCCGTTTTTGGGCGGGGGCGAGATGATCCTCAACGTGACCAAGGAGGGGTTCAGCACCGCCGCGGTCCCGTGGAAGTTCGAGGCCGGCACCCCACCCATCGCCGAGGCGGTCGGGCTGGGGGCGGCGGTGGACTATCTCAACGGGCTGGGCATGGAGCAGGTTCGAGAGCACGAGGTGGCCCTCACCGGCTACGCCCTTCGAACCCTGAACCAGCGCTACGGCGACGACATCACCATCCACGGGCCGACCGAGCCAGCTGAGCGGGGCGGGGTGCTGTCGTTTGAGTACAAGGGAATCCATCCCCACGATGTGGCCCAGGTGCTGGACCGATCAGCGGTGTGCGTGCGGGCCGGCCATCACTGCGCCAAGCCGCTGATGCGGGTGCTGGGCTGCTCCGCCACCAGCCGGGCGTCGATGTACGTGTACAACGATGAATCAGACGTGGATGCCCTGGCCGATGCCCTGGCCGATGCCGACGCCTTCTTCATTGAGTGAAGAATGACTGCATATGGCTGAGACTTCGCCCGTAGACTGTTGAACCGTCGCCATGCCGGATCTTGAAGACCTCTATCGCGAGATCATCCTTGATCACTATCGCAATCCCCGCAATCGGGGTGAGCTGGACACCCCGCCCGCCGTCCGGGCCGAGGGCTTCAATCCTCTGTGCGGCGATGAGGTCATCATCTACGTGCGCTTGGCCAACGGGGTGGTCGACGACATCAAGTTCGGAGGCCAGGGCTGCTCCATCAGCCAAGCTTCGTCGTCGATGATGTCGGCCATCGTCAAGGGCCGCACCACCGACGAGCTGCACCGGCTCAACCGGGCATTCAAGTCCATGATGTCCATCGAGCCCGACCCCGACGATCCCGCGCCCGTCAACGGCAACGGGGCCGATATCAAGCTCGGCGACCTGGAAGCCCTCAAGGGTGTGGTCAAGTTCCCCGTCCGCATCAAGTGCGCCACCTTGTCCTGGCACACCCTCATCCAAGCCGTCGAAGAAGCTCAAACCACCGGTTAGTAGCGTGTCGGGCGTCGACATCGGGCAGGGTTGGCACCCTGACCCCAGCTCGTCGCTCTCACTGCACGCCGATGCCTACACCGAGAAGCGGTGGTTCGACGCTGACCAATCGGCCATCATCAGCCGGACCTGGCAGTGGATCTGCCATGGCGAGAAGCTCCGCAAGCCGGGCAATTTTGTGGCCGAAACCATCGCCGGGCAGCCGATCTTCGCCATCCGCGGGGCTGACGGCGAGCTGCGGGCGTTCTACAACGTGTGCCAGCACCGGGCCCACGAGCTCGTCGAGGGCGAGGGCCTGCTGAACAACCTGGTCTGCCCCTATCACGGATGGTCTTATGACCTGTCTGGCCAGCTTCAGGCCGCACGCCACACCAATCACCTCGTCGACTTCGACATCGAGCAGATCTGCCTAGACCCGGTGCAGATCATCGAGTTCGGCGGGTTCGTCTACGTCAACCTCGACCCTGAGGCTGCTTCCCTTCAGGTGCAGTCGGGCGACTTGGGGGCTGAGATCGCCCACTGGGCCCCCGATGTGGAGCAGCTCACCTTCGCCCACCGACTCTCCTACACGATCAACAGCAATTGGAAGAGCGTGGTGGACAACTTCTTGGAGTGCTACCACTGCCACAACGCCCACAAGGACTTCGTGTCGCTGGTGGACATGGACACCTATGTGGTGACCACCCACGGCATCTACTCCAGCCACATGGCCGAAGCGGGCAAGGCCGCCAACACCGCCTACGACGTGAGCGAGGCCACGGTGACCGACCACGCAGTGTGGTGGCTGTGGCCTAACACCTGCATGATGCGGTACCCGGGCCGGGGCAATTTCATCGTGTTGAAGATCATTCCCGCCGCCCCTGACCTGACCTACGAGACCTACGACTTCTTTTTGGAGACTCCCGAGCCCAACGAAGCCGAGCTGGAGTCGATCCGCTATCTCGACGAGGTGCTCCAGGTGGAGGACATCAACCTGGTCGAGAGCGTGCAGCGGGGCATGTCGACGCCGGCATTTGAGCAGGGCCGCATCGTCAACGACCCCAGTGGGTCGGGCCTCTCCGAACATGCGGTGCATCACTTCCACGGCCTTGTGCTGGACGCCTACAAGGGAGCCGCATCATGACTGGGACGCTGGAGGGCCGGGTGGCCTTGGTTACCGGCGGCCGGGGTGGAACCGGGCGCGCCGTGTGCCGCCGCTTCGTGGACGAAGGCGCCCACGTGTACGCGGCCGGACTCAGCGACGATTGTCCCGCCGACGAGGCGTCTGCGGCCGGGGAGTTCCTCCGGTTCGATGTCACTTCCGAGGACGAGGTTGTGGCCGGCATCGCTGGGATTGAGTCGGCTCGGGGCCGCCTCGACATCGTGGTCAACGCCGCCGGCATTGAGATCGAGAAGACGGTCGAAGACACCTCGCTGGAGGAGTGGGATCGCATCTTCGCCATCAACGTGACCGGCACGTTCTTGACCTCAAAGCACGCCCTTCCGCTGCTGCGCCGGTCGGACCATGCGGCGATCGTGAACTTCGGCTCCTACGACGGTTTCATCGCCGATCCCAAGCTGGCCGCCTATTGCGCCACCAAGGGGGCGGTGCACGCCCTGACCAAGGCGATGGCCTGTGACCACGGGCCGGAGGGCATTCGAGTCAACGCCATCTGTCCCGGCTATATCGACACTCCGATGCTGGAGCAGTTCTACCCCGATCATGTTGAGCTAGCCGATGCCCACGCCGAAGCCGAGCGAATTCACCCTTTGGGCACCATCGGCACACCAACCGACATGGCCAACCTGGTCCACTGGCTGGTCTCCGACGAGGCTCGCTACGCCACCGGACAGCTGTGGGTGCTCGACGGAGGCCTCTCCGCTCAGATCCAGCAAATGCGGTTCTGATGATGGCCGGGGTGCTGTCCACAGGTGAAGCAGAATGATCGGCCGCGGTGAAGTGGTAATCGTGTCGGGCCCGCCAGGCTCGGGAAAGACGACTGTAAGCGCTGCTCTCGCATCGGATTATGAGCGCGGCGTCCATCTGGAGTCGGACTGGTTTTTTCGGTCCATCCGGTCGGGTTTTGTTGCGCCGTGGCTACCGGACGCGCACAGCCAGAATGCCGCGGTAATGGTGGCCGCTGCGGACGCTGCCGCAGCATATGCCGATGCTGGCTACGGGGTTGTGTGGGACGGAATCGTCGGGCCGTGGTTTCTGGATCAAGTTGTCCGACGTCTTGAGGACCGTGAGATCGGTGTGCAGTATCTGGTCCTGCGACCCGGGCGCGTCACGGCGTCGCAACGAGTGCGGGGGCGTGGGGACACCCCCGAAACCTCAGGCGCCGAAACCATGTACGACCAGTTCGCCGACCTGGGAGAGTTCGAACCCCATGTCATCTCGTCGGACGCACCGGCCGAGCAGGTTATCGAGGCATGCAGAGCCGCCCTCGCCAATGGCAGCCTCGAAGTGAGACTCCACCCTTGAGCCCGGCAGTTGCGCGCAGCCAAACTGCGGTTCTTGCATGAGGGTGCGGCATGCCCAGGAAGAGGACCTCCCTGAGATTCGCGGAATGACTTCGGCGATGAGGCGGCAGTTGGCGGCTTGGTCGCCGGTGTATTTTCGTCCTCGAGAAGGGGCTGATGAAGCTCATGCCCAGTTCTTGGAATTCGTTATCGATTCTCCCGATCAGCATGCCAGCGTCTTTCTTCTTGATGACTCTGTTGTCGGCTTCTTCCGACAGGCCTACCTACCCCACCACATCTGGGTCGATGATCTATGCCTGCGGGATCCGATTCTCTGGGAGGAGGCAGCTAGGACCTTGGTCGACTCCATGGGATCGACATCGTGGGTGACATGTGTATCCCCCCACGACTCCGACCGTCTTGATGCGCTCTCATCTGCTGGACTCACGCCGATCTCGACGTACTGGAGTAAGTCCTTGCCGAGCAGCCCGTCGATGCCTGAGATCGATGAAGCGCCCTCCATCCCCGAACAACGGCCAACTGGGCCAGCACACACCTTTGGAGGGGTTGCTTTCGATCCCGCGATCCCAGGAGCACTGGTGGCTTGCGACGAAGACGGCAACTACGCCATCGGCTCTCCCAGCGTCGAACCGCCGATCTATGACCCCGGTGGACCTACCTCCATAGTCGACCAGCTCGGCGGCCCTAATCGAGGTGTCGCCCTCGACCTCGCACAATCAGCAGCCACCGCCCGCGGCGACGCTCAGCTCGTTGTGGTTTTGGCCAGCGACGATAGGGATCTTCGAAGGGACCTCGAAGCCAAGAGCTTTCAGCTCCAGGTTGTACTGCTGGATTGGCAAGGGCCTTAACCCGAGCACTTTTGCATGTTTTGTGGTTGATGTTGCTGCTGTTTGATTATTTATAAGATTTTTTCTGTTTTAACACGATATTCAGGGGGTTATTGTCACTGGCCGTCGGTATGCTTACAGCCATGAGATTTGCCCTTGACCAGGCCGAATGCACCGAGGCCCGCGACGGCGTAGAAAGCGGTTGCGGGGCGGCGGTTTGTGTCGGGACGGTGGATGTTGCCGGCCATTCGGAGGAGCGGTTGCGGGCGCGGATCAGCTTGATCGGCCGGGCCGAGTCGAAGTTGGCGGCGATGAAGTCCCAAGCCGTGGCGGAGATGGCCCGCCAGCACAACGCGGCCTCCGCGGAGCGGGCTGTCCGGGAAGAATTGCAATCCTCCAAGCGGGCCGCCCGCCACGACGTCAAAGCAGCAGAGCGGCTGGCCGCGCTGGAGGCCACATCGGAGGCATTGGCCGCCGGCGACATCCCCCAAGACCATGCCCGACTCATCGCCCGGGCCTCATCCGACGGGCCCATCGACGAACAGGCGCTGGTGGACGCGGCCATGGAGCAGAACTACGACGAGTTCGAAAAGACGCTGCGCCGCCAGCAGCAGGACCTGTCGGGCGACGACGGGCAGGCCCTATTGGACCGCCAGAGGCAAAAGCGCACCGCCCGCATGTTCAACAACCGCGACACCGGCATGTTCATCCTCTCGGGAGAGTACGACCCGACAACCGGCCAGCACATCGCCGCAGTCGTCGCCGACAAGGAACGCGAGCTGTGGCACCAAGAAGACCCCAAGGCCCGCCGTACCTCACAACAGCGCATGGCCGACGCGCTGGCCGAGTTGATCTTGGAACCGGAAAAGGGCAAGGCCAAGGGCATCGCCCTGGTGCTGGTGGCCGACTACGACGCCACCAGCCGGGAACTTGTCAACGCCAGGTTCTCCGACGGCAGCCCACTGCCCATGCAAGAACTGGTCCGCCTGGCCCTCAAAGCCGACATCTTCCCCGCCATATTCGACGCCAAGACCCAAAACCTGTGGCTCGGACGCACACGCCGCACCGCCACCGACGCCCAGCGCATCGCCCTGATGGTCCGAGACCAGGGCTGCATCGGCTGCGGCACAGCCCCCAACCGATGCTTCTCCCACCACGTCAAGTTCTGGAGAAACGACGGACCCACCGACTACCCCAACCTCGTCCTCGTCTGCAACGACTGCCACCACGACATCCACGACCACGGCTTCCAAACCACCCAAGACCCCGACACTGGCCGATGGAAAACCCATCCCCCACCCGACCCTTACCCCGACAACGGCTCAACAACCTGGCAGCCCGCTCACCTCAACTCTGTGCTGCTCAACTGAGCCTCGAAATAGATTCAGCTCTGTAGAAAAGAGCCGCCAAGAAGCCCAGCCAGGACGCCCAGCCAAGAAGCCCAACCAAGAAGCCCAGCCAGGACGCCCAGCCAAGAAGCCCAGCCAGATCTACTACGTTCTGGGTATGACCATCACTGCCCAAGCAGCAGCAAGTGTGGGGGCGAGTCCGAAGGATGTCTTGGAGTTTGCGCTCGACTTGGATCAGTACCGTCAGGTCGACCCCAAGATCCAGCGAGTGCGTTCTGTGGCGGGGCCAGATGATGAGGGTCGGGGGTCGGTAAGAATCTGGGGCAAGTTGAAGGGCTTGCCTCCGGCGCCAGACCGGCAGGACTTCGCCTTAGAGCGTTGGACCAAGCTGACGTTCACCGGAGCACCCCGCCAGCCTGCCCGCCTGGTGTTTGATTTCACTGGGATCATTGCTTGCCAAGAGCGCCCGGACGGGTCCGCCGAGGTAACTCACTCCTACGAATTCAGGTTCAAAGGGCTGTTTCGCTTGGCTGAGAGAAACCTCGGAAAGTGGCTACAAGGTCAGATCGAAGAGGAACTCGAAGCACTGGCTGAGCGTTTCTAGGAACCCAACCGGCAGGGCTGATTCAGCTGCTTAGACCAGAGCGTTGACGCGGCGGTCCCGCGGTCGAACTCCCAATCCAACTCGGCGGGGCAGCGTCAGCCCAGCCCCACGGCCAGGATCGCGCCCCAGGTCGGCAATGACACACCCAACATGGTGAACACCATCGTGCGGGTCTGCTTGGCGAACTGGAGGGCCATCTCACCTCGGAACTCCTTGTTCTCACCTCGGAACTCCTTGTTCTCGGCCCGAATCTCCTTGTTCTCTGCCCGCAGCATCTTGAACTCGGCTTCGACCATGGCAAATCTGCCGTCCATCTCGGTGCGGAGGTTAGTGAATCCGGCGTTCATCTCGGTGCGGAGACGTTCTTCAAGGGCGTCGATGGCCTTGTGGGTGCCCCTGATGTCGTCTTTAGTGGCGAGTTGGTGCCAATCGAAGGGGGGAAGGCTCTCCATCAGAACTTCGGCCTCCTCCTCTCCTAGGACTTCGATCAATCGATTGCGCAGCGCCAGGCGCTTTTCTTCACTCGCAGGCATTTCCAGCCTCCTCGGATGTTCTTATCGCTAGAGGAGGACCAAAAACCATGTCCTCGAGTGGTTGCGGCCCACCCTACCGCTAACAGTTGCGTGCCACAACCACCGTCTTGCCCTGTTTGCTCGGCATCTGCATGTCGGTTAGGGAAGCTGTCCCCGCAAATTGCCCGACAAGACGGAACTAAACCAAGGCGTTGACGCGGCGGGCGAATTCGAGGTCGAGTTCAGTGAGGCCGCCGGCGGCGTGGTTGGTGATGGCGATCTCGACGGTGGACCAGACGTTGGACCACTCGGGATGATGAAACAGCCGTTCGGAGATCAATGCCACCCGAGACATGAAGCCGAAGGCCTCAGAGAAGTCGGAGAAATTGAAGGTGGCGGCGAGCTTGTCGCCCTGGCGCTCCCAACCGGGCAGGTCTTCTAGGGCGGCGGTGATTTCTTCATCGCTTAGCAGCCTCTTGGCATCAGCAGTCATCTATTTCTCCAAGCCTTAGCGTTTTCAATTCCAGCCTATTGTCACCCAGACTCCACCCAATCAATTCCTAGGGCCATGGGTCTCCTCCCCCTCCGAATTCTAAGTGTGAGTGGATCTCAACCGGTGATTCGGCCCGAGTGTCGATCCAGGGATCGTAACCAGTCTCCTCCAGCTGGGCAGCCAAGCCCGGGCCACCAGTTTCGGCGATAGCACCATCGATCAGGATGTGGACCACGTCGGCATGGAGCACAGTCAGCAACCGGCTGAAGTGGGTAATGGCCAGCACCCCGAGATTGTCCTCATGGGTGGCCTGTTCGATGCGATGGCTCACCGCGGCCAGCGCATCCACGTCGAGACCGCTGTCCAGCTCGTCCAAGATGGCGATGCGGGGTCGGAGCACACCGAGCTGCACCGCCTCGCTCCGCTTCATCTCTCCCCCGGACAGGTCGACGTTTAGCGAGCGATACAAGAGATCAAGGTCGAAGCCAACCAACTCGGCCTCGGCCACCACTTGGGCCTCCACCGCGCTGCGGTCTCCCCCAACCGCGGCCACCGCTTCTTCCAGCAAGTTCTCCAAGCCCACACCCGGCACTTCAGTTGGGTACTGCTGGGTGGAGAAAAGCCCGGCGTGGGCCCGCTCCCACGGGGAGAGATCCACGAGATCGACATCGTTCAGGGTGATCGAGCCCGCGGTGATCTCATAGCCGGGACGGCCCATGATGGCGTAGGCCAGAGTCGACTTGCCCGAGCCGTTGGGCCCCATTACGGCGTGGACCTCGCCGGAAGCAACCCGCAGGTCTACCCCATTGAGCACCATTTGCCCGCCGACTCGAACATGCAGGTCTGAGACGACCAGCTCGCTCTTGGATGAATCACTCATCGTGGCCGACCTCCAGCCAGACCTGGCCGTCGTCCACGCCCACGTCGTAGACCGGGACCGGTCGAGTGGCGGGCAGAGTCTCGGCCTCGCCGGATTCCAACGAGAACAGGCTGCCGTGCTTCCAGCACTCGATGGTGCCCTCCTCGGGATCCACCTCGCCTTCTGCCAGGGAGTAGTCAGCATGGCTGCATATGTCGCCCAGGGCGTAAAGATCATCTCCCAAGCGGATGACTGCGACCTTGTGGAACAGGCTGCTGACCTCGACGTCGAACCGCCGAGCCTCCCCGTCCTCTAGCTCGTCCAGGGGACACAGCGTGATCCTCGTGATTCCCTCAGTGCTCACGATCCGCTCCCGTTGCCCGCATGATGGTGGCTCAACCCCGCGATCTTGGCCTGAAGCCGATCGCGCACCGCCGGCACCGCCCCCGCAACGGGGAACTGATCCAGCACCTCGTCAAAGAAGCCAGTGACGATGAGACGCTCGGCAGTCTCGGTGGGCACTCCCCGGCTTTCCAAGTAGAACAGCTGCTCGCCGTCGATGGGTCCCACCGCGGAGGCGTGGCTGCAGTGCACCTCGTTGTTCTCGATCTCCAGGTTGGGCACCGACTCAGCCCAGGCGTCCTCCGACAGCTTGATGTTCCGGTTGGTCTGGTAGGCGTTGGTGCCCCGGGCGTCGGGTCGCACCCGAATGAGACCGGTGTACACCGACCGGGAGGCGTCGTCTACCGCTCCTTTGAACAGCAGACTGCTGGTGGTGTCAGGCGCGGCGTGATCCTGGAAGGTGCGGAAGTCCAAGGTCTGCTCGCCATCACCGAAATACAGCGAGATCAGATCGCCGGTGGCCCCCCGCCCCGACAAATGGGTGTCCAGCCGCGTCCGGGCGTATGCCCCGCCGAGCGCGGCGGTGGATGCCCTCAGGTGGGCCTGCGAGCCAATATGGCTGACCTGAGAGCCGATGTGCCACATCTTGGGCCCCAGGTCCTGCACGGCCAGGTACCCCACCCGAGCGGCGGCGGCCGCCCTGATCTCGATGACCGGGCTTATGAACGAGGCCACGTCGGCCGAGCCGTACAACTCCAGCACTTCAACTGTGGAGTCAGCCCCCGCGTCCACGATCAGCCGAGGGAACACTGCGGCTCCGTCGGCATCGAGCCAATGGCGAACCACAATCGGACCTGGCACGGTCTTCCCCGGCGGCACCCGCACCAACATTGGCTCGACGGCGAAGGCCGCATTCATGAGGGCGAACAGGTCAACATCCACCGAAGCGGCCAGGTCGGCGTCGCCGTCGCCCAGCGGGCGGATCTCCACCCCCAGGTCGGCGAGCTCCGGGGCCAACTCAACTCCACAGAGCCGGCCGTTGCTGGTATCGGCAACGGCGCAGTAGTCGGGAACCTCGGCTGTAGACCGCTCACCGGGATCAGCCGCCAGCTGATAGCGGCCGAGGTCCAACTGGCCAATCGGCGTATACCGCCATACCTCCTCTTCCACCGAGGGCATAGAGGCAGTAGCCACCTGCTCGGCGGCGGCCACTCGTCGGCGGACCAGCCAATCAGGGCCGGGAATGGCTCCGGCCGCATCGGGGGTGAACTGGGTTTCGATCACGTACGCCGACGGCGCTTTCGCCGTTTCGCCTTTCCGCCGCCGCCAGCTCTCGACCGTCGCCGGGACTTCTCCTTCTCCAGTTCGGCCATCACCCGGGGTCCCGCCTCGTTCACGATGTCTTCGGCAGCGTCCAGCAGGGCGCCGATGCTCTCGTCGCTGCCCACACTGGCCGGCGCCTCAGGAGTGGGCGGCGTGACCAAGGTGCCGTGCGACCAATTCACGTCCACCATTCGTCGCTCATAGGCCGAGCAGTCGTCGGGACAGCGCCAGGGGGCCTCGGGAGCCAGGTCTAAATCGCACTTCCGCACGGTCTCCCCATTGGGGTACGACCGGCTCTCGAAGTACTTGCAATCCTGCCGCATGGGCATTAGCCGACAGATCCCTCCATCTGCAGCTCGATGAGCCGGCTCCACTCCACGGCGTACTCCATTGGCAGGGTGCGGGTGATGGGCTCGATGAAGCCGTTGACGATCATGCCCATGGCTTGCTCTTGGGTCAGCCCCCGGCTCATCAGATAGAACAACTGCTCATCAGCCACCTTGGACACGGTGGCCTCATGGCCGATCTCCGCATCCCGGGTGCCCACCTCCATGTAGGGGTAGGTGTCGGACACGCTGTCCTCGTCCAGGATCAGCGCATCGCACTGCACATGGCTGCGGCATCCGTAGGCATCGTCCTCTACCCGGACCAGACCCCGGTAGCTGGTTCGCCCGCCACCGTTGGAGATCGACTTGGACACGATCTTGGAGGTGGTCTCGGGTGCGGCGTGGGTCATCTTGGCCCCGGCATCCTGATGCTGGTCGGGACCGGCGTAGGCCACCGACAGCACCTCGCCCGAGGCCTTGGGGCCGACCATCACCACTGCCGGGTACTTCATGGTTAGCCGGGAGCCGATGTTGCCGTCGATCCACTCCATGTGGCCTTCGGCCTCGACCTTGGCCCGCTTGGTGACCAGGTTGTACACGTTGTTGGACCAGTTCTGGATGGTGGTGTAGGTGACCCGGGCCGACTTCTTGACCAGAATCTCCACCACCGCGGAGTGCAGCGAATCAGTGGTGTACACCGGAGCAGAGCACCCCTCGATGTAGTGAACCTGTGAGCCCTCGTCGGCGATAATGAGGGTCCGCTCGAACTGGCCCATGTTCTCGGCGTTGATGCGGAAGTAGGCCTGAAGCGGCATCTCCACCGTCACGCCGGGCGGCACGTAGATGAAGCTGCCCCCCGACCACACTGCGGAGTTGAGGGCGGAGAACTTGTTGTCCCCCGGCGGGATGATGGTGCCGAAATGCTCCTTCACCAGCTCGGGGTACTCCTTGAGCGCGGTGTCCATGTCGCAGAACAGCACCCCCTGGGCCTCCAAGTCCTCCCGGTTGCGATGGAACACAACCTCCGACTCGTACTGGGCGGTCACCCCGGCCAGGTACTTGCGCTCGGCCTCGGGGATGCCCAGCTTCTCGTAGGTGTCCTTGATGGCGTCGGGCAGGTCCTCCCAAGCGTCGACCTGCTCTTCGGTGGGCTTGATGTAGTAGTAGATGTTGTCGAAATCAATGCCCGACATGTCGCCGCCCCAGTTGGGCATGGGCCGCTTCTCGAATCGGGAGAGCGACTTCAAGCGGAAATTCCGCATCCAGTCGGGCTCGCTCTTCATCCACGACATCTCCTGCACGATGTCGGTGTTCAGCCCCTTCTTGGGCTTGAAGACGTAATCTTCCTCGTCGCTCCAGCCGAGCTTGTATCGGCCGAGATCTAGGGCGAGGGCTTCCGACGACATATCCAAATCCTAGTTGCAGGGAAAGCGTGGTTGACCTGAATACTACCGGCGGTCAGCCCAATAGGCGCATCTCAGCGCGATATCGGTGGCACCGGTCCACATAGCCCTGGGCGTCCTCTCGATTCTGCCCCTCGGCCATGTGGCCTTCGCGGATTTTGGCCGGCACGCCGATGGCCAGAGCCAACGGGGGGATCTTCATGTGGTTGGTGACCACCGCGCTGGCTCCCACCAGCGCGCCCCGGCCCACGACCGCTTCGTGCAGCACGACTGAAGCCACGCCGATGAGCGCTTCGTCTTCTACGGTGCAGCCTTCCAAGTGGGCCAGATGGCCGACGGTGACGTCGTTGCCCACCACTGTGGCCAGCTCGTCGGTGTTGTGGATGACGGCGTTGTCCTGGATTGACGTGCGAGCCCCTATGGTTATGCCCGCCCCATCGCCCCGGAGGACTGTTCCTGGCCAAATGGTCGACTCGGCCCCGATGCTCACCCGGCCGATGATCACCGCCTGCGGGTGGACAAACGCCTCGGGGTGGATGTCGGGTTCGATGTCTCCCAACGCGTAGATCGGCATTGCTCTCTGGTCCTAGCCGTCAGCCCATCGGGTCGAAAGAGCCGTACTTGCCGGCCAAGAACACCAGCGGCCCCACATCGTCTCGCTGCACGCCCAGATCCAATACCCGGCCGAGGACGATCCAGTGGTCGCCCCCCTCAACGATCTGGTCGATCTCGCAGTCGATCCAAGCCAGGGAACTCTCGAATATCGGTGCGCCGGTGATCTTGGTGGTCCACTCCAAACCGGCGAACTTGTCCTCGGCCTTGGAGGCGAAGAGGTTGGACATGTCCCCTTGGTCCTCAGCCAGGATGTTCACCCCGAAGTGGCCTGCGGCCTCGATGGCCGGCCAACTGGTGGACGTCTTGCCCGGCATGAACATGACCAGCGGCGGATCGAGCGACACGGAGCCGAAGGAACCGATGGCCAGCCCGGCGGGTCCGTCAGAACCGGCGGCGGTGACCACGGTTACGCCGGTAGGAAACTGTCCGAGCACTTGGCGGAAGAAAGCCGAGTCGAACGGCAGGCTGTCAGACACTAGGACTCCTCGGGCAGGGACAGACTTTGCCCCGACGCAGTGAGATTAGTGGCTGCCTGCTGCTTTGCCACTAGCGCCGCCATCGATCTCTAGGGTTGGCCCGCGAACATCACATCCACGCCGTAGCTACGAAGCGTGGTCGTCGTCCGAACCCACGATTGCTCAAGTTGACTGATGAGCTCCGAGCTGGTTCCGGCGGCCAACGCGGCACCCACATCGACAATGGTAAAGGTCCGCCGATCGACCCAGGTCGGCACGGCGCTGATGTCGGCCAATTCGATTTCGCCGGTCTCGCCCTCCACCAAATCAACCAGCATGATCACACCATCGGTGCTTTCCGGCGGGCACGAGCGGCATGTCTGGGGCGATTGGTTGGACAGGAAGTTCCCGAGTCCATAGATCACGAGTTTGCCGCCGAGTCGCTCCACCGGTTGAATCACATGGGCATGCGTGCCGACGATGATGTCGATCTCGTCGCCGGCGAGGAGCTCTTTGGCCAATGCCCTCTGCTGCGAAGTCGGTGCCACCTGATATTCCGCGCCCCAATGGATGCTCAGCACTACGAACTCGGCCCCGAGCTCGATGGCCGCCCGAGCCTCTCCGAGAATGTCCTGGACAGAATTGATGTCCACTGCCCACGGCTTGTCATCCGGGAGGATGAGCCCGTTGAGGCCGTAGGTGTAGGACAGGTGACCGATGGTGACGCCGTTTACCGAGTACAACCTCGGGATTGCCCCCTCCAAAGCGGTGCGAGCCATGCCGGCGTGGCCCAGGCCCGCCTGGTCGAATAGGTCGAGGGTGTCATTGATGCCGGTGATCCCCTGGTCCAGGGAGTGATTCGAAGCGGTCGAGCAACCGTCATAGCCTGCATGGGCAATGGCAACAACCAGGTCGCCGGGGGCATTGAACAAGGGGTAGCCGGAAAGGTTGCGGTTGTTGGGCGAGAGAGGAGTCTCCAAGTGGCAGACCGCCAAGTCGGCATCGCTCAGGGTGTCTTGCACCAAATCGAACATGGGGCGGTAGTCGTAGGCCAAGTCATCGCCCCCATAGGCCTGCGCCTGCCTGAACACCGGACCATGTGACAAGAGGTCTCCGGTAAAGGCCAGCCGGGCATGCCAGGACTCCGGCTCGGCCGAGGGAGAAGGATCTGGAATCGACGAAGCCGTAGGGATGGGTGTGGCTGTGGGAGCAAAAGTGCTAGTGGCAGTTGGCGGAGCGATGGGATTAGGCGTGGCCGCGGGAGCAGGCGTGGCCGCGGGAGCAGGCGTGGCCGCGGGAGCAGGCGTGGCAATGGGAGCAGGCGTGGCAATGGGAGCAGGCGTGGCTGAAGGAGGGGCCGCGGAAGCAATCGTGGCAATGGGAGTAGGCGTGGCCGCCGGAACCGGCGTTGAGGTGTTGGGAGTGGGATCAGAAATGACCGCGGGAGCCGTGCCACCGTCACCGCAGCCACTCGCCAACACGATCACCGCAACCAGCAAAGCCGCCGTTGCCTGGCGACCGGTGCAACCGATCAGGCGGATACCAATCAAATGGCGGCGCAGAACAGTTCAGGGGTTACGGGGCAGTCGGTGCTCGAGATTGCCTCGGCCACTGTGACCAGTCCATCGGGGCCGGCCACTTGGTCTACCAGTGCGAGTGGCACAACCTCTTCGTCGGCATCCCACGGTTCCACCATTCCCAATGCCTGCTCGATCAGCGAGTCCCACATGGGGCCGGGAAGGACTGTTCCCCTGCCAGCAACCAGCCACACCGGCACGCCAGCGGCGTGGGCCACCGCCGCGGCCGCACGAGACCCGGCAACGGCGAGACATCCGTCCGGGCCCACCGCGGCGGTCTCCAACAGCACGACGTCGGCTGATGCCGCCGCTGAGCCCAGGCCGCTCTCGGCCACCTCGTCCACCCAGCCGTCCTGCTCCGACAGTCGCCGCACGAGATGGTGGCCTTCTCCCAGCACATCCACCACTAGCACCCGCAGATCGCCTCGAAGCCGGAGAGCCCGGCCGATCTGGTCGGGCCATCCGAGTACGCAGACCGAGGCCTCGACGGGAAGTTGGCGTGACAACAGGCGGGCGGTCTTGTCATCGGAGATCGCCTCCATGCACGCCCGGACTTCAGACCGGGGATCAGCCGCAGTGAGGACCCGTGAGGCCAGCCACATCAGCGGACCAGAAGAGGGCTGCCGAGCGAGCATCCGCCGACAGGTGGTAACCAGCCCGGCCGGGTCGTGGCCGAAACTCAACAGCGCCCCGGCCGTCTCCCGCACCAGTGACTCCTGTCCCACGCCCGAAGACCGGGCCACATAGCGCAGATGCTCGATCGGGTGCACCGCCAAAGCGTACGCGACCGCGATCTGATCATCAGCCACGACACCGGGTTCCTACCTCCCACTGGGCTATTTTCAAATGCGATGTCCACCACGCTTGACGCCGATGTGAATCTGACACCTCTGAACGGCGAGCCCCGCCCAATCGGCGACTGGGTGACCGTCTTCCATCTGGTCATCGTCGTGCTCGATCCCTATACCTATGAGAGCTCGTGGATGATCGATACCGCCGGTCGCATTCTGCGGAACTTCGTCGGAGCCGACTGCCGGGTGTCCTTCATGGTGACCGCCTCAGCTCAAGAAGCCGAGGAGTTTCTCGGACCGTGGAGCGAAGAATTCCTTACGTTCGCCGACGAAGACCGCTCCGTAGTTAGAGCCCTGGGGCTGGAGTCGCTGCCCGCCATTGTCCATTTGGACCACCAGCTAAACCTTCGGGCCTCGGCCGAAGGCTGGAATCCTCCGGACTGGCGTGACTTCGCAAACCAGCTTGGCCAGGTCATGAGCTGGCACCCCCCAGTAATTCCCGACACCGGCGACCCATCGCCGTTCGCCGGAACCCCGGCGTTAGGCTGAGTAGAACCCCGCGCTGAATGGCTCAACAAAATGGCCGAATTCGCCTACTCCGAACTGCTCCCCAAGGGACCTGACACCACCACCGAATACCGGCTGCTGACCACGGACTACGTCTCCACCGTCACACTCGGCGACCGCCAATTCCTCCAGGTCGACCCGGAGGCCCTGCGACTGCTCACCAGCGAGGCCATGCGAGATATCGCCCACCTTCTGCGCTCCGGTCACTTGGCCCAACTGGCCTCCATCCTGGACGACCCCGAGGCATCGGCCAACGACCGATTCGTGGCCACTGAGCTGCTCCGCAACGCCAACATCGCGGCCGGCGGAGTGCTGCCCGGCTGCCAGGACACCGGGACCGCAGTAGTAGTGGGTCACAAGGGCGAGCGGGTGCTCACCGACGCCGACGACGAGCGGGCCATCGCCCGGGGGGTGTTCGACACCTTCCAGACCTCGAACCTGCGCTATTCCCAGATGGCCCCCCTGACCATGTTCGAAGAGCGCAACACCGGCAACAACCTGCCGGCCCAGATCGAGATCTACGCCACACCGGGAGACTCCTATTCGTTCTTGTTTATGGCCAAGGGCGGCGGCTCGGCCAACAAGTCGTATCTGTTCCAAGAGTCCAGGGCGCTGCTCAACCCGGAATCGCTCACCCGCTTCATGGACAAAGAGCTCCGCACTCTGGGCACCGCAGCCTGCCCGCCCTACCACTTGGCGGTAGTCATCGGCGGCACCTCGGCGGAGTACACGCTGAAGGTGGCCAAGTACGCATCGGCCCGCTACCTCGACACACTGCCCACGCAGGGGTCGGAGACCGGCCACGCCTACCGAGACCTGGAGTGGGAAGACCGGATTCTGGAACTGACCCGGCAATTCGGCATTGGGGCCCAGTTCGGGGGCAAGTATTTCTGCCATGACGTCCGGGTCATCCGGCTGCCTCGCCACGGCGCTTCCTGTCCGGTGGGCGTGGCAGTGTCGTGCTCAGCCGACCGCCAGGCCCTGGGCAAGATCACCTCAGAGGGGATCTTCTTGGAGCAACTGGAGACCGACCCGGCCCGCTTCCTGCCGGAGGTTACCGACGACGAGTTGAGCGGCCAGGTGGTGCGCATCGACTTGGACCAGCCCATGGCCGACATTTGCGCCGAGTTGTCGAAATACCCAGTGAAGACCCGGCTGTCGCTCACCGGAACCCTGGTGGTGGGCCGCGATCTGGCCCACGCCAAGATCAAAGAGCGCCTCGACGCCGGCGAGCCCATGCCGGAGTACCTGCGCGACCACCCGATTTACTACGCCGGTCCGGCCAAGACTCCCGAGGGCTACGCCTCCGGGTCATTCGGCCCTACTACCGCGGGGCGCATGGACGCCTATGTGGATCAGTTCCAAGCGGCCGGGGGCAGCTTGGTGATGCTGGCCAAGGGCAACCGGTCCCGACAGGTGGTCGACGCCTGCGCCCGCCACGGCGGGTTCTATCTGGGATCGATTGGCGGCCCGGCTGCTCGGCTGGCCAAGGATTCAATCCGCAAGGTGGAAGTGCTGGAGTACCCCGAGCTGGGGATGGAGGCGGTGTTTCGGATCGAGGTGGAGGATTTCCCCGCATTTATCGTGACTGACGATAAGGGGAATGACTTCTTTACTGAAGTTTCAACACCGGTAGCCATCAGCTGATGAGCTAGTTGATCTGCCGCTCTTGGCCGGACCAGTAGGGCTCGCGGAGGCGGTATTTCTGGAGCTTGCCGGTGGCGGTGCGGGCCAGTTCGTCGCGGAACTCCACCGACGTCGGGCACTTGTAGTGGGCTAGGCGGCTGCGGCAGTGCTCGATCAGCTCAGCCTCGGAGGCCGATCCCCCCGACGCCAGCACCACCAAGGCCTTCACCGTCTCTCCCCACTTCTCGTCAGGCACCCCGATAACCGCAACCTCGGCCACCGCCTCGTGGGCGAACAAAGCATCCTCCACCTCGATGGATGACACGTTCTCGCCGCCGGAAATGATCACGTCCTTCTTGCGGTCCGACAGTGTGAGATAGCCCTCCTCATCGATGAGCCCGCCGTCGCCGGTATGGAACCAGCCCCCGGCCAGGGCCTCGGCCGAGGCGTCGGGCTGCTCCCAATAGCCAGCCAGAACGTGGTTGCCCCGGGCCAGCACCTCACCGGAGTCGTCCACATCTAGAGAGATGCCCAGAGCGGGTACACCCTGGCGGGAGAGCTTGACCGCCCGCTCGGCCGGGCTGAGGTGGTCCCACTCGGCCCGTCGGCGATTCATGGTCAGATAGGGCGCCGTCTCGGTGAGGCCGTAGAGCTGCATGAACTCCCAGCCCAACTCGGACTCCATCCGCTCAATGGTCCGGGTGGGCGGGGGCGCCCCGGCCACCGTCATCCGCACCCGGCCCGAACCGGGAATCTCACCGTCCCAGTCTTGGGCCGCGTCCAACACGGCGGCCACAACCGCCGGCGCCCCGCACAGGTAGGTGACCCCGTGGCGGTCAATCCGGCGCAGGATCTCCGCCCCGTCCACCTTGCGCAGCACGATGTGGGAAGCGCCCGCGCCGCTGACGGCATAGGGCATGCCCCACCCGTTGCAGTGGAACATGGGCAGCGTGTGAAGGTACACGTCCCGATCGCTCACCCCGGCGGCCCAGCCGAAGGTGGTGGCGTTGAGCCACAGCGAGCGGTGGGTCATCTGCACGCCCTTGGGGCGGGCGGTGGTGCCTGAGGTGTAGTTGATGGTGGCGGTGGCGTCCTCGTCCGGGTTCCACGGCACGGGCTCGGCGTCGAATCGATACAGGGCTTCGTCGGATTCCGCGCCCAGCACATAGCGATGACGGCAGTCAACGCCGGCCAGCGTGTCGACCAGCTCGGGGTCGATCAGCAGCATCGTCGCCCCGCAGTGCTCCACGATGTAGCTGATCTCCTCCTGGTTGAGCCGGAAATTGATGGGCACGCACACCCGGCCGTACCCGCTGACGCCGAACAAGGAGACCATCAGCCGGGCGGCATTATGGGAGACGATGGCCACCCGCTCGCCAAACCCGACCCCGTGGTCGTCCAGCGCTACAGCCTGGGCCCGGGCCAACTCGGCCATCCGGGAGTAGTTCAGCTCGCCCCAGCCTTCGGCCGGCTGGTCCGGTTCGTCGACGATCCCCACTCGGGGTCCGTAAACCGTCTCGGCCCGATCCAGGAAGTCCCGCACGCTCAGAGCTACCTTCATTGCCCCACCGTACCCAGCCCGCCATCACCGCTACATAGCGGCGCGCTGGCTCTCTCTTGGTCCCGAGGTCAATCGAAGACCTCCACCCAACATGGGTTCGCCACTTCCTACTCGTAGAATTTCCGCCGTGACGGTTGCACGGGTCTTGGGAGCGCTGGGCAAGGCCGTCATCGCGCTCGGGCTCATGATCCTGCTGTTCGGGATCTTCCAGCTCTGGGGCACCGGCATCATCGAAGCCAGGGCCCAGCAGAGCCTGGACAATGAATTCGCCGATCTGCTGGAGGCATCCAGCGCCCTGGGACCCGTCGCCCCGGTTGCCCCAGTCGCGCCGGTTGCGATAGCCACTCCGGCACCCACCCCAACCGCGTCTGCTCCCGAGCCGACAGCTGAACCATTAGCCGAGGGTTCCCAGCCAACCGAGGGTGCCGAGCCGGCCGCGGCTACCCCCAGCGCCACCCCCATTCCAACCCCTGCCGCTACTCCCCAGCCGGCCCAAGAACCCCAACAACCCGACCCCGCCTGGCTGGCCATGCTCTACCGGGAAAATGGAGCGGCTATCGCCCGGATCCAGATTCCCGCTATCGACGTGGACAAGACCGTGGTGGAAGGCGTCCGGGTGGGCGATCTCCGCAAGGGCCCCGGCCACTACCCGACGACTCCCTTGCCTGGTCAAGCCGGAAACGCAGCCATCGCCGGGCACCGCACCACCTACGGCGCTCCATTCGGGGAGATTGACAAGGTGATTCCCGGGGACGAGATCATCATCACCACCATCCAAGGAGAGTTCATCTACCGGGTGCTGCCCCAGGGAGATGGCCACGGGCACCTCATAGTGGCCCCCACTGCGGTGGAGGTGCTCGACCAGGACTTCAGCGAGCATCCCAACCGGCTCACCCTCACGGCATGCCATCCCAAGGGCTCAGCCCGCCAGCGGATCATTGTCATTGCTGAGCTGGTAGGCGAACCCGCACCCAACTATCCGCGGCCAGGGCAGCAGATACTGCCCACCGCCTTGCTGGCCACCGAGAACCTGGAAGAGGCTTTCGACACCCAGCAGACGGTCACCGCCACTCCCGCTCCGGAGCCCACCGAAGCGGCTGCTCCGGCCCCTACCACCGAATCCGCTGAACGGCCAGGGCCATCCCCAGAACCCACAGCCGAGCCCACCGAGCAGGCAGCCGGCGTGACCCCTGAGCCTGAACCGACCGAAGCCGCGGCTGCTCCGGCACCGGTTTCGGCCCCGAACGATGACCCGCCCGACCCAATGCCAGTTCCCGAAGCACCCGCAGTGGAAGAGACGACCGCCTCCTTTGGGGAAGGCCTCGACGGTGACTCCGACGGGCTGGTCCCCGCCATCCTGTGGGGTATGGCCGCCCTGGCCATTTGGTTCTTCGCCCTGTTCGCCGGGCAGCGGTGGAGGAGGCTTCCGGCCTACGCTCTATCGGCAGTGCCCTTCTTGGTTGTCATGTTCATGGCCTTCTGGCACATCGATCGAGTCCTGCCCTCTTACTGATGCAGGGTCAACGATGCTGATTCTCAGGCGAATCTGGGTGCCCCTAGTCCTCGTGCTGGCCCTTTCCGTAGCCGGATGCGGAGGGGAAGAGTCCGAGGAATCTGGGCTCGACGAAGTATTCGTCGAGCCCACGGCCGAGCCCGACCTCCTGCCCACCGAAGAGGACCTTCGAGACCGGTTCGAGGGGACCGTCACTGACCCCTTTGACCTTCTGGTGGAAACGTGCTTCAACCAGTACACCTACCTGGACCGCAACGACCTACCGGCCCAGTTGACTACCGCTATCGGCTGCAACCGACCCCACAATGGCCAGGTGTACGCCATCTTGATCCACAACGCACCCGCCGGTGCCCCTTACCCCGGTGAAGAGGCGGTCAACGGGTGGGGGCAAGATCAATGCCTCGAGCAATTCGAGCCGTTTGTGGGACTGGAATATGTGAAGAGTGAGCTCGAAATCGGCATGATCATCCCCAGTCGGTCTGACTGGGAAGGCGAGGACAACCGTCGGGGAATCTCTTGCTTCGTACACAGCTGGCGGGGACTGCTCATCGTCGGCACCATGAAGGACATCGCCCTCTGAGCCGAGCCGATTAGGCCATCAGCGCGGCCAAAGCCGTCCACGACTGGGGCACCGCCCCGCCGCCCGTACCGTCGTCGGGATCCCAATACTCGGCAAAACCGCTCCGCATGGCGCCCCTGACTGTGGTCGAGGCCATCTGTTCGGCAGCCTCGGTCCGACCGTACCAAAGCAATCCTTGCCAGAGCAGATAGCCGAGCTGGGGCCACGCCGGTCCTCGCCAGTACGAGCGAGGATCGAAGCCGGGCTCTTGCCGGTGAACGCCCGCCGGTCCGCACTGCCCGCCGTAGGCCGAGGGGTCAATCAGATCGGCCGCAACGGCATCGATTCGCTCCGGTACGGCGGAGACCAGCATCGGCAGCAGGCCGTCGAGGGTACGCGCCATCCCCGAGCCCGACTCCGATGCCCCCGCATCGGTCCAGGTTCGGCGGGACTCGTCCCACTGACCGGCCAGGCAGCCGGCCAACTCGTCGGCTCGGTCGGTTGTCGCCGATCGACCGGTGACCTCGGCCAACTCCCAGGCGTTGAACACCACGAGGGCATTGAACCCCGCGGAGGCAGTCTCAAAATCCGGATTGGCCACCGGAGAGCCGGCCGAGCTGCGCTCGATCGATGTCACCAATTGATTCTTGATCGGCCGCCAAGACTCCAGCGAGAACCCGCCGGGGCAGAAGTCATCCCAGCGAGGGCTGTCGTCGGCCCCGCTCTCCCACGGATGGCACAGCGCCACCAGTCCGTTGGGAAGACGACGGCGGTCAAGGAGCAGAAATCGCAGCCCACTCTCCGCCTTGGACACCGTTTCCTCGTCGACGTCCACACCCCGGCGCACGAGCTCGGCCACTGCATGGCCGTACATGGGGGGCTGGGTAATGGATGAAGCGTCGTCCCTCCCCCACAGGTCGGCGGCCACTCCGGGGTTGCGGACATAGTTCATATGGGGAACGAACCCGTCTTCGGCTTGAACCGATAGCGCAGTGCGAAGCTCGGTCAAGGCGCGATCGTCACCGAGGTCGGCCCAGCAAATCGCGTGGAAGCACGAATCCCACAGCCACTGCCACGGGTAGGTGGCGTGGTTCGGAGCGGTATAGCCCTGGGGAACCCAGTGGTCCTCCAGCACCGCTCGTGCCGCCGCCCGAACCCCCAAGCGGTCAGGGTTCTCATGGCCTTCCATACTTCCAAAGTCTCACAAAACCGGGTTATCTGGTTACCTCATGGGAATGGCCCGGGCTGCGATCGTCTCCTTTCGACTGGGACTGAGCGACGGAGTGTCCATCGTCGCCCGCCTCTGGAAGGAGTTACTAGGCGACATCGGGTTCGACATGGTGACGGTGGCCGCCGAGGGTCCGGTCGACCGGCTGGTGCCCGGCCTGGGCATCGACCAGCCTGATGGGCCCGACCCGGAACAGTTCTCGGCCGCGGTGGACGACGTCGACTTGGTGGTGGTGGCGAACCTCTGCACCATTCCGCTGAACCTTCCGGCAGCTCGCACGGTGGCCGGCGCGCTGGCCGGTCGGCCGGCGATACTCCACCACCACGATCCCCCGTGGCAGCGGGAGCGATTCGCGTCGGTTACCGAGCTGCCCCCCGACGATCCCTCCTGGCGCCATGTGGTGATCAACCGACTCACCGCCGAACAGTTCGCCCAGCGGGGGCTCGAGGCAGCGGTGATCTACAACGGTTTCGACACCAACAGCGCTGCCGGCGACCGGGATGCGATGCGAGCCCGACTGGGCGTAGCCGAAGAGACCCTGCTGGTGGTCCACCCCGTCCGGGCCATTCCTCGAAAGAACATCCCCGCGGCCATTGCCATCGCCGAAGAGCTGGAAGGCACCTATTGGCTGATGGGACAAGCCGAGGAGGGGTACGACGCCACTTTGGATCAGCTTCTGGCCGATGCCCGCTGCCCAGTGATCCACCGGCCGGTGGCCCGCACCCCCGACATCTACGCGGCGGCCGATCTGGTGGTGTTCCCCTCTCATTGGGAAGGGTTCGGCAACCCTCCGGTGGAGGCGGCCATTTGGAGGCGGCCGTGTGTGGTGGGCGACTACCTGGTGGCCGAAGAGTTGGCCGAATTCGGGTTCCGGTGGTTCTCACCCCAGCGCCTCGACGAAGTGCGGGACTTCTTGGAATGCCCCGACGCCAACCTGTTGGACCAGAATCAAGCCATCGCCCAGCAGCACTTCTCACTGGAACGGGTGCGATCCGACCTGGTCGCCCTCTTGGACGACGCCGGGTGGCTTCCGTGAGCGCAGACGACCTGGCCGCCCGCCGCCACCGCATCGCCCAACTGACCGTGACCGGCCAGCGGCTGGGCTACCTCCTGTACCTAGCGGCGGCCGCCTTGTTCTTCACCGGCTTCGCCACCAGGTTCCACGGCCCTCTGGTCACCGCCATCATCGTCTGCCTCGTCGTCGGCTCCCTCGTGCTGGCTCCCGCCATAGTCTTTTCCTACGCGGTAAGAGCCGCCGACCGCGAAGAGCCGCTCCCCCCTCACTAACAAGTCAAGAGGAGTGGGCATCAACGGTAGGCAGGGCTGGGGGTGGCGCCGGAGGCGGACCTGGCGCACGCGAAGCACGCCAGGCCGCCGTCAGGCGACAGGACCCGCAGCCCTGCCAGTTCGCTAAGGGCTTATGTCAATCGGCACTTCAGGCAACCGCCCAGCGATCACATCAGGCAGAAATTCCCGCAATCGCTCGGGCAACACCTGATCATCAGAAGCCAGCAGCTCATCCAGGGTCCACCAGCGCGCATCCTCGAATGCCGCGGCCTCCAGCGCTTCGAGATGCTGGGGGTTCCACTCGCCCCCATCGGCGCACCAGGCCACGTGAATGCGCTCATCTGAGTCGAAGTGGATGCCCGCGAAATCGAATTCCACATGCTGGGTCCAGATGCAGGGACCCACTTCTACGTCGGCGAACCCCGCCTCCTCCCACAGCTCGCGGCGAGCGCCGTCGGCCGAATCCTCCCCCGGTCCCAGACCACCCCCGGGAATCTCCCACCACGGCCCCTTCCGGGGGTCGATGGGATCGCTGGCCTGCATCAAGAAGATGCGCCCGTGTAGGTCCAGCAGCACCACTCGGGCTGCCGGGCGGCGCAGCGTCCATGCCATGGGCGCCGACCCTAGCTTCCGGGTCTACGAGGACCGTAGCGCAGCCGATTTGACCCCTGTATAGATCGCAGAAGGCGAACGCCGGTACAGTCCCGCTCGATATACCGCTAACCAAGGGTTGCAAAAGATGGAATTCGGATATTTCGCCCAGTGCTTCGTGCCCGACTTCGGCTACGAGGGCAATCCCGACTGGGAAGCCCAGCGCATCCGCGACAACTTGGAGATCTCCCAGCTGTGCGACCGGCATGGGTTCAAGTACATCTGGTCGTCTGAGCACCACTTCTTGCGGGAGTACTCTCACATGTCCTGCCCTGAGGTGTTTCTGTCGGCAGTGGCGGCCACCACCGAGAACGTGCATCTGGGCTCGGCCATCTTCAACATCACCGCCCCGGTGAACCATCCCGCCCGCTCAGCGGAGCGGGCCGCCATGATCGATGTGCTGTCCAACGGGCGCTTCGAGCTGGGCACCGGCCGGGGCTCATCGTCCACCGAGGTGATGGGATTCGGCATGCCGGGCGCCCCCCGCGACCCGGAGACCGGCCTGGCCGACACCGAGATAACCCGCGGCCTGTGGGACGAGGCCATTCGCCAGATCCCCCACATGTGGCGCGAGGGCGCCTACAGCTACGAGGGCGACAGCTTCTCGATGCCAGCCCGGGAGATCTTCCCCAAGCCGGTTACCAAGCCTCATCCCCCGCTGTGGGTGGCGTGCGGCAGCCCGGGAACCTTTGAGAAGGCCGGCAAATTGGGCATTGGGGTGCTGTGCTTCACCATCGGCACTCCCGACGAGATCGCCCCGCTGATCGAGATCTACAAGAACGAGGTGGCCAGCTGCAAGAACCCGGTGGGCGATTTCGTCCACGACAACGTCATGTGCGTTGGGTTCGGCATCTGCCTGGACGACCGGGAGATGGCAATTGACCTGGCCACCCGCAGCCACATGTACTACTACCAATGCCTCGTGTACCGCTGGCTGGACACCTTCCCCAAGCCCGACGGCATTCCCGAATGGCCCGCGGTCATCCCCGAGCCGAGCCACGACGATGTCAAGATGGCCATCGAGGGCGGGTCGCTATGCGTGGGCAACGCCGAAGACTGCGTCCACGTCTCCCGCCAGTACGAGCGGGTGGGCGCCGACCAGTACGTGATCAGCCCCCTTACCTCGACTTTGCCCATGGACGTGGTGCGCGAAACCATCATGAACTTCGGCAAGCACGTCATTCCGGTGATCGACACCGACCCTGTGCACCGCTCCACCCGCCAGCGCGAGGCTGCCCTGGCGTCTTAATAGTGATTGCTATCAACTATCGCTAGTCATTGAAAACACCATCCATTTTTCTTGGGCGGGCCTAGTCAGGCCGCGATTCAGCCGCTAGCGTCTTACCCGTCCCTTGAGTCCAACGTTGGGAGCATTGACATGCAGAAATCCGTTCACCGCTTGCTGGCCCTACTCGGGTTGGTGCTGGCCTTCTCGCTAATTGCCGCATCGTGCGGCAACGATGATGACGACGGCGCCGCCCCTGCCCCAGAGCCGGCGGCCACCGAGGCAGCCCCAGAGGCGCCAGAGGCAACACCTGAGGAAACAGTCGAGGTCGTTCCCTCTCAAGACGGTGGAACCTTGCAGGCTGTGCTGGATCGCGGTCATGTGCTGTGCGGCTCCCGTGACGACGTTCCCGGATTCGCTCTGCTAAACGAAGACGGCCAATACGAGGGCTTCGACATCGACATGTGCCGCGTGGTGGCAGCCGCCATCTTCGGCGATGCCGATGCCGTGGAGATCGTGCCCGTCACCAGCGCCGAGCGCTTCACTGCGCTGGCCTCAGGCCAGTTCGAGGTGATGAACCGCAACACCACGTGGACCGCCACCCGTGACGGCACCGAGGGCGCCAACTTCTTGTTCACGACGTACTACGACGGCCAGGGCCTCATGGTGCCGGCCTCCACCGGCTTCACCACCCTGGATGACCTCGCCGACGCCAACATCTGCGTGAGCACCGGTACCACCACCGAGCTGAATCTCACTGCGGTTTTCGCCGCCCGGGGAATCCCCTTCAATCCGGTTACGTTTGAGGGCTTCGACACCCTGGTGCCGGCCTACCAAGAAGGCCAGTGCGAGGCGATGACTGCCGACAGCAGCGTGCTCGGCGTGTTCAAGTTCGAGATCGAAGGCGAAGGAGGCCCTGAACAGCACGTCATGGCCGAGCTCATCTCGAAGGAGCCCCTCGGCACCGTGGTACGCGACGGCGATACCGAATGGGCACAGGTTGTGAACTGGGCCACCATGGCCACCGTTCAGGCTTGGGAGTTCGGACTCGACTCCTCCAACATCGGTAGCTACGACGGCACCGACCCCAACATCTTGAACTTCTTGGGGCGCGACGGCTTCGATCCCGGCCTCGGCCTGCCCACCGACTTCGCCGTCAATGTGGTGGAGCAGGTCGGCAACTACGAGGAGATCTTCAACCGCTATCCGCAGTTGGGAGTCCTCGCCGGCAGCGTCAACGATCTCTGGTCAAACGGCGGGCTCATGTACGTCCCGCCCTACCGCTAGGGAAAACTCCGCTCGTCTCGTGACGGGCAGCAACTGACATGATGAGCGGCCCACCGGTCACCGGCCGGTGGGCCGCTCTCGTCTAGTGTTCAAGGTCACACTGCTATGAGCAGCACGGCTGAATTCGCCAGCATGCAAGCTGATCTCACCGCAGTGCCTTCCGCGCCCTCTAGCCGCCGAGTGCTGGCCCTGGTGGCCGACCTTGTGATTCTGACCCTCGTGGGAGTCATCTCGGTTTGGCAACTGGGTCTGCGTCTGCTGGACAACTACAGCGACATTTCCGAACTGGCCCTGGCCTGGATGTTCCTTGTTCCAGTGCCTGTGGCCATCCTTGCCATCGTTGTCATTGACGCAACACGCATCGGGCAAACGCCGGGCATGGCCGCTATTGGTATCCGCTCCATCCACGACGGATCCCAAAGACGAGTGGTGTCGTCCAGCGATCCGCGGGTGCCAGAACCCGGCATCCCCGCGCTTTGGCGGGACGTGCGAGTTCTTCGATTGGTCGCACAGGTGCTGGCCGTGGTTGTGGTTGTGGCCCTCATCCGATGGATGTTCCACAACCTCATCTCGAGCATGGACGAGGTCGGTCTACCCAAGGACTTCGACTTTCTCGACAAGCCCTACGGTGTGGCGGTTCGTGATGCGTTCGGACTGGGGGTACGCGATCCAGTTTGGAAGGCGCTGCTCGTCGGCCTCCAAAACACCGTCGTTGCCTCAATAGTCGGAGTACTCATCGCCACCGTGGTGGGCCTGTTCGTGGGAATCGCCCGACTCTCCTCCAACTGGCTAGTGGCCAAAGGGGCGAGCCTTTTCGTCGAGAGCCTGCGCAACATTCCGCCACTGGTAGTGATCGTCTTCTTCGGCTTCGCCCTCTTTACCTACGGTCCCCTCCCCCCGTTCACCGCTGCCAGCCCTCCATGGCAAGGAAAGTTCTTCGGCTCCGACAGCAACTGGATCATCATCAGCAAGGATCGATGGGGCATCCCGTCGCTAGCCTCAGAAAACAACGTCGGGTTGTTCTGGCTGTTTGTGCTGGTGGCAGCCCTCATCGCGGTGGCCGTTTGGAGATGGCGGTCTCAGCACAACAACGCCACCGGCGAACCTCATCACCGCGTGCTGTGGTCTCTGGGAGTCTTCGCAGCGATCGTGGTGGTGTGCTTTGTGGCCTTGGGCGGGCCCTACTCGTGGTCGTGGCCCGCGATTTCAGAGAGCGGGCGTCGAGTGTCCGGGGGGTTCAGCACCAATTCCGGCTACATGTCACTCACCCTCGGCTTGGGCCTCTACACAGCCAGCTTTGTGGCCGAGATCATCCGCGGGTCAATCCTGGCCGTTCACAAAGGACAGACCGAGGCGGCAATGGCAGTAGGGCTGAAGTCTGGCCAGCGCTACCGCCATGTGGTGCTTCCCCAGGCCCAGCGAATCGCCATACCCCCGTATATCAGCGAATGCGCCAACCTCATCAAGAACACTTCCCTAGGCATCGTCGTCGCCTATCCCGATCTCACGCTCATCGTCATCACTGCCTGGGGCATCAACTTCCCCGCACCTCAGTTGCTGTTGATCCACATGCTTGTGTACCTGATAATCAACCTCCTGGTGTCGGCGCTTTTGAATATCTACAACCGATCTATCCAGCTCAGAGAGCGATGAGCCGATGACCGCCACCCTTCCGCCCTCTGAAACCAACCCCACGGACAGCCAATCGGCCCTGCCCCCTGATATGCGGGTACCTCCTGGCGAGTGGCTGCGTAAAAACCTGTTCAACACCTGGTACAACGGCCTGGTCACCGTCATCGCCGTCGTAGTGGGTGCGATCCTCATCTACTACGGCGGGCGATTCATCTTTGTCACCGGGCAGTGGGAGCCGGTGCGAAGGTACCTCACACTGCTGATGGTGGGCATCTTCCCTCGCAGCGAAACGTGGCGCCTGGTGGCTCAGATGTACCTGGTGGCCTCAGCCCTGGGGTTGGCCTGGGGGACGGTCACCGCCAGAAGCAAAGACCGGGCCGACGACACCGGTGAGACTCCACAACGCCCCTCACCCCTCGATCTGCTGCGCCGCTACTGGCCCATTCTCCTGTTGCTGGTGGTCATTTTGGTGTTCACCCGCACCATCTGGCCAACGTTGTTCACGATCTCAACCCTCGTCGTGGGGCTCGGCGTGCGCTCGGTAGCCTTGCGCCTGCCCCGCTCCGCGCGGCGGCCTTGCTGGTATGCAGCAGCCTTCATGGCCATCGTGTCCTTCCAGGTGGTCTCGGGAACGGGCGGAAACGCCTGGTGGTGGACTGGTGGTCTCTTCGCATTTGTTGCCTTCCATTTGGTGAACGCCAGAGATTTCACCAAGTACTTGGGAACTTCGATGGTGTGGCCGATTTCCGGCCGTTCGCGGCTCGTCACTGTCAGAGATTTGGTGTGGCTGAGACGTGTAGCCCAAATCTTCGCCATTGTGATCTCAGTAGTCATAGTCCGCCTCGCCTACGGGCTCATCGGCGACACCTCCGGTGTGAGCTGGGACCATTGGTCGGGTCTGTACCTCACGTTGGTGGCCTCCGGAGCGGCCATCATCCTGTCGTTCCCGCTGGCCTTATTGCTGGCCGTGGGTCGGCGGTCCTCGCTCCCGGTGGTGCGCTGGCTCTGCGTGGGTTACATCGAGATCTTCCGAGGGATACCGTTCATCGCCCTATTGCTTGTCGCCAAGACCTTCATCGACTTCTTCCTTGACGTCGATACCCCTCTATCGCTGACGACCCGAACCATCATCGCCTTCACCATTTTCAGCTCGGCCTACGTCGCTGAGGTGGTGCGCGGCGGGCTACAGGCCGTGCCCAAGGGCCAGATCGAAGCTGGCCAAGCAGTCGGCCTCCAGCCGTTCGGGGTCACGCGCCTTATCGTGCTGCCCCAAGCTCTGCGAGCGGTCATCCCCGCCATGGTGGGCCAGTTCATCAGCCTGTTCAAAGACAGCTCGCTGTTCGCCATCATTAGCGTCAGGGACTTCTATAGGGCCCGTGAGCTGATCCACGTGCCTGCGGAATACTCGACTACCGCAATAGCCGAAACCCTGGTCTTTGTGGCCTTCGCCTACTGGGCCATCAGTTACACCATGTCCAAAGAAAGCCAGCGCCTTGAGCGCCACCTCGGAGTCGGAGAACGATGACAGACACAACGACTACAACATCCAACGTCAACAGCGACGCCACCCAGATAGGCGGCCGGGAGCTCATCATCGAGATGGCGGCCGTGGACAAGTTCTTTGGGTCCTTCCAAGCGCTCACGGACATCAACATGAGGGTTGGGACAGGTGAGGTGGTGGTGGTGATCGGTCCATCAGGTTCGGGCAAGTCCACGCTCATCCGCTGCATAAACCGGTTGGAGCACCATGACCGGGGTCGCATTCTGGTGGACGGCGTCGAGCTCACCGATGACGTGCGCAACATCGCCCTAATCCGCCGGGAAACCGGCATGGTCTTCCAGCAATTCAACCTGTTCCCCCACCTCACCGTGATCGACAACATCACCCTGGGGCCCCGACAAGTGCTCAAGATGCCGAAGAAGCAGGCTGAAGACCGGGCCATGGAGCTGCTGGAGCGGGTCAAGATCCCCGAACAGGCTCGCAAGTTCCCCGGCCAGCTCTCCGGCGGTCAGCAGCAGCGGGTGGCCATCGCCCGCTCCCTGGCTATGCAGCCCAAGATCATGCTGTTCGACGAGCCCACCTCGGCCCTTGACCCCGAGATGATCTCTGAAGTTCTAGAAGTGATTCTGGAACTTGCCAAAACAGGCATGACCCTGATCGTGGTCACCCACGAGATGGGCTTCGCCCGAGAGGCCGCCGACCGGGTCATCTTCATGGCCGACGGCGAGATCGTCGAAGTGGGCGAGCCCGAGCACTTCTTCACCAACCCCCAAGAAGAACGCACCCAGCTCTTCCTCTCCCAGATCCTCTGACGTTCTAGCTCCCCGTGTAGCGGGCTCGGAATCGGAAGCGGAGCGGGTCTTCGTCGTATTCCTCTAGGGCGTGGGCGATCCAACCCGCGGTGCGGGCGATGGCGAATATCGCCTCGCCAGCTTCAAGGCGCATGCCGGCCAAGAACGTAAGGGCGCCCAATGCGAAATCAATGGTGGCGGGCGCATCAGTACGCTCCGACGCCAGGCTCTGCACCGTCAGCACCAGGGGAAGATGCTCGTGCGTTGCCCATGCCCCCGCAATGGACTCCATGAGTGCGCTGTATCGAGGATCGTTCTGGCGGTAGATCGAATGGCCGAATCCGGGGGTGCGGCCCGTGCGGCGCTGGGCCTCCCCCAATGCCCCGGCAGGATCGCCACTCGTAACCGCTTCTTGGAAGATCTGATGAACCGGAGCGCTGGCGGCGCCGTGCAGCCGTCCACCCAGGATGCCGAGACCAGCGGCCACTGCCGAATAGGGATCGGCTCGCACTGATGCCGCCACTCGAACACCGAGGGTGGAACTGGCCAGCCCGTGGTCCAGCAACAGAACCAGTGCCCGGTTGAGAACGGCGCGATGGCGGGCATTGGACCGTCCCGGGGCCAGTCGGCACCACAGCCTGTCAGCCAAATCGCCACCTCGTTTACCAGTAACCAGGGGAAGCGAATCGACCATCAAGTCGATTACCCGTCTGCCCACACCCCGAACTGACGATGGTGAAAGATCGTTGCGAAGGGGATCGGTGGCCGATGCAACACTGACCGCGACACGAAGACGATCAATCATCGGTGCGCCATCCGGCAATAGATCCTGCACACGGCGGGCAACGTCTCTACCCTCATCTCCATTGGGCCATTGGCCATTTGGCTCTGCGCCCCAAACCCAGTCGGCGGCCTCTTCAAACCGGGTTTCGGCCGACAGCCCGATCAAATTGCGACCCCGCACTCGCAACTCTTCGTCAGCCACCTGGGTAATGCCAGAAGAGACCAGAACGCCGACTTCGCCTTCACCTCGATTTCTGGAGCGACTGCGAAGGCGATCCACGCTTTCGGGGTCGAAACGCGAGCTGCGTCCGTCTAAGTCGACTGCTCGCTCCAGCAGACCGCGGCTCACATAGGAGTAGAGGGTGGCCCGCTTGACGCCGAGACGGGCGGCTGCCTCAGAACTGGTAAGCCAATGGTCCATATCGACACCCCCCTATATTGACTAATCAATGTAGACATTGATCAATGTAGTCAATATATCGATACACGACGATAATGGGCGGCATGAATGCCGTTTCCCCATTGACTGAGAACATCGCTCCTCCTGGCCTGAAGGGCTTGATCGTGGCCGACACGGAGGTGGGCTCAGTTCGCGGGGATGAGGGGTGGTACCACTATCGAGGCCATAGTGCCGCGGCACTGGCTCGAAGCAACTCCTTTGAAGCGGTGGCCCACCTGCTCTTGAACGGCTCACTTCCCGACCCGACAGCCGAGGAGGATTTTCGGTCCGAGTTGGCTGCGGCCCGCCGTCTGACGCCGGATGCGGCAGAAATGGTCTCTGCCCTGGCCAAGACCGATCTGCCGCCAATGTCGGTATTGCGAAGCGTGCTGGGAGTGGTAGTCGATCCCCGGCCCACACTGGACCTTGGCTCGGACGAGCGGCGGGACGCGGTCATGCAGGCCATCGGCATCACCCCCACGGTATTGGCGGCAGTCAACCGCATCCGCTCAGGTGCTGAGCCGCTCGAACCTGACGAGTCGCTGTCCCACAGCGCCGACTACTTGCGCATGACCCTGGGCGAGACGCCGCTCCCTGAGCATGCCCGGGCAGTGGAGACCTATCTGTGCCTGACCGCCGACCACGGCTTCAATGCCTCCACATTCACTGCTCGAGTCATCACCAGCACCGGCACCGACGTAGCTGGAGCCATGGGCGGAGCGCTCGCCGCGCTGGCCGGTCCGCTGCACGGCGGGGCGCCGGGCCGAGTGCTGGACATGCTTCACGCCATCGGGCATCCCGACAACGCCGTGCCTTGGATCGCCGCTGAGCTGGAGGCCGGGCGCAAGATCATGGGGTTTGGCCACGCGGTCTACCGGGCGGCCGACCCCCGCTCCGCGACCCTGAAGGCCGTCGCCATTGAGTTGGGCGGAGAGTTGGTGGACCGAGCCCTCGACATCGAGAGCCGCATCCTGGCCTATCTGGCCGAGTGGAAGCCCAATGCGGTGATCGTCACCAATGTGGAGTTCTACGCCGGCGTGGTGCTCCACCTGGCCGGCCTGCCCCAAGAGGCCTTCACCCCCACCTTCACCACCAGTCGAGTCGTCGGCTGGGGCGCCCACCTGCTGGAGCAAGCGGCCAACAACAAGATCATGCGCCCCAGCGCCCGCTACACCGGGCCCCTACACAACTCCGATTAGATGGTGACCCGCCCGCCGCTTCACTCCTAGAGGGCGGGGGGTGGCGCCGGTGGCGGACCTGGCGCACGCGTAGCACGCCAGGCCGCCGTAGAGCGACAGGACCCGCCGCCCGGATGACCCAAATGGTCAGCTATCAAAAGCAGCCAAGATTTGGTCCGCCGCGGCCGCAGGAGCGGTCTGGCCAGCAGCTACCTGCTGTTCCAACTGGATAGCCAAATCTGCTACCTCCGAGGAGGCCTGTAGGCGATCGCGGAGGCGATCCTCCACCATGGCCCACATCCACCGCACTTGCTGGCCAGCACGCTGGCCGGCGAGTTCCCCGGAGTCGGCCAGCACCTGGAAGTAGGCCTGGATCTGGTCCCACACCTGGTCGAGGCCGGTGCCCTCGATAGCGCTGACCGCCAGCACCGGGGGAACCCAATTGGGATTGTCCGGAGCGGTCATGGCTAGCGCCGCCCGATAGTCCCGCACCGCCCGTTGCGCGGCAATTTCGTTGCCGCCGTCGGCCTTGTTCACCACCAGGGCGTCGGCCAGCTCAAGCACGCCCTTCTTGATGCCCTGAAGCTCGTCGCCCGCCCCGGGCAGCATCATCACCAGGAAGAAGTCCACCATGTCGGCAACCGCAGTCTCCGATTGACCCACCCCCACGGTCTCCACCAGAACCACGTCGAACCCGGCCGCCTCCACCACGGTCATGGTCTCGCGGGTGGTGCGGGTCACCCCGCCCAGCGAGCCGGAGGACGGCGACGGGCGGATGTAGGCAGCATCGTCAATTGCCAGGTTGGGCATCCGGGTCTTGTCGCCCAGGATGCTGCCCCCCGACACCGACGAGGACGGGTCCACCGCCAGCACCGCCACCCGGTGATCCTGGGAGGTGAGGTAGGTGCCCAATGCGTCGATGAAGGTGGACTTCCCCACCCCGGGCACACCGGTTATACCCACCCGGCGAGCGCCACCGGTGTGGGGCAGCAGTCTCTGGAGAAGCTCGGTAGCCGACTCCCGATCATCGGGTTTGGTGCTCTCCATCAGGGTGACCGCCCGGCCCAGCCAAGTGCGGTCGGCCCCTAGCACCCCCTCGACACAGGCGTCGAGGTCGATCACTTGCGGTCGTCCAAGGCGGCCAGCAGTTCCAGGGCCGCGTCGGCGATCACGGTGCCGGGGCCGAAGATGGCTTCGGCCCCCGCGGCCCGCAACTCGTCGTGGTCGCCGGACGGAATCACCCCGCCGACCACGATCATGATGTCGCCTCGCCCAAGCTGTTTCAGCTCAGCCCGCAGCTCGGGCACCAGGGTCATGTGCCCGGCGGCCAGCGACGACGCCCCCACGATGTGAACGTCGGCTTCCACCGCCTGGCGGGCCACCTCGGCCGGGGTTTGGAACAGCGGCCCGACGTCCACGTCGAAACCGAGGTCGGCAAACGCGGTAGCAATCACCTTCTGGCCCCGATCATGGCCGTCTTGGCCCATCTTGGCCACCAAAATGCGGGGCCGACGTCCGGTTCGAGACGCGAAACCGTCTACCGCTTCTCGCACCTGGACGGTGCCGCTACCGTTGCCGTCGCTTTGTCCCATCTCTGATTGGTATACCCCGGAGATCGTTCGGATCCGGGGCGCATGGCGACCATACACCTTCTCCAGCGCGTCGCTGATCTCTCCCACTGAGGCCCGGGCTCGGGCCGCATCCACGGCCAGGGCCAGCAAATTGGAGTCCGCGCTTCCGACCGGGCGGTCAGCGCCCGCCGTCAACGCGTCCAAAGCACGACCGCAGGCCTCGTTGTCCCGCTCAGCCCGCAGCCGTTCCAGCCGGGCGATCTGGGAAGCCCGGACCTCGGCGTTGTCCACCTTGAGGACCTCGATGCCCTCTTCGCCGTCCACCTGGTAGCGGTTCACCCCCACCACCGTCTGGGCGCCAGAGTCGATTCGGGCCTGAGTACGGGCGGCCGCCTCCTCAATGCGCATCTTGGGAATCCCAGCCTCGATGGCCTCGGCCATTCCGCCGGCGGCCTCCACCTCGCTGATGTGCTCCCACGCCCGTTGGGCTAGGTCGTGAGTGAGCCGCTCCACGTAGTACGAACCGCCCCAGGGGTCGGCTACTCGGCAGGTGCCCGACTCGTGCTGCAACAGGAGCTGGGTGTTGCGGGCGATCCGGGCCGAGAAATCGGTGGGCAGGGCCAGGGCTTCATCCAATGCGTTGGTGTGCAGCGACTGGGTATGGCCTTGGGTGGCGGCCATGGCCTCGATGGTGGTGCGGACCACGTTGTTGAAAACGTCTTGGGCGGTGAGGCTCCACCCCGAGGTCTGGCTATGGGTGCGAAGCGACAGCGACCGGGGATTGGACGGATTGAAGGGGCGCATGAGCTTGGCCCACAGCAGGCGGGCGGCCCGTAGCTTGGCCACCTCCATGAAGAAGTTCATGCCAATGCACCAGAAGAAGCTGAGCCGGGGGGCGAAGGCGTCGATATCCAGCCCCGAGTCCAACCCGGCCCGCACATACTCCACCCCGTCGGCCAGGGTGTAAGCCAGCTCCAAGTCGAGGGTGGCCCCGGCCTCTTGCATGTGGTAGCCGGAGATGGAGATGGAGTTGAACTTGGGCATGTTGGCCGAGGTGAAGGCGAAGATGTCGGAGATGATCCGCATCGACGGCGCCGGGGGGTAGATGAAGGTGTTGCGGACCATGAACTCCTTCAAGATGTCGTTCTGGATGGTCCCGGCCAGCTTCTCGGGCGCCACTCCCTGCTCTTCGCCGGCCACGATGTACATGGCCAGGATCGGCAGCACTGCGCCGTTCATGGTCATCGACACGGTCATCTGGTCCAACGGGATGCCGTCGAACAGGATCTGCATGTCGAGAATGGAGTCGATGGCCACCCCGGCCATGCCCACATCGCCGCTCACCCGCTGGTTGTCGGAGTCGTAACCCCGATGGGTGGCCAGGTCGAAGGCCACCGACAGGCCCTTCTGGCCGGCAGCCAGGTTGCGGCGGTAGAAGGCGTTGGAGTCCTCGGCGGTGGAGAATCCCGCATATTGGCGAATGGTCCACGGCTGGGTGGCGTACATGGTGGCGTAGGGGCCCCGCAGATACGGCTCCAGCCCCGGGTAGGTGTCGCAGAAATCCAGCGGCGTCCGATCCTCGGCGGTGTAGAGCCGGCGCACGCCGAAGCCCTCGGGGGTAGCCCAGATGAGGCGGTCGGGGCTCTCCCCGGTCTGCGCCGCCACCAGGTCGGCCCAACCCATGCCGTTGGCGCCGGAAACCGGCGGGGCGTGGAGGTCGACGAGGGAGAAGTCGGGGACGGTCACAGGCCCAGCCTCTCGTGGATGGCGCGCAGGGCAGCCAGCGCGTCGCACCCCATGAAGATGTAGCCGTCGGCCCCCCACCGATCATCGGGACGGCCGGCCAGCAGCACATATCCGCATCCGGCTTCTCTGAGGGCGGCCACTGCGGCGACGGCGTGCTCTTCGTACAAATCGTCGGAAGAGCACATCACCGCGATGGGCGTGCCCGACGCCTTCCACGCCGAGGCCGCTTCGGCCGGCGTGTCATATCCATCTCCGCCAACGGCGCTGATTCCCCCGGCAGCCAGCAGATTGGCGGAAAATGCAGTCCGGGCCGTGTGGACGGATATGGAGCCCAGGCTGGCCAAGAATGCGGTCGGGCAAGAAGGGCTGGCCTCAGCGGCATCCCGCAATGCCTCGAACGGATCGGCCAGGCGGCGCAACGCGGGATCAGGCACCACCAGTGGCCGATCGACGGCCGGCTCATCCAAGTCGGGGAACTCGCTCACACCGGTAAGCGGCAAACGGCGGGTGGCCACATCCCGGCTGCGGGCTTCGTGGGCGGCATCAATTCGCTCCGAGAGACTTGCTCCCGACTCCAGCTCCTGGAACAGACCCCAGGCCTCGCTCGCCAGGGCATCAGTGAGCGATTCGATGTAATAGGCACCGCCCGAGGGGTCGATCACCTGATCTATGTGGGACTCCTCCCGAAGCAGCAGCTGAGTATTGCGGGCGATCCGCAGCCCCAGCGGGTCGGGCACTCCAATGGCCGAGTCATAGGGGCTGACGGTGATGGCATCGGCCCCGCCCGCCGCGGCGGCGAAACAGGCCACAGTGGTGCGGATCATGTTCACCCACGGATCGCGGCGGGTCATCATGGCCCCGGCGGTCACCGCGTGCTGTCGCTGGGCGGCGGGCTCGACGCCACAAGCCTCGGTCACCCGGGCCCACAGACGGCGGGCGGCGCGCAGCTTGGCCATGGTCAAGAACTGGTCCACTCCCGCGGCGTAGCGGAATTCCAGCCTGTCGGCCGCCGGTGCCAGCTCGATGCCCGCCTGTTCGCAGGCCCGCAGGTAGGCAACTCCGTCGGCCAGGGATCCGGCCAGCTCCTGGGCTTCGGTGGCCCCCTGATCAGCCAGCCGCGCCCCGTTGACAACAGAAACCAACACGTTGGAGTAATTCAGGTTCAAGGTATTGGCCACTGCCTCAGCAACCGCAGGGTCTCGGGGGTCCATCCCAAAACCGCCGAGAGCCTTCTCCCTGGCCACTCCCCTGCTGTCCCACAGATCGACCAGGTGCCAGATCGCGGCCTCGCTCCCCGGCGCCAGCATGATCGGCACCGTGGCGGGAATACCATCGAGCAGGTCGTCGAGCTCTTCAAAGCTGGTTTCGCCGTCGATGTGAAGCTCTATGGCATCAGCTCCCCCGCTCAGGTCGTCCAGCGCAGCCCGGTTGCCGGTAGCACGGCAATGGGCCTGGCGGACCTGCCACGCCCCGCCGGCAGCCCTGCTGCCCCGGGTGAATGGCGCGGCACCGGGGAGGCTGGTATCGCCAGCGTGGTCGTCACCGGTGTAGAGCGGTTGTATATCGACACCGTCATATGTCTTGTGAACGAGCTTCTTGTCGAACGGCGCGCCCCGCAGCACTTGCTCCACCAGCTCCATCCACTGGTCCCGCCCGGCCGGATCGAAATCGGCGGCCAGGCTCATCACGGCGTCGCTCACAACTCTGAATGGTACGTCCTGGCCCACAGTCTTCCCGCCTTGGAAAACGAAGACCGACCGTCCCTTTTAGCCGCGCAACTTGTGGCCGATTCCCAACGAGGAGGAAAATCAAGGCGTTCCCTCCCCCACCCAGAGGTGCAAAATGGCAGACCTGCCGTTCAAGGTGTTCGACGCCGACAACCACTACTACGAGGCCACCGACGCTTTCATTCGCCACATCGACCCGGCCATGAAGAAGCGCTGCATGCAGTGGGCCAACATCGACGGCAAGCAGCGCTTGCTGGTGGCGGGCAAGGTCAACCGGTTCATCCCCAACCCCACGTTCGACCCGGTGTCCAAGCCGGGGGCTCTCCAAGACTTTTTCCGGGGCCGCAACAAAGACGGGGTGGACGTGAAGACTATGTTCGGCGAACTTGACCCCATCTCTGAGCGGCCCGAGTACCGGGACCGCGACAAGCGCCTCGAGCTCATGGACGCCCAGAACATCGAGGCCGCCTTGTTCTTCCCCACTCTGGGTGTGGGCATGGAGCAATCCCTGCGCCACGACCCTCCGGCGGTTATGGCGGCCTTCACCGCATTCAACCGCTGGCTGGCCGAGGACTGGGGCTTCGCCTACCAAGAGCGCATCTTCGCCGCTCCCATGATCTCGATGATCGACGTGGACTGGGCCATTTCCGAAGTGGAGTGGTCCTTGGACAACGACGCCCGCATGGTGGTGATGGTGCCCGGTCCGGTGCCCACCGCCGACGGCGGGAGCCAATCGCCGGGAATGCCCGACTACGACCCGGTGTGGGCCCGTCTGGCTGAGGCCGGCATCACCGTGGGGATGCACGGCGGCGACGGCGGCCTGCACGAATACAACGAGATGTGGGAGCCGACCGAGGACTTCCAGTCGTTCCGTACTTCCACGTTCAAGCAGGTCACTGGCCACGACCGCCAGATTTTCGACACCATGGCGGCCATGGTGTGCCACGGCCTGTACGACCGCCATCCCAACCTGCGGATCGCCTGCATCGAGAACGGGGGGATGTTCGCCCCCCGGCTGGTAGAGGAGCTCAAGATCGCCTACGGCAAGATGCCCAACGAGTTCCAGACCGACCCGGTTGACCAGTTCCTGGCCCATGTGTGGGTATCGCCCTACTACGAGGACGACATCGACCTGATCAAAGAGACGATGGGCGCCGACCACATGCTGTTCGGCTCCGACTACCCCCACGCCGAGGGGCTGGAGGTGCCGACCGACTTCATCTACGACATCCCCAACTTCACCGATGCCGAGGCCAAGGCCATGATGCGGGACAATGCCTGGAACGTGATCAACCCCCGCTCCGCCCAAGCCGCCTGAGCAACGGCCGCCTGAGCATCAACCACCCGACCAGCCGATCGAAAGGGTCCAACACCATGGCCATGCCCACCGACATTCCGATCATCGACACCATGATCGGGTTTCCCAAACCGGACTTCTCCACCTACGACTTCATCCGGTCCCAGACCAAAGACACCCAGTCGTCCGAGGAGTTCGACTTCCCCGTGGAGTACATGTTCAAAGGCGTGCCCAAGGAGCTGTACGGCACCGATGACGACCCCATTCAGGTAACGCTCAAGGAAATGGACCGGTTCAACATCGAGCTGGCCCTGGTCTCCTGCGAGGACGATTCCGGCCAGCGGGCACTGAAGGACTTCCCAGAGAGGTTCATCCCTTCCATGAGCGTCGACCCCAACGACGTGATGGGAGAAGTGCGCCGCATCGACCAACTCCACCGGGAGTGGGGCGTCAAAGCGGTGGGGGCATTCCCCGCGGGCTGCATCCCCCAGGTAGCAATCGACGACGCCAAGTTCTACCCGATCTACGCCAAGTGCGTGGAGCTCGAACTGCCCATCTTCGTGTGCGCCGGCGTGCCCGGCCCCCGGTTCCCGTTCTCCCCCCAGCATGTGGAGCGCATCGACCGGGTGATGTACGACTTCCCCGAGCTCACCTTCGTCACCCGCCACGGCTGCGAGCCGTGGGAGGACCTGGCCGTGAAGCTCATGTTGAAGTGGCCCGGGCTGCACTACTCCACCTCGGCCTTCGCCCCCAAGCACTACCCCGAGGCCATCATCCGCTACGCCAACACCCGAGGGGCCGAAAAGGTCATCTACGCCGGCTACTTTCCTATGGGCCTTTCGCTAGAGCGGATCATGACCGACATGAAGGACGTTCCATTCCGGGACAAGGTTTGGCCCGGATTCCTGCGGGAGAACGCCCGCCGAGTTCTCAAATTGGATTGAGCGACAGGAGACACAACATGAGCGATCAACGAGTTGAGCAAACCTGGGAAACCCCTTCCCTGGAGGAGATCCCGGTCATCTCAAAGATGCACGTCGAGGCCATGGAGTCCAGCGATAGCCCCATGGTGTGGAGCCAGGCGGGCATGCACCATGTGGTAGTCCGCACCATCGGCCGGCGCTCGGGCAATGAGCACAAGGTGGCTCTGCCCTACTGGCGCGATCCCGACGGCCACCGCATCGTGGTGGCGTCATACGCCGGGGCCAAGGCCCACCCGTCGTGGTACTTCAACCTGGCCGACAAAGAGGCCAATCCCGAGCTGCTCATCACCGAGGAGGGCCAGCAGTTCTGGGCCGTGGCCGATATCTGCGACGGCGACGACTACCAGGCCACCTGGGACGGCCTGGTGGCCGACCGGGCCTGGTACGCCGACTACCAGACCAAGGCCCCCCACCGCCGCATACCCCTGGTGCGGCTGGTAGAGCAGCGCCCCGCTTAGGTTCGACAGCCGTGGCGAATCAACCAGTCCGCACCCTGCCGCCAGCCGGGGCCATCCAAGACGAGCGGGAGATCGAAGCCGTGCTCGAAGTTCTGCGCTCGGGCGACCTCAACATCGGCGAGAACGTGGCCCGCTTCGAGGACGAGGTGTCCACGGTGCTGGGCAAGGAACTGGGGGTGATGGTCAACTCCGGCTCCTCGGCGCTGCTGCTGGGCATCGGGCTGCTCGACCTGGAGCCCGGTGACGAGATCATCACCTCGGTGCTCACCTTCTCCACCGACGTGTCCTCCATCATCCAGTTGGGCCTGGTGCCGGTTTTCGTCGATGTGGAGCCCGACACCTTCCAGATCGACGTGAACCGCATCCCCGAGATGATCGGCCCCCGCACCAGGGCCATCATGACCCCCAACCTGATGGGCAACTGTCCCGACTGGGACGTGATCCGGGCCATTGCCGACGAGCACGGGCTGAAGGTGATCGAGGACTCCTGCGACGTGTTGGACACCCGGCTGCGGGGCACTCGAATCGGCGCCCGCAGCGACATCAGCCTCACCAGCTTCGCCATATCCCACTCGCTCACCTGCGCGGGCAACGGCGGCATGGTGGCCATGGACGATCCCGAGATTCACGACAAGTGCCTGACCCGGCGCCGCTGGGGACGGCGGTCAGAGTCCTACCTCTACGGCTCCCGCAAGGGGCAGGACACCCGTTGGGGCCCGCTGGACGACGGCACCATGTACGACCAGATCTTCATCTTCGACGACCTGGGCTACAACCTCGAGCCCTCCGAGCTGGGGGCGGCCTACGGGCTGGTGCAGCTCTCCAAGCTCCAGGAGTTCAACGCCCGCCGTCAGCACGCCTTCGATCGCTACAACGATCTGCTGGTCAACTACACCGACAAGGTGATCCTCCCCCGCACCACCCCCGAACTGGAGACCACCTGGATGCGATACGGGTTCATCCTGCGGCCCGAGTCGGGGTACGACCGTACCGATGTGCAGAACTTCCTCGAAGACCGCAATGTGCAGTCCCGCATGGTTTGGACCGGCAACATCCTCCGCCAGCCCGGCTTCTCCAATATCGAGCACCGGGCTCCGGCCGACGGTTTCCCCAACGCCGACTTGGTAATGAGCCATGCGCTGTGCATCCCCACCCACCACGGGCTGGGATCAGATGACGTCGGGTACGTGGTGGACACCCTCTCCGAGCTGTTCGGGGGCTGAGCCGCCCCGCTGAATAGGGGCCGGGCCGGCGACGCTCTCAGCCGCCGGCGAACTGTCCCATGTCGAAGTAGTCCGACCAGCGGGCGATGCGCCCATCGCGCACCTCAAACACGCCGCACACCGGCAACGCCAGCTTCCCGTCGCCGGAATTGATGTAATCGGTTCGCTCGTTCAGGACCACATTGCCGTTGGCCGCTTGGTGGTGGGTCTCAAACACTATGCCTCCGGACGTGGCGAAGAACCCCTCCAAGAACCCCCGAATGGCCTCGGCCCCCTCCAAAGGATCCATCGGCACGTTGTGGTAGACGGCGTCGTCAGTGAAGTAGGCCATCAGCTCATCGGCATCGCCATTGGCCCACGCGGCGCAGAACGCACTCACCAGTTCGCTGGGATCGGTCGGCAGATCAGACATCGCTTTCTCTCCTATCGTCGAATCGTCTTATCGGGACGCCCAGCATGGCCCCCAGCATGCCTGCTCTGCCAAATGACCAAGAGCCTCTAGCGCACGGCTCAGGGATGTGCTATTTTAGAAAACAGTCCAGCTAGCCTGTTTTTGGCGATTGAACTTAGGGGGGATCCCATGCGGACAGAAAAGACCAAGTCGACCCGAAGCTGGAGGATTATCGCCGTGCTCTTGGCGGTTCTGGCACTCGTTGCTGTCAGCTGCGGCAACGACGACGACTCCCGAGGCTCTCAGTCAACGATCACGTTGGCGGTCAACCCGTGGAACGGCTCAGCGGCCAACGTGGCGGTAGCCGCCCAACTGCTGGAGAGCGAACTCGGCTACACCGTCGAATTTGTCGACATTGACGAGAACGCCCAGTGGGCCGCGATAAACACCGGCGACATCGACGCTTCGCTGGAGGTATGGCCATCGGGTCACGCCGACAACGTGGCTGACTACATCGACAGCCCCGACGGCAACGTGGACAACGCCGGTTTGATCGGCCCCGTCGGCGAGATCGGCTGGTTCATGCCCACCTACATGGTGGAACGCGAGCCGGCCCTGGCCACTTGGGAGGGCTTCGCTGATCCTGCTCTAGCCGGATTGTTCGCTACCGCGGAAACCGGCGACAAAGGGCAGTTCCTCAGCGGCGATCCCAGCTGGACGATCTACGACGAGCAGATCATCGCCAATCTCGGGCTTCCGCTGGAGATTGTCTACGTCGGCTCTGAGGCCGGCATCCTGGCTTCGTTGGACGCCGCCTACAGCCGCGAAGACCCGGTGCTGTTCTACTTCTGGACACCGCACTCGGCATTCGGCACCTATGACCTCACCAGGGTGGCCCTGCCCGCCTACAGCGATGAGTGCTACGCCCGGGATGCCGATGGAGGCATCGATTGCGACTATCCCGAAGACGCCCTGTTCAAGATCGTCAACGCCGACCTGGCAGAGAACGCCCCTGATGCAGATCACTTCCTGCGGGCTATGAGCTACTCCACCGCCGACCAGATCTCGATGCTGGCGGCCATTGAGAACGACGGAATGTCCGTGGATGATGCCGCAGCTCAGTGGATCGAGGCCAACGAGAGCGTCTGGAGCGCTTGGCTCCCCTCCTAGGCTCCAGCTGAGAACCGGTGTCGGCGGCTTGCGGGAGCTGCCGACACCGGTTCTCTCTTCCTCTCTCTTTAGGAGCAGTCGTTGTACGACTTCATCATCGTCGGAGGCGGCTCTGCGGGCTGCGCGTTGGCCAACCGTCTAAGCGCGGACGCCAACGCCCGAGTTCTGGTGTTGGAAGCAGGGCGCCGGGATTACAAGTGGGATGTGTTCATTCACATGCCCGCGGCCCTGGCGTTTCCCATCGGCAGTCGCTTCTACGACTGGAAATACGAAAGCGAGCCCGAGCCCCACATGGGTGGACGACGGGTCTACCACGCCCGGGGCAAGGTGCTGGGCGGCTCCAGTTCCATCAACGGCATGATCTTCCAGCGAGGAAATCCCGCCGACTACGACAAATGGGCCACCGAGCCCGGCATGGAGAACTGGGACTACCGCCACTGTCTGCCGTACTTCAAGCGCCTGGAAACCTGCCTGGCCGGACCAGACCAGTGGCGGGGTGGCGAGGGGCCGCTGGTATTGGAGCGGGGACCGGCTGACAGCCCCCTGTTCACCGCCTTCTTCAAGGCAGTGCAAGAAGCCGGTTTCGAGTTGACCGACGACGTCAACGGGTACCGCCAAGAGGGATTCGCGGCGTTCGACCGCAACGTCTACAAAGGTCGACGGCTCTCTGCATCTCGGGCCTACCTGCATCCAGTGATGGATCGCAAGAACCTCAAGGTGGAGACCGGCACCCTCATCAGTCGGGTACTGTTCGAACAGAACCGGGCGGTGGGCGTTGAGTACCGGCGAAGGGGACGGACCCATACCGCCCGGGGGGCGCACGTTCTGCTGTGCGCTGGGGCATTCGGCTCGGCCCAGCTTCTGCAACTCTCCGGAGTGGGTCCGGCCGATCTGCTGGAATCGCTGGACATTCCGGTGATCGCCGATCTGCCCGGCGTGGGTGAGAACCTTCAAGACCACTTGGAGGTGTACATCCAGTACGCCTCAAGCCAGCCAGTGTCCATGCAGCCAGCCCTCAAGCTGTGGCGCCGGCCCTGGATCGGCCTGCAATGGCTGGCCCGGACAGGTCCGGGCGCCACCAACCACTTTGAAGGGGGTGGCTTCGTGCGCTCCAACCCCGACGAGGCATACCCGAATCTCATGTTCCACTTCTTGCCGCTGGCCATCCGCTACGACGGCTCATCGCCGAGCAGCGGTCACGGCTACCAGGTGCACGTGGGACCCATGTACTCGGATGCCCGAGGCCAATTGCGGATCAAGTCGCGTGATCCCAAAACCAAGCCTGCCCTTCAGTTCAACTACCTCTCCACCGAGCAAGATCGCCGTGAGTGGGTGGAGACCATCCGAGTGACCCGCACCATCATGAACCAACCGGCGTTCGCCCCCTACAACGCCGGGGAGTTGTCGCCCGGGCCCGATGTCTCCACCGATCAGCAGATCATGGACTGGGTGGCCCACGATGCCGAGACCGCGCTGCATCCGGCCGGAACGGCCCGCATGGGCACCGATGACCAATCGGTCGTGCATCCCAAGACAATGGAGGTCCACGGCACCGACGGGCTGATGGTGGTAGATGCCTCGGTGATGCCCACCGTTACCAACGGCAACATCTACGCGCCGGTGATGATGATTGCCGAAAAAGCAGCTGACCTCATACTGGGTGGCGAGCCGCTTCCCCCCGAAGACGTCCCGGTCTATTCCGCTGAACCGATCAGGTCCCGAGCCGCTCCATGATCGCCGATCAGGTTGGAAACCAGGTCGATCACCTTCCTGCGTTCCTCCGCGGTGGGCGGTGCCAGTCCGAACAGGTCGATGAGCCAGAGACCGTCGCCCACGATCCGGGCCAACAGCGCCACCACATCGTCGAGACCGTCGTCGTGGCGAAGCCGGTCTTGCCAGATTTCGAAAGTTTCCCGCGTGCTGTCCAGCAGATCGTCGTCCACCGCGGCTGCGGCCAGGATCGACACCGCCGTATCGGTGGCCGCCTGGGTCGGCTCCCGCACGTAGTCGAGATAGGCCAGGGCGAATGCTCCCCGGCGGGCGTCAATGCCATCGGCCAGCACATTGAGCTCGTTGTCGAGGACTCCCATTACCTGGTTGAGAAGCCCGATGATCAACGCGTCTTTGGAGCCGAAGTGATAGAGGAAGCCGCCCTTGCTCACCCCGGCCTGGGCCGCCACCTTGTCGAGGGTCAGCGACGACACCCCCTCCTGTTTGATCACCTCGGCGGCCGCTTGCAGAATGCGGTCACGGGTCAGCACCGCACGCTCCTGCACTGGCAGATTCCTGGGTCGCTCCTTCGATTCCGCCATTGCGGAGTCAGGGTACTCCAAGCCGATACCCGTCTGAGCGGACGGTAAGGTCTAGGACTGGGGCGCAATGGACAAAGCCAGCGAGACAGTCCAAGTCCGAGTTGAGGGCGTCTGGAAAGTCTTCGGAAGAAAGCCACGCGAAGCAAGGGAGATGGCCCAGGCCGGGGCCACCCGTGAAGAGATCCAAACCGCCACGGGAAGCGTGGTGGCCGTACGCGACGTCAGCTTCCATGTGGACGCCGGGGAGACGTTCGTGGTCATGGGGCTCTCCGGTTCGGGAAAGTCCACCCTCATCCGGTGCGTTTCCCATTTGGTGGCGCCGACCGAGGGAACCGTTGAGCTGTGCGGCACCGAGCTCACCCAAGCAGACAGCGCCAAACTGCGCGAGTTGCGCCGCCAAAAGATGGCCATGGTGTTCCAGCATTTCGGCCTGTTCCCCCATCGCAAGGTGGTGGACAACGTGGCCTACGGACTCGAGGTGCAGGGAGTAGATCGCCAAGACCGACAAGACCGTGCCCGGGAGCTGTTGGACACGGTCGGGTTGGACGGTTGGGGCGACCACTATCCCCAACAACTCAGCGGCGGCATGCAACAGCGGGTGGGATTGGCCCGAGCCCTCGCCGTCGATCCCGAAGTGCTGTTTTTCGACGAGCCGTTCTCGGCCCTCGACCCGCTCATCCGCCGGGACATGCAGGATGAGCTCATCGACCTCCAGATGAAGCTCCAGCGGACACTGGTATTCATCACCCATGACTTCGCCGAGGCGCTGAAGCTGGCCGACCGGATCGCCATCATGAACGACGGGGCCTTCGTTCAGGTCGGCACTCCGGTGGAAATACTCACCAGTCCGGCCGATGACTATGTGCGGGCGTTCACCCAGGATGCCCCGGTGGCCAAGGTCTTGCAGGCCTGTACGCTGATGCGGCCCCTCGACGGTGCCGCAATCGACCCCGGTTGGCCGCGGGTCTCGTCAACAACACCTCTGGAGGTCGCCCTCCCCCACTTGCTCGGGTCCACCTCCCCCGTGGTGGTGTGCGATGAGGATGGGCCGCCGGTGGGATTGCTCCACGGGGACGATGTCGCAGGCGTGATTTCTGAGAACCGCCCATGACAATGGTGCCATGACAAATGTGACCGAGGCCCGCCGCAAGGCCAACGGGCTTCGAACCGGGTCTGACAGCCGTATGGCCCGCTTTGTACTGGCCGTCGGCGCCATTGTCGTGTTGGTTCTGCTCTTCCGGCTGTTCACCAATTTCGATGTCTTCCCAGAGTCCTGGGATGTCGGGCTGGCCGACCCCATCGACCGGGCCCGACGATGGCTGATCAACAACCAGACCTCCCACTGGCTGTACACCGTTTTTTTGAACCCCATCACCGACGCCATCGACTGGGGCATCCGCCGGTTGGAATCCGTCCTCAGGTGGTTCCCGTGGTACTCCTATCCGCTGTTCACCGGCGTTGGTCTGTGGTGGGCCCGGGGGCGAGTGGCCGGTGCACTGGGCCTGGCCAGTGTGACGTTGATTGGAGTGATCGACCTCTGGGAGGAGTCCTTCGCCACCCTGGCGCTGATGGGGGTATCGGTTCTCATTTCCATGGTCATCGGCATACCGCTGGGAATCGCAGCCTGGCGCAGCGACGCCGTCGCCCGGGTGGTCCGCCCCACCCTGGACGCCATGCAGACCATGCCGGGGTTCGTCTATCTGATTCCCTTCGTGCTGTTGTTCGGGGTTGGACGGGTACCGGCGCTGATTTCCACCGTGATCTTCGCCCTTGCACCGGTGGTGAGGCTGACCGAGGTTGGGCTTCGAACCGTTCCTCAGGTCACCGTCGAAGCATCCGAGATGTTCGGGGCCACCGAGCGCCAGACGCTGCGACTGGTCCGCCTGCCCCAAGCCCGACCGGCCATTTTCGCGGGCATGAACCAGACCACCATGCTGGCCATGAGCATGGTGGTCATCGCCGCCTTCATCGGCGCGGGCGGACTGGGCCAAGTGGTGCTGCGGGCCATGCAGAGCATCGAAGTGGGCAAGGCATCGGAGGCCGGCATCGCCATCGTGATCATGGCCATCGTGCTCGATCGCTTCTCCACCGGCATCGCCACCGCCGACCCCGGTCGCGATGCCCAAGCCATCAAGTGGCTCACCCTTGTTGTCGCAGCAGTGGGCATCGTCGGTGGCCTGCTGGGCCACAACGCGTTCCCCGAGTCACTGAATTGGCAGTTCGCCCCCTATGTGGACGACGCCACTGACTGGGCGCGGGACAACCTGTACGACATCGGCGGCTCGGGGATCGGCACCGGCCCGTTCAGCGACTTCGTCACCCTCGAGTTCGTCACTCCTCTGCGAGAGTTGCTGGCGTCCGACATCCCGTGGCCGGCCATGATCGGGATCGGCGTTGTCCTCGGTCTGTGGGCTCGGGGCATCCGGTTGGCCATCGGCATCGGAGCAGCGTTGTTCGCCATCGGGTTCTTGGGCATGTGGGCGCTGTCCATGGACACCTTGGCCCAAACCATCGTGGGGGTGGCCATCACGCTGATCATCGGTCTGCCAGTGGGGATAATGAGCTCCCACAATGATCTGCTGCGAACGGCCTTGAAGCCGGTGCTGGACTTCTTTCAGACCATCCCCAGCTTCGTGTTGCTGGTGCCGGTGATCACCCTCTTCCACGTGGGCCGCATCCCCGGAATCATCGCTTCGGTGATCTATGCGCTTCCGGCCGCGGTCCACTACACCGACTTAGGGTTGCGGCGGGTACCGGACGAAATCCACGAGGCCGCCGAGAGCTTTGGAGCGACCCGCAGCCAGCGTCTGCGTCGGGTGGAGATGCCGCTGGCCGCACCCGAGCTGATGGTGGCGGTGAACCAGGTGATCATGCTGATCCTGGCCATGGTGGTTATCGCCGGGTTGGTCGGCGGCGGCGGGCTGGGCCTGGAGGCCGTCCGGGGCCTGCGGCGCAGCGACGCGGTGGGCCGGGGTTTTGAAGCAGGCATCGCCATCGTGCTGCTGGCCAGCATCCTCGACCGCCTCACCCGGGCCATCGCCGACCGCCTCCGCCCTCCGGCGGCGGTTTGAGCACCCCCGCGGCGCAGTTCCTCTAGATCAGCGAGTGTCCTCAATCCAGGCCGCAGTGGCAGCCGACTGCTTGGTGCCGTCGAAAGATATGCGCTGTGTGGGCTCCACCTCGAGGATCACCCGCCGAGGAGAGTCCAAGAATTGGGTGAAGTGGCCCTGCATTTCCTCATCAGGGTGAAGGGCAGCGGCCAGCTCGGGATAGAACCAGGCCTTGGTCTCGTCGTCGTCATGGAGGTTGCATATGCCCTTGTAGGTCACTGTCTGCCGGCGGGGAACGCCGGCCGCGCCGGTGCTGGTTACCACAATGCATACTCGGGGGTCTCGGCGCACTGCGGCGATGCGGGCCCGCTGGCCGCTGGCCGTGAGCCAAAATCGGCCCTCACGCCAGATGAAGCTCATGATGACCCCCACCGGCCACCCCTCCTTGTTGGCCCAGATGAACGTGCACTCGGTTTGAGCAGCCAGCATGGCCTCCTCAGCTTCGGCGTCCAGCCACCACTCCGTTACGTCCTCGTAGTCGGCCGTCCCCACACTGGGTGGTTGTTCTTCGCTCATCGGTGCCTCCGCCCGCTCAGCCTTGGGCCATTGTTTGTACTTGGGATCGAGCGATCTTGCCCAGAGGACTGCGGGGAAAGGCGTCCACGAAGCAAATCTCGCTAGGCACTTTGTAGGAGGCCAGATTGGCCCGGCACCGCGCCAGCATTTCGTCTGCCGTCAGGGCGACGCCGTCAGCCGGCTGCACGAATGCCACCACGACCTCACCGAGGCGGTCGTCGGGCCGACCCACCACACAGCACTCGGCCACCCGGCTGTCGGCCCCTAACACCCGCTCGATCTCGGCGGGGTAGATGTTGTTGCCGCCCCGGATGATCATCTGGCTGCGGCGCTCCACGATGTACAGCTCGCCATCGGCATCAAGTCGGCCCAGGTCGCCGGAGTGGACCATCCCGCCTCGCAGCGTCTCGGCCGACAACTCGGGACGGCCCCAATAGCCCAGCATGGTGCGGTACACCCCGGCCCAAGGGCCGTCCTGGCGAGGGCCGAAGCAGATCTCCCCCACCTCTCCCACCTCCACCGGCCGATCGTCGTCGTCCAGCACCCGCACGTCGATGTGGGGCAGCGCCCGTCCGCAGCTTCCTTCAATGATCGGACGGTCGGGATCTTGGCGGGTCACCAGCGTCGGCCCCTCAGTGATTCCCAAGCTGGTGGCCGGCTTGGTGCCGAATCGCTCCTCAAACAGCAGCTTCACTGACTCCGGCATCGCCGCGCCTCCCACCCGGGGCTTGGTGAGGGTGGACAGGTCGTCGGGATTTACCTCGGGATGGGTCAGCAGGTCGTACGCCACGGTGGGGACCACCGCGAAATGGGTAACCCTCTCCTGTTTGATCCAGCGGGCCAGCGACACCGGATCGTGGCGGTCGGCAATGGCGCAGACGGCCAGCGCCTGGATGGTGGTCAGGCCGTGTAGCACCTGGAGATTCAGGATGGTCAGGGGGTGGACGCACAAGAACACGTCATCGGCGTCGTAGCTACCCCGGGCCACAGCCACTGCCCCCGGCAACAGGGCATTGTGCTGGCTGTGCATCACCCCCTTGGGGTTGCCAGTGGTGCCCGAGGTGTAGGCGATGGCCGCCACCGCCAGCGGATCGCACTCGGGCCACGGGTCGAGGGGCTCGGCCTCGGCCACTCTCGCCCGCCACTCGTCCAGGCCGATCACCCGGGGGGTGCCCACATCTTCGTCGGCATCGGCAGTGAGATACAGCGAGGGCTCGCAGTCGTCTATCAGATAGCGCTTCTCCGGCGGGGCCAGCACGGTGTGAACCCCCACGAACACCGCTCCCTGGGCCCAGATGCCCATCAGGGCGGTCACGATGTCGATGTCGTTGCCCAGCGAAACCGCGACCCGGTCGCCGGCACGCACCCCCAATTCACCTAGTGCCGCGGCGGTACGGGACACCTCGTCGACCAGTTCGGCATACGTCTGGCGTCCCCGCGCTCCCACCAGGGCGGTCTTGTCGGGCACTGCGGCCACCGCCCGCTCCAGAAGCGGGCCCAGGGACAGGGGTTCGCTGAAGTCGATCGGGGCGACGTCCGGCACCGGCCCATGCTACGAGAGGCCTCTATCCTCAGGCCATGAGCGCATCCATTGCATTCGGCACCGGCAAAGTCCCCGAAGACCTCACCACCTACGGGGCTTGGGCCCGCCAAGTGGAGAGTTCCGGCTTCTCGATGGTGGTGGCGGGCGACTCCCAGTCGCTGTGGGCCGATCCATTCCTCACCCTTTCTGTGGCCGCCAACCACACCGACAAGGCGCTGCTGGCCACCACGGTCACCAACCCCGTCACCCGCCACCCGGCCGCGGCCGCCTCCACCGCCATGGCGCTCCAGCAGATTTCCGGAGGGCGGTTCCGCTACGGGATCGCCTCGGGCGACAGCGCGCTGCTCAACATCGGAGAGAAACCGGCATCGGTGGACTACCTCCGGGATTACACCGCCGCGGTCAAAGCGCTCAGCAACCGCGAGACAGCACGCTGGCAGGGCAAGGACCTGCACATGCGATGGGGTCCCGCCCCCGTACCGGTGTGGATCGCCGCCGAAGGGCCCCGCACCCAGTTCATGGCCGGGCAGATAGCCGACGGGGTGATCCTCTCCAACAGCCTGCCCGCTGACGTGTGCGACATCGTCCGGGACAACGTCGCCGCAGGCGCCCGCTCAGTCGGGAGAGACCCTGATGAGATCGAAATTTGGTGGTTCGCCAACCTGCTGTTCGCCGAGTCGGAGGAGGCCGGACTGGAGCAGATCAAGTTCCTGATCGCGGGAACTGCCAACCACGTCTACCGATTTCACATGGACGGGAAAGGCCTTCCCGAGGACATCAAACCCCGGCTGGTCGCCATGATGGATGAGTACGACAGCCGCCACCACGCCTTCGCCGACGGCGCCAACGTCAACGCCGGGCTGGCCGACAAGCACGGCCTCACTGAATTCCTGGCCAGTCGGGGCACCATCGCCGGCCCACCCGAATACTGCATTGACCGGTTGACCGAGTTGGCCGAACGGGGCGTCAACAAGATGGTGCTGGCCCAGTTCATGGAGGACAAAGAGGGCTGGATGCGCACCTTCGCCGACGTCGTCGCCCCTGTTTTCTGCCGCTAAAGGCTAAACCAGGTCCAGTAGGTGGCCGAGGCGCTGTTGCTTTGTGCGGAGGTAGTCGACGTTTTCGGTTCGAGGAGGCACTTCGAGGGGAACCCGGCGAGCGATCTCTAGGCCGAAGGAAGCCAATCCGTCGTGCTTGGTGGGATTGTTGGTCATCAGCGCAACCCGCTTGACCCCCAGCTCGGCCAGGATGGCGGCACCGATGCCGTAGGTGCGGGCATCCACCGGCAATCCGAGCTCCAGGTTGGCGTCCACGGTGTCGCGGCCCTCGTCTTGAAGGGCGTAGGCCTGAACCTTATGGCCGATGCCGATACCCCTTCCCTCATGGCCCCGCAGATACACCAATACGCCAGTGCCGCAGTCGGCGATGGCGTCCATGGCGGCGTGCAGTTGAGCCCCGCAGTCGCAGCGCCACGAGCCGAACACATCCCCAGTGAGGCACTCGCTGTGTACCCGCACCAGTACCTCGTCGGCGCTGTCTAAGTCGCCGAGGGCGAATGCCACATGCTCCTCGCCGTCGTCCATCGATTCGAAGGCGTGGCAGGTGAAGCGACCCCAATTCATGGGTACCTCGGTGGTGGCGATCAACCTGATCTCGGGTTGGGGTCTCATGAGACTGCCCTGAGAGTACCGCCGCGAGCAGTCAAACAGTCAGCCCAAGCGGAGTATGTGCTGGCAAGCAGGGAGATAGCCCAAGCGACATACGCTTTGCCCATGCGATTCGGCGTGATGATGCAGACCACCGACCGGTCCATGTCGCCCATACTTCTGGCCCAAGAGGCAGAAGCCCGAGGCTACGCCTGCATCTACCTGCCCGAGCACACCCACATCCCGACCAGCAGGCGCACCCCGCCGCCCACCGGTGAGGAGGTGCTGCCCGACACCTACTTGCGCACGCTCGACCCATATATCGCCTTGGCGGCCTGCGCCCAGGCCACCACAACTGTGGAACTGGGAGTGGGGGTCGCACTGCCTGCCCAACACGACCCCATTGCCTTCGCCAAGCAATGTGCCACCCTCGATTGGATGAGCGGGGGTCGTCTGGTGCTGGGCGTGGGCTACGGCTGGAACCACGAGGAGATGGAGAACCACGGGATCGACGTGCCCCGCCGCCGCGCCCGGGTGCGCGAGCACATGCTGTGCGCCCAGGCATTGTGGGGAAACGAAATCGCCGAGTTCCACGGCGAGTTCGTTCACATGGAACCTTCGTGGTGCTGGCCCAAGCCGATCCAGCAGCCCCGCATCCGCACCATTGTCGGTGCGGCAGCCAGCCCCACCACGTTTGCCCACATCGCTGAGTTTGGCGACGGATGGATGCCCATCGGCGGGGCCGGGATGCGAGCCGCCCTGGCTGACCTGGCCGAGGCCATGACTGCCGCGGGGCGAAGCATCGACGAGTTGGAACTGGTCACCTACGGCACCCACCCCGAACCCGGAAAGCTGGCCTACTACCGAGACATCGGCATCACCGAGGTGGTACTGCGGTTCCCCCACGGAGGCTCAGCAGACGAAGTGCTGCCGGTGCTCGACGACTACACCCGCTGGATTGAAGAATTTGGGGGGAAATAGCGGCTATTCCTCGCCGATGTCCAGCACGGTGCGGACAACGCCGCCGGTATCAAGCTCGTCGAGAGCGGCGGTGACGTCGTCGAGAGGACGGTGCTGGGTGATCAGCTCGTCCAGCAAGAGCTCGCCGGATCGGTAGAGATCGAAGATCCACGGGAAGTCCCGAGCGGGCGAGGAGTTGCCGTACATGCTGCCGGTGAGCGCCTTGCCGAAGTAGATCTCGTTCGCGTCGATGTGGAACGGGGTGCCCGCCGGAGGCCCGCCCACCATGACCGCCAACCCGCCCATGCCGATTGAGTTCCAGGCATTCATGTAGGTGGCCCCAGTGCCGATCACCTCGAAGGCATAGTCGGCGCCCCGGCCCCCCGTCATCTCCATCACCGCGGCCACCGGATCGTCGTCGGACGCATTGAGCGTATGGGTGGCCCCGAATCTCTCGGCCAGGGCCAACTTGTCGGCCAGCAGGTCCACAGCCACGATCTCGGCCGCGCCCATCAGGCGGCAACCCTGGATCACGTTGAGGCCCACACCTCCGCACCCGTAGACCACGCACGTGCTGCCCCGGCGGACCTTGGCGGTGTTGACCGCTGAGCCCACCCCAGTGGGCACCCCGCAGCCCACCAAACAGGCCACATCCAAGCCCACACCGTCGGGCACCGCCACTGCCTTGGAGAAGTGGACCACGGCGTGCTCGGCGAATGACCCCACCGTGCAGAACGAGTGATGGATCTCGCCGTTCCGCTCGAAGCGGTGGCCACCGTCGTAGTAGGTGCCGATGGGGAAGGCGGGCAGCACCTGGCAACGGTTGGCGAAGCCCGCCGCGCAGGATCGGCACCGCCCGCAACTGGCCACCAGCGACAGAACCACCCGGTCGCCGAGATTGATCCCGGTGACGCCCTCCCCCACATGCTCCACTACACCGGCACCTTCGTGGCCGAGGATCATGGGGGTTTCCCAATCGCGGTTGCCGTGGTAGACGTGCAGGTCGCTGTGGCAAATGCCGCTGTGGGTGATCCGAACCAGCACGTCTTGGGGGGCCAGGCTGCAGATGTCCAGCTCCACGATGTCCAACGGCGCATTCGGCTCCCGATAAACCGCGGCCCGTGTCTTCATGGTGTCGCCTCCCAATTTCAGCTGTCTCCACAGCCTTTACAACGGTACTCGTGGAGTCATCTCCCAACCCCGCCGGTCAGTCGTAGCCGAGATCAAGGCCGGAGAAGCCGTTGGAACGAATCACGGTGATGGCCCAGAACACGGCCAGCATGCCGCCATAGAGCAGCAACACGAACCGCATCGACACAAGATCGCCTAGGAAGCCACCGATCAGCGATCCGACCGGCAGCCCGGACAGCACCGACATCAGCCACACCGACATCACCCGGCCTCGATACTCTTCGTCCACCTGCACTTGCAGAGCGCTGTTCACTGTGACCCCGTGGGCCATATGGGCTGCACCGAACACGAAGTAGCCCAACATTCCAAATACCAACCACGGGGAGAAACCAACCAGTAGTACTCCCACGGCGTAAACCCCGACGGCGGCCATCTCCACCCGGGAGCGAAGGTGGCGGTCGCCGAAGTTGGTGACGTACAAGCCCACCACCAGCGATCCGAGTCCGAATGTGCCGGTGAGCAAGCCCAAGCCGCCGCCGCCAATCGAAAACACGTCGTCGGCCACGCTAGCCACCAGGGCGAAGGCGAAGACCGCTCCGACGCAGGCCACCATGAAAGAGGTGAACATCACCAGACGCATGGCTGGGCGGTGCCTGACGTATTCCAGCCCGTGGCGGAACTGCATCAAGAACGGCTCCTGTTTAACCGGTTCCGCCGGCCGCAGCCTCATCGGCGCCATCAAGGCCAAGCCCAGGGCGAAGCCGACGATGGTCACCGCGAAGGCTGGTCCAGGTCCCAAAAGGTACAACGTGCCACTAGCGAGAAATGGCCCTAGGGCCCGTCCAACCGTGAACGACAGCGATACAAACCGAACCGCTGACAGAAGATCCTCAGGAGGCACCAACAGCGCGGTCATCGCCTGGGTGGGTGCCCACTGGAACCCAGACGCCACTCCCACCACCACTTGGATGCTGATCATCAGCCACGGGGTGAGGAGATCGGCGGCGAATAGCACCAAGAACGCCGCCGAGCAGGCCAGCTGGGTCAAGAATGATCCGAACAAGATGGCTTTGCGGCTGATCCGGTCGCTCCAGATGCCGGCCACCGGGGTCATGAACAGCGATGGAATCAGCACCGCGAACGCCGAGCCGCCCACCCAGAAGTTCGAGTCGGTCAGCTCGTTCATGTAGAAGGGCACGGCCAGCGACTGCATGAACTGCCCGGTGGTGGCGATGGACACTCCGATGAAGAAGAGCAGAAATGAGCGGTGTGACAGGGCGCGGAGTGCGGAGGACTGGGCGGGCACGATTAACCGACAGTACAACCCCAGCTAAGGAATCTGGTCGTCTGGCGCTGATATGCCAACATCGACCAATGACCCAACATGAATCTGAGCCCATGTTGGTCCGCAATCGCCATGGCAGTGGATCATTTCGCCGACGGCTGCGCATGATTGCCCCCGACGACAAGACCGTGATTGTGGGGCTCGAGGACGACATGCACCACTACGAAGCCGCATTGACCCACGACGGACAGCGGATCACCGGGGCGGACGCAGCCGGTCCTCGAATGCCCTGGGAGCCGTGCGCGGGGGCGCTCGACCAGCTCCAGCTCCTTGTGGGATGTCCTCTCACCCGCTCCGCATACGAGGTCTTCACCTGGACCGATGTCCGCCAGCAGTGCACCCACCTCTACGATGCAGCCGTTCTCGGGGTGCTTCACGCCGCCCGGGGAGAAACCGACACCCGCCAGTACGATGCCACCGTACCTGACTGGCACGAACCTCCTTTCGACGCTTGGATCGAAAGGGATGGAGTTGAGGTGCTCCGTTGGCGGATGGCCGCCCGACTGGAGATCGAATCCCCCGAGCCGTTCTCTGGTCGTGCGATCAAGGGCGGCTTCGTCCGCTGGTGTGAACAGCTTCTGGATCCCGAAGAGGCCGAGGCAGCTTGGGTTCTCCAACGCACCACCTGGCTCTCAAGCGCGCGGTTCAGCGAGCTAGAGGACTGCGACGACGCCATCGAATCGGGTTTGGTGGCGAACGTGTGCTGGACATCGCAGCCCGAGCGCTATCACGTCGCCTTTCGCCGCCGGGGAACGCTGCGCGATCACGGCCCCAGTCCCGACGGAATGCTCGTCGACATGCCAACCCGTTGGCCGCAGCTTCACAACACCTGAGAGAATCGAAGATATGGCCTTGCAAGAACCGGAGGAGGGACTGTTTGCCGAACAGTTCCAATCCATTACCTCCAACATCGGGCGGGCCATCATGGGCAAGGCCGATGTCCTGGACCTTGCGGTGACTTGCCTGCTGGCCGAAGGGCACCTCCTGATCGAAGACGCCCCTGGCGTCGGCAAGACCAGCCTGGCCAAGGCCCTGGCCATCACCGTGCAGGCCGAATTCGGCCGCATTCAGTTCACCCCCGACCTGCTCCCTTCCGATGTCGTGGGAGCCACCATTTGGAACCGTGCGGCCAACACACTGGACTTCCAGCCCGGGCCAGTGTTCTCCGGCATCGTGGTGGCCGACGAGATCAATCGAGCGTCCCCCAAGACCCAGTCGGCGCTGTTGGAAGCCATGGCCGAGCGGCAGGTTACCGTGGATGGAACCACCCATACGCTCCCCCGGCCGTTCATGGTGATCGCCACTCAGAACCCACTGGAGCACGAGGGCACCTATCCGCTGCCCGAAAGCCAACTCGACCGCTTCTTGATGCGGATCGAGGTGGGCTACCCCTCGAGACAAGCTGAGCTCGACATCCTCGAGGCCCACGGGACCGACAACCCGCTGGACTCCCTTCGCCCCGCGCTCGACTCGCAGTCGGTCAACGCGCTGGCCGACCACGCCAGCGCCGTGTTCACCGCCCCGGGGATAAAGCGCTACCTGGTACAGATCGCCAACGCCACCAGGGACCACCCCAGCCTCATTCTGGGTATGTCCACCCGGGCCACCCTCGCGCTGCAACGGGCCAGCCGGGTGCGAGCTGCTTCCCAGGGGCGCGACTACGTGCTCCCCGACGACATAAAGCAGCTGGCCGTGCCGGTCTTGGCCCACCGGCTGCTGCTGAACCCCCAAGCCCGAGCTCGGGGCACGCCACCCGCGCAGATTGTGGACGAGGTAATGGGCTCGGTTCCGGTCCCGGTCGACTAGCCCCACCGTGCTCACCCCCTCAGGCTGGCTGCTCCTAGTCGGATCGGCGTTGCTGGTGGCGGCGGGCCGGATACTCGGTTCGGCCGAGTTGCTGGCAGTGGGCGTCGCCGGGCTGGCGGTGGCGATCCTCTCGGTGGCCTATGTCAAGGTCCGCCAGCCGCTGCGGGTGATTGCCCGCTCGCTCAAACCCCAGGAAGCACACGTCGGCGACGACTGCCAGGTGAGGCTGGAGATGGCCAACCCCGGCCGGGTTCGCACCCCGGTGCTGCGCCTGGCTGATGACATTTCGTTCACCACCAAGCGTTCCACCAGCTCCTTCCAATCTCCCGAGCTGATGGTGGCACCGGTTCGAACCGATGAGGGTCTGACCGTGGCCTACCGGCTCCCCACCGAGGAGCGGGGTCGGGTCATCGTGGGACCGCTATCGCTGACGGTGACCGATCCACTGGGCATGTCAGCCCGCCGCTTCCAGTTCGGCGGCCAGGCCGAGGCGCTGGTCTACCCCGCGATGTACCCCATCGGGCCTCCCCCCCGCCTGCCGGGGAGCTCGTTCGATGCCGTCCGTCGCAGCCCCATGGCCCAAAGCGGCGAAGAGCTCTACGGCCTGCGCCCATTCCAGAGGGGCGATGATCCCCGTCGCATCCACTGGCGCTCGTCGGCCCACCACGATGAGCTGATCGTTCGCCAATTCGAGGAGTTCTCCCACACCCATACCACCGTGCTGCTTGACACTCGGAGCGCGCAGCTGGACGCCGAAGCCGGCTTGGAGCGTTTCGAGGCAATGGTCTCGGCTGCCGCCAGTATCTGCCGGGCAAGCCAGAACCGGGGAGACCAAATCCGCCTGACCACCACCGCGGACTTTGACAGCGCCTTTGGAGCCGACTCCGCCCACCTGTACAAGATCTACGAGCACCTGGCTCTGGTCAGCCCCGACATCGGCGGCCTGATCGGTGCGGTCGAGCGGCTCGGACGGGAGCACGGCGGGGGGCTTATCGTGGCATTGGCCGCCGCCGTCGACGGTACCGAATCCGGTTCTCTAATGCCTCTGGGCTCCCAATTCAGCTCCAAGACTGTGGTGCTGTTCGCCGGTTTGGATCTGGCCGAACCGGGGCCGCTGCCGCACCAGTTCGTCCCCGGTACGACCGTGCTGATGGTGGACGGGGCCATGGGATTCACCGAGGCGTGGTCCGCCCACACGGCCACCGGCGAGGAACCATCCACCCCGCCCGGCCCAGCCGCATCGACCAGCTCCGGACTCCGCCCATGAACGCTCCTCGCGCTTCAAGCGGGTGGGAAACTGCTTTAGAGGCCGCCGGGCCGATCCTGACCGCGTCCACTGCCTTCAGCCTCGTCCGCGTCTTCGACGGAGAAGACTGGGTGCTGCCAGTGTTCATCGCCGCGGCTATCGCCCATCTGTTGGCGCTGATCGCTCGCCGCATCGGCTGGGGAATGCTGATTTCGACGCTGGTATCCGGTGTCGGCCTCATTCTGACGGTCACCTGGGCCCTCTATTGGGAAACCGCCTTTTGGGGTCTGCCCTCCGCAGACACCCAGACGGCCTTGGCCGACAGCCTGGAGCAAGCCTGGAACGATTTCGGCGAGCTCAGCGCTCCAGTGGAGCCGGTTGACGGATTCACCGTGAGCGCCGTGGCGGCAGTCTGGCTGCTTGCCTTCTTCAGCGACTGGACGGCGATGAGAATGCGGGCCTTATTCGAGTCCATGGTGCTGCCGATCGTCGCCGTTGGATTCACTGGCCTGGTAGGCACCGACGAGCGCCGGGTCCTCACCATTGGAGCGTTTACCGCGGCCCTGCTGGTGTTTGCCACGATTCACCGGGTTGCGGCCCGCACCGCAGGTACTTCCTGGCTGGGGGGCGAGGGCCGCGCGGCGAGCGGACGCCGGGCGCTAGTGGGCGGAAGCGTCGCCATCGCCGCGGTGGCATTGGCAGGGGCAATTGCCGCGGGACCGGTTCTCGGCAGCAACGACGACCCATTGATCGACTTGACTGAAGCCGTCGAGCGGGGCCGGCGAAGCTCGGGGAGGGTGGTTATCAGCCCCCTGGTGGACATCAGGGGCCGACTGGTGGGCCAGACCGACACGGTGATGTTCCGGGTGAGAACTGAGGAGCGGTCCTATTGGCGCCTCACTGCCTTGGACGAGTTCGACGGACAAGTGTGGACGTCTCGAGCCGATTACGCCGCTCGCCCTACGCAGCTGCCGTCGCTGTTCCGGTCGGGCTCCAGCGTGCAGACCTCGGTGCAGGAGTTCAACATCGAACAGCTCGGCGCGGTCTGGCTGCCCGCGGCGTTCGAACCCCGGTCGTTGGTCACGGCCGCTAGTGACATCAGCAATGGGGACATCAGCTATGAACCCTCCTCCTCAACGCTCATCGTGGGCCGCTCCCTGGCCAACTCCAATCGCCTGACCTACACCGTCACCTCAGCACTGCCCCGATTCGACCCCGAGACCCTCAAATCAATCCCCCTCCAAACCGATCTGGAATCACCGGCAGACTCATTCGTGTCGCTGCCTTCGGGCTTCAGCCCCCGAGTGCGGGAACTGGCCGCCCAGCTGACCGAAGGTGCCGCATCGGGCTACGAACAGGCTCTGGCCCTTCAGAGCTTCTTCCGCAGCGGGGCCTTCGCCTACGACGCCAACGTGGCCCCCGGCCATTCTGGAAACCGCATCGAAGAGTTCCTGAGTATCCGAAGGGGCTATTGCGAGCAGTTTGCCGGGACATTCGCGGCCATGGCCCGCTCGGTGGGCCTGCCGGCACGAGTCGCGGTGGGCTTCACCGTGGGCGAGGCCGACCCGGTTGATCCAAACCTCTACGTAGTTCAGGGCAAGCACGCCCACGCCTGGCCCGAGGTGTACCTGTCCGGTGTGGGATGGGTGGCATTTGAGCCCACGCCGGGCCGAGGCGCCCCCGGCGCCCAGAACTACACCGGATTGGCCGAAGCCCAGGCGGTTGGCGGTCCCGATCTGCAAGGCCTGGAGGACGAACCAGTCCCCGAATCTTTCAGCCCTCTTGAGCCCTCGACCGATTTCGAGAGCCTGTTTCCCCCCGACTTGGTGGAATTTGTCGATACCGAAGGGGAAGCCCTCGGCGACCGGGGTGGGATCACCTGGAAGACATGGGTTGCCATTCTGTCCTCCTCGCTAGTCGTGGTGCTGATCATGCTCATCCCCTGGCTCCGCAAGTTTCAGAGCCAGCGGCGCTTCGTGAGGATCACCGGGAACCGGGGAAAGATCAGGCTGCTGTGGACAGAGACCGTGGAGGCGTTGGCGCTCATAAACATGAACCCCCGGCCCGACGAGACCTACGCCGAATTCGCCCGCCGGGCCATTGAGCAAGTCCCGCTTCACAGCCCCGACTTGAGGCAACTGGGCGAGTTGGCCTCGGCCGCGACCTTCGCTCCATCGGAGCCAACCGATCACAACCAGTGGCTGGCCCGAACCTGGTCGCTGTCGGTGCGCTCCGAGGTCAACTTCAGGGTGAGGTGGTGGCAGAAGCTCGCCGCGGCGTTCAATCCCCGGCCGCTGTTGATTTCACGGCGTCAGCCGCGGCGCGGCCCCAGTTGGACCATCGGCCCCTGACCGCAGTCAAGAATGCCGTCAGGGACGCTCGGCGTCGCCGCGGCGCAGGCGGTTGAGAATGCGGCGGCCCGGCGTGCGCAGGAAGGTGCTCACGTCGCCACGGTTGATGCTGTCGCTGATCTGCTGAAGGCCGAATCGCCCCAATTGGCGCAGATTGCTCCACCCCCACAGCGAGGCGGCCAGCATGACCAAAAAGCCCAGGAATGAGAGCCAATACGAAGTGGAAAGGGTCACGATCATGAATATCAACCCGACAATGCAGCCCAGAATGGCGAGGCGGAGATTGCGGGCAGGGTGGGTGAACACCGTGGTTCGGCCGACCTCGCGTGCCAGCGCAGGGTCGGTTTCATAGAGCCGTTCCTCTATTTCGCTAAGGATGCGTTGCTCGTCCTCGGAAAGTGGCACTGTCTAAGTGTCTCACAGGCCGACCTGTCAGACAATGCCAGCGACCGGCGATGCACCGCCCCAGTCACTCAATTTGGGCGGGTCCAACCGACGCCCCTGGGACGCTCGTCGGCAGTTCCTCCGGTTTGAATGGCCTCGGTGCCGAAGCGTCCCCTGATGCGGTCGACGGCCCGGTCGACGTCGTGCCAGGACGGGGCACTGGCGTCCTCCAGGGATAGCTGGCGTTGACCGGGATCCTCCAACTCCGACACCCCCACCCCAATGAGGCGCACGCCGGAGGCGACGTCCACCTCTTCCAGCAGCCGCTTGGCCTCCCGGGCCAGCACCACCCCGGAGTCAACCGGGCTGGTCAGCGTGTGAGACCGGGTGATGGTGTTGAAGTCCCCGAAGCGGATCTTGAGGGTGACCGTACGTCCCGCCAATTCGGCGGCCCTAAGGCGGGATGCCACTGAGTCGCTCAGAGCCACTATCGCCGCGCCAAGGTCCTCGTGGGTGTGCAGATCGCGGGAAAACGTCTGTTCCCGGCTCATTGACTTGGGCGCCGTGTTGGGAACAACCGGTCGGGGGTCGACTGCGTTGGCCAGATCGTGAAGATGCCGGCTGTGAGCGTTGCCGACGACCGCGGCCAGCCGGTCGAGGGGATATTCGGCCAACTCTCCAATGGTGGATATTCCGATGCGGCTGAGATGGGCCAGCGTGGCCGGACCCACTCCCCAGATGTCTCTCACCGGGCGGGGGGCCAAGAACGCCCGTTCCTCGCCGACCGGCACCTCAAACACCCCAACGCCGCCTGTGGGCCCTTGGGGTGTGGGCTCAGGCTTGGCCAGCTTGGACCCCAGCTTGGCCAAGAACTTGACCGCGGCCACCCCTACCGCGCAATTGATGCCCTCGTCATCGCGAACCTGACGTCTGATCAGATGGCCAATTGCCACCGGGGAGTCATGGGCGCCAGACACATCCAAGAACGCCTCATCTACTGACAAAGGCTCCACCAGCGGCGTGAACGACCGCAGGATAACCATGATGCGGTCGCTCACCTGGGAGTACAGCTCGTGGTCGCCGGGCAAGAACACAATCTCTGGACACAGGCGGCGGGCCTGAACCGCCGGCATGGCTGAATGCACCCCGAAGGACCGGGCTTCGTAGGAGGCCGACGCCACCACCCCCCGGGTGCCCGGACCGCCCACCGCCAGTGGCAGACCTCGCAATTCTGGGCGGCGAAGCTGCTCCACGGACACGAAGAATGCGTCCATGTCCACGTGCAAGATGGACCCCGACCGGGTATTCCCGCTCTCGTCGCCCATATTCCCCATAACTGTGACTAGAGCCTGGTGACCGCGAGACCGTCGATCTCGGTGCCGGTCACCTGATAGCGGTAGGTCAGCTTCTGGTCGGGGCGATTTCGACACCACTCCATCAGCGGTTCTCGCACCCAGCGGGGACTCTGGACCAAGCGGACCTCGCACTCGTCGGGATGGTAAAAGTCGGCGTGCTCCACGATTCCGTCGGGATCTTCCAGAACGATCTCGCCGTACCAGTCCACAGCACGGTGGGTCTCCACCCGAAGCCGCCACCCGAGGTCGGTGAAATCCACGGTTATCTCGTACAGCGGGCCCTCCCAGAGATGAACCTGGATCCCGGTTTCCTCCTGCACCTCACGGCCCAGCGCCTCCAGCATGGTCTCACCGGGATCGACCACCCCGCCGGGCGTGCTCCACTCCACCGAGTCGTTGCGGCGCCGGTTGCGCACCAAAAGCAACTGATCCCCCCGCAGCACCACTCCTCCGGCCACCTCCCAGTCCCGAACTCGCCCCGCAGCCTCCCCCGGCATCCCCCCAGTATGGCCCGGCCTGGTGACATCGCAACCCGGCCCCAACACGATTGCCCGGTTCACCGCCCCCGTAACATGGGCGGATGGTGGATTCGGGATCGCCCGAGGAGCGCTCAGCCCTACCCCCCAAGGGGGCGCGGTGGCTGGCCTTCGCGTCGATTCTCGTCGGCGGGCTGTGCGGGGGGCTTATCGGCTTCGCCTACATCGATCTCCAGTGCGAGGGCGACTGTGCCTTGTGGACCGGGCTTGGGGCCCTGATCGGCGCGGTGGCAGGGGCGGTCGGCTTGGCCGTGGTGGCGATTTTGACGTTGCGGGCCATGGAGGAGTGGCGGCGGTTCGGCGGCCGCCGACAAGACCGCGATCGGTACTAGCCCAACTCCCTGTCAGCCGGGCGCGGACGCCAGCGCGGCCACGGCCCGGTCGATATCGGCGTCGTCCACGTCCAAATGGGTGACGAAGCGGACGATGCCCGGCGCCAGCAGCCCCGCTCTGATGCCTGCGGTGCGCAGGTGATCCAGCAGGCCCAGAGAATCGGAGTGGCGGAAGGCCACAACGTTGGTGAACGGGCGCCCGCAAACCGCCTCGGCCTCTCCCAGGCGAGCGCCGGGCCAACGCTCGGCCACCACGTCGCCGAGTCGCTGGGCCCGGGCGTGGTCGTCGGCCAACCGATCGATGTGGTGGTCCAGGGCAAATAGCCCCCCGGCGGCAATCACCCCGGCCTGGCGCATGGCCCCGCCCAGCCGCCGCCGGTGCAACCGGGCCTCGTCGATCAGGTCGGCCGGGCCGGCCAGAAGTGAGCCCACCGGTGCCCCCAGCCCCTTGGACACGCACGACATGACCGTGGTCGCGGTGCTGGCCAAATCCTCGGCGGTGGTCCCCAAGGCAACGGCAGCGTTGAACAGGCGGGCGCCGTCCAAATGCACGGGCGGCCCCAATGCGGCAGCCCTGGCCAGTTCATCACCCCCGATGGCCAGGCCACCGGAGGACAGATGGGTGTTCTCCAGGCAGATCAGCGACACCGGAGGCCAAAATCCACCGTTGCCAGTCGCTACCGCCTCGGCGGCGGCCTCTGTGTCGAGCACTCCCCCGGCGTCGTCGACGGCGTAGATCTGAAAGGCGTTGTTTAGCCCGGCCGCACCGCTCTCGTAGGACATCAAGTGCTGGCGGCGGCCCACAACCACGTTGCTGCCCGCCGTTCCGTGCAGCCGCAGGGCGATCTGGTTGCCCATCGTGCCCGACGGCACGTACACCGCGCCCGGCTTGCCTGCCAGCTCAGCAAACCGCTCCTCCAAGCGGTTGACCGTGGGATCCTCCCCGTAGCGGTCGTCGCCCACCGGCGCCGAAGCCATGGCCTGCCTCATGGCCTCAGTCGGCTGGGTAAGAGTGTCCGACCGAAGGTCCACCACGCCGCTATTTGTCATCAATGTCAGCGTAGAGTTCAGCTGTGCCAGAGACCGAACCCTTATCAGCGTCGGCAATTCCTGCGTGGGACCATCTGGAGAAGCTGGCGGCTGAGGCCGCTGAGGTGGCGGCTTCCCTGCTGCGAGCCGAGTCCGGAACCCAACTCCAGATTTCGGCCAAGTCGTCGCGTACCGACCTGGTGACCGACATGGACGTGGCCTGCGAGGCCGCCATCGTGGATTTCCTGACCTCCCATCGGCCCGACGACGCAGTGATGGGCGAAGAGGGTACGGGCCGCGACGGCACCAGCGGCGTGCGCTGGATCATTGACCCCATCGACGGCACGGTGAACTTCGTCTACGGCCATGTCGGCTTCGGGGTTTCGGTGGCTGCCGAGGCCGATGGCCAGATCGTCGCCGGCGCGGTGATCGACCCGGTTTTGGGCGAGACGTTCACCGCGCACCGGGGAGGTGGTGCGCGCCTCAACGGACGGCCGATTCATGTCCGCCCTGACGGTGATCCTGCACTGGCGCTAGTAGCCACCGGGTTCTCGTACGCTCACGACCGCCGGCCGCGCCAGGCCGAAGTGCTCAAGGAGCTGCTTCCGCTCATCGGCGACATCCGTCGAGTGGGCGGGGCCGCCGTCGATTTGTGCTCAGTGGCCTGCGGCCGGGTGGACGCCTTCTTCGAAGTGGGGCTGAATCCGTGGGACTATGCCGCGGGAGTGCTGATCTGCGAAGAGGCCGGCGCGATCGTCCAAGATCTGAGCGGCGGCTCTCCCAGCAGCGCATTTGTGTTTGCTGCCGCTCCCGCGGTGGCCGAGACCCTGCTGAAACTGCTTCAAAACGCCGAAGCCGACCGACTATGAGCTCCCCCGCCACGCATTTGGGCTGAAAATCAGGCACCATTTCAGGGTGGGAACTCGCATCCTGGCCATTGAGGACGACGAGAGGATCCGAACTGCGGTCCGTCTTGCCCTTGAAGACGAGGGTTGGGACGTTCTGGAGGCGGCCAACGGGCAGGATGCCTTTGACGCGTTTTCCGAGTCGCCAGCCGACGTCGTTCTCATCGACATCATGCTCCCCGATATCGACGGCTTCGAGGTATGCCGCACCATTCGCCGCTCCAGCGACGTTCCCATCATCATGGTCACGGCTCGAGCCGACACCCATGATGTAGTAGCCGGACTTGAGGCGGGCGCTGACGACTACCTGACCAAGCCCTTCGCGCCTAAAGAGCTCTCTGCCCGCATCCGCGCCCTGTTGCGCCGGGTCCGAACCACCGACACCACCATGACCGAGATGCGCTTCGGGCGGCTGGAGATCATGCCCGAACAAGGGGTGGTGACCATTGACGGCGAAGAGGCCCACCTAACCAAGACGGAGTTCCGCCTTTTGGTCGAGCTGGCCAGCAACTCTGGCAAAGTGCTCAGCCGTGAAGTGCTTCTGGAGCGGGTGTGGGATCTCGGTTATTTCGGCGACGGCCGACTGGTGGACGTCCACATCCGACGGCTGCGCACCAAAATCGAGACCGACCCGGCCAATCCGCGTTACGTGGTCACCGTTCGCGGCCTGGGGTACAAGCTCCAGGCTTAGAGTCCAGCGCGCGAATGTCCTGGCCCGAAGAGGGTGCCGCGGCCCCCAATCTGGGATTTCTCTCCCGCATCTGGCACCGAGCGGGCTCGCGGGCTCGCAGGCTGAGGCTGCGCACCCGCATCATCCTGGCTCTGGTGCTGACCACGCTGCTCCTGTCGGCACTGCTCAGCGTCACCGTGTTCGCGCTGACCCGCCAGAACCTGCTCAACGGGAGAGAGAACGACGCCCTGGCCACAGTGGGCTTCAACGCCTCGGTGGTGAACCGCCGCCTCAGCCCCGATATCGAATCCGAGGCCCTCCAGAACCTGGTCAGCACGCTGGCCACCCCCGAGGGCTCCCGACCGGTGCTGCGGGTGGGCAGCGATTGGTTCCAGCCGTCCTTCGAATTCGAGCAGGGCGATATCGACGAGCGTCTCCGCCGAACGGTGGAGGGGGGCACCCCGGCGCGCATGCGCTACCGGGTCAGGGACAAGCCCTTCTTGGTGATCGGAATCCCGATTCCCGGCCACAACGCCTCCTACTACGAGGCCACGCCCCTGGATGAGATCGAGGACACGCTGGGCTCGCTGGGCCTGATCCTGGCCAGCGCGGGCGGAGGCGTGACCTTGGCCTCCGCTGGAGTGGGCTTCTGGGCCAGCCGCCGTCTGCTGCGGCCGCTGGTGGATATCGGCGCGGCGGCCCAGTCCATTGCCCGAGGCGACCTCAGCACCCGGCTGGAGGCCGGAGCCGCCCGGGAGCTGGTCGCGCTCACCGACTCCTTCAACGAGATGGTGGGAGCGCTCCAAGATCGGATCGCCCGCGACGAGCGATTCGCGTCCGAAGTGAGCCATGAGCTGCGATCGCCGCTGATGACTCTCTCCGCCTCGGTGGAAGTGATGAACACCCGCCGGGCCGAGCTGCCGGAACGGGCCCGGACCGCCCTGGACCTGCTGACTGAGGACGTCGACCGCTTCGAGCACCTGGTGGAGGACCTGCTGGAGATTTCCCGCTTCGACGTGGGCACCGCCGAGCTCGACCTGGACGTATTCAACTTGCTGGAGTTCGTGGAGAATGCGGTGTCGGCCACCAGCCCGGTCGAGATCCCCATTGTGTGCGATCTGGTCACCGCTCGGACCAGGGTGCGGGCCGACAAGCGGCGGATGATGCAGGTCATCGACAATCTCCTGAGCAATGCGCAGAAATACGCCGGAGGAGCCGTCAGGATCACTCTCGGCCACCAAATGAAGGAGGTCGTGATCGCGGTAGACGACTCCGGTCCCGGTGTGGCCGATGACGAGAAGGAGCACATCTTCGACCGCTTCTCCCGGGGCCGCCAGACGGTCGAGCGGGGAACCTCCACCGGGGTGGGACTGGGACTGGCACTGGTGGCCGAGCACGTCCGACTCCACGAGGGCCGGGTCTGGTGTGAGGATCGACCCGACGGTCAGCCGGGGACCAGATTCGTTGTCCATCTCCCCATAGCCGTGCCATGAACATGTCGAACACACTGCTGCGCCGGGGTGGGGCCAAGGCCGCAACTCTCTTGTCGGCCGCTGCTCTGCTGCTGGCTGCGGCTCTGCTAATGGCCACGGGCTGCTCGGTGCCCGAGGACAGTCGTCCCCGCACCGTTGACTATTCACGGCTTCCCGATGTGCTGGCCGCGCCCACTGAATCGCCCGAACCGACGCCGCTCATCACCCAAGAAGTGCTCATCTACCTGATCGACGAGAACAACCTGCTGTCACCAGTCGTGCGCAATGTGGCCAGCCCGGCCCGTCCCAGCGCCGTGTTGGAAGCCCTGTTCTCGGCCCCCAATGAGGCTGAATCCAATCAAGCCCTCTCCACGGCCCTGCCGGCCGACGTCGAGGTGGTGGCGGTGAACGTTGACCAGTCCAGCGACATGGTGACCGTGGCGTTGGAGTCCGAGGTATTCGAAGAGCGCCTGGAGGGCGAGAATCGCCAGCTCGCAGTAGCCCAGCTGGTGTTCACCGCCACCGAGAACACCAGCTCGACCCGATTCTCACTGCTGTTGAACGACAATCCTGTGCCGCTTCCCACCGACAGCGGGGAGAGCGACTTGCCTGTTACCCGGGACGACTTCTACTCGCTGGATCCCGAATACCAGCCGGAGCCCACGCCCGAGCCCACGCCGACTGAGACCCTTCCGCCGACGCCGCCGCCCGAGACTCCCACTGCGCCGCCAGCGACTCCGATACCCACACCGACAACCCCGCCCACTCCCGTGGCGACCCCGACCCCTGAGCCCACCCCCACTCTGCCGCCCGGACTGCCCCCAGACTTCAGACTGGATTTCGGTGACAACTAGCTGCCGGTGGCGGTTGCTGGCGCCTCCCAGTTAGGGCAGTTAGGGGAAGAAAGCTCGGGCCACCTCATAGAGAGCGGGGCTGACCGGCTTCAACTCGGCCACCGCGTCGGCCAGCCGCACTCGGGCCATCTCGCCGTTTTGGAAGGCCACCATCGACCCCCAGTCGCTGTCGTGGACGGCGTCGATGGCCGCGATGCCGTACCAGGAGCACAGAACTCGGTCGAATGCCGAGGGGGTGCCACCCCGCTGAATGTGGCCCAGCACGGTGACCCTGGTGTCGAATCCGGTTCGGGCCTCGATCTCCGCGGCCACTAACTGGCCGATTCCCCCCAGCCGGACATGGCCGAATTCATCGATTTCCGGCTCGGGCAGCTCCAAAGTGCCCTCCTTGGGCCGAGCCCCCTCGGCTATCACCACGATGGACGCCCACCGGCCCCGCTGGTGGCGCCGAGTGATGGCTTCGGCCACCGCGTCGATGTCGAAGGGCTCCTCAGGAATCAAGGTGAGGGTCGCCCCTCCGGCAATGCCGGCCCAGGTGGCGATATGCCCCACGTTGCGGCCCATAACCTCCACCACCATCACCCGGTCGTGCGATTCCGCGGTGGTATGCAGTCGGTCGATGGCCCCGGTGGCGATCTCCACCGCAGTGTCGAAACCGAAGGTCAGCTCAGTGAGCCCAATGTCGTTGTCGATGGTCTTGGGCACGCCAACAACATTGGCTGCGCCTGCCTCGTATACCCCCACACCCGCCGACAGGGTTCCTTCGCCCCCGATGACGATCAACGCCTCGGTGCCGGTGGACTCCATAGTGGCTCGCACTCGTTCGATCCCGTCGTCGTACATTCGGGGAGACATCCGAGAGGTGCCCAACACCGTGCCCCCCCGGGGCAGGGTTCCCCGCATGTACTCCACGTCCACTTCGATGAACTCGCCCTCGAGCACCCCTCGCCAGCCGTCCAGAAAGCCGATCACCGAGTCGCCGTAGTGGCGTTCGGCCTTGCGCACGATGGCCCGGATAACGGCGTTCAAACCCGGGCAGTCACCTCCCCCGGTCAAAAGGCCGACTCTCATGGGAAGCTTGCCCCTAATCCAGCTTGGCCAGCGATTGGCGCAGCTGGCGGACGGCCTGCGCCGTGCGCTGCTCATTCTCTATCAGCGCAAATCTCACGTGGCCCTCACCGCCGGGACCGAATCCCACCCCAGGAGACACCGCCACCCGGGCATCGCGGACCAGCCAGGACGCGAACTCCACCGAGCCCATCTCCCGATAGGGCTCGGGGATCTTGGCCCACACGAACATGGTCCCCTTGGGTGGCTCCACCTCCCACCCCATTCGATTCAGCCCCGAGCACAGGGCGTCGCGGCGACTCTGGTAGATGTCGCACACCTCTTTGGGGTGCCCAGGCGCCTCGTTCAGGGTCACCGTGGCCGCGATCTGTATGGGCTGGAAGGTGCCGTAGTCCAAGTAGGACTTGAGCTTGGCCAGCGCCGCCACCACCTGGGGATTTCCCACCATGAACGCCACCCGCCAACCGGCCATGGAGAATGACTTGGTCATGGAATAAAGCTCCACCGCCACGTCCTTGGCCCCCTCCACCTGCATGATGGAAGGCGGCAGGTAGCCGTCGTAGCCCAGATCGGCATAGGCGAAATCGTGGACCAGCAGCACATCGTGCTCCTTGGCGAAGGCCACCACGCCAGCCATGAACTCCAAGTCGACACAAGCCGTAGTGGGGTTGTGGGGAAACGAGAGCACGATGATGCGGGGCTTGGGCCAGGAGTAGCGCCAGCGCTCCTGCATCGTTCCGAAGAAGTCGGTGCCGGTGCTCAACGGGATCTCCCGCACCTCGGCCCCGGCGAACAGCGGGGCATAGAGGTGGATCGGATAGGAGGGAGATGGCACCAAGGCGGCGTCGCCGGGCTGGAGAAGGGTCCACATGAGATGGGAGAACCCCTCCTTGGCCCCGATGGTGTTGATCACCTCGGTGTCGGGATCGAGATACACCCCGAACCGCCGGGCGTAGTACCCGGCGATTGCCTCACGCAGCTTGGGGATGCCCCGGCTGGCCGAGTAGCGGTGATTGCGGGGGTTGCGGGTGGCTTCCGCCAACTTCTCCACTGCAATATCCGGCGAAGGGAGATCGGGATTGCCGAATCCCAGGTCGATGACGTCGTGGCCGGCTCGGCGACCTTCAACCTTCAGTTCATTGATGATGGTGAAGACGTACGGGGGCAGGTTGTTGATCCGTCGGAACTCCACAGGTCCAATCTACTTTCTGAGGGGGCGAATTCAGAGGAGTTTCCCGACGCCCGATTCGGCTCGGCTGCGCAGATCCTCCAGCGCGGTCTGCATGATCCGGGCCTCGGCCCTGCGCTTGACGAAACCGGGCAGCGGCATCACCATCTGGACGGCGAGGTGATAGGAGACCTCGGTTCGATCCGGCTCGCCGGGCACCGCATTGAAGCAATACTCCCCGTCGAGGCGCCGGGTCAGATCCCCCTGCACCAATCGCCAGGAAACCCGCAGGGGGTTGGATCCGTAGTAGTACTCCAGCAAATAGCTGGTGCTGCGTCCCATGGCCGCAGCCCTGAATGACACCAAGCCGCCCCTACCGTCGTCGTCCCGTCGGATCACCTCGACCTGTTTCACTTCGGTGGCCCACTCGGGATAAGACTCGAAATCGCACACCACCTCGAAGCAGCGCGCGGGCGACGCCTCAATGGTGATGCTCTTGGTGGCCTGGTCAAACATCGTCACCGTTCCTGTTGGGATCGCCGCGTTCTGAATTTGTGCCGTCGGGGAGCCGGGGCGGGAATGTCCCGTGTCTGGCACCCCATGCGCCAGACAAACCCAGCGCATAGACAGGTACCAGGATACCGAATGCAGATGCGGTAAACGGACGCACCGAGGCTGCGGCCAAAGCCACAATAAATTGCACAGCCAGAGCGGCCATCATCGAGAGCCGCACCGAGCGGGGCGCGCATCCGGCCAGGAAATAGAGTCCCCCCACCCCGATCAACTCGTAGCGGCTGCGCTGCAAGGCCCGCTGGAAGGCCCAGAGCATGGCCCAGCACCCGATTGCCAGCAGCCCGAGTGACACCACTGCTATGGGCACCGCCATCGGATCGGGAAAGGCGGTGGTGAGTATGGCGATGGCGGTGAACACCCAGGTACCCGCCCAGCAGGCCTGGAGGAGGGCCGGGCCCTCGACCTCCGGTGGCACCAACCGATTTCGCCAAGACAATGGAATCACTCACCCCGTGAGGCGACCGCGCCGCGCCATCATCGGTTCTTTCGCCGGGCGACGACCTCGGCTATCACGGTTCGAAGCCGCTCGGCCATGTGGTCATAGGAGAACTCGGCCACTGCCCTCAGCCGGCTCTCCAAGCCCATCCGCTGAAGGCGAATCCGATCCGACAGCAGGGTGTCCAGACATGCGGTTACTGCGTCCAGTTGACTGGGCTTCTGCACCACCAGTCCGGTTCGGCCGTGCTCCACCGCCTCAGCCGCCCCTCCGCTATCCCCGGCAAGTTGCGGCACCCCGGCGGCCGCGGCCTCCAAGAACACGATGCCGAATCCCTCCTGCTCCAGACCTCCCCAGCGCTGCCGGCACACCATGGCAAACACGTCGGCACAGCCGTAGAGGTCGGGCAGGTCTGAATCGGCCACCCGGTCCAGCAGGCGGGCCGGTGCCCCCGTGGTCCCGATCATCCGATCCAAGCGGGCCCTATCCCGGCCGGCCCCGGCCACCGCCAGGGTTAGCCCCGGATGGCGGTCAGCCAACCGGGCCGATGCCGAAATGAGTACATCCATGCCCTTGCGGGGCACCAACCGGCTGATCGACACCACGACCGGGGCGTTGACCGGAAGACCGAATCGAAGGCGGGCCGCCCGCCTTTGAGCCGCATCCAGCGGCTTGAAGCGGTCGACATCGACCCCCGGCGGCACGATCACTGCGGGCAGCGGTCCACCGGCGGCGCGTTCGGCCTCGTCCACCGAGTATCGGCCAGCGGTGATCACCACCTCGGCGCCCCGCAACACCTTGGCCAACATCTGCTTGCTTCCCGGCAGTCGTCCGGGAACGGTGACCTCGGCACCATGGAGGATCACGCCATAGGGATGGGGAAGCCGGGGGGCCAGCAAACCCAGGGGAACCGCGGGGTCATAGAGAACCAGCTCGGCGTCGATTTCGGCGACCAATTCGGATATCTCCACCGCCATGTCCTGAGTAGGCAGAAGGAACTGGCGGGGCGAGCGGATCACCTGGTGGTTCTGCTGCGCATCCCACTGCGAGTCTCCGGGATGGGAGCGGGTCAGCACGCAGACCTCTTCTGGGGGCAGTCGGCGCCACAGCTCCCACAGGTAGTTCTGGATGCCCCCGAGCTTGGGGGGATAGTCGTTGGTGACCAACAGATGGCGGGGCATGTTCAAACCGCCTCCGCAGCGGTGATTCCGAGGCGGGAAGCCGCCCAATCGGCGTGGCGCACCAGCATGGGATCGGATGCCGACTGATAGCGGTGTACGGTGCCGGCCACTTCGGGGTCGGTCCCCCGTCCGGAGTTCCCCAGCGCGACCAGGGCATTGCGCCGCACATAGCGGGGATCGCGCTTGGGGATGTACCAGCGGCCGTAGCGGGCCATCAGCTCGTCGTCGTCCAATTGCAGCAGCTCCACAAGGTCTACCCATGGGGTGTCATCTTCCCGATCGCCGTCGCCAGTTGCGGCCCTGGTTTGGTCCGACTCAGCCAGCCGGTTGGGCGGGCACACCTCTTGGCAGTCGTCGCAGCCATAGATCCGGTCGCCCAGCGCCTCTCGGAATTCAAGGGGGAAATCACCATCGGCTTGCACCAGCCATGCCAGGCACCTCCGGGCGTCCACGACGCCGGGAGCCACGATTGCCCCCGTCGGACAGCCGTCCAAGCAGCGGCGGCAAGGGCCGCACTGGTCGGGCACTGGGGTCGACGGATCCAGCTCAGCGGTGGTTATCACCGTCCCCAGCACGAACCAGCTTCCCTTCCCCGGAAGCAGGATGTTGCTGTTCTTGCCGTACCAGCCCAGCCCGGCCCTGTTGGCCGCCTCCCGGTCCACCAGGGCGTTGTCGTCTGCCACCACTGCGGCGTTGTGCCCAGCTCCGTGAAGCAGATCGGCGACTTGGCTGAGGGCGTCTCGCAGCTCTGCATAGTGGTCTCGGCGGGCGTAGGCAGCCACCCGGCCCACAGCCCGGTCGGGCCGTGCTGAGGCGGCGCGCCGATAGCCGAGGGCCCCAACCACCAGGGATCGGGCCCCGCCCACCGTTCGGCCCGGGTCGGTGGAGCGATCGGGGTTCCGATAGGTAAACGCCATACCACCGTGCAGGCCCTGCTCGCGCCGGTCCACCAGGGTGGCCCGGGTGGACTCGAAAGGGTCGGCCGGGGCTATCCCTACGGCGTCGAGTCCAGCCGCCAAGCCAGCGGTGATCACCTCATCGGCGCTGATGGCGCTCACCGGTCTCCAAATCCCGTCCAGCTATCGGGGTATTCCACCTCGAGGCCCATGATCTCCAGCAGCTTGCGGGGGTGGACGAGGTTGGCCCCTCGGTCTCTGGCCCGTTCGCGGACCTCGCCGTCCTCAGAGACCACCACAAGCTGCCGCGACAGCGGATGGGAATCGCACTGGTTGATGATGTAGTCGTCGGCGGTCACCCCTGGCTGGGAAAAGCGGACGGTCACCCCGAGAGAGCGGGCGGTGGTGGAGATGTAGTCGTAGTCGGTCTCGGTGCCGTCGAATACCACCACGAATTCCGCCCCCGTGTACCGGGCGCTCAACTCCTCCATCTTTTGGAGAAACCGGTGCCGTTGCTCTTGTAAGGGGAGTTTTTCCCAGTTCTTGAAGGTCACGTTGTAGCCGTCGACCAACACCACAACTTCGGGCACCTGTCGAAGCAGAAACTCCGCGGCTTCCGGGGTGTCATTGAGCAGCCCGCCGGGCATCGGGACGGGCGTGCGCTTGGTCAACAGGGGCGTCGCAGGCTTGGGCTCAACCTCTGGAGGGAGCTCAAATCCAACCGCCCGGGCCATGGCCACCTCGTCCTCGGCGACGGCCAAGCGCGCCTTGAGGCTGCTGACCTCTTCGCCATGCTGCTCGCGGGAGTCCCTCAGCTGCTTCTTCAACCTGTCAACTTGGGCGACAGCGCTCCTGAGCTTCTCGTCGGTGCGGTTCTGCTTTCGCTGGGCCCGGGCCGAGTTGCTCTCGGCGGCATCGAGGGCGGCCCTCGCCTGATCCAATTCGGCGACCAGCCTCTGAGCCTCCTCTTCGGCCCGACGGACCTCGGTGCGGGCCTGGGCAGCCTGAATCCGGGCCTCGTCCCGCTCTCGACTGGCCTTGTCCCGCTGGTTGTCAGCCTTCTTCTGGGCGGCCTCAGCCCGCTGGAGCCGCTGCTCCAACTCTTGGGTTTTCTGGGCATCAGCAGCCGCTTCCGATTTGCGCTGGGCTTCCGCCGTCAGCTCGGCGGACTCCTGCTGCCAGCCGTCGGGGCGGGTCAGCCAAAGCCAGCCGACCCGGCCCATGTCTTTTTCGGAGCTGGCGTCAACCACCCGATCTCGGAACTCCTCGTCGGACTCCACCACCTCGCGCACTTGGTCCATGGCCCGTTCGCTGAACTTCTTGAACGTCAATACTTGCTTCAATCGGGCGGGCGGGTCTATCGGCGGTTTCTCCTTCTGCCCGGCCCGAGCGACTTCCACCGACTGCATGAGCACATCTCTCAGTTGTTCAGTCGTAGGACTATCCCCCGGTTTCATCGTTGCTCCTCGGCCGCGGCCTGAACCGAGGCGGCGACAAACGCTTCGAGCGCTTGGCCGGCCCGACCGCTGTCTATGGACGCGCCGGCTGCTTCTAGCCCGTCTTCCAACGAGTCGGACACCTCGGCGACCACCAGCGCGGCCGCGGCGTTGAGAACCACGATGTCTCGGTGGGCACCCGGGTGGCCGTCGAGCACCCGCCGCAGGCAGTCGGCATTGACGGCCGCATCGCCGCCCACCAGGTCCTCCTGGCTGGCCGGGGCCAAGGAGAGATCCGCGGGATCCACCGTCTGGCGATGCAGGTCTCCATCCCGCAGTTCCCACACGTCGGTCGGCCCGGTAGTCGACAGCTCGTCCAATCCATCGTGGCCGTGCACGATCATCGCCCGCTCCGACCCGGTGGCGGCCAGCACCTCCAGCATGATCTCGGCCATCGCCCGGTCGCTCACACCCACCAACTGCCGCTTGACCCCGGCTGGATTGGCCAGAGGGCCAAGGAAATTGAACACCGTGGCCACGGCCAGTTCGCGGCGGGCTGGCCCCGCGTGGCGCATGGCCGGGTGAAAGCGAGGAGCCATACAGAAACCGAAACCGGCCTCGGTCACACACCGGGCCACCCCTTCGGGACCCAGGTCGATGACCGCGCCCAGCGCCTCCAGCACATCGGCAGAGCCGCATTGAGAAGAGGCCGACCGATTGCCGTGCTTGCACACTCTGGCCCCCGCGCCCACCGCCACCAACGCCGCCGCAGTGGACACGTTGATGCTCCCGCTGTTGTCGCCGCCGGTGCCGCAAGTGTCGATGAGTCCGAGACCTGCGACGTCCACAGGGACCGTCTCCGCAGCCGCCCGCATGGCCGACAACAGTCCTACCAGCTCTTCCGCGGTCTCGCCCTTGGTCCGCAGGGCCATCACGAAGCCACCGATCTGGGCTGGAGTGGCCTCGCCGCTCAAGATCTCGGTCATGGCCGCGTTGGCAGCACCGGTCGTCAAGCTGCCTCCTGCGGTCAGTTGCCGGAATATCCCAGCCCATCCCCCGTATTGGCCCAGGCTCATCGTCCTAGTGTGGACCATCGTCGCCACCCTGCCACAATCTCTTTCATGAACATCTGCGTCATAGACGTGGGCACCAGCAGCATCCGTTCGGCGGTGACCGACGGACACCGGGTGATCTGCTTTCGCCAGGAGCGCACCCCGCCCGACATGCCCGAGCCCGGGCTGGTGGAATTCGACGCCAATGAGATGGCCGCGGTCATCCTCCAGTCGGCCACCGAGGTGATCGACGAGGTGGGGGGTGTGGATGCCGTAGCCGTGACCAACCAGCGGGGAACCGCAATGGTGTGGGACCGCAAGACCGGCGAGCCAGTGGGTCCGGCGCTGGGGTGGCAGGACCTTCGCACGGTGGGCGAGTGCCTGGCGTGGCAGGCCGAGGGCCTGGAGATGGTGCCCAACGAGTCGGCCACCAAGCTGGTCTACCTGCTCGACCATCACGACCCCGATCGAACCCGCGACCTGTGCTTTGGCACCGTGGACACTTGGACGGTTTGGTGCCTCTCGCAGGGTGCCCACCATGTGGTGGACCCCTCTAACGCGGCCATGAGCGGGATGCTGAGCAATGACGGGACTCACTGGTCAGTCGAGATCGTCGACCTGCTCGGCGTTCCACCCGCCTGCCTGCCCGAGATCGTGGACTCCACCGGAGTGGTGGGCGCTGCCACTGCCCTGCCGGGGTCGCCTCCGATAGCCGGGATCATCGGTGACCAGCAGTCATCACTTATCGGACAGCGCTGCGTGCTGGAGGGGCTGGCCAAGCTCACCTTCGGCACCGGGGCCTTCTTGGACGTGTGTACCGGCCCGGGCAGGCCCATTGCCGACAAGCGCAGCGACCGGGGGACGTTCCCCATCGTGGCCTGGCAGGAAGATGGGGCCATCGTGTGGGGTGTGGAGGCCTTTATGATTGCCGCCGGGTCGAACATGAGTTGGCTGATCGACGACGTTGGCTTGCTGGCCGATGCCTCCGAGTCGACCGCGATGGCCGGCAGCGTAGACGACACCGGCGGCGTGGTTTATGTGCCGGCCTTGTACGGGCTGGGCACCCCCTACTGGGACTTTGGGGCCCGGGCCGCGCTGTTCGGCATCACCGGGGGTACCACCGCAGCCCACATCGTGCGGGCGGTGTTCGAGGGTGTGGCCCACCGGGCCGCTGATCTGCTCGAAGCGGCCGAGGCTGACAGCGGCTATCGATTCGAGCGGATCCGAGTGGACGGTGGGATGTCGCAGAATCCGGTTTTCAACCAGATCCTGGCCGATACCCTGGGCCGAACGGTGGAGTTGTGCCCGGTGCCGGAGGGCACGGCGCTGGGTGCGGCGGTATTGGCCGGGCGGGCGCTGGGCCAGTGGGCGAGCTGGCAGGAGGTGGCCGACTCCTGGACGCCCCGGGCGGTGGTGGAGCCGCAGGGAGCGGTAGACCGCGATCGCTGGCAAGAAGCGGTACAGCGGGCTGTCCGCTGGTACCCCGAGCTCTCCGACATCGGCCTTTAGGCATCGGCCTCGAAATTCCTCTCGCCTCGCAATGAGAGGGGCTGGCAGACTGGAGAAGACGGTGAGTCGGCCGGGTGGCCGCGGCGCCGAGGTCTCGGCCTCGGTGTCGAGGAAGGTCGGGACTCCGCAGGGCAACGGTGCTGGCTAACGGCCAGTCGGGGTGACTCGAAGGAAAGTGCCACAGAGAACAGACCGCCGATGGCCCGGATTTCCGGGTACAGGCAAGGGTGAAACGGTGCGGTAAGAGCGCACCAGGGGCCGGGGTGACCCGGCTCGCTCGGCAAACCCCACCGGGAGCAAGGCCAAGCAGGGGACACGGTGGCCCACCGCCCCTTCAGGGGCAGTCCCCGGGTAGGCCGCTTAGATGGATGGCCATCCACGGTCCGCCAGGACCCGGACAGAATCCCGCCTACAGGCCGACTCACCGTCCAGCTTGTTGGAAGACCGTGGGGCTCAGCGCCGTCGCGGCCGATCCCGGCTCATACGGGCCCTATCCAGCCGGCCCTGGGTGGCGAACAGGCGCAGGCGCTCCCGATCAGCCAAGCCGTAGCGGCGAAACGCCCAGGCCCCCACCGCCAGCCCGATCAATTCCAGCGTGATCAGCGCGGCCAACGGCTTGACTTCGGGGAGGTCGCCGCTGGCCACATCCACCCCGAACACCGGCCACCAGAACAGGTCGGTGCGCAGCCAAGCTCCATCCAGCACCAAGTACAGGAACAGCCCGATGGGCAGCCCCAGCCAACGGCGGCGGGCCAGCCGGCGGCCCCGAGTGGCCAGCATCACCGCCACCAGGACCACCAGCGGCGCCAACAGGGTGTGCAGCGCCCACGGACCACCGGCCAGCTGCTCGACCATAGGCAGTACCGAGCCGAGCATCACCATGCGGTAGTCCAGCGCCGGGCTGTCGAACACCAAGGCCACCAACACGAAGCTGAGGGCCAGAAACCAGAAAAACACCGGTTGGCCGTATGGTCAGGTCCGCACCAGGATGCGGCCGCACTCCTCGCAGTGGCAAAGCTCATCGGCGGGTGCGTGGCGGATGCGGTCGAATTCCATGGCCGATAGCGCCAGATGGCAGCCCTCACAGGTGCCGTTGCGGAGTCGGGCCACTGCCACGCCGCCCATGCGAGACCGCAGGGCCTCGTAACTTGCCAGGGCCGTCTCGGGAATTTCAGCAGCCTCGGTCGAGCGGGCGGCGGTCTCCTGGTCGATTTCGGCCTGCACAGTGGCTTCGGCTTCGGCCAACTGCTGTTGGGCGGAGACCACTTCGGCATCGGCGGCCTCAAGGCTAGACCCCAAGGTCACCACGTCGGACTCGATGCCCTCAATCGCCTCCATCAGCTCCAAGGCATCGCCTTCCATGTCCGAGCAGCGAGAGCGCAAGCCGTCCACCTCTTCTTGGAGGGTCAGCAGCTCTCGGGTTCCGGTGACCTCTCCGGAATACAGCCGGTCGTACTCCTTCTTCCTCCGGTCTTCCAAGGCAGCCAACTCATCCTCGTTCCGCTTGAGGTTCCGCTGAAGCTCCAGCTGCCTTATCTGCAATGCCTCCCGCTGGTTCACGATCTTCTTGCTGTCCTGTTGTCGGGTGGCCAGCGCGGCCCGCTCGGGCAGCGTGTCGAAACGGTGGCGGAGCTGGTCGATCCGAGTGTCGTGATCCTGCACCGACAGCAGGCGTTGGAAGTGATCGTCGCTCACAATGCGATCTTAGGGTCAAGCTTCGGGTTCAGACACCGTGCCCGGATCAGGATCGTCAACGGGTTCGGACTCGACGTCGGTTTCAGGCTCGTCGCCGACGTCGGCCGGAAGATCTGTACCGGTCCCCTCCCCCACGCAGGTGTCGGCGACCCCGTCGTCGTTCGAGTCCAGGGGGAACTGTCCTTCGAGACATTCCACGGCGATGGGCGAGGGGGTCCCGCAGTACAGCGGGATGGGATCTCCGCCCTCCACCGCGAACTCGCTGAAACCGCAGGGCTCGACGCCTTCTGTTAACAGCAAGTCCACGCACGCGTCGTGGGTGCCGTCGCCGTCGGTGTCCACCGGCACGATGATCGGTACGACCACCGACGGGTCCTCGGGCAACAGCGGCGTGGCACACGGGACGCCCACGGTGAACACGTCCTCAAGCTCGATCAACTCGCTAATCCGAGGCTCTCGGGGGCAACCCGGGAAGTCGACCACTTCTAGGCCCTCGTGATAGCTGGTCATGAACCGGCCCCAGGCCGCCGCCGGATAGGAGCTGCCGGTCACCTTGCGCATGGGAATTCGCTCATTGGGGTTCCCCAGCCACACCGCAGTGGCCAGATGGGGGGTGAAACCGACGAACCAGGCGTCGGCCGACTCCTCGGTGGTGCCAGTTTTGCCCGCCGCGACTTGCTGGGGCAGCTGGGCCCGGCGCCCGGTGCCATTGACCATGTTGTTCTCCAACACGTCGGAAGCCCAGCATGCCGAGCGCTCCGACACCACTCGCTGGCCCGACAGTTCATGGCGGTAGAGCACGTTGCCCTCGCGGTCGACAATCTGCTCGATGAAGTACGGCTCGTAGCGGATGCCCCCCGTACCGATGACTCCGTAGGCCGACGCCATGTCGATGGGGTGGACCTCCTCTGAACCCAGCGGCAGCGACGCCACCGGCTCCAGCTCGGTGGTGATGCCCATCTTGGATGCGGTTTCGACAACCGGTTGAATCCCCGCCACCCGGCCCAGCCGCAGGAAGGCGCAGTTGGAGGACACTCGGATCTGGTCGGTGATGGTGTCCACCTGCCCGGGCGAGCTGGCGAAATTGTTGGCCACATAGGGATCGGGTACACCACCGGGGTTGGGGATCTGGCAGGGGCCCCGACCGCTGATCCGGTCGCTGGGCTGGTACCCCTGCTCGAACAAGGTCATCATCACGAAGGTCTTGAACGCCGACCCTGGCTGGCGGGAACCCTGGGTGGCCAGGTTGAATTCCTCCTCGTCTTGGGCGAATCCCGGTCCGCCCACCACCGCCCGCACCGCTCCAGTGTCGGGCTCGAGAGCGGCCAGGGCCATAGTGGCCTCCACTCCACCGTGCTCGCCCTCGTTGTATTCGGCCAGGGTGGCGACCACCGCGGCCTCGGCCTGCTGCTGAGCGACGGGATCGAATGTGGTGTAGATGCTGAGGCCGCCGTTGAAGATCAAGTTGAAGCGATCCTCGGCGCTCCCCCCCAGATACCGGGGATCGTCCAAGAGCTGCTGTTTGACCTCTTCCACGAAATAGCTCTTGGGGGGCAGCTCGATCTCGTTGACCTCCTTGGGCAGTGGCTGGAGGTGGTACGCGTCGGCCTGCTCTTCGGTGAGGTAGCCCAGCTCGGCCAGGCGGTTCAGCACGATGCGCCGCTGGCGCAGGGCCCGCAGGGGGTTGTTGATGGGCTCGTTGCTGCTGGGATTGCTTATGAGCGCGGCAAGAAGGGCCGCCTCCCCCCATCCCAGATCGGCGGCGTCGAGCCCCCAGTACACCTCGGCCGCGGCCTGGACCCCATAGGCGCCCTGGCCGAAATACACCGTGTTCAAATACAGGTTGAGGATGTCGTCCTTCTCCATCTCCTGTTCCAGGCGCTTGGCCATCGCCATCTCCTGGAGCTTGCGCTCGGCCTCTACCTTGTTGCCCACCACCAGGTTCTTGATCAGCTGCTGGGTGATGGTGGAGCCGCCCTGGGTGATGCCCCCGGCCCCCACGTTCTCGAGACCAGCCCGGAACACCGCACTGAGGTCGACGCCGGTGTGCAGGTAGAAGTTCTCGTCCTCGATGGCGATCACCGAGTGCTTGACCTCCTCGGAGATGTCGTCGAGGTCGACCAGCACTCGGTTCTCCACATAGCTGAAGACGTCGATGATCTGGCGGTTGGCGTCGTAGACGTACGACCGGATGGCAAGCTCATCCAGGCTCACGTCCTCGGTGAGGTTCACCTCAACCGGGGTGGACTCCCACGACCTCAGCACGTCGGCGGTGGGGGGCCAGACCACGAACAATGTGGCGGCCAGGGCCAATGCCAGCATGGGCATGAGCACGGCCAACCGGAACAGGTGGGACAGCCACCTCAAAAAGTCCTTCACCAGACCCCTAGGTTTACCGGTCTCGCTACAAACATTGGACTCACGCGGTCCGCATATGTACCCAGACCCCCAACGCTACCGGCTGAGGGGTAGGGGCAGGTGCGCGCTCAGTAGCTGCCGCCCAGCTTGGTGTGGTCCCAGCTGATGACCTTCTCGGCTTTGACCACCACCGCGGTGCGCTTCAAGGCCATGCTCTCGGCCGCTTTGGACAGCATCTCCCGGTCGATTTCGGGGTTGTTGCGGTCCATCACCTCCAAGGCATAACGGTGGACCACCTCGGGATCGGTGTGCAGCTCGGCATGGCCGTTGATCGCCACCCCGCGGAGCTTGTCGTACTCCAGGCCGTCTTCCAGCAAAAGGGCGATGCGGCTGTCCCGCTCCAGGTTCTTGATCTTCTGCGACTTTGTATAGGTCTCGAACACGATGTCGCCGTCGACCACCGCAAACCACAGGGTGCTCAGGTGGGGAGTCCCATCCTGGTTGAGGGTGGCCACTTGGAGGCTCTTCTGCTCCTCGATGAAGACGTCGAGCTCTTCGGGGGTCAGGCGGATCTTGTCGCGTCGCTTAGCCATGCGCTCAGCTTCTCACACCACCTGGCGAGGCGGTCATTCGTCCAATAGGGCTCGGGCCCGGCGGGCGAGCGGCTCATCGATCATCTGGCCCTCGAAGGCCACCGACGCCTCACCCCGGGCCTGGGCGGCATCCCAGACGGCCAACAACGCTCGGGCCCGCTCCTTCTCCTCCGGTGATGGGGAGAAGCTCCGGTTGGCCAGGGGCACTTGGGCGGGGTGAATGCAGAGCTTGCCGCTGTAGCCGATGGAGCGCCCCACGGCGGCGTCAGCCAAGAAGCGCTCGTCGTTGCCGAACGCCGTCACCACCTGGTCGAGCACCGGAACTCCGGCCAGGCGGGCGGCCAGTGCAACCTGAGAGCGGGCAAAGAGCACCTCGAGGCCGTCGTCGGTGCGCACACCCCCCATGTCGGTGATGAAGTCCTCGGCACCGAAATAGGCAATGTGAACGCTGGGGTGCTCCAAGACATCGCCAACGTGGGCCACCCCAGCTGCGGTTTCGATCCCGGCTAGCAGCAGGAGATGGTCCCGGCCCGCTTTGGTCAAGGCCTGTTGCACCGCATCGACTTGGGCCGCGCTCTCAAGCTTGGGCACCACTACCCCGGTCAACTCCTCGCCCAGTCCGTCAGCAACATCGCCGGCGAACCACTCGGTGCTCGGCGGATTCACCCTCACGAATATGGCCAGGTCGGGGCGTAGACCGCGCAGGTCGACCGTCGCGTCGCGAGCTTGGGACCGGGCCTCGGCTTTGGCTGAGGATGCCACCGCGTCTTCCAGGTCGAGCACCACGCCGTCGGGGCTGCTACGGGGCAGCTTGGCGCACATGTCAGGCCGGCTGGCCGGGGCGAACAGCAGGCTTCGAATCCGGGGAAGCGAATCTTGAAGATGGGATGTTTCAGCCATGCTGGCTCCGGTCGGATGCGGAAATCGTCCAATGCGGCCGATTGACCATGGTCAGAAGATATTGGGCTCCGTGAGCCACCACCACCATCCTGCGACGGCGACCGCTCCCGCGACCAAGGCGACAAAGAAGGCCCGCTTGGCCAGCTTGTACAGAAACACCAGCGTGGCCAGCACGGCAACCACCACTGCCAGGACGGCGAGTTGAGGATTGGCGGTGGCGAAATCGATCAGCTCGGGGGGAATGTCGTCGCGCACATTGGGCGGCAAGCAGTCGAGGGCGCTTTCGGGAATCTTGTCGATTACTCCGCTGCGAAGATCTTGCAGTAGATCGGGGTCGACGCAGTCCAGCCCGTCGGGCAGCACTTCGGTCTGACCCAGCAATTGCATCCTGACATTCTCGCCCGCCGGCGGGCCGATTCCGCGCACCCCTCCAGCACCGGGCAAAGTATGGAGATGCACGTCCAGCTGATGATCTCCGCCGACTGCCACGCCAGTGCACTGCCCGACACCTACCGGCAGTACCTGGATCCCGGCTACGACGATGCCTACGACCAGTGGTTGGGCGACACCGAGATGAAGAACAAGCGCAAGGCCGAGCACACCGGCGCCGCCATCTACAGCGACCAGGCTCTCGAGGAGTTCGGCGAAATCGAGGAAGTGGCCGCCGGCGGAGTCGATGGGGGCTGGGACTCGGTCCGACGGCTGCGGGAACTCGAGGCCGATGGGACCGTCGCCGAAGTGTTGTATCCCGGCGCGGGCGGCCCGACCGTCACTCCCTTCGACGTTGGGCTTATGACCTACCAGTACGAGCAGGACCCGGCCCTGTGGCTGGCCGGTTGCCGGGCTTACAACCGCTGGCTGGGCGACTTCTGCAATGACGCTCTCGGGCGCCGTGCCGGGGTGGGCCTGATCACTGTCGACGACATCGACACGACCGTGGGCGAGATCCAGCAGATGCGCGATTTGGGACTGTTCGGTGGCGTTCTGCTGTGCAGCGGCACGGGGGACAACCCCCTGTATAACCATCCCCGGTACGACCCGGTGTGGGCGGCCTGCGCCGATGAGGGACTGCCGGTTCACACCCATTCGGGCTGGACCCCCAACTACGGCGACTTCACCGGCTCGCTGGGCATCTTTCTCACCGAGATTTCTTGGTATGCCCACCGCCCGTTCTGGCTGCTCATGTGGTCCGGCGCCTTCGAGCGCCATCCCGGCCTGCGCATGGTGATGAACGAACAGGGTTCTACTTGGGCTCCGGCGACGCTCGACGAACTGGACCACTTCTACGAGCTGCGGATGTTCGACCAGCTTCGCCGAGACCTCCCGCTCAAGCCCAGCGAGTACTTCCGCCGCCAGGTGTACCTGGGTGCGGGGTTCACCGACGCCGACGAGGTCGACGTGGTGGACCGACTCGGCGCCGACCATCTCATGTGGGGCTCCGACTACCCCCATATCGAGGGCACCTGGCCGAACTCACAGGAGATGCTGAACCAGCAATTCGCCGAGAGATCCGCCGACGAGATAGCCCGTCTCGTCGGGGGCAACGCCGCCGACCTCTACGGATTCGACGCGGATGCCCTTTCGGCTCTCAGCTCGGAGTTGCGCTGATTGAGCCTTGTTGTGGCGGGGAGCTGACCCCAGCTGCTATTGCAGATCAGCGAGCTTGACCAGTTTGGGCTCGATGCGCTCCACCGAGCCGGTGGGCAGGAAGAACCTCCAGAAGATGCTGCCGGAGGGGCGGCCCTCGGTGTCCAGCCAGTTGTACACGCCGGGATCCTCGTGGGCGATGACCATCTTGAAAGTGCCGTCGGCCTCCAGGGTGGTGTTGGCCCGGTTGCGGCTGGTGGTGCGGTTGCCGTAGTCGTAGGTCTGGCCGGCTGCGGTCCACAGGCACACGTTGCCGAACTTGCACTCCGGCCACCGCCCGGTCATCACCAAGGCCTCGTCGGGGGCGAGCACGTAGCGGCCCATGGTGTAGTAGGCGTCGAAGGCGGCAAAGCCCATGGTGCCGGGCGGCTGAGGGTCGGGCAAAACGTTGGGCTCGCGGCTGACCCACGAGGGCAGGGGGTACGTGCCGGGAATCGGCTGCTGAAGGGTCTTGCCCAGCACATGGTTGGACACCCGGCCGATGGCCGCGGCCACCGTCTCGTCGTTCCACAACGTGGCCGGCCCCACCGGCGACAGGCACTCGATGGCAAGGGGAATGTGTAGCGACTCATCGGCCGCCGAGGGCTTGGGCACCTCGAAGTAGTGGCGGGTGGTGATCCGGCCCGCATCGGGGGGCAGGTCCAGCCAGTTCCGGTCCCGCGGCTCACCGCCGAGGAACACCTCGTAGTTGCCGTCGGCATCGACGTCGATGTCGTCGTCGTTGAGCACCCCGCCGGTGCCGGTGGCATATCGCCCCTCAGATGTGCCCAACTCCACCGTGAACGACGTGTAGACCGCTCCGACCAGGTTGCCGGAGACCCGATAGATCAGATCGCTTCTGACCGGGGCCTCGAAATACACCGCATCGGCATTGTCGCCGGTGAACTTGCGGGTAGGCGACACGATACGGCGCCACACCGGCCGTTCCGGGTCGAACTCGGCGTGGGCGAACAGCGCCGACTGGAGGATGTGCAGCACCAGGCGATGGCTGTCGGCTATGTCCTGCTCGCCAGACACCCCCCACTCCTCGCCACAGAAGCGTTCACTCACCTGTCCCAGGGCGTCCACCATGTCGGCCCACGCGGCTTGGGTCTTGGTCTGATCTGCCATAACGATCTCCCCCTTGGCTTTCGCCGGGACGATATCGCGGCAGCCTCAACCCGCCACCATCCACCAAACCGTCACCCCCCGTAGATATGGTCGCACCGTGAGTTCAGCCCTCGTGGACACGGCAGTAGGCACTGCGATTGACGCCGATTCGGCCTCAGCCTCCCTGGCGCCGCCCCCGCTCCCCATCCGCGTGATCCGCAGCCCGAAGCGCCGCAAGACGGCTGCGGCCAAGGTCCAGCCCGACTGCATCGAGGTTCGGGTTCCCGCCGGGATGACTCCCGACGCCGAGGCCGAGATGGTGGCCCACCTGGTAGCCCGCCTCGAACGCAAAAGGGCGGCCGAGGCCGGCGGGGTCAACCTGGCCGAGCGGGCCACCAAGCTGGCCCGCCGCTACGGACTGCCTCAGCCGGAGTCGGTCACCTGGGCCGAGCAGAACGACCGCTGGGCGTCGTGCACCTCTTCCCAGGGAACCATCCGCATCTCCACCCGGCTGGCCCGAGTGCCCTCCTGGGTGCTCGACGCCGTCATCGTCCACGAACTGGCCCACCTCTCTGTGCCCAACCACAGCCCCGCATTCTGGGAATTGGCCAACCGCTACCCCCGCCAAGAGCGAGCCTCCGGCTTCCTCGAAGCCATGTCGGCCGGCCACTCCGACCCCTGCCACACCGTCTAAGCCCTTCGCAAAGCTCAATCACCGCACGCCCTGGCCCGGCGTTCTGATCGCGAATCATCAGCGGGAGTGGGGCAGACTGAGGGCCGATGGGCGAGCGGATCTTCTATGCGGCCAGCGTGCACGACGAGGCCGAGATCGACGCCGTAGTAGAAGTGCTGCGGAGCGGGGCGGGGGCGCTATGGCCAGGGCGCAACGTCACCGCCTTCGAGTGGGCGGTGGCCGAGCGGTTCGGCAAACAGCGGGGGCTCATGTGCAATTCGGGATCCTCGGCGCTCTACTTGGCAGTGGAGCTGGCCGACCTGCCGCCGGGCAGCGAGGTGATCACCGCGGCGGTGACCTTCTCCACCGATGTGGCCCCGCTGGTGCGAGCTGGGCTGGTCCCGGCATTCGCCGACGTGGACCCCGACACCTACCAGATCGACGTCGAGTCCATCGAGAGCCTCATCAGCTCCGAAACCCGAGCCATCTTGGCCCCCAACCTCATCGGCAACGCCCCCGACTGGGACGCCATCCGAGCCATTGCCGACCGTCACGGGCTGTTCGTCATCGAAGACAGCTGCGACGCCTTGGGCCCGGTGCTTCGGGGAACCCCCACCGGCACCCGCAGCGACCTGACCGTCACAAGCTTCGCCTCCTCTCACATAATTACCTGCGCGGGCAACGGCGGGATGGTGCTGCTCGATGACGAGGACCTGCGGGACCGTGGTCTGCTGCTGCGCCGCTGGGGGCGCCGCTCCGAGCTGCACTTCTACGGCTCCAAGCGCCAGGACCGGAATTTCTGGGAGGACCTCGACGGCATCCACTACGACAACCAGTTCATCTTCGACGAGCTGGCCTGGAATTTCGAGCCTTCCGAGATCGGGGCCGCCTTCGGCCGCCAGCAGCTCGACAAGGTTCCGGCCAACTTCGCCCGGCGCACCCGCAGCTTCGACCTCTACACGGAGTTCTTCTCCGCCCACGCCGACCGCTTCCGCCTCCCCCGCCAGACCGAGGGGCTGGACACCGCCTGGCTGTGCTATCCGCTCACCATCGCCCCGGACGCCGACTTCGTGCGGGCCGACCTGCAGGCCCATTTGGACGGCAATGGAGTGGACACCCGCACGGTGTGGACCGGCAACGCCACCCGGCAGCCGTTTATGGCCGGGGTGGACTTCCGCCAGCCCGAGGGCGGTTTGCCCCACGCCGACGCAATCATGGAGCGAGGTGTGGTGCTGCCCATGAACCACTCCCTCGACGACGAAGACATCGGCTACGTGATCAGCCTGATAGAAACGTTCCTGACCACTACCTGAACCCCACCATCAAGGAGAACCCCCATGCGCGGCGCCGTTTTGCACACCAGTCCCGGCGAACTTGTCGTTGAGAGCCTCACTGTCGACAAGCCCAATGCCAACGAGGTGCTCATCAGCACTTCCCATGCCGGTCTGTGCCACTCCGACCTGCACTTCATGGACGGTCATTGGCCGGTGGCGGAGTCAATGGTGATGGGCCATGAGTCGGCCGGTGTGGTGGCCGCGGTGGGCGAAGATGTGACCTATGTGAAGCCCGGCGACCACGTCATCACCTGCGTGTCGATGTGGTGCGGGGTGTGCCGTACCTGCCTTCAGGGCAAGCCCTACCTGTGCCTCGACGCTGACTCCATGCGCTCGGGCCGCCCCACCCCGTCGCTGCGGTTCGACGACGGCCGGGGCTGCATTGCCTTCGCCGGATTGGGCTCGTTCGCCGAGGAATTGCTGGTACATGAGCGGGCGGTGGTCAAGATTCGCGATGAAATGCCCTTGGACCGGGCCGCGCTGATCGGCTGCGGAGTGACCACCGGGCTGGGCGCGGTCATGCGCACTGCGGCGGTGCCCGCCGGCTCGAGCGTGGTGGTGATTGGCTGTGGCGGCATCGGGCTGTCGGCCGTGCAGGGGGCCCGCATCGTAGGAGCCACGCCGATCATCGCGGTGGACCTGGTGGCCTCCAAGCTGGAAATGGCCCGTACCCTGGGCGCCACCCACACCGTGAACGCATCGGAGACCGAACCGGTGGCCGCCGTCCACGAGATCACCGGAGGCGGCGCCGACTTCTCGTTCGAGGCCATCGGCCTGACGGCCACCGCCGAGCAAGCCTGGGCCATGATCGGCATCGGCGGCACGGCCACGGTCATTGGGATGCTGCCCATGACCAGCCAGGTGACCATCCCCGGCGGAGAGATCATCCTGAGCGAGAAGAAGCTCCAGGGTTCGCTGATGGGCGGCAACCGCTTCCGCTTGGACATGCCCAAGTTCATCGACCTCTACCTCGACGGGCGGCTCAAGCTGGACGAGATGGTGTCGGCCACCATCGGCATCGACGAGGTGAACGACGGCTACGCGGCCATGAAGGCGGGCGAGACCCTGCGCTCGGTCATCGCCTTTTGACCGTCTCCTCCCCTACCCCGCTCATTCAACACCCAAAAGGAGCATGACCATGGGACAACTCGACGACCGAGTGGCGGTAGTCACCGGCGGTGCCGACGGCATCGGCTACGGCATTTGCCGCCGTTTTGCCGCCGAAGGAGCCAAGCTGCTGGTCACCGACATCGACGGGGAGGCCGCCGAGCGGGTAGCCGGTGAACTGGGCAACGAGTTCGGCGCTGATGCCCGGACCATGCGGGTGGACGTGGCCGACAAGGACGAGGTGACCGCCATGGTGGACGCCGCGGTCGACCACTGGGGCCGCCTGGATGTGCTCATCAACAACGCCTGGGGCGGCGGAGAGCTGAGCCGGGTGGAGATCAAAACCGACCAGCTCATGAACGACGCCATGCACGTGGGCCTGTACGGACCGCTGTGGGCCATGCAGGCTGCGTTCCGACCCATGCGGGATCAGCGGTACGGCCGGATCGTGAACCTGTGCTCGCTCAACGGGGTGAACGCCCACATGGGCACGCTGGAGTACAACTGCGCCAAGGAGGCGCTGCGGACGCTGAGTCGCACCGCGGCCCGGGAATGGGCGCCCTACGGCATCGTGGTGAACGTGATCTGCCCGGGGGCCAAGACCGCATCAGCCCGCAGAGTGGAGCAGATGATGCCCGATCTGATCCGCAACGCCGAGGCGGCCAACCCGATGGGCCGTATGGGCGACCCCGAAGGCGACATCGCCCCGGTGGCCCTGTTCTTGTCGATTGAGGATGCCCAGTACCTCACCGGCAATACGCTGTATGTGGACGGCGGCAGCCACATCAACGGCGCCAGCTGGGTCCCGGACCTGCCCGAGACTGAGTAGCGCCGACGCTGCAAGCGTCGGACCGATGCACCATGATCAGCGAACCCAAGTGCCGCAGGCGTCGGACCGAGGCACTGTGATACGCAAGGACGCTATGAATCCGGATCGCTCCCTCACGGGCAAGGTGGCCATCATCACCGGGGCGGGACCGGGGGTGGGGCGGTCGTGCGCAATGGCATTGGCCGCCGACGGCGCCGACCTGGCCCTGGCCGCTCGCCGGGTAGAGCCATTGGAAGCGCTGGCCGCTGAAGTAGCCGAGGCCACCGGTCGGCGGGTTCTTGCCGTGCCCACCGACATCGCGCACCACGACTCGGCCGCGGCTCTGGCCGACACCGCGGCGGCGGAATTGGGCCGGGTGGACGCGGTGGTCAACGTGGCCACCGCGGGCGGAGCCCGCGCTGCGGTGGCCGACATCGACTGGGGCGACTATCGCTATTCATTCGAGCTGAATGTGATCGGCACCCTGGAGGTGAGCCGCCGGGCTGCTGAGCACATGAAGGCGGTCGGCGGGGGCTCGATCGTGCAGATCGGCACACTCAGCACCCATTCGGTGCCCGAGAAGATGGCCATCTACACCTCCACCAAGTCCGCCCTCCAGACCGCATCATTGGTCATGGCCCGAGAACTGGGCCCCCACAACATACGGGTGAACATCGTCACCCCCGGCTACATCACCGGCGGCAACCTCGACCGGCTGTGGAGCAACATCGCCGAGCAAACCAACAAGACCGCCCAGCAGGTGTCAGATCGGGCGGCCTCGGCCGCAGCCCTGAACCGCCACGTCGACCCCGAGGACATCGCCGAGGCGGTGCTGTTTCTGGCCTCCGAGCGGAGCAGGGGGCTGACCGGCCAGGAGATTCGGGTGGATGCCGGCCAGGTGATCGGCTGAGCGCTTCGCCTTAGGCAGGCCCGTTGGACAACACGTCGGCCATGGTGTCGAACAGGATGCCGATCTCGTGGTCGGTGATGACCAGGGGTGGGCAAATGGCCAGGCCGGTGCCCACCGGCCGCAGCACTACCCCAGCCTCCAGCAATTGCATCCGGGCGGCCGCGGCGTCATAGCCCAACTCCGCGGCGTACACCGCTCCGGCACCCCGGTAGCTCTGGATGATCCCGTCGGCCTGAAGGGCGGCCAGCCCTTCAGTGAGCTTTTCGGCCAGGTGCGGCACCCGCTGCACAAGCTGTTCTTTTTCCATCAGGGCCAGGTTGGCCACACCAGCGGCCATGCACGTGGGGTGCCCTGCGTAGGTGTAGCCGGTGCGCAGGTTGTAGCCGGGCTCCTCCAACACGTCGCATACCGCCCGGCTGCAAATCACCCCTCCCACCGGCTGGTAGCCGGAGGTTACTCCTTTGGCGAACGTCATCAAGTCGGGCATCACGCCGAAGTGCTGAGCCCCGAACCACTGCCCGAGGCGACCAAACCCGCAGATGACCTCGTCCAAAATGAGCAGCGCACCATGCTGATCGCACAGCCGTCGCAGTCCCTCCAGGTAGCCGTCGGACGGCGGGTAGACGCCTCCGGCGCCCTGCACCGGCTCGGTGATGACGGCCGCCACCCGGCCCTCGTTGGCGGCCATGGTGGTGCTCACCGCCTCGATGTCGTCGCGGGGCACCTCGATGAAGTGGGGTACCAGATCACCCCACCCTTCCCGGTTGCCGGCGATGCCCTGAGCGGAGGTGCCCCCGAAGTTGGTGCCGTGGTAGGCGTCGGTACGCCGGATGATGACCTGGCGGTCGGGCTCGCCCCGGAGCTGGTGAACCGCCCGAGCGATCTTCAGCGCGGTATCCACCGCTTCCGATCCCGAGCCGCCGAAGAACACCCGTCCGTCGGGATGGGGCGACCGCTCGACCACCATTGAGGCTAATTCCTCAGCCGGCTGGTTCGTGAACGGTGCGAACGTCTGGTAGGCGTCCAACAACCGCATCTGGTCGGCCACCGCGTCGATGATCTCGGCCCGACCGTGGCCAACCTGGCAGTACCACAGGCTGGCCAGGGCGTCCAGGTACCGCTTCCCCTGGTCATCCCAGAGCGTGCAGCCCTCAGCCCGCACGATCGTGACGAAGTCGTCGGCCGCCGGCGGAGTGAATCCATGCAAGAACTTCGTAGGCACCGCCGAATTCTACCCACTGCCAATTCACCGGCCAGCCACCGGGAGTGGGATAGTCAGGGCCTATGAAGCTGGGAATCGGAGTGGACATTTGGAGCCAGTCCAGGCTGGATACTTCGCTGGCCCAAGAGCAGTTGGCCCGGGTCCAGCTGGCCGAGCGCCTGGGCTACGACTCGGTGTGGTCGGCGGAGATCTACGGCATCGACGCCATCACCCCGCTGGCCTGGATCGCGGCCCACACCCGCCACATCCGGCTGGGCACCGCAGTGTGCCAGGTGGCGGCCCGACCGGCGGTGACAACCGCCATGCAGTTCGGCACTCTGGAGGCGCTGGCCGGCCCGGGGCGAGCCATCTGCGGTTTGGGCCTGTCGGGCCCCCAGATCGTGGAGGGGTGGTACGGCCAGCCGTGGGGCAAGCCCAATGCCCTGCTGCGCGACTACGTGTCCATCATCAAAAAGGTGTTCGCCCGCCAGGAGCCGTTGACCCACGACGGGTCGCAGATCAGCCTGCCGTATGTGGGCGACGGTTCATTGGGCGTCGGCAAGCCGCTGAAGTCGATCTTGCATATGAATCCCGACATTCCCGTGTTTCTGGCCACCGGCGGGCCAGCAAACACCGCTCTAATGGCCGAGCTGGCCGACGGGTGGCTGCCGCTGGGATACACCCCGGGCAGCGCCCACCTCTACACCGAGGCCATCCAGAAGGGGCTCGACCGGGCTGGACGCACCTGGGACGACATCGAGATCCAGGCCGGTTCCCGGGTGTCGATCACCGACGACGTACAGGAGGCCATCGACAGGGCCAAACCCCAGTTCGCCTTCCTGGTGGGGGGCTATGGCACCCGGGAGTACAACTTCCACCGTGACGCCATGGTGCGTCGGGGATTCGGCGAGGCCGCCGAGCGCATCCAGGAGCTGTTCATGGCCGGACGCCGGGACGAGGCCGTGGCCGCAGTGCCCGACGAGTACATCGACGACGGGGCGCTGATCGGTTCCCGCCAACGCATCAGGGAGCGCTTTGCCCGCTGGTGCGACACCAAGGCCACCGGCCTCACCATCCGGGCCAACACCGACGAGGAACTGGCCTACATCGCCGAGCTGGCCGAGGCCGAACCTCGAGCCGATTAGGACTACCTCGCCTTGAGCTTGGCGGTAATGGGAAGGTGCGACATGCCGCCGGGCAGCGGCGGATAAGTCGCCCCATCAACTACTGACATTTCCGCCACTCGGTCGCACAGCACGTTGACCGCGCACGATGCCTCGATGCGGGCCAGGGTGGCTCCGGGGCAGATGTGGGGACCGCCGCCGAACCCGAGGTGGTCGCGAGGGTCGTCCCGGTCCAATCGGAACACGTCGGGGTCGTCGTACACCGTCTCGTCCCGGTTGGCTGAGCCAATGCCCACCTCCACCCAATCGCCAGCCTGCATCTCCACCCCGTCGAGCTCGACCCTGTGGGTGCAGCGGCGGGTGGTGGCCTGCACCGGAGCATCATGGCGAAGCGACTCCTCCACCAACGGACCCACCAGATCCCGATTGGCCGACACCCGCCCGAACAGCTCCCGGTCTCGCAGCAGCCGGTGGGCCAAATGCACCAGCAACGCCCGGGTGGTGTGGACCCCGGCCATCACCATGAACTGGAGCTGGGTGACGATCTCGGTGTCGCTCAACGGGACCCCGTCGACCTCCGCTCTCATCAATCCGACGATCACGTCGTGGGGCTGGTCTTCCCCTGCGGCTGCTGTTTTCCGGCGCTCGGCCAGCGCCTCGCGGAAGTAGTCGAGGATCGGCGGGCCGGTCGGCTTGATCCCCGGCGTGCCGGGGCGCTGCATCAGCGTGCCGTCGAACGACCAGCCCATGAACTTCTCCCCGGCCTCGGGGGGCAGTCCCATCAGATCGGCCAGGGTGGCACTGGGGATGGGCATGGCGTAGCCCGCATGCAGGTCGCCCTCACCGGCGTCCAGCATCGGGTCGAGCAGGCGGTGGCAGGTTCGGGTGACGAACTCCTCGGTATTGCGCAACCGGTGGGGAGCGAAGTTGGAGTTGTACAGCCGGCGGATGCGGCCGTGGCGGGGCTCGGGAATCTCGCTCAGAAAGAGCTCCTCGGGCGCAACCACCTCGGTGCCGGGCAGTCCCGCCATCGGGGCCAAATCGGCCACAAAGGTCTCCACCTCCTTGAGGGCGGTATCGATGTGGCGTCGGGTCGAGAGATACCAGCCGCCCTTGGGCGACGGGCAGATGGGCTGCTCGTCGCGGATGCGGGCCAGCGTGTGAAAGGGCACTCCATCGGTCTCATGGGCAGGGTCGCGGGCGTCGAACTCCATGGGGTCACGGTAGTGCAACCGGCATAATCTCGGGCCATGTCTCATCCGCCCTACCTGTGCACAGGGACGCTGGGGCGAGTGCCATGGGATGAGAAGGTTCGGGCCGCGTCGACCGCCGGGTTTGCCCGCCTGTCGATCTACGGGTGGGAGCACCGCAAACTGCATGAGCGGGGATGGGACGACGCGACCATCGTGAGTCTGTTGCACGAATTGAATCTTCGGGTCGCCGAGTACGACGGGGTGGTGATGACCATGCGAAGCCCCGAGGGCGCTGAGGACGCGGTGGCTGCGGCCACCGCCCTGGGCGCCCGGTCGATCACCGTGTTGGAACATTCCGACTGGCAGCCGGGAGAACACCTAGACCAGGCCGCGGCCACACTGGCCGAGATCGCCGACCAAGCCGCTGAACACGGCATTTTGGCCCTGATCGAACCGTTCTCCTGGTCGCCGTTGGACGACCACCGGGTGGCCGCCGAGATTGTCGAGCGGGCCGACCGGCCCAACACCGGTTTGCTGCTGGACACTTGGCATCTGTGGCGGGGACCGGAGCGGGGCCTGTTGGATGCCTCAATCGACCCGGCCATGATCAAGGCCATTCAGATAGGCGACACCGGCCCAGACCCCGTGGGCCAGCCAACCCCTGAAGAGGTCGCCTACGAGTGCATCCACCATCGCCTCATGCCCGGCGACGGGCACGGAAACATCGCCGACCTGTTGGCGGAACTGGTCGGCCGGGGCGTCGATGCCCCCCTTGCCATCGAGGTGTTTTCCGACGAGTTGAACGCCCTGGAACCCGAAGTAGTTGCCCACCAGTCGATGGCCTGCTTCGAGGAATTGAAAGCTAGATTGGCCCTGTGAGCACCGACGCCATCCCCCAAGAAGTCGACGACGCCATTGACGCCCTTTTGGCCGAGCACGATCCGACCACCATGTCGGTGGAGGAGTTCCGCGGCTACCAATACGACGCCGGGCTGGCCTGGGTCCATTTCCCGGTGGGATTCGGCGGCCTTGAACTCGCACCCCGCTACCAACGCCATATCGAAGGGCGGCTGCGAGATGCCGGAGCGGGACCGGCCGATCCGGGTGCCTTCTTCTTCACCCTGGCCGGTCCCACCGTCGTAACCCACGGAACCGACGAGCAAAAGCACCGGTTCTTGCGCCCGATGTTCACCGGCGAGGAGCGCTGGTGCCAGCTGTTTTCCGAGCCGGGCGCGGGCAGCGACTTCGCGGGACTGGCTACCCGAGCGGTCCGAGACGGCGACATCTGGACGGTGGACGGCCAAAAGGTGTGGAACACCCTCGCCCACCTGGCCGACCGGGGCATGCTGGTAACCCGCAGCAACCCCGATGCCCCCAAGCACAAGGGCATGACCTATTTCGCCCTCGACATGCACGCCGAAGGGGTGGAGGTTCGCCCGCTGCGCCAGATCACCGGTGAAGCCGAGTTCAACGAGGTCTATATGACCGGCGTGCGGGTGCCCGACGCCGACCGCATCGGCGAAGAAGGCGAGGGCTGGCGGGTGTCGCTCACCACGCTGATGAACGAGCGCACCGTGATCGGGGGCGGCAGCTCTCCCAAACGGGGCTCGGGCACCATTGCCGAACTGGTACAGGTGTGGTCGGAGCTGCCCGATGAGCAGCGCACCTCGGCTCGTCTCGACCGGGTGATGAAGCTGTGGAGCCAAGCGGAGACGTTGCGGCTCACCAACATGCGGGCCTCTCAGAATCGTCGAGCAGGCAACCCCGGTCCCGAGGGCTCGGTGGCCAAGGCCATCCACGCCGAGCTGAACAAGGACATTTTCGAGGAGTGCGTGAATCTCCAAGGACCGGCCGGCTCAGTGGACTTCGACTACACCTTTCGCCGACCCGATTTCGTCTCCGAAACCGGAGCCGAGAGCGGCATTGGCCACGCCTTCTTGCGATCCCGGGCCAACTCCATTGAGGGCGGCACCACCGAGATCATGCGCAACATCTTGGGCGAGCAGATTCTCGGCTTGCCCGGCGAACCCCGAGTGGACAAGGCCGTCCCCTGGAACGAGGTACCCCGCAACTAGTTGAGCGCCCGAATTAGGGTAGCCTTACATTTTCATGGCCCTTGTCCCCCCGGTTCCGCTGCTGTCAGTGCAGGACGTGTCCAAGTCGTTCGAGGGGACCACCGTGATCGAAGAATGCAGCCTCGAAGTGGGGTGGGGCGAAATGGTATCCCTGCTGGGGCCAAGCGGGTGTGGAAAGACCACGCTGCTTCGCATTATCGCCGGACTGGAGCGAGCCGACCAGGGCACGATCCACATAGCGGGTACTCAGGTGGCCGGCGACGGAATCTGGCTTCGGCCTGAGGACCGAAATGTCGGAATGGTGTTCCAAGACTGGGCGCTGTTCCCCCATCTTGATGTGGCCAGGAATGTCGGCTACGGAGTCCCTCGCGGCAAGCGGATGACTGAGGTGGCCAAGACGCTGGAGCTGGTGAATCTTCCGGGAATGCAGGGCCGCATGCCCGAGACCCTCTCCGGCGGACAACAGCAGCGGGTGGCGCTAGCCCGGGCACTCGCTCCCCAGCCCACCGCTTTGCTGTTGGACGAACCGTTTTCCAACTTGGACAGCGCGCTGCGACGGGAGGTTCGCACCGAGGTCCGCCAACTTCTTCAGTCCACGGGCATGACGGCGGTGTTCGTGACCCACGACCGGGAGGAGGCGTTGGTGCTGGGCGACCGGGTGGCGGTCATGGATGCCGGTCGAATCGTTCAAATCGGCTCGCCCGCGGAGATCTACCAGAAACCAGCCAGCCCATGGGTGGCGGCCTTCATCGGCGATGTTTCCATGTACCCTGCCGACGCCGACGGCTCAATCGCCCATGCCGACTTCGGATCTATCCCGTTGCTCGAAGCCCGCCAAGGTCCGGTCGAAGTCGCGGTGCGGCCCGAGGACGTGGAATTGCGCACCGAAGGCAGCGGCACCGCGACCCACACTGTGGAGGATTTCGAGTTCCAAGGGGCCGACTCCATGGTCACCGTGGCCAACGCCGCCGGTATCCGGCTCCTCGCCCGAGTAAGCGGGGCACAAAGCCTCGCTCCTGGAGACCGGGTCTGCCCTGCCTACACCGGATCACCGGCGGTGGCCTTCCCCCGATCCGACCCCGACTGAGCCGCTTTTCGTGCAGCCGCCCGCTATCCGATCCACGGCGCTGTTGAAGGTGGTCGCCATCGTGGTGACCGTTGGGTTCGCCTTCCCCGCGGGCTATCTGGTGTGGCGCAACTTCACTTTCCACAGCGATCCGCTCGGCGTGCTGTTCTCCCAACGCACTCAGGGACCACTGCTGCGCACGCTGCGATTGGCTGTGCTGGTGTCGGCTTCCACCGCGGCCTTCGGCACCGCTCTGGCCTGGCTGACCACCCGCTGCGACGTCCCCCTCAAGCGCATGTGGCAGGCACTACTGCCGCTGCCGCTGGTGTTCCCCACCTTCATCGGCGCCGCGGCATTGATCCGTACCCTCAATCCCGGAGGTCTGCTGTCCGACTGGCTGGACAACCTGGGGCTGGTGTGGGACGTGGAAGTGCGGGGCCTCTTCGGCGCCTGGCTGGCCCTCACGCTCTTCACCTATCCCTACGTGTACCTGCCGGTGGCCGCCCGGCTGCGGCGATTGCCCGGCTCGGCCGAGGAGACCGCCCGGCTGCTGGGCGACAGCCCGCTGACCATCATCCGCCGAGTGGTGCTGCCCCAAACGGCGACCGCTATCAGCGCCGGAACCCTGCTGGTGTTCCTGTATGCCATCAGCGACTTCGGCGCGGTCCAGCTCATGCGCTACGACACGCTCAGCCGGGCCATTTACACCACCCGGCTCAACAACCAGGCGGTGTCGATGGCCCTCAGCGTCATCCTGCTGGTGCTGGCCGCCGCGGTAGTGCTGGTGGAGCGAGGCGCCACCCGGCGCTTCGAACACGCGGCGCCGGTGCGATCGCGAAGCCCGGTGATGTACCGCCTGGGCCGGGCCAAGCCGATTGCAGTGGCGTTCCTGGTCGGTGCGGTGGCGCTGGCTCTGTTGGGGCCGCTGGCCTCACTGGGCGACTGGACGATCGACGGCATCAGGCTGGAGGCGTCGGGGGGACGGGACCTGCTGGTGGGCTGGGACGACGTATGGTCCCCGACCTGGCACACCGCGTACGGGAGCATTCTGGCCGCAGTCGTGTCGGTGGCCGTCGTGCTCCCAGCCGCCTACCTCGTGGTGCGCTATCGATCCCGAATCGGCACCGTGGCCAACGCGGTGATCGTGTCGGCATTTGCCCTGCCGGGAATTCTCATCGGACTGGCCCTGCTGTTCTGGACGCTGAAGACCGACGTCGGCAGCCACCTCCGCAACACCCTGGTGTTGCTGGTGTTCGCCTACATCGTGCGGTTCGGAGGCCAGACGATGCGCACCTCCCAGGTGGCGGTGGCCGCGGTGTCGTCTCGGCTGACCGACGCGGCCCGCACCCTGGGAGCCAGCTGGGTGCGCCGCTTCCGATCGCTGGAGCTGCCGCTCATGGCACCGGGGCTGTTGGCCGGGGGCGGGCTGGTGATGCTGTCGGTGATGAAGGAGCTGCCCATCACCCTGCTCATCGCCCCCTTCGACTTCCCCACCCTCACCACCAAGGCGTTCAACAGCATCGAAGAGGCGTTCGTGGCCGAGGCCGGCATTTGGTCGGGCGTGCTGGTCGTTTTGTCGGGCGTGCTCACCTGGTTCTTCGTTGTCCGCCGGGCGGATCATTTCGACTAGCAGTGCTGACGCGGGTCTGTGACACGCTGCGGGAGTGAGCATCGAGCCGTTCGAAATCGACATCCCCCAGGCCGACCTAGACGATCTGCGCCAGCGCTTGGCCATGACCAGGTGGCCCGACACCGTGCGACCCGGCTGGGACGACGGGGCCTCGGTGGCCTACATGAGGGAGTTGTGCGACTACTGGGCCGACGGATACGACTGGCGGGGCCGGGAGGCCTACTTCAACGCCTTTCCCCAGTTCACCGCCACCGCGGCGGGCGAGCGGGTCCACTATTACCATGTGCGCTCGCCGGAACGCGACGCCCTGCCCATGGTGATGATCCACGGGTACATGGGCTCGGTGGTGGAGTTCCGGGAGATGATGGGCCCGCTGTCTGACCCGGCAGCCCATGGCGGCGATTCGTCCGACGCCTTCCATGTGGTGGTCCCGTCGCTGCCCGGCTACGGATTCTCCGGTCCCACCGCCAACCCCGGCGTGGACATGCACCGCTGCGCCGAGGCCATCGCCGGCGTCATGGATCAGTTGGGCTATGACCGCTACATCGTGCAGGGGGGCGACTGGGGAGCGCTGGTCACCCGGCGCATGGCCGAGGCCTTCGGCGACCGGCTCATCGCCGCCCACTTCAACATGCTCTTCGCCCAGCCCACCGCCGAGGAGGCCGCCCACCCCGAGCAAATGATGAACGGGGTGACCGAGGCCGAGCAGGAGGCCATGGCCCGGTCACTGGAGGTAATCACCGGCGGCACCGGCTACATGGCCATGCTGAGCACCAAGCCCCAGACCCTGGCGATAGCCCACAACGACTCCCCCGCCGGTTTGGCCGCCTGGTTCATAGAGAAGTACCAGCACTGGTGCGACCTGGAAGACGGCGACCTGGAGAGCGTGTTCACCAAAGACCAGCTGTTGGACAACGTGATGCTGTACTGGATCACCGCCACCGCGGCGTCATCGGGGCGGCTCTATTCGGAGTCGGCCCGAGCGGGAACCTCGGCGGTGGACTCGTGGGCCGGTCGGGTGGAGGTGCCCACCGGCCATGCCGTTTACCCCCGAGAGCTGCTTCAGACCCCGCGGGTGTGGGCTGAGCGCCGCTACAACATCGTCCACTGGGCCGTGCAGCCCACAGGCGGCCATTTCGCCCCCTTCGAGCAGCCCGAGCTGTTCACCGACGACCTGCGGGCCTTCGGCCGCCTGTTCCGCTAAGGCCTAGGCGAATCGGGCGGAGCGCATGGCCAGGATGTCGTCCTCGCTCTGGCCATTGCCCTCCATCGCCTCGAGTGCTTCCTCGGGGCCCTTCATGCGCAGCGGGCAGGAGACTGACACATCCATCACCTGATTGATGCGGCCAAAGGCAATCCAGCAGCCGATGGACAGGGTCATGTCCACCATCAGCTCGTCGCCGTAGTGATCGACCATGCGGTCCATGAACGCCTGGTCGATGGCCAAGTGGTCGGTGGCGTACTTCTCGCAGTACTCCAGCGCATCCCGCTCGGCCTGGCTGTAGCCGTCGTAGTTGTCTCGATCACCGACGTGGAGGTAGTCGTCTTCGCTCAGATCATGTTGCGCCAACGACGCAACCCGGGTGTCCAGTCAAACCACGCAGTGGTTGATCTGGGCGATCCTCATCCGCAGCAGCTCTCGCAGCCGCACCGAGAGCTTGCTCTTATTGTACACCGCCGCGCTGAACGCCGACGCCGGGGCGGTGAGCTCCGGGCACATCATCCACAACCGATGGAGCTCCTCTGCGGGGCCATCGGGGATTTTGATACGGGCCATGCCTCCTCCTTGGCTGGGGTGCCAACACAGTACCCGCCTTGTCGCCGACGATCAGAGACGGGTGCGGGCGCCGGCCTCGGCCCAGTCCATGTGGTCGCGAACGTACTGGTTGGCGGCGTCTTGGGCTGGGGAGTAGTCCCACGAAATGCCTCCGCCGTTGCCCGTGGCGGCGTGTAGCAGCCGCCGGGATCGCTGGGAAGCCAGCACCTGGTCTCTGATGGCGTCGCTGTCCCAGCGCTGGGCCACCTCAGCGGCGAATTCTGCGGCCAGTTCGGCATGGGCCGGGTCATCGGCCAGGTTGGTCTGCTCTTGGGGGTCGGTGTCGATGTCGTAGAGCAGGGCGGGGTCGGTGTCGCAATGGATGTACTTGTAGCGGCCCCGTCGGATCATAAACAGCGGATGGGAGGTCATCTCCGCGGTGTACTCGGCGACGGCCTCGTCTATGAGATCACCGCCTCCAGTGGCGCCTTCCCACAGGCTGCGCCCGGCCAGCGGCGTCACCGGCTCGACTGGGGAACCGCCGTCGGCGGCTATGTCCAGCAGGGTTGGAAGCAGGTCAACCAGCGAGCAGGCGTTGGGAACCGTTGTCGTGGCCACACCCGGCCCGGCCATGATGAACGGCACCCGCAGCGACCGCTCGAAGAAGCTCATCTTGAACCACAGGCCGCGCTCGCCGAGCATGTCGCCGTGGTCGCTGGTGGCGATCACCACTGTGTTGTCGAGCTCGTCCGTCTCCTCGAGGACTCCGATCAGTCGGCCCAACCATGAGTCGAAGTAGCTGGTGTTGGCGTAGTAGCCGTGGCGGGCGTTGCGGCACTGCTTTTCGGTGTAACCGATGGTGTCGGCTTGGATGCCTTGGCGGATGCGCCGGCTGTGAGGATCCAGCAAATCGAGGTCCACCGGATCGGGCAGGTCGATGGCGTCGTGATCGTAGAGATCCCACCACTCGGGGCGGGCCACATAGGGATCGTGGGGATGGATGAATCCAACTGTGAGAAAGAAGGGCCGGTCGTCGCTGTCGCGGGCAAAGTCGTAGAGCCGGCGGATGGCGGCGAAGCCCACTTCCTCGTCGTAGTCCAGCTGGTAGGTGGCCAGGGCCTGACCGGCCTCCGACAGGCTGTCCATGTTGTGGTACCACTTGTGGATCCGCTCACCGGGGTTGTCCCAATTGGGGGTCCAGGCGAAATCGGAAGGGTAGATCTCGGTGTTGAGCCGCTCGGTGAACCCGTGATGCTGGTCGGGCCCGATGAAGTGCATTTTGCCGGCCAACGCGGTGCGGTACCCGGCCAGGTTGAGGTAGTGGGCCAGCGTCGGAATCGCGGCGGGAAACTCGGCGGCGTTGTCCCACGCCCCAATGGCCGACGGCAGCTGGCCCGACATCATCGAGAACCGAGACGGCGCACACAGCGGAAAGTTGCAGTAGGCCGCATCGAATCGGGCGCCCCGTTCAGCCAGGGCATCCATCGCCGGGGTCTTCACCACCTGATGGCCATAGGCACCGGTGAAGTGCGGGGCCAGCTGGTCGGCCATCACCATCAAGATGTTGGGCTTGGCCATAGCCCGCGACGCTACTTCCCATATCCCCTCTGGGGATAGAGTCTCTAGTGGGCTGTGGCGGCTCCGGGGCGGGTGGTGGCGATGGTGCCGTAGAACACGCCGACCAGCACGATGGCAGCGCCGACGGCGGCAACGGGCCGGGGGAACTCGCTGAAGAACGCCGCGGCCCAAATCGTGCCGGCCACCGTCTCAATGGGCGAGAACAGAGCCACATCGGCCACTGGGGCGAAGCGGGGTGCGTTGGACAGCGCCAATCGGCCGAATGGGTTGAACACCAGCCCCATGGCGGCGATCGACAGATAGGCCTGTACGTCGAGTGACAGCGGCGACGCCGAGTACACCAACGCCACAACGGTCATCACCCCGCCGATGGACAGTCCCACCAGCCGGCTCATGTCCGGGTAGCGGCGCCACATGGTCAGGCTCACCGAGAAGCCCACAATGGCCAACACACCCAGCAGATCGCCCGAAAGCGTGGGCTCTCCTACCGAGCTCGACACAATCGCGCCGATTCCCCCCATCGTGATGGCGATGGCGATGGCCATCTTCCGGGAGATGCGCTCCCTCAGCCATATCCAGGCGCTTACTGCGGCCAACAGTGGCACTGCGGCCACGATGGCCACCACATTGGCTATTCGGGTCTGGGTGACAGCAATCACGAAACAGAGCTGACTGCCCCCGGTGAGCGCCCCAATGACGAGTTGCTGCCAAGGGTGGCGGCGGAACGCCTCCAGCGGCCAGCAGCCGTCTATCCGATGGCTCAGCGCGGTGTAGAGGGGAATGGAGCAGCACGCCACCCAGAAAGAGACATCGATTGCATCGGCCTCCGACAGCCGGATCCACAGCGAATCGGTGGACACCGACAACATGCCAAACCCGGCGAGCAACCAGCCCAGCCGCCGTCGATCACTGGACTGGGCGACAACCATTGGGTGGGCCGTAAGGGACTCGAACCCCTGACCCCCTGCGCGTCATGCAGGTGCTCTAGCCAACTGAGCTAACGGCCCGGAACGAGTCAGGCTAGCAGGAGTGGCAGCAAATCCGCAGACCCATAACCAGGTGCCAACTGGGGTGTCCGGTCACGCCGAATGGCGGCTCACTGGACGGCGGTGGTTCGATCGATCTCTCAGCGGTGGCATGAAGACTCGACTGTGGCCGAGCCGAACACCTCTTGGATCAACGTCGCGAGCGCCGGATCGTAGGCTTCTAGCTCCCGTCGGGTGTCGATCTCGTTGTGGATCCATCCAGGCGGATCATTCAGGTCGAACCAGGATTGGACCCCCTCTGCCCAATACTCATCAGGGTTGGTCGCGGCGTAGGTGTCCGCCCACAGGCCAGCACCTAACGCTTCTCGGTAAGCGGTCTCAAGACGCTGACGGAACTCACTGCCTCCAGGTAGCAGTTCAACTCCCATATTGAGCACTCCGTGGGCAAACTCATGGACGAATATGTCCTCAAAGGGGAAGACATCAGAGTCGTAGCAGAGCAGGTGCTCTTCGGCGATCGCCACAACGGGTCGGGCTAGTGTCGGGCCAACTCCACCACCTCTAGTTCTCTCGTCCCAATCAGTACCGGGAAAAACTTCATACAGGTCGCTCAATTCGGGCAGCTCAGTAATCCCGGAGGCCTTAGCCATCACGGCAACCCGAACGTTGTTGTCACCGAACTTGGCCAGGATGTCCTCCCGGTTGCCCAGCATCTCTTCAACAAGGCGCTTGACCTGCACAAGAGCCTCGTCGGGAACCTGGGCAGAGGCAATTACCGGCAAGCCGCCCGCATCTAGGTACTTCCCGTAGAAGGGATCGAATCCAAACGCCGCTGGAGGCGGTCCTAGCGGCTCCGGACCTGTTTCCGACTCCTCCACCAAGACTGGCGCGGGTGCGCCGTCTACGCATCCCCCGGGAACGATCTCGGTATCGACGTCGAACCGACACCGGTACACATTCAGCAGGGCCTCCTGGTTTTGGATCAGCCCATCCCGCACGTCGAGGTCTTGCTGGCTGGGCTTCTCAGGGGTGACGCCGGGAACAACTACATCCGGATTCGGACAGCTACCAGGTACCACATCGGTATCGACACCGAATAAACACCTGTAGGTATTGAGCAAGTTTTCCTGGTTGGCGATCAGCTGATCTCTCTGCTTCACGTCTTCAGCGGTCTGCGCAGAAGCAGCAGGCACAAACAGAACAGAGGCTGCGGCGACAAGAGCAGCTACGGCCACTACGCGAGAGAACTTCAGCATCTTCTGCACCAGCCGAAACTACAACAGCCAGTCGCTGTCGAAAACGCTGGCTGGCAGCGCCAACGAACTCTGAACCAACGGCGGCCTCATGTACATCCCGCTCTGCCGCTAGAGGAAACAGCTCAAACCGACTTACCCACTTCGATCCACAGTCGGCAGTGGTCGCTGCTCCCCCACTCTTCAGGTTCGTTCATAGCCCGCACCTTGACTTCCTCGTGGAAGCCGCGGGAGGCGAAGACATAGTCGAGCTGGTTCTCAGCAGTTTCCGGCTTCTTCTTGGCCGTGTGATAGGTGGGGACATTCTTGGTGTCCTCCGGGAGACCTTGGGGTGTCGGGCTGGCCTGTCTGCCATTAGGAGACTGGGGGCCCAGGAACTCCAGGCCCAGCGCATCCATCCGTTCGAAAACTGTGCGCTCGCGATCGGTAAGCGACAGCCGGTTGCTATGAGTGGCTCCGTAGAACATGTTCAGATCACCCGCAGCCAGTATGCGATGGGTGCTGGGGTCGGTGTCGCCGATGAATGCCGAGAGGTCTGAAATGATCCGGTGCGCCGAACCGTCTGAGTACCCAACCCTCCACCTGCTGTTGGTAGACGGATGGGGCTTGATCCACCGTGCGTACATCGACACAACAATGAATGGCAGCCCGCCATGTGGAGTAACCCGGGCAGCCGCGATCGTGCCGATGCCGCTAACGGCGATCTCGTCTTCTGCTACCTCACTAATTTGGCCTACCTGCTTGAACCATTCGACCTTTACTCGGTCGGACAGCTTCACCACCTTCGACCAACGGTCGGACAGATTCTTGAAACGACCTGAGTACCATTCCGAATTCCACACGTGTGAATCCCAATGCTCTCGGTCACCGGTGTCGACCTTGTCTGCTACGTCTGGCGGCACTTGACCTGCCTCTTGCAGCAGAGCCACATCGGCATCCATGGCCACCAGCTCGCGCCACGGCTCATGGCGCTTTGCGATATTCCAACAAACAATTTTTGTTGCCAACTCTTCCTCCAAAACAATGACTGTCTGGAGGTTAGTCCTAGCGGGATGGCGACCAGCGGCGCCGGCGGAGCCGCTCCGCGAGGCGGGACTTTCGCTGCCACCTGGCGCGGTAGGACTCGCTTGGGGTGTGGAGGGTTATGGAGTCGGAGTACTGGTAGAGCACCGCGCCGACGAGGGTGAGGATGATCACGTATGCGGCAGCAAGCGCCCCGAGGTCGCTCTCGCGAGAGATGCCGAGCTCGGCGATGACTATCGAGAACTCTCCGTGGGCGATGAGGGCGGCGCCGGCCCGGGCCCTACCGGGTCTGCCGATGGCGACTCGTCCGGCGGCGATCCAGCCGGTGGCGAACTTGGTGACGACTGTCACTGCGGCGATAACGACCGCGGCGACGGCGACATCGGGGACCAGGTCGAGGTCGACTTGCAGGCCGAAGAACACGAAGAAGACGGCGGCGAAGAGGTTGCGCAGCGGCAACAGCAGCCCGCGGGCATGCGAGACGATGTCGCCCGACAACGCCACGCCCACCACGAAGGCCCCCACCGCCGTTGACAGGTTGAGGCGTCCGGCAATCCCAGCGAAGAGAAGCGTGCCACCCAGCAGGGTCAACAACAGTGCTTCGCTGGATTGGCTCAAAGCAAGGGCGCTCAGCCGGTCGCCGAAGAAGTAGGCGGCGCCCAGCACCCCGACAACCACCAGTAATGACACACAGACGGTGATGGTGGTGCTCAGCGCCGAGCCGCCAAAGAGCACACCCGAGACGATGGGCAGATAGAGCACCATGGCCAGGTCTTCGATGACCAGCACGCTCAGGATCACCGAGGTCTCGTGGTTGCCGATGCGGTCGAGGTCGGCGACGAGCTTCGCCACGATTCCCGACGACGAGATGTAGGTCACACCGCCCAGCAACACAGCAACGATGGGGTCGAACCCGAGCAGCAAACCGGCAACGAACCCGGGCGGGAAGTTGAGGGCGATGTCAACGATCCCGGCCTGCGTCGACCGCCGAACGTTGTCGATTAGCTCGTGGGCCGAAAACTCGAGTCCCAGCATGAGCAGCATCAAGATCACACCGATCTCCGCGCCCACCTCGATGAACTCTGCAGAGGCCGGCAACTCGACGAGACCACCTTCGCCCAGGGCCAGTCCCACCAGCAGGTACAGCGGGAGCGCAGGCAGGCCGATCCTTCGAGCCAGGCGGGCGACGATGGCCAGAACCAGCACCACCGCCCCGAGCTCGATCACAAACAGATCGCCGCCCGTGTGCATGGGCTAACCCGATTCGTTCAGCAGCTTGGTGGCCGCCTTCACCGCAGCCGGGACGCCGACAACCACTGCCGTACCGCCAGCTTCAAGACGGTCAGCTCCGCCGGGGATGGGGATGGAACCCGAATCGGTTACTAGTGCGACGATGCCCGCCCCGGTTCGTGCCCTCAGCTCGGCCTCAGCCAGGGTGAGCCCGGCGAGGGATGACTTCGGGTCGACCGTTACCCACGAGATCACGAGATCCTCAAGCCGGTGCACGACGTCGTCGAGATGCTCCAGAACCGGGTTGCCCCCCAACAACTCGCCGAGGGTGTGACCCTCGTCCTCGGTCAACACCACGCTCTCACAGGCGCGGTCAACGTCCCGTTCGTCGTAGACCACCAGATCGCGCCGACCGGTCTGGTGGACGACCACGCCGACGCATCGGCCTGCGGTTGTCTCCAAGTCGAAGCGAACCCCCACACCGGGCAAATCAGTCTCAGTTGCCTTTCCCACTGGTCTCTCCTCCCCGTAGTCGATGCAGCAACTGCCATATTGACAGAACAGCGCCGCCAAGGGGTCCTGGAGTTGGCAGTACATTGCGTATATGTCCACTAGGCGCTTGCGCCCTCGCACAAGACGCCTGCACCAAAGCTGGAAAGTGGCAAAAAGGGAGGGTCTCCTATGAGCGCCAAGCGGGTTGTGATCGTGGGCGGAGGCTTCGCCGGGCTCAGCGCCGCCTATGAGCTGAAGAAGCGAGGCATCACTCCCCTGCTGCTCGAGGCCAAGGAGCGGGCGGGCGGACGCGGCATCGGCGAGAGGGTGGACGGGTTCTCGGTGGACAACGGTGCATTCGTCTTCACCACCACCTACGACACCGCATTCCGCATATGCGAGGAGCTAGGACTGCCGCTGGTGGAGTCGACGATGATCTTCGGCCACTACCGCGGCGGACGGTGGGTTACCACGACGCCTGACCAATCAATCGGGAATTTCCTGCGGCAGCTGCCCGCGGCCAAGGCCATGGGCTTCCTCTCGCCCTCGGGCCTGCGGGCCGGTTCCAAGGTGATGCGGCACATGTACCGCCAAGAGGAACTCCTGAGTTTCGCCAGCGACAGCCGTCTGGCTGAGATCGACGACGACGAGTCCTACGGCGACTACCTCGATCGCCACAAGGTGCCCTACAAGCTGCGGGTATCGCTCAGCGGGCCCCTGAAGATGGTCTTGGGCGATGCCGCGCCCGCCGGCCAAGCGTTGATGCGGGCCTACATCGGCGAGACGATGCTGAGCGGCGGCAAGGTGTACATGCCCGAGCGGGGCATCGGCTCGTTGAGCGAAGCGCTGGCTGCTGCCTGTGCCGACGTGATCCGGGTTTCAACCCCCGCCAGGAGAGTCGTCGTGGAAGACGGGGCTGCCACCGGCGTCTTCGTCGACGGTGAGACGATCGAGGCGGACGCGGTCATCAGCGCCGTGCCCGGCACCCAGGTCTCTGGCCTCGTCCCCGACCTGCCGGCCGAGACTCACGCCGCGCTTAGCACCGTGAACTACTCAACCGGTTGCCGGGTGGTGATCGGCCTCGACCACCGCCCGCTGCCTCCCGGCTGGCACGGCGCGCTCTACCCCGAGCACGACAACACCCCGCTTCTGATGGACAGGACCACCTTCCTGCCCGCCTGCGCGCCGCCGGGCAAGAGCATCCTCGACCTGCTCATCGGGCTCGACCGGGCCAAGGAACTCATCCCCCAAGACGACGAAGAGGTCAAGTGCCAGATGCTGGACGCCGCTCGCCGCAACGCCCCTCCCGGTTCGGCCCTTCCCGGCGATGACGAGGGCCTGTTCTACCGGGTGTATCGCTGGGAGGAGGCTCTGTGCATGGGCAAGCCCGGAATGCTCGCCAAGATGGCCGAGATCCCCTGCCAGCTTGCCGGGCGCATCGACAACCTGTTCTTAGCCGGCGACTACATGGGCATCCCGTCAGTCAACGGCGCTCTCTCCAGCGGCCACCGCGCCGCCACCCAGGCCGCAGAACTGCTGGCCTCCCGCCCCACCTAGGCAAGGCGGCTCGCCACCCAGTGTCAACTTTTGTTGACATCAACCCGATGGACCGTTACCTTGAACAGGCCGTCATCGCGCCCAGTGCTCGCAAACACGGCATCGGAGTGTGGAACTGATGGGCAGTCGAGAAGAACGGTGGGCCGAGAAGCTGGCTGCCTTTGAGAAGTGGGCCGACGAGGTCGACCCGGCCGATCTGAAGTGGTTGGATTCCACCAGCCTCAAAGCAGTGGGAAGGCTGGCCGAACAACGCGACAATCTCGAGACTGAGTTGGCTCAAGCAGTTGCCGCCGCCCGACAGGACGACTGGTCATGGGCGATGATCGGGATAATGCTCGGCGTCACCCGCCAAGCAGCTCAACAGAGGTATGGCGCAGCCGCCGCCGAACTGGCACAGTCGCAGTAGCCCGTCGACGTTGAGGCGAAGTGACTGAGGAAACTGAAGCGCTGTACTAAGACCTGATTGCTGTCCTCTCGCTCAAGCGTGGTGATCCCTGGGCTCCGCGTAGGCATGGAAGTGCATTCACGCTATGCCGCTGCTGCTGCCACCAAGAACGCAGCGACGACGGCGACGCCCAGCAGGGCAACCGCCTCTATCACAACAGCTAGACGCAGGCGTCGGTGAATGGCGGCTTGCCCGTTTTCCTCGATGGCGGGGATGAGCACCCAGCGATTATGGCCGCCGATGGCCGCGGCCACAGCAACAAGGGCAATCTTGGCCAGCAGAAATCGGCCCCACGGAGTTGACCAGAGATCGGCGAAGCGGTCGAGAACGATAATCGCCATAGCCGTGCCCGTTGCGCCGGCCAGAACGAGCGAAGTAGCCGCCATCCGTGAGAATCGCATCAATGGCCGGTACACGTCTGCGCCGCGGCGGCGACGACGCCAAAGGAGATCGACCAGTAGTACGAGGCCGCCGGTCCAAACCGCTGCGGCGCTCACATGGCTCACGCTGGCAACGGCGTGAAGCCATCTGGGTCCTTCGGTAACTGTGTGTCCGTCGAAAGCAAACGAAGCGATGACTAGCGCGCCGCCCGTCAGGGCGGTCACGACAGTCCACTGCCTCGGTGGGCTTGCCGCAGCGCGAAGCAGGGTGACAGCCAAGGCGAGTCCGCCTGCGAGACGCAGTCCTGCCGCCACGCCGAAGTGAGTCGAAACGGCATCGGCGATTGCGTCGGGCGACCAGAACGCCGACCATTCGCGTTCGATCACGACCGCTCGATTCAGAGATGCCAAAGCCGCGCTTGCGGTTAGCACTATTCCGCCGACGCCCACCCATTTACGAGCGCGGTCTGAGGCAAGGGGCTCGTCGCGAACGACAAGGGCAACGAACGCCAACCCGCCCACGATGCCCATGGTGGCCAGAAAGATCAAGATTCGGGTCGCTTCAGCGATGCGCTGAGATCCCGTGACCGCCGAGTTTTTACGCTGTGCGGAGGAAAGCAACGAGGGAGGGGTGCGCCCTTCCATAGCGGTCTCGGCGGGAGCCGCAGTAGGTGACGGCGCTGGGCGCGTACCGTCGTTGCCTGAGGTGGCACCCGGTGTCGAGGCGGCAGTTGTCGTTGGCTGGGTGGAGGGACTCTCCATTTCGGGAGTCGAGTACGTCGGTGTCGGCGTAACGCTCCTTGTGGCAGATACACCTGTCTCAGTGGGATTGACGAGGGGTTCTGTCGTCTTCCCGTCCTGTGTTTCTTGGAGGCTTGGCGACGGAGAGACAGCTGACCCCGGTTCTTGGACAGCGACAGTGAACGCGAACGCCCCTTCGATGAAATGCCCGTCGGCTGACGTTACTCGCCAATAAACCTCATACCTGCCGTCAGGAAGCGGCGCTTCGTAGCTCATTGTCCAGGTCTTCCCGTCGACAGAGTCGACAGCAACGGGTTCATGTTCGATGCCCCGTTCATCGGAGGCGATCATCCCGTTGGAGACCGGTTCAACCGGTCGGGAAAAAGTGAGCGAAATCTGCGAGATCGATTGGCTGACGAGGTCCCCGTCAGAGGGCTGGGAAGATTCCAACTCGGTGTGAGCCGCCAGTGACTCGGGCCAGGAGAGTGCCAGGACTATGGTGCCCACCAGCACTAGTAACGATGCAACCAATACCCGTTGAGCAGAACGGGACGTTCCCCTGATGGGCTTCGAAGCTAGCAAAGGACAACGTCTCTTCTGCCGTGGGAGCGCCGGACGGGATTTGAACCAGTGAATCATGGCCTTGCAGGCCACTCCCTTAGTCCGCTCGGGCACCGGCGCAGGTGTGGCCGCGGCATGCCCAATCCCGTCGAGCTCAAACTGTCACACCGGTCAAGGAAGCACTCTTCATCGTTGACCATTGATGTTCGCCGGACTCCCGGTAGATTCCCTGAACCACCCCTATCGCTTCGCCGGTAGCGTCGAGACCGCCGTCTGACGGCGGTCTCTGTCTTTTCTTGGGAGCAGCGATTGAAGACCAATCTCTACATCGACGGCGACCGGACGGATGCGTCGAAGGGCCGGGGGTAGGAAGGCGGGGCCTCAACCTGCCTATCTAAATTCGCCGAGGCAAAGTCTTGTGGATGTCCTTCATCAGGAGGACAAGGTGGAGGTCGTCAGTGGGCGAAGGTTCGAACTCTGGCGTTAGGCGGAGATAGAAGTCCTGAGCGTCGGTATTTTCGGCATGAATCAGCAGGCCTCGACATCCGATCTCATCGCCCAACGCCGAGGCGCGAGCAATCACATCTTGCACGAGCCTTCTGCCGATTCCCCGCCTCTCGTGTCGAAGGTCCACACCGAGCCTGGCCAGCAGCGCCACCGGCTGGGAATAGCGGCCCACACCACGCCTCCACCGATTGGGTAGCTCCGGTGCCCTGACCGAGGACATGCACCAGGCGTAGTACGCGACTACTTCATCCTGGCTGTACTGGTTGACCACGAATACCCTCGCCATGTTCGCGGCCATGGACTGACGCGCGTGCTGACGAAGCCACGCCGTCTGTTCGGCTGACCGGCACTCAAAGAAGTCCAGCCGGTGCTCAGCTGCAAGCAGTGTCGGCTACTGGTAGCGGGAGTCAGTCGACAAAGAAGGGAGCCGGCTCAGCCAAAAACTCCCGCAATTCAGGCAGATCCTGGGCGGGACGGTCATGGAGGGCCTCCCAGGCCTCCCAATCTTCGGGGCTGAGCGTGAACTCCGTGCGATCAGCGAGCACCGGCCCAGACGCGTCCTCCGCAGAGATCGCAGCTACATCGGTGAGGGGCGAGGACTCCTTGGCGGCCTGATCATCTTGTTGCCACTGCCTTTCGGCGCCCATCGCTCCCACCTCCGATCTTGCTTGGGTCGAGCTGCGGCCACCGTACCGCCGTGCAGATTGAAGTGCAACGAATTATCACAAAAGTTTAGAAATCGTTTCTCAAACTTCAATCCAGATTGTCTCGGATGTCCCGCATGCCGGCGGCGATCTTTCTGGCCCGCCGACTGCTCGTATGGCTTGACGATCATCGTGAAGTCCTTATCAAAAACGTCGGCGGACAGAGCCTTCAAGATCTGCCAACGAAGCTATTTCGGCGAAACGGATCAAGAGTAGGAGCTAGGAGTTGCGGCCACCCTCATCCACAGGAGCACTCTCGCGTGCTGTGTCTGAATCGCGTATTGCATCAAGCATCTCCCGGTGGCGCAACTCATCAACTTCGGACTTGAGCTGCAAGCGGCGGAACAACCGGAACGGAATCAGAAGCACTCCCCAGACCAGATACCAGAAAAACACCCCAACCCAAACCACTGAGATCACTAGCGCGACCACCACGGGGGCCACAGGTACAGCCCATCGCCGCCTGGGCATCTTCCCATAAACGGCTGGGATGATTCGCTTGGCCGACCCCGTGAAGCTCAACGGGGATTCCATGATGACCTGTTCGGATGGAAGGCGCTCCTGGCTGCCCATGCCTTTAGGTTAGAGAGTCAATTGCCAATGCAACATCCCGTAGAGCGCCGGACGGGATTTGAACCCGTGAATCATGGCTTTGCAGGCCACTCCCTTAGTCCGCTCGGGCACCGGCGCAGGTGTGGCCGCCGGAGCGGCCAGCGCTGACAGTGTATGGGATCGGGCTGACCATTCCACATGGGGTTTAGGGTGTCGGCCATGAGTGATGGCGGCGTCCGCTCTCCGTTGGAGTTGCTCGACGTGATGGGCATCGTGGAGGCCGAGGCGAGCCCGGGGATGCGGCACTTGGAGGTGTACTGCCCCGATGGGCTTTTGACGCTGTTGTGGCACGGGCCCCGGGATGCGACTGATGTGGTGATCACTTTGGGCGGGGCCATCGGAGGGCTTTTGGGGCCGGCTCGGGCGCTGTATCTGCGGTTGGGCGAGAACTTGGCCGAGGAGGGCATCGCGGTGATCCGGGTGCACTACCGGCGGCCGGGGATCATCGAGCGCTGCTTGCTGGATGCGGCTGCCGCGGCCGACTTAGCCGCTCGAGAGGAGGGGCGTCGGTTCATCTTCATGGGGCATTCCTTCGGGGGTGCGGTGGCGGTGCAGGCGGGGATCGCCCTGGGGGAGCACATGGCGGGGGTGGTGGGTTTGGCCACCCAGTCGGCGGGATGTGAGAACGCGGCGGCCCTGGGCGCCACTCCCCTGCTGCTCATGCATGGCGGGCAAGACCAGATTTTGCCGGTGCAGGCAAGCGAGGCGGTGCGGGCCCTGGCCGGGGGCGGCGAGCTCGTGGTGTATCCCGAGGCCGACCACGGGCTGGCCTCGGTGGCCGATGAGATCGCCGCTACGCTCGCCGAGTGGATTCCCGCTCGCTTCGCCGAGCACGCGGCCAGATGAACGAGATGAAGGAGCACATTCGTGGGAGCAGCTGAAGACGCCCTGGTTGGGCCCGAGGACGACAACTTCCACCCGCATTCGGATCACCCGTGGGAGACCGAGACCTGCTGGTACGCATTCTGCGTCCCCGAGCGCAACCTGATGGGCTACCTATACACCTGGATCCGCCCCAATCTGGGCATCTGCGGGGGCGGCACCCTCGTGTGGGACGACACCGCCTACCTGCCGTGGGAGGTGCCGTTCTTCGACTACAACCACAGCATCCCGCTGCCCGAGGGCCTCGACCTGCGCGATACCACCTTGCCCACCGGGATGCGGGTGAAGGTGATCGAGCCGCTCACCAGCTACGAGCTGGGCTACCGCTACCCCTACAAGGACATGTTCGAGGCCGAGCTGCGCTTCGACGCCCTCACCCCGCCGCATGTGTTCACCCGGGGCGAGCCCCCGTTCACCATCGCGAGCCACATCGATCAGCCCGGCCGGGTCACCGGGCGCATCCGCCTCCACGGCGAGGACATTGACGTGGACTGCTGCGCCATGCGGGACCGGTCGTGGGGGCCCCGCTCCGACCTCCAGGGCTTCCGCATCGGCTACGCCTTCGCCACCACGTCGTCACAGAGCGCCTTTCTGTGCTACTCGCTGCCCAAGGCTGACAGCGACCCGATCAACGCCGGCTACTACCTGCGCGACGGCGTGAGGGCCGACATCAAGAGCGGCGAGCGCCGGGTGGAGCGGGATCCCGTCCACGGCTACGCCACCGCCTTCGAGATCGAGGCGGTGGACGAGATGGGCCGGGAGCTTCGGGCCACTGGCACCCCGGTGAGCCGCATCATCTTCAACCCCTATCCCAAGATGCTCACCTGGGTGAGCACCACCGCCTGGGACTTTGACGGCGGCACCGGCTGGGGTGAGGACCAGGACTGCTGGCGCCCCGACCAGTGGTCCGCCTACCGCCGCAGCCTCCGCCAATAGACCGGCGCCAGTAGGGTCTGCGCCATGTTCACCTGCCGATTCGAACTGCGAGTCCCCCCGTTCGCCGATGTCACCCACGCCCAGCTGCACCGCGAGTACCTGGACATGGTGTCGTGGTGCGACAACAACGGCATCGCCACCGTCATCGTGTCGGAGCACCACGGGGCCGACGACGGCTTCATGTGCTCCCCGCTGGTGCTGGCCAGCGCGGCGTTGGCCCGCACCGACAATGTGATGGTGGCCATCTCGGCGCTGTTGCTGCCGTTCCACGACCCCATCCGCATCGCCGAGGACATCGCCACCATCGACCTGATGGCGCCGGGCCGCCTGTCGGTGACCATGGGCGTGGGCTACCGGGAGTTCGAGTTCGACATGTTCGACAAAGACCGCACCCGCCGGGGCCGAGACACCGAGGAGGCCATCGAGCTGATCCTGCGGTGCTGGAGCGGCGAGCCGTTCGAGCACGAGGGGCGCACCATCTGGGTCACCCCCAAGCCGGTGACCCAGCCCCACCCGGTGCTGATGGTGGGCGGCTCGGTGCGGGCCTCAGCCCTGCGGGCCGCCCGGCTGGGCCTGCCATTCTCCCCCTCCACCCCCGACCAGTCGCTGGCCGACCTCTACTACGCCGAGGCGGCCCGGCTGGGCTATGAGACCCCGTTCGCCATCGTGCCCGACGGCCCGTCGATGGTCATGGTCACCGAGGACCCGGAGCGCACCTGGGCGGCCATCGAGCGCCACGCCCTGTACGACGCTGGGCTGTACAACAGCTGGCAATACAACGACCATCACAATCTCACCGCGGTGGACGCCGACGACGTGGCCGGGCTGGCGGCCAGCGGCCAATGGGATGTGCTGACCCCCGAGGAGTGCGCCCAGCTGGTGCGGGACAAGGGCAGCGCCATGCTGCACCCGTTGGTGGGTGGCATCGATCCCGCCATCGGCTGGGAGAGCCTGGAGCTGACCAAGAACCGGGTCATGCCGCTGCTGGCTGCCGATGGGTGATGGCAGCACCGCTAAACGAGGACACCGCCGATGGTTGATTCCGGCGAGCGCCTGTTGAGCCCCGAGGAGCTGGCCAAACTCAGCCAGCCGCCCCGGGCCGATCTGGTCGACGCCCTGGCGGAGAGCCCCGAAGCCGCCGTCGAAACGCTCCGGCGCATCGACCGGGCCTATCGGAACTTCATCGACGGGTTCGGGGCGTGGATCGCCCAAACCCAGCGCTTCGTGGACGAGCGCTACGGGGCTGACGGACTGGCCATGATTGGCTCGGCCGACGATGCCTATCGCTCGGCGCTGCTACACGGTTTGACCGACGAGGACGTGTCAGGCCGCCACCAACCCGACCGGGCCGACGCGATCGCGGGGCTCATCGAAGCGGGCGACCACGAGGCCGCTCTGGCCGCCTTCCACGCCTTGGAGGCCAGCTACCGGCGCATCCACGATGTGGAGCGCGACCGGGTGGCCTCGGTGCTGTCGCAGGTGTACCGGGCCTGGGGACCCGATGTGCTGGAGGCGAGCATCCGCTTCGCGGGTGAGCAGACACTGCTGGGATGGATGCCCCACGATGTGGCCCGGCCGGCCGAGGTGCGAGTGCGCCAGTGGGCTGGCATGCAGAAGGGCAACTTCGCCGACATCACCGTGGGAGAGACCGACGACGCCTTCGTTATCACACTGCATCCGTGCGGGACATGCGGTCGCCAGGTGTCCGACGGCTGCTACGGGGAGACGCTGGACCTGGCGGTGGTGGCCGAGGACCATCCCCTCACCTTTGGCAACGGTCCCGCGCCCATCTACCGAACCCACGTTTCGGTGATGCATTTCATAGTGCCCATGGAGCAGACCGGGGTGCCGTGGCCGGTGATCCAGTGCCCCAAGGGGATGGACGCGGAGCCGTGCCGGATCACGCTGTACAAAGACCCGGCGGCCACTCCGCCGGAAGCCTATGCGTTTGCTGCTGGGAGCGGATGACCGGGCTCGAACCGGCGACCTACACCTTGGCAAGGTGTCGCTCTACCAACTGAGCTACATCCGCAGGACGGTCCAGCATAGCAAGCTGCCGTTGGGACACTCACAGCAATAGGTCAGCTGGCGGCCGCCTCCAGCAGGACCGCGGCCCGCTCGCTCAACTCCAGGTCTTGGGCAATGCGACGGGCGGCGGGACTCATCTTGGCCAGAGTTTTGGCCAGTACTTCGGCCATGTGGTCGTCGCCCAGCTTGTCGGCCAATTCATCAAATTGGGTTTGGAGGAACACCAGGCACAGGGCGTCCTCATGGGTCTGCACCCGGGGGTCGGTGGCCAAACCCCTCTTGGCCACAATTGCCGACACGTCGGCGGCAAAGGCGTCGTCGTAGCCCACTGCGGTGACGATGTCGGCCACCTCGGCGGCATGGCGCTTGGCCTGGGCGGTGCGCCACCGCAGGTAGCCGGCCCGGCCCTCGGGGTAGTCGGAGCGGGGCAGCGCCCAGCGTCGCAAGTGATGGGCTCGAGCGGCCACCAGCTGGGCATCGTGGGCATAGGGGTTGAGGCGCTGCACCCACTCGGTCATCAGCTCGGCGTGGGCCTGCTCCTTGGGCCGGGCTTGGCCATCGACTTCGATGGTGTGGGGATCATCGGCGTTGGCCTGGTCGATGGCGGCCAACGCGGCCTTGAGCCGGTCGCTCGGGATCACAGCGTCGGTGACCATGCTATTCAGTCAGGAATCGGCGGGCGGGCGCAGGTCCACCCGCAACACCAGAATTCCGTCCTCGATGGCACCGGAGGCGTCGCCGATGATGGCGAAATCCTGGAAGTCCTCCTGGGCCCGGCGGATGAACAACGTCCGCTCTTCGCCGCCCACCGGCGGCAGCGGGCGGTTCCTTACCGCCTCGGCCCGCTCCCGGAACCGGGTGATCATCGCCTCCACGTCCAGTTCGTCGGCCATCACCCGAGCGTATCTTGTGGCTCGGAGATGTCCGGCGGATCTTCATCGCCCCTGCGAGAGCCGTCACCGGTGCGCACCCAGTAGACGAACGTGCCCAGCAGGGCGATGACTGCCACCGCGATCAGCAGGGCCATCACCAGCTGGATTTCATCGTCGGAATCCGATGGCGACGGGATGGGCTCGGCCTCCGTCTGACCGGCCTGGGCCACCGGATCAGCCAGCCAAGGAGCCCCAGCGGCGGATCCCGTGGCGACCGTCCCCCACAGGATCGCCAGGAGCAAGGCTCCAACAAGCAGCCCCTTTGATTGCACGGCGTCCAGTCTCGCACGGCTCATGGCCACCGCAGTGGCGGTCAACGCTGGTGTTGAGGACAGGAGTAGGTGGTGCGCCCGCCGATGGTCCGCCGGTCCAGCAGCTCGCCGTCTCGAGGACATGATCCGCCCCTGACTCGAGCCAAGTGGAGATCGCCGGTGTGCGAGCCGCCCCGCTGGGCCAACTCGGCCACCGTCGTGCGGATGGCCTCGGCCAGATGCTCATGCTCGGACCCGTCGAGCGAATCAGCCTCCCGGGCCGGGTCAAGCCCGGTTCGCCACAGAATCTCGTCTACCAGCAGGTTGCCCAGACCGGCCACCCGGTGCTGGTCCAGCAGCCGGGCCTTCAACGCAGTTCGGCTCCCCTCCAAGGCCGCGGCCAACTCCTCGGTAGCCAGCTCGAAGGCATCAGGACCCATTCGGGAGTCATCGGGGTTCAGCTCTACGCCGCCCAGACGCCGGGGGTCGACTACGACCAGGGTCCCCTCGTCGTCGAAGCGCAGCTCGAAGCGGCGCCATTCGGGAAGCACCCGGGCGCTGGAGTACTCCAACTTCTCGATGACCGCATGGTCGTCCACCACCAGCCTCCCGGTCATGCCAAACCGCAGGCCCAGCACTGCGTTCGGCGGGCCGTCGGGGTCGCCGAAGTCCATCATCAGCAGCTTGCCTGTGCGGCGCAGCCCGACGACAGTTTGTCCAGTAAAGGCGAGGCTTAGCGCTTGGGCATCGGCCCCTCCCTTGATGAACCAGTCGTCGGGAGCATGAACCGCCGAGACACTGCGGCCCACCGCAGCTTCGGCGGCCCGACGGTAGTACTCGACCTCGATGATCTCAGGCAGCGAAACCAGCCTCTATGCCATCGCCTTGTCAGCCGCGTGCAGCAGGTCGGCCACCACATCGTCGCCGTGCTCCAGGCCCACCGACACCCGCACCGTGCCCGGCCCGATGCCAGCGGCGGCCAGCTCATCGGGGGTCAGCCCGGCGTGAGTGGTGGATGCCGAGTGGGTGACCAGCGTTTCAGGGCCACCCAGCGACGTGGCCACCTGGGCCAGCTTCACCGCTTCCACGAACCGCTCCCCCGCCTCGTGCCCGCCAGCGAGGTCGAAGGCCAGCAGTCCGCCGAACATCTTCATCTGCCGCTTGGCCAGCTCGTGCTGGGGATGGGAGACCAGCCCGGGATAGCGCACTTCCTCTACCCCGCGATGGCCCAACAGCGCCTCGGCCAGCTGCTGGGCGGTGGCGCTCTGGCGCTCCAGGCGAACGCCCAGGGTGCGCAGGCCCCGCAGGCCGTTCATGGCGTCGAATGGGGCGGCGTTGGCCCCCTGCAAGATGGCGAACCCCCACAGCGACGCGATCAACTCGGCGCTGCCCGACACCACCCCCAGGGTGGTGTCGTTGTGGCCGCCGAGGCCCTTGGTGGCCGAGTGCAGGCTTAGGTCGACCCCGTAGTCCAGCGGCCGGGTGATGCTGGGTGGGGCGAAGGTGGAGTCCACCGCGGTCAGCGGGCCGGCGATGGCGCCCAGCTCCTCTAGATCGACCAGGTCGAGGCGGGGATTGGCCGGGGTCTCGGCGAACACCAGCATGGTCCGGCCCGGTCGCATCGCAGCTTGGAACGCTCCCGGCTCGGTGCCGTCCACGAAGGTCACATCGATCCCGAATCGAGGGCACACCGCCTGGAGCAGGAACTGGGTGCCGGAGTAGAGCTGGCGCTGGGCCACGATGTGGTCGCCCGCCGAGCACAGGCCCAGGATCACGCAGCTCACCGCGCCCATGCCCGAGGCGAAGGCCCGGGAGGCCTCGGCGCCTTCGAGGGTGGCCATGGCCTCTTCGAAGGCCGCCACGGTGGGATTGCCGTTGCGGGTGTAGTAATGGCTCTCGGTGGGGTCGAGCGCCATGCGCTGGCCGGCCTCGAGCGAGGGGATGCGGAACGTGGTGGTGGGGAACAGCGCAGGGGCCAGTTCGGCCCCACCCGAGCGCCGACCGGCCAGCACGGCCAACGTGTCGGGATGGGCAAACCCCGCCGGGTCGGGGGCGGCCACCGACTCCTGGCCAGCCTCGTCCCAGCCCGTCTCAGTCGACACTGCTGCCCACCTTCTCTAGAAAGTCCTTGATGGCCTGGCCCACCGCCTCGACTTCGAGCAGGAAGCCGTCGTGGCCGTGGGGGCTGTCCACCACGGTGTACACACATCGGCCGCCCGCGGCAACCACCGCGTCGTGGAGCTCCACCTGCTGGCGGGGCGGGTAAAGGGCGTCGCTGGTGATGCTCAGCGAAAGCACCGGTGCCTTCATCCGGGATACAGCACCAGCGATGCCGCCCCGGTCCCGGCCGATGTCGTGCAAGTCCATCACCCGGTTGAGCACCAAGTAGGTGTTGGCGTCGAACCGGCGGACCAGCTTCTCCCCGTGGTAGTCGAGGTACGACTCCACTTGGAACCGGTCCCAGGCGCCGTACACCGAGTGGATGTCGAACAGCTCCCGGCCGAAGCGGTCTTCGAACACCTCATCGGACCGATAGGTGATCTGGGCTAGCGACCGGGCAATGGCCAAACCGGCGTGGGGACCCTGGCCGGGCGGGTTGTCGTAGTAGTCGCCTCCCTGCCAGTTGGGGTCGAGTGCCAGTGCGGTGCGGCCCACCGCCGACCAGCCGATCTGCTGAGCGCTGGCGGCCATGCAGCCGGCCAGCGAGCACACCGAGCTCACCCGATCGGGGAACATGACCCCCCACTCCAGGGCCTGCATGGCCCCCATGGAGCCTCCGACCACCGTCAGCCACCGCTTGACGCCTAGGTGGTCGGCCAGCCGGCGCTGGGTGCGCACGATGTCGCGCACCGTCACGGTGGGGAACGACGAGCCGTAGGGCTCACCGGTATCGGGGTCGGGCGATGCCGGCCCGGTGGTGCCCTGACAGCCGCCGAGCACGTTGGCGCACACCACATACAGCTCGTTGGTGTCCAGGACCCTGCCGGGGCCGACCATCTCGCCCCACCAGCCGGGGGTGGGGTGGCCGTGTCCGGCGTCGCCCGCCACATGCGAGTCACCGGTGAGGGCGTGGCAGATCAGAACGGCGTTGGAACCGTCGGGGGCCAGCTCTCCCCAGGTCTCATAGGCCAGCGTGACCTCCCGCAGCGCTCCGCCGCCCTCCAGCTCAAAGTTGTGGGGGCGCTCCAGGGTGTAGAACTGGCGATTGCCGACGGGGTCGCCGGGCTTCCATGCGCCGGTTACCGGCAGGTCGGTGCTGTAGCCCCGGGGATGGGGAGCTGCCGGGGTGTTCTCGGCTGGCTCCGAGGGAGGACGATCCGAGGCGGAGCGCTTCTTGCCTCTGGGCATGGTCCTCCCTTCGTCTGCTTAGGGGAGGGCCACTGTCGGCGCAGCGGTCAAACTCGGACACTTGGTTGCCTCCGCCTTGGCCAGAGGCCACATCCCCCGCCGAAGCGGGCGAGCACCTTGGGTGTCCCTCCCAGGTTGCTGGACTCCCCTCCCGAACACACTGTGCCGGGCGGCGAGCCGCTCTCGATGTACCCCACAAGGGTAGCGGGGAGCCGGTCTAAAGCTCAACCTTTTACTGTTTGAGGCCTCAAACGGGCTCGGCCACCGGATCCCATCGCTCGAGGGATTCGAGCCGGTCGTCGTTGGAGAACATCTCCACAATGGGCATGTCCAGCGACAGGCGGCGCTGGAGACGCTTCACCTCCAGCTCCTCGTTCCACAGCGACAGCGTGACGGCCATGCCCGTCTCTCCGGCTCGGGCGGTGCGGCCGGAGCGGTGCAGGTAGGTCTTGTGGTCGGGCGGCGGGTCGTAGTGGATCACCACGTCCACGTCGTCGATGTGCAGGCCCCGAGCGGCAACGTCGGTGGCTACCAGCGCTTGGATCTCGCCAGACGCGAATCGGGCCAGCGAGCGCTCCCGGGCCTTTTGGCGGAGGTCGCCGTGGATGGGCTCGGCTCGGACGTTCTCGGCCTTTAGCTTGCGGCTGAGCCGGTCGCACCCGTGGCGGGTAGCAGAGAACACCAGCGTGCGCTTGGAGGCCCGGATGATGGCCGCGGCCACCTTGACCTTGTCCATCTCATGAACAGCCACGAACCGGTGCTTCATCTCGTCCACCGTCACCTGTCGGGACTGGACCTCATGGCGAACCGGATCACTCTGGTAGCGGCGGACCAGGGCGTCCACCGCCCCGTCGAGGGTGGCGGAGAACAGCATGGTCTGGTGGCGGGACTCCACATGGCGCAGGATCCACTCCACCTGAGGCAAGAACCCCATGTCAGCCATGCGGTCGGCCTCGTCCACCACCACGATCTCCAATTTGGCCACCGACACTGCCTTGCGGTCGATGAGGTCGATGAGCCGTCCGGGGGTGGCCACGATGACGTCGAGTCCATCCTTTATCTTGCTGATCTGGTCTTCGATGGGCGCACCGCCATAGACCGGGGCCAGGTCGAGGTCTCGGCACCGGGCCAGCGGGTGCAGCTCATTGGCCACCTGCAAGGCAAGCTCCCGAGTGGGAACCAGGATCAGGCCTCGCACCCAATGGGAGTCGGCATGGGAGAGGTTCTCCACCAAGGGCAGGCCGAAGGCCAGGGTCTTGCCCGAACCGGTTTTGGCCTTGCCGCACACATCCCGCCCAGCCATGGCATCGGGGATGGTGAGAGTTTGGATGGGGAACGGGGTCTGGATGCCCCGTTCTTTGAGCGAGGCCACCAGGTCTGAGGCCACGCCCAAAACGCGGAATTCTTCTGTCATCTGTGATCCGGGCTGCGAAAGGAAGCGGAAAGATCGCCAGCCCGCTCTCTTAGGTTACCGGGTTCAGGTCTCCAAAGAGACGTTTTCGGCGACTGGTTCGTCAGATACCGGCTCATCGGCGTCCGGAGTCGGTTCGTCGGACTCAGGGGTCAATTCGTCTGATGACGGGTCCTCAGGGGCTTCTTCTTCCGATTCCTCGTCGCTGTCGCCACCTCGGCCGTAGAGCAGATAGGCCACCGAGCCGAGGATCAGGGCCAGCATCACCCAGATGTTCACCCGCACGCCGGCCAGCTCGCTGGCAAAATCCACCCTGATGAACTCGATCCACAGCCGGCCGAGGGAATAGCCCAGCACGTACAGCCCGAACAGACGGCCCGGCTTCAGGGTGAAGCGCTTGCCCGCCCACAGCAGGGCTCCGACCAAGGCCAGGTTCCAGATGCACTCGTAAAGGAACGTTGGGTGGAAGGTTTCGTCGTTCAGATACTGGAAGCGGCGGTGCTCGGGGTCGATCTCCAGCGCCCACGGCAGATCGGTGGGCCGCCCGTACAGCTCTTGGTTGAACCAATTCCCCCACCGCCCGATGGCCTGGCCCAACGGGAGGGCGGGGGCCGCCGAGTCGGCGATTGTGGACATGGGGATGCCCTTTTGGCGGGCGTACACCCATATGACGGCCGCGGCGGCGACCACCCCGCCGGTAATGCCCAAGCCCCCCTCCCATATCTGCCAGACCTCACCCCAATTGCCCTGGTAGGTCTTCCAATCTGTGATTACGTGGTAGATCCGCGATCCGATCAGCCCGGCAATCACCGCCCACACGGTGATCGAGCTGGCCAGCTCGGGGGAATGGCCCCGCTGGACGAACCGCCGGTGGAACAGCCAAGTGGCGGCCAGTACTCCGAGGGCGATCATCAGGCCATAGGCCCGCAGTTCCAGGGAGCCGATGTCCAGGCTGTCGGAGCCCGGGCTGGGAATGGACATCAATGTCACCGCCCTACTCTGCCACGCGGCGGGCCCGGCCACTTATCCCAGGCCGCGGGCGATCTGATTAGATTCTCCCCATGGTCGACAGCGCGAGACAGATTGAAAACCTCATGTACACCTACGCTGAGCGGATTGACGCCGGGAATCTAGAGGGGGTGGCCGACCTGTTCGCCAACGGGCGGATCGTGGCCTCTCCCGAGGCACCGGTGGAAACGGCGGTATCCGGGCGCGATGAGGTGCTGGGGATGTACCAGGGCTCCACCCGCCTCTACCCCTGCGGCACCCCCCGCACCAAGCACGTCACCACTAACGCCATCATCGAGGTGGACGACGACGCGGGGACCGCTTCGGCCCGCTCCTACTACACCGTCTTCCAGCAGCTCGACGACTTCCCGCTGCAACCCATCATCACCGGCCGATACCACGACACCTTCCACCGCATCGACGGCGAATGGTGTTTCGACCAGCGGACCATGCTGGTGGACCAGCTCGGCGACCTCAGCCGCCATCTGCTGTTCGAGCTGAAACTGTGAGCTCGGCTTCCAACTCGCCTCGCCCCGAAGGAGAGAACTCATGACCGATCTCACTCCTGCCAATCTGTTCGGCCTAAACGGTAAGACTGCCCTGGTCACCGGGGGCGGCCGGGGCATCGGCGCCATGTTCGCCGAGGGCCTCCTGGGCGCCGGCGCCCGAGTGATCATCTCCTCCCGCCGACAGGAGCAGCTTGACGAGGCGGTGGCAGAGCTGTCGGCCATCGGTCCCGTGGAGGCCATCGCCGCCGACTGCTCCACCGAGGAGGGATGTGTGGGTTTGGCCGAGGCGGTAGGCGAGCGTACCGAGCGGCTGGACATCCTGGTCAACAACGCCGGGGCCACCTGGGGGGCGCCGATGGCAGAATTCCCCGACGCGGCGTGGGACCGGGTGATGAACCTGAACGTCAAGGGGGTGTTCCAGCTGACCGTGGCCCTGATTCCGCTGCTTGAGGAGGCGGCCTCGGCCGACGATCCAGCCCGAGTGATCAACGTGGGCTCGGTGCAGGGGCTCCAAGCCCCCGATATCGAGAACTACTCGTATTCGGCCAGCAAGGCTGCGGTCCACCACATGACCCGGGTGCTGGCCAAGAAACTGGCCCCCCAGCACATCACGGTGAACTGCATTGCCCCCGGGGTGTTCTACACCAAGATGATGGCCCACACCCTGGACACCTTCGGCGACGAGATCATGGCCGACACTCCCCTGGCCAGGCTCGGGCGGCCCGACGACATGGCCGGGGCGGTCGTGTTCTTGTCCGGTCGGGGCGGCGCCTATCTGACCGGCGCGGTGATCCCGGTGGACGGCGGCTACGCCACCACCCTGTAGGAGTACCTCCGTGTCCCCCGTGTTCATCGAGGTCCGTGCCAATGAGTACACCGGCCGAGAGGCCAACCCCAATGTTCCCTGGTCGATCGAAGAGCTGATCGCTGATGCAGTGGCCTGCGCCGAGGCCGGGGCTTCGGTGTACCACTTCCACGGTCGGGAACCGGCCACCGGGGCACCGGTGTGGGACGCCGAGACCCTGGGTTCGGTGGTAGCCGGGGTGCGCGCCGCCTGCGACCTGATACTGATGCCCACCCTGGGGGCCTCCACCGTTCCCGATCCCCACGCTCGGCTGGCACCGGTGCTGGAGATGGCCGCCGATCCGGCCACCCGGCCCGAGCTGGCCCCCATCGATCTGGGCAGCTTCAACATCGACCCCTTCGACCCGGCCACCGGCGAGTTCGGCAACCCCGACATCGTGTATGTGACCCCGCTGCGGGCGCTGCGAGAAATGGTGGCCGATGTGGCCGAGGCGGGGATGAAGCCGATGGGGGCGCTCTGGACGGTGGGGTCGGCCCGGCTGCTGTCGGCGTTCCTGGACACCGGCGATATGGCGGCGCCGGGCTATGGCGAGGTGACCCTATCGAACTCATGGCTGTCGGGGCATCCGGCCACGGTGGACGGGCTGGACGCCATGACCCGCTTCCTGCCCGACGACGGCCGGGCGGTGTGGGGCTGTCTGGCCTATGGGGCCGACCTGCGCCCCTTGGCCCCCGAGGTGATTGCCCGGGGCGGGCACCTCATCGCCGGTTTGGGCGACTACCCCTACCTGGAGCTGGGCACCCCCACCAACGCCGACGTCGTGGCTGCGCTGGCCGGCTGCATCGCTGAGGCGGGGGCCGATCTGGCCACCGTCGACCAGACCCGGGCGATGCTGGGCCTGGGCTGAGCGGCGTTCTGTTCAGGCCGAGTCCGGGACTCTCACCAACAGAACCCCTTCGGGGGCGTCGAGGCTGACGGCCGAGTCGGCCACCGCGCCGGCGGGTTGCTGGGAGGAGAACGCCAGACGCCACTGGCCGGGCGGGAGTTGGAGGTCGGTCGCCACGTCACCGGCGTTGAGCGCGCATACGGTGTTGCCCCGCCGAAAGCTGATCACCGGGCTTGTCCGGTCGGTCAGCCATTCCAGCCCACCGGCGTGGAGGTCGTGCAGCTCCCGGCGCAAGGCCAACAGCTCCCGGTACTTGTGGAGAATCGCCTGAGGATCGTCGCGCTGGGCGGCGGCCGACTCGCCGTCGGTGCGGTCCATCGGCAGCCACGGCTCGGCGCCGTCGGTGAAGCCGGCCTCCGGTCCCGGCGCCCACGGCATCGGGGTCCGGCAGCCATCTCGTCCGTTGGAGGGATTCCGGTTGCGAACCGCCACCGGGTCCTGGCACCGGTCAGGGGGAATGTCGACATCGGCGAGGCCCAGCTCGTCGCCCTGATAGAGGAACGGCAGGCCGGGCAGGGAGAACATAAGCACGCAGTAAGCCAGCGCCCGTGACTGGCCGAGCTCCCCGCCTCCGAGCCGGGTGGGGGCCCGGGGGTCGTCGTGGCTGCTGACCGCCCAGGAGAAGTCCCGGGGGGCGGCGTCGAGGGCATCGCGGAACGTGGACCACATGGCCGATGGTTTCCAGGGGGTGTGCATGGGGGGGAAGTAGAAGGCCCGGTGCAGACCGTCTTGGTTGGCCACATAGCGGCTGGCCCGGTTGGGGTTGTTGTCCCTTAGGTATACCTCGCCCAGCAAGAGAGCGTCATAGGGCTCGACGATGTCCCGCCACCGGCGGTAGATGGCGGTGTTGCCGGCCTGGTCCAAGTCATAGCGATGCTCATAGCTGTCGAACACCTGACGGGGGCCCATGTCGGGGGTGACCGGATAGCGCTGGGGGTTGTCGGGCATGAGCATGTTCTTGACCAGGCCATGGGCCACGTCAATGCGGAACCCGTCAGCTCCCCGGTCGAGCCAGAAGGTCAGGACCTGGTCGAACTCCCGCACCAGATTGGGGTTGGACCAGTTGAGGTCGGGCTGTTCGGGCAGGAACAAGTGCAGGTAGTACTGCTCGCTGGCCTCGTCGAAAGTCCAGGCCGGCCCTCCGAAGTGCGACACCCAGTTGTTGGGCGGACCGCCTCCCAGGGCGGGGTCCCGCCAGTGGTAGAAGCCCCGCATGGGACTGTCGGGATCAGAGCGAGAGGCCTGGAACCACGGGTGCTGGTCGGAGGTGTGGTTGGGAACCAGGTCGATGAGCACCCGCAGGCCCAGCCGGTGGGCTTCGGCAATGCAGGCGTCGAAGTCGTCCAGGGTGCCGAAGAGGGGGTCGACCCCGGTGTAGTCGGCCACGTCATAGCCGAAATCGGCCATGGGCGACGGGTAGAAGGGGGTGATCCACACGATGCCAACCCCGAGCCAGGCCAGGTAGTCCAGCTTCTCGGTTAGGCCGGGAAAGTCGCCAACCCCGTCGTTGTTGCCGTCGGCGAACGACCGGATATACACCTCATAGCCCACCTCGCGGTCCCACCAGCGGAGGTTGTCATGGGCCATGGTCACGAGCGCCTGTCAGTGCGGGAGGGTCTTGCTCAGTCGAAGGCGATGACGCTGCGCACCACGTCGCCCGCCTTCATGGCGGCAAAGCCGTCGTTCACGTCGTCGAGGCCGATGGTGGCCGAGACCATCTCGTCGAGCAGCAGCCGGCCGTCGAGGTAAAGGTCGACGAGTCGGGGCATGTCGACGCGGAAAACGTTGGAGCCCATCAGCGACCCCTGGAGGCGCTTGTCCGACATGAACAGCTCCTGGCCCTCGATCTCCACCTTGGAACCCGGCGGGATCATGCCCATCACCGTGGCCGTTCCCCCCCGGCGGATCATCCCGAACGCCTGCTGGGCGGTGACGGCTAGGCCGATGGCCTCGAAGGAGTAGTCCACTCCCCCGCCGGTCAGCTCCATGACCTGTTCCACTGGGTCGCCGTCGGCGGGATTGACCGCGTGGGTGGCACCCAAGCGCAGGGCGGTGTCCAGCTTCCGGGGCTCGAGGTCGACTGCGATGATCGTGGTTGCGCCGGCAATGCGGGCGGCCTGGAGCGACGACATGCCCACCCCGCCGCAGCCGATCACCGCCACCGAGGCGCCGGGCCCCACACCGGCGGTGCGGAACACCGCACCAGTTCCGGTGGTGACCCCGCAGCCGATGAGCGCGGCCCGGTCAAGCGGCATTTCCTCGCGGACCTTCACCACCGCGTTCTCGTGCACCAGCATCTGCTCGGCGAACGACGACAGGTTGGCGAACTGGTTTACTTCTTGACCCCCGCGGCTGAGCCGGGCGGGCTGGTCTTCGGAGCGAACACAGTCGACCCGGCTCTGCACGCACAGATAGGGCTGGCCGCTCAAGCAGAAGTCGCAGCGCCCGCAGAAAACCGACAGACAGCAGATGACGTGGTCGCCGGGCTGCACTTCGCGCACGTCGGGGCCCACCGCCTCCACCACACCGGCGGCCTCATGGCCCAACACGATGGGCCTAGGAACGACCCAGCCCTCGGTCTCCATGAAGTGCAGGTCGCTGTGGCACAGTCCTGAGGCCGCGGTGTGAATCAGCACCTCGCTGCCGATCGGGGCAGCCACGTCCACCTCGTCCACCACCAAGTCTTCGTGCCCGTCCAAAAACAGCGCTGCTCTCATGGATTCTTCTCCTGCCTAGCCCCTTGACAAGCCCCGTCAAACTACCAACGGGAGATGCTTCAATGCCGAAGCCCCAGCGGCCCTATACGCCGGTCAGGAGCAGCCGGAGGTGGAGCCGCAGTCGGGGCAGGCGTGGCAGCTGCCAGCCCGGACCATGAGCACGCCGCAGTCGTAGCAGACGGGCGCGTGGGCATCCAGGGGGGTCCGGCGAGTGTACGGCGACGGCGGGTCGGGCTCCACGATGTCGCTGGGCACGGTGATCGGAACCTGCTCCTCTACCCCGGGCAGGGTGGGTTGAATGCGCTCGTCAGTGGTGAATATCGCCAGTTCGTGGCGTTCCTCGGGCTCGAGGTACTCCACCGCCAGTCGGCGGAACAGGTAGTCGATGAGGCTGGTGGCGATGCGGATGTCGGGGTCGTCGGTCATCCCAGCCGGCTCGAAGCGCATGCCGGTGAAGGCGTCCACATAGGCCCGCAGGGGCACTCCGTATTGCAGTCCGTGGCTCACCGCCATGGCGAACGAGTCCATGAACCCGGCCAGGGTGGTTCCCTGCTTGGAGACCCGAATGAAGATCTCGCCAGGGCTGCCGTCCTCGTACTCCCCGACGGTGGCGAATCCCTTGCAATCGGCCACTCGGAACTCAAAGGTGCGGCTGGTACGCAACCGGGGCAGCCGCCGGCGCTTCGGCTGCGCCGCCGTCGCCGAGTCCGAAGCCTGATCGGGCTGGGCGGCCGAGGAGTCGGATACCGCGGCATGGTGAGACACGGCGCCACCAGAGTCGGATACCGAGAGGGGCTGGCCCAGCTTGCAGTTGTCCCGGTACACGGCCAGAGCCTTCACGCCCATCTGCCAGGCGTCCACGAAGAGCTGCTCGATCTCGCCGGCCGTGGTGTCCTCGGGGACGTTCACCGTCTTGCTGATGCCCCCCGAGAGCCAGGGCTGTACTGCGGCCATCATCTTCACGTGGCCGCTGGGGGAGATCACGTTGTCGCCCATCGAGCAGGCGAATACCGGCAGGTGAGCCAGCTCCAAATGGGGAGCGCCCACCACCGTGCCCCGGGTATGGACATGGGCCTCGATGTCGGTGACTTGGTCGGGGCTGTAGCCCAGGCGATGTAGGGCCCTGTCCACCGTCTGGTTGACGATGGGCATGGTGCCGCCCCCTACCAGTTTCTTGGTCTTGACCAGGCCCAAATCGGGTTCGATGCCGGTGGTGTCGCAGTCCATCATGAACGAGATGGTTCCGGTGGGGGCCAGCACGGTGGCCTGCGAATTGCGGACCCCGACCGTGTCGCCCCATTCCACCGCGGCGTTCCACGCGGCCCGGGCGGCGTCGAGAACGTCGGGGGGCACCGGCTCGCCCTCCAGCCGGTTCAATGCGTCCCGGTGCATGTGCAGCACCCGCCGGGTGGGCTCCTGGTTCTCGGCAAATCCCTCGAACGGTCCGAGGCGAGCGGCCATGCGCCCCGATGTCTCGTAGGCCACGCCGGTCATCAACGCGGTGACCGAAGCGGCCAGGCCCCGACCCTCGTCGGAGTCATAGGCCAGGCCCAGGGCCATGAGCATCGCCCCCAGGTTGGCGTAGCCCAGGCCCAACTGTCGGAACCGGCGGGTGGTGGCCCCGATCTGCTCGGTGGGATAGTGCGACGGGCCCACCAGAATCTCCTGGGCCACGGTCATCACCCGGACTGCGGCGCTGAATCCGTCGGTGTCGAACGCCCCGTCGGCGTCGACGAACGACAGCAGGTTCAAGCTGGATAAGTTGCAGGCCGAGTTGTCCAGGTGGAGGTACTCCGAACAGGGGTTGCTGGCGGTGATGCGGCCGGTATGGGCCGCGGTATTCCAGCGGTTGATGGTGGTCTCAAACTGCACCCCGGGATCGGCGCATTCCCAGGCGGCCTCGGCGATCTGGGTGAGAATTGAACGGGCTGGCACCGTCTCCACCACTTCGCCGGTGGTGCGGGCGTTGAGCTGCCATTCCCCGTCGTCGACCGCCGCCGCCATGAAGGCGTCGCTGAGCCGCACCGAGTTGTTGGCGTTCTGGTATTGGATGGAGTGGACATCGGCGCCGTCCAAGTCCATGTCGAATCCGGCATCTCGCAGGGCCCGGGCCTTGCGCTCCTCGACGGCCTTGCACCAAATGAACTCGGACACGTCGGGATGGTCGGCGTCGAGCACCACCATCTTGGCCGCCCTCCGGGTCTTGCCCCCCGACTTGATGGTGCCAGCCGAGGCATCGGCACCCCGCATGAAGCTCACCGGGCCGCTGGGTGCCCCCCCGCCGCTCATCCTCTCTTTCCGAGACCGGATCCGGCTCAGATTGACACCGGCTCCCGAACCCCCCTTGAAGATCCGGCCCTCCTCTCCGTACCAGTCGAGGATCGACTCCATGGTGTCGTCAACCGACAGGATGAAGCAGGCCGAGGACTGGGGGACGGCACCGGGAACCCCGAGGTTGAACCAGACCGGGGAGTTGAATGCTGCCCGTTGGCGGACCAGCAGCCAGCGAAGCTCATCGCCGAACGCCTCGGCCTCCTCGGGCTCGGCCAAGTGCCCCGACTCGGTGCCCCACGCCACCAGCGTGTCCACCACCCGGTCGATCACCTGGCGCAGCGACGTCTCCCGCTCCGGCGTGCCCAAACCCCCCCGGAAGTACTTTTGGGCCACGATGTTGCCGGCATTGACCGACCAGCTCTGGGGGAATTCCACGTTGGTCTGCTCGAAGGCCACCTCGCCGTCTGCGCTGGTGATTCGGGCGTCGCGACGATGCCATTCCACCTCGTCGTAGGGGTGGACATCAGCACGGCTGAAATGGCGGCGCAGCCCGATTCTGGTGCGGTCAGATGCCAGAGCCATCAGCACTCCTCAACGGATGCAGCTCTTATGGCGCATACCGCATTCATTTTATCCTTGCTCGAATGAGGCTGCGGCGTGAGCGGCCAGGTCAAAGGAGCCTCTTCATGAGGCGTGCCTGCACCGGACACGCCAGCCCGCCCAAACAACGGGCTGGACCCCTCAAGGAGTCGCCTGAACCCCACTATGGTCGTCGGCGTCAGCCACCATTCCGGCCACTCACACCGCAGCAATAGGTCACGGTAGAGCATCGTGCCTGTGGACCGTAAGGAGGATAAGGGGGATTCCCTGTGGATTTCAGGTGAATTTCTCAAGACGTGGCGAACTGATCTGCCTGCTACCGTCGACAGCACGTGGATCAGCTGTTTCCTCGGTTCGTCTCCGACGTCGACCCGGTCGCGCTCTATGCGTCCGACAGCCGCATCCCGCACCCCGACCGCCCGTGGCTGATGCTGAATATGGTCACCTCGGCCGACGGCGCCACGTCGGCCGACGGCGTGTCGGCAGGCCTGTCGAGCCCCGTAGACCGGCGGGTGTTCGCGGCCATCCGGTCGGTGGCCGATGTGGTGGTGGTGGCCGCCGAGACGGTGCGGCGCGAGGGCTACGGACCGCCAAAATCCAGCCCGGACGCGGCCGCTGACCGAGCGACCCGCAACCAGGCGCCCCGTCCCCGCTTGGCGGTGGTGAGCCGCTCGCTGGACTTGGACTTCACCGCCCCGGTTTTCGGCGACAGCCCGCCGCCGCTGCTGTTCACCGTGACCGAGCCGCCCGCCGACAGGGTGGCCCAGGCCGACGAGGTGGCCGAGGTTCATCGCATGGGCACCGACCGGGTGGACCTGACCGCGGCGATGGCCCGGATCGGCCAGTTGGGCGCCTCTGTGGTGCTGGCCGAAGGCGGGCCCACTCTCAACGGGCAACTGTTGGCCGCGGGGCTCTTGGACGAAGTGTGCTGGACAATCTCGCCGACACTGGCCGGCGGCGACTCCTCGAGGATGGCCAAGGACGCGCCGGCCCGCCTCCAGCAGCTTCGCCTTGATCGAGTGCTGGCCCAAGACCACACCCTGTTTCTGCGCTACCTCGCCCATTGACCGCCCCCGTGTGGCTAGCGGCCGCCGGAGCTGACCCGCAGAGCGGTGTCGTCCACGATCACGTAAGCCGGCTCTGACTGGGGCAGCCCTGCGGCCGGGCCTTCAGGGGATAGCGACCATTGGAGCTTGCCGGCTAGGAACGAGCTGGCCCACAGCACGAGAAACAGAACGGACACGGCCAGCGCTCTTCGGAACCAGTACACCGAAGCGGGCAGCCGCGCCACGGCCGGAGGGCGATGCCGGGGCGTCGGGCAGCCAGAAACCAGGGTCAAGGCGGGCCGAACCGGAGGTTGTTCGCACATGGGTAAAGCCATGCGTCCATTGTCCAGGCCGGGGTGACAGTTACCTCGAATATGGCTGTCTACCTGGCCGTTTGCAAATTCCAAGCCGGTATTTCACCCGGCGGTCAGTACACCTTGCAGGGCGCGGTGGTAAGACTCCAGCGCGGCCCGGTCAACCCGCTCCTCGGCGGTGTGGGCCAAGGTCGATTCTCCCGGTCCGAAGTTGGCCGCGGGTATGCCCCGCTCGGCGAAGAAGGCCACGTCGGTCCATCCCAGCTTGGCCTTGATCTCCAGGTCGTTGTCGGCGATGAGCCGTTGCAGCACCGGATGGCCCAACCCCGGCGGAGCCGCCGGTGCGTGCTCGGTCACCTCGAAGCGGTCGTCGTCGCCCAGCAGGGGCGCCACCATCTCTCGCAGGATGTCCTCGGCCTCGGCGGGGCCGCGGTCGGGGGCGTAGCGATAGCCCAGGGTCACCTGGGCTCGGTCGGGCACCACGTTGCCGGCCACTCCGCCCTCCACCGCCACCGCCTGAAGCGATTCCCGGTACTGGCAGCCGTCGATCACTGGTTCGCGGGGCTCGTAGTCCTCGGCCAGCCTGAGCACCGATCCCAGCCGGTGGATGGCATTGACTCCCATCCAGGGCCGGGCGGTGTGGGCCCGAGCGCCGGCCAGCGTCACTACGGCCCGCATGGACCCCTGGCAGCCGGCCTCCACCGCTCCCCCGGTGGGCTCGCCTAGAAGGGCCACGTCGGCGGCTAGCAGTTCGGGGCGCACATCGAACAGCTCCCGCAGTCCGCTGTCGGCCACCCGGACCTCCTCACGGGCATAGAACAGCCACGTCACGTCCACCGCGGGTTCGGCCACTTCGGCGGCCAGCTCCAGCATCACCGCCAACGCCGACTTCATGTCGGCGGCTCCGAGGCCCCACAGCACGTCGCCCTCGATGCGGGCGACCGCGTTGTCGTTGGGGGGCACGGTGTCGCTGTGGCCGCCGATCAGCACCCGCAGAGGTCGGCTCAAATCGGTCCGGGCCACCACGTTGTCGCCCACGCGGTCCACGGTGAGGCCGGGCACAGCGCTCAGCCGCCCCTCGATGAGGTCGGCGATTTCGCTCTCGTGATAGGACACCGAGGCGACGTCGATCAGCTCGGCCGCCTTGGCCAGCAGATCAGCGCCCATGGCCTGCCTCGCCGGCGATTTTCGCCGAGCTGGGGGCCACGGACCTGTTGAAAAGGTCAGCCTGTGGATAAGTCATGATTAGTGGTCCGTCTGCGAATTGGCAGGAGCGGATCGCGACGGCAGCGGCGTTCCTCGCAAGGCGCACCGACGCAGCCATACCCGGGAGCGTACGGCAAGGAGGAGCAACGCCGCGAGGGGCGTCGATGCCTAGCAGGACGCCCTGCCCAATTCGCAGACGGACCACTAGGTCGCCGCGCCGTGGTCGCGTAATACAGCGTTTAGCTGGGCCTTGTCGTGGCGCTCGCCGGCCTCAAGATGCTTGATCACCAGCACGCAGGGCATTCCAAACGTCCCCCCGTCGAAGGTGCGAGACCGGGTGGCCGACACCGCCACACACCAGTCGGGCACCACTCCTCGGCCCAATTCCTCGCCGGTGGCTGCGTCGATGACCGGGATCGAGCCGGTGAGCACGCAGCCCGCCCCCAGCACCACGCCGTCTCCCACCCGGGCGCCGTCGGCCACGATGCAGCGGCTGCCGATCAGGCAGTCGTCGCCCACCATGACCGGGGCGGCCTGCGGGGGCTCCAGCACGCCGCCGATTCCCACGCCGCCCGAGAGGTGGACGTTGGCCCCGATCTGGGCGCACGAGCCCACAGTGGCCCAGGTGTCGACCATGGTGTTGGCCCCCACTCGGGCGCCGATGTTCACGTAACTGGGCATCATGATCACACCCCGGTCCAAGAACGATCCCCAGCGGGCCGACGCCCCGGGCACCACCCGGACACCGGCGGCCTGATAGTCGGTCTTGAGGGGGATCTTGTCGGCGTACTCGAACGGGCCCAGCTCCATTGTCTCCATCTCGGCCATGGAGAACAGCAGCAGGATGGCCTGCTTGAGCCATTGGTTCACCACCACCTCGCCGTCGCCGTTCACCTCGGCCACCCGGGCCTCACCGGCGTCGAGCAGGCCGATGGCCTCGGTCACCGCCGCTCGGGCCTCACCGTCGCCTTCAGTGATCGGTGTCCGGTCGGCCCACAGCGCCTCAATCCGGGCTTGCAGATCGCTCATGCTATTGCTCACTTCCTCACGGTATCGCCGCGCCGGGCGGCCACACGCTGTTCAAGCAGGTCGATTCGGGCGTCGGGGGCCACGGCGGCCACCCGGATGTGGCCCTGGCCCGATGGACCGTAGAACTCCCCGGGGCTGGCCAGCGCCCCCATCTCCTCGGCCACCCGGCGGGCCAGCGCCCAGCCGTCGCCGTCGGGAGACGCCACCCACAGGTAGAGCCCCCCGCCGGGCAGAGCCATTTCGGGGTCATAGTTCGAGAAGAGCTCTCGCAGGCGGTTCAGCCGAGAGGTGTAGACGGCCCTCTGGGCGTCGACATGGGCGTCGTCGTTGAGGGCGACCACCGCGGCAGCCTGCGCCGGAGCAGGAACCATCATCCCGGCGTGCTTGCGAACCTCCGACAAGTAGCCGACCAGATCAGGGTCGCCGGCGTAGAAGCCGGCCCTGATCCCGGCCATGTTCGACCGCTTGGACAAAGAGTGGACCGCCATCACTCCCTGGGCGCCGTGGTGCAAAATACTGGCACCGGCATCGGCCCCCCAGGTGAACTCGATATAGCACTCGTCGCTGAACACCGGAACGCCTCGGTCCCGGCCCCACTGGGCGATGGCGGCCAGATCTTCAAGGCCTCCGGCGGGGTTGCCCGGCGTGTTGACCCAAAGGCACAGGGCTCGGGCGGCATCGTCGGGATCTATCGAATCGAGATCAAGACACCACTGGTGGTCCACGGCCACCGGGACGGCCCGGCACCCGGCCAGTTCTGCACCCATGGCGTAGGTGGGATAGGAGACCGCCGGGTACAGCACGGTGTCACGGCTGGGATCTCGCAGCCGCAGGTAGTGGGGTGCTGAGGCCACGAACTCCTTGGTGCCCACGCAGGCCGCCAGCGCGGCATCGCCGGCGTCGATTCCGAACCGGCGGGTCAGCCAGCCCAGTGCGGCCTCCCGGTAGGCCGGCGAGCCAACAGACGCCGGGTAGCCCCTTTCGGCGTTGGAGGTCGACAAGGCGGCCACCACCTCCGGGGGAGGCGGATCAGACGGTGCCCCCACCGACAGGTCGACGCAGCCGCCGTCGAAGCGGTCGGTCACCGCCCGCAGCTCGTCGAGGCGGTCGTAGGGATAGGGCGGGGGAACGAAGCCGTCCACTACCCCACCACCCACTCAGACAAACGTGAAGCCGACGCCTCGTCCAGGCGGGCCTGTACCCGGTAGCCGTGTTCGTCGGTGTCGGTGGACAGCACGTGGCCGGCTCGCCGCACGGCGGCCAGCACCTCGCCCCGGGCATAGGGAACGTGAAGCTCGACGATCAACGCGCTGGAACGCAGCTCGTCGGCCATGGCGGCCAGGAGTTTGTCGGTTCCCTCGCCGGTGGCGGCCGAAACCACCACGGCGTCCTTGTTGGCCCCCAGGGGGATGTCACGGCCGGCCAACAGGTCACATTTGTTGTACACCAGCAGCTCGGGCACGGCCCCGGCGCCGATTTCCTTCAGCACTTGGCGAACGGCGGCGATGTGGGCGTCGGGATCGGGGCCAGAGGCGTCCACCACGTGCAGCAGGAGGTCGGCCTCGACCACCACGTCGAGGGTGGACCGGAACGCCTCCACCAGCTGGTGGGGCAGCTTCTGGATGAACCCCACGGTGTCGGTGAGCAGCACCCGCTCCCCGCCGGGCAGCTCGAGGCGGCGGGTGGCGGCATCGAGGGTGGCGAATAGCCGGTTCTGCACCAGCACCCCCGAGTCGGTGAGCAGGTTGAGCAGGCGGGACTTGCCCGCGTTGGTGTAGCCGACGATGGCCACCGCGCTCTGGGCCGAGCGGCGGCGGCTGCGGCTCTGCACGGTGCGGTTCTTGGCGATGTTTCGCAGCTGGGCCTCCAGCTTGTGGATGCGCCGCTGGATGCGCCGGCGGTCCACCTCGAGCTGGGTCTCACCCGGGCCCCGGGTGCCGATCCCGCCGGCCTGCTGGCTGAATCCCCGGCCTCGTCGCAACCGGGGCAACCGGTAGCGGAGCTGGGCCAGCTCGACTTGGGCCTGGCCCTCCTGGCTGCTGGCGTTCTGGGCGAAGATGTCGAGGATGACCGCGGTGCGGTCGATGGCGGTGCGCCCGAGGATCTTCTCCAGGTTGAATTGCTGGGCCGGGCTCAGCTCGTCGTCGAACACCACGGTGTCGGCGTCGGCCTGCTCGCACACCGTCAGAATCTCGTCGACCTTGCCCCGGCCGATGTAGGTGGACGGATCGGGGGCGTTGCGGCGCTGGGCCAGCCGGCCCACCTCGTCGGCTCCTGCGGTGTCGATGAGCTGGGCTAACTCGTCCAAATCGGCGTCAGTGCGGGCCGGATCGCCGCCGGCGAGGGTGACGCCCACCAGCACGATCTTCTCCCGAAAGGCCCGCTCGATGAACGCCCCGGACTCCCCGCCGTGGGTGCCGAATCCGCCCCGGTGGGTATCGCTGTCAGCCATAGTCCACCGTCGCGATGTATTGGGAAGGACCGGTCAGCACTGCGGCGTCGCCCAGATTCACCACAACATCGCCGCCGGGCATCGACACTGAGACCACCGGGCCGACCAACCCCCAGTGGTGGGCTGCCTGGGCGGCGGCGCACGCCCCGGTCCCGCACGCCTCGGTCACCCCTACCCCTCGTTCCCACACCCGCATGTCGATTCCGACGGAGGTGGCGCTGATGAACTCCACGTTGATCCCGCCAGCCAAACGGGAGAGCTCCGAGCCGCTCCGGGCCACATCGATCTGCTGCACATCGTTGACTCCCACCACCAGATGGGGGTTGCCCACGTCTGCGGTGAAGAAGTGATCGGCGAAGCCGTGATTGCGGAGGTAGTGGGCGACTTCACTGTCTTCCAGGTTGGGGCCTGCGCCGATCGACCCCATGTCCACTCGAGCTTGAACCACGGTGGGATCGGCGGTGGATTCAACGCTCACGGTTCGAATGCCGGCGTCGGTGCCGATGGACAGCTCTCGGGTGGTGCCGCGGTCGTCGTGTTGGACGAACGCCTGGGCCAAACAGCGGATGCCGTTGCCGCTCATCTCGGCCCGGGACCCGTCGGCGTTGAACAGCGCCATCGTGACGTCGGTGCCCGCGCCGACATCGCCGGGCAGGCCGAAGATGAGCCCGTCGGCGCCCACGCCGCGGGTGCGATGGCACACCGCCTCGGCCATCGCCGGGGCGTCGGGGGGTAGCGCGTCGGCCAAGGCGATAAGAAAGTCGTTTCCCAAGCCGTGGTGCTTGGTCAGCTGCATCGCTCCAGTCTGGCAAGTTCTGGGCCCTGCGCCGCGCACCATTTCGGTCTCAGCCTGGGGACTCATGCTGGGTCATGCAAAACAGCGCCTCGCCGGCCAGCGCCTCAGCGTCGTTGTCGGCGCTGAGCCAGACAATGCGGGGGTCGCGCCGAAACCAGCGCTCTTGGCGGCGGGCGAACTTCCGAGTGCGGGCGATGGCCAGGTCCAGCGCCTCGTCTAGGGACATCTCGCCGTTGAGATGCCCCAACAGCTCCTTGTAGCCCAGGGCCTGAGATGCGGTGCGCGACAGCGGCGGCTGGCGGTGGGCCAGCGCCTCCACCTCTGCTAGGAAACCGGCTTCCATCTGCTGGTGGTAGCGCTGTTCGATGCGGTGGTCGATCTCGGCACGCGACAGCGACAGGCCGATCTGAGCGATGTTGCAGGGCGGATAGTCGCCCAACCCCGGCCCGTAGGAGGAGAACGGCCGGCCGCTGCCCACCGTCACCTCCAGGGCCCGCAGGATTCGCCGGCGGTTGGTGGGCTCCATGCGGGAGGCGGCCAGCGGGTCGAGCTCAACCAAGCGATGGTGCAGGGCCTCGGTGTCGGGCTCCTGCTCCAGAATGGCCACCGTCGCCGGATAGCGGCCCGGGATCTCTAGGTCGTCGATCACCGCCCGGTGGTAGAGCCCAGTGCCCCCAACCAGCACCGCGGTGCGGCCTCTGGTTGCAATATCAGCCCTGGCCTGGCGGCCGGCGGCTTGAAACATGGTCAGGGAGTAGTCCTCTGCGGGGTCGGCCACGTCGACGAGGTGGTGGGGCACCTCGGCTCGCAAGGCGGCGGGGGGCTTGTCGGTGCCGATGTCCATCTCCCGGTACACCTGCATGGAGTCGACCGAGATGATTTCGGCATTTCCCAACTGCCGGGCAACAGCAACTGCCACCGCCGATTTGCCGGTGGCGGTGACCCCGACGATGGCCAGCGCGCCCGGCGCGCCGACGGCATCGGAGGGCGGGGAACTGCTCAGAGCGCGGCCACCGGGATGCGAGTGCGCCACCGGGGAGGCGCGGTGACCTCGGCCAGCTCACCCCGCAGGTGGTGGGCACCCGCCGCGGTCACGTCTACTTTGGCGAAGGTGCCCGGCTTCAGCTTCTGCGAGGAGGGGAAGTGCACCAGGCGGTTCTGGCGGGTGCGCCCGGTGAGCAGGCCCGGGTCCTTCTTGGACGGGCCTTCCACCACCACTTCCTCGCGGCAACCGACCCGGGCCTGGTTGCCCCGGCGGCTGGAGCGCTCCACCACCGCCCGGAGCCGCTCGAAGCGGTCTCGCACCTCTTCTGGATCGCAGTACTGGTCGGCCATCTCGGCGGCCTCGGTGCCCGGGCGGGGCGAGAACACGAAGGTGAACGCCGAGTCGTACTCCGCCTCGGCGGCCACCAGCAGCGTCTGCTCGAAGTCGTCCTCGGTCTCGCCGGGAAAGCCCACGATGATGTCGGTGGACACGGCCAGGTCGCCTACCGCCTCCCGGGCGGCACGCAGCCGATCGAGGTACCGCTCGGCGGTGTAGCCCCGGTGCATTGCGGCCAGCACCCGGTCGCTGCCCGATTGCAGAGGCAGGTGCAGGTGCTCGCACACCGCGGGTACCTCGGCCATGGCCTCGATGGTCTCGGGCCGCAAGTCTTTGGGATGGGGACTGGTGAAGCGGATCCGCTCGATGCCGTCCACCGCGCCCACCGCCCGGAGCAGGTCGGCAAACAGCGGCCGCAGCGACACCTGTTCGCCGGCTTGGCGGCGGCCCCGCTGGAGATCGCGGCCGTAGGAGTTCACGTTTTGGCCCAACAATGTGATCTCGGTAACCCCACCCTCGACGAGGTCGGTGGCCTCGTCCACCAGCAGCTCCAGAGGACGGCTGATCTCGGCGCCCCGCACCGCGGGCACGATGCAAAAGGCGCACGAGTTGTCGCAGCCCACCTGGATGGTCATCCAGGCCGCGTAGGGGGCGTCGCGGCGCACCGGCAAAGCGGAGGGGAAGCTGTCGCGGTCATCCTCGACCGCCGCTTCCAGGATCTCCATGATGGGGCCGTCGGCCGCAGCTCCGATCAGTTCCGCAGCACGGTGCACGTTGTGGGTGCCGAATACCACGTCCACGTGGTCGGCCCGCTCCTGGATCAGATCCCGGTCCTTCTGGGCCAGACAGCCAGCCACCGCGATCTGCATGTCGGGGCGCTCCTGCTTGAGCCGTTTGAGGTGGCCGAGCTGGCCATAGAGCTTGTTGTCGGCGTTCTCGCGGATGCAGCAGGTGTTGAGCACGATGACGTCGGCCGACTCCATGGCGTCGGCCGAGGTCATCCCGTCGGCCTCCAACAGCCCGGCGATGCGCTCGGTGTCGTGCTCGTTCATCTGGCACCCGTAGGTGCGGATGAAATAGCTGCGGCTCACCCCGTCAGGCTACCTGTCGGCCTCCAGTGGCCCACTAACCGGTTTGCGGGCCTTTTGGCCGGTTTGTGGGCCTCCTAGCCGGTTTGGGCAGCTGGCTCTTCGGTTTCGGCGGTTTCCTCCTCAGACTGAGGGCTCACCGCCTTCCACACCCGCTCGGTGATCTCCACCATGATCTCGGGGTGCTCGCCCAGAAACGCCTTGGCCTTGTCCCGGCCCTGGCCGAGGTGCTCGCCCTCGTAGGTGAACCAGGCCCCGGACTTGTCGATGATGTCCAGGTCGACGCCCACATCGAGCAGCGAGCCTTCCCGGCTGATGCCCTTGGAGTACATGATGTCGAACTCGGCCTGCCGGAACGGCGGGGCCACCTTGTTCTTGACCACCTTTACCCGGGTGCGGTTGCCGACCACGTCTACCCCCTGCTTGAGGGACTCGATGCGGCGGATGTCGAGGCGGACCGACGAGTAGAACTTCAGCGCCCGGCCACCTGGTGTGGTCTCTGGAGAGCCGAACATCACGCCGATCTTCTCCCGCAGCTGGTTGATGAAGATGCACACCGTCTTGGACTTATTCAAGTTGGCGGTGAGCTTGCGCAGCGCCTGCGACATGAGCCGGGCTTGCAGGCCCACGTGGGTGTCGCCCATGTCGCCCTCGATCTCGGCCCGGGGGGTGAGGGCGGCCACCGAGTCGATGACGATCACGTCGAGCGCACTCGAGCGGATCAACATGTCGGTGATCTCCAGGGCCTGCTCGCCGGTGTCGGGCTGTGAGATCAACAGCTCGTCCACGTCCACGCCGATGGCTTTGGCGTAGATCGGATCGAGGGCGTGCTCGGCGTCGACGAACGCGCAGATCCCCCCGTTCCGCTGGGCCTCGGCCACGGCGTGCAGCGCCAAGGTGGTCTTGCCCGAGGACTCCGGGCCGAAGATCTCCACCACCCGGCCTCGGGGGAGCCCCCCGACGCCTAGTGCCAAGTCGAGGGCTAGCGCCCCGGTGGGGGTGGTCTCTATGGCCATGGCGCCCTTCTCGCCCATCTTCATTACGGCGCCTTGGCCGAATTGCTTCTCGATCTGGCCCAGGGCCATCTCTAGTGCCTTGTCTCGCTCCACATCTCCTCCTTCAGGTCAGGGTTTTACGGCTGCGAGTTTGCAGGGGGAATGTCGAGCCACACTCTAAAGACGACCAGTGACAGTTTGTCCCCGATGAATGACATCAGCGTAGTTACGGCGGTCAAATTTCACAAGTACCCCGCTGGTCCAACCTGCCTGTTTGCCTCAGAAATCCGATACGGTGGCACCCATGTCTGAGACCACGTTCACCGACGAGGAACTGCGCCAGAGGCTCACTCCCGAGCAGTACCACATCACCCAGCAAGCTGGCACCGAGCGGGCCTTCACCGGCGAGTACTGGGATTGCAAGGACGAGGGAATGTACCGCTGCCGGGTGTGCGGCGAGCCGCTGTTCTCTTCTGACACCAAGTACGACTCGGGCACCGGCTGGCCGTCGTTCTACGAGGAGGTCGCCGAGGGCAAGGTGGACCGCCACACCGACAGCAGCCACGGCATGGTCCGCACCGAGGCAGTGTGTGCATCATGTGGAGCACATCTGGGCCATATCTTCCCCGATGGTCCCCACCCCACCGGAGAGCGCTACTGCATGAACTCGGCGTCGCTGCGACTCGACCGCGACGACTCCGGAGAGGAGAACTGACATGGGCAGGCTCGATGGAAAAGTAGCCCTCATCTCCGGTGGCGCCCGGGGCCAGGGCGAGGCCGAGGTGCGGCTGTTCGCCGCTGAGGGCGCAAAGGTGGTGTTCGGCGACGTGCTCCACGACCTCGGAGAGGCAGTAGCCGCCGATGTGGGCCCCAATGTCCACTACATCCCCTTGGACGTAACCGACCCCGGGGCGTGGCAGAAGGCGGTGGACGAGACCGTCAGCCTCTACGGACCCCCCAACGTGCTGGTGAACAACGCCGGGATCCTCGTGTTCGGCGTGTCGCTCATGGACATGTCACTCGACGACTACATGCAGGTGATCAACGTCAACCAGGTGGGGGTTTTCTTGGGCATGAAGCACACCGTCCCGGCCATGATCGAAGCCGGCGGCGGTTCCATCGTGAACATCAGCTCCACCAACGGCATCGCCGGCTACAGCGGCACGGTGGCCTACACCGCCTCCAAATTCGCGGTGCGGGGCATGACCAAAGACGCGGCGTTGGAACTCGGCAAACACGGCATCCGGGTCAACTCCATCCACCCCGGCGGGGTGGATACGCCAATGACCTCCCAGGACGCCTTGGGCGACGCCATTACCGAAGAGGAAAAGGCCGCGGTCTACGCCATGCTCCCGTTGGGCCGGGCCGCCCAGCCCGTCGAAATCGCCCACCTGGCCATGTATCTGGCCTCCGACGACTCCTCCTACAGCACCGGCGCTGAGTTCGTCGCCGACGGCGGCATGCTCGCCGGTTTCGTCAACCCCGAGGTATAGCGGCCCGACTGCCAATTGGTCTGAGAATGTCGGCCTACTTGCCAGCCAGCACCCTCATGCGGAGGTTGTTGAGGATGGAGACGGTGGTGAATTGGCGGGTGCGCTCGCGGTCGAAGGGGAACTTGACCCGGGTGGCCTCCACTTCGCCGTTGACCAGGGTGGCCATCCACACGGTGCCGGGCTCTTCGCCGTCGAGGGGGTCGGGGCCGGCCACGCCGGTGACGGCGATGGCACAGTCGGCGTCCAGCAGCTTGGCCGCCCCCTGAGCCATCGCGGTGACGGCCTCTTCGCTCACCACCGGGCCCTCGGGCACGTCCAGCAGATTGAACTTCACGTCGCTGGCGTAGGACACCAGCCCGCCCCGGAACACGTCGCTGGCCCCGGGAACGGCGGTGAGCCGGGAGCCGATCAGCCCGCCGGTGAGCGACTCGGCCAGCGCCAGGGTCCACCCCCGCTGTCGCAGGGCGTCGAGCACGGCCGATTCCATGGTCTCGTCGTCCACCCCGAACACGATGTCGCCGATGATGCCCCGCACGATCTGGTCCTCGTTGGCCAGGATCTCATCCACCTCGGCTTCGCTGGGAGCCTTGGCAGTGAGCCGCACTTTGAGCCCCTCCATGCCGGAGGCCAGAAAGGCGATGGTGCACTCGCCAGTCTCATCCAACCGCTCGATCTCTCCGTGCAATTTCTCGGCCAAGCCCGACTCGGAATCGCCCCAGGTGCGCAGGGTGCGGCTCTTGATCACCGCAGTGATCCCGGCCCGCTGCTTGAGATCGGGCAGCACGCACTCCCCCACCATCTGCTGCATCTCCCAGGGCACGCCGGGCACGGCGTAAACCGCCTTGCCGCCGGTCTCCACCTTGAAGCCGGGGGCGGTGCCGGGCATCACCGGCAGCACCTCGGCCCCGTCGGGCACATCAGCCTGGCGCAGGTTGTTCTCGGGCATGGCTCGGCCCCGGCCGCCGAACACAGTCGAGATGCGCTCCACGATGTCGTCGCGCCGCACCAACTCCACCCCCAACGCCGCAGCGATCACGTCCCGGGTGATGTCGTCCTGGGTGGGGCCCAGACCGCCGCACATGATGACCGAATCGCTGCGCTCCAAGGCCTGATTGAGCACCGCCTGCATGCGATCGAAGTTGTCGCCCACCTTGACCTGGTGGTGCGAGTCGATACCGGCCAGCGCCAGCTGCTCGCCGATCCACGACGAGTTGGTGTCGACAATCTGGCCGAGCAGGAGCTCGGTTCCCACCGCGATTACTTCACAATTCACGCTGGGAGGCTATACCGCCGCCCGCCGTCAGCTAACGCTCCGAGGCGGCAATGGCTCCGGCCCGCCCGTCGGCCCAGTAGCGCCAGCCGGAGTAAAGGGTTATGGCCACTGCTAGCCAGATGGCCAGCGACACCGCCCAGTCGACGTTCTCCAGCGGGGGCAGGGCGGCCACGGTGAGCGCCCCGCCCTGCAACAGCGTCTTGAGCTTGGCCGAGTGGCGGGCAGGAAGCGAGAGGCCGTCTCGAGCCCATCGAGTCCGAGCCGCGCTCATCAGGAGCTCCCGAGCCGTGATGATCAGCACCGGAACCCAGAACAGGCGGTCCACGGCCACGAAGCACCAGGCCGCTCCCAGGATCATCACCTTGTCGGCCAACGGGTCCAGGAAAGCTCCCCAGCGGCTGACGCTGTCCGAGGCGCGGGCCACCCAGCCGTCGTAGTAGTCGCTGGCGCCCAACACCCAGCCCACGGCCACCACGGCCCACGATGTCCCTCCGCTGTCCGAGGCGGTCAAGATCAGCACAAACAGCAGAGGCGAAACCAGAATCCGCCCCAGCGTGATCAGGTTGGCCGTCAAGCGCAGATCGGCCCAGGAATAGGCCCCTACCTCGCTCATGGCTCCATCGCCTCGGCCATAACGTCGGGACCCATTGCGTCGGTCACCCGCACGGTGTGGAATTGGCCAACAGCCAAGTGATCGGGCACTGAGACGATGCCGTCGATCTCCGGGGCTTCTCGGTAGCTGCGGGCCAGGCCGGGGGTGTCCACCAGCACTTCGACTTCGCGCCCGATGAGTTGGTCACGCTTGGATACGGTGATCGCGTCCTGGACCTCGGCCAGCTCCCGACGGCGCTCCGCGGCCAGCTCGGCGGGAACCTGGCCATCGAGGGTGGTTGCGTAGGTGCCCGTCTCCGCGGAGTAGGTGAAGAACCCGCACCAGTCGAGGCCTACTTCTTCCACAAACTCCAGCAGGGCGTCGTGGTCGGCCTCGGTCTCGCCGGGATAGCCCACGATGAAGTTCGACCGGAAGACCGCCTCGGGCTGGCGCTGGCGAATCTCGGCAATGCGAGCGGCAAATCGGTCACCGTCGCCCCACCGGCGCATTCGGGCCAACAGCGGCCTAGACACGTGCTGCAACGAGAGGTCGAAATAGGGCACATCGGTGGAGCAGATGACGTCGATGAGCGGATCGGTGAGATCCGACGGGTACAGGTACAAAAGACGCACCCAATCGACCCGACGGCGCAGCGACTCCACCAGGGGGATGATGCCCCGCTCCCCCTGGCCCTGGTCGCGCCCGTAGGAGGCCAGGTCTTGGGCCACCAGAACCGCCTCTCTCACTCCAAGCGCCTCCACCTCGGCCACGATGGATTCGACCGACCGGGAGCGCTGGGGCCCTCGAAAGCTGGGAATGGCGCAGTACCCGCAGCGCCGGTCGCAGCCCTCGGCGATCTTCACGTAGGCCCAGGGTGCTTCCGCCGGCGGCCGAGGTAGGTTCAACAGGTCGAACGAGGGAAGCTCCGCCGGGCTCCGCGACGAATCAGAGGGCTTCGCTCCGATGCTGACCGGCACGCCGAACCCGGCCACCCGGTCGACCTCAGGCAGGGCTTCGGCCAACTCGGCGCCGTAGCGCTCGGCCATGCACCCGGTAATCACCAGCTCGGCCTCGGATGCCGTCGAGCGCAGCTCCAACACCGTGTCCACCGACTCCTGGCGGGCCTCCTCTATGAAAGCGCAGGTGTTCACCACCACCAGATCGGCTTCCTCAGGCGCTTCGGCCACAGCCATCCCGTCGCGAACCAGCAAACCGGTGATCTTGTCAGAGTCCACCTGGTTCTTGGGACACCCCAGCGTTTCAACCCAAAACCGGCGCACCGTACCGAGACTACGCGGCGTCCAATCCCGGGCCACCACCGTCGGTCGACGTCAGCTCAACCTCAACCGCAGGAGCCGCGTGTATCGGGGCCTCCTGGTGGTCGGAAACCAAGAACGGCAGCGACACCAGATACACGGCCAACAACACGGCCCCCTCCCACCACCGCTTCAGTCCGCCCCCCGAGAACATCAACAACCACGCCCCAACCGAGATGCCCATCATGATCCACACCGCCAGCCCAGTGAGATTGGGGTCAACCAGCGGTCCGGGGCCGAGCAGTGCCACCAGTGCCCCCACCAGCAAGCTGTTGAATGTGTTGGAGCCCAATATGTTGCCCACCAGCAGGTCGGCTTCGCCCCGGCGGGCGGCCTGCACGCCGGTGATCAGCTCGGGCAACGAGGTTCCGAACGCCACCAGGGACAGCCCCACAAATCCGGTGCCCAAGCCAGCCTCATGGGCGATGTCCGTGGCTCCCTCCACCGCAAGCTGGGCGCCGACCACGGTGGCCACCAGCCCTCCCACGGTGCGGCCCAACTCAAGCCGCTGGCTGATGGGCTTGTCACCGGCAAGTAGGTCATAGGCACTGCCGTCGTGGGCGGGGCGCCTCAGGATGCCCACCATGGCCACGACGAAAGCCGCGATCAGAACGACGCCCTCCCAGCGCTGGAATCCGTCTTGGACCAGCACCCAGAACAACCCTGCGGCAGCAACCGAGATCAAGCCCTCCCGCCACAGCGTGCCTTTGACCACCCGGATGTAGCGGCCGCCCACGGCCAACGCCGCCACCAGGGCCGAGAAGCCCAGCACCAAGCTGAGATTGGCCACATTTGAGCCGACAACGTTGCCAACCCCGAGGTCGGAGTCGCCCTCGGCGGCAGCCAGTCCGGAAATCAGCATCTCGGGAGCACTGGTGCCGAAGCCGATGACCAGTGCCCCGATCACTATGGGTGAGATACCCCGAACGGTGGCCAACCGGGAGGCGCCAACAACCAGCTGGTCGGCGCCGATGGCAAGCACAATAAGGCCTGCCACCAGGAGGAATACTGCCAACGCCACGAGAGGAGACTATCGATGCCTAGTAGGCGATTGTCAGGGAAGCTCGTCGGGGGTCATCAGCACCTCTCGTGCTTTCGACCCCTCAGAGGGTCCCACCACGCCCCGCTGCTCCATCAGGTCCATCAGACGCCCGGCTCGGGCGAATCCCACCCGGAGCTTGCGCTGGAGCATCGATGTGGAGCCCAGCTGGCTCTCCACTACCAGCCTCATGGCCTGCACCAGCAGCTCATCGTCATCGTCGCCGCCCCCGCTCGCGGCAGTCGAAGGCGCGGGGGCCAACGGGTCGTCGTCGCCGTCGCCTCCGTCGGTGGTCACCGAAGCCGAAGGACTGGGTGGCTCCATGGCCACGTCCTGACGCCGCCAGGCGGCCACCACCTTGCGGACCTCCTCCTCGGTCACCCACGCACCCTGGATGCGCTGGGGCGACGTGGAGGTGGGGCTGAGCAAGAGCATGTCGCCCTGGCCCACCAGGCGCTCGGCGCCCTGCTGGTCGAGGATCACCCGGCTATCGGTTTGGCTAGACACCGCAAAGGCCAACCGGGCCGGAATGTTGGCCTTGATGACCCCGGTGATCACGTTGATGGACGGACGCTGGGTGGCGATCACCAAGTGGATGCCCACTGCCCGGGCCTTCTGGGCGATCCGACAGATGGAGTCCTCCACGTCGCGGGGGGCCACCATCATCAGGTCGGAGAGCTCATCCACCACCACCAAAATGAGCGGCATCCGCTCTTTGGGCTCAGACACTTCAATCCCCAGCTTGCGATCGTTCTCGAACACGCCCCGGTCACAGGCGTCGTTGTAGCCATCGATGTCCCGCACGCCCACCGAGGCCAGCACCTCATAGCGACGGTCCATCTCCCGACAGGCCCACGCCAGGGCGTTGGCCGCCTTCTTGGGGTCGACTACCGGCTGGGTGAGCAGGTGGGGCACATGCTCGTATTGGGCCATCTCCACCATCTTGGGGTCGACCAGGATCATGCGGACCTGGTCGGGGGTGGAGCGCATGAGCACCGAGGTGATCATGGAGTTGATGCACGACGACTTGCCCGCTCCCGTGGCTCCGGCGATGAGAATGTGGGGCATCCGGGATAGGTCCATCATCACCGGCTTGGCGTTGATGTCCCGCCCGATGGCCACCTCCAGGGGGTGGTTGGCCTTGCGGGCTTCGGCCGACGCCAGTATCCCGCCCAGCGACACCACCTGGCGGTCGCGGTTGGGCACCTCCACGCCGATGGCCTGGCGCCCGGGAATCGGGGCCAGGATGCGGACGTCGGGCGAGGCCAACGCATAGGCGATGTCCTTGCTCAAGCTGGTGACCCGGCTGACCTTGACCCCGGGGGCGAGCTCCAGCTCGTAGCGGGTCACGGTGGGGCCGATCACCATCCCCACCAGCTTGGTCTCCACATCGTGGGCGGCCAGGGCCTGCTCGAGGGCGGCGCCCTTGCGGGTGGCCTCATCCTGGTTGATTTGCTGGGGATCGGACCCGCTCAGCAGCTTGAGCGAGGGGAGCTTCCACTTCGACGACTTGGGTGCCTTGGACCCCTTCTCACCCACGATCGCCGGTGCCTGCCAGTCCGGCTCCGGGTCGGGGGAAGGAGGACTGGGTTTGGGTTCAGGTGCCGAACTGGTGTCGGGAGCGGGCGCCGGTTCCGGTTCCGGGCGCGGTTCGGGTATGACCACCACATCGGAGCCGGTCACCTCCGGTTCGACCGGAATCGCCTCTGCCCAGTTCTCCTGATGGTGCACGGAGGGGTCTTCGGCCGGCATCGAAGGATCTGCCGTGCCAGTCGCGGAGTGGAGGGCTCGGACCAGGGCGGCCTTGAGCTTGGCACCGTCTACTCGGCGGGCCCATGCCCGCAGCGACACCCGGGTGAGCACCACCATTCCCAGCAGGCCGAACGCGCCCACCACCAGGCTCGCACCCCAAACTCCCATGAACGCGGCCAGCGTGCCCCCGAAGGCCAAGCCCAGAGCACCACCGGCCCCCATCAGTCCATCGAGGTCCTCGATGCCCGGCCGGTCGATGGCTATGTGAAGAAGACCGGTCACCGACAGGAGCGTCAATGCGGTGCCGAGGCCGAGGCGAACCGCCTGCACCAGGTCGGCCCGGGCCGGGTCGGTGTAGGGGTTCTTGTCGAAGGACTCGGAAGCGGGTTGCACATCCTCCTCGTCGTCGGGGCGGGGACCCCGCAACAGCACAACCCCTATGGCCACCAGAGCAATCGGAATGGCAGACCTGGCGGTGCCTATGAGCGCGCCGAGCATGATTCGGAGGCCTTTGCCGAACGGTCCGGCCACATCGGCCCAAACGGCGCACGCTGCCACCAGCCCGGCGAGGATGAACCCCACGGCAATGATGTCGGCGCGGTGTCTGGCCCAGACCGCGGCCGATGCCTGCCTCAATCGGCTGTCCGATGAGGCTCCGGCCTTGGATTTGGACTTTGCGCTGGGCTTTGTAGGGGGCTTTCGAGCGGTTTTGGTAGCCACAACAACCACAAACGTACCATTGACAACACCAGTAACCAATGGTTTGGGCCGACAGAGCGGGCCAGATAAGCGTTCAGAGTTCGATGATGACGGGAACGATCATGGGACGGCGGCCGGTGTTGTGGTTGACGAATTGGCCCGCTGCCCTTCGAACCAAGCGCTCCAACCCGTCGTCTTCTCCCGATTCCAGATACGCCTCCACCGCAGCCTCCACTTCGTCGGCCGCGGCATATTCAAATTCTCGAACTAGGTCGCCTCCCACCCAGCCCTTGCTCTCCACGCGGGGGCGGGCCAGCAGACGACCCTCCTCGCGGCTCAACACCACCACGACGTTGACCACTCCCTGGCCGCCGAGGATGAAACGCTCGCTGAACAGCTCCCGGCCGCTCTCGATCAGCTGCCCGTTCACGTAGTAGTAATCCCCAGAGGTGACCTGCCCCCGGTTGGCCAGACCGCGGTCGCTCAACTCCACCTGTTCGCCGTCTCGGGCCAGGATCACCCGATCAGAAGGCATGCCCATGTTCAAGGCCAGCTCGGCGTGGGCCGCCAGGTGGCGGACCTCGCCGTGGACCGGCACGAAGTACTCGGGGTCGGCCACGGCGTGCAGGGTGCGAAGCTCGTCCTGCTTGCCATGGCCGGTGGTGTGAACCTCCAGTTGGCCGCTATGGACCACTTTCGCCCCCCGCGACACCAGGTTGTTGATCATTCGGGACACCCGAGCCTCGTTGCCGGGTATGGGGCTGGAACTAAGCACCACGGTGTCGTCAGGGCCGACTTTGATCCAGCGGCTGTCGCCGGTGGCCGCCATGGCCAGTGCCGAGCGGTTCTCTCCCTGAGAGCCGGTGGACACCACGCACACATCACCGGGGTGATAGTGCTCGGCATCGGACACTTCGATGACCGCATGGTCGGGCAGCCGCAGCAATCCCAACTCACGAGCCAGGGCGAAGTTGCGCTTCATGGACAGCCCCAGCGTGGCCACCTTGCGCCCGGACTCAACCGCGGCGTCGGCCACCTGCTGAATTCGGTGGATGTGGCTGGAGAACGCCGCCACCACCAGGCGTCGGTCGGGATGGGCGGCGAATACTCCCTTCAGCACCTCCCCGATCTCGGACTCCGACCGGGAGCTGCCGGGTATCTCAGAGTTGGTGGAATCGCACAGCAGCAGTCGAATCCCCTCGCCGCGGGTGATGGCCCCGATTCGGGCGAGATCGGTGCGGCGGCCGTCCACTGGGTTCAGGTCCAGCTTGAAATCGCTGGAATGGAGGATCACCCCCTGCGGCGTGCGAATGGCCGAGATCAACCCTGAGGGAACCGAGTGGGTGACCGGGATGAACTCGCAGTCGAACGATCCGATGCGCACCCGGTCGTGGTCGCCGATGGGAATGAGGGAGGCGCGGTCGCTCACCTCCCGTTCCTCAAGCCGATTGCGTATCAGCCCGAGGGTGAACGGTGACGCGTACACGGGAAACGACAGCCACTCCAACGCCCGGGGCAGAGCGCCAATGTGATCCTCGTGGCCGTGGGTGCAGATGCAGCCCACGATGCGGTCGGCCCGGTCGCGCAGATACTCCAGGTCGGGAAGCACGAAGTCGGCCCCGGGCATGTCCTCATCGGGGAACAGCACGCCGCAGTCCAAAAGGAGCACTTCGCCCTGGGACTCGATGGCCGCGCAGTTCCTCCCGATATCGCCCAACCCGCCCAGAAAGGTGATCTGAACCGGTTCAGCCATTGGCGTGAATCCTCAATGTGACCGCAGGTTCAGCCATCAGCACCGAGCCGTGTGCCGGCCAGCACTTCGGCGGCGGCCTCGACCAAGCCGTCGGGCTCTACGTCCAGCGGCGGTCGGCACCGGCCCACCGGCAGCCCGATGAGGCGCATCATGGCCTTGGCCGGGATGGGGTTGGGCGCGGCCAACCCTGTCTCATAGTCATACGAAGGCATGAGGCTGACGTTGATCTGGCGGGCGGCCGCCACGTCGCCCTTCTCGAAGGCGGCGATCATCTCGGCGTGTTCGGCGCCGGCCCAGTGGGTGGCTACTCCGATGACGCCCACCGCTCCAACCGACAGCAGCGGCAGTGTGAGGCTGTCGTCGCCGCTGTAAACCTCGAAATCATCGGGCGCCTGGGCGATGAGGCCGGCGGTTTCGGCGGGGTCGCCGGCGGCGTCCTTGATGCCGACTATGTTGGCCACCCCGTGGGCCAGGTCCAGCAGCGTGGCGGTGTCCACCTTGCGACCGGTGCGAACGGGAATGTCGTAGATGAGCACCGGAAGGTCGGTTGCCGCGGCCACCGTGGCAAAGTGCTTGGCCAAACCGGCCTGGGAGGGCCGGTTGTAGTACGGGGCCACCGACAAGATGCCGTTGGCTCCAGCCTCCTGGGCCCGCTCGGTGAGCTCGACCGCCGCGGCGGTGTCGTTGCTGCCCGCACCGGCCACCACCGGGACGTCAACCGCGGCCACGACGGCACCGATGAGATCGATTTGCTCGTCGTGGGTCAGGGTGGGCGCCTCGCCGGTTGTGCCCGCGATGACCAGCCCATCGCTGCCGTTGTCGCTCAGCCATTGGGCCAGTGATGCAGCCGTGTCCAGATCAAGTGAGCCGTCTTCTCGAAAAGGTGTGACCATGGCGGTGAGCACCTTGCCGAATCGAGCCATGGGTTCTCCTTACGCGTCAGCGGAATCAGCGGCCAGCTCGGATGCCCGATCAATTCCCAGTGTCACCAGGAGATCCTCGTGCAGCTCGAACCACACCTCATGGTACGAATCCAGCGTGGGTTTCGTAAACCAGTTAATGTCGCCGCTCTCCACCTGGCTCAGAGCGAAGTCCAGTCTCGGTCCATAGTGCCCAAGGCGGCCTAGGGCTTCGGTCAGACTGGCCATAATCGGTTGGACTCGCCGATTGATGTCAGCCAATCGGGCGATGACCGCCGCGTCGTAGTCGGGGTCGGTGTGGTCATTCAGAGTCTGATCTCCGCGTATCTGAAAATCGGTGCAGGCCTGCTTCAATTCGGGATCCAACACCTTGAACGCCTCGTAGAGATCGAAGACCGCGGACCGCTGGCCGGAGTCCTCCATCTCAGCGGTGGCCAGTCGCTCGGCCTCGGCCCGGCCCTCCCCCAGCAGCATCCAGCCCTTGGCCCGATTGCCGTCCCGGTAGCGGGCCCATCCCTGCTCGCCGAGTTCGAGCAATGCGCCGGCCGCCTGGTCCTCCGACAAGCCGGCGGCATGAGCCACCGTATCGACCTCGGCCATGCCCTTGGTGCGCAGGGTATGAAGAACCCGATGGTTTGAATCACCCGGATATGGCACCAGATCAGCCTACTGTCCTACCTGGTCCAAAGAAGATCCTCGTTACTAGTGTCGCAGTGCGTGAAGGCAGGTGGCTACTTGAAACGCTTCGCTGTTCCGTTGGCCGCGGTGGTGCTGGCGGGAGTTGCGTTCGCTGTTCCCGCCCAAGCCCAAACGGTGGAGGACGTGCAGACCCGCGACGAGTTGGTCGCCGCCCAAGAAGCCCTACTGAACACCTACCGCTGCCGATTCGACATCGACACCCACATCATCCCCAATGGGTGCATCAATGGCCAGCCGGCCCAGCAACCCTCTGAACCTGCGCGATTCGACGGAACCCCTACTCAGGCCGACATCGCAGTTCGTGACGAACTGGTTGCTGCTCAAGAGTCTCTGCTCAACACCTATCGGTGCCAATTCGGCATCGACACCCACATCGTTCCCAACGGGTGCGACGACTCCCCTGATGGGCCGAACATGCCAGATGAGCCGAACACCCCTAATGGGCCTATCATCGGCCTTTCCTCCGGCCAGAGACACTTTTGCGCCCTGAAATCCGACCAGACGGTGGCGTGTTGGGGCGGCAACAACCGCGGTCAATCCGACGCCCCCACAGGAGAATTCACCGCCGTATCCGCTGGAGAAGACCACACTTGCGGGATTCGCACCGATCGGACGGTGGCGTGTTGGGGCGGCAACGACCGCGGTCAATCCGACGCCCCCACAGGAGAATTCACCGCCGTATCCGCGAGCACGGGTTACTCGTGCGGATTGCGGGCGGACCAAACCGCTGCCTGCTGGGGCCGCGACGGGTATAGCAGAGTGGATGTGCCCGATGGTCAATTCAGCGCAATCACTGCCAGCTTTGGTCATGCGTGCGGGCTGCGCGTGCAGCAGACCATCGCCTGCTGGGGGGACAACAACCGAGGCCAGCGACTTGCTCCTCCTGGAGAGTTCCTATCCGTATCCGCCTCACAAGGCGGGGGACACTGGTGCGGCATCCGCGCCGATCAAGCCATCGCCTGCTGGGGAGGCAACGACCACGGCCAACTTGATGTCCCCACTGGCCAATTCACCCAGGTGTCTGCGGGCTACAACAATCCCTGCGGGCTGCATATCGACCAGACCATTGTCTGTTGGGGCAACAACAGCCACGGACAGGGGAACCCGCCCGATGGTCGCTACACCGCCGTTTCCACTGGCTGGTGGCACGCATGTGGGCTGCGCGTTGACCAGAGCCTCGTGTGCTGGGGCTCCATAACCATGACATTTCCCTTCATGGGCACTGTTGATCTACACGTCTTCTACTGCACGCATGAGAACAGTGGATACACCCTCGACGACTTGCGCCATGAACTCGAAATACTGGACAGCCAAGTCGGCGGCTTCTACGCCCGACAATCATCCAATCTTGTCAGCATTAACTTCATCGCCTCCGGGTCCGTCTTCCCCGGCTACGACTGGGGAACTATTCGAGTGGGCGACATTTGGGCAGGTGAAGGCCGAGACGGCGAAGAGCTGTGCCTGGTTGAGGTACGAAAGCTAGGAGACTTCTCCCAAGTTTTGATCCTCATCGACGCAGTTTCTGGGAGTGAGAATCCAGATCACTATGCAGCAGGTTTCGCCCATCAAGGTGTCGCTTGGGTGGGGACACCTGAGGGGTATTACCTGCATGAATCCAACGCCGGTTGCATAGCCAAGTCAGTGCCTCTTCGGGTGCGCGACCACGAAGATGCTGGATGCCTGGATTGGACGTACATGCATTATCTGCGAGGAGTAACACACGAATTGGGTCATTCGATATTCGGTTTGGGCCACCCTCAGGACTGCTCGATTATGGGCGCGGGAATGTGCCTCGGTGGCCGAATCAGCGATATCCACATTGGGTGTGACGCTCTGAGACTGCTTGGCTGGCCTGACACCGGGCTTTGCCACCTGGAGCTGTGGGGGGCACCAGCTGGAAGCTTTAGTGCCATATCTTCGGCAGCAACTCACTCCTGCGGCATCCTAGAAGGCGGTGCGGTGACATGCTGGGGCCAGAATCAATACGGTCAATCCGCTCCTCCAGAGGGCCAGTTCACCGCCATTTCCGCCGGATCCATATCAAATACATCGGGCCACTCCTGCGGCATCCTGGAAAGCGGTGCGGTGACATGCTGGGGCCAGAATCAATACGGTCAATCCGCTCCTCCAGAGGGCCAGTTCACCGCCATTTCCGCCGGATCGGGCCACACCTGCGCCATCCGCACCAACCAGACCATTGCCTGCTGGGGCAATAATGAAGCCGGGCAGCTAAATCGGCTGGGCGGCCGGTTCATCGACATCTCCGTCAGCACCCTGCAATCCTGTGGGTTGCGAGACACCGGGGTCATTCGGTGCGGGGGCGTCCACCGAAACAGTCAGTTCACCCCGCCCACTGGTCGATTCACCGCCATCGCCACCTCGTCGTACCACTCCTGTGCCATCCGCACCGATGGCACAGCCGAGTGCTGGGGAAACAACCAATACGGGCAGACAAGCACACCAGAGGGCCGTTTCACCGCCATCGCCACCTCACCGAACCATTCCTGTGCCATCCGCACCGATGGCACAGCCGAGTGCTGGGGAAACAACCAATACGGGCAGACAAGCACACCAGAGGGCCGTTTCACCGCCATCGCCACCTCCCTCAACCGCTCCTGTGCCATCCGCACCGATGGCACAGCCGAGTGCTGGGGCCTCTCGCGTTATAGACCAGCCACCGTCCCAGACTCCGGCTAAACGGCCTCTTGGGCTGCCTTCGACCGATCGCCGGGGCGGCCCAGACGGCGCAAGATCAACGGATAGCCCACGGCGGCGATGGTGGCGAAGATGAACCACTGGACGGCGTAGGCCAAATGCGATCCTTCTCCCAGGTCGGGGGGTGGAACGGGGACCGGCAGATCGCCAGAGGACGGGGTCTGGGCCTGGAGTTGCACGTAGACCGGAAGCAGGGCGCCATCGAGCTGTTGGGACAGGCGGGCCAGATCAGGCCGGGCCATCTCGGCCAGCACCCCGCTTGACGGGTCCGACTGCTGGAGTCCCTCGGCGGTGACCGTGGCCCGGACCAGCCCGACCACCTGTACCTCGCCGGTGGAGGGAGCGAATTCAGCAGAAGCTGCGCCGGTGCCCGCGGCGTGGGGGATCCAGCCCCGATTGACAGCCACAATGTCACCGGTTTGGAGCAGCAGCGGGGTGAGGACCCAAAATCCGGAAGAGCCCTGATAGGTCCGGTTGCGTATCAGCACCTCATCTTCGGTTTGATAGAAGCCGACCGCCCGGATCAGGCGGAACTCGATGTCTTTCCCCACGTCGAAGCCGTCGGCGCTTTCCACCAAGGTTTGCACCTCGACAACAGGGAGTTTGCTGCGATCGGTGATCGTGCTGTTTCGATCCCGGCGCTCAGACAGCCGGTGGAGCTGCCAGAAGCCGGCGATGACCATGGCCGCTACGGCCAAGAGCACCGCGATGTTCAGCAGTATGCGCCTGAACGACACGACAGGGGTTTAGATGTCCAGCAAGGCGTCGAGTCCGACGATGAGCCCGGTGTGGTCGGGGGCGGCTTTCACCGCGGCTAGGACTCCGGGCATGAAGGAGGACCGATCGGTGGAGTCTTGGCGAATGGTCAGGGTTTGGCCCTCGGCACCCAAGATCACCTCGTGATGGGCCACCATCCCCTTCATGCGCACGGCATGGACCCGGATGCCAGCGGGACCCTCGGCGCCCCGAACTCCCGACAGCATTTCGTGCTCGGTGGGATCGGGGGCCCAAGCATCTGATGCGGCGGCCATCTTCTCCACCGTTAGCCGGGCGGTTCCCGACGGAGCGTCGATCTTGGCGTCGTGGTGCAGCTCAATGACCTCGGCCGTCTCGAAGTAAGGCGCGGCCAGCTCGGCAAACCGCATCATCAGTACCGCGCTGATGGCGAAGTTGGGAGCGATTATGCAGGCCCGTTCCGCCGCGTCGAAGGCAGCCTGAAATCGCTCCAAGTCGGCGTCAGTGAACCCGGTGGTTCCCACGACGGCGTGGACTCGCTGCTCAGCCAACCAGACCAGGTTGTCTCGGGCCGCTTCGGCAATGGTGAAATCCACCACCACGTCGGCACCCGCGTCAACCACTGCCTGGCGGTCGGCAACGGCAACCACACCGCCGGCCGACGCTCCTACGCCGTAGGGATCAACCGCGGCCACCAGATTCATGTCAGGGTCGGAAGCCACCGCTTCACAGACGGTGGCGCCCATTCTGCCGCCCGCGCCGAACACCCCTACCTGGATCATGAACGAGACGATATAGGGCCAAGCAATGGCTACCGGGCTTGGATTATGAAGTAGAGGGCGGGGTTAGCGCGGTGCCCGATCCCGGTCGCGACCGCGACCCCCTCCTCGACGATGCGAGCCCCCGCTGGGACCCAGATCGCCGAATTCATCGCGCAACTGAGTTTCGAAGTCTTCCTCGAAGGAAGCCGCTTGGGAAGGGCCGTCCCAGTCCCTGCGGTCTCGGCCTCCACGATCGTCACGGCGACCCCTACGGTCGTCGCGGTCCCGGCCACCCCGATCATCACGGCGGTTATCGCGACCCCGGCCACCCCGATCATCATGGCGGTCGTCGCGACCCCGGCCACCCCGGTCGTCCCGGCGATCACCTCGGTCACGGCCACCCCGGTCGTCCCGGCGATCACCTCGGTCACGGCCACCCCGGTCGTCCCGGCGATCACCTCGGTCACGGCCACCCCGGTCGTCCCGGCGATCACCTCGGTCACGGCCACCCCGGTCGTCTGAGCGAGAACCAGAATCGCGGTTGTCGTCGCTCACGTCACCGACCAGCTTGAGACTGATCTTGCCGTTGGGATCGATGTCTTCCACGACAACCTCAAGGTCGTCGCCCAGCGCAACCACGTCCTCAACCCGCTCAACGCGGCGACCTCGGCCCAGCTTGGAGATGTGCACGAGACCGTCGCGGCCCGGAAGGATGTTCACGAACGCACCGAACGCGGTGATGTTCACCACCTTCCCGTTGTAAACCTCTCCCACGTCGGCGGTGGGTGGATCCAGAATCAAGCGGATCTGGCGCTCAGCCTCGTCCACGCAATTTCGGTCGGGCGAGGAGATGGTAACGATGCCCGCGTCTTGGGCGTCGTCCACGTTGACTTCGGCACCAGTTTCGGCCTGGATGGAGTTGATCACCTTGCCCTTTGGCCCGATGACTTCTCCGATCTTGTCCAAGGGAATTTCGAACTTGACGATCTTGGGGGCGGTAGGTCCAACATCGTCTCGGGGGGCGTCAAGGGCCCCGGCCATGACCTCGAGGATCTTCAGCCGGGCATCGCGGGCCTGATTGAGGGCACCGGCCAGAACATCGGCGGGCAGCCCGTCGATCTTGGTATCGAGTTGCAGGGCGGTCACAAAGTCAGCGGTTCCTGCCACCTTGAAGTCCATGTCGCCAAATGCATCCTCGGCGCCGAGGATGTCGGTAAGGGTGGTGTATTGGCCCTCGTGAAAGACCAATCCCATGGCGATGCCGGCCACCGGGGCCTTGATGGGCACCCCCGCGTCCATCAGCGACAGCGTGGACGAGCACACCGAGCCCATGGAAGTCGATCCATTGGATGAGAGCACCTCCGACACCAGCCGCAACGTGTATGGAAATTCGTCCATGTCGGGGATGACGGGGACCAGCGCCTTCTCGGCCAGGGCCCCGTGCCCGATCTCCCGACGCTTGGGACCCCGCATGAAGCCGGTCTCCCCGGTGGAGTACGGAGGGAAGTTGTAGTGGTGGATGTAGCGCTTCTTGTCGATGGGGTCGATCCCGTCGATCATCTGATCCATCCGCGCCGTGCCCAGCGTCGTGATGTTCAGCACCTGGGTTTCGCCCCGCTCGAATAGTCCGGACCCATGGGCGGTGTCGACCACGGCGACATCTGATCCCAGGGGTCGGAGGTCCGCCGCACCTCGGCCGTCGATCCGTACGCCGTCGTTCACGATGCGGTTGCGGACAATGCTCTTGGTGAGCGAGCGGATGGCCGCGGAGACCTGCTTGTCGGCCCCTTCGGTCTCTTCGAACCGGTCGGCCAGCGCGGCAACGATCTCCTCTTTGGCCTGCGTCTCGGCCTCCTGGCGCTCAGCCTTGTCGGCGATGGACATGGCCGCGGCCAGCTTCTCGGAGCCGACTTCGGCCACCGCCGCCTCTATCTCGGGGCTGTAGTCCACCTGGAGGTCGAATTCCATGGGGGGCTTCACCCCCGCCGTGGCGATCAGGCGACGCTGGAGGCCCACCGCCTCTTTGATCCACTCCTTGGACTTCTCCAAGCCCTCCGCCAACGCGGCTTCGTCGACCTTGGGAGTGCCGTCTTGGTACAGCGACCAGCTTGCCTCGGTACCGTTGGCCTCCACCATCATGATGGCCACGTCGCCGTCGTCCAGGACTCGGCCGGCTACAACCATCTCGAACGTGGAATCGGCCCCCTCGGCGTAGGTCGGGTGGGGAATCCACTCCCCTTCGGCGCTGTGGGCCACTCGGACTGCGCCGATCGGTCCGGCGAACGGTATTCCCGAGATGCTCAGGGCGGCCGATGCCCCGTTGATGGCGATCACGTCATAGGGGTTCTCCTGATCAGCCCCCAAGACGGTTCCGACGATGTGGATCTCGTTGCGGAACCCGTCGGGGAATGAGGGTCGCAGCGGTCGGTCGATCAGCCGGCACGTCAATATCGCCGACTCGGGAGCCCGGCCCTCACGCCTGAAGAACGAGCCGGGGATCTTGCCCGCGGCGTACATCCGCTCCTCGATGTCGACGGTCAAGGGGAAGAAGTCGGCGCCCTCTCGGACCCGTCGGGCCGCGGTTGCGGTCACCAGGATGGTGGTGTCGCCCATGCGGGCCACAACGGCTCCGTCGGCCTGGCCGGCCAGACGACCTGTCTCAAAGGACAGGGTTTTGCTTTCCGCGCCGCTTACGACGGCTGAAACGGTGATGGCTTCCGCCATTTTTGCTCCTCTCCGGACCACGCGAGGTCCGTGCGGGCCGGAACGGAGCCAGTTCCCAGTTGGAGAGGCCCAGCGCAACTCGGCCCCTTCAACTGGCAGCTGGCCTCTCTTGTGGCCCGCCTATTTGTATTTTTGAATCGCCAGGGCGATACCCGCTTCTCAGCGGCGCAATCCACTCAGCGGCGAAGGCCAAGTTCGGCAATAATGCCGCGGTAGCGCTCCACGTCGTTGTCCTTGACGTAGTCGAGCAGCCGCCGCCGACGGCCCACCATTATTAGCAAGCCTCGCCTGCTGTGGTGATCCTTGACATGTACCTTCAAGTGCTCGGTGAGGTGGTTGATCCGCTCAGTCAACAGAGCGATCTGGACCTCGGGTGAGCCTGTATCGGCATCATGCAGGCGGTGCTTCTCGATGGTCGCGGTTTTGGACGCTAGCTTCTCGGCCATCCCTACTCAGTGTGTCCGTCGGTCAGAAAACGGGCTGCTGCACTGCTCCTTGCCGTGCTTGTGCCCGGGGGACCCAGTAAAGGTACCACCCAGAAGGCCCGAACACCTACCTGGGGGCTTTTGGGGGATACTGGAATGGTGAAGGTTGTGTCCTTCGGGAGTCTCAACTACGACCTGTCTATCTGGCTCGACCGGCTTCCTGGCCCCGATGAAACCTTGCGCGCCCAAAAGATGGAGGCGTTTTCCGGGGGAAAGGGCGCCAACCAGGCAACTGCTGCGGCCCGATTGGGGGCCGACGTGCACATGGTGGGCTGCGTGGGCAATGACGACCGGGGCCGCTGGCTGCTGGAGGTGCTCAACGACAGCGGCGTGAATACCAGCCTTGTTCGCATCGCCGATGAACCCACCGGCACTGCGATACCGCTCATCTCTCCGGCCGACGTCTCCATCGTCATCGTCGCCGGGGCCAACGCCAGCACTGGGGTCGCCGACGCTGAGGCGGCCACCGAAGTCATCGCGGCCGCCGACGTGCTGCTGCTACAAGGCGAGGTGGGAGCGGCGGGGGCCCGACGGGCAGCCCAGGCCGCCCGTTCCGGTTGGACGACCGTGGTGTTCAACCCTGCTCCGGTCGATCCGTTCCTTGTAGAGGCTGTCGTGCCCCTTACCGACGTGTTGGTGGTGAACCGGGCCGAGCAAACCCAGATCGATGCGATCGGCCCCGATACCGGCCAATGCGACATAGTCCTCACTCTGGGCGGCCTAGGAGCCCAGCTTGACGATGTGCTAGTTCCCTCCTTTCCCGCCGAAGTAGTGGACCCCACCGGTGCCGGAGATGCCTTCTGCGGCGCACTCGGAGTCGCTGTCGCCGAACAGCGCCCGCTGATCGAAGCCGTCCGCTTCGCCAACGCCGCCGGCGCCCTCGCGGTGCAAACCCCCGGTGCCCAGCCCTCCATGCCCACCAGAGACGCAGTCAGCGCCCTGCTCGAGGGCCGTTCGAGCCCTTGAGAGCGGGCATCACTTGAGTGGCGGTGAGGCGGAGGCTTTCCAGGACTTTGTCGTGGGGGATGTTGTAAGGGTTCATCATGCACAGCAGCAGGTCGACGCCGAGGTCGGCGAAGCCCTGGCATAGCTCGATGCACTGGTCGGGGTCGCCGGCGATGGCCACGCCCTGCTCCACCAGATCCTCGACGCTGAACGTGGTATCCCAATCGGCGTCCGCGGTCATGCCGGGCAGATACCGGAGATAGTTCCAGTCGCCGAGCTCGGCGCCCTCTTCTTGGAGCATCTCGGCCACGCTGCCCACCAGCTTGAAGGCCACCGTGGGATACCACCAGAACGACTCCCGGGCGTTGTCATAGGCCTCGGCTGTAGTGGGCGCGCAGTGGAACATGGCGAAGGTGGCCACCCGGTCGTTCACATAGCCCCCCACCGGGTCTTGGCAGGCCTCCACCCCCTCGCGGTAGAGGTTGATCCGAAGCTCCAGTTCCTCCAGCGAAACCCCGGCGCTGAACGACAGCAATCCCATCCCCATCTCCCCCACCAGCTGATGGGTCTCCCGACTGCCGGTAGCCGCCCAAATCGGGGGATGGGGCTTCTGCACCGGCTTGGGCAAGACCCGGCGACGGGGCATCGACCAGTACTGGCCCTCGAACTCGTATTCGTCATTCAGCCAACAGCCCGCGATGTGCCCAACGGCCTCGGCCCACATAGCCCTGGTCTCCCGAGGGTCGATTCCGAAGCCCTCCAGCTCGGCTCGGGTAGTGGAGCGGCCGGTACCGAATTCCACTCGTCCCCCGCTGATCACGTCCAGCGTGGCCGCCGACTCGGCGCTGCGGACCGGGTGGTTATAGGGCTTTGGGGTCAGGCGCACCCCATAGCCCAGTCGAATCTGCTCGGTGAGGGCAGCCACCGCCCCGTAGAGCACCTCGGGGTTGGAGCTGTGCGACATCTCCTCCAGAAAGTGGTGCTCCACCGTCCAGAAGCTGTGGTATCCGAGTTGGTCGGCCAGCACGGCCTGCTGGATCAGCTCCTGATAGCGGAGCATCTCGCTATCGGCATGCCAAGGCCGAGGTACCGGGATTTCCGAGAAAAGAGCCAGTTTCATGAACGGCTAGCGGGAAGGTTCCGCGTTCAAGATCTCCCGGCTCAGGGCAACGTCGATGCGGAGTTGTTTTACCAGTGACTCAATGCCGTCGAAGCGGTGCTCGCTTCTGAGCAGCTCTACGAACTCCACTCTGGCCTCCTCGCCGTACAAGTCGCCCTCGAAGTCCAGGAGATGGGCTTCAAGCAGCGATTGCTGGGCGTGCTCATAGAAGGTTGGTCGCCGGCCGATATTGATGGCCGCCATGTACCGCGAGCCGTCGGGACGGGTATACCAGCCGGCATACACCGCGTCGGCCGGCCAAGCCATGACCATGGAAACCGGGATGTTGGCGGTGGGAAACCCGATGGCCATACCCCGCCGATCGCCCAGCACAACCTTGCCCCTGATCTCGTGGTATCGACCCAGCATGGCCGCCGCCGTGCGCACATCGCCGCCGGCCAGCGCACGGCGCACCGCGGTGGATGACACCGGCTCGGGCCATTTCTCGTCGTGGTGCAGCAGCTTTACAGCATGAACTTCGAATCCCATTTCCATGCCGAATTTCCGCAGCGTGTCGATATTGCCCAGCCGGGCCCGCCCAAAGTGGAAGTCCTCCCCCACCACGATGCTCCGCACTCGAAGCCTTTTCACGAAGACTTGGCGCACAAATTCCTCTGGCATCGTGTGGGCTCGGTCGGGTGAGAACTCGATCAGGTACACGTACTCAATGCCAGCCGCCTCGAGCAGTTCCAGCTTCTGGTCGAGCGAGTTCAGCAGTTTAGGGGCATTCTCGGGCCGCAACACCAGCGCCGGGTGGCGATCGAATGTAACCACCGCGGGGGCCACTCCTAGGCGTTCCGCCTCAGAGAGAAGTTGATTGATGACGGCCTGATGTCCGACGTGCACGCCGTCGTACACACCGATGCTGGCGGCGGTCTCCTCAATGCCTTCCAGGCGGCCAAAGTCTTCGATGACCTGCACCGCGCTGCACGGTAGCGGCCCCAAGGTCAAACTGGACAATCCCGCTCGCCCGCGTCTCGCTCAAGGCAGTCAATTGGGGATGACCACCGCCGGCTTGACCATCCCCGGTTTGTGGGTTTCGTAAACGGCCAGGAGCTGACCCTTTACCCCATGCACGGCCCAGGGGCCATTCCCCTCCGCCGTGATCTCTTCGGAAGCCAGCACCTGTCCGTTGGCCACCCTTCGACTGAGGTCGGCGTCGACCAAGACCGAGGGATAGTCGCGCAGGGCCGTCTCCATCGAAAGCAGCTCGGGAGAGACGACCGGGCGGGCTTCTTCGATGGTGAACGAGCCGACCGCAACCCGACGCAACGCCCGCAAGTGCCCCCCTCCGCCCAAGGCAGAGCCGATATCGGCAGCCAGCGATCGGACATAGGTACCCGAGGAGCAGCTCACCTCAATCCGGTACACCCCCGCACTGGCATCCACCGGGGCAACGGCCAATTCGTGGACGGTCACCGGCCGGGCCTCCCGTTCGACCTCGATGCCTTCTCGGGCCAGCTCGTGCAGCCGGCGCCCCCCGACCTTGATGGCCGAGACCATCGGCGGTACCTGCATGATGTCGCCCAAGAAATGGGAAGCGGCCTCGGACACTTGGTGCGGGGTCACGTCGGACATGTCGTGGACCGCGGTGACCTCGCCTGACGCGTCCAGCGTGCTGGTCTCGGCGCCCAAAACAAGCTCGCCTACGTATCGCTTGGGGAGCGGAGTGAGGAATCGCAGCAGCCGGGTGGCCCGACCCACTCCCAACAACAGCACCCCGGTGGCATCGGGATCCAGCGTGCCGGAATGCCCAACTTTGCGAGTACCGAACACCCCCCTGGCCTTGGCCACCACATCATGGGAGGTCCACCCCGCCTCTTTGTCGATGACGACCAGCCCGTCAGCGGTTGTCACCCGTCGGCCTTTTCGGCCAGCCCGTCAGCGGTCGTCACTCTTCAGCCTCATCGGCCAAATTCCGCAATATCTCGTCCACCCGCTCACCGGCTGAAATCGAGGGGTCGAGCGCGAACGACAGATCGGGCACTCTCCGGACCGCGGCGGCGCGGGCAACCGCCTGCTTGAGCTGGTAACGATGCTCCACTAGGGCCTCCAGGGCTTCTGAAGCCACCTCATCGTCCAAGGCACTTATGTAGACCGTGGCCCGGCTCAACTCGACGCTGGTTTCCACTCCGGTGACGCTGACAAGCGACAATCGGTCGTCGTCCAACTGGGCCATTTCGGAGGCCACGATCTCGCGCAGCAACTCGCCGAGGCGAGCTGACCTCGAGTATTGGGAGGGGCGCGATTCCCGACGGCGTGCCATACGTGCCTTTATTCGTCGGTGTTGAGCCAGTGGGCCGTGGAGTCCACTACTTCGATATCGGGGATAGACCACATATACCGATCCACCTCATCGGCCATTGTCCGGCACTGGCTGGGCTGTCCTGACACCAAGGCCACTCCCACCTCGGCTCGCTGCCAGAGGTCGGTGTGGCCAGTCTCAGCCACCGAGATGCCGAATTTGCGGGCCACTCCCGAAAGGACCGGGCGCAATGCCGAGCGACGCTCCTTCAGCGATTGACAGCCCGGGATGTGCAGGTCATAGACCACGGCGAGAACGTGCATCGGTTCACCTCACCCCTCGTGTTGTCAGACTCGGGCGACTTCCCGCTCCTCAAACGTCTCGATGATGTCGCCTTGCTTGAGGTCTTGGAAGTCGGACAAGCCAATTCCGCACTCGAAACCGGACTGCACTTCGCGCACATCCTCTTTGAATCGCTTGAGAGAGGAGACTGTGCCCCGCCAGATGACCGCGCCTTCCCGCAGGAACCGGACTTTGGAGCCCCGGGAAATGGCTCCGTTGAGGACATAGCAGCCGGCCACCGCGCCGACCCGGGGAATCCGGAAGATTTCCCGCACCTCGGCATCGCCGGTGACGACTTCCTCGAATTCCGGAGCCAGCATCCCCACCATGGCGTTTTCCACGTCCTCGATGAGGTTGTAGATGATCTCGTAAGTGCGTATCTCCACCTTCTCGAGCTCGGCCAGCTCTCTGGCTTTGCGGTCGGGCCTGACGTTGAAGCCGATGATGGTGGCGTTGGACGCGGCGGCCAACTGGATGTCGTTGGCCGTCACCCCGCCCACTCCCCGGTGGACGAAGGCCAGCTTCACCTCGTCGCGCCCGAGGCGCTGGAGGCTGTCCACAACTGCCTCCAACGACCCGTTCACGTCTGCTTTGACGATGAGGTTCAGCGTGGCGGTCTCTCCGGCCTGGATCTGGCTGAAGATGTCCTCCAGGCGGGCGCCGCCCGCGGTGGCGGCGGCATCCCGGCCCAGGCTGGCAATCCTCTGGGAGTGCTCTCGTGTCTGGGCAACCTTGGCCGCCACTTTCTCGTTGGGGGCGACCACAAAAGCGTCCCCAGCGTTAGCCACCTCGGAAAGGCCGAGAACCTGCACCGGCTTAGATGGCGTGGCCTCCTGAATCTGGTTGCCGCGGTCGTCGAGCAATGCCCTGACCCGCCCCCACGATGCCCCGGCAACCACCGGATCACCTCGCCTCAATGTTCCGTGCTGGACCAACAGCGTGGCCACAGGACCCCGTCCTATGTCCAAGTTGGATTCCAAAACCACTCCTCGGGCCCGACCCTCCGGGTCGGCCCGCAAATCCTCCACCTCGGCCACCACAGCCAGCTGTTCGAGCAAGTCGTCGATACCCAGATTCTGAAGAGCTGAGACTTCCACCATGATGGTTTCGCCGCCCCACTGCTCGGGCACCAGCTCGTGCTCGGAGAGCTGTTGCATGGTCCGATTGGGATCGGCGTTGTTGCGATCGATCTTGTTGACAGCCACGACGATGGGCACGTCGGCAGCGCGGGCATGGTTGATAGCCTCCAGGGTCTGAGGCATCACACCGTCGTCGGCCGCCACCACCAGCACCACAATGTCGGTGGCGTCGGCGCCCCGGGCCCGCATCGCCGTGAACGCGGCGTGGCCGGGGGTGTCCAAGAACGTCAGCGTTCGCCCTTCCTTGTCGACCTGATAGGCGCCGATGTGCTGGGTGATGCCCCCAGCTTCGCCCTCGGCCACATTGGCGTTGCGAATCTGGTCGAGGAGTTTGGTCTTGCCGTGGTCCACATGGCCCATCACGGTGATAACCGGAGGCCGGACCGGGAAGCCCTCAGTGACTTCACCGTGGTCAAAGTCGGCCTCTAGCAGCTTGAGCAGCTCGTTTTCCTGCTCCTCCCCGGGATCCACCAGTCTGATCTCGGCTCCTACCTCGGCGGCAAAGAGCTCGATCATGTCGTCGGTCAGGGACTGGGTTGCGGTGACCATCTCTCCTTGCTGCATGAGGAACCGGACCACGTCAGCAGCGGTCTGATTAAGCCTGGGACCCACCTCCAGCGGAGTCGACGCCCGCTCGATCACCACCTCCCCCGCAGGAGCGGCCGCATCCGTCGGGGTGTAGTCGGGGATGTTCATGGGCTGGAGGTCTTCGGCCACCCGCCGACGCCGACGGCTCTTGCGCCGCCTCTGCTGAGGACGCTGGGGACCCCCTCGACCCCGTCCTGCTGGGCCTCCAGGGCCGCTGGGAGGACCTCCTAGGGCTCCAGACGGGCCGCGTGCCGGCAACGGTGCGGAAGACCGGCCGGGCGTTACCACCCCCGGTCCTTGTGTTCCCGCGGCGGGGCGGACTGGACCGCGTGGGCCCCGGCGCGGACTCGGCGACGGACCCCGACCACCCCGACCAGGGGGCGGGGGAATCGGCTTGCCTGAAGAAGACGTAGGCGGTCGTCCGGGGGGCGGAGGTATCGGCTTGCCCGAGCGTGAGACCGGTGGACTGGTTAGAGCAGAAGCGGCCGGCTGAGCCGCAGGTGGCTCGGCGGCCGGCTTGGGGGCGGTTCGGGGCGGCGGGGGCGGGGTGTCGGAGACAGGCTCAACCGCGGGCGCTGCTGGGCGGGGTCGGGGAGACATCCCACCGCTGGACGTAACCACCCGCGTCGGCTTCGGGGGTACCTCGGGTTCAGGTTCGGGCTCGATCTCCTGCTCAGGCACCGATTTGAGCTCCGGCTCAGGCTCCGGCTCCGACTCTGGTTCAGGCTCCGGTTCCGGCTCTGGTTCGGGTTCGGGTTCGGGCACCGGTTCGGGCTCCGGCTCCGGTGGCCGAACCAGCCCGTCACGGTGTGCTCGCCGCCGGACGCGGTCAGCTTGAGCATCAACGATGCTCGAGGAGTGGCTGTTGACGCCGATCCCCAGGGTCACACAGAGATCAAGCGTTTCCTTGTTCGTGAGGCCAAGCTCGCGGGCAAGCTCGTACACCCGAATTTTCGCTGGCAAATAGCTCTTTCTTGGTCAGTCCGCAGTGCGCGGCCGACCCAATTGGGTCGGGAATTTATCTTCTCACGCCCAGCCGTCAGATTTCGAAGTCAATCGCAGGCGCTGGTCTTTACCCCGTTGGAGGACCACCCTCCACTGGTTCCCCCAACTCCTCAACCGGGCTTCCGTCGGTGCCTTCGGCTGCCCATTCTTCAGCCGAAAGCGCGGGACCCCCCTCGGCGGGCCGCCAAACCTGTTCGCCGGTTGTCTCATCTACCACCCATTCTCCCTCGGCCCAGTCCATCTCTTCATACGCGGCTTCCTGGGCTAGCTGGGTTTCGCTCTTGATGTCGATTCGCCATCCGGTCAATCGAGCGGACAACCGAGCATTCTGGCCTTCTTTTCCGATGGCCAGCGAGAGCTGGTAGTCGGGCACGACCACTTCGGCAACCCCGGTCTCCTCGTCGATGGACACCTCTTTGATCTTGGCCGGAGACAGCGCCTTGGCCACGAAGTCAGCCGGATCGTCCGCAAAGGGAACAATGTCGATCTTCTCCCCCCGTAGTTCGTTGACCACCATCCGCACCCGGGCGCCCCGGGCGCCCACGCACGCTCCAACGGGATCCACGTTGGTGTCGTTGGACGACACCGCGATCTTCGTTCGATGACCGGGTTCTCGGGCGCACGCCTTGATCTCCACCACGCCATCGGCAATTTCGGGCACCTCCAACTCGAACAGCCGCCTGATAAGCCCTGGATGGGTTCGGCTGACCACGATCTGTGGGCCCTTGGCCGTCTTGCGGACCTCCACGATGTAGGCCTTGAGACGGCTGTTGGCGTCGGGGCGCTCAAATGGCACCTGCTCGGCCTGGGGCAAGAGCGCCTCCACCCGGCCCAAATCCAACAGGGTGTAGCGGGCATCGTTCTGCTGGATGATGCCGGTCACGATGTCGCCCTCGCGTCCGGCGTATTCCTCGTACTTGAGCTCGCGCTCAACTTCTCGAATCCGCTGCATCATGACCTGCTTGGCCGTCTGGGCGGCGATGCGCCCGAAGCCATCAGGGGTCACGTCGAACGACTCTCCTATGGGCTCGCCGTCGTCATCCAGCTTCTGGGCGAAAACCTGGATGTCGGCCGTTTCAGGATTGATCGTGACCCAGGCATATTCCTCGCTGTCTGGCATGCGCTTGTAAGCCGATTCAAGAGCGTCGGCCAGGGCAGCCAGCAGAGCGTCCACCGAGATTCCCTTGTCTGCGGCCAGCGCTTGCAGGGCTTCCAGCATGTCGGGGTTCATCGGCTGCTCTTCTCCTTGGTCTTGTTCTTCGGTGTCGGACCCCATTCAAAAACGGTCCTGGCCTTGGTGATGTGGCCGAAGGCCAATCGACGAGGAACGCCGTCCTCTTCTATGGTAATCCCATCATCGTCGCATCCCATCAGCACACCCTGGATCCGGCGTTGTCCCTCGACTTGAGGGCTGAGCTTGACGCTTATGGTCTCGCCCATGGCGCGGACATAGTGCTCTGGCCGGCGCAGCGGCCGTTCCAGGCCAGGGCTGGTCAACTCCAGGGTGTAGCGGCCGGGAACGATGTCGTGGTCGTCCAGCAGTCGAGAGGCCACCTTTGAGGCGTCGGCCACTTCATCTAGGCTGACGCTGCCGGGCTTGTCCACGATGATCCGCAGCACGCCGCCTCCGTAGGTGAGGTCGTACACCTCCAAGCCCCTCCCTTGGAAAATGGGCGCGAGCAGGTCGAACACATCGTCTGCTACTGACATCTCGCCCCTTTCCTGGACCTGCGGTGTGCCGAATTTCCGGTCGGTCTCCAAAGTGAGAAGGCGTGGGCCCCAGCCCACGCCTCACCCGACTAGAGAGATCGACGATTCAGCGTCAATCTTACCCGCTAAACGCAGGTATGTCGTTGCACAGGCGGGGCATTTTCAGTAGCTGCGGCCGCAGACAGCCACCAGATCGGGCTCATCGCCAGCTTGGGGCAGGGTCCCGTCGGGACGTTGCAAGCACCGCACCGTTATCGCCTCTTCGGCCAGGGCTGCTTCTCCTTCGGGCCCGAGTTTGGCCCAAGGAATGCGAGCAAACCCGGTAGCAGCCGCCTCCCGAACCTCATCTGCCGTTGTCGCCTCGGAAATCCGGGAGTCCCTCCACGCAATGGCATCATCAAAAATTCGCTGCTGGATGTCCTCCAACAGCGAATCCACCCTCTTCGGCGCCTCAGAAATGCCGACCGCCTCCTTCTCGCCGCGAATCCGGGACACCAAAGTGGCCTGTCCCTGCTCCAAATCGCGAGGGCCGATCTCCACCCTGACGGGCACGCCCTTCAGTTCCCAGTCGGTGGCTCTGCGGCCAAATCCCGTTCCCATGCGATCGTCCACCCTGGCCCGTATTCCGGCCGCTCCAAGTTCGTCGGCCAACCCGCGGCAAGCATCCACGACCCCCTCGGCATCTCGCACCGCGATGACGGCGGCTTGTATGGGCGCCAACCGGGGCGGGACCACCAGGCCCCGGTCGTCGCCGTGGGCCATGATCAATCCGCCCACCATTCGAGACGACACTCCCCATGAGGTCTGCCACACGTATGACTGGTTTCCCTCGCCATCCAGATACGTGATGTCGAACATGGTGGCGAAGCTCTGCCCCAGTTCGTGGGATGTCCCCATTTGGAGGGCCTTGCCGTCTCGCATCATCCCCTCGAGGCACATCGAGTTGATGGCGCCGGGAAACCGCTCAGCCTCGGTCTTGTAGCCGATGAGCACCGGAATGGCCAGTACCGATTCCATGAAGTCCCGATACACCTCGTGGAGGATCTGGGCGGCGTAGTCACGGGCCTCCTGACGGGTGGCATGGGCAGTGTGGCCCTCCTGCCACAAGAACTCGGTGGTTCGCAGGAAAATCCGAGGGCGCATCTCCCAGCGGACCACGTTGGCCCACTGGTTGATCAGCAGCGGCAGGTCTCGATGGCTCTGCACCCATTTGGAGAAATAGGCGTTGATGATGGTCTCGCTGGTGGGGCGCACCACCACCGGCTCGGCCAGCTCGCGGCCCCCGCCCTGGGTGACCACTGCCAATTCGGGACTGAAACCCTCGACGTGGTCAGACTCCCGGTTCAGATAGCTCTCGGGGATGAACAGCGGAAAGTAGGCGTTGTCGGCCCCAGCAGCCTTGATGCGCTGATCCACCTCGGCCTGCATCCGCTCCCAAAGGGCGTATCCGTAGGGGCGGATCACCATGGTGCCCCGCACCGGTCCGTTGTCGGCTAACTCCGCCTTGTTGAGGATGTCCTGATACCAGCGCGGGAAGTCCTCCTGCTGCGGGGTGAGCACCCCTTGTTTTGCCATGTTCACGCTCTCCTGCGGATCATCTCGATCTTCTGGCTGGCCTGGTTGGCATCATCGCCCTGCTCGGCCAGCAAGCGGCTCCGGTCCCGTTCGGCTTCCCGCTCCGCGGCCACCGTGTCGGCCCTTTCCAGCGCGGCCTCGGCCCCGTGCTCGTGAATGAGCTCCGCCCACTCCACCAATGCCGTCACCATGTCTTCTTCGGCCACCACGGCCACGTTGCGACCCTTGACGAACAGGTGGCCCCGTTTGTTGCCGGCCGCGATGCCGATGTCGGCGTCGCGCGCCTCGCCAGGACCATTGACCACACAGCCCATGACCGCTACTTGCAGAGGGATCTCCCGATCGCCGAACGCCTCCATGGCCTGGTCTGCCACCGCGTACACGTCGATTTCGGCCCGGCCGCAACTCGGGCAAGCGATCAAGTCCACATTCTTGCGTTCCCGCAATCCCATGGACTCAAGGAGCTGGCGACCGGCCTTGGCCTCTTGCACCGGATCGGCGGTCAGGCTGTAGCGGATGGTGTCGCCGATGCCCTCGGCCAACAGCGTGCCTATGCCCGCGGTGGACTTGATCAGCCCGACTGGCGGCGGCCCCGCCTCGGTCACTCCCAGATGCAAGGGGTGGTCGGTGACCTCGGACAACTGGCGGTAGGCCTCGATCATGAGAGGCACGCTGGACGCCTTGACCGAGATCTTGACATCGTCGAAGTCCACTTCCCGGAAGTAGTCGAGTTCCATCTGGGCCGACTCCACCATGGCCTCTGGGGTAACCCGGTCTCCGTACTTCTTGTAGAGATCGGGGTGCAGCGATCCCCCGTTCACGCCGATGCGAATGGGAACTTCTCGATCCCGGCACTCCGAGGCCACCGCCCGGATGTGCTCGGGCTTGCGGATATTTCCGGGGTTCAGTCTCAGGCACTGCACTCCAGCGTCCAGCGCGGCCAGCGCCATGCGGTACTGGTGGTGGATGTCGGCCACGATCGGCACTGGAGAGCGGGGCACGATCTGAGCCAGCCCCTCCGCGGCCTCGATCTCATTGCAAGTGCAACGCACGATGTCGGCTCCTGCCGCGGCCAGGGCATATATCTGCTGAAGGGTGCCCTCCACATCAGCAGTGCGAGTAATGGTCATGGACTGGACGGTGATGGGCGCGCCACCGCCGACGGCTACATCCCCCACATTGATCCGACGGGTCGGACGCCGCTCGAAAGCTGACTCGACTTCCATGTCTTCAGCTTGACACGCCCGCCGCGTGGCGTTCGCAATTGTTAGCGGCCATCACGTTCCTCAACCCGGAAGCTGCAGCGGATCGGAGGCGTCCAGATATATCGCCCCAAGGCCCACAAAGAGGACAATCAGAATTACCGCGTAGGCCACGGGAATCATCTTTGACACGTCGGCGGTATACCGGCGACCTCGGCGAGACCGGAGACGCTCATAGGTAGCGATGGCGACATGGCCGCCATCAAACGGCAGGAGCGGGACCATGTTGAAGACCCCAATGAAGATGTTCACGATGGCGAAAAACAGCAATAGCTCGCCGTAGTCCTCAGTGATGTTGGCAACGAAGTCGGAAAACAGCTGGAGCACCCCAAGAATGGAGACCACTCGGTCTTCGTCCTCGACACCAGATCCAAGGCTCGTTTGGCCACCCACCGAAGAAACCTCCGCACCGGAAGGCTGGTCGGCGACCCTTTGGAAGAAGTTGCTGAGTCCACCCGGAGAGAAAATCCTGCCGATGCCGAGTACGGATTCTTTGGCTATGAACCCAAACTCCTCAAACGTCTCCGGAATCGCCTCGAAGTAGCCGACCTCCACCGACCGGGACAACCAGGCTGTCTGTGACGCGATGCCGACATACCCTCGACTGGCATCTTGAGGATGGGAGTCAAGAGTCAACGAACGTACAAGGACATCGCCATCACGCATTATTCCCAGACTGACCGTCGATCCAGGACTAGGTAGGGTCTCCACCAGTTCACCCATAGTTGCCACCGGATCGCCGTCTATTGAAACGATTCGATCGCCGGGCAGCAATCCTGCTCCAGCAGCGGGAGAATCGCCTGCAACCCGGGTCACGCTCCATTCCGTAGAGGGGATGCTCTCTGTCTTGCCGCCGATCACGAGAAAGGCAAAGAGCAGCGCCAAGGCCAACAGGAAGTGCATGGTCGAGCCAGCCACGGCCACCGACATTCGCCGCCAGTAGGGCTTGCTGCGATAGGTGAGGTGCTCGTCGGCGGGGGAAACCTCCTCCAGGTTGTTCATCCCAGTTATACGGACATATGCCCCAAGGGGAATAGCCTTTAGGCCGCACACCATGTCACGCCGTCGGAATGACCAAAGCCGAGGTCCGAACCCCAGGAAAAACTCGCTGACTTTCATGCCTGCCCATCGGGCGGTCAAGTAGTGGCCCAGCTCGTGAAGAAACAGCATTGCGAGTATCAGTAGAAGGGCCACAAGCAAGGGCACACCCCAAATCCCCACAACTGCCGCCAGGACCCCTGCTACTAGCAGCAAGCCGGGCCAACCTTCTCTCAAGTCCCGTTTCGGGAAGGATCTAGGGGAATTCAGAAAACTACGAACTGGGCTTGAACCGCTCTGCTCAGCAGGCATCGCTTATCTGCGGTCGGATTGGCGGGCGACGACATGCTCGGCCGCGGCTCGGGCCTTGCCGTCGATCTCCATGACCGCCTCCAGGGAGTCGGCCTCGGTGCCGTCGTGGTCGCCTAAGACCGTCTCCAAGATCTCGGGAATTGCCGTCCATCGTATCCGCTCATCCAGGAAAGCCTGTACGGCCACTTCGTTGGCCGCATTCAGCAGAGCCGGTGCGGTCTCGCCCATGCGCCCGGCGGCGTAGGCCAGCTCCAGACAGGGAAACGCCTCGGTGTCCGGCGGCTCGAAGTCCAAGCGGCGCAGTTCGGCCCAATCGATGCGGCCAAATGGCGTGGCAATGCGGTCGGGATAGGCAATGGCGTAGCCGATGCACAGTCGCATGTCGGGCAGGGAAAGCTGGGCAATGGTGGCGCCATCGGAGTACTCCACCATGGAATGGACCACCGACTGGGGGTGGATCACCACCTCGATGCGCTCATACCCCATTCCGAACAGCTCGTTGGCCTCGATCACCTCCAAGCCCTTGTTCATGAGCGTGGATGAGTCCACCGTGATCTTGGGACCCATGCTCCAAGTGGGGTGGGCCAAGGCGTCCTCCACCGTCACTTCGGCCAACTCGCTCCGTGTTCGGCCCCGGAACGGCCCACCGCTGGCGGTAAGCACAATGCGGTTCACCCGTTCCATGCCCGCTGCCACGGTGAACACGTCATTGGCCCGAAGGCACTGGTGGACGGCGCAGTGCTCGCTGTCCACCGGCAGCAATTCGGCGCCGGGGGTCCTTCGGGCTCGTTGGACGACCGGGCCGGCGGCAATCAGCGACTCCTTGTTGGCCAGAGCCAGGCGTCGGCCGTTCTCCAGGGCAGCCAGCGTCACCGGCAGACCGGCGAATCCGACAACCCCGTTGACAACCACCTCCCCCATGGCGGCTGCCTCGGCCAGCGCAGTCGGACCGCTGGCCACATTCACACCGGGCAGCGCCTCCCGTACATCGGAGGCCAAACCGTCATCGCCGACCACCACAATGCGGGGGCGAAATTCCCGGGCTTGTGCCACCAACTGCTCGACGGAGCGTCCCGCTCCCAGGGCCACCACGTCCCAGGCGTCGGGTTCGGCCCGAATCACATCCAGCGTCTGAACGCCGATTGAGCCAGTGGAACCAAGCAAAGACAGGGAGGTCATGAGCGAATCACGTCGGTTGACCTAGTGGTCCGTCTGCGAATTGGCTGGAGCGGATCGCGACGGCAGCGGCGTTCCTCGCAAGGCGCACCGACGCAGCCATACCCGGAGCGTACGGCAAGGAGGAGCAACGCCGCGAGAGGCGTCGATGCCTAGCAGGACGCCCTGACCAATTCGCAGACGGACCACTTTGCTCAGATCACTCCAAGCATGAGAGCGGTGAAATAGGTAGCCGGCAACACGAACAGCAGGGCGTCGATCCGGTCGAGCATGCCTCCATGGCCGGGCAGCACCGACCCCATGTCCTTGACGCCGAGGTCTCGCTTGAGGGCCGACTCCAGGAGATCGGAGAGCGGGGCCACCACCGCCACCACTATGCCCAAGATGACGCCATCGGAACGCGACCCGGTGTCCCCCCCAAACGGGCCGATCTCCAGTATGGAAATGAACACCAACGCCACCGCAATGGTGAGGATGGTGCCGCCGATCAGGCCCTCCACCGTCTTGTTCGGACTGGCCTTTGACAAAGGTGTGCGGCCCGCGGCCCGCCCGACGGCAAACGCCCCAACGTCATGGGCCACGGTCAAGATGACCGCGCTCAGCACCAGTTCGGCTCCATCCGGGCTGTCCAACAGGAGCCCGCCGAATGCCCCGGTCACCCCGATGTAGGTAATGCCCAGAAGGGTCACCCCGAGGTTGGCGAGCGGGCGGTCGCGCCCTATCCCGCTCAAGTACCAGAGCCCGGCGCCGAACAGGGCAAAGACCAGCACCATCACCAGGCCGTCGGCACCTCTCCAAAAGGCGGCTATCGGCAAGGCAACAATCCCAGCGAGTCCCACCAGCGTAGGAGGCTGATAGCCGGCATGCCGCAGGGTGGTGAACCATTCCGCCGCGGCGATCAGCAGCGCGATGACCAGAACCGCAAGCGTGGCCTTCTCGCCTAGGGCGATTGCGCCCAGCACGATGCCCCCCAGCAGCAATCCGACCACTACGGCCCTCATCAGATTGCCGTTGGCGCCAGCAGCCCGCGGTTGGGTGCCTGTCGAATGCGGTGCCGTTAGGGGCGACGGGGTTTCGACCATATCCGTGGCGGTCGGAGGACCGGAGACATCCAAAGACAGCACCTCATCCACCCGGTCCACCGAGGGAAACTCCACCGCTTCGGTGGGTTCAGGGTCTTCGAAGACGCTCGCCCCCTCGGCTGCTCCGCCGACGTCAATTGGGCCGACCTCACCGGGATCGGGCAAATCGGCAAACGAGTGCTCGTCGGAGTCTTCCCGCCACCGGGGAGCGGCATCAGCGAGGCTGTCCCAGCCCTCTTCTGCCTCCGACTCGGTGCCAGCGGGTTCATTCCAGGCGGGGAGCTCCGACTCATCCTCCTCTTCGTCGAACAGGGAAGTCAGGTCGTCCAAGAACATGGCCTGTTCATCTTCAGGCGCCTCATCGGACTGGTTATTTGGTCGTTGGAAAGGATTGTCGTCGTCCACTGCCCCTCCAGGCTAGATCTCGAGCAGCTCTTGTTCTTTGACGCCCAAGGCATCGTTTATCAGCTGCTCATGGTCGTGGGTAAGCCGGTCGAGCTCCTTCTCGGTCCGGGCGGCGATGTCCTCGGAGACATCGCCGTCTTTGCTGAGTTGGTCGATCTCGTGTCGGCTGCTGCGGCGAGTGTTTCGAATCGCCACACGTCCCTCTTCGGCCATCTGCTTTACCAGCCTGACCAGCTCGCGGCGGCGCTCTTCAGTCAATGGCGGAAACGTGAGCCTCACGACATTGCCGTCGTTGCTGGGATTGAGCCCGAGATCGGCTTGGATGATGGCCCTCTCTATTGCCCCAATGGAGTTCTTGTCGAATGGGGAGATGACAAGCAGCTGCGCTTCGGGGACACTGAAGCTGGCCAGCTGCTGCAATGGCACCTCCGTGCCGTAGTAATCCACGAGAAACCGCTCGAAAAGCGCGGGAGAAGCCCGTCCGGTTCTGACGGAGGCGAACTGGTGGCGTGCGTGTTGGACGGCGGAGTCCATGCGCCCGCCGGCTTCGTCCAACACCAAATCGGTCAGCTCATCGCCGGTTGTCATTGTCCCAATTTGTCCGGACGACCTCGGCAAACGCGGCGAGAAGCTCGCCGGACCAGTCATCATTTCGATGCCTTGGGGCATCCCTCATGACACCAGAGTACCGATCAACTGCCCGTCGAGTATGGCGCTTACATTTCCCGGCTTCATGAGGTCAAACACGACGATGGGCAGCTTGTTGTCCATGCACAGCGAAACCGCCGTGCTGTCCATGGCCCTCAGTCCCTGGGACAGCACATCCAGGTACTGCACCTCATCGAGTTTCTCAGCATTGGGATCGGTCCGCGGATCGGCGGTGTAGATCCCGTCGGTGCCGCTGTGGGTTCCTTTCAGCAGCACTCCAGCCTCGATTTCCACGGCGCGAAGTGCGGCCGCGGTATCGGTGGTGAAGAACGGGTTGCCGGTTCCAGCGGCAAAAATAACCACCCGACCCTTTTCCAGGTGACGAATCGCCCTTCGACGGATATACGGCTCAGCCACCTGGGCCATGCCAATGGCCGTCTGCACCCTGGTGGGCTGATTGAGTCGTTCAAGGGTGTCTTGGAGGGCAAGCGCGTTGATCACCGTGGCCAACATCCCCATGTAGTCGGCTTGGGCTCGGTCCATACCCGCGCCCGCTCCGGTCATCCCCCGCCAGATGTTCCCGCCGCCCACCACAACGGCCACATCCACATCGAACTCGGCCCTGACCTTGACAATCTCGGTGGCGATCTGAGCGGCGATCTCGCCGTCAATGCCGTAACCCGCCTCTCCGGCAAAGGCCTCGCCGGAAAGCTTCAACACGATCCGGTCCCACCGACCTGACTTCTTGGTGCGCTCGCTGGTCATGCCCCTGAGCTAACTGCCGATAGCCGCCAATTCGAATCTGACAATCTCGCCGTCGCCCAATCGGGACTGCACGGTTTCCTTCTCCCCGAACATTCCCTGCTCTAGCAGCACCCGTTCGGCATACCACGCTCGCAGCCGACCGTCGACGATTTTGTCCCAGGCCTGCTCTGGCTTTCCCTCCGCTTTGGTCATCTCCGTGAGAGCAACGCGCTCCCGTTCAACCTCATCAGCGTCGACCTCATCGCGGTGTAGGACTGAAGGCTTGGCGAAGGCGATGTGGAGGGCTACCTCATGGGCCAGCTCTTGGCTGATGCCACGGGCCTCAACCACGACCGCACTGGTGCCCCGGCCATCCTGGGTGTGGAGGTAGGTGTCCAGGATGCTCCCTTCAGCGGCCTGAATTTTGACAACCTTGCCCAACCGGACATTCTCCTTCTTGGCCAAACTGAGATCCTCAATTTCGGCCTTGCGCGACTCCACCGAGTCTTCTCCCTCGTCCAACACTAATTGGGCCAGTTCGTCTGCCATTGAAGTGAAGTCGTCCGCTTTGGCTGAGAAGTCGGTCTCGCACCGAAGCTCCACAATGGCGGCAGCCACGCCGTCTGCGGCGAGGGCCACCGTTCCCTGGTCGCTGGCCCGATCGGCGCGGGCCGCGGCCTTGGCCATGCCCTTCTCGCGCAGCCATTGGGTGGCAGCCTCCATGTCACCATCATTCTCAGTGAGGGCGCGCTTGCAATCCATCATTCCGGCGCCAGTGGCATCGCGAAGGGCCTTGACGTCTTGGGCGGTAAACGAACTCACGCTTGCTCCTGGGGATCAGTCGATTCGGCTTCAACAGTTGCCTCGCCAGACTCGGCCGCCGGGGCCGCCCCTTCCTGCGGCGGCGACTCGGCATCTGCTGATCCGTCCTCTACCTCCGCGGGTGACTCCACCGCCGCCGGGGCGCCCTCTACCTCCGCGGGTGACTCAACCGCCGCCGGGGCGCCCTCTTCCTCCGCAGGTGACTCAACCGCCGCCGGGGCGCCCTCTACCTCCGCGGGTGACTCCACCGCCGCCGATGCATCTTCTTCCTGTGGCGGCGACTCGGCATCTGCTGATGCTTCCTCGGTCACCGAAGCCTCCTCCGCGGGCCGTGGCTTGGCGGCAGCATTTCCCTGAGCGATGAAGCGACCCTCGAGAACTGCATCGCTGATGATCCGGCACATCAGCTCCCCGGATCGAATCGCATCGTCATTTCCGGGGATGACGAACTGAATGACGTCGGGATCGCAATTGGTGTCCACCACTGCTATTACCGGCAGCTTCAGCTTGTTGGCCTCGGCCACCGCGATGTGCTCCTTCTTCGTGTCGAGCACGAAAACAGCATCAGGCGGTCGGGTCAGGTCGCGAATGCCGTTAAGGTTGCGCTCCAGCTTTGCCAATTCCCGGGAGATGAGCAGGGCTTCCTTTTTTGGCATTACGTCAAGCTCGCCCGAGCTGCGCATCCGCTGGAATTCCTTCATCTTGCCCATGCGCTTGGAGATCGTCTCGAAGTTGGTCAGCAGGCCGCCTAACCAACGCTCGTTCACATAGGGCATGCCCACCCGCTCGGCGTAGCTCTGCACGCTGTCTTGGGCTTGCTTCTTGGTTCCCACAAACAGCACTTGGCCGCCCTTGGCCACCAGATCGCGAACGAAGGTGTAGGCCGCCTCGATATGGTTGAGCGTCTGGGTCAGATCGATGATGTAGATGCCGTTGCGCTCGCCGAAGATGAATCTCTGCATTTTCGGATTCCAACGGCGGGTCTGGTGTCCGAAGTGGACTCCGGCATCGAGCAGTTGACGCATCGTCACGACTGGCGCCATGGTGTTTCTCCTCTCCCAGCGGTTCTTCGAAACCCGGGGTCAGCACCAATTGGCGACCGTGGGATGCCCCGGGCGGTATTTTCTTCAGCCGGGAACTGCTTCCAGGCCGAGGTACACGATAGCTGAGTCATAAGACTCATCCATAAGTAGGAACGCGACTGCGGCCATCTGGCTCGTCATGGGGAACCAGCCGCACGCGTCCCGCGCCAAGCACCAAGGCAGGGTCGAGGTATTGGCCTCCTAAGCGAACGCTGAAGAAGAACCGACTTGAGGTGGTGCCCAACAACTGACCAGGAGCCACCAAGTCGCCCTCGTCGACTGCTATCCAGCCCAGGTATCCGTATGAGGTGCGCAGCCCATCGCGGTGGAGCACGGTCACGAACCGGTTGAGGGCCACCGGTCCTGCGAACACCACTTCGCCCCCAGCTGAAGCCCACACCGGCTGGCCCGGCTCGGGGTCGTACTCCAAGCCCCGATTGCCCGGTGCGCCCACATGGGCCGGGGGTCGAAAGGAATCGACAACCTCGGCATCCACCGGAGGCCGGTACGTCACGGGTGACAGCGCCGCCGCCTCATTCAGAGTAGGCGGTAGGGACGTATCCGGCGCGGGCTGAGCAGGGCTGAGTGCCAGCCACGCCGACACCGCTACAACAGCCAGGCCGCCGATGCGCACTCCCAGCACCATGGCTTGTCCTCAGTCTTCTGAAGCCAGGGGGAAGCCGGCTGTCAGGCTACCGGCAAACCGAGGTTGTCAGGCCCGAGGGTGGCTCTTCTCCACCACCTGTCGGAGCCGATCACGGCTGACGTGGGTGTATATCTGCGTGGATCCCAGATCGGCGTGGCCCAACAGCTCCTGAACCTGCCTCAGGTCGGCCCCGCCGTCGAGCAGATGGGTGGCGAAGGTGTGCCGCAGGGCGTGGGGGTTGGTTTGAGTGCTCGCTCGACGGTTGACGAGCCGCCGCACGGCCTGAGTGTTCAGCGGTCGCCCGTACAGGTTCACGAACACGGAATCTCCGGCTGTGGATGGATCAGCCATCTCCGGCCGCCCATGGTCCAACCACTTCTCCAGGGCGACGGCCGCCGGCTCGCTCAGCGGCACGACCCGTTGCTTCGATCCCTTTCCGTGCACGATCAGGCGCCGACGGGGCAGATCAATGTCCCCAACCCGCATGGCGCACACTTCGCTGACCCGCAGGCCACTGCCGTAGAGCAGCTCCAGCACCGCAATGTCGCGAGCCTGCCGAACGCGGCTGTCGTCGGCCACCGCGGCACGCGGCTCGTCTAGCAGGGTCCCCAGTTCCTCGGCGCGCAGTACGCGGGGCAGTCGTCGCTCTCGTGTCGGTGTCATCGCCCCAACCGTGGGGTCTGCGGCGACCCGGCCGGTGCGCTCCGCCCAACCGAAATAGCGTCGCAAGGACGTGGCCTTGCGGGCCACCGTCTTGCGGGCATAGCCCTTGGTGCTCAGGTGGGCCAGATACCTGCGGACCATGCGCAGGTCGACGTCTGCGGGACCGGGATCCCAGGAATCCGCTGCCCCGGAGCCATGTCGGCTGTCGGCAAGCCATTCGGAGAACGCGGCAACTTCACGGCAGTACATCGCCGCGGTTTCGTCGCTGACCGAAGCGGTCGACGCGGCAAACGCGTCCAGATCCCACCCCATCAACTCTCAAGACTACGGGTTGTGGTCCGATTCACCGGGGAATGCCCACCCGCTCTATCCAGCGGCCCGATACTGCCACCCAGCCCGCAACCCGAAGTTCCTCAACTGCACCGGCCACTTCTGACATGGTCAAGCCGGTACGCCCCTTGATCTGCTCAGCATCGGCGGGCTGCCAACCCAGTGCCTCCAGCACTTGCTGCCCGGCATCGCCGGGATCGGGGCGGGTGTCCAACGGGGCGGTCTCGGCTCCGGACAGGCCTAAGACCAAGAGGACATCATCAGCATCTCGGCAAGGGGCGCAGCCGTCGGCCAGCAATTCAAGGCATCCATCGGATGCCGAACTGCGGACCGGACCGGGCACTGCCAACACCGCCCTATCCCTGGCCGCAGCCTCGGTCACCGTGTGCATGGCGCCGCCCGAGGAATGAGACTCCACCACGACTACCACATCGGCCAGCGCGGCAATTATCCGATTCCGAGCCGGAAAGCGCCACCGCTCGGGTGGCGCTCCCAACGGCGCTTCCCCCAAGAGCACTCCCTGATCGGCCACCGCCCGCCAAAGGGCCCGATTGCGCTCGGGATAGACCCGGTCCAATCCGTTGCCCACCACCGCTATCGGCGGGGCTGCTCTAGCTTGCAGGGCTCCGGCATGGGCGGCGGCATCGATGCCCAGCGCCAAGCCGGAGACGACGCCCACGCCCGCTGAGGCCAAGTCGCGGCCCAGCTCGAAGGCCACATCACTGCCGTAGCGGGTGCATCGGCGGGTCCCGACGATGGCCACGCGGGGACCGCCGACCACCTGGGGGTCTCCCTTGTGGAACACGACCGCGGGCGGATCCACGTCATCAGACAGAGCGGATGGATATCCGGGTGTGCCCAGTGCAGCCACCCCCACCCTGTATTCGCGGTGCCGCGCCCACAGCGCCGCCACATCCAAGCCAGCTGCGGTGCGCTGCCACTGGCCGTACAGGTCTTGCTTGCCGGCTATCTGTGCCAATTCAGGTGATGCCGGTACTTGCAAGCGGGCCCACACCACGGGCGGGCTCCCGATGTCGAGCAGGGCCCGCAATCGGGCCGGTCCCACCGCGGGCAGCGATGCAAGAGCCACAAGCCAGGCCTCCACCGGCAGCTCTCCCCCGTCTGCTCCATGGTGCCCGGCTAACGAGAACTCATCGGCGGGCACTGGCACAGCTCCAAGGATCGTGAACCACGGTGACCGGCTCAGTCCGCATGAACAGCGCCTGAGCGACAATGCCGCCGGTGAGCGGCGGCCCCTGACCGGCCAAGTCGCCCAGGGTTAGGGCGACCCTTCGCACCCGCTGGAATCCTCGGGCAGTGAGACGGCCCTCGGCAATGGAGTGGCTGAACAAGTGCTTGGCATCTGGGTCCAGGGGGGCGAACTGATCCAAGGCATCATCAGGCAACTCGCTGTTGGCGGCCACTCCGCGGTCGCGGGCGATAGCTCGTGCCTGATTCACCCTGTCGCGGACCTGCGCCGAGGTTTCACCCGGCGGGGCGTCGAAGAGATCGCTCACCTCCGGCCGGCCGACATGGATCCGCAGGTCGAATCGATCCAGGAGCGGTCCGCTCAGCCGACGGGCGTAGCGCAATCGGGCCACTGGTGTGCATCGGCACCTGCCAGGCTGTCCAAGCTCTCCGCACGGACACGGGTTCATCGCCCCTACTAATAGGAAACGGGCGGGAAACGTAGCCATCGCCGCGGCCCGGTTGACCCGGATCGACCCTTCCTCAAGGGGCTGGCGCAGCGAATCCAGGGCTTGGGGACCGAACTCCCCCATCTCGTCCAGGAACAGCACGCCTCCATGGGCACAGCTGATCGCCCCAGGACGCAGCGTATGGCTCCCCCCGCCGACCAAGGCGATCATCGAGGCGGAGTGGTGGGGCGCCTGCCAAGGAGCTCGGCGAATCAAGCCCGAGGAGGGCAAGTCCAAGCCGGCGGCGGAGTGCACCATGGTGGCCTCGATGGCGGTGTTCTCATCTAGCGGGGGAAGCAGGCCGGGGAGCCGGCGGGCCAGCATGGTCTTGCCCGCCCCTGGAGGACCGATCAGCAGCAGGTGGTGACCACCGGCGGCAGCCACCTCCAAGCCCAGACGGGCCATGTGCTGTCCTCTCACATCAGCCAAATCCGCGGTGTCTTCCCGCAAGTCTGCCGACCCCAGCAGGGGCGGTTCCGGCCACGAGTCCTCGCCTCGGAGAGCAGATACCAACTCGGCCAGCGTGGTCGGCGCCCTCACCACAGGACCGTTGGCCAGCGCAGCCTCCGCGGCGCTTTCCGGGGCTACGACAATGGCGGCAGTCTCCAGACAGCGCACCTGAGGCAGAACGCCGGGAACCGACCGGAGCCGACCGTCGAGCCCCAGTTCGGCCAGAAAGGCCATGCTGCCCACGGCTTCAGCAGGCAGCTGCTCATCGGCAACCAGAACTCCCATGGCGATGGCCAGGTCGAGACCAGAGCCTTCCTTACGGATGCCCGAGGGGGCCAGGTTGACGGTGATGCGGCCCGGGGGCCAATCGACGCCGCTGGAAAGCAGCGCGGCGCGAACCCGGTCACGGGCCTCCCGGCAAGCAGCGTCGGGCAGGCCCACCACAGTGAAGGTGGGCAGGCCTGATGACACGTGGACTTCCACCGAAACCGGATATCCGGTGATGCCGGCGAGAACGGAGGCGGGAATGGTGGCAAGCACAGCGAGTGCTTTCTCGAGGATGATTCCTCGTGCCTGAAGAGAGACCCGTTTCGCTGGTCACGAGCGTTCTCCGACCTTAGCGAACACCAGTGACAACTGCTCCTATTCAGTAAACTTCACTGCTTCTCAAGGAACACGGAGCTCTTCAGAGCACTTCGTTGATATAGCGAAGGACCGCGTCGATCTCGCCTGAGGTCAGCAAACCGCCGAAGCCTGGCATGCGGTTCTTGCCCTCTGAAACCACGGCGACGGCTCCGCTGGGATCGGGGTATTCCTGCAACAACCGACCCTGATTCAGACGGGGACCGTCGCCGGTCCCGCTGCCATCGGCGTCGTGGCAAGACGCGCACCGGTCAACGTATACCTCTCGTCCGGCCACCAGCACGGGATCGGGGGTCCCATCGGGACCAACCTCCACCTCAGGCGATGGATCCGACCCGCAGCCGGCGGCCAGGGGCGAGAACAGAGCCAACACCACTCCCAAAGAGGCAACGGCTTTCCTTGCAGCCACTCGTGGGAACATACTGGGATATCGGCTTCGATCCCACACGCAAGCAGCGCCGCACTCGATTCGACTACTGGTATGTGGCCGCGGGTGTGCTGGTTTGCGTCGGCTTGATTCTGTGGGCCGTGCTGGGCTGACCGCCGCCTAGAAGGCCCCTTCGATAACCCGCAGATCGCGTCCTACTACTTCAGCGACGTCGAATCGAAGCTGCACCGGTTCTGAGCGCTCCTGCTCTGCCAACCACTGCACGGCCAGTCGGCGTATTCGGCGCTGCTTCTCCCACCCCACGGCCTCGGCGGGAGTTCCAAACGCCAGAGAAGATCGGGTCTTCACCTCGCACACGGCAACGATGCCTCCTCGTTGCACGATCACATCCAATTCGCCCCGGCCGCACCGCCAGTTGCGATCCAAAACCCGAAATCCCTGGCGGCGATACCACCGCACTACTCGGTCTTCTCCCCAACGGCCCAAGGCCTGCCTGTATGCCATGCCTCCACCGTAAGCACGGGAAGTGACAATTTGGGCTAGAAGCGCTTCTCCTTGACCCGGGCGGCCCGACCAATCCGGTCTCGGAGGTAGTAGAGCTTGGCCCGGCGCACATCGCCGCGGGCCCCTACCTCAATCTTGGCGATGATGGGCGAGTGAACTGGAAATGTGCGCTCAACACCCACACCGAAGCTGACCTTCCGAACGGTGAAGGTCTCCCGAATCCCGCTGCCCTGTCGGCGTATGACCACACCCTCGAAAATCTGAACCCGCTCACGACTGCCTTCCACCACGCGAACGTGGACCTTGATCGTGTCGCCGGAGCTGAACTCAGGGATGTCGGAGCGTCTGGTATCGCGATCAACGATGTCGGTGGGATTCATGGCACGCCTCTTGTGAGTACTTCAGCGCCCAACTCTGGCATCGGGGCGCGACGAGAAATTATATCCGGCCCGTTTATGAAAGGCCGAACTCATCTAGGAGCGATCGCTCCTCGTCGCTCAGGCCGCCACGGGCGTCAACCAGGTCGGGGCGCAAGGCCACCGTCCGGGCGAGGGCCTGGGCCTTCCGCCACCGCTCTACCCGGCCGTGATCTCCCGACAACAGCACATCGGGCACCGGCCAGCCTCTGAATTCGGCAGGCCGGGTGTAGTGGGGATACTCCAACAACCCGTGGCTGAAGGAGTCCTCGGCGGCCGAGAGCACGTTGCCCAATACGCCGGGGACCAGTCGACCGACGGCCTCGATTACCGCCATAGCCCCCACTTCGCCACCGGCCAACACGAAGTCGCCCAGTGACAGCTCCTCGTCCACAAGGTGATCTCGAACTCGCTGGTCTACCCCTTCATAACGACCGCACAGCAGCGAAAACCCCTCGCCGGAGGCCAGCTCGCGGGCCATGCTCTGGTCGAATCGGCGGCCAGCGGGCCCGAGGAGAAACAGAGGACGGGGGGGATTGGCCAGCTCTACCGCATTGAATAGGGGCTCCGGCATCATCACCATTCCCGCACCGCCCCCGAATGGGGCGTCGTCCACTGAGCGGTGGGGATCGCCCGCGCCGGCCCGCAGATCGTGAACCCGAACGACAAGGCGGCCTTGCTCCACTCCCCTGCTGATAACCCCGAAATCCAAGAATTCCCTGAACATGGTCGGGAAGATGGTGAATACGTCGACTCTCATGGCTCGCTGAACCCTCAAGTCTCGTCGAACAGGCCGCTGGGGACATCCACAATCAGCCGATCCCCGGACTGCTCGACAAGAAATGTGAGCGGGACTAAGGCGCCGGACTCCGAAACCAGCAGATCGCTGGCCGGATTCTGCTGCACCGCTTCCACCCTCCCTCGCTCTGTGCCGTCGGTTTCACAGATCATCTTGCCGATCAACTCATGAACCCAAAGCTCGTCGGGATCGAAAATGGGCGAGGCTCGAAGCACCTGGCCCCGCAGGGAATCGGCAGCGTCCCGGTCCAGTACCTCGGCAAACTGCACTATCCATCGTCGCTGGAAGGCTCGGGCCTCCACCACCGTGAGCGGACCGGATTCGGCCGTCAGCACCGACCCGGCTTCGAGGCGTTCGGTCCGATTCGTCCAGAGCGTGACCACCGTCTCCCCCCGGACCCCGTGGGCCCGGTCGATGCGGCCGACCTCAAGTAGAGGGGGCACGCCCGATGGTCAGTCGACGAATTCAACGTCGATGGAACTGCCGTCCTTGCTGGCCGCAGCCCGCACCAGGGTCCGAATGGAGTTGGCTACTCGGCCCCGCCGGCCGATGACCCGACCCATATCCCCTTCGGCCACCGTGACCTCCAGCGTGACCGATCCCTGACGCTCGACTACTTCCACTTCCACGTCGTCGGGGTTCTCCACTACCGACTTGACCAGAAATTCCAAGACGTTTCGAGCAGTCGGGACTTCGATGGTGTTGATGTCGCCATCCTCGTCGAAATCGTCGTCTTCGAAGTCGTCGCGGTAGTCGTCGTCCTCGAAGTCGTCGTTCCCGACATCATCGTTCACAGCGTCCTCGTGCTCAGGATCATCGTTCACAGCGTCCTCGTGCTCAGGATCATCGTTCACAGGGTCGTTGTTCTCGGATTCGAAGTCGGTGTCGCTCACGATTCCCCGCCCTCGGCCTTCTCAGCGTCGTCTTCAGCGTCGCCGCCAGCCTCATCCGCTTCAGCTTGGGGTTCGGATTCTTCGTCCACGGATGCGGCTTCAGAATCTTCACCAGGCTCGGACGCAGCATCGGGCTCCTCCGTGGAGGCGTCCGCGGCTGGGGCGTCCGCGGCTGGGGCGTCCATCGCCTCCGCTGATGCGGCTGTGGTCACCTTTGCCGGTGCGCTGGTCGCAGGGGCGGCCACTCCGGTGAACTCTTCCCACGCGCCCGAGATAACCAGCAGCTTCTGCACCCGCTCGCTGGGTTGGGCGCCATGGCGAAGCCAGTGCAGGGCCCGCTCGTTGTCGATCTCGATCAGAGATGGCTCCTGGCGTGGATTGTAAGTGCCCACTATCTCGATGAATCGCCCATTTCGGGCCTTGCGGGAATCGGCGGCCACCACGCGGTACGTGGGCTGCTTCTTCTTGCCCATCCGCATCAGCCGGAGTTTTACTGCCACTAGCCGGTCAGCCCTTCTATCTACTTGGGTCCATTGGACGTCCTGAGCCCAAATGGCCCCTCATCAGTGCCGGTGCAGGCACGAACCGGCGCCGACCGCCGGAATGGGCAAACTCTACCCGCCCAAAATCCCTGTGGGCTACCTCAGGGATGAGAGATCGAATTCCCCGTCCTCCAAGCCCGGCAGGGTCAACTTGGGCTTTCCCGGCTTCCTCTGCTGGCCGCCCGGCGGAGTCACCCGACTCCCCTTTCGGCCCTTCTTGGACTTCTTGCGACCCGAACCCGGCCCTTTGCCCCCCATTCGCTTCATCATCCGCTGCACCTCGCTGAACTGCCGCAAGAGCTGGGTGACCTCGGAGGGCCGGGTACCGGAGCCGGCGGCGATCCTCTGTCGGCGAGAGCCATCCACGATCCGGGGTGTGGCCCGCTCTTGTGGGGTCATCGAGCAGATGATGGCCTCTACCCGGGCGATCTGATCATCTTCGATCTCGGCATTGCGCAATTCGGGGGATACGCCGGGGAGCATTCCCACCAGATTCTGGAGCGAGCCCATTTTCTTTAGCTGGCGCATTTGCTCCAAGAAGTCCTCCAGCGTGAACTCCCCCTCCAGCAGCTTGGCCGCGGTCGCCTCAGCCTCGGCCTCCTCATAAACCTGCTCGGCCTTTTCCACCAGGGTCAAGACATCGCCCATGCCGAGTATCCGGCTGGCAACCCGGTCGGGGTGGAATAGCTCGAACTCGTCGATCTTCTCGCCGGTGGAGGAGAAGGCGATGGGCCGGCCCACCACCTCCTTCACCGACAGCGCGGCGCCGCCGCGGGCATCGCCGTCCACTTTGGTGAGGATCACCCCGTCGAGCTCCAGAATTTCATGGAACGACTCCGCCGTGGCGACTGCGTCCTGACCGGTCATGGCGTCGACCACCAAGAAGGTGTAGTGGGGCTCGATGGCGTCGGATATCCGTCCGACCTGGTCCATCATCTCCTGGTCGATGGCCAGTCGTCCGGCGGTGTCGCAGATCACCACATCTCGGTTGGCTGCCACCGCCTCAGCAACGCCTTGTCGAGCTACTGCTACGGGGTCCGAGGGCTCGCTGAACACCGGCACCTCGATGGAGGCCCCCAAGGTGCGGAGCTGCTCCACCGCAGCCGGACGCTGCAAGTCTGCGCCCACCAGCATTGGGTTGCGACCCTGCTGCTTGAACCAGGAGGCAAGTTTGGCCGCATTCGTGGTCTTACCCGAGCCTTGAAGCCCGGCCAACAGCACCACCGTGGGGGCCTTGGCCGGATGGGAGATTTCGAGGGTTTCGCCGCCCAAGGTGGCAATCAGCTCCTCATGGACGAACTTGATCACCTGCTGGACCGGATTCAGCGCCTTGTGGACCTCAGCTCCCACACACCGCTGGCGGACCCTGTCTTGAAAGCTCCGGACCACATGGAGATTGACATCGGCCTCCAGAAGGGCCAGGCGAATCTCCCGCAACACCTCGTCGACATCGCTCTCCCGCAGGATCCCCAGACCCCGCATGCGCTTGAAAATGCCCTCGAACCGGTTGCTCAGCGTGTCGAACATGGGCGGCCCAGACTACGCGCTTGCACAACAAATTGGATATCCGACGAGAAGGGGGGTGCTAGTGGTCCGTCTGCGAGTTGGCTGGAGCGGATTGCGACGGCAGCGGCGTTCCTCGCAAGGCGCACCGACGCAGCCATACCCGGAGCGTACGGCAAGGAGGAGCAACGCCGCGAGGGGCGTCGATGCCTAGCAGGACGCCCTGACCAATTCGCAGACGGACCACTATGAAAACAGCGCCTCGACGAATTCGTCGACATTGAATTCCACCAAGTCGGCTATACCCTCCCCCAGGCCCACCAACTTCACCGGGATGTCCAATTCATCTTGCACGGCCATGACGATGCCGCCCTTGGCCGACCCGTCGAGCTTGGTGAGGACCACCCCGGTCAGCTCAGCCGACTCGGTGAACTGGCGGGCCTGGGCCAGCCCGTTCTGGCCGGTGCTGGCATCGATCACCAACAGCACTTCGGTGACTGTTCCCGGCCCCTTGCCGGCCACCCGGTGGATTTTGGCCAGCTCTTCCATCAGGTTGGCTCTGGTGTGTATGCGGCCAGCGGTGTCAGCCATGACCAGCGGAACCCCTGAGGCGGCCGCGTGCTCGACGGCGTCGTAGATGACCGAGCTTGGATCAGCGCCTTCCGCGCCCCGCACCAGCTCAGCTCCCGATCGCTCGGCCCATTGACCCAGCTGCTCGGCCGCCGCGGCGCGAAATGTGTCTCCTGCGGCCAGCACCACCTTGCGTCCGCTCCGAACCTCCCGGGCGGCCAGCTTCCCGATGGTGGTGGTTTTGCCCACCCCGTTCACACCTACAAACAGCCACACCGCGGGGCTGCCCTCGGTGACCAATTCAAGGTCGCGGCCTCCCAGACTCTCGGCCATCTGGGATTTCAGCAGGGCTACCAGTTCCTCAGAATCGGAGACCCTGTCCGCTTTGGCCTCCTCCTTGAGCCGATTCAACAGGGCCGTGGTGGTGCCGACACCGGCGTCAGCCAGGATCAGCGCATCCTCCAACTCCTCCCAAGTGGCGTCGTCCACTCCCCGAGAAACCACCGAGGCCAAGAACCCCGAAAACGTCCCCCTTGCAGTAGCCAATCGGTTCCGAAAACTGGCCGGCTCGACCTCTTCCCCGGACGCAAGGGCCTGGTCACCGTCAATCTCCGGCTCGTCCTCTTCCCCAGACGCAAGGGCCTGCTCGCCGTCAATCTCCGGCTCGTCCTCTTCCCCAGACGCAAGGGCCTGCTCGCCGTCTATCTCCGGCTCGACCTCTTCCCCAGCATCCGATTCGTCCTTCTTCCGCCCACGCCGCAGACGCATCTCTAGCCCTTATTCCTCGTCCTCGGGCTCTTCGACAGGTGGCCGAGTGCCGATGACCACCGTGAGTGTGATGTTCTCGTCGTTGCGCACCACCTCCAATTCCACTTCCGTTCCCGGAACGCGGAATTGAACCTTGGCGGCCAGCTCGGTGAACGTCGAAACCACCTCATCGTCGATCAGAATGATCAAGTCCCCCTCCATCAGCCCGGCTCGCTCGGCGGGAGTATCCGACTCCACTTCCACCACCAAGGCACCGGGTTGGCCCATCTCCGGATCAGTTCCGTAGACGCCCAGGTATCCCAGTTCGGTGCTCTCACCGTTCAAGATGCGCTGGACGATGTTCAGCGCGATATCGGAGGGGATGGCGAACCCCAACCCGATGTTGCCCATTGAGCCATCGGTTTGAATAAGGGTGTTCATGCCGATGACCTGGCCAAAGCGGTTGGCCAGGGCTCCGCCCGAATTGCCGGGGTTGATGGGGGCATCGGTTTGGATCATTTCAACAAAGGCACTGTCACCGGTCCCCTCCCTGATGGCCCGGCCCACCGCGCTGACGATCCCGGAGGTGACCGACTGCTGCAACCCGAACGGGCTGCCCACCGCCACCGCCAATTGCCCGACCTCGATGGTGGAGCGGTCAGCAAAGACTGCCGGCGTAAGCGCCATGTCCGTCTCGACCCTCACCAAACCAACATCGGTGGCCGGCGCAGTTCCAACCACCACACCCTCGGCCCTTGTGCCATCAGCGAACTGAACCCTTACCATCTCGGCTTCTCCCAGTACGTGGGCGTTGGTCAGAATCAGGCCGGACGCGTCGTAGATGATCCCCGAACCCTGCCCATACCTCGGGAAGTCCTCGGGGAGTTCGGACTCGAAATCAGGGTTTTCTTCCTCGAGATCGGGAAGGAGAGGATTCTCCTGGCCCAGCTCGTCCACATTCACCTCGATCAGAACCACAGAGGGAATGACCGCCCGGGCTACCGCCACAACCGGGTCATCAGGCACCAGTGGGCTAGGTAGCTGAACGGCGCCGGGGATTTCTCCTGGTGGCGCCTGATCGGAGGGCTCCACCGCCAGCGGCGTTTGCAAGGTGGGCGCGCCGGCAGGGGCGCTCACCACCTGTGGTCCCGACACCACCACAATCTCAGGAGGAGGAGCATCCCGATTGAAGAAGATGCTGCCCACACCGATACCAATGCCAACCAGCCCCAGAACAGCCAGCAGCACAGACGCCACCAGCATGACCACCGCGGGATTGCGAGGTGGGGGCGGTGGGCTGGATTGAGGAATCCACTCCACCACTTCCACCTCGCGGGGCACAGGCACGCTGCTGGCTTGCTGGCCTGAGTCCTCCAGTTCCCATCCCAGCGGATCCCACTCCGACCGGGGATCTTCGGGCCCGTTGCTCATTGTGCGTGCTGAGTCCTCAGCAACTCGTTGCTCATACTGTGTGCTGAGTCCTCAGCCTTGCTCGACCAAAACCTTCGGTTCTGAGGCTACCACCACTCTTTCTGATAGCACCTTGGAGCTTCCCCCCGGTTTCATAGACACGCCGTAGAGACAGTCGGCCGCCTCCATGGTGCGCTTTTGGTGGCTGACGATTAGCAGCTGGGCGTCGGCTCGGAATTCATCCACAAGCTGGAGGAAGCGATGCAAGTTGACATCGTCGAGAGCGGCCTCCACCTCGTCCATTACATAGAAGGGCGAAGGACGACTGCGGAACACTGCGAACAGGAAAGCCAGCGCGGTAAGCGAGCGCTCCCCGCCCGAGAGCAGGCTCAAACGCCTGATGTTCTTGCCCGATGGACGGGCCTCAATCTCCACCCCGGTGTCCAGCAGAGCGTCGGGCTGGGTGAGCCGCAACTTGCCCTCGCCCCCGGGAAAGAGCGTCTCAAACAGATCAGCGAAATTGCGGGCCACGTCGGCATAAGCCGACGAGAACACGCCGACGATCTCCTCGTCGATCTTGCGGATCACTTTGCGGAGCTCCCGGCGGCTTTGGCGGATGTCGTCGATCTGGGCCTGGGTGAACTCATACCGCTCTGAGAGCGCCTCAAACTCCTCCAGCGCCAGCGGGTTCACCGGTCCCATGATGCGCAGTTCTTGCTCCAAGGCCCTGACCCGGTCTGCGGGGGCGATGCCCGGTTCCAAAGGCGGGCATTCGGCGGCCACCGCTTCGCCGGGCTCGCAGTCCAGCTCGCGGCGACACCGATCTGTGGCTGCTTCCAGCCTGATCCCAGATTCGGCCAACTCGATCCCCGCGCTTCGGTCTCTCTCCCGGCACTGGCCCAGCCGTGCTTCGGCCAGAGCTCGCTGGCTGCGCAAGCCCTCGAGCCGCTGGGCGGCGGCCCGGGCCGCCTCCGATTCCTCGGCTCGCCGAAGACGCAGCCCTTCAAGTTGGTGGCTCGTCTCTTTGGCCCGTTCAGATACCAGGCCCAGAAGCTGGTCGACGATAGACAGCCGCTGGTCGACAGCCTCGCGCCGGGAGGCGGCCTCGGCCCGGGATTGGTCCATCTGGCTCAGCCGCCGCTCAACTTCGTCTCGCTGCGCAGTCAGCAACCGGCGTCGCTCCTCTATTCCAGCCGTCCTTACCTTGTAGTCAGAGCGGAGGCTGCCAACTGCCTGGTATTTCTGGGCCAGCTCATCGCGGTCTCGGTACAAATTCTCGGCGCGGGCGCGCTGCTCCACCTCTTTGGCCTGGTGCTGGGGCAGTTCCTGAAGAAGGTCGTCTAGCCGACGGCGATCCTCGTCGATCCTGGCCTCCAACTCTGAGCGGCGCGGGCCAAGGGCCCCAATCCCAACCTCCGCGTCGCGAAGCTCTCGCTCCACCCCATTCCCCCTAGCCCGAACCGCGTCCAGGGAGTCTGAGTGTTGCCGTGCCACCTCCCGGGCTCGGGCCTCATTTCGCCTTGCCTCCCCCAACTGGTGTTCGGTCACTACCAACTGCTGTTCGGCGGCTTCAGCCGCCTCTCTAGCCCTTGCCGATGCCTCTTCGGCCTCTTCGAGCAGTCCTCTGGTGGCCCCTGAACGGCGCACGCCCACTCGCCATCCGGAGGAAGAGAACCGATCGCCACGACGGGTAACCACCACCGCGGCGGGTTCGCCGATCACCGCCTCAGCCGCCAGTTCACTGCTCTCCAGCACCCCCACGGTGCCGATCAGCGCGTCCAGCAACTGGTCCACGCCGGCCACCGACGAGCGCACTCGGGGACGCAGGGGATCCCCGACGAGAGGAGTGGGCGCCGGCGGGGCTGACCCTCCCAGGGCCAAGACCGCACCGCTCACGCTGTCGGCTTCCAGGGTGGCGATTGCCCTCATGGCGACCTCGGTGTCGGTGGCAATCACCGCGGCGATAGCCTCACCGGCCGCGGCTTCGAATGCGGCCTCCCATCCCCGGTCGACTTCTACCACCTCGAGCAAAGTGCCGAGCACGCCCTCGACGCCCACCAGTCGCTGGGCCCCGGATTGATCGCGCGCTTCGTCCAAGGCCAGGGACAGGGCCTCCCGGCGGGCTTCCCAGGCCTGAAGAACTCCGACCGCCTCCCCAAGAGCGGCCTTCTGCTGCTCGTGGGCCGCTCGAGCCTCCTGAGTGAAACGCTCTGCCAGCTCGTAGTCCTGTATACGCGCCTGCTGAGCAATCTCGGCCTCCTTGGCCTCGGCCCAGCATCGGTCCAGCTCTTCAACCAGTTCTTGTCGGCGCCCCTCCAGGGCTTCCAGATTGCGGCCCAGAAGATCCGACTCGGCCTGGTCCCGGTGGATCGACGCCTCCAAGATCCTTATCTCACCCTTAATTCGAGGGGCATCCGAATCTGATTCAGGAACGCCCTGGTCGCCCCATCGCTCATCGAACGATAGGCGGAGCTGCTCTAGCTCTTCTTCGGCACCGGCCACGGCGGCCGCCTCGGGCTCCATAGCTGCCGCCGAATCCTCCACCTCGAGCAGCTCGCTGGCGAGACGATTCGACTCGGCCTCCAGCGTGGCCACCACGTCCTCGTCCATTGCGACGTCGCGATCGCGCTGCAAGCGGAGGTTGCGCTCCGACAACAGGGCCTCCAGTCCCCGCAGCCGTTCGGTGATTCCCTCAAAGCGCACTAGGGCATCGCTGATGTCCTGCCCGTCAGCAGCCGAGAGCTGGGCCTCGGCCGCGGCCAGGTCTCGATCCAACGCCTCCGCCTGCACGGTGATCTGCTGCATCTCGCGGCGATCCGCGGCCTGGTCCTGGGTCAACTGGCGAACCCGCTGGCGCAGCTGATCGATCTCCTGACCGGCGATGTAGCGGCGAAGACCGCTCAGTTCCGCCAGCAAGTCGCCATGGCGCCGAGCGGCCTCGGCTTGTCGTTCCAACGGCCGAAGCTGGCGCCGGATCTCCCGAACCACATCGGACAACCGGGTGAGGTTGGCCTCGGATGCGGCCAGCCTCCGCTCTGACTTCTCCTTGCGGCGGCGATATTTCAATACACCGGCGGCCTCTTCAATAACCGCCCGCCGGTCCTCGGGCCGCGCGCTCAAAACGCCCTCAATCTGGCGCTGGGAGACGATCACATGCTGTTGGCGGCCAACACCGGAGTCACTCAGCAGCTCTTGGATGTCAAGCAGGCGGCAGGGGACCCCATTGATGGCGTAAGTGCTGTCTCCGCTGCGAAACAGCGTGCGGGTGATGGTCACCTCTTCGAATTCGATGGGCAGGAGACGGGACGTGTTGTCGATGCTCAGCGACACCTCTGCCCGACCCAAGCCCGCCCGTGAGGCAGTCCCGGCGAAGATGACGTCGTCCATCTTGGCCGAGCGCACCGAGGTCGGGGCTTGAGCGCCCAGAGCCCAGGCCACCGCGTCAACCACATTGGATTTGCCGCTGCCGTTCGGACCCACAATCACCGTCACACCGGGCTCGAAGACCAGCGTGGTGGAATCAGCGAAGGATTTGAACCCCTTAAGCGTCAACGCCTTCAAGAACACCTATGCGACCCTACCCAGCGGAGGGCCGTGATTAGTGGAACTACTTGCCCAAATGCACTTCGGAGGTCAGATCTGGCACTGCTCGCAGTAATAGGTCCACCGGCGGCGGAAACGATATTTCTGAATGGGGCGGTGGCAGCGGGGACAGGGCCGTCCCTTCTGGCCCGCTTGCTTGAACACGTTGAGGTACTCCTCGTAGCCGCCGGGCTGGCCGTGCACGTCGAGGTAGTGGCCATCCTCCAGCGACGCCCCCCGGTGCTTGGCCGCGTCGTGAAGCGTCTCCACCATCGCCCGGTGCAGCCGCCTCACTTCCTGGGGCCCCAACGAATTCGGCAGGCGGTCGAATCGCAAACCGGCGGCGAACAGGATCTCGTCGGAGTACATCTCGCCCAAACCGACCACAACGCGATCATCAGTCAGCACGGCCTTCAACTTGGCGTCCTGAGCCAAGAGGATCTGGCCGAACATGCGCCAGGGCACCGGTTGATCGAGGGGATCGATGCCCAGCCCTTCCAGTTCGGGGACTTCCTCGACCAGCTTTTCGGCGTTGGCCAAGAAGAGTTCAGCATCTCCCGGCTCATCTACCAGCCGGAGCTGCCCGCTCTTCGTGAAGGTGATCGACAGGGCGGTGTTGGGCTCGACCTCGTCCCGGTTGGCGTGGCGTCGCAGCTGGCCGCCGGTGCCCAAGCGAGCCACCACCACGTCCTCGCTGTCCAGGCCCATGATCAAGAACAGCCCCCGACGGCGCACGTTGGTGATCTTCAGCTTCTCCAACCGGTTGACAAATTTCTTCGGTCCTCCCGACCGCTTGGCATACCCCGGTTCCATGACCTCCACCGACTTGATGCGAAGACCGGACAGCTCCCTGTCCAGGTCGCGGCGGATGGTCTCGATTTCCGGCAATGCGATCATCGGGTCACTCCTACTCGTACTGATGAGATCACGAGGCTGCTCCCGCCCCGGCGGCGACCGCCCCAGAGTCCAGGGACTGCCAGGATGAGGCCGCTGCGGCCTGCTCGGCCTGCTTCTTGGACCGGCCCTTGCCTCTACCCCGCTCCACGCCGTTCATGTACACAACGGCGAGGAATTGCTTGGCGTGGTCGGGACCTTTCTCCGACAACCGATACTCCGGGGCATCTAAGCCGCTGCGGGCGCAGTACTCCTGCAATCTGGTCTTGAAGTCTCGTATACCGGGGCCCTCGGCCGCCGCGGCGATGCGATCGGCCAGCCATCCCCGGACCAGATCGGTTAGAACCTCCCAGGGAGCATCCAGGTAGACCGCGCCGATCACCGCCTCCATGGCATCGGAGAGAATCGACTGCTTCTCCCGCCCTCCAGACGCCTCTTCCCCCCGTCCGAGGCGGAGAGCCTTGCCCAGCTGAAGCTCAACAGCCAGATCAGCCAGGGTCTCGGCTCGGACCACCTCAGCTCGCAGGGGAGCCAATTGGCCCTCGGCCATCTGGGGGTAGGCGGCGTATACGTGATCGGTCACCACCAGGGCCAACACGGCATCGCCCAAGAATTCCAGTCGCTCGTTGGAGGAAGCCCCGGCGTGGTCGGCACACCAAGATCGATGGGTCACCGCCTCCACCAGCAAGCTGGGCTGGGTGAAGCTATAACCGAGGCGTTCGGCTAGAGCGGCGAGGTCGGGATCAGAAGTCAGGAGCTTCGGCTCAGACGGCCGTGGACGTAGTCGACGGCGTCTCGCACCGTCTTGAGATCCTCCAGATCTTCGTCATCGATGCTGAATCCGACCGTCCTCTCGCTCAATTCTTCTTCCAGAGTCTCGACCAGCTCGATGAGGGCGAGTGAGTCGGCATCAAGATCGTCGGCAAAGGCCTGGCCCTCGCTTATCCGGTCGGGAGAGATCTCCAAAATGTCGGCCAAACACTCAGTGACGAGACTCAAGACCCCGTCGCGATCCAGCGGACTCTGTTCGACATGGGTTTCGGATGGCACGTCTTCTCCGGGCGGTTCAGCAATACTGCGCCCGAAAAGTATAAGCCAGCTTGCCGCTGTTCCCACCCACCGGACGCAGATGTAACCCCTATTCGGGTGACAGAACTCGGTGCAAGGAGCCCACGGTGTCGCGTTCGGCCAGCTCATGGGCCACCTGTATGGCGTTGGCCAACGCCCTCGGTGACGAGGCCCCGTGACTGATAATGCTCACACCCCTCACCCCGAGCAGGATGGCTCCGCCCACCGAGTCGGGGCTGAACTCCTCATAGAGCGGTCCAAGCGCCGGGGCCAGCAGTTTGGCCCCCTGACGGGCCTCATCAGAGGAGTCGAATGCACCCAGCAGTGCGCCAATCAGCTGCTTGGCCACTCCCTCGGCGGTCTTGAGGGCCACGTTTCCGGTAAAGCCGTCGGTGACGATTACGTCCACGAGGTCTTCCAGCAGGTCTCGCCCTTCCACATTGCCGGTGAACATCGCACCTGTCCGGGATTGCCAGTCCCGGTCCTCCAACAGCTCGAACGCCTCCTTGACCAGGGGCGAGCCCTTGCCAGCCTCCTCGCCGTTGGACAAGAGCCCGACTCTGGGCTTCTCGACCCCCCACCGGTCGCGGCAATAGACCGCACCCATCTGGGCGAATTGCACCAGCCACCCAGCACTGCATTCGGTGTTAGCTCCTGAGTCCAGCAGCACGTTGGGCCAGGCCCGGCCGGGAACGTGAATCGGAGTGGCGATGGCCGGCCGGGACACCCCCCGGATCCGACCCATTCTCAGCAGGGAGGCGGCCATAGCCGCTCCGGTATTGCCAGCACTGACCATGGCCGCGGCCCGGCCGTCGCGCACCGCCTCTGCGGCCCGAACGACCGAGGCATCCTTCATCTTTCGGACGCTGGAAGCTCCCTCAGCCCCCATGGCGATGACCTGCGATGCGGGGATTACCTCGAAGTCCCCAGACCCAGTCAGCTGCTCGGCTTGTCCCACCAGAAGCACGGGTATCCCCTGCTCCGCGGCGATTCGAACTCCAGCCAACACCGATTGAGGGGCATCGTCACCCCCCATTGCGTCCACGGCAACGGGAAGCGATGTCAATTGACGCCCCTTATGTGACTACAGAGGGTGGCTCAGGCCACTTCAACCGCTTCACGCCCGGCGTACCAGCCGCATACCTTGCACACCCGGTGCGGCCGCTTGACCGATCCGCAGCGGGGGCAGGTGCTCTGTGCCGGCGCGGACACTCGCCAGGCCGCGGCCCGGCGGCTGCGTCCCTTGGCTTTGGATGTCTTCTTCTTGGGTACAGCCATCGAACGGTCCTACATGGGGAAGGGAATGCCGCGCCCTGATCAGAATCGGCGCGAACGCAACGTACAAATCTACTTGCCGGTGCGCAGCGCGTCTAACGCAGCCCAGCGGGGGTCTTTGGGACGGTCTTCGGGAGACGGCTCAGGCTGGTTCATGGGGTAGGCATCAGGCGCCGGTCCGGCACAATCGACGGAGCAGAGCGGAGCGATGGGCAGGGCGAGGACAAGGCAGTCGCGCACCATAGGGTTTAGATCTACTTCACCGTCTTGAATCGGATATGTCTCCTCATCGGTCGGGGCAGTGCTGAACATCTCCCGCAGATCCTGTTGCACCGTCTGCTCAATGGGCTCCAAACACCTCCGGCATGACCCCCGCCACCCTGCCTCCAGTGAGCCGGTCACCTCCAGTCCGCTGATGACCGACTCCAGTTGGAGTTGGACATCAACCGGACCATGAACCGCGGCATCAGAGGTGGCCCAATCATCGACGTCTACGTGGATGGAGAGCTCTCGGGACGAACCGGGACGACGCAGAAGTTCCGCAACCGGCACTATCAGCTGGCTCGTCATGGCAACCGGCTCGACATGGCCGCTCCTCTCGCAGATCAGCCCAAGGTGTCCTGATCGAAGAATCCGTCGTCCGGTTCCGGTTCCGGCTCGGGGCCGTAGGCTCGAACCAGATCGGCCAGCGGATCGCCCTGAAGTCGGGTCCGGGCCTCTTTGACAGTGTTCAGAATTCGCTCCAGGGCGTTCTCGAAGCTTCCCAGCTTGGTGTCGCAATAGTCCTCAGTCTCCAAGCGCAGTCGTCGAGCGGTGGCTTCGGCCTCTTCCACCATCCGCCGGGCCCGCTGCTCGGCTGCCTTGACCACTTCGGTGCGCTGCACCATGGCCTCTGCCTGGGTTCGGGCGGCCACCAAGATCTCGTCTCCCTCTCGGTGAACCCTCTTCAGGAAGTCCTCACGTTCTTTGAGGAGCCAGCGAGCCGCCCGCATCTCCTCGGGAAGACGGTTCAGGCAGTTTTGAAGCAGTTCAAGGACTTCCTCTTTGTTGATCATTGAAGACGCCGACAGGGGCATCGGCCGGGCCGCGTCAATCAACTCGATCGCTCGGCGCAACAGCAGATCGAATTCGGGATCCACGAACGTCCCGGCGGTCGTTTGGTGCGTTGCCGTTGAGTTGGGGTCGATATCAGTCATCTGGGTACCTCTCGATCAGTCGTTTGGCCACCGGCGGGGGGACCATTGAGTCAATCTGCTGGCCGAAGCGGGCGAGCTCGCGTATCAGCTTGGAAGCCAGAAAAGAGTGCTTGCTGGCTGAGGGGATGAAGAGCGTGTGGACTCCGGAGACGGCTTGGTTCATCTGGGCCATCTGTAGCTCGTTCTCGAAATCGGATACCGCCCTGAGGCCCTTCACGATGAAGTCAACGCCCTCCCGTTTGGCCAGGTCCACCACCAGGCTGGCGAACATCGTGGTCCGCACATTGGGCAGGTGGGCAAAGCACTCCTCCAGCATCGACTGACGCTCGTCCAACTCGAACAAAGGGGTCTTCTGAGGGTTGTACACCGCGGCCACGATCACCTCTTCGAACAGGCGCGCCGCGGTCTCCACGATCTCCATATGACCGTTGTGAATGGGATCAAACGATCCGGGGAACAGGACACGCGTCACGAAGGGGTCTCCAGGGGTCTTTGGTTGCTATCGCCGAGTGGCAATCACCACAACGGTACCCGCGTAGCGCCGCTGTTTTACGACATCCCAATGGGGTCCGAGCTCCACTGCCTGATCGGACTCAGCCACCACTGTGTCCGTGGGGAGCTGGGACACCAATTCAGGCCAGGCATCGAACCCATAGGGGGGATCGCACAGAGCCACGTCGAAGCCATGGCCCAGGCCAGCAAGCTCTCTCATGACATCGCCGGGCACCACCCGGCAGCGGTCGTTGAACCCGGTGACGTCGATGTTGGCCTTCAGCGCGGCCAGCGCAGCCGGAGCCGACTCCACGAACGTGGCCGAGGCTGCTCCCCGGGACACGGCCTCCAGTCCCAGCGCCCCGGAGCCGGCGAACAGGTCCAGCACGTCGGCGTCTTCCAGACAGCCCTGGCTGTGCAGCGAGTTGAAGACCGCCTCCCGTACCCTGCTGGTGGTGGGCCGCACCTCCATGCCCTCAGGGGTAGTTAACCGCCGCCCCCGGGCCTCCCCCGCGATGATCCGAAGCGTCATCGCTATTCGGGGGGGCGGGGTTCTCGGGCCATCGGGGTGATCAGCACCCCGTCGCCCAGCGTGAACTCGTCGTAGGGTTCGAATCCGTGGCGTCGATAGAAGCCCACGTTGGCCGGGTTGCTCGACTCCAAATAGGCCAGGGCGCCGATCCGGTCGCAGCGATCAAGCATCGGCGCCAGCACCCTGCTTCCCAGGCCCTTGCTCTGCTGTTGCGATGACGTGCCCAACACCGCCAAGTACCAGTGGGGCTCGTCCAACCGGGCCTGTTGCATCTTGCCCAAGGCCTCCATTCGGGACGGGGCCAGATCCCCTACCAGCTCAGTCATCATGGCGATGAAGGCCCTTTGGCCCTCAGACTCGCCTGGATCAGCATCGTCGGATCCCGTTGTCTGGCCGTTCTGGTCTTTGGGGGGTTGCCAGTAGGCCACGCAGCCGTCGGCCCGGGTTCCGTGCAGCTCAGAGGCCGGCGGCAGATGGTCGAGACAGAAACCCCACCAGCGGGTCAAGCACTCTAGCCGGGCAGCATCGTCGGGAAACACCCACTTCATCAGCGGATCCTGCTCAAAGGCGTCGGCCCAGATTTCCGCGATCCGATCCCGTCGCTCCATACCCATTCGCACGATCTCCAACACGGTTCCTCCTCGGACCTCAGCTCTTCAGCAGGTAGTCGGCGTCGTCGTCTACCAATAGCAGTTCGACTTCGGCCCGCAGCTCTGCTTTTTGTTGAAGGTCTGGATCATCGTCCAGCATCTCCCCGGCAGCCTCGCGGGCCCACACCACCCAGTCCTTGTCCCGGCGCAGGGAGGCCAGCTGCAAATCGTTCCGGCCCTTTTGGCGCTCCCCCAATATGGTGCCCTCGCCCCGCAATTCCAAGTCGGCCTCGGCCAATTCGAACCCATCGGTGGTGTCCACCAAGGCCCGGAGCCGCTCAGCGGCCACCCCCACCGCATCGGCGGCTAGCAGGCAGCAGGAAGATTCTTCCTCGCCCCGGCCCACCCGGCCTCTGAGCTGGTGAAGTTGCGCTATTCCGAACCGGTCGGCGTCCACGATCACCATGACGGTGGCGTTGGGCACATCCACCCCTACTTCGATCACAGTGGTGGCCACCAGCACATCGATGGCCCCGCTTCGGAACAGGTCCATCACCGACTCCTTCTCGGCTGGGGTGAGCCGGCCGTGGAGTAGACCGACTTGCAGGCCAGCCAGCTCGTCTTCTTGCAGGCGCTCGTAGGTCTCGGTGACCGAGCGGGCCTCGATGCTGTCTGACTCGTCGATCAGCGGGCACACCACATACGCCTGGCGGCCTTTGCCCACCTCGGCTCTGACCTGCTCCCACACCTCGGCCTCCTCGGCAGCGGAACGGGCCCAACGGGTGACAATCGGCGTTCGTCCCGGGGGCATCTCATCGAGCGTGGACACGTCCAGATCGCCGTACACGGTCATGGCCGCGGTTCGGGGTATGGGAGTGGCTGTCATGACCAGCACATCGGGCGTGGCTGCTTGGGAGCCCTTGGCCCGCAGCGCGGCCCGCTGCTCCACCCCAAAGCGGTGTTGCTCGTCCACCACCACCACTCCCAGCGAGGAGAATTCCACTCCCTCCTGGATGAGGGCGTGGGTGCCGATCACAATGTCGATGGTCCCTGTGACGAGGGACTCCTGAATGTGGGCCCGCTCGGCTCCCGGCGTTTGGTTGGTGAGCAAGGCCACCTTTAGGGGCCGCTCGGCCAGCAGCGTTTCAGATGCGGGTACGGCCAAGTCCTTCAGCAGGGAGCGAATCCCCAAGAAGTGCTGGGTGGCCAGCACCTCGGTGGGGGCCATGAGCGCCCCCTGGTGCTCGCCCTGAACTGCGGTGAGCATCGCGGCCACCGCCACCACGGTCTTGCCCGCTCCCACATCGCCCTGCAAGAGGCGGTGCATCGGCACCGGACGGGCCATGTCGGCCACCACTTCGGCGATCACCCGGCGCTGGGCACCAGTGAGGGGAAACCCCAGCGAGGCGGTGAACCGGTCGACGAGCTCGCCACCGGTGTCATGGCAGATGCCGACTGCTGCCCGCTCCACCGCCCGCTTGCGCATGATGAGCTTGAGTTGGAGGCGAAGCAGCTCGTCGAACACCAGCCGATCGCGGGCGGTGTACTGGGCGTCCATGGAGTCGGGTCGATGGATACCCTCTATAGCCTGATGGCGGCCGATCAAGCCGTGGCGCTGCCGTAGCGACTCGGGAACCGGATCGCTGATCCCCCGCTGCTCGGATCGCCGCAAGGCCTCGTCCACCCACCGCCTGATTTCCCGGGTTTGGAGTCCGGCCTTGCCCGACTGGGGGTACACCGGCACGATGCGACCGGTCTCGTCGCCCACCAGGTCGACAATGGGATTGGTCATCTGGCTCTGACCTCGATACCGGTCCAGCTTTCCGAAGACCACTACCTCCTGGCCCTGGGACAGCTGGCGATCCCGCCAGGGCTGATTGAAGAAGATCAGGCCCAGGCGGCCGGTGTCATCGCTGACCGTCACCCTGACCAGCGTTCGGCTGCCTCGGAGCTTCTTGGAGAACACGCTGTCCACCCGGGCCATCACCATGGCCTCCACGCCGTCTTCCAGGTCTGAGATGGCGGCTCGGTTCGTCCGATCGATGTATCGGCGGGGGTAGTAGGTCAACAAATCCAGTACCGATTCCACCTCGACTGAGGCCAGTGCCTTGGCCTTGGCCCGCCCCACCCCGCTCAGCACTTCGACATTCATTGCCTCGAAGTCGGCCATCGTGAGCGGAGACCGACTGGCCACTCCCTGTTCAGAGCTGACCGAGGGCGGCGTGGTCACTCCACTCCGAAATAGAACGGATAGAGCGGCTGGTTGCCCTCGTGGATCTCCACTTCGATCGCCGGATGATGCTCGGCCAGCCAAGCGGACACTTCCCCGACATCGGCCGATGCGGCGTCGACGCCGGCGATCACCGTCACCAGCTCATGGCCGTCGTCGATGATCTCGGCCAGAAGCCCGGTACCCGCCTGTGCCGCGCTCGGGGCCACCACCCGCAACCCACCGCGATCCAGTCCCAGCCACTGGCCCGCAGCAATGGGTCCCAGCTCGCTCTCGGTGTCGCGCACTGCTTGGGTCACCTCCCCAGTTACCACCTCGGAGGCGGCGTCGGCCATGGCCTCCTGATTCTGATCGGCGGTGGCCGACGGGTCATAGGCCATCAAGGCGGCCAAGCCCTCGGCGATCCCTTTGGTAGGCACAACCCGCACAACCGCATCGGTGCAGTCGTCCACCCGCTCGGCCACCGGCACGATGTTCTTGTTGTTGGGAAGAAGCACGATCTCAGCCGCGTCGAGTTGCTCCACCGCCTGCACAAAGTGCTCGGTGGAGGGATTCATGGTCTGGCCCCCGGCGATGACCGCTCGAACCCCCAGCGACTCGAATATTCGGCGCACCCCCGCCCCCACCGACACGGCCACCACCGCGGTGCGAACCGGTTCGCCGGCAATGGTGGTGACGGTCCCGCCGATCTCGGCGGCGGTGAGCGACTCCACGTGTTCCACCTGTTCGAACAAGTCGGTCACCCGTATGTCGTACGGACGACCAACGCCTATGCCCGCTTCGATGCTGGCACCGATGTCGTTGCTGTGGATATGGCAGTTCCATAGGCCGTCGCCGCCCACCACCACGATGGAATCGCCCAGGGCCTCCCAGGCGGAGCGGAAGTCGCTAATACGATCGTCGTCGGCCTCCAAGAAGAACATCACCTCATAGCGGGTGCCATCAGCGTCGTCATCCACTCCGTGGGGATCGTCGGCCCCGGCCACTGCCGCCCCCACTCCCGCCGTGGGGTCCACCGGCGGCGGGTCGGGCAGCGGCCGACCGTCCATCGCGGTGGCCATCGCATCCAGGAACAGCAGAAAACCCGCTCCCCCGGCGTCCACCACATTGGCCCGGGCCAACTGGGGCAGCAGCTCCGGCGTGCGATCCAGCGACGCCCGTCCCGCCTGCTGGCATCCCTCCACCATTTGGATAAGGCCGTCGACCCCCTCCTCGACCGCTTCGGCAGCGGCGTTGGCCACATCTCGCACCACGGTGAGAATGGTCCCCTCCACCGGGGTAGACACCGCTTCATCGGCCGCAACCGATGCTTTTTTCAGCGCACCGGCTAGGACCGGTGGATCGACGTGTCCAGCGGTAGCCACCGTCTCGGCCAAGCCCCGGAGGATCTGCGACAAGATCACGCCGGAATTGCCCCGGGCCCCCATAAGCGAACCATGGCTGATGGCGTGGCAAACCTCGCTCATCTGATCCCCGGCGGCCGACACCTCGGTCACCACCGTTTCCAAGGTCAACGCCATGTTGGTGCCGGTGTCGCCGTCGGGCACCGGATACACGTTGAGCTGGTTGATGACGTCTCGGTGTATGGCAAGGGCGTCGCGGAACCACTCCATGGTGGCCCGCAACCCATCAGCCCCCAGACGATCTGCCGTCATGCCCCGCGATGCTAGCTAGTTGGCTTTGCCCGACTCGCGAACCGTCTAGACCAGCCGTTACCCTGCCTTTAATCCCCGATCACTGACAGAAAGAGTCCCCGTGCAGGGTGTGATCAAGGCTTACGATCCCGCAACCGGTCTCGGCGTGGTTGTTCGCGACACCGATTTGGCCGAATTCGACTTGGCCCCCGATGCGCTGGAGGGATCGGTGTTTAGGATGCTGCGCCAAGGCCAGCGGGTGCTGTTCGACCTGGCAGAAGGGCAGGCCACCCGGCTGCGGTTGGGCTCAGAGGTGGACATGGGCACCCCTTCGTTCCTCACACCCGCTGGTGATTCGGAGACCGCGTGACCGACGAGGTCGCCGATCAGCTCCGCGTTCGCTTCGGCTTGGACTCGGTGGATGTCCGGGCCGGACTTACCCAAGACGAGCTCTTTGCCGCGGCCATCGAAGGTGACCGGGGCCGCACCCGCATCGACGGCGGCGAAAACGACCAGAAGGCGTTCGCCACCGCGCTGGGCGCCGACGGACCGCTGATCTTCTACTCCGATCCGTCTTGCACCGGACGTCCCGTGCAAGACACCTTCGCAGTGGCCTGGCCCGAAGTAGTGGACGAAGTGTGGTGGAAGTCGGACTTCAGCCAGTTGGGCAGCGACCACTACACCGGTCTGCTGGATCGGGTGCTGGCCCATCTCAACGAACAAAGGGCCACGTTGTACACCGCCGATGTGTTCTGCGGTTGGGACCCCGAGTTCGCCATCCCATATCGGCTAGTTAGTGAGTACGCCACCCACGCCTATTTCGCCAACATCATGTTCCCCAAGGGGGTGCGCGACGACGCCGACCGCGATGCCGTCGGCTGGACCATGATCAACGTCCCCAGCTTCCGGTGCGATCCCGACCGCGACGGCACCCGCACCGACCGGGCCGTCATCATGGACCTGCGCAACCGACTGGGCCTAGTAATCGGGCGGGCCGACTACTGCGGCGTGGTCAAGAAGACCATGTTCACGGTGATGAACTTCGTGCTGCCCGATGCCAAGCAGCTGACCATGCACTGCTCGGCCAACGTGGACGACAGCGGCAACAGCGCCATCTTGTTCGGCCTGTCCGGCACTGGGAAGACAACCCTGTCGGCTGACCCCGACCGCAGCCTGATCGGCGACGACGAGCATGTGTGGACCGAATCGGGGATCGCCAATTTCGAGGACGGTTGCTACGCCAAGCTCATCGACTTGGACAAGGAGGCCGAACCAATCATCGCTGCCGCCTTGTCGAAGGCGGGGACCCTCATCGAGAACGTCCCCGCCCTGCCTGGCCGGGACCTGGCCGACACCGATCCCCAAGACCTCGACCTCACCGACGACTCCATCACCGAGAACACCCGTTTCGCCTACCCGCTTTCCTGCAATCCCCACGTGGCCCCCGGCGCCAAGGGGCCCCACCCCCGCACCATCGTGCTGTTGACCGCCGACGCCTTCGGCGTGCTGCCCCCGGTCTCGATCCTCGAGCGGGACGAGGTGATGTACCACTTCGTGATGGGGTTCACCGCCAAGCTGGCCGGCACCGAGGTCGGGGTGGTGGAGCCGCAAGCCACGTTCAGCGCGTGCTTCGGAGCACCGTTCATGTCACACAAGCCATCGGTGTACGCCGAACTATTGGCCCATCGCATGGACACCCACTCGGCCCGCTGCATCTTGTTGAATACCGGCTGGTCGGGAGGGCCTTACGGGGTGGGAGACCGCATGTCCATCGCCCACACCCGGGCGCTGCTCGACGCCGCTCTAAACGGCGACCTCGACACAGTGGACACCGTCAGGCTCCCCATCCTGGGGCTGAGAATTCCCGTATCTTGCCCGGGAGTTCCCGACAAAGTGCTCAATCCCCGTAATACCTGGAGTGATCCCGAGGCCTACGACGAGGCCGCCATTCGGTTGCGCGATCTGTTCCGCCAGAACTACGAGGAACAGGATTACGCCTCGCTGGGCATAAAGGCGATGCTCTAGCTGTCAATCCGCAAGTTGGGCATCCAGAAGATGCTCTAGCTATAGCCCTGTGGATTCTTCGACTGCCAGGCCCAGCCGTCTCGACACATCTCGGCCAGCGAGCGGGTTGCCGACCAGCCCAACTCCGAGCGAGCCTTGGCGGGATCGGCCCACAGCTCGGGGACATCGCCAGGGCGACGGCCGAGTTCCTCGTGGGGCAAGGGATGGCCGGTGGCCTCTCGCATGGCGGCGATCACTTCTCGCACCGACGCACCCCGGCCGGTGCCCAGGTTGTAGGTGTGAACCTGCCCGGCCGACGACTCCAGGGCTTGCAAGGCAGCCAGGTGGCCCTCGGCCAAATCCATCACGTGGATGTAGTCCCGCACCGCGGTCCCGTCCGGGGTCGGATAGTCGGTCCCATACAGGGGCAGCGCGTCGCGGCGGCCCACCGCCACTTGGAGCAGATAGGGCATCAGATTCCCGGGCACCCCTTCGGGGTCTTCTCCGATCAATCCGCTGGGATGAGCTCCTACCGGATTGAAATAGCGAAGCAGCGACGCCGACCAGCGGGGATCAGACCGAACCACGTCGGCGATCATCTGCTCGATGAGGAGCTTGGTCCATCCGTAGGGGTTGACCGGGCGGGTTGTCGCCGCTTCTGACACCGGCAACTCATCGGGAGGCCCATAGACCGTGGCCGAAGATGAGAACACCATCCGGCGGACGCCGCCGCGCTGCATCACCTCCATGAGCACGGCGGTCGATTCCAGGTTGTGGCGGTAGTAACGCAGCGGATCAGCCACCGAGTCGGGCACTGATTTGAGACCCGCGAAGTGCAGCACGGCATCGGGACTCATCTCGGTGATCACCTTTTCCACCGCGGCCTCGTCTCGGCAGTCGGCCACTTCGAGGCGCGGCCGGTGGCCGGTGATCTCCGCCACCGCGTCTACCGCGGCACTCGAAGAGTTCTCCAAGCTGTCCAGTACGGAAATTTCCCAGCCAGCCTCCATGAGTGCGACACAAGTGTGGCTCCCGATATAGCCCGCTCCCCCGGTCACCAGCACCGACGCCATAACGTGGACGCTAGCGGAGCGCTCTCAGCTCGGGGTCTTCCCTGGACCCCTCAGGATGCGGGTCTTGCCGTACATCGACCCGAACAGCAGCCGGCCGTCGTCGTCAACGGTCACCCCCGCGCCGATGGTGTTGAACTTGGAACCACCCAGTACGTAGTGGAACCGCGACACTCCAGTAGCCCAGTCGGCGGCCTCGATCGTCCAGCGCTCGTCGCGAACCCCGCAGGTGTAGACCAGCCCGCTCTCCTCGGCCACGAATGGGACCGAGTTGGGCGAGGAGATATCGAGGTTGACCCATGCCTCCTTCAGCTCTCGGGACGCCGGATCCCATTCATATTTGTGGAGGCCGTGGGGCTGGTACTCCGGCTTGTGGCCCAGCATGAAGCACAGCATCCGGGCCGCCCGCGCGGGATAGCCATCAGGGATCGAGGCCGGCTCGTTGTTCACCGTCATGGCGCCGTATCCCGACACGGTGATCGACTGCTCGGTCTTGATCTCAGCCAGGTCGGGGTTGCCCATGTTGGCCGGCCCGATGCCGGCGATGCGGCGGTGGGGGGCGTTGGGCAGCTGCTCCCAGTCGTCGGGGATCTCGTCTCGCCACAACAGGGTGATGTTGACCACCTCGTCGCCGTCGCCGATAACCACGAACTTGTCCTCGTCGGGGCCGAAACCCATGAGCGATGGCGTGGTACCCGAGCCGTGACCGCCGCCGTTGCGATAGGGAACCATCCAGCAGCCGTCAGCAGGATCGTCGGTGATCTCGGTGCCCGTCCAGCGCAGCTTGTGGTGGTGGTCGTTGGACGACACGTAGATGCCGTTGTCGCTGTCCACGCAGATGCTGGTGCGAACCCAGCCGTAGCCGGTATTGCCCCGCTCCGCAGCCCGCCGGGCGCAGTACTCGGCGGCGATCTCGGCCCCGCCGGTTATCTGAAGGGCGTGATAGGCGCTGAAGTCACGCTCTAGAACTATGACCCAGCCGTGATCGGTGGTCATCACCAGCTTGCCGTCGAAGGTCATGTTCATCCCCACGAAGAAGCCCTCGATGTGGTCGGGCTTGTTCCATCGGTCTCGCTCCACAATGGGCGACGCCGGATCGGAGGGATCGGTCTCCACGTAGGCCACCGCGTGGTCTTTGCGGCCCAGGAACAGGGTGTGGTCGCAATCCAGCAGCGCATAGACCCCGTCAATGCCGGTCATGAACTTCAGCGAGAGCTCGATGGCGTGTTCGACGGCCTCCCAGCCGTCCTTCTTGTCGAGGCCGAGCAAATTGACCTCCAGATCTTCGATGGGAGTGCGACCTTCCCCGCCGACAATCTCGTGATCGGCCAGCATCTCGAGGGTCTCGTAGTCGAGCTTGGCGATGTTCTGGCGGCCGTTGCTCCACACCACCCGTCGGCCGTCGGGATACAGCCCCGAAATCAAATGGCCGAAATGGCACGGACCGAGCCAGGCGTACTGGAGGTCGGTCGTCTCGTCGAGCGTCTCGGTGGGGCCCTCTGGCCCACGCCAGGGCACGTTGTCCTGCTGGTCGCACCGGCCATGGGCAATGCCGTAGGAGGAATCGGCGAGATACGGATTGGCGGGTGCACCGTTCATGGGCCTACATCATTGCGCTGCGCCTGACCTGCTCGCCCATTGGAGCGCAGCTTTGAGTACGATGCGGAATAACCGACCGGAGGTGTAGTCACGTGGGTGTCAGCTCATATGTTCTGATCCAAACCGAAATGGACAAGGCCCGTCAGGTGGCCGAGGCCATACGCGAGATCGATGGCGTGGTGATCTCTGAGATCATGACCGGTCCGTACGACGTGATCGCCAAGGCCGAGGCTGAGTCCATGGACCAACTCGGCCGCCTGGTTGTGAGCCAGATCCAGATGGTGGACGGCATCACCAGGACCCTCACCTGTCCCGTCGTCAACCTCTGATCGAGGCTTGGTCCTCAATCAGCTGAGGATCATGGCCCGAATGGCCAGGCCAGCCAGAAAGAAGCTGCCGCCGGCATAAAGCAGTTCACGACGGTGGGCGAGCTGCATTCTGTAGGCGTACACGATGGCCACCGCGGCGATGGCCGCGAAGCCGTAGAGGCGGTGCAAGTCTCCCGGATCGGCCCCCGAACGATTCTCGTACAAAACGCCCACGATCACCTGGGCGAAGATGGTGCCCTGGGCCGCAGTAATGAACGTCCACAACGGCCAGCCGCGCCACCGCGGTCGAAAGTGGGCGCCCAGAGCCCATCCCCCCGCGGCGGCGTTGGCCAGCATCACCACCCAGGAGAACCAGTCGTGGAAGCCGGCCAGCGACGCGGCCAATAGGCCCGTCCCCAAGCTCACCTGAACAAGTCGGTGGCAAAGTCGCCGGTGCGCGGTGGTCCGGGGGCCACATACCACTCGGTAGCGAATGCATCGGCGAATTGCTCGTCGGTCATGGAGCCGAAGAAGGAGTCGGCGGTGATCTGACTGGTGTGGGCCAGCATGGCCGCCCGCTTGTGCTCCAGGTAGGCGCTCACATCCACCGCATGGGTGATGTCCGCCTCCTCAGTCCCGAATTCCTCCTCCCTGAACCGCTCCGCCCGCTCAACGTCCATTTCCTCCATCGCCTCGGCGAAAGACTCCACCTCGGCCATTTGCCGCAAGATCTGGGTGCGGTTCATGGTGGCGTAGAACACTCTCTCCACTCCGGCCTGGCGGGCTGCATCCACCCCAACTCGGTGAACTTGGATGTGGTCGGGGTGGCCGTAGCCGCCGTGATCGTCGTACACGGTGAGCACCTCGGCGGATTCTTCGACCAGAATGCGTGTCAATCGGTCCACCGCCTCGCCGAAATCGGCCTGCCAGAAGCTTGCCGGGTTGTTGTTGGACTCCTCGCCAGCCATGCCCGAGTCCTCATAGCCCAAGAACTCCACCCGGTGCGCGCCGATGATCTCGGCCGCATCCAGGGTCTCCGCCGCTCGGCGCTCGCCCAGCGTCTCGCCCGGGCGCAGCGCTCCGGGTGCCGGTTCACCCTGCTCCCCTTTGGTGGCCACCACCAACACCACCCGGTGCCCGTCGGCGACTGCCTTCATCATCGTGCCGGAAGTGGCAATGGCCTCGTCATCGGGATGGGCGTGGAAGTTCACCATGGTGGCCATTACTTGCCTGCTCCCATCTACTTGACCGCTCCCGATTCTTGAAGGGCAGCCACCGCGGCGGCATCGAAGCCCCAGTCGACTAGTGCCTCGGCGGTGTGCTGGCCGGGGTTGGGGGCAGGACGGGCGATCTCCCCAGGGGTGCGGCTGAAGCGGGGAGCGGGTCCGGGCTGGAGAGCACCGTCCACGTCCACAAAGGTGCCACGGGCGATGTTGTGGGGATGCTCCGGGGCCTCGGCCAGGCTGAGCACCGGTGCGAAGCAGACGTCGGAACCATCGAGGATCTCACACCACTGGTCCCGGGTCTTGGCCTTGACTGCGGCGGCCAGTCGGTCTCGCATCTCCGGCCAGGTGGCGCGGTCGTTCTGGTCGATTCCGTCGGCGTCGATGCCGGTCTTCTCCACCATCTCAGCAAAGAACTGGGGTTCCAGCGAGCCCAGCGAGATGTACTCGCCGTCGGCGCACTTGTAGACGTCGTAGAACCAGGCGCCGGTGTCCAGCATGTTGGTGCCCCGCGGCCCCCATACCCCCATGGCCTGCATGCCATAGATCATGGTGATCAGCAGGGCGGAGCCCTCCACCATGGAGGCATCGACTACTTGGCCCTGTCCCGAGGTGCGGGCCTCCAACATCCCGGCCAGCATTCCGAGGGCGAGCAGCATCCCTCCCCCGCCGAAGTCGCCGGCCAGGTTCACCGGAGGCACCGGTGCCTCCCCCTCCCGGCCGATGGCCCCCAGCACGCCCGATAGCGCGATGTAGTTGATGTCGTGGCCGGCCATGGACGAGTAGGGGCCATCCTGGCCCCATCCGGTCATCCGCCCGTATACCAGCTTCGGATTTCGGGCCAGGCAGGCGTTGGGGCCGATGCCCAGGCGCTCGGCCACGCCGGGTCGGAAGCCCTCGATCAGCCCATCGGCGCCCTCCACCAGCTTGAGCACGGTCTCGGCGCCCTCGGGGTGCTTGAGATCAACGCCCACGCTGCGGCGACCCCGGTTCAACAGGTCGGGATGAGGGGTGTCGGGGACCTCGTCTCGGACCCTGTCGGCCCGGTCGATACGCACCACGTCGGCCCCCAGATCGGCCAGCATCATGGCCGCGAACGGCCCCGGCCCGATTCCGGCAATCTCCACCACGCGAATGCCCTTCAGCGGTCCCATGCTGCCTCCTGAGGTCTTCACCGCTGGGACAGTACCCGTAATCCCGTCAAGCGAGGCAGCCCAAGATGCCGGTCCTTGTTCGACTGCCTAGCCCCAGCCCAACTCGTCGAGGCGATCGTCTTCGATGCCGAAGTGGTGGGCTATCTCATGGATGACGGTGATGCACACTTGCTCGACCACCTCGGACTCGGTTTCGCACCCCTCGCAGATGGGCAGGCGGTAGATGTAGATGCGGTCGGGCATCACCATCTCACCCCCGCCGTAGTCGACCCGATCGGTGAGGGGCACACCGTCGTACAGCCCCCAGATGTCCGGATCCTCGCCCTCGTCTTCCACCAGCACCGCCACGTTGTCCATCAACTCGGCCAGGTCATCGGGAATCTCGTCCAGCGCCTGAGCCACCAACGCTTCAAACCGCTCCCTCGACACCACAACCATCCCTGCCATATTCCCATGAATCATCACCGCCCACTGTGGCCCGCCTCGACACGCTGGAAGACCGCTGATCCGAACTGTCACCGGCGTCGGTACCGTGGTGGGGTGAGCGTGTTTGAAGGGCTCTTGGAGGGGCTGAACAAGCGGCAGCGGGCCGCGGTGGAATCCCCGGAGACGCCATTGTGCATCCGCGCCGGGGCGGGCACCGGCAAGACCAGGGTGCTCACCCGCCGAATTGCCCACCAAGCCGGCATCGGCGCTATCGACCCCAAGCGCACCATGGCCATCACGTTCACCCGTAAGGCGGCCGTTGAGCTTCGCGAGCGCCTGGCTGGGCTGGGTCTGCGGGACTCGGTGAGCGCGGGTACCTTTCACAGCACCGCGTATGCCCAGCTGCGCACTCGCTGGGCCGAGAGGGGGATCAAGCCACCGGAATTGGCGCAGGACAAGCGGGGCCTGGTCGCCCGGGCGGCAAGACAAGCAGGACTGCGCCTGGCCAAGGCCGAGGTGCAAGATGCGGTGGCCGAAATTGAATGGGCCAAAGCCCACCGCATTACCCCCGATGACTATTGCGAAAGGGCTGCCGGCCTCCGCCGCTGGCCGGCACTGGACCACAGCGTCGTCGCCGACCTCTACCTGCGCTATGAGAGCGAGAAGGTCAAGCGACGAGTGGTGGACTTCGACGACCTGTTGATCCTGGCACTGAGGGACTTGACCGACGACCCCGACTACGCCGAGGCCCGCCGCTGGAGTTACCAGCACCTTTTCGTCGACGAATTCCAAGACGTGAACCGCCTCCAGTTCGAGTTGCTCCGGGCCTGGCTGGGGGACCGCAACGACCTGTGCGCGGTAGGCGACCCCAACCAGGCGATCTACAGCTGGAACGGGGCGGACTCCGACTACATCGAGCGGTTCGCCAGCTGGTTCCCCGGTGCTGAGGTGCTCGACCTGTTGGACAATTACCGCTCCACTCCTCAGATATTGGCCGCGGGAAGGGCGGTTTTGCCTGCGGGGGCGGCCAAATTGGCATCCCACAGCCTGGACGGTCCCCGGCCGACGGTGAGCACCCATGTCGACGATTTCGACGAGGCAGCAACCATCGCTCGCGCCCTGCGCGACGCCAAGGGCCCCGAAATGGCGTGGTCATCGATGGCCGTGCTGGCCCGCACCAATGCCCAGACCGCCAAGCTGGCAGCCACACTGGAAAAGGCGCAGATCCCCTGTCGAGTTCGCATCGACTCCCACCGAACCGATGACGGCGCTGGAGCAGCCCCTCCAATTGGCTCCGACGCAGTGGATGTGGCCACGTTCCATGCGGCCAAGGGATTGGAGTGGCCCATCGTGCATTTGGCCGGCCTGGAGCAGGGACTAGTGCCCATCAGCCGGGCTCAGTCGCCGGCCGAGATTGCTGAGGAGCGGCGGCTGCTCTACGTAGCCATCACTAGGGCCGAGAGAGAGCTGCACTGCCACTGGGCCGCGGAGCGGGCTTTCGGAGACCGGACGTCAGCCCGCTCCCCCTCGCCGTATCTGAACGCCATCCTCAGTGCCGCTTAGAGGTCGAACGGGATGAGCACCACAACCACGGTGGCATCGCAGTCTCGGAGCACCTGCTCTACACGGTGGCCTAGGAACGGTCGATCTCCAACCCGGCGGAGGTTGGCCCCCATGACCACCAGGTCGGCCTCAATGTCTCGTTGCAGCTTCAAAATCTCATCGGCTGGCGAGGTGCCGTCCATGACCACTGTCTGGGTGGTTGCCCCCAGTTCAATGGCGAGCTCCTCGGCTTGGGCTACCACCTGGACTCCGACGATGCTGCCGCTGCGGGCGATCATTCGGCGGCTGAACAGCGACGGCAGACCTGCGGGATCGCTCCTAATGGTGTTGACGTGGGTTAGGTGCAGTTCGGTGCCGAGCTGCGCGCTGAGGTTGAAGGCCACCTCCTGAGCGGCCCGCGACACCGGGCTGCCGGTAACTGGAACCACCGCCCGGCTATAGGCCCCGGGGAGCGGCCGGTCCATGTTTCTCGCCCGGCGTACCACCACCACCGGTATGGGGCTCTCTGACAAAACCCCGTCCACCAGGGGCGAGATCACCTGCATGGTGTCGGCGTAGTCCAGAGCACCCAGCCCGATGACTCCGAACCCCAGCCGGCTTTCATCGATAATGGCCCGCACTGGATCGTCTCCACGCACCCGTCGGTGCTCCAAGGCCCGGTCGTGAAGCACGTTGCGCAGTGGGGTGATATCCACCTCAGCATTTCGATCGCCCACTGTGAGAACGGTGGCCCCAGCCTCGATAGGCCAGGCGAAATGCAGGATCTGGGCCGCGGCGATGGACTCCGGGCCGCCCCGGCTGGGCAGCAGTAGCCGGGAGGTTCGCACGACGAGGTTCCGACTCAGCGCCTGCTCTCGACCGAGGCGTTTTTGCTCGTCGGGGGTTCCCTGCCAGTTGTTCACCACCCCTCGCAGCGTGGCCGAGGCGAACAGCGAGGTCAGCACCGGCACGAGCACGATTACCGTGAAAGCGGTAGGGCTGAACACCCCGACGCTCAACCCCACGGTGGCGATGACGATCTCCAGGGTTCCTCGGGCATTCAGTCCGGCACCCAAGGCCAGTCCCGCCCGGTGGGTACGGCCAGCAAGGCGGGCACCTCCGTAGGCCCCGGCGAACTTGAAGACGATGGCCACTCCGAGCACGATCAAGGCCCACCACAGGGCCTCGGCGTTGTCCAACAGGCGGAGATCTACCTGCAAGCCAGCAGTGGCGAAGAACACCGGCGCAAACAGGGCATTGGTCAGTCCCTCCAGATGGTGGAGAACGTCGTCGTGTTGGAAGCGTGACCGGTGCAGCACCACCCCAGCCACGAATGCCCCCAAAACCGCTTCCACTTTCAGCCACTCAGTGGCCACCCCGAATCCCAGCATGGTCACCATGGCCACGCCCAGCGCCGCGGCCAGGCTGCCCCCGGTGCGCCGCACTTGTCGCAACAGCAAGTCCACGACGCGCTGGCCCACTGTCAGCGCCAACACCCCGAAGGCCGCAATTCCCCCCAGCGTGGCCAACACCTGCCCGGCCGACACCTCGCCTGAGGTGGCCAAGCCGGTGAACACGCCCAGCAAGATCCAGCCGATCACATCGTTGGCCATGCCCGCGGCCACAGTGATCTGGCCGAAGTCCCGGCGCATCAGCCCCAGTTCGCTGAGGATCTTCGCCACTACTGCCAGAGACGACACGGCGACTGCCAACGCCACGAACAACGTGAACGTGAGCCGTTCGGCACCCTCGGCCAAGAACAAAGAGGGCAGCAACAGGCCAACCACGATGCCGCCGATCAGCGGCACCACCAGGCTGCCCGCGGTAACCAACAGAGCAGGCCGCCCCAGCTTGGTGATTAGCCCCAAGTCGGTCTCGAACCCAGTCACCACCAACAGCAGGGCAACCCCTATCCAGCTGACCGCGGCCAGCAACGTCCACTGCGCGCCTTGGCCGATCTCCGGCAAGAACCACTCGAAACCCGACTCCCAAACCACCCCGAACACCGACGGTCCCAGCACGAGCCCGGCCAGCAGCGCTCCCACCACCGAGGGCATCCCCACCCTTCTCATCACCAGACCGAAGAGATGGGAGACGGCCACCAGTACCAGGATGTTCACCCAAAAGACCAGGAGGTCGAACCCTCCCGTTTCGGCGGCAAAGACCATCGCCAACTCAGCCGCCTCCGGCGGCTTCGTCCCAGTCGAAATCCACCACCACCGGGGCGTGGTCCGACGGTTTCTCTCCCTTGCGGGCGTTGCGGTCCATGAGCACGGTGCTAACCCGCTGGGCCAGCGTCTCGGTGGCCATCACCATGTCGATGCGCATGCCCTGGCGCTTGTGGAACCGGCCGGCCTGATAATCCCAGAAGGTATAGAGGCCGTCGTCGGACCACCGGCGGCGGAACACGTCCACCAGTCCCCAGTCCTCCACCGCGGCGAAGGCCTCCCTCTCAGGCCTGCTCACGTGGGTGAGCCCCTCGAAGGCGGCGATGTCCCACACGTCGTTGTCGGCCGGGGCCACGTTGAAGTCACCGGCCACCACCACCGGCGCACCGGCATCGGCGTTGGCCTCCAGATGCGAACGGAGCCGGCCCAGCCAGTCCAGCTTGTAGTGGTAGTGGTCGTGGCCCAGCTCGCGCCCATTGGGGATGTAGGCGCTGGCCACCCGCACCCCAGCGCAGGTGGCCCACACGATTCGGGCATCGGGATCGGCGTCACGGCCATCGGCGAACCCATTGCCAGGGTCGGCCAAACCCACCCGGCTCAAGATGGCCACCCCGTTCCACCTTCCCTCACCGTGGTGGACCCACTCGTATCCCATCGACTCGAAGGCCAGACCAGGAAAGGCGTCGTCGGCCATTTTGGTCTCTTGCATGCACAGCACATCGGGGTCGGCCAGCTCCAGCCACTCTTGGACTCGGGGCATGCGGGCGTTCAAGGAGTTCACATTCCAAGTGGCCAACCGCACCCGCAGAACCTTAGTAGTCCCAAAGTTCGTAAACTCTCCCTATGGCCCCAGACGCCGAGTCGATGGTCGGCCAGAACGCCTGGCTGGTGGATGAGATGCACCGCCAGTACCTGGACGACCCCAAGTCGGTGAGCGAGAGCTGGCGGGACTTCTTCTCCGACTACCGCCCCGACCGAGTCCTTACCGAGTCGGCCGCCCCCGTGGCCCGGCTTCAGGCGGTGCCAGACCCGGCCGAGACTGCTGAGCCTCTACCGGGAGATCCGCTGCGGGGGGCGGCGGCCCGCATCGCCAAGAACATGGAAGCCAGCCTGGCCATTCCCACCGCGACCAGCTTCCGCGAGGTCCCTGCCAAGCTGTTAGACGTCAACCGCCGGATCATCAACGGCTATCTGGGGCGCACCGACGGGCGCAAGGTGTCGTACACCCACTTGATCGCCTATGCCGTCGTGCAGGCCATCGCCCACCACCGGCCAGTGATGAACTCCTCCTTCATCGACACCGAAAGCGGTCCACGAGTCATCCGCCACTCCCACATCGGAATGGGGATCGCGGTGGACGTGGAGAAAGCCGACGGATCCCGCTCGCTTCTGGTGCCCTGCATTCAAGAGGCCGACACGCTGGACTTTCCCAATTTCGTCGAGCGCTACGACACCATGATCCGCAAGGTGCGGAACAACGAACTGAGCCCCGACGACTTTGCCGGCGTCACCGTCAGCATCACCAATCCCGGCACCATTGGCACGGTGCAGTCGGTGCCCCGGCTCATGCCCGGCCAAGGGGTCATCGTGGGTGTGGGCACCATCGACTACCCCACCGCCTACCAGGCCGCCGATTCCCGCACGCTGGCCGACCTGGGCGTCTCGAAGGTGATCACCCTGTCGTCCACCTACGACCATCGCATTATCCAGGGCGCCGAGTCGGGCATGTTCCTGGGCGCGGTCCACGAACTGCTGCTGGGCAAGCACGAATTCTACGAGAACATCTTCCGAGCGGTTGGCGTGCCCTACGAGGCGGTGCGCTGGCGCCCCGACATCCTTCCCCTCGACCGGGAGCAGGCCGTGATCACCAAGCAGGTGCAGGTGAACGCGCTTATCAACATGCACCGAGTGCGGGGCCACCTGATCGCCGACCTAGACCCTCTTTCGGCCAACGAGCCCGCAATGCACGCCGAACTCGACCCGGCCACCTATGGCCTAACCATCTGGGACCTCGACCGGGAGTTCCTCACCACCGGACTGGGTGGGATCGACTTGGGCCAGCCCGACGGCAAGATGCCGCTGGGCGATATCTTGCATGTGCTCCGCAACGCCTACTGCCGCACGGTGGGCGTGGAGTACATGCACATCCAGGAACCCGACGAGAAGCAGTGGATCCAGGAGCAAGTGGAGGGGCTGGGCACCCCCGTGGGGCTCAACGAGAAGCTGCATATTCTGGATCGGCTGAACGCGGCCGAAGCGCTGGAGCGCTTCTTGGACACCAAGTACGTGGGTCAGAAGCGGTTCGGGATCGAGGGAGCCGAGAGCGCCATCGTGGTGCTGGACGCGGTGCTGGGCCGGGCTGCCGACCTGGGCATGGCCTCGACCATCATGGGCATGGCCCACCGGGGACGGCTCAACGTGCTGGTGAACATCGTGGGCAAGGACTACGGACAGCTGTTCGGCGAATTCGAGGGGAATTTGGACGAGTCGTCCACCCAGGGTTCGGGTGACGTGAAGTACCACCTGGGGATGACCTCGGAGTTCGTGAGCATGTCCGGCAACCGGATCCCGGTGGAGCTGGCCGCCAATCCGTCTCACCTGGAGGCGGTCAACCCGGTGGTCGAGGGCATGGTCCGGGCCCGCTTGGACCACCTCAGCCACGACCAGGGTGAGCACAGCCCAGTGAGCGGCCTGGTCCGGGGCCAAGTGGCCAGCGAAGAAGACCTCTACCCGGTGCTGCCTGTGCTGGTGCACGGCGACGCCGCCTTCGCCGGTCAAGGGGTGGTGAGCGAGACGCTGAATCTGTCGCTGATCCAGGGCTATCGCACCGGGGGCACCGTACACCTTGTGATCAACAATCAGGTGGGGTTCACCACCACCGCGGAGTCGGCTCGCTCCAGCTACTACTGCACCGACGTGGCCAAGATGATCCAGGCCCCCATCTTCCACGTCAACGGCGACGACCCCGAGGCCTGTGCCCGGGTGGCGCACTTGGCGCTGGCCTACCGCAATCACTTCCACAAGGACGTGGTAATCGACATGTGGTGCTACCGCCGGCAGGGGCACAACGAGGCTGACGACCCCAGCTACACCCAGCCGGAGATGTACCGGCGAATCGAGGGCCATCGCTCCGTGCGCAAGCGGTACGTGGAATCGCTGGTCAAACGGGGCGACATCACCCTGGATGAGGCTGAGCAGGCCATGGACGAATTCCGGGCCAAGCTCCAAAAGGCACTAGAGGAAACCCGGGACCAGGCGGCGGACGAAGGCTTGGGCGAGACCGTTGGAATCGAGGCGGCCGGCAAGAGAGAACTCCAACTGTCGATTTCGGCGGGGCTGTCCGACCCCACTCCTCATGTCTCGCCGCCGGTGGATACCGGTGTGTCGGAAAAGCAGATCAAGCGAGTGTTCAATGCGCTGACATCGGTGCCCGACGGGTTCGTGCTGCACCCCAAGCTGGCCCGCCAGTTCGAGGCCCGCGACGCCATGATGGCTCAGGGCCTGGTGGACTGGGGGCTGGCCGAGGCGATGGCCTTTGGCACACTGCTCGACGAGGGGACGTCGATTCGCCTGGCGGGCCAGGACTCTCGCCGGGGAACGTTCTCCCATCGCCACAGCACCCTGGTGTGCAACGAAACAGCCCGGGAGCATTGCCCCCTGGCCGGAATGGCCCGCCACGGGGCCAAGCTGTGGGCCTACGACTCCCTGCTCTCGGAGTACGCCGCTCTGGGCTTCGAATACGGCTATTCGGTGGGCGACACCGATGCGCTTGTCCTTTGGGAGGCCCAATTCGGGGATTTCGTCAACGGTGCCCAGATCATCATCGACCAGTTCGTCGTGTCGGCCGAGGACAAGTGGAACCAGCAATCAGGACTGGTGATGCTGCTGCCCCACGGATTCGAGGGCCAGGGTCCAGAGCACTCCTCTGGCCGGATCGAGCGGTTCTTGCAGTCGGTGGCTGAGAACAACATCCGGGTGGCCAATCTGTCGACTGCGGCCCAGTACTTCCACTTGCTCCGAGACCAGGCCAAGCGCGCCACCCGCAAGCCGCTGGTGCTGTTCACTCCAAAGTCGCTGCTGCGCCATCGCGACGCAAGGTCGCCGGTAACCGAACTGACCAGTGGCTGGTTCTCACCGGTGCTAGGCGATACGAACGGTCCTGAGTCGGAGCAGACCAGTGGGGCCGTGCTGGCCAGCGGCAAGATCTGCCACGAGGCCATTGCCCACCGAGACCGGGAAGGCGCCCCCGCCGCCGTGCTACGGCTCGAGCAGCTCTATCCCTGGCCGGCCAGCGCCCTGGCCGAGGCCCTCGCCCACTACCCCAAGCTCAACAAGATCGTCTGGCTCCAAGAAGAGCCCCAGAACATGGGACCGTGGAATTACGTGAAGGGACACCTCCACGACGCATTCGGAGACCGCTGCGACATCCTCAGAGCCAGTCGCAACGAATCGTCCAGCCCCGCCACCGGTAGCGCCGCCGTGCACGCCCAAGAACAGTCCGAGCTCATTGCCCGAACCTTTGCGCTACTAAGCGTCGAGTAGCCGTCTGGCTACCTCTCGGGCCTCGTCCAGGGTGTCGACGATCCGCTCCTCGGGAACCCGCTGGAGGGCGTCAAGAGAACTCAACGTCCGGGCGGGCAACCCGGAGAGGGCCATCACGATGCACTCGGTGTCCTGGTCGAAGGCCGCGTCGATGAGCTGTTCGAGAACCAATGCCGCGCTTTCGTCGATGTAGATGGTCTCGGAGAAATCGAAGATCACCACCTCGTGGTCCCGGATGTCCACTGTGACGGTGTTGATGATCTTGTTGGATGACGCCACCGAGAAGCTCCCCCGAAAGGCGACCATGCCCACTCGGGCAGCATGAGGATCCGCCCCTTCTTCGGAGGGCGTCACCCCTCCTTCGAAGAACACCTGGTCCAGGATCGGGACAGAGACCACGTTGTCCATCTCCAGGCGCTCGAACTGCCGAGAGCGGGTCATGCCGGCGATGATCAGCCCGATGGCCACTGCGGTTATCAAGTCCACGAACACGGTCAGGCCGAACGTGGCGAACATGATGAACAGGTGCTCTCGGTGCAGGCGGGTGACCCTGGTCAAGAACCGCCAGTCCATGATGTCCCAGCCCACCTTCATCAAGATGCCGGCCAGCGCGGCATGGGGTATCTCTTCCACGTACTGGCCCAAGCCAAGAACCAGGGCCAACAAGATCAGCGCTCTCAACACACCGGAGACCCGGCTGTGACCGCCGGCCCGTATGTTGACCACCGTGCCCATGGTGGCCCCCGCTCCCGGTGTCCCACCGATGAGTCCGACCATCATGTTGCCAATGCCCTGGCCGATCAGCTCCCGGTTGGGCCGATGGCTGGTGCGAGTCATCGAATCGGCCACCAGCGAGGTGAGCAGGCTGTCGATGGAGCCCAGCAGCGCGATGGTCAGTGCCGGCTGCACGGCACGGGCCAACACATCGCCGGTGAGCTCAGGCAGCTCGAAGTCCGGCAAACCGGTGGGCACGTCGCCGATGACCGGGGTGTTGTCCAGCCACAGCAGGCTGAGCAGCGTCCCGACGACCAACGCCATCAGCATTGAGGGAACGAAGGCCCGGAGGCGAGGGGGCCAGAATACGCAGACGCCGAGCGAGACCGCGGCGATGGCCAGTGAGTTGAAGTTGACGTTGCTGAAGACATCGGGCCAGGAGCGGACGGCGTCGATGGGCCCGCCCAACTCCACTTCCGTTCCCAAGAACGGCAGGGTCTGAACCAGGATGATGATCACCCCAATGCCGGACATGAATCCCGACACCACCGAATACGGCGTGTACACCACGAAACGGCCGATTCGCAGCAATCCCAGACAGATCTGCAATAGCCCCGCCATGACGACGATGGTGAATGCCTCTTCCAGGCTCTCGGCGTGGCTGGTGACCACCACCGCCATGGCCAGGGCCATCGGACCGGTGGGTCCGGAGATCTGGGCCCGGGTGCCGCCGAAAATCGCGGCAAACAAGCCCAGGGCGATCGCCCCGTACATGCCGGCCACCGCCCCCAAACCGGAGGCCACCCCGAACGCCAGTGCGGTGGGCAGTCCTACAACTGCCGCAGTAATGCCCCCGAAGGCATCCTCACGAAAATCGTGCAGGTTGTAGCTCATAGCACCTAGGCCATTGCAGCCGTGCCGAGAGCTTAGGTCATTTCAGTCAATGTCAAGATTGAGGAGACGGGCGGCGTTGCCCCGCACCAGCTTGTGCACCACGTCGGGGGGCAGATGGCCCATCATGTCCTCGGCCACCTTCTTGGTGTGGGGCCATGTGGTGTCGGTGTGGGGGTAGTCGGTTTCGAACGTCACGTTGTCCACCCCCACCTCGTCCAGCGACTTCAATCCGTGGTTGTCCCGGAAGAAGCAGCCGTAGATCTGTCGGTAGTAGTAGGTGGACGGCGGTTCGGGGACGATGTCTCGCACCCCTCCCCAGGCCCGGTGCTCACTCCAGACGTCGTCGCAGCGCTCCAAGATGTAGGGGATCCACCCGATCTGGCCCTCGGAATAGGCCAGCTTCAGTTCGGGAAACCGCACCAGCACACCGGAGAACAGGAAATCGCTCATTGACGCAATGGCGTTGTTGAAGCTGAGCGAGGCCGCCACGGCAGGCGGGGCGTCAGGGGAGGCGGCGGGCATCTTCGACGACGACCCAATGTGCATGCACACCGCGGTGGCGGTGTCCTGGCAGGCGGCAAAGAACGGGTCCCAGTAGTCGGTGTGAATGCTGGGCAGGCCCAGATTGGGGGCAATCTCAGAGAAGCAAACCGCATGGCAGCCCCGGGCCGCGTTGCGCTCCACTTCGGCCTTGGCCAGCTCCACATCCCACAGCGGGATGATGGCCAGGGGGATGAGCGCCCCGTCAGAGTCGCCGCACCACTCCTCGATCATGAAATCGTTGTAGGCCTGCACGCAGGCCAGGGCCAGCTCCTTGTCCTCGGCCTCCAGGAATGTCTGGCCGCAGAACCGGGGAAACGTGGGGAACGAGAGCGACGCCTCGACGTGGTTCATCTCCATGTCCTCTATCCGGGCTTTGGGCTCGTAGCACCCCGGGCGCATCTCGTCGAAGGTGATGGGCACGGCCTCCATGTCATCGCGGTCGAAGCCCACTGCGGCCACATGGCGCTTGTTGGGATAGACGAGGTCCTCGTAGAACCAGACGTCGCCCCACGGGCCGTCTTCTACGTCCAGCTCGTAGGTGTACATCTTGTCCCCGCCGATAAAGGTGATCGGCCCGACTCGGCGGCGCTCCACCCGCGGCCCTCGCTCCTTGAAGCGCTCAGGCAGCCAGCTCTGCCACAGGTGGGCGGGCTCTACAAGGTGGTCGTCCACGCTGATGATCTTGGGAATCTCGGTGCGCACGCCCGGAAGCCTACCGGCTGCCCGATTAGTCGGCAGCAGCCAGGGCGGCGGCTAACTCGGGGGGAAGGGAGGATTTGCGAGCGGAAAGGTGGTGTTCTGCGGCCCAAGTCACGGTCAGTTCGGCGCTGCCGGCGTCCCGCAGCATCGCCGCGCCAAGACGGGGGTGATCCCGATAATCGGCCCACCGGCCTCTCAAAACGCCAGGTTGAGCGACCCCTGCCACGGTGGCGGCCACCCGGGCCCAAGTCCCCAGACCTGCCTGGATCTTCCCCACGTCGTGTAGGGCAGCGGCCACCCGCTGGGCATCGTCGGCCAACGCAGGACATCGGGCCGACCGCAGGGCGTGGCTGCGGTCGACTGGGCTCATCTGGGCGTAGAGGGTCGCCTCGCGCTCGCTGAGCAGGCCCATCAGCCAGTCCTCTTCGGCGGCATCTGGACCTTGGTCGAGAATCGACTGAAAGAAGCGCCGAGCCAAGTGAATCAACGCTTCGACACCGCCCGCGGGTGAGCGGCGCGATAGGCCTCCCACAGCTTCTCCTTGGACACCATGGTGTAGACCTGCGTGGTGCTGATGGAGGCATGGCCCAACAGCTCCTGCACTGCCCTGATGTCGGCGCCGTGATCCAGCATGTGGGTGGCACAGGAATGGCGGAACACATGGGGGGACACCTTGGCGCCCAGCCCCACCTGCTGGGCCCTCTTCTTCACCACACCCCAGGCCCCCTGACGCGACAGGCGGCGTCCCCGCTGGTTGAGCCAAACCGCCTCCTGATCGTGCTGGGACGCCCAGCGCTCGGGCTCCATCTCCCCCCGCCCGGCGGGTACCAGCCAGGCGGTCAGGGCCTCGAGGGCGCATCGGCCCAGCGGCAGGACCCGCTCCTTTTGGCCCTTTCCCAGAACCCGCACGGTGGCCCCTCCCATGTCCAGGTCGGCCAGCGACATCCCAACCAGCTCGCTTATGCGCATCCCTGTGCCATAGAGCATCTCCAGCAGCGCCCGATCCCGCCGAGCCACCCGGTCGGCGCCTACCACCCCGTCCAATACGGCCTCCACTTCGGCCTCGCTCAGCGCCTTGGGCAATGCCCTTGGCACCGTGGGTAGCTCCACTTGGGACCCCGGATCGTCGGCTCGAGCACCCTCGATGACGAGGAACTGGTGGAAGGTCCGTACCGCGGTCATGGCCCGCTTGACCGTCGAGGGGGCCAACCCCCGGCTCTGGAGGTGCCGCAAAAACGCCAGAATGTCATCCTCTCCGGCTGCTTCAGGGCTGCTCCCCCGGGAATCCAAGACCTCGCAGTAACCGGTCAAGTCTCGGCGATAGGCCTCACAGGTACGAGGTGCGCGGCCCCGTTCCAGCACCAGCCAATCCAGAAACTCCTCTACTCCGCTCCCTGCGCTCACCGCTGGCGGCACAAAGCGCCTAACCCAGTCGCTCGCGGACCAGCATCAATCCGACGATCGACTTGGCGTCGGCCACTTCGCCGGAGGCCACCAGATCAAGGACTTCGTCCAGCTTGATGCGTTCTATGGCCATGTGCTGCTCCTCGATTCCGTGGGGCTGGCGGTCGGCGTCGACCAGCTCGGTGGCCAGGTAGCAGTGGGTGATCTCGTCGCAAAACCCCGGAGAGTTATGGAACACAGCCAGCAGCTCCAGGTGCCCTGCCCTCTTGCCGATCTCCTCTTCCAGCTCACGCTGGGCCGTCATCTCGGGAGGCTCGTCTTGGCTGTCGAGTTTCCCCGCGGGTATTTCCAGCAGTTCCCGATTCACCGCAGGACGGTACTGACGCACCATGATGACCTCTTGGCCGTCGAGGGGCACGATGACCGCGGCGCCGGGATGGCGGACGATCTCCCGCTCATAGATCGACCCGTCGGGCGCCCTGATCTCGGCAACGCTCAGGGAAACCACCCGACCCTGCCACTCTTGGCGCTCTCCAACCGGGGTGAAGCCCTGCCCGATGCCCACCGCCGCGCTACCCCTCAACGATGGGCTGCGGACGAGGCTTCAGCAACCGCCTCGGCCTGCTCTGAATCCTCTGCCTCCGAATGGGAAGGAGCAGCGTCATCGGCAGTCATTCCTCCCTCTCGACGGTCCAATGCAGCCTTCACCAAACCGTAGAAGAGCGGTGCAGGCCGATCGGGTCGGCTCTTGAATTCGGGATGGGCCTGGGTTCCCACCCACCAGGGGTGACTGTCCAGTTCGATGAACTCAACCAAGAGCCCGTCGGGCGACTCGCCAGCGAGTACAAAGTCGGTGCCCTCAAAGCGACCGCGTAGCTTGGGGTTGAACTCGTAGCGATGGCGGTGGCGCTCCGACACCACTTCTTCTCCGTAGACCTCGGCCACCTTGGTACCCGGCTTGAGCTTGGCCAGGCACGCCCCGAGCCGCATAGTGCCGCCCTTGTCGGTGATGCCGCGCTGCGATTCCATCAAGTCGATGACCGGCCACGGCGTGCTGGGATCGAATTCGCTGGAATGGGCGTTGGCCAGACCCAGCACGTTGCGGGCGTAGTCGATGGTCATCACCTGGAGGCCGAGGCACAGGCCCAGGCAGGGCAGGTCGTTCTCTCGGGCATAAGAGGCGGCGTTGATCTTGCCCTGAATCCCCCGCTCGCCAAATCCGCCGGGGATCACGATTCCGTCCAGCCCGCTCAGCAGGCTGTCGACCATTAGACCCTCCACGCTCTCCGCCTGGATCCATTCGATTTCCACCGACGCACCCTGATGAATGGCGGCGTGGTTGAGTGCCTCGACCACCGACAGATAGGCGTCTTGGAGCGTCACATACTTCCCGATCAAACCGATGCGCACGCTGCGCTGCGCCATTTCGATTCGCTGGTTCAGCCCCTGCCAGTCGGACAGGTCGGGCTCGGGGACATTCAACCGCAAGATGTCGCAAACCACGCCGTCGAGGCCCTCCTCATGAAGAACCAGGGGGATCTCATAGATGCTCTCGGCATCGGCGGCGTTGACCACCGCGGATACGTCCACGTCGCACAGGCTGGAGATCTTGCGCTTCAGCTCGTCGGAGATGGGCGATTCGCTGCGACACACGATGGCGTCGGGCTGAACTCCCCGGCTGCGGAGCTCAGTCACCGAGTGCTGGGTGGGCTTGGTCTTCTGCTCGCCGGTCGGGCCGATGAAGGGCACCAGGGTGACGTGGACATAGCACACGTTTCCCCGTCCCACATCCAGGCGAACCTGGCGGATGGCCTCCAAGAAGGGAAGGATCTCAATATCACCGACGGTCCCGCCGATCTCGGTGATGACCACATCGATGTCGTCGGACACCAAGCTTGAGATTCGGTTCTTGATCTCGTTGGTGACATGGGGGATCACCTGCACGGTCTTGCCCAGATATTCGCCTTGGCGCTCGGCGGCGATGACCGAGGAGTAGATGGAGCCGGTGGTGGCGTTGGAGAGCTTGGTGAGGTTCTCGTCGATGAACCGCTCGTAGTGGCCGAGATCCAGGTCGGTCTCGCCGCCGTCGTCGGTGACGAACACCTCCCCGTGCTCGAAGGGGTTCATCGTGCCGGGGTCCACATTGATGTACGGGTCCAGCTTCTGCATGGTCACCCGGAGTCCCCGTTGCTTGAGCAAACGCCCCAGGGAGGCGGCCGTAAGTCCTTTGCCCAGCGAACTCGCCACCCCGCCTGTGACAAAGATGTGTTTGGTCACGCCTGCCAATCCTAGCGGGAAGGAGTGACGACTGGTGGACCGTCAGCCACTCTGGGACATCTCCAGGAGTTCAGTGGCCATCAACCTCGGGACATCTCCAGGAGTTCAGTGGCGTGGTGGCGGGCGCTCTCGCTGTCGGGCGAGCCGGAGAGCATCCGGGAGAGCTCGATAACCCGGTCCTCGCCGTCCAAGGGCTCAGCAGTCACGGTGGCAGAAGCCCCATCGTCGTGCTTGACGATGCTCACCTGGAAGTCGGCGCACGCCGCCACCTGGGGTAGGTGGGTGACCACCAGCACCTGGTGGTCGGCAGTGAGACGAGAGAGCGATCGACCCACTGTCTGGGCCACTTGGCCGCCGATGCCGGCGTCCACCTCGTCGAACACCAGCACCGGGGGCCCCGCGCTGACCACCAGGCGAAGGGCCAGCATGACCCGGGCCAGCTCTCCCCCTGATGCGGCCGACGTGAGTGACAGGCCGGGGGCCCCGCTGTTGGCGGACAAAAGGATGTCCACGTCGTCGCCGGGATCGTCGCCCACCTCTACTTGCACCTCGGCTCGGGGCATGGCCAACTCCCGCAGATTGGCGGTCACCTCTTTGCCCAGCGCCTGGGCCGCCTGCCGCCGGGCTTTGCCAACTGCACCACCGGTCTCGGTCACCGCGGCGGTGCGACGATCGAGTTCCCCGTCCAGGTCTTTGGCCAGTCGGTCGAAGTCCTCCAGCTCGGCGAGGCGGTCGGACAGATCGCGATGGAACTCCATGACCTCAGCCACGGTCTCTCCATACTTGCGGCGCAGATCAACCAATAGCTCGCGGCGCTGGCGGACGTCGGCCAGTCGGGCCGGATTCTCGTCGATGGACTCGGCGGCCCGGCGCAGCTCGGTCGACAGATCTGCGACCTCGGCCACCAGGTTGACCAGCCGCTCATGTTGGCTCTCCAGCGGCGGACGACTCTCCAAGGCGGCGGCCATCTGGGCCAGCCCGGCACCCACGGCGCCATCGGCGCCCAGAGACATCGCGGCCTGCCGGGCCGCATCTCTGCTCGCCGTCGCGTCGGCCAGCACCGCCTCTTCGGCCTTGAGCGACTCATCCTCATCGGGGTCTTCCAGTCCAGCTTTGTCAAGCTCGGCCAGTTGGAATCGGCACAGCTCGATCTCCCGTGCCCGGGATCGTTCGTCACCGCCCAACTCGGCCCGTCGGCGATTCAGGTCGGCCAGCGCGGCCCGAGCCTCCATGAGCGGGGCCAAGTCCACGTCGCCGTATCGGTCCAGTGCGGCCCGTTGATGGACCCGGCGCAAGAGCGACTGGTGCTCGTGTTGGCCGTGGAGGTCCACTAGCTCTGCACCCAGCTCGGCCAGGGTGGCGGCCGACGCCAGCCGGCCATCGACATATGCCCGGGCCCGACCCTCCGCTGGCACCACCCTGCGAAGCACCACCTCTTCCCCCTGGTGGTCGAAGCGGCCCTCAACGACGGCCTCATCAGCCCCGAACCGCACCAATGACGAGTCGGCCCGGCCGCCCAGGAGAAGGTCGACGGCCGTCACCACCAGGGTCTTCCCCGCACCCGTCTCCCCAGTCAGCGCGGTCATGCCCGGTCCCAACACCAGATTGAGCCGCTCGATCACTCCCAGGTTCTCAACTGCCAGCTCAGTGAGCATTTTCTCGGATTCCTGTCAGCGGTCGGACAAGCCGAAGGACGACTTGAGGGCTTGGTGGAAGCCTCTTCGGCCCAGAGTGACAAGACGAGCAGGCCGATCCGAAACCGACACCGTCAACGAGCCCCCCTCGCCCAACTCTCCCAGCGATCGGCCGTCCACCGCGACTGCGGCCGGACGGTCGCCCAACACCTCCACCACCAGTTCGCTTGACGGCAGCAGCACCAGGCTGCGGTCGAACAGCGTGTGGGGAGCCACCGGGGTCAGAATCACTGCGTTCATGGTCGGGGCCAAGATGGGTCCGCCCGCCGATAAGGAGTAGGCCGTTGAACCGGTAGGAGTGGCCGCGATCAGCCCATCGGCGGCGTAACTGGTGAAGAACTCCCCATCGATGTGAACGGCCAGATTGACAGTTCTCCCGCTGTCCACCTTCTCCACGATGGCCTCATTGAGAGCGCTCACCTCCGTGCCGTCGTCTAATCGACAACTCAGGCGGATTCGCTCCTCGATGACATATTCCCCGGCCAGGAACTGCTCGACTGCCTCCGAAGCGGAATCCGGCTCGATCCCGGTCAGGTAGCCCAGTGAGCCGTAGTTGACCCCAAGAACCGGCACCCCGTCATCGGCCACCGCGGTCACCGCCCGCAGCATGGAGCCGTCTCCCCCCAAGCTCACCGCCAAGTCCAGCTTCTCGCCAATGTGATCGTCTAGGTGGGCCAATTCGGTGCGGCCCACCGCCTCAGCCGACTCAGGCGGCAGCCGGATTTCGTGGCCGTCGCCGTCCAAGCGGCTAATGAGCTCAGCCGCCAGCTTCAGAGCTTCCGGCCGGTCAGCGTGAACAAATAAGGCGATTGCAGCCACGGAGTCAGGCTATTCCTCTTGGGTGACAACTTGGGAGACCACAAGAGCGGAATCCACCGAGGCGGGGGTGCCGCCCTTTTCAAGGTGGAGGAAGAACTCCACGTTTCCCTGTGCGCCTTTCAGCGCTGACGGAGTGGCGGCCTGGGGGGCAAGACCCGCGGTGGCCGCCGCTTCCAGCACCCGATCGAGAGCGGCCTGCCATTGCTCAGGGTCGCGAATGACGCCCCGGCCCCGGCTGGCCTCTTGTCGCCCCACCTCAAACTGGGGTTTGACCAACACCACTACCGGTGCGCCCGGCGCGGCTAGCCCAGCCAGGCATCCCATAACCGAAGTCAGCGAAATGAAGGACACATCGGCCGTCACCAAGTCGAACGGCGCGCCGATGACGGCCGGGTCGACGTCGCGGATATCGGTGCGCTCGTGGAGGGTTACCCGGGAGTCGTCGGCCAGGCGCTCGTGCATCTGGGCCCGGCCTACATCAATGGCCACCACTTCAGCTGCACCGCGCTGCAACAGGCAGTCCGTGAATCCTCCAGTGGAGGCACCAACGTCACAGCACCGCAAGCCGGCGACAGCCAAGTCGAAGGCCGCCAGTGCGCCCTCCAGCTTCTCGCCACCTCGGCTCACGTAGCGGGCTGGCGGGCCGGCCAATTCCAGGGCATCGCCGGGCAGCACCAGGCGAGCGGCCTTCTGGGCCACTGCTCCGTTCACGGTGACCTGGCCAGCGGCCACTGCCTCTCGGGCCCGCTCCCGACTTGCAACCAGCCCGCGGCGAACCAACTCCGCGTCCAGCCTCCGGCGCGAGCCTCTCATCCCCCCTATTCAAGTCCCATCTGGTCGACCAGGGCAGCCAGATCAGGGGCGCAATACTGGGGCTCCGGCGACACCGGCAGGTCGTCGGCCCCGGTGACCCCGCTCAGCACCAGTGCGAATTCGTACTCCAGTGCCTGAGCGAAGCGGCCGTCGGAGTCGGGACGGTCCCCCACCACCACGCCGGTGTTGCCGATTCTGCTACGCACGCAGTCGACAATGGGCTGGTTGGGCTTGCCCGCCATGATGGGCACCGCTTCCGCGGCAGTAGCCACCGCGGCCAACAGAGAACCGCCTCCCGGTTCCAGACCGTGCTCGGTGGGGTAGCTGGGGTCGTGATTGGTGCCGATCAGCCGGGCGCCGCCCCGCACCGCCCGCATGGCCCGACCGAGGGTGTCGTAGTTGAAGCCGCGGTCGATGCCCACCACCACCGCATCGGCGGGACCCGAAGAGCACACCTTGGCGCCGGCCAGCTCCACCGCCTCGTCGATGCCGGGACCCCCCACCACCAGCACCCGCTCGCCGGGAGAGATGAGCTGGCCCGCGGCGGTGGCCGACGTAACGACCAACCCGGTGGCGTCGATCCCGCAGGCGGCCAGCTTGGCCTCCTGGTCGGCCACCGTCAGCGCCGACATGTTGGTGACGAACACCAAGTTTGCGTCGGCCTGGCGCAATCGCTCAACAGCCTCCGCCGCGCCAGGAATTGCCGTTCCGCCTACCCAGATCACTCCGTCCAGGTCCAGCACCCAGCCGCCGGGTGCGGGACGAGAGGATGATGCAGAGGCGTTGCTCAGGAGACTTCCCAGGTGGGCCGGGAATGAAGCAGAGCCTCGAGATCGCCGGGACCAGACTGCTCTTGGGCCATGGCCAGCTGCTTGCTGGCCTCGCCGGCGTACTCCGAGCGCTCCACTGCCCTATACACCCCGATGGGAGTGGGCTCGAACGGGCCGGCCGAGAGCCGGGACAGGGCGAAGGCCAAGCTGGGATCTTGACGGGTCTCGTCGTGCACCAGCAGGGCCGATTCGCCGACGTCGGCCACATCGACCACCTCGGCGGTCCCCTGAGGGTTGATCACCACGCCCTTCTCGTTGTTCTCGCCGAAGCGGATGGGCTGGCCGTGCTCGAGGTGAATGAGCATGGAGGCCCGCTTGTCCTTCTTGGTGATGGCCCCGAACGCCCCGTCGTTGAACACGTTGCAGTTCTGGAACACCTCCACGAAAGAAGCGCCGGGGAATTCGTGGGCTCGCCGGAACATGTCCATCATGTGCTGGCGGTCCATGTCGTGGGTGCGGGCCACGAAGCTGGCCTCCGCTCCCAGTGCCACCGAGACGGGATTGAACGGCTCGTCGATGCTGCCCGCCGGGGTGGACTTGGTGACCTTGCCGATCTCGCTGGTGGGCGAGTACTGGCCCTTGGTCAGGCCATAGATCTGGTTGTTGAACAGCAGGATGTTGAGGTTCACGTTGCGGCGCAGGGCGTGCAGCAGGTGATTGCCGCCGATGGACAGCATGTCGCCATCTCCGCCCACAACCCACACATCCAGGTCGGGACGGGCCATAGCCAGGCCGGTGGCCAGTGCGGGGGCCCGCCCGTGGATGCCGTGCATCCCGTAGGTGTTCATGTAGTAAGGGAATCGGGCGGCGCAGCCGATACCCGAGACGAACACCGTGTCCTCCCGGCGCACGCCGAGCTCGGGCATGAGGAGCTGCACCGCGGTCAATATCGAGTAGTCCCCGCAACCGGGGCACCAGCGGACCTCTTGGTCGCTGGTCCAATCGGCCTTGGTCGTGGTGGGAACGTCAGTCATCAAGGGCTCCGTTGATGTGGCTGTGAAGTTCGGCGGCGGTGAAGGGAACGCCCTCCACCTTGCAAACCGACTGGGCATCAACCAGGAACTCAGCCCGGATGATGCGGCAGAACTGGCCCAGGTTCATCTCTGGTACCAGCACCTTGGGATACCTCTGGACGATCTCGCCCAAATCCCTGGGCAGCGGGTTCAAATGGGTCACGTGGGCATGGGCCACCTTGCGGCCCTCCGACCGGGCCCGCCCCACTGCGCTGGTGATGGCTCCCCAAGTGGAGCCCCAGCCCAGCACCAGTAGGTCGGCGTCGTCCACATCGCCGTCCATCATGGTGAGGGGGATGTCGTTGGCTATGTGGGCCACGCGGTCCTCGCGCAGCCTCACCATGTAGCCGTGGTTGTCGGCTTCGTAGTTGATGTTTCCGGTGCCGTCTTCCTTCTCGATGCCGCCGATGCGGTGGGTGAGACCAGGCGTGCCGGGCACCGCCCACGGACGGGCCATGGTCTCGGGGTTGCGGAGGTAGGGCCAGAAAACCTCGGTGCCATCGTCCTCGGTGTGGTTGGGCCCAGTGGCGAACTCCACCGTCATATCGGGCAGCGTCGCCACGTCGGGCAGGCACCAGGGCTCGCTCCCGTTGGCCAGATACCCGTCGGACAGCAAAATCACCGGCGTGCGGTACTTGAGGGCAATGCGGGCCGCCTCGATGGCCGCGAAGAAGCACTGCGACGGGGAGTAGGCGGCCACAATCGGCACCGGCGACTCGCCGTGGCGCCCGTACATGGCCTGCATGAGGTCGGCGCTCTCGGTCTTGGTGGGCAACCCGGTGGACGGTCCGCCCCGCTGGATGTTGATCACCAGAAGGGGCAGCTCCAGGCTGACGGCCAGCCCGATGGTCTCGCCTTTGAGGGCGACGCCCGGCCCGCTGGTGGTGGTCACCCCCAGATGGCCGCCGAAGGAAGCGCCCAGGGCAGCACACACCGCGGCGATCTCGTCTTCGGCCTGAAAGGTGCGGACCCCGAAATTCTTCCGCTGGCTCAGCTCATGGAGCACATCGCTGGCCGGGGTGATGGGGTACGAACCCAAAAACAGGGGAACCTTGGCCCGTTGGCTGGCAGCTATCAGACCCCATGACAATGCGGTGTTGCCGTTCACGTTCGTGTAGGTGCCCGGAGCCAGCGAGGCGGGCTTCACCTCGTAGGTGAAGTCGAACAGCTCAGCGGTTTCGCCGAAGGCCATCCCCGCCTTGAATGCGGCCGTGTTGGCGTCGGCTATGAGCTGCTGGCGCTTGAATTTGGCCGAGATCCAGTCCAGGGTGGGCTGGGCCGGACGGCTGTAGAGCCACGACAAGAGGCCCAGGGCGAAGAAGTTCTTGGACCGCTCGGCGTCACGGGGCTTGACCCCCAAGTCCTTGCAGACCTCTTTGGTGATGGTGGTCATCGGCACCTTGAACAGGGTGTAGTTGTCGAGGCTGCCGTCTTCCAGCGGATCGGTCTCGTAGCCAGCCTTGGTCAGGTTCCGCTCCACAAAGGCGTCCTGATTGACAATGACGGTCCCGCCGATCTCCAGATGAGCTATCTCCTTGCGGAGGGCAGCCGGATTCATGGCGACCAGAACGCTGGGAGCGTCGCCCGGTGTGCTGATGTCATGGTCGGAAACCTGCACCTGGAACGCCGACACCCCGGCCAGCGTTCCCTGAGGCGCCCGGATTTCGGCGGGGAATTCCGGCAGCGTGGCCAGGTCGTTGCCGAACAGCGCGCTGGCACTGGTGAACCGGTCACCGGTGAGCTGCATTCCATCGCCGGAGTCGCCCGCAAAACGAACTACCAGGCGGTTCAACTCACGCGTCCCGACGGTACGCGGCACGGTGTCAGTCACGGAATCCTCCTTGATCCCCGATGGCCCCTCGCTAAAGCGACGCCGGAATACGAGGTTACCCAGTGGCGAACCTCAAGTGGCACATCCTCACCGCAAAGCCACCCCACCAGGGATGCCCACGAGGCAACCAGCTGCCGCATGAATTGGAAACGCCACGCCCAACTGCCCCATCAAGGCGCAGCCTGCACGCCATCCAATCGCTCACAGACAACTCGCTTGCACACGCCCCCAGCCAGATCGCTGGCCCCCTCCGAGCCCATCATGCCCCTACAGGGAGCGATTCACGACCGAGGCTCGAGCGCTCCTCCTATCCATATCTGGAAGAACTGATATTGGCTAGATTGCTGAGCGTCTTCACGGGGAATTGTGACCAATAACCGTACCGAGTGCCGCGCATGGGCGCTCGGTGTCGGGACGGTGCTCACCGGTATCAGCTTCGGTTCGTATTCTGGTGGCTGATATATGGCGGTCAACGGTTCAATCTCCTCTATGGCTACGACGTCCATATCCGAGTTAAAGAAGGCCACATATGCTCTCAAATCCTCAACAACCTGAGACCTTATCTCGTCGTTGAGATTTGGATGGGAATCTGTTTCCTCCAGTTCAGCATTGAAGTCAAAGTAGAACAGACCTTGAGTGCCAAATTTGCCATCACTTGTCAGAAAATATGGATATAGACTCAAGAATTCATCTTCATAATGATACAGAACATTACCTGGGTCAGCCGTTGGAATCCGTGGACGATTGTATCTTTCCTGACGATATGTGTCTTCCATTCCTTCTCTATACACAATGCCTACTCTATTGCGAATTATTTGGAATGACCGACTTACATCTACGCGTTCTGAAAGCGTTGATGAAACTGTGAATTCGATGTCCTCGATGTTGGCGCTTCCACCCCATTCTGCTATTTCAAACGGGGCTCGTTCACCCGGTTGCACTGTCAACGGCCATTGCCAACCTGTGGCTGTATTGCTTCCACTTCCTGTTGAAGCAGTTACGACAACATCTCGAGCGAACAATTGGTCCGATTGGTTGATCACTAAACCACGGATAACACCATCCACGAGTATAACGGTATCGCGCTCAACAATCACTTTATGATTCATGTACTGGGATGGATAGTCACGGTATAATGAACCGTCCGTTTCCTCCTTCTCCTCCCATGACGATATCCAGAAGGTTCCGAAGACTTTAAAGGCAATCTCGTCAACATGGTTACTGCCTGTCCATCCATGGATCTCAAACCGTTCACTCCTGCCTGGGTATAGAAGATCATATAAGGGCCACACTCGCACCCATGCGGCGCTGTCGTTTTCAGATGATGCATGTACAAATACGCTTCCAGCTGCCAGAAGCGGAGTGTCTAATTCCTCCAGCAGATATAAAATCTCACCCCGAATGACGCCATCGGCAACGGTGACCGTCTCTCGGTCAACAACGAGTTTGCCAACGAAATCTTGCGATGGGTCAAAATGCGAAAACACTCCATAATAGCCCATCGGCTTATCAGACTCATGATCTCCTCCTTTTGTGGCAACCACCCTTCGCCATGTCAAGCCTCCCGCGGGCGGGTCACAAGGAGCAGGAGGCAAACCTCTCCATCCGCCTTCATTCAATGCCCCGGGTCCCTCTGCCTCCCCATCAAAAGGACCGTCCCCATTGGCATCGCCCATCCACAACTGCTGGTGTCTTTCGTCGTCAACGAACCGGCGGTCGAAGGAATCCAGGGGAAGGGTATGTAGGATGTAGAAATGACCACCTTCTCCTGACATCAGATTCGACACTTGGCCAACCGGAGCGATAACTCTTTCCACAAGTGAACCGTCGACATCCTGTTCCATTTCGATCGTATAGGGAATTAGCTCTCTCACATCAATGACTCTAGAAGATTCCAGGATGGCCTGATAGACGCGTAAATTGTCGACGGACACGACGTCCCCTGGAACAGTCAGTTCGGGGAAGATTACCTCTGGCTTGAAATATACATCTGAAAACTCTATCCCATCATATTCCAGAACAACGGTATCGATATCATTGCTCTTGACCAAAGAAGCAGGAAACTGTTGTCTAAATGTGGCTATGTGAGTAAACGTATTTTGATAAGGGTGTAGATATTCTATTCCGTATACATCTGTCCCTTCTAAAGCGTAATATCTTTCATCATATACATTGATATAGGGCTCCCATTTGTTATTTCCCCAATCCCTCGGTGTTCCATCAACATTTACCAGAAATGAACGGCTGAGATCAGGCTCTTCAGACATATCGGCTGCTACTTCAACAATAATGTCCTCGCTCGGCCAACTGATCTCGAGTTCGAATGGTGCCTCCTCACCGGGTTGCATGGTCAGCGGCCAATGCCACTCTACGCTCTCGTCTCCGTCTGGTGACAAGAGAGTGATAACAACATTTCGGGCAAACAGCTTGTCGGAGTTGTTGTGTACCAACCCCCGCGCCACACAATCCCTCACTGTGATTGACGAAGAATCAACTTCAACCTTGTCAACACTCGATTCGACTCCTTCGCCTACATCTTCCTCAGACCGATCGTTATCCTCCAGAGATGGAGGCAGCGGTGTCGCATCTTCCTCCCCCACGCCCTCCCCAGTCCCATCATCGCCCGAGTTCTTATCTACCTTCGGCGTGACAGAAGGCGACGCAAGCGGAGAGTCCCCGTTCAACCCGTCCTGATCCCGAGACGGCTCCCCGTCAGTGTCAGGGGAAGTCGCAGCGGCTGTAGGAAGGGGGGTAGCCAAGGGAGTAGGAGTACCGGAAGCCACGCCGTCTGCCGAGGAGCTGGCTGCGGATTGTTCTGCAGCTGCCGTCTCGCTGGCCTCACTTCGATCTGCTCCTTCACTGCCGCAACCAGCAACGGCAAGTCCTACTGCTACCACTAACGCGACAACGCTCCGAACACTCAACAATCCATCCCGCTTACAGCAGGCAGCGCACTTAGACATCAACCCACCAGCAGTAGACGACGGCTTGCCCGAATACAACTCCTGCTTCGCAGTTCTGGACTTGAAGACTGTGCCTGTCCGCAACCGTGCCGCCATTCCGGAAGGGCACTGAGTCGTCGTACCAGCCCTCTGCAAATTTGTTGCTACCGGAAAAGTCATGATTCTCAATACTCTCGCCAAACGGCTTGTAGGTCTCCTCAGCGCAATCTTGTCCTATTTCCACATGGCCACGTTGACCTCTACGCTCCGGTGTCGGATCAAGTCCGGGGCTGCACCGGACTTCCACCTTTTGCTTGACAGCTCTAAAAATCGTTTTATCTGTTGCCACGACATCTGTGGGCCAGCTTGTCTGGAGTGAAGAACGCGGCCACTGCTTGGGCCATACGGCATACCTCGTGCCCGTATCGCGATCAGCATTTGGACGGGTATTGGGGTCGGTAAAGGCTAAAAATGCCTTTGATAATGGCGTTCGCCCGAAATTACTGTCTGCGCCTAATAGTTCGGCTTTGTCCATCCATCCTTGAGTTAACTCAACATCATATAGATAGCATGCTATTTCAGTTGAACTCGTTGCCCACCGGCAAGTTCGCTCCCGAACTCCACCGTCTACTTCATCAAAGGCGTCAACTGAGTTGACCTTAAGTTGGTCAACGTTGTTCGCATTATGATACAACTCATTTGTAAAAGTATTGTAGCATCTATCTGGCACATTATCTTTACTACAACCGTGCCAAATGCTGTTCAATTTTGATTTTAGGGTGTTGATACCAGTACAATATTGATTGAGTAAATACGATGCTACGACCAGACCACCCTTAGTAGTATCTGCACGTTCAGCATGATTCAATGTTAGACTATTGTCCCATGGGTCGAGTTGCCAAAGTCCAACTCCTGGATTCCAGAATGCCCTCACATAGTCCTGCTTAGTTACATGAGAATACAGCCTTTTGTTCAGACTCTCAGTTTTGTCCTTATCCTCGGTCACTCCTGGGTGGGTCTGTATTTTCCGGCCGAGGTTGTCCCATCGACTCAATGTCATAGGAGTTGGTGATGACGTTGAGCTAAAGGCAGCATTCAATTCGTGGATGGGTATCGACAACATGATCGCAGCCAACTTGTTTGTTGATGGCATTCCTGCTGTACATGTTCCCTTATCGCTGATTGCCTTGCCTGCGGCGTAGAGGACTCCCTTGACGGTCCCTTTGGTGAAATAGTGCTTCGTGCTTGTTGAAGTTGTGAGAGTGCCTGAGGGTATTGACGGCAAGGTTATTAGTGAGCAAGTAGTGCCTGTGCTCCATCCGGAGGTGTTCCATGCTTGGAGATTCACGGTATAGGTGATGCCTTCAGCAAGTCCAGTGAAGGTGTAGTAGTTGGCATTGGTGACGATCCAGTTGGGGTTGCCAGGAGCCCTTTGAATGGAAATGCGGTAGCCAGCGGCACCGTTGGGTGTCCATCGCACAGTACCGTCAGTGTCTGCCGTATTCGGACACTGGTCAATCCGGGGGTTGCTGGACCGGGTGGAGCAGTGAAGGGAGGGGGTGTGGTCATCCCATTCGCCGGAGCTACCAGCGCGCTTCGACACCTCGAACTCGTAGCCCGTGCCAGGCTGGAGCCCGGTGTAGTCCGCTGTTGTGGCACCGCCTTTGGCGAACGTCTTGGTGTCGACGAACTGGTTGAGACCCGTTATCCGCCTGACCCGCCAGTTGTATTGGTCATCGGGGTCTTCCCAGGAAATTGTGACCCTGTTTAGGGTGCTCGTTGTACATTTCGCCGGTGCCGTAATCCGGACAGTAGGGATTTGCCCGCTCCAGCACCGCGACGATGCTGCAACAAAATCAAAGCCCACGGCACACTGATGAAGGGAGCTGCTTGTGCCGGCTCGGATTTCTACCGTGTACTCGGTGCCGGGGCTGAGGCCGGTGAAGGTGTGGAAAGTCCCCGTCGAAACCACCACTACCCACTGTCCAGCCCCCGAGGACCCCGAGGCCCCCGAAGCCCCCTGCGGCTGGCGGGGCTGGTACCTCGCTTGGTACACCTCGGCACCTTCTACCGGGGTCCACTCGACGGTAAGGGTGGTGCCCCCGGTACGGTGATCCGAGATTACCGGGGCGGCTACGAGCGTCGTTGAGCACATTGGCGACGGGGTCACCTCGTTCCAATTGGTGCCGTCCCACCACCACAGGCGAAGCACGTATGACGTGCCCTTGGCCAGGCCAGTGAACGTCGTGGTCACCGTCCCGTCGAGGGTTCTGCCATCGGTGAAGCCGCCGGGCACAGCTCGCGCCGCGTACCAGTACCTCACGCTGGACCTGCGGTCCCAGTTCAGCACGACACTGTTGATGGTCGCCGCTCCGCAGCTCAGCCCAGTGGCCGCGGTCACACAGGTAGCGGTGCCCACTTGGCCCCACCCTGCCGCTGCGCCTGATTGGACCGAAACGCTGTACGACGTGCCAGGCGACTGATCTGAATATGTATGCCACGTCGTCGTCAAGTCAGCGGTCCAAACTCCGCTGCCCAGCTTGGTCCGGTACTTCGTGGCGCTCGGCACTGCTTGCCAAAACACCAAGATGCTGTTCGACGTGGCCCTGCACGACACGACCGGCGCGGCAATGTCAGCCAGGGTGGTGCAGTTCACCCCGGCAAAGTGCTGGGGGTCGCCGTCTTTGACTGCGAGTGCGCTCACCCAATAGGTCGTGGACGGAGACAAGCTGGTGAACGTTACCGACGTCGCAGTCGTGTTGAGCTGTGTCTGGGAACTGCCCGGTTCCGCCAACTGGATCCTCGCCGAGTAGCTGTCGGCGCCCGCAACCGTGTTCCAAGAGAATGAAATCGCTGTGGGCGTCGCCGAGCACGACAACCCCGTCGGCGCTGGCAGAAGCGGCGCCTTTGTCGTGCAACTCGCCGTCCCGGTCGCACCCCAACCCGCCGCGTTGCCGCCCTGGACGCTCACCGTGTAGGTGGTCGACGCTGTCAGGTCGGAGAATTCATGGCTCAGGCCCGAGGCTGTCGCCCATCCTGCACCCTTGGAAACCTGATACCGAACCGCATGCGCAACCGATCCCCAGGTCACCGTGATGCTGCTCACCGTTGTCGTGCAGGTAACCGAAGGCGCTACCGGCGGCGACACCGTCGTGCAGGCTGTGCTGGGAAGGACCTGGTTCCAAGGGCCTGTCTGCGACGCCTGCCACCAGAAATAGAACGTGTATGACACATTCTCGGACAGGCCAGTGAACGTCGTGGTCAGTGTCGACCCCGAAATGGACCGCCCATCAACGTAATTCCCCCCTGTGGTCGCCCGAGCCGCATACCAATTGTGAACCCGGGAGTCGGCCCGCCAGTCCAGCCGCACCGTGGTAGCCGACACCGTCCCGCACGTCGTCGGGCCCACCGCTGTTGAGCAATAGACTCCCGAGAAATACTGGGCCACACCTCCCACGTTGGAATGCACAGAGACGTAGTACCTCGTCGACGAGGTCAACTCGGCAAACGTCACCGACGTCGACGATGTGGTCATCGACGTCTGAGTGCTGCCCGGCGTGTCAAACTGGATCTTCGCCGTATAGTCATCGGCTCCTGTAACCGCATTCCACGAAAACACGATCGATGTAGCCGTCACCGAACACGCCAAGCCCGTTGGCGGGGGGAGAAGGGCCGACTTGCCGCACACATGCCCATCACCACACGGCGCCACCCCCTCAAAGCCTTCCGGGGCGGGCCCGAATTCCCCTTCGATTGAAACCGGCACCTGTGAACCACTGCCCTCTGCGACCGGCATCGCAGGCGGCTCTGGTGCCGGATCGGGCGGATCACCGTCACTATCGGACGATCCTCCGGCACCAGACCCATCAAGCCCGGCCGCACCATCGTCGAGCGGGCCGTCGCCTGGCGGCGTACCGGACACTGCCGGAACCGGAACGAATGCCTCAGAGCCCGCTGCCCCGCCTGCACCGCTTTCCTCGACCAGCCCCGCGGCCAGGCCCACGTGAGTCTTAGCCGGCGGCCCAGGCGGAGCCGCTGAATCATCCGGGGTCTGCCCCCCAAGAGGTGCAGCAAACCCCGCCGCACCCACACACAGCACCACCGCCAACACCAGAGCGCGCCTCATTTATACCTCACAATCAAAACAGAGCTTACTTATGATGCCATCACGTCAGGGCGCGGGTGGGGACCGACCGGCTTGAGCCCCAACGACTACGTCCTTTGCCGTTCTGACAGCATCACCGACAGCTTGTTGCCGGGGCCGTTATCAGACTGCTTGGCCTACATCATCTCGTTTCATCAGATCCAAACTGGTATCTGAGCACGAAATACCGGCCGGAATTATTACGCTTAATTGCTTGGCTTTTTGCTCATTTCATTTGCTATTGTTGCACAACAAGACTACTGGCCAAATGAGGCCTACGATGCTCACAAGATTCCAAAAATACAGGTCGCATGTCTGACAGTAAGTTAGAGGATATTGTCATTGATCTGTTGCGCGAATTGACCGACGAAGGAATATTCGCAGCAGGCGGTCAACTGGCAATAGGGGTCAACGGCATTTCAGTGGTGAATGTCGGGGTTGGCCAGGCAGGATGTGGGGCCGATATGACTGCGGATGCCCTGCATAACGTATATTGCATCGTCAAACCAATGGCTTATCTCCTCTTAGGCTATGCGCTCGAAACCAACGGTTTCGGACCAGATGATCCCCTCGATCAGATTGTCGATTTGCCAGCTTGGGTTCCGGAGAGTTTGACCTATCGCATTCTTGCCGCCCATGAAGCTGACTTGGCTGAACCTTCTGCCTATATTTGGAGATCGACTCCAGCCGATCAAAGGCAGGAGTTGCTCAACCGAATGAGCGGCAATCTCGGTGCCGGCTACAGCGAAATAGCCGGGGGGTTAGTTGTCGAGCACATCATCGAAGAGTTGAGCGGACACCCCCCAAGCCACTACTGCACTCAAGAGCTGCTAGAGCCGCTGGGACTGTCCGGCGAGATCCTCATCGACCCGGAATCGGCCATAGCAGCCCGCAGCCGCATTCGAGTTCCGGTCATCGGCTTGCCGGTCGATCCCCTCCCCATGCTCACTGAGTTCTTGCCCTCCCGCATTCGCGAGGCCAGGCTGGCCATGGGCGCCTACGCAACCATGGGAGGCGTGGCCCGGCTGTTCGAAGCAGTGGGGGAAGTCATGGCCGGGTACGCCCAGCCCGGACTCCCCTCGCCCGCCCTGTTGGCGAACCTGCTCGATGACGGCCGCCCGCTCAGACACGATCCGATACTGCTCCGCCCGACAAAGTGGGCTGCGGGGCTGATGACCGACGTCGACCTCCAGGGCATCTCCAAAGCCGTCGGCCCCGGCACCGTTGGCCACACCGCCGGACTGGCCAACTCCTTCGCCTTCCACGATCCCAGCCGAAAGGCAAGCCTGGCCGTGTACCTCAACGGCGTCGGTGTGGAAAACGACGACCACATTCTGCCCCGCCAACAACTCCTCGACGAGGTCCTCAATGCCATCCCCATTGTCTAAGAATTTCGGAACCGCAGCCTGGTTCGAGCAAACACCGGTCCCGCTTCCCAAAGCCATACCCGAACGATGCGACTTTGTCGTCGAGCACCGAGCCATCACCCCGCAAGACCGCGCCGTGGTTCACCAACAGCTCTTCAGCGAGAACGAACTGGCCGCATGGGTTCCGGGACAAGCCGTACGCAATCCCAACTTGACGCTGATCCGCTCGATCGACTGCGACGCCGGAGACCTGCTGGGCCTACTCACCGCGACAGAGACCATGAACAGCACCACCGTCATTATCGGACGCAATCACCAGACCTGCCCGCTGGGCATTGCCAACGTGAACCGCCCCGGCCTCCAGGAAGTCGCAACCCGCACCGTCGACCTGGCCCTCGAGGTACACGCCACTCCCTTCGGAGACGCCGAGCTCGCCGTCCGCCTCAACTCCGACGGCACCCACCACCTTGTGCCCCCCGCAGAGGCGGATACCGACATCGGCTTGCGACTCCACTGGCACACCCTCACCGAATGGCTCCACACCGACACTCGCCTCGGCTACCTCCTCAGCAGCGGCGACATCAGGTTCTCTGGCTCCGTCCTCAAACTCACCTACATCGAAGGCCACCTCTCCTGGCCCCCCACCCTCAAACACCAACAACACAGCCAAGGCTTCAAAAAGGTCATGGACACCTACAGCCAACTGCGCCAAGCTCCCGCCTATCTCGAGCTCATGGACCGAATCGAAGAGGCGAGCTAGATCGAAGAGGCAATCCAACTCACGGCATGTCGAGCTGGCCGCGGCTGAAATCACCCCAACACTCCAGAGTCTTGTCGGGACGCAGCCCGCACTCATGGACAATCCCGCTGGACACGGTGGTGAAGGCGCCTGAGGGTCGGCTATCGTCGCAGCTTGCTATTCCGTCGTGGCTCATCCCGCATCCATACGTAAGCCCGACTGAATAATGTGACAGCCCGCTGACTTCGTAGGCCGTCTGGCTTTGCTCTTCTGTTGGCCAGCACAAGATTGCCTGGTCGGCCCGTTGGGCGCAGTTGACCACTACCCCAGCCGACACCGAGATGAACTCGCCGTCAAGAGAGGCAGCCTGTCCGTACTCGTTGCTGCCCCAGCATTCCAACGCCCCACCAACACGAACGCCACAGGAATGCGACCCACCAGCAGCAATCGAGATGAACTGGCCGTCGGGTGCTTCTGATTGGCCGAACTCGTTGTCACCCCAGCACTCCACAGTTCGTTCAGTGCGCAGCCCGCAAGTATGCGCCCCGCCAGCCGACACAGACGCGAACTCGCCGTCGGGCAAGTCTGTCTGCCCGTAGGTGTTGTCGCCCCAGCACACCACCGCTCCACCAACACGAACACCACAGGAGTGGTATCCGCCCGAGCACTCCACCGCGGGCCACGGTGGCCACTTGCAGGTGGGGTCCACACCCGCCGAAATGGAAATGAGCTGGCCGTCGGGTGCTTCTGATTGGCCGAACTCGTTGTCACCCCAGCATGCCGCGGTTTGATCAGTTCTGATCCCGCAGGTGTGGTAGCCGCCTGCCGACACCGCCGTCCAGGTGCCCGATGCGGAATTCGCCGTCGACAACAACGGCTCCTCCAAGTCCCTGCCGTCCCGGTCGCTCCAACACTCTACAACAACGTGCTTGCGCAACCCGCAGACCACCCACCCCCCAACCGACACCGATGAAAATCCGATCTCGCCGGGCAGAGAGGCAAAGTAATCGTGCGAAGGTGCCTGAGGGAGCCCACAATTTACCAAGCGATCCGCCCGCAGCCCGCAGGCGTAGTACCCCCCAGCAACGACGCCTTCATACACGCCCTCGACAACTCCTGTGTGTGATCGGTACATGCCCCAACACACCACCGATCCATCAGCTTGCAACGCGCACGAACCGTCCCGACTCGAAGCGATCGCGGTGAAGTCTCCCTCCGGCACCTGCCCGTACCACTCTGCTAAAGCATCGCCCCAACACACCACCGCCCCACCAACTCTGAGGCCGCACGTGTGCGACCAGCCCGCATCTACTGCTGTGAACTCGCCTTCAGGCGCATCCAACAACCCGTCATTGGGGTAACCCCAACACACCGCCGCGCCATTGGCCCGTATCGCGCACGAATGATTCCTGCTCGCATCCACCGCCTCGAACTCCCCGTCTGGCACCTTCAACTTCCCATAGAACGAATCGCCCCAGCACTCAAGGGTGTGATCAACCCTGATACCGCACGAATGCGTTGCTCCTGACGACACTGCCGTAAATCGGCCCTCAGGGGCATCCAATTGCCCGTAATAGTTCTGGCTACCGTGGAGAATCTCGCTCCAGCACTCCACCTCGCCCCCTTCCCTCAGCCCACACGCAAAGTCCCATCCCGCTGAAACCCCTACCCACAGACGTTCTCCCCACCCCACCTCCCAAATCGACTCCGGCAACAGCGTCACAGACGGAACCGATGTGGCAGCCGGGACCGGGACCACAGTCGAAACTGGCATCGCAGTCGACACCGGTGTAGGAACCACCGTCTCCGTCGGTGCCGACGTGGGAATTGCAGATGCCACCGCAGAAGGAGTCGCAGCCTCAACCGGCATAGGCACTACCGTCGGTTGGAGCGACGCAGCCTCGTTACCAGGCCCTCCCGGAACAGCAGCTTCTTCCGGAGTGCCGGCGGAACACGCCCCCACTGCCAAACCAAGAGCCAGCAACAGCCTTGCCCAAGAGCAGCGACCATTCCTCAACTTCTTCGGGCGACCTGCTGTGAACCGCATTCTGCCCTTAGGGTATATGGAAACTGTGCTACTTCCCTGTCGAGCTTGTGGTGCAGGCAGCCGAGTCCGAAGACGACCAGCCGCCGGAGTTTCCAGCTTGCACGTACAGAGTCTGCGTCGTGTCGGAATCGAGGCCGGTGCTGGCTTTGGACCGCGTAGTCTGCTCGGTCCAAGTTGATCTGTTGTAGCTGGTGCGGTAATTCGTTGCCCCGGTGACAGCTGGCCAGGTCCAAGTGATGGACGAGGCTGTGCTGGTGCATGAGACGTCCGGCGCAGCCGGGATAGTCGTGCAGGTAGCCCCATCCGACGACGACCAGCCAGCGGCGTTGCCAGCCTGCGAATACAACGTCAGACTCGAATCGCCCGACGACAGCCCAGAACTCGTCTTGGACCTGCCCGTCTGCTCAGACCACTGCCCATAGCCCAGATCCTGGCCGAGGTAGAACCTGGTCCGGTACTTGGTCGCCCCCGTTACCGTCGGCCACGACCAAGTGATCGAAGTAGAAGTCGAGGAGCACGACACCGACGGTGCAGCCGGAATCGTGGTACAGGTCGCGAAATCCGAGCCCGACCAGCCAGAGGCGTTCCCCGCCTGCACGATCAGAACTAGTGTTATGCCAGCCGACAGGTCGTCGAACGTTTTCGACCGGCCGGTCTGCTCAGCCCACTCAGCTAAGGGATGAGCAGTCCGGTACTTCGTCGCTCCCCCAACTGCCAGCCACGTGAACGTGATCGAGTCGGCATCGGCGGTGCACGACACCGACGGCGCAGCCGGAATCGTGGTACAGGCAGCCGAGTCCGTGCCCGACCAGCCGGCCGCGTTGCCTGCCTGCACTTGCAGAGTCAGCTGGACCCCACCAGACAGCTCGTCGTATGAGTTCGAAGTGCTGGTCTGCTCCTCCCAGGACGAATAGCCAAAACCGGCGAGGTGATACCTGGTCTGGTACTTCGTTGCCCCCGTCACCGATCCCCACGACCAGGTGATCGAGTCGGCATCGGCGGTGCACGACACCGACGGCGCACCCGGAATCGTGGTACAAGTCGCCGGGCCCGACGACGACCAGCCCGAAGTATTCCCCGCCTGCACATACAGCGTCCCCGAAGCACCCGCCGACAGGCTGTCGCTGGTCTTCGACAGGCCAGAGTGCTCGGACCACGTGGAGTTGTCAGAGCTCGTCTGGTACTTCGTCGCCCCCACCACGATCCGCCAAGTCCAGGTGATCGAGTCGGCATCTGCAGTACACGACACCGACGGCGCACCCGGAATCGTGGTACAAGTCGCCGAACCATAATTCGACCAACCCGCCGCGTTGCCCGCCTGCACGAACAGCGTCGATTGCAAGCCCGCTGACATATCGATTCGGGACTTCGACCGGCCGGTCTGCTCAACCCAGTCAGAAGACAGCCCAACCGTATGGCTGGTCCGGTACTTCGTTGCCCCAGACACCACAGGCCAGGTCCAGGTGATCGAATCCTCATCGGCAGTACACGACACCGGCGGCATAGCCGGAATCGTGGTGCACGTAGCCGAGCCCGAGCCTGACCAGCCCGAAGTATTCCCCGCCTGCACATACAGCGTCCGCGAAGTGCCTGCCGACAGGTTATCGCTAGTCTGCGACCGGCCAGTCGGCTCAGACCACGCCGAGTCATCAGAATCATCAGAGCTCGTCTGGTACTTCGTCGCCCCCCTCACCGCAGGCCAGGTCCAGGTGATCGAATCCTCATCGGCAGTACACGACACCGACGGCATAGCCGGAATCGTGGTACAAGCGGCCGAGTCCGACGACGACCAGCCCGCCGCGTTGCCCGCTTGCACATCTAGCGTCAGCGAGATGCCTGCCGACAGGTCATCGCTGATCTTCGACCGGCCAGTCGGCTCAGACCACCGGCCATAGCCCAGATCCCTGCCGAGGTAGAACCTGGTTTGATACTTCGTTGCCCCCGTCACCGATCCCCACGACCAGGTGATCGAATCCTCATCGGCGGTACATGACACCGACGGCGCCCCCGGGATAGTTGTGCAGGTGGCCGAGTCAGAGTCCGACCAACCCGCGGCGTTCCCCGCCTGCACATACAGCGTCCGCGAAGTGCCTGCCGACAGGTCATCGCTGATCTTCGACCGGCCAGTCGGCTCAGACCATGTCGAGTTGTCAGAGCTCGTCTGGTATTTCGTCGCCCCTGTCACCGCCGGCCAGGTCCAGGTGATCGAATCCTCATCGGCAGTGCATGACACATCCGGCACAGGTGGTACGGACAGAGTGGTGGTACAGGATTCCGAGTCAGTGCCTGACCAGCCCGAGTCGTTGCCCGCCTGCACATCTAGCGTCAGCGAGATGCCTGCCGACAGTTCATCGCGGGTTTTCGACAGGCCTGTCTGTTCAGACCACTGGCCAACGCCGAGCTGGCCGCCGAGGTCGAATCTAGTCTGGTATTTCGTCGCCCCCATCACCGACCCCCACGACCAGGTGATCGAATCCTCATCGGCGGTACACGACACCGACGGCGGAGCCGGAATCGTAGTACACATAGCCGAGTCCGACGACGACCAACCAGAGTCGTTGCCAGCCTGCACATGCAGCGTGGCGCTCACACCCGCCGACAAACTGGTGGTGGATTTCGAAAGGCCGGTCTGCTCGGACCACGTCGAGTCATCAGAACTCGTCTGGTATTTCGTCGCCCCTGTCACCGCCGGCCACGACCAGGAGATCGAATTTGAATTGGCAGTACACGACACATCCGGCGTAGCCAGCGGTGCAGGCGGTGGCGTTGGAGAGTTCGGCGAATTTGTTGCACAAGATTTCGAGCTTGACCAAGACCAATAGATATCACCGCTTGCCCGCGCTCTTACCTGCAGCGTCTTCTCATCACCAGCAGACAAGCCTTCCTCAGTCTTCGACCCCAGCGTGTGGCTGGTCCACGACGACCCATCAAGGCTGATCTCCTGAGCTGTCGCAGTAGACGGCTTGGACCAGGTCCAAGTAATGGAGGTTCCCGTAGAAGTACAAGAGATCGGAATGTTCGCAGGCTGGACGACACAAGAAGCGGCTCCCGACCACGACCAATAGGCCTCAGTGCTCCTCTTCGCCTGCACATATAGCGTTTTCCGCTGGCCCGGATTCCCAGTCAGTCTCAATGTCCTGTCTGAAACGTCTGATCGAGAATTCCAGCTACTCAATTCAGTAGCTGCACTCGTACTGGTCCGGAACTCAGACACCCCCTGGGGCATGCTCCACTTCCACGTCACCGACGAGAAATCCGAAGAACACCATACGACGGGAGGTGCAGCCACTCTCTGGGTACCCCAGGAGCAATTGTTGGCCTCTGCTTGCAATGACGGACAGCCAATCTTCACCGATCGCTGTACCAATTCAGACTCGCCCCGGGCCACACCCGACGGGAACAAGAATTCCAATGGCTCCCGACGATACGTAATCCTGTTGTTCAGTTCGCTGCTGTTGAACTTCCGGCGCATTTCAAAGTGCAAGTGTGAACCCGTAGACGTGCCGGTGTTACCAACACAGCCAATTATGTGTCCGGCCTCCACAAATGGCCTTGGCGAGGGCGTCGCTGTATACAACGTCGCTGCCGCTTTGCATTCTTTGGAGCTTGCTACGTGATCCGGGTGGGCTAAATGTGTGTAATATGTATACCAGCACGTGATACTATTGGAATCATTCTCATCTTCTTGGTGCTGAATTACAATGTAATTGCCATAACCACTCCCGCCTGTGACACCTTCAATCGGAAAGCTAGCCCAAAATATACGTCCACTGTGAGCGGCCCTCACTGCTTGACCGACTGGTCCGCCCATATCTGTTCCAGTATGAATCTTGAGAGCATGATCCGTAGGATGCTGTCGGAACATAAAGCTGCTTGAGATGCTGTTATTCGTACTCAGCGGTGAGTAAATGGATAAATCAGACGGACACTCGGACTCGCTGAGGGACTCTACCTCTAATCTGATTCTCGCGAAATCTTGTCTTCCCTTCTCAGTTGTGCGATCTGGGATTGAAGACAATTCGGTCTTGCTATGAAACCGCCATCTGGGAAAATAGCTGCCTGGTGCTAGCAAGATTGTATCTGAGATTCCACCGTTCACAGTCTTGGTTACTTGGACTTGATCTTGATTGACACCGTTTACGGTTACTGTCTTGTAGATGTTTAGGACAACCTTGTTGAAGTACGGCAGATAGCATTTCACGGGATACTTGCCAAGGACAGTGGCTTCTGTCGAAGTTTGCACGCAGCGCGGGACAATGTCGATCAACTTCCTTAGGTCGGCTGGAATGGAAGGTGACCAGGCGCTCCAAGTGTGGACTCTTGGATCGGTCGAGAAAGCGTGCTTTGCCCTTACTCGCACATCGTATTCTTGGGACTTGTTCACATCTGTTATAGTCTTGAAGATCGAAGCAGACGAACTAGTCGAGAGGGTCTGCGATATTTGAAGGGTCAACCTCGACATTGACGCCCCAGATGCACCTTGTCCTGATGCGGCACCTTCAGATGCGCTGCTCATAACTTCCAATTCATACCCTGAAGCGCTTGCCGCATTGGTCCAAAAGCACTTCAGTTGATCCGATCCACCATTCGAATCTGCGACGAGGAAGCACGCATCCATCTCCGGAGGGATAACCAGATCGATGGATGCTGACCAGGTTGAGTGAATTTTCGTCGAGCCGCTGCCAGTTCGGTAGGAGCGAACTTTGATTTCATACGCCTCACTCGGCTTGGCTTGATAGGTATGCATCACCCCGCTGGCACTGCTTGGATGGGAGCTGGGGAATTCCTGGGTGAACACCACCGGCGGGCTTGATTGAGACGCGATGCTCAGTTCTACACCGGCGGCACTTGTCGGCACCGTCCACGAAACGTTGATTGACTTCAGATCCGACCCCAATGCCGCGGTGACGCCTGTTGGTACTGGCGGTGGGATGTATACGGTGGTTGTCGGAGCCCACATCGAATGGGTCTTTGTGTTGTCGCTGCCAGTCTTGTACGACCGAACCTTGACGCTGTAGGTCTCACCAGCGGCCGCATGGTAGGTGTGCATAATGCCGTTGGCGTCAGGTGTGTGGGTGCTGGCGAACTCCTGGGTAAACGGCGCTGAGGGATTTGAGGCTGACGCGATGTGCAATTCAACTCCGTCGACGCCCGATGGCGCGGTCCAGGCAATGTCGATCGACGCGTTGTCTGAGCCCACCACTGCCGACAACCCCGTTGGCACTCCCGGCGCAGCTACCGGCGGGGGGGGATCAGGCGTGGGGTCGGGCGTGGGGTCGGGCGTGGGATCGGGGAGCGCAGGGCACAATCCTCCCGACCACCCCGTCCAGGCCGATGCGGTGTTGCCCGGCCCAGTCGACCTGACTCTCCAGCGGTAAAACTCGCCCGGAGTCGAGGTGCGGGTGAACGACGTCGCAGTACCGCTCCAACTGCTCAGGTCGCTGCCGTCCTCCTCGGCCTCGTAGCCGGTCGCGCCGCTGCCAGCAGTCCACCCCACCGTGAGCGTCACGCCGTCGGCGGCGCAGGCAATCCAAACCCATGATGGCGGACCAGGCGGCGTCGAAGCTGGCGCTAGGCCAGCGGACGCGGCTGTCGAGGACGTGGGAATGGCTGCTGCGGTTTGCGACGGGACCCTGCCAATCGCAAATGCAAGGCCCGCGGCAAATAGGCATACCAACATCGTCATGGCCACTACACGTCGCGTCATGGCCAGAAGTAAATCTGAGAGGGTGCCTTGTCTAATTCACGGCGGCTCCTGCGGGGAATTGGCCAGACTGCTGAACAGTTGGCTTCAGGCTGCTAAAGCGAGTTCCTCAAGTTGGGGCCTTCTATAGGGGGTTTGCGTCTTGAGCATTGCGAGGATGATGTCGCAGCGCTTGCGGGCGACGCTGATCACAGCGGCTTTGTGGCTCTTGCCCTCGGCGCGCTTCTTTTCGTAGTGAGCCTTGGCAGCAGGATCGTGCCGTTTAGCCACGAACGCGGCGAAGAACATGGCGTTCTTCAGGCGGTGGTTTCCGCCTTTGGAGCGGCGAGTGGTCTTGGTACGACCTGATTGGCGGTCTACCGGGGCGAGTCCGGCATACGAGGCGAGCTGAGCGCCGGTTTCGAAGCGATGAGGATTGCCGATTTCGGCGAGTACCCGGGGGCCGGTTCGGGGGCCGAACCCGCACATGCTGTCGAGTACCTTGCCCAGGGGGTGGGACTTGTAGATGGCCTTGATGTCTTTGGCAATCTGGTTTCGTCGGCTGTTGACGCGATTGATGTCACCGGCAAGATCGACAATTATCTCCCCCCACGTTTCCTCCTCATCAGCAGCGACGGTTTGTGCCCCGAGGGCACTCCAGATGGCATCGGCGAGTTTGTCGGCGGAGCGGGGTGAGCGCTTGGCGATGCGGCTGCGTATGCGGGCCCGCCCAACGGCTTGGAGCGCGGACGGAGTGGGCCAGTGTTCGAGCAGGTCACGCACCCCCGCAGTGGATGCCAGTTGTTTGCCGACGACGCGCTCCAGAGCAGGCGAAACAGCCGTCAGAGCCTGGCGCAACCGCTGGACAGCTCGATTGGCATCGGTGGCCAAGTCGACGTCGCGGCTGTTGAGAAGCCGGAGCCGAGTCAGCTGTGGGTCCTCCACCTCGAGCCATGTCAGTCGGTCGGTGTTTCGCCGGGCGTAGTCGGCCAGGACAAACGCGTCTTTCGGGTCGGTCTTGGCCTCTCCCGCATACGTCCCTGCCGCCTGGCGCATCACCGTACCTCGCACATAGGCCACGGGCACCTGCCGCTCCGCCGCCACCCTCAGCAGCAAATGGGCCACAGGGCTCGTCGTGTCGACAATCACAGCGACTGTGCCGTGGGCCTGAATCTCGTCGAATTGCGCATCAATGGCGCACTCGTCGTTGGCCACCGCACGGGAGAACAGTTCATCGCCCTCGGCTGTGATCGCGCAGGCCCAGTGGTCCTGCTTGGCGATATCAACTCCCACGAACACGTCGACGGAAATGGCAGCTTGATCCTTCATTTGGTTTCCCTTCGGTCTGATTTCCCAGATTCCGATACAACCAGTGGCCCGGCCTCAGCACTTTACGAGAGCCCTTGAATGGCAAAGCCTTGTGAGAGGTCCAAATCACCAACCACGATGGGCGACACCACCCCCCAAGTCCATGCAGACAACGGGGTACAGCCCTTCCCGCCGTGACGTATATCAGAAGCGGCACAATTGCCTCTCAACCATCGAAGGCGCTAATCGTTGAAGCGTCCAACATCACCTGTTGGCAAGGTAAAGTGGGGTTTGTCAAGTCAAGAGACCAAATTTCTTCCATTCAGAGCCAGATAGAACAAGTGCGGTTCCTGCCGAGTCTCGTCCAACACCGCCTCTAACGAGGCAAAGCGCGCCAGAATTGGCACATCCTCACTCGAAACCGAACCGGTAGTGCCCCGGGGGGTTCTTCCTGACTTCAGTAGCGCTCAAAGCGGGCGTTGAGCCTTGTCATTTCCTCGTGGTCGGTGGTGAGGATGAATGTGCCCAAACCTTCTGCGACCACGGTGAGGTGGGCATCGACCACGTCGGAGGTTTCTGAATCAGTGAGCCAGCGTCAACGATCAACTCTCTGTCGGTCGAGAATGGCATCGGCCCACTCAAGATGCTTAGGGCTGATTGAACCCTCCTCTGCCTCCCATGAAGCGATCATGTCGAGCATTCCTTGGCTGCGGCGGCGGCGTTTCACCTCAGCGAGCATGGCAATTAAGACACGCATCACTCAACGACACCGCGGTCCCTTAGTTTCCGGTCGAATTCCTGGCCAAATGCCTCGTCGATCATCTCTTGCTCGTCACGAGCCACATCAGTAGGCCTGTCGCCGCGATCCAATATGCCGATGAGGGGTGTGAGATCCGCAGGCGTGTCTGAGACTCCCATTGCTAGGCGACGGTTACCGAGTCGGAGAGGTAGACGTCTTGGATGGCGTTGAGGAGTTCGACGCCCTCGGCGACGGGGCGCTGGAAGGCCTTGCGACCGCTGATGAGGCCCAGGCCGCCGGCTCGCTTGTTGATCACCGCGGTGCGCACTGCCTCGGCCAGATCGCTGGCCCCCGACGATGCGCCGCCGGAGTTGATCAGCCCGATGCGGCCCATGTAGCAGTTGGCCACCTGCCAGCGGGTGAGGTCGATCGGGTGGTCGGTGGTCAGCTCGTCGTACACCAGCTTGTGGGTCTTGCCGAACCCGAGGGCGGTGTAGCCGCCGTTGTTCTCGGGGAGCTTCTGCTTGATGATGTCGGCCTCGATGGTCACCCCGATGTGGTTGGCCTGACCGGTGAGATCGGCGGCGGCGTGGTAGTCGGTGCCGTCCACCTTGAAGTCAGAATTCCGCAGATAGCACCACAGCACGGCGAACATCCCGAGCTCGTGGGCCCGATAGAAGGCCTCGGCCACTTCCTGGATCTGGCGGGTGGCCTCTTCTGAGCCGAAGTAGATGGTGGCCCCCACGCCGGCCGCGCCCAGGTCGTAGGCCTGGTCCACCGACCCGAACATCACCTGGTCGAACTTGTTGGGGTACGTCAGCAGCTCGTTGTGGTTGAGCTTGACGATGTAGGGAATGCGGTGGGCGAAACGACGGGAGGTGGCCCCCAGAACGCCGAAGGTGGAGGCCACCGCGTTGCAGCCCCCCTCGATGGCCAGCTCCACAATGCCGGCGGGATCGAAGTATCGGGGGTTGGGGGCGAACGAGGCGGCGCCTGAGTGCTCGATGCCCTGGTCCACCGGGAGGATGGACACGTAGCCGGTGCCGCCCAGCCGGCCGTGGTCGAACAGCGACTGGAGGTTGCGCAGCACCTGGGGCGAGCGGTCGGTGCTGGCAAGTACCCGGTCCACAAAATCTGGACCGGGAAGGCTCAAATCCTCGCGGGGAATGGTCTTGGATTCATGTGATAAGAGCGATTCAGCCTCGTCGCCCAACAGTGCTTGGATGTCCACGATCGCCTACTCCTTGGAACAAACTGCCGACTGTTCTCACCTTACCGGCGGACAGAATCCTTCAGGGGCATCCCAAGGGGTATTTCGCTAACGAAGAGCGTCTAGTCGCTCGACCACGTCCACGTAGAGCTCGTCCTGGTCGCGGAGCCAGCCGAACAGCTGTCGAGCCCGGGGTATTTCGCCGGCCCGCTCGCATAGATCGGCTAGCGCGTAGGCCTGGCGGAGGTGGTGCTCTTTGGCCCGGCGGGGCAGCTGGAAATCAGCGGACAGCAGGCGAACGGCCTCGGTCAGCTCCCCCCGGTCGCCCAGTGCGCCGGCGGCAACGATTCGGCCCTCGGCCAGCACAGCGGAACTCTCCCCCGAGGCCCGCAGCTCGGCCCAAATCAGCTCTACATCGGTCCACCGGCGCTGGGCCCGGTAGCAGTCGGCCAACACCGGATGGAGATCGGTTCGCCCTGTGAGCTCTCGGTTGGCTTCCAGCTCTCGAGCGGCCAGGTCCCACCGGCCCAACCGGTAGAGGGTCAATCCAGCCAGCTCCCTTATCTCGGGAACCTTGGGAGCTTCTTTGGCCATGCCGTCCAGTGACCGCCAAGCCCTTCGGTAGTCCTCTTGCTCATAGGCGTCCTCGGCCCGTTCAAGCCGCTGTCTGAGCGTCACCGCCATTCGTTGGCCGACTGCCTCCTCCAACTTCTGGGACTGAGAGGGCGAGCCGCTCTCCGACAGCGGCGTGCGCCGACGGCCCCGCGACTGCTTGCCTGGCTTGCTGGGCGGAGCCTCGGTGAGATTGCCCCGCTCGACCGCCTCTCGGGCCTCTGACCGAAGCTGCTTGGTGCGTGCCTGCCGAGCCGCCCGTCGCTCAGCTCTCAGACGGGCTTCTTCGGCCTCTTCGGGTGTCAGATCTGGGTCGGGCGGGGTTTCGTCGGGGACGGGCAGAGGCTCTTCGTGGATCTTGGCCGCACCCTTCCGGGCCACCGAGCCCATGTGGCGCGGTCCCTTGGGTGGAGGTGGTTTTTCCCTTCGCCGATCTCGGGACGAGGGAGGCTTTCCTCTGCGGCGATCTTCCCCCGAAGGAGGCTTTCCTCTCCGCCGACCTTCCCCCGATGGCGGCCCCCCCTTGCGGCGGTTCTGGGACGCCTGCTGTCGGGGTGGCCTCCGGCGGTTGGGAGGCTTGCGACCAGAACCTCCGCCGGAAGACACCGCCAAAGTGTAGTGGCTGGCCGATGAATCAACGGTTAACGAAAGCGGGGAGCCAAATGGCTCCCCGCTGTTTGCGAAATCCGGCGGCGACCTACTCTCCCAGGGCGTCTCCACCCAAGTACCATCGGCGCTGGTGGGCTTAACTTCCGTGTTCGGAATGGGAACGGGTGTGACCCCACCGCCATCGCCACCGAAACCTTTATGTTCTTGTCAAAGAGGCAGAGCTTCAAGAACTCCACAGCGAGCACGAACATCGGTTTCGACATCGAGTTAGTGATGTAGAACCAAGCCCTCGGCCGATTAGTACCGGTTAGCTGAACATGTTGCCATGCGTACACTTCCGGCCTATCAACGTGGTGTTCTGCCACGGGCCTTACCCGGTTTTCCCGGTGGGTGATCTCATCTTGGAACAGGCTTCCCACTTAGATGCTTTCAGCGGTTATCCTTTCCGCAGGTCGCTAACCAGCCATGCCCTTGGCAGAACAACTGGCACACGAGAGCTGCGTCCGTCCCGGTCCTCTCGTACTAGGGACAGCTTTCCTCAAATCACCTTCGGCTACAGAGGATAGGGACCGAACTGTCTCACGACGTTCTAAACCCAGCTCGCGTACCGCTTTAATGGGCGAACAGCCCAACCCTTGGGACCTGCTTCAGCCCCAGGATGCGATGAGCCGACATCGAGGTGCCAAACCTTCCCGTCGATATGGACTCTTGGGGAAGATGAGCCTGTTATCCCCGGGGTACCTTTTATCCGTTGAGCGACGGCGCTTCCACACGCAACCGCCGGATCACTATGCCCAACTTTCGTTTCTGCTCGACCCGTCGGTCTCGCAGTCAAGCTCCCTTGTGCCATTACACTCGACGCCTGATTGCCAACCAGGCTGAGGGAACCTTTGGGCGCCTCCGTTACTCTTTGGGAGGCGACCGCCCCAGTCAAACTACCCACCTGACACTGTCCTCAACCCGGATTACGGGCCCAAGTTAGATGCCCAGCATGAGCAGAGTGGTATTTCAAGGTTGACTCCACACAGACTTGCGTCCATGCTTCCCAGTCTCCCACCTATCCTGCACAACACATACCAAACACCAATATCAAGCTGTAGTAAAGGTCCACGGGGTCTTTCCGTCCTTCTGTAGCTAACGAGCATCTTTACTCGTACTTCAATTTCGCTGGGTCTATGGTTGAGACAGTGGGAAAGTCGTTACGCCATTCGTGCAGGTCGGAACTTACCCGACAAGGAATTTCGCTACCTTAGGACCGTTATAGTTACGGCCGCCGTTTACTGGGGCTTAGGTTCAGAGCTTCGCCTTACGGCTAACCCCTCCCCGTAACCTTCCAGCACCGGGCAGGCGTCACAGCGTATACAGCGTCTTACGACTTAGCACGCTGCTGTGTTTTTAGTAAACAGTCGCTTTCCCCTGGTTTGTGCCACCCAATCAAGCTCCGGACGCGAAGTCCATTACTTTACTAGGGTCATCCTTATCCCAAAGTTACGGATGTAATTTGCCGAGTTCCTTAACCATAGTTCTCCCAATCGCCTTGGTATTCTCTACCTGCCCACCTGTGTTGGTTTGGGGTACGGGCGCCGTGAAAGCTCGCTAGCGGCTTTTCTTGGCAGTACAGGATCAGTGACTTCACCTCATGCGGTTCGGTATCACGCCTTAGGCTTTATGGGGACCGGACTTACCTGGGCCCCGCCCTACACGCTTACCCCAGGAACTACCGTCGCCTGGGTTCACCTACCTCTCTGCGTCCCCGCGTTGCTGGCCGCTCCGGTGTGGGTCGGTTTCTCCTGTCCCTTACCGGGACAGGCATCCCCTTAGCAACACCGGTTAAGCCTGGACGCGTTCACAGCGGTACCGGAATATCAACCGGTTGTGCATCGACTACGCCTGTCGGCCTCGCCTTAGCTCCCGACTCACCCTGGGAGGATTAGCCTTCCCCAGGAACCCTTGGGCTTTCGGCGGAAAGGTTTCTCACCCCTCTCTCGCTACTCATACCAACATTCTCACTCGGACTCGGTCCACGTCAGCTTGCGCTGACGCTTCACTCCAAGCCCGACGCTCCGCTACCACTCCTGCCTAATGGCAGAAATCCGCAACTTCGGTTTCTAGCTTTAGCCCCGTTACATTGTCCGCGCAGGATCACTCGACCAGTGAGCTGTTACGCACTCTTTCAAGGGTGGCTGCTTCTAAGCCAACCTCTTGGCTGTCTGTGCAATCCCACATCGTTTACCACTTAGCTAGAAATTAGGGACCTTAGTTGGCGGTCTGGGCTGTTTCCCTTTCGACCCCGAAGCTCATCCCCCGGGGTCTCACTGCCGTGCTCTAGAACCATGGCATTCGGAGTTTGGCTGAGGTTGGTAAGCTTGTCGGCCCCCTAGCCCATCCAGTGCTCTACCTCCATGGTTGAACGCACAACGCTGCACCTAAATGCATTTCGCGGAGAACCAGCTATCTCCGGGTTTGTTTGGCCTTTCACCCCTATCCACAGGTCATCCGCCCAGTTTTCAACCTAGGTCGGTTCGCGCCTCCACGGAGTCTTACCCCCGCTTCACACTGCCCATGGATAGATCACCCGGCTTCGGGTCTACGGCATGCGACTGTACGCCCAGTTATGACTCGCTTTCGCTCCGACTTCCCTTCACAGGTTAATCTCGCCACATACCGTAACTCGTTGGCTCATTCTTCAAAAGGCACGCCATCGCGATCTCTGATTGATGATCCGAAGATCACCGGTTGAGACGACGCTCTGACTGCTTGTAAACCAACGGTTTCAGGTACTATTTCACTCCCCTCCCGGGGTACTTTTCACCTTTCCCTCACGGTACTAGTTCACTATCGGTTGCCTACATATACTTAGCCTTACGAGGTGGTCCTCGCAGATTCACGCCGAATTACACGGCAACGGCGCTACTCGGGGACACTCAGCGAAGTGTGCAGCAGTTTCGTGTACGGGGCTCTTACCCCCTGCGGCTCGCCTTTCCAGAACGATTCCACTACCACGCACGTTTGTAACTTCGTGGAGGATCTGGCGCTCCTCCTCTGAGGCCCCACAACACCGGACCGGCAACGCCACCAGGCTATTCCACCGGCACGGTTTAGGCTCTTCCCTCTTCGCTCGCCGCTACTAAGGGAGTCGCGGTTGCTTTCCTTTCCTACAGGTTACTTAGATGTTTCAGTTCACCTGGTTCCCTCTACCGGTGCTATGTGTTCACACCGGAGTGATACCCCTTTACAAGTATCAGGTTTCCCCATTCGGACATCCCCGGATCAAAGCTCAGTCGGCAGCTCCCCGAGGCTTATCGCAGCCTCTCACGTCCTTCATCGGTCGTAGGCACCAAGGCATCCACCGTTGGCTCTTCGTAGCTTGGAAGATTCATACATCGAAGAACTCTAATTTCGATCAGATGCTCGTGCTCGCTATGCAGTTCTCAATGAGCGCAGGAGGATGCCAACAATTGATCAAATTGCTCGACAGAGCCTCGAGCGTGAAAACACGCTCCCTCAAAACGGAAGAGAGGACAAAAGAAACCAGTGCATCAACTGGGAGTGTCCGAACCTGATTCCGCTATTTAGCGGTATCAAGTGGAAACGGAACTCCTTAGAAAGGAGGTGATCCAGCCGCACCTTCCGGTACGGCTACCTTGTTACGACTTCACCCCAATCGCCAACCCCACCTTCGGCAGCTCCCTCTCAAAAGAGTTAGGCCACTGACTTCGGGTGTTGCCGACTTTCGTGGTGTGACGGGCGGTGTGTACAAGGCCCGGGAACGTATTCACCCCGGCGTTGCTGATCCGGGATTACTAGCGACTCCGACTTCATGGAGTCGAGTTGCAGACTCCAATCCGAACTGAGACCGGTTTTAAGGGATTCGCTTCACCTCGCGGTGTCGCTGCCCGTTGTGCCGGCCATTGTAGCATGTTTGCAGCCCTGGATATAAGGGGCATGATGACTTGACGTCGTCCCCACCTTCCTCCGAGTTGACCCCGGCGGTCTCCTACGAGTCCCCACCATTACGTGCTGGCAACATAGGACGAGGGTTGCGCTCGTTGCGGGACTTAACCCAACATCTCACGACACGAGCTGACGACAGCCATGCACCACCTGTGTACGGCCCCGAAGGACACCATATCTCTATGGCTTTTCCGTACATGTCAAACCCAGGTAAGGTTCTTCGCGTTGCCTCGAATTAAGCAACATGCTCCGCCGCTTGTGCGGGCCCCCGTCAATTCCTTTGAGTTTTAGCCTTGCGGCCGTACTCCCCAGGCGGGGCACTTAATGCGTTAGCTACGGCACGGAACCCGTTGATAAGGCCCCACACCTAGTGCCCAACGTTTACGGCGTGGACTACCAGGGTATCTAATCCTGTTTGCTACCCACGCTTTCGCTCCTGAGCGTCAGTACCGGCCCAGAGTGCTGCCTTCGCCGTCGGTGTTCCTCCTGATATCTGCGCATTTCACCGCTACACCAGGAATTCCACACTCCTCTACCGGACTCCAGTCATAGCAGTATCGGATGCAGTCTTAGGGTTGAGCCCCAACCTTTCACATCTGACTTACTAAACCGCCTACGAGCTCTTTACGCCCAATAATTCCGGACAACGCTCGCCCCCTACGTGTCACCGCGGCTGCTGGCACGTAGTTGGCCGGGGCTTCTTCTGCAGGTACCGTCAATTTCGTCCCTGCTGAAAGGGGTTTACAACCCGAGAGCCTTCATCCCCCACGCGGCGTTGCTGCGTCAGGCTTTCGCCCATTGCGCAAGATTCCCCACTGCTGCCTCCCGCAGGAGTCTGGGCCGTGTCTCAGTCCCAGTGTGGCTGATCGTCCTCTCAGACCAGCTACCCGTCGATGCCTTGGTGAGCCGTTACCTCACCAACAAGCTGATAGGCCGCGAGACCCTCCCGAAGCGCCGGAGCATTTCCTCTGCCGATCATGCGATCAGCGGAGGGCATCTGGTATTAGCCACAGTTTCCCGTGGTTGTCCCAGTCTTCGGGGCAGGTTTCTCACGTGTTACGCACCCGTTCGCCACTTGGTCATTGCCCGAAGGCGACCTCGTTCGACTTGCATGTGTTAGGCACGCCGCCAGCGTTCGTCCTGAGCCAGGATCAAACTCTCCGTCAATATCTCCGGCAGTTTCCCCCGAGGGGGTCGCCGCCTTCGATCAAGTGCTCGTCTTACTAATTTGCCTCGGCAAGACGAAGCGATTCCGGAAAGTCAAAAGAGCCGAAGCCCTTCCTGACTTGGTTTCCTTGGAATTGTGTAGGTCGACGCCTTCGACGCGAGGTGCGCCGAGCCGTCGCCCGCACTGGCTTTTCCGTCCTCTCTTCCGTTTTCAAGGAGCGTGAGGCGGTGACCCTGACGGGAGAACCGCACCGGCCCGGACCAGGCCGAACCTTGCTCTGCCCCTGCGGGCAGCCCGCAGGCCACCCGTTTTAGAGGCGAGTTGTAACGCTACCGGCCCAGGCCAGCAGCGTCAACTCAACCACGAGATTGTTGCTGGCCCCATTTGCCAACTCAATCAGGGGTTTTGCTGTGATTTAACCCTCAGTAAGTGGTGTCGGCGCTTGCCCCGGCGAAGCAGCAGGTAGCGGCCGTGCAACAGGCGGTCGACAGCCACGGCGGTCTCCTCGGTGGAGACCCGCTCATTGTTCACGTACACCGACCCCTCAGACAGCCCTCGGCGGGCATCGCCCTTGGAGGAGGCCAACCCCGTGGAGGCCAGCAATTCCACTAGATCGAAGCTGTTCGAGGCGTCATCGAATCCGCCCTCGGGGATGTCGGAGGTGGGGACCTCGGCGGCCACGGCCTCCATGGCGGCCTCGTCGATGTCGTCGACCGGGGAGCCGAACAGGATTTGGGCTGCCTTCTCGGCGGCTACGGCCGCACCGGGACCATGGACCAGGGTCGTGACCTCGTTGGCCAAGGTGTGCTGGGCCTCCCGTCGACCGGGATCGCGCTGGTGAGCCTCGACCACCTCGGCGATATCGGCTACTGGGAGCATGGTGAACTGAAGCAGGCTGCGCTCCACGTCCTCGTCGGGAATCTGCACGAAGTACTGGTGGAACCGGTAGGGGCTGGTGCGGCCGGGATCCAGCCATACCGCTCCTTCGGCGGTCTTGCCGAACTTAGCCCCGTCGGAGCGGGTGAGCAGCGGCCAGGTGAGGCCGTGGGCCTGGGCGCCGGAGCGGCGGCGGATGAGGTCCACTCCGGCGGTGATGTTGCCCCATTGGTCGGAGCCGCCAATCTGGAGCTCGCACTGGAGATTGGTGTGCAGCCACCAGAAGTCGTAGGCCTGCAACAGCATGTAGGTGAACTCGGTGTAGGAGATGCCGGTCTCGCTCTCCATGCGGCTGCGCACCGAGTGCTTGGCCGCCATCTGGTTCACGGTGGCGTGCTTGCCAGTGTCCCGCAAGAACTCGATCAAGGTGAGGTCGCGGGTCCAGTCGTAGTTGTTGACCAACTCGGCGTCCCCGTCGAAGTCCAGCAGCTTCTCGAGCTGGCTTCTGATCCCCGCCAGGTTGGCGGTCAGGGTTTCGTCATCCAGCAGGTTGCGCTCATCGGATCGACCACTGGGGTCGCCCACCATGCCGGTGGCCCCGCCCACCAGGGCGATGGGCCGGTGGCCGGCCTCTTGGAATCGCCGCAGCACCAGCACCCCGATCAGGTTGCCCAAGTGCAGGGAGCTGGCCGTAGGGTCGATGCCGTGGTACACCGCAACCGAACCGCTGCTCAGTCGCTGAGCCAGCAGATCACGGTCGGTGGTGTCCTGCACCAAGCCGCGGGATTCGAGTTCTTCAAGCACCGAGCGAATGCTACGCATAACGACGGCCAAGGGAGAATGAGTAAGTGACGGGCAGGCGACTCGGCTTGACGATCGGCATCTCGGCGATAGTGCTGTTTGCGGTGTTCTGGATCGGAGCCACTATCTGGTTCTTCGGCAACGAGAATCCCGACCGCCTCGACGACCGGGAGTGGGTGGCCGAGGCCGAAGCCCGATGCGCCGAGACCAGAGACGAGCTGGATCGGCTTCCCCAGGCCCGCGAGGCGGCGAACATGGTCGACCGGGCCGAACAGATAGATGCCGCTACCGCGGTGCTGGCCGAGATGACAGCCGACCTAGCCGCCTCCGCCCCAGGGGGCGACGATGGCGAGTTGGTGGCGCTGTGGCTCGAGAGCTGGAGGGTGTATCTGGGCGATCGCCTGGCCCACGCCGACGCGCTCCGCGCCGGGGAGGATCGCCAGTTCCGGGTGACCGTGGACCCCGACCGGGGCGATGGGGTTGACGCGCTGCTGGACGCCTTTGCCGGCCGCAACCGAATGCCCTCCTGCGGCGATCCCCTGGATATCGGCTAGCAGTCCTCAGTACCGGGGCAGCTCGTCCAAGGCCTCGGCGCCCAACTGGGCCAGGCGTACCAGGCCGGGGTCGCAGCCGAAGTCGGCCAAACCGTCCAGCGGCACCCAGCGCAGCGCCTTGGATTCATGGTTGCCCCGCGGCTCAGCTCCGATAGGGGCCTGCACCAGAAATCGCACGTCGTAGTGCAGATGGGGATCCTCGCCAGGGGGATCCACTTCGTGGATATCCAGATGCAGGGGCTGAGGCCTGATAAGCAGGCCGTCGATGCCAGTCTCCTCGGTGGCCTCCCGCAGCGCCACCGAAGCCAGGTTGGCGTCACCGTCGGCATGGCCACCGGGCTGCAACCAGCGGCCGAACTTGGCGTGGAGCAGCAGCAGGGTGTTTTCGCCCGCATGGTCCACCACCAGCGCCGAGCCGGTGAGGTGTCCCGGCCGGCACGTTCTCAGGCTGGCGTCGGGATGGCCGTCGATCAAGGCCCGATAGCGGTCACCCAGATCGTCGTCGAACTCGGCCAGCTGTTCTCGGGCCACGACCAGGTTTTCCGTCGAGGCCAGCAAAGGGTGACCATCGTCCAGCCAGGTCAGCTCTTCAGTGCCGCTCATCATCCTCTCCGAGACAGGTCGGGACAGCCGGGAACGTACCAGCGCCACGGCAGGTCGGCACCGGCGCTGAGCCCGATGCGAACTGAGCGGCCCGGCTCAGCAAGGGGCGCCATCCCGTCATCGTGCAACCCGATCCCCCAATCGGCAGTCACCAGATCTGCGCCGTTGGCATCGCCGTCGATGCCCAGCGCAGCGGTGAGCTTGGCCGGTCCGCTGCACAAGTCCTGATCCCGACGGGCCTTGGGCCGCCTCTCCCGCATCTCTTCCAGGCCAGCCAGCGGGGACAGCGCCCGCAGCAGCACCGCGGCGCACTCCCCATCGGTGCCACACACCACGTTGGCGCACCAGTGCATGCCGTAGGTGAAGTACACGTACAGGCGCCCGGGCGGGCCGAACATGACCTCGGTGCGGGGGGTCATGCCCCGGTAGCCGTGGCTGCCGGGATCGTCGGAACCGGCATATGCCTCCACTTCCACGATCCGGCCCCGGCATCCACCCGCCACCAGCACCTTGTTCAACAGATCCGGGGCCACTTCCCGCGGGTCTCGGGCGTAGAACCCCCGCTCCAGAATCATCGCCGTCACAATAAGGCAGCCGGAGTGACTCCCCGCCCATACTGGTGTGACATTCGCTGGCTATGGCAAAGGGAGTGCTGATGCCAAGAAGAAGAATGCGGACTTCACTGCTGGGAGCAGCGCTGGTTGTCGGCCTGCTGGCCGGGGCGGCCGGATGCAGCGACAATGTGGAGCAGCCACAGTCGGTGACGATCAGCTTCGGCCACCCCTTCCCGCCGACGCATCCGGTTCATGCGCAGGTCTTCGAGCCGTGGGCCAACGAGGTGCTCCAAGCCACCGGCGGCACCGTGACCATCGAGTTCTACCCCAGTCAGGCATTGAGCTATCGCAGCGAGGTCTACCAGAACACCGCTGACGGAGGTCAGGGCATCGGCTGGGCACTCCAGGGGTACTCCTTGGGCCGCTTCCCGGCCGCTGAGGTGGTGGGAATGCCGTTCATATTCGACAGCGCGGTGGAAGCCACTGAAGTGCTGTGGGCGCTCCACGACGAGTTCGAGGCCATCCGCAACGAGTACGCCGACGTGAAGCTCCTCGGGCTGTGGACCCACGATGTGGCCGACCTGTGGCTGGCCGCCGACCAGGCTTCTGATGCCCCCGATCTATCTGGATTGACGGTGCGGGCACCAACGCAGATCCAAGTCGACGTGATCGAAACCCTGGGGGGGAACCCGGTAAACCTGCCCGTTCAGGAAATTCAAGCCGCGTTGGGCCGGGGTGACATCGACGGGGTGATGATCGCCAACTCCGGCCTGTCCAGCTACGACCTCTACGGCGTGTTGGGCAGCGGCGTGCAGTGCAACTGCTACGTGTCGGCCAGCTTCTTGGCCATGAACCAGGACCTGTGGGACAGCCTGTCGGTTTCCCAGCAGCGAGCCATCGAGCGGTTGTCGGGCCGGGCGGTCTCCCTGGCCGCGGCGGGGGCCTACGACGCCGCCTCACAGGCAGTAGACGAGCGCTACCCGCAAGCAGGGATCAACAAGGTTGTGCTCGACGACGCCGATTTGGCCACCTGGCGAGAAGCCACCCAGTCGGTGGTGGACCGGTGGATCGGCCGCCACGCCGCCGACTTCCCGGCCCGAGAGATCTACGACCGCATGCTGGAGCTGGCCGCCGAATAGCCGCCGGTTGCCTCAATCGAAGCGGCTGCTTTCGGCAATGAGTTGGGTTTGAAAATTGGCCATTTGGGCCCTCACCGACTGGAGGCCGGCCCCACCGGGGGTGGTGCGGCGGGTGACGGGGACGCCGGGGGCGAGCAACTGGGCGGCTTCCTCTCCCAACCGGGGGTCGGCCTGCACCAAGTCGGCCAAGGACCCCTCGCCCTCCAGGCTGCGGCGCACCAGGTCGCCGACTGCGGCGTGGGCATCACGGAATGGCATGCCGCTGGCCACCAGATGCTCGGCCAAGTCGGTGGCCGCTGCGGTGGGAGCGTCGGCGGCTGCGGCCATGGTGTCGGTATTGAATGCGATCGATGTCATCAGCCCGGTCATGGCCCGAACCCCGAGGCGGACCTGGTCGAGGGTGTCGAACAGGGGCTCCTTATCCTCTTGGAGGTCGCGGTTGTAGGCCAGCGGCAGCCCTTTGAGGGTGGCCAAGAGCCCGGTGAGGTTCCCAATGAGCCGCCCGGCCTTGGCCCGGGCCAACTCGGCGATGTCGGGGTTCTTCTTCTGGGGCAGCATGGAGCTGCCGGTGGCGTAGGCGTCGTCGAGGGTGGCGAAACCGGCTTCCTCCGAGGTCCAAAAGACGATCTCCTCGCCGAGTCGCGACAGGTGGATGGCCACCATGGTCAGCGCGAACAGGGCTTCGGCCACGAAATCCCGGTCGGACACCGCGTCCATGGAGTTCTCGAACCGGGCGGCAAAGCCCAGCTCGGCCGCGGCCATGTAGGGGTCCAGGGGCAGCGAAGACCCGGCCACCGCGCCGGCCCCCAGGGGGCTGACGTCCAAGCGGGTGCGGGCGTCGGCCAGCCGGTCCACATCCCGGGCCAGCGCCCAGCCGTGGGCCAGCAGATGGTGGGCCAACAGCACCGGCTGGGCCCGCTGGAGATGGGTGTAGCCGGGCAGGTAGGCATCGCCAGCGGCGATGGCCCGGTCTAGCAGCACCTGCTGAAGGGCGATCACGTCGGCGGCGATGGCGGCCAGCTCCCGCTTGCAGAACAGCCGCAGGTCGGTGGCCACTTGGTCGTTGCGGCTGCGACCGGTGTGGAGCTTGGCCCCGGCCTCACCGGCCAGCTCGGTGACCCGGCGCTCGATGGCGGTGTGGATGTCCTCGTCGCCAGGGGCGAATGCGAAGTCCCCCGCCGCCAACTCAGCCTCGGCCTGGTCGAGGGCGGCCAGCACCTGGTCGACCTCGGCCTCGTCGAGCAGGCCGACCCGACCCAGCATCAGGACGTGGGCCCGCGACCCGGCAATATCGTCGGGCGCGAGCCGGACATCAAAGCCGATGCTGGCGGTGTAGGCCATCAGCTCGTCGGCGGGGTCGCCGTCGAATCTTCCCTGCCAGAGCGTGCTCATGGCGAGCCCGCTCTCTGGGCCAGGGTGCGCAACCGCAGGGCGTGGAGCTTGATGAACCCCTCGGCATCGGCCTGCTGGTAGGCGCCTTGGTCCTCTTCGAAGGTGACCACCGCTTCGTCGAACAGGCTGTCGTCGGATTGCCGTCCGGTGACGATCACGTTGCCCCGGTACAGCTTGAGCCGCACGGTGCCGTTCACCCGGGCCTGGGAGTGGTCGATGGCGGTCTGGAGCATCAGGCGCTCGGGGCTCCACCAATAGCCGTTGTAGATCAGCTGGGCGTAGCGGGGCATGAGCTCGTCTTTGAGGTGGGCCACCTCCCGGTCGAGGGTGAGGCTCTCCATGGCCCGGTGGGCCTTGAGCATGATGGTGCCGCCCGGGGTCTCGTAGCAGCCCCGCGACTTCATGCCCACGTAGCGGTTCTCCACCAGGTCGAGCCGTCCGATGCCGTTGGCCCCGCCGATGCGGTTCAGCTCGGCCAGCACCGAGGCTGGGCTGAGGAGCTGGCCGTCGATAGCGGTGATGTCGCCGCCCTGGAAGGCGAGCTCGATCTCGGTTGGGGTGTCGGGGGCGTTCTCCGGCGCCACCGACCAGCGCCACATCTCTTCGGGGGGCTCGGTCCAGGGGTTTTCCAGCGGACCGCCCTCATAGGAGATGTGGAGCAGATTGGCATCCATGGAGAAAGGCGAGCCGCCCTCCCGTTCGGCTTCGATGGGGATGCCGTGCTCGCCGGCGTAGGCCACCAGCTTCTCCCGGGAGCCCAGGTCCCAGATGCGCCACGGGGCCACCACCGAAATGTCGGGGTTCAGGGCGTAGGCCCCCAGCTCGAATCGCACTTGGTCGTTTCCCTTGCCAGTGGCGCCGTGGGAAATGGCGTCGGCGCCCACCTCGGCGGCGATCTCCACCAGACGCTTGGCGATGAGGGGGCGGGCGATGGAGGTGCCCAGCAGGTACTCCCCCTCGTAAATGGCGTTGGCCCGGAACATGGGGAACACGAAGTCGGCGGCGAACTCCTCGCGCAGGTCCTCGATGTAGATCTCCTTTACGCCCATGGCCTCGGCCTTGGCCCGGGCCGGCTCCAGCTCCTCGCCCTGGCCCAGGTCGGCGGTGAAGGTGACCACCTCACAGCCGTAGGTGTCCTGCAACCAGCGCAGGATGACCGAGGTGTCCAACCCGCCGGAGTAGGCCAGCACGATCTTGTTCAGGTTCTGGTTCACGAGCTCTCCTCCTCGGTGAGTCCGGCCAGCGAGCGGAAGTCGGCCGCCACGAGGGGGCCGCCGACGTCTTCGGTGGCCACTACCAGCACGGTGTCGTCGCCGGCGACGGTGCCCAGCACGCCGTGGACCGCGGAGCGGTCAATGGCCGAGCCGACCACGTGGGCCGACCCCGGCGGGGTGTTCAGCACCACCAAGTTGTGGGAGCAGCCCACCGCCACCACCCACTCCCCCAGCACCCGCTTGAGGTGGTCATCAGGGGCGACCTGCTCAGAGGGGAGCTCGGGGATGGCGTAGACCGACCCGCCGCCGGTGGGGACTTTGACCGCGCCCAGATCGTCGAGGTCGCGCGACACGGTGGCCTGGGTGACGGCCACTCCTTGGTCGGTCAGGAGCTCCACCAGGTGGTCCTGGCTGGACACCGACTCCTGGCGAAGGATTTCGGCGATCCGGTGCTGGCGCTGATTCTTGCCCAGCCTCATGACGCCCCCAAAAAGAAGGCGAGCAGGCCGCGGGCGGCGTGCATCCGGTTCTCGGCCTGCTGCCAGATGCGGCTCTGGGGGCCATAAATCACCTCGTGGGCGACCTCTTGGCCTGGTTTGGCGGGCAGGCAGTGCAAGAAGATGGCGTCGGCGCCGGCCCGGCCCATGAGGGCCTCGCTAACGGCGTAGCGGTTGGCGAAGGCATCGATCTTCTCGGAAGCCTGAGCCTCTTCGCCCATCGACACCCACACGTCGGTGTACACCACATGGGCATCGGCCACCGCCTCAATCGGGTCGTCGACGATTTCAGTCGCCCCGCCGGTAGCAGAGACGCGGTCGAGATCAACCTCGCTGAACTGGTAACCGGGAGGGCCGGAGATGACGAACTGAGCTTTGGCCAAACCGGCGCCAATGGCCAGCGACCGGGAAACGTTGTTGGCGTCGCCCACGAAGGCGATGCGACGGCCGCTGATCTCCCCGAACTCCTGCTTGACGGTCAGCAGGTCGGCCAGGGCCTGCAAGGGGTGGGCCTGGTCGCTCAGCATGTTGACCACCGGGACCGGGCTGACTGCGGCCATGCGCTCGAGCAAGCCGTGCGACTTCACTCGGGCGCCTATGGCCGCATGGAAACAGGCCAGCGTTCGGGCAACGTCTTCGGCGGACTCACGATCGTCGATGCCCACTTCAGAGGCGGCGAAGGACACCGGATGGCCGCCCAACTGCACCACCGCCATCTCCATGGAGTGCCGGGTGCGAGCCGAGGGCTTCTCGAACAGCAGGGCCATGCCCTTGCCCTCCAACGCCGGTGTGGGAGAAGGGTCGGCAGAAAGCTCCAGCACCGTGGCCAGCTCTGCCGCAGTGAGATCATCGACCTCAAGGAAGTGGCGAACCGACGTCATGACTTCAGTACCTTGTCGAGCACGGCTACGCCGTGGGCGATCTCGTCGTCGCTGATGATGAGGGGCGGGGCGATCCGCAGAGAGGTGGTCCCGGCGGTTCCCAGCACCAGACCGGCGTCCATCCCCGCGGTCACCACCTCGGCGGCCGGCCGCTCCTCGGCCAATTCCACGCCCAGCAGCAGGCCCCGGCCCCGCACGCTGGCGACGCCGTCAAGAGCCTCAACCGCGGACCGCATTTTCTCTCCAGCCGCGGCGGCCCGGGCGGGCAGATCCAGTTCTTCCATCACGGCCAGCGTGGCCTTGGCCGCCGACGCTGCCAGAGGCTGGCCGCCGAACGTGGTGGCGTGATCGCCGGGCTTGAAGGAAGCGGCGACATCAGCCCGGGCCCAGCAGGCCCCGATGGGCATGCCGTTGCCCAGCGCTTTGGCCATGGTCACCACGTCGGGCTCAACGCCGTCGTGGTGGTGGGCGAACCAGCGCCCGGTGCGGGCCAGTCCGGTCTGCACCTCGTCGAGCATGAACAGCAGCCCCCGGTCGTCGCACAGCTCGCGCACCGCTTGGAGGTAGCCGTCTGATGGAACGTTGATGCCGCCTTCGCCCTGGATGGGCTCCAACAGCACCGCCGCGGTGGAGTCGTCGATGGCCTTCTCCAACTCGGCGAGGTCGTCCCAGGGAACGTGGCGGAAGCCCTCGGGCAGGGGCTGGAAGACCTCGTGCTTTTCGGCCTGGCCGGTGGCGTGCAGCGTGGCCAGCGTCCTCCCGTGGAACGACCGGCCCGCGCTGATCACGGTGTAGCGGCCATGCCCGGCCCATCTGCGGGCCAGCTTGATGGCGCACTCGTTGGACTCTGCCCCGCTGTTGGCGAAGAACACCTGACCGGGAGGCCCGCCGACCAGGCGGTCGATGGTGCGGGCCACGTGCATCTGGGGCTCGGTGGCGTACAGGTTGGACACATGGCACAGGGTGCGGGCCTGCTCGGCCACAGCCTCGGCCACCCGGGGGTGGGCGTGGCCCAGGCTGACCACGGCAATACCGCTGAGAAAGTCCAGGTAGCGGGTGTCGTTGCGGTCCCAGAGCCAGCAGCCCTCGCCCCGCACGAACATGACCGAGGGCGGGCCATAGGTGGGCATGAGCGGGCAGGAGCCGGTGTCGACGCCCACCGCATCGGTGTGGGTGCTCATGGGGTGGCCTCCTGACCTGGTGAGTCTGGTTGGGAGTCGGGGTACACCATGGTGCCCACACCGGAATCGGTGAACAGCTCCAGCAGCAGCACGTGGGGGGTGGCTCCGTTCACCATGTGGGCCGAGGCCACGCCGTGGCGAACGGCGTGAATGGCGGCAGCGGCCTTGGGGATCATGCCCCCGGTCAAATCCCCGGACGAGATCATGGCGTCCAGATCGGAGGCGGTGGTCACGCTGATGAGGGTGGACGGATCGGCGGGGTCGGCGAACAGTCCTTCGACATCGGTGAGGAACACGGCCTTGGCCGCGCCTAGGGCGCCGGCCAGGATCCCGGCCACGGTGTCGGCGTTGATGTTCAGCGCTTGGCCGGTGGCGTCGGCACCAATGGTGGACACCACCGGGATCAGGCTCTCGTCCAGCAGCCGGTCGATGATGGCGGTGTTGACCGTGTCCACCGTTCCCACATAGCCCAGCTCCGGGTTCTCGGCCCGGGCCTGGATCAAGCCGGCATCCTCTCCGGACACCCCGACCGCGAGGGGGCCGTGGACGTTGATGGCCGACACGATGTCGCGGTTGACCCGGCCCACCAGCACCATTCGGGCGATGTCCAGCGTCTCGGCGTCAGTGACCCGCAGCCCGTCGACAAAGCGGGGCTCCAAGCCGAGCCGAGCCATCATCTCGCCGATCTGGGGGCCGCCGCCGTGGACCACCACGGGGCGAATGCCCACCGATTGCATCAGCACGACGTCGGCTGCGAATCCAGCCAAGTGGTCGCTGTCCATGGCGCTGCCGCCGTATTTCACCACGACGGTCGAGCCCGAGAACCGCTGGATGTAGGGCAGGGCCTGGGTGAGGACCGCGGCGGTGTCCTCGGCTTTGAAGCTCATGACGTCCCCATGTTCTCGTCGATGTAGGCGTGGGTGAGGTCAGTTGTGATGATCCGGGCCGAGCCGTCGCCCATGCCGAGATCCACGTGGAGGTCGAGGCGCCGGCCGGTCATGTACTGGGCCAGCTCGGGGGGATGGGCGGGCTCGCCGTACTGGTACACCACATGGTCGCCGTAGGCGATGGTGAGCTTGGTGTGGTCGAAGGCCACCCCCGCTGCGCCCATCTCCGAGGCAATGCGGCCCCAGTAGGGGTCTTGGCCGTACCACGAGCACTTCACCAGCTGGCAGTTGGCCGTGTCCCGGGCCGCCTTGGCCGCCTCGGCGTCGGAGGCCGCCCCGGTGACCCGCAGGAACACCGTCTTGGTGGAGCCCTCGGCGTCGTCGGCCATCTGAAGGGCCAGGCTCTCGCAGGCATCGGCGATGGCCTGGGTGAGGGCGTCAGGATCAATGGGGCCAGCCTGACCATTAGCCAGGATCAACACGGTGTCGTTGGTGGACTCGGCGCCGTCCACGGTGAGGGTGTTGAACGTGCCGGCCACTCCGGCCCGGAGGGCCTGCTGGAGGGTGTCAGGATCGGCGGCCGCGTCGGTGACCAGCACGGCCAGCATGGTGGCCATGTTGGGCTCCAGCATGGCGGCGCCCTTGGCGATTCCCCCGACGGTGAAGCCGTCGCCGGCGACCACCACCTGCTTGGGGACGGTGTCGGTGGTCATGATGGCCTCGGCTGCTTGGGGGCCGCCCTGGGGAGTGATGGCCTGGGCCGCGGCCATGATTCCCGAGGACACCGCGTCCATGGGCAGGGCGTAGCCGATCAGCCCGGTGGAGCACACCAGCACCTGTTCGGGAGCCACTCCGAGAGCGGCGGCGGTCTCCTGGCACATCTGGCGGGCGTCGGCCATGCCTTGCGCCCCGGTGGCGGCGTTGGCGTTGCCGCTGTTGAGCACCACGGCGGTGGCCTCTCCCCCAGTGGCGGCCAAGTGCTCCCGGCATACCAGCACCGGGGCCGCGGTCATCTTGTTGGAGGTGAACACGCCGGCTGCGCTGACCGCGGCGCCGTCGGCGGTGGCCACGATGGCGAGGTCGGGCTTGCCGCTGAGCTTGATGCCGCAGGTCACCCCTGCGGCGGTGAATCCGGGGACGTCGGTCACGCTCATGGGTACACCCCCACAGCGGTCAACCCGGTGGCCTCATCCAGCCCGGAAATCAGGTTGGCGCACTGGATGGCCTGTCCGGCGGCTCCCTTTACCAGGTTGTCGATGGCGCACAGCGCCACCACCGTGTTGGTGCGGGCGTCGTAGCGAACGGTGAGGTGGGCAGCGTTGGAGCCCAGCGTGGCCTTGGTGGACGGTGAGCGGTCGGACACCACGATGAACGGCTCGTCGGCGTAGAACTCGGCCAGCGCGGCCAGCAGCGCGTCGGTGGAAGTGTCCGCCGCGGGCTTGGCATAGCAAGTGGCCAAGATGCCCCGGTTCATCGGAGCCAGGTGGGGAGTGAACAGCACCGACGCGCCGGCGGCCTGCTCAATCTCGGGGGTGTGACGGTGGTCGAGCAGTCCGTAGGCGGTGAAGTCCTCGTCGACCGCGCAGAACGTAATGTGGTCCTTCGGAGGCCGTCCAGCTCCAGACACACCACTGGCCGCGTCCACGATGACCCCCTCAGGCTGGATGAGGCCAGTGCGGACCAGCGGAGCGATGGCCAGCGCGGCGGCGGTGGGATAACAGCCGGGAACGGCCACGGCGGTGGCGCCCGCCAACTCATCCCTGAACAGCTCGGGCAGGCCGTAGGCAAAAATTCCGAGAAGTTCGGGAGTCTGATGCGGCTCCCCGTACCACTGTTCGTACTGAGCCGGATCGGTCAGCCGGAAGTCAGCGGCCAAATCGACGGCAACTTTGCCCCGATCCAAGACGTCGCCAGCCAGGGCCATGGACTGGCCATGGGGCAGCGCCAAAAACGCCATCGCCACGTCGTCCAACAGGTGGGAGTCGTACTTCACGAACTCCTGTTCGGCACCGATCGCAGCCAGGTGGGGATACAGATCAGCAACCGGCTGCCCCGCCTGGGTATCGCCGGTCACAAACCCCACGTCGAAGCCCGGGTGGGCGGCCAGCAGCCGCATCAACTCCGCGCCCACATACCCCGACGCACCAATGATCCCAACAGGAATCTTCTGCCCCATGGGGACAATTATGCACAACTATGAATAAGTATTCAAGTCAATTGCCGCCAAGTGTCAGCCGCGGAGGGTGGCGTTGTGACTGGTGGTAACGGCGTCGATGCAGATTTGGCGGGCGGCGGCGACTTCGGCGTCGTTGAGGGTGCGGTCGGCGGCTTCGAAGCGGAGGGTGTAGGCCAGGCTGCGGCAGCCTTCGCCGAGCTGCTCGGAGCGGAACACGTCGAACAGGGCGACCGAGGCCAATAGCACGCCTCCTGCTTGGGCGATGGTGGCGGCCACCTCGTCGGCCGAAACCTCGTCGGGGACGGTGAAGGCCAGGTCGATATCGCTGGAGGGGTAGCGGCTGGGGGCTCGATAGGGCGCCAGTCCCCGATCGGCTTCCAATAGGGCGCCGAGGTCGACCTCCAGCCAGGCCACCCGCTCGTCGATCTCGTAGGCGTCCAGCACCTGGGGGTCGATCTCGCCCAGTGCACCGACCGGCTGGCCGTCGGCCAAGACTTGGCCGGAGCGTCCCGGGTGAAGGCCGTCCACCGGGCCGTTGACCACTCCGGGATTGGCAACGGCCAGATGGCGAGCCAGTCGGCGCCAAAGCGTGGTGGCTGCGGTGGCCTCCTGGCCGGCCAGGATCACGGCCAAGTGCTCGTGTTCGTCGGGGAGTTCCCCTCCCCCGCCGGGATTTGTCCGGCCGATCTCGAACAGCGACACCCCCGTGGTGCGCCGGGCCGCGTTGTAGGCCACGGCCTTGAGCAGCCCAGGGCGCAGCGAGGTGCGCATGATCGACTCCTCGGCCACCAACGGGTTGGTCACCGTGATGCCGTCGTCGCCCAAACCGGCTCGGGCCAGATCACCCGGAGCCAAGAAGGGCAGGGGCATGGCCTCGGTGATCCCCATGCCGGTGAGCAGCGCCCGTATGTGGCGGCGATCTTGCTGCTGCGGTGTGAGCGTTCCGGCCTGCTCGGTCACCGGCACGGTGCGAACGATATTGGAGTACCCGTGCAGGCGTCCGACCTCCTCGATCACGTCGATCTCGGTGGCCGAGTCGATGCGCCACGAGGGGATGGAGACGTCGAAATCCTGGCTGTCGCCGCCGGCTTCGCAGGCGAACCCGATGGGCTCCAACAGGGAGGTCATCTCGTCGATGCTCAGTTCGGTTCCCAAGATGGCGTTGACCCGCGGCGTCCGCACACGGACGGTGATGTGCTCCGGCCGGTTGCCGGTGGCATCGATCATGCCCGGACTGGTGGTGGCCCCCAGCGCGGCGGCCAACTCCGCGAAGCGGTCCAGCGCCATGGGGATGATCTCGGGGTCGGCTCCCCGCTCGAAGCGAGCAGAGGCCTCGCTGCGCAGGCCCAGTCGGCGGGCGGTGCGGGCGATGGTCATGGGATCCCACCACGCGGCTTCCAGCAGCACCGAGCGGGTCTCGGCGGAGATCTCGGTGGAGGCCCCGCCCATGACCCCGGCCAGCCCGATGGCCTCGTCGTCGCGGTTGACGATCACGCCGTCGTAGATGGTGAGAGTGCGTTCCACCCCGTCCAAGGTGGTCAGCTGCTCGGCCCGATGGGCCATGCGCACCCCCAGCTCCCCGCCGGGCACCAAGTCGAGGTCGTAGGTGTGGTTGGGCTGGCCCAGCTCGAACATCACGTAGTTGGACAGGTCGACCACCGCGTTGATGGGCCGCTGCCCCACGGCCAACAGCCGGTTGGCCATCCACCGGGGCGACGGCCCGGAGGGCACGTTGTCGAGCACCCGCACGCCGAAGCGCCGACAGAAATCGGGGGCGGCGATGCTCACCGCGGCCCGCTCGGCCGCCGGTTGGCCGGTCTCTTCAACCCCGGGGGCAGTCACCGCAAAGCCCACGCCGAGGCGGGCGGCCAGGTCGCGGGCCACCCCCATCACCGACATGGCATCGGGCCGATTGGGGTTCACCTCCAGGTCGAACAGCACATCGGGATGGATGCCCAGCGCCTCGGTGAGGGGTGCGCCCAACGAGAGCCCCTGGTCCAGGATCAAGATGCCCTCGTGGTCGTCGCCCATGCCGATCTCGGCCCCCGAGCACAGCATCCCGTTGCTCCACTCCCCGCGCATCTTCCGGCGGGCGATCTCCATACCGCCGGGCATGGTGGTGCCCACCGTAGCCAGCGGCACCAGGTCGCCTACCGCCATGTTGAAGGCCCCGCAGCACACTTGGAGGGCCTCGCCGTCGCCCGCGTCCACATCCACCAAGTGGATGCGGTCGGCATCGGGATGGGGGCGGGTAGACAGCACCTCGGCCACCACGATGCCGTCCAGCCCCTGCCCGACGTGGGACAGCTCCTCCACCGCCAGGCCCAGGTCGGACAGCACTCCGGCCAGGTGTTCGGGTTCGCCTTCGATGTCGGGGGCGAACTCCCGCAGCCAGCTCAACAGCACCTTCATCGCGCTGCCGCCTCATGCATCGGAGTGCGGGCCATCAGAACTGCCCCAGGAAGCGGATGTCGTTGGTCCACAGCTCGCGCAGGTCGTCGATGCCGAACCGGATGAGGGCAAGGCGGTCGATGCCGAAACCGAAGGCGAACCCCTGCCACTGTTCGGAGTCGATGCCGCAGGCCTCGAACACGTTGGGGTGGACCATGCCGCAGCCCCCGAGCTCCAGCCAGGTGCCGTCGGGGCGCTGGATGTCGAACTCCGCCGATGGCTCGGTGAACGGAAAGTAGGAGGGGCGCAGCCGAGAGGTGAAGCCCGGCCCGAAGTAAGCGGCGGTGAACGCCTCGATGGTCCCGGCCAGATCGCCCAGGGTGGTGTCGCGGTCCACCACCAGGCCCTCGATCTGATGGAACACCGGCATGTGGGTGGCATCTGCGGTGTCCTGGCGGAAGCACCGGCCGGGGGCCACCACATAGATGGGGGGCTCCTGGTTCTCCATCACCCGGGCCTGCACCGGGGAAGTGTGGGTACGCAGCAGGGTGGTGCCCGGCTCGCCGTAGTCCACGTACAGGGTGTCGTACATGTCCCGGGCCGGATGCCCGAGGGGGAAGTTGAGGGCGCCGAAGTTGTACCACTCGCTCTCGATCTCGGGGCCCTCGGCCACTTGGTAGCCCATGCCCACAAACACGTCCTCCAGCTCCTGCCAGGTCTGGGTGATGACGTGGAGATGCCCGTCGGCACCCAACTCGGTGACTTCGGTGAGGTCGAGCCGCTCGGCGGCCAGCTGCTCGGCCCGGGCCGCAGCCGACAGCTCGGCCTCGCGGGCGCTGAGGATGTCGTCGATGGCGGCCTTGGCCGCGTTCAATGCCTGCCCGGCCTGCTTGCGGGCCTCGGGCTCAAGATCGCCCAAGGCCTTGCGAGCCGCCACCAGCGGGGAGCGCTTGCCGGTCATTGCGGTCCGCACCGCGCTCAGTTCATCGACGGTGGTCGCGGCCGCCGCCTGGCGCTCGGCCTCGACCACCAATTGCTCTGGCTCAGCCATCGGACTCCACTATGGCAACCCTCATCCTTCAACACCGCATCAAATGGGCTCGGCGCGGTCTGCCAATTCTCCCTCAGAGCCGAGTCGGGTTTGGGTCAATTTTCCTCCTAAGGTTCTGGCATGGCTTCAGGAGATTTGCTGGTTCGCGGAGGAACGGTGGTGGATGGCACAGGCGCACCCTCGTTCGAGGCTGACGTGCGGGTGCGCTCGGGGAGGATCGCCGAGGTGGGACCGGGATTGCGGCCCGACGGTGAGCCGGAGATCGACGCCGGCGGCGCTCTGGTGACGCCGGGGTTCATCGAGCCCCACACCCATTACGACGGATCGCTGTGGTGGGATCCCCATATCGACCCCATGCCGTCGCACGGCACCACCAGCGTGGTGCTGGCCAACTGCGGCCTGGGCCTGGCCCCGCTGCGGGAGGCCGACCGCAATCAGCTCATCGAGCTGATGTGCTTCATCGAGGATCTCCCCACCGATGCCTTCGAGACGGCCATCCCATGGACGTGGGAGACCTGGCCGGAGTACCAGGCCGCCAACGATCAGCACCCTACGGCGCTGAACGTGGCCGCTTTCTTCCCTCACCAGACCCTGAGGATGTGGGTCATGGGCGCCGACGCGTGGGAGCGAGCCGCCACCGAAGCCGAGCGGGCCGAGATGGCCCAGCTGCTCAACGAGGGGCTGGCCGCTGGGGCGTTCGGCCTTTCGACCTCGCTCATGGACCTCGACCGCCACAACCGGCTGGTGCCCAGCCGCATGGCCGACGACCAGGAGTGGGGCGACCTGCTCGATGTGGTGGCCGCCCATCCCGGCACCACCTTCCAGTTCGTGCCCCGGGCCTTCGAGTTCGAGCACTTCCCCGGCGACATGGAGCGAATGGCCGCGTTGTGCCGCAACCGGGGCATCCGGGCCAACTGGGGCGGCTTCTTCGCCCAGGAGAACCGGGCCAAGGAACGCAAGATCTCCTTGGATCTGGTGGAGCGGCTCAACGCCGAGGGCAGTGAGATCGCCACGCTGTACTCGGTGAGGCCCGGCTACGTGAACCTCCACTTCGAGCGGTCGATCATGTGGAGCGGAGTGGAGGCGTGGCACGAGCTGTGCAACGTGGACGGCGACGAGGCCAAGATGGCCATGCTGCGGGATGAGGCCTGGCGAGCACGCGCCCGGGAGGACTGGGACGCCTGCACCTACACCCTGGCCCCCATCAACCGCCCCCACATGATCCTGCTGGCCTCCGATGAGCCCCGCAACGCCGAGTGGACCGGGCGGTCTATCGCCGATCTGGCCGAGGCCCGGGGCATGCACCTCTCGGATGCGGTGGCCGATTGGCTGCTGGACAACAACATGGGCACCCACCTCAAGACCCAGCCCCAGCCGGTGGACAACGAGACGCTGGCGGAGATGGCCCGCTCGCCGATGACGGTGAACGGGGCGTCGGACGCCGGGGCCCACATCCAGATGTTCGTCGGGGCCGGCGACGCCACCTACTTCTTGACTTCGATGGTTCGCGATCTCGGCTTGCTAACCACCGAGGAGGCGGTGCACTCGGTGACCGGCAAGCAGGCCGCATTCTTCGGTATTCAGGACCGGGGGGTGGTGACCGAAGGGGCCGCTGCCGATCTGGCCGTCTTCGCCCTCGACGAGATCGATCTGGGCGACGAGGTCCGGGTGGACGATCTCCCCACCGGCAGCTGGCGCTACAGCCGCAAGCCGGCCGGCTATCGGGCCACCGTGGTCAACGGCGTGCCCACCTGGGCCGATGACCGCTCCACCGGAGAGCGGCCCGGCACGTTCCTGCGCAACGCTGCTGTCGGTTAACCGTCGTCCGGCTCGGCCTGCTGGCTGAGCTCGGCCAGGTACAGAGCCCGAGTGGCCAGCACCTCTCGGGCCTCGTGGGCCATGTCGTCGTAGAAGTGCTCCCGATAGGCCTTGTCGACGATGGTGGACACTGCGAACTGAAGGGCCGACAGGGTGGCAATGAAGCCCGACACCCCTAGCAACTCCCAGGTGAGCACCAGCTCGTTGCCGAACAAGCCGAAGCGGGCCAGGGGGTCCAGTGCATCCGACGCCACCCACGAAACGATGGTGGCCTCCCTCACCGCCAGCAGGCCGAAGGCCACATAGAACGCCCCGATAACCACCCCCACCAGCACCACCCGCACGGCCTGGGCCACGAACATCAGCAACCCGAGGTTCACCCGGTCCATGCGTTCGAGGGGCGGAACATCCGAAACCGCGAAGTCGGCGGGCGGCGTGGCCGGAGCCAGCGGCGAATCGCAGCCGTCGACCAATTCACACGCCTCTTCCCATCTTTCGAACCGGGCCAGACCAACCAGCTCCGACGGCACCCGAACCGCCACCGAGCCCAGGGCAATGAGGCCGACAACCCCTAAAACGATGGCGTAGAAGGGCCAGGTGAAGTCGTGGGCCACCTGCCACACTTCGGCGTTCAGGAACAAGAATGCGCTGAACACCAAAAGCAGCGGCAGAATCCGCCCCACCAATCGGCCGATCAGGGCGATCTGGTTGACCGAGTAGCCCCCGGCCCAAAACAGCATGGGGAGCAGGCCGAAGCTCACCACCACATAGGCCCCCACGAGCAGAGCGATGTTGATCACCGCCAGGCCAGCGGTATCCGACAACCGGTCGTCGGAGAACAGGGCCGGCAGCACGGGGGGAATCAGCACGAACACCGCCAGCTCGATGGCGCCCACCCGGTCGGGAAGCTGAAACAGCCGTCGCCCCCTAAGCGCGTTGACCGCGGCCACGGCGCCCAAGGCAATGGCCGCGCCGGCCCAGAACACGCCGAATTGGGCCCACCCGTCGAACCGGTCGCCAAAGGAGGCGAAAATCTCGATCAGGAAAACCAGCGCCAGGAACGGCACTGCCCGGGTGAAAACATCGGTGGTGGCCCGGTAGTCGTGGATGACGTGGGGAACGCCCCGGCGGATGAACCAGCGCTCGACAGATTGGCGACGAGAGGTCATTGCCTCCGCCGCATGTCAGTCCCCTTCGGGAATGGTGGGCACCTCGACGCCGGGGCCGTAGTAGATGAACAGGTTGGCGATCAGGTCGTCGATACCGTCGCGGGTGCCGCCCTTGGCCAGATCCACGGTGATGATGTTGCTGTTCACGTGGATGGCATCGATGCCGCCCCGGTCGAACAGGCGGCGGGCCAGCTCGTCCACCGGCCGCTCCCCGGCGACCTCCCGCCCAACCGAATAGTGCTCATGGCCGGTGCCAGTGATGCTCCGGTTGATCTCATAGCGGATCACCCCCGGACGGCTCGTCGCCCTCTCCACAACAGTCACCGGCTGTCCCATACGCCCCGAGATCGTACCCGCTTGCCCCAACCCGACGGTCAATCAGAACGGCAGGGCGGTGTTGGGGCCGATTCGGAGGTGGGACCAACCGTGGGTGTCCATGAAGGCCCAGGAGCGGCGGTGCAGGGGGGTGGGGCCTTGGGCAGCCAGGGCGGCCCGGTGGCGGGGACAGGGGTACCCCTTGTTGGAGTCGAAGCAGTAGTCGGGGTAGTCGACGGCTGCGGCTCGCATGAGCCGGTCGCGGGTGACCTTGGCCAGGATGGACGCGGCGGCGATGGATAGGCAGGTGGCGTCGCCCTTGACCAGCGCACGGGTCTTGCCGTTGCCCACGAAATCCCACCGGCCGTCCACCAGCACCGCGTCGGCACTCAGGCCCAAACCATCCAGAGCCCTCCGGGCCGCCAATCGCTGAGCGGCCGACATGCCGAGCCGGTCGCACTCGTCGTTGCTAGCGTGGCCCGCCGACCAAGCCACGCACCAATCTGCTATCCGATCGAACAGCCCTTCCCGCTCATCTTCGGTAAGAAGCTTGGAATCCCGCACCCGGTAGACCCTTCGGTCGGCGGGCAGCACCGCGGCCACCAGGGTGAGGGGGCCAGCCCATGCGCCTTTGCCCACCTCGTCCATGCCCACCACCACTTGGTGGCCCTCGGCCCACAGGCGGCGCTCGATCGCCAAGGTGGGGGCAGCCGACTTGAGTGCGGCCCGCATCTCTTCAAGGTAGCTAGCGGGATGCGGCCAAAAGCGTTTCTCCGGTCGGTTCGTCGCTCGACCAGCTCCCGTCCAAGGCTGGGGCCCGAATGGTGACCGGCTTTTGGCCGGGGCGGCAGTCCAACTCCCACAGCAGCGCGGGGCGGGGGCCGTGCCAGCGCACCGCGTAGGACAGCGGCCCAAACCGGGTAGGAAGCTCGTAAACCGCCAAGGATCCACCTTGCCAGGCCGGTCGAAAGCCGGGGGCCAAAAGCAACTCGTCTCCGTGGTCGGCCACAAGCTCGGCCCGCAACCCTTCAGCAGGAGGCTCGGCCAAACCCAGGCCAAGGCGGCGGAAGTCCTCAGCGGCCCGGTCCTGGCCTGCGGCGATCAGGAGGCGCTCGACCGGCTCCACCGGCACCTCTGCGCCCATCCGGGCCGCAGCCTCAACCCCTTCGGCCACCGCCTCGACAAATCGAATAGCGGCCTGCTGGTCGCCCGTCAGGTCGTGGTGGACAGTGAAGGCCCTCAACCGCTCGGTCGGTGCCTCGGTGGTCCAACGGGCGGCGACCTCGTCCAGCACCAGCACGGCGTCATCGTGGTAGCCGTGGTGGTCGAGCCGCACCGACAGCTCGCAGAGCTCGGCAACGTCGGCCGTCTCCATGCGGCCCGTGCGTCCCAGCCATCGGCGTCGATTGCGGTCGATTCGCCGGGCCAATCCCTCATCGGGCACCTCGATCCGTGCCCCCCGGTCCAGATGTGACTGCCAGCCCCGCCGCACCGCATCGGCATCGGGCAGGTCTGACGGCGGCGAGGGCTTACCGCGGCCCAATGAAGCGCTCACCGCCAGCCGGGCCGAGTGAGGCAGCGGCCACACCAACCCAGCTATGTCGCGGCCCTTGTGGTCCAATCCCGCGGCACCCCCGCCTTCGACCTCCAGCAGAGCTTCGACCGCATCACGACCGACCGCGGCACTCGCCGGGGGACGATCCCACGCCAGCACTGGCTGGCCGCCCACGGCCATCCCACCCTTGTCCACCGTGAGCACCGTCCCTGGGGCCTCCACCACCATGGCGACCGCGAAGGCGGTGGCGGCCTCATTGCCCACCTCCACCACTGCCACCGCCGGTCCCCCGCCGGCGGCCACCGCCCACACCCGCTGCACCGCATCGCCGTCGGGCACCTTCATGCGGGTCTCCACCACCGCACCGGCCCCCACCTCGCTCTGGCGCACTGCGGCCTCCTGGGATGCCCGGTGCCAGCGGTCGGACGCCCCCACCCACCAGTCCAGCGTCCATTCCCCGCTGCCCGGTCGGACCAACCCGCGGGCATCCACCTCCCCCCATCCGGGGGCGCCGAGAACGTCGAGGGGCTTGCTCACCGCGAGTGGAGTGGGCTGTTCATCGAGAGGCGCGGGTCACGAACCGCCAGATACGGCGGAGCCGCGAATTCTTGAAATTGTTGTCCTCTGGCTCAGGGCGGGCTTGGCGCCCCATCAGCACCCTGGTCGCCCGAGCGGCGGTCCTCGTGCCCTTGACCACGGCGAACACCTCGGCGCTGATGGGCATCTCCACGCTGTGCTCGGCGGCCAACTCCACCACCACCCCGGCGGTGAACACCCCCTCGGCCACCTGGTCCATCCCGGCCAGAACCTCCTTGAGCTTTCGACCCCGACCGAGCTGCTCGCCGACATGGCGATTCCGGCTCTGGGGGCTCATGCAGGTGGCCAGAAGGTCGCCCATCCCGGCCAAACCGGCAAAGGTGTCGGCTCGTCCGCCCATGGCGGTGCCCAGTCGGCCCATCTCCGCCAAGCCCCGGGTGATCACCGCGGCCCGGGTGTTGTCCCCGGCCCCGAGGCCGTCCACCATGCCCGAGGCCAGAGCGATCACGTTCTTGAGGGTGCCGCCCAGCTCGCAGCCGACCACGTCGTCGTTGGTGTAGACCCGGAACAGGTCGGTGGTGAACACCCCCTGAAGGGCTGCGGCCACCGTGTCGTCGGCCATGGCGATGACTGAAGTGGCGGCGTGGCCGGCCAGGATCTCCTTGGCCAGGTTGGGACCGGTGAGCGCCCCCGCGGGGTGAGCGGGGGCCACCTGGTTGACGATCTCGGTCATGCGCCGACGGGTGCCCTGCTCCAGCCCCTTGGTGAGGCTCACCACCGGCACCCACGGGCGCAGGTGAGGAGCCACCTTCTCCATGACCGGTCGGAACACCGACGACGGGACGCCCATCACCACCACCTCGGCCTCGGCCACAGCCTGCTGCAAGTCGGTAGTGGCCCGCAGCCCGGGATGCAGATCGAAGCCGGCCAGATAGCGGGGATTGGCGTGGTGCTCGTTCACCGCGGCGGCCGTCTTGGGATCACGGCACCACAGAACGGTGGGCTCATTGTGGGCGGCCAGATGGGCAACCGTGGTGCCCCACGACCCTCCCCCGATCACCGCAACCCGATTGGACATAGGCATTGAGCGTAGACGGGACAGGGCCGAAAGTTAGCCAGCGGTACCGCGTATGGGTCGACACAGTGGATGGCCGTAGACTCCTGCGGGTGAGACCAGGGCCAACGGTGGCGGTGCTGATCCCGGTGAAGGCCTTTGCGGAGGCCAAGAACCGACTGGCCCCCGCTCTTGGGTCCACCGAACGGGCTGCTCTGGCCCGGGACATGGCCACTCATGTGGTTGAGTCGGCCGCGCCGCTCCCGGTAGCGGTGGTGTGCGATGACCGCGGCGTGCGGGAATGGGCCGACTCCGTGGGCGCTGAGGTGGTGTGGCGCCCCGGCACCGGGCTGAACGGCGCGGTGCGCAGCGGGGTGGATCACCTGAGAGAGGCCGGTTTCGATCGGGTGGTTGTGGCCCACGGAGACCTCCCGCTGGCGGGATCGCTGGCACCGCTGGGCGACTGGCCCGGCATCACCCTGGTGCCCGACCGCCACAACGACGGCACCAACGTGATCGCCCTGCCCGGCGACTGTCCATTCGAGTTCTCCTACGGTCAGGGCTCATTCGCCCGCCATTTGGCCGAGGCCCAGCGGCTGGGACGCAGTCTGCGGATCCTGCGCGACCCGTCGTTCGGATTGGACATCGACCTTCCCGCCGATCTCAAAGAAATGGCTGTGAGGGCGTGAAGTCCCAGGATCTGGCCATCCCCGAGCGGGCGCTGGCCATCGGCGCTCATCCCGACGACATCGAGCTGAAGGCCGGGGCCACCTTGGCCAAGTGGGCCGCCCGAGGCTGTGAGGTGAGCCTGCTGGTGTGTACCGACGGCTCCAAAGGCACATGGAATCCCGATGCCGACCTGGAAAAGCTGGTGGCGGTGCGCCAAGACGAGCAGCGGGAATCGGCTCGGCGGCTGGGCGCAGTGGGCGAAGTGGTGTTTCTGGGATGGGTAGACGGGGAATTGGAGTCGGGTCCAGAATCCCGCCGACAAGTGGCCTCGTGGATCCGGACTCTGCGTCCCAATGTTGTGCTGGGCCACGACCCGTGGCGGCGGTGGCGTCTTCACCCTGATCACCGCCACGCCGGCTGGCTGACCGTCGACGGCATCGTGGCCGCCCGCGATCCGCACTTCTTCCCCGAATTGGGCCTTGATCCCCACCGCCCCGACGCCTTGCTGCTATTCGAGGCCGACGAGCCCGACCACGCCGAGGACACCGCTGGTTTCGAGGCGGTCAAGGCCGGCGCAATCGAGGCCTTCGTCAGCCAATACGAGACCACCTTGGACCTGCCCCCCGACCCCGGCGACGCCGACATGGCCCGACTCCACAAGTGGGTGGCCGACAAGCTGGCCGAGGCAGGAGCCGATGCCGGTTTGGCCTCGGCGGAGCTGTTCAAGCTGATCGACGACCTCTAGCCCCGACCCGTAAGGAACTCCCATGCTGCAAGACCAGAAGATCCTCATCACCGGCATGACCGGCCAGATCGCCCTCCCCATGGCCGCCTACTTGGCCGAGCACAACGAGGTGTGGGGCATCGCCCGGTTCAGCGCCGAGGGCAGCCGGAAGATGGTGGAGGCCGCTGGGGTTCACACCGAGGTTGTGGACATGGCCGACGGGGACTTCTCGATGCTGCCCGACGACTTCGACTATCTGGTCCACATGGCCGCCTTCCAGAGCCAGGGGCTGGACTACGACTGGGCCATCCAGGTGAACGCCGAGGGCACCGGCCTGCTCATGGCCCACTGCCACAGGGCCAAGGCCGCGCTCATCGCCTCAACCTGCTCGGTGTACCACCCCAATCCCGACCCGTGGCACCTCTACACCGAGACCGACCGCATCGGCGACTGCCACGCCGTCCACGCCCCCACCTACTCGATGTCGAAGATCGGCGGGGAGGCGGTGGCCCGAACCATGGCCCGGTCCTTGAACCTGCCCACCACCATCGCCCGCATCAACGCCAGCTATGGGCCCAATGGCGGGCTGCCGGTGTACCACATGGACTGGCTGATGAGCGACCAGCCGATCCGGCTGCGGGCACCGGCGCCCTCGCCCTACTCCCCCATCCACCAAGACGACATGAATGCCCAGGTGGAGCCGCTTCTAGCCGCGGCCTCGGTGCCGGCCACGGTGGTCAACTGGGGTGGGGACGAGCACGTCAAGGCCGAAGACTGGGTGATGCTGCTGGGCGAGCTGTCGGGCAAGATGCCCGAGGTCATATACGACTCCTTCCCCGGATCCCAGCCCGGTTCGGGGGCCGATCCGGCCAAGCGGATTTCGCTCACCGGCCCGTGCCAGGTGAGCTGGCGAGACGGCCTGGCCGGGGTCTACGAAGTCCGCTATCCCGGTGGCCAGCCGGCACCCGGCATCGGCGGCTTCGAGCGGCTGAGCGCGGCCTACGGCAACGACTGACTTCTAGCTGAGTCGGGAGGCCAGCAGGCGGGCCAGCTCTCGCGGCTGGTCGCCTTGGATGCTGTGGCCCGCATCGGCCACCACCACCACTTCGGCATCAGGCTGGCGCCGTAGGAGCTCATCCACGTCCTCGTCGCCCACCACCCCTGAATCCGCTCCCCGGTACAGCACCACCGGGCAATTCAGCGCATCCACTGCGGTCCACAGGTCGGAGAACTCGGGGCTGCCCGCGGTGGGTTTGTCGGGATCAGTGAGCTTCCAGTCCCGCACCGGGTCCCACCGCCAGGTCCAGCTGCCATCTTCCTGCTCGAAGGCGTTGTGGATGATGCCCCGCCGCAGGGATGACTCGGTGCGGGTTGGGTTGAACTCCATGGTCCGGCCCAAGATGTCGTCGAAGCTCTCGAAGGTCTGAGGCCCGGAAATGAACTCCACGATGGGCTCGGCTTTGGCGTGGTCGGTGCCGGGGGTCACATCCACCACCGCCAGGGAGGGCACCAGCTCAGGGTGACGGGCCCCAAGGCAAATTGCGGTCAGCCCCCCTAACGACATGCCCACGACGAGCTCGGCCTGCGGGGCCAATTCCCGGATGGCCACCGCTATGTCGTCGGCCATCGACGGCGGCCAATAGTCGTGCTCAGGGCGCCAGTCGGAGTGCCCGTGGCCGGGCAGATCTATGGCCACCGCAGGCTCCCCCAGCGCCAGCACCACCGTGTCCCAGGTGTGGGCGTTCTGAGCGCCCCCGTGGATGAACACCACCCGGGCCGGGGCATCCCCCCACACGATGGCGCTCAAGCCGAGTCCACCGGGCAGTTCCACCCGGCGACGCTTCACTGGAGGCGGCCCGTCCCAGCCGAGCCCCACCTCAGAGGCGTTGTCCGCCAGCATGGAGAACTCGTCATAGCCCGTCATCCCCATCACCCTGCCGGTGCAGGAATGTCGCTGCCAACTACTAACGTGACGTCTACATGAGCGTTTCGTCCTGGGAGCCGGATCCCACTGGCCGCCACCAGTACCGCTGGTTCGATGGTGAACAGTGGACTGATCAAGTAGCCGACGACGGTGTGCAGTCGGTTGATCCAATCACCCCTGGCGAAGCGGACCTTCCCCGCGAAGCGCCTCCATTGCCGCCTCCGCCTCCAGGCTCGGTACCGGGAGTGCCAATGCCCCAACCTGGGTCTGAGACCCCCGACCCTCTGTCGATGCTGGCGTCGAGGAAACGGCGCCTCGGTGCCCGATTGCTCGAAATTCCACTGGCAATCGTCACCCTGGGTATTGGCTACCTCATCTGGTCGCTCATCGTCTTTGCCCGAGGTCAAACCCCGGCCAAACAATTGCTAAGGATGCGAGTCGTGCGGTTGGAGGAGCGGAGGAACGCTCACTGGGGATGGATGGCGTTGCGGGAGTTGGTGCTGCTTGGCGCGATCGGAACTTTCCTTGATTTGATCTTCCTTGGCCTCAGTTTGCTGTGGATCTTGGCCAACGGAGTCTCTCTGCTGGCCAGCAACAGGAAGCAGGCACTGTGGGACATGATGCTAAAGACAGTGGTGGTTCACGATCCTGACTACCACTTCGACCGTTCCCGCCGGTCACGGAATCGAACCAGCGGCTAAGTGGACCATTTGTCTCCCCCATCTGAACTGTGAGCAACCCAGCCTGGCTTCCTGACCCCACCGGTCGTCATCAGTACCGATGGTGGGACGGCGACCAGTGGACCCACCATGTGGCCGATGACGGGGTTGCCAAGAGCGACCCGGCAACCAGCCTTGGCCAGTTGTCCGCTCCCACAAACCCGCAGGAAGCGGAATCCGGCCAAATAGAACTTTTGGGCCGAAAGGCCTACCTCGGCGATGGCCGCACAGTGACGCTAGCCAGCCCTGGTGCCCGTCTGGGCGCCTGGATGGTCGACGGATTTGCCATCGCCTTGTTCTCGCTTCCCTTCATTATTCCGTTGATCTTTTTGATGGATTTCTCGGACGACTCGGAGGAACTAGATCTGAGCTGGGGCGATTTCTTGAGCACTTTCACCGGCCCCCTCTGGCCTTCCTCAAGTGGAGAATGGCTCATCTTCCTCGCAGTGATATTGGTCACTTCGGTCTACTGGGTGGCCTTCACCGCAACCAAAGGTCAGACGTTGGGCAAGATGGCCGCGGGAATTCAAGTCGTCAGAGTTGAAGACTGCTGCGTTCCCGGGTTCAAGAGGGCCGTTCGCCGGTGGGCTATACCCGGTCTCTTGGGACTGATCCCGTTTATTGGACTACCGCTCAGTTACCTCTGCTATCTGTCGTTGACGTGGCGTCGTGATCGTCAAGGGTGGCATGACTCCTATGCCGGCACGGTCGTGGTGCGCATTGATCGTTCTGCCACCAAGAATGCGCGTTGGGCTAGGACCGGACATGGCCGAACTGTGCTTCTCGCCACTCCCGGGGCGCGGCTCGGAGCCCGCCTCATCGACTTTGAGATCATTTCGACCGCTTGGTTGATCGTGCTCCTCGGGGTTATCTCGTCCACGACAGAGCAGGAGCTCGAGGACCTGGGGGCATCCATCCTCTTGATCCTGATATTGCCGCCGCTTGTTGGGGGACTCCTGTATGAGGTGGTGATGATCGCCATCCGAGGCCAAACACTTGGGAAGATGGCATTGGGAATCAAGGTGATTCGATCCGGCGCCGGTACGAATCCTGGACCGGCGAAATCGCTGGGCCGCTGGGCCCTTCCCAACTTGATCCTGATTATTCCATTGGTCGGGTGGTTGATCTCATTGCTTTGCTATGTCTCCCTGACTTGGGGAAAGGACCGCCGAGGGTGGCACGACAGTGCCGCTGGCACCATCGTTGTGGTGAAGCAATCCCAATGAATAACTGCCTTGCTGACGGGTGCCTAGTCGACGTCTCGCCACTAGCCTGATTTCGCAATGAGCGTTTCGTCCTGGGAACCCGATCCCACGGGCCGCCACCAGTACCGCTGGTTCGATGGCGAGGAGTGGACCGACCAAGTGGCCGACGACGGCGTGCAGTCGGTCGATCCAGTCAGCACCGATGAGGCAAAGCTTCCCCGGGAGGCACCCCAGCCAGCACCACCTCCTTCTCCATCTCCGGATCCTTCCGAGGAATACAACGAGGGCGAACCCGACACCGCGCTGCCCGAGCTGTCGGTAATGCTGGCTTCCAGGGGTCAGCGTCTCGGCGCCTTCTTGCTTGAGCCACTTTTGGCTGCCGTCACTTTGGTTATCGGCTGGCTGATCTGGTCGCTGATCGTCTACTCCCGAGGCCAGACCCCCGCCAAGCAGGTACTCCAATTGCGGGTGATCCGGATTGAAGACCATCGGGCAGCCGAATGGAGGTGGATGGCCCTGCGCGAACTGGTGTTGAAAATTGCGGTCATTGTGTTCCTGGGCGGGGTCTTCTTGTTGGGCTTCATCTGGGCAATAGTCAATGGAATCGTCATGCTGAACAACGACCGAAGTCAGACGCTGTGGGACAAGATGCTCAAGACCGTGGTCATAAGCGACCCCGACCACCGCTTCAAGCCTGTTCCCCGGCCGCGACAAATGTCGGACAGCTAATCCAACTGCCACGCTCCCGGCGGTCAACTGAACCGCGGGTTCATGATCGGCCACCAGATAGCCTGACCTCCGCATGAGCGACCCTGCCTGGGAGTCGGACCCCACAACTCGCCACGAGTACCGCTGGTGGAATGGCGAAAAGTGGACAGAGTACGTGGCCGACAACGGCGTCCAATCTTTGGATCCCCTCACCGGGGCGGAGAATCTGAAGCCCCCTGTCAGCCGACCCAACCCGCCGCCACCCAGTTCCTCCGATGAAGGCGTGCCTGATTCTCAGCCATCCCAAGAGCTGGCTACACGCTTTGCTCGCCTCGCTGCTCGGTTCGTCGATGGGATCATCTTCTTGGCGTTATTTGTCGCCTTGTTGTTTGCCCTTCACGCCATGGACGTCAAGCCGATTCCCTTCGACGAGATTTCTGACTCCGATACCGCCGAAGAGTTCTTTGATCACTTGGATGACTATTCGGAGGATCTAAACAACTTCTCCAACTGGCTGTTGCTCACCGCCGTGGCGGCCCTCTATGAGATTGCATTCATAGCCGTCAAGGGTCAAACACCGGGGAAAATGGCTACCAGAATTCAAGTGGTCCGAGCCGAGGACCTCTTCCAACCCGAATGGGGCCGACCACCGAGTTGGGGACAGTCTTCGGTTCGCTGGGGACTGCCCTTCGTATTGGGACTTCCTGCGTTTTACATCCCGTTGGTAGGTCAAGTCTTGTCCTTCCTTTGCTACCTCTCCCTGACGTGGGACCGCGACCGGCAAGGGTGGCACGACAAGGCGGCGAGAACTTTCGTCATCAAGAAGCCGTAGATCCAGTCTTCTGGGCGTTCAAGCGGTTTGCGCCGAGCCGGAAAGCTTCCGCTTGAGCTGCTCTATCAGTTCGCCGTGCAATTCGAGTTGGTCGCGGATGTAGCCGGGGGACAAGCCGACAACGTGGATGCGGATGTTGATGGTGTCGGTGCCGGTGGCGGCCATCTCGGCATGCAGTTGGTCGGCGGCCTCGGCGCCGTTGGCGGCCAGCACGGTGTTGGCGCCTTGGTCCCAGCGGGCCATGGTGCCCTCGGTGGTGTAGGTGCGGTACAAGTCGAGCTGGTTGTCGACCGCCTCGCCGGGAGGGCCGCCGATCCACACCCGGCGAATCAGGATCTTGGGCCCGGTTCCTCCGGCCTCGTCGTAGGCGTCGGACAGGGCCCGCACATGTTCGACTGCTTGGAGGCTGTCGTAGAGGATGCCCAGGTCGAGGCGGGCCGCCCGGCGGACGGCGGCTAGCGACTGAGCGGCGGCCACCATGGGCACCGGGTGGTCGGCACAGGCAGCAATGGCTCGGTCGTCGGCCAGCGGACCGTCGGCTTCGCCCCGCAGCGCGGCCACCACGAGGGGCAACGCCTGCTTGAAGCGCGGGGTGATCTCGTCGAACGGCACCTCGGCCAGTTCGAAGTCCACCGGCAGCGCCCCGGATGCGAATCCCGCCCCCACCCGACCCGGAAAGGCAGCCGCCAGCCAGGCCACCTCTTCGGCGATGAGCGCGAAGGGCTTCATGGGCAGCAGTAGCGGGCAGGGCGCGGCCCATCCGGATGGCATGGCCGCCAGCAAGAACCCGGCCATCTGTTGGGGGCTGGGAAAATAGCCCGGGAAGCCAGCATGGTGCTCCGAAACCATGACGCCGTCGTAGCCCACCTCCACCGCCCGCCGAGCCAACCCGCGAACCTCGTCCAACTGCTCGGCGGCCGGACCGTCGTGGGGGTACAGCCGCAGCGACAACGAGCCCTTGGCCAGCGGGGGTGCGGTCTGAGCTGACATGGACCTCAGCGCCGGATGAAGGCGTCGGCGAAGCGGCCCAGGGCGTCCCGCTTGGCCTCGATGGAGGCGCAGGACGGGTCGCCGGGGTACCAGGGCATGGCGATGGTGGATGTGACCCCGTGCTCGTTCATCTTGTCGTGCAGCCGGGGTGACGGGTCGGCGTTGGGGATGACCATCGTCTCGAAGGGACCGTCCTCTTTACCGGCTTCTTTGCGCAGCTCGCTCAGCCGGTCGAGCAACTGGTGGATCTCGGGCAGGTCGTAATTCATGCCCACCCAGCCGTCGTTGCACACCGCCCGGGCCAACGCGGCCTCCGACTTGCCCCCCACCCAGATGGAGACCGGAGCTTCGGGCTTGGGGTACACCCCGGTGGGACCGAAGTCGAAGAACTCGCCGTGGAACTCCGCGGTGCCGTCGCGCCAGAAGCGACGGCAGATCTCGATCATCTCATCGGTGCGCCGCCCCCGGGTGCGGGGGTCGGCTCCCAGCAGCTCGATCTCCTCTCGCAGCCAGCCCACTCCTATGCCCAGCCGGAGCCGGTTGCCCGACAACAGCGACAGGGTTGCCACCTGGCTGGCCACCGAGAACGGGTCGCGCATGGGCAGGATGTACACGTAGGTGAGCACCTCCAGCGATGTGGTGGCGCTGAGCATGGCCGACGCGGTTATCAGAGGGTCGGCAAACGGCGAGGTGTGGTCGAACGGGTTCTCCCCCGACGGGTGTACCGAGGCGAACCCGGCGGGCACGGCCACGTGGTCGGCAAGGGCCACCCCGGTGAACCCCTCTGCCTCAGCGGCCTGGGCGATGTCCACCAGTTGGTCGGTCTCCTCGAACATCACCGCGGCGTAGTACTTCACTAGTTCTCCCCTCGCATCGCGCCTGCTGCCTTGCCCCCGCCGATCAGGCTTCGGGCAGAGCGCCCAGCATCACATCGGGGCCGAGTGCCGGGGCGATGAACGGCCCGAAGTCGGGGCCCCGCCGCAGGCTGTGGCCGCCGTCGACGTTGATGCATTGCCCGGTGATCCACCGGGACTCCGGCCCGACCAGGAACCGGGCCAGATGGCCCACGTCCTCGGGCTGGCCCACATCGGCCATGGGGGTGTTGACGATGTAGCTCTCGTACACGTCGCCGTCGCGGGGGATGCCCTCCATGATCTCGGTGGCGATGAATCCGGGGCGGATGGCGTTGAAACGGATATTGGCCGGACCGTACTCGTCGGCCGCGTTGCGCATCATGGCCTCGATGCCCGCCTTGCCGGGGGTGTAGGCCCCGAAATAGGGGTGGGTGATCTGGCCGGCGATCGACGACATGCCCACGAACGACCCGCCCCCGGCGGCTCGCATCAGGGGCACCGAGTGCTTGATGGAGAGCATGGTGCCCAGCACGTTGAGGTGCAGCACCCGTAAGAACTCGTCGGTGTCCTGCACATGGTAGGGACCCATGCCCCCGCCGCCCCCGGCGTTGGCCACCACGCCGTTCAGCGTCCCGGTGGGCTCGGCCGCGGCAGCAATGGCGGCGGCAACGGAAGCCTCGTCGGTCACGTCGGCCACCACATAGGCCACGCTGCCGCCGTTGGCCGCTACCTTCTCGATGCGCTCGGCCGAGTCGGCCAGCTTCGACTCGGTGCGTCCGCAAATGGTGACCGCGGCCCCGTCGGCGGCCAGCGCCGCCCCACAGGCGTGGCCGATGCCCGTGCCCCCACCTGTCACCAGCACTCCGTATCCCTTCACGCCATCTGCCATGATTGCTCCCTGATGAGTCGCACGGGGCTGTTTGCCTTGTGCGGTTGATTGATCTCAGCAGCCGCAAAGGTAACAGGAGGATCTGATGAAGGCAGACGCGCTGGACGCATTCCGGCTGGACGGCAAGGTGGCGGTGATCACCGGAGCGGCTTCGGGCATCGGGGAGGCAACAGCCGAGTTGTTCGCCGCGGCCGGGGCCAAAGTGGTGTGCGGCGACCTCGACGTCGAAGGGGCGGAGAACACCGTCAAGCGGATCCGCGAAGACGGTGGCGAGGCCACCGCCCAAGCCTGCAACGTGACCTCCCGTGATGAGGTCGAGGCGCTTGTGGCCCGTGCAGTGGACGCTTACGGCGGTCTGGACATCATCGCCAACATCGCGGGTGCAATGTTCCCCGGTTTGATCGAAGACCTCACCGACCAGGACATCGACGCCGGCATCAACCTGAACCTCAAAGGGGTGCTCTACGGCTGCCAGGCCGCGGTCAAAGCAATGAAGGACGACGGCGGCGGGGTGATCTTGAATATCTCGTCAGGGGCCATCGACCTGGCCTACGAGGGCATCGGGGTATATGCCTTCACCAAGGCGGCCGTGGCCATGCTGGGCCGCACAATGGCCCTTGAAGTGGGCCGCTACGGCATCCGGGTGTGCACCCTGGCGCCGGGCAGCACTCTGACCCCCTTCACCACCTGGCGCCTCCACAACGACGACGGAACTCTCAACCAAGAGGCCTACGACGAGTTCTTGGACTACGCCCGAGACCTGTCCCCCATCGGCGCCCTCGGAGAGTCCATCGACCAGGCCTACCTCATGCTCTACCTGGCCTCAGATGCCGGCAAATTCGCCACCGGCAACGTCTTCCGCTCCAACGGCGGCCAGACAACAACCTTCTAACGGGGAGACCGAGGCAAGCCCATCCCCGCGGTGGCGATGATGTCCCTCTGAACTTCGTTCACTCCCCCGCCAAAGGTGCCCACCGGCGCCCCTCTATAGGCCCGCTCAAGTTCCCCCGCGAGCACCGCCTCCGGAGACCCCTTCACCAAGTACGACCGCTGCCCTAGCACCTCCATGAGGGACTGGAACGACTTCACCTTCAGCTCGGTGCCGAACACCTTCATGGCCGAGGCATCTGCCGGCTTCAGCTCGGTGTCCTCCAGCGCGGTGGCCACCTTCCAGTTGTACATCTTGAGCGCCTCGTTGCGGGCGTACACCTCGGCCAGGGCGAGGCGCACCCACTCCTGGTCGATCACTCGTCGCCCGTCGTCCAGGGTGGTCTGGCGGGCCCAATCCACGACTCGGCGCAGCGGTCCGTCGATGTTGCCCGCGGGGGCGAGGCCCACCCGCTCATGGTTGAGCTGGGCGGTGATGAGCTTCCACCCTCCGTTAACCTCTCCGATGCGGGCCCAGTCGGGCACCCGGATGTCGTTGTAGTAGGTGGCGTTGGTATGGCCCCCGCCAAGGAGCCAGATGGGAGTGTGGCTGAAACCGTCCAGGGTGGTGTCCACCGCGAAGATGGTGATGCCCTTGTGCTTGGGCACGTCGGGATCGGTGCGGGTGGCCAGCCATATCCAGTCCGACTCGTGACCCCCGGTGGTCCAGATCTTCTGGCCGTTGATGATCCACTCGTCGCCGTCGCGCACCGCCTTGGTCTTGAGCGAAGCCAGGTCGGTGCCCGCGGTGGGCTCGGAGTAACCGATGGAGAAGTGCAGCTCGCCGGCCAGGATCTTGGGGAGGAAGAACGCCTTCTGCTCCTCGGTGCCGTAGACGTTCAGGGCCGGTCCTACCGTGTTTAGGGTCACAAACGGCAGGGGCACTCCGGCCCGGTTGGCCTCCTCGAAGAAGATGAGCTGTTCCAGCGGGGTGTAGCCCTGCCCGCCCCACTCCTTGGGCCAGCCCACGCCAAGCCAGCCGTCTTTGCCCATTTGGCGGACGGTCTCCCGGTATACCTGTCCCGCTCGCCTGCCTTCCATGGCGTCCCGCCGCTCGGGGGTCATCAGGCTTTCGAAGTAGGCCCGCAGAGTGCCTTGCAGTTCGAGCTGGCTCTCGGTGAGATCGAGGAACATCGACGGCCACCCTATTCCCAGCGAAACGCCGAGCCTCAGCCGGGTGGGTCGATCAGCCCCAAGCGGTGGGGCGGGTGCCGATTACCTTGGCCTCGGCCAGGCGGGCGATCTCGGCCTCGTCGAGGCCGAGCACGGCACCCAAGATCTCCTCGTTGTGCTCTCCCAGAGTGGGGGCGGGGCGGCGAAGCCGGTGGTATTGGCCGTTGAACCGGCCGGGGAAGCTGGGATAGGGCACTCGCCCTACCACCACGTGGTCCATCCACTGTTGGTGGCCCCGAGCGACGAGTTGGGGATTGTCAATCGACACCCGGCCATTGATGACCGGGGCGGCGGGCACGCCGGCGTCCAGCAGTTCGGAGACCACGTCGTCACGATTTCGGCCCGCCGTCCAGCTGCCGATAGCGGCGTCGATCTCGTCGTGGTGGTTCTGGCGATCAGCCCGGCTCGCCCACCCAACCCAATCGTCGTGTCCGATCAAGGCCGCCAGTGCGGGCCATTGGGAGTCCTCGTCGACGGAGATGACAACCCATTGATCCTGCCCCTCGGCGGCATAGATGCCCTGGGGCGCGGCATAAGGAGAGCGGTTTCCCTGGCGTTGGAGGAGCTGGCCGTAGGCCGTCCACTCGATCACTTGTTCGGCGGCCGCGTTCAGACCGGCCTCGATCAGCGGGACCTCCACCAAGATCCCTTCGCCGGTCTGGGCCCGGTGCTCCAGGGCCAGCAGAGTGGCGAACACTGCGTGCATTCCGCCCAATTGGTCGCACATCCCCCGGGGAACCAGCGGGCGACTATCGGGATCTCCGGTGAGGAAGGCCAACCCGCTGGCCTGCTCGATGGTCATGGCGAAACCGGTGCGGTCACGCCACGGCCCGGTCAGGCCGAAGGCCGGCATCCGCACCATGATGGCGTTGGGGTTCAGCCGGTGGACCTCTTCCCAGTCCAAACCGAAGTTCTCCACCACCCGGGGGGAGAAATTCTCGATCACGATGTCGGACATCTCGATGAGCCGCTTCACCTGAGACCGGCCATCGTCGCTGGACAAGTCCAGCGTCACCGACCGCTTGCCGGTGTTGGCCCCGTGGGTCACCGGGCTCCACTCCCACAAATTGTCTCGTTTGAGTCCGCTGGCATAGCGCATGCCGTCACATCGCTGGATGGACTCCACTTTTATGACGTCGGCGCCCAAAGCAGAGAACAGGCACGACGCCACCGGCCCGGCCCAGAACGTGGCCAGATCGCAGACCCGGAGCCCTGCCAGGGGCAGCGACGGCTCCGTGCGAGCGGATAGCGGATTCGAGACTCGACTCGCTTCGCCATGGGCCCCCAGCAATTCATCGTCGGCCTCGCCCAAGGCGGGCGCAGGCGGGACCGGGCGGGCCGGACGGCTGCTGAGCTGGTACGGCACTCGAGGCTGGGTGAACCCTCCGGGATTTTCTACGTATACGCCCCGCTCGGCGAAGTGATCGATCTGGGCCACCCGGCTGCCGTCGCCGATGGGAGCCACCGGCACCCGCAACAAGGTGGCCTTCTCCACGATCTCATCCACGGTGTGGGCCTTGGTATAGCGGGCGATGCGGCTCCACACCTCGTCGCGGTTGTCCATCCGCCCGTCTCCGCTGGACAGCCTCGCATCTTCGGCCATTTCGGGGTCGTCGATGACCACGCAGAAGTCCTTGAACTGCTGGCCGGTGATGGTGCAAAAACCCACCCATCCGTCTTTGGCCTGCTCCACGGAGGGGACCTCGATGGAGCGGGTAGAACCGGTGCGGGACTCGGGGGCATAGGCGGCGTAAAGGTGGGCATAGACGATGAAGCTGGTGGTCATGGCCTCGTAGGCCGAGATGTCCACATGCTCGCCTTGGGCGTTGTCCCGCCGGGCGGCCATCAGCGCGGCCAGTCCCAGCGCCCCGGCGTTGGCTGCCGTTAGGAAATCCCCCAGCCTGCCCCCCACTCCCAGGGGCAACTCTCCGGGAATACCACGGCTGTGGGTGGAGCCCACCCAGGACTGGAGGGTGAACTCGTTGGCCGGGCGCTGGTCCCATGGTCCCCCTCGACCCCACGGCGAGATCGACAGCATCACCAGAGACGGGTTGACTTCGGTCAGTACGGCGTGGCCCAACCCCATCGACTCGACTGCTCCGGCACCCAAGTCCTCAATGACGAGATCGGCGGAGGCGGCCAGCGACCGGAACCGGTCCCGACCCACAGGGTCGTCCAGGTCGATCACCGTGCTGCGTTTACCGGCGTTGAGGAACTGGAAGAAGGCGCCGTCGCCAGAGTCGCCGCCCGCGGGCGATCCCGATGCCGACCACGACCGCAGCCCATCGCCGCCGGGAGGCTCGACTTTGATCACCTCGGCGCCGGCGTCGGCGAACAGCTTGGCGGTGTAGGCCCCGCCGATGGTGCGGGTGACTTCCAGCACCCGAACCTGGTCCAGCACCGCCCCCTCGGGGGTGCCCAGCAGTTGGCCGGCCATCTTCGCCGCCTAAGCCCTTGACACCGACTGGCGTCTAGCCGATGACCACTGGGTTGATCGGGCTGCCGGTGGCCCCGGTCACATTCAGCGGTGACACGGTCATGAAGCCCTCGTGGCAACCGTCGGCAGCCATCTCCGAGAAGTTCAAGAACTCCAGCATGTAGATGCCCGCGCCCACCAAGAGAATTTTGTGAACGGTGAGGAAGTCGTTCTCGTCGAATGGGATGACTTCGATGGCCGCGTTGTCGGACCCCACGGCCACCACATCGTTGGCCATCAGCCACTCGGCCCCGTCGTTGTTGATGCCGGGCTGGGCGAAGGGCTGCTCGGCGGCGGGGTCGGCCTCAATCGACCACCACATGTCCAAATAGCCGGTGCGGATCAACACGATGTCGCCCGCTCGCACCGGGGTGCCCTGGGCGTCGGCGCAGGCGGCCAGATCGGATCCGCTGATCGGCGTGCCTGCTTCCAGCCAATTGTCGGCCCCCATGTGGGCCACCATGTCCAACAGCACGGCCCGCCCCGCGATGGCGCCCACCTTCTCAATGCCCAGCCGCGAGGCTCCGGTGTGGGTCTTCATGGCCTCTTTGGAGAAGCCGTTGTAGTGCTGATTTTGGCCGTACACGTGGCACAGAGCGTCCATGTGGCTGGTGGTGTGGGAGGCGAACACCAGCACGTCTTCATGCGCCCCGGTGCCGGCGTGGCAACCGTAGGCCTCGTAGATGCCCTCGTCGGAGGCGTTCTGGAGGGTCAGGCGCATGGGCGTTCCCCGGTAGTCCATGATGGGCACCCCCTGTGACTGAATCGGAATACCCAGCGGGTACACCTTGCCGGTGGTGATCGAGGCACTGGCCTCCTTCACAACGTCGGGGGTGAGCAGGTTCAGCGCCCCTCGCTCGTCCTCGTCGCCCCATCTTCCCCAGTTGTTCTCAGTCATGCGGGGAACTCTAGTGACAGTGATGGTGACCGGTCACTCTTGCGAGGTAGACGGCGGGTTCATCCCGAGATCCCCTAGGCGCCGCTCCACCAGTGCCATCATGCCGGGAAAGCCGGGGATGCGGCGCAAGCGGCGGTCGAGGTACAAACCCACGCCCAGGATCGTGGCAATCGATGCTCCCCAGTTGACTCCCAGGCGTATGAGCACGAACTTGTTTATTGAGGCGTTCTGAAGCAACCAGATGTCGAAACCGACGCTGGCGAACACGATCAACGCCACTGCGACGGAGACCCGCCGGGTAGCGGCTCGATATTCCGGGTGGGATTTGGTGTCGCGGTCGATAGGCACGAGATAGGGCAGGGCGTAGCCGGTGGCGTTGCGCCTCATGGCCGCCGACACCAGCAGAGCCAGCGCGGCCAGCGCCTTGGCTCCGATGCCGATGCCGAAGTACACGTCCTCGCTGTCGTAGATGATGCCCAGCGTGCCCCGGATCAGCAGGTACACCACGATGATCGGCATCACCCGCCCCAGCGGCAGGCCCCGCCGGTACCGGCTGACCTGGGCTTTGACGGCCCACAGCGTCATGGCGGCAATGGCAGGGACCAAACCGAACGCGCTGTTGAGCACCAGAAACAGCACGATGGGCATGTACTGGTCGAACACATCGGTCCGGGTGGGAACCGACGGCATCGGCGTCGGTGGGGATGTGTTGTCGTCCATGACCAGGTTGCTCGTTGGCTCTAGCGGGACAGGGCGAACCAGGCTTGGGCGGCGTTGGCGTCGCCAAAGGTCTCCACGCCGGGGCTGTCCAGTCCGATGCGCTCCCACACCAGCAACAGCAGGTCGGTTCCGCTGGCCCGCACCGCGGCGTCGCCCTTGGCGTGCTCGAAGCTCATCTTGATACGGCCGCCGTCGTTGACCAGCAGCCACTCACCGTCACCGTCTGTGCGGTGCAGATGCAAGCTGGCGTCGGGCAGGGTCATGTCCCAGTTGGCCACCGCAAACGGCAGCACCACTTCGTACAGCTCGCTCACCCCGTCGGCCCCCAGTTCGGAGTCGATTGGTCCGGGAGCTCCGAAGGCTGCCTCGGCGTCCCAGCGGTGCACCGCGGTTTCGTGGGCCATGCGGCGGAAATAGAAGGCCATGGTGTTCTGCCCGGCCCAGCTCCACACCGCCTCGTCGGGATCGGCCCCATCGAGCGCTTCCTGCACGAACCGGTGTCCCTCCTCGAACCAGTCCACGATGGCGTCGCCCTCGGGGGGACGGGGAATCTCGTCGGCGGGGATCATCTCGGTGGCCCGCTCGGCCACATGGCGCCCCACCGATCGGTACACCCGGCCCACGTGGGCCAGCAGCTTGTGCACGGTCCAGCCGGGGCACGACGGCACGATCACGTCGATGTCCCGGCGGCCGGCGGCGGCAATGGCCTCGCCGTCGGATCGCAGAGCTTGCTGATAGACGGCTCGGTCGATGCTCATGGCGCGACGGTACCAACCCCAACCAGGCCGACCACTAAGTTGAGCCCATGATCGAAGCCAATTGGGACCTCGACACCTTCCGGGTTTTCCTCCACATCCTGGGCGCTGCGGTGTGGGTGGGAGGCCAAGTCATCGTCGCCGCTTTGGTGCCGGCCCTGCGCCGGATTGGTCCCGAGGCCACCCAGGCCGCCGCCCAGCAGTTCGCCCGAGTGGCGTGGCCATTCTTCTGGCTCGCGGTGTTGTCAGGACTGTGGAATCTGCTCGAGGTGGAATTCGACGACGCCGCCAACAGCTATCACATCACCCTCACCATCAAGATCGTGCTGGTGATTGCTACAGGGGTAACCGCTTGGCTGCATACCAAGGCCACCGACCGCCGTCGCATCGCCATGATGGGCTCCCTGTCGGGCGTGGCCTCAATTGCCGCCGTGCTGGTGGGCGTGGCGCTGTAGAGCACCCCCACGCTCCTGTCTCAGAACTCGAAGTCTCCGAAGATCTCGGGGAGTGTGAGGTCGAATCCCACTTCGAAGGCCGCCCGAGCCCCGAACAGGGAGTCCATCGCAGCACTGGCCATTTCGTAGGCGGCCCGGATCTCCACCAGAGCCGTCGATCCGACTACTGCTCGGGCTTCGATCAAGGCGTCGGCAGCCACCGCCCGGTTCTCCACCAGCAAGGCATCGACCGCGTCGCACGCGGCCTGAGCCCGGCGCCGGAACTCCTTGGCCTCGATGACCACGTCTCGGGCGGCGTCGTAGACGTCTGCGGGGGTTTCAGAGTCGCTGAACGAATAGGCCAGAGCCGATGCAGAGTGGACATCGTCGGCGCCGCCGCGTTCGCCGGCGGCGGCTTGGATCTCGAAGACGGTCGCGGTGGCCGCGGCTAAATTTGTCCGGGCCTCGGCCAAGGCCCCCCACAGCTCGTCGGCAATCTCGGCGTTGTATGCAGTACGGGTTACCGCCAGCGTGGTCAGAGCCGAGCGAAACTCGCCGATGGAAGTCGCCCGGATGTCGTCGGCCACCGCGGCTTTCAAGTCGGCGGCCAGCGCAGTTTGCGCCGCGGCCAGCGAATCCTTGAGATAGGCGATTCGGGCATTGGCCAGCAGGATTAGCGCCTCATCAACCGCTCGATAGGCGGACCGGGCCCCCGCCAGCACCGAAAGAGTGTTGGCCATCTTTCCGTAGCCGGCTTCGTCGGAGTCCGAATCGACTTCCCTCTCCCGCTCCTCCACCAGGGCAACCAGAGCACGGGCCAGGTGGCCGGAGAACGCGGTGTCTTCGTTTTCGCTCTCGTCCACGTCATCGGCCTCGGTGGCTCCCGCGCCGACGATGGCGCTGCTGGGCGTGTCGGGGGCGGCGAAGGCGGCGGTCACCTCGGCCAGCGTGCTGCGGGCGGCGTCGGCATAGGCGGCAACTGCCCCCTTGGCCCGCAAGGCCTCGGCCATGGCCATGACCGCGGCCTTGTCGGCGTCGTGGGCCGAGGCGGCGGCCTCATCATTCCAGCCGGTGATGTCTGAGAAGAACCTGGCCCGCTGGGCCGCATCGGCCGCCTCCCCGATATGAGCGCAAGAACTGCGCAATGCCTCAACCGCTCCGGCGTAATACCGGGAGTCAGCGACGACACCTCCGGCCGAAAACTCCGTGCCTGCTACCGGCTCAGTCATGGCCTACACGGTAGTTGGAACTGCCAAGAGAATTGGGCAGAGCGAGACGACTTGATGCTGTCAATTGCATGCGCCACCCCAGGGGAACCGAAATAGTACGGTTTGATCCAATCGGAACCGGGGACGGGGGAGCGGGAACATGTCAGAAGCCTTGACGCCGGAGGAGATTGCCCGAAAGATCAAGCGGGCCGGAATCGGCAAGGCCCAGTTCGACTTTACCCAGACCTCCATCCTGGGAATCATGGCCGGGGCGTTCATCGGCCTGGGCGGCGTGTTCGCCCTCACCATCGCGGTCAGCCCGGAGCTGGGAACCGGACCAGCCCGACTGCTCATCGGGGTGGGCTTCTCGCTAGGGCTGTTCTTGGTGGTGGTCACCGGATCGGAGCTGTTCACCGGCAACAACCTGATGGTGGCCAGCTTCTTCAGCCGCCGCATCAGCGGCCCCGAGCTCACCCGCAACTGGGCTCTGGCCTTTGTGGCCAACCTGGTCGGCTCGCTGGTGATCGTGTTCCTGCTTTACTACAGCCGGTGGTGGGCCCAAGCCGACTACGCCTTCTCGGTGCGCACCATCCAGATCGCCAACGACAAGGTGAACCTGTCGTTCGGCACTGCGTTCGTGCGGGGGCTGCTGGCCAACATGCTGGTGTGTCTGGCGGTGTGGATGGCGGTGGCCGGCCGTTCCCTGGTGGACAAGATGATCGGGATCCTTCTGCCCATCACCGCCTTCGTGGCCGCCGGCTTCGAGCACAGCATCGCCAATATGTTCTTCTTGCCGCTGGGCTGGCTGGTGTCCACCGACGCCGAGGCCCTGGCCGCCGCCGGACTCGCCGCCGATCAAGTCGACCGCCTCAACTTCGGTTGGGTTACCCATAATCTCGTCGCCGTCACCCTCGGCAACATCGTCGGCGGCGCCCTCGTCGGCCTCACCAACTGGACTGTCTACCTAAGACGGCAGTAGCGCCATCCAAGTAGCCCCGTCTCAATAGGCCGCTACATCTCGCGGCTACCCTGCGGCCATGAGCAAGAGGCTTGATGGCAAGGCGGCGATGGTGACGGGGGCGGGTAATGGTATTGGGCGGGCTATTGCGCTCTTGTTGGCCGAGCACGGGGCCCAGGTGGTGGTGAATGATCTGGGGACCGACGAGGCGGGCAACGGGGCCGATGATTCTCATGCGGCTCGGACGGTGGCCGACATCGAGGCCGCCGAAGGGACTGCGGTGGCCAACCACAGTGACGTGGCCACCTTCGAGGGGGCCGGTGAGGTGGTGCAGCAGACGGTGGACGCCTACGGGCGCATCGACATCGCGGTGAACTGCGCGGGGGCGGCCATCGAGGGATCGATATACGAGATGGCGCCCGAGCTGTACCACAAGACCATCGCCTTGCAGATGTCCCAGAAGTGGTTCATCGCCCGCCACGCCGTGCCGCAGATGGTGGCCCAAGGCTGGGGCCGGGTGGTGAACACCACCTCGCACGGGGCGCTGGGCGACTTGGGCCAGCCGGCGTTTGCGGCGGCCATGGGCGGGGTGATCTCCATGACCAAGGCCCTGGCCACCGAGACGGCGGGCACCGGGGTGACGGTGAACTGCCTGGCCCCGGGAGCAGCCACCCGGCTGCACGCCAAAACACACGACGACTTCAAGGCCTGGCACGAGCAGGGCATCATCGACGACGAGATGTGGCAGAGCTACCTCACCACTCCCCCGCCCGAGTACGTGGCCCCCGCGGTGGTATGGCTGTGTACCGACGCGGCCGACTACGTGAGCGGCCAGGTGGTCCACGCGGCCGGCGGCCAGGTGGCGGTGTGGAACGAGCTCCGGGAGGAGCGGGCCATCTACCGGGGCGACCACGCCCAGGTCGATCCCTGGACCCTGGACGAGCTCGACCACCTGTTCCCCCGCAACATGCTGCCCCGGCCCTGAGGCCGGGTGGGGCCGCTCTAGCAGCTAGAGGGCGTGCTGGCAGACCCAGCGATGCATGGCAATGCCGGACGCCACCCCGGCGTTAATGGAGCGGGTAGAGCCGAATTGGGTGATGGCCAACACCGCCTCGCAGGCCTCCACCGCCTCGGGCGACAGGCCGGGGCCCTCTTGGCCGAACAGCAGTACGCAGCGCTCGGGCAGCGAGTAGCACTCGATGGGCTCGGTGCCGGGACCGTTGTCAATTCCCAAAATCGGCAGCTCGGCCTCGGCGGCCCAGGCCACGAGATCATCCAGCTCGGGGTGGTGCAGCACGTGCAGGTAGCGGTCGGTGACCATGGCCCCCCGGCGATTCCAGCGCCGCTTGCCCACGATGTGGACTGCGGCGGCCCCGAAGGCGTTGGCGTTGCGAACCATGGTCCCAATGTTGAGGTCGTGCTGCCAGTTCTCCACCGCTACGTGGAACCCATGGCGGCGGTCGTCCAAGTGGGCCACGATGGCCTCGTGGCGCCAAAAGCGGTAGGCGTCCACCACGTTACGGGTGTCGCCTCCCTCGATCAGCTCGGGGTCGAGATGGGGCGGAAGCCGCTCAGCCCAGCGGCGCGGGGTGCCCAAGTGGATCCGCTCCCACCAAGTTGGCAATTCGATCGGCGTGGCGGTCCAGCGATCCGAATTGCGGTGTGAGCGCCCAAGCCCGCTTGAGGTAGAGGTGGGCGTCGATCTCCCAGGTAAAGCCCATGCCCCCGTGGACCTGCACGCAGTCCTTGCCGTTGTGGTCGGCGGCCTCCGCGGCCAGGATGCGGGCCCCCGACACCGCCCGGACCAATTCCTGATGCTCGCGGTCACCCAACGTGTCGCCGAGTTCAATCGTGCAGCCCTCGAAGTAGAGATAGCCGCGGGGATCGGCAGGCAGGCCGGGGCCGTGGGTGACGTCCATCACGCAGCCGGCGTAGTACAGGGCGGCCCGGGCCACCTCTTCCCGGCTGTACATGTCGGCGCACTTGTGCTTGATGGCCTGGAACTGGCCGATGGGCTTGCCGAACTGCTGGCGCTCTTGGGCATAGGCCACGGCCAACTCCCGGGCTCCTGTGGCCAGGCCCACTTGGAGGGCCGAGTTCAAGAACACCGCTCGGTTGGCCCAGCCGTAGCAGAAGTCCATCAACTGTTCGCCTTGGGGCAGCAGGTCCACCCGCCCCACCGGAGTGAGCGGGTCCACCGATTGAGCCGCCTCCACCGACAACTCTGAGGCGTCCACCCGCCACACCCCATCTCGATCGAGCACCAGCAGGGCGTCGATCACGTCCGGGTACTCCACCAAGGCGGGCCCATAGGGACGCTCCATGAAGCCGACCACCGCATCATCGATTACATCAGCGGCCAGCAGCGTGCCCACCAGCGGCCCGGGAACCAGAGCCCGTCCCAACTGCTCGAACACCAGGCCAGCCTCGGCCCAACCCAGTCCGACCCCGCCCTCGTCCTCGGGTACAACTAGCGAGAACACCCCGGTGTCGGCCAGCTCAGACCACAGTTGGCGGTCGACCCCGCCGCAGTCGGCCAGACCCCTCACGGTGTCGATGTCGAAGCGGCCCTGGCACAGATCCCTGATGCCATCGCACAGCGCCACCTGGTCTTCGGAGAGCTCAAAATCCATGCCTACCGCTCCTTGGGCAAGCCCAGAATGCGCTCACCGATGATGTTTCGTTGGATCTCAGAGGTGCCCGCGGCAATCGACAGGCTGAGCACGTAGAGCCGGCCGGCCACCATGTCGCCCCCGGTCTGCTCGTCACCGGACTCGGCAAACACTAGGGCCTCCCGCTCCAACATGCGGTGGGCCAAGTCGGCCATGCGCTTCTTGACGTCGGCGTAGTAGAGCTTGAACACCGAGCCGCCCGGTCCGGGCATCCCGGTGCGCTGGGCTTGCGACACCACTCGCTTGGTGAGCGCCCAAAGGGCGTCGTATTCGGCTTGAAGGCGGCCGATCTCCCGGCGAATTTCGTCGTCGTCCCACGCCGATGATCCATTGCGAGAAATGTTGCGGGCAATGTCAGCCATCTCGGCCAGTTGGTTCATCGTGCCCAACAGCTCGCTGATGAAGGCTGTTCCCCGCTCAAAGCTGAAGGTGACCATGGCCACCCGCCAGCCGTCGTTCTCGTCGCCCACCCGGTTCTCCACCGGGATGCGGACCTCGTCGAAGAACACTTCGCTGAACTCGCTGGAACCGGCCACGGTGGTGATGGGGCGGACCTCGATGCCGGGCAGGTCCATGGGGCAGATCAGCCAGGTGATGCCCCGGTGCTTGGGGGCTTCTTGGTCGGTTCGCACCAGGAGCTCGCAGTAGTCGGCCACGTGGCCGAATGATGTCCAGATCTTCTGGCCGGTAACAACGTAGTGGTCGCCGTCGCGGATGGCCCGGGTGGACAGCGAGGCAAGGTCGGACCCGGCGTTGGGCTCGGAGAACCCCTGGCACCACACTTCTTCGCCCTTCAACATGGCGGGCAAGTGGCGGGCCTGCTGTTCGGGGGTGGCCTCAAGAATGAGGGTCGGTCCGGCGTGGAGTTGGCCGACAAAATTCATCCCCACATAGGGGGCACCCATCCGAGTGGTCTCCTCCAAGAAGATGAGGTGTTCGGTTGGCGTAGAGCCCCGGCCCCCGAACTCGGAGGGCCAGTTGATGCCCGCATACCCAGCGTCGTACAGCATCCGCTGCCAGCCGGTGTCCCATGCCCGACGAGCAGCCCAATCGTCGCTGGCCGGCGGGTCGCCCAACGTGGGCAGCACCTCCTTGAGCCAGTGGCGCAACTCGTCGCGGAACGCGATCTCCTCTTCGGAAAATCGGATATCCATCGGCAGCGATGGTACCTAGCTCTAGAGCAAGGGCAAGAGTTGGTCCATCAACCCGTCGATCTCGCGGGCGCAAGCGATGAAGATGTCTTCGTCAAAGCCGCCAGGGTCCACCACCTCTTCGCCCCAGGGCACGTCGGCGTCGGCCAGATTGAGGGCGGCCACCCGCTGGGCCAGCGGCTCAGAGCCTGGTGGCAGCTCGTCGACCAGGCGCTTGATAGTGGCGGTGCGGTCCGCGGCCTCGGGGTGAACTCGGCGCACATAGTCCACGTGCTCGGGGGCGAAGGCCACGATGAGATCGGCACCTCGGGCGTCGGACCCGGTGAGCTGGTGACTGCGGTGGCTGCCGTCGGACAGGCCCAGAGACTCCAGCGCTCGCCGGGTTCGGCCGCTCATGGGCAGGCCTTCAATGCTGTGGGTGCCCGCGCCCACAAACCGAACGGCGTCGGTGCGGGACCGTCCGATGACGGTGGCCATCACCGACCGGGCCGCGTTGCCGGTACACAGCATGACCACCACCGGCCTGGTGTCTGAGTCGGTCATGACCGCTCGGCGGCGGGACGGACGAACAGGGCCTCGGCCTCAGCGGTGAGCCGGCCATCGACATGGCACTGGCCGGCGGCAGTGACCCGCCGGCTGCGGACATCAGTCAGGCGGCCGGTGAGAACCAGTTCGGCGTTTAACGGGGTCAGCGCCCGGTAGCGCACGATGAGCCGGCCGGTGAACGCTCCCTTTTTCCCGGTCAAGCGGTAGGGCAGCACGCCGAGCAGGTTGTCGAACATGGCGGCCAGATAGCCGCCGTGGACGTTGCCGGGCGGTCCTTGATAGGCCTCGTCCAAGCACACCACCGCGGTAACGGTGGGGTGGCCGAGGTCGTCAGCGTCGTAGCTCACGTCCAAGGCGGGGGGCAGCAGATTGGGCGCGCCCAGCCGCCCCGATTCGCTCACGATGCTTCCCGGATCAACCAGGCCGCCGGCGGACTCTTCACGCCGATTGGGCTCGGCTCTGAGCCTCCTCGGCAATGCCGGCGGCGAACTTGGCCACCGCCGAGGCCATGAGCTGCCGCAATATCCCCCCGGTAAGCGGAATGACGACTTCAAACCAGGAGTCCCAGTGCAGGTCACAACTCGCCCTATCCTCACTGCCTACCAGCACCATCTCGGAGCGGTAGTTTCGTATGGGCAGCGGCGCGTTCAGCAACCGGTAAGCCATGCGGCGGGGCGGTTCGAAGGCGGTGACTTCCTCGCGGGTGCTCACCGGGCCAGTACGGAACGCCCGAACTGCCCCGACCCCATTGCGGTGGGGCGATCCCTCGACCTCAAGATCAACCCGGGAACTGGGCGACCATCGAGAGTAGAGCTGGTGGTCGGTCATCACCTCCCAAACGATCTCCGGCGGCGCTGAGATTGGAGTGGAAGAGGAAAAAGTCTGCATGGGCGACTGCTATCCCAGGTAGGCGTCGCGCACGGCTGGATTGTTGCGGACTTCTTCGGGCGAGCCCTCGCCGATCACTTGCCCCAGGTTCAGCACGGTGATCAGGTCGCATTGCGCCATGACGAAGGCCACGTCGTGCTCCACCAACAGCACCGAGCACTGGTCTTCGACCCGGATGGTCTGGATGATTTGACCAAGCTGTTCGGCCTCATCGTGTTCGATGCCCGACGTGGGCTCGTCCAGCAACAAGAGCTTGGGGCGCGACACAATGGCCCGGCCCAGCTCCACCATGCGGGCTCGGGCGATAGGCAACTCCCCCGCCGGGGTGTCCTTGATATCGGTGAGCCCGCACAGCTCCAGCACCTCGTCAACCCGCTTGCGCCGCTGCGCCTCGATTCGCCGGCGGGCGGGCAGGGCGAACAGGTCGGCAGTGATGCCGCCCCCGCCCCCTTCCCATTCCAGGGCCGACAACACGTTGTCGGCCACCGACAGCCAGCCGAACGGCTGCTGGCGCTGGAAGGTGCGGCGGATGCCCATGCGGGCTCGCGTGGTGGCCGGACGTCCCGTCAGCTCTTCACCCTCCAACCGAATGGAGCCAGCTGCGGGGGTGTTCACCCCGGTGATGCTGTCGAACAACGTGGTCTTGCCCGCGCCGTTGGGTCCGATGAGCCCTCTGACCTGGCCGGACGGCACCGACATGGTCACGTTGTCCACCGCCACCACGCCACCGAATCGAACCGTGACCCCTTCGACGGCCAAGAGGGGTTGCCCCGAATCGGCGGGACGCTCGGCCACCGCAGTGGCGCCTTCGGTGCTCACCTCCGCCACGCTACTCCAGAGCGGGTGGAAACAACCGATAGAGCCTCAACAGGGATGTTCTTCAATTCAGATGCCCAGGGCGGCCGCGATGCGGTTGCGGTGCCAGGCGGCGTCGCCCCAGGCGGCCGATAGGGCCCAACCCCGCTTCATCCACAAATGCAGGTCGTACTCGAAGGTGTACCCGATGGCGCCGTGGCACTGGAGGGCGGTGCGGGCAGCCAGGTCCACCGCTTCAGAGGCCAAGGCTTTGGCCAGCGATACATCTCGGCTGCGGTCGGGATCGCCGGCGGCAATGCACCAGGCGGCGTGGCGGGCGGCGGGACGGGCGAACTCGATCTTGAGGGCGGTGTTGGCCAAGTGGTGTTTCACCGCCTGGTAGGTGCCCACCGGCTTGCCGAACTGGTAGCGCTGGGCTACGTACTCCACGGTGGCGTCGAGCAGGTGCTGGGCCACGCCCACGCACTGGGCGGCAGCCGCCCCCACCGCCCGGTCGAGGGCCAGTGAGGGGTCGGCGTCGAGCACCTCCTCCTCTCCGTCTACCTCGAACAGCCGCCGAGACCAGTCAACTGACCGGTGTTCGACCAGCGATGCCCCGTCCACCGGCACAGCCCGGACCTGTTCGCCAATGAGCAGTACCAAATCACACGATGCCGCTCCAACCGTGTAGCCGTCTTCGGGACCCGCGCCCAGAGTGGCCTCCCCGGCTGCGGCCTGCTCCAACCAGACTTCGGCCATCGGTCCTCTCGCCTCAGCCAAGGTGGGGATGCCCACCGCGGTGTGCTCCAGCAGGGGCTCGGGCAACGCGGCCCTACCCGCCTCTTCCAACAAAAGCACCAGGTCGGTCTCGTCCATGCCCAAACCGCCGGCCGACTCGGGGGCGGTCATGCCCACCACGCCCATCTCTGCCAGCGCGTTCCACAGGCCATCGGTGCGGCCAGTGTCGTTCTCCCAGGCCGCTCTGACCACCTCGGGCGGGCACTCGTTGGCCAAGAGGTCCCGCACCGCCTCCTGGAACATGACCTGGTCGTCGCTGAACGAGAAATCCACGCCTACCGCCTCGGGAGTCCTAGAACTCGCTCGGAGATGATGTTTCTTTGGATCTCGTTGGTGCCGGCGTAGATCGGGCCCGACAACGCGAACACATAGCCGTCCATCCACGAACTGTCGGCCCGCTCCCCGTCGCGGCCCAGCAACCGCAGGGCGGTGGCGTGCAACTCCACGTCGAGCTCCGACCAGAGCACCTTCATGAAGCTGGCCTCCGAGCCGATGGGGGCGCCGCCTCGCAAACGAGACTCGGTGGCGTAGGTCTGCCAGCGGTAGGCCTGGGCCCCCATCCAGGCGCTCACCACCTGATCGCGGCGGTCCAGATCGGGGCCCCGGCTGTCGGCCAGCTCCTTGTAGAGCCCTACCAGCCGGTCGGCCGCGGCCATGAACCGGCCCGGCGCCCGCAGGTTCAGGCCCCGCTCGCTGCCGGTGGTGGCCATGGCCACCGCCCAACCCTCACCTTCGCCCCCCAGCAAATATCGCTCGTGCACCCGGGCGCCGTCGAAGAACAGCTCAGCGAATCCAGGTTCGCCGTCCAAGCGGCCGATGGCCCGAGCCTCCAGGCCCTCGGTGTCGCCGGGAACCAGCAGATAGCTCAGCCCGGCGTGGCGTTCGGAGTCGGGGTCGGTGCGCACCAAACAGAAGAACCAGTCGGCGAAGGCCCCCCGAGAGCACCAGGTCTTCTGGCCGTCGATCACGAAGTGGTCGCCGTCGCGGGGGGCCTTGGTCTTGATCCCGGCCAGGTCCGATCCGGCGTCGGGCTCCGACCAGCCCTGGGCCCAGACCTCGTCTCCTCGGGCCATGGGCCGCAAGAAGCGGTCCTGCTGCTCGGGGGTGCCGAAGTCGAAGATGGTAGGAGCCAGCAGGCTCACCCCGTTGGATGAAACCCGTCCCGGGGCCCCCGACGCCCAGTACTCCTCCTCGAAGATGAGCCATTCCACCAGCGACGCCTCCCGGCCGCCGTAGCGCTCGGGCCACGACACCACCGCCCACCCGGCGTCGAACAGAATGTGCTCCCACGCCCGGTGCTCTTCAAAGCCGTCCGGGGTGTCCATCGACGCCAGCGGCTCGGCGGGCACATTCTCGACCAGCCAGGTGCGGGCCTCTTCCCGGAATTCCTCTTCCGCCGGAGTGAACGATAGATCCATCAGCGGGAAACTCTAGGCCTGACTAGCCCCGGTCAGGCGGTCCAAGACCTGTACGGCTTCGGCGATGACGGAGTCGATGATCTCCTGGCAGCTGGGGAGGGCGTCGATGCTGCCCACCACTTGGCCGGTGGGGAGGATGCCGACCTCGGGGTGGCCGTCCACCATGGCGGCCTTGGTCATCATGGGGGCGTTGGCCGCCATGGCCATCTGGGCCCAAGTGAGGTTGAGGCTGCGCCGCATGGCCAAACCCTCCGAAAGCAGCTGGCGGTAACCCACCCCGGTGAGGGCTCGGAACTTCAGCGCGTTGCGGGCGGCCCGGAGGAACGACAGCGGGCCCGACCGCTCCAGTCGGGAGATCACGTTGGTATTGATCACTCGCTGGGGCACGCCGTCCACCGCGGTGGTGACCACCGTGCCGGTGAGCTTGGTGTCGAGATAGATGGCTTTCACATGGTCGGGGACGTCACTGTCGGACGACAAGAGAAAGCGGGTGCCCATGGCGACGCCGTCGGCCCCGAAGGCCAGTGCCGCGGCCAGCGAGCGGCCGTCCACCATCCCGCCGGCGGCGATGACTGGAATGTCCACGGTGTCAACCACCGAGGGCAAGAGCAGTGTGGTGGCGATGGGACCGGTGTGGCCCCCGCCCTCGGCCCCTTGGGCGATGACCGCATCGACCCCCCAGGCCGCCACCTTCTCGGCGTGGCGAGGGGCACCGATGGTGGGCACCACCACCACCCCGGCGTCCTTCAGCTTCTTGACAATGGCCTCTCCCGGGGCTTGGGCGAAGCTGGCTACCGGTATCCCGGCGGTGATGATGTGGTCGACCCGTTGGTCGATGTCGGCGGCGTCGGTGCGCAGGTTCACCCCGAACGGGCGGTCGGTGGCCTCGGCTACGCCATCGATAGTCTCGACCATCTGGTCGAACGTCAACGGCGCGGCCGCGATGATGCCCAGGCCGCCGGCGTTGGAGGTGGCCGCAGTCAACCGAGCCCCTGACACCCACCCCATACCGGTCTGCACGATGGGGTACTCCACCCCGAACAGCTCGCTCAGCCGGGTGTGCAAGCGCGGGTCAGTGCTCATCAGGGGCTCAGCGGAATTCGGCTTTGCGAGCGCCGGTGGGGTCGAGCACCTCGCGAATCAGGTGCAACTCTTCGTCGGTGGGCAGCCGGGTCTCGGCCACATCGTCGATTCCGGCCAACTCGAAGGCAGTGGCCTCCACAACCTGATCCACGGTCACTCCGGGATGGATCGAGGCGATCCTCATGCGGTTGTCGTCGGTCTGGAAGTCGAACACACCAAGGTTGGACACCACCCGTCGCACCTCGTGATAGCGGTTGCTCGGCGCGCCCAGCTCCCGCATCCGGTCGTACCCCGGCCCCGAGACAACGTCTACCGAGGCCACGAACGAGCGAGTGGAGTGGTTCGGCATCCAATAGCTGGTGGTGTGGTTGACCAGGTTGCCGGGCGCACCCCGCAAACCGAGAAGCTGGGCCTTGGGCTGGCGGAAGTCGCCGATAGCGGCGATGTTCTGGTTGCCCCACTGATCGATCTGGGAAGCCCCCATCATCACGTGGCGCTTGCCCGACCACACGATGTCGAACACGGTGCGGTACGGCACCCACGACTCCACCACCTTTGGGGCGTCGGGAACGCCCACCGGGAAGTTGTTGGCCGGCAGCACCGACACGGTGTCGGTGTACACCAGGTCGGGCTCGAAGGTGGCCCGGGCCAGCCGGCCCCCCACGAAGGGCACCGTCCCGATGGGATTGCACAGGATCTCGCCATCGCCCCGGAAGGCCTCGGCGCAGGCCACCACGCAGATCTCGTCGAGGGTTGCTTCGGCGGGCGTGCTCATGATCGAGCCTCCAGCGCCTTCAGGTAGTCCTCATGGGAGGAAGCGTCGAGGTAGGTGCTGCGGAAGGCCTCCCACGCCTCGGGGTCGCGGGCGGTGGCGGCGTACTCCCGCTGGAAGGCCTCGTCGCGCCCGTAGTCGGGCGGGCACTCGGTGAAGTGCGCCCCTCGGGGGGCCTCCACCACACCGTCGGTGAAGATGCGCTGAATGCGAAGCGTGTGCACCGGCCCCTCGTCAAGCAGGTTCTCGGTGGGCACGATCTTCTCGGTGCTCAGGTAGGTCTTGTCGGCGGCCATGGCGAACAGGTCGTCAAAATACAGGTCGGGGCCCAGGAATTGGCCGTTGCCGGCGGCGTCGGCCCGGTTCATGTGGATCAGCGCCGCGTCCAGTTTGAAGGCGGGGATGGCCACCAGCTCCTCGCCGTCGTCATAGGGCGACGTCACCGTGCGCAGCTCGGGGTTCATGATCAACATGTCGGAGCCCAAGCCAGCCCGGGTGGGATAGAACGGCACCCGGTGGGCGGCGGCCAGAAGCCCCAGGTAGAAGGCCCCTTCGTCCAGCTCAGTGAACTCAATGGCCCCGCTCTGGCGAGCCTGGCGGAAGTGGGGCTCGAGCGGGATGGTGTCCAGCGATACGAACCCATACACCGCCCGGCGCAATTTGCCCGCCGCGCACAGCAGCCCGATATCGGGTCCGCCGTAGGCCACCACGGTCAGATCCTTGAGATCGGAGCGCAATATGGCCCGCACCAGAGACATTGGCTTGCGACGGGATCCCCAGCCGCCGATACCGATGGTCATCCCGTCCTTCAGCTCTGAGATGACTTCGTCTTCGGTCATCCGCTTGTCGACCATGGCGGCGACGATAGCCCGCTCCTGCAACCCGGCCCACACTGGCAGAACTGCCTCGTTCGGCGTGGTCATGCTCCCGGTGGCCCGTATAAGGCACACTGGCAGCAATGAACGACCTCGATTTCACCGGCAAGACCGCCATCATCAGCGGCGGCACCAAGGGGCTGGGCCGGGGGATGGCCACTCGCTTCTTGGCCGCAGGGGCCGACGTGGTGGTCTGCGCCCGCCGCCCGCCGGAGGAGCCGGTGACCGCCGTCGGCCGGGAGGCCTTGTTCGTGGCCGCCGATGTGAGGGATCCCGAACAGATCGCCGGGGTGGTGGAGGCCGCGGTGGAGCGTACCGGGCGAGTGGACACTCTCATCAACAACGCGGGCGGGGCGCCTCCAGCCGACTCGGCCACGGTGTCGCCCCGATTCAACGAGAAGATCGTGGCGTTGAACCTGATGGCCCCCATGGCGTTCAGCCAGGCGGTGTATCCGGTGATGCAGAACCAGGACAGCGGCGGAGTGATCCTCAACATCTCTTCGGTGTCAGGCATCCGACCCAACCCCATGGGCATAGCCTACGGAGCAGCCAAGGCCGGACTGTTGAACTTGAGCGAGACCCTGGCGGTGGAGTGGGGGCCCAAGATCCGAGTGCTGACCGTGACCGTGGGTCTCATTGTGACCGAAGACGCCCACCTCTACTACGGCGACCAGGCTGGCATCGACGCGGTGGGCGAAACCATTGCCATGGGCCGCATGGGCCAACCTGACGACGTGGCCGACGTGTGCCTGTTCTTGGCCTCGCCCATGGCCCGGTGGATGTCGGGCGCCAACATCAAAGTCCACGGCGGCGGCGAGAAGCCCGCCTATCTGGGAGTCTCCACCGGCGAGGTGGCCGGCGAGGACGGCTGACCGGTCGGGAGAATCCCACGATGGCGGTGAGCATCCCGTTTGCGACCGAGCCCGACGTGGAATACGGCGCGGTGGTTGAAATGGCCCCCGGGCTGCGCCGAGTAGTGGCCAACAACCCGAGCAAGTTCACCTACCGGGGCACCGGCACCTACATCGTGGGCCAGGGACAGGTGGCCATCGTCGATCCCGGCCCCGACGATGCCGACCACATCAAGGCCGTTCTGACCGCGGTGGATGGCGAGCAGGTGGAAGCCCTGCTCATCACCCACACCCATCGGGACCACTCCCCTGCATCACAGGCGGTGGGCGAGGCTACCGGCGCTCCGGCCTATGGGTTCGGCCCCCATCCGGCGGCCGATGACGATGACGGAAAGAGCGAGGAGCGGGGCGATCTCGAATTCGCTCCCAGTGCCTCGGTGATCCACGGGGATGTTGTGGAGGGGCCGGGGTGGAGCTTCGAGTGCCTCTACACCCCCGGCCACATCTCCAACCACATCGCCTATCGCTGGCGGGAGGCGGCCGGTGTGTTCACTGGCGACCACATCATGGGGTGGTCCACCACCATCATCCCCCCGCCCGACGGCAACATGACCGACTACCTGGCCAGCCTCCGGCTGTTGGCCGACTGTCCCGACGACCAGGTGTATTGGCCCACCCACGGCCCCCCAGTCACCGAGCCCCACGCCCTGGTGGAGGCCCTCTATGCCCACAGATTGGACCGGGAGCGTCAGATCATGGAATGCCTGAGACCTGGGCCGCAGACCATCCCTGAAATGGTGAAGGTGATGTACGCCGACGTGTCCTCAGAGCTACATGAGCCAGCCGCCCGCTCCGTGCTGGCCCACCTCATTGCCATGGTTGCCGATGGCCGGGTGGGCACCGACGCCGAGGCCACTGGCGAGGCGGTGTACTACCGGGGGTAGTGGAGCGGTACCGGTTGCCGCCACCTTGCCTTGCTGTTCGGCTAGGAGACTTCCACCGGTGACGCATTCAGGTAGCAAGCGGTTAGGGCCGATGCCACCTCGTCCTGTGCCTCCCCAAAACCCTCTCCGGTGTCGACCACCATGGCGTCCCTCACGACGTCTCTCAATCCGTCAACCGAGATCTGGGAGGCAATGCACTGCGCTCGATCCATCGGCTCGCCCTCTGCCACCAAGACCTGGACCACGAAGTTCCGCCAGTCGACGCAACCCAAAGCCAGGTTCTCAAGATCGAACGCCTCTCGATCAGAAATATCGAACCAGTCCCCAAACACGAACAATCCCGGCTGGCGGTATGCGCCAGCAAATGACTCGGGGTTGAGCCCAATTTCGTCAAGCCGATCGTCGGTGAACACGGCAAATGCTCCCTCGGCCAGGCAGATGATCTCCGGTCGCGTCATGAAGGTGGTGACCAGTGCGTCGGCTAAGACCAGCTCCGCAAATGTGGCGGACAACTCCTGACGGTTGGATGCGGGTGGATCGACTTCATCGACCTGCACAGCGTTGTCGGGACCAGCGTCGTCGGTGGAAGACGAATTGGGAGCTTCGACTGCCTCAGTGGGCTGGACCGCAGGGGCCTGGGTGGCCGGCACCGACGGTGCGCGGCTCATGCTTTCGCTCGAGCAGGCCGAGGCCAATAGAGAAACAAGGAATATCGAGATGATCCAGCGACGGCGCAAAGCTCAAATTTCCCGTCAGCCGTCTTCTGCGTTGATCATCGGATACACGATTAGGGGAGGCTAACCGCCGAACCCGCCCATCGACTCGATTTCTTCGGGGGTCAGGCACCGGTTCTGAAGTGCCATGAGCTCGCCAGCCATCTTGAGCGCTTCTTCCTCGTCTTCGAGAATCGGGCCTTCGAGCATCATCTCGACCATTTCCTCGGGCAAACCGTCGGCAACGCACCGGGCGCTCTGCTCCGAGAGGCCCTCTTCGAGGATCGTCTGGTAGAGCATCTCCCGCACATTGATGCAGGCTTGCATTGCCTCCAGAGCCTCCGACTCAGCAATTCCGAGGTCATCCTCCGATTCGGAAATAAACCCACTCTCTATCGTGGCTCGTAGTCCCTCATCAGAAATCTCAGAAACAAAGCAGCTTGCCTGGTCCGCCGGAACACCCTCTGAGGCGATTATCTCAGCTAATGCCAGCCGCCAATCCAGACAGTCGAAGGCCTGATCCACCACCTCCGACGCCTCAACGTCTGTGATGTCGTAGTCGTCGCCCAAGGCAAAGGTACTCCTTTCGACATATGCCCAGGCGAGCTGGTCCCCATTGAGGCCTAGTTCGGCGATCCGTTCGTCGGAGAAGACGCCGGCTACGTTGTCACCCAGGCATCGGACCTGGACTTCTGTCACAGAAACCGGGCGTCCTTCGTCATTCATCATCGCTGTAAAGATTGCGTCAGCAATTTCTTGCTGGGCGGACGAGAGTCCATCTTCGGCCTCTGTCGGCTCTGGTGCAGAGGTTTGGGCCGGCTCAGTGGGCTGTACCACCGAGGGTTCGGAAGCTGGTACCGGGGGTTCAGTGGCCGCCACAGAAGGGCCGCTGTCCTCGCTGTCGCCTGAGCAGGCCGCCGCGATAAGGCAGACCAGCAACACAGTCAAAGCCAATTTTGGTAAGCGCATCATGACGCTCTCCTTCATGTCCGTGAGTTTGCCCGCTGCCCTCACTCATCTACGACGCTTCAACGCTACGGGCAGTTCCTTCAGAATTCGCGGCTTTGCCGATCTGAATGGCTCAGGCCACCGCGCCCGACGACCGGAGTGCCTCCACCTCTGCGGCGGAATAGCCCAGTTCAGCGAGAACTGCGTCAGTGTCGGCCCCGGGGGGTTGCGATGCCATCGCCGGCTCAGAAGGAGTGCGCCCAAACCGAGGGGCAGGCTGGGGCTGGGTTACCCCGTCAAAGTCGAAGAATGAATCGCGGGCCAGTGCATGGGGGTGGGCCGGGGTTTGCCCCATGGTCAGCACCGGAGTGACACAGGCATCGGTGCCGTCGAACACTTCAACCCACTCGTCCAGGGTGCGGGTGGCGATGATGTCCCCCACCCGCTGCTTCATCTCCGGCCACCGGTCTCGGTCCATCTGGCCGGGCAGGTCATCGACATCGGCCAGACCGATCCCGGCCATGAACTCGGCGTGGAACTGCGGCTCAATGGCCCCCACCGCCAGCCACTTGCCATCGGCAGTGCCGTACACCTCATAGAAGTAGGCCCCGGAGTCCAAAAAATTGGCCCCGTAGTCGTCAGTCCAGAATCCGCTGGCGTGGGCCGCGTACAGCGGCGACAGCAGGTAGGCGGCCCCGTCCACCATGGCGGCGTCCACTACTTGACCGTCGCCGCCTCTGGCCACCTCCAGCAGGGCCGCCACCATGCCCAGCACCAAGAACACCGAGCCACCGCCGAAGTCGCCGATGAGGTTGAGAGGCACCGAAGGTGGCTGGCCGGTCCGGCCGATGTGGGCCAGGGGTCCAGCTAGAGAGATGTAGTTGATGTCGTGACCGGCCCGGTCGGCCAATGGCCCGGATTGCCCCCAACCGGTCATCCGCCCGTAGACCAGCTTGGGGTTGCGGGCCAGGCAGGCTTCGGGCCCGACGCCGAGGCGCTCGGCCACCCCGGCCCGAAACCCCTCAAACAAGCCGTCGGACGCCTCGACCAGTCGGAGCACCGCCTCCACGCCCTCGGGCTGCTTGAGGTTGAAGGCCACGGTTCGCTTGCCCCGCTCCATGGGTCCCGACTGGGAGGCCACTGGGTTGCCCGACCCGCCCACCCGGTCGACCCGGATCACCTCGGTCCCCATATCCGACAGCATCATGCCGGCGAACGGGGTCGGCCCGATCCCGGCCAACTCGATTATGCGCATTCCCTTCAGCGGACCCATGGCCCTACGGTATGCCTGCGAGTCGGAGCAACCGAAAGGCAGAGCGACACTGATGAGCGCAAAGCAGCAAAAGACCGCCCTGGTCACCGGAGCCAGCCGAGGCATCGGAAAGGCCAGCGCCATTGCCTTGGCCCGAGCCGGATTCGACGTGGCCGTGTCGGCCCGCACCTTGTCGGACGGCTCAGGCCGGGATATGTACGACCCCGATCTCACTATCCCTGGCGGCCTCGACACGACCGTGGCCGCCATCGAAGCCGAAGGTCAGCAGGGAACAGCGTTCGTGATGGACTTGCTCGACCGAGCCAGCGTGGAGGCGTGCATCGACGGCGCGCTGGAGCACTTCGGACATCTCGATGTACTGGTAAACAATGCCATCTACCAGGGCAAAGTGAGCATGACCCCAATCATGGAACTGGAGGAGCCCGAGGTCCACAAGCTGTTCGAGGGGAACGTGTTCGCCCAAATGGCGATCACCGAGCGGGTACTGGCCGCCATGGTGGAGCGGGGCTCGGGCACCATCGTGAACATGATCTCGGCCTCGGCCCACACCGACCCGCCCGGTCCGATCGGCAAGGGGGGCTGGGGCATGGCCTACTCCATGAGCAAGGGGGCCTTCACCCGTATGACCCCCCACATCCACGTGGAGCACGGCCCCGACGGCATCCGGTGCTTCAGCATCGATCCCGGCTATGTGATCACTGAGGCAGCCCGGGCCCGCAATACCGCAGGATCGTTCCCCTATCCCGGCGGGGAGCCCGCCACCATCGGCGCGGTGGTGGCCTGGCTGGCCACTTCTTCTGACGCCGACGAGCACCTCGGGGGCATCGTGTACGCCCAAAACGAGTTCAAGAAGCGGGGCCTGTCGGCGTGAGGGCGGTGCGCCATACTCCCGAGGGCATCCGGCCGGTGGAGGTGCCGGTTCCGACCCAGGTGGCGGTGGGCGACGCCGAAGGGGTGAGGATCCGACCCCGCTCGGTGGGCATATGCCAGACCGACCTGAACATGGTGGGTTTCGGCCCCCGGGAGATGACCTTTGGCCACGAGTTCGCCGGGGTGCTGGACGACGGCACCCCGGTGGCGATTGAGCCGATGGTGCCTTGTGAGGTGTGCGAGTTCTGCGGAATGGGCGACTACCACTGGTGTAAGAAGTCGCACGAGATGATCGCCGGGGTGGCCTTCGACGGCGGCATGGCCGACGAGATCCTGCTGCCTGAGCGGTGTCTGGTACGGCTGCCCCACGGCTTGGACGTGGCCAACGCCTGCTTGTGCGAGCCGCTGGCGGTGAACATCCACAGCCTGATGCTGGGGCGGCTGGAGAGCCGCCACCGAGTGGCCGTGGTCGGTCCGGGAGTCACCGGCTTCGGGCTGCTGGGCGGGGCCGCGGCCCGCTGGCGGGGCTGTGTGGTGGACGTCGAGCCCGATCACGATCTGCACGCGGTGGCCGCAGAGCGGATGGGACTGAGTGTCGGCCTGTCGGGCACCTATGACGTGGTCATCGAGGGTGACGGCTCAGAGCGCTCCATCACCCGTGCGGCCGAGGTGGCCCGACCGGGAGGAACAGTGCTGCTCGTGGCCGGCTACTACCAGAACAAACTGTTCGAGGTATTGCCCTGGGTGCTCAAGGAGCTGACCGCAGTGTGGGGCACGTTCTACGGCCACCACGGCGCGGGCCGGGCCTTCGACTCAGCCGCCGCGCTGCTGGCCCACCGTCCTGAGATCGCAGAGGCCATGATCACCCAGCGCTTCCCCCTCGATGCCGCCGGCGAGGCCTTCGCCCTGGCAGCTAGCGACACGCCCACCCTCAAAGTGGTCGTGGAGCCCTGACTTGGTCTCGGTGTAGGCGGATCAGACCAGAAACGAGTCCCGCAGGCGCTCGATGGTCTGGGGCTTGACGCCGTAGTCAAGGGCATAGCCCTCGAGGCCGCCCCACCGGTCCTCAACAATCCCCAACAGCTCTGTCATGGCGCTGGTGGGGGCGTTGACGATGTCGGGGCGGAACTGCTCCCAGACTCTGGCCAATTCGGGTAGTTCGGCCAAAGACCGCTCCCGGATTTCCGGAACCGCTGGAGCAGTGGCGGCATAGTCGCCCACGATGTCTTGGCGCTCTACCCCGGCCAAGCCCAAGATCATCGCGGCCAGACAGCCGGTGCGGTCTTTGCCGGCCATGCAGAAGAAGGCAGTGGGCCACTGATCGGGGTCGGCCACCAACTCGATGGCGGCGGCGAATCGCTCTCCCCCGGTGTGGATCATGTTCTCGTAGATCTGGCCGAAGGAGCGGTCCTTCAGTTCGGGATCGGGGGGCTCATTGCTGTGCACGCTCCGGTCGATGGTGCCCACATGGTGCTCGTTGATGCCCAGAGCCGGATTGAGTACCCCAACCCGCTCTCTTTCGTCATGCGCCCGCAGGTCCACCGCAGTGCGGACCCCCAATCGACCCGTGAGCACCTCGGCGTCTGCCGCGCTGAGGCGGTGCAGCGAGTCGGCTCGAAACAGCACTCCCCACTTTGTGGTGCCGCCCAATGAGCTGGCGTAACCTCCTAGGTCTCGGAAGTTCACGCATCCCTCCAGCGGAATGCGCCGCAGCTGATTCATTGATCTAACTCCCGTCTTTGCTCCGGTCCTGCAATCTAGGACACCACTAGCGTGTGGTCGTGGTCGGGAAGATTCACATCTTGGACGAATTGACGGTCGAACCGGGGAACCTGGAGGAGGTGCGGCGGTTGATGAACGATAGCTACATGCCGGGCGCCGCCGAGCGGGGCATGACGCTGGAACAGACGTGGCTGACCCCGCCGGTGGAGCTGTTCGACCAGCCCAACACGCTGGTGTACCTGTGGTCGGTGCCCGATGCCCCCGCCTGGTGGGCCATGCGGGGCGCGGCCGGACGGGATCCCCGCGTCGCTGAGTTCTGGGCCGAGGTGGACGCCCACTGCGTGGAGCGACAGCGACGGTTCCTCGTGGACGATCCCCTTGATGAGGCGGGGCGATGAGCCGCAAGCTAGCCCTGGTGACATTGGCCGACGGTGCTGACTCCGGCAGGGTGGCCGAGTTGGAATCGGCTGCGGCGCTGGGCCAGCACCTGCCGGGAACGGTGGGCGGTGGTCATTACACCTGGGACGGGATCGACGAACCTGTCCCTTCCGGCTTCGAGGACGTGGCCGACGTCGACTTGGTGGAGCTGGAGCTGATCGACGGCGTGGTGACCGACCCCGGCTTCGCCGGGGAGATCAAGCGCACATTGCTGCTGCGAGTCGAACCCGATTCACCGGCCGACTCGGTGGCCGCGTTCGAGCGAGACCTAATGGCAATGCCCGACCACATCCCGGCCATCGTGAACTGGGCCCTCAGCCGAGTCGTCGGTCCGCCCACTTCTCGGTGGACGCACTGTTGGGAGCAGGAGTACCACACCCTCGACGGGCTCAAAGTGGACTACATGATGAGCCCCCACCACTGGGGCCTCATCGACGGCTGGTTCGATCCCGAGATGCCCCGGAAGATCGTGGACCTCGACCTGGCCCACGTCTACCACGCCACTGACCGCTCGGTTCTGGCCGCCGCTCTCGGCTGACGGTCGCTCCCTAAGGGTGCTGGGAGCTGACCGAGATGATCTCGCCGGTCATGTATGTGGAGTAGTCGCTGGCCAGAAACACCATCACGTTGGCCACCTCCCACGGCTCGGCGGCCCGATCGAAGGCCTCCAGCGAAATCAGGCTGTCGAGGAACTCTTGGCTGGATGTCTTGGCCAAGAACGGGTGCATGGCCAAGCTGGGCGCTACGCAGTTGACCCGAACACCGGTCTCGGCTGCTTCCATGGCCGCGCAGCGGGTGAGGGCCATCACCCCGGCTTTGGCTGCCGCGTAGTGGCTCTGGCCGGCTTGGGCCCGCCACCCCATCACCGAGGCGTTGTTGACGATGACCCCCGAACCTCGGGGCATCATGTGGCGCAGCGCGGCCCGGGTGGTTCGCATGGTGCCGTTGAGGGTGACATCGATCACCACATGCCACTGCTCATCGGTCATGTCCACCAGATTGGCGGTGCCCCCCAACCCGGCGTTGTTGATCATCACGTCTATGCGGCCCAACTCGGCCACCGCAGCATCGATAAGGGCTTGGACCTCATCCTCGACCGTGACATTGCACAGCTGGGTGGCGGGGCGAACCCCGAACTCCTCGGCCAAGCGGTCAGCGGCCTCACCCAAACGGCGATCATGAATGTCGCTAATGAGCACGTGGGCGCCCTCGGCCATGCTTCTTCGAGCGGCAGCAAAACCGAGCCCGGTTCCCGCCGCGGCGGTCACCACCACGGTCTTGCCCTCCAGAAGCCCCCGGCCGGGGGGCTCGGGGGGCACTTCCCGGCTCACGGCGACACCGGAGCCGGCGGCAGGTCCTTCATGGCCTCGGCCAACTCGGCGATGGTCCACTCCCGCTCGTCGTCAAGGAAGTCCTGGCGCAACCACGGGGTATACCAGCGGACATCGCCGCCCTTGGCCATGAACACCCGGCCGGTCACGTCGCAGCCGGCGGTGGCCAGCCATCCCACCACCGGAGCGGGGTGGAAGGGGTGGTACACATCGAACCCCTCGGCGGGCTTGGCTACCATCTCGGCCACGCCCGGCGCCCCCTCGGTCATGCGGGTACGGCCGGCGGGGGTCACGCAGTTCACCCGAACTCCGTAGCGACCCAGTTCTTGGGCGATGATCACCGTCATGCCGGCTATGGCCGACTTGGCCGCACCGTAGTTGGACTGGCCCACCGCGCCGATCAGCCCCGAGGTGGAACTGATGTTGATCACCGAGGCGTCTACCGCCTCTCCAGCCTTGGTCTGGTCGCGCCACCACCCAGCGCACACCCGAGTCATGCAGAACGTGGACTTGAGGTGGCCGCGGATCACCGCATCCCAGTCGTCTTCGCTCATGCTGGCGAACATCTTGTCCCGCAAGATGCCGGCGTTGTTCACCAGAACGTCCACCCCGCCGAAGGCGTCCAGCGTCTGAGCCAGCACGGATTCAGCCCCGGCCATGTCGGCCACGTCATCGCCGTTGGCCACCGCCGTTCCGCCGATGGCAGTGATCTCGTCCACCACTGCTTGGGCCACCGCGGGGTCGGCGCCAGTGCCGTCGGCCTCGCAACCCAGGTCATTGACCACCACTTTGGCCCCCTCGGCGGCAAACAGCAGGGCGTAGTGGCGGCCGATTCCCCGCCCGGCGCCGGTGATGACGGCGATCCGTCCCGCCAGCGCGCCGCCGGACATCAGCTGCTGCCTTGTGAGGCCTGGCGCTGGGCGGCTTGTGCTTCGAGCATGGCCATGGTGGGGTGCTCCTCGGTGCCGACGGTGCGGGGTAGCGCCTCTTCGATGCCCTCTGGCGTCCAGCTGCTGTCGGGGGCGTACATGGAGCGAAGCTCGCCAAACTGGGCCCACACCGAGATGCGGGGACCGACCACGGTATAGACCTGGGCGGTGATATCCCGAGCAGTGTCGCTGAGCAGGTACACGGCCAGGGGTGCCACGTCTTCTGGAGCGCCGGCCTCGATCTCGAATGGCACGTTCTCTGACATGCGGGTCTTGGCGCTGGGGGCGATGCAGTTGGCGTTTATCCCATAGCGCTTCAGGGCCAGCGCCGCGCTCTTGGTCAGCGAGATGATGCCCCCCTTGGCCGCCGCGTAGTTGCACTGGGAGGTCGAGCCGGTGAACGCCCCCGAGGTGATCCCCACCAGCGATCCGCCGGTTTCCTGCTTGCGCATGATGGCCGAGGCGTGCTTGTACACGGTGAAGTGGCCCTTGAGGTGTACCCGGATCACGTCGTCGAACTCTTCTTCGGTCATGTTGAAGATCATCCGCTCCCGCAGGATGCCGGCCACGCACACTGCTCCGTCGATCGATCCCCAGGTGTCCACCGCGGCTTGAACCGCTGCCGCGCCGCCCTCCATGGTGCTGATGTCGGAGGCCAAGGCCAGGGCGGTGCCACCCGCTGCCTCGATCTCGCCCACCACCGCGTCGGCCACTTCCGACGACGGGTCGGAGCCGTCTAGGGACACGCCGTAGTCAGCCACCACTACGTTGGCCCCCTCAGCGGCGCAGCCCATGGCGATGGCCCGGCCGATGCCGTTGCCCGCTCCGGTGACGACGATGTTCTTGCCTTCGAGATAACCAGTCACGGGCGAAAACCCTACCCGTCGCCTGGAGCCAATAGCAGGTTGAAGTGCCTGGTCAGAATTTCTGGGGGAATACGACCGCTTCCCCTAGACGCCAACGTTCCGTCACTGAACACCAAGACCCAAAACGGTGTGCCTGCCTGCCCGAGGGCGGCGGCAATCTCGTTGTCGGCACTGTCCACCAGAACGGGGTACGGCCAATCTTCGTCGGCCAGCCATTGGCTGGGCGGGTAATTGTCCCTGCTGGAGTCCACCAGGGTGACCACGCTGATCAGGTCCACCCCGTCGGGAAGTTCGTTTCCTGCGGCAAGCCAGCCGGTGTACTCAGCGACTTCTCCCTGACAAGCCGGGCACCAGTGAGCCAGGAACACGAAGACTGCTGGACGCTCACCCGGAGTCCAGGAAAACGGCGTACCGTCGATGGCTGAACCTGAGAGCCCAGGCACTGGACGACCGATTGCCGGATCAGAAGCTGGAGAATCTCCTGCCAGCCCTAGAGACTGTCCGACGATCTGCACCGGGGCAACCTCAACCGCTTCGGAAGCGGCGTCATCGTCGTTTCCGCCGCAGGCAGCGGCCAGCAGCAAGACGGCCACCGCGAGGGCTACTGCTCGACGGGTACTGCGCTTCGAATCCATGACTACAGGCTATGGGCTAGCTATAGCGGCATCACCACGCCGCCGTTGGGCCGCACAGTCTGGCCGGTCATAAATCGGCCAGCATCCGAACAGAGATACAAGATGGCGTAGGCAATGTCGGTGGGATCACCCACAAACCCCAGGGGGTTCATTTGGGCGATGGTGTCGAAGTGGTTCTTCTGGCGTTCGGGGTCGACCTTGCCGTCGTCGTTTAGAAAGTGGCGGTCGTAGATGGGGGTCTCGATAGAACCGGGGGCCACGGCGTTTACCCGGATGGGGGCCATCTCCAACGCGGCGGTGCGGGTGATCATCTTTACGGCCGCCTTGGTCAGCGCGTAAATGGAGATCATCGGGGCGGGCATGTCGGCTCCGGCCGACGACAAGTTGACGATCGATCCCGATTTCTGGTCGGCCATTGCCCGGCCGGCCGCCGCGGTGCCCCAGTAGACGCCTTTGATGTTCACATTCATCACCCGCTCGAGCTGCTCGGGCGTGGTGTCCACGATGAGGCTGTCGGTAATGATCCCGGCGTTGTTGACCATGATGTCGAGCCGTCCGTGGCGGTCCACGGCGTCGGCCACCAGTGCGTCTACCGCCGATTTGTCGCTCACGTCGATGGGCACCGCCGACCATGAGGCGCCCAGCGCATCCAGTTCCCCGCCGGTCTCGCCCATACCGTCGGCGTCAACGTCGCCCAGCACCACCGATGCCCCGGCCTTGGCCAGCGTCACCGCCGTCCCGCGGCCGATCCCCGAGGCGGCTCCGGTGACCACCGCTACCCGGTCGGAAATGTCAAACGCCGCCATGATGTCGTCATGCATGGCCCCATCATGGCCCCTGTACGAAGGCAAAGTCCCACCGAACAGGCGCACCTGTGGTCACTCGATCGCTGCGGTGCCCTTTGTGTCTGCGGGCGGATGTACTCCGGGTCGAGTATCTATTCCGGAGGCAAGAGCAATCGCTCCAACGACGCATAGAGCCCCCAACCCGAAAAGCCACCGCTGCTCTTCTAGAGGACTACCTACCGCCCAAATTACGAAGAGAGAGGTCCAAGTCGAGATAATCGTACCCAAGTAGCGAAAGAAGCGATGAATTGCTACACCAATACCCAATCTCTCAATCGGGAGAGAATTCACTGCTGCACCTTCGAAGATTGTAGATGCGATTCCGACATTGAGAAAAAATGCAGCCGTATTTCCAAACCAGAGAATAGACGGCATAGTCCTCCCATCAGCAAGCGATACCGAAGCCAATGAGAACATTAAGAGGTATATCGCTACCACCAACATCGGCAGCCTATGGCCCCACTTGTCGGCAAATCTTCCAACTACTAGAGGCAGTGCTAGCAATCCAATTACAACCGCAGCCAAGATAAACACTGCCCGCTCAGTATTGAGACCCTTCGCCCACGAGTTGATAAGATAGACGCTTACTGCAAAAGAGATAAAGCCTATCGCGGATACCCAAGCTAACCCAGCGCAATTTGAAAGGACCATATTTCTGGTCCACAGTTTTCGTACATTTGGGACTACTGGAGGAACATCCCCCTCAGGAGGACTTGACAGCACTCCCACATCAACAGAAGTTTCATGGCTGCCTTCTCCAGTCACCTCCACCAGTTGATCTTTTCCAAACCCGATTGTGGTTGCACCAATCAATACGTATATGGGGATCATCCAGTTCCAATTGATTTCATCTACCCAAGCAATAACGAAGGAGCTAACGATGGTTACTACTCCAAACATGGTGTAATAGCCCCCAACAGCCGTTGATCGCCGCTGAGCAGGTACGGCCGCAAGCAAAATTGCCATTCCTACAGGAATTGCTGCTGCGTTTCCTACAGAGCTGATAAGCCCCGCTACGATCAGCATTTTCCAATCTGAGGCTACGGCCTCGACGATCAACCCCGCTGGGAAGACAGCCATACCTAAGAGAAAGACGCGTTTCCTTCCGACTGTGTCGGCAAGCCACCCCATTGGCACGAAAAGCACTCCAGACGCGATCCAAAAGGTAAGCAACCCCCATCGTGCCTCTTCGAGACTGATGTCCTTTTCGAGGGCCACCACGAGAAATCTCGAATGGAATACTGAGAGAAACACTGAGCCAGAGAGAAGCGGAATCACACGCTTCATCGAAGGCTGGATGGGTGAAGGGGGCATTGATGGTCGTGATGGCACAGGCGGAAAAGGCGGATTGTCCATCATCAGGCGGGTTCCCAGAAGACCATGGCGTGGGTGTCGTCGTAGGTGCGGGCGTAGGCGGTGACTGCCATGCCGATCTCGACTGCTTCGGGGTCGATTCCGGTGAGGCCGCCGAACATCCGCACTCCCTCGGGGAGGTCGACCATGGCCAGGACATAGGGCAGTTCGGCGAAGGCGGGCACTCCGTACTGACGGACGATGGTGTAGGTGTAGACATTGCCGGTGCCGGCGGCTTCCATCCACTCAGGCTCGGCCGCGCAGGCGGTACACAGCGCTCGGGGGTAGTGCTGGCGATTGCCGCACTGTGGGCACTGCTGGATGAGCAAGCGGCCCTCGGCCGCGGCCGCGAAGAACTCGCCGTACTCCCCCTCGCCGGCGGGGACCGGCCCCTGCCACTCAAGATCACGGACGACCCTCATGAGGGTCGGTCCTTCCCCAAGATGACGGTGCCGATGGCCGACAGCCAGCCGCCGGAGCCGCAGGCCAAGGCCACCTCGGCGTCGGGCACCTGGGCTTCGCCCGCATCGCCCCGGATCTGGCGCACCGCCTCGATCAACAAGAAGATGCCCCGCATGCCCGGGTGGTTGGACGACAAGCCTCCGCCGTCGGTGTTGGTGGGCATCGACCCGCCCCGGCGGAGATGGCCCTCGGTCACGTAGGCGCCGCCCTCGCCTTTGCCGCAAAAGCCGAGGCCTTCCAGCATCAACAGCACGGTGATGGTGAAGCTGTCGTATAGCTGGGCAGTGTCGATGTCGCCTGGCGTCACACCGGCTTGGCCCATGGCCTCGGGTCCGCAGACTGCGGCGCCCATCTCGGTGAAGTCGGGCATCTGGTGGATGTTCCAGTGGGTCTGAGTGCCCGCTGCCCCCAGCACGTAAATCGGGGCATGGCGCAGGTCGCGAGCGATCTCCTCGGTGGTCAGCACCAGCGCCCCGCCCCCATCGGTGATCACGCAGCAATCCAGCTTGTGCAGCGGATCGGCGATCATGCGACTGTTCACCACATCGCCCACGGTGATGGGGTCGCTGTAGCGGGCGTCGGGGTTGAGCCCGGCGAACTCCCGGACCCCAACGGCTATCTCGGCCAACTGCTCGGAGGTAGTACCGAACTCGTGCATGTGCCTACGAGCGGCCAGGGCATAGGCCCCCACCAAGGGCAATCCGTAGGGCGTGGCCATCTGCATGGCCCCGGCCACCGGCTGAGCGTCGCGCTGGAACCCGCCGGTGCCCAGCACCCGTCCCATGCGGGTGAGCTGATCAGAGCCGTAGGTCACCAGCACGGTGTCGCACAACCCCTCCTTGATGGCCGCGGCGGCGTGCTGCACATGGAACTCGAACGACGATCCCCCCACCATGGTCCCGTCGATGTAGCGGTGGTTCACCCCCAGGTACTCGGCCATGGACACGGCGTCATCCCCCGCTCCCGGTCCCCCGCCGCTGGTGCTGACATAGCCGTCGATGGCCGATTTGGCGATGCCACAGTCGGCAATGGCCCGGCGAGCGGCCAGGGCGTGGTGCTGCACCGAGTTCAAATGCGGTGCCACCGGATAATCGCTCAGGCCGATACCGCAAATGACCGGGTGACGGGATGGCACTGGGGCAGCTTAGGCGAGCAGGTGGTTGTGCTCGCCGATGTGAGGGGCCCGATGGCGGACTCGGTAGGGGGACTTGGGGGCGATATAGGGTGCGCCCACATAGGTGAAGCTACGGCCTAAGTCCTCGTGCTCTACCTCGACGGGAAAGCCCCGCTCCTGGAAGTGAGGGTCGGCCAGCACCTCTTCGGGCGAGTAGATGATGCCCACTGCCAGTCCCCGCTCTTGGGCGCCGATGAAGAACTCGTGGGCGGTGATGTTCTGGGCGATGAACCGCACAGCCTCCCGGGCAGCGCCGAACATGGCGGTCACCTCGGGATCCTGGCCGATCTGCGATAGGTGCAGGTCTTCTTCGAGCTGGGTGCCCATCTCCAAGAAGAAGAACTCCTCGAATTGGTCCTTCAACCCCAGGCTCTCCATCCACTCCACCACCACGGCGAAGTCCCGGGCTGATCGGGGCGGAAAGCCGGTGTTGACGTCGATATCGTCCACCGACAGCGCCCGGGTGAACGTGGTGGGCTCAACGGCGGCGTGGCGCCCGGTCTGGCGCTGCACCTCTTCGCCGGCCACCAACCACTGCACCGAGGCGAACTCGGTGGTCACGTTGGCGGCAGCGTGCAGGCTCACATCCACGAACTGGCCTTGGCCCGTGCGATCTCGGGCCAACAGCGCGGTCTGAGCCGAGAGAACCGCAAAAACCGACCCGGTCTGGTACCCCTGATTGCCCCCGCCCCGCTGGGGTGGGATGGCATGGTCGTCGTAACCGCAGCTCCACACTGGACCGCCGGCGGCCAGCACGGTGAGGTCGATGCTCTCCTCTTGGGATCGCGGCCCGGTGCGGCCGAATGGGGTCAACGACACCCAGATCAACTCGGGATGATCGGCCCGCAACGTGTCGTGGTCGATGCCCAAGTCGGCCAATCGTCCGGGACGCTCCGACTCCAGCACCACATCGGCGGTGCCGACCAGCGACCGGAATCGGTCCCGGTCGCCTTCTTCTCCAAGATCCAGGGTCACGCCCAGCTTGGAGGCGTTGTAGTGCCACCACCACAGACTGCGCTCCGGCCCGGCCTCGTCATCCAAGAACGGCTCGAAGCCCCGAGAGTGATGGCCTTCGGGGGGCTCCACCACGATCACCTCTGCCCCCATGCCGGCCAACATCAGCCCGGCATAGGCAGAGGCCTCGCTGGCCAGCTCCACCACTCGGATACCGGCCAGGGCTCCGGGCAGATCGTTGCCCGCCATCAGATCACCCCCTCGGCCGCCAAGTCGGCCAGATCGGCGTCCGAATAGCCGAGCAGACCCCCGAGGATCTGGCGGTTGTGCTGGCCCAGCAGGGGGCCGCCGCGCTCCAGCACCCAGTCGGTGTCGGAGAAGTGGGCGGGGATGCCGTCGACCCGAACCCGGCCCATCTCGCCGTGGGTGACGGTGGGCCACAAACCCCAGGCCTCGGTGTTGGCGTCGTTGTCTACCCGGTCGACCGGCTTGGCCACCCCGGCCGCGGGCACCCCGACGGCTTGCAACTCGGCGGCCGCCTCGAATCGATCCCGCTTCGAGGTCCAGGCCCGCACCGCGTCGTCCAGATCATCTTCATGGGCGAGCCGTCCGGCGAGGTCGGCGAACCGGCGGTCGTCGATGCCTATGAGCTCGGCGATGGCATGCCAGTCGCCCTCGTCTCGGGCGGCCAGAGCCAGCCAGGCGTCGTGCCCATCGGCCTCATAGATGCCGTGGGGGGCCATGGCGGGGAATTGGCTCCGGTTGGAGTAGGGCATTCCGTCGCGCCGCAGAGGTCGCCCGTTCACGGTGTAGTCCAGCACCGCCGGACCGAGCATGGTGGCCCCGGCGTCGGTGCACGACATATCGATCCACTGGCCCTCGCCGGTGCGGCTGCGGTGAATCAGCCCGGCCATGATGGCCATGGCCATGAAGTTGCCGCCGTGGTGGTCCATGTAGGAGTAGCCCCATCCGGCCGAGGGCATGTCGGGCAACCCGGAGGTGAACGTGAGGCCGCAACAGGCCTGCACGATCGGCCCCCACGTCTTGTATTTGCGATAAGGGCCGGCGTGGCCGAACCCGCAGTTCGACACGTACAGGATGTCGGGCTTGATCTCCCGCAGGCGGTCGTAGCCAAATCCGAGACGCTCCAGCACCCCGGCGGCGAAGTTCTCGGTGACCGCGTCGCACTCGGCGATCAGCTCGGTCAGCAGATCCTTGCCCTTGTCGGTGCGGAGGTTCAGGGTGATGCCCAGCTTCTCCACATTGTGGTTGTTGAAGCACCCGCCGAACTCATGGCCGCGGCGCTCGTCCACGAACGGGGACGTTCCCCGGAGCACGTCCCACTTGCCGAGGCGCGCCGGGTCTTCAACCCGGATGATCTCGGCGCCGAATGCGGCCATCCACCGGGTGGCCCCCGCTCCGGCCAACTGCCCGGTGAAGTCGCAGATGCGAATGTGGGACAAAGCCTCAGATTTCACGGCTCGACCTTACGCGGTGTTGTGCATGGGAATCCGAGCCGAGAATCTCCAGCCAGCCGGTTCAACAATCCCTAGGCTGCACGGCGTGCGAGTGCTACACCACATGGAAGATGGGCGTCTCGACCCAATCATCGCCCAGTTCCAAGACGTCGAATTCGTGTACGTGCCCCGCCAAGGCGACATTCCCGAGGATGCCTCCGGCGAGGCGTTGCTGACCATCCCCCGGGACTACCCGAACCTGGCTGAGCTGCTGAACCGGGGAGTGGATTGGGTTCACGTGACCAGCACCGGGATAGACGGGTTCCCGCTCGAGCTGCTGGGCCACCGGGTAATGACCTGCTCTCGAGGAGCCGGGGCTATCGCCATCTCTGAATGGTGCCTGGCCATGATGCTGGCTTTTGAGAAGGACCTGCCCGGCGTATGGCTCGACAAGCCGCCCGAGCGATGGTTCACCGCAGAGTTGGGCGCGCTCTACGGCAAGACGCTGGGGTTGATCGGCCTGGGCGGCATCGGTACCGCAGTGGCCCGCCGGGCCCTGGCCTTCGACATGTCGGTTCTGGCCGTGCGCCGCACCGCGGCACCTGCCCCATTGGAGGGGATTGAAATTGTCAGCTCGTTGAGCGACCTGCTGGAGCACTCCGACCACGTCGTGGTGGCTGCGCCAGCCACCGCGGCCACCCGCCATCTGCTGGATGCCGATGCCCTGGCCGCCACCAAGCCAGGGGTCCACATTGTCAACATCGCCCGGGGCGACCTCATCGACCAGGACGCCCTGCGGGCCGCGCTGGACGACGGGCACGTTGCCCGAGCCTCGCTCGACACAGTGGAGCCCGAGCCCCTGCCCGAGGGCCACTGGCTGTACGACCACCCCAGGGTCCGGCTCAGCGCCCATGTTTCCTGGTGCATGCCCGAATCCTGGGACCTGCTGATGGCACCCTTCGCCGACAACCTCCAGCGCCGCCTGACCGGCCAGCCCCTTGAGGGAATCGTCAACCCCGACGAGGAGTATTAGCCGCCGGTCGACAAGATTGCGGCAACCACTTCGCGGCGGCGGACCTGGCCGGTGGCCGGGGTGCGGGGGATGGCGCTCATGGCTTCGATGCGCCGGGGGTGCTTGAACCGGGCCAAGCGGTCCTGTAGATGGGCCTGCACCGCCTCGGCAGTGGGCAAGGCGGCACCAGGGTCCAGCACGAACACCGCGCACACCACCTCGCCCCAGCGGTCGTCGGGGATGCCCACGACCGCCACCTCAGCCGCCCCGGGGAAGTCGGCCAGATGGCCTTCCACCTCGGCGGGCGACACCGTCTCCCCACCGGTGCGGATCACGTCTTTCACCCGGCCCACGATGGAGTAGAAGCCGTCGCTGTCCACCTCGGCCAAATCGCCGGTGCGGAACCAGCCGTCATCGGTGAACGCCTCGGCGGTGGCCTCGGGATTGTCGAAGTAGCCGTCGAACATGAACGGGGAGCGGGTCTGGAGCTCTCCCTGGTCAAGACGCACCTCGGCGCCTGTGTGGGCCTGGCCACAGCTCCCTGGCCGCGACGCCATGTCGAAATCGTCCAGCATGGTGACCGAGCCTGCTTCGGTGGAGCCATAGAACACCCGTCGGTGGGCATTGGGGAACGCGGCCTTCAAGTCGGCCAGCAGCTCCGGCGGGGTGGCTGAAGTGCCTGAGGTGGCGAACCGCAGCGAGGAGAGGTCTTCGTGCCGATCAGCGTCCAGCACCCGGCGCCACACCGCGGGGATGCAGTTCATGTAGGCGGCTTGGTGGGTGTGCACCGCATTAATGAGGACATCGGCGTCGGCCCGGTCGGTGAACACGACCTGTCCCCGGGCCTGCCAGGCTTGGAGGGCAATGGTCCACGCACCCATGTGGAACATCGGGAACATGCATACGGTGGGCCCTCTGGGCTCGAGCAGTGCCGGCGTACGGGTGCGCAGCCAGTTGCACCGGTGCGACAGCACCACGCCCTTGGAGCGCCCGGTGCTGCCGCTGGTGAAGAACACCACATGAGGGTCGGTTTCCTCCACACCCGAGGGGGGCAGCGTCGATGTCGACGCAGAGACGGCCTCGGCCACTATGTCGAGGCCCGGCCCGGGTCCGCCTAGGCAGAGCAATGGGACTCCCACCGCCTCGGCAACCGACTGGGCAGCCTCGGCATGACCGGGATCGACCACCAACACCCGGGGCCGGGCCAACGCAACCATCTCGGCCGCCTCATCGGGCGACAGCCGGGCGTTGGCCGGGGCAAACACCGCACCGGCACGGGCCAGCGCCACAAACAGGGCCACTGATTCCAAGTTGTTGTCGCTCCAGGTGACCACCCGGTCGCCTCGACCCACGCCGAGACCGGCCAGCACATGGCCCATCTGATTGGCCTGTCGGTGCAGCTCCCCATAGGTCAGCGACTCTTCCCCCAGCGTCACCGCCGGGCGAGACGGCGCAGCGGTGGCCGCATTGTCGAACACCGAGCCGATCACCAACTCCATCGCCGGGCACACTACCGGGAGATGGGGCCTCGGTTTGGTGTGGTATGTAGCGTGAGGCGCGATGACGGAGCAATCAGCGTCACGATCGAGGGCGACAGAGCTTGCTCTAGACAAGGCCTACGCCACCGATGGGCCGGAGGCCAACCGAGAGCTGTATGCGGAATGGGCTGATACGTACGACTCGGGCTTCGTCGTCGACAGCCGATACGTGTATCCCCAGCAGGTGGCCGGAGTCTTCTGCCATGGCTTCGCTCATATCGACGAGCCGGTACTGGACGTGGGTTGCGGAACCGGAATAGTCGCCACTGAATTGGCCCGATTGGGCGTATCGGTCATCGACGGCATCGACCTCTCGCCGGAGATGCTGGCCGAGGCCGAAGCCAAGACCCACGATGGCCGACCCCTGTACCGCCGGCTCTTCGAGGCCGACCTCACTGGGCCAACCGAGCTAGCCGACGGGGCCTACGCCGGCATCGTGAGCGCGGGAGCGTTTACCCATGGGATCTTCGGTCCTGAGACGATCTCTGAATTGCTGCGGGTGGCCCGGCCCGGAGCTCGCTTCGCACTCGGAATTAATTCGGCTCACTTTGTCGAGGTCGGTTTTGGCCACTGGCTCGAGGAGCGACAGTTGGATGGGCTCATCGCCGGGCTGAATTTCGACTTGCGGCCGATCTACGAGGAAGCAGACGAAGCCGATCCCGACCAGTGGTCCCGCATCGCGGCTTTCACAGCCGCATGAGCGAAGCCGCACTGGGAGCGGCAACGTGGCACCATTGAAGCTATGAGCTTGACGTCTGATCCGCTCTCCAGCACCGAAGAGGAGACGGCCTTCGACCCGTTCGCCTATCCCGAGGAGGTGCCCATCGACGAGCTGGCCGAGCTGCGATCAGAATGCCCGGTGGTCCGCACTCCCACCGGGTGGTATCTGACCAAGTTCGACCATGTGCTGGCCGCTACCAAAGATGTCGATACCTTCGTGTCCAGTTTCCGCGATCCTGGCGTGGAGGTCCCCGAAGAGGAAAAGCTGATCAGTGAGATCGCCGAACCCCGGCATGGCAAAGTGCGGCGGATCATCAACGCCACCGTGGCCCATCACAAGTCGATGCGGGCCGAGCCAATGGTGCGGGAGCTGTGCCATCAGTACCTCGACCCAGTTTTGGAGCGGGGCCGCGGCGAGCTGGTGGCCGAGTTCATCACCCCGGTGCCCATCAACGTGATCTCCCACCTCATCGGCGTCCCCGCCGAAGATTGGGAGCAGTTCCACATCTGGACCGACGAGGTGGTGCTGGGCACCTACCCCCGGACCAACCGCAACGAGCGGGGCGAGGGTCTGGCCGGCGCCCACCCCGAGTTCTGCGCCTACATCGACGGGCTGATTGCCGAGCGGCGGGCCAGCGATGACGCCCCCGACGATCTGGTCACCAGGCTTATCACCACGGAGATCGAAGGCCATCGGCTCACCGACGTGGAGATCCGCACCCAGCTGGCCTTCCTCATCATGTCGGGCAACGAGACCACCCGGCATCTGATCGGCAACCTGCTGTGGCGCATCATCGGCGACCCCGATCTGTTCGCCGCCCTCAAAGCCGACCGGGGCCTATGCGAACGGGCAGTTGAGGAGTCGCTGCGGATCGACTCCCCCGCCCACATGCTCATCCGGGACTGCACCGCCGACACCGATGTGTTTGGCGCTCCCATGAGCCGCGGCGACAAGATCGTGTTCGGCGTGTCGTCGGCCAACCGGGACGAGGACTACTTCGACGATCCCAACGAGTTCCGGCTCGACCGGGAACGCCCCAAGGACCACGTAGCCTTCGGCGGCGGCCCCCACATTTGTCCGGGTGCCAGCCTGGCGCGCCTTGAGGGCCGAGTGGCGCTGGAAGTGTTCTTGGACCGGGTGGCTGCCGCCGAGTTGGCCCCCGGCTGCGTCCGCAAGAAGACCGAGGTGTTCTGGGCCAACGGGCCTGAACGCCTCGATGCGTTCTTGACTCCCGAACCCGTTGGCTAACCAACCCCCGGAGGGCGAGAAGTACACCCACGGTTACCATCAGGTGATCGTGGGGTGGCACTCCCGGCGCACCGCCGAGGCATGCGCCGCCTTCTTGCTGCCTCGACTGCGGCCCGATTCCGAGGTCCTCGACATTGGTTGCGGGACGGGCACCATCACCACTGGGCTGGCCCGCCGCGCCGGCCGGGTGGTGGGCCTGGACCTTTCGGCTGATGTGGTGGACGCGGCCCGGGCCCACGCCGACGACGGTGGCCTGTCCAACATCTCATTCGAGGTGGGCTCGGTCTACGAACTGCCGTGGGACGACGCCAGCTTCGATGTGGTGTATGCCCATCAGGTGTTCCAGCACCTCTCCGATCCGGTCCGGGCCCTGCGGGAGGCCCGGCGGGTGCTGCGGCCCGGCGGGCTGGTGGCGGTGCGGGATTCCGATTACGAGACCATGGTGCACGCTCCGGTGTTCCCGGCCATCGAGCGCTGGCGAGACCTCTACCACCAGGTGGCCTCGGCCAACGGCGGGGAAGCCGACGCCGGGCGGTATCTGCTGTCATGGGCAATGAAGGCCGGATTCACCGACATTGAGGCCACCGCCAGCACCACCGCCCACACTGATCAAGAGGGGCGAACGGTGTGGGGCGAGATGTGGGCGGTGCGGGTGATCGACAGCGACTTCGCCGACCACGCGGTGAGCAACGGACTCGCCACCCGCGATGAACTTCAGGAAATCTCCGATGCCTTCCACCAGTGGGCTACCCAACCCGATGGCTTCTGGGCCTGGATCAACGGCGAGGTCATCGGGGTCTGCCCGCCCGACTGACCAGTCTCGGCTATTCCGGAGGCGGGCTTTCGATCAGCTCCACACAGGTGCCGTCGGGATCCTCAAAAAACAGCGCCCGCAGATCGGAAGGGAGACCGGGGCCCATCTCCAACTCCACTGGCGGCGAATAGCACGCCACCCCGGCTTCCAACAGGGCGGCGTAGTCACGATCGATATCGTCGGTGAGCAGCGCCATCCGGAAGATGCCCAGCTCGTTGGCCTTCCGACGGGCGCTGCCGGTGGGCTGGGGCTGTTTCCATTCCACCAAGTCGAGGATGAAGCCAGAAGGGCTGGCGTCGGGGGCGCCGATGAACCAGGCGTCCCAGGCCACGTCGCCGTCTACCCGGAATCCCCCACCGGGCTGAGGCTCAGACGGGCAGGAGCGGATCCAAGGGTTCAACCCGAGCACGTCGCAGTAGAAATGGCGGGATCGCTCTAGGTCGGAGCAGTTCACGTTGACGTGGGCCAAACGGGTGCTGTCGGCCTGGACGAACTGCACCGGAGTGCCGTCGGGGTCGGAGCAAAGAAACAGCTCAGGGGCGGCCATCCCCTCGGCCCCGAGCTCGACCCGGCCCGGTGGCGACCACACGTCGTGGCCCGCCTCAGTGAGGCGCTGGTACAGGCCAGCCAGGTCATCGGTGAGGATGCACAACCGTCCGAAACCCAGTTCGGTGACCGTTGCCGGCGGCGACCCCGCTGGCCCGGGCACCTGCCACTCCAACAGATCCAGCACCGCTCCGTCGGGAGCGTCGTCGCCGGACAAGATCCACGCATCCCACTGCACCTCGTCCAACCCGAACGCCCCACCAGGCTGGGGCCGCTCCGGCTGGGTGCGGACCGTCGGTTTCAACCCCACCAGGTCCCGATAGAACTCCAACGACCGCTCCAGATCAGAGCAGTTCACGTTGACATGGAAAAACCGCAGCGGGCCTAACGACATGAGGGTTTGACTACCACACCGCTCTCTTGCGACCCCCACCGATAGGGCCAGCAGTTCCTGATCGGCGATTCAGCCCTTGATGGTGAGGAGCTCCAGCAGGTTGCCGTCGGGGTCGCGGAAGTAGACGGACTGGCCTCGTTCGCCGTTGCTGGCCGGGCGGGGGGCGGGGCCCTCGATGACTTCGATGCCGTGTTCGGCCAGGTGGGCCTGGGCAGCGGCGATGGTGTCGCCCCAGCGGAAGCACAGGTCTACCGACCCGGGAGTGGGCAAGCGGGCGTGTGGCGAGGCGGGGGCGGCGCCGGGATGCACGTTGATGCGGTTGGCCCCGACCTGCATCATCACGATCGGAAGCTTCCCGGCCCGGAATTCCTCCAGATACATGGGCTCAGCCCCGAGTACCTCGCCGTAGAAGGCCACGGTGGCTTCCACGTCGGCCACGGTGATGGCCAGATGGTCGAATCCCTCAACGCTCATGGTGCCTACCCTCGAAATGGGATGCCCGCGGTGGAGCCCCCGTCAATGATGTATTCGTGGCCAGTCTGGTACGACGCCGCGTCCGACACCAGGTAGCAGGCCAAATCGGCCACTTCTGAGGCCACTCCGGCCCGGCGCAGCGGCACATGGCCGAACAGCTCGGGACGCCCATGCCGGTCGGCTGACAGCATGGCGGTCTCGATCGGGCCGGGATGGATGGAGTTCACCCTGATTCCACTGGGGCCAAGCTCGATGGCCGCCACCTTGGTCAATCCCCGCACCGCCCACTTGGTGCCCCCGTAGGCCGAGTGGTGGGGGATTCCCTGCATCCCGGCGATGGACGAGATGTTGACGATCCCCCCGCCGCCGGCCTCGGCCATGGGGTCGGCCACGCTCTGGATGCCCAGGAACGTGCCCAGGTAGTTCACTTCCCAGATGCGGCGCAGGCTCTCGGGCGTCTCGTCGGCAATGGGGGCGGTCCAGTGAATGGCGGCATTGTTCACCAGCGCCCGCAACGGCCCCTGCTGCACGGCGGTAGCCACCATCCGGGCCCAGTCGTCAGGGGAGGTCACGTCGTGGTGGAGATAAACGGCCTGGTCGCCCAGATCGGCGGCCACCGCCTCCCCCTGCTCGTCGAGCACATCGCCCATCACCACGAAGGCGCCTTCGTCCACGAACTTCCGGGCCTCGGCCTCGCCCTGGCCCCGAGCCGCCCCGGTCACAATCGCCACCCGTCCATCAAGACATCCCATGGCGAAGTTCTAGCCCACCGACCGCTCCTGCCACACCGTTGGGCCGGGGATAAAGTGGGTTTGTGGCGGCTTGGATCTTGGCGTTCGCCATAGCGCTCATTCACGGAGTGCTGGCCGTCTTCCTCATTGTTGGGGCTCCCCTGGCCGCCCGTCGGCCCCGGTGGATGAAGTGGTACCTAGTCGCGTTGATACCGACCGGCGTGGTGAACCTCACCGGCCAACCGTGCCCGCTGACGGTGTGGGAGAAGCACTTCTGGCGCCTTGCCGGTGAGACGCCATACCGAGGTGGCTTCATCTCCCAGTACTTCATCGAGCCGTTCTACGCGCCCGGTCTGAGACCTGGCGATGAGACCATCCTGCTGGTCGCCGTGGTGGTCTGGTGCCTGTTCTGGCTGGGGTACTCGGCTGTTTTGCGTTTGCGGTTGCGCAGCGGCTGACCTCAGCCACCCGACACACAACTAGGGTGTGCGGCCATGCCATACCCGCAATCCCTCTTAGACATCGCCGCCCGCATCAACAACTGGGGGCGCTGGGGCGAAGACGACCAGATCGGCACGCTCAACTTCCTCACCGACGAGGTTGTGAAAGAGGCCGCCCAGTGCATCCGAACCGGCAAGCGCATCTCGTTGGCCTATCCCCTGCACAAAGACGGCCTCCAAACCGGCGTGATACCCGGCCGTGTCAACCCGCTGAAGACCATGGTGTCGCTCAATTCCTCAATGCTGGGCGACCCCGACATGTTCCACACCAGCGACGACGTGGTCACCATGGGCCTTCAATGCGCCACCCACTGGGACGGGCTGTGCCACGCCATGTACGGGGGCAAGCTCTACAACGGCCACGACGCTTCCACCATCACTGAGTGGGGGGCATCGGTGTGCGGCATCGAACAGGTCAAGAGCCTCACCGGGCGGGGGGTGCTGCTGGATATCGCCAGGCTCCACGGTGTCGACGTGCTGGAACCGGGCTACGCCATCGGGTACGACGACCTGACCAACGCGGCCGAAGCCCAAGGAGTTGAGATCCGCACCGGAGACATCATCCTGGTCCGCACCGGACTGTTCGCCTACGCCAAGGCCGGCGACCTGGACAGCTACTACGGCGAGCCCATCCCCGAGTTGGGAGTGGTGCGCTCGGCGGGCATCGGGGTGACCGCCTGTGAGTGGTTCTACGACCACAACATTGCGGCGGTGGCCACCGACAACATCGTGTTCGAGGTGCTGCCCTACGACCCCGCCTTCGAGGGGGCCATCATTGCCATCCACTGCCTTGACCTGGTGGACATGGGCCTCACCCAAGGCCAGAACTGGGACTTGGAAGAGCTGGCCGTCGATTGCGCTGCCGACGGCCAGTACGACTTCTTCCTGGAGGCCTCGCCCCAGCCCTTTGTGGGCGGGCTCGGTTCGCCGGTCAATCCGGTGGCCATCAAGTAGCAGTAATCAGGCCTCCGTAGGAGACACTTCCCGGAGAGCGGCGGCCTCGGCGCGCTCCTCCTCGGAGCGGATTTCCTGGCGAAGCGGGATCTGTCGAACCAGGATGGCCGACAAGATCCCCAAGGCGATGACCGGTGCTCCCAAGATGAAGCAACGCTGCACGCCCACCGTGAAGGACTCCAGCACCGCGTCAACGATGGTGGGATCCTGGATGGCCCGAATCTGCTGGGGGCTGCCCAGCAGCTTGTCGGGATCGGGCAGGGCGGCCAGTTGGGCAGGAGTCACCTTCGATTCCAGCGAGGAGTTCAGCCCGGCTGCGTAGATGGCGCCCATAGCGGCCGCGCCGATGGTTCCTCCCAGCGATCGCACGAAGTTGGTGGCCGCCGACACCATGCCGATGTCGCGGTGAGGGCTGGCGTTCTGCACCACCAGTACGAGCACAGGCATGGTCATTCCCAGTCCCAAACCGATGACAAACACCATGAGACCCACTTGAACCTGGGTGGTGTCGCGATCCAAGAACAAGGCCAACAGCGCCGTGCCCAAGGTCATGAGCACGGTGCCGAGAACGATGAACACCTTGTAGTTCCCGAACCGGGTGAGGAGTTTGCCGGACAATACCGACGTAATGATGATACCGATGAACATGGGCATCATGTTCAGGCCCGAACCGGTGGCGCTTACCCCTGTGACAACCTGCAAGAACACGGGAATGAACAGCGTGGCCCCGAACATCACCAACCCAATGAGCAGCATCACCACCATCGACCAGCGCACAATGTCGTTGGAGTAGAGCCGGGGCGGAAGGATCGGATCGGCGGCCTTGGTCTCCCACCAGAAGAACGCAGGCAACAGCACGGCCGAAACCGCCAGGATCAGAACCATCCCCGGCGACGACCAGGCCAGCTGGTCTCCCCCGATGCTGAGGGCAATCAGCAACGGGGTGAATCCAGAGATGAGCAACCCCGCGCCCAACCAGTCGATGGGACGGGACGCCACGTCGAGGCGCACATTGAACAGCACCGCGATGGCCACCATCGAGATAAGGCCTACTGGGACGTTTATGTAGAACACCCAGCGCCAGCTCAGGTGGTCGACGAAGAATCCCCCGATGAGCGGTCCAGCCACGCTGGCTGTGCCAAACGTGCCCGCAATGTATCCCTGGTAGCGGCCCCGCTCGTTGGGGGCGACGATGTCGCCCACGATGGCCATAGGCAGCGCCAGTAGGCCGCCGCCGGCCAACCCCTGCAATGCCCGGAACAGCACTAACTGCAACATCGACTGGGACAGGCCGGCCAGCGCTGAAGTGATGATGAAGAAGCCGATGGTGAGCTGGAACACCAGCTTGCGGCCGTAGATGTCGCTTAGCTTGCCGATAAGCGGCGTGGCGATAGTGCCAGTCAGCAGGTAGGAGATGATGATCCACGCCACCTGATCCTGGCCGCCCAGCTCACCGGCGATGGTGGGCACCGCAGTGGCCAGCACCGAGTTGTCGAGCGCGGCCAGGAACATGCCGGTCATCAGGGCGATCATGATGATGTGGACCTGGCGAGGGGCCAGGTCCTCAGGCTCGACGAGCTCTGGGTTGAACAGGCGGGCCATCATCTCAACCAGCCCTTGCTTTCACCCTGTCCGCCTAGATGGCGCGGGTCTTGCCCTCCCAGTAGGGGTCGCGTAGTCGGCGCTTGTACAGCTTGCCGTTGGGGTCGCGGGGCATCTCGTCGGTGAAGTCGATAGAGCGGGGCCACTTCTGTTTGGCGATCTGATCCCGGAGGAACTCCATGATGGCCCCCCGGGTCTCGTCGTCGGAGGCCACACCGGCGGCGGGCTCGATCACCGCTTTGATCTCCTCGCCGGTGTCCTCGTTGGGAATTCCGAATACCGCGGCGTCGCCTACCAGCGGGCTCTGGAGCAGCGCCCCCTCGATTTCAGCGGGATAGATGTTCATCCCGCCCACGATGATCATGTCGTTGGAGCGGTCGTTGAGGAACAAGTAGCCGTCCTCGTTGAAGTAGCCCACGTCGCCCACGGTGAAGAATTCCTCTCCCAGGCGGGCCTTGTCGGTTTTCTCTTTGTCCTTGTAGTACTCGAAGGTGGCTCCGCCGGGCATCTTCATGTAAATGGTCCCGCTGGCGCCGGGGGGCAGGCGGTTGCCGTCCTCGTCCACCACGATGACCTCCGACCCCGGCCAGGGACGGCCCACTGTGCCGGGGTACTGGCGCCACTCGTCGGGCGGGATATAGGTGCCGCCCCCCTCGGTGGCCGCGTAGTACTCCCAGATGCAGTCGCCCCACCAGTCGAGCATCTTCTGCTTGGTCTCCACCGGGCAGGGGGCGGCGGCATGGATCATGCGCCGCAGCGACGATACGTCGTAGCGCTCCTTCACCTCGTCGGGAAGCTGGAGCAGGCGGTGGAACATGGTGGGAACCATGTGGCTCTGGGTGACCTTGTAGCGGTCGATGCGCTCCAGCGCCCCCTCGGCGTCCCAGCGGCCCATGAGCACCGCGGGATGCCCCATGTGCAGCGAGGTGGTGGTCCAGATATTCACCGCAGTGTGGTAGAGCGGGGCCTGGGTGATGTGGACGTTATCGGTGTGGGGCATGATGCCCAGCAGCAAGAACAGGCCGCCGGATCCGGCCGCGGACTCATCGGGGTGGACGCCGGGCAAGGCCCGCCGCACGCCCTTGGGCCGACCGGTGGTGCCTGAGGTGTAGAACATGAATGAGCCGGTGGTGAGGTCGTCGGGCCTGCTGGCCGGCTGGGAGTCGATCAGCTCAGACAGCGGGCGGAACCCGTCGATGCTGCCCACCGAAAACCGGTTGGCGGCCGGCACATCGCTCTCCTCGAGAACCCTGGTGGCTTGTTCGGCAAAGTCCTCATGGACGATGAACGCCTTGGTCTCGCTGTCGTTGACGATATAGGCGATCTCCGGGCCGGCCAGGTGCCAGTTCACGGTGGTGAGGTAGAAGCCGCCCTGGTAGGCAGCCAAAGAGACCGCCGTCTGCTCGATCCCGTTGGGCAACACGGTGGTCACTTGATCGCCCACTTCAAGGCCCGCGGCCCGCAGGCCGTGCACGATGCGGTTGGTGAGCTCGGCAAGCTCTCGATAAGTGATCTCGTTGTAGTCGGGGTCTACCACCGCGAGGCGCTCGGGATCGGCCTCGGCGATCTTCCAGAGTCCCAGCACGTCGGTCTCAGCCATTTGCTCTCCCTATTGCAGCCAACTTCGTAATGACATCATCAGCCATGTCCATTTGTCCTCCCGTCGGCGTGCGCGCTTGGAGGATGGTAGGCGCAGCCTGATCAATCGCCGAAACCGTGCCTACATGCCGGTGAAGTCGGGAGGGCGCTTCTCCATGAAGGCGGCGATGGCCTCGACGTTGGCCGGCGCTCCCATCAAGCGGGAGAAGGCGGCGTTCTCCCGCTCCCGGGCGGCGGCCACTCCGTCATGCCAGCCGTGAGTGATGAGCACCTTCGACTCCATCAGCGACGACACCGGCAGCGCGGCCAGCTTCTGGGCGTGGGCCATCGTCGTGTCCATTAGCTCTTCGGGAGGGCACACTTTCCACACCAGGCCCATTTCCCTGGCCTCCTCGGCGCTGACCCACTCCGCGCTGAGCAGGGTCCACATGGCCTGCTGGCGGCCCAGCAACAGCGGGAAGGTGTAGCTGCTGGCCGCCTCGGGGGCGACGCCCAGGCTGGAGAACGGGCACCGCAGCCGGGCTTCCGACGACATGAAGGACAGATCGGCGAAGCCCAGCATGGTGGCCCCCACGCCGACAGCCAGCCCGTTCACCGCGACGATGAACGGCTTGGGGAACGAGTCCATCTGGTCGATCATTCCGCCAAATCCATGGACACCGGGTTCGACGCCGCCCCCGCCGGGATTGCGGGCCCCCATCTCCACCAAATCGGTGCCAGCGCAGAACGCCCGTCCGTTTCCGGTCAACACCACCACGGCCACATCGGGATCGGCGGCCGCATCGATTAGGGCTTCAGCAGTGGCGTCGTACAGGGCCTCGCTGAACGCGTTCAGGGCGTCAGGCCGGTTCAATTTGAGCAGCCGCACCCGGCCGAAGTCTTCGATATCCAGCATCGACATCCTCCTACAGCGGATTCCAGCGGGGTTCGCGGCCCTCGCGGAAGGCCTGCGATGCCTCAGTCATGTTCCCGGTGAACGTACCCAGCACCTGAGTTCGATTCTCCAGTTCCATGGCGTGGCGCAGGCTGGGGGCGTCGAGAGTGGCGTTGGCCCCGAGCTTGGTCATCCATACCCCGTACTCGTTGTTGGCCGCGATCTGCCGGGCCACATCGAGGGCTGCCTCCACCACTCGGCCATCGGGCACCACATGAGAGACCAGACCGATGCGCTCAGCCTCGGCGGAATCGAAAATCCGCCCGGTGAGCATCAGCTCCCGGGCCCGCCCGGCGCCGACGATGCGAGGCAGCAGATAGCTGTTGCCCACGTCGAGTGACGACAGGCCCACCTTGATGAACACCGAGCCGAACCGGGCCGACTCCGCGGCCACCCGGACATCGCAGTGCAAAGCGATGGCGAATCCCCCGCCCACCGCGGGGCCGTTCACCGCGGCGATCACCGGCACCCGAAGCTCGTAGATCTTGAGCATGAGGTTGGCCAGGTCGAGCTGCATGTCGTAGATGGCTCCCAGCCGGCTTCGGTCGGGCGGCTCGGCGAACTCCTGGTCGCCCCCGGCTTTGAGATCAGCACCGGAGCAGAACCCCCGGCCAGCGCCGGTGAGAACCACGGCCCGTTGCGAGCGGTCCCGCCCCACTTCGTCGAGGGCTTCGTGCATGTCGGTGATGAGCTCAGGACTCAGGGCGTTGAGCCGCTCAGGGCGCGACATAGTGATCTGGGTGATGCCCGGTTCGAGTGTTTGGACCGTGACGGTGGATGCATCAGTCACGGGCCTCACACTAGGACTCGGTCGCGAGGCAACCCGAGTTGCGCTCAGCCGTGCTCGCGATACAGTCTCGCTCGTTGGGGCAAAAGCCCTGGTGGCAGCACTGGTTCAGGCGGGAATCCTTTGAGCGGGGCAAGAATTATAAGCAACGGGCACGGCCATTTTGTGGATTTCCCTGTGAACCAGTTGTGGACAGGGCGGATCATCCCTATAGTGCCGGTTCTGGCATGACTTTGGGCATTGCAGTAGGGGCCTATCTCGTCGTGCATTTGCTCGGCGTTTACTTGCTGCGCGCGTCCGGGGTGGCCACTGATCTCTTCGGCCGATTCCGCAACGTCCCAGACTTGCCCGAACCCAAGCAGCTATCCGAGTTCACCGCCTTCGTGGAGACCCACTCCTTCTGGGACACCGAGGAAGACCAAGCCCTCGAGGCCATCGACGAGTTCGAGCTCCAAGCCGTCTTCTGGAACGAGAGGCGCCGCCGCAGCGCCTGACCCTTCCCCGCTATCGAGGCAGGATCAGTTCGACTTGGCGTGCAGGCCGCCGTCCACCAGCACCACGGCGCCGTTGATGAATGAGGCAGCGGGCAGCACCAGCGACAGGGTGATCTGGGCTACTTCCTCGGGATCGCCGTAGCGGCGGGCCGGCACCCGGCGGCGGGCGTACTTCTGCTTGGCCTCTTCGGGAATGTCACCGGTCATGGCGGTGCGGATCGGGCCGGGGCAGATGGCGTTGGCGGTCACTCCGAACTGGCCCAACTCAACGGCCAGGGCCCGGGTGAGACCCACAACCCCGTGCTTGCTCACCGTGTAGGGCGAGGTGTTGGGGGTAGCCATCACCCCCTCGGTGGAGGCCACGTTGACAATGCGCCCATCGCCGTTGCGCTTCAGGTCGTCCAGACAGGCCCGCACCAAGCGCATCTGCGCGGTGAGGTTCACTTCAATGGCGGCGGCCCACACATCTTCGTATTGGGCATCGTCGACGGGAGCGCCGGCGGCAATGCCGGCGTTGTTGATCAGGATGTCCACCGGGCCCAGTTCGGCCCGCACCTGCTCCACCACCGGTTCCACCACGGCGGGATCAGCCAGGTCGCACGCCACCGCCAGCGCCGTGCCTCCGGCGTCTACGATGGCGGCCACCGTCTCCTCCACCCCGGAGCGATTGACGTCCAGTGCGGCAACCTTGGCCCCCTCGTCGGCCAACAGCCACGCAGTGGCCCGGCCCATGCCCGAGGCCGCGCCGGTGACCACTGCCACCCTCCCGGCCACCGACCGGTCCAACTTGGTGAGGCGAGTCATCAATCCCGGTGGGCGCGCTCGTGGTCGATGAGCCAGGTTTTGACCTCGGAGCGGCCTCCGTACTCCCCCACCGACCCGTCGCTTCGCACCACCCGGTGACAGGGCACGATGAGGGGAATGGGGTTGGTGGACATGGCCGTTCCCACGGCGCGGGCCGCGCCCGGCGAGCCGGCAATATGGGCCAGCTCCCCATACGACACCGTGGTGCCGTACTCCACCGTCATCAGCGCATCTTGCACCTGGCGATAGAACCCGTGGCTCAGGCGCCAGTCCAAAGCCACCTCGAACCAGCGGCGGCTCCCGTCGAAATACTCGCGGAGCTGAGTAATGGGCTCGGCCAGCCAGTCGGGGTCGCCCTGGCCCATCGAGCAGGGCAGTTCGGCGAGCTCGGCCATCATGTCCTCTCTGGTTTCCATGTAGCCGAACCCGATCCTCACCAGCCCCCGGGAAGTTGCCGCCAATTGCAGCGTTCCGATGGGGGTGTCTACGGAACCCAGGGCCACACCGAGGCCATCGGCTTCAGGGGAAGCAGGGTCGGAGCGGGAAAGCAGCGCAGTTTGAGACATGGCACTGACCGTAGCGGAATACCAGACTGAGGCGGTGGAGTCCTCGAGCGCCGATATACCGGGAGTCGACGTCTCGCCGGTTACTGCCTGGCTCGACGACAACATCGCCGACAGCGAACCCCCGTTCACCTTCGATCTGATCGCGGCAGGCGGATCGAATCTCACTTTCCGGCTGGCTGATTCTGAAGGCCGACAGTGGGCGCTGCGGCGACCACCGGTGGGATCGGCGCTGGCCACCGCCCACGACATGGGGCGGGAATGGCGCATCATGGCCGCGCTGGGCGAGGCCAGCGACGTGCCGGTGCCCGAGATGGTGGCCTTCTGCGACGACCACTCCGTGAACGGGGCCGACTTCTATGTGATGAGCTTCGTGGAGGGGCTGATCTTGCGCGACCAGAAATCCGCAGCCGCCATGACCTCCGAGCAGGCCGAGATCGCCACCCAGAGCCTGCTCGATGTGCAGATCGCCTTTCACACCCTCGACTTAGACGACGTCGGATTGGGCGACCTGGGCCGCCGCGAGGACTACGTGGGCCGCCAGCTGAAGCGATGGCGTCGGCAGGTGGAGGCCGCCGGGGTGCGGGAGGTGCCCCTGCTCATCGAGCTGCACGAGCGGCTGAGCGTGGCCAAGCCCCCCGAAAAGGCACCCGCCGCGTTGGCCCACGGCGACTACCGCTTCGACAACACCGTGCTCAACGACCAGTGGAAGATCGCCGCGGTGTTGGACTGGGAGCTGTGCACCACCGGCAACCCCATCGCCGACTTCGCCTGGTCGCTCCAATACTGGGCTGACCCCGGCGACGAGATGAGCTTCCTCACCGACCCACCCACCCTTCAAGACTGCTTTGTGCGCCGAGACGAGGTGGCCGAACGCTACGCCGCCCAGTCGGGCTTCGACCTGTCCGACCTCCCCTACTACGCCGTGTTCAGCTGGTGGAAGCAGGCCTGCATTGTGGAGGGGGCCTATGCCCGCCGCCTAAAGGGCATGAGCGGGGGCATGGCCACCACCGGTGACGTCCACGACATCGCCCGCCGAGTGGACGCCATGCTGGACCACGCCGCCGACATGGCCGTGGGAGTGCTGTAGATCGCCGAGCTCAGGCCGCCGCGGCCACCAGGGCAGTGAGCAGCACCAGGGTGAGCACCGACATGGGCACGCCCAAGCGCAGGTAGTCGGTGAAGCGATAGCGGCCCGGGCCGTAGACCATGGTGTTGGTCTGGTAGCCGATAGGGGTCAAGAAAGACGCCGAGGCGGCCACCGCCACGCCGAGCGCCATAGTGCGGGGGTCCAGCCCGGACTGGGCCGCCGCCTCCAGCGCCACCGGGAACACCAGAGCCACCGCAGCCACGTTGGTGATCATCTCGGTCAACACCATGGTGGCCAACACGATGCCCAGCACCACACCGGCGTCGCCCATGAAGTCGAAGCCGGTGACGATGCCGTCGGCCAAGTCCTCGGCCAAACCGGCCTCTTCCAGCGCCGCTCCCAATCCGAACGCCGCGCCGATGGTGATGAGCACGCTGAAGTCCACTGCCTCCCGGGCCTCCCGGGGAGAGAGCACCCCGCCGACGACCACCGCGCCCGCGGCGATCAACGCGGCCTCCAACACGCTCAGCACCCCCGCCGCGGGCAGCACCACCAGGGCCACTACTGCGGCCAGTGCCACCGGAGCCCGCCGGGTGGCCCGGGGCGGGGACCCGCCCAACCGGGACACCAGCAGGAAGTCGTTGTGGTTGCGCCACCGCTCTTCGAAGCCGTCGGCGGCCAACACCAATAGCGTGTCGCCGATGCGTAGGCGAACCTGACCGAACTTGGCCTCCACCGGGGCGCCGGAGCGGTGGATGCCCACTACCGCGGCTTGGTAGCGGCTCCGGAAGCCGGCCTCGGCCAGCGTCCTCCCGCTGAGGGGTGAAGCCGCCCCCACCACGGCCTCGAAGAACGTGTGGTCGTCGGAGTCCACCGCCTCCAGGTGGGGATCCTCGGCGGAGGCAAGCCCGGTCATGGCCTGGAGATCCACAACCAGATCCACCCGGCCCGCGAAGGTGAGCCGGTCGCCGCCCCGGAGCACAAAGGTGGGCGCCACCGGGGCGATCACCGTTCCCTGCCGCTCCACCTCCACCAGGAACACTCCTTGGAGGTGGCGCAGTCCGCCGGCCTCAACCGACTGCCCGTCGAACGCCCCGTGCTGCACCACATACATCGACACCAGATAGGAACGGCCTTCGCCGGCCGGCTCGGGATCGCGTCTCTCGGGCAGCACCCAGGGAGCGGCGACAACAATCAGCACCAAACCGGCCCCAGCCAGCGGTAATCCGTAGCGGGCCAGCTCGAACATCTCCAGTTCGTCGTAGCCCGCGGATTGCAGCAGTCCGCCCAGCACCAGATTTGTGCTGGTGCCGATGGCGGTGATCGCACCGCCCAGGATGGTGGCGTAGGACAGGGGGATCAGATACCGGGAAGCGGCCCTTCCGTGCCGTTCTGTCCAGCCCCGCACCGCCGGCACCAGCATGGCCACAATGGGGGTGTTGGCCAGAAAAGCCGAGGCCGCGCTGGCCGGGGCCAGCAGCCGGAACAGGGCCACCCGGGTACGGGAGCCCCGGTCCAAGACCCGGGCCACTACGGGCTGCAAGGCGTTGGTCTTGGTCACCGCGCCGGCTACCACGTACAAGGCCCCAATGGTGAAGAAGGCCGGGTTGGCAAATCCCTGGAAGGCCTGGTCGACGTCGATCACCCGGAGCAGGAACAGGGCGCCGGTGGCGCCCAGCACCCCGGCTGCGGGCGAAAGCCGGTTGCTGATGAGCCCGGCGCCCATAACCGCCAGCACCGCGACGGTGAGCACCGCATCGCCATCCATTCAGGGAAATGCTACGGCCTCGGCACGAAAACAGGGCTTTGGCGCTTGCCCGGGCGGCGGGTCCACCATCCCCGTGTTCCGATGACTCAGCCGACGGGTAATTGCGATATGAAATGTCCTGTGGCTTCACAACTGATCCAACCCCATGGTGGTGAGCTGGTCGATCTGATGGTCGACAGCGCCACCGCCGAACAACTCAAAGCGGATTCGCGCGACTTGCCGTCGTTCACCCTCCAGCCCCGGCACCTCTGCGACCTGGAACTGCTGTTGAACGGGGGGTTCTCCCCGCTTCGGGGTTTCATGGGCCAAGCCGACTACGACCGGGTGTGCTCTGAAATGCGGCTGGTCGACGGGACCCTGTGGCCCATGCCCATCACCCTTGATATGGATGCCAAGACGGCTGAGGAAGCCCAGGACGCCGGTCGCCTCGCGCTGCGGGACGTGGAGGGGGTCATGCTCGCCGTGCTCACCGTGAGCGACGTGTGGCGGCCCGACACCATGGCGGAGGGCGAAGCGGTGTTCGCCAGCTCCGACCCCGACCATCCCGGCGTGGGCCACCTCATGCGGAGCACCGCGCCGGTATATGTCGGCGGATCGGTGCAGGGCCTGCAATATCCGGTCCACTACGACTTCACCGAGCTGCGGCGCACCCCGGCCCAGTTGCGGGCCGAGTTCGATGCCGCGGGGTGGAGCCGGGTGGTGGCCTTCCAAACCCGCAACCCGATGCACCGGGCCCACGTAGAGCTCACCAGAAGGGCCGCGGTGGAAGCCGACGCCAACCTGTTGATCCACCCGGTGGTGGGCATGACCAAGCCCGGAGATGTGGACCACTACACCCGGGGGCGGGTGTACCAGCACATCATCAAGCGCTACCCGGAGAACTCGGCCATGCTGGCCATGCTGCCGCTGGCGATGCGCATGGGCGGGCCCCGGGAGGCGGTGTGGCACGCCATCATCCGCAAGAACCACGGGGTGTCCCACTTCATCGTGGGCCGGGACCACGCCGGACCGGGCTCCGACGCCTCGGGCAACCCCTTCTACGGCCCCTATGACGCCCAGGACATGTTGCAGGACTACACCGACGAGTTGGGCGTGACCATGGTGCCGTTCAAGATGATGGTGTACGTCCCCGACAGCGACAGCTACCACCCGGTGGACGAGGTGGACGAGGGAACGGCCACATTGAGCATCAGCGGCACCGAGTTGCGGGACCGGCTGGCATCGGGCGACGAGATTCCCGAGTGGTTCAGCTATCCCGAGGTGGTGGCCGAGCTGCGCCGCACCCACCCCCAGAAGTCCAAGCAGGGCTTCACCGTGTTCTTCACCGGTCTCAGCGGCTCGGGCAAATCGACCATCGCCAATGCGCTCATGTCCAAGCTGCTGGAGCGGGGAGGGCGGCCGGTGACCCTGCTCGACGGCGATGTGGTGCGCACCAATCTGTCGTCGGAACTGGGGTTCTCCAAAGAACACCGTGACATCAACATCACCCGAATCGGTTACGTGGCCTCGGAGATAACCAAGCACGGCGGCATCGCAATCTGCGCGCCGATCGCCCCTTACGCCGAGCCCCGGCGCCGCAACCGGGAGGCCATCTCGGCCAACGGCGGCTACGTGCTGGTACACGTGTCCACCCCGCTCGAAGTGTGCGAGGAGCGGGACCGCAAGGGGCTGTACGCCAAAGCCCGGGCTGGCATCATCAAGGAGTTCACCGGTATCTCCGACCCCTATGAGGAGCCCATCGACGCCGACGTAGTGCTGCCTACCGTGGACCAGACACCCGATGAAGAGGCCCAGATAATCATCGACCACCTGGAGGCCGAGGGGTACCTCGACCCGATGGGCGACTGAGGTGTCGCGCGCCGACGATCTCGAGCGCATTTCCGAGGCGCTATCGGCAGCCGACGAAGTGCTGAAGCGGTTCACACCCGGAGAGATCGCATCGGAGCTGAAAGACGGCGGCGACCCGCTGACCGCGGCCGACACCGCGGTGAACGATGTGCTGGCCAAGGTTCTGCGGGGAGGCGACGAGGGATGGCTGTCTGAGGAGACCACCGACGCTGGAGGGCGCCTTGACCGGCGCCGGGTGTGGGTGGTGGACCCCATCGACGGCACACGCGAGTTCATCGACGGCATCCCCGAGTGGTGCGTCTCCGTCGGGCTGGTGGAAGACGGCGTGCCGGTGGCCGGAGGCGTGTTGAGCCCGCCCAACGGGAACCTGATCATCGGGTCAGACGACACCGGCGTGATGTGCAACGGTCAGCCTGCGGGCACCACCGCCACCACCGATATCCGGGGGGCGCTGGTGCTGGCCTCCCGCAGCGAGGTGAAGCGGGGCGAGTGGGAGCGATTCTTCTCCACTCCGATCGCGGTGCGGAACATGGGCTCGGTGGCCTACAAGCTCAGCCTGGTGGGCGCCGGGCTGGCCGATGCCACTTGGACGCTGGTGCCGAAGAACGAGTGGGACGTGGCCGGCGGGGCTGCGCTGGTGAGAGCCGGAGGCGGACAGGTGTTCGGGATCGACGGCGCCGACGTGGTGTTCAACCGGGCCGACCCGCTGATGGACGGCTTCATCGCCGTTGCCCCCGGCTTGTGCGACCAGGTCATGGACCTGCTCGAGATACCGCCGAGGCCGTGAACGACCACCAACTCGCCGCTCACCTGGCTTGGAAGGCGGGTGAGCTGCTGGTTGAGCTGCGGGCCGAGCTGAGCGCTCAGAAGTTGGCCCCATTCGCCGTCGGGGCCCGAGGCGATGCTCTGGCCCACGACTACATCGCCAAAGCCCTCCACCAGCACCGTCCCGACGACATGGTGCTGTCGGAGGAGTCGGTGGACAACCGCCGTCGACTAGAGCACAGCCGGGTGTGGATCGTGGACCCGCTGGACGGGACCCGGGAGTTCTCCATCCCGGGCCGCACCGACTGGGCCGTCCACGTGGCCTTGGTGGCCGACGACACGCCCATCGCCGGGGCGGTGGCGCTGCCCGCCCAGGGGATAACCCTGGCCACCGAGCCCGCTCCCCCCACACCAGTGGCCGCGGCCCGGCCCCGGGTAATCACCAGCCGGAGCCGGCCCGGTCGCCTGGCCCGTCGCATCGCCGACGACCTGGGGGGCACCATCGTGCAAATGGGCTCGGCCGGAGCCAAGGCCGCCGCGGTCATCAACGGGGAAGCCGAGGTATATGCCCACGCCTCGGGGCTCCACGAGTGGGACCTGTGCGCTCCGGCGGCAGTGGCGGCGGCCGCCGGCCTGCATGTGTCCCGTCTCAACGGCGACGAGCTGAGCTTCAACCAGTCGGACACCTATATGTCCGACTTCGTCATCTGCCACCCCGACTTCGCCGCCGCCGTAGTGGCCAAATGACCACTGCCCCCTCATCCCCGTAGATTTGAGCCACTGTGCGGCTGGTGATCGCTCGATGAAGCTCCTCGAGGCTGCTTCTGCAGACGGGATGCCCCTGTGAGACTGGTAGTTGCCAGATGTTCGGTGGACTACGACGGCCGGTTGGCCGCGCACTTGCCCGAAGCAGTGCGGCTCATAATGATCAAGGCTGACGGCTGTGTGGCCATCCACGCCGACGGGGGCGCCTACAAACCGCTGAATTGGATGAACGCCCCCAACCGGCTGTCGGAGGAAGACGGCGTGTGGACGGTGGTCAACCCGTCGGGCGAGAAGTTGACCATCACCATCCACGAGCTGATCTCCGACACCGACCACGATCTGGGTCACGACCCCGGTTTGGACAAAGACGGCGTGGAGGCCCACCTCCAGGAATTGCTGGCCGCGTCGCCCGAGGTGCTGGGAGATGGATTCCGTCTGGTGCGGCGGGAATACCCCACCGACATCGGACCGGTGGACTTGCTGTGCCGCGACGCCGACGGGAACGCCATCGCGGTGGAGATCAAGCGGCGGGGAGAGATTGCCGGGGTGGAGCAGCTCACCCGCTACCTCCAGTTCTTGAACCAAGATCCGACCCTGGCCCCGGTTCAGGGCATGCTTGCCGCCCAGGTAGTCCGGCCCCAGGCCCGGGCCCTAGGGGCCGACCGGGGCATCGAATGCGTGGAGATCGACTACGACCTGCTCCGGGGCATCGAGCCCGACCAGGCCAAGCTGTTCTGACTTCCGCCATGTCTGCTGAACCCGGCCGGCGGGAAGCTCCCACTACGATCCCCTAATCCCCATGGATCGCCAACCGCCACTCAAACTGCGCCGGCCTCCCCGCCCGATTTGGATGTGGGTCCTCATGTTCGTTCCGATGCTGGTCCTGGTCGTTTGGCTGCTGATCTGGCTGATTGACTACTCCGGCAGCGGCGACCGGACTCCCCGGGGCTTGAAGATCGAGAGCCCAATCATCTCCGACAGCGGCATCGACATCGGCGGATTGAGCGAGGACGACGTGACCGCAGTGGTCGTCGACCTGGCCGAGCGCTTCCAGCAGACTCCGGTGGAGATCGCAACCCCCAGCCAAGCCATCACCGTGACTGCCGCCGACACCGGTCTGGCGGTGGACGTGGAGGGCACCGTGGCCGCGATCATGGAATTGGACAGCGGGACGGGCAATCCCATCGGATGGACGGCCTCATTCTTCGAGAGCTCGCGGTCAGAGCTGTTGCTCACTTTGTCGGCCGAGGAAAGCAAGATCGCCCGCCTAGAAGCCGAACTGCACCGCGCCCCGGCCGATCCGCACATAGTGCTGGAAAACGGCATATTCCAGGTGGCGCCCGGCGTACCTGGCGAGGTTGCCGATCTATCGCCAGCGCTCCCCCAATTGCTGCAAGCTGCCGTCCGGGGCGACGACCCCCTGAGGGTCGAGGCCGAAGTGAGCCTGATTCCCCCCGAGCTGGGCGAAGAGGTGATGCTCCAAACGGTGGACTGGATAAATCAGCGCACCGCCCAGGGGATCCTGGTGACCGTGCAGGAAGTCACCAAGCGTGTGCAGCCGGCCCAGCTCCGCTCTTGGCTCACGCTCCATTCCGAGAACGACCAGTGGTCCTACGGAATCGACCAGCAGCGGATCAAAGAGGATCTGGCCGAGCTCTTCATCGAGGTGGCCACCGTGGCATCCGAACCGATCCTCACCATTCAAGACGATGTGCCGGTGCTGGTGAGCGAAGTCCCGGCTTACATCTGCTGCCAGCTGAGCGCGGCCCAAGAGGTGCTGGCCGCCCTGAACACCGCCCAGCCCGCCGTGGAGTTGGAGCTGCGGGAGTCCGATGAGATCAACGACCAGAGCTGGCTGGAGGAACGGGGAATCGTGGAGCTGACCGGACGCTTCACCACCTACTACACGCCGGGCCAGGATCGGGTGTCCAACATCCACCGCATCGCCGACATACTCCAGGGTGCGGTGGTCTATCCGGGTGAGACCTTCTCGGTCAACGGGTACGTGGGCGAGCGCACCGAGGAGAAGGGGTTCGTGGATGCCGGGGTGATCTACGACGGGGTGTACACCGATGATGTGGGCGGGGGAATCTCCCAGTTCATCACCACCCTGTTCACCGCCACATTCAACGCCGGGATGGAGTTCCCCGAATACCAGGCGCACAGCATCGACATCGCCCGCTACCGCGAAGGTGTGGATGCCACCATCTCCTGGCCCAAGCCCGACTTCAAGTTCCGAAATCCCAACCCCTATGCGGTGTTGCTGTGGCCCACCGTGACCAGCGGCAGCGTCACCGTGAGTGTGTACTCCACCGCCTATGCCGAGGTGGAGTGGACCAACCGCTACGACACCCCGCGGGGGCACTGCACCCGGCGCACCACCGAGCGCAGCCGGACCTACTCCGACGGCACGGTTTTGCGTGACTCGGTGACCGCGCTCTACCAGCCCCGAGAGGGCATCAACTGCCAAGGAGTGTGCACCTCTTCAGTGCTGCCCATGGATGCGGACGGCGACGGCGTGGTGGAGTTGGACGAAGCGGGACTACCCGTGGAGTGCATCGACCCTGAGGATTGCACCGGCACCCACGCGCCCTCTGACGTGAATGACGACAATCGGGCCGATCTCTGCACCATTACCCCGCCTGAGGAAGAGGTGGAGCCCGGTGAGGCTGTTCCTCCCGAGGGAGAGGGGGAACCTGGAGAAACACCCGCTCAAGATCCCGACGCCCAACCCGGGCAATCGCAGGCCTTAGATCCCCAGCAAGCGGCGGGCCAGGCCGCGTGAGCCCGTCAGATCGATGAACGGCGATTGGGACGCGGCTGTCATTGGAGCCGGGCCAGCTGGGTGCGCGGCGGCCATAACCCTGGCTCGGGCCGGAAAGCGGGTGGTGATGGTGGACAAGGCCCGCTTCCCCCGTCCCAAGGCGTGCGGCGACGGACTCACTGCCGGCGCCCTGAGGCTCCTGGAAGGCCTAGGGCTGGACCCGGCCCCCATCTCCACGTGGATGCCAGTGGAGGACGTTTACATCCGATCGCCCTCAGGCCGCACTGTGGAGTTCCCACTTCCCCGATCGGGCGGTCAATTCGCCGCGGTTGTCCCCCGGGCCGAGTTGGACAACGCGCTGGCGGAGAAGGCCAAGGCCGAGGGCGCCGAATTGGTGGAGGGTGCCGCCTGCCAGGGGCTATCCGAGGATGACGGGCAAGTGACCCTGGAGTTGGAAGGCGCGGGGACGATGACCGCTGGCTTCGCCATCGCCGCCGATGGGATGTGGTCGCCCACCCGCAAGTTCCTGGGGCTGGCCCACGACGGATACCGGGGCGACTGGCATGCGTTCCGCCAGTACTGGTCGGGGGTGGACACTCCGGCCAGCCGGGCATTGTGGGTGTGGTTTGAGGAGGAAATCCTCCCTGGCTATGTCTGGTCGTTTCCTTTGCCCGACGGCCGGGCCAACGTGGGGTTCGGCGTGCGCCGGGGCGGCCCGGTGGCGGTGGGCGATATGGGCAAGCTGTGGCGAGACCTGCTGGAGCGAGACCACATTCGAGCCGTACTGGGCGATGGCGCCGCCCCCGAGACATCCCACCGGGCCTGGCCCATTCCCGCCCGCATAGACAAGATCTCCCTCACTGGCCGCCGAACCATGTTCACCGGCGACGCCGCGGCGGCCACCGACCCGATGAGCGGCGAGGGCATAGCCCAGGCCCTGCTCACCGGCATCGGCGCGGCCAATGCTGTACTGGCCGGCGGCGACGATTCCAGCCGAGTGATGGCTCACTACCGCCGCTTTGTGCGCCAAGAGCTGTTCGCCGACCATCGCATGGCCCGCCGACTCGGGCGGGTCTTGGCCACTCGCCCGGGTGCGCGGGGGGCGGTGCGCATCGCCGGGCTCACTCCCTGGACCCGGCGAAACTTCGCCCGCTGGCTCTTCGAGGACTACCCCCGGTCCATCATCACCACACCCCGCCGCTGGATCCGCAAGCCCCTCACCGCCCCCGGCGCTTACCGCTGACAGCACAAATCGCCGTAATCTTCTGCCTATGGCATTGAGTTTTGACAACCGGGTGGCGATCGTCACGGGGGCCGGGGGCGGTCTGGGTCGCCTGTACGCCCTGGAGCTGGCCCGGCGGGGGGCCCGGTTGGTGGTCAACGACTTGGGCGGGGCCGCCGACGACACCGGGGCCAGCGAGGGACCGGCCCAGAAGGTGGCCAACGAGATCAACGATGGCGGAGGCGAGGCGGTGGCCGACACCAATTCAGTGGCTACCACCGAGGGGGGGGCAGCCATCACCGCCACCGCCCTAGAGGCATTCGGGCAGGTGGACATCGTCATCAACAACGCTGGCATCCTGCGGGACAAGACCTTCCACAAGCTGGAGGACGATCAGCTCCATCCGGTGCTGGCCGTCCATCTCCGGGGGGCGTTCAACGTCACCCGTCCGGCTTTCGTGCAGATGCGCGAGCAGGGCTACGGCCGCATCGTGAGCGCCACATCAAACGCCGGGGTGCTGGGCAGCTTCGGCCAGTCCAACTACAGCGCGGCCAAGATGGGCCTCGTCGGGCTCACCCACACGCTGGCCCTGGAGGGGGCCAAATACAACATCAAGGCCAACTGCATCGCCCCGGTGGCCACCACCCGAATGACCGAGGCCATCTTCAGCGAGGAGGTCAAAGAGGCAATGAACCCCGAGCAGGTCACCCCGGTGGTGTGCTTTTTGGCCCATGAGGACTGTCCAGTATCGGGTGAGGTGTATTCGGCGGCCGGGGGCACAGTGGCCCGGTTCTTCATCGGGCGGACCCCCGGTTACTACAACCCCGACCTCACCGTGGAAGACGTGGCCGAGAACTTAGACCAGATCCGCGACGAACCCGGCTACAAGGTTTTGAACGACGCCAACCACGAGGTGGGCGTGGCCTACAAGACCATCCAGGCGGCCCGGGAATGACCGCTGACGAGGCTGAGCGCCCCGAGGACGCTCCCGACGCGGCCGATTCGCTGGAGGACCTCGAAGACGAGGACCTCGAAGACGTGGCGTTCTTCGGCGAAGCGCCCGACTACGAGGCGCTTGACGACGAGATGTTCGAAGACGAAGTGCCCGAAGGCACATCGGCGGCTATAGAGGCATTCGACGAGGCCGTCGAGCAGCTCTTCGCCCGCCTGCGGGGGAATCCGATGGCCGACCGGGTGTTCTACACCGCCTCGGAACTGGGCAACTTCAGCATCCTGTGGCACGCCCTGGCCTGGGCGGGCGCGACCTCCAAGCGAGGCCGGCGCCGGGCTCTGCGGGTGTCAGTGGCTTTGGCGGTGGAATCGGCGCTGGTCAATGGGCCGATCAAGTCGGCCTTCAACCGCACCCGCCCGCTGGCTGAGCACGACCACCCGCACCGGCTGCGCCAGCCGCTCACCAGCAGCTTTCCCAGCGGCCATGCCAGCGCCGCGGTGGTGGCCGCCGCGCTCTTGGCCGAGTCCCGACGCCGACGCTGGCCGTTTTGGGCAGCCGCCTCGGTGGTGGCGGCCAGCCGAGTTCACGTGCGCATCCACCACGCCTCCGACGTGGTGGTTGGCGCCATGGTGGGCGCAGTGATCGTTCGTGTGTTCAAGAAGATCTGGCCGCTGCGCTAGTGGTCCGTCTGCAAATTGGTCAGGGCGTCCTGCTAGGCATCGACGCCCCTCGCGGCGTTGCTCCTCCTTGCCGTACGCTCCGGGTATGGCTGCGTCGGTGCGCCTTGCGAGGAACGCCGCTGCCGTCGCAATCCGCGCCAGCCAATTCACAGACGGACCACTAATGGACCATGGCCGATCACAACACCGTCAGCGTCTACGAGAAGCAGGCGGCCGAATGGCGGGCTGAGCGCCAGCCCAAGTCGACCTCGGCCGTCGAGGCGTTTGCCGCCCTAGATCGCCCTGACGGGATCACTGCCGACTTGGGCTGCGGCCCCGGCTGGCACACCTCCGCATTGCCTAGTCCCGCGCTGGCCATCGACGCGGCCCGGTCCATGCTGGAAATGGTTCCCGAACACGCCCCCGATGCCCTTCGCTGCCGGGCTGATCTGGCCGCGCTCCCCTTGGCCACCGGATCGCTGTCCGGGGCGTGGGCGTCGCGCAGCTACGTACACCTCGACCGCCGCCATATCCCGCTGGCGTTGGCCGACCTGCATCGGGCCCTGGCTCCTGGCGCACCGGTGGAACTTCACATCTTTGAGGGGGATGCCGATTTTGAGCCGTTCTCCGACGACGACTTCCCCGGCCGCCGCTTCTCCCAGTGGCCCGAGGAGTGGATTGCGCCCCTGATGGAGGGTGCCGGGTTCGAGCTCGACGCCCTGGAGCGGTTGGACCGGCCCCCCAAGGTGGCCACGCTCATCGTGAAGGGCCGCCGGGCCCGCACGCTGCCCGACACCGTGGGGCCAGACATGCGCCTGCTGATCTGCGGCTTGAACCCCAGTGTGTACGCGGCCGATGCTGGCGCGGGATTCGCCCGGCCCGGCAACCGGTTCTGGCCCGCGGCACTGGCCGCCGGCTTGGTAAGCATCGACCGCGATCCCCGGCGAGCGCTGATCGACCACGGGGTGGGCATGACTGATCTGGTCAAGCGGGCCACCCCCCGAGCCGATGAGCTCACCACCGACGAGTATCGCCGGGGCCTCGACCGGCTCAAGTGGCTAGCGGAGTGGCTCAGGCCCTCGGTGGTGTGCTTCGTGGGCCTGGCCGGCTGGCGGACCGCGGTGGACCGAAAGGCCCAGGCCGGTCCACAGCCCCAGGGGCTGGCCGGTCGACCGGTCTATGTGATGCCCTCCACCAGCGGGGCGGCCGCCGGCTACCAGCTGGCCGACTACGTCAGCCACCTCCAGCAGGCCGCGGCGCTAGCGACCTGACCGCCTCCCAGGGGTCGATCCCGCCCAGAGGCATCACCATGAGCGATGAGGTGGTGACGCCGTTGTCGAAATAGCGGTCGATGTGCTTGCGGCACTCCTCGGGGGTGCCGTTCACAATCAAGTCGTCCACCACCTGCTCGGGAATGGCCTCCAGCGATCCGGCCCTGTCGCCGGCCGCCCACCGCTCCCAGTGCTCGGCCAGCAGTTCGCCGCGGCCCAGCCACTGGTGGAAAGCCCGGTAGACGGGCACGTTCAGGTAGCCGGCCACCGCCCGCCGCCCCTGGGCCATAACCGTCTCCCTGTCGGGATTGGGGCACACGAAGATGCGGGCCACGACCTCCTTGTCGGGACCTTGGGAATTGACGATCTCGCTCACCCGGGCGGTGTCGTCGGCCGACAGCCAGTTGATGATGGCCCCGTCGGCCTCCTTGCCGGCCAGCTTCAGCATCTGGGATCGCAGCGCCGCCACCAAGATGGGCGGCGGTTCGGGCGGAACCATTCCCAGCCGGAAGCCCTGAACCGAGAAGGTGTCGTAATCGCCGCTCACCTTCTCGCCGGCCAGGGCGGGCTTCAAGAAGCGCACCAGATCGCGCACCCGCTGGTAAGGGGCATCGAACGGGATGGAGTTCCACCGTTCCACGATCACGTCCGAGGAGCTGCCCAACCCCAACAGGAACCGGCCCGGCGCCAGCGACGCCAGCGTGGCCGCCGACTGGGCCACGAGGGCCGGACCCCGGGTGTAGGCGGGGACAATAGCGGTGCCCAACCGCAGCGTCGGCGCCCACTGCGAGGCCAGCACCAGCGGGGTGAAGGCATCGTGGGAATTGGACTCCGACGACCACACGTCGGTGTAACCCAGTTCGACCAGCTCAGCCATCTGCGCGGCCTGCTGGTCGAGGGGGCCGAACAGGGGAACCGTCATCCCGTCACGTCGTGAAACCATGCGGCAACTCTATGGCTCCAGGGTAAGGGCTCTGCCAAGCCTGCTTGATAAAGTTCCCAGCCGTGAGGGAAGAGGTCGAAGCAGGGAATATCGGGGCCACCGCCGGCGAGTCCGACGTCCTCGACCCCAACTGGGTGGGCGACCAGATCATCGACACGCTCGACCCAGTCTATTTTGCCCGCACCCTGGTGAACGCGGGCATGAAGGCCGCGGCCAACCCGGTGGGAGTGGGCACTGCCCTCCTCAAGGCGGCCGCCGGAGCGATGAAGGTGGGAGCGGCCACCATGGCCAAGGCGGCCAACACCGCCGACCCCGAAGCGCCCGCGCCAATCCAGCCCCGACCCAAGGACCACCGCTGGACCTCCAAAACCTGGCAGGACAACCCCTACTTCTTCGGCCTCCAGCAGACCTATCTGCTGACCAGGAACTTGGCCGACGACCTCATCGACGCGGCCAACCTGGATGAGGCCGAGGATCGCAAGGCCAAATTCGCCGCTTCCTTCGCCTTCGACGCCCTGTCCCCCACCAACATGCTGCTCACCAACCCCGACGCCCTGGCCAAGGCGGCCGCTACCGGCGGGGCCAGCGTGGTCAAGGGCGCGGCCAACATGCTGCACGACCTGCGCCACAACGACGGGTGGCCGTCCAAGGTGGACGACTCGGGGTTCGAGCCGGGGCTGAACATGGCCCTGACCCCCGGCAAGGTGGTGTACCGCAGCGACCTGATCGAGGTCATGCAGTACGAGCCGCAGACCGAACAGGTCTACAAGATCCCGATGCTGTTCTGCCCGCCGTGGATAAACAAGTACTACATCATGGACCTGGCCCCGCAGAAAAGCTTGATCGAGTGGGCGGTGCAGCACGGCCATACCTGCTTCACCATCAGCTATCGCAACCCCGACGGGTCGATGCGCGACACCAGCTTCGAGGACTATCTGCGCCAGGGACCCCTCGACGCCCTGCGGGTGGTGCAGGAGATAACCGGCCAGACCCAGGTGAACACCGTCAACGTGTGTCTGGGGGGCACGCTCAGCGCCATCGCCATGGCCCACGGAGCGGCCACCGGCGACCAGCCGATCCACACCGCCACGTTTTTGAACACCCTCACCGACTTCTCCGACCCCGGCGTGCTGGGAGCGTTCACGGATGAGCCCACCGTGGCCGGACTCGAGCGCAAGATGGCCGACCAGGGATATCTGGAGGCCAGCGAGATGGCCCGCACCTTCGACGCCATCCGGGCCAACGACCTGATCTTCCAGTATGTGGTGAACAATTGGCTGCTGGGCGAGGATCCCCCGGCGTTCGACTTGCTGGCCTGGAACAACGACAGCACCCGGATGCCGGCCCGAATGCACAGCAGCTACCTGCGCCGCTGCTACCTCCACAATGAATTCGCCAATGATGCCTTCGAGGTCGACGGCACTTCGCTGCGCCCCGCCGACGTCAATCAGGACGCCTACGTGCTGTCGGCCATCGACGACCACATCGTGCCGTGGACGGCGGCCTATCGCACTGCCACCCTGCTGGGAGGCCACAACCGATTCGTGCTCAGCACCTCTGGCCACATCGCTGGCATCGTCAACCCGCCCAGTCCCAAGGCCCGCCACTGGACCAACAACCAGATCACGGAGTCGGCCGAGGAGTGGCTGGAAGGTGCCGAACAGCACCACGAGACGTGGTGGGAGGACTGGGCCAGCTGGATCGGCGAGCGGGCCGGCAAGAAGGTCGATGCCCCCAAGCAGCTCGGCAGCAAGGACTACGCGCCGATGGAGGACGCCCCGGGCCTCTACGTGAAAATGCGCTCCGACGACGCAGCCTCAGACTGATCGAATTTCTCCGAAAAAAGTCTTCCTTGAATTGCCAATCAAGCCTTTGCTAAGTAAAGTAAGCAACATGACCGACGTCAAAGAAATCACCGAAGCCGTGCAAGAACAGGTTCTGAGCGCCCTCAAGATGGGCCAGACCGCCATCGTCGAAGGTGTCCGCACCTTTACCGATACGGTCGGCAGCATCACCCCCGAGAGCCTGAAGCTTGATTCCGTGCCCGGCCTTGACTCCCTTCCCGATCCCAAGGAGCTGATGAACGTCAGCTTCGGGTTCGCCCAGGAACTGCTCAACACCCAGAAGGAGTTCGCCCAGAACTTGCTGGCCGCAGCCACCGCCAACGGCGCGGCTCCGGCCCAGCCAATTTCCAAGAAGAGCTGATTCCCCCCTCAGCTCTTTCCTGCAAACGGGGCCGGTCGCTGACCGGCCCCGTTTTATTTTTCTATCGCTTGCGTAGTATCCTGAACAGCCAAGTAGGGGTCGCCAGACTCGGCGAACGGGAGGGAAGCCATGACCACGGGTGAAGACTCCTCCGGCGCACAGCCGCCGCAGGATCTCGAGTCGCCGCTGGAGCCGATCAACAGAGTCGGAGTAATCGGCGGTGGCACCATGGGTTCGGGCATCGCCGAAGTATGTGCCCGGGCTGGCTTGGACACCCTGGTGGTCGAGGTGGACAAGGCGGCCATCGACGCCGCCCGCACGAAGATCGAGCAGTCGATGGAAAAGGCGGTGGCCCGAGAAAAGATGCCCGCCGCCACCCGAGAGCTGGCTTTGGACTCGCTCAGCTTCAGCACCGACTTGGGCGATCTGGCCGACCGAGACCTGGCCATTGAGGCCGTCATCGAGTCGCTGGAAGAGAAACTCTCGGTATTCCGGGCCATGGACAAGGTGATGGCCCCCAACGCCATCTTGGCCACCAACACCTCGTCGATTCCCGTCATTACTTTGGGCTCCATCACCAGCCGGTCGGACATGGTGCTGGGCATGCACTTCTTCAATCCGGCCCCGGTGCAGCCGCTAGTCGAGTTGGTTCGCTCGCTGGGCACCTCTTTGGAGACCATCGACCGGGTCGACCGCTTCGCAGTGGAAGTTCTGGGTAAGCGGGTCATCCGCTGCCGCGACCGGGCCGGATTCGTGGTGAACCGACTGCTGATCCCCTATCTGCTCGAGGCCATACGAATGTTCGACCAGGGCAAGGTGAGCGCAGCCGACATCGACAGCGGAATGATGTACGGCTGCGGCCATCCCATGGGCCCGCTGTCGCTGTGCGACCTCATCGGGCTGGACACCGTCGAGGCGGTGGCCGACGTCCTCTACGAGGAGTTCAAGGGCTCCCACAACGCCCCGCCCCCGCTGTTGCGGCGCATGGTGGCTGCCGGACACTTGGGCCGCAAGACCGGCCGGGGATTCTACGAGTACGACAGCTAGGCCGAACCATGGATCAAACCGCCGTCGATGCTTTTGGCAATTACCTCCGCAGCCAGCGCAAGCTGGCCCAACTTACCCTGCGGGAACTGTCTGATCTGGCCGAGGTGTCCAACCCCTACCTCAGCCAACTGGAGAGGGGCCTGCACCAGCCATCGGTGCGGGTGATCAAGTCGCTGGCCAAGGCGCTGAACTTGTCGGCTGAGACTCTGCTGGCCCAGGCCGCGGGCATCGACGCCGCCAACGGAGACAGCACCGAAGGCGTGTCCGACACCCAGTCCACCATCCGGTCCGACGCCAACCTCACCGACGAGCAGAAGGCAGCACTGCTGGAGGTGTACCGCAGCATGACGGGTGGCCACCAAGGCTCATAGGGGCCAGATTTCCCATATCAGAGGGGCATTCCCAAGAAATTCCCCCTCCAGCGACCAAACTGTCACTCCCACCGGGATACTGGTGGTATGAAGCTACAGCTCACGCTATTGGAGGCGCCGCCAGACTGGCGGATCGATGAGCGCACCAAAGAGATCGGTCGCCGCGGTCTGGCTCAGGCCCGAGCGGCCTTGCAGGGCCGCTCCCCCGCACCCCGGCCGACGCCAACACCCTCCGACGACGTTCCCCGTGCTGCGTGAGGGCGACGGCAGCAGTCGGTGGGCTGCTGATTCTTGCCCTCGCCGGCTGCGCTGCGAATCCCACCAACCCAACCGGCAACTCGTCTGAGCCAGCCGCGGCGATGGTCGGGGCAGCCGCGACCGTGGTGGAAGTAGTCGACGGCGACACTGTGGTTGTGGAGGTGGTCGGGCGTACCGAGCGAGTGCGCCTCATCGGCATCGACACCCCCGAGACAATCGGGGGATTCCTGCCTGCTGAGTGCTTTGGGGAGGAGGCCACCGCCTTTACAAGGTCACTCGTGCCGGAAGGCACCGAGGTTCGGTTGACTCGCGACGCTGAGGCCCGCGACCGCTACGACCGGCTTTTGGCCTACGTGCACCGGGCCGGCGACGGGCTGTTCGTCAACCTCGAGATCGCCGCCCATGGGTACGCCGAGGCCCTGGTCATCGAGCCGAATACCACCCACGCCGATTCCTTCTACGCCGCCGCGGCCAACGCCCGCAACCAGGGGCTGGGCCTGTGGGACGCCTGCGGCAGCGCCGACGTCGTGCTTGAGTAAGCGTCTTTTCCAGTTAGGGGCGGTAGCTTTCCGGTAGTGAGCGAGCTACTGGAACGCCTAGGCGGTAACCCCAACGGCCGGGGCCTGATCATCACTTGCGACAACTTGGGACAGTCCCATGCGGCCAATGCGGGTATCGCCGACTGCCTGGACCTGGGGGTGGCCACCGCCGCCAGCTTGATGGTGCCGTGCCCGTGGGCCCGGGATGCCGCCGAACGCTTCGCCCACACTCCCGTCGGGGTCAACCTCACCCTCAACGCCGAGTTCGACAACTACCGATGGGGTCCGATCACCCAGGCGCCGTCGCTGCTGGACGGCGACGGCGGCTTCCCCCGGACCCCTTCCGACTCGTGGGAGCACAGCGACCTTGATGAGGTCCACCGGGAGTGCCGGGCCCAAATCGAGCGGGCCAGCCAGTGGGGCAGCGACCTGACCCATCTGAGCCCGCACTTGGACACTCTGCTGATGCGCCCCGAATTCTTCGACGTGTACTTGGAGCTGGCGGTGGAGATGGCGCTGCCCATGCGCCTGGGGGGAGGCGACCAAGAGCGCCGGTCCGGCTTTCCGTTTCGCCGATTGGCCGCCGACGCCGGTGTGCTGGCCCCCGACCACTTGGTGCAGATCCGCGGCCGACCCGCCCGGCGCACCCTGGAGGACGCGCTGGAGAACCTGGCCCCGGGGGTGACCGAGCTGGTGGTGTCCCCGGCCATCGACACCCCCGAGCTGCGGGAGATGGACCCGGGCTGGCTCAGCAGAGTGGAGCAGTACCTGTTGGTGGCTCACGACCCGGGGCTGCGCACCGCGGTAGAGCGCTCCGATGCCCGGATGCTGAGCTACGCCGACCTACGCGATGCGCAGCGCCAGGGCTGAGCCTTAGCTAGAAGTCAGTGTGCTCGGCCAGAGCCGTCCGGAAGTCGTCGTACTCGGCTGAGTCCAGCAGCGGGCGCAGGCCGAAAACCCAGCGGGCATAGTCCCCCTCCAGCTTCATCCTGCCGGTCATGTAGGCCAAGTCGGGGTGGTCGCCGCCGGAAATCTCGGCTCGGGCGTCTGCGTACTTGTAGACGATGTTGACGTCGGCATCGGCCAACTTGCCCGAGCCCATTTCCGCCAGTCGGCCGTCGCTGATGACCGCGTGGTAGCGGACCTTCCCATCGGGCGCTCCACCCACTTCGAAGTTGGCCGAACAGTCCACCCCCGGCCGCTCCGGCCACCCCGATGCCGCCTCCAGGTTCAACCCGAACCACTCATCGCTGAGGTACCGGGCCCGCTCCATCGGCCTAGGCGATCCCCGCGAACAGGTCGGTTTCGGGCAGGTCAGTGTCCACCAGGGTGCGGGCCAGAACGTAGTCCTCCCACGGGTAGGCATCGGCCATGTGGTGATCAGGCAGGCCGAACCAGAACTTGGAGTCGGGATCGACCTGGGTGCGATGGGCCAGCAGCGCCTTGGACCGGCGGTCGAAGAACTCGGCGCACTGGATGCGGGTGGTGATGATGTCGTCGTTGGAGGGCCGGCTGAACCACCGCTCGTCATAGGGCGACTCCAGGTCCAGCTCCCCGAACTTCTCGTGCAGAGCGGTGATCCGGTTCCGCGACCAGGTCACGTAGTACAACTTCAACACCTGCCACGGCTCCCCGGCATCGGGATAGGCATCGGGGTCGGCGGCGGCATCAAATGCCGGTCCGCTGATCTCGGCCACCCGGAGATGGTCGGGGTGGCGGTAGCCCTGCTGGTCCTCCCCGTAGGTCACCACCACATGGGGGCGCTCGGTCCGGATGATGGCCACCAGACGCCCGACGGCTTCCTCTAGAGGGGCTTGGGCGAAGCTGCGGGAATCGGCGTTGGCATCGCTCTTGGCCATACCGGAATCGCGATAGCCCAGCCAGTGGACGCTGCGATAGCCGAGCACGTCGGCGGCCTCCACCAGCTCTTCCCGGCGAACCTGGTTGAGATTCTCCCGGATCTCGGGGCGGTCCATGGCCGGATTCAAGATGTCGCCCTCCTCCCCGCCGGTGCAGCACACCAAAGAGGCCGCCACCCCCTGGTCCACGTACATAGCCACCGTCGCCGACCCCTTGGACGCCTCGTCATCGGGGTGGGCGTGGATGGTTAGCATTCGGAGGTCGCCGGTCATCGCCCGCTTAGGCTACCGCCGCCCCGGTCCCGCCAAGAACCCGAACCCGGCAACCCTCAGTGGGTTTCCGAGTCCCTTGGGGTACCAGGGCAAGGGTTAGTCTCCGGGAATGCCAAGCCCAGAATTCGAAGCGGTGCGGTCCATGCTGGCGTCCGCACCAAAGCCAGACCCCTCCGAGACCCCCGCCGAGCGCCGAGCCCGCCTGGACGCCAACGCCGCGAACACACCGCTGGCCGACGGGGTGGTCAAAGAGAGCGTGGAGATTTCCGGAGTGCCCGGCGCCGCTTGGCTTCGTCCCGAGTCTCGCGATCCCGACGGCTTGCCGGCGCTGCTTTTCTTCCACGGCGGGGGCTATCGGGTGGGATCGATCATCTCTCATCAGGGCTTCGGATCCCATTTGGCCTCACTGATCCCGGCCCGGGTGCTGATGATCGACTACCGACTGGCCCCGGAGAACCCCTTCCCCGCTGCCGTCGACGACTGTGTGGCCGCCTACCGCTGGATGCTGGACACCGGGATCGACCCCGCCCGTATCGCTTACATCGGAGACTCCGCCGGAGGCGGACTGGTGGGCGCCGTCATGCTCGGGGCCCGCAACCAGGGGTTGGCGCTTCCCGCCGCCGGTGTCTGCCTGTCGCCCTGGGTCGATCTGACCAACTCCTCGACCAGCCACGCCGAACGCGACGAGCTGGATGTGATGTTCGGCCACGACGACGCGGTGACCGCGGCCAGCTGGTATTTGGACGGCCAAGACCCCCGAGACCCGTTGGCCTCACCGCTCTTCGGCGACCTAGAGGGACTGCCCCCAATGCTGGTGCACGCCGGCGACCACGAAGTGCTGTTGGACGATGCCACCGGATTCGCCGCGGCGCTGGAGTCGGCCGGCGTCGAAGTGGATCTCCGCATATGGCCGGGGATGATCCACGACTTCCAGATCATGTACCCCAACTATCCCGAGGCGATTGAGGGAACCGAGGCCATTGCGGCCTTTGTCCGACGCGTCGTGGGATGAGGGCGTTGGCGGTGCCGGTTGCATCCGGCACCGGGTTTGTGCGGTTGGCTCAGGCCGATTCCCGCTCGGTGCGGTGGCGCCGCAGACCGATGACCGGAGTTGAGGGGGCAAAGCCCGCCTCAGCCCGCTCGATCTCCGACTCGCCGCCCCAGAAACCGAGCTCGCGCTGGTCGCGGGCCCAACTCCGGCACGCCCGAATCACCACACACTCACCGCAGATGCGACGGGCTGCATTCTCCCGCCGCTCCCGAGCCGACGGGCGTTCGCCGGCCGGGGGGAAGAACAGCTCGCTCTTCCCTTTGCAGTTCGCATTTTCCATCCACCAAGGACGAGGCTCCATTGCCATCTCCACCCATTGCCTCCCGTACGAGTCCGGGGGCCTTTCTCCGTTTGGCTATTACTTCAGCAACCAAATTTCCCAGCAATCGCTTAGATATTTGCTTGCTTTCCAGACAAAAAGTTAGACGCTCGAATAGCGCTCGTCACGATATCCTATATGAATAGTTTTGATAAATCTATCTCTATAAGTGATAGTAGTCCGGCAGGGAGCGGCAACCTGCCCAAACGCCAAGTACTGGTCATCATACTCACCCTGATGCTGGCCCAGATGATGGCGGCCATAGAGGGGACCGTGGTGTCCACCGCGCTGCCCACCATCATTGGAGACCTGGGTCGGCGGGACCTCTACACCTGGGTGTTCACCTCCTATTTCATCGCCTCCACTTCGACCACGCCGCTGTGGGGCAAGCTCTCGGACCTGTGGGGCCGCAAAGGCCTATACCAGGCCGCCATCGTGATCTTCATGGCCGGCTCGGTGCTGGCCGGGGTGTCGGGCAGCATGACCACGCTGATTGTGTTCCGGGCCATCCAGGGGCTGGGCGCCGGCGGGCTGTTCACGCTGTCTATGGCCATACTGGCCGATGTGCTGTCGCCCCGGGAGCGGGGTCGGTATCAGGGATACATGGGCGGGATCTTCGCTCTGGCCACCATCCTGGGACCGCTGGCCGGTGGCCTGCTGGTGGACTACGCCCACTGGCGATGGGTCTTCTTCATGGTGCTGCCGCTCGGCGGGGTCTCTCTGGTGATGTCGGTCACCCATCTCGAGTTGGCCTTCACCCGCCGGGAGGCCCGGGTGGACTACACCGGTGCGGGACTGCTGCTGGTGTGGGTGGTCGCCATCATCCTGGCCATGGAGCTGGGGGGCGACTCTTGGGAGTGGGCGTCGGCCCCTTCGATTGGACTGCTGGCGGTGGGAGCCGGCGGTGTGGTCCTCTTCGTTGCCCAGCAGCGGCGGACAACCGAGGCCATCTTGCCGCCCCGCCTGTTCCGGCTGCGGCTGTTCAACATCTCTTGTGCGATCCAATTCATCGCCGGTGCGGCCATGCTCAGCGCAGGGATCTTCGGGCCGCTCTTCCTCCAAGTGGTCACCGATGTCAACGCCACCCGGTCGGGACTGCTGCTGATACCCATGATGTTGGGGATGTTGGTTACCTCGGTAAGCGCCGGGCAGGTTCTCACCCGCACCGGGCGCTACAAGGCAGTGCCCATCGTGGGAACTGGGGTGCTCACGCTGGGGGTGTGGCTGATGTCCACCCTGACCCCCGAGACGTCCACGTTGACGGCCATGGCCTTTCTGTTCACGATGGGCTGCGGTGTGGGGGCCATCATGCAGGTGCTGTTGGTGGCGGTCCAGAACATCGTTCCCCATGACGACCTGGGGGCGGCCACGTCGGCGTCCAATTTCTTCCGCTCCCTGGGTCAGACTTTCGGGTCCGCGGTGATGGGGGTCATGTTCACCGCCAGGCTCGACCACTATCTCCCCCGGCTGGTGCCCGGTGGTGATCAACTCGACATCGAGACCCTCATCGCGGTGCCCACTCAAATTCACGCCATCGAGTCGGCGGCGGTGCGCAATGGCATCGTGGAGTCTTTCGCCAGCGCCATTGCCGACGTCTATTGGTGGGGCATCCCGGTGACGGCAATGGCTGTGATCTTGGCCGTGCTGGTGCCCGAATATCGCCTCCGGGAGAAGGCCGCTATCGGGAACTAGTCGTGGCTGGCTGTTCCGCGGGCCCGCTGGATGCGGGCATCTCTTTCGGTGATCAATCGGCCGGCACCGATTCCGGTTTCGCTCAGCGCTCGCATCACTCCCAGCAGGCTTTGGTCGCGCTGGCGCTCCAACTCAGCCACCGTGCGCCCGGCCGCCTGGGCCTCGGTGCCCGAGGCCATGGCCTCAATGAGCTCCTCGGTGAGCTCGGGGGCCTCCATGTGGGTCCAGGGCAGATCCAGCGCTGGGCCGAACTGGCTCAGCATGTGGCGCATCCCGCCGTCGCCCCCGGCCAGATGGAAGGTCAGATTGGTGCCCATGGCCGCCCAGCGAAGGCCGGGACCGTACACCACGGCGTCGTCCAGCTCGGCGGTGGTGGCCACCCCGTCGTTCACTAGGTGCAGCACCTCGCGCCACAGCGCCTCTTGGAGGCGGTCGGAGAGGTAGCCCTCGATCTCGTTTCGCACGATGAGGGGGTGCATGACCAAGTCGTCGTAGTGCTCCACTGCGGCAGCCACCGCGACGGGACCCGTGGCCTGACCGGCCACCACCTCCACCAGAGGCAGCAGATAAACCGGGTTGAACGGGTGGCCGATGAGCAGCCGTTCGGGGTGGGCGCAACCCTCGGCCAAGCGGGTGGGCAAGAGCCCCGACGAGCTGCTGGCGATCACCGTGTGGGGCGGGGCAGCAGCATCCAAGCGGCGCAGCAGGGATCGCTTGAGCTCTTCGTCTTCAGGGGCGCTCTCCTGCACCCAGTCGGCCGATGCCGCCACCTCCTCGGGAGATTCGGCCCACTGCACCCGGCCGGGATCGGCCCCCGGAAACAGGCCCAGTTCTGTGGCCGCCGGCCAGGCTCGTTCAATTGCTTGCCGCAGCCGGTCCTCGGCACCGTCGGCCGGATCCCAGGCCACCACGTTGTACCCCCGGGCCAGCACCCGCACCGCCCACCCCGAGCCGATGACCCCGGTGCCCGCCAGCCCAATGGTCCTTGACATCTGGTCCTCGCCGGTCACCAAGTGGGATTGGTGAGGATGCCGCCGTCCACCACCAGATCGGCGCCGGTGATCCATCGGGCTAGGTCGGAGCACAAGAACACGCAGGCGTCCCCGACGTCTTCGGGGGCTCCCATCCGCCCGAGCGGAACGGCGGCCATCCAGCGCTGCACCCCCTCGGGCCAGTCGTCGGCCAAACCCGGGCGGTCGATCAGCCCCGGAGACACCGAGTTGACCCTGATGCCATGTGGCCCCCACGCCAGCGCCGCCGCCTTGGCGTGCATCACCAGCCCGGCCTTGGAGGTGGCGTAGTGGCCGTGGACTGGAGTGGGGTGGCGGGCCTCGATGGAGGCGATGTGGACAATCGACCCGCCGGTCCCCTGGTCCGCCATGGCCGATGCCGCCGCCTGGGTCAGCCGGTGTACCGCGGTCAGGTTGGTGTCGATCATCTCGGCCCACTGCTGGTCGTCGAGATCGGTGAACGGGGCCACCGGCTGGATGCCGGCGTTGTTGACCAGGGCGTCGATACGGCCGTGATGCTTGTTGGCTGCCTCCATCACCGCAGCCGGTCCGTCTTCGGCAGTGAGGTCGGCCCACACTTCGGTGACCTGTCCCCCGATCTGATCTATCGGCGACGACCGCGTGTGGGCCACCACCGAGGCCCCGGCCGCCGCCATGCGCCGTCCGATGCCCGCACCGATCCCTCCGCCCGCGCCAGTGACCACCACCACCTTGCCGGTGAGATCAAGCAGCTCAGCGGGCGATGCCGTCACGGCCTCACCAACCCGGCAATCTCCGCGGCCGCCGACGGGTACTGGCTAGTGAGTTCGTCGCCGTCGCCCAGCTCGAACCCATCGTGGTGATACGGCGGCGCCATGGTTGTCCCCATCAGCGACCACTCGCCCCTAGTCGAAGCCCCCATCCAGGTATGAGCTGGCACCACAACACAAGGCCGCTCCCCCGCCGCCAAGTCATCACCCAGTACCGGCTGCTCCACCGAGCCATCGGGGCTGAGCAGCAGCATCTCCACCGCCGCCCCCGCATAGTGATGCCACAGCTCCGGCCCATCCAGCCGATGCATGGCCGAGAAGTCCCCCGGCTGGAGCAAGAAGTAGATGGCGGTGCTCTGCTTATCCCGCCAAACCTCACGCCACATCCCCCCTTCCTCCGGCAGCGGCGCCAACCCCAGCATCGCCACTACTTCTTCTCCTGTCATCCCCCCGCCCGACATCGCTAGGGCTCTAGGACGACTTTGATGGCGCCGGCGGCGCGGTCGGCGGCGGCGGCGAAGGCCTCGGCGGGGGCGTCGAGGGGAAAGCGGTGGGTGATGACTGCGTCGGGGAGCTCTGGGAGTTGGGCCAGGGCGGCAGCGGCCACGTCCATGTCTCGGGTGGGGCCGGAGCGGCCGTACATGGAGGAGGGCACCACGGTGATCTCCTTCATGCTCAGCTCTATGCCGGGCATCTCAACTGGGTCCCAGTAGGACCCGAGGATGACGATTTTTCCGCCGGGGCGGCACTTCTTGGCCGCATCGGCCAGAGCCGAGGCGGTACCAGCAGCCTCTACCACGATGTCGTAGGGCTCATCGGTGAGCGGGGCCGACCCCAGGCGCTCGGCGGCCTCCTTTTGGGCGTCGTGGCGAGCAGAGATGGCCACCTCGCATCCGGCCAGGCGAGCCACGCCGAGCGCCGTCTGGCCAATCGGGCCGCCACCGATGACGGCCACCCGCATGTCGCCCCGCAACCCGGCCAAGCGGAAGCCGTGTACCGCGATGCCCAGCGGCTCCACTAGGCAGGCATCCCGGGCATCCACTCCAGCGGGCAACCGCACAATGGCCTCGGGCCACATGAGCACCTCGTCGGCCATTCCCCCGTCACGGGATATGCCGGCGATGTCGGTCAGGGTGACCGGGCAGCGGTTGTAGTCGCCGGCCAGGCAGATCTCGCAGGTGCCGCAGCCGTGGATGGGCTCGATGGCCACCGGGCTGCCGTCCTCCAGCCAGCCGGCGAACTCATGGCCGATGGTGAAGGTGTTGAGCATTCCCAGCTCCAGCATGTGCAGATCGGAGCCGCACACTCCCGCCGAGGCCATCTTGATCCTCACTCCGTCGCCCTCAGGAGGGGCCACCTCCACGGTGGTGGGCCGACCGTCGACGCATCGCACTGCTCTCATGGCTTCATCCTCTCACCGGGCGGATGCTCACAGGCCCTTGGGGCGGGTGCCGATAACGCCATCAGCCTCTAGCGCGGCGATCTTGTCAGCCGACACGCCCAGCTCGGCCAATATCTCGTGGTTGTGCTGGCCCAGGGTGGGCGAGGGGGAGGTGATCCAGCGGTCCACCGAGGCGAACCGGTAGGGCATCCCCGGCATGGGGTGGGTTCCCACCGCGGGGTGCTCGACCATCTCGAAAAGGCCCCGATGGGCGTGCTGGGGGTTCTCGTTCTGGAGACGGGGATCCCACGCCGGGGCGGCAGGAACGCCAGCGTCCACCAGCCGGGCCACGGCATCGTCGAGGTCCTGCTCGGCGGCCCAGGCGTACAGCCCCTCGTCTATGGCGTCGTGGCTCTCCCGACGACCGGCGTCGGTGGCGTACTCCGGCCGGTTGGCCCAATCCGGCGACCCGAGCACCTCCACCAGCGCCTGCCACTGCTCATCGGTGGCCACAGCCAGCGCCAGCCACTGCTCATGGCCCCGGCAGGGGTAGAGCCCCTGGGGGGCGGCGTAAGGACTCCGGTTGCCGGCCCGCTCCATCACGTTGCCATAGGCGGTGTACTCCACGATCTGCTCAGCCGAGCAGTTGAGGGCGGCCTCCACCATGGTGGACTCCACGAACACTCCCTGGCCGGTGCGCTCCCGCACGGCCAAGCCCAATATCGCGGCGTAGGCGCCGTGCATCCCGGCGATGGGGTCGCATGGGCCTCGCATAATGCGGGGCTGGTCGTAGAGATGGCCGGTGACCCAGGCCATGCCGGTGAGCTGCTCCATGGTCTGGGCAAACCCCACCCGATCCCGCCACGGCCCGCTCAGGCCGAACGCGGGCATCCGGGTGAACACTGCCCTCGGGTTGCGGGCCGAGACGGCCTCCCAGCTCAGGCCCCACTTCTCCACCACCCGGGGGGAGAAGTTCTCGATTATCACATCAGCTTCCTCGATGAGCCGCCACAAAAGGTCCATGCCCGCCTCGGTGTCCAAGTCCAACGTCAGGTCCCGCTTGTTGGGGTTGATGGCCACGAACATCGAGCTCCACTCCCACCAGTCCTCGGTGCCGAACATGAACCCGGTCATTCGCATGCCGTCGGGGTAGCCGGTGGACTCGATGTGGATCACATCGGCGCCCAGCATGGCTAGCGTGCCGGTGGCCGACGGCCCGGCCCACCAACTGGTGAGGTCCAACACCTTTACCCCGGCCAAGGGCAGATCGTGGGAGCCGTCAGCAGCCGACGGCTCCGGCCGGGGGCGGGCTTCGATTGTGCCGGTGTGCTCGCCCAATCTTGGAGCAGGCGTGGCGGGCCTGCGCTCGCCGCCGCCGTCCATCAAGTAGGGCGACCGGGGCTGGAGGAACCCACCGGGGTTGCGCACGAACACCCCTCTGGCCGCGAACTGCTCGTTGTCGAGCACGCTGCGCCCGTCGTTCACTTCGGCCACCGGCACCCGCAGATCGGAGGCGGCCTTGATGATCTCGGCCACGGTGTGGCGGGAGGTCCACGGATGGACCATGGCATTCCACTCGTCCAAGCGGCCGGCCCGCTCCCCGATTTGGCTCCACTCGGTGTCGATCAGGTCGGGGCGCTCGATCATCAGCACGAAGCCCTGGTATTGCAGGGCAGTGTTGGTGTTGAACCCCACCCAGCCGTCGAGGGCGGGCTCGATGGAGGGTGCCTCCACCGACCGGGCCACCCGGTCGAAGTCAGAACCGCCGCCTCGCATGGAATTGGCCAGATCGCTGAACGTGGTGGCGGCGATGCCCATCACGTCGGCCACCGCCAGGTCGATGTGCTCGCCGCGGCCGGTGCGCCGGGCCCGCAATAGCGCCGACAGGATCGCAGGCCCGGCGTAGGCCCCCGCGGTCCACTCGGCGATACCTCCTCCGGCGTGGATCGGGGGCTGGTCGGGCCTTCCCCGACAGGCGATGGCCCCGCACTGGGCCTGCACGGTGTATTCGGTGGACGGGTGGGAAACCAGCGGCCCGTCTTGGCCATAAGGAGTCACCGATAACACCACCAGATGGGGATGGCGCTCGGCCCAGGCTTTGCCCAGGCCCGATCCGGCGGGGAACGACTCCACCACCGCATCGGCGGTAGCCACCAGCTCCTCGATTTCGGGGTCGCCGGGCGCACCGACAATGCCCCGTTTGGAGGCGTTCAACAGTTGGAACAGCGCGCTGTCGCCCTCGAATTCGGCCCGGGTGGCCGACCAGCGGCGCACCGGGTCGCCCTCCGGGCCCTCCACCTTGATCACATCAGCCCCGGCGTCAGCCAGCAGCTTGGTGACATAGGGGCCGGGCACGCCGGTCGAGAAGTCCACCACCCGGATGCCGTCCAGGATCGAGGCCTGCGTGTGGATGCCGTTGCTCGCACTCCCGCCGTTGTTCCCCGCCGTCATCGCTGGCTCACTGGTTTCCGGTCAGTCCGCACCCCGGTATCTTGTCGCATCAGAAGTTCCCGTACACTGGCCGACAGTCGCCAAACGATTGCAGCAAAGGACGGCCGTCGTGAAGCTCACCGAAGTCAACCTGCTAGACCCCGACCGATTCGTGCGACAAGAGCACCATGAGATGTTCAGGGTGCTGCGCGAACAAGCCCCCGTCTTCTTGCACCAGGATCCCAACGGACCGGCGTTTTGGAACGTGGTCAAACACGACGATCTGGTGGAGGTGAACCGCGACACCGAGCGCTTCTCCTCTGAGATTGGCGGCACTTCGATTCCCGACCCGGGCACCAGAGAAAACGGCGGGCCCGACTCCCGGGGCGTGATGATGCTCACCACCGATCCCCCCAAGCACACCCGCTACCGGCGGCTGGTGAACAAAGGCTTCACCCCCCGCATGATCGGCCTGATCGAGCAATACCTGCGGCACCGGGCCATCCTCATTGTCGACAACGTGATCGAAAAAGGCGAGGCCGACTTCGTGGTGGATCTGGCCTCTGAGCTCCCGCTCCAGGCCATCGCCGAAATCATGGGCGTGCCCCAGGAAGACCGCATGATGCTGTTCGACTGGTCCAACCGCTTGATCGGCGTCGACGATCCCGAGTACGCCGGCGGCGCCGAAGACGGCGTGGCGGCTGGTGCCGAGCTTTACGCCTACACCAATCAGCTGGCCAAGGACCGGGCGGAAAACCCCCGCGACGACATCGTCACCAAGCTCATCAATGCCGAGATCGACGGCGACCGGCTGAGCGAGCTGGAGTTCGACATGTTCATGCTGCTGCTCACCGTGGCCGGCAACGAGACCACCCGCAACGCCACCGCCCAAGGAATGCTGGCGCTGATGGACCATCCCGAGCAGTTCGAGATCATGAAGGACTCCCCCGACGGGGTGACCGACACCCACATCGACGAGCTCTTGCGGTGGTCCACCCCGGTGCTGCACTTCCGCCGCACCGCAACCGAGGACACCGAGATCAGGGACCAGCACATCGACGAAGGCGACAAGATCGTCATCTGGCACATTTCGGCCAACCGGGACGAAGAGGTGTTCGAAGACCCGTTCACCTTCGACGTGAACCGCACCCCCAACGAGCAGATCGCCTTCGGAGGCGGCGGGGCCCACTATTGCCTGGGTGCCAACCTGGCCAAGATGGAGCTGCGCCTCATCTTCCAGGAGATCATCGAGCGCATGCCCGACATCCACCGCGTGGGCGAGCCCGAGTGGCTGCGCTCCAACTTCATCGGCGGCGTCAAACACCTGCCCGTCGCCTGGACCCCCGGCTCCAAGGTCAACCCCGGCGCCGCGCCCGACCAAAACCTCTCAACCCTGGTCTAGACAGCCAGCGAATACGGCCTCTTGGATGAGGGGGCGGAGTTGTTGAGCGGCTTGGAGTTGGCGGGAGAGGACGTCGAGGGTGCCCTCACGTTCCAAACGGATGAAGGCGGGGATTCCGGAGCCGGATTTGCGGGCCATGCTGCTGTGGCACCCGGCGATGACCTCGCAGATCATCTCGGATAGCTGCTGGGCCTCAGAGGGGGCTGGGCGGTAGCCGCGCACGAGGGCGGTGATGCGAGTGCTCCGGTCGGGCGGAGCCGGCCAATTTTGGAGCCAGGGGTCGTCGTCACCGCAGATGGGGGCAAACTGCCACAGGGCATGGCCGAGGTCCCATATCGCCGGGGCGATCCAGATTCCGTCCCAATCGATGAACGCCACGGCCCGCCCGTCCCCGAAGACGGTGTTGCGGGGGGCGATGTCGCCGTGGCAGACGATGTCACCCTCGGCGACAGCCTGGGGGCCCTCTTCGAAGCCAGCCGTTGGAGCAAAACCCCTCACGGTGTCGTGATACTCGCGCAGTAACAGGCCCACCGACTCCAGAGCCTCAGCATCGAGCTTCCACGCCTCGGCTTCGTCTGGCACCCACCCCTCAATCCACGTCAGCCTCACTGCGCCATCAGGCTCAGAGCCGACCACCTGGGGAGCACCTTGAAAGCCGCACTCTTCCAAATACGCGAGAAGCTGCCTCATCGACTCGGAGTTGGCAGTGGCTGGCCGAAGCACCTCGTCGCCGACCCGGATGAATTCGGTCACCTTCCCGGCGACCATCTCCCCTTCACCAGAGCCACCACCCACACCACAAGGCTAACGGGGCAGGCCCAAGTGCCATTTTCTGGCGGTCAATTCCCCGGCAGTCGGCTCCACATCACGACGTCGGGTTGGTCGTCCTTCATCTTCTGCCAAGCCCGCAGCACGCCTTCACGCTGAAAGCCGCAACGTTCGGCCACCCGTTGGGACCCCGGATTGTCGACATGGGTCACCAGATGAACCCGGGCCATGCCATGCTCGGAGAACGCCCAGTCGGTAATCAGGTTGAGGGCTTCGGAGGTGATTCCTTGGCCCCTATGCCGTCGGTTGAGCCAATAAAATGCCTCCCCCCGCCGGAACTGGGGTTCCAGAAAGATGCCAATCTGACCGATGCAGCGATCCGATGGAGGCAGAGTGATCGCGAATGCGAATATTCCCTGCTCCCTCTGAGCCAGCCGTCGCTCTATCCACTCGCGAGCCTGCGCCTCAGACATGGCTTCCGGCATCATCGTGAATCGGGGAATCTCCGGGTCCTGGCACGACTCAGCGACGTCAGCCGCGTCCTCAACTCGAAACGGTCGCAAGAGCACCCGCTCCCCGGCAATCGCGGTTGACGGAACAGCCACAGCTCCCAGTCTCCCAGAGGGTTAAGCCGACAAATCCCTCAATTTGGCAGTGCGCCCAAATCCGTAGCTTTCGCAGCTCGGCCTCGCGCCGGGCCGGGTGAGTGCGGTTCTATACTGCGACAGGGGGTGTAATGGCCGACTTGACATCGAATCGGGTTGTGCTGGGCTATGAGACGACGGGATTCGGCGGCGACGGCCACTTAGTGGAGATTGCCTGCGTATCTATATCGCCTGAAGGCCAGGTCCTCGAAGAGTGGGACACTCTGGTGAATCCCGAGAGCGGCCCCGGCCCTGAGAGCCTGCACGGGATCACCCCGTCATTGCTGGAAGGCGCCCCTGCTTTCAGTTCAGTATCCGGCGATGTCGCCGCTCGCTTGGACGGGGCGGTCCCGGTGGCCCACAACCTGTCGGTATGTATGGGGGTGCTTGTCCGGGAGTTTGACCGGTTGGGGGCCTATGTGGACCCCGGGTCCGGGGTTTGTACGTTCGAACTGTGCGGGACTTCCCTCACGGCCGCGGCGCAAACGCACGGCATCGCAGCTGGCGGCGATCGCGGTGCTCTGCAACACGCCCGCATCGCAGCTGAGCTATACCGGCGGCTAGCCGAGGACTCCCGGCCGGTCGAGCCCGCCTATGTCGCCTTGAGCATCGGCATCGGCCCGCCGGGAGCCCCGACCAAGCGCAGGGATACCGACACGGTCCGCTCGGGCGGGCTGTGGACCATCGGCGACCAGGTGAGCTGGCCCCGCGAACACCAAGACGAATCAGCGGTGTATTTGGACTGTCTGGACCGCATGCTCGACAACTTGGAGATCGGCAGCGCCGAGCAGCGGTTCTTGGACGAGGCCGCCCGCGACCTCGGGATCTCCTTGGCTCAACGCCAGCGCCTGCACGCCGCCTACACCCAGTCAGTCAAAGACATGATCGTGGCCGACCGAGTGGTGACCCAAGCCCAGCGTGACCGTCTCGAGACCGTCGCCCAAGCCCTCGGCTGTGAAATAGACCTACCCGACATCACTGACCCGGCACCGCCCGGGTGACCAAGATGCTGCTCGGCATCGGTTAGTGCGGGCGGTATACGTATCGGCGGTGTTGAACTCGGTGGATCACCACCACCATCTCGTCTTGCAGGATTTCGTAGACGATGCGGTAGTCGCCGCGGCGGGCGGATCGTAGGCCCTCAAGTTCGTCCATCAGCGGTTTGCCAACCCTCTGGGGATTCTCAGCCATCGAGCCGAAGATGGTGGCGAGGGCGGCATCTCGAACCTTGCTGGGCAAGCGGTCAAGATGCCGCAGGCCCGAGGGCGTGATCTTGACCTCGTACACGGGGCCGCTTCAGATGTGATCGCGCAATGGCAGGAGTTTTCCCTCAGCCACTTCTTGAAGCGACTCGCGGAGCGACTCGACCAGTTCGGTGTCGCTCAAGATATCCAGAGTCTCCTCTAGGGACTCGAGTTCGTCGGGACTCATGAGGACGAAAGAGGGCCGGCCGTTGCGGGTTACCAAGATGCGGTCGTGCTGGGATTCCACCCGGTCGGCCAACTCAGATAGATGAGCTTTGACCTCGGAAAACGGGATCGTGTCTGCCATCGAGGCGAGTATAGGTCAAAATTATGACCTATTCACGCAATTTCCCGCCGGTGCATCCTTCGATTGTGCAGTACAACCCAAACCGTTGCATTCGCGGCGCTCACTGATTTGGGATTATTCGTCAAACTTCGGGACGGTCGGGCTATACCATCCTCCTGCCCGAAGGAGAGTCTGTATGACCGCCAAGCCCGACCCCCTCACCGTCCCATTCGGGACCGTTTTCTGCGACTGGATGACGACGGCCCGGTCCGACGGCGGTCCCTTTGCATACCGCGGCTCGCCCGAGCCGTTCGGCGACTTGAGTTTCAGCCCGGCCGCACACGTGTTGCACTACGGAAGCTCCGTTTTCGAGGGATTGAAGGCCCATCGCCAAATCGACGGGTCGGTGGCCATCTTCCGGCTGGACACCCATGTCGCCCGCATGGTCACCAGCGCGGCCTGCCTGCGGCTGCCCGAGGTCGACCCCGCCCTCCTGCGCCAAATGATCATCGACGCGGTCGAGGCCAACGCCGACGAGGTCCCCGACCCGCCCGGTTCGCTCTACCTGCGCCCGACGCTGGTGGGCACCGGGGCTGACATCGGCGCGGCGGCCCATCCCGCTCCCTCTGCACTGCTGTTCGTGGTCAACTCGCCGGTGGGCGACTACTTCAAGGGGGGCATCCGACCCCTCACACTGCAAGTGGAGTCTGCTACCCCGCGCACTGTGCCCCAGTTCGGCATGGTGAAGTGCAGCGCCAACTACGCCATGGCCCTAGGGGCCACGCTCGACGCGATGGCCGCCAATGAGGCCATCGACCAGGTGCTGTTCGCCACCGGTGGCGACATCACCGAGACCGGGGCCTCGAACTTCTTCCTGGCCGACGACGAGCGCATCGTCACCCGGCACCTCGACGATTCATTCCTACACGGCGTGACCCGGGACTCGGTGATCCAGCTTGCCCGCCACCTTGGCTACGACGTGGAGGAACGGGCCATCGACCCCGAGGAGCTCGTTGACTGGGCTGAGCGGGGCGAGGCCTTCTTGTCAGGCACGGCCGCCGGCGTCGCCCCGGTGGGCACCGTCATCTACTCGGGCAAGACCATCACCATCGGAACCGGCCAACCAGGACCCAACACCTTGCGCCTGCGCCAAGCCCTTACCGACGCCCAAACCGGGGCCGCCTCCGATCCCTTCAGCTGGCGTACCCCGGTGGGAAGCCGGTAGTCGACTGCGGCCTAGACGAATACCGCGCTCGGTTGGCCACTACAGTCAGGGTTACATCACGTTATTGAGAGATAGCCGAACAGAGGTTGCTTCTATGACTGCCGTGCCAACCGAATCGGAAGCCGCAAGCGGCACCTTCACCAAGCCGCCGCCCGCGACTGAGGCCGACCCCCACAACCCGCTCCACAACGCCTTCTGGAGGCGGGACCGCCGGTTGGTGGAAGAGGACCTGAAGCAGGTGTGCGCTCGGCCTCTTACCTTCTATCCAGGATTCGAATTCACCGGCGACCTCGAAAGTGTGCGGACGCCCGGTGCCTGGTACGTCACCCGGCACGCCTCGATCCTCGAGATGTCCCGCAACCCGCAGGTTTTCTCCTCGTCGTCCGGGGTTACAATCAACGACTTCCCGCCGGAGTTCAACGAGTACTTCAACTCCATCATCGCCATGGACGACCCCCGCCACGCCCGGCTGAGAAAGATCGTGTCAGCCGGCTTCACCCCCCGTATGCTCGACCGGCTAGAAAGCTCGATAATCGACCAGGCCAGGTTGATCGTGGACGAAGTGTGCGAGCGGGGCGAGTGCGACTTCGTCACCGACGTGGCGGCCCGGCTGCCGCTGCGGATCGTGTGCGATCTCATGGGGATCCCCGCCTCCGAGCATGACTTCGTTTTCGACCAGACGAACGTGATCTTGGGGGCGGCCGACGACGAGTACGTGCCCGAGTTCGGCGACTTCGTCACCGCCATCCTCATGGCCGGCGAAGCTCTGTCCAACCTGATGGATGAGGTGGCCGAATCGAAGGTGGGAGTCGACACCGGAGATCTGACCAGCGTTCTCGTCAATGCCGAAGTCGACGGAGAGAGGCTCACGCGGGCCGAGTTGGCCAGTTTCTTCGTCTTGCTCGTGGTGGCTGGCAACGAGACCACCCGGAACTCCACGAGCTGGGGGCTGGTGTACCTCACCGACCATCCCGACCAGCGCAAGATCTGGACCGACGACTTCGAGGGCGTGGCCGCCAGCGCGGTGGAGGAGATTGTAAGGTTCGCCAGCCCGGTTACCTACATGCGCCGCACCGCTCTGTGCGACACGGAACTGGAGGGCCAGAAGATCGACGAGGGTGACATGGTGGCAATGAGCTACATCTGCGCCAACCGGGACACCTCGGTGTTCAACGACCCGCAAACGTTCAACGTGCTGCGTGACCCGAATCCCCATATCGGCTTCGGCGGTCCGGGGCCGCATTTCTGTCTCGGCGCCCACCTGGCCCGCAGGCAAATCAAGGTGATATTCCACGAGCTCTTCACCCGCATCGGAGACATCCGCGCCACCGGCGAGCCGGAGCCGCTGTCGTCGGCCTTTATTCACGGCATCAAGCACCTGCCTGCGGAATTCACCCCGTCGAAGCCGGTGGGGGCATCGGCCTAGAGCCGTCGGCGCCGGGCCGTCCTAGTCGGCGGCCTCTTCAGCACTTGGCTCCCGCGCTTGGGCGAGCTGGTTCAGCGTCTCCCGGTCGAGGTGGCGGAACACCCCCTCGGCCAGCGCGGTGACCTGTCCGTCTTGCAGCGCGTGGCCCTTGACCTCGGTGATGGTGCCGTCGAAGGACTCCACCCACCCCTCGAACACGGTCTCCACATTGAGCAGCGTGGGACGCCGATAGCGCACCGAAAGCATCATGGTGGGGCCACTGGCATCTCGGGTGGAGCAGGCGCTGGTAAACACCATGTCGAACGCCGCGGCGATCGCCGCCCCGTGGACGCAACCGGGGGGTCCCTCATACACGGTGGTGAATACCGCCCGGCCCCGGGTCTTGGGGGGGTCGGTGTCCATGTGAACCGTCATTTCCACCGGTAACGCCGCGGGATTGCAGATGCCGGTCACATAGTCGAACGGCGCCCGCTTGTGGGTTATGGGCGGGCCTTCCATTTCATGTCCGCCGGGGCCGTATCGGGGCGGAGGGTCGGCAGGCACATGGGCCTCGATGCGGTCGGCCAGAGCGTTGGCCTCGTCGGCCAGCGCGGCGGTGTCGGCGGGCGAGGCGGTGTTGGTGACGGTGGCGGCCACCAGCCGTCGAACCGCGTCGGCCAGCGCCCGCAGCTCCCGCTCCCGGCCGGCCACCGCCGGATGGTCGATGGCCTGGAACGGGCCGCCTGGCTGATTGATATGGGCCACGACGCCAACGGTATGTTTTGAGCACCGTCACGGCGCAACCAGGCGCCCAAGAACCCCAACCCCGTTAGGAGCCCCCATGCCCCTCGACCCAACTGCCGTCGGAGCCGAGAGCGAACCGAGCACCTCGAGCTGGAAGTCGAAAGATGCCCTCCTCTATTCCTTGGGCGTTGGCGCCGGGATGTCCGACCCCACCGGGTTCGAACTGGAGTTCACCACCGAGAACACCAACGACGTGGAGCAGAGGGCCCTGCCCACCATGTGCGTGGTCCTGGGCAGCGGCTTGGGCGGCGCCAACAGCCCGTTGGCCAAGATCGGCACCTACAACCCGGCGCTGCTGGTGCATGGCGAGCAGGGGTTTACCCTCCACAAGCCGCTGCCGGTGGAGGCCACGGTCAGCTCGGTGAGCCGCGTCTCCGGCATCTACGACAAGGGCAAGGCCGCCCTGGTGGTGTTGGAGAGCGAGGCCACCGACACCGCCGACGGTAAGCCGCTGTTCACCAACGTCACCTCGCTGTTCATCCGGGGCGAAGGGGGCTGGGGCGGCGACCGGGGTCCGGCCAGCCCGCCGAAGGTGCCCGAGCGCGACGCCGACCACGTGGTCACCTACCACACCCGCTCCGACCAGGCCCTGCTCTATCGGCTCAACGGCGACCGCAACCCGCTTCACTCCGATCCGTCGTTCGCCGCTGCCGGCGGATTCGACACCCCCATCTTGCACGGCTTGTGCACCTATGGCTTCACCGGTCGGGCCCTGCTGCACACCCTGTGCGACAGCGATCCGGCTCGTTTCAAGTCGATGAACGGCCGGTTCTCCTCGCCGGTGCTGCCGGGCGAGACCCTCGACGTACACATCTGGGACGAGGGCGGCGGATCGGCCCGGTTCCAGACCCGGGTGGGCGACCGGGTGGTGCTCGACGCCGGAACCGTCACCTTCGAGTAGGCGCCGGGCCGCTGGCCCGGTTACCTGACAGCCTCGTCTCGGCTACTCGCCGAAGGCAGCGTCGATGTTGCGGTCGACCAATGCGGTGATGGGCAGGTCGACGCCCAGCTCCTCGCCTAAAGCCAGCGCGCCTCCGAGGTCTTTGTGGGCGATCTGGGCGAAGCTGCCGCCCATCGCCGGAGGTGGATAGACAATCGGCCGGGTGAACATCCCCAGGTGGGGACCGATATTGCGGTCGGAATAGGTCACGATGTCGGCAAACGCCTTCAAGTCCACGTCGGCGGCCGCGGCCAGTGCGATGGCCTCGTAGGCCACGGCAAATTCGACGTAGGTGATGAGGTTGCGGGCCACTTTGGCCTTCAGTGCGGAACCCAGGGGACCGACGTTGACCACCATGCCGCCGTAGCGCTCGAAGTGGGGGCGACCTTGCTCGGTGTGGGCTTCATCGCCCCCGCAGAACACCACAAGGTCCCGGACGCGAGCCGAAGAAGTGCCGCCGGTGACCGGTGCGTCGATCAGCGCCACCCCTGCTTCGGCGGCCTCGGCGGCCAGCTCGATCACGGTGGCGGGAAAAACGGTGGAGTGGACGGCCACCAGCGCGCCCGACTCGGCCGCCCCGGCGATGGCCCCGTCGTCGCCGGCGCACACATGGCGCACCTGGGCGTCGTCGATCACCACCACCGCCACCAGGTCTACTTGGCGGGCCAGCTCTCCCACCGAGGCGGCCGGAATACCGCCCAGATCGGCGAACCGGTCCATGGCCTCGGCGGATATGTCGTAGCCCACCACGGTCACCTCATCGTCCCATTGGCCGGTGAGCACGCCCTCCGCAATGGCGCCGCCCATGTCCCCCAGTCCGATGATTCCCAGTCGTGTCATGGCTATGGTCTCTTTCTGCTCAAGGGTTGTCAGCGAAGCGGCCGGAAGAAGGCCCGCACCTCTTCCACCAGCGCATCGGGGTTTTCCAGGGCGGGGAAGTGGCCGCCGTCGTCAACCTCGGTCCACCGGGTGATGTTGTAGTAGGGCTCGGCCAGCTCTCGGGGCGGGCGGTTCTTCTCGTTGAACACCGCCACCCCGGTGGGCACGGTGATCCTCGGCGGCTGGTTGAACGCCGAGCCGACCCCGAAGCTCTCGTAGTACATGCGCATCGACGGGCCGATGGTGGCGGTGGCCCAGTAGATGGTGAGCAGGGTGCATAGCTCGTCGAGGGTGTAGCGCCGGGCCAAGTCCCGGCCACCGGGGCCGTCGATGTCGCTCCACCGCCACCACTTCTCGATGATCCAAGCGGCCAGACCGGCGGGCGAGTCGGTGAGGCCCACCGCCGCGGTCTGCGGTTTGGTGCGCTGGAGGTGGACGTAACCCCACTCCCGGTCGCGGTACTGCTTGACGCCCTCCCACCACTGGCGCTGCTCATCGGTGAGGGCGTCCTCGTCGATGGGCGGGGCCACCATGTTGAGGTGGATGCCGACCATGCGATCGGCGTGCATGGCCCCCAGCCCGGCACTGACAGCTGATCCCCAGTCGCCCCCTTGGGCACCGAACCGCTGGTAGCCGAGGGCGGCCATGAGCTCGGCCCACATGTCGGCCACCTTGGCCGACGACACCCCTGGCTGGGTCGGCGGGGAAGAGAACCCGTATCCGGGCAGCGACGGAGCCACCACATGAAAGGCGTCGGCCGGGTCGCCGCCGTGGGCTGCGGGATCGCTGAGCGGGCCGACCACCTTGTGCATCTCCCAAAAGCAGCTGGGCCAGCCGTGGGTGATGACCAGCGGCAGCGGGCTAGGACCCCTGCCCTCGACGTGGATGAAGTGAACGTCGAGCCCGTCGATGCGCTGGGTGAACTGGGGCAGCTCATTGAGCGCGGCCTCGTGATCCCGCCAGTCGTAGTCGTGGCGCCAGTGGCGGCACAGCTCGGCGATGTAGTCAGTGTCCGATCCGTACTCCCACCCCACTCCGTCCAGGGTCTGCGGCCACCGAGTGGCGTCCAGGCGCCGGTGCAGGTCGTCGATCACCTCGTCGGGCACGGCAATCCGGAACGGCTCAGCCACGGCGTCAGGATATGCGAGCGCTCAACGGTCGCCGATGGCGTAGAAGCCGCCGACGCGGTCGGCCACATAGATGACGCCGTTCCACACCGCGGGGGTGGCCTCCACACAGCCGCCCAGCGACATGCGCCACAGCTCGGGCGGTTCAACCGAGGGGAGCGAGATGTCGTAGGCGTAGATGTTGCCCGCGCAGTCGCTTTGCATAAGCACGTCGTCGATCACCACCGGTGATGACCACACCGGCCCGTTCAGCCGCTTGAACCACACGACCTCGCCGGTCTCTCGGCTCAGCCCGTAGAGGAAGCCGGCGTTGGTGGGCACGTACACCATCTCTTCGGTCAGCGCCGGCGTGGCCCACACACCATCGATCGCCGCGTTGCGGAGGTCTGTCCCCCAAACCAGGGGATCCTCGGCCAAAGGATCGAGCTTGAGCATCTGGCCCAACTCCTGGCTGCGGGCATTGCCCCGCTCGTACTCCACACCCACGTACAAGAAGCCCTCGCCGTCGGCCACCACGGTGGCGTCCACGTCGTCGCCCGCCCAGTAGCGGAACACCCGCTCGGGCACCTGCCCATCGGCCACCCCGGAGATGTCCCAGCCCTGCACCAGGCCCCCGGAGTTGGCGAAATAAAGGGTGTTGCCCACCACGGTCATCCCCGCCTCAATGGACACGTTGCCGTCGGTCACCACGTTGAGCAGCTCGTCGTCCCAGCCGGGGTTGGAGAACACCACTTCGGGATCGACGGTCACCAGGCCGTCGGGGCCAAAGCCGCGGTTCAGCTTGATGATGAAGAAGTGGCTGTTCTCCCCGCCCTGGAACAGGTAGTCGTCCAGCACCAGGGAGGCGCCGTCCCAATCGTCGTTCCACAGCACCGGCGACACTTCGTTGGCGTGCATAGACCACAGCTGGGTCGGCTCCTCCCGGTCGAAGGCAATGATCCGGTATTCGTTGTCGCGCGCTCCGAAGTACACCAGGGGATAGCCGTCGGGATCGACGGTGACCGAACCCTTGACGAGATCGCCCACCACGAACTCGGGGAGCAGCTGCTCGCCGGTGGCGGCGTCCAGGAAGTGCACCCCCGGGGTGTAGGTGCCCGCAATCACCCAGGTGCGCTCATCCCACTCGATCACCGCCGGCTGGCCGGTCCACCCCGCGCCGCACCACAAGGTGGTGCCCGCTTCCCAAGTGGTAAGCGAGCACAGATCCCGCTCGTCGCTTCCGGTGAACCGCCATAGAACCTCCGGCGCCTGCGGAGCTGGACCGGTGCCGTAGAAGGTGCGGGTGGGATTGCCCCGGAAGGTGAGCAACCCGGGCATACCGCTGGACGGCTGGAAGGCGGTGGCCGGATCGACCCATCCGGGATAGGGCGTGGGCGTGGGTACCGGCGTGGGCGTGGGGATCGGTGCCTCGGTGGGAGTGATTTCTCCGGTGGGCGTGGGTTCGGGCGAAGGGGGCGCCGTGAACGTGGGAGTCGAGACGGGCGGCGCCTGGATCGGTGCGGGCGAGGTGGTGAGCACGGGATCCTCTTCGACGAAGAACTGCCGATCCACCACCACGGCCAAGACTCCGACGGCGGCGGCGATCACCGCGATCACAGCCCATGCTTTCCACTGACGCACTTGCACTACCGTAGAGCCATGGCGATCGAATACTTGGACCCACAGGCTGATCCGGGCGAATCAGTAACCCCTTACGAGTTGTCCGCGGGAAGCGGAGCTCTCACCATCGGGCTGTTGGCCAACGGATTTCCCGATTCCGTGCCGTTCATGGATGCGGTGGGCGAGAGCCTGCGTAGGGTGCGCCCCGACGTTGAGGTTCGGGCCTGGAACAAGGGCAACGCCTCGATGGTGGCCGACGACCAGCTCATGGGCGAGATCACCGAGACGTGCGACGCAGTGGTGGCTGCGTACGGCCATTGAGGCAGCTGCACAAGCGGCACCGTGCGTGACGCCATCAAAGCAGCCCGCCGCGACACCCCAGCGGTGGCCTTGGTGACCACCAAGTTCTCCCCCCAGGGCGATTTCGTTTCCCGCTCGGCGGGGATGCCCGACATTCCCCGCGTGATCCTCCCCCATCCGGTGGCCGGCACCGGGGAGAAGGCCATGAAGATGGTGGCCGACGACATCGCTGATGAGGTGCTTCAGGCGCTGGGCGCCGCCGGATGAGCCAACGGCTGACGGCGCTCTCCGAGGAGGACGCTCTCGAACAGCTCCACGAGGCGGGGTGCACCGACGGCCTGCCGGTGGTGATACCCACCCCGGCCCGGGTCGAGCGCATGGTGCTGGCCTCGGGCCTCGACGGCGATGTCTCGCTGGGCCAGCTTGGCCCCAATCTGGGCGAGGCCACCGTGGAGAAGGCCGCCATTGCCGCGGTGATGGCCGGCTGCATACCCGATTACTTCCCAGTGGTGGTGGCCGCTGTCCGGGCGGTGTCCGACCCCCGGTTGGACATGACCGAAGTACAGGCCACCACCCACAACTTGGGGCCTCTGCTGGTGATCAACGGACCGGCGGTAGGAGCGTGCGGCATCGCCTCGGGCTTCGGCGCGCTGGGCCCCGGCCACCGGGCCAACGCCAGCATCGGCCGGGCGGTGCGCCTGGCCATGATCAACATCGGCGGCGGGCGACCGGGCACCTCCGACATGGCGCTGCTGGGTCACCCCGGCAAATTCACCTTTTGTCTGGGCGAGGACGAGGAGGCCAGCCCATTCCCACCTCTGCACACCTCACTGGGCTACGACATCGACCAGAGCACGGTCACAGTGGCCTGCACCGAAGGGCCGCATTCGGTGCTGTGCTTTCCCGACGACGACCCCGAGGTGTACGCCGACCACCTGCTGAATGTGCTGGCCGCCTCGCTGTCGGGGCTGGGGGCCAACAACACGCATTTCGCCCGGGGAACCCAGGTGCTGGTGCTCAACCCCGACCATGCCATCGCCCTGGCCGACGTGGGCCACGACCGGGCCACCATCGCCGAGGCACTCCATCAACGGGCCAAGCGCTCCTGGTCGGAGCTGTCTGCGGTTCGGGCCCGGGGCTCGGGCATCAACCGCCATCAGCGCAGCCAGGGCGACGACCCCGACATAGTGATCCACGCCTTGAGCAGCCCCGACGACCTGCTCGTCTTCGTAGCCGGCGGCACCGGCCTTTACTCCGCGGTTATGCCGTCGTGGGGGGCCGGCCCCCACGGCAACGGCCACATCACCGTGGAGATCGACCTTGACCAGTCCTGCGAAGTGCCGCTGGTACGAGCCAGTCAATAGCCCTCGAATTCGTCGCCGCAAAACCGTCGTCCTTCGCTGGTAGCGTTTCGGCTATGGGTCGATTTCGCCGAACAATGGACACTGCCAAGGCCTCATGGGCGGTGCTGCAACACGATCGGGAACTGGCCGTCCTGCCGATTCTGGGGGCGCTGGCCTCGATCGCAGTGGTCTTAGCTGTTGGGCTGCCCATCTGGCTTTCTACCGATGGGATTGACGACGGGGGCAGCAGCGCGGGCAGCGATCCCATGCTGTGGATTGGCGGGATCATCATCTTGCTGGCCGTCACGGTCATCACCGTGTTCTTCAACGCCGCAGTGGTATCGGGGGCGAGAGAGAGGTTCAGCGGGGGTGACCCCACCATCTCCAGCGCCATAAAGGGGGCGTTCTCTCGGCTGCACGTGATCATTCCCTGGGCGATTCTCGCGCTGACCGTCGGGATGATCATTCGACTGATCCAGAGCTCGGACAACATCGTCGCCCGCATCCTCGGCAGCCTTCTCAACATGGCGTGGGGGGTGCTCACTTTCCTAGTGGTGCCCATACTGGTGGTCGAACAGACCGGGCCGTTCCAGTCGTTGAGCCGCTCCGGCGAGCTACTGCGTCACACTTGGGGTGAGAACCTGATCGCCCAGGTGGGATTCGGCATCATCGGATTCGTGGCCGCCATCCCGGGCATCATCATCATCGCCATCGGAGCGTCGGCCGGATCAGTCGGCGCACTGGTCGCGATCGTCATCGGGTTTGGGTGGATTGCTTTGGTGTCAGTAGTTATCAGCACCCTCACCGCCATCTTCCAGATGGCCCTCTACCTGTACGCCACCACCGGCCAGGTGCCCATGGGATTCGAGCAATCCGGCATCAGCGACACCTTCAACGAACGGTCCCAAGGTCCCCTCATGCGGGGCTTCGGCGGTGGGGGTCTCGGGGGCGGCAGGTTCTAGCCGCTAGCCGTCAGCAGGCGCCATCGCGGCCCGGGCTATTTCCGGGTTGAGGTACTCCCGGGTGAAGCAGACTTTTCCGTCCCTGAAGCGCCACAAACCGATATAGCGGTTGGAGTAGCGCCGCCCAGTGGGAATCACTTCGCCCTGGCTGGTGTATTCGGCGATCACCAGGTCGGGGTCGACGCAGGGGTAGACCTCGGTGATGTGCAGGGTGAATCGGAACACCTTGAAGGCCCCCACCAGCCGCTCCCGCACCGCCTCTTTGCCCTCGGTGCGATCGGGGCCATCGGGATGGGCATAGGGCAACTCCATCACGTAATCGTCGGTGTAGTGGACCACTACCGCGTCGGCATCGCCCATGGAGTCGAACACCGACTGGAGGACTTCCAGGTTGCTCTGTGCACTCATGACGCCAGTTGACCACGTTCTTCGAACTGGCAGAAACCTGGGCAGTAGTGTCGCGCTTCGTGTCCTCCAATGAACTGCCGCTGAGCGGCCTGCGGGTCATCGACATGGCCGATGTCAAGGGCGAGCTGGCCGGACGACTGCTGGCCGATTTCGGCGCCGACGTGATCCGGGTGGAGCCGCCCGGAGGGGCCGAATCCCGCGGAATGCCTCCATTCACCCCCGACGGCGAATCCAGCCTGTACTTCGCATTCCGCAACTTCAACAAGCGGGGCATCACAGTGGACGTGACCGCGGCCGAGGGCCAGGCCCAGTTGCGAGAGCTTTTGGCCGGCGCCGACGTGTGGATCGAGTCCTCCAAGCCGGGCACGCTGGCCCCGTACGGGCTGGACCCCCGAGAGGTTTCCGCCGAATTGGAGCATCTGTTGGTGCTGTCGGTCACCGACTTCGGTCAGGAGGGGCCCTACGCCCAATTCGAGGCCACCGACGAGGTCATCCAGGCCATGAGCGGCCATTTGGCCGCCTCGGGCATCCCCGAGAAGCCGCCGCTGCTCATTCCCGGAGCGTTCGCCTATGACGCCGCCGGGGTGGTGGGCGCGCTGGCCGTGCTCATCGGCCTGGTGGCCAAACAGCGCACCGGTCGGGGCCAGCACTTGGACTTCTCAGTGCTAGAGGCGGCCATCCAACTCAACACCTGGCAGCTGGCCAACATGCAGCCCACCTTGGACGCTGGCATAGACCCGCCCATCGTCCGATCGGGCACCACCGTGGTGTACCCGCTGTTCGAGACCGCTGACGGGTTCATCACCATGGTGATCCTCAGCCCCCGCCAGTGGTTCGCCATGTGGGAGTGGCTGGGCGAGCCCGAGGCGTTCGCCGACGAGATGTGGGGCCAAACTCTCACCCGCCTGATGAACGGTGACGTGTTGAATCCGGTCATCGCCGAGCACTTCGCCCCCATGCTGATGGAAGAGGCCGCGGCCGAGGCCCAGCGCCGAGGCGTGGTGGTCACCCCGATGCTCAAGCCTTCCGACATCCTGGCCAACGAGCACTACGTATCCCGATCCACATTTGTCCCGGTGGAGGTGGCCTCCGGTGTGGACGCGGCCACTGCGTCGGGGTTCATGGAGATCAACCGACAGCGCCAGGGCTTCCGGTCCGGGCCGCCCGCGGTGGGCGAGCACAACGCCGAGGTCGCCGAGGAGGCGGCTGCCGCTGAGGCTCGCGGTCCTGTTCCCGCGGCCGGTGAGTTGGCCCAGCCGCTGGCCGGGCTGCGGGTACTGGACTTCGGCCACGGCGGCGTGGGTGTGGAGGGCGGGCGGATGCTGGCCGAATACGGCGCCGACGTGATCAAAATCGAAACCCGCACCTATCCCGACTTCATGCGGCTGGTCACCGGCACCGAGATGACCCCGTCGTTCGCCTCGTCGAGCCGCACCAAGCGCAGCTTCGGGGTGAACTCCAAGATCCCCGAGGGCCTGGCCGTGCTCAAGGAACTGGTGAAGACCGCCGACATCGTCATCGAGAACAACTCCACCGGCACCATGGATGCCATGGGGGTGGGCTATGAGACGCTCAAGGAGCTCAATCCCGGAGTGTGCATGGCCAGCAGCCAGCTCATGGGCTCGACCGGGGCCTATGCCGACTGGATCGGCTACGGGCCCACCATCCAGACGGTGGGGGGCATCAAGTACCTGTGGAACTTCACCGATGGCGACCCCCCGCCGGGCTCCAATGCCATCCACCCCGACCATCTGGCCGGGCGGTTGTGCGCTTTGGGCGCGCTGGTCGGGCTGTTGAGCAGAGAGCGCCGGGGAGAGGGAGCCCATGCCGAGATCAGCCAGGCCGAAGCGTTGGTCAACACGCTGGGCGACCTGTTCATGGCCGAGTCGCTCAGCCCGGGGTCGGTCCAGCCGGTGGGCAACGACTCCGACCAGGGCGCCCCCTGGGGCGTGTTCCAGTGCGACGGCGACCAGCAGTGGAGCGTGGTGTGTGTGCGCGACGACGCCGACTGGGAGGCACTCAAGCAGGCCATGGGCAGCCCGGCCTGGGCCGATCACCCGGCCTACGGAATCGCGGAGGGCCGAAAGGGGGCCCGAGAAGCGGTGAACGCCGGCGTGGCCCAGTGGACCGCCGGGCTCTCACCGCAGGAGGTGCAGGAGGCCTGTCAAGCGGTCGGCGTTCCCGGCTCGGCCATGCTCACCGCCTTAGACCACATGACTAACCCCCAGCTCAGCGACCGGGGCTTCCCGGTCGAGGTATTCCAGCCCGGTGCCGGCAACCTGGTGCTGGAAGGCCCCTGCTTCTACGGCAGCGAGATGCCCACGCCGCCAGTCCATGCCGCCCCCCTGCTGGGCGAGCACACCCGCCATATCTGCATCGAAGAGCTGGGCATGGACCCCGCCGAAGTCGAACGACATGTCGAGATGGGCGCACTGGAGGTTCCCCTCCCCGAGGACTGATCGGATCAACCTAAGTCAAGTTGGCACTGGAGCTTAGTCAAAGTTGATCTTTAATTCTGAGGACGAGTACCCAAAGCAGTCTAAGAATAGCTGTGCTCTTTTGACACAATGATCAGCACTCAAGTGTATGTCTATATAGTATCCAGTTGAGCCGATCTGATGGTACGAGTTTGGCTTTGCAACCTTCAGCTCTTGTGGATCTTGTGCGACATATGGGTGCATTCTACCTCTTAACTCTAGCATCTTGTGGAACTCGTGAGGATGTCGATCATACAACAGTTCTGCTACTTTGCATGTAATTTCCTTCCACATCCTAATTTGATGACTTTGTCCCCATAACTCAAATGATGTCGGAGACTGTTTCCTTTCTGACCTTCTTGATGAAGTACGGGTATCAGCCACAATAGGGGCAAGCGGCACCGTAGTTTTAGGATTAGATTTCAGGATTGAAGGTTGGGGCGACCGTTGCAATGCTTCAATTACCTGATCATTCGCCGGCCTTAGATTCGTATTTTCGTATACTCGCTTGCTCACGAGTTCCACGAGTTCATCATCAGGTTTACTCAACATTTGCTCCCAAATACCGGGTATTTCCTTGTTGAGTCGGGCCGTCTCAAGACTTGCCTTTAGTACAAGCTTTGCTCGCTGGACCGCTTGCCCACTGACCAGAGCTTCCTTGCTCAGAAATACTTCCAAATCATCTGACAAACGGTCGATAGGATCGTTCATGAGATGCAACACGGAAAATCTCCGTTTTGCAGGATCTCCAGACTCTCTTGGAAGATAGAGCCACCACTCCAACCCCGTAGTCAGCACGCAGATGTCCACTCCTTCATGAAATGCGTATCCAAGCACTTGAGTGACATGGTTGCTCAAATTCGAATTGGGCGCCTTTGCCTCAATCATCGCATAGATTCGACCTGACCTTTTGAGGGCGATATCTACCCGGCCGCTTCCCTTACCACCGACAGGGTGTTCAAACAACACCTCGGGGCCATAAGGATCCCATCCCAAGTCCTGGAGGACGGGTGCCAGGATTTGAAACTTGGCCGACTCCTCGTTTTGAGGCACGGGCAAAGAGCGAATCTTCTCAAGCCTCTCGTGCAGGGACATGGAGCCTCACTTCGTACAAACAGCGAACGGCCCATCAGGGTAGCGCGCTATCGCCGATAGGCCATTCTCAACTGGCTAAGGCAGTCAGCGGATACTCATCCCAGGTCCGACCGTCCAAGTGGCGACCACCGGCCTTGGGGGATCGACCACCCCACTGCTTGAAGAAGAACGAAACTCCGGCCTCGACACAACGGTCGCGAAGGTCAGTCACCCATTCTGGCGACATTCGCCGGGCACCCGCACCGCTCTCACCACCAGCGATAAGCCAGTCGATACCAGTGAGGTCTATGGCTCCTAACGACCCAAGCAGTGGTTCCGCACTTACGAAACGGACATGGGCTGGGACCTCTTGCAGGTGCCTCACCCGAAACAGGTAGCGAGCAGTTTCCACGCTGACCCCCACCCATGCGTTGGATGGCCAATCCAAGGCATCGCTGAGCTGCGCAAGCCGGCGAGAACGCTTGGTCAGCACTTGGTAGATGTGATCTGGGGTATCCCGCATGACCTCAAGCACGTCCCGGATGAACCCCACTGGCACATCTTCGTGAAAAAGGTCGCTCATCGAGTTGACGAAAATCATGCGGGGTTTTGTCCAAGTATGGGGCAGGGCAAGCGTCTCCGGGTGGCAGGTCAGCCCAAAGCCAGGACCACTGGTTCGAGGGTCGCCATCCGCTTGGTACTTTGCCTGTCCCATCACCTTGAGGCGGCCAGCCATAGTCAATGCGTAGCAGTTGTCGCACCCTGGCGAGACCTGGTCGCAACCGGTGGTGGGATTCCAGGTGGCATCAGTCCACTCGATGGCTGATTCAGCCACGGGGATATCCCCAGAACTCGCTTCGGCTCATGCGACATCCTCCCACTCCGGCAACTCAAATGGGAGTTCGTCTCGCCACCCTGTATGGAGGTCTTCGTATCGAGGGCGAGACTCTTCAACATCGAAGAGGGTGCCTTCCTGAGGTTGAATCCGACCTCTCTCTTGAGCCCAACGCATTATCGACTCGCCTGCAGGGCTGTCTGTCACAAAAATCATTGCGTAGAGCTCGTTGCCCCTTCTCGGCTTGATAGGCCGCACGAGCAGGTGCTTGTAGCCCAAGTCGGCAAGACGGTCCATATAGAGATAGAGGTACGCCTTCTTGGCATTGCCGGGGGTGATTCGGTCATTCAGGCGAGCTTCCCAGATTTCCTGCCAAGGTCCCCAGGCACCATATAGCTCCGCGACCCTTTGTGGGAACCTACGTCTCACTGCTTCTTCACGGTTCGACCCCAACATCCGCACGATGCCTGATGTGCAAAAGAGAATCCACATCTCCACCTTGGACCTGCCGGTTTGCTCGGAATAGGCACGCTTGTGATCAGAGATGGCTTTGATCGTGCTCCAACGAAGTTCCATCCCATCGGGATCAAGGAACGCGAACGTCGGAGATCTCTTGGGGAGCCCTTCCAGTACGCCAGCCATCTCCTCGTTGCAGTCGCCCTCTATAACTTGCACGCCTGAATTTCCACACTTGGCGGCGAGCTCCCTGAGTCGCTGAGCTCGACCTGCGTTCTTCTCAAAAAACCGCAAGTGGGTGAAGGGTGGTGACACCCCGAGAGCCAGCTCGGCTGACCCAGGGAATTCTCGATCTGTGCCTTTGATTATGTTCTGGGGGTCGCCGGCAAATGCATCGATGCAGACCCTATTGGGTGCCCTCTGCGTTGCTTGGGCAAAGGCCGGCAAGTAGTCACCGAGAATTGAGATCTTCTCGTACGAGTGGCCATTCCACTCCCGCATGGAACCTCCTGTGCCAAGGTCAGCACAGGGTACCCACGGGTAGTGACAAATTCGGTGGCCTCTACAGAGTCAGCCGATGACGAGGCCTCCGTTGGGGGTGATGGTCTCGCCGGTGACGAAGTCGCTCTCGTCGGAGGCCAGGTAGAGGGCGGCATAGGCGATGTCCTCCGGCTGGCCAATCCGGCCCGCCGGGGTGATCATCTTGAGGCCCTCGATCATGGTCGCGTCCACTCCGGCCACCATCGGAGTGTCGATGACGCCAGGGCACACTGCGTTAGCCCGGATGCCGTGAGGGGCGCAGAATCGGGCCATCGCCCGAACGAACCCCAGGAGGCCGGCCTTGGCAGTGGCGTAGTGAATCGGCCCCCAACCGGCCAGCCCGGCGATGGACGACATGCAGACAACCGAGGCCTTGAGGTCGGTGTCGATGACTCGGGACAGCATGGCCCGGGTGCAGTAGAAGGCGCCGTTGAGGTGGATGTCGAGCATCCGCTGCCAGCCGTCGTCGCTCATGTCCACGATCTGGCGGTCGCCGCCGGTGTTCCCCTCCCCGGAGCCGTCACCGGGGGTGCTATCCACGCCAGCGTTGTTCACCAGCACGGTGACCGGCCCGAAGCGATCGTCGATGTCGGCGAACATAGCCTCGATGGCCTTGCTGTCGGACACGTCGCAGGCCGCGCTCATGGCATCGCCCCCGTTGGCAATCACCTGATCGGCGGTGGCCGCGGCGGCCGCCTCGTTCAGGTCTTGCACCACCACCTTGGCGCCCTCGCTGGCGAAAAGCACGCTGATGGCCGTCCCCAGTCCTCCTCCGCCACCGGTAACCAGGGCGACCTTGCCGTCCAGTCTTCCCATGAGTGTGTCCTCCTCATCGTGGTCGTCGGCGAGACATTACCGACTGTCGGCGAAGCGGTGTGATTGCTGCCATTCGCCGATAAATTTCAGTGAGGCACCATGGCACCCCGATACCGAAACCCACAAGCCGAGGCCGATGCCATTGTGGGCGACGGTCTAACCGCCAGAGTGCTTGAGCCGTCTCCACCCGCCGTCGCTACCGGACCCTGGTTTGCCGACGACCCCGTCGCAGTGGGCAGCGACGACCAAGCGACTGCCAGGGTGGTGACCCCAACCAGCGCGGGCGACATCCTTTGGGCCGATCTGGCCAGCGCCGACGAGACGGTGGCTGATTTCTGCCAGCCCCGATGGCTGGCCAACTACCGGCGGCTGCTGGGAGTGCCTGACCACTATCCGGTGCGGCGCGACGACCTCCACCGGCTGGCCTACGGAGTGGTGTCCAACACCCGCAAGGCGGCCAACGGGAAGTTCGGCCTGCGCTGGACTCTGGGCGGCTTCGGCACCCCGTTCTTCGGCGATGACACCCAGGTGAGAGTGGAAGGGCGCATGTTGGTGAGGCAACATGGCGACAAGGTGGACGCCGAGGAAATCACCACGCTGGGTGCGGCGGCCCAGTTCCTGGGGGTGGAAGCCACCAGCGACCAGGCCGAGCACGACACCGTGGCATTGGGCGATCTCGACCGCCCGCTGACGGTGGACGGGGAATTGGTGGCGTTCATCACCGACTGGTTCGGGATGGCCACCGCGGCGCTGGAGGAACTGCGCTGCACTCCAGGTGCACCCGATCCCAGCCGAGTGCAGCTGTGGCCCGGCCACTTCGACGTTGCAGTGGAGATCGGCGATGCCGAGTCCGAGCGGGTCACCCGGGCCACCTACGGGGCATCGCCCGGAGACGCGGCCCACCCTGAGCCCTATCTGTATGTGGGTCCATGGGGTCCGGTGGACCCAGGAGATCCGTTCTGGAACGACGCTGCGTTCACCGGGGCGTCGCTGCCCTATGCGGCAATTAAGGGCGACCCCAACCCCTGCGGCGTCGCCTTGGGCTTCTACCGCCAGGCCTTCGGCCGACTGATAGGCGGCTAGCCTTATTCCGAGAGCGAGGCCACCACCGGGGCGAAGCTGGTGATGGTCTCGGCCAGGCCCTCGGCAGCGCTCGAGCGGGCGGTGGCGGCCAGATTGAGGCTGGCGCTGGTGAACCCCATGTCGAGCACTGCACCAAGTTGATCGGCACATTCATCCGGCGTGCCGACGATGGTGAATGCCTGCACCAGCCGGTCGTCGATCAGCTCATCGAGCGCGGGATCGTCGAATCGATTGTGGTCGAAGTACCAGCCCCGGCTGCGGTCCAAAGCAGCCTCGATGGCCGCTATGCGGTCGGGGGCCACGTCCAGTTCGGGCGGTCGAATGATGGTCAGATAGTGAGCGGCGTATCGCTTGACGCTGCGTCGAGCTAGTTCGCCGTCTTCAGAGCAGCACAGCGTGAGCCGGGGAGCGGTCTCGAAGTCATCCAAGGTGCGCCCGGACCGAGCCGCTCCCTCGGCCAGCCAAACCCGGTACGTTTCGGACAGATCGGTTGACAAGAAGCGGCCGCCGACGAGGGCGATGTCGGCCACTTCGCCGGCCAATCTCATCACCTGAGGGCTGCGGGTGCCGATGGACAAGGGCACCGGATGGGCGGCGGGACGGATCAACCGCTCGCCGCCTACCTCTCCCCCACCCAATAGGGCACGGATGTCAGCCACTGCCTGGCGAAGGGCGCCCACCGGTTTGGGGTAGTTGATGCCCAGCGGCTCCAAGCCGGCCCCCACGCCCAGCCCGCAGAACGCTCGGCCGGGGGCCAGGTCGTCAAGGGTGGCCAGCGCTCCGGCCAGCACCACCGGATGGCGGGTATAGGGGTTGGTGACCATGGCCCCAACCGCAATTCGATCGGTGGCCTGGGCGCACAGGGCTTGGAGCATGAAGCAGTCGGGCCAAAACACCACGTCGGAGATGCCCAGCCGGTGAAACCCGGCCTCCTCCACAAGCTGGGCCAGCCCCACCGCATCAGCGGTGCTCATCCCCGGGCTGATCTCCGCTTCAAGGGTGACGGTCATGGCGAGCGGGAGTCGCGGACCCTCACCAAATCTGATGAGTGGTCGGGATCGGTGGACACCTCGATGAGCACCGGGCCGTCGGCGGCCAGCGACGAGGCCAGGGCGTCGGCCAGCGCGGCGTCGTCATCCACCCGGTGGCCGTCCATGCCGAAGGCTCGAGCCACCGCGGCAAAGTCATGGTCGCCAATATCCACCGCAGTGCGCCGTTCCGGCCCCTGGAAGTCGTAGACGTTGCCCAGCATCCGGTTGTTGAGCACCAAGAACGTCACCGGCAGGCCGTACTCCACCGCAGTGGCCAGATTGTGCAGCGACATCAGGAATCCGCCGTCCCCGCTGATTGACAGAACCCGCTCACCGGAATGGACCATGGCGGCGGCCAGCGCGGCGGGCGGGCCCCAGCCCATGCCCAAGTGCCCCCCGGGCAAGTGGAGCTTCCCGGGGGTGCGCGCCGCGAGGAAGTGATAGGCGAAGATTCGGTTGTTGCCTGCGTCCAGAGTGATCCGACCGTCGATCGGCCACATCTCGTTGAGTACCTGCATCACCCGCTGGGGCGGCACTGGGCTGGCCGACTCGTGCAGCACCGGGAGATCCTCGGCCCTTGACTTGATCTCGGCCAGATCAGTCCATCGGTCGTTGGCCAGATTCTCATCGACCCCCACCGCAGGCACTAGCTCGGCTAGCAGCGCGCCCAAATCGGCGTGAACGCCCAACTCCACCGGGAAGCTCACCCCCAGGTTGGCGGCTTCGATGTCCACCTGGACAATGCGCTGGCGGTTGGCGTCGAGCCAAGTGGGCGACTCCACCAGGGTGTCGTGGGGGTTGAGGCGGGACCCGAGCACCACAACGGCGTCAGCTCGGGCCAGCAGCTCGAACGCCCCCTGCCAGCCGAACGGGCTGAGCGGCCCGCCGGCCCACGGGTGGTCGTCGGCAATCACCCCCCGGGCCTTGGCGGTGGTCACCACCGGCGCGGCAGCCCGGCGAGCCAGGGCGTCCAGCTGGTCGTAGGCCTGGGCTTGATGGATGCCGTTTCCGGCCACGATCACTGGGCGCTTGGCCTCCGACAGCATTTCGGCCAACGCGGCCACCGCTGATGCGTCGGGCCGGGGCGGGGCTGCCAATGTCACCCGGTTCCGCCCGTAGAGGCGAGGATGGCGGGCCTCGTCGGTGCGCCGGAAGATGGCATCGAGGCGAAACACCACCGCAGCCGGACCGGGGCGGCCCGAGGTGGCGTGGTGGATAGCCAGCTCCACCGCATGCGCCGCCTCGTTGGGGGTGGTGGCCACGCTCAGGTACTTGGTCATCCCCGACAGGATGCGGGGCAAGTCCACCGAACCGTGATCGCCGGTGGTGCCCTGGGTGGGGGCGTGCTGGGGGATGCCATGATCGGTCATCTCGGTGAGCACCAGCATGGGAGTGCCCGACAGGTACCCCTCCATCAACCCGAACCCGCCGGACGAGGCGGCAAACGGACCCTGGCCAGTGAACACACCGGGTCGGCCGGTGAGCCGGCCGTACATGTCGGCCATGACCGATGCCTGGTGTTCGTGGGCCGCTCTCACGCTTTGCACCCGGTTTGCCACCGTCCGCAGCCCGTCGAACACCTTGATGGAGTAGCCGCCGGGCACCCCGAACACATGAGTGATTCCGGCGTCGGCTAGCACCTCGGCGATGGCAACTCCTGCGGGGGTGCCGTCGCTCATAGGACCGACATGAGACGCTCGTTGGTCACGTCCCGCCGATCCAGTGCCCGGCATTGACGTCCAGGGAGGCCCCGGTGATGGGCAAAGAGAGATCGGAGGCGAAAAACAAGGCCGCCCCCGCGATCTCGGCGGCATCGGGAAGGTACTTCAGCGCGGTTTCCCCCGCGGTCTCGTCGTAGACCACCTGGTAGTCCACCCCCCGGGCGTCGGCCTGGCCCTGGAGGAAGTTGCGCACCGCGTCGGCGAATATGTAGCCGGGCAGCACACTGTTCACCCGAATGCCGTCGGGGCCAAGCTCTTTGGCCAGGATCTTGGTGATGTTCTCCAGCGCGGCCTTGGAGCTGCTGTAGGCCCCCCAGCCGGCTTGTCGCATGCGGATGGACATGGTGTTGATGAAGATGACCCGCCCGGCCCCAGAGTCCCGCAAGGCGGGAATGCAGGCTCGGGTCATGTTCAGCGAACCGAAGAAGTTCACGTCAATCACGTTGCGCCAGCGGTCGAGGTCGGCGTTCTCCACGTTGACAATGGGAAAACCATCGTTGAAGGCGTTGTTCACGCAGACGTCGAGCCGCCCCAGCTTCTCCACCGCGGCATCGGCCAACGCCTGGCACTGGGCGGGATCGGTGATGTCGGTGGACTGCCACACCGTGCGGCGGCCCATCGCCTCGATCTCGGCGGCCAGCGGCTCCATTACCTCGGTGCGGCGGGCGCCCATCACAATGTCGGCCCCCTCACGGGCATAAAGCCGGGCGATCTCAATTCCCAGACCGGGCCCGATGCCCGACACCAGCGCCACTTTTCCAGCCAGCATCTCTGCCATTGCTCAACCCCTGTTTCTGTCACCGGATTCGGTTTGCTCTGCCCGATTCCAGGTTCTTTCCAGCTTCGCGCAACCCGCGCTCAACTCCCCTGCCGGGGAGGGCCGCTGGTACCTTCATCGGGCGGGAAACGGGTGAGGGCAATGAGCACGGCATTCGGCATCGACATAGGGGGAAGCGGCATGAAGGCCGCGCCGGTGGATACTGACACCGGCAAGTTGCTCGAAAAACGACTCCGTATCCCCACCCCGAAGCCCGGTGTTCCCGACGAAGTAGCAGATGTGGTCTACGAGCTGGTGACTTCGTTCGGGTGGACCGGGCCAGTGGGCTGCGCGTTTCCCGCTCCGATAGTCGGCGGCACGGTCAAGTGGGTGGCGCATTTGGACGACTCGTGGGCCGGGGTTGATATTGCGGAGACGATGAGCAGACGGATCGGCGCCCCCGTGACCATCATCAATGACGCCGATGCCGCCGGAATGGCGGAGATGACCCATGGTGCCGGTGTGGGCCAGATGGGGACGGTGTGCTTCACGGCTTTCGGCACCGGGATCGGAAGCTCGGTATTCGTAGACGGGAACCTGGTGCCCAACACCGAGTTCGGGCACCTTTACCTGGCCGGACATGACGACGATGTGGAGGTGTGGACGGCGGCCAAGGTCCGAAAGCGGGATGATTTGGACTGGCCGACGTGGGCGGGACGGGTGCAGGAATATCTGGAGCACCTCGAGAGGATTATCTCGCCTGGTCTGTTCATCCTTGGCGGCGGAATCAGCAAGGACTTCAACCTCTGGGTACCGCTGCTGGACATCGACACCGAGGTCGCTGTCGCCGAGATGAGAAACAACGCCGGCATCGTGGGGGCGGCTATGGCATCGGTGGGCAGAGCGGTCCGGTCCGGGACCGGTTGAGTCCTCGGCTGACGAGATAGCCGATACACCCCATGCTGGACCGGTACGCCCGCCTGGTCACCCGCTCCCCGTGGCGCACCATCGCGGTGATCGCCCTCATCACCGCAGCAATGCTGCCGGGGGTGGCGATGACCACTGAGGAACCCGATGCAATTGCCTCCTTTGTGCCCGACGGAAGCGATCTGGCCTACGCCATCGACCAATTGGAGGATCGATTCTCCACATCAGGCAATTTCGTGAGTGCCCAGATCGTGGTTCGGGGCGATGCGACCTCGCCCGATGCCATCCGAGAAGTGATCGCCCGTTCGTCGATGGCCCTGGCCCAGCCTGAAGTTGCCCCATTCGTTCCCCAGTCCGGCGAATCCCCGGCATTCAGCTATGCCCACTTGATCGTGCGCCTGGCCGAGGTACCCCCCGGTCAGCTCACCACCGAGGACGTGGCCAGGGTGTTGGCTCTCGATCCGTCAGACGATCCCCGAGCAGCTCAATTCGACCTGCTGCTGGGCGAACGCGCCGGGATCGGACAGATCCGGCTACTGCGAATCGACCACCCTGAAATGGAAGTCAGCGATGCTCTGCTAGCAGTCGACGACGTCATTCAAGCCGGCGACTACGGGCCGGGTACCTCCGCTCGCACCCTCTCCCCGGCCCGGTTCCAAGAAGGGGCGCAACAGGCCCTGGCCGACGGTGCAGTCCTGTTTCCCATGGCCCTGGTGGTAATGGTGATCGTATTACTGGTGCTGTTCCGCTCCGCGATCGACACCGTGATCACCATCATCGGCGTCATCCTCACTGCGCTCTGGCAAATCGGCCTGTCGGGCTACCTCGGACCAGAAGGCCTGGACAAAATCAACGGCATTACGCCGATCAGCATCATCGTTCCAGTGCTGTTGGTGGGACTGACAGTGGACTACTCCCTTCAAGTGGTGTCCCGTCGCCGGGAGGAGTTGGACGCCGAACCCCAACAGGCCACTCGAAGAGCGGTGGCCGTTACCGGTGCGGCCATCGGACTGGGTGCGCTGACCACGGCACTCAGCTTCTTGACCAACCTGGCTAGCCCGATGTCCCCGATTCGGGATTTCGGGATCTTGGCGTCCATCGGCATTATTGCGGGGTTCTTCATCATGACGTCGCTAGTGCCCGCGGCTCGGATCCTGGGCGACCGCCGACGTCAGAAGCGCGGGCGGGTCCTGAGAACCCGGCCAGTCATCGACTCTGTGCCCGGCGTGCGGCACCTGCTCGGGCCAACCGTGGCCCGGTGTGCCCGCCATCCCAAGCTCACCCTGTTGGCTGTGGCCGCGCTGGCCGGCGCCGCGGTAGCGGGTGGGATCAATGTGGACACCGAGTTCAAAGAGGACGAGTTCTTGCCCGAGGATTCCGAGGTGGTGCAGGACATCCGCTTAGCCCGTGAAGAAGTCAGCGGACTGAGCACCACGATCACAGGAGTGGTCATCACCGATCTAGAGGATCCGGCCGCGGCGAAAGCACTGGTGGCGCTGGAAGACCGGCTGCGGGGTCCGGGGCCCGGGTCGGGCCGATCGGTGCCATCAGACTTGGAGCAGCCTGAACATGTGGTCGGCGTGGGCGGTGTCACGCTGGTATCGCTGGCCGCTGAGACGGTGCCAAACGCCCGAGCCGTGCTCACCCAGGGATCATCCGACGACCTGGCCCAGCTGTACCGTATGGTGTCGGTGGCCGCCCCCGACGAATTTGCGAAGGTCGCCTCACTGTCGGAATCATCGGGGAACGACGTGACCATCATCCCGATTCAGGCCCATTTCGGGAGCGACAGCGACGCCCGAGATCTATACAACGCCTCGGGCGACCTCTGGGCCGATGACGCTCCCGGCAATTTCACGGTGACGGGGGCTCAAATCAACCCGGGGGTGGCCACCAATGCGGTGGCTCGCAGCCAGACCACCGCCACGTTCATCACCGTTCTCACCGCCCTCGCCCTTCTCACGGCGTACTTCTGGCGGGCCCACCGCCGTCCTCTGCTGGGGGTGATCACGGTGGCTCCCATCGTGGTGGTGCTCATGCTGCTGTTAGGGCTGATGTGGGTGCTGGGCATCAACTACAACGCGCTGACCGCGCTGTTGACGTCGCTCACTATCGGGATCGGCGTGGACTACACCATCCACTTCACCCACCGTTATCTGCACGATCGGAAGCAAGGCATGCCGGTATTTGAGGCACTGACTTCGACCGCCAACACCGTCGGCGGGGCACTGTTCGGGTCGGCCACCACTACTGCCCTGGGCTTCATCGTGCTGGCCTTCGCCCCCCTGCTGGTGGTCAGCCAGCTCGGGATTCTCATTGCCATCACCGGAATCCTCTCGATGATGGCCGCTGCGATCATCCTGCCCAGCCTGCTCGTGTTGACCGAACGTCGTGGCGCGAGGCCAATCCACTAGGGTCCGAGCGTGTCAATCTCAATCGAAGGTTCCATCGCCGTGGTCACCGGGGCTACACGGGGCATCGGCCGACAGATCGCCTTCCAGCTGGGGCGGGCCGGGGCCCGGCTAGTGGTGGTGGGCCGCACCGGGAGCGACGACCCCGATGCCCTGCTGCCGGGGTCTCTGCCTGAGGTGGTAGCCGCGCTGAGCGATGAGGGCATCGAGGCCCGCAGCGTGCAGGCCAATTTGACGTCGTCCGACGACACCGCCCGCATCGTGGACCGCACCCTGGAGTGGTTTGGGGGCTGCGACATCTTGGTGAACAATGCGGGCTACACCTCCAATGGCCCGATCATCGACGTGCCCTATTCGCGCTGGGAGCGGGCGTTCCGGGTGCAGGTGGTGGGCCCGATGCAGCTGTGCCAGGGCTTGGTGCCGGGGATGCTGGAGCGAGGCCGGGGCCGGGTGCTCAGCGTGAGCTCCGGGTCGGCCAACGAGATAAGCCCCAACCTGGCCCTGTACTCCACATCCAAGCAGGCCATGGAGCGCTGGAATGCCTCAATGCACCTAGAGCTGGGCGGCGGGGGGGTGGCGTTCAATGTGCTCCGGGTGGACAACATCGTGTCCACCGAAGGGTGGTGGCACGTCTACAACACCCAGGGGGCCGAGATCGCCACTGGCGGCGCCGGCCTGGAGACCCTCAAGACCCCCGAATACACCGCCGAGTGCGCCCACTGGATGATCCGCCAGCCCGACGACTGGAGCGGCCACTCCGTGGGCTTCAGTGAGATTGAATCCCTCGGTGGTCCATAGCATTATCGTTGCCATCTCATCAGAGGGAGAGACATGAAGCTCTGGGACGAGGAAATTGAGAGCTACCGCGCCGAAGCTAAAGCACTGCTGGACAACCTGCCCCTAGATCAATTCCAAGCCGAGGAGGACACCTCCGACGATCCCATGGACCACGTTCTGGCTCAGCGTGAGCTGCTGATCCAATTCGAGCCTGAGCCGTCGCCCATGGCGGAAGATTCCGCGATCCCCGGTCCAGCGGGCGACATTCCGGTGCGGTTGTACATTCCCGACAACCCCAAAGCGATGTTTCTGCACATCCATGGAGGCGGCTGGTACACCGGTCGGCCCAAGATGTCGGAAGAGGCCAATGTGCATATCGCCACCCAGCACGGGCTGGCGCTGCTCTCGGTGGATTACCGGCTGGCCCCTGAGCATCCATTTCCTGCTGGCCCCGACGACTGCGAGGCGGCCGCCGCCTGGATGCTGGAGCACGGCCCCAAGCTTTGGGGCACAGAGAAGATGTTCATAGGAGGCGAGTCGGCCGGTGGTCATCTCTCCGCTGTCACCTTGCTGCGCGTCCGAGATCGCCTCGGCGCCGTCGACCGGGTGCTCGGCGCCAATCTGGTGTTCGGGATGTACGACTTTCGGGGCACCCCGTCCTTTTACGGAAACGGCGGCAGACCCGATGTGCTGACACCTGAAGGGCTCCAGCAGGCTGTCAGCTTCTTCATCCCCGGCCTTTCGGAATCGGAACGCCGCAACCCGGACCTGTCGCCTTTGTTCGCCGACCTCTCCGGCCTGCCTCCCTGCCTGATTTCTACAGGAACCTTCGACCACATCGCCGACGACTCCTATTTCCTCGCAGTTCGAATGGCAGCAGCCGAATCGCCGGTGGAGCTGGCCGTCTACCCCGACTCCCCCCACGGGTTCGTGGTGTTTCCCACCGAGATGAACAAGGCCCATGAGAGGCGAATAGACGCCTGGATCGCCTCGCTGCTGGCCCAGGATGCCTAATAGTTGCTGCGGGCCTCGATGAAGAGCGAGGCGTTGCTGAGGGCGCACAGACCGGCCTCATCGAACAGCCGGGCCCGAGATTGCCCGATTCCGTCGGCGTCGGCCCAGGTCTCGGCGTCGACGCAAATCCATTCACTGGTGGGAAAGCGCAGCACATGGATGGCCAAGTCGGGGTTGATCGACACGAACTGGTCAAAGGGTATGAATCCGGCCAAACCGCTGGTGAAGTCGGCCAGGGCCATCAACCGCACGAAGGGGGATGTCTCCTCTCCTCGCACAAATGGCACCAACAGACGAACCCAGGTCTTGCTGGGTGAGCCTCCGCGGAAGCTGCCGACTACACGATCGAATTCCACCACATGGGGAAAGCCCTCGGGCATATCCGCCCGGGGGTTGAAAGACGACGGCTGGTCGGAGCTTCCCGGCGGAGGGGGAAGCGGGACCTCTGGCTGGCGGTAGGGCGACATGTCGATGCCCGCACCGGTCCGCACCAACACGGCGACAGCCGACGCCACTAGAAGATCGCCGTCGTGCAGTTCGGCTCGAGCGGTCTGGATTCTCTTGCCGGTGCGGAGAACCTCGGTGGAGATTGCCAGCGGCTTCACTGGCACCCGCCGCAGCATGTCCAGGGTGAATCGGGCTACCCGCATCGGCACCGGGGTGGGCAGCTGCTCGACCGCTCGGGCCAGCAATCCGGCTACGGCACCGCCGTGCTGGGCACCGGCGTCCCACGGCCCCTGTGCGTAGATCGTCGGTATGACCGCGTGGCCGTCCTGATAGAAAATGGCATCATCGCCCACAAAAGGGGCAACGTAGTACTGCCCCGGCCCATGGGCCGAGACGAAACAATCAGGAGACACCAATGAAGCTCTGGGACGAAACGATCGATAGTTACCGCCCTAAGGCACGGGAAATGCTGGCAGCTCTTGCGGAGGCCTTTCCCGCAGCCGGAGGCGATCTCCCCGAAGATCCAGTGGCCCGAGCCCAGATCCAGCGCCAGAACATGATTGCCTTCGAACCCGAGCCGTCACCCATGGCGGTCGAGTCCACCATTCCGGGACCGGCCGGAGACATTCCGGTGCGGCTCTTTGAGCCGGAGGAGCCAAGGGCCATGTTCCTGCACATCCACGGCGGCGGCTGGATTATCGGCCGTCCCCAAATGAGCGATCCGGCCAATGAGCACCTGGCCAACCACCACGGGCTGGCCGTTTTGTCGGTGGACTACCGGCTGGCCCCCGAGCACCCCTACCCCGCCGGGCCCGACGACTGCGAGGCGGCCGCGGCCTGGATGCTGGAGCACGGCCCCGAGCGGTGGGGCACCGACAAGATGTTCATCGGCGGCGAGTCGGCCGGTGGCCATCTGGCCGCCGTCACCCTGCTGCGGGTACGTGACCGCCTCGGCGCCATCGACCGGGTATTGGGTGCCAACCTGGTATTCGGCTTGTACGACTTTAGGGGCACCCCATCGGTCTTCGGCAACGGCGGCAACCCTGACGTATTAGACCCCGAAGGGCTCCAGTTCATGTTCGAGTCGTTCATCCCGGACATGACCGAGGCCGAGCGACGCGATCCCGATGTGTCACCGCTGTTTGCCGACCTAACCGGTCTGCCCCCCTGTCTGGTGACGGTCGGCGCCTTTGACCACTTGGCCGACGACTCCTATTTCCTCGCAGTTCGAATGGCCGCAGCCGAGTCGCCAGTGGAACTGGCCGTCTACCCTGACTCCCCCCACGGCTTCCAGGTCTTCCCCTCCGAGATGACCAAAGCCCACGCCAAGCGCTTCGACGCCTGGATCGCCTCACTACTGCCCTAAGGCCGCTCAGCAGCCAAATTTCATCCTGCCCGACGACCCCAAACTAAGCAGACAGGAGATACCGATGAAGCTCTGGGACGAAACAATCGACAGCTACCGCGCTGAGGCCCAAGCCATGCTGGACCACCTACCGTTCGGCGACGGAGACGGAGCCGTTGAGGAGATCGAGGACCCGGTGGCCAGAGTCCAGGCTCAACGGCAATTCATGATTGACTTCGAGCCCGAGCCGTCGGCGATGGCCGTCCAGACCGCTATTCCGGGGCCGGCCGGCGAAATTCCGGTACGGCTGTTCGTGCCCGATGAGCCCAAGGCCATGTTCCTGCACATTCACGGGGGAGGTTGGATGATGGGCCGACCCCAGGCAAATGATCCCGGCAATGAGCACTTGGCCACCCACCACGGTTTGGCCGTCTTGTCGGTGGACTACCGGCTGGCCCCCGAGCACCCCTACCCCGCCGGGCCCAACGACTGCGAGGCAGCTGCGGCTTGGATGCTGGAACACGGCCCCGAGCGCTGGGGCACCGACAAGATGCTCATTGGGGGCGAGTCGGCCGGTGGCCATCTGGCCGCCGTCACCCTGCTGCGGGTTCGGGACCGACTCGGAGCCATCGACCGGGTGCTCGGCGCCAACCTGGTGTTCGGCTGCTACGACCTGAGGGGCACCCCATCCACCTTTGGAAACGGCGGCCAGCCTGACGCATTGAACCCCAAGGTGATGCAAATGCTGCTTGAAGGGTTCATCCCCAATATGTCCGAGGCCGAACGGCGCGACCCCGACGTGTCTCCCCTGTTTGCCGACTTGTCCGGGCTTCCGCCCTGTTTGGTGTCGGTGGGCACCTTTGACCATCTGGCCGATGACTCGCTGTTTTTCGCCGTTCGGTTGGCCGCGGCCGAATCGCCGGTCGAATTGGCCGTCTACCCCGACTCCCCCCACGGCTTCATGTTCCTGCCCACTGAGATGACCAAAGCCCATGCCGCCCGCCTCGACGCCTGGATCGCCTCGCTGCTGCCCTGAAGTCGATCAGCAACAAGAACTCACCCTGCCCAACGACACGGGACAAAGCAGACAGGAGATACCAATGAAGCTCTGGGACGAGACAATCGATGGATACCGCGTCGAGGCCCAAGCCATGCTGGAAAATCTCTTCGACGCCTTGCCCAGTGCAGGAGGCGAAGAGGGCGATCTCCCCGAAGACCCGGTGGCCCGTGCCCGGATCCAGCGCCAGAATGCGATTGCCTTAGAACCCGAGCCATCGGCAATGGCCGTCGAAGCCACCATTCCCGGACCAGCCGGGAACATTCCGATCCGGCTCTTTGAACCAGAAAAGCCACGGGCCATGTTCCTGCAAATCCACGGCGGCGGTTGGATCCTGGGCCGCCCCCAAATGGCCGACGTGGCCAGTGAGAACCTGGCCAAGAACCACGGGCTGGCGGTTTTGTCGGTGGGCTATCGGCTGGCCCCCGAGCACCCCTACCCCGCCGGACCCGACGACTGCGAGGCCGCCGCAGCCTGGATGCTGGAGCACGGCCCCGAGCGCTGGGGCACCGACAAGATGCTCATCGGCGGGGGGTCAGCTGGGGCGCATCTGGCCGCAGTCACTCTATTGCGGGTGCGGGACCGCCTCAGCGCCATCGACCGTGTGCTGGGCGCCAACCTGCTATTCGGCTGCTACGACCTGAGGGGGACCCCATCCACCTTCGGCAACGGCGGTAATCCAGACGTGTTGGATCCGCCGGGGTTTCAATTCATGATCGAGTCGTTCACTCCGGGTATGTCCGAGACTGAGCGACGAGATCCCGATGTGTCGCCGCTCTTCGCCGACCTTTCCGGCCTGCCCCCCTGTCTGGTCACGGTGGGTACCTATGACCATCTCCTGGACGATTCGCTTTTTTTCGCCGTCCGACTGGCTGCCGCAGAATCACCGGTGGAGTTGGCCGTCTATCCCGACTCCCCCCACGGCTTCATGTTCCTGCCCACTGAGATGACCAAAGCCCATGCCGCCCGCCTCAACGCCTGGATCGCCTCGCTGCTGCCCTGAGGCCGCTCAGTCGTCGAAGTCCTCTGGGTCCAGCACCATGTCCCACCGGTCGCCGCAGTCTGAGCACCGATAGGCCACGGTGTCGCCGGGCACGGGCGGGTCATCCTCGGGCCAGTGCGTTAGCCGGTGGCACTGCCCCCCGCAATCCACGCACACGATCCGATCGGCGATCACTGCCTCAAGTGTGACATCCAGGGCATCAAAACCTCACCCAGTGCGCAGGCTTTCCCATTCGTCGAGGAGGCTGGAGTCAGTGGTGCGCAGGAGGGTGCCTAGTTCGGCGGCGACACCGGCCAGGGCGTCGTTAACGGCGGCGGCGGGGACGGTTTGGACCAAGGCCTTGTAGCAGTCGGACAGATAGCGCAGCAGGGCACCCTCGGAGCGCTTGATGCCGTATCGGGAGACGTACTGGTTGAATGTGTCGCCGACCTCCATGAGATCGCGGGCCACCGACTTGGGGCTGGGACGGTCGTGGCCGACCCAGGGGTGGTAGCGGGCGAACACCGCGAAGGCCGGCTCGATAAATTCGGCCTCGGGGCGGGGCCAGGTGACTTCCGACAGCCGCTCCAAGCGTTCCTCGTAGGGCACCCGTTCGGCCTTCAGCTGAGCCATGAGGTCGTCGCGGGCCTTGTCCCGCTGGGCCAAGAGCACCACCGTGGGGTCCTCGAGCACCGACTCCACCACGCTCAGCGCCTGCCAGTGATAGTCGGGCGCCTCCATGTCCAGGGCCTCCAGAGCCTCCACCGCGAACAGCCCGAGCGGCTGGTTCAGCCGGAACTCGTCTTGCAGATCGAGATTCACCCGAACTGGACGGCCTAGATTGTCGGGCTCGTCTAGCACCTCAACGATCTCGGCATCGATCAGCGATCGGAACACCCCCACCGCCCGGCGGATGTGGACCCGCTGGCGGGATCGGGGTTCGTGGTTGTCGGTGAGCAGGCGCTTCATGGCCGCGCAGCCGTCGCCGGGCCGGTCGAGCACGTTGAGCATCATGGAGTGGCTCACTGCGAAGCTCGACGCCAGGGTCTCGGGCTGACCTTGCCACAGCCGGGCCAGCGTGTCGCCGTCGTAGTGGGCGTAGTTGTGCTCAGGCGGCTTCTTCTTCACTAGCTTGCGGCGCTTGACCGGGTCGGACGCCGCTTTGGCCTCGGCTCGGCGGTTTTCGATCACGTGCTCGGGGGCCTGCACCCACACGCTGCCCTCCTCGTCGAAGCCCTTTCGCCCGGCTCGCCCCGCGATCTGCTGGAAGTCCCGCACCGTCAGCACCCGGGTGCGGCGGCCGTCGTACTTGTACAAGCGGGTGAACAGCACGGTGCGGATGGGCACATTCACCCCCATGCCCAGAGTGTCGGTGCCGCAGATCAACTTCAGGTGCCCCTGCTGGGCCAGCTTCTCCACGAGCAGCCGGTACTTGGGCAACAGCCCGGCGTGGTGTACTCCCACCCCGGCCAGCACGAAGCGGCGCAGATCCTTGCCGAATGGGGTGTCGAAGCGAAAGCCGCCCACCGCCTCTTTGACCGCGGCCTTGGATTCGGGGTCCAGCACGTCGAGGCTGGTGAGACTCTGGGCCTGGGCGGTGGCCTCCCGCTGGGTGAAGTGGACGATGTACACCGGCGCCTTGTCGGCCCCCAGCAACTCGGCGATGGACACGTGAAGGGGCGTCTCCCGATACTCCACATCCAGCGGCACGGGCCGCTTGGCCGAGGCCACCAGCGCAGTGGTCCGGCCATTTCGCTTGCTCAGGTCTTGGCGCAGGGCAGTGGTGTCGCCCAACGTGGCCGACATCAACAAGAACTGGGGCCTGCTCAACTCGAGCAACGGGACCTGCCAGGCCCAGCCCCGGTCCCGGTCTCCGTAGTAGTGGAATTCGTCCATCACCACCAGGTCGGCGTCGGTCTCATGGCCAGAGTGCAGGGCATGCAGCGCCAGTATCTCCGCCGTGCAGGCGATCACCGGGGCGTCCCCGTTCACGGTGGCATCTCCGGTGACCATCCCTACCCGCTCGGCTCCGAAAGCCGCTACCAGTTCGAAGAACTTCTCGCTGACCAGCGCCTTGATCGGCGCGGTGTACACCGAACGACGGCCTTGGGCCAGCGCGGCGAAGGCCCCGGCCAGCGCCACCAGCGACTTGCCCGAACCGGTGGGGGTGGCCAGTACAACGTTGTCGCCGGCCAGAAGCCGCAGCACCGCCTCCTCCTGATGGGGGTACAGCTCCAGCCCCGCCGCCTCGGCCCAGTCGCAGAATGCCCCCAACAGCTCGTCGGGATCGCCCGCGCCGGGCATGAAATCACCGAGTGGCGGAGGAGCAGGCATGGCCCTACCAGGGTAGGGGCGGACTAGGCGTGGAAGGCTACGGGAATGAAGTTCGGGCTCTATCTCATCGGCACTGCGACCGGGGCCCCAGGGCTGCCGGCGGCACCGATCGCCGATCCGGAGTTTCTGGCCGGATTCGCCCGCCACGCCGAGGCGGTGGGGTGCGATTCGCTGTTCTTCGCCGATCACATCGTGTTCCCCGCGGCCAAGCAGGCGCCGTATCCCTACGCCGAATCGGGGGCCTACCCCTGGGACAACGAAAACACCCAGCTCCCTGAGCCTCTGGCTCTGATGGCCTTCCTGGCCGGGGTTACCGACACGCTGCGGTTCGGCACTGCGGTGCTGGTGCTGCCCCAGCGCCATCCGATGCTGCTGGCCAAGCAGCTGGCCACCATCGACGTGCTGTCGGGAGGCCGGGCCGAGCTGGGAATCGGCGCGGGTTGGCTGGCCGACGAATTCGACGCGCTGGGCTACTCGTTTGCCGACCGAGGCCCTCGCACAGACGAATACATCGACGTCATGCGGGAGCTTTGGGCCAATCCGGTGGCCAGCTTTGCCGGGCCGACCATCGCCTTCGACCGCATCCAACTCACCACCCACCCCCGCCAGCCTGGCGGGGTACCCATCATCGTGGGGGGCCACTCCCCGCCGGCGCTGCGCCGAGCTGGCCAGCGGGGTGACTCATTCCTGCCCGCCTTCTCGGCCTCGCAGAACCGTGACACCTGGCCCGAGATGTGGGCCGAGGTGCAGCTCTGGGCCGCGGATGCGGGGCGGGTTGGGGCCTGCGATCTTCAAGGATTCGGCACCACCCTCGACGATGCCCGCTTCTTGGCCGATCTGGGGGCAACTCGCATGATCTACAGCACCCATGACCCCGATTTGGCCTCCGCAATGGCCACTTTGGACCGCTTCGCCGACGAGGTAATCGGCCAATTCTGACCACTACCCGTGACCGGCGGGGTGGCGAATCCATTTGTCTCAGAAAAATATACTTAATTTGTGAAACTACTGTGCCCTCGGCTCATCTGCGCCGGGCTGCCCAGACTTCGGCCTCAAACTCCCAGGTCACACAGGTGTCTAGAGTTATCCACAGGGTAATCCACAGGAGGCGAAGCGAAATTGGCACCGGATTCTCATCACTCAGTGAGCCTAGGTGTGAATTATTTGAGAGTTTGCCTCGCGACAATGCCCGCTCCATTTCTGCCCTGGCCGTGCTCAGCGGCTGGGGCGAAGCAACTGAAAGGAGCAGACACATGAATCACCCTGTGGACAACCTCATCGGCCCGGCCGAGGCGTGCCAGATGCTCGGCGTCAACCAGCACAGTTTGCTGAGGGGCATCAACGACGGCATCGTTCCCGCCTACAGCATCGGCGGAGCCGTCCGATTTCGGCCTTCAGAACTGCGCCACCCTGCGCTCACTGGCCTTGACGAGCACTACCGCGCCAGAGACGAGCACTTCGCCGCCTGACCCCACCCCCAAGCCTCTGCCCCCGACTGCGTACACCCCCGCGCGGTCGGGGGCGGATGGGGGCTCAGGGCAATACGGTTTCGGTGTCGCGACCGGAGCGCAGCACAGTTCCCGGGGTAGATCCGGTCACTTGTCCGTCGACCACGATGTCGGTGCCGCCCACCAGCACCCGGTGTACGCCTTGGGCGCCGGCGAACAGGCGCATGCAGTCGCCGGGCAGATCGGTGCGGGCCTCAATGGGGTCGGAGGCCACGGTGGCTGGATCGAACAGCACCAAATCGGCGTGCCAGCCCTCGGCCACCCGGCCCCGATCCTTCAAGCCGAACAGGCGGGCAGGCACGTCGGTCATCAGCCGCACCGCCTCCTCCAGAGGCAGCAGCCCCCGGGTGCGCACGATGTCGCCCAGGATGATGGTGAAGTAGCGGGTGCCGCACATGCGGTCGAGATGGGCCCCGGCGTCGGAGCCGCCCACGATCACCCGGGGATCCCGCCAATGCTCGGTTCGATGAGCCCAACTCTCCGACGAATCGTCGGCGTTGATGGGCCAAAGGTCGGTGCGCAGATCGTCAGCCAGCACGATGTCACACAGGGTGTCGAACGGCTCCTGCCCCCGCTCGGCGGCAATGTCGCCCACTCGACGACCGGTGAGCCCGTCGTTCTCCGGAGAGTAAGTGGTGCCGATCTCCATGTTCTCCCACTGGGCCATGTGGTAGAAGCCGCCGCTACCGGTCTGGGCCTGCTCGTGAAGCCACCGCCGCGTCTCCGGGTCGGCCAGCGCGGCCATCTTCTCTTCGTGGGGAAGGTTCATGGTGTCCTTCCACCCCGGCATGTTGTACAGCGGGCAGTAGGTGGCAAAGCACAGCTTCAACCCGCCGATGGTGGGCATCGACAGGGCCACGATGCGCCCGCCCACCGCGGCGGCAGCGTCCGCCGCTCCGAGCTGGTGGTTGGTGCGGTCTTGGGTGTTAGCGCTGACGGTGAGCACGTTCCAATTCAGCGGACGCTGGGCCCGAGCCGACATCTGGCTCATGAGCTCGATTTCCTCGTCGCTGAACATGCTGAGGCATCCGGAGGTGATGAACTCCAGCCAGGTGCCAGGATGATCGGATACTGCTCCGGCCAGGGCCAGCACCTCTTCGGTGGAGGAGAACCGGCTGGGGACGGGTTCGTTGTCGCCGTCCCAATGGGTGTGGGCCAAAGACGTGGAGAACCCCATGCCTCCGGCGGCCAGCCCGTCGTGTAGTGCCTGCACCATCCGGTCGAGCTGATCAGAGCTAGCGGGCTGATCGGCATCAGATCCCATCACATAGCGGCGCAGCGCCGAGTGGCCCACCAGGAATCCGGCGTTGACCGCGGTCTTGCCATCGAGGCTGTCCAAGAACTCCCCGAAGGTCTCCCAGTCCCACGGCAGCCCCTGTTCCAGCGCCAGTAAGGGCATTCCCTCCACCATGGCCATCATCTCTTGCAGGTACCGGGCGTCGTCGGGATTCACCGGGGCCAGGGAGAACCCGCAGTTGCCTCCCAGCACGGTGGTCACCCCGTGCATCGGCGACGGCGTGGCCGCCGGGTCCCAGAACAACTGGGCGTCGTAGTGGGTGTGGGGATCGATGAACCCCGGTGCCACCGCCAGCCCGTCGGCATCAACCGTCCGAGACACCAACCCTTCGACCTTGCCGATCTCGACGATCCGCCCCCCAGCCACCGCCACATCGGCCTCCACCGGCTCAGCCCCGGTCCCGTCCACCACCGTGCCGCCCCGAATCACCAGATCAAACATGGCCCCCACAGTAGGCGCGCCTCATCGACCCCCCAATTGTCGGGGTTGTTTGGTCCCCAGTCGGGATTTGCCCTACGGCAGGACGGTTTCGGTGTCCCGGCCGGAGCGGAGGAGAGTGCCGGGGGTGGCGCCGGTGGGCTCACCGGCAGTGATGATCTCGGTGCCGTTTACCAGCACGTGCTCGACGCCGACGGCGCCGGCGTAGAGGCGCTCGCAGCCTCCGGGCAGGTCGGTGCGCTCCACGATGGGCTCAGACGCCACGGTGTCGGGGTCGAATACCACCAGGTCGGCGCAATAGCCCTCGGCCACGCGGCCGCGGCCCTTGAGCCCGAACAATTGAGCGGGTTCGTCGGTCAGCAGTCGCACGCACTCCTCCAGCGACAGCAGGCCCCGGTCGCGCACCGCAGATGCCAGCATCTCGGTGGGGAATCGGGCGCCGCACATGCGGTCGAGGTGGGCTCCGGCGTCGGAGCCCCCTACCAGCACCCGCTGGTCGCGCCACAATTCGGCCCGCTGCTCCCAGGCCAAATCGATGTCGTCGGATGACATAGGCCACAGCGCGGTGCGCAGGTCGTCGGCCACCACGATGTCGAGCAGGGCGTCGAACGGATCTACTCCCCGCTCGGCGGCGATTTCGCCCACCTTTCGCCCAGTGAGCCCGGCGTTCTCCGGGGCGTAGGTGTCGCCGATCTCCATGTTGGCCCAGGTGGAGATGAACTGGAACGGGCCCTCGGAGCTGCGGGCCTGCTCGTCTAGCCACTGCCGCACGGCAGGATCGGCCAGCTTGGCCTTCTTCTCGTCGTGGTCCAGATACAGCACGTCGCCCCAATTGGGCAGCAGGTACAGGGCGCAGTAGCTGGCAAAGCTCATCTTCAGCCCGCCGATGGACGGCATCGACAACGCCACAATGCGCCCTCCGGCCTCGGCGGCCACATCCGAGGCCCGCAGCTGGTGCCGGGTGCGGTCCATCATCGTGGAGGCATGGGATAGGACATTCCAGTTGAGCGGCCGCTGGGCCCGGGCCGACATCTGGGTCATCAAGTCGATTTCTTCGTCGCTGAAGAACGCATTGCAGCCGGTGATGATGAACTCCAGCCACGTGCCGGGATGGTCGCCCACCGCGTCGCACAGGGCCAGCATCTCGTCGCGGTCGGCGAAATACGACGGCACCGGGTCGTTGTTGCCGTCGGAGTGGGTGGTGGACTGCGACGACGAGAACCCCAGACCTCCGGCCTCCAGCGCCTCGTGCAGCAGCCGCACCATCTCGCCCACCTGCTCGGGAGACGCCGCGTTCCCGGTGCCCTCAGCGCCCATCACATAGCGGCGCAACGCCGAGTGGCCCACCAGGAACCCGGCGTTCACCCCGATGCGACCGTCCAGCGCATCCAGATACTCGCCAAAGCTTGACCAGCTCCACGGCAGGCCCTGCTCCAGGGCGGGCAGAGGCATTCCCTCAACCTTGGCCATCATCCGGCGGATGTAGTCGGCGTCGTCGGCCTTGAGCGGGGCCAGCGTGAACCCGCAGTTGCCCCCCAGCACGGTGGTCACCCCGTGCTCGTTGGAGGGAGAGGCCAGCGGATCCCAGAAAAGCTGGGCGTCGTAGTGGGTGTGGGCGTCGATGAAGCCCGGCGCCACCACCAGCCCGTCGGCATCCACAACCTGGGCTGCGGCCTCGTCAACCGCACCGACGGCGGTGATCTTCCCACCGCTGATGCCCACGTCGGCAGCGAACCCCGGCGATCCAGTTCCGTCGACGACGGTGCCGCCCTTGATGATCAGATCCAGCATGGAGCCACAATACGCCAGTGGGTTTCCCAGACTCCCAGCGGGACTTGGGCACCCGACCGCGAAGTACGCTCGCCCCATGCCGGAAATCCCCAAGATCATCTCGGTGGACGACCACATAGTGGAGCCGCCCACCCTGTGGACCGACCGCCTGCCCCGCAGGTACGCCGACGTCGGGCCCCGGGTCGTGCGGGAAAAACTCTTCAAAGACAGGGCGATTATCAACCACATGCCGGAGTGGGTGGACAGCGATGTCGAGCGAACGATCGACTCCTGGCTCTATGAAGACCTCAAGCAGCCGCTTATCCGGCTAAGCGCAGCGTCGGGCTACCCCAAAGACGATCTCGGTCCCCAGCCGATCACCTATGACGACATCCGCCCCGGTTGCTGGCAGCAGAAAGCCCGCCTCGACGACATGGATCTCAACCACGTGGAAGCCGCCATGTGCTTCCCGATGTTCCCCCGGTTCTGCGGCCAAACCTTCTTGGAGGCATCCGACAGGGATCTGGCCCTGTTGTGCGTGCAGGCCTACAACGACTGGATGATCGAGGAGTGGTGCGCGGGCACCGACAGCCGGCTGATTCCCCTGCCGCTCATCCCCTTGTGGGACCCCCAGCTGGCCGCCGCCGAAGTGCGCCGCAACGCCGAGCGGGGAGCGCACGCAGTCTCGTTCACCGAGCTGCCCACCAATCTCGGGCTGCCGTCGATCCACGACGCCGACGGGCACTGGGAGCCGTTCTTCGCGGCCTGCGAGGAAACCGCCACCGTGGTGTGCATGCACATCGGGTCGGGGTCGCGCATGCCATCCACCTCGGCCGATGCCCCGCCTGCGGTGATGTCCACTCTGACGTTCAACAACGCCATGGGATCGCTGGCCGACTGGCTGTTCTCCGGGGCGTTCATCCGCTACCCCGAAATCAAGATCGCCTACAGCGAGGGTCAGATCGGCTGGATCCCCTACATATTGGAGCGGGCCGACGTGGTGTGGGAGCAAAACCGGGGTTGGAACGAGGTATGGGGGGTGATCCCCGAGCGACCCAGCACCTACTTCGCCGACCACGTGTACGGATGCTTCTTCGACGACCGCTTCGGACTGGCCAACATCGAGGCCATCGGCGCCGACAACGTGACCTTCGAGACCGACTACCCCCACAACGACAGCTCTTGGCCCCACACCAAGGAGGTCGCCGAGAAACTGTGTGAGGACCTGTCCGACGAGGTGATCTACAAGATCATGCGGGGCAACGCCATCACGATGCTCCACCTGCCTTTCGATCAGTAGAAGGCGCTCGCCGCACATGATCTACGACTTCGTGATCGTCGGCGGGGGCTCCACCGGCGCGGTGCTGGCCGCCCGGCTGACAGAGAACCCAAGCACGTCGGTGCTGCTGTTGGAAGCCGGGCCGATAGAGCCTGACGCCGAAGCCGACCGGCTGGGCGCGGTGGACTTCTCCCACACCGGGCGGGACTGGGGCTTCCAGGCCCGCACCACCGGCGACGCCACCGCCCCCTACCCCCAGGGCCGGACGCTGGGCGGGGGCTCGGCGGTGAACGGGGGGGTGGCCCTGAGAGGGATGCCCAGCGACTACGACGCCTGGGCCAGCCCCAACTGGAGTTGGGATGCGATGGCCCCGTGCTTTCGCCGTCTGGAGGACGACCCCCTGGGCGGCGATTTCCACGGAATTGGCGGCCCCATCCCCATTCGCCGTACCGCCAAAGAGGAGTTGGTCGCCCCCCAGCAGCAGCTTTGGGCCGCCGCCGAAGACAGCGGGCTGGGCTGGATTGACGACCACAACGACGGCGTGTCGGAGGGCATCGGCCCGTCGCCCCAGAACGTGGTGGACGGCGTGCGGGTGTCCACTGCCATGGCCTATCTCCGTCCAGCCGATGGGCGGCCCAACCTCCACATCATCGGAAGTGCCCACGCCCACCACATCGTCATCGAGCGGGATCGGGCCACCGCGGTGGCCTACTCGCCGGACGGCAGCAGCCTGGAGCAGGTCCGGGGGCGTCACATCGTGGTCTGTGCGGGAGCGCTCAACTCCCCGGCGCTGCTCTTGCGTTCTGGCATCGGCCCGGTGCGGGACCTGGAGGCGATGGGCATCCGCTCTGTGGTGCACCTCCCCGGGGTCGGCGCCAACCTCATGGACCATGTCGGAGCGTTCATCTTCGTGGTCCCCCCTGAAGGGGCGGTGACCACCGAAATGGTGCAGCACCAACTGCTCATCCGCTACAGCTCCCCAGCCAGCCCGGTCACCAATGACATGCAGATAGGCATGATGAACCACTGGGACCTGAGCCAGAACCAGCCCCTGGCCGAGGTGTGCGGCTCGGAGTTGATCTGGGGCATCTGCGCCGGCATCCAAGTCCCCCGCTCTCGGGGCCGGCTGCGGGTGCTCTCCCCCGATCCCGACCACCCGCCGGTGATCGACCTGAACCTGCTCGACAGCCCGGACGACATCGCCCAGCTCACCGCCGGGCTGCGACTCTGCTACCGGCTGGCCACCCATGAGGCGCTGGCCGAGCGCTTCCAGCGGGTGGCGGTTCTCGACGAGGCGCCCTTCGCCGGCGATGACGACGGCCCCCTGGCCGAATACGCCCGGCAGTTCAGCTTCCCCTGGTACCACGCCTCGGGCACCTGCCGGATGGGACCCGACCCCGACGCCGGAGATGTGGTCGACGACTTCGGCCGGGTCTACGGAGTCGACCGCCTGTCGGTGTTCGACGCCTCCATTCTGCCGATGATCCCCCGGGCCAACACCAACCTGACCTGCATCGCCGTGGGCGAGCGGGCCGCCGAAGTGCTGAAATGAAGGCATGAGAAAAGGAGCGCCATGAGCCCCACCGCCGTGATGATCTCGTCCGACTCCCACATCATCGAGCCGCCCGACCTGTGGACCGAGCGGGTGAGCACCGGGCCGATGGCTGAGCGGGTGCCGCAGGTGCGCCGCGAGCCCGGCGGCGACTGGTGGTACATCGACGGCCAGCGCTCCATGTCGTTTCTCGGATTCCAGGCTGGCAACCGGTTCGACCAAGATCCCACCAAGCTGCGCATCGAGGCGTCGTTCGACGAGGTCCGCCCCGGGGCCTACGACCCGGAGAAGTTCATCGCCGACAACCGCACCGACGGGGTGGCCGCCTCGGTGATCTATCCCAGCGAGGCGCTGCTGGCCTACAGCATCCCCGACTCTGAGCTGTGCTCGGTCACCATGGCGGCCTACAACGACTTCATCGCCGATTTCTGCGCCTACGACCCCCAGCGGCTGAAGGGCATCGCCCTCATCAACGTGGACGACGTAGACGAGGCCATCGCCGAGATGACCCGGTGCCGCAACATGGGACTGTCGGGAGTGATGATCAGCGTGATGCCCCCGGCGGGCCAGGGCTACGACAACCCCCGCTATGAGCCGTTCTGGTCGGCCGCGGTCGACCTCGATATCCCCCTGTCCATGCACGTGGCCACCGGGCGACAGCTGGCCAGCGCCAGCGGCCAGACCAAAAACGACGTGAGGGCGGTGTCGGAGGCGGCGTTCTACCTGCAAGACCACTTTGTGCGGAAGTCGCTGGGCGAGATGATCTTCTCCGGGGTGTTCGAGCGCCATCCCAAGCTCAGGGCAGGATCGGTGGAGCACGAGGTGGGCTGGATCCCGTTCTGGCTGTTCCAAATGGACTACTGCTACACCGACCGGCCGCTGCGGGGCGACTGGCACCGCTTTGCCGATCCCGACGCCCGCCCCAGCCACTACTTCAGCTCCAATTGCTTCGTGAGTTTCCAGGAGGACGCGGTGGGAGTGAGGGTACGGGACACCTTCGGCACCCACACGCTCATGTGGGGCTCCGACTACCCCCACACCGAGTCCACCTTCCCCCGGTCCCGGGAGGTGGTGGCCGAGACCCTGGCCGATGTGCCCGACGACGAGCAGCAGATGATCGTGAGGGACAACTGCGCCGCTCTCTACGGCTTCGACCTCGACCTGCTCGAAAACGACCTCGCCGGGTAGGGATATGCGCGTTGCGTTCGGCACCGATGAGGCCACCGCCCTGACCGACTCCGTCAAGCAGCACTTGGCCGACGGAGGACACAGCGTGGTGGCGGCCGCCCCGGAGGGAGCGCCGTGGCCCGACGTGGGCCGAGCGGTCGGCGAGGCGGTGGTCGACGGCCGCGCCGACATCGGGGTGGTGTGCTGCTGGACGGGAACCGGGGTGTCGATCGCGGCCAACAAAGTGCCCGGCGTGCGGGCCGCACTGTGCACCGACGCGGAGACCGCTCGCGGCGCCCGCCGCTGGAATGACGCCAACGTGCTGGCCATGAGCCTGCGCCTGGTGTCCTCCGAGGTGGCCGCCGAGATGCTCGACGCCTTCGTGGCCACCGAGCCCGACCCCGGCGAGTCCTCCGAGATCGCCAAGCTCTCTTAGCATGCGAGTCCGAATCGGCTTCGGCATCGGAGGCGGGACAACGTCGGGAGATCCAAAGGTCTTCGGCGCAGTGGTCGACGGTTTGGAGCGGCTGGGGTTCGATTCGCTGTGGGTGGCCGAGCGGGCCAGCGGTCCTGCGCTCGATCCGGTGGTAGCCATGACCTTCGCCGCGGCTCGAACCACACATCTCAAATTCGGGCCCAGCGTGATGGTGCTGCCGGGCCGCAACCCTGTGCTTTTGGCTAAGACCATGGCCAGCCTCGATCGCATCTCCAACGGACGGCTCCTGCCCGCCTTCGGGCTCGGCGTGGCCGACACCGCCGAGCACCAGGCCTTCGGAGTGGCCCGCATGGACCGGGCGGCCTGGTTCAACGAGGCCCTGCCCCTCATGCGCCGGCTCTGGACCGAAGACGTGGTTGAGCACCATGGCCCCCGCTTCCAATTGGACGCTGCCCGCGTGGATATAAAGCCAGTCCAGCAGCCCCTGGACGTGTGGATGGGAGGCATCGCCCCCTCGGAGCTCCGCCGGGTCGGCCGGCTGAGCGACGGCTGGCTGCCGTCATTCGTCACCCCCGACGATGTGCGCAACGGGATTGCCACCATCAAACAGCACGCTGACGAGGCAGAACGGGAAATCGACCCTGAGCACTACGGAGCCCTGTTGACCTACACAGACGGCCCGCTGCCCGACCGGTTTCTAGAGCTCATCAAGCTGCGTCAGCCCGACAAGAACCCCGGCGACTTAGTGGCTTCGAGCCGAAAAGAGCTGCGGTCCCGGATCGAGGCGTTCATCGACACCGGCGCCTCCAAGTTCGTGGTCATGCCATTGGGCGAGTGTCCCGACTGGGAGGCCGAGGTCGAGGCCCTAGCCGACGACTTGCTGCCTTTGCAGGACTAATTGTGGAGTCTGTTGGCCTACAGGCTCTGACCAATGGAGACCAGCGGCCTACGAAGTCCTGTTGCGCTCCAGATCTGTCTTGTCGTGATTTGACCTGGCATCCAGCCGGTACAGATAGGCGGCGACCAGCAGTGCCATGGCAATTGCAGCCAATATGAATAGGGATGGCGGCCAACTCGACACGGTCGCGACTGCCACTATTCCCAAGAGGCTCTGGTAGGGCTTGGGCTTGGGAACCCTCATCGCTTTCTCCCCGCCCACAGGGGGGCGCGGGTGGCAGCCCCATAGCGGGCTTTGTTAAAGCGATGAGCCGCCGCAGCTAAAGGCACGCCTACGCCAATCCAAACAACAAAATCCCACTGGCCCGACAGGGGAATCAGCCAAAGCGCCACCCGCAAGATTGCTAGAGCGACAACGATCTGAACGAGAATCACGAGCCATGGCGGCCCAAGCGAATCGCTCTTCTTTCCGCTTTCAGATGACGTCATATTCACACTATTGCATAGATCAGCGGCATGGAACTGACAAACATTTGTCAGGCAGGAATGTCCCAGGCCGAGGACATCGTCCATGCCTGCGTTATATCTGCTGACAACTCCGCACTAGCCACCAATGCCACAGACCAGTTGGCGGCGAAGGGCAGGGCGGCCGCTCTCTCCGACAACATCCAAAAGACCTACCGCACCGGATGGGAAGCTGGGCCAGATGGGCAGAAGGCATTAGCCTCCCGGCCTGCTCCACCACACCTTGCGGCCTCCAGGGCTGGTCAGCCACCCTGTCACAAGAGGGAAAGAAGCCCGCAACCCTCTCGCTGGGGACGGGTGCACGGGAAATCCGACCTGGAAACCGAGGTCGAGGCCCTGGCCGAACTCTTACTCCCGTTGCAGGACTGAACCCGCTGCGAGCCGACGACCTGCTCCCGTTGCAGGACTGAGGCGGCTACGAGCTGAGGGCCTGTTCTAGGTCAGCCAATAGGTCGTCGATCGTCTCGATGCCGACCGACAAGCGTACCAAGCCGGGGTCCACGGCCAGTGGGGAGTCGGCCACCGACATATGGGTCATGGTGGAGGGCTGTTCGATGAGCGACTCCACCGCTCCCAGAGACTCGGCCAGCCGGAACACCTTGGTTGCGCTCACCGCGGCCACCGCGGCGGCCTCTCCACCGGCATGGACAAACGACACCATTCCACCGGGGCGGCGCATCTGCCGAGCGGCCACCTCGAATCCCGGATGGTCGGGCAAACCGGGGAACAGCACTCGGTCGATCGCGGGATGGCCTGCCAAGAACTCTGCCACCGCCTGGGCGTTGTCGCAGTGGCGGTCCATGCGCACCCCCAGGGTCTTGACCCCCCGCAGCAGCAGATAGCAGTCGAACGGGCTGGGCACCGCCCCCACCGCGTTCTGGACAAAGGTCAGCCGCTCAGCCAGGTCTTCCCGGTTGACGGCGATGAATCCGCCCACCACGTCGGAGTGACCGCCCAGATACTTGGTGCTGGAGTGCACCACCGCATCGGCGCCCAGCTCAAGCGGGTTCTGGAGGTACGGCGTGGCGAAGGTGTTGTCCACCACCACGTCGACCCCTGAAGCGTGGGCCACATCGGCCACCGCGGAGATGTCCACCACCGCCAGCATGGGATTGGTGGGGGTCTCCACCCACACCTGGCGGGTCTCCGGGCGGATGGCTGCGGCCAGCGCATCCTGATCGGCCAAGTCCACCGCCGACCACTCGATGCCCCGCTCGCCGTACACCCGGTCGATTAGGCGGAACGTGCCTCCGTAGGCGTCGGTCCCCAGAACCACGTGGTCGCCGGGGCGCATCATGCCGACCACCGCGTCCTCCGCGGCCATCCCGCTGGCGAAGGCCATGCCGTGCTCAGCGCCCTCCAGGCCGGCCACGCACCGTTCCAGCGCCACCCGGGTGGGGTTAGAGGTGCGGGCATACTCGAAGCCCTGATGCTGGCCCGGTGCGGCCTGCACGAAGGTGGTGGCCAGATGGATGGGAACGGTGATGGCGCCGGTGGCCTCGTCGGGCTCCTGGCCGACGTGGATGGCCCGGGTGTCGAAGCCCCAGTTTTCGGAAGAGGAGCCGCTCATGAAACTGCGCTCATGAATCTGGTTCCGACGAGCCCGACGACAGGAAGCTGAGCACATCCGTGCTGGTCATCACCGCCAGGGGGCGGCCGCCGTCGAGCACCAGCAAGGCCGGAGATCGCTCCAGCTTGGTTACCGCCAACGCCACCGATTCGCCGATTCCAATCTGCTCTAACGGACGGCTCATCACGCTCTCCACCGGCTGGCCCAGAAGGTCGCCGTTGAAGGCCAACTCCATGAGCTGAAGCTCGTGTACCGCCCCCATGACCTCGGCGGCGGCCAAGGGCATCTCCCCTTTGGCCACCGGCAGCTGGCTGACTCCGTGGTCGCGCATCTGGGTCACCGCCGCACTCACCGGGTCGTCGGGGAAGACGTACACCAGCGGCGGCAGCGCCCCTTCCTTGGCGTCGAGCACGTCCTTGACGCAAGGGTGCTCGCCGATCAAAAAGCCGTACGACGCCATCCAGTCGTCGTTGAACACCTTGGACAGATAGCCCCGGCCAGCATCGGGCAGCAGCACCACCACCACATCGTCGGGCCCGCAGTCTTGGGCCACCTCCAAGGCGGCGCACACCGCGGTACCCCCCGACCCGCCGATGAGCAGGCCCTCTCTCCGGGTCACCAACCGGGCCATGTCGAAGGAATCCTGGTCAGAGATCGGTATCACCTTGTCGACCACAGCGGGGTCGTAGGTCTCGGGCCAGAAGTCCTCGCCGATCCCCTCCACCAGATAGGGCCGTCCCGACCCGCCGCTGAACACCGAGCCCTCCGGGTCGCCGGCCACAATCTGGACCTCGGGATTCTGCCGCTTGAGAAAGCGGCCCACACCGTTGAGCGTGCCCCCGGTGCCTGCTCCGGCCACAAAATGCGTGATCCTGCCCCCGGTCTGCTTCCACAGCTCGGGACCGGTGGTGAGCTCGTGCGAAAGGGGATTCACCTGGTTGAAATATTGGTTGGGCCGGTAGGCGCCGGGAGTCTCGGCCACCAGCCGCTCCGCAGTGGAGTAGTACGACTCAGGATCTTCGGGATCCACCGCCACCGGGCACACGATCACCTCGGCCCCATAGGCCCGAAGCAACTGCACCTTCTCGTCGCTCACCTTGTCGGTCATCACGAATACGCAGCGGTAGTCCCGCTGGGCGGCCACCAGAGCCAGGCCCACACCGGTGTTTCCCGAGGTGGGCTCGATGATGGTGCCGCCCGGCTTCAGCAGCCCCTCCCGCTCGGCCGCGTCGATCATGGCCACCGCAGGGCGGTCCTTCACACTTCCGCCGGGGTTCAGCATCTCCAGTTTGGCCAACACCTCACACGACACCCCGTCGGCAATGCGCGGCATCCGCACCAGCGGCGTGTTCCCGACAAGGTCGAGAATCGAGTCAGCGACTTCCATGGACTTCAGCTAGCCATCCTTGTCGACCGGCCTGATGATTCGCTCGCCTTGGACCTCCACGCCCATAAGCTACCCGGTGCTATGGACCGGCCAAGGATCGCGGTGGAGCCCGAATGCTGGCGCCGGCCGGCACTGGTCGACGCAGTGATCGCCGGGGGCGGCCAGGTGACGGCGCCCGACGAGGCCGAGGCGCTGGTGTGGGCCGAGCCCGCGGCCCCCGAGCTCTTGCCGGGCGTGCTGGAGAACGGACCGACCATCGAGTGGGTGCAGCTCCCCTACGCCGGCATCGAGAACTTGACCCACCTGCTGGACCGCGACCATCTCTGGACCTGCGGCAAGGGGGTGTACGCCGAGCCGGTGGCCGAGCACGTGCTGATGCTGGCCCTGGCCGGCCTGCGGGGAATGGGGAGCTATGCCCGTGCCCGCAGCTGGTCGCCCCCGGAGGGGCGGAACCTGCTGGGCGGCCGGGTTACCGTGCTGGGCGGCGGAGGCATCACCGAGTCGCTGGTGAGGCTGCTGGGTCCGTGGGATTGCCGCGTGACCGTGCTGCGCCGCCATCCCGTGCCTATGGACGGCGTCGACCGGGTGGTCGGCCCCGAGTGCCTGCACGACGCCCTGCGCGACGCCGATGTGGTGGTAGTGGCGCTGTCGCTGACCCCCGAGACCTCCGGCATCATCGACGCCGCTGCACTCGACGCCATGGCATCGCATGCCTGGCTGATCAACGTGGGCCGCGGCGGCCACGTGGTCACCGACGATTTGGTGGAGGCGCTGGCCGCCGGTGCCATCGGAGGTGCCGCCCTGGATGTGACTGAGCCCGAGCCGCTTCCGGACGGTCATCCCCTATGGGACATGGAGAACTGCATCGTCACCCCCCATGTGGGCAACACCCCCGAGATGGGGCTGAAGCTGCTCGCCCGCCGGGTCACCGAGAACGTCCGCCGCTACATCGCCGGCGAGGAGTTGCTGGGACCGGTAGACGTCGACTTGGGCTACTGAGCGGCGGGTAGTTCGACGATCCGCTCGAATTGGGCGTAGGGGTCTTGGATGGTGATCACCCTCATGGGACGCCCGAGCGGGGCATGTGCGCCGGAATCGAACGTGACCGGTCCGGCGACGAGGTCTTCGCCGTCGAATCGCTCCAGTTGGGTGGCCACCGGCCCCGGATCGGTGGTGCCGGCCCGCTCCACCGCTCGTATGTAGGCCTCCATGGCGTCGTGGCCCGTGATCATGCGGCCATCCCGGGCTCTATGGCCGGTGGAATCCAGGTAGTCGGCCAGCACCTCGCGAACCGCGGGGCTGGGATCGGGCGAGTCGGTGTAGATCGAGGCGTACGAAAGCATGGTGAAGTCGCCGACACCGGGGACATGGCCGATCCAATGATCGCCGTCCATGGTGGAGCTGGCGAAGACGGGCTGGTTGAATCCCGCAGCCCGGACCGGTGCCAGTATCTCGGGAGCCACCAGCCGGGTGCCACAGAACACGATGGCCTCCGGACTGGTGCTGCCCAGCCCCAAAAGGATGGGTTCGAGAAGGCCGGGATCGGTGGGCTGGTAACGGTGCAGGCCGACAACCCGTCCGCCGGCTTCCTCGAAGCGCGGCCCGAAGGCCTCGCAGACGGCCACCGCTTCGGTGCTGGTCCGGTCGATGATCACCGCCGCGGTGGCGGTGCCCCGGTCGGCCACCAACGAGACCAGCATCTCCACTTCGGTGCTCACCGGAGTGCCCAGGGAAAAGACCCGGTCACCCAGCTCACCGCTGACCCAGAGGTCGTCGGTTCCACAGGGGCTGATCACCAGGGTCCCCGAGCTCTCCAGCGCGTCGATGGCCGGGCCGGCATAAGCGGCATCACACGTCATCAGCATCAGGTCGACGCCGTCCAAGAGCAGCTGTTCGGCGCCGTTTCTCATGATGGATAGCTCGGTGTGGCTGTCGATGTGGCGAAGTACAACCGTTCGTCCCAGCAAGCCGCCGGCCTCGTTCAACGCGTCGATCCGGTTCCGGGCGGCCACCAGGGCGGGCTCGTCGTAGTCGGCCAAGAATCCGGTGGTGGCCATCAGGGCGCCGATCACGATGGCATCGGCGGGCAACGGCGCTCCCGCGGGGGTGGCCGTGGGAATCGGAGTGCCCTCGACACCCGGCTGGTCCTCTTCCTCGGTGATGGGCGCGGGGCTGATAACCGTTCCCTCGCTGAACAGGCCGCACCCGGAAAGCACCAACAGCGCCACCGCGACCAGCAGCACTGGCCTGGCGCCGAGCGCGTTCATCACGCCGTCAGCGGCCGAGCGCCGAGCGGGCCCATCACTCTCACACTTTAAGGTCGCGGAAGGGAATGCCCTTGTCGGCTCGCGGCTCACGGGGAAGGCCGAGGATGCGCTCGCCGATCACATTGCGCTGAATCTCCGGGGTGCCACCGCCAATCGTGTGGGCGAAATGGCTAACCATCCGCGTCACCCAGACATCGTCGTTCAGCATCCCCTCCGGCCCCAGCAGCTCCATAGCCGTTTGGCTGGTGTTCCGGATGTGGTCACCGGTCAACAGCTTCATGATCGAAGCCTCCGGCCCAATCTCGGTGCCCTGGCTCAGCGCGGTGTACACCCTCATGCCCAGATAGCGGAGCACCTCCGACCTTATCCACGCTTCAGCCAAGGCCTGGCGAACCGCCGGGTCGCCGGCCTGGCCCTTTTTCTGGGCCAGATCCACCAATGTGGGGACATCGACCACCGACGTCTGGGCCCCTACCGCGGCCCGCTCGCTGTTCAAGGTGGTCTGGGCCACCGCCCAGCCGTTGTTGACCCCGCCGATCACGTTCTCCGCCGGAATCCTCACGTTGTCGAAGAAGGTCTCGTTGAACTCGGCCCCGCCGGTCATCTGGCGCAGCGGTCGCGGATCCAAGCCCTCGCTGTCCATCTCCACAAAGAAATAAGTGAGCCCCTGATGCTTGGGCACGTCTGAGTTGGTGCGGGCCAGCAGAATGCCCCAGTCGGCCAGATGGGCATAGGAGTTCCACACCTTCTGGCCGTTGACCACGAACACGTCGCCGTCTCGGACCGCCCTGGTCTGGAGCCCGGCCAAGTCGGAGCCGGCGTTGGGCTCGCTGAACAACTGGGCGAACACTATTTCTCCCTGGCGGATGGGGTTCAAGAACCGCTTCTTCTGCTCGTCAGTACCCCACGCCATGAGGGTGGGAGCAGCCATATCAAGCGCGGCCATGAAGATCGACCTCGAAATGCCGAAGCGGCTTTGCTCCTCCTCGAAGATGATCGATTCCACCGTGGAGGCGTTCCGTCCCCCGTACTCCGGCGGCCAGTCCAAGCAGGCCCAGCCGCCGGCCGCCAGTTTCGCCTGCCAGGCCCGGGCCCTGTCGGCCAGTGCTCTCTCCAACTCCGAGCTTTTCCCCGGGCTGCTCATGTGATCGAACGCCTCCGGTGAGCCCTTGGCCGGCGCATTGGCCTCCAGCCAGGCCCGGGCCTCAGCCCGGAAGGCTGCTTCAGCGGGGGTGTCGCCAAAATCCACGGGGACAGGGTAAGTCGATTATGGGCGGATCAGCACTTTGCACTGGTCGGTGGGCGACTTGATGGCCTCGAAAGCCTCAGGCAGCCCGTCGAGGTCCACGGTGTGGGTGATGAAGGGGGCGGGGTCGATGCGGCTCTGGTCGATCATTGCCAGGGTGTGCGCGTAGTCCTGGTGGCGGTAGTACACGGGGAAGGTCATGGTCAGCTCTTTGAGCGACGCGAAGACCGGGATAATGGGATCGGGACCCGAGCAGATTCCCACCACCGTTACCCGGCCCCGGTGAGCAGCCGCCTCGATGCAGGATTGGATGATGCCCGGCTTGCCCACCGCCTCCACCACCACGTCGGGAGGGGCTCCGGCCAGCCGCTCGAAGGCCGGGCTCAGTTCCTCCGCTCCGGGGTCGATGATCCCGGTGGCACCGAATTGGGCGGCCGATTCCCGCCGTACCGCCACCGGGTCGCTGACCACCACGCTGCGGGCCCCCACGTGGTGGCACCACAGGGCAACGGCCAAACCCACCGGCCCGGCCCCCACGATGAGCACGTTGTCGCCCGCGGCGATGTCGGCGGTGTCCACCGCATGGAGCCCTATGGCCAGAGGCTCCACCAATGCACCCACGTCGTAGCCGCATCCTTCCGGCAGGCGGAACGTCTGCGCGCTGGACACGGCCACATACTCGGCATAGGCCCCGGGCCGAACACCGGTTCCGATCATCTCCATGTGGGGGCAGTGGACCGGCAGCGTGTCCCAGCAGTACTGGCAGTTCCCGCAGCCCACCAGCGGCAGCGCGCAGACCGCGTCTCCCGCCTTCCAGTTCCCCACCGGGTCGGAACCCACCGCCACCACCTCGCCGGCGAACTCGTGGCCCATGGTGTAGCCGATGGGCAGGTGCTCTACGACCTTGAGATCCGACCCGCAGATGCCGCATCCCTTCACCGCCAAGACCAGTTCCCCCGGTCCCGGCGTGGGATCGTCTACCTGGGCTACTTCCAGGGTTCGATCCTCGGCAATCACCGCCGCCCGCATCAGTTTCTGTCTCCGGTCGGACGACTGATCACGCCTGGGCCGCTTCCAATTCCTGTTCGACTCGGGCGATCTCTGTCCGGTACCACCCGGCCTCCTGGAAGTTGCGCAGGCCGAATTGATCCGCCATCGATCGGAGGGCAGCGAGCTTGGCCGTCAGCGCCCCAACGTGGGCGGCGTCGGCGGCCAGAACCATGTCGGCCAGGTGCAGGGCTTCGAGCGTCTCACCGGCAGCCAGCCGTTCTTCGGCCCGGGACACCAGGGCATCGGCCCCGGCTAGGTCCACCACATCGGAATAGACCGCCTCGGGGGTCGTGGCGTACAGATCAGAGGTGGACTGATAGGTGAACCAGCCAGCCAGCCCCTCCCAGATGGCCCGAACGCCCCAGTCCACCCGGCCGTAGGTCTCGTTCAACGGAGAGTCGTCGGGCAGGCGAATCTCCTTCATGAGCGTGTAGGGGTCCTTGCCCTCGTTCATCCCGTCGATCACCCGATCCCATACCCATTCCACGCCGTCGTGCATCCGGGTGAGCACTTCTCGCACCTGTTCTTTGCCCATCACCGGCTCAAAATGCCCGGCCAGGGCGATCTCCGGCTCAAGGTCGCGAACTTCGCGCAGCGACTCCATGTATTGCTGGGCGTCGCGGTAGGGCTCGCCCCGCAGGGTGAACAGATTGGGAAAGGCGTCGATGATCGGACCCCACAGATCTCCCACAAAAGCGGCCCGCAACTCGGGCACCCACACCGTGAGCCCGTCGGGACCCTCGGCGCCAGGGGTGTGCATCACCTCGAAGGTGAGGTCGCCCACCTCAAGGGTGTGGGAGCGGTCGACCACGATGTCGGCCTCGATGGGCGCGGTGGGCTCCACCCGGCCCGAGTCGGTGCGGAGGTTCATGGCCGCCCCCCACAAGATTTTGGCCCGATCCACCCGGAACTGGGTCAGCTGTCGGTACTGCTCATCGCGTTGGAGGCACAGGCGATGGGCCACCACTTGGGCTCCCTCTCGGGACCAGAGCCGGTGACCGCCGATGTGGTCCTCGTGGGCGTGGGTCAAAACGATGTAGCGCACCGGGTCGCCAGGCACGGCCGCCAGCTGGCGGTGGAAGCGGCGTGCGTCACCGGCCAGTCCGGCGTCGATCATCACGCTGCCCTCGGGTGTGGCCACCTTGTAGGCGTTGGCCGTGCCCACCGCCATCCAAATCCGGTCGGCTACCTCAGTTGCGGACTCGGGGCCGTCCCTCCCAATCAGCTCCGAGACCCGCTCGTCAGCCATCAGTCTTCAACCCAGACCCAGCGGCCCGACGGCGCGGCCACCCCCTCGGGCCGCTCCATGCACTGCACATCCAAGTGAATGGGCAGCAGGTGCCGCACATAGAAGGCATGCACGGTCACCGTGGGCATCACCAGGTCGTTGTAGCGCTTGATCTCCACCCGGGGATCCTTCTCCTGCCAGGCCTCGCACTTGGCCAGGCAGGTGTCGACCTCTTCGCGGGTGTCGAACAGCAGGCCGAGATGGTCGAACGGCGGCGGGGCCATGGGCTCCTTGTGCTCGGCCAGCAAGACGAACTGGCTGGTGGCAGGGTCGGTGGACAGCAACAGCGCGGTCTGCTTGAGGATCTGGGTGTCGGTCGCCGTCCACCCGAACACATCGCCGTAGAACTCCCGCACCTCGGCCCGGTATTCGTCGGTCAATGTTCCCAGGGGAAGCGTCAACTCCATGTGGTTGAAGCGCATTTTGGCCATGCCGCAGCGTAGCCTGAGGCGATGATGCGATCTTCAGCCGCCAAGTTGCTCTGGGCGTTGTTGTTGGCTTTGGCCCTGGTGGCCAGTGCCTGCGGTAATGACGATGACGGTGGAGCCACCGAGTCTCCGCCGACGGCCGCGGCAACCGAGGAGGCCACACCCGCCGCCCCCGCACCTGAGCCAACCCCCGAGGCCACCCCGGAACCCACCGAAGCCCCCACTCCCGAGGCCACCCCGGAACCCACCGAAGCCCCCACTCCTGAAGCGACTCCTGAGGCCACCCCCGAGCCCACCGAAGCCCCCACTCCTGAGGCCACCCCTGTACCCGATCCCGAAGACCACCCGTCGGGTCTGGACATCGCCGCCATCGAAGCCGCAGTGGCCGACTACATGGACTCGGCCGGAATACCCGGGTTGGTATTGGCCGTAGCCCTGGGAGACGAGGATCCGTGGACCTTCGGCTGGGGGGTGAGCGATCTCGCCACCGAAGAGCCCATGACGCCCAGCTCCTTTGTCCGCATCGGGTCGGTTACCAAGCCGGTCACCACCGTCGCCGTGCTGTCGATGGTGGAAGAGGGCCTCGTCGACCTCGACACCCCGGTCACCGCCTACCTGGGCGACGACTGGTACGGAAAATATGAACGCGGCCCCGACATCACCCTCCGACACCTCATGGGCCACACCGCGGGATTCGTGGAATACGCCTTCGATCCCGGGTTCTTCATCTTGGGCGCTGGCCGATTGAACGTGCCTATCGCCCCCGAGGAGATCGTGCTCTTCACCACCAACTACGGGCCGGTGGCCGACTTCGAGACCGAGTACAACTACAGCACCGCCGGCCACGTGATCGCGGGAATGATCATCGAGGCGGTCACCGGCAATCCCGCCCACGTCGAGATCAGGAACCGGGTCCTAGAGCCGCTGGGCCTTCAGAACACCTACCTGCCTCCCAACGAGCTTCCGCCCGAGACGGTGGCCAACAGCTACAACTACGGGCTCCTGTACACCGCGTTCACATCGCTGACCAATCCCCCCGATGGATCACTGCACGTCTTCAAAGGAAAGGACCTCCTCGCCACCAATAGCTATCCCCAGGAATTCCTGCAAACGGCGGGCTGGACGGGCGGGGGGATCGAAACCCTGATCGGCGACGTCCCCACCATGTTCCGGGGATTGTTCAAGGGAGGCCTGATCAGCAATGAATCGCTGGCCGAGATGACCACTCCGGGGGTCAACCCAGGCTACGGCCTGGGATTGGGCATTGACGATATCGACGGCCTGCTGGTCTACAGCCACGGTGGGGGCACGCCGGCATTCCGCACCCGGTCGCTCTACTTCCCCGAGTTGGACCTGTCGCTGGCGGTAAACGCCAATGTCCTGCCCCCCAATCCTGACGCCCAGGAGCTGGTCGACGCCCTGATCCCAATCGTGATGGAGAGCTGGGGGCTGTCCAACTGATGACCCTCGCAGCTTGGAACGAGGCCGCCGACCAGCTCACCGCGCCGGGCGCGCTCTTCGCCTGGTCGATCCAAGAGGTCAACGGCGTCCCCGTACGGGTGTTCGACAACGCCCCCAGTTCGCTGAGAGACCTGTTCGCCGGCACTGCCGCCCACGGCGACGCCGACTACCTGGTGTTCCGAGACGAGCGCGTCTCATACGCCGAGGCGCACCGCCAGGTGAGGGCGCTGGCGTCGTGGCTGGCCACCCACGGCGGCGTGAATCAGGGCGACCGGGTGGCCATCTCCATGCGCAACTACCCCGAGTGGATCATCGCCTACTGGGCGACAATTTCAATGGGGGCGGTGGTGGTGGGCATGAACGCCTGGTGGACCCCGGCTGAGATGGCCTACGGCCTCGACGACAGCGCGCCCAATGCGCTGTTGATCGACGGCGAGCGGTGGGAGCGCCTAGCCGCCATCGACAACCACCCGGAGATTCCAGTGGTGGTGACTCGGCGCAGCGAGGATCTGCCCGAAGACGTGATCCGCTGGGCCGACACGGTGGCCGACCCCGATCCCCCCGCTCTGCCCGACGTGGCCATCGACCCCGACGACGACCTGTGCGTTTTCTACACCTCCGGCACCACCGGCTTCCCCAAGGGAGCGGTGATGACCCACCGGGCCGCAGTGCACAACGTGATGAACATGGGCTTTTACTCATCGACCCTGGGCATGATCAACGAGAGGGAGCCCATTCCCCAAGGCGAGAAAGATCAGCCGGCTGGATTGGTGTGCGTCCCGCTGTTCCATGTCACCGGGTGCAACTGCTACCTGCACCCCACCACCACCGTGGGCGGGAAGCTGGTGCTCATGTACCGCTGGGATGCCACCGAGGCCCTCAAGCTCATCGACGCCGAGCGGCCCAGCACCCTGGCGGCGGTGCCGGCCATGTCCCGGGAGATCGTGCTGCATCCCGACTTCGACCGCTACGACACTACGAGTCTGGGCTCGCTGGGAGGCGGGGGCTCGCCGCTGCACCCCGATCTGGTGGACAAGATCTCCCGGTCGATCCCCAGCGGCAATCCCGGCACCGGCTACGGCCTGACTGAGACCAGCGGGGTTGTCACCATGAATGTCGGGGCAATCTACCGGGACAAGCCCACCACCGTGGGCCCCCCGTTGCCTACCGTCGAGGCCAAGGTGGTGGACGACGACGGCGCCGAGCTGCCGTCGGGCCAGCCCGGTGAGCTGCTGGTTCGCTCTCCCATCGTCATCCGGGGCTACCTCAATAAGCCCGAAGCCACCGCCGAGGCCATTGTCGACGGCTGGCTGCATACCGGCGACGTGGCCGTCATCGACGAGGACGGGTTCATCGCCATCGTAGACCGGGCCAAGGACCTGGTGATCCGGGGCGGCGAGAACATCGCATGCGCCGAGGTGGAGAACGCCATCTACCAGCACGACGCGGTGGCCGAGGCCATCGTGTTCGCCGTGCCCGACGAGCGCCTCGGCGAAGTGCCCGGCGCCGCCGTCGTGCTGCGCTCCGGCGGCGACCTCGACGCCGACGGCCTGCGAGCCCATCTGGACGGCCGCCTGGCCCCCTACAAGATCCCCGCCCACATCTGGTTCCTCACCACCCCCCTGCCCCGCAACGCCTCCGGCAAATACCTCAAGCGCGAAGTGCGCGACGAACTGCTCTCGCCCTAGGCGACCGAACCCGCCTGCCCGATAGCCTTTACAACGTGACAACCGCCACCGCTGACCGCTACACGATCATCTCCTCCGACTGCCACGCCGGAGCCAATCACAAGACCTATCGGGAGTACCTGGAGTCGAGCTGGCACGACGAGTTTGACGCCTGGAGGGGCAAGTACCGCAACCCGTTCCGCGACCTGCAAGACGACGGCCGGTCTCGCAACTGGGACAACGACCGCCGCATCTCCGAGCAGCACACCGACGGTGTGGTGGCCGAGATCACCTTCCCCAACACCGTGCCCCCGTTCTTCCCCACCGGCACCCTGATCGCCCCCCAGCCCACCGACAAAGACCTCCCCCGCCGACTGGCCGGCATCCGGGCCCACAACCGCTGGCTGGCCGACTTCTGCGCCGAGTACCCCGAGCGCCGGGCCGGCATCGGCCAGATTTTCCTGAACGACATCGACGAGGCGGTCGCCGATGTGAAATGGATCGCCGACCACAACCTGCGGGGCGGGGCGCTCATCCCCAGCATCGCTCCCAACTCCGATCTGCCCCCGCTGTTCCACCCCCGCTACGACCCGGTGTGGGCCGCCTGCGAAGAGCACGACGTGGTGATGACCCTGCACTCCGGGGGAACCGGGATGCCCGACTACGGCGACTCCCCCGCGGCCGGGCCGATGTTCGTGATCGAGACCCCGTTCTTCTCCAACCGCTCCATGTGGCACCTCATCATGGGCGGAGTGTTCGAGCGCTACCCCGGCCTAAAAGCGGTGTTCACCGAGCAGGGCTTCGGCTGGGTGCCCGAGATCCTGCGCCGACTCGATGGCCTCCACGCCCAGATGTCGATGACCGGACGCACCGGCGAGTTGGGCTTCTCCGCCGAGTCGGTGCTGCCCGAAAAGCCCAGCTTCTACTTCGAGCGCAACATCTGGATCGGCATCAGCTTCCCCGGCCCCAACGAGATGCGCCTGCTCGACAAGGTGGGCGACCACAAGGTGATGTGGGGCTCCGACTACCCCCACGTCGAGGGCACCTACCCCTACAGCCGCGAGGGCATCCGCTTTGCCCTGCACGACCGGGACGAGGAGTCGATGCGCCGCATCCTGGCCGGCAACGCCGCCGATGTATACGGATTCGACCTCGATGCTCTGGCCCCGCTGGCCGCCGAGCACGGCCCCACTGTGGCCGAGATCGCCGAACCCCTGGCTGAGATCCCCAAAGACGCAACCTCCCCGGCCTTCTGGGGCAAGTAAGCCAGAACGAGCAGAGCTCGTTCGCGTCAACCCGCAACCAGGAAGGGACGCTCCATGGTCCAAGACATCCGAGAAGTGAGCCCCGACGAGCATTGGGAGGCATTCGAAGAACTGTGGACCGGGCTGATTTCGTATCGGTACCTCAACAAGACCACCCCGGCGCTGGACACTGGTTTCGCCGACGACGAGCTGGAGTCGATGCCGCTGCGCCACGACATGCGCAACGCGCATGGCGGAATCATGGCCGCTCCGCTGGCCATCGGCTGTCCCGAACCGAGTTGGAACGACGACTTGGTGGTGCCCGCGCCCGTGGTGTCGTTCACCCAGATCCTCGACGACGCCCGCGGAGTGAACCGCATAGAGGTCTACCGCGAGGTGATCAACTTCGGGCGCCAGATGGGGTTCACCCGATCCAAAGTGGTGGACGCCGCCGACCACTCCCGGGTCATCTCCACCTCTGCGGGCATGGGCGTGAGCCTGGGCGACGTGCCCGACGGCTACGAGGCGGTGGAAAACCCGCTCATCCCGGTGGAGGACTCCCCTGACATGCCCCGGCTGCACGAGGTGTTCGGGGTGGAAAAGGGCGACGACGGCTGGTACCGACTCCCCGAATTGTCCAAGGAGTTCTCCGCTCCCCACGCCGCCCTGCACCTGGGCCCCATCCACATCGTGTTCGACATCACCGCCCACGAGCTGGCCGAGCAGGCCGCGGGCACCGACCACATACAGGTGGAGAACTGGTACGTGATGTTCGTGAAACCGGGACTGATCGGCCCGTTCCGCTGTGAGGGCGAGGCCATCGCCGCCCGCAGCGGTCGCATAAACGTCAACCTCACCCTGTTCGACGAAGGACGCGACAACCGCACCATCACCACCGGATCAGGCGTATTCCGAGTGGTCTGAATCCCCCACCGCAATTGAGAAGCCACCCCCCGGCCAGCCCAGTACCGTGGGGTCAGGCCCGGGTGGCGGAATAGGCAGACGCAGGGGGCTTAAACCCCCCAGCCCCCCAAGGGGGCGTGTGGGTTCGACTCCCACCCCGGGCACTTCATTGCTTTAGCTCATTTCGACAACGCCTCGGATGTTGCGGCCCGCCACCAAGTCGAAGAGGCCGGTATTGACCTCCGCGGAGGACCGACTCGATGGGGCACGAGCCATGATTTGAGAATAGTTCTCATTCTCGTTAGCTTGTCGCAATGCGTTTCACTCATTTCTTCATCGCCCTCCTGATCCTTGCGCTTGTGGCCGCCGGTTGCGGAAACGACGATGGCTCGACCGCTGCCGACACCCCGACGTCCACCGCCTCTACCGCTGCCGCCCAAGTGGACGATCACGACGATGACGACGATCACAACCACGACCACGACGAAGAAGACGATCACGCCCACGACCACGACGATGACGACGATCACGCCCACGACCACGACGATGACGACGATCACGCCCACGACCACGACGATGACGACGACCACGACCACGATGACACCGAAGACGACGATCACGCCCACGACGAAGACGACGATCACGCCCACGACGAAGACGACGATCACGCAGGCCAAGATGGGGAGACGATTCTGGGGCGCCTGCTCGTTGCGGATGCGGTAGAGGCACACCTCTCCGTCATCGACCTCCGCACCGAGGAAATCGACCGTGGAGCCTTCGAGGTCGCTGCGCCCGGCGCGACCGTGCACCCCAGTCCCACTCACCGGTATGCCATCGTCCTGGCACGCGGGCCAGAGGAAGGCGACGACCGCATCCACGTCTTCGACGGCGGCATGTTCCTCGTCCCCCATGACGACCACCACGACCTTGTTGAACGCCCGGTTTCTCGCCACGCGCTTGAGATCGTCGAAGAATGGCCGGTCCACTACGTCAACAGCCGCGGCTGGACCACGATCTTCGCCGACACCAACGGTCACGTGGTCCTGATCAACGAGCAAGATCTCGCCAATTCAGATGGCGACTACGAACCGATCGTGCTCGAGGGCGGAATCCAGCACGGCGCGGCATTGGTCATTGCCGATGACCACGTCATCCTCAGCGTTAACAACCCGGCCTGCACCGTGTTCATCCCATCATGGGACTGCCTGCCGGTGGGCGTTGAGGTGCGCACCTTCGACAACGACGTCGTCTACGACGCGGCCAATGAGTCCTGCCCCGGCCTGCACGGCGAATCGCATAACGCGCACGGCACTGTCTTCGGCTGCCTCGACGGGGTGCTGCTCGTACATTCGCACGACGGGCAGTACGAGCATGAGCTCATTCCCTACCCACCGGTGGAGAGTGGAGAGCTCGCGCTCGGCCTCCTCTACGGACACCCTGACAGCGACAACTTCTTCGCCCCCGCGACCATCTTCATCGACGGCGTGCCTGATCTGGGCGGGGTCTGGATGGTCGACGTGGTCAACGGCGAAATCCGAGAGGTGTTCCCGGAGCCCAGCGCTACCGCAGCTTTCTCAAGCGATGGCGAAGCTTTCTACATGCTCGCCGCTGATGGTGTTCTGCGCATGTTCGACGCCCACGACGGCGAACTGGTCGGGACCCTGCAACTAATCGACCCCTTCGAGATCGTGTTCGGAAGTCCCTCGCCAGCACTTGTCGTCGTCGGCCAGATGATGTACGTCGCCGACCCGAACAGCGGACATGTCCTCGGGGTCCACCTCGAACACATGGAGATCGAGGAGGAGTGGGAAGTCGGCGGCGTGCCGTCGAGCCTGACGTTCGTGGGTGTCGCTGACGCGTAGCAGCACGATTACTTAAGGCCAAGACAAACAGGCGAGGCCCCTACTTCATTGCCCTACCCATTTCGACAACGCCTCGGATGTTGCGGCCGGCCACCAAGTCGGAGAAGCCGGTGTTGATCTCCTCTAGCGGGTAGCGCTGGGTGATGAGCTTCTCCAGCGGCAGCCTCCCGGCCAGATGGAGGTCGATCCATCGCACCACGTCTCGAGCCGGGTCGGGACCCCCGAACGTGGTTCCAACTATCGATTTTTGGGCCAACAGCAGGTTCGGGGAAATGGGGATCGACTCCATGCCGTGCGCCGTGCCTCCCACCTGCACCACCATGCCGCCGGCGCCAAGGCAGGCTATGGCCGTCTCGTAGTGCTCGGACCGGACCTTGTCGGGAGCGAGCAACACCGCATCCACCCCCCACCCGCCGGTGAGCTCGCCCACGGCGTCGGCGACGTCGGCGGCACTGGCATCGACCACGTCGGTGGCCCCATAGCCGGGGGCGAGGGCGAGCTTGTCGGCATTGATATCGACGGCCACGATTCGCTCGGCACCGGCCAGCGCGGCCCCCATCACGGCGGCGGCGCCCACCCCGCCGATGCCCAGCACCATGACCGCATCGCCAGGCTGGACACCAGCGACATTCACCGCCGCGCCCACGCCGGTGGACACCCCGCAGGAAACCAGGGCCGCCACCGCGGGCTCTACCCCATCGGGAATCTTCACCAGGTGGCGCTCAGGCGTGACGGTGTGGCGGGCAAAGCTCCCGAGTCCGATATGGGTCCCCACCGCCGCGCCCGACTGGTCGAACATGCGATAGGTGCCGTCGCGCAACCGCCCCGAAACGTCCATGGCGGTGGGACAGAAGGTCTTGAGGCCGCGCAGGCAGTTCCGACAGGTGCCGCACGGTCCCTTGAACATCTGCACGACGGTGTCGCCCACCTCCAGCGACTGCACCCCTGGCCCGACCTCAACCACGACCCCGGCGCCCTCGTGTCCGCACACGACGGGCGGTTCCACCGGATATGTCCCCTCGATCACGCGGCGGTCGGAACCGCAAATCCCCGCGGCCCCCATCTTCAAGATCACCTCTCCGTCGGCGGGCGGGTGGATCTCAATCGCCTCTATCGACAGCGGCTCTCCCACCGCCCGCAGAACGGCAGCCTCTGTGGTTATCGCCATGTTCACAACCTACGCGGTTGGGGCTCAGCTGGTGATGGAGCCGCCGGCCAGGGGGATGGTTTGGGCAGTCATCCAGGAGGCCTCCTCGGAGGCGAGGTAGGCGCACAGAGCGGCGACGTCTTCGGGGGTGCCCAGCCGGCGGGTGGGAATGGCCCTGGCTAGATGCTCGGTGATGTCGCCCCCGGAGGTGTTGGACATCAGCCCCAAGGCGATGGAGTTCACCGTCACGCCCGTTTGGGCCACCTCCAACGCCACAGAGCGCAGCAATCCGGCCGCGCCGCCCTTGCCAGCCGAGTAGGCCGCTACGCCGATGTTCACGCCCACGGTGCCTGCTCCTGAGACGACGCCGATAACCCGGCCCCAACCCCGCTCGATCATTCCCGGCAACACCGCGTGGGTGCAGTTCAAGACGCCGCCGAGGTTGACAGCGAGGGGCCCGATCCAATCGGCCGGCTCGGTCTCGGCGAAAGGCTTGACCTGCATCATCTCGGCCCCGCCGTTGCCGGCGTTGTTGACCAGGATGTCGATGGGCCGGTCGGCGATGGCCTCCCGCACCGCCTCGCCATCGGTGACGTCGAAGGGCAATGCTTCGGCGGAGTACCCGGCAGCGGCAATGGCGTCGGCTACCTCGGCAGCCCGATCGGCCACGATGTCGTTGACGAAGACGTGGGCCCCCTGGGACGCCAGCGTGCTAGCGACCCCGGCGCCGACGTTCTGGCCCGCGCCGGTGACCAGCGCGGTCTTACCGTTGAGATCGAACATGGATGTGGCTCCCTTCACAGTCCCTCTTCTATCTGGCCCTCTTCTATCTGGCCCTCTTCTAGTTGGCGGCGCAACACCTTGCCGACTTCGCTTCGGGGGATCGCTTCGACCCGCTCGTAGCGCACCGGCACCTTATAGGGCACCAGTGCATCCCGGCAGGCCTGCTCGAGTGCTCGGTCGGCTACCGGCTGGCGCTCGACCACGAACGCCACCGGTACTTGGCCCAGTCGCTCGTCGGGGGCGGCCACCACGGCGGCCTCGCTCACCTGGGGCAATGCGGTGAGCACCTCTTCCACCTCGGTGGGAACCACCTTGTTCCCGCCCCGGTTGATCACGTCGCCTGCCCGACCCTCGATCCACACATAACCGTCGTCGTCGATGCGGGCAAGATCGCCGGTGCCAATGTGGTCGTCGTCGGTGAGCCGCTCGGCCAGCACGGCCCGTCGGGTGTCGTCCCACACCAAGGGGGGACGCACCAACAGCTCCCCCACACCGTTGGCGTCGGGGTTGTCGATGCGGGCGCTGACTCCCGGATGGGGGCGTCCGGCCGCTCCCAGCTTCTCGGGATGCGCTTTGGCGTCGGCCGCAGTCCATCCGATCACCTCACCCATCTCGGCCTGGCCGTATCCGTTGAGCACGATGGCCCCGAATCGGTCGGCAAACCGCCGGGCCTGGAACGGCGACAAGGGAGCGGTGACCGACCGCACATATCTGAGCGGCCCCAGATCGCCCACTTCGGGATCGTCGTTGAGCATGGCCATGGCCGCCGGGGGCAAGATGGTGGAGCGGATCTGGTGGCGGTGGACCAGGGTGGCGAAGTCGCTGGTGGCGAAGCGGTCCATAACCACCAGCTCGGCACCGGCCCGCAGCCCGAACAAGGCGTTGTAGATGCCGGCGTTGAGCGCCATCGACACCGGGATCAGGTTGGGGGTGGGCTTCTTGGCCGGTTGGTCGCCGGGGTCACGCCCGCCCCGCAGGGGTCCCAGCACCCGGTCGATGAGCTCGATGTATCCGTCGTGGGTGTTGAGCACGGGCTTGGGATCTCCGGTGGTGCCCGAGGTCCACAGCACGAAGGCATCCCCCTCGTCGTAGGCCGTGGACTCGGCCTCAACAGAGTGGATGCCGTCGGCGTCAATCATCAGGGCAGGGCGAAGCCTGTCCACCAGCTCGGCCACCGCTCGGGCGGGAAGACGGGGATTGACGGGGACGAACACGGCGTCGGCATGCCAGATGGCCGCCATGGCCAGCACCACATCGGCCCCCCGGGCCAGGTTGACGGCCACCCCCCGGCGGGCGCAGCCCATTGACTCAAGCTGCTGGGCCAGGGAGCGCACCTCGCTGCGGACCTCGCCTGCGCTCCACGATCGTTCGAGGTCATGGAGCAGCGGCTCATCGTCGTTGAAGGGGTGCTCCAGGATCAGATCGGCCAGATTCATCTTCAGGGCCCAACTATCTCGGGACGTCCTGCCACGCCATGTCGTGGAAGGGATCGGGCTCGCGGGGCAGTCCGAGCACCTTCTCGCCGATCACATTCTTGTTGACCTCGGTTGTGCCCCCCTCGATGGTGTTGGCCCGGCTGCGCAGCATGCCCTTGACCACATAGGGCATGTGGGCGGCCCATGCCTCGATGGGGTCGAGCCCGTCGGCCTGCTCTTGGGGGGTCCAAGCCACCGATGCCATGCCCATGAGATCGACGGCGGCCAGCTGAAGCGCCTGGTTGAGCTGGCTTTGGTGGACTTTGCCGATGGACGCGGCTGGTCCGGGAGTCCCACCGGCTTTGACCGCGGCCCGGACCCGCTCATTGGTCCACGTCCTCACCTTCTCCTCGCAATAAAGCCGCATCAGCCGGTCGCGCTCCACTGGGCCGATGCTCACTTGTCGAGCCTGGTTGAGCAGGCTGTCGATCCCCCCGCCGCCGATGCGGTCAACACCTCCTGATCCCGCGCCGGCCACCATCTGACGCTCGCCGGCCAGCGTGGAGGCCGCCACACTCCAGCCGTCGCCCGCAGCGCCCACCCGGTGGAAGTCGGGCACCCGCACCTCTTCGAGCCACACCTCGTTGAAGTCGATCTCGCCGCCGATGTGGCGCAGGGGCCGCACCTCGACACCAGGCGACGACAAGTCGACCAGGAAGTAGGTGATGCCCCGGCGCTTGGCGACGGTGGGATCAGTGCGGGCCAGGCAGATGGCCAACTCGGACTGGTGGGCCCACGTGCTCCACACCTTCTGGCCGGTGAGGATCCACTCGTCGCCGTCGGCTTCGGCCCGCATGGCCAGCGAGGCCAGATCGGATCCCGCACCGGGCTCGCTGAACATCTGGCACCACCGCTCTTGATTGGCCACAAGTGGAGGGAGAAAGCGCATGCGCTGTTCCTCGGTGCCGTGGGCAAACAGCGCCGGGGCCGTGTTGTGCAATCCAAGCGGGTTCAGCCGCCCCAGATTGAGCGGGGCCAGGATCGACTCGGCCACCCGGGCCTTGGCCGGCGGCAGGTCGAGTCCGCAGTATTCGACGGGCCAGGTGGCCACGGCCAGCCCGGAAGCGGCGAATGTGGGATACCAGGCTTCGTATTCGGACCGGGGCCGCACTTCGCGGATGGCCCGCCGCCCGTGGGGTGCGGCGTCGCGCCACGCTTGGGGGACGTACTCGGCCACCCAGGCGGTAACGGCGACCCGAATCTCCTCGTCAGTGCTGGTTGCGTTTATCGGCAACCGCTCGGGAGTCATTCCGCCGACATCGCCTCGAACCGCTCTACCAGCGCATCAAGCGTCTCGGCCGCAGTCATAGCCCCTCCGGGCGGCGTGGGCAGCTTCACCGGCCCATGCTCTCGGCTGGGCAGCAGGATCGTGGCGTGCCCCGGACAGGTGACCTCACCCCTCTGGTTCTCCCCGTAGATGTCGAGGTCCACCGCCGAGGTGCCCTCGTCAGTTCGGTACTTGCAGGTCACCGTGCCCCGCATCCAGTGGGTGTCGCCCACGTAGTTGAAGCGTCGAAACTGCACGTCGAGGGAGGCCAGCCAGGCGTCGTCGCCCATCCAGTCGGTACAAAGGTGTACCAGCCACGTTTCGCGCATCCGGCCGTAGTCGTAGATGGCCGGGTTGCCCGCTCGCCGGGCCCACTCGGGATCCCAGTGAACCCGCTGTTGGACGTCGGGGATGTTGAGATCATCAGGACGGAAGAACCCCGGCACCCGCTGGCGCTGCTGCACACCGAGCCTCAGCGCCTTGACCCCATAGAGGCCCATGCCCATGCCGGTGTGCCACACCACCATGTCGGTGACCCGCATGGGCCCCTTGACCAGCGGCGGCAGCTCGTCGCCCTCCTCGACGTCCTCCCACCAGCGGGGCTCAGCCCCTCTCCGCCGTTCTGACTCAGTACTCACCGCTTCGGTGATCTCGGCGATCTGCTCGTCGGTGTAAGGCTCGATCTCGATGTCGGCGTACTTGCCCTCGCCCTCGTCGGCCTTGCGCTCCACCGCCCCCCGGTCGGTGCGGATCATCAGCCGGTACTGGGCCGAGAGCACTGCACCCTGGGTGGCGAACACCTCGGCGGTCCACTCGTGGACGGTGCGGGCGGCGAATTGGCTGCTCTTGTCGTGAACTCCGACCAGGGCGTTGCGCCGGGTGACCCGCATTCCGGGGCGCAGCGGCGCCCACCACTCCCGATAGCTGCCCGAGTAGTAGGCGTGGGCCCCCTTGAGCGGGTCGCCCTTGAGCAATGCCCTGGTGTCGGGATCGAGCCCCTGGACCTCGTTCTCCCCTATGAGGGTGTCACCGCCGTTCATGTTGGGCGACGCAATCGGCCCTCCCCACACGGTGCCGGCGCCGTAGTCGGGATCACACCACAGCGGGTTGTCGTCGCCATAAGCCTCGGCTACCTGGCGAAATGCATCGGTGTTGGGATCCCGATACCAAGGCGGCTGGGGATGGGGCTGAGCGATCCCTATCCGAGCCCGCAACCGGGCAATGGCCTCGTCGGTAATCGCCCCTGCGTCGGACACGTCTGGGACTGTACCTAACGACCCTCTCGGCCGTGAACAGTCACGGCCACGCGAGCGGCACTGGGGAACAGGGCAGGGGGAACAGAAAGCCGGCATCTGGAATACTGGCAAGGCTGACTGACGCCCTCGTCAAGATAGGCAGACCAGAAGGAACCAATTTCGGGAGAGATCGGCAGATGAATACGAGCAAACGCGTGTTTCAGTTCTTGGCGTTCGCGGTTGTGGCCGCGCTCATTGGTGCTGCCTGCGGCAACGACGATGACGGCAGTGGTGCCGCCAGCGTCGCCCAACCGACACAAACCGTCGAAAGCACCGAAGCGCCACGCGAAACTGCCACCCCGGAAGCGCCGGCAGCCACTGAGGCACCCGCGCCAACGGAGGCGCCAGAGCCCACCCCGGAAGCGCCGGCAGCCACTGAGGCACCCGCGCCAACGGAGGCGCCAGAGCCCACGGCCGCGCCGACACCGACGCCCACCCCGACTCCACCGCCCCCACCGCCGGTGCAGATCCTGGTGACCAATGATGACGGCATCGATTCCGACGGCATCAATCTCGTGGTGGAGGCGCTCATCAGCATCGACAACGTTGAGGTCACCGTGGTTGCTCCGGCCACCAACCAAAGCGGCACATCGAACCGCGTGTCCGATCCCGCACCTACCACGGCCACGGAGACCGCCACCGCGAGCGGCTATCCCGCTTTGGCCGTCGAGGGCACTCCAGCCGACTCGGTCAACTATGCGCTCGACTTCGTGTTCGCCGAGCCTCCCGACCTGGTGGTTTCCGGATCGAACGACGGGCAGAACTTCGGCCCCTTCTCGGAGATCTCCGGCACGGTCGGCGCCGCCCGAACCGCGGCGAGACGGGGAGTTCCCGCGTTTGCCATCAGCCAAGGGGGCGTCACCGTGGACGCCGAACACGAGAGCGGGATCCCCTTCATGGTCGAGTGGCTCAACGAGAATCTGGATGATGTGCTGGCGTTCGAGGGCGACGTGGCCCCAGTGTGGAGCCTCAACACGCCCTCATGCGGGGGCGTTGGCGAGGTGCGGGGCCTGATCCACACCATCATCGCCGCTGAATTCGAACGTGGGGTAGACATGTTCGCGGCCGACTGCTCATCGACGCTAGAGGACTTTGACAACGATGTGGCCGCCTTCTTGAACGGCTATGCCACCATGACATCGATCCCCGAAGAGCTGATCCTCGAGCCGCCGCGTTGATAACCGCCATGGTCCTGGCGGCCAGCTGTGCAGCAGTGTCCATCTTCGGCGATGTCCTAGACGGTCTCCACGAGGGGTTCCAGGGCGTCGGCCATGTCGTGGACGGAGGCGGGGTCGATTGGCGAGAAGGGGTACAAGATGGCGAGGTCGAGGCCGGCCTCTCGGTAGGCGTCAGCTTGGGCCAGGACGTTGTCGATGGGGTCTTCGGCCCGGTAGATGAGATGGGATGACGTGGTGATCTCGGTGGGGTCGCGGCCGATCTCCTCACAGCACTCGGCCAGCCGGGCCTTGACCTCGGCGAATTTGTCCACCTCGCCACCGGGGAAGTTCCAGTGGTCGGACCATCGGGCCACCAGGGGCATGGTCCGGCGGGGACCGGCCCCGCCAATGACGATGGGCGGGGTGGGCTGCTGGGGGCCCTTGGGCTCATTGTGGGCTTCGGTGAGGGTGTAGTAGCGGCCCTGGAAGTTGGTGACCGGCTCGCTGAGCAGCGAGACCACGCACTCCAGGTATTCCTCAAAGCGGTCGAAGCGCTCGGTGAGGGAGCCGAGTTCGATCCCGTAGGCCCTCGACTCCGACTCATTCCACCCGGCGCCCAGGCCGAGATCGAGTCGGCCGTTGGACACAACGTCGAGCGTTGAAGCCATGTCGGCGAACAATCCAGGATTGCGGTAGGGAGCGGCGTTAACCATGGTCCCGATTCGGATGCGGTTTGTGGCCTGGGCCAGCGCGCTCAGCGCCACCCATGCCTCGAGGCACGGGCCCTCCTCGCTGCCATAGATGGGATAGAAGTGGTCGAACAGCCAGGCCGACTCATACCGAGGATCGGCGTCGAGCTCCCTCCACGTCTCCAACATGACCGGCCATTCGATGTTCTGGGGCATGGTCTTGAACCCGAGCCTCATGGATTGCCTCCAACGCTTCTTCGCTTTGGTCCTGTCGTCAATAGAGTGTGCCGGAGCTTCAGAAAGGTCAAACCATGACGAAAGACGCCGCGGCACGAGAGCGCTTGATGACCGGTGAGGCGTGGAACGACTTCTGCGACACCATGAGAGCCGCAGGGCAGGTGGTGGTCGAACGCACCCCCGACGCCAACGAGCAAGATCGGGTGGAGGGGTTCCGCTACCTGACCCGCATGTCGCTGATGGCCTATATGCGCTGTATCGAGAACCTCCCCCCGATGGAGAAGTCGTCGATTTGGATCATCCCCCCACCCATGAAGGGCGGCCAGGGGGTCCAATCGCCCGACCAAGATCACGTGGTGCAGCCCATCGACGCCGCCAAGCGCTACCGGGTAACCGGCCAGCGGGGTTCTGCCCCCTACGTCCATATGTCGGCGTGGACGCCGAAGGTGCCCGATTGGGTCGGAGTGGAATCAGTGGGCGACCGGGCCGTCGCCGTGCTGGAGGAGTTCAATCCGAGCTGGTCGCAGACGCCGTTCACCGCCCTGCTTGACGAGTTCACCGACGGCGCCGGAAACGTCGATTTCATTCTCTCGGTGGACGATCCCGGCGTCGACAACTGGATGGCGGTCGCACCGGAAACCCGGGAGTTGATGATGCGCATTGTCTACGACGACCGTGACTCCCAGTCGGCGCCCCGGCTGATGATCGAGCCGCTTGAGCCCACTCCGGTGATCCACACGCCGGACGCGACCGAAATGTCGAAGCGGCTGGCCATCGCAGCCCAGATGGTGCTGTCGGTGCAGTCTGACTATTCCGACTGGACCGACACGCTGCTAAAGGAAGAGAACCAGTTGCAGCTCACTACCGAGCACTACCTACGAGTGGGCGGATCCCCTGATGACCGTCACTTCGAGTTCGGCTACTGGCGCATTGGCGAGGGCGAGGCGCTGGTGGTGGAGTTCAAGCCGCCGGTGTGCCGCCACTGGAACTTCCAGCTGTGCAACCACTGGATGGAGAACCTGGCCAACTACTTCACTGGGCAGGGCTACGCATCGTCCCAAGACGTCGAGGCCGACGCCGACGGAGTGGTGCGACTCGTGGTGGCGCCCGAGAAGCCGACTACGGGTATCTGGGTGGATACTGCCGGGCGCGACCACGGCGTGATGGGCCTTCGGTTCGTGGAGCACGAGTCCATCCCCGTGATCACCACCAAGCTGGTGCGCTTCGCTGACCTAGGCTGAGCGCCGGTCAGTAGTCAAACACCGAGGGAAGCGCGTCTACGGGGCGGGCCTCGGGGTAGTGCTCGGCGATCATGGCCGCATGGTCGGGATCGTTGTCGATGCGATTGGGATCGAAGCGAGCGTCGATCCCCCGCTCAGCCAGATCGGCGTTGAAGCGGGCGGCGATGTCGTCGCGGCTCAGGGGATTAGAGGCCAGTCGATTCTTGTGGTCGGCGTCGATGTACACGTCGGCCTTCCACAGCACGCTGATACGGACGTCGGCCAGAGGCGTGCGGTAAACCTCCTCGCCGTGGTCGGTTACCACCCACTCCCCATCGGGGCTGCCCGCAGGGGCGAATTGGGCCATCGGGGACACCCGCGGCGTGCCGATGTCGAAGGGACCGATCGAGTTGACCTGGTGGAACATGCCGTGGTTGTCGCCCATCAGCGCGGTGTTGGCCATGTTGCCGACATGCTCTTCGGGCGGTTGGTCGGGCCCGTAGGGCCAGTAGCGGATGCCGCCGCCCTCCACATCGTTGAGCCACCAGATGGCGGTGGCCTGCGGGAACGACATGTCGTCGAACAGGCCCGACCACAGCATGGCCCGCAGCAGCCACATCGGGGTGTTGGTGCGGTCGCGGCCCGCGAAGCGGGGATTGTCGGTGTGGGCCGGACCCGCCTCGGGAATGGCCATCATCTGGTTCACGTACACGCTATGGGGCTCTACGATCTCAGCGCGGTAGTAGGCCTTGGCCGAGTCGATGTAGGCCTGATTGTCCAGAAACACCTCTGACCCCGGCACAGCGAGAGTCTCGTTGACCCAGTCGTCCCGGAACCACAGCGGACGGGTGCGGGCGTGGGGATCAGCCCCCGGGTTGTACCAACCCCCCAGCGGCACGTAAGGGGCCTCTTGAGCCAGCAGCTTGACCACAGCCCCAACATCGTCAATCACATCGGTGAGCAAGATGGGCGGATCGGACACATGCATCGCCCCCGACCGTACCAGAGGACCAGATCACCATTTCAGGCTGCCACAGCCCACAATGGGAAGGATGCGGTCGGTCAGGGCGGTACATTCGATGTGATGTCGTCGCGCAAGCCACATCCACGAGCTGGGCTTGACCGCGATGAGATCGTGGCCGAAGCCGTGCGCATCGTCGAGTCAGAAGGATCTGCGGCACTCACAATGCGCCAATTGAGCGCGAGACTCGGGGTAAACCCGAACACCGTCTACTGGCACGTCGGCAACCGCGAGAGCCTTCTATCCGCGATCGTCGCGCAGAAAGCGGAAGACATTGCCGGCGTCCAACTCAAGGGCACTACACCTCGCGCTCGAGTGGCCGATGGAGTCCATCGAGCGCGGGCGGCCATATTCGAGAGCGCATCGGTTGCCGTCCTCGCATTCGAGATCGGGGCCGAGCACCTCTTGATACGCCCGCTGGCGGTCGCGATTGCATCGGAATTCGAAGCCGCAGGCGTAAACGGTCTCGATGCCGGCCTCGCCACGGTCTCGCTCCTCGCGGTGGTCTCAGGCTTCACCACGGTAGAACTGCGACGCAAAGAGCGAGCAGCCGACGGGCTCGCTCCAGACGCTCTGTCTGACGGTGCGTGGCGGGGGCTGACGGAATTCGATCACCATGACGCCGCTTTCGACCTGGCGATCGAGGCGATTCTCGACGCCGTCCTCCCCGCCAGTTAGCGGCCTGCTCGCGACCTCACGACGACGCAGATGGCCGGGCCGGCCACATAGCCGCCGTCGACCACGGAGCCGCTTCCTCCAACTGCCGTGACACGGCCAAGACCAGGTCTTCGCGACCAAAAGGCGCCGCGACCTGTACGCCGAGGGGCACACCAGCCTCGTCATAGCCCATGGGCACCGACGCCGCCGGCTGCCCGCCGATATTGAACACCGAAGTCTCACTCGCGAGCGTCCCGGCGATCGGCAGCAACTCTTCGACGTTGCTTGTGTCGTACACGCCGAGCTCCGGAAAAACCGTTCTGGTGGTAGGCGACAGGAAGATGTCAAACCGCGAGAAGTAGGTTGCCGTTTTACGGCCGATCAGCTCGGCAGCCTGAAGTCCTCGGATGACATCAGCCCCATCGAATCCAGCCCCGAGGTCGTAGAGGTAGCGCGTGAACGGTTCGATGTCGTCGTCTTGGAGCCCACGGCCAAGCTCTGCGAGCCGGTCGTCGATCATCACCTTGGCCGCGGTGGCCATCAACGCGCCCATGGTGACCATTACGCCGGGCTCCACCGGGAGGTTTGCCACCTCCAAGTGGTGACCGATCCCCTCAAGGCATCCGACTGCCCGCTCGAGGGCTTCAGCACACATCGGGTCGAATGCAGGCCCTTCTATCGAGCGACCGGCAACGCCGATCCGCAGCGGACCTGTCTCCGCCTCGAGCGACGACAGCCAAGTCGCCGTCGGCGAGGAGATCTCATAGGGGTCACCGGGAACCGGCCCTGCCGTCAGGTCGAGTACGTGGGCCGAATCCCGAACGGACCGGGTCAGCACATGATCAATGCCCATCGGATACGACATCATTGTGGGGGCAGGATGTCCCGTCACTCGACCCCTGCTCGGCTTCAACCCAAATAAACCGCAGGCGGCTGACGGCACCCGAATCGACCCGCCACCATCGTTGCCATGCCCGATAGGCACCATGCCCGACGCCACCGCAGCGGCTGTGCCGCCCGACGACCCGCCCGGCGACTTGTTGAGATCGTACGGGTTGTGAGTCGGGCCATAAGCGGCCGGCTCGGTCGTGGCCATCTTGCCCATCTCCGGCATGTTGGTGACGCCGAGAATCACGAACCCTGCGGCCCGATAACGCTTGGCCAACTCACTGTCCTCGTCAGGAATATGGCCTGCCATGAGTTTCGAACCCCATGTCTCAGGAACGCCAGCAAGTCGCACTCGACAGTCCTTCACCACAAACGGGACGCCAGCGAACGGCGCATCCCGATCCATGTTGCGGGCGCTGTTCAGCGCAACATCGAAACACGTAGCAATCACCGCGTTGATCTCTGGATTTCGCTCCTCGATCCGTCCAATCGCATCCTCCGCCAATTCAACCGGGTCCGCAGCCCCGCTTCTGACGGCCGCCGCAATCTCCGTGGCATCAGCTGAATCAAGCAGAGCCCCAATATCTGTCGTCACCGAACCCATCCGATCTCTAGCGAACACCTATTGTACACTGTTCAACAGACGATAGCAGGGACGCCTTCCCTGCTCAAACCGATGGCGAGGCGGCTGACGAGGATTCCCACCAATCATTTACTGTGTTCAACATCAACCGGCGTGTCGGTGGATTGGAGTCGTCGAGCTGTCGGTCGAGTTGAGGAGTCCCGGATGCCGCGACGAGTCGGCAGGAAGCGATCACGCCTTGAGATGACGGGGGATTGTGTCGATCCCTCCGAGACCAGTGCCCTCAGCGACCAGATCTTGGCCGCAGAAGCCGAGCGCCAGGCTGAACTGGCCGCAGAATCGGTAATCCTCGACGATGAGGAGCTTCCCGGCGTGGGCGCCAAAGAAATCTCCCTGCGAGAGGCCATCTCAATCGGTGGCGTGTCCACCATCGTCTTGCTGGGAGCCCTCGACGCCACCGACGCCCTCGGCATCAGCGCCATGGGGCTACTCGGCCCCGACATCCAGAAGTCGCTGGGGGTCAGCGACGCCGTGCTGGGCACCATCACCGCCGGAGGCAATGTCTTCATCGTGGCCGGCGGCCTGCTGCTGTCCCGGATAGCCGACAACAGCAATCGGGCGAGATTGGTGGCCTTGGCCACCATCTTCTGGTCGGCCATGACCCTGCTGCTCGGGTTCGTGCAAACCGCCTTCTGGTTCTTCGTCGTCAACTGCGCCATCGCGTTCGGACGATCGCAAACCCACCCGGTGCAGGGCGCCATCATGGCCGACAGCTATCCCGTCGAGGCCCGAGCCCGGGTGTATGCCGCCAAAGATGTGGCCGGACGTTCAGGGGCATTCATCGCTCCGCTGGCCGTGGGCGGGCTGGTCTCTCTGATCGGCGGGGACGACGCCTGGCGCTGGGGGTTTATAGCCGCGTCGATTCCCACGCTGATCGTCGGCGCGGCCATCTTCTTCCTGACCGACCCGCCCCGGGGACAGTTCGAGCAGCGCGCCACCATCGGCGAGGCGCTCACCGATATGAAGCCGGGACCCATCTCGCTCGGCGCCGCCTTCCAGCGGCTCTTCAAGGTGCGGACGATGAAGTGGGCGTTGATGGCCGCGGTAGCCCTCGGCTTCAGCCTGATTTCCGACGGGCTATTCCTCAATCTCTACCTCGACGAGCGCTTCGACCTCGACCCGTTCGAGCGGGCCCTGGCCAACAGCACCCCCGGGGTGATCGCCCTGTTCATGATCCCGTTCGTGGCCAAGTGGTACGACGGCTTCTACCGCCGTACCCCGCCGCAGGCCATGGCCTTGCTGGGATCGCTCTTCTTCCCCATGGCGTTCTTCACCGTGCTTCAGCTGCAAATGCCCTCACCGGCGACCTTCGCGGTGATGGCCGGGCTCAAGGCGCTGTTCGCGGCCCCGGCCCTCTCACTGCTGGGACCGACCCTGGCCCACATCAACCCCTACCGCATGCGGGCGCTGGGCTCGGCCATCGGGGTCTCGCTGGTGTTCGGGGTGGGCGGTCTCGGCGGGGCCATCCTGATGGGACTCATCTCCGATGCCACTTCGCCCCGCACTGCCCTATTGGCCGTTGTTCCTGGAGCGATGATCATCGGCGGTCTGTTAACCATCAACGGCTCCCGACACATTCGGGCCGACCTCACCCTGGTGGTGGAGGAGATTCGGGAGGAGAAGGCCGAACGAGATCGGATGAAGGCTGATCCCAACGACATCCCGGTGCTTCAGCTCCACAACATCGATTTCTCCTACGGCCCGGTGCAGGTCCTGTTCGACGTCGACCTCGAAGTTGCCCGGGGTGAGACCCTGGCCCTGCTCGGCACCAACGGCGCGGGCAAGTCCACCGCCCTGCGGGTTGCCGCCGGTCTGGGCATTCCCTCCCGGGGGGTGGTGCGGCTCAACGGCCGCAATGTGACCTTGGCGTCACCAGAGCAGCGGGTAAGAGAGGGAATCTTCTTGCTGCCGGGAGGACAAGGGGTGTTCCCTCACTTGTCAGTGCGAGAGAATCTCGAGACGTCGGCAGCGATCATCCGCAGTGATGCCGACGCCAAGCCTGACATCGCCGGGAGGCTCGATCGGGCATTCGAGCTGTTTCCGGTGCTCGGCCAGCGGCCCAAGACGCTGGCCCACGACCTCAGCGGCGGGCAGAAGCAGATGCTGGCACTGGCCCGGGTGATTATGCACGACCCGGAAGTGCTCATCATCGACGAGCTCTCCCTTGGCCTTGCTCCCGTGGTCGTTCAAGACCTGCTGACCGTGGTCGGGCGTCTCCGCGACGCCGGCCAGACCATGATCATCGTGGAGCAGTCGCTCAATGTCGCCCTGACATTGGCCGATCGTGCGATATTCATGGAGAAGGGCCACGTGCGGTTCACCGGGTCGGCCCAGGATCTGTTGGAGCGCGACGACTTGGCCCGCGCCGTGTTCTTGGGCCGCGACGCATCCACCGATCGGCAATCCGATGAGGACGACAGCTGATGCTGGCCTTCTCGCTCACCAGCCAGATCGTGTATTTCGGGTTGATCGACGGCTTGCTAGTCGGCTTGCTGGCCTTGGGCGTCGTGCTGATCTACCGGGCCAGCGGGGTCATCAACTTCGCGGTGGGTTCGCTCGGGGTTCTGTCGGCCAGCCTGCTCGCCCTGCTGGTGCTCACCTACGACTGGCCCTTCTGGCCCGCGGCGATCGTTGCGGTGATAGCGGGCGGCCTCGTCGCCGCCGCCCTGGAGCTCACCGTGATCACCCGGTTGTTCCGTGCCCCGAGGGTCATCCTCCTGGTGGCCACCATCGGAATCGCTCAGCTCTGCGAACTGCTCCAAGTGGCGCTGCCCGGCATTGAGACGTCGATGGCCGCAAGGTACCCGGTGGCGATCTCCGGCCGGTGGGAGATCCTCGGACTTCGGGTGCGAGGTCCCGAGTTGATCGTGATCATCGTCGTCCCCGTCCTCACCGTGGCCCTGACCTACTACCTCCAGCGCACCGCACAAGGACGGGCGATTCGGGCCGCGGCCTCCAACCCCGACCTGGCCCGGCTCTCCGCCATCAGCCCCAAGATCATTTCGACCATCACCTGGATAATCGCCGGCCTGCTGGCCGCGGTGGCGTTGATCTTGGTGGCGGGCATCAACGGCCAGGCCAGCGGATTCCGGTCGCTGGGGCCAGCCACCCTGGTCCAGGTACTGGCCGCGGCCCTGATCGGGCGGCTTCGCAACTTCCCGATGGCGATGATCGCCGGAATGGCCCTCGGCTTGCTCCGTTCGCTGCTGGTATTCAACTGGCCGACCACCGCGGGGCTCTACGACGGATCGCTCTTCCTGATCGTCATAGCCACCACACTGGTGGTCAGCCGGCGGCTCGCTGGTAGCGACGAGTCATTTTCGTTCGTGCCCACCACCCGCCCGCTTCCCCACGCGGTGGCCCGCCTCTGGTGGGTCCGCCACTCGTCTCGCATCGGCATTGGACTGCTCATTGCCGCCGCGGCGATCCTCCCCTTCCTGATCACCCTGGCCTCGCGCCAACTCCTGTTCAGCGAGGTGCTGCTCTTCGCCCTGATCGGGATCTCGTTGGTGGTGCTCTCCGGGTGGACCGGTCAAATCTCACTGGGGCAGGCCGCGCTGGCCGGTATCGGGGGACTGACCACCGCGGCGTTGGTGGCCGGGCGCGATATCGGGGTCGGCATCGGCGGGGAGTGGTTCACTCTTGCCCTGCCCGATATCCACTTCCTGTTGGCCTTGCTGGTGGGTGCGGCGGCAACTGGTGCCGTCGCCGTGATCATCGGGTTGGGCGCGCTGCGGATTCGAGGCTTTCACCTGGCTATCGCCACATTGGCGTTGGCGTTGTTGGGACAGCAATTTCTCTGGCGGCGGCCATTCCTCTCCGGCGGTTCCTACACTGTCTCGCTACCCCGAGCCTCGGGGCCTGTCGATCTGGCCGACCAGCGCAACTACTACTACTTCTCGCTGATTGCCCTGGCGGTGGTGATCGTCTTGGTGGCCAGGATGCGGGCCACCGGGGTGGGGCGCCGATGGCTGGCGGTGCGAGACAACAGCACCGCCGCCTCCGCGTACACAATCTCGCCCTCCCGGGCGGGGATCCAGGCGTTCGTGGTGTCCGGGGTGATCGCCGGATTCGGCGGCGGGCTGCTGGCCGGGCTGTACGTCTCCGTAGGGCTAACCGAGCGATTCCAGCTCCAAGACTCCATCGAGGTTGTCGCCATCGCAGTGATCGGCGGGGCCGGCACCGTGGTCGGGCCGATTTTGGGCGCCCTGTGGATCGTGGGCCTTCCCGCAGTCTGGCCCGCCAACGACTTGGTGCCACTTCTCACGTCCTCCATCGGGCTGCTGGTTCTGTTGATGTACTTTCCCGGCGGATTCGCCCAGGTGATGCTCTCCGGGCGCGACCGCTTCCTGGCCTGGTATGCGGACCGTCTTCCCGAACCCGAGCCACCTAAGAAACGCGAGGTGGCCAGCGTGGTGTCCCGATCGGGGGTCGTCTCTGCCGCCTCCGGACCAGTGCTGGTTGCCGAGGAAGTGACGGTGATTTTCGGAGGTTTGACAGCAGTTGACAACGCCTCCATCCGAGTCCAGGCCGGAGAGGTGGTGGGACTCATCGGCACCAACGGAGCAGGCAAGACCACACTGATGAACGCCATCAGCGGATTCGTCCCGAGCTCCGGTCGAATCCAGCTCGAAGGCCGTCCCATCGAGAAGCTGGCCGCCGATCGGCGAGCTGCGCTCGGATTGGGCCGGGCGTTTCAGCAGTCGCGGCTGTTCCCCGACCTGACCGTGCTTGAGACCCTGGCGGTGGCGGCAGAATCCCGCCAGCGAACTTCGTTTGCCGCTGCGGTCGGCCACCTGCCCAATGGCTATCGCCGCGACCGCGCCCAGCGAGCCCACGCCCAAGACATCGTCGACTTCCTCGGCCTCGGCCCCTACGCCGACAGGTTTACCTCCGAGCTTTCCACCGGCACCCGTCGCATCGTCGAACTCGGCTGCCTCTTGGCTTTGGAGGCCCGGGTGCTGTGCCTCGACGAGCCGACCGGAGGGGTGGCTCAGCGCGAGGTTGAGGCGTTCGCTCCCTTGCTGTTGTCGATCAAAGACCAACTCGGCGCGGCCATGCTGGTGATCGAACACGACATGCCCATGATCATGCAGATCAGCGACCGGATCTGCTGTCTGGAAGCAGGCCGCGTGATCGCGGCAGGCTCGCCTGCCGAGGTCCGCACCAATCCTGCGGTCATCGCCTCCTACCTCGGAACCGACGAGCGGGCCATCCGCCGGTCGGGGGCAGCTGCCACAGACAAGGACGCTTTCTCCCCAATGCCGACTACTGTTCTCAACGAGGGGGAATCATGAAAAGGCTGCTCATATTTCTTGCAGTTTTTGCCCTACTCGCTGCCGCCTGCGGAGGGGGTGACTCCGGTGATGAGGGTGGAGCCGCACCCGACGCGCCACCCCCGACCCAAGCGGCCGAAGCCCCCGTACCAGAAGTTGCCGGCGCACCCGAAGACGCCGACACCAGCGATGGCGACGACGCCCCGGAAACCATGGGAGACGACACAGAGGACGAAGCGCCCGAAGACACGGCCAGCCCGCAACTCTCGGACGACGCCGTGGCAGACGAAGAAGCGGCGGCTATATCCGACCCCATCTTCCAGCCGACCTGCCGGGGGGAAGGCGAGCTCAGCGCCACCGCCACCGGAGTAACCGCGGACACCATCAAAATCGGTGCCCCCCAGATCGACTACGCGGGATTGAGCAATCTGGGCCTGGTTCAGCTCGACCGAGGCGACAACGAGGTCATCATGCAAGCCCTGGCCGACGAACTCAACCAAAACGGAGGGATCTGTGGCCGCATGTTGGAGACGGTGACCTACAAGTTCCTTCCTTTCGGTACCGACACCTCGCTGGCCGGCTGTGTCTACTTCACCGAGGACGAGGAAGTCTTCGCAGTCTTGGGCAGTTTCACCAGGGTGGCGGCCGGAAACATCTGTGTGACCGAGACCTACGGCACTGCGCTCATCGGCGCCCCTTTCACCGCCGAAGATCGGGCCCGGGCCAATGCTCCTTGGGTGAATTTGGGTATCGCCTCCGACCGGATCCTGGAGGTGTTTGTGACCGCGTTGGACAGGGCTGGCCTGCTCACCGATCTCGGAAATGTGGCCGTACACTCCGGCGCCGGACGCGCCGAGTTGGTCGACAACGTGCTGGTCCCGGCCCTTGAAGCCGCTGGAGTGGAGATCGCCGAGCGGACCGTGATCGATGTGCCAGCCGGCGACACCCAAGCCGGGGCGGCGGTGTGGCGGACGTTCATAGAGATCTACCGGAACGCCGATATCAACACCGTCTTCATCGATGGCGACAACGTCTTCGGGGTAGAACAGCTCATTCAGGGCGGCCTCGATGTCAAGCTGTTCAACGCTGAACGCGACACGTTCACCTTCGGGTTGCGAGACTCCAGTGACCCTGGCTACTTCGAGGCTTACACACTCGGCTCGCCGTACACCGGCGATGAGACTAATCAGCGGATGGATGACTGCATGGACGCCTTCGAGCGCCAAACGGGAATTGAGGTAGTCCCCAGTTCGCTGGTGCCGGAAGACGAGACCGACTGGTTTGTCCCGGTTCGCGGCTTCTGCCAGGTATTCGACCTCTTCGTGCAACTAACGGCCGCGGCCGGCCCCAACCTCACCAACGAGACCTTGCAGGCGGCGATTGACAGCTTCGGACCCATCGAACTGCCCAACGAGGCGTTCGCCTCGCTCGGCGCCGGCAAGAACGACGCCCGAGACGGCGTTGTTCTCATGAAATGGGATCCTGAAGCGGGCGATGACGACAGTGGTGACTTCGTCGTCATCTCCGACCTGATCGACACCGGGGGCTGAATGATGGACCATTGGCCGTCTAGGTCTTGTTTGAGTTCTTTCATATAGCCAACGGGGGAGCATTTCGGTCATTTGCCCAAGGCCACAGCTTGGATTCAGGGTTGGAATCGGTAGCGGATGGGGCAGCGGTCGACGTGGTTGACCATGACCCGGGGCAGCCAGTGGGGTTCGGCGGTGAGCTCGAGGTCGCGGGCGTGGCGGGCAATGACGGCGGCGGTCTCTTGGAGCTCGGCCCGGGCCAGGGCCTGGCCCAGACAAAAGTGCGGTCCCATGCTGAATGTGAATGACCAGATCGTCGGGTCGCGGGTGATGTCGAACCGGTCGGGATCGGAAAAGCGGGTCGGGTCGCGGTTGGGACCGCCGATGATGATGCTGAGCGGCTCCCCTACCTCGAATTGAAGCCCCGCGGCCTCTGCATCGGCGTTCGCCTTGTTGCCGCTGGCGTAGAACGCCGGACGGTAGCGGAGGACTTCCTCCACGGCACCTCGTTTGAGCCCTTCGGGGTCTTGGCGCAGCAATTCCAGTTGATCGGGGTGGCGGGCGAACTCGAGGAACGTGCTGGTCATCATGCTGGAGGTGGTCTCAATCGCACCGCCGAAGATGTTGGTGAACAATACGATCAACTCGTCGTGGCTCAGCCGGTGGCCGTCTTCCTCGGCGGCGATTAATCGGGTGAGGAGGTCATCGCGGGGCTTCGAGCGCCGGCTCTCCACCAACCCGCCGACGAACTCCATCAGCGCCCCAAACGTGGCATTGGCCCGGTCCCGTATCTCCTGGGTCACGTTGGGGCCGAAAGCCTCAGCTCCCGCTCCCGCCATCTGCTGGCCGATGGTGGCGGCCTCGTCCATCTCGATGTCCAAAAACGAGACGACGGACATGAACGGGATCGCAGTGATCTCCTTTCTGACGTCGAACTCGCCTGCCTCGGCATGCCGTTCGAGCAGCGACCGCACGTGCTCCCGGGTCACCGGGCGGACCTTCTCCACTGATCTGGGAGTCAGGGCCCGGCTGGCCAGGCTCCGAATCCGCCGGTGGTCTGCGCCGTTGAGGGCCCCGATGGAGTGCCGACGCCACTCATAGAGGGGATCGCCGGGCTTGAAACCCCGCTTCTCGATGTACTCGAGACCCTCGTTCTCGAACTCCGGGCGCTTCTTTATCTCCTCGGCATCCGACCAGCGCAGGATCGCCTTCATGCCCTCGGGGGTTACTGCCGTGCGGTGGCGATCCCGGAGCTCAGCAATTATCGGGTAGGGATCAGCCCAATAAGCGTCCTCATCAAGAGGGATGACCGGTGGCACGACTGCTGATATCGCTTTCCTCTTGGTACTACCTCAGACGCCAGTATGACTTGAGGATAACCTCATGTATAGAGCGGGGCTGAAGTACTTCTTGGCCATTTGTCCCAAGGGGGTTGAAGGATGAGCAATACCAAAGTGACCCGTGGCATTACCGACAATGGGCGGTACATCGTCGTGAGCGCTGACTCCCATGGTGGTGCGAGCCTCAGCGGGTATCGTCCATACCTCCCCTCGTCCCTGCACGAGGAATTTGATGCGTGGGCATCGCAGCACGCGCCCGAAGGCGACCGCACTGACTCAAACAACTGGGACCACGACCGGCGGCGAAACGAGCAATTCGGTCAAGGCGTGGTAGCCGGCATCATCTTCCCCAACACCGACCCGCCCTTTTCGCTCAATGTGTTCGAACGGGGCCATGATCGCCACAGCATCGAGCTCCATTGGGAAGGCCTCAAGGCTCACAACCGCTGGATGGCCGACCATTGCTCCACCGAACCGCTCCGGCTGCGCGGGGTAATGCAGACGAGTCCGTACCTGCCCGAGGAGTCGGCGGACGAGATCCGCTCGGCGGCCGAAAACGGGCTGATGACCGGCGGCGTGCTGGTACGGGTCTGTCCCCCTGATGGAGCCTTTCCCCAGCTCTACGAAGAGCATTGGGAACCGGTGTGGGCTGCCGCAGCCAACGCGGGAATTCCGATACAGACCCACGGGGGAAACGAGCCGGTGTATGCACCCGGGCCCGGCAAGGTGGCAGTTCAGCTGGCCGAGATCGCATATTGGACGAGACGGGGGCTCATCCAGTTCCTGTACGGCGGCATGCTCGACCGCTACCGCGACCTGACCGTAGTGCTCACCGAACAGGCGGTGGGGTGGATCAAGATCGAACTGCCCCAGCTCGAGTGGTATGCGAAGCATGTGCGGCTCAAGCATGACGCTGCTGGTGCCGACCATCTCGAGAGGACCCCGACGCAGACCTTTGGGGATCAGATTCTCTTCGGCGCCAGCTTTCCCAGCGCCGGAGAGATCAATTCACTGCGGGAAAACGCAGCCAACCACATCATGTGGGGACACGACTATCCGCACAGAGAGGGCACATACCCCTACACCACCGAAGCGCTGCGGGTCGCGTTTGCCGGACGCGACCCCGCCGACGTGGCCCGGATGGTGTCGACCAACGCGGCCGATCTCTTCGGTTTCGATCTCGATGCACTGGCGCCGCTGGCCGCGGAGTTTGGTCCCGAGGTTGACCAAGTCGCCCGCCCCATTGCGATCGAGGAATATCCGGCCGATAGCTATTCCCCGGCATTCACCAGGGGAGAGGCGGAAATGGTGGGCAACGCCTGATCGCTCTCGCATTCGGCGAAAACATGTCCAGAGGCCATGCCACGGTGTAGGAAACGAGGATGAGCACGCGCCCCAACGTTGTATGGGTGTCGTTTGAGGATTGCTCGCCGAGATTCGGCTGCTACGGCGATCCGGTGGCCCGCACCCCGAATCTCGACCGGCTGGCGGCCGAGGGCGGCCTGTGGACCAAGGCATTCACCACTGCGCCGGTGTGCGCGCCATCGCGCAGCGCGGTGATCACCGGCATGCACCCGGTGACGCTGGGGACCCATCACATGCGCACCAACGTCGGTCCGCATCACGGCGGCAAGGGCATCCCCCGCTATGAGGCGGTGATTCCCCATTATGTGCGCTGCTTCACGGAGTACTTGCGGGCAGCCGGCTACTTCTGCACCAACCGCAACAAGACCGACTACCAGTTCATCCCGCCCATCACCGCCTGGGACTTGCCGGGCGGCCACTGGCGAGACCGGCCCGACCCCGACCAGCCGTTTTTCTCGGTGTTCAACCTGGACGACACCCATGAGACCCGGGGATGGCCGGGGTTCTTCGACGACAACGACATCGACGTGGACCGCATCGAGGTGCCTCCCTATTTCCCCGACACCCCCAAGGTGCGGGAGTCGCTGGCCCGGGTGTACGCCGCCATCGAGCACTGCGACGGGCTGCTGGGCGACCTACTCGAAGAGCTTGAAGAGGACGGATTGACCGACTCCACCGCGGTGTTCGTGTGGACCGACCACGGCCCTCTGCCTCGGGGCAAGCGGTGGCCCTATGACAGCGGCATCCACAGCCCGCTCATCGTCCGCTGGCCGGGAATGATCGAGCCGGGGACGGTCAGCGACGATCTGGTCAGCACCATGGACCTGGGGCCGACCGTGCTGTCGATCTGCGGCGTGGAGGTTCCCCGCCACCTGCACGGTCACCCGTTCCTCGGTCCCGAAGCCCACGGCGGGCGCGACTACGTGTTCGTTTCCCGCGACCGCTACGACGAGATGTACGACATGGTGCGGGCCAGCCGGGATCAGCGGTTCAAGTACATCCGCCACTACGACCCGGCCAAGCCCTACATGACGTGGAACTCGTTTCGGAACAACCACCCGATCATGCAGGAGATGTGGCGGCTCTACGCCGCCGGTGGACTTGAAGGCCCTCCGGCGCGGGCCATGGCCGACAGGCGACCGGCCGAAGAGCTGTACGACACCGAGGCCGACCCCCACGAGATCGAGAACCTGGCCGGCAACCCGGCCTACCGCGAGGTGCTGGAGCGCCACCGGACTGCGCTCGAGCACTGGCAGCGCGACGTGGGCGACTTGGGGATGGTGCCCGAAGACATGATGGTGGCCCAGATGTGGCCGGGAGGCGTTCAGCCCGTCACCGATGCCCCCAAGTTCATCGTGTTGGGAGCAGAGCACCACGGCACCGAGGCCAGCCCCGAAGGCGGGACATTCAAGGGCCCTGTAGTCCTCCAGATGCAATGCAGCACTCAAGGGGCGTCCATCGGCTACACCTTCGAAGGCGAACCTCTGCCCGACCCACCCGCCGATCTTGACGCCCAGTTTTCTGCCGTGCTGGGCCACAACCCCCAAGGCGGCGAGCCCCCGCGCCGCCTGTTGTACCACGAGCCGCTGCGGCTTCCCGTCGGCGAAACCCACATCCGGGCCTTCGCCCACCGCATCGGCTATCAGCGAAGTGCCGAGTCGGTGGCCACGTTCCTAGTCGAATAGTTGACCCATACTGGAGAGGCCATGCGAATCCTCTATATCGACATCGACACCCTTCGGGCCGACCACTTGGGGTGCGCGGGATACCACCGCAACACCACCCCGAACATCGACGCGCTGGCCGCTGAGGGAGTGCGGTTTTCCAACGTGTATGCGTCCGATGTGCCCTGTCTGCCCAGCCGCACCGCCCTGATCACCGGCATGTTCGGTATTCGCAATGGGGTGGCCAACCACGGTGGCATGGCCGCCGATCTGAGGCCCCAGGGGGCGGAGCGCAGCTTCTTTTCCACGATCGCCGCCAGTTCCTGGGCTTCGCGCTTCTACTGGTCGGGCTATCACACCGCCTCGATATCCAGCTTCCCCTTCCGCCACTCGGCCACCTGGTGGAACAGTGGATTCATGGAGTCGATGAACCTTATGCGGGGCTTCGGCGGCGAGCGGGCCGACCAGGTGCTGCCTGGCGCGTTGCGCTGGCTCAACGACAACGCCGAAACCGAAGACTGGTTCCTCCATGTCCACCTGTGGGATCCCCATACCCCCTACAACGCCCCCGAAGACTATGGGAACCCATTCGAGGGCGATCCCCCGCCGGCCTGGCACACCGAAGAGGTGCGGGCTCGCAATTGGCCGCTGGCCGGACCGCATTCGGCCCAGGAACCCTGGGGGTTCAAGCCCGACGAGTGGGGTCCTCCCCCGCCCCGCCACCCGTGGAACCTGTCGAACATGGACGAGGTTAAACAGACCTTCGACGGCTACGACACCGGCATCCGCTACGCCGACGACGCGGTGGGGACGCTGGTCAGCCAACTGGCCGACCACGGCGTGCTGGACGAGACCGCCATCTTGATCTCCTCCGACCACGGCGAGGCGTTCGGCGAGCTGGGCGTGTACGCCGATCACCAAGCCGCCGACGAGGCCACCTGCCACATCCCCTCGGTGCTGCGCTGGCCGGGAATCGAGCCCCAAGTCCACGAGGGGCTGCTCTACCACCTGGACGTGGGCGCCACCATCGTCGATCTGGCCGACATCGACATTCCCTTCCACTGGGACGGCATGTCGGTGGCCGAAGATATTCGGACCGGCGACCACGGCGGTCGGGAGTCCCTGGTGCTGTCCCAGGGGGCGTGGTCGGTGCAGCGGGGCGTCCGCTGGGGCGACCATCTCTACCTGCGGACCTGGCACGACGGCTACCACGCGGCCTGGAACGAGGAGATGCTGTTCGACATCGCCTCCGACCCCCACGAGAACGACGACCTGGCCGATCAAGCCCCATCGGTGCTGGCCGAAGGCCGGGACATGCTCCAATCGTGGACCGACGACCAGATGACCCGCAGTTACTCCCCAGTCGATCCCCTCAAGATCGTGCTGGCCGAGGGCGGCCCCTTCCACTGCAAGGGACACCTGCCCGAATACCTGGAGCGCCTCGAAGCGACCGGCCGATCCGAGGCCGCCGCCGTTCTTCGCCAGCGCCATCCGGTTGACGACGCATCCACCGGACTGTCGGGAATCCCAAAAGACGTGCTTGAGAGCCTCGGAGTCGACGCTTGATGCAGGTTCTGCCCGGCCGAACCATCACTGGGATGTCGGCCATCCTCCTGCCCCATCTCGACTCGACCACGGTGGACTGGGCCTCACTCGACGCTCACATCGCCCGCACCCACGAGGCCGGACTGACCCCGGCGGTGAACATGGACACCGGCTACGTCCAGCTGCTCGATGCCGACACTCGTACGCAGGTGCTTGACCGGGCCGAGGCCATCACCGGAGGCGACTTCGTAGCCGGAGCGTTCGTGGCCGACGAACTGGGGGCGACATTCGACCTCGACGCCTACCTCCGGGCCGCCGACGAGATCACTTCCCGAGGCGGCCTGCCGGTGGTGTTCCCATCGCACGGTTTGAACGACCACGGCGATGCCGCCTGGCTCGACGCCCACGGCCAGCTGGCCGGCCAACTCGAGCGATTCATCGGGTTCGAACTCGGCCCCATGTTCGTGCCCTACGGCCGCATCGTGTCGCTGGACACCTACCGGGGGCTGCTGGAAATTCCCCAGTGCGTCGGGGCCAAGCACTCCTCGCTGAATCGACAACTGGAGTGGGACCGGTTGGCGCTGCGCGATGAGGTGCGCCCGGATTTCATGGTGCTAACCGGCAACGACCTGGCCATCGACATGGTGATGTACGGCTCTGACTATCTGCTGGGCCTCTCGACGTTCGCCCCCGACAAATTTGCCGAACGAGACCGCCTGTGGGCTAAGGATGACCCCGGCTTCTACCCGCTAAACGACGTTCTCCAGTACCTGGGGCACTTCACGTTTCGCCCGCCAGTACCGGCCTACCGCCACAGCGCGGCCATGTTCTTGCAGATGCGGGGCTGGGCCGAAAGCGATGCTGTTCCCGGCGGGGCACCCATGCGCCCCGACAGCGACCGGGAGATCTTGCGCGACATCGGCGAGCAGCTTCAGGTGATCTAGTGGTCCGAATAAAGCAGGTGAAGAACCTGGCCAGCGTGGATGCCCTGCGCGCCCATCTCGAAGACCTCGGCGTGGAGATACCAATGGACGAAAGGGTGGACCCCGCCGGCTCGCTGGCCCAGCCGCTGGCGATCACCGACGGGTCGGCTGGCACCATGACCGCACCCAACCGCTGGGCCGTGCTGCCCATGGAGGGGTGGGACGGGGAAGACGACGGTCGGCCGTCCGATCTGGTCCGCCGCCGCTGGGACCGGTTCGCGGCCAGCGAGGCCGGGCTGGTGTGGGGTGAGGCCACTGCTGTGCGACCCGATGGCCGGGCCAACCCCCGTCAGCTGGTGCTGGACGAGACCACCGTGGAGGAGTTCGCCGTGCTGCGAGCCCGGCTCGATCCCTCGCAGCTCACTGGGCTTCAGCTCACCCACTCGGGCCGCTATGCCCGGCCTACCACCGAGGGACCGGCCCCCAAGACGGTGTATGAGCATCCGCTGCTGGACGCCCGGGTGGAGTCGGGTGCGGCCGAAGTGCTCACCGACCAGGAGCTCGACGAGCTGGTCGAGCAATTCATCGACCGGGCGGTACTTGCCCACCAAGCCGGATTCAATTTCGTGGACATCAAGGCCTGTCATGGCTACCTGGGCCACGAGTTCTTGTCGGCATTCGACCGGCCCGGCCCCTACGGCGGCGATTTAGAGAGCCGCACACGATTTCTGCGATCAATTATCACCGGGATTCGCCAGCAAGCCCCCGACTTGGGGGTGGCTGTTCGTCTTTCGCTGTTCGACTTCGTTCCCCACACCATCGGAGAAGGCGGCGTGGGGGTTCCCGAGGCCTTCGGCCCCTACCAACTGGCTTTCGGGAGCGACGGATCGGGGGTGGGCACAGATCTCACTGAAACCCACCGGGTTCTGGACATGCTGGACAGCCTCGGCGTCGGGCTGGTGTGCGCCACCGCCGGCAGTCCGTACTACGTACCCCACATCCAGCGGCCCGCCTATTTCCCGCCCTCCGACGGCTACCAGCCGCCCGAGGATCCCCTGGTCGGTGTGGCCCGGCTGATCGCGGCCACCGCCGAGATTGCCCGCCAGCATCCCAAAATGACCGTGGTGGCCGCCGGCCTGTCCTACCTCCAGGAGTGGCTGCCCAACGTCGGCCAAGCTCTTGTCGACCAGGGAATGGCCGATGCCGTCGGTTTGGGCCGAATGATCCTGTCGTACCCGCACATGCCGGCCGACGTGATGGCCGGCCGAGAACTCGACCGACGTCTCATCTGCCGCACGTTCTCCGACTGCACCACCGCCCCTCGCAGCGGCCTGATCTCGGGGTGCTACCCGCTGGACGACTTCTACAACCAGCGAGAAGAGCGCATCCAACTCGCGGCATTCAAGAAAGCGGCTAAGGCCCGGCTGCGCTGAAGTCTCGCCCGCTATCCCTCAAGAGGAGGACGAAGCGCCCCGAGACAGAAGGCCCAAAGCGGGTCGAATCGGGCGTGAGTTGCACCCACTCGACCGAGCGCGAAGAGATGGGAGGCCAGCGAGACGTCGAAAAAGAGTTCCGACAGATCCTCCACCTCGATGTCCGATCGGATCGACTCGTCGGCCACCCCATCGGCGATGATGCCGGCGATGAGCTGCCGCAAGGGATCCCAGGCCAGGCGCAGGCCTTCGGGCCTGTTGGCCGCCAATTGGTTGTGGAGTGCAGCCATGTCTCGGACGATCTTGGCTGGCGGCGCATCCTCTCCTCTCACGAAGTCCCAAAAGGTTCGGACACAGATTTCAAGTCTGTCCAGCGGAGGGGCGCCGGCATGAACGGCAGCAGGAATGTGCTCGACAAGCTGGGTGATCAGTTCCTCGAATAGAGCCAGAACGAGGTCGTCCTTGGACGAAAAGAGCTGGTAGAAGCGCCGCAGCGAGCCTCCCGAGCGCTGCACCACGTCTTGCACCGTGAACTCAACCGACCCCTCCTCTTCAAGCAGGGCCAACGCGGCGTGGACGAATTCGCCGCTGCGAGCCAATGCTTGTACTCGAGCGCTGTCCAACGACCGCTCAAGCATGCGCTGCTCCCAGGAGCTGAGGTCCGACAGGTCGCTACTGGCGTTCTCAACTGTGGTTTCGCTGTTCTCAACAGTGGTTTCTAAGTTCTCAGTGTCGATATTTGGGTTTTCAGACATGGCTCTCTTGTTCTCGTTGTTGATATTTTAGTTCTCGCGTGTAAGAATGGCATTCTCACCAAGGAGAAGTAGGTTATGTCTCCCTCAACACTAGCGACAGCGATCGACCTGACCGACATGGACATGTTCGCAGTACGGGAGCCCTACGAGCTGTACGACGAACTGCGAATCCACTCCCCCATCTGGCGCCATCCCGAAACCCCCCACAATGACGAGCCCTTCTGGCTGGTCACCTCTCACGATCTCATCACCAAAGCCCATCGGATGGGCCCGGTGCTTTCCCATCAGACCGGTCCGGGCCGCAACGGCACCGGTGGCATCACCATCCCTGACGTCGAGACGGGCCCCGGAATCATGATGATCATGACCGATCCGCCCGATCACACTCGGTACCGAAAGCTGGTCAGCAGGGGGTTCACCCCTCGGATGGTGCGCAAGCTGGAGGTCTGGCTCCGCACCCGCAGCCACCTCATCATCGACTCGCTCGACGGTCGCACCGAGGGCGACTTCGTGATCGATCTCGCCTCCGAGCTTCCGCTGATGGTCATCGCCGAGATCGTGGGCGTCCCCCAAGAAGACCGCCAACGACTGTTCGAATGGACCAACTCGGCCATCGGGCGCCACGACCCCGAGTTCCAGGACCACGACGACCCTTACGCGCCGATAAACGCGCCGATGGACGCCTTCAACATGACCATGTACGCCCACGAGCTCGTTGAGGAGAAGCGCCGCTGTCCCCGCGACGACCTGATGACCAAGCTGGCCCATGCCAAAGTGACTATGGGCGACGGGACGGTAACCGAGCTCAATGACCTGGAGCTCTCGCTGTTCTTCACACTCCTCGTGGTTGCCGGCAACGAGACCACCCGCAATGCCATCACCCACGGCCTACTCGCCTTCCAGGAGTTTCCCGACCAATGGGAATTGCTCCGCCGCCATCCCGAGCTGATGTCCAGCGCAGTGGAAGAAATACTGCGATACAGCTCTCCTGTCCGGTACTTCCGCCGTACCGCAACCCAAGACCTGGAGCTGGGCGGTGCGCACATTGCCGCCGGAGAGAAGGTGGCCCTGTGGTACACCGCGGGCAACCGCGACCCCGAGGTATTCGACAACCCCCACCGCTTCGACATCACCCGCACGCCCAACCCCCACATCGCCTTCGGGGGAGGAGGGGCCCACTATTGCCTCGGCGCCAACCTGGCCAAGCTGGAGTTGGAGGTCTTCTTCGAAGCACTGATCAACCGCCTGCCTGAAATCGAGGTGGTCGGAACTCCAGTGCGGCTACGAGACTTGCAGGTCCACGGAATCAAACACCTGCCGGTGCGCTACGGCCCAGTGGCCGACGCCGCCGCGGCCTAGGGCGATTTGGTGGCCGACGTCGCCGCGACATAGAGCGGCATAGCCTTCGCCGCTTCCTGCCCCCGATACTGTTGGGGCTGAACTCAGGAGCGAAAGCAGGCGAGCAGTGCCCGATGTCCGAGTAGAACAGCGCGACCACGTCGCCATCGTCACCCTCGACCGCCCCCCGGTTAATGCGGCCAACGACGACACATTCGTCGAGATCCGCGAAGTCTTCGCCGCTTTTGGCGATGACCGAGATGTACGGGTGGCCATATTCACCGGTGCCGGAGAAAGGGCGTTCTGCGCCGGTGTCGATTTGAGCCCGCCCAACAGCGCACCGCGCTCTGAGCGCCACCCCCGGGAGCTGATCGACGCCGGGTACCTGGCCCGAGAATCCATGTGGGCCATCATCGATTGCACCGTCCCGGTGATCGGAGCCATCAACGGCTACGCACTGGGGGTCGGCCTGGCCTATGCCGCCTGCTGCGACATGCTGGTGGCCTCCGAGAACGCCACGTTCGGAACCCCTGAGATCAATGTAGGCCTGCTGGGGGCCAGCGCCCACCTCTCCTTGATGATGGGCCGCCACAAGGCCAGGGAGATGTTCCTCACCGGCGAACAGGTCTCCGCACAAGAGATGTACCGCATCGGCGCCGTCCGAGAGGTGACTGCGCCCGACAAGCTCATGGACACCGCGCTGGAGCTGGCCTGCGAGCTGGCCACCAAGAGCCCAATTGCGATGCGGCTGGCCAAGGAGTCGATGAACCGAATCGAGCATCTGCCGCTGCGAGAGGGGTACCGCACCGAGCAGGACTACACCACCCGCCTGATGCGCTTCGACGACTCCCGTGAGGCCCGCCGCGCCTTTCGAGAGAAACGCGATCCCGAGTACAAGTGGGAGTGAAAGAGAAAGGCGCGATCCCGACTACAAGTGGGAGTGACGGCTAGAAGAGCTTGGCGTTGTCCCAGTTGAGCATCTTGCCTACCGGGGTCAGCTCGATGGTGGCGTTGAGGTTCTTCTCGTAGTAGTCCCGGGTCTGCTCGGGCATCACGTTGTGGGCTGTCCGGTACGGCGCATACTTCTCATCGAGGGCCTGGTTGATCCGGCTAGCCAGCTCCTCGGAGGGCTCGATCACCCGGCCAACGCACTCCACATGTACGGCCCGCAGCTCAGCCCAGCGATCCCCGGCCTCCACCAAGAAGGAGCACCGCTGGTCGTTGCGGACCCGCACCACCTTCTTGCCTCGGGTGACCATATAGATCTTCTGGTCCAGCACCACATACCAAACGGGAAGGGAGATCGGCTGGCCATTGGCCCGTAGCGTGGTGAAGACGCCATTCACCGAGGTCTCCAGCATTTCCCAGCACTCCTCGGGCGACATCCGCACCGTGGGCTTCTTTTCAGCCACCTATCAGCTCTCTCAGCTCACGGCGGAGGATTTTCCCCGAGGCCGACTTGGGAATGGCATCGGTGAACCGCACTTCACCGAGATGCTTGTAAGTGGCCACATGGTCGGCCACGTAAGCCTTCACTGCCTGCTCATCGAGCCCGGAATCCGGGCTGGCAACCACAAAGGCCAAGGGCATCTCCCCACTCTCATCGTCGGGGCGGCCCACCACCGCGGCATCGGTGATCTGCGGGTGCTCCACCAGCAGCGCCTCCAACTCGGCAGGGGCCACCTGGAAGCCCTTGACCTTGATGAGCTCCTTCAGCCGGTCGACGATGTAGACGTGGCCGTCGCCGTCGATCCGGGCGATGTCACCGGTGTGGAGCCAGCCGTCCTCGTCGACGGTCTCGGCGGTGGCCTCCGGGTTGTTGAGATACCCCTTCATCACCTGGGGGCCGCGAATCCACAGCTCGCCCTCCAGGTCGATGGGCAGGTCCTCCCCAGAGTCGGAGTCCACGATCCTGATCTCGGTGTTGGCCACTGTCAGGCCCACCGACCCCGGCTTGGAGTTTCCGGGCGGAGTGGCGTGGGAAATCGGGCTGAGCTCGGTCATGCCGTAGCCCTGCACCACCTCGCAGCCGATGCGGGCCGATGCCTCAGCCGCCACTTCAGCCCCCAGCGGGGCCGCCCCCGACAGCACCTGGCGCAGTGACGACAAGTCGAAATCACCCACCGCGGGATGTTTGGCCAGCGCCAGCACGATGGGAGGCACGGCGAAGAACCGGGTCACCTGGTGGCGCTCGATCAACGACAGCGCCTGGGCCAGATCGAAGCGGGGCATGGTCACCAGCGTTGCCCCATGGTGAAGCTGGTCGTTCATGAGCACCTGCATCCCGTAAATGTGGAAAAACGGCAGCACGGCAAGCACTACATCACTGGCCTGGGACGCCACCGTCGAGGCGCCCTGTTCGATGTTGTTCACCAGGTTGGCGTGGGTGAGCATCACCCCTTTGGGCAGACCCGTGGTGCCCGACGAGTAGGGCAGCACCACTACTTCGTTGTGGGGATCCACCTCCACCTGAGCGATCGGCTCGCCCATAAACGACCGCATGGCAATGCCCGCCGACGGGCTGTCGGAATCGATCACCACCACGTCGCCCTCCACCCCGGCCTGGCCCATGGCCTCCCGGGTCTGAGCAGCAAACATGTCGGCGGCGAACACCAGCGTCGCATTCGAATCGGTGAGCTGGTAGGCGATCTCCTCGGCACCGTAAGTGGGGTTGACCGTGGTGACCGCGCCCCCTGCCACTGCCACCGCGTGGAACACCACCGGATACCACGGCGAGTTGGGCGCGACCAGCGCGGCCACGTCGCCCCGCTGAAATCCGCGGGCGGCCAGCCCCCCGGCCAGGGAATACACCGCATGGGCAAGCTCCCTGAACGAAAGCGACCACTCCCCCGGCCCGTCGATCACCGCTGGCTGATCGGCCAGCTCCCCGGCCCGCTCCAGCACGAACCCGGTGACCGGCTGCGAACTCAGCGGCTCATCGGGCAAAAGGCTGGGATGAACGATCATTCAGAGCTTGCTGCCGGGGTAATTCCGTGGAACGGACTGCCGGCGGCCTGATACTCCTCGAGGAGCTTGAAAAACTCCTCGCCAAAGGGGCTCTCACCCCGAAGCGGCATTGCGGCGCGGACAACGGTGAAGTCCAGTGGCGCCAACTGCGCGGCGGCATCGAAGTGGCGGGCTGCGCCATCCTCGTCGCCGGCGCGCCGCAGGTGAGCGGCGAGACGGAAGTGCAGTCGAGCGGCGATCTCATTGTCGTCGAGGTCGGCAATCTCGTTGCTGGCGTCGTCAGGAACGACACCATCGTGAACCCAAGCGCGGATTTGGTTGAAATGGCCCTCGCAGGAGCGGCCGGTGAACTCGCTGAACATATCGGTACCGAATTCGCTGGCGTTGGGACGGGCGATGCGACTGTGCTCGTCGATCCATACCACCGCGGGCACGTTGCTGATGGCGTACAACTCGGTGAGAAGGTGATCAGGGTCCATCAGCACCGGATAGGTGATGCCATCGGCCAGTACCCGCACTTCGTCTATGGCCTCGTCAATGGCCACCGCAATCACCTGGAAACCGTCATCGGCCATCTCGTCTTGCAATTCCTGCCACCCGGGCAGGTCGAAGGCGCATCCTCACCAACTGGAAAAGGCAACCAGGAGCCGCTTCTTGCCGGCGTAGTCCGACAGGCTCCGATTCACGCCGTCGAGATCGGCGAGAGTGAAGTCGGGCGCTTGGCGATCTTGGAGGGCGGCCCGGCGAGTGGCGTTGGGCTGGCCCAGCACCACGATGCTGGCGTCGGGATCAACCACGGTGGGCTGGTCCACCGCATTGGCCACCGCGGCCAGATCGAGCTTGTTGCCGACTCTGAACGCCGAACCGTCTCCCACCAGCACGCACTGATCGTCGCGGCACAGACCTTCGGGCTTGAGCGTCCAGCCGACTGCGGCGGAAAGAGCATCCGGCTCAACCAGCGGACGCCCATCCGCCCACTCTCCGACAGTGGTGGCAACCTCATCGCCGAGGACGGTGATCGTTGTCATGGCTCTAGCTCCTTTACTGGACGGGATCAGTCGGAATCGGCTCGCCGACCGGCAAATAGGTCCTTACCTCGGGGAAATACTCGTAGCGGCGCACCAAAGAGCCGGCCGAGTGCTTGTCGGGCGACAGGCTGGCCCCGATCATGGCGGGCAGGTCGAAGGTGCCGAGCCCCTCAGCGGCGGCCTTGAACGTCTCCGGAGTGATATTGCCGCCGGCTGCTTCCAAGATCTTCACGGTAAGGGCGAAGACTCGGCAGTGGTTGACCACACCGTTGACTATGTCGTCGTTGGCGAGATCGAGGGGCTCGTCGGGGACCCGCTCTTCGAATACGGCGAGGCACTCCTGCACCCCGGGATCGGCCAGCGCTTCCTCACTGGTCGGCTTGTTGGTGGTGACGGCAAAAGTGCGGGCCATGTACTCGTCTTCAATTCCTTGATCGTCGGCGATGGTCAGGCGGTCGGCAGCCTGTCCATTGGTGTGGGCAATGCGCACCTCCCAGCCAATTCGCTGCGCCGACTGGATGATGCCGTACACGTTGGAGAGGTTGAGGATCAGATCTACACCGTCGGCCTCCATGCGCGTGGAGATGTTGTCGGTGTTCTGCTCGTTCTGAACGGTGTCAGTGGTGGGCGAACCCGGGGAATAGACACCGACGATGTCAATGCCGGCCTCCTCCAACAGGGGCTGCACAGCATCGGCATACTCCTTGTCGGGGGGTGCCTCGTAATAGATGCCCACGCGGTATCCGTCGAGATCGCCGGCTCGGATCATTTCGGTGGTCCCACCGACCCGCTGGCGAGTTTGCTTCATCTCGGTAGCGAAGAACAGGCCGTTGGACCGCTCTTGGCGCTCGGTGTTCTCGCCGAAGTGGCCCACATAGGGGTGCCCGTGAAGTTCGGTAATGCACAGGGCGTTGTCCTCGAGGAACTGACCGATCACCACGAATACCTTCTGGTCCTCCATCAACTCGGTACACACCCGCTCGCTGTCGGCGGTCCCAATGGGAAGGAAGGAAACCACATGGACGACGACATTGCGGCCGTGGATGCCGCCCTGATCATTCAGGTCGGCGGAGAGGGCGGCATAGAGGTCTTGCACCGGGAAGATGCCTATGTCGATGCCGAACATCTCATTGATCTGCACCGGGTCGATGGCAGCCACGCCGATGGCGATCTCGCTTTCGGTTACGCCTTGATAGCTGGCGATGAGCTCTACCGGCGTGGGGGCGGGCGTCGGCTCCGCCGGGGTTTCGGCAGGCTCGTCGGCCGGCTCGTCGGCCGGCTGTTCGCTGGGCTCCTCAGCAGGCTCGTCGGCAGCCTCCTCCGCGGGCGCCTCCCCGGACTCCACCTCTGGCGCCTCAGCGGGTGTCTCTTCCGGTGCAGCCGTCTGCTCTTGGGCCGCGGCCGGCTCTGCGGTTTCAGCACCGCCGTCATCGTCATTGCCGCCGCAGGCCGCGGCCACCAACGCCAAAACGGCGAGCAGCCACCACCATCTATTAGCGGTCCTGGACCCCCTCATGATGCCGGGCATGTTCAATCTCCAAGGTTGTGGTCGGATAGGTGAAGGTGCGTCATTTGAGCCCCAGCCGAGCGTATTGCTCATCGGGGGCGTCCACCTCGTTGAGCGCGGTGTGGAGCAGATCGATCATCTCAGCGGCGGATGACTCGCTGCTGCGGTTCTCCTGCTCGCTCGGGTCGACGTCGAGGTCGAACAGGAAGTGGCGGTCGTTGCTGGCACTCACCGTTACCCATAGCGGCAGCGTGTCGCCGGGCTCATAGGGTTGGCGGATCACCGGAACTTCCGAGCCCGGCATCTTGTCAAGCCAGGCCCGGTGGTCGGGCGGAGGCAGGCCGGGCATGCCGATGTCGCCAAACGGCATGGTGGACCAGCGATTTGACCACATTGACAGCGGGAAGTTGTCCTCGGTGGCCCCTCGGGCGTACTTGTGCTGGCCGTCGGTGACCTGGACCCAGCCGCCGAACACCCCGCCCAGCGCCCACTCCCGGATGGAGTCGGCTTCGCCCCTCAGCAGCGGAGCCATTGAGCGGCCGTGGGTGGTTTGCACCACCTCGGCGTCGAAGATATCGGCGACGGTGGCAAAGATGTCCACGTTGGTGGTCAGCGCCTCGCAGGTCCCCCCGCCGGGCGTGCCCGGCCACGAGATCAACAGCGGCGTGTGGCCCAGAGGCTCGTATTGGGGCACCCCGGGCTTGCCCCAGATGTCGCGCCCCTCCCGCACGTCGCCCAGGTAGTGGCCATGGTCGGTGCACACGATCAGCGCAGTGTCGTCCCACAGGCCCTGCTCGTCGAACCGGTCCAGTATCTGCCCGAACCAGTGGTCGATCATCGACAGCTTGGCCCCGTAGTTGGCCCGCACGTGGCGACCCTCCTTCTCCGAGAGATTCCCGGATGCGATACCACCGTCGACATAGGGAGGCCAGATGATCCACTCCTCGTCCCACGCCTCGTCGAAATATCGGCCGGCCCATGGCGCCGGCGTGTCGAACGGCTCATGGGGATCGAATTCGTCCACGAACATGAACCACTGGTCGTGGTGTGGGGTGGCCTCGGCCAAGAATTGTGCCGCCGCGCTCATGGTCTTGGGCCCGGGATAGTCCTCCTCCGAGCGGAAGAACGTGCGGGACCGGTCATAGCCCCGGTCGATTTCCTCAAGGCCCCACATCTTCGACCACCACCAGCCGCCCTTTCGGGCCGGCATGGTCGGCGTGCCGGCCCAAGAGGGGTCATAGAAGGTGCGCCACGGGTCGCCCTCGTGACCCCGCAAATAATCCCAGCAGTGGAAATCGGTGTGGTAGTTCTCCCCTCCGGTCTCAAACAGATGGGGATGGTCGGTAAACAGCGCGGTGGTCACCCCACCGTGGCGCAGCACTCGAGTGATGGGCTCCTCCCACAGCTCGATCGAACCCCACGGCTTCCACAAGAAGTCGAGCGCCCCGCACAAAATGTCGTGGCGGGCCGGCATGCACGGCAGCGACCCCGTCACATGGCGGGTGAACCGGGTGGCCTGCTCAGCGGCGAATCGGTCGAGGTTCGGCGTCTCGAACTCGGTGCCGCCGTAGCTCCCCAACATGTGCCGATTCAGCGAGTCCAGCAGGATGACGGCGACATTCGACGGTGTGCTCATATTCCCCCTTGGTTCAGCCCTGGCAATTGCGCAGGCTCCCAAAGCTACTCTGCATGAGTCGTTGCCAACAGGTTGCTTGGCGCCGTGTCACGGCAAGCCATCCAACCACCGCAATTCGAAGCCAGCTACGACAAGCCCAGTCGGGTGAATTGGTCGTCAGGGGCATCCAACTTGCTGAGAGCGGTGTGGAGCAGATCCACCAGATCCCCGGCGCCCGACTCGCCGCTGCGGTTCTCCTGCTCATAGGGGTCGATGTCGAGGTCAAACAGGAAGTGGCGATCGTTGCAGTTGTTGACCGTCACCCATAGCGGGAGCGTGTCGCCCGGCTGGTAAGGCTGGCGGATCACCGGCACCTCTGATCCGGGCATCTTGTCCAACCAGGCCCGGTGGTCGGGGACCGGAAGGCCGGGAAAGCCCATTTCCCCGAATGGCACGGTGGACCACCGATTGGACCACATCGAAATGGGGAAATTCTCGCCAGCCGCTCCACGGGCGTACTTGTGCTGGCCGTCGGTCACTTGGACCCAGCCTCCGTAAACGCCGCCCAAAGCCCATTCCCGGATGGAGTCAGCCTCACCGGTTAGCAGCGGAACCATTGAGCAACCGTGAGTGGTCTGCATCACCTCGGCATCGAAGACGTCGGCGACAGTGGCAAAGATGTCCACGTTGGTGGTCAGCGCCTCGCACACCTCCCCGCCAGGCTTGCCGGGCCAAGAAACAAGCAGCGGCGTATGGCCCATCGGCTCATACTGGGGCACCCCGGGCTTGCCCCAAATGTCGCGTCCCTCCCGTTCCTCGCCCAGATAGTGGCCGTGATCGGTGCACACGATCAGCGCAGTGTTGTCCCACAGCCCTTGCTCGTCGAACCGGTCCAGAATCTGCCCGAACCAGTGATCGATCATCGACAGCTTAGCCCCATAATTGGCCCGCACGTGGCGGCCTTCCCGCTCTGAGAGGGCTCCTTCGGAGATGGCGCCGTCGGCATAGGGCGGCCAGATAAGCCATTCCTCGTCCCAGGCCTCGTCGAAATATCGGCCGGCCCACGGCACAGGGGTGTCGAATGGCTCATGGGGATCGAACTCGTCCACGAATAAGAACCACCGATCATGATGTGGAGTGGCTTCGGCCAAGAAACGGGCTGCCGCACTCATCGTCATCGGCCCGGGGTAGTCCTCCTCAGTCCGAAAGAACGTGCGAGCCCGGTCGTAGCCCCGGTCCAATTCCTCGATCCCCCACGCCTTCGTCCACCACCAGCCGCCCTTCTTTGCCGGCATGGCCGGAGCCCCGACCCAGGAGGGGTCGTAATAGGTACGCCACGGGTCGGTGGTATGGCCACGGAGATAGTCCCAGCAATGGAAGTCGGTGTGGTAGTTCTCCCCTCCGGTTTCAAACAGGTGGGGATGATCGGTCACCAGGGCGGTGGTTACGCCTTGGTGGCGGAGCACCCGGGTGATGGGCTCCTCCCACAGCTCAATCGAACCCCACGGCTTCCACAAGAAGTCCAGCGCCCCGCACAAGATGTCATGGCGGGCCGGCATGCACGGCAGCGACCCCGTCACGTGCCGAGTGAACCGAGTGGCCCGCTTTGAGGCGAACCGATCGAAATTCGGCGTCTCGAACTCGGTGCCCCCGTAACACCCCAGCATGTGCCGATTCAGCGAGTCCAACAAGACAACTGCGACATTCAATGGTGCGCTCATGCCACTCCTTGCCCGGCTTCTGGCAACCCTGGGAGCCTCTCAGGCTACTCTCATGGGCCAGCACAGGCCGAAAGAGCCAATCACGTTCGGGGGACAGGTGGACAATCAGCCATCTCAAAGCGAGTCAATCGACGCGCTCGCCACCACAGTGCTGGAGGGGGAGGCCGCTCGGCGGGATGCCCAAAAGGCTGAAGTCCTGTTCCCCGACGATTTGTTGCCCGGTGTGGGCGGCGAACAGACGACGCTCAGAGAGGGCCTGCGCAAAGGGGGCTTTCAGACCTTCGTCGTCTTGTTGGCGCTGAACAGCCTCGACGAGCTGGAGAACAGCGCGGTGGCCATCCTGGGACCCGACATCGGCAGGAGCTTCGGGGTAAGCGACGGAACCGTTACTGCCATCAGCACGGCGTCGCTCATGTTCTTCGTGCTGGGGGCCGGGCCGATGGGTTGGCTGGCCGACCGCTTCCGGCGCGGCCCCATCGTGGGCATCGCCAGCGGGGCCTTTGCCGCATTCAGCGCCCTGTCGGGGGCAGCGGTGAACGCCCTCATGTTCTTCTTCATGCGGTTCTTCGCCGGAATGTCCAAGGCCAACACCATCACCGTGCACCCCAGCATGCTGGCCGACACCTACCCGCTTCAGACCCGAGGCCGCATGTACGCCACCAACGCCGGAGTGGGGCGCATCTTTTCGGCCATCAGCCCGGTTTTGGCTGGGGGAATCGCAGTGTGGGTTGGCGGCGATGACGGCTGGCGCTGGGCGTTCTACCTTCTCGGTCTGCCCACCGCGGCCCTGGCCTTCTTGGCCTTTTTCTTGAGGGAGCCCCCCCGGGGCCAATGGGAACAGAAGCATGTGCTGGGCGCCGGCCTCAAACAGGACAACAAGATGCCGATTTCGGTGGAAGCCGCCTTCACCCGCATCTGGAACATCGACACCATCCGCAATATGACCATCGCCTTCGCGGCCATGGGCTTCGCCCTGTTCCCAGCGGGTTCAATTCAGTCGTTCTTCCTAGAGGAGGAGTTCGACCTCGACGCCCTGGAGCGCGGGCTGGCGGTGGCACCGGCGGGGATCGGCCTATTGGTGTTCCTGCCGTTCGTCGGGCGCCGGTTCGACGCCACCTTCCGAAAGGACCCCGATCGGGCGGTGCGGCTCATCGGCATCCTCTTGCTGCCCATCGGTGTTCTGGTACCCATCCAGTACGCCATGCCCAACCTGGCCCTGTTCATGATTCTCTCCGCCATCAACTCCACCTTCCTGGGCGGGGCTTTCGCCATGGTGCAGCCCGCCATCCAAGCGGTATTCCCCTATCGGCTGCGGGGCATGGGCACCGCCTTCTTGACCTTCTTCATGGTCATGGTGGGCGGCGTGGGGGGCAGCATCATCGCCGGCTTCCTCCAGAACGAACTCGGCGAGCAGACCGCCATCACAATCATCACCGCAGGTGCCATGCCGATCGGGGCCTATTTCGTGCTCCGAGGGGCTAGTCGGCTGCGGCGCGACCTCTCGCTAGTGGTTGGCGAGCTGAGGGAAGAACAAGACGAAGAACGCCGCCAGGCCGAGACCGACCCCGAAGACATGCCCGCCATCCAGGTGGCCCATGTGGACTTCAGCTACGGACAGGTGCAGGTGCTGTTCGATCTCGGATTCGAGGTGCGCAAGCAGGAAACCCTGGCCCTGTTGGGCACCAACGGCGCCGGCAAGTCCACCGCGCTCAAGGTGATCACCGGACTGGTCACCCCGGAGCGGGGGGTGGTGCGCCTGCACGGCCAGACCATCACCTACGCCACTCCCGAACAGCGGGCGGCCATGGGGCTGCACATGCTGCCCGGCGGGGCCGGGGTGTGGAGCGACCTCTCAATTCGCGACAACCTCCTCATGGGGGCCTACGCCTATCGCAGAGATACCAGCGACCGAGACCGGCGCATCGAGAAGGTGCTCGACATGTTTCCCGACCTCAGCAGACGGACCAATGAGCGTGCCGGCAATCTTTCCGGCGGCCAGCAGCAAATGCTGGCTTTGGCCCGGGTGATGCTGCACGAACCCGAGGTGTTGATGATCGACGAGCTGTCGCTGGGCTTGGCCCCAGTGGTGGTGCAGTCGTTGTTGGAGACTGTCGAGGAGCTCAAGGACCAAGGCCAGACCATGATCATCGTGGAGCAGTCGCTGAATGTGGCGCTGGCAATCGCTGATCGGGCCGTGTTCTTGGAGAAGGGGCAAGTTCGTTTCGAAGGCCCGGCCCAAGAGCTGGCCGAACGAGACGACCTGGCCCGGGCGGTGTTCCTGGGCACCGAGGGCGGCTGATGGACATCGCCACCGCTTCCGTGGTCGGGACCTGGATCACCCAGCAATTGGCATTCAACGGGGTGGTCAACGGCCTGGTTACCGGCCTGGTGGCCATTGGGATCGTGCTGATCTACCGATCCACCCGGGTCATCAACTTCGCGGTGGGCAACATGGGCATCATCTCCGCCTCGATGATGGCGCTGCTGGTGCTGAACTACGGCTGGGGATTCTGGCTGGCGCTGGCGCTCTCGCTGGCGTTGGGGGTTTTGTTCGCCGCCGCGGTGGAGCTGACCGTGATCCGCCGGCTGTTCAACTCTCCCCGGGTGATCGTGCTGGTGGCCACGGTCGGCATCGCCCAACTGGCCCAACTGGTGATCTCCCAGCTTCCCGACATCGAAGCCGCCGGCCAGAAATATCCGGTATTCGTCGGCTCGGTGTGGGAAGACGTCTGGTTCACCGAGATCCGAGTGCGCGGTCCGCAGCTAATCATCCTCATCGCGGTCCCAGTACTGGCCCTGCTGTTGGGTTGGTTCATGAATCGAACCTCATTCGGCAAGTCGGTGTCCGCGTCGGCCAACAACCCTGATCTCTCCCGCCTGTCGGGAATCAACCCCAAGACCGTGTCCACCTTCGTTTGGATAATGGCCGGGTTGTTGGCCTCGTTGTCGATGATCATGCTTTCCGGATCCACCGGACAGATAGCAGGCTTGTCCAACCTGGGTCCGCAGACGCTGGGCAAGGCCATGGTGGCCGCGGTGCTAGCCGGAATGGTCTCATTCCCCCGGGCCATGTTGGGCGGGATGCTGATCGGCTTCCTCGACGCTCTGTTCCGGTTCAACTTCTTCACCGAAACCGGCCTCATAGACTTCGTCATCTTCTTGGCTGTGCTGGTGGCCGTGTACTTCCAAAGCCGGAGCCAAGGCGAAACTGGAATCTTCTCCTTCGCCCCCAAGGTGCGAGCCATTCCAGAGCGGCTGCGCGAGGTGTGGTGGCTGCGACACCTGTCCAAGATCTCGTTGGGCGTGTTGTTGGCGCTCGGCATTGTGCTGGTGCAGCTCCCCGGAATCTCCAACCTGCCTTCCCGCCAGCTGCTGTACGCCACGGTGTTGTGCTTCGCGGTCTGCGGGCTTTCGGTCACCATCATCACCGGCTGGGCCGGTCAGCTCTCGCTGGCCCAGATGACCTTCGCCGGCATGGGGGCCCTATTTGCCGCCGGCCTCAAACGTGGGCTGTCCATGGACTTCACGGTGGGCACCGGCTTCTTGCCCGGCGACGCCTTGTCCTACGACTTCTTCGACGTCCAATTTGAAACCGGGGGCATCCCGTTCATGGTGGCCATTCCGCTGGCCACACTGTTCTCCGCGCTAGTGGCGGCAGTGATTGGGGTCGGGTCGCTGCGAGTCCGCGGCCTCTATCTGGCGGTAACCACCTTCGTGTTTGCGCTGGCCGCCCAGCAGTACCTGTATCGCCGGCCCTTCTTCACTGGGGGCAACACATCGTCGGTGTCGTTCCGCCGGGGTGAGCTGTTCGGTCTCGACCTGAAGTCGCAAAAGGCCTACTACTACGTGTGCTTGGCTTTCTTGTTGATCGCGGTGATCATCGTCAGCCGGCTGCGTCGATCGGGTGTGGGTCGAAGCATCATCGCGGTACGCGACAACGCCGACTCGGCCTCGGGCTACACGGTGGGGCCGGTGCGCTCGAAGCTCTCGTCGTTCGCGTTGGCCGGGGGCATCGCCGGGCTGGGAGGAGCAATGCTGGCCGGGCTGGTGCAGAACGTCCCGATCAGCGAGCGGTTCTTCCAGGTGGAGGATTCGCTACAGCTTGTGGGCATGGTGGTCATCGGGGGCCTGGGTTCATCGGTTGGCGCGGTGTTGGGCGCGATTTGGGTTTATGGCCTTCCCAATCTGTTCAACAACGCGGAAACCGTTGCCCTCTTCTCTTCCAGCATCGGGCTGCTGCTGGTGCTCATGTACTTCCCGGGCGGGCTCATTCAGATCGGCTACAGCGCGCGCAACGCTCTCATCGGCTTGGCCGAGCGGCGCCTGGGGCCCGACCCCGGCGGCAAAACCGTCCAGTCCGCTCCCACCAGCCTGACTCGGCCTGACGATCCTCGGCCCGCCACCGATCCCATGCTGGCCGGGCACGACATAAGTGTGCGGTTTGGCGGCGTGCAGGCGGTGTCGGAGGCCACTGTGCTGGTCCATCCCGACGAAATTGTGGGCCTCATCGGCACCAACGGCGCCGGAAAGTCGACGTTCATGAATGCGGTGGGAGGCTACGTGCCGTCTACGGGCCGGGTGGAGTTGCTCGGGACCGATATCACCCGGTTCCCTGCCCCTCGCAGAGCCCGGGCCGGTCTGGGGCGCACTTTCCAGACCGCGGCGCTGTTCCCGGAGCTGTCTGTGCGAGAAACTGTGCAGGTGGCCTTGGAGGCCCGGGGCCGCACGCCACTGTTGAGCACTGCCCTGCACCTCCCCCACACATTTGCCTTGGAACGGCGGCGTCGGGCCGAGGCCGACGAGCTGATCGACTACCTGGGGCTGGGGCGCTACGCCGATTCCTATATCAGCGACCTGTCCACCGGGACCCGGCGCATCGTCGAGATCACCGGGCTGCTGGCGCTGGGCACCCGGGTGCTATGCCTCGACGAGCCCACCGCCGGGGTGGCCCAGCGGGAGACCGAGGCATTCGGACCGCTCATCGTCAACATCCGCCGGGAACTGGACGCGGCCATGTTGATCATCGAACACGACATGCCCCTCATCATGAGCATCAGCGACCGGGTGTACTGCCTCGAGGCCGGCAAGGTGATCGCCGAGGGAACCCCCTCCGAGGTGCGCAACGATCCCCTGGTGATCGCCAGCTACCTCGGCACCGACGAGCGGGCCATCTCCATCAGCGACGGCTGAATTCCTGAAGCCGACTAGAGAGGAATGCATGAAGATCGATCCCACCCGCAGCTGGATGGCAATCGAGGAGCGCTTGGCGACAACCGAAAACCCCAGGCATCGTCAGCTATTGCAAGTGCTCTTGGACCACCTCCAGGCCGAGGCGTCCGGAGACTTCCAGCGGTTGGTGTCGACCCTGTCAGACGATCCCCAATACCACTTCTGGATCTCCGACTCCGGTTTTGATGCCGGTCCTAAGGGCTTCGATGCCGTGACCTCCCACTACACCCAGCTCTACGAGGAAGGCCGCAACGTTGTCCAGTACGACATTGAACGGATCGTGGTAGACGACAATTGCATTGTGACCGAGGGCGTCTTCCACCAGGTGTATCCCGGACGGGTGCTGGCGACCCGGGGCATGGATGTAGACGACCCCGACAGCCCCTACGCCCTCACCATGCGGTTGGTGTTGTTCTGGCCCTACGACGACGACGGCAAGCTCACCGGTGAGGACAGCTACTCCGACGGTCTGATGTTCACCCCTGAGCGCATTACCAGGCTCAATCCCGAGGACTTGCCCACTTCCTATGCAGGCCGGTCCGCTTGAGGTTTATCACCGTCAAATTGCGAGGCTCGTGAACCTCTACCAGCCCTGCCCATCTGGATCTAGCCCCAACACGGCCTGGCCGCCGCCGAGCACAACGGATGGCGAGAACGTCGGAAACTGAAGCGCCACATGGAGATCCCGCAGACGGCGCTCGATGGGATTGGCCCGCATGGCTGCCGGAGTGCCGACCGCGTGGAACAAGCGCTGAACGGCGTCCAGAGAGACCCGCCCGGCATGGACAAAGAGCAGGCGTGCCTCGGCCACCGCCATGGAATCTTCGGGGTCGTCCCACGCCCGCTGGGTGGCGTCGATCACCCCCGTGCGGGCGGCAACCACCGCCGCAGTCGCCTCGCCCACCGCCGTCTGCACGTCGGGTCGATGTTGCAGCAGCTGTTCTGAGCCGCTCGACCCGGATTTGGCGGCCAGGGACGCCACCCCATCGATGGCCCCTTGGGCCAGGCCCAGCGCCACCGCGGCCACGGGGGCATGGGTGGCCATGCGCAAGAGCCGGGGATGGTAAAGGCGCAGGTCCTCGTCGGGCGGTCCCTCATTGGTAGCCGTCCGCTCTTTGGGGACGAACACGTCGCGGGCCACCACATCGTGGCTGCCGGTGCCGGCCATTCCCATTACCGACCAGGTCCTGACTATCTCCACCTCATCGGCGGGAACGAACATGGCCCGGGACGTGGACTCGCCCTCGATCGAGCACGCCAGCATGGCCCAATTGGCGTGCTCGATGCCGCTACAGAAATCCCACCGGCCGCTGATCTGATAGCCGCCGGGAACGGCAGTCGCCTTCCCCTGCGGTCGGAAGGATCCCGCCACCCGGAAATCAGGGGGAGACCCAGCCATCTCGGCCAGCACGTCGGCCTCGAGCCAGCCGGTCAGATAGCCAGTGGTTGACGACACCATCACGCACCACGCGGTAGAGCCGTCGCCCCGGGCGATGGCATCCACGCAGTGATAGGCGGCCATGGCGCCCTGGCCCGGCCCGCCCACTGATTCCCGCAAATAGAGCTGGAGCAGCCCTGCGGAAATCAGATCGTCGACCAAGGTCGACGGCAGAGACATCTCTTGTTCAATCTGATCGGCGGCACTTGCCGCTCGCTGGCCGATTCGGACCGCCGAGTCGAGATAGGAGTTGGTGGTCGCGCTCAAGTCTGGCTCTCTCTAGTAGCGGGGATTGCGGGGGCCGAAGAACAGGCGATCGGCGTTTGCGTACAAGTACTTGTCGAGAACGCCGTCGCGCAGGTCGAGATCCCAGGCTTCGGTGATGCAGCGGCGCATGTCGAGAGCTGGATGGTCGGAGGCGAAGATCACCTTGTCTTGGCCCCGGGTATTCATGAAGTGGACGAATTCCTCCGGAAGCCGTTTGGGGCTGTAGGCCGAGGTCATAAGGTGCAGGTTCTTGTATTTGATCATCAGCCGCATAGCCACCCCCCACCACGGGTCGGCGCCGTGGGCCATGCACAGCTTCAAGTCGGGAAAGCGCAGGCAGATCCGATCCAGCAGCATCGGATCTTGGCCCTCCCCCGGCATGGGTGGTCCGGGAATGCCGGTATTGATCGACAGCGGCAAATCCAGTTCGGTGCACTTGGCGTACAGCGGGTAGTACACCGGGTCGCTGGGGGGCACATCCACCCCGAACGGCACCACCCGGGCCAGTGCCACCGGATACTGCTTGACCATTTCCTCCAGCTTCCACAAAACGGGCATCAACCCCCGAGGGTCGAGGTGGACGGCCAGGGCAAACCGCTCCGGGAAGCGCTCCACGAAGTCGAATGGTCGAGGGTTGTCCTCCCCTACTGCGGCCTGAATGACCGCCTTCTCAACCCCGAGTTCGTCCATGAGCGGCAGAAGCTCCTCGGGGGTGAAGCTGCGGAAAAAATCGGACCCGCCGTGGAGGTAGTCCTCTTTGACCCTGATCAGGTATTCGGGCGGCTCGTAATCGCCCATGTTCACGTTCACCCAGCAGTCGATGGCCCTCGGCGGCATGGCGCGACGCTATCTCGGCTGGGTCTCCCGACTGGACTCGATGGCATCTCTGATAGGTACATCGCATCGACAGGCACAAGAATCAAGCCATGGCCACTGCCTTAGAGGGCTTGCGGATTCTCGAACTCGGCTCGGGGGCGGCCGCGGGTATGGCCGGAATGGTCTTGGCCGAAAACGGCGCCGAAGTGGTCAAGGTCGAATCGCCCGACGGCGACCGAGATCGGGGACGACCCGGTTTCGCCGTCTGGCACCGGGCCAAGAAGAGCGCAGTCCTTGATTTGGCCGACGCTGGTGATCGAGACCGGTTTCTCGATCTGGCCCGGGCGGCCGACGGGGTAATCGAGGCATTCCGACCGACGGTGGCTGAGAGGCTCGGGGTGGACTATGAGGCCCTGCACCAGCTGAACGACCAACTGGTATACGCCTCGATCACCGGCTTCGGAGAGACGGGTCCGTGGCGTGACCTGCCTGGTTACGAGCAGATCGTGGCGGCCAAGAGCGGGCGCATGACCACCTATGACGGTGTGCGCCCCGGCCCGGTGTTCACCCCGGTGCCAATCGCCTCATACGGGGCAGGAATGCTGGCCGCGGTCGGCCTCATGGCAGGCATCTGGGCCCGCACCGGGACAGGTCAAGGCCAGAGAGTTCACACCAGCCTGCTTCACGCCTTGTCCGTGTACGACATGACCAGCGGGCACGGGAACCGCACCCACCTGCCGCCGGAACCGGGCCGGGTGTACGGCGTCATGCGAGTGCCGTTCATGACCGCGCCCACCAAAGACGGCCGCTTCATCCAAATGTGCAGCCGCCAAGCCCACCACTACCGCCGGTGGCTCGCCGAGCTAGGTCTTGAGGCGTTGCTGGATGATCCTGAGCTCCCCAATGCCCCCGATCTGTGGCCCAGCGAAGAGCGACTGTCCGAGGCCATCAACGCCATCAGACGCGGCATGGAGCAGCGCACCGCCGAAGAGTGGATGGAGGTCTTCTCGGCTAAGGACATCGGTGGCGATCCGTTCTTGGCCCCCCAGGAGTTCCTGGACCACCCCCAGTGCACTGAGAATGAACGCCGCCAAGAAGTGTTTGACCAGGCCATGGGCCCAACGGTGCAGATCGGTCCGCTGGGGCTGTATTCCGAAACGCCGTCGCTGGTGGGACCGCCTGCCCCCCGTCTTGGTGAGCACACCGAAGAAGTATTGAGCAGCTGGTTGTCGGCGACATCACCAAGCGGCCCTGCGATTCAAGCCGGACGCGCTGGTGAGCTGCCCCTTGCCGATGTGACAATTTTGGACGTCGGCTATTTCTACGCCTGCCCGTTCGCGGCCACCCTTTTGGCCGAGGCCGGCGCACGGGTGATCAAGGTCGAGCCGCCCTTTGGTGACCCGGGACGGCGCAACTGGACGACCGATTACGTGAAATCCCACGTGGGCAAAGAGTCCATCGTCTTGGACCTCAAAACTCCTGAAGGGCTCGACATCTTGTACCGGCTGGTGGATCAGGCCGACGTCTTCTTGCACAACTTCCGGCCGGGAACCCCGGAGCGGCTAGGCATCGACGCCGACACCGTGATGAGCCGCAATTCCCGCCTGCTCTACGTGTACGCCTCGTGTTTCGGCAGCAACGGACCTTGGGCCCACAAGGCCGGCTTCCATTCGTCGCCTAACGCCATCGCCGGGGCCGGGGTGGTGGAGTCGGGCCACCAGAACCCGCCCCGAAATCGCACCTACGGCGACCCCACCGCCGCCCTGGCCACCGCAGCGGCCATCATGGCCGGGGTGTTGGCCTGTCGACGCACCGGCCGAGGCCAGACGCTTGAGACAACCATGCTCGCTGCCACTGCATACGCGGTGGCCGAGTGGGGCATCCAGCATTCGGGACCCGAAGCGCCGATGGTGGATTCTGGGCAATTCGGGTACCACGCCTACCAGCGGCTGTATGAGACCGCCGACGGGTGGCTGGTGTTGGACATTCATTCCAGTCGGGAGCGCCGCTCGCTGGCCACGATCCTGGGGGAGGAGCTTCCCGATGAGCCCACCCCAGAGCTTGCCGCCCAACTGGCCGAAATTCTTGCGACCGACTCTGCTGAGTCATGGGAGGCTCGCCTTCTGGTCGCCGGAGTGCCCGCTGCCCAGGCCGACAGGGGCGACTTCATGCACAACATGCTGTATGAGGACCACATGCAGGAGTGCGGCGCGGCCGTTGAGTTCCACCAAGACAACCTTGGCACCTACTGGCGAGCCGGGCCGACCATGCAGTTCTCTGCCGCTCCAGCTCCGCTGGACCCCGCGCTTCCCCTCGGTTGGGCAACTGCGGCAATTTTGGAGGAACTTGGGTTCGACAGCCAGGAGATTGACCGACTGCACGACATCGGCGTGACCAAGCCAATCGGCCACGGCCTGCCCAGCTAGTGGCCTAGCCCCCGGCCATGGGGAGCATCTCGTCTCCCGCGATACCTGCCGACGACTCACTCATCGACGACACAATCGCCCCCCGGTTTTGGGAGGTAAGAATGAAATCGGCCGCCACCCGGTTGTGCTCGCCGACGACATAGGTCGGCCCGTTGTGGAGGTTGGCCAGGGCTTCATCGGCCACATCTGAGGCGTCCATCGGGTTGTGAGCGCTCAAATCAGCACCCATCCGCCGATGGGAAGGGGTATCGGTGGCCCCAATGACCATGGCAATGGCATCCACCCCGTAGATGCCGAGCTCTCGCCACAGTCCCTCGGCAAAGATCCAGTCGTACGCCTTCGAGGCGTTGTAGACCGACTGGTGGGTGGAGCCGGCGAACCCGGCTACCGAGCCGACCATCACAAAACCACCCCGACCCCGCTCGATCAGCCGAGGAGAAAACCGGTGGGCCAGCAACGTGGTAGTGCGACAGTTCATGTTCACCAGCGCGAGGAGGTCTTCTTCAGGCCATTCGGGGAAGTAGTTGAACCGGATGGTGGCTCCGGCATTGAAGATAACGAGGCCAACATCGAGGTCTTCAGTCAACTCGGCCGCGATCGCGGCGGCATCGGCGTCGCCGAGGTCCACCGAGGCGGTTCGAACTTCGACGTTGTGCTCGGCTTGGATATCGGTAGCCAGACTGTCGAGCGGCCCTTGACGGCGAGCCAGCAGCACCAAGTTGATTCCTTCGCGAGCAAGGCGCCGGGCAAAAGCCTCACCGGTGCCCTCCGATCCTCCGGCGATCAAAGCCCACGGGCCATAGCGATCGGAAAAATCAGCCGGGAGTTCCCAATTCATGGCCGCAGACTACTCATTGCCAGGATCGGTTCTGCCAGCCTGACCGAGCACGGCGCATCACCTTCGCCGATGGGCTACTAGCCTCGCCCCGTGGATTTAGGAATCAGCGGACGACGAGCGCTGGTAGCAGCCTCATCGGCTGGGTTGGGCTTGGCCACCGCGGTGGCGCTGGCTGAAGCAGGGTGCCAGGTGGTGATGAATGGTCGAGACCCCGACCGACTCAACCAGGCAGCGGGAGGCGTGCCCGGGGCCATCCCCATCGTCGGGGATGTGTCCGACTCAGCCGGCGCCGCGGCGTTGGTTGAAGCCGCCACCGAGGCCCTAGGCGGCATTGACATCCTGGTCACCAACGCTGGCGGGCCTCCGGGAGGCAACTGGGCGAGCACCGACATCGACCTCTATCCGGCTGCGCTCGACCTAAGTCTTATGTCGGTGGTAGCCATGACCAAGGCGGCGGTGCCGGCCATGCAGGCCCAGGGGTGGGGCCGGGTGCTGGCCATCACTTCGGTGTCGGTTCGCCAGCCGCTGGACAATTTGATCTTGTCGAACACCGCCCGAGCCGGGGTCACCGGCTACCTCAAGACCATGGCCAACCAAGTTGCGGCTGACGGAGTGACCGTCAACTCGCTCCAGCCCGGGTATCACGCCACCGACCGTATGCGGCAGTTGTACGGTGACAAGGCTGGCAACTTGGAGGCAATGGCCGCCCTCGGTCCGGTGGGCGACCCCGGAGACTTCGGCCGGATCGCCGCCTTCTTGTGCTCCGAGCACGCCCGGTTCATAACCGGTGCTGCTCTGCCGGTGGATGGCGGCCTGAGCGCCGGGCTTCAATAGTTCAAAGGAGAAACGATGATCCGACACGTAGTGATGTTCAGATTCCGAGATGACGCCGACGAGGCCCAGCGCCAGGCCGTACACGACGCCATCGCCACCATGCCCAAGGCCACCGGCGTTACCGAGGCCTACGAATTCGGGCCCGATCTCGGATTGGCCGAGGGCAACTTCGACTTCACCGTGGTTGGGGACTTCGCCGACCAAGAGGCCTATTTGACCTACCGCGACCACCCCGAGCACCAGCGAATCGTCTTCGACATCATCCGACCAGCCATCTCCGACCGAGCCGCCATCCAGTTCGAGATCCCCTAGCCGCTCCTAGACGGGCATTATTCCCGGAGAGGGGTATCCGGCGGTGAACCCGCCGTCGGATGTGAACTCCGATCCGGTGGAATACGAGCTCTCGTCAGAGGCCAGAAACAGGGCCAAGCGGGAGATGTCCTCGGGAACTCCAGCCCGGCCCATGGGGGCCATCCGGGCTGAGTAGGCCTCCAGATTCTTGTGCACCTCCTCGGGACTCCTCTCCTCGGTGGATCCCATGTGGGTGAGGATGAATCCAGGATGGATGGAGTTCACCCGGATGCCCAGTGGGGCCAATTCCATGGCCGCGGTCTTGGTCATGCCCCGCACCGCCCATTTGCTGGCAATGTACGAAGTGAGGTTGTTCATACCGATCAGCCCGTCGATGGACGAGATGTTGATGATCGATCCGCCTCCCGACTCGGCCATAGGCTTCACCGCGGCCCGCATCCCCAAAAACACGCCGGTCTGGTTGACCTCGGTGACCCGGCGGTAGCTCTCCAGAGTCATGTCTGCCAGCGGGGCCACCTCGGCAATCCCAGCGTTGTTTACCAGCACGTCGAGGCGCCCGAATGCCGCCATCACCGCATCCATGGCAGCGGCCCAGTCTTCTTCGCGGGTTACGTCCAGATGTTGGAAGACAGCACTTGGGCCTATGTCGGCAGCTACCCCGGCGCCCTCGTTGTCGAGGATGTCGGACACCATCACTTTGGCCCCCTCATCGGCGAACAGTCGGCAGTGGGACTGGCCCATACCCCGAGCGCCGCCGGACACCAGCGCAACCTTGTTGTCCAAACGTCCCATGTTCTCTCCGTTTTCAGTCGACAGGGGCCTTGAGGGTAGCTTTTCTGAGCGATATGACGGCAACAGCGAACGACCCGCTGCCCTCCCCGTTTCCCGAGGGCTGGTACTTCGTCACCAGCCGCCAGTCCCTCATGAATGACAAGCTCATCAAAAGGGGCTGGATGGGCGAGAACATCATCGTTTGGTGCGACGACAGCGGGAGCGTCTGCGTCGCTGAGGCCTATTGCCCGCATCTGGGGGCCGATCTAGGGCCCGAAGTAGGAGGATGTGTTCGCGACGGCCGGCTCGTCTGTCCGTTCCATGGATTCGAGTACCAAGCCGATGGCCAGTGCGTGGCCACTCCCTTCGGACCCCCTCCAAAGGCGGCGCGATTGCGAACATTTGAGAGCCGTGAAATAGCCGGCCTGATCTTCGCGTGGTGGGGAATCGGGGGACGACCGCCGCAATGGCACCTGCCCGCCGAGGAGCCAGACCAAGCCGGCTGGAGCAGCCTTCATATCTGGACTTCTCGCTTTGCCGGCCATCCCCAGGAGACAACCGAGAATTCGGTGGATCTGACCCACCTTCAGCATGTCCATGGCTACGACAGCGTGACTCGCGTCGAGCCGGTTTCGGTGGACGGAGCCCATTTCCGGAGCCGCTTCAACTTCGCCCGGACCCGGAGAGTTGCCAAAGTCGCCAAGCTGAAGCTCGACGTCGCCGCCAACACTCTCATCTATGGGCTGGGGTACTCCTTCGTGGAAGTGCGCGAGCGCACCATTGGCCTGGACACGCGTCTCTGGATTCTGGCGACCCCCGTCGACGGTGAGCTGATTGATCTGTCGGTGGTGTCGCAGACAGGAGAACTTCGCAAACCGGGTCGCAAGATTGCCGGACTGGGGTTTCTTCCCGTGAGGCTGCGGGCTCCCATCATCAACAAGGTCATGGCCGCTTTCGAAAAACAAGACGTCCTCCAGGACATTCCGATCTGGAGCAACAAGCAATACCGGTCTCGCCCCCGCCTATCGCGTGCCGACGGTGAGATCATGCAATTCCGCTCCTACTGCGCCCAGTTCTATCCCGACTCGGCAACCAGCGACAGCTAGGGATAGCAGGCAATGGCAAAGGGCAAGACGCATAAGCCGCCGCGCAAGATCGCCATAGTGGGCGGTGGCGTCTCAGGGCTGGGGGCCGCGTGGACCCTGCACCACCAACCGGACCGCTTCGATTTCCGACTGTACGAAGCACAGGAACTGCTCGGTGGCAACGCGATCACCGTTGACATGCCCCAAGACGATGGCGGGTCAATTCCCTTTGACATGTCGGTCACCGCCTTGATCCCCTCCGTCTATGAACACATTTTGCTTTTGATGGAGCAGTTTGGAATCGAGCGAATCGACACGAAGTTCAGCTACAGCGTGAAGTACGCCGGACAGATCTACGCCCACGATTTCGACTCTGAGATCAGGCAGCAACTGCATGCGGAGATTGCCAAATTCCAACGACTCTTGCGGCGGATGCAACGGGTGGGCTGGCTGAGCCGCTCCCAGTCGAAGTTCGTGAACTTCCTCAATCCCTTCAACTACGTCAGCATGGGCACGCTGCTGAATCTGGGCGGGTTCTCCGGCGACTTCCGGTACAAGATCCTCAAGCCCATGTTCGTCAACTTCCTCATGGCCACAAACGTGTTCGATATGCCGGCATCCCTGTTCGCCCGGTATCTGGAGTTTTTCGACATCGAGTCGGCTACGCCCATGCAGACGTGGGATCAGGGATCGCAACGCATCTACGAGCACATGTCAGCCGGCTTTCGGGACAAGATCTACCTGAACCGGCCGGTTCAAAAGGTGTACCGATCGAAGTCCGGGGTTGTGGTGGTTGACGAAGACGGCGTCCGGGAAGAATTCGACGAAGTTGTGTTCGCGTGCAACGCCAACCAGACGCTGATGATGCTGGACAAGCCCACCGCCCTCGAGCGCTATCTGCTCTCGTCGATTCGCTATGAGAGCGAACTCCACAACCACACTGTGGTCCACTACGACTCATCGGTGCTTCCCGACAACGAGGCCAAGCCCCTGACCACTCGCAGCAACCACATCGCTCAGTACGGCGCCCGACCCGACAACTACGAGATCACCTACATCATGCACAACCAGCAACCATGGGTGAGCCGGTCGGACAAGCCCTGTCTGGTGACCTATAACGCGATCAGCCCGATCGATGAAGACAAGATTGTCAAGAAGTGGTGGTTCCAACACGTCGTTCACGACGTGCGTCACGTGGCCCTGATCGTCAACCTGTTCCGCTTAATCCAGGGCAAGCGGCGGGCGTGGCACTGCGGCGCCCACACGCTGATCAACAGCCAGGAGACCTGCTTCATCACCGGCATGGCTGCGGCCCGGCAGATGGGGGCGGATTACCCGTTCAACGACCCCGCCGCCAGACGGACGTTCAACTATTACGGGAGCATCATGTACGGCTGGCGGTTCAAGAAGGCCAGGCGCTAACCGCCAAAATCTCTTCTGCCTAGTAGAGCTGGGTCAGACGGGCAGTTCGTGGCGCTTCCCGGCGACCCGGAACTTCAGCTTCTTGTTGGGCGACATCGACGGAAATGGGCTGATCTTGAGCTTGTACTTCTTGGGGGCAATCTCCAGATCGTAGTAATGCACCATCATCAGCAGGTTGATGGCCAATTGAAGTTCCGTCCAGCGGATGCCCAGGCAGGTGTGCGTGCCCAGCCCGTAGGGGGCGTAGGTAGAGCCGATGTGCTCTTTGCGCGGCGCCTGATAGCGGTCGATGTCGAACGTGAAGGGATCGGGGAAGTGATCGCTCATGTAGTGCGTTGCCGTCTGGGCGATGAATACTCGAGCCCCTTCCGGCAGTTCGTAGCCCTCAACTACGCACTTGTTCATCACATTGCGCACTGACATCGGGACGATGGGGTACATGCGCAGGCACTCCATGATGAAGCGGCGAGTGACGTCGATCGCCGGCCCGGTGAGCGTCTCGCGGTCAGGATCGCCGTTGGCGAACAGGGCATCGGCCTCCTCACGGATCTTCTCGAGGTACTCCGGCTGCGCCAGCATGGCGTAGGCAATGAAGGAAAGCTGATCGCCCACGTACATGCTGGCAATCAACGGTGCTGAGAGCACGAATCGCAGGTTCGACTCGGGGAGGAACTGCCGATCACTGCCGTGCATATTCAACAGCTCATCGGCAAGATCCCGAGGACATCCCGCCCGCTGGGCGGGGGTGTGGACCCGCAAAACCCGATCCACCACGTCGTCGATGAGCTTCGCCCGACGCCTCATTGAGGGGGTGTGCAGCATGAACTTGGGGAGGGTCTTGGCCAGGTGCGTCTTGAGCGCCCGCTCCTTGAACTTGTGCATGTCGTCGGATACGTCATTCGAGTCAATGCCGATGGTCAGCGGTGACAGTTCCGAGTTGATCAGATTCCGGCACATGGTCACCGCAATGTCCGCTTCACCAACGTTCCAAGTCGCCAGGTTCTCCCGGGCCTTGTCGAATACCATGTCGAGCTGTTCTTCCAGCCTCCCGCGGGCATAGCCCGGCTGAATGGACTTCCGATACCGGAAGTGATCAGCACCGTCGAGAGCGGGTAACAGCCCTACCCCGCCATAGACCTTCTCGAAGTCCTCCAGATAGTCCCTGGCTCGCAGGTGCATGCGGCCATGGCGGTGTACCCAGTGATTGGTCTCGGGCCCGGCCAAAAAGATCATGCGACCCTGGAATGGCACCTTGACGTCGAATACCGGGCCGTACTCCTTGTGGAGTTCCGCCATGAATGCGGGCACGTTGCCCTTGCGGAGTTGCTTGCTGCGCATCACCTTGCGCAGCTTGAGGCGGGGAATCGCCCTAGTCAGGGCGGTTCGCTGGAACAATGACACGGCGATGTTCTCGCTGACCGCATCGGCGATGGCGCGACCGATCAGGTCCATCTTGCAGACTTGCTCGACGCGCGCTTCCGACTCCTCGTCAAGTTCGAAGATGTAGCGCAAGACGTCGCAGGTGTCGATGAGACAGATGATGATGACGTCTCTAGGGCCGGGAATCTCGTTGTTGAATATCGCCCTGCTGATGCGGGTCTTCACGAACTCAACGGCAGTGCCCACTTCGGAGCTGGTGTGGAATCCCGACTTCCAGGCCCCTTGAGCCAGAGACCAGAAATCCCCTTCGTGGTGTTGCAGGATCTTCAGGTCAACCAAGCGCTCCAGCGTCGTATCGATGATCGAATCCGCTTTCGGCGCGAGGCGCTCAATCCAATACTGAGCGTTGCGCTGAACCGGCTCCTTGGCAATCTCGGAGAGAATCGGATCGAGACAAGGGTCGCCCGTCCTGGTCTGATCCAGAAGGATCAAGGACTCCATGTCGGTGTCGATGCGATAGATGAGCGACAGCTCGGCGAGCGCCGCCCCCACGACGGCGCAGTTCAGGTTCCAGCCGGGAACCTGGCGAAAGTAGCCGCTCTCCTCGTTCAGAAGCGTCAGGACAAGCTCATCGAGCAGCGTCAGCTGGGTGGCGGTCGCGTCATTTTCGGTAACCGTCATAAGCGTTTTTCTGCCTCTCCCACGCTAGGGACTCTAACCATTGGCACTTTCCACAACAACAACTCAGCCCTTTTCCCAAGGCACTTGCCGCGCCCGATGTTCTCTCCGTTTTCTAACCGCAGCGAGCACAAGGGTAGCGTTTTCCGGACACACGCAAGGGGTGGACATGAGCACTCAGTCAATAGAGGCAACCGGCAGCAACGGAGAGCGTGACCTGCGAATCGCCATCATCGGGGCCGGGCCCGGCGGTTTGTGCGCCGCCATCCGGCTCCGCCAGTCGGGGTTTGAGAACTTCACCGTGCTGGAGAAAGGCAGCGGCGTTGGCGGCACCTGGTACCACAACCGCTACCCCGGCTGCGCTTGCGACATCCAGTCGGAGCTCTACTCGTTCTCCTTCGAGGTCAACACCGAGTGGACCCGTCCGTACGCCCGCCAACCCGAGATCTTGCGCTACATGGAGTTTTGCGCTGAGAAGTATGGGGTGCTCCCCCACTGTCGTTTCAACGACGCGGTGACCTCGGCCCGGTGGAACGACAACGATGCCACCTGGACGCTAACCACCGAGTCCGGCGCCGAGGTGACTGCCGACGTGGTTATCAGCGCGCTGGGCATGTTCAACGACGTGCCCTTGCCCGACATCGAAGGCTTGGACTCGTTCGAGGGCAAGACCATCCACTCTGCCCGCTGGGACTGGGACCACGATCTGGCCGGTGAGACTGTGGGCGTTATCGGCTCAGCAGCCAGCGCCGTGCAGCTCGTGCCCGAGATCGCCCTTGAGGTGGGCCAGCTCTACGTTTTCCAACGCACCGCCAACTGGGTGCTGCCCAAAGAGGACGACCCCTACACCCCCGAGGAGATGGCCGCCCGTCAGGCCGACCCCAGCATCGTGGTGGCCCGCCGCGACGAGCTCTTCGAGCAGGTGGACACCGGCATGGCCTTCAAAGACCCCAAGCGGCAGGCCGAGATGGAAGCCATCGGACGGCAATCCCTAGAGGCGGTGTCCGATCCTGAGCTGCGGGCCAAGCTCACCCCCACCCACATGTGGGGCTGCAAGCGGCCGCTGTTCCACAACGAGTACTTCACCACCTACAACCGCTCGAATGTGGAACTGGTGACCGACGCCATCGAGCGGATCACTCCCAAGGGCGTCCTCACCGCCGACGGCACCGAGCGGGTGATGGACACCATGGTGCTGGCCACCGGGTTCTCCACAACGAAGTACCTGTCGGCCATCGAGGTGATCGGCCGGGGCGGGCTGCATATCAACGACGCCTGGGACGACGGAGCCACCGCCTACATGGGCATCACCACCGCCGGGTTCCCCAACTTGTTCATGCTGTACGGCCCCAACACCAACAACGGCTCAATCATCACCATGATCGAATACCAGGTGGACTACGCCTTGGCCCACATCCAGCGCCTGGCCGAGCAGCGCCTGGCCTGGGTGGACGTCAAGGCCGAGCCCATGGCCGACTACAACGAGTGGGTGCAGGAGGGCATCTCCGAAATCAGGCCCTGGAACGCCAGCTGCAACGGCTACTACCGCAGCCCCAGCGGCCGAATCGTCACCCAGTGGCCCCACAACATGACCACCTTCAAGGACCAGACCGCCGCCATCGACGAGGACGCCTACGAGGTGGCTTCTTTGCCTGCGGACTGAATTCGACCCCGTAGGCAAGAAACACCCGGATAGGCAGGAGGCGACGGCAATGAGCGGAAGGTTGGAAGGAAAGGTGGCGCTCATTACCGGCAGCGCCCGGGGCCAAGGTGAGGCGGAGGCCCGCCGGTTCGTGGCCGAAGGGGCCAAAGTGGCCATCACCGACCTGCGGGACGTGCTCGGGGAACAGCTGGCCTCCGAGCTTGGCCCCGACACCTTTTACCAGCAGCTGGACGTGACCCGGGAGGACGACTGGGACACGGCCGTGGCTGCCACTGTGGAGCGGTTCGGCAAGCTGGACATCCTGGTGAACAACGCCGGTATCGGCGCGTTCGGCACCCTGGAGGGACTCGACTTGAAGACCCACCACGAGATGATCGACATCAACCTCCACGGCGTGTACCTGGGGATGCGGGCGGCCAAGGCCGCTCTGGTAGCCACCGGCAACAGTGCCATTGTGAACATCTCCTCCATCGACGGCATCGTCGGTGTGCTGGGCATGACCAGCTACTCCGGCAGCAAGTTCGCGGTCACCGGCATGACCCGCTCGGCGGCCATCGAGCTGGGACCGCTGGGGGTGCGGGTCAACTCCATCCACCCCGGGGTGATCAACAGCCCCATGGTGCAAGAGGCACCGCCTGAGACGCTGGGCCGTCTCAACCGGCTCATGGACATGCAACCCATCAAACGCATGGGCGAACCCGAAGAAATCGCCTCGCTGGCTCTGTTCCTAGCCAGCGACGAGGCCAGCTACATCACCGGTGCCCAGTTCGTGATCGACGGCGGGCACCTGGCCGGGCCCTGGCGGGAGTCGTTCGAGGAATAGGCAAGGACATCGCCATGACCGACGCCCTCCCCGCCTTCGACCCCCACAATCCTGAGTACTTCGAAACCGGCCTGCCCTTCGACCATTTGGCCGAACTGCGCCAGCAGGGGCCGGTGGCCAAGACCCCGCTGGGCTACTACCTGACCCGTCGCCAAGAGGCCGACGAACTGCTGTATGCGGTAGACACCTACGGCTCCGACATGACGCCGGGCACCGGGCTCGGTGGCGTGGAGGAAGTGCCCCAAGAGCAGCTGTTCCTTCCTGAGATCGACGAGCCGGTCCACGGGCAGATCCGCCGGCTGTACAACTCGGCGCTGGGGCCCCACCGCACCATGAGAATCCAACCGTTCGTGCGGGAGACCTGCGAGCGGCTGCTTGACGCCCTGTCTGGCGAGGGGCCTGCCGACCTACACGCCGACTACGCCGTGCCCATCCCCTGCGAGGTGATCGCCCACATCATCGGCCTGCCCGAAGGCGGGGCCGACAACCTGAAGGTGTGGTCGTCGGACGGCTCGGTGATGTTCCGGGCGGTGTGCCCCCAGTACGCCCCCGACGGCCCGCCCATCACCGGCTACCTGAAGGACTTGGTGGCCCAGGAACGGTTGGCCGACGAGCCCACCTCCCACACCTACAAGGTTTTCTTGGACGCCGAAATCGAAGGCGAGCCTCTCAGCGACACGGTGATCGCCCATCAGCTTCAGACCATGGTGCTGGGCGGGGTTCACACCACCCGAGGGCTGCTGGCCCACTCCATGCACCGGCTCATCGTCGAGCCCGACACCTGGGCTGCCTTGGAAGCCGACCGAGAGCTGATCCCGGTTTTCGTCGAAGAATCCCTGCGCCACGACTCGCCCGCCCCACGAGTGGCCCGGCGGTGCCTGAAGGACACCGCCTTGGGCGGGGTGGACATGAAGCAGGGCGACTGGGTGGAGGTGGGCTTGGCGTCGGCCAATCGGGACGAGGAGCAGTACGACGACCCTGAAGACTTCCTGCTCGACCGACCCGACCCCCTCAACCACGTGGCATTCGGCGCCGGTGCCCACGTCTGCCCCGGCGCCAGCCTGGCCCGCCTCGAAGGGGTCACCGCCATCGAGACCTTACTCGATAGGGTGTCCGCCCTAACCCCCGTGGCGGGCTTCGAGTACCCGCCTCTCCCCGCCAACCTCGCCTACAGCGACCTCCCCGCCCACATCACCTGGCGCTAGTTTTCGACGCCTACTTCCAGGCGGGGTTCCAGTGGTTGTATGCGGTTACCTCGGTCGCAGGGTGGCGGAGGGCTGGGCGGAAGTCGGTGCCGAGGGTGTAGGCAATCGGGAAGAGGCCGGCTTGGATGTGGGTGTCGTAGGGGATGCCCAGCAGGTCGGCCATCTCCTGCTCGCGGTGTAGGTGGATGGTGGTCCAGGCGCTGCCCATGCCCCGGCTGCGCAGGGCCAGCATGAAGCTCCACACTGCCGGGATGATCGACCCCCACTGGCTGGCGTGGTGGAAAGTCTGGGCCCGGTCGCTGCGCAGGACTCCGAACCGGTCGACCAGCACCGGAATTAGCATGGCGGGAAGGCGGTGCATGTTGTCGCGTAGGTAGGCCACCGACTCCGACATCTGTTCAGCTCGCACAGTCTGGCGCTCATATTGCTCCCGACCCGTGGCGATGTCGGCCGAGTACTGGGCCATGGCGGCTCGATAGATCTCCGAGGCCTGCCCGATTACTTCGGGATCGTCGAGCACGATCCAGTGCCACCGCTGTTGGTTCGACCCGGTCGGCGCCTGCAACGCCAAGTCCAGGCACTCCTCGATCATGGCCCGCTCCACCGGCCGCTCCAGGTCGAGCCGCTTGCGCACCGCCCTGGTGGTGGTTAACACCTCATCAATGGTCAGATCAAGAACCGTCATGAGTGCATCGTAGGATCGTCGCTATGGGCGATGGGATCCGAGCCATGGTGCAGGTGGGGCCGGAGCAGTTGGAGTTGCAGGAGTTCGCTCGGCCGCGGGTGGGCGATGACGACGCCCTGTTGCGGATCGAAGCCTGCGGGATCTGCGGCACGGACGTTGAGACATACTCGGGCAGTTCACTCATGAACTACCCGGTCATTCCCGGCCACGAGCCGGTGGGGATCGTCGAAGACGTGGGCGAGCGGTACGCGGAACGCTGGGGATTGAAGCCCGGCGACCGGGTGGTGGCCGAGGCCGCCTACGGGTGCGGGCGCTGTCTGGCCTGTCTCGACCGGCAGATGTGCCGGGTGGCCCCGGGCAACCACGGCTTCACTCCTACTGGCCGGACCCCTTCGCTGTGGGGCGGGTACGCAGAGATGATGTATCTGGCACCGGGTTCGGTCCCCCACAAGATTGACAATTCGATCCCGCCTCGCATTGCTGCGCTGTACAACCCGTTGGGCGCGGGGTTCGCCTGGGCGGTGTCGGCCCCTGGCCTGCGCTATGGCGACACCGTCACCGTGCTCGGTCCCGGCCAGCGGGGGCTGGCCTGCGTGATCGCGGCGGCAGCCGCGGGCGCGTCGGCGATTTTCGTGACCGGCCTGGGATCACAAGACGCCCACAAACTGGCCTTGGCCGCCGAGTTCGGAGCCGATGTGACCATCGACGTGGAGTCGGAAAACGCAGTTGAACGAGTGCTGGCCGAAACCAATGGCCGGGGAACCGACATCGTGGTGGACACCACCCCCCACGCCACCCAGCCGGTGGTCGATGCCGTGTCAATGGCCCGACTGGGCGGCACAATCGTGTTGGCCGGGCTCAAGGGCCGGGGAGTGGACGGCTTCCCGTCCGACGATGTGGCCATGCGCTACCAGACCGTCATCGGGGTGCGCACGGTGGACTTCCACAGCTACCGACAGGCGGTGCGGCTCATCGAGTCGGGATCACTGCCGGTGGAGCGCCTCCACACCCACCACTTTCCCATGGAACAGGCCGCCGATGCGGTGCAGACCCTTGTCCAAGCAGGCATTCACAATGCCGTCTCCATTACCGTTGAACCCTAGAAACTCTTCCAAACCCGGAGTATTGCTGTGAACCCCGACGACCTCATTTTGATCAGCGTTGACGACCACATCGCCGAACCGGCCAACATGTTCGAAGCCCACGTGCCCAAGAAGTACAAGGAGCACGCCCCCAAGGTGGTCACCGACGAGAACGGGCGGGAACAGTGGTACTACGGCAAGCTGCCGGGCCGGAACCTGGGCCTAAATGCGGTGGCCGGAAAGCCCCGGGAGCACTACAACATCGACGCCAGCCGCTACGACGAGATGCGCCCCGGCTGCTACGACGTGCACGAGCGGGTACGGGACATGAACGCCGGCGGGCAGTTGGCCGGGCTGAACTTCCCCAACTGGACCGGTTTCTCCGGCCAGGTGCTCAACGAGGGACCCGATCCCGACCTCAACGACATCATGATCAAGGCCTACAACGACTGGCATATCGACGAATGGGTCGGCGCCTACCCAGATCGGTTCATCCCCTGCGGCATCCTGCCCCTGTTCGACATCGACCGGGCCGTGGCCGAGGTGAAGCGACTCGCGGACAAGGGCTGCCATGCGGTGACCTTCTCGGAGAACCCCGCGATGCTGGGCATGCCCTCGATCCACTCCGGGGCGTGGGATCCGCTATTCGCCGCATGCAGCGACCTGAACACCGTGCTGTGCTGTCACTTGGGATCGTCGTCACGGTCAATGGGCGCCTCGGCCGACGCTCCTCCCAGCGTGCCGATGACCCTCTCGTCTGCTCTCACCATTTCCACGCTGGTGGAGTTGGTTTGGGCCGAGTTCTGGGACCTCTTCCCCGACCTCAAGTTCTCACTCACCGAGGGCGACATCGGCTGGATCCCCTACTTCATGTGGCGATCCGAGCACGTGCAAGACCGCCACTCGGGCTGGACCAAGCACGAGTTCGGCATAGACGGCAGCCCCACCGGCGTGTTCCGCAACCACATCCTGTGCTGCTTCATCAACGACCGCATCGGGATCAAACTGCTGGACGAGTTCAACGTGGACAACCTGTGCTGGGAGTCGGACTACCCCCACTCCGACGGCACTTGGCCCCAGTCTCCGGAGTACGTGGCCAAGCTGATGGCCGAACTGCCCGAGGACATCGTGGCCAAGATCACCCACCAGAACGCCATGCGCCACTACCAGTTCAACCCCTTCGCCCACCGGCCGCCGGAGAAGTGCACCGCCGCGGCCTTGCGGGCCGAGTCTCCCGATGTCGACGTGGTGACCCATGTCGGTCGCCCGGCCGATGAGCGCGACGCCGAGTTCTGGCGCCGGATTCAGACTGGCGGCTGGAAGCGCGAGTAGCCGAACGGCTCAGCTAGGCCAAGGGAATGGCGAAAAACGCGATAGCCACGTAGTGGACGGCCACGGCGGCCACCACCAGCAGGTGGAAGATCTCGTGGTAGCCGAACCAGCGGGGCCAGGGATTGGGGCGGTGGGTGGCATAGATGATCACGCCCAGCGTGTATAGGCCACCGCCCACGAACAGCAGAGTTCCCCCCGCGGTTCCCATTCCCCGCCAGACGTCTCCGATGACCAGCAGCGCGGCCCAGCCGACTATTGGATAGGGGGCGATCAGCACCCACCGGGGTGCGTTGAGCCACACCACCCGTCCGACAACGCCGAGCAGTGCGCCGGACCACACCACGCTCAGAACCAGCTGGGCGGCACCGGTATCCAACGCGAAAAAGCCCACCGGGGTATAAGAGGCGGCGATGAACACGAAGATCATCGAGTGGTCCAAGCGGCGGAACATCGCCAGCTTTGGCGGAGACCAGTTGAACCGGTGGTAGGCCGCGCTCACCCCGAAAACGCCCACCACTGCGATGGCGTAGACCGACACAACAGCCCGGTCGGCACCGCCCGGCCCCAAAGCGATGACGATGGGCGCCAAGGTCACCGCAGCCACCGCAGCCACGGTGTGGGACCAGCCCCGGAAAACCGGCTTGGGAAGAACAAGGGGGCCAGCGACCGTCAGACGGCCCACCCTACTCGGGTGGGGCCGCAAGCAAACAGTGCCTAGCCGCTGAACTCGGCGGCTTCGTACTCCAATAGACGGCCGAACAGGTCCCGCAACTCGGAGCGACGAGAGCGGTCGTTGGCCAGGTTGACCAGTTCGTGGGGGTCATCGGCCAGGGAGTACCACTCGTGGTCGTGGTCGTCGAAGTCGGCGTCGGTGTCGAACAGCTTTGGCTCGGGGGCGGGGTTGCCGGTGCGGTCGATGCCGCCGCCCACCCCGTAGTAGCGGGCGTACTTGGTCTCGCCGTCGAAGAAGCCCCGCACCGCGTAGCGGCTGTGGCGGATCAACTCCGACTGGGCGCTGTCTTGGCTGAACAGCACATAGTCCCGCACCGAAGTCGACGGATCGGCCAGCGACGGGGTGAGGTCCTTCCCCGACAGTGTGGGCGAGCCGTCGACATCCACTCCGCCGAGTGCGGCGACGGTGGCGGCCAGGTCCACGTGGGTGGCCAGCGCATCGGTGGACGCTCCCTGCGGAGTGAGCCCGGGGGCCTTGACGATGAGCGGCACCCCCATGACCTCCTCGTACACACACGGCAGCTTGGCCCGCAGCCCGTGCGATCCGCAGGCGTCGCCATGGTCGGAGGTGTAGATCACCACGGTGTCGTCATAGGCCCCGATGTCGTCGAGGGCCCCCAGGATCGCGGCGATGCTGTGGTCGAGCAGCTCGTGGAGCCATGCGTAGTAGTCCAGTTGGCGCAGCCAGGAGTCGACGTCGTCCATGGCCATGTGGCCAACCATGTGCTCCCGGTTGCGGACATGGCGCCAAGCCCGCTGGACCTCGGGCTTGGTGTGGAGGTCGTCGCCGAAGTTGTCGGGCAGTTGGGTGAACCGACGGGGGTAGATCTCCTCCAGGGGTTCTAAGTCGACCTTGCCGCCCAGCATGTGCTCGTGCATGAAATTGAACACGCCCATCAGGTCGGGGTTGGCTTCCTGGTACGACGGCTGATCGAGGGGGTACCACATCACGTCGTGGGGATTCACCAGCGCCACGGTCAAGAACCAAGGGCCGACAGAAGGATCGGCGCCGTGGGTCCGCAGCCAGTCCACCGCCTGGTCGGCGATCACCGGGTCGAAGTGCCGACCGGTCCACGGCCCGCCGATGTAGTGGCGGTCGTCGCCAATCCAGCCGCTGTAACCGAAGGTCTCCATGTCGGGTTGGGGCTCGTGGGTGAGGTGGTACTTGCCCAGGTAGGCCGATTCGTAGCCCACGTCGCGCATCAGCCGCCCCACGGTGGGAATCGCCGGGTCGAGCGCGGTGTGGGCCGGAAAACTCACGTTGTCCACCACGCCGTGCTCGGCCAAATAGCTGCCGGTGTACAAGCTGGCCCGCGACGGCGAGCACGGCGAGGCGTGGGTGTAGTAGCGGTTGAAGTCCAAACCGTCGCGCCGCAGCCGGTCGTGGGCGGGCATCTCCACCACCCCGTCCAGCCACGGGTTGCGCCGCTCCTCGTCGGAAACGATCAACAAAATGTTGGGTTGCTCTGATGCCATAACATTCACCCTCCGTAGGTTTCCCGAAGCTGCTGCTTGAGAACCTTGCCCACCGGGTTGCGGGGCAGTTCGTCGACGATCTCCAGTTGCTCGGGGATCTTCTGGTTCATCAACCCGATCTCCTTGCAGTGTTCGACCATCTCCAAGAAACCGAACTCCTCCCCCGCCATGGGGGCCACCACCGCACAGCACCGCTCTCCCGACACCGAGTCGGGCAGACCGATGACGGCAACATCGGCGACATTGGGATGAGAGAACAGCACATCCTCTACTTCTTTGGCCGAGATGTTCTCTCCCTTGCGGATGATCACGTCCTTCTTTCGCCCGACGATGGTCACGAAGCCCTCATCGTCGACTTCGGCCAGATCGCCGGTGAAGAAGAACCCCTCGTCGTCGAACCCGGACTCGTTCAGCGCATCGTCCAGATAGCCCCGGCACAAGGTTGGGCCGTTCAGGAGCAGCTCCCCTTCGATCAGCTTCCAAGCGGTGTCGTCCAGGATCCGCCCCTCAGTGGTGGCCAGCTTGTCGTCGGGGTCGCCAAGAAAGCAATAGGTGACGATGGGGCACTCGGTAAGCCCGTAGCTGGAAATGATGCCCACGCCGCCCATCTCGTTCTTGACCTCCATATGCAGTCCGGCCGGTTTGGGGGCGCCTCCCCCGATGGCGGCACGCATCTTGGGGAAGATCGGCTGGTCGGGGGTCTTGCGCTGCTCGGCCAGAAAGGCGATGAAAAACGGCGTGCCCGAGCCAGCCAGGGTCAGCCCGTGCTCGCGGAAGAAACGGGTGTCGGCTTCGGGGTTGAAGCTCTCCACCATCAGCAAGGGAGGGCCGCACACCAGAGTGGCAATGAGCAGGCTGATGCCGCCGATGTGGGTGAACGGGAAGGCCAAGGGCCACACATCGTCGGCCCGCAGTTCGAGGTTCTCCCAGATATGACGGGCCGCGGCGATGACCGAGTCGTCGCCGTGCATGGCCCCCTTGGGGTCGGCCGTGGTGCCCGAGGTGTAGTAAATCCATCGCACCGGGAGCCAGCCGTCGTCGTCCAGGGGTGCCTCGAACGGGGCCAAGGTGCTGGGGTCACCCTCGGGGAGGTCGCCGTCGCACACCAGCACGTCACAGTCATCGGTGGCGGCCACCACGGCCTCGGCCATGGCTGGATAGTCGAATCCCCGCCACACCGAGGGCACCACCAGCAGCCGGGCCCCGGTTTGGCGAACCACGAAGCCCACCTCCCGCTCCCGGTAGATGGGGATGATCGGGTTCTGGACTGCCCCCAATCGGGCCAACGCCGCCGACAGGACGAGCGAGGCTCGGCCGTTGGGGAGTTGCCACGACACCCGAGTGTCTGCCGCCACTCCTATGGCGGCCAAACCGGCGGCAGCCCTTTCGGCGGCGTCCCGAAATCCGGCGAAAGTCATCACCGTGCCGTCGGGTTCAATTGTCAGGGGATTGTCGGGGGTGGCGGCGGCCCGCGCTTCTATGGCCTCCCAATAGGTTCTCGGGTTTCCTATCACCGGGTCATTCTCCCAGGTCGGTGGTTGGAGTTTCGAAGCCCACCAGCAGTTCCACCAGCTGGCCGGCCGGGGTACGGATCATTACCGCTACGTCCCACAAGCGGGTGTCGTCCAGCACTTCGCCGCCATGGGCTCTCACTCGCTCGAGAGCCGCATCCATATTGGGGACATTCAGGGATAGGTGGGTGAGTCCGAGCTCGTTCACCACCCGGGCTGGCCGCTCGACCAGCCCGGCGCCGCGGAATTGCAGAAGTTCGAGCACGAACTCGCCCTTGCGCAGATACACCGCTCGCAGACCGGGCCGCTCCAGTTGCAATAGCTGGCCGGTCGACGCGTCGTCGGCGTCGAGCGCCCCGACTCGCTCGAAGTCCAGCGCCCCGGTCCAGAAATCAACTTCGGCATCCAGGTCGGCCACTGCCAGCCCGACGTGGTTGACCTTCTCACTCATCGAGGCTCACCCCCTTTGCCGCCCCCCATCGGTCATGCAGCGTAGGTTGCTGGCGAGCCGCCCGACTAAGGGAACAAACGAGGTGCTCTAGTCGCGGTCGAGGCCGTAAGCAGCAGCGGAGACCCGCTCGTACTTGTAAGGGCTCCACTGAGTGGTGTCGAAAGCCGGCTCGGGGTTGTCGCCCAGGATGGTGACCCGGCTGATGGCCCGGTTGCCGTCAAAGTCGTTCACTGCGAAGTGCTGGGTGGCCCGGTTGTCCCAAATGCCGATGGTGCCCTCACTCCAGCTGTAGCGGCAGGTGAAGTCGGTCTTGCAGGCGTGGGCAGTGAGCAGGTCTAGCAGTGACTCGGACTCGTCCCGGCTGAGCTGGGGGATGCGCCGGGTGAACTGCTTGTTCACGTACAGGGACGGGCGGCCGGTGCGGGGGTGGCGGCGCACAATCGGGTGCTCGGCCTTGTGGTCGGGCTGCCCGTAGTTGGCCGCGGAGTGGATGGCGGTGAGCCCGTTGATCATCTGCTTCATGGGCTCGGCCAGGGTCTCATAGGCCTTGTACATGTTGGACCACATGGTGTCGCCGCCGGCGGGGGGCATCACCATGGCATTGAGCACCGAGCAGATGGGCGGGGACTGCTCGAAGGTGCAGTCGGTGTGCCACACGTCGGCCACATAGCCCGACTCGCCCTTGAGCACCACGATCTCGGGATGGTCTTCATCCAGCTTGGGGATGTAGGGGTGGATCTCCGGCTCGCCAAAGCGAACGGCGAACGCCCGGTGCTCGTCGGGGGTGAGGTGCTGGTCGGGGAAGAACAGCACCAAGTGCTCGTCCAACAGCTCTTGGATGAGGGTGAACTCCTCATCGGACACCGAGGCCAGCGACAGACCCCGAACCTCGGCGCCCAGCGCACCCGCTACCCGGCGCACATCCAGATCAACAGCTTCGATTACAGCCATGGCCGAAGCCTACTTCCCTCAAACCGGTCACAATAATGGGGGCACAGCGAGTTTCCCTCGGGGTTGCGGCATGACAAGGTGGGGCCATGTCTGATCGAGATGCATTGGCCGACCTTGCCGCTGACTACGCCCGCTGCGTGGACCGGGGCAATCCCGAAGGCGTGGCAGCCTGCTTCGCCCCCGATGGGGTGCTGCGCCGCGTCGACCTGCCCAGCGGAGGAACGATACTCAGCGAGCGGACGGGACGAGATGAGATTGCCCGGGCGATCTCCCGGATGAGCTACAACGCCACATTCCATTTTCTGGGCCAGCAGCAGACTGAGATCGCCGGCGACGCCGCCACCGGCGAGACCTACTGCATCGCCCACCACCTGACGGTTCCCGACGACGGAACCCCCGCTACCGACTTCATCATGTTCATCCGCTATCACGACCAATTCGTCCGCCTCGACGAGGGCTGGCGCATTGCGGTCCGGGAACTGCAAATCGACTGGACCGAGACCCGCCTGGCCGAGGCGGTCTAGCCAGCGGGACGAAAGCCCAGCAGGGAGGTGTCGTCGACGTCTTCGTAGGCGGCCTCCACGGCCATGCCCACGGTGACATCGTCAACGTCGCAGTCCACCATGTTGCCCACCAGCCGAGGGCCTTCATCCAGGTCCACCAGGGCGATGGCGAAGGGGATGCGGCTGGCCAGGGCGGGATCGTGGCCGGCTCGGTCCACGGTGAAGGAGTACACCGTGCCTCGTCCGCTCAACTCCCCCCATTCCCAGTCGTCGCCCAGGCAGTGGGGGCAACGGCCCCGGGGGTAGAAGAAGAACCCGTGACGGGGGCAGCGCTGGAGCACCAGGCGCCGCTCCCGCAGGCCGTCGAAATAGGGCGCAGTGATCGGGGTGGGGGTGGGCAGGGGCCGCCCGTCGGTTGAGAAGTGGACCATCAGGCCCCCTCCAAAATGAGGGCCACCTGCTCGGCCAGCATTCCCCCGGTGCCGTTGGCGTAGGCGATGTTGCAGTCGGGCACCTGGCGCTCGTCGGCCCGGCCCTGCACTTGACGCACCGCCTCGGTGATGTGGCTCATCCCGCCGCCCAAACCGGCTTGGCCCATGCCCAGCTGCCCGCCGTGGGTGTTGAGGGGCCAGTCGCCGTCGTAGCGCAGGCTGTGCTCGTCGATGAATTGCCCGCCCTGGCCCTTGGGGCAGAACCCGGCATCCTCGATGGTCAACAGCACGGTGATGGTGTAGCAGTCGTACATGGAGGCCATGTCCACCGCGTCGCGCGACACCCCGGCCATTTCGAACGCCCGGTCGGCGGCCAGCCGAATGGGGGTGTCAATGACATCGGGGGCGTAGGTGATGCTCTTGTGGGTGAGGTGCTCGCCGTAGCCGCTCACGTACACCGGGCGGTGCGGGGACCGGGCGGCGCGCTCAGCGGAGGTAACCAGAACCGCGGAGCCGCCGTAGCACGGCATGACGATCTCCAGCAGCTTCAGCGGGTCGGCCACATAACGCGAGTTCATTACGTCGTCGATGGTGATGGGCTTGCCGTAGAACACCGCCAAGGGATTGGCCTGGGCGTTGTAGCGGGAGTCCACCGCCACCTTGGCCAGTGTCTCCTCGCTCACCCCGTAAGCGGCCATGTAGCGCTGGGCGGCCATGGCGAAACTGGGAGTGGCGGCCACCAGACCAGCGGGAATCTCGAACTGCCCCTGGGGGGAGCCCCAAACCTCGCCGCCCATGTAGGCCCCCATCTTCATCTTCATCGGGCCGCCGTTGGAACCCGGCTGGGGCGGTGCCGGCACCGACGGGGCGAACACCAGCACCGTCTCGCAAATCCCCACTTCGATTGCAGCGGCCGCCCGCCACACCATGCCCGCCGGAGTGGCTCCGCCAAGGTCGACCACCTCGTTGAAGTTGCTGCGAATGCCCAGGAACTCGGCCAGCGCCGACGGAGCGAACAGCGGCGACTCCCGCACACCGTTGATCACCAATCCATCCACCTCGCCCTTGTCCACCTCGGCGTCGGCCAGCACTTCGGCCGCCAGCCGAGCACACGCCTCCATGGTGAACATGGGCTCGTCCCACACCCTCTTTGGCGCCCACTCGGTGAGCCCCACAATCGCCGCCGCTCTCTTTCCCATGCGCCTCACACTAGTGAGACGCTGGCCAGCAGCTTCGGTCGACTATCTGTGTCAGGTGCAGAGGGGTTCGAAGCGGTAGCCCTGGCTGGACAATTCGCTAAGGGCGGCATCGAGGGCCAATACGGTTTGGGTTCGGTCGCCGCCGCCGTCGTGCAGCAGCACAATGGCCCCGTTGCGGGCGTGGTCCACGACGTGCTGGGCAATCTCCGCTGCCGGAGGACTGCGCCAGTCGGCAGGGTCGACATCCCACAGGGCGACATCCAGACCGTGGTCCGCCGCCCAGTCGCGGGTGAAGGCATCGATTGATCCGTAGGGGGGCCGCAGGCACGGCGTAGCCCGAGAGCCAAGCAAGTCCTGGGTTCGCCCGACCGTGTCATCGAACACCTCTTGGGGCAAGCCCGCCAAAGCCTCGTGATTCCATGTGTGGTTGGCGACAGTGTGGCCCTCGGCATTTATGCGTTGGATGATGCCGGGGTATTGCTCGGCCAACGAGCCGATTACGAAAAACGTGCTTCGAACGCCATAGCGGGACAAGATTTCCAGCACTCGCGGCGTGTAAACGGGGTGGGGGCCGTCGTCGAACGTCAAGTACAAGACCGGGCCATCGCCGCTGTCGGGTGCGGACGGCACCGAGGTGCGCTCGGCAGGTCTTGTAGGGATGGGAACAGGGACGGGATTGGCCCCCAGCGGTAGGGCCTCCACATAGAGCCGGTAGTCGACCTGCCCGGCGTGAGTGGATACCACCGTCACCCTCCAAGGACCGGTGGCGGGCAGGTTGGTAGACACCGACTGGAACCGTTTGGACCCCGAGGTCAGCACGCGATCGCCGAGCCGCACATCCAGCCACACCCCGATAGGGGCCTCCAGTATCGCGGTGAACGCCTGGCCCTCGGATATGTAGGCCGTGTAGGGCTGCCTCTGCTGGAAGTCGATCGACCCGGTCACCGTGCCGCCCACGGCACCCGGGTCGAAACGTATGTCGATTTCGGGCGCCTCGGCCTCAGGAAGCGGAAGGTCTTCCAAAGGCATGGACTCGACCACCGACACCGCGGGTTCTGGCCCGGAGATGTCGATTTCCAGCGTCTGACGCAGAGAAATGACGGTGAAGGGCTCGCCCGGCTCGCGATCCAGAAGTGACACTCTTACTAGGCCGTCTCTCACTTCGATTCCCTCCACCACAATGCGATCGCCCACCGGCACCGGCTGTTTGGCCGCCCCACCTCGCCCGTCGTCCACCACCGGCACAAGCAGGTGGAATACGCCCGAACCGGCCGATCTCAAGGTGATGTGGGCCACCACGTCCTCGAATCCGTCACCATCCAGATCACCCTGTGCCACTCGGTTTTGAAGCACAAAGAGGTCGGTGGAAGCGCCGCCGTAGGAGATCTCGGCTTTGCCGCCTTCAAGCTGTATGAACTGGCCGTCCACCTCGAAGGCAAGATTTTCGAGGTCCTCCCAGTCCACCCCCGTTCGTTCGATCGGCACCAGAGTTGGTGCCGGCGGGCTCGGAGGCTCGCTTGGCAGTACCTCTGACGGCATGGAGTCTGGGGATGCTGGCGCAGACGCAGTTGGAGAAGCAGGCAGCGAATTCAAGGACTCTGGGGATGGAGCCGCAGCCAGCGAAGGGGTGGGCAACCCGCCCGTCGGCGAAGACGAGTCATCCTGACCGCACCCGCCGAGAAGCAAAGCCAAGGCGAGCCCAGCGACCGCAAATCTGAGAGAAGTCATGGCCATCTATAGGCAGAGGGGTTCGAAGCGGTAGCCCCGGCTGGACAATTCGCTGAGAGCTACTTCGAGGCCGATAACAGTTTGCGTGCGGTCTCCACCGCCGTCGTGAAGCAAGATGATCACACCATCGCGAGCTTGATCCACTACCTGCTGAGCGATTTCAAGCGCCGACTGCGGGATCCAGTCTTGGGGACTGAAATCCCACGTCACCAGGTCAAGACCATGCTCGGCTGCCCACTCCCGAGTGGACGAGCCCACGGCAGCATAGGGCGGCCTCAGACAGGCGGCGCCGCGATCGCCAAGCATCTCCTGGGTCCGTCCGACTGTCTCATCGAATTCCTCTCGAGAGAGTTCAGCCAAATTCTCATGGTTCCATGTGTGATTTCCGATGGTGTGCCCTTCATCCAGCATTCGCTGCATTGTGTTGGGGTAGTGCTGGGCAATCGAGCCGACTACGAAGAATGTGGCTCGAGCCCCGTAGCGGGCCAGCACATCGAGCACCTCCGTTGTGTGTACCGGATGGGGGCCGTCGTCGAACGTGAGGTACATGACCGGGGCAGACTTGTCGGGACGCGGGGCGGGAGTGGGTAGCGGGGTCGGGGCCGGAGTCTGAGATGGAACCGGAGACGGCGATGGGGTCGGGGCCGGAGTCGGAGTCGGAGACGGGGTCGGAGCCGATGTCGGGGTCGGGGTAGGGGTCTGAGATGGAACCGGAGATGGCGACGGAGTTAGGGCCAATGTCGGAGTCGGAGACGGCCTCGGGGTGGGTTCCGGAATAGCAGGCGGCTCGGTGGGAGCCGGGGTCAGTGCAATGGCAGCAATTGGGGCCCCCGATGTGGGCGTTGGCAACGAAGTATCTGGTTGTGAGCGACTGTCTTGGCTGCATCCGGCGAAAGCCAGCCCTAAGACAAGAAGAGGGGCCAAGGCCCTCCGAGCCGTTTCGGCCATGGGGCAAGCCTATGGCTGAGCCATAAGGATTTTGAGTCAGTCGACTTCGGCGGTTGGGGGCACCTTCCGCTCCAGCAATGCGTCGAAGCGGACCCGGATCTGATTGGCGTAGCTGGGCTTGGTGGGAATTAGGAAATCGCCTGCTCTGATGCCGGCCATGACCGGGCCAACCACGTCGGCCGGCGAGATGCCGGACGCGGTCATCTGGGACAGCGACTCCACCACGAAGGCGTTGTCCTCGCTCTCATCGGTGCCATAGCGCTCGCCGCGTACCCGGGCAGTGTGGGCAATAGCGGTGTCGATGGCGCTGGGGGTCAGCACTGAGGCTCCGATCTTTGCCCCCACCCCGGCCAGGTCCAGGGCCAGGCATTCGGTGAGGGAGAAGGCGGCACACTTCGACACCACGTAGGGGCTGGAAAATCCTCCGGCCACGAAGGCGGCTACCGACGCAGTGTTTACGATGCGGCCCTCGGTGTCCTGGGCGATCATCCGAGGCACGAAAGCGGCCACCCCGTTGACGATGCCGTAGATGTTCACCCCGAACACCCAGTCCCAGTCGGCTTGAGTGCGCTCCCACATGAGGCCGGCCTGGAATACCCCGGCGTTGTTGAACAGCAGGTCCACCTGCCCGAAGGCATCCCAAGCGGCGTCGGCCAGCGTCTCGACCGATGACCGGTCGGCCACGTCTACTTCAACAGCCACCACATCATCACCGATGGCGTCAGCGGTGGCGGTTGCGCCCGCAAGGTCGATGTCCGCGGCCACCACCTTGGCGCCCTGGGCACTGAATCCGGCCGCCAGGGCCGCGCCGATCCCGCTGGCTGCACCGGTTATCACTGCCACTTTGCCGTCAAAGTCCTGCATGATCCCATGCTGGCACGACTCAATGGCCTACGTCGGAGCGGAGAAGCCCTTCACTGCGAACTAGTTCCTGCTTCAGGCCAAATCTCCGGGTCGTGGACGCCGTCGTGTTCCCGCACACATTCGAGGTCGGGGTCTTCGGCAATGAAGGCGTAAATCCGACAGGCAGCCAGCGAAACCCATTGGTTGGTCAGGTCGTAGAACTCCCCCCGGGAGCTCAAGATAGCCAACGCATACCAGCTGTCGTCAGGAAGCACGATGATTCCAGCGTCGATCATCTGCCGGTATTCCGCGGGACAGCAGTTGGGTCGAAGCCAACCCGCCTTGTGCAGCGACGTTTCGGCCACTTCCAGAGGCAGCCGATCAAGCAAGACCCCGTCAAGGTCTCTTGGAGAATTCAACGAATGTGAGGTATCTAGCAGCCACTGTTGAAGAGCGGCATTCTCGCCGGGTTCTAGAAGATCGCCCTTATACAGACGGGCAAAGAAAAGAGCCAGGTCGGCCATGGTGGTTCGGTTGCCCAGAGGATTCTCGGGGTTGAAACTACTGGCCACCCGATTGGGGTCCTGGAAGCGCCACGCCTCTAGCCGGGTGTCACGCAACCGGGCCACATTCCGTGTCCAGGCATTCACCGCGTCAACTCCCCCGGCCAGATCGATCAACCTTCCTCCCGCCAAATTGTCAGACAGAATCAAGGCGGCATGAGCCTGCGATCTCACCGCCTCCAGCCCGGCCGCGTCGAGTGCGGCTGCAGCCCACAACGGCTTGACCGCGCTGGCCGAGATCCGAGACTCCGTTGCTTCATAGCCGTGGAGTGTCTCGTCGGGAAGCACCACTGCTATCGAGATTTGCCCGTCGGGATTCCATTCCTCGGAGATCTCGGCCAGAAACTCGAACTCTTCAGCCAGCTCAAAATGAAACTCTCCAGCCAAGGAGTCCAAGAACTCTTGAGCGGAGCGATCAGGAGTCGGGGTTGGCTCGACGGTCGGTTCAGGGGTGGCGGGCACTGCCGCCTCGATGGTGGGGCTCGGCGTTGGTGCTGGCGTCGGAGACGTCTGTGTGGGCACCGCGGTGGGCACCGGAGTCGGCGCCAATGTGGGAGTGGCCTCCCCGCCAATTGCGGTCACCTCCAGCACCACTTCGGATTCCTCGGCGCAGGCCGCAGCCCCACAGAGCAGCCCAAGGGCCACCAATGCCGTGCTCAGCCGGGCGAACCCGCCAGGGGATGTCAGCCGCACTCGATGTTTTCTGAGGACAGCACCAGGTCGATGAGATAGTTGTCCACCACCTCGTCCACGCACGGATGCTGGCCATAGCTGGTGTGACCTGTGCCGTTGTAGGTGAGCAATACACCAGTCTCCAGGGCTTCGGCCACCGCCACCGCCCACTCATAGGGCGTGGCGTTGTCGCCGCGATTCCCCACTACCAGCACCGATGGAGCATCCGGGGCCCGGATCGGATCGAGCGGCCGAGGCTCAGTGTCGGCCCAATACACGCACATGCGGGCCTCGGCGGCTGCGGCTCGCCCAAAGGTGCCGGCCTCCTCGGTCATCCGCTCTATGAACAGGTCCAATTTGCTAACGCTCATCCGGCCGCCGTCAGTGCAACTGATGCTGAAGAACGAGCCCAGATCAACTGCCCCCAAATAGAAGTGAGCCAGGTCGTGCATAAGTTGGCCGTCATCCTCCCCCCAAACCTGGGCGAATGCCTGATAGAAGTACGTCCACTGATCTTCGGGGAAATAGGAGACCATCACCAAGGCCAGTTGTGCCTCCCCCGGTCCCACCAGCACATTGCCTTCAGCATCGAGCACCGGGTTGGTTTCTAAGCTGTCCATCAACTGGAGGTAGGCCGATTTGGGACTGCCGACAATCGGGCACGCCGCATCGGCCAGACAGGCGTCGAATATCGCGTCAATCACTCGGGCGAAGCCTCGCATCTGCTCCACCAAGACGTCCTCATGAGTCAGCGACGTGTCCAGCACGCCGTCGATGACCACCGCCCGGGCGTTGGCACCGTATAGGTCGGCGTAGAATTGGCCCAATACCGTGCCATAGCTGTAGCCCAAGAAGCTGATCTGGTCCTCGCCCAAGGCCTGGCGTATCGAGTCCATGTCGTGCACGGTTTGCACCGTGCTGATGAGCTCAGCTCGACCAGTCAAGCCGGCCAAGCAGGCCTCAGCAGCCTGCTGGGCCGCTTCGGCGATGGCGGCTTCGTTCTCCGGGGTATCGGACAGCGCACCCACCAGCTGGAGGTTGTCGGCCTCGTCACGGCAGTTGGGGTTCAGGCTGGCGCTCACCCCCCGGGGGTTCCAGCCCACCACGTCGAATCGGGCCAACACCTGGTCGGACAGTCCTGCGCCATTTTCCAAAAAGCCATGCATATCGCCGCCAGGACCGCCAGGATTCACCAGCAGCGCGCCGATGCGCCGATCCGGGTCGCCAGCCGGGAGCATTCCGAGCTCCAGGGTGATGGTTCCCGCGTCCGGGTCGTTGTGGTCGGCAGGAACTTCCAGTTCAGCGCAGAGATAAACCTGTCCGCAGTCCTGGAAGATGGAGGCATCGGGTTCAGGTTGAACAGCGGTGGGCGCAGGCCCTTCAGTAGGCGCCTCGGAGGGTACAGACCCCTCAGTAGGTGCCGCCTCTTCAGTAGGAGCGGGCATCGCGGCCTCGGTCGGTACTTCCGTCGCAGTGGCGGAGATCGCCGTTGGTTCAGCATTCGATGCTGAAGGCGCATCGGTGCCGTCGGAGCATCCTGCGGCAATCAGGGCCGCAACCAGCAGCACACCCGCTCCGGCAATCGCCCTCGGATACCTTCTCATCAACCCTCCTTGGTCATGGCCTAGTGGCCTCAAGATATACGGGCGCGAAGCCGATTCCGCAGCACCCATCGTGATCACGAGAGTTCGCCAGGGTCGGGTCAGAGGGTGTCGTTGACCCAGGTCATGTTGGTGCTCTCGCCAGCTTCCAGCAATGGCCCGTCGTAGTTGGGGGAGGTCATGACCGAGGCGTCGCGGCGGTAGTTGACGAAATGGACGCCGTCGTCACCGCTGTAGAGCTTGTAGCGGCGGTCGGCGGCCACCCACAAGGTGTCGCCTGCGCCAACCACTCGGCGGCCAACTCGGATCTCGCCCCGCAGCACGTGGATCAGCTCGTCCTGGGAGTGGCTGTGAGCGGAGGATTCGAAATACTGGGGGCGATCGCTAGCCAACAGCCACAGCCGATTGGTGGGTGCTGAAGCGTCGGAGAAGAATCGGGTGCGCTGGGATTCGTCGACCGTGGCCCACACCCCGCCGGGGCCGACTATCCGCACACTTCGGCCATCGGATTCGGCCGGGCCTCTCAGCCCGTCGGTCGGCGGCGCGGAATCGGCGGGACCCATGTGCAAGATGCTGGTGTCGGACTCTGCGATCACGCTGGCAGCCACCCCGGCCTCCACCACCATCGCCCCGTCGGCAGGGCAGACCCGCCCGTCGACGGCCAGGCTGCCGGAGCGCACGTACACGGCCTCGTCGCCGTGCTCGGTGCCCCACCGCAGTTCGGTGCCCGCAGCCAGGTCGGCGGCTATCAGCCACAGCGATGCTCCGTCAGGGCTCACCGGCCGAGCAGTAAGGCCTCCAGATACCGCGACCGTCGTCGCCGGATAGCGGGTTGTGGCCTCAACTTCGGCGGCGTGGATGACATCGACTGCGCTCACAGAACCTCAATCATCGCGCTTGTTCCATCGGCGGCGTCGGCTTCGGCGGGTTGACGCCAAGTCGACGGCTTCATCCATGGCCGATTGCATGGCCTCTCGCAAGCGGACGGTGAACTCGCTGCGCTGGTTGGAGGAGAGTCGGCCGCTCTCGATGCTCGGTGGCAGCAGCGGTTCACCGATGACGATTGACACCGGGATACGCCGGAGAAACTTGGCCTTGGGGGGCATGGCCTCCTCGGTGCCGGCGATGCCGACCGGGAGGATTGGCACCCCGGTACGAGCCGATAGAAAAGCAGCGCCTCCGTAAATCTCCCCCACCTGACGACCCGAGTGGCGAGTGCCCTCTGGGAACACCAGCAATGGCTCGCCCCTTCGCAACAGGCCAATGGCCGCTTGCAGCGACCGGCGGTCTCCCGCCCCCCGATGCACGGGGAACGATCCGATCATGGCGCTGATCCAGGTGCCGACCCTCCCCTTGAACATCTCGATCTTGGCCAGCGATCGCACCTTACGGGGGCATCGGGAGTTCACCAATGGGCCGTCAAGATTGGACCGGTGTACGGGGGCGATAATGAACGCTCCATCGATTCTCAGCCGCTCGGCGCCGACCATTCTGGTCCGCAGATAGAAGCGCCCAACCACCCGGATCAAACCCCGCAACAACCAGTACAGAATCTGGGCCCGACGAGTGGCCCAGATGGCCAGCACCCGGTCTTCCAAATGCTGTTCAGACATGGTTGTGCAAGGCCTTCCACACTCGCCGGGGTGACGTCGGCATGTCCAGATGTCGGATTCCCAGATGACTCAGTGCGTCGATTACCGCATTCTGCACCGCGGCGGTGGCCCCAACTGTGCCCGACTCGCCGACGCCCTTGGCCCCCAGCAGGTTCCGATCGGTGGGGGTCTCCGATCTGATCAGCTCGAAACTGGGAAGCTCAGCCGCCGAGATCACCGGGTAATCGGCAAAGTTGGTAGTAATCGGGTTGGCCTGAGCGTCATAAGACAACTCCTCCATAAGCGCCTGCGCGACACCGCCGGCGATTCCCCCGTGGATCTGGCCTTCGAAGATGAGTGGATTCAAAACGGTGCCAGCGTCGTCCACCGCTACCAGCCGCACCAGCTCCGTCCCGCCGGTCTCCGCATCCACCTCTACTACTGCCACGTGGGCGCCGAACGGGAAGGTCTGGCCACCGGACTCGAAATCCGATTCCACCGTCAGCGGGCTGTTCAGAGCAGTGGCCACGGCCGCCCACCCCACCGACACCGCCGGGGTTCCGGCCACATGAAATGTGCCCGCCTCCCGATCGTGGACCACATCGCCGACCGCGGCCTCCAAGAGATCGGCCGCCGTCGGCAGCACCTCCTCCACCAGCCGCTGAGAGGCATCGACCAGCATCGATCCCACGATCTGGGCCGAACGTGAACCACCGGTGACCTGCCCCCGAGGGGTGCAGTCGGTGTCGCCGCCCACCGCAACCACCCGATCCAGGTCGATGCCCAGCGCGTCGGCCACGATCATCGGCCACACCGTCTCGTGGCCTTGCCCGTGGGGAGTGGAGCTGGTCACCGCCTTGACCATCCCATCGGTGCCCAACTCCACCGAGGCAAAATCCCCCGCCCCGGTAGTGGCGGTGACCTCCACGTAGGTGGACAGGCCGATGCCCAGCAGGCTCTCCGAACCGTTGGCTCGACGGGCGGCTTGCTCGGCCCGCAAGTCGTCGTACCCGACCGCCTCCAATGCGAGATCCAGCGCCTTTTGGTAGTCGCCGGAGTCGTAGCTCATTCCCGACACCGTGGTGTGGGGGAATACCTCCGGGTCGAGAAAGTTTCGGCGGCGCACCTCGGCGGGGTCCATCTCAATTTCCGCGGCGAACAGGTCCACCGCCCGCTCGATGGCCGAGGTGGCTTCAGGCCGACCGGCCCCTCGGAAGGCCCCGTTGGGTGTGGTGGAAGTGGGCACAGAGACCGCCCGATACCCGGCGCAGGCGATGTCGTAGACACCGGTGAACATGGCCATGGTCATTCGGGGCAAGAACCCGGCAATGAGCGGATAGGCCCCGCTGTCTTGGATCACATCGAGCTGATAGGCGGTGATGCGGCCGTCCCGGCTACCGCCCACCACCACATCCTGGATCTGGCCCCGACCACTGCCCAGCCCGGTCATCGACTGGGTGCGGGTTTCCGCCCAGGCACAAGGGCGCCCCAGGTGGCGGGCCAGCCACCCCAGAATGGCCTCTTCGGGGTAGCAGCGGAACTTGGCCCCGAAGCTGCCGCCCACATCGGGGGTGACCACCAGCACCTGACCGGGGTCAAGCCCGTATATGCCCATCAGCGCGGTCTTCACGTTGTGGCTGCCCTGGGTGGCGGTGTGGTGGACCAGCCGGTCGCCCTCCCAGTAGGAGTAGCCGATTCGGGCCTCGATGGGCGCCGCCGACATGCGCTGGTTGTGGAACCGGGCCCGCACCACCACCTCGCACTCTTCAAAGTCGGGCTCTTGGCCCACCCCGCATCGGTACACCGTCTGATCGTCGATCCCCTCGAACAGCACCACGTCGCCCCGCAGCGAGGCCTCCAGATCGGCCAACGGGGGCAGCGGTTCGTAGGACACCGCCACCAAGTCGGCGGCGTCGGCCGCCTGAACAGGGTCGTCGGCCACCACTGCAACCACCGGCTCGCCCACGTAGCGGACCACATCGCGAGCCAGCATGGTGCGAATCATCTGATCGTTCATGCCTGGGAACGGGGTGGGATAGACCACCACGTCGGAGTCGATATCGTCCGCAATGAACACCCCGAGCACACCGGGGGCGGCTGCGGCAACCGCCACTTCCACCGATAAGAGCCGAGCGTGGGGCTCAGTGGAGGTCACATAGGCAACATGAGCAGCGTCGGGGGGGATCAGATTGGCCACAAATGCGCCCTGGCCGGTGAGAAAACGGGGATCCTCCCTTCGCAGAACCGGGTGGCCAAGAATCGAGGGCATCAGTCCTAGTCGATTCGAGTGGAGGCCTCCCTCACTCGAACAAGGCGACGTCGGTGAACTCGATGAGGTTCCCGTCGGGATCGCGGGCGAACGCCGTCTTCACCGGGACGCCGAAGTCCTCCCGCTCGTTCGGCTCAGAGGCAAACTCGAGACCCCGCTCGGCCAACTCGGCCATAGTTGCGTCGAATTCGTCGGTGGGAATGTAGAGGGCGAAGTGGGACATTGCCCCCGCGGTGTCCGGCATCTTGTCCACCTTGCTGAGGTGAAGCTGGGAGGGTCCCATCCGCAGCCACGACCCCGCGAACTCGCCGAAATCGGGACGAGGCAGCTTTTCCAGGCCCAGCTTCCCGATGTAGAAGGCGTCGGCGGCCTCCACATCGGTCACACAGATGTTCACGTGCGAGTAGGCGACTAGCCCTTTGACAGCAGTGCTCATGCCCGCGACTTTATTGGAACGTGGGGGCCTGCTGCCCCCCAGGACGTGTGCAACGAAATCCCAACACCGCAGTCACCGCGCCCCCGGCCGCCAACATGATGTAGCTGGTGCCGAGGTTGCCGATCTGGCCCACCGCCAAAGAGGCTCCGATAATGGTCACCGCGAGGGCCACGCCGAAAGCGTTGCCCACCCGCATCATGGTCTGGAGCACGCTTGATCCGGACGCCAGAACATCGCTGGGCAAGTCGGCCACCATGACGGCGAACAGCGACCCCCAGACCAGGCCTGATCCGATTCCGGCCAGCGTCACGCTGAGCACCCAGGCCACGAGGTCTTCCTGGCCGGCCAGCGTGGCCCACTGCCACACCATGCCTCCCGTCCACATGAGGCTCCCGGCCACGACGAATCTGGCCGGCCCCCACCGGTCGGCCCACCGGCCCGACAAAGCCGAGAGCAGGCCGGTGAACACGAACACCGGGGTCAGCAGCAATCCAGCCTCGAAGATGGTCAGCTCCCAGACAATGGTCAGGTAGTTCACGCCCACCAACTGGTGTCCGAAAAAAGCGATGGAGAACACCAGCATCCCGTAATTGCCCAGCCGAAAGCTCTTGAATCGGAACAGCCTGGGTTCGATCACCGGCAGCCGGTGGCGCATCGACCGCCAAGCCAGCAGCACTAGCACCAGCGGCCCTCCAATCAGGGTTGTCAGCACCACTGGATGGATCCATGACCACTCCCTGCTCTGCACCAGGGCGAACACCATCGCCCCTACCCCGGCCAACACCATGAGGGCTCCCAGCCGATCGGGCAGCTCCGGGGTCTGCGGACTGCGGTGCTCTTGAATGACCTTGCGGATGAACACCAGGGCGATCACCCCGAAGGGCACGTTCATCCAGAACGCCCACCGCCAATCGCCCACATGCACCAGGAGCGCTCCCACCGACGGCCCCATGGCCGCGGCCACCGCGCCGTTGGCCGACCACGCCCCGACGCCGGTCCCCCGGCGGGACACCGGGAAGGCGTCGATCACGATGGCGGCCCCCATGGGAAGGCTCAGCGATGTTCCGATCCCCTGGAGGGCCCGGGCGACGATAAGCACTCCGGTGCTGGGGGCCAGCGCCGCCCCCGCCGACGCCAGGGTGAACACCGCGATGCCGGCCATCAGGGTCCGCCGCCGCCCCCATCGCTCGCCCAAGACCCCGCCGATCACCAGAGTGGCCGCCCCGACGATGGTGAAAGAGTTGATAATCCACGACAGCTCGGCCTCGCTGGCGTCGGGGAAGGACTCCTTCAGGTCGGCGTAGACCACGAAGATGATCGACAGCGACATCGCCGTCTGGAAGCTGGCCAAGCTCACCACCACCAGCACCAGCCAGGCCCGGCGCATGACCGCCGGGTCAATGGCTGCTTGCTGCATCACCGAACGACTGTAACCCCCTTGCCTCCCGCCAAACGGATGGCAGCAGTGGCAGGGGCGATAGCTAGCCTTCTGGCGTGGTCTCGTTCTATGACACCCGGCGTCGGGAGATCGTGCCGTTCGAGCCGCTGGTCGAGAGCCAGGTGTCGATGTATGTGTGCGGCCCCACCGTTTACGACGATCCCCATGTAGGCCATGCCCGCACCGCACTCACCTTCGACATGATCCGCCGCTATCTCCAATGGCGGGGCTTCGAGGTCACCTTTGTATCCAACATCACCGACATCGACGACAACATCATCAACCGAGCATTTGAAACCGGGACCACTGAGCCCGAGCTCGCCGCCCGCTACGAGCAGGTTTATGTCGACCAAATGGACCGATTCGGCATCGCTCGACCCGACCACCGGCCCCACGCCACTGAATACGTGGCGGAGATGCTGGATTTCATCGGCGACCTGGTGGAACGGGGTGCGGCCTACGCCATCGAGGGCAAAGGGGTCTACTTCTCGGTGGCGGCCCACGACCGCTACGGCGACCTCATCGGGCGCACTCCTGAGGAGTTGCGGGAAGGGGCCGGCGCCCGAGTGGAAGTAGACGTCGAAAAGGTCGACCCGCTGGACTTTGCCCTCTGGAAGGCGGCCAAACCGGGCGAGCCGGTGTGGGACTCGCCGTGGGGACCGGGCCGCCCCGGCTGGCACATCGAGTGCGTGGCCATGGCCACCGATCTATTGGGCGAGGCCTTCGACATCCACGGCGGGGGCGACGACCTGGCCTTCCCCCACCATCAAAACGAGGTGGCCGAGGCTGAAGGAGCTGATCTGGGCTTCGCCCGCCACTGGATCCACGGCGCCATGCTCAACGTGAACGGCGAGAAGATGGCCAAGTCGCTGGGAAACTTCACCACCCTGTCCGATTTGCTCGACGCCTTCGAGCCCCAAGTGCTGCGGTTGCTGATGCTGCAAACCCACTACCGCACGGTCATGGAGTTGAGCGACGACGCCCTAGCCGGAGCAGCCGGTGCGCTGGACCGGCTCCGGGCCTGGCATCGTCGGGCCTCCGCCGCTGGCCTAGACCCCGCGGCAACGCCCGACGCCGATGCGGTCGCCCGGTTTACCGCGGCCATGGACGACGATTTCGGTACTCCCGCTGGTTTGGCGGTGGTGTTCGACCTGGTTAGGGAGGCCAACGCCGCGCTGGATGGCGGAGCCATCGAACGAGCGGCAACGGCCCACGCCACGGTGTGCGATTTGGCCAGCGCGCTGGGCCTGGTTTTGGCCAGCGACGACCAAGCAAGCGATGACGCCTTGGCCGCAGAGGTGGAGAAGCTGCTGGCCGAACGGGACGAGGCTCGCATGGCCAAAGACTTCGCTTCCGCCGACCGCATACGCGACGAGCTGGCTGACCGGGGCATCGTGTTGGAGGACACTCCCGGCGGCACGATCTGGAGAAAACCCTGAGAAAGTTCCAGACCCAGCTTTTCGGTCAACCGGTGGCGGAGATCGAGATACTGGACGATCAGTCGGGCACCACGCGAAGAACCCGGGCTCGGCTGCGTTTGGACGATGGCCAAGAGCTGGCTGTGTTCATCAAGCGACCATCCCGCTCCCCAATCGCCCGGGCCTTTGTGGCGGTGCCTCGGCTCGGCCAAGCCGAAGTCAGGTTCTATACCGAGCTGCGCGACCAAGTTCCCATCGCCACCCCCCATTGCCATGGTGCTGACCGCTTCTGGCGCGGCTTCATGGTGGTCCTTGAGGATCTGACCGATTCCGGTGCAACGTTGCGGTCGTCCACCGATGCCATAACTTCCGATGAGGCCGCCTCGCTGCTGGCCTCACTGGCGGCCATGCACCAGCAGTGGTGGGGGCGCACTGAGTTGCATCCGTGGCTGGCTCTCAATCCCCGGCGGGAACAGAAGCTGGGCGCATTGCTCAGCCCCTCACTCTGTCGGTTGGGGCTCTGGCGGGTTGGCTCGGCGGTTCCCGAGCCGCTTCACCAAGCCATCTCCCGCTACGCCCGCAATCGCCGGGCGGCCCAGGAGGCAATGTCGGCTGGGCCGACGACGCTGATCCACAACGATTGCCACCCGGGAAACCAGTTTGTCGCCGCTGACGGCCGTCCCGGTCTCATCGATTGGCAGCTGTGTCGAGCGGGACCGTGGGCTCGAGACGTCGCATACCTGCTGGCCACCTCGCTGGAGCCCGAGACGCGCCAAAGCACCGAGAAAGATCTGCTGGCCGACTATCTGAACCAATTGGGCCCCGTCGCTCCGACTGTTGAAGAGGCCTGGCTGGCCTATCGACGCAATGTCGTCTATGCGGTCGAGGCCATGTTGGTGACCGCCGCGGTGGGAGTGATGATGCCCAAGTCCACATCCACCACCCTGGTGAGCCGCGCGGCAAGGGCGGCTGCCGACCTAGATTCATTCGGCGCGCTATGACCGAGTCGTTCCCCCGCCAGCACGCCCGAACCCGGGGCTTCACATTGGGAGCGCCCCGCAGCTTCACTGTTTCTGACGATGGCCGCCGGGTGGCCTTTCTGCGCAGCATGGCCGGTGACGATCCGGTGAACCGGCTTTGGCTGCTCGACACGTCCGCCGGTGAGGAGGTTGTGGTCGCCGATCCGGTCGAGCTCTTAGCCGACCCCGGTGAGGAGAATTTGCCGCCAGCTGAGCGGGCCCGTCGGGAGCGGGCCCGGGAAAGCGGGGGTGGCATCGTGGCCTACGCCGGCGATCCAGGCTTGACCAGGATCGCCTTCACCTTGGATGGGCGGGTGTTCCTGGCCGATATGGCCGAGGGCACCGTCGAATCGCTGCCCGCAGCGTCAGGCGCGTTCGACCCCCGCCCCTCACCCGACGGGCAGCGGGTGGCTTATGTCTCCGGCTCCGGCCTGCGAGTGGTGGACGCCTCGGCCGACGGCCTTGATCGACCAGCTATTGACGAGCCCGGCGACACCGTGAGCTGGGGATCGGCCGAGTTCATCGCCGCCGAGGAGATGGGCCGCAGCCGGGGATTCTGGTGGTCACCCGACAGCCAGCGTCTGCTGGTAGCCCGGGTGGACACCGCCGGGGTGCCCGTGTGGCATATCGCCTCGCCGGCTGATCCGGCGGCGGCTCCGGTGCCCATGGCCTACCCCGCCGCCGGCACGGTCAACGCCGACGTCTCTTTGGCCATCCTTGGGCTCGACGGCAGACGGGTCGAGGTGGGCTGGGAACAAGACGCCTTCGAATACCTGGCCCGGGCTGCGTGGGCACCCCGGTCGAACCCCGTGATCACCGTGCAGAGCCGCGACCAGCGCACGGTGGTGTTCCTAGAAGTAGACCCCGATACCGGAGCAACCACCGAGGTTGCCCGCCAGACCGACAAGCACTGGGTGGAGTTAGTGCCCGGCACGCCGACGTGGACAGGCGAACGGCTAGTGACCGTCGAGGACCGGGAGTCGGCCCGATGCCTGGTGATCGACAGCAACACAGCCACCCCGGACGCCTTGCAAGTGCGAAGTGTGGTGTCGGCCGATGAGCACCGGGTGGTGTTCACCGCGTCGGACGACCCCACCGAAGTCCACGTTTGGCATCTCGACGGCGATGGCAATCTGGATCGGCTCAGCGACTGGGCGGGGGTCCACAGCGCAGCCGCGGGAGGCGGGACTGTGGTGGTGGTTCGGGCCGCGGGAACCGATCGAGAGGCGGCGGTGGAGGTGGTCACCCCCACCGAGCGCATGTCAATTGGTTCGGAAGCCGCGACGCCGTCGTTGTCTCCCTCGCCCCAGTTCTCCGTGATCGGCAGACGGGACTTGCGCACCGCGGTGCTGTACCCGTCGGACGACGACGGAGCCGATGGCGATTCGCTGCCAGTGCTGCTCGACCCCTATGGCGGCCCCCATGCCCAGCGAGTGCTGAAGGCCCGCTCGCCGTTCCTCGTGTCGCAATGGTTCGCCGACCAGGGGTTCGCGGTGGTGATCACCGATGGCCGGGGCACCCCCGCCCGCGGCCCGGCTTGGGAGCGGGCGGTGGCTGGCGATCTGGCCCACCCGGTGCTCGAAGACCAGATCGACGCCCTCGATGCGCTGGCCGGTCAGCATCCCCGTCTCGACCTGGGCCGGGTGGCCGTGCGGGGCTGGTCGTTCGGCGGCTACCTGGCCGCGCTGGCCGTGTTGGCCCGTCCCGACCGCTTCCACGCCGCCATTGCCGGGGCCCCGGTCACCGATTGGCGCCTCTACGACACCCACTACACCGAGCGCTATCTGGGCCACCCCGACCAAAACCCCGAGGCCTACACCCGCACCAGCCTGCTCGAGTTGGCCAGCGGACTCTCCCGCCCCCTGCTGTTGATCTGTGGCTTGGCCGACGACAACGTGTTCGCGGCCCACACCCTCCAGCTGTCGCAGACACTGTTCGAAGCCGGCCGCCCCCACCAGGTGCTCCCCCTGCCCGGCGTCACTCATATGACTCCTCAGGAGCAGGTAGCCGAGAACCTGCTCCTGCTGCAACGGACCTTCCTCTTCGACAGCCTCGACATCGGCCCACAAGAATGACTCCATGACCCGCATTACTGCCGACGGCGAGATCACCTGCGGGATTCAGCTTCCGATCCAAACCCTCAACGAGCGAATCACACAGCCGTGGGAGGCCGACGCCACCGTGGACGACCTGGTGGCCATCACCCAAGCCGCGGAGGCCGCCGGACTGGGGTTTGTGGGAGTGTGCGACCACATCGCCATCCCCGACAACGAATACGCCGCCCACATGTCCACCACGTGGTACGACCCGATCGCCACCCTCGGCTTTTTGGGAGCGGCCACCAGCACCATCCGGCTGCTGTCGGAGGTGTACGTCCTTCCCTATCGCCATCCTCTGACCACCGCGAATTCGTTCTGCACCCTCGACCATCTCACCGGCGGAAGGGCCTTGATGGGGGTGGGTGCCGGCCACGTCGAGGCCGAATTCGAAGCGCTGGGCTTGAGCTTTGCCGACCGCGGCCGAATGACCGACGAGGCCATCGACGCCGTGCGGGTCGCCGTGGGGGCCGCTGGTGGGTTCTGCGAGTTCAGCGGGGAGTTCTACGACTTCAAGGATGTGGGAGTGGGTCCCGCCGCTGCCCAGAGCGAGATTCCCATTTGGATCGGAGGCAGCACCCGACCGGCCCTGCGCCGGGTGGTGGAGCGGGGAGACGGCTGGATTCCCCAGGGCACGCCTCGGGAGGCCATGGCCGAACAGATTGACTACATGCGGGCCCACGCCGACGTCGTAGGCCGCGACCTCGATGAGGTGGACTTCGGCTGGTTGGCCGGGGCCGTTTATGTCGGCGATCCTCCGGAAGGGCTCTTTCTGCCGGGATGGCCGTACATCGGCGGCTCACCCGACCAGGTTGCCGAGTCGCTTCGCTACGCCCACGAACTGGGTACCTCGGTGCTGTTCCTGTTCTTCCGATCTCGCGACGCGTCCGAGTACATCGACCAGATCGCCCGCTTCGGCGCCGAGGTCCTGCCCCTGCTGGAAGCCTGACCATGAGCGGCGTGCTGGCGGGTATGCGGGTGGTGGAGGGATCGGCCTTCGTGGCCTGTCCGTCGGGTGGCATGACCCTGGCTCAGCACGGCGCCGATGTGATCCGCTTCGACGCCATTGGCGGCGGCATCGACTACCACCGCTGGCCGCTCACTCCCGACGGCCAGTCGCTGTATTGGCAGGGGCTGAACAAGGGCAAGCGGTCGATCCAGGTAGACCTCCGCTCCCCCGAGGGGCGGGAGCTGATCATCGCTCTGGCCACCGCCCCCGGCCCCGACGCCGGCATCTTCACCACCAACTTCCCCGCCGTCGGATGGCTGTCGTACGACAGCCTCCGCCAGCACCGCGACGACCTCATCATGGTGGCCATCACCGGCAACCACGACGGCTCCACAGCGGTGGACTACACGGTGAACTGCGCGGTGGGATATCCCTCGCTCACCGGCACCGACGGCACCATCAACCACGTGCTGCCCGCCTGGGACATCATCTGCGGACAGACCGCCGCGGTTGGAGTGCTGGCCGCCGAGCGCCAACGGTCCCGCACCGGTGAGGGGAGCCTGGTGAACCTGGCCCTGTCGGATGTGGCCCTGGCCGCGGTGTCGATGCTGGGCCACGTGGCCGAGGCCCAGCTCCTGGGCACCCAGCGGCCCCGCATCGGCAACGACATCTACGGCGCCTTCGGACGGGATTTCGAGCTGGCCGACGGCGAGCGCATCCAAATCGTGGCGGTGAGCGCCCGCCAGTGGCAGGGAATCGTGGCCGCCTGCGGGATCGGCGATGAGGTGACCGCTCTAGAGGCCGAGACCGGCTTGGACTTCACCCGGGTGGACGGCGATCGCTATTTGGCCCTCGACCGCCTCAATCCGCTGGTGGCCCAGTGGTGCGCCAAACACAGCCTGGCCGAGGCGTCGGCCGCGCTAGACGCCGAAGGAGTGTGCTGGGGCCGTTACCAGTCGATGTTGGAGTTGGTGGCCAACGACCCCCGCTGCTCTACGGAGAATCCGCTATTTGCCGATGTGGAACACCCCGAAACCGGCCAATATCTCACCCCCGGCCCGCCGCTCCGCTTTTCAGATGAGCATCAGGCCGACCCCGGTCCCGCCCCCCGTCTGGGCCAGCACACCGACGAGGTGCTGGCCGATGTGCTCGGACTGTCGGCGGCGGAGATTGCCAGCCTCCACGACCGCCAAGTCGTCGCCTGACCATCTCACCGTCAACGGCGGGCCGCTACCTTGACTCCATGACCATGGACATCGGCCCCGTCGGCGTCTGGACCCGCACCGACAGCTTCTCCACCGGCGAGGCCATCGAGTTCGCCCAGCGGATCGAGGAGCTGGGCTATGGCGCCTTGTGGATCCCCGATGCCTTCGGCCGCGACCCATTCGCCCACGCCTCCCTGCTGCTCAACCACACCTCCACGCTGGTGCTGGCCACCGGGGTGGTCAACATCCACCTGCGGGAGGCCCAAGCCACTTCCTGCGCTCAGAAGGAGCTGCACGATCAGTCGGGCGGCCGATTTCTGCTCGGCCTCGGGGTGTCGCACCAAGCGCCGGTGGAGCGCATGCAGGGCAAGCCCTACCCCGCGCCCATCCCGTCGATGCGGGAGTACCTCGACAAGATGGAAAACGCCATGTGGTGGGGTCCGGAGATCGACGGCGAGCCCCCTATGGTGCTGGCCGCTCTCGGCCCGCTGATGCTGAAGCTAGCCGCCGAGCGCACCCTGGGCGCCCATCCCTACTTCGCCCCGCCGGAGAACTCCCGGCGGTCCCGGGAGATCATGGGACCCGACGCCTGGATCTGCCCGGAGCAGAAGGTGATGCTGGAAACCGACCCGGATCGGGCCCGGGAGCGGGCCCGGGCGGCCATGGTCGGGCCACTGCACATGCCCAACTACCGCAACAACCTCATGCGCTGCGGCTTCGAGGAGAGCGCCCTCGACGACGGCGGCTCCGACGAGGTGGTCGACGCCGTGGTGGCCTGGGGCGACGAGGGGGTCCTGGTGAAGCGGGTACACCAGCACCTCGAGGCCGGGGCTACCCACGTGTGCATCCAACCGCTCGACCCCGCGGACAAGACCCGCCCCAGCCTCGAAACCCTCGAGACCCTCGCCCCACTCTTGAACGGAGCGTGACCCGCCATGGCCAGTGAATTCCAAGACCGGGTGGCCCTGGTCACCGGGGCCGGAGACGAGATCGGCCTGGGGTTCGCCCACGCCAGCTACCTGGCCGAGCGCGGGGCCAAGATCGTGCTCAACGACTTCGGCAGCGGAACACTGGGGCTGGCCGAGCAGGGCATCAATCCCGACATCGCCGAGGATGCCGCTCAGCGCATCCGCGACGCCGGCGGCGAGGCCATCGCCAACAACGGCGACGTCGGCGACGAAACCACCGCCCAGCAGATGGCGTCAGCCGCTCTGGAGGCCTGGGGCCGCATAGACATCCTCATCAACAACGCCGGGTTCGCCAGCGCATCGTTCTTTCCCGATATCGACGCCGACGACATGCACCGCCACGTGGGGGTGACCCTCCTGGGATGCCTCAACACCGCCAAGGCGGTGTGGCCCCACATGGTGGAGCGGGGTCACGGGCGCATCATCAACACCGGCTCTCCGGCATGCTTCGGCAACCCCACCGCCTCCTACGCCGCCACCAAGTCGGGGCTGTTCGGCTTCACCCGCACCCAGGCCATCTTCGGCCAAGCCCACAACATCACCGCCAACCTCTTGTTGCCGGCGGCCATCTCCCGTCTGACCGAGGGCCTGCCTGAATCGCCGTTCAAGTCGCACCTGCGGGAGCATTTCGGCGCCGAGAAGGTGGCTCCGGTGGTGGCCCATCTGGTGAGCGATCAGTGCACGGTGAACGGCGAGGCATTCACCGTGGGCGGCGGCCAGTTCGCCCGAATCGTGTACGCCGCTTCTCCGGCCCAGGAGATTGACTTGACCATGGAATCGGTGGCTCAGGGCATGGCCAGCGCTATGGACACCTCCGACTGGACCCCCCAGGGTTCCACCGCGGAGAGCTTGGTGCATTTGGGCATGCCCCCCGAACTGGAGCAGATGTAAGGATTATCGCTATGGCACTGGTTACCGACCAAGAGATCGAGGACTTTTGGCGCGACGGCGTGGTGGTGATCCGGAGGGTGCTCTCAGACAAGACCCTGGCGTCGATGGCCAAGCCGGTGGAGCGCGCGCTGGGCGCAGAGGAAATGAACAACATGACCGAGATGGGCGCCATTGTGGTTCCGCCCAGCGGGGGAACGGTGCTCAACGACCCCGCCGCAGCCAAGAGGGGCGCCCCCCGGGGCCAGTTCCACGGCGGCACCGATCACTGGTGGAGCGATCCCGACTTCGAGAATTTCGCCACCCGGTCCCCCCTACCTCAGCTGGCCGCTGAATTGATGAAGAGCCAGGAGCTGTGGTTCTACGAGGACAGCGTGCTGGTGAAGGAACCCCATACCGAAGAACCCACCTCAATCCACCAAGACATGGCCTACTTCCAGTTGGAGGGCGACAAAGTGTGTACCACTTGGTGCCCGCTCGACCCCATCAGCAAGGAGACCGGAGCCACCGTCTATGTGAAGGGCTCGCATCGCTGGGAGCGGAACTTCCGGCCTAACTGGTTCGTGAGCCAGCTCTCCATGCCCAACACCGACGGCGAAGAAGTCCCCCAATTCGACCGGGACGACGCCGAACATCTGCTCTGTTTCGACATGGAGCCTGGTGACGTGGCCGTCCACCACGCAATGACCCTTCACGGCGCCCACGCCAACGTCACCGACCAGTGGCGCCGGGCCATCTCGGTGCGCTACTGCGGCGACGACACCGTCTACCGCTTCAAGCGGGGCACCCCCCTAAAGCCCCACCACTCCGAAGTCACCGAGGGCGATCCCGTCGACCACCCCCGCTGTCCCCAAGTCTGGCCCCGCTAACCCAACTCGGGGCCGAGTACGGAGACGAAGGAGACCATTTCGCCGGGGTAGCCGCCGAGGTTGTGGACGAGGCCGAGGTTGCGGTTCGACAGGTCGATCTGGCGGTCGTCGCCGGCTTGGCCCCGGAGTTGGAGCCAGCACTCGTAGTGCATGCGCAGACCGGAGGCGCCCACGGGATGGCCGAAGGCCTTGAGGCCGCCGTCGGTGTTGATGGGCATGTCGCCGTTGCGCTCGAAGGTCCCGGCCAGCACCTCTTTCCAGGCGGTGCCCCGCTCGCAAAAGCCCAGGTCTTCCATGAGCACCATCTCGGTGGGGGTGAAGCAGTCGTGGACCTCGGCCATGGCCAGCGCCGATCGGGGGTCGTCGATCCCCGCCTGGCGGTAAGCGTCAGCCCCGGCCATCTCGCACTCCGGGAACGTGGTGTAGTCGTAGTCGGGGTCGATGAGCCCGCCGCCGGTGCCCGACACGAACGAGAGCGCTTTGATGTACAGCGGATCCTCGCAGTACTTGTGGGCATCGGCCGCCCGCACCACGATGGCGGCAGCCGAACCGTCGGCCACGCCGGAGCAGTCGAACACTGACAGCCGCCCGGCCACCGAGGCCATCTCGCAGATCTTCTCGGCCGGCATCTCCCGGCGGAATTGGGCCAGTGGGTTGAGCGCCCCATTGCGGTGGTTCTTCTCTGCAATTTTGGCCACCACCATGCGCAGCTCGTCCTCGTCAACTCCGTAGCGGGCGGCGTAAGCCGGGAGCACCAGGCTGTACATGGCCGCGGCGGTCAGATTCCGCTTGGTGCCGTCGTGGGGGGCGGGGGCGGCGTTCAAACCCTGGTAGCCAGAGTCCTTGATCTTCTCCACCCCAATGGCCATGGCTATGTCGTAGGCCCCGCTGGCCACCGCGTAGGAAGCTTGGCGCAACGCCTCGGAGCCGGTGGCGCAGAAATTCTCCACCCGGGTGACCGGCTTGCCCTCCAGCTTCAGGGGCTGGCTCAGCGTCAACCCGCTCATGCCACTAGAGGCAGTTCCCAGCCAGAAGGCGTCGACATCGTCTTTGGCCACTCCGGCGGAGTCGAACGCCGCGGTGGCGGCGTCGATCAGCAGATCATCGGTCCCCTTGTCCCAGTGCTCACGGAATTGGGTGCAGCCCATTCCGATGATCGCCACCTGGTCTTTGATGCCATGACTAGCCACCAGTCGCCTCCTATCGCGCCGGGCGGGCCTTCCAGAAATAGTTATAGATGCCCTCAGCCTCGTACAGCCGCCGGAAGGTCATCTCCACCCGCTGGCCGATGCGGACCGCGTCGGGGTCCACGTCGGTCAACTCAACCGGGAGCCGCCCGCCCCCGTCGAAATCCACCACTGCGAACACCACCGGTGGGCTCACCGAATACACCAGCCGGTCGATGGTGAAGGTCACCACGGTGGCCCCGACGTCGGCCATTGGCGCCGGGTCCATGGCGTCGAGAGCGTCCTCGGGGCGGATGGACACCCGGGCCGGCGGGAGGTGAAGCGTCCCGCTCTCGGTCCCCCGGCTGCCCACGAACCCGTATTTCCAGTCTTGGGCTCGGGCCGCGGCCGACGACGACGGTCGGGTTGGCTCGGGCCGATTGGGAGGCTGCACTCGGATCATGTCCCGCCACTGCAAGAACGTGGCGTAGCTCACCTCGGCGCCAGCGGCGATCTGGTCGGCCACGGGAAGGGCCGACGCGTGAGCGGCCAACGCCTCAGTGGCCCGCAGAATCAGAACCTCCGCCCCGTCGGCCAGCATCACCACCGCGATGGTCTGGCCGGGTTCGGCCTGCTCCAGCTCGTTGGCCAGCAACAGCCCAGGATGGGCGGTTCCGGTATTGCCCACAACCGCGCCCAAATCGTCAGCCACCCGAGCCACCCCGAGCTGGCCCGCCACCCGCTTTACCGCTCGGCCATGAGACCCGGTCACCACCGCCACATCCACATCGTCGGCTCCGATGCCCGCCGCGCCTAGTGCTTCTTTCCAGGCTTGGTCAGCCAGCGGGCCGTAGCGGGTCTCGCCAAAGCGCTCCTCCCATTGGCCGGTGCTGGGCGAGCCCGGCTGGCGCCAGCGATCCACAAACTCCTCGGTGGCCGACGCCGCTCCCAGCAACTCGGCCACCACCGGCCCGTCGTCCTCGGTGCCGATCAAGAACGCGGCGGCCCCGTCGCCGCCCGTGGCCTCATCGGCACCGGTAGGCAGTCCGCCTCTCGTGTCGGCGGTCACCACCAACGTCGGTCCAATCGCATTCAGGGCAGTCCGCAGCGCTCCGATGCCAGAGCGCACCGCGCCCCCGAAGTCCAGCGCGCCCACGGAGGAATCCAACCGCAGCGCAGCGTGGATGGCGGTGGCGTTGGTCTTCTCCAGATAGGCGGGGTCGGCGGTGGCGAACCACAGTGCCCGGGGCTCGGCATCTACGGGGCGCAGCGCTAGTCGGGCCGCTTCCACCCCCATGGTGGTGGTGTCCTCGTCGTAAGACGCCACCGATCGGGTGCCCCGTCCGCCGCCCTTGCCCATAACCGCGGCAATGGCCGACCGGTCCAGGCGCCGGAATGGCACGTAGCCCCCGAAGCTGATGACGCCTCGCATACCGCCGAAGTGTACGCCTGACACTGCCATCAGCCGGAGTCCTAGTCTGTCCCCCATGACCTTTGAGCCCAGCGCCGAGGTGCGGCGCATCCGCGATGCCATCGACCATCCGATCATCGACTCCGACGGCCACATCATCGAGTTTCTCCCCGAAGTCCACGACATCATGGCCACCGTCGGCGGTCCCGAGTTGGTGGACAAGTTCAAGGTCGTGGAGTACGGGGCGCGGAAATCCATCGATCTGACCCTGGAGCAGCGCCGGGCTGCCGGAATGATGCGCTCAGCATGGTGGGGGCTGCCGACCCGCAACACCCTCGACCGGGCCACCGCCTTGCTGCCCAAGCTGCTGTACGAGCGGCTGGACGAGATCGGCATCGACCTGGCCGTGCTCTACCCCACCTACGGGCTGACCTGCATGGGCCTCGAAGACGAGGATCTCCGCCTCGGGGCAGCTAGGGCGTTCAACCTCTACTTCCACCAGGCGTATGAGCCCTATAGCGACCGTCTTATGCCGGTGGCCATCATCCCCATGTTCACTCCCGAAGAGGCCATCGCCGAACTGGACTTCGCGGTGGGCGAGCTGGGCATGCGCCCGGTGATGCTGACCGGGCTGGTACCCCGCCCGGTGGACCGGGAGAACACCAGCCATCGCCACGCCCGCCGCATGGACACACTGGGCATGGACTCCCCCTGCGACTACGACCCGGTGTGGCAGCGGTGCACCGAACTGGGCGTGTCGCCCACCTTCCACTCGGCGGGGATGGGCTGGGGCAGCCGCACGTCGGAGACCAACTACGTGTACAACCATCTGGGCAACTTCGCCGCCGCGGGCGAGGCCCTGTGCCGGGCCGTGTTCATGGGCGGGGTGGCCCACCGCTTCCCCGAACTGCGATGGGCCTTCCTGGAAGGGGGCGTGGCCTGGGGGGTCAACCTGTTGTCGGATGTGATCGGCCACTGGGAGAAGCGCAACCGCGACGCCATCGGACACTACGACCCCGCGGCGGTAGACATGGACGAGCTGGGCCAACTCTTCGACAAATTCGGGACGGAAGCGGCCAACAGCCACCGCGACCGCCTCCAAGAAGCGCTGCACATGCTGAGCGAGCCCGACGAGGACCCGGCCACCATCGATGAGTTCGCCCTCAGCGGGGTGGACACCGTGGACGACATCCTGGCCATCTGGGACCGGTTCCACTTCGGTTGTGAAGCCGACGACCCCATGACTGCCATTGGCTTCAATCGAACGGTGACGCCGAAAGGACAGGTGGTGAAGGGCATCTTTGCCTCCGATGTGGGCCACTGGGACGTCCCTGATGTGCGCGACGTGCTGCCCGAGGCCTACGAGCTGGTGGACGACGGCATCCTCGACGAGGCCGACTTCCGGGCGTTCACCTTCGAGCACCCGATGTCGCTTTGGGCTGGCACCAACTCCGACTTCTTCAAAGGCACCGTCATCGAAGAAGCCCTGTAGAGACTTCTTGCTGTGAGCACTTGGGAAGGCCGGGTCGAAGACTTCGACCTGTTGACCGGTCAGACCCGATTCGGCGGCGATCTGCGGGTCGAGGGAGCTCTCTGGCTGGGGTTCGTGCGGTCTCCGGTGGCCCGAGCCGCAATTGTCGCTATCGACAGGTCGGCCGCCGCGGCCCTCGACGGCGTCGTTGGAGTATTCACTGCCGATGATCTTGAACTGATCACCCAGCCGAGCGTGGAAGGCATCACCCCCACCGAGATCAGCCGACCCCCGCTGGCGCAAGGATCGGTGGCCTATGTCGGGGAAGCGGTGGCCGCCGTCGTTGCCAGCTGCGAAGCGATTGCAGCCGACGCCTGCGAGATGGTGGAAGTCGACTACAAACCGCTGCCCCCACTCTCCAACCTGCCCTCTGCCACCGACGAGGATGCACCGCTCCTGCATGCCCGGCACGGATCCAACGTCGTGCTCACCGTCCCATCCGGCAATCCCGCCGCGGTTCGTTCCTCTCTCGAACAGTCCGAAGTAGCCGTCACACTCTCTCAGCACTATCCCCGGGTGGCGTGCTCCCCTATTGAGGGGATTGCCGGCTTGGTCGTCCCCCACGGCGACCGGGTGCTAGTCCACATCAACTCCCAAATGCCGGCTCTCACCCACGATGAGCTGGCCAACACCCTGGCTTTGTCCGATGATCGGATCAGTGTGGTAATTCCCCCCATCGGGGGCGGCTTCGGAGGAAAGTGCTGGGGCGAGAACGGCCTGTTTGCCGTAGCCGCACAGTTGGCCCGGCGACTGAACCGCCCGCTGCGCCTCGTCCAGTCCCGCCCCGAGAACCTGCTGTCGATGCAGGCCCGGGACCAAGACCAGAGCATCACTCTGGCCGCCGACCAAAGCGGGACTGTCACTGCGCTGACAGCAGAGGTGAGCGCCGATGTGGGCGGCTATGCCGGGATGGGCGCGTTCGAACCTCTACAAACCCAGCGACTGCTCCCCGGCCCCTACCGGATCGATCAAGTTGCGGTCACCGCCTCGGCGGTGATGACCAACACTGCTCCCACTGGCCCCTACCGAGGTCCAGGCCGGGCCGAGGCCATCGGGCTGCTGGAGCGGGCCATGGACAATCTGGCGCGCGCTCTGGACCTGGACCCGGCTGAACTCCGCCGCCGCAACCTGCTTCAGCCTGAGGACTTCCCCCGACAGACCCCTGGAGAATTGGTCATGGATGAAGCCGACCATCTCGGCGCTTTGGAGCAGGCTCTCGTCGAAATCGGCTACCCAAGTCTCCGAGAAGAGCAGGCGGCTCGCCGAACTTCGGAAGACCATCGGCTGCTGGGCATCGGCCTGAGCTGTTGGGCCGACTTCACCGGTCGCCACGAGCCCTGCCAGCCGGCTTCAGCCTGGGTGACCGACGACGGCCGCATCGAGGTCGACGCGGGCACAGCCCCCATCGGCCAGGGAATGCAGACCGTCGTTACCCGTTTGGCCGCAGAGACGCTGGGACTCGACCCCGCTCATATCGAGGCCGCCACCCCCGACACTGGCCGCTTCCGATCGGCATTGGGCAGTTTCGGCTCTCGTTCGGCCTCTCTGGCTGGCAGTTCGGCCGTCCGGGTGGCAGAACAACTGCTAGATCAGCTCAAGAATCAAGCCGCCGACTTGTTGGAAGCCGCAGTAGACGACATCGAACTACGGTCCGACGCCACTCTGGGCGTCCGGGGAACCCCTTCAGCCAACATCCCACTGGCCGATCTGGCTGGAACCGAGGCCACCGCCGCCTTCGACCAGGGCCAGCCCACCTTTTCCGGTGGTACCCACGTGGCTGTCGTGGAGGTGGACACCGAGACCGGGGAAGTAGATCTGATCCGCCATGTGGCGGTCACCGACTGCGGCCGAGTGCTCAGTGAGATGCAAGCCTCGGGCCAGGTGCAGGGCGGGGCCGTGCAGGGCATCGCGGTGGCGCTGTTCGAAGAAATGCGATTCGACGCCGACGCCAACCCGCTCACCGTCAGCCTGGCCGACTACCTCGTGCCCGCGGCCAGCGACGTGCCGCCAGTGGAGACCCACTTCATCGAAACCCCCACCGACCGCAACCCCCTCGGAGCCAAAGGGGTGGCCGAAAGCGGCGCCATCGCGGCACCCCCCGCCGTGCAGAACGCCATTGTCGACGCCCTGTCCCACCTCGGCGTCACCCATATCGACATGCCCTGCACCCCAGAACGGATCTGGCAGGCACTCAGGGCCGCAACTGAGCGTCGATAGCCCCTAGACCGTCAGGCCGTAGAGCTCGGCGCAGTTGTCGCGGAGGACTCGGTCGATCTGGTGATCTGACATGTGGGTGGTCTGCTCGGTGAGCATTTCTTGCGACCAGGGCCAGGTGGCGTCGGAGTGGGGGTGGTCGTTGGCCCACATCACCCGGTTTTCGTTCATCAGGTCGAGCAGCTTGAACGCCACCCAGTCGTCCTGGAAGGTGAGGTACACGTTCTCCCGGAAGTAATCGCTGGGCTTCTTGGACAGCTCGGCGCTCTCCAGCCAGTTGCGATGCCGGTTGTAGGCGTGGTCGGCCCGGTACATCCAGTGGGGTGCCCACCCGGCGTCGGCCTCCACGCACACCACCTGCAAATCGGGATGGCGTTCGAATACGCCACCGAAGATCATCGTGCCGATGATGTCCTGGTTGCCCCGGATAATCCCCAAGAACGAGTTGATCTTCGGCCCCCGGAAGTGAGCCGCCATGGGATGGTCGTTGCCCGAGGTGAGGATGTGGAACGACAGCGGCATGCCCATCGATACCGCCGCCTCCCAAAGGGCGTCGAAATCGGGGTGGTCGTAGTCCAGGCCAGAGGCCGCGTAGCCGGGAAGCATGACCCCCTTGAGCCCGAGATCCCGCATGGCCTCCAAGTCGGCAATGGCCTCGTCCACGGAGCGAATCGCGGTCTGGCCCAAGCCGATGAGCCGCTCCGGAGAGTGGGAGTTGAACTCGGCAATCCAGCGGTTGTAGGCGTCGAAGCATGCCTTCTTGTAGTCGCCATCGGGATGGTTGCAGATGGTCATCCCCACCGACGGGTAGATCACCTCGGCCACCACGCCGTCGCGGTCCTGCTCCTCCAGTCGGGCCACTGGGTCATAGCCGCCGGGGTGCAGCTCTTCCCAGCGGGTGCCGCTGGAAATGCTGATCTCATGCCAGCTCTTGCCCGCCGCGGCGATCATGCCGAAGGGCATGCGGTTGCGCCCGTTGTCGATCGACATGAACACGCCCATGTCATCGGCCCAGTCCACCCGCGGCGCCCGATCCCGGAACTTGGGGTCGATGTAGTCGATGTAGGTGTTGTCGGGCTCGGTCACGTGCGAATCGGCCGAAATGCAGGGGCGAACGGGAGTAACGGTGCTCATCTTCTGAACCTCTTCAATTTCAATCTCGTCTCACTGAGACAACCACCAACGGTAGTAGCTAGCGTTTCCCCCATGAGCAGCCAGCGATCCGCCGCCGACATCCGAGCCGACCTCGGCCACCCCGTCATCGACGCCGATGGGCACGTATTCGAGCACTACCCGGCCCTGCACCAGTACTGCCTCGACGAGGGGCTTGAGGGGGGGCTTTACCCCCAGATGGCTAACTGCTCGTTCAATGGAGAGCCCAATTGGAGCGGCCTGTCGCCCGATGAACGGCTGGCCCGGCGCTCTTTCCGGGGTCCGTGGTGGGCCCTGCCGCTGGCCAACACCCGCGACTTCGCCACCGCGGTGTCACCCGCGCTGTTCCACGACCGGATCGAAGAGCTGGGAATGGACTTCGCGGTTTGCTATCCCAGCATCGGGCTCAATTTCCCCGCCTACAAAGACGACGAGGTGCGCAACAAGCTCTGCCGCGCCCTCAACCGGTACCTGGCCGACAGCTACCAGGGCTTGCAAGACCGCCTCACCCCGGTGGCCGCCATTCCCACCCACACCCCCGACGAGGCTGTCGAGCAGCTTGACTTCGCGGTCACCGAGTTGGGCTTCAAAGCAGTGATGATCGGCGGATTCGTTCCCCGACAATTGCCGGCTGGCGGCGAGATGGCCACCTGGATCGACTCGCTGGGCCTGGACTCGGCCTACGACTACGACCCCCTCTGGCAGCGGCTGGTTGACCTGCAAACCCCGGCCAGCCTTCACTCCGGATCGATGGGCTGGGACGGCCGCCGTTCCATCTCCAACTTCACCTACAACCACATGGGCAACTTCGGCTCCGCCAGCGAAGCCGCGGCCAAGTCGATTTTCTTCGGCGGAGTCACCCACCGCTTCCCCGACCTGCGCCTCGGCTTCCTCGAAGGGGGCGTCACCTGGGGGGCGCAGATGGTGTGCGACCTCTTCAGCCACTGGGAAAAGCGTGGTCCCGAGGGCCTCAAGGCTTACGACCCTGACCGATTCGAGCCCGAGTACTTCGAGTCGTTGCTGGCTGAGGCCAGCGACCCCATCGACCTGCCCGCCGGTTTCGGGAGAACGATGCAGAAGGGCATCAGCCATGACGAGGTCGTCAACGACTTCGAGGCCGCCGGCATCACCTGCTCCGAGGACATTCTCGAGCAGATCGACCGGTCATACTGGTTCGGCTGCGAGGCCGACGACCCCCTAGTGCGGCTGGCCTTCGACGGTGCCCTGCCTGAAGGGGCCACCCTCAACGCCATCTTCTCCTCCGACGTGGGCCACTGGGACGTGCCCGACATGTCCGAAGTGATGCCCGAGGTGTGGGAGCAGGTGGAGCACGGCTGGCTGAACGAGGACCAATTCCGGTCCTTCACCTTCGACAATGCCTACCGCTTCTTTTCCGAAGCCCGCCCCGACTTCTTCAAGGGCACGGTCCTAGAGGGCGTCACCGTCTAGAACCACGACGCCACGAGGAATAGGGCGCCATGAACGCCCCCGATACAGCAACTTCTAGATTCATGCTTCTCGCCCAGTTGGGGATTTACTGCGATCCAAGCTCCCAGCCCGGGTACGGAATGCTCCGGGTATTCGACGAGCAGTGCTACGGCGGTCAGGTGAGGCCCTCGGTGCTGATGCTGATCGCCGACATCACCGGAGGCATGATCGGCGAGAAGGAAGATCCAGAGTGCTGGCATTTCACCACTGACTTCCAACTCCGCACCGCAGCGGTGCCTCTGCCCGATCAAATCGACGTCTACGCCGAGGTGCTGCGGGCCGGGGCCTCCACGCTGAGCTGCGAGTGCCGCTTCACCACTACCGACGGCGCCGAGATCGGCTACGCCCAAATCGGCTTCGGGCGCCACCACCAACGTCCCGGAGACCCGGCCAAACCCATCCACGACCCTCCCCGTCCCGACCTCATGGGGCTTCCCGACATCGACCGGCCCCTAGCCGAAGTGGCGGGCATCGAGGTCGTGGATGCCGCTGCCGGACACGTGGAGGTCGAGCTCACCCCGCAGTTGCTCAACCCCGCGGGCATTATGCAAGGGGCCATGGTCACCCTGGTGGGCGAGGTGGGGGCCGAGACCTTTGCCGAGCATCGTCTCGGCACGCCCCACGCAGTAGCCGACATGGACATCCGCTATTTGCTGGGCGGCAAGATCGGCCCGGTGTACAGCACCTGCCGCTGGATGGGCGACCCATCATCAGGGTGGGTGGTTACCGAGATTAGGGACTTGGGCAAAGGCGACCGCTTGATGGCCACCATGATGATGCGAGTCCGCCCCGCTCGCTAAGGGAACAGGGGACCTACCCGAGTAGTTTGGCGGGATGAACCGCCAGTGGATCTACGCCACCAGGCCCGACGGGCCGGTGGGCGTGGACAATTTCGAATACCGGGAGACTGCCATCCCCGAACCGGGCGATGGCCAGGCGCTGGCCCGACTGTGCTATCTCAGCTTCGAGCCGGCCATGCGCACATGGTTGGAAGATTTCATCACCTATATGCCTCCTGCGCCGCTGGGCCAGCCCATGGTGGGGCCGGGGGTCTTCCAAGTAGTGGCCTCCAACACACCGGCGCTGAACGAGGGAGACCTGGTCAGCGGCATGATGAGCTGGCAGGACTACGAGGTGGTCGACGGCAACGTCCGGGTGGTGCCGCCGGGCACGCCCATCCCGGTCATGCTGGGCCCGATGGGGGGCACCGGCCTCACTGCTTACATCGGTTTGCTCGACATCGGCCGGCCCCAACCGGGAGAGACCGTATTGACTTCGGGCGCCGCCGGGGCGACCGGTTCAGTGGCGGCCCAGATCGCCCGGATCAAAGGCTGCCGGTCGGTGGGGATCGCCGGAGGAGCCGACAAGTGCCGCTGGCTTCTGGAAGAGGCCCGCCTGGACGCCGCCATCGACTACAAGAACGAGGACGTGGACGCCCAGCTCGCCGAGGCATGCCCCGACGGGGTGGACGTGTACTTCGACAACGTGGGCGGCGACATGCTGGAGACAGTCATGGGCCACATGAACCAAGGCGGGCGCGTCGCGGTGTGCGGGGCCATCTCCACCTACAACCAGGGCTTGCGGCGGCCAGGCCCGTCCAACATGTTCGAGATCATCGAAAAGCGGCTCACCCTTCAGGGCTTCGTAATGTTCGACCACTTGGACCGGGTGCCCGCAGCCTCGGCCGATCTTGCCCAGTGGGTGACCGACGGGGAGATCGCCTTCCAAACCGACATCCAGGAGGGCTTCGACAACATCCCGACAACGTTCTTGCGGCTGTTCTCCGGGGCCAATCACGGCAAGCAGCTGCTGAAAGTTAGGGATCCGGAGTAGAGAGAGTCGCGATGAGCCTGGTTCTTTACGAAGCCGAGGGGCGGATAGCGGTCATCACCCTGAATCGCCCGGAGGCCCGAAACGCCATGAGCCCGGAGCTGTCTGCCGCCTTGGGCGAGGCCTTCGATCAATTCGAAGCCGACGACGACCTTTGGGTGGCCATTTTGGCCGGCAACGGCCGGGTGTTCTGCGCGGGCGCCGACCTCAAAGCGCTGTCCGAGGGACGAACGGCGGGGATCATCACCGCCGAGGAGGGCTTCGGCCGATTCGCCCGCCGACAGCGAGACAAGCCGGTCATTGCCGCGGTGGACCGCCCTGCGGTTGCTGGCGGCTTTGAGCTGGTAATGGGCTGTGATCTGGTGGTGGCCTCCACCGAAGCCGCCTTCGGCCTGCCCGAGGTGAAGCGGTCGCTGGTGGCCTCGGAGGGAGGGGTCACTCGGCTCCCCCGCCGCATCCCCACCAACATCGCCATGGAGCTAGCCCTTACCGGCGACACCATCGACGTCCACCGAGCCCACACCCTGGGGCTGGTGAACGTGGTCTGCGAACCAGGCCAGGCACTGGCCGAGGCCAAGAAGCTGGCCAAGCGCATCGTGGCCAATGCCCCGCTGGCGGTGCGGGCCATCCGCCATTCTGTGCTCGACGGATTGGAGACCACCGAGGCCGAGGGGTTCGCCATCGCCGCCGGCTACAGCCGGGAGATCTCCCAAACCGAGGACTTCTTGGAGGGCCCCCGGGCATTCGTGGAAAAAAGACCCCCGGTGTGGAAGGGCCGATGAGCGCCGGAGAGCGGGAGCTGATGCTCACCGGGATCGGAGGCCAAGGGGTGCAACTGGCCGCCCAGGTCATCGCCCAGGGAGCGACCGCCGACGGCAAAGAGGTACTGGTGTTCGGCAGCTACGGCGGCATGATGCGAGGCGGCAACACCGACAGCACGGTGGTGATCAGCGACCAGCCCATCGAGGCACCGCCGGTGCTGTCGACCACCTGGTCGGCCATCTTGATGCACCACCAGTACTGGACTCCGCTGAGGGAGCGCATCCTCGACAACGGTTTGGTGCTGGTCAACACCTCGGTGTTCGAGGACGAGCTGGACGCGGACCGCTACCAAGTTGTGGAGGTTCCCGCCACCGATGTGGCCACCGATCTGGGCAACCCACTGCTGGCCGCCATGGTGATGTCCGGGGTGTACGGGCGGATGTCCGGACTGGTGAGCTTGGACGGACTGGTTGAGGGCATGCGCCGCTCGGTGCCGTCCTACCGCAGCCAGCTCATCGAGGCCAATGAGGGTGCACTGGCCGTCGGCTGGGAGATGGCGGCGTGAGCCCAAGCACCCCGGGAGGCACCGTGACCGTCCGAGGCACCGTGGTCATCGACGTCGAGGCCTGCAAGGGCTGTGACTTGTGCATCGATGCCTGTCCGCCCCAGGTGCTCGAGATGACCGTCCACGAAGTCAACACCAGGGGCTATCGCTATCCCCGCCTGCTGGCTGGCTGCACGGGCTGTCAGGCCTGTGCCCAGATCTGCCCCGACTTCGTGTTCCAGGTGTACAAGTACGACACACCACTGGAAATGCCGCTCGAGGATCAAAACGAGCAATGAGCGACCGGGCGCTGCTGGAGGGCTCAGAGGCCATTGCCCGGGCCGCGGTGGCCGCTGGCTGCCGGTTCTTCACGGGATACCCGATGACCCCGTTCACCGAGCTGTTGGAGCACATGGCCGCCCTGTTGCCCGAGGTAGACGGCGTGTGCATGAACGCCGAGAGCGAGCTGGAGGCGGTGGGCATGGCCTGGGGGGCAGCCACCACCGGCCATTTGGCCGCCACCGGGTCCACCGGCCAAGGGCTGTCGCTGATGCAGGAGTCGCTGTCGGAGATCACCAACGCCCGACTGCCCCTGGTGGTGTTCAACATGGCCCGGGGCCAAGGCGACTACTACCAAGCAACCCGCGGCGGGGGCCACGGGGACTATCGCCACATCGTGTTGGCCCCCATGGATGTGCCTGAGGCAGTGGAGCTGACCCGGTTGGCGTTCGAACTGGCCAATCAGTGGCGAACCCCGGTGATGGTGTTGGGCGACTACTACCTGGCCCACACCTACCAAGCGGTTTCGGTTCCCTCCATACAAGGAGCCGCCCCCGAGGTGCCCGACTGGGCCCTGAACGGATCTTCCGGGGGGTCAGGGTCGGCCAAGATCATCTCTCCCCTAGGTGGGGGCGTCGAAGGTGAGGAGGGGTTCGACTTGGGGCCCCACTACGCGGCGTGCGCGGCCCACATCCAAGACATGTCTGCCGGAGTCGACCCGCTGGTCGATATCGGCTTCTGCGATGACGCCGATCTGGTGGTGGCCGCTTACGGCTCGGTGGGCAAGTTCGTGCGCTACGCCTGCCTGCGATTGCGCGACGCCGGGCACCGGGTGGGCTACGTACGTCCCATCACGCTGTGGCCGTTCCCTTCGAAGGCAGTGCACGACGCCGTTGCCGGCACCGCCAAAGTGGCGGTCTATGAGCAGAACATGGGCCAGATGGTCGACGACGTGCGACTGGCTACGCTGGGGACAGTGCCGGTGGAGTTCATCGGGAGCCCGAGTTGGGACCACTCCGGTTTTGGGATCGGACCCGACATCAACGTGCCCGACATCTCCGAGCGCATCTTGGAGGCCCTGTCATGAAGGGAAGAGGGTCATGAAGAGAAGAGGGTCATGAAGGTAGGAGGGCCATGAGCGACGAGCGGATATACCTTTCCACCGATTCGCCCCCCCAAGAGTCCGCCGCGCTGGTGGACGACTTCACCCCCGCGCTCATCACCCAGGCCAACCACCACCTCTGCCCCGGCTGTGGTGAGCCCATCGCCATCCGGGCCGCTATGGAGGCCATTGAAGAATTGGAATTGGCCCAGTCCACGATCACGGTCTTTGGCATCGGCTGCTACACCGCCTTCGCCCACAACCTCGACGTAGAGGTGGTCCAAGCCCTGCACGGCCGGGCCCCGTCGGTGGCCACCGGAATCAAGCGGATGCTGCCCGATGGATTCGTGATGACTGTCCAAGGCGATGGCGACATGGTGAATGAGGGCCTGCAAGAAGTGCTGCACGCCGCGGCCCGGGGCGAGAACATCACTTGCCTGCTGTTGAACAATGGTGTGTTCGGTGAGACCGGTGGCCAGATGACCACAACCACGACGCTGGGCCAACGCACCAAGACCTCAATCGAGGGGCGTGATCCCCACCAGCACGGTCACCCGATTCTGCTTTCTGATCTCGCTGCCACCATGGATGGCGCGGCCTATGTCGCCCGGTGTGCGGTCAACAACGCCGGCAACGTGGCCCGCACCAAGCGCTACATCACCCGGGCCTACGAGTCCCAGATGGCCGGGGCCGGGTTCAGCCTGGTGGAAATCCTCACCATGTGCCCCACCGGCTGGTTCGTCGACACCCTGGAAGGCCCCGACTACCTCCAAGACACCCTCGCCCCCGTCCACAACATCAGCGAACTCAAAGCCCCCTAGTCCAGCAGTAGATCCCGCAAGGCCACACGGTGGCCGTCATCCAAACCCAAGGCATCGTTCCAGTACTGGTCGAAGCTGCCCCAGGTGTCCACCAGCACCCGCATCTGCTCGGCGAAGTAGTCCTCGTGGACGATGGCCAGCGGCATCATCAACTCCCCATAGCGGCCCGGAGCCACATGCTGGTTGGTCTCCAGATAGTGGTCCACCACCTGCTGCTCCGGAACCCCCACGGCCAGCAGCAGCAGGCTGGCCGCCCAGCCGGTACGGTCTTTGCCCGCGCTGCAATTGAACAGCAACGGAACCGCTCCCGGCGCCAAAACCCCTCTCACAAACTCACCGAATTGGGACGAGCGCACCGGGTCGCTTACCGATCTCGCCGATGCCTCCTTCATCCACTGGAAGGCCTTGCCGTTGCCGAATCGCTCTTCCAATTCCTCGGCACTGAAAGCGGCAAAGTTCTCCCGAAGCCCGGACGGGTTCGCAGAATCGGCCATCGGCAGCGAGACCTGCTCCACCCCGACGGGCAGTCGGTTGGGGCCCTCGGCGGCAAGGTCACCTTGGTTTCGGAAATCGAAGACTGTGCAAATACCCAAATCAATCAGCGCGCCCAAATCAGCGTCGGAGGCCTCGGCCAAGTGGGCCGACCGATACACCAGCCCGGTGCGCACCCGGCGACCGTCAACTGTGGTCTGGCCGCCCAGCGGTCGGAAATTTCGTATGGACTCCACGCCGGGCACCCTAGCCAGGAGTCCACAATTTCCCTGCACTGACGACTTGTGTTCCTGAATTAATGACATGGGCGGTTGAAGAGGCTAAAGTCTGGCCTCAACTATCCGAGTAGGGGCCAGCCGACACTTGGCTTGGTCCAGGGAGACACAACTATGACCAAGACCAAGTTGATTTTCGTTGGGCTGGCAGTGGCGCTGGTGGGCTTATTGTTCGCCGGGTCCGCCTCGGCTCAGGACCAGACTTTGACGGCCAACGGACAAAATCCGCTCTATGTGGCCGAACCTGGCACTTACGACATCACCTTAGAAGGTGCGGGCTACACGCTTGCGTCGGTGAACTTCGTGACCTGCGGCACTTCGGATATGGACGCCATAACCGGACCTGCTGGCGGCGCCGGACTCATCGCGGAATGCGGCGGTTTCGGCTCGGCGGTAGACCTTGAAGCAGATGGCACTTACACCGCCACTGAAACTGTCGAAATCAGTGAAGCTGGCGTCGCCTTTGGGCTGTTCCAGCTCGCGGCAGATGGTGAAGGCGCATTCGTCCAGGTGATAGTTGATGCGGACATGGCCATGATGGACGACGACATGCTGGCTGATACCGGCGTGGAGACGTCGGTGCTGGTGATCATCGGTGCGGGCATCGCCCTCGCCGGTCTGATGGTGTTTGGCCTCAGCCGCCGGCTGCGTACCCTGTAACACCAACCACTGATCAAAACACTCGGTGCCCCGGGCCTTCGGGTCCGGGGCACCGGTCGTTTAACGCCCTCTCTGTCTCCGGGTGTAGGCAACGGTGGGCAGACCGGGGGGGGGGGGGGGGGGGTGGACCTGGCGCTCGCGAAGCACGCCAGGCCGCCGTAGAGCGACAGGACCCGCCGGGCTGCCGATTGAGCCATTCGACATGAAAACATGGCCACATGGCCTACGAGCTGATCTTGATCGATGACCCTGCACCCCACATCCGCCGCATAACGCTGAACCGCCCGGAGAAGCGCAACGCCATCAGCACTCCCATGCGAAAGGAGCTGCTGGCTGCCTTGCAAGCGGCCGATGTCGACGACGACGTGCGGGTTTCGATAATCCGGGGGGCCGGTCCGTGCTTCTCGTCGGGCTACGACCTTTCTGACTCCCTCATGGAAGATCCGCCCCACTACACCGCGGGGGGCGACGGACAGTGGTCTCGCCATGTGACCGACAGCTGGCTGGCCATCTGGGAGCTGGCCAAACCGGTCATCGCCCAGATCCACGGCTACGCCCTGGCCGGAGCATCGGAGCTGGCCGCGGCTTGTGACCTGGTCTATGTGGCCGAGAACGCCGACATCGGCCACCCCGTGGTGCGGGTGCTGAGCCCGCCCGACTTCAACTACCACCCCTGGCTGGTGGGGTTCCGCAACGCCATGGAGATGATGCTCACCGGCGACTCCTACTCCGGTGCCGAGGCAGCCGCCATGGGCTTCGCCAACCGGGCTTACCCCGAAACCGAACTCGAAGAACGGGTACTGGAGATGGCCCAGCGGGTGGCCCGGGTTCCGTCCGACCTCCAGCAGATCAACAAGCGCAGCGTCCACCGGGGAATGGAGGCCATGGGCACCCGCAACGCCATACGTACGATGTCGGATTACCAGGCTCTGGCCGGCAATGTGCCGTCGGTGCAGGAGTTCAAGCAGCGAGCTCTGGACAGCATCAAGTCGGTGGTGGACCGCCCGGCCGCGGCGGGGAGCAGCTCCGAGGAGGCAAGCAGCACTGAGGAGGAAGGCTGATGCGAATTTGGCGACAGCATGAGTTGGGCGATCCCGTCGAGTTTCTCCAGCAGGAAGAAGTCGAACCACCCCAGGCAGGTTCTGGCCAGATCTTGGTTGACGTGGAGGCCGTCGGACTGACGTTTGTGGACTGCCTCATGGCCCGGGGCCTTTACCAGATGGAGACCAGGCTGCCATGGTCGCCGTGTACCGAGGTGGTGGGTCGGGTGCGGGAACTCGGCGACGAGGTCGACCACTTGGCCGTCGGCGATCGAGTAGTCGGCATCGGCGGGGGATCGCTGGCTGAGCAGACCGCGCTGCGGGCCAGCGGAGTCCACCGGCTGGCCGAGGGGATATCAGCCGGAGCAGCCGCGGCGGCGCTGGTGAACTACGGCACATCGTGGTTTGCCCTTCACGACCGGGGGCATTTGGCCGAGGGTGAAACCCTGTTGGTTCACGCCGGGATGGGAGGCGTGGGCTCGGCGGCGATACAGCTTGGAATGGTCGCAGGAGCAAGGGTAATTGCCACTGCCGGAGGCCCTGAGAAGACCGCCCTACTCAAGGAGATGGGCGTGGAGCTGGCCATCGACTACCGAGAGACTCCCGATTTTGTCGATCTGGTGCGTTCCCACACCGAAGGCCAGGGGGTAGACGTGTGCCTTGACCCGGTGGGCGGCGATGTGTTCGACCAGTCCCGGAGGTGCATGGCCTGGGATGGCCGACTGTTGGTTGTCGGCTTCACCAGCGGCCGAATCGCCGACGCTCCCACCAACCACATTCTGTTGAAGAACTACTCGGTGGTCGGTGTCCACTGGGGCGCCTCGGTAGGCCGCAATCCCGAACCATCCGAACGGGCCCGCCAGGAGATCTTCGCCCTCCTCGAAGAAGGGCGGCTTGATCCCCCGGTGTTCCCCCCGTTCGCCTTCGACGACGTCCCTGCCGCCCTCAACGACATCTACCACCGCCGCACTTGGGGCAAGGTCATCGTAGAAATCTGAGCCCCTCCGATTGAGGAAGAAGCGCTGAAATACAGCTACGTCGGCAGATCGGGGCGGACGATCACCACTGGGCAGCTGCCGTGATGAGTAATCTGCTGGCTCACTGATCCCAGCAGCAAGCCCCGGAAACCGCCCCGGCCCCGCGAGCCCACCACCAACATGCAGGCATTGTCGGACTCGGCGATCAAGGTGTCGGCCGCCCGACCCCGGATCATGCGGCGCCTGACATCCACCCCTTCGGAGTCGACTTCGGCCAGGACTTCGTCGATGATGCTGTCTTGCATCCGCTTGACCTCAGCCTCCAAGTCGATGGGATCGAGCGGCACATAGTTGAAGTCCGGCGAGGCGGGCACGTAGGTGGTTGAGTAGGCGGTCACTACATCCACCGCGGCGTTGCGGTATCGAGCCTCCTTGATGGCCCAGCGAAGCGCGGCTCGGGCCCCGCCCGATCCTTCCACTCCGACGACGATCCGATTGTCCGGTTCGCTCACTTCATCCGCCATAGGCACATTGTAACTACATCGGGTTGTAGGGGAAGTCGGCGTCTACTCCCCCATCCACAACCAATGTGCGACCCGAAACGAAGTTGGATATCGGCGCGGAGAAATAGAGCACCGCACCGGCAATGTCCGAGGGCACGCCCATATGGCCCATGGGCACGGCGGCATCGTTCATCGCCCTTCTCTCATCGTCGAATAGCGCCTCCATGCGAGGGGTCAGGATCGTGCCCGGCGCCACGCAATTGGCCCGGATGCCGTAGGGAGCCAGCTCAATGGCCACCGACTGCATCCATGCCATGAGTCCGGCCTTGGCTGCTCCGTAGTGAGCGTGGTTGGGGGCCGCAGTAAGACCGCTGACCGATGCGATGAACACCATGGTTCCCCCGCCGGTCTCCTTCATGGCCCGTCCGGCGATTTGCGAGATCAGATAGGCGTGGCGGAGCACCATGTCGAACTGCCAGTCCCACTCGGCGTCGTCGATGTCCAGCACTCCGGCCCAACCGGAGACGCCCACTATGTCGACGATCCCGTCAATCGATCCCATGGCCCTACCAGCCTCGTCAACCAGAGCCTGGACGTCTTCCCGCTTGGTGATGTCGGCAGTCCACGGGATGCCGTCCACCTCATTGGCCACCTGCTCGGCCCGGTCCTGCTCGAGGTCCACACAAAGCACCTTGGCCCCCATCTGGGCTAGGGCATGCGAGGACTGACGTCCCATGCCCTGGCCGGCGCCCAGCACAATGAAGCCCTTCTCGTCGAGCCGCATGAGTCCGGCGTAGTCGGGTACGGGTGAGGTATCGGCCATGGTCAAGCCTCCAGTTCGGTTCGTTGTTTGGATTGTGCCGCGGCAACTTTACGGAGGTGTCGCACCACTTCGGCAAAGTCGGAGTAGCCCCACTGCTCGGTGATCTTCCCGTCGGCGAGGCGCACCATCTCGATCATGCCCCACTGGACGGTCTCACCGGTGGGCTCGATGCCCAGCAGAGGACCGTCGTGGGTACCTTGAGCCGAGATCTTGAGCACCACCAGGTCGCCTTCGGCCACCATCTCGTCGATGTGGTCTTGCCAGTCGGGGAATGCAGTGCGCCATGTGGCAATCAGACGGCGCATTCCGTCGGGGCCAGAGGGACCGGGCCCCACGCCATGGGCGACAAAGTCGTCGGCCAGCACCTCATCGAGCAAGTCAGTCTTCCCGCCGTTCACGATGTCATGCACCAAGCGCTCTACGACGGTTTTGTTTCGCTCTGCTTTGTTCACGACCACCGGGCCACGATGTCGTCCACGGTGACCATCGTGGTCAGGAAGGCCATCGTGTTGTGCATCACCGCATCGCCATAGTCGGCCGGTATTCCAGCTACCGCATCGCCGGCCAGCACCACCTGGTAGCCGTAGTCAACCGCGTTGATCACCAGCCCCATCACCCCAACGTTCAGCGAGACTCCCGCGGCCACCACGGTGGTGACCCCCAGGTTGCGCAGGGTTTGGTCGAGCGATGTTCCGATAAATGGAGACATGCCATGCCAGCGGGCAATCTCGATGTCGGATGACTGGGGGTCGAACTCCTGGATGACCTCAGCCGACTCCGATCCGATCAGCAGCCCCCCGGTCTGCTCGCTCATCTTGGCCGAAGCGGCCAGCATCCGGCAGTTGGCAACGCTTCCCGCTCGGTCAGCCCGGAAGTGGGCCAAACAATGCACCACCGGCACCCCCGCAGCCCGGGCTCCGGCACACAGACGGGCCCCAGCATCAATCGCCCCACGGTCCAGCATCACATCCCGCAGGCCCCCCATGGAGGCCAGGTCGCCGATAACCCCTCTCTGACACTCCATGGTGACCACTGCGGAGTGCGATGGGGAAAGCAGTTCATCCAAATCCACTGGCATCGCATGAGACTAGCCCTATCGGCCGTCTCAACCCCTACAACGCGTGACAGGGCGGAGTGGCAAGTGGGGTTCGATCGATCCCGGCCAGGAATTCGGCGATCTCGTTTCGATCTAGGGCATAAGCCTGTTCCCGCTGCCCTCGGGCAACGGCGTAGACCATGCCCACCACCTCGCCGTCCACATTCACCAGCGCGGCACCCGAGTCGCCCGCGGCGAGCAGTGAGCGGACTTCCAACAGGTAGCGGTTCTCCGCTTCTTTCTCGTAGATGTCGACGCCCGAGGCCGGTATGCGGCGAAGAACTCGGTAGGGCACGAACTCCAAGCCGGTATCGCGATCCACTGTGCCGACATCGCCCTCATCGGCCTGGACGGCGACGGCCGGGGCCATCGCTACCGGGGAAAGTCCCAAACCCGACACCGAAATCGCCGCGGCATCCCTTCCCGGGTCGAACCCCACCAAAACGCCTCGTCCCGAACTCCCATCCGGCGCGGTCACCTTGATTTCCTCTACTCCGGCCACCACATGGGCGCTGGTGAGCACAAGACCGGACTCGACGGCGAAGCCGCTCCCCTCGCTGAATTGGCCACAGGCCACGCCGCTGATATGAACGGCCGCGGCCCGAATGTCGTCGCGCTCGGCCAACACTGGCCGTTGCGGCGAGTCAAGCGCCCAGGTGAGGCTCCAGCCCAACAGCAGTCCCAGCGCCGCCAGCCACAGCAACAACCGCCGCCGTTTCTTCAACTTCTCAAACAGCACGCAGATCGTCGAGCGAGTAGAACGCCCGCAGCGAGGTCAGAAGACCGTCGTCGTTGAACACGGCTACGTCCACCACATCAAGCTCATAGTCCACCCCGTCGAAGCACACCTGGGCCACCATCGGTGCGGCGGCCTCATTGCCCGCCACTCGCACCGGTCCGGTCAATACCAAGGTCTCGGCCAACTCATTGCCCTCATAGAACGCCCGGACGGCATCGATCCCCTGGTACACCGGCCCACCGACGGGCACTTGGCACGATCCGTCGGGGGCGTAGAACGACACGACCGCCTCTTTGTCGCCGGCGCTCACCGCGGCGGCGTACTGTTCCATCACGGTGCGCATGTGCTGAGCATCTACCATCGCCAAGCCCTTTCAGTTGCGGGGGATCTCACTCCACGGGGTGTTCTTGTCTACACCGGGCTCTTTGGGCAGTCCGAGCACCCGCTCACCCAGGATGTTGCGCATCACCTCGGACGTTCCGCCTTCGATGGTGTTGGCCCGCGACCGCAAGAAGCCCTTTACCGGCGGGGTTGTCCGAAGGGAATACTCTTCTGACTGTTCGGGCCTCGACATTGGATAGCCCTGGGGGAACAGCATGGCTTCTGACCCCATCACGTCGATCAGACACTCATAGATTCGCTGGTTCAACTCGGCCGACACCGCCTTGCCCACCGATCCCTCGGGGCCGGGGGTTCCCGCCGACGACAGGGTGCGAGCCCGCCAATTGGTCAGCCGTAAGACCTCGGCCTCGGTCCACAATCGGACCACTCGATCCCACAGCACCTGGCGGCGGACGCCCCCGGACCCATCCTGGCCATTGGCCTGGCTCTGAAGCTGCTCCCAAGCCGAAACCAATATGCCGATGAGCCCACTGCCCCGTTCGGGGACACCTCCACCCAACGCCACCCGCTCGTTCATAAGGGTGGTAATGGCCACATTCCAGCCCTGGCCCCGATCTCCCAGCCGCATGGAGTCGGGGATACGGACATCATTCAAAAAGACCTCGTTGAATTCGGCCTCACCGGTGATCTGGTAGAGGGGACGAACCTCCACTCCCGGCAGCGTCATATCGAGCACGAAATAGGTGAGGCCCCGGTGCTTAGGGGCGTCGGGATCGGTGCGAGCCACCAGCATGCCCCATCGGGACCGATGGGCCAGTGAGGTCCACACCTTTTGTCCGTTAACCACCCATTCTTCGCCGTCGAGTTCGGCTCGGGAAGCCAAACCGGCCACATCAGAGCCCGCGCTGGGCTCGCTGAACATCTGACACCAGATCTCCTCGCCGGTGAACAACGGCCGCAGCAGACGGTGGTGCATCTCCTCGGTGCCGTGGGCCAAGACGGTGGGAGCACCCATGCCGATGCCGATGGGATTGACGTTCAGATCGTGCCAATACCGGCTGCCATTGCGCAGTTCCTCGTCCACCACGGTTTGGGCCTTGGGCGACAAGCCCAGCCCGCCCTTGCCTTCGGGGAAGTCAACCCGGGACAGGCCTCGGTCGAACTGAGCGCCCCGGAACTCGTACTGCGTGGCCTTGGCGGGATCGACGTCAGCCAGCAGATCCCGCACCTCTTTACGAAGCTGATCCTCAGAAATCTCAGCCATTGTTCGTCCTCTCAGAAATCCACATCGAAAAGTCGTCTACGGGCAATCATCTCTACGAATACCGATCGCGCAGTTGGCGGGCGATCACCATCTTCTGGATTTCGCTGGTCCCCTCTCCGATGATCATGAGGGGCGTGTCCCGGAAGTAGCGCTCCACCGGGTATTCCTCGGTGTAGCCGTTTCCCCCATGGATGCGCAGCGCATCGGAGGCGATCTCGAAGGCGGCTTCAGAGGCGAACAGCTTGGCCATGCCCGCCTCCAGGTCGATGCGCTCCCCGGAGTCATAGCGGCGGGCGGCGTCGTAGGTCATCAGGCGGGCGGCGTGGAGCTTGGTGGCCATCTCGGCCAGCTTGAACCCTATGGCCTGGTGGTCGTAGATGGGCCGCCCGAACGTCTCCCGCTCTTGGGCGTACTTCATGGCCGCTTCCAGGGCGGCTTGGGCCACCCCAACCGCCCGGGCGGCGATGTTGATCCTCCCCAACTCCAAGGCAGAAAGGGCATAGCCCAGCCCGTGGCCCACGCCCTCGGGTCCGCCCAACACGTTGGCGTCGGGCACCCGGAAGTCGGCATAGGCCATTTCCACGGTCTCCACGCCCTTGTAGCCCAGCTTGGGAATGGTGCGCGACACGGTCAGGCCGTCGGCACCCGTTCCCGGCTCCTTCTCCACGATGAAGCAGGTGATGCGGTCGTCAGGGGTTCGGGCCAACAGCATCACCATCTGGGCTCTCATGCCGTTGGTCACCCACATCTTGGTGCCGTTGACTATCCACTCGTCGCCGTCGGGCACGGCCCGGCAGCGGATGTTGCGGGTGTCGCTTCCCGCGTCGGGCTCCGACAGCGAGAAGGCCGAGCGAAACGACCCATCGCACATGCGGGGCAAGAAGCGGTCCCGCTGCTCGTCGGTGCCGTAGCGCCCGATCATGGTGGCGGCGATCTTGTGGGTGTTGAGGATGCCGGCCAGCGACATCCACCCTCGGGACAACTCCTCGATGATGCGGGCGTAGGTGGTGGCGTCCAGCCCCAACCCGCCGTAGGACTCATCGATGGTGGCCCCGAACAGGCCGAATTCGCACATCTGGTCGAACATCGCCTCCGGGAATTCGTCGGCGTGCTCGAGATCGGGGGCGTTGGGGATGACTTCGCGTTCCACCCAGGTCCGGATGGCGTCGACCAGCTCGTCGGCCAAACCGGCGTCGGTGGCCATCAGAGCCTTTCGATCAGGGTCCCGGTACCCAAGCCGCCTCCGCAGCACATGGTGATCAGGCCCCACTGGCCATCGGTGCGCTCCAGTTCGTGCAGCGCCTTTGTCACCAAGATCGATCCGGTTCCCCCCAGCGGGTGACCCAGGGCGATGGCGCCGCCGTTGGGATTGACCCGCTCCATGTCGGGCTCCAAGTCCGCGGCCCAGCACAGCACCACCGAGGCAAACGCCTCGTTGATCTCCACCACGTCGATGTCGTCCATCGCAAGCCCGGATCGCTCCAGCAGCCGATGGGTGGCCGGAATCGGGCCCTCCAGCATCAGCACCGGGTCGCACCCCACCAGGCAGGTCTCCGCCACACGGGCTCTAGGAGTGAGGCCGAGTTGTTCGGCCCGCTCGGCGGTGGTCATCAACACCGCGCCGGCCCCGTCGGAGATCTGCGACGACGACCCCGCGGTGTGGACTCCGTCGGGCCGGGCCACCGGCTTGAGGGTGGCCAGCCCTTCCAGGGTGGTTTCCCGGAGCCCCTCATCCATGCTGACGGTGACCGTCTCGTCAATCCTCTTGCCATCCTCGTCCAGCACCGGGGCCTCGATGGGCACGATCTGGGTCTCGAACCGGCCCTCGTCCCAGGCCCGGGCCGCCCGCTGTTGCGAGGAGAGACCGAAGTGGTCGCAGTCCTCCCGGGTGATGCCCCACTTGTCGGCCATCCGCTCGGCGCCCTCAAACTGGGAGGTGAACTCGTAGTGGGCGAAATAGTCGCGGGTCACCGGCCGGCCCACTCCTTCGGCGGTGGCGTTCGAACCGATGGGCACGATGCTCATGCTCTCCACGCCACAGGCCAACACCGTGTCCTCCACCCCAGACTTCACCAGGCTGTAGCCCAGGTTGACCGCGTGCTGCGACGAGCCGCACTGGGAGTCCACCGTGCTGCACGCCGTTTCCTCGGGAAGCCCGGCGGTGAGCCACGCGGTGCGGGTGACATTCATGGCCTGGGCTCCAAGCTGGTCCACACAGCCGCCCACTACCTGGCCGATGGCGGCGGGATCGATGCCCGAACGCTCGACTGCGGCCGACTGCACCTGGCTGAGCAGCGAAGTGGGATGTACTGAGGACAAGCCGCCGTTTCGCTTGCCCACCGGGGAGCGAACGGCTTCGACGATGACGACTTCGGTCATGGTCCAACGATAGAGCCTTTAGCCATAGTTCAGCCCGTCGAAGCCGGTCGAACGACAGCAACTGATTAGGGTTCTGAGCCGTGGGTATTCGAGAGGAAGTAATCCAAGAGCTGACCGGGCCCAGCGGGCTGTTCGAACTGACCACCGAGGAAGTGTTGGGACAACCGGCCGCGGTTTTTTCCGCTCGGATGCGATCGCTGCGGGAGATGGTGGCCAACACTGCCAACTTCGGCGACCGGGAATTCCTGGTGCTGGAAGATCAGCGGCACACCTTCGACGACTTCATCGCCCAAGTGGCGGCCGCGGCCTCCGCATTGCAGCAGCGGGGCATCGGCCGCGGTGACCGGGTGGCCATCTTCGCCGCCAACTGCCCCGAGTGGGTGGTGTCATTCTTCGCGGCCACCAGCATCGGCGCCATCGTGTCGGCCTACAACGGCTGGTGGACCACCGACGAGGTGGACTACGCCACCGCGCTCAGCGACCCCGCCCTAGTGATCGCCGACCGGCCCCGCCTGGAGCGCTCCGGCAAGGGCGACACCGATGCCCCGTGCCTGGTGATCGAAGACGATTGGGCCGAATTCATTGCCGCAGGTGCGGGCACCACTCTTGACGACATCGACGTCCCACTAGCCGAGGACGACCCCTCGGTGATCCTGTTCACCAGCGGCACCACCGGGCGCCCCAAAGGAGCGGTGGCCACGCATCGGGGGCTGATCGGTTTCGTGCAGTCCACCATGATGAACGGCGCGGTGCGGGTGTTCGCCGAGATGCGCACCAACCCCCCTGCCGACGAGGGCTCGGCGCCCAGCCCGCCGGCCCAGTCGGTCACGTTGGGCACCTCGCCGCTGTTCCACGTGTCGGGGCTGTACGGCACAACGCTTATCGCCATGGTCACCGGGGGCAAGATCGTGTATCGCCGGGGAAGGTTCGATCCTGAGGCAGTGCTCCAACTCATGCAAGACGAAGGGGTGACCTCCTTCGCCGCCCTGGGCAGCATCGGCTCCCGGCTGGTGAACCATCCCCGCTTCGGCGAGTTCGATACCTCCAGTGTGGTCAACGTGGGTTTCGGCGGTGCCCCGGCCAGCCCGGCGGTGCAAGACCTCATGCGCCAGGCCTTCCCCAACGCCGCGCCCGCGGTGGGGATGGGATACGGATCGTCGGAGTCGGTGGCGGTGGTCGCCACCATCGGTGGCACCGAGTACCGGGAGCGCCCCACCTCCTGCGGACGGGTGGCCATCGGATTCGAAGCCGAGATCCGCGACCCCGACGGCCAGGCGCTCCCCATCGGACAAGAGGGCGACATCTGGTGCCGCAGCGCCTACACCATGCTCAAGTACTGGAATGACCCCGAATCCACTGCGGCGACCATCGATGGAGATCGGTGGCTCAACACCGGCGACATCGGCTGCTTCGATGATGACGGGTACCTCTACATCAACTCCCGGGCCCGGGACATGATCCTGCGCAACGCCGAGAACATTTACCCCATCGAGATCGAGTACCGCCTCGATGCCCATCCGTCGGTGGCCGAGTCGGCGGTGTTTGGCGTCGAGCACTCCGAGATGGGCCAAGAGGTGAAGGCCGTGGTGGTGCTCAATGAGGATGCCGCGGTGGACCCCGACGACCTGGCCGCATGGTGCAAGGAAATGCTCGCCCCCTACAAGATCCCCTCTCTTTGGGAAATCCGCCCTACCCCCCTGCCTCGCAATCCCGCTGGCAAGATTGTCAAGCGGGAGCTGTACTCCTAGCCCCTACCAGACAGGGAACTTCGCCTTGTCGGGCAGCCCCGATCGTCCCACCACGGCCTCTCCCGCCTCTTGACAGCGGGTGTAGAAGGTGTCTTCGTCGATGGTGGTCATGCGGCCGTTCTCCACCACCTTCTGACCGTCCACAAACACAGTGTGGACACCCCGGCCGTCGGCCGACCACACGAGTTGGTTCATCACATTCAACAACGGCCGCCACTCGGGACGGTCGGTGTCGTGCACCACCACGTCGGCCAGCTTGCCCGGTTCCAGTGAGCCGATCTGATCTTCCATCAGCATGGTGCGGGCCCCGCCCAAGGTGGCCATCTCGTAGGCCTTCTCGGCCGGGAACATCTGGGGGTCCATCCGGGCGTCCTTGAACAAACCAGCCACCAGATAAGTGGCCCGCATCAGATCGGAGTAATTGGAGGCGTTGTTGCCGTCGGTGCCCAGACTCACGTTCACCCCGGCGGTGACCATCTCAGGCATCTTGCCGATCTGGGTTACGCCGTAGCTCACCTTGAGCGCGGTGGTGGGGCAGTGGACCACTGTCGATCCCGCCCCGGCCAGAAGCTGGATCTCCTGGTCGTCGACGTGCACGCAGTGGGTGATAGCGGTGTCGTCGCCCAGCACCCCCAGCTCATGGAGGTGCACCATGGGCCGCTGGCCGAACGCCGCTATGAAGGTGTCGGGATCCAACGTAGCCGGAGACATGTGGAAGCTGAGACCCACCTCGAATTCATCGGCCGCGGCCCGAGCAGCCTGCCACAGGGGGTCAGAGCAGGTGGTGTGGCCCACCACCATCGACCATGCCCCCAGCCTTCCCCCGGCCGCGCCCCGGAACCGCTTGACGGTGTCGCGCAGGTTGGCAATGGCCTCGTCGGTGTCTTGGCGGTACACGCTGGGCTCGGGCGGCAGATCCCATACCCACTTGCCGATCCGGCCCCGGATGCCGGCCTCGTCCAAGCCGTCCATCACTTCGTCGACGAAGCGGGTGGTTCCCGCCTCCAAGAAGCAGGTGGTGCCCGACTTGAGCATCTCCACCGCGGCCAACTGCCCCGACAAGCGCTCCTCCTCGGCGGTGTAGACCGAGTAGAGCGGGCAAAGCCACTGGAACACGTTCTCCTCGAACGGGGTGTCGTCGGGCACGTAGCCCCGGGTGAGGGGTTCGCCGGTGATATGAATGTGGGTGTTAACCAGCCCCGGGGTGACCACGAACCGATCCCCGCCTACTGTCTCGGCGGCCTGGTAGCGGGCTTCGAGGTCGGATGACTTGCCCACGTCGACGATCTGGTTTCCTCTGATAGCAACCGCGCCGTGGCGAATGATGTCGCGGGTCGGGTTCATGGTGACCACGTACCAGCCCTTGATCAGTGTGTCGACTTGCTCTGTCATTGAACTCCTTCATTCGATCGTACGCGTCCGGGCGGCGGGTCCTGTCGCCTGACGGCGGCCTGGCGTGCTTCGCGTGCGCCAGGTCCGCCTCCGGCACCACCCCCCGCCCTCACGTCACCATCTATCAATGAACCCTCCCCTTGGGAAAGTTTCTGGGTTTTGTGGCTATGTACGCGTATTGGTGGCCAATGGGTTCGATGAGGCGGAGGGCTTCGAAACCGGCATCCCGCAGCCACTCGGCGACCTGGGCCGCGGTGATGCCGAAGCCGTGAACGGTGCTGGCCATCATGGTCATCCCCATGAGCACACTGTGAGGGCTCCACTGGGGCTCGGGGGCGACAAAATAGTCGGCCAGTAGCAGTCGTCCCTCGGGGCGCAGCGCGTCGGCGGCTCGGGCGATGAGACTTTGGGCGCCGTCAGGGCCTTCGGTGCGGCACACATGGCCCAGCACCACGATGTCGTAGCCCTCGGGCTCGATGTCGATGGTGTGGAAGTCGCCGGGGAGAAAGTCGCAGCGGTCGGCCACGCCGTGCTCGGCGGTGGTTCGCTGGGCTACCTGGATCACTCCGTCAAGGTCGTTGATCACCGCGGTAGCCCCTGGGCAAGCCTTGAGCACGGCGATGGCCCACGGGGCTCCGCCGGCTCCCAGATCCAACACCCGTGGGGAGTCCAGGGCGCTGTAGCGCACCTGGAAGTCGGAACGGGTGGCGGCTCGGAGCATGGTGGTGAACGTGCCCTCCACCAGGGGGCGGTAGAAGTCGGCCGGGTCGTCGTCGATCGGCTCAGCAGGCCGTCCCGCCCGTATGGTGTCGGCTAACCGGGACCAGTTGTCCAGCGGTCCGAGGGCCACTGGCACCAGCGAGGCCATCGATGCCGCCCCGTCAATGGTGAGATAGCGAGCCGCAGTGTCGTTCAGGCCGTATCGACCCCCCACTCGCTCCAACAACCCGAGCACAGCCAGGGAGTCGAGCAGCGCTTCGAGATGGGGAGCCGACGCACCAAGATCGCTGGCCAACTCGGAGGCGGTCACCTCCGGCGGGATGCCGGGATGGGCACCTCGGTCGGACAGGGCGTCGAACACCCCCAGCTCAAGGGCCGCCACCAACACATGAAACGAGCCGAACCCGCTGATCACCGCCCACACCGGGGCCGACGGCGGGGGCTTGTAGTCGGTCCAGGGGCGGCCCACGCGCTCGGGAACATGCGACTTCTTCAGTTCGGGATACGGGGAATCAGCCACTCACTCGCCTTGGATCAGGGCTTGAGCAAGATCTTGCCGAAGAAGTCGCTGGCCAGCATTTTGGCCTGGGCGTCTGCGGCGTCGGCCAGGTCGAATACCGAGTCGACCGCGGCGGTGAATCCGTCGCCGCAGAACGTGTCCCACGCCGGGCCGAACTCCTCGGGGCGATAGGGGTCGGAACCCAGGATCTTGATGCCGGAGTGGTACACGTAGCCCAACGAGGGGATCACCGCCTCGTCGCCTGAGGAATTGCCGCAGTTCACCAGCCGACCGCCGATGCTCAGCGCGAACAGAGACGGGCCGAACAGCGCCGTTCCCACATGGTCGAACACCATGTCCACCCCCGCTCCGGCGGTCAGCTCCCGAGCCCACCCCGTCACATCACCGGTCCGGTTGTTCAGCGCGTGGGATGCTCCCAGCTCAAGGGCTTGCTGGCACTTCTCGTCGGTGCCCGCGGTGGCCAGCACCGTGGCCCCGGCGTTCACGGCAAATTGGATGGCAGCCACCGACACTCCCGACCCGGCCGCATGGATCATCACCGTCTCCCCCGCCGTCAGGCCGCCTACTTCAAACAGTCCATGAGCAGCGGTGAGGTAGCAGGTGGGGAAGGTGGCGGCGGCCTCCAGCGCCATGGCGTGGGGCACTGGGTAGACATGCGAGGCTGGCACTAGACACCGCTCGGCGTAGCCCCCGTCGACAGTGGCCCCGATGATGCCCAACTCGCCATAGAGATCGCCTCGGCCGCCCAACTTGGAGCGGTCGTCCACCCCGGCCAGCGACGGGTCCACCACCACTCGGTCGCCGACTGCCACCCCGTCGACCTCGGAACCGACCTCCGACACCACCCCGGCCACATCCATACCGGCAATGTGGGGCAGGGTGAAGCCGGGCATGGTGAACCAGCCATTGCGCTGCACCACGTCCAATCGGTTGAGCGCGGAGGCCACCACGTCCACCACCACATCCACCTGTCCAGGCTCGGGGTCGGCCACCTCCTCATAGCGGAGCACCTCCGGTCCGCCGGGCTCGTGGTATCGCATCGCCTTCATCGCCGTTCTCCTTGGTCTCGGCCTGCCTATTTCAGACCACGGATGAAGGGTCGGGCCAAGGCGGCCGGCGGTCGAACCCGTTTGGCGAAGATGGCCATGGCTCCGATTGTGACCAGGTAAGGCAGGGCCTGCAACAGCTCGGTGTTGAGCTCATAGCCCAGCCCTTGCAGCGACAACTGGAAAGAAAGCGCCCCGGCGAACAGGACGCAGCCCGCCATGGTGCCCCACAGTGTCCAACCGCCGAAGATCACCGCGGCGATGGCGATGAATCCTTGGCCGCCGATGACGGAATCGTCGAACGCGGCGATCCGAGCGAACAAGAAATAGGCCCCACCCAGCCCGGACGTGAACCCGGCGTAGTAGATCGACTGGCGACGGCGGCGGTTCACGTCGATGCCGCTGACATCGGCTGACTGGGGATTCTCCCCCGCGGCCCGCAGCTCCAAACCCCAACGGGTTCGGTACACCAGCCACCACGACACCGGCACCAGTACATAGAGGAGGTAGAACGGCCACGGCTCCCCGAACAACGCCTTGCCGAACAGGGGGATGTCCACCAGGATGGGGATCTCCACTGTTGAGGCCCGTTGGGCCTGGGGTTCGATTTCTCGATCCAGGAATCCCACCAAGCCGAACACCAGGATGTTGAGGGTGAGGCCAACCACGAACTGATCGGCAGTTAGGCGATGGCTCATCTCCGCCTGTACTGCGGCGATCAGCATTCCTCCGATCACACCGAATACCAAGCCCACCACGATCGAGTCGGAGATGTGATAGCCCAGAATCCCGGCGAAAGCTCCGCTCAGCAGCATCCCTTCCACGGAGATGTTCAAGGTTCCTGAGCGCTCGGCTACCCACTCTCCAGTGGCGGCAAAGGCCAGCAGCGCGGCAAACAGGGCGCCGTTGATATAGGTGGACTCGCTCGACAGCACATCGCCCACGGCAGAGAAGAAGTCGATCAGCATGATGGGCCTACCTCTGCAACGTCAATCAGCACAAAATCACACCCTCTCGGTAGCCGCGGCCCGAGCTCATCGACGATCCCGCAAGAAGACCACCGCGGGAGGAACCAGAAGGGCCAGCACCAAGAGCCCCTGCACCACATCGGTGATGCGGCTCTCCACCCCGGTGCTGTTCACAAAGCCGGCCCCATTCCGCAAACCCGCGAAGACGAAGGCGGCCACCACTGCGGGCAGCGCCCGCTCTCGGGCCAACAAGGCCACCAATAGTCCGGTCCAACCGATGTTGTCGGAGAATCCAGGCACCAGCCGGAAGTTGCCGAACGAGAAGCCACCGCCGGCGAACATGGCCGCCCCGGCCAAGCCGGCAAAGCCACCGCCGATGGCCAGCGCGGTTGCTCCGTAGACTGTGGACGACACCCCGGCACGCTGGGCGGCCCGGGGATTGTGGCCCAGCATCCGAAGCCGAAATCCCCACACCGTGCGGGCCAGCACATAGGCCACCGCCATGGCCAGGGCCAACGCCACATAGAAGGTGATGGGGAACTCATTGCCGAATATGTCGGGACGAGGGATCCGGTTGTCTTTGGCCAACTGCTCGCTCACCAGATTTCGGTTTCCCCGACTGGCCTCGTCGGCCAGCAGCAACCACTGCCACTTCAGGCCGTAACCCACCGCCTGAAGGGCCACAAACACCAACAGCAGGGTGCTCAGAACCTCGGGCACCCCCCGCCAGAAGCGCAGCAGTCCTGATATGGAAGCCCACGCCGCCCCGCCCAGAGCACCGAACAGCAGCAACAGCACCACGTTCAGCGGGCCGGGTCCGCCGATAAGGAAGCTGAAATACACCGCCACTGCCGCACCGACCAGCAGTTGGCCCTCTTGGCCGATGTTGATCAAGCCGGCTTTGGACGAGATCACCGTGCCCAAGGCCACCAAGAGCAGGGGTGCCGCGATGCCCAGAGTCCCTCCCCACCGGCCGGGCGCCAGAATGCTGCCGTCCACCAGGGCCTCCACCACCGGCCACCAGTCGCCCCCCGTGGCCTCCACAATCACGCTGGCCAGGGCCAGGGCCACGGCAACGCTGAGGGCGTAAAGGGCCACCCACTCGGTCAGCCGCGCCCCCCTCGTCATGCCTCGCTACCGCCCATCAGCAATCCGAGGGTTTCGAGGTTGGCCTCGGCGTGGGAGAGCTCACCCGCGATACGGCCCCGAGACATGACCAAGATGCGGTCGGCCAGTTCAAGGATTTCCTCAAGCTCGCTGGAGATCAACAGCACGGCCACGCCGTCAACCGCCGTCTGGCGTAGGCGATCGGTCATGTACTCAATCGCCCCTACGTCGAGTCCGCGGGTGGGCTGGGCAGCCACCAGCACATCAGGTTCGGCGGCCAGTTCGCGGGCCAGCACTACCCGCTGCTGGTTGCCGCCCGACAGCGACCACAGTGGTGCGTCGGGTCCGGAACAGCCGATGTCGAACTCCTCGATCATCTGCTGGGCGGTCTCGGTGGTCCGAGCCTTATCCATGACGCCATGACGGGCCACCCGGTGAGGGTCCACCATGAGCAGGTTCTCGGCCACCGTCATATCCAAGACCACGCCGGAGTCATGGCGGTCTTCGGGAATCACCGCCACCCCGGCTTTGGCCATGGCGCCGGGCGCGCCGGTAGGCACCTCTTTGTCCTTCACCACTACCCGTCCGGCATCCAGCGGGACGAGACTGGACAGCAGATCGCCCAGAGTCCGCTGGCCGTTGCCCTCCACGCCGGCCACACCCACGATCTCTCCGGCTCGAAGTTCCAGACTGATGTCGTCCAGCAGCCGCGCCCCGCCCCGGCCCCGCACGGTAACTCCTTCAATCCGCATCACCGGCTCATTCGACACCGCCGGTTCGGTGAGTCGGGGGTCTTCAGAGTCGACTGCGGATTCCCCTTCGGCATCATCGATTTCGGCGATTCCGAAGGCGGCCCGCTCCGAGCGGAGCGACACCTCGCGGCCCACCATGGCCCGGGCCAGACTGCGGGCATCGGCTTCCTGTGTGGGCCGGTGATCCACCACTCGTCCTTGGCGCATGATGGTGATCTCGTCGGTGGCGTGCAGCACCTCGTCCAGCTTGTGGCTGACTAGCACGACGGCTCGGCCTTCAGCGGCAACCACCTCTCTCAGCGTGCTGAAGAGCTGCTCCGACTCCTCGGGGGTGAGCACCGAGGTGGGCTCGTCGAACACCAGGATATGAGGGTCGCGGCGCAGGCATTTGATGATCTCCACCCTCTGGCGCAGGCCGGCGGTGAGCTCGCCCACTCGGGCGTCGGGATCGATGTCCAAGCCGTACTGCCGACTGATGGCCGCCACCCGGTCGCGCACACCCGCCGACTTCAGGCGACCCTCCTCGCCTAGGGCGACGTTCTCCCACACCGAGAGCTGGTCGACCAGGCTGAAATGCTGGTGGACCATGGCGATTCCCAGGGCGGAAGCGGCTAGTGGGTCGTGAATGGTGCGGAGTTGGCCGTCGATGCGGACCGACCCGGCGTCAGGCAGCACAAGGCCGATGAGCACCTTCATCAGCGTGGACTTGCCTGCTCCGTTCTCACCCAAGATGCCGTGGATGTGACCCCGATGCAGGGTCAGATCTACTTGATCGCAGGCGACGATCCCCCCGAACCTCTTGGTGATGCCGAGGAGTTCGACCGCCGGCGCCGAGGGGTCAGACCCCCCGGCGCCGGTCAATCCGGTCGTTGCGTCGGTCACCCGCCGCCGTAGGCGGCCCCGGAGATTCCGCCGAGCACGCCGAGCAGCTCACCGTCGGTGGTAACCGCTTCGAAGGCATCGGCCAGCAGTGCCTCTGCCTCCGCCGAAGGATCACACAGCTCGCCGCCGTTGAGGCCCGGCGCGGTCGGGAACTGATAGGTGGAACCCTCGGTCAGCTCGCCATCGATGATCAATGGCAGCACGATTCGGGCATAGCGGCCGGCGTCGAACACGATCGAGCCTGTCCAGTTGATCCCATCATCGCGAGAGCAGATGTCACCAGGACCGGCCGCGAACACTGCAATGCCCTCGTCGGTGGCCAGCTGGCCCACCGGGTTCAGCGCGCCGCCCAAGTAGGCATAGGCCAAGGTGGCCCCTTCGGCGATGGCGTTGGTGAGTGCGGCAGTGGCGTTGGCCGAGTTGTCGAAGTCGAACGGGAAGGCGCCGGTCGCCACATACTCCATGGTGAACGATGGGTCCACGGACTGGAGACCGTGCACGGTGGCGTTATAGGCCTCCTTCTCAAAGCCGAGGTCACAGCAGCCCAAGAACACCGCGGTGTCCCCGCCGTGGTCTTGCAATGTTGCGCCCATGGCCACGCCCGCGGTGTAGTGGATGGGAGAACCCCAGTCGGTGGCCTGGGCCAGTCCGGGAGTCTCCGGGTATCCGGCCCCGCAGTTGCAGTACCAGAAGATGTCGGGGTACTGCTCGGTGAGGTCGGCCAGTGGCTCGGCAATCTCGCTAGCGCCCACCAAGACGACGTCGACGCCCTGGGCGGCTAGGTCGGACATGGCTTGAGCGGCTTCGGCTGCGCCGATGTTGTCGGTCACGATGGGAGGGGCAAATCCGTTCTCAGCTGAGAACTCCTCGGCGAAATCCACCAGCGCCTGGTAGTAGCCCTGGTCGTCGCGAGGCCCGGCGGCCGCAACTCCGATGGTGAGGGTTCCGTCACCGTTCGCGTCAAAGGTGTCCAACAGCGCCTGCATCTCCGGATCCACTGGCGGCTCAGTAGGCTCGGGCTCCGGGGCTTCTGTCGGCTCCGGTTCCGGCGCGGGCGCCTCGGTTGGCGCAGGCGCTTCGACCGCCGCGCCCCCGTCATCGTCGTCGTCGTTGCCGCAGCCGGCGGCCACTAGGGCCAGCACCGACAGCAGCGCCGCCAGCACCATCAAGAGCCGAAGTCGGCCATTCGTTCGCTTGGTCATGGATTCCCCTCCTGTTTGGGCGATCTCTTGTCGATCAATCCAGGGCCTTAATCATGCCCCGTCAGAAGATTCTGTGCCTGTTGGCCAGTGGTGGCGGTAGCGCTGCACCAGCCAGCGGTTGAATTGCACATGGGACTCCTCCTGCCAGGAGTACCGTCCCCGCACCGCAAAGCGGGACCGCAGGCCCCGCTGCACCTTGGTGGTGGCGTCTTGGTCTTGGGCCACGAACACCTGCACGCCGTCGTCGCTGGCCTGGAACAAGTGGTCGAACATGGGGTGCTCCAGCGAGGTGGGATGCAGCAGGTAGCCGATCTCCACGTCGATGGTTTCGGCCGAGGTGGGCCGCACGATGAAGAAAAACGCCATGTCAGGAGCGGTGCCAAAGCACAGCGTGGGCGGGATCAGCGCGAAGGTCGACCGCCACCGTTCCTCCTCGGTGAGCTTGGGGAACACCGGCAACAGGGCCTTGCGGGTGGCGTTAAACCCGCCGTCGATGTGGGTGTAGCCGTTCTCCCGGAAGATCACATTGGAATCGTCCGACCACGGGACCGGGAACCGGGCCATCTCCGAGGGGCAGAAGTCCTGGATCACCTGGTGGAGGCGGTTGGCGTGGTAGCCGTCGTTGAAGTTCTCGAACATGACCTTCCAGTTCCAGGGCAGGTCTTCGAGGGTGAAGGTGCCCGGACACACGCAGTTGTCGAGTTCGTAGTTGGCCAGGTAGGGCTCATACCGCTCCAGGGTGGGAGCCAGCGGCGGGGCATCGGGATTGAAGTTGACAAAGATGAACCCGTGCCACAGCTCCACGGCCAAGTTGGGCAGGCCCCAATCGTCGTTGTCGAAGCCCTCGGTCTGCTCCATGGCTGGGGCACCCATCAGGCGGCCGTCCAGTCGATAGCTCCAGTGGTGGTACGGGCATCGGAAGGTGCGGCTGTTGCCCTCTCCCTCCGCCACCTGCATGCCCCGGTGGCGGCAGATGGCCGAGAATGCGGCGATGCTGCCGTCCCTCTGGCGAGCCACGATGACGGGCTCAGTGCTGACCGTGGCGGTGAACCAATCACCGGTTTCGGGAATGCGACTGGCCACCCCGACGCAGCACCATTCGTGCTCGAACAGGGCATGTCGCTCGAAGGACAAGAATTCCTCCGACGTGTAGATCTCAGGAGGAAGGGTCACCGCGGTGGCCACATCGGTGATCGAATCCTCGAACGAATCCAGCAACTCGCCGGTCAACATGGTCATCCGATCACGTCCTCGTGGCCTCCTGCGGGGCTTGTTCTTGGCTTTCTGCCTCTTGCCTTAGCAGGAACTTGCGGATCTTCCCGACGCTGGTTCGAGGCAACTCTTCCATAAGGGTAAACGAGCGGGGCAGCTTGGCCTTAGCCAGCCGATCTTGGCACCACGATGCCAGCTCATCATCGGTCGGGGGCCTGGCCGGATCGGCCGGGACTACGAAGGCCACCGGCACCTCGTCGCGCACCGGATCGGGAGCGCCTACCACCGCGGCCTCCAACACCGATGGGTGGCTGGCCAGCACCGACTCCACCTCAACGATGGAGACATTCTCACCCGCCACCTTGAGCACGTCGGAGTGGCGGCCGTCGAAGTAGTGGCGGCCGTCAGGCTCAACTCGGGCACGATCGCCGGTGCGAAACCAGCCGTCATCGGTAAACGAGGTTGCCGTAGTGTCGGGATCGTCCAGGTAACCGGCAAACAGCGTCATACCGGGTTCTCCCCCAACCAGTATCTGGCCGTCTCGCACGATTACCTGGCAGCCGGGGGTGACCTGCCCCATAGACGACGGTACGGGATTTTCGGGCGGCTCGGTGAGCACCGCGGGGACGGTCTCGGTCATGCCGTAGAGCTGGCGGGGACGGCAGCCGAACCAGTCGGCCAGGGTTTCGTACTGATCGTCGGCAATGTTCTGGGCGAACCAGCAGTGGCGCAGCTCCACCCCGTCGACCGGAGCGCCCCGGGCCAGAATCATCCGCATCGGTGCGGCGAACAGGCTGGCGCAGGTGGCCCGGTGGCGGGCGGCCTGGGCCAGGAATCCGCTGGCCGAGAAGGCAGGCATCAGCGCCACTGACGCCCCAGTCCAGATGGCTGAGGCGATGGAGTAGTACTGGGCGTTGGCATGAAACAGGGGCAGCACCACCAACTGGCGGTCGTCGGGAGCCAAGTCGGCTCGCTCGGCCATGACCTGGCCGCAGAAGGCGTAATTGGCCTGGGTGATCTCCACCCCTTTGGGCCGCCCGGTGGTTCCTGAGGTGAACATGACCGCGGCGCGGTCCCGAATGTCCACTGCGGGCCAGTCCACTCGGGCGCTTCCGAACAGCGCATCGAGGCTGCCACTGGCTTCGTCCAACTCGGTGATGGCCAAATCGGGACTCACTTCGGCAGCCTGGCGGTAGACATCGGCTCGGCTGGTAGCACAAAAGCCGGCCTTTGGGCGAGTGCGCTCAATGTGGTCGGCCAACTCTGGCGCCTTGCCCATGGGATCGGACGGCACGATCCACGCCCCCAGCCGATTGGCGGCCAGCCACAGGACCACGAATGCCGGAGTGTTGGTCAGCGCCAGATGCACAGAATCGCCGGGAACCACCCCCCGCTGGATCAATCCGGCGGCCACATCAGTGACAGCCGCGTCGAATTGCTCGTAGGTCCAGGATGCAGTGGTCCCGTCAGGTTGCTCGAAGATCAGAAAGACGGCATCGCCATCACGTTCGACCGCTCGTTCCCAAACGGACGAGAAAGTGACCGGATCAGTCATCGGGAGGTCCGTAGCCTCCGCCTCCGGGAAGGTCGAGGCGCACCACATCACCGGGATCGAGAGTGATGCGGCTCTGGGTGGTGACCGGCTCGCCGTTGACTTGGAACGATCCCGCCTCTCCCGGGCTCCCGCCGAAGATGCCCTGCGGAGGATCGGACAGGCGGCTGGTGACCGCGTTGAGCAGCCAGGGGCGGGAGGTGTCCACGCTGAACTCGATGGTCTGGCCCTTGCCGCCAGGCTGGGCTCCCGACCCTTCCGAACCGGGGCGCAGTGCCTTGCGGGTGAAGCGAACCGGCGCAGAGGCCTCCACCACCTCGATGGGCACCGCGCTCACCCCCGTGGGATAAGAGCAGGCGTCCAAGCCCGGCTTGGATGCCCGGGCTCCCACCCCTCCGGCGTAAGTGAACATGGCGGTGATGAACGGAGTTCCGTCGTCGTGGTTGCCGCTCACCTGCATGGTCCACACTGCGCCCGCCCCTTCGGCCATGGACTCCTCCGGCTTGACCTGGGCCAACGCCTTGAGCAAGGCATTGGGCAAGAACATTCCCACCACGTGGCGGGCCGTGCCGGGCTGGGGCAGCACCGCGTTGACGATCGAACCCTCAGGGGCAGCCATCTTGATGGGGGCCAGGCTGCCGTGGTTGTTGGGAATCTCGGGATTCAGCACCGAGCGCACGGTAAAAGTGGTGTAGGCGTGGGTGTAGTTGCGCACCACGTTGATGCCCCATGGGCTGGCCTCAGACGAGCCGGCGTAGTCGACGAATATCTCTCCGGCGTCGGGGTCCACCCGCAAGGAGCACACAATGTCGATTCGGCTGCCGTCGGCCAGATCCAGCACCGCGTCGGCCTGGTAGTCGCCGGCGGGCATCTCAGCGATGCTGGCCCGGGTGGCCGCCTCGGAGCGATCGATGATCTCATCGGCAAGGTCCTCGATGTCGTCAAGGTCGTAGGAATCGCACAGCGCGCCGAGGCGCTGGGCCCCCACCTCTCCCGAGGCCATCTGAGCGTGCAAATCGCCGGCCATGTGGTCGGGCTGGCGGACGTTGGACAAGATGAACTTCCACACGTCCTCGTTGCGCTCGCCGGCCCGCATGAGCTTGCAGATGGGGATCCACAGGCCCTCTTCGAAGCAGTCCCGGGCTCCGGCGCCGATGCCATAGCCTCCGACATCGGTGTGATGGATGGTGGAGCCGAAGTAGGCGATGGGCACGGGATCGCCCCCGGCTGCCGGCGCACGCCACACCGGAACCAGCACGGTCACGTCCAGCAGTTGGCCCGCGGTGAGATAGGGGTCGTTGGTGACCAGCACGTCGCCGGGTTCGAGGGCTTCGGGGGGGAACTCTTCCAGCATGTTGGCCGCGCCGATGGCCAGAGAGTTGATATGTCCCGGAGTGCCGGTTACCGCCTGGGCCACCATGCGGCCCCGCTTGTCGAACACGGCGTTGGCCAGATCGCCGGCCTCGCGCACTATGGGGCTGAACGCGGCCCGCTGAAGGGCTCGAGCCTGCTCGTTCACCACCGAGATGAGCGACTGCCACAGGATTTCCAGTTGAATGGGGTCGTAGGTGGTCTGGGTCACATCTCCTCCAAGACAGCGACGAGGCTGGCGTCTTCCGCAACCGTCACATGCCACCTAGGGCGAACAACCGAGGTTGTCTCCCGTTCTTCGACCAAGGCCGGGCCCGGGAAAGACGCACCGATAGCCAAGTCGGCGCGGCGGTAGACCGGCACCTCTACTGCGTCCTGCTCTCGCCCGAACACCGCGGTGCGGATCGAAGCCGGCAGAGGCTGACTGTCGCCCGAAGTCTCGGGCGCCTCGGCACCACCCAACTCAGCTGGGTCGGCTCGGGCTGATAGCCGCCAAGTGACCACCTCGATAGGCACATCGTCGATGGTCATGCCGTAGATGCGGCGATATTCCGACTCGAACGCCCCGATTACCTCATCGTCAGGGGCTGCCCAGGCATCTCCTTCGCCCACCCCGACGGTGATCTCGTTGCCTTGGCCGGTGTAGCGGGCGTCGATGCCATAGCGGAATCTGATATCGGCCTCGGGCACACCGGCGCTGAGCAACACCCGGCGGCCTTCTTCCCGCAGCTCGTCCAGGAGGCCGTCCCTCTCAACGGGGTCCACTTCAGCCAGCTTCACCGGCATGGAACGAGCCAGGTCGATCCTCACCGGCGAGACCAGGGTTCCGAACGCCGACAGCACGCTGGCGTTCACCGGGAACACCACCCGATCCGAATCCAGCAGCTCGGCCACTCGACAGGCATGGGGCGGCCCAGCACCGCCGAAGGCCAGCACGGTCACGCCCCGCAGATCCACCCCCCGCTCCACTGCATGCATGCGGGCGGCGGCAGCCATGTTCTGGCTGACCACCTCGTACATCCCCGCGGCGGTGTCGATAGATGACAGGCCGAGACCGTCGGCCAAGGGCTCGATGGCGGACTGGGCAAGCCCGGCGTCCAAGGGCATGTCGCCCCCCAAAAAGGCGTCGGGGTCCAGCAGACCGAGCACCACATCGGCGTCGGTTACCGCAGGCTGATCGCCACCTTGGCCGTAGCAGGCCGGGCCGGGGTCGGCCCCCGACGACTCAGGCCCCACCTTGAGCAGTCCGAACTGGTCGAGATGGGCCAGGCTGCCGCCTCCGGCACCGATCTCCACCAAGTCGACCGAGGGCACCGACACCGGAAAACCCGATCCCTTCTTGAACCGGTAGCGCCGGGCCACCTCGAAGGTGGTGGTCAACGCGGGCTCGCCTTCTTCCACCAGGGTGGCCTTGGCGGTGGTGCCGCCCATGTCGAAGGCCAGCAACCGGTCCTCCCCCATGCGGCGGGCGAACCAGCGGGCGGCCAGAGCCCCGGCAGCCGGGCCCGATTCCACCAGCCTTATGGGAGCGGCCGCCGCGTCGTCGGCCGACACCACTCCCCCATTGGACAGCATCATCAACACCGACCCGCCGAATCCCTCGGCCGACAGCCACTTCTGAAGTTCGTCTAGGTACGGCCCAATGATCGGCATGGTGGCCGCGTTGCAGGCCGCGGTGATCATGCGGGGGTACTCCCGGATCTGGGGCGAGATGTCGGCTGAGGCGCACACTGGCACGCCCAGTTCCCGGCGCAGCTCGTTCGCCAGCAGCCGCTCGTTGGACGGGTTGACGTAGGAGTTGAGCAGGCACACCGCCACCGATTCGACCCCGGCCGCCTCCAGCCCTCGTACCAGCGCAGCAATGGCCTCAGGAGACGGCACGTCCAGCACCTCTCCGGTGGCCGCAGTGCGCTCATCGATTTCGAAGGTGAGTTCCCGGGCGATGGGGGGATCGGGAAACTCGATCTGGAGGTCGTACATGTCGTAGCGGTGCTCGTCGCGTATCAGCAGGGTGTCGCCGAAACCGGTGGTGGTGACCAGTGCGGCCCGTCCGGTCTTGTTCTCGATCAGGGCATTGGTGATGAGCGTGGTGGCGTGCACGATGGGGGCGGTGATCTCGCCGGGGGCTACTCCGGCTCGGCCCAGCAGCTGGCCCACCGCGGCCTGCACCCCTTCGAGGGGAGCGGCCGGAGTGGTGAGGGCCTTGTTGACCGTTACCGAGCCGGTGGCGGCATCCAACAGCACTGCATCGGTGAACGTGCCCCCTATGTCAACCGCCAAACGCCAATCCGACATTGCGTTAGCTCTCGAGCGGCCTGAAGATGGAATCAGACACTGCTCTAGCCGGCAAGCAGGTCGTCGCGGGGCGGGGTGAACACGTCGATAATCCAGCACTCCCCGTACTCGTCGTCGCCGATGAACACCGAGTCGCCGTGCCACACCCCTTTGGGGGCGATATAGGCCTCGCCCTCGCCCAACACCACCCGCTCTTCGCTGTCCGGATCGTCGTTGATGCGGAAGTCGAGCTTGCCCCGCACGATGATGCCGAGCTGCTCGTGGTCCTCGTGGCGGTGCAGGAACGATCCGGTGGCTCCTCCGGCGATCCGCCAGAAGCAGAGCTGAAGCCCGTCGCCAGTGATGACCCGACGCCGGAATCCCTCCCTTTCGGTGTCGATGAACAGGTCATCGTCGTAGAAGTAGCAGTACTGGTTGGTCAGATTCATAGTAGAGGCCTTGCTTATCTAGTCGTCGGCGGCCAGAGCGGCAAAACGTCGCTGTTCCTGGTCAAGATCTAGAGGGCGGATGATGGCCTGGTTCTCCTCGTCACCCCAGTGCTCAACGGGAACCAGCCACATCACCTCGAACTCCAAACCGTCGGGGTCTTTGGCATAGAGGCTCTTGTTGGCCCCGTGGTCGCTCTCGCCGTAGAGAGCGCCCGCATCCACCAGCCGCTGGCGAATGTCGGCCAGCTCTTCCAAGGTGGGCACCTCCCAGGCAATGTGATACATCCCCACCGACCGGCGGCCAGCTGCCGACGGCTCAGCCCCGTCGCCAATGGAGAAGAAGGCGATGTCGTGATGGTTCTCCGACGCCGGAGCCCGCATGAACACGAACTGCCCCGGCTCGTCGATGATGGTCTCAAACCCCAGCACATCGGTATAGAACTGTTGCTGGCGGCGGGCATCCCGCACATACAGCACCGCATGGTTCATCCCGGTGATCATCGGACGTTCCCTCTCATCAACACCCAGCGTATCCAATCCAATGCTGGCCCCAATCAGGCAGGCACGACTTCATCCGCTAGAAACCACTCCAGGGCAGTTTCGGCTCAACTTCATGAGCCTGGCACTGAGAGTGGGGTCAAGTGCCATCAGACTGCACCCCGGCACTGTGTCAGTTCAATAGCAGTTGTTTGGTGCCCTCGGGCTGCCAAGTGGCGATTCCAGATTCGGGAAAGGCCTCAGTGCTGGATTTCGATGAGACGGGAGATGGCCCCGAACGCGCCTGCCCAGAGGGAATGTCGGCGTATGGCTTGGGGGGCGGCCCCGAACGGGTTCGGTCGGTCGGGAGGTCGGTGTAGGGCGATGGCGGCGGTCTTAGTTCGTAGACCCCGTTTTGGTCTCGACTTACGATCCAGCCGTCGTCGTGGATGTTGTGGTGGCAGGGTTTGCAGACCAGCACGAGGTTGTCGATGTTGGTGCGGCCGCCGGTGAGCCATTCTTCGATGTGGTGGGCCTCGCACCAAACCGCTGATCTTCCGCAACCGATGCAGTGCTTGTCGCGGACGATGAGCGCGGCCCGCTGGGCCTCGGTGGCCGACCGGTACTTGCGGCCTACCCACAGCTGTTGGCCCTCGGTGTCGTACACGGCGGGCAGAATGTCGGCGTTGCAAGCCAGCCGCAGGACCTCGTCAACCGGCAGTGGCGTGCCGTCGAGCAGTCGTGCGTCGGCCAGCTTCTGATTCAGCGCGTCCCAATCAGCGGTCAAGATCAAGGTGGCCCGAGGCGGGGTGCGGTCGCCGGTGTCGGCACACACCAGGTTCTCCAGCGCGTCGGCCATCCGCTGGCCGAATGTTGTCTGGTCGGCTGCGTCCTCGTCGTTGCGCTGGCGGCGCACCTCATCGGCCAGCGCGGCCTCGATCCGGTTCCCCGCTTCGGGGTCGAACCGGCCGTTCAAGATGAACATGCCATCCTCAATCGACTTGAAGAAGCCCAAGTCTCGACGCTTCCGTTGCTTGGCCAAAAGCGACTTGCCGTCGTCGGGCGACTGCTCGTGCTGATGGTCGCGCAAGGTCCGGGAGAACGTGCCGAAATCCTCGCGCCGGGCCGCCTCCACCAACACCGACTCGTCCACCGGACCCTGCGAGGCGGCCTTGGCGATCTGCTTGGCATGGTCTTCAGGAATCTCCCCCGCGCCCAAAGCATCAAGCGTCTCAGGAACCTGCGAAAGCTGCGACGCGGCTTCCACCTCCCGGCGGGCCTGCTGCTTGGACGCCTGAAGCTCCTCCAAAGCCACCCGCCGCGCCGAGCCCTCCCCGCCCCGGCTGGCATACGCGGCCAACGCCGCCGTCTTCATCGCCGCCAACCGGGCCTCGGCTCTCTTGATGAGAACCAGTCGCTCCCGCAGCTCAGACAACGACAGACCGGCCACATCAACCGCCTCCGGCCAAACCTGCCCCGACAGCCCACTGCCAGTTCGTTTCCCCTGCTCACAGGGTCTAAATTCCATACATGCAAGTTTACCCAACCCAGTGACAACAACCATTCGAATAAACGGGATTAAGCGAAATAAACCTGTTATTTATTGATATCAATCTGAACATAATAAACAACACCCACATTTCCCTCACAGCACATCCGATCGGCAGTGCTCGACCCGCCACCCGTCGATTAGCCCCTTAGCGGGGCCTGCCAAGCTCAGGTGTCGAGGGCTTGCATCGCGGCCCAACCGGCGACAGGAGTGTCTGAATCGGCGTTGGGCTTGAGGTCCCACCAGATGGAGGCATACGCCTCCGGCTTTCCCCTGCGTAGTGCAAACAGGATTCCAGGATGCACACCATTGTCAGCGGCAAACCGCTGGGCGGCTGCCGCGAACCCGCGGTCCGAGCCGTCGGATTCGGACTCAGCGCAGGCCACCAACGATTCGCACAGTCCGATTCGTGCCGCAGCCTCCTTCTCTAACTGGGCCAGTGTCCCTTTGATCCACCCGTGGAACTCATCGGGGACGACTTCAAACAGCGCCTTCACTGCATCGGTCTGCCGCAGCATTCCCTCGACAACAGACGGATCCAGGTGCAGCCGAGCAGCGATCCGCTTGGCCGGCATTCCTCGTTCGTCCATGGCGCGAACCGCGGCAACCCGCCAAACGGCAGTGCCAGTCAACCCGGTAACGATCTTGTGGAGTTCCAGGTAGTCGGCCCACTTCATTTTGATTCGAGGATGTGGCTCGGCGGGACCGGTGTCGAAACGGATTACGAATCCCTCTTCGATACCGTCGCTAGGACGCGGGTGTTCCATATGCGCGGCAAGATCGGCCAGAGTCTCGAACCTGATCTGCGCGGCTTGAGGGCCCGGCCAGTCATAGCGTTCAAGGGGCAGATCGGCGCCGGTGGCGTTGTCGATAACCGCCAACAGCACGAGGTCGCGCATTCCCCGGTAGTCCACAACGATCCGGTTCGAGGGGTAGACGATCTCAAACAACGGGGTCACACCCGGCCCGAAGTCCAGACCCTCATACTTCTCTTGCCAGATGCGGGTCCCTTCCCGCGCCTGGTCTGAGCGAGTAGACCCCCGGGTGCTGATCCGCTTGGTGCCGTCCAGAGCCGTGTAGAGGATGCCCAACGACCCGTCCCACTTCTCGGTTACGATCATGGTTGCGTCCGAGGGCAGGACGGGTACCTGCGGCTCATCATGGTTGAAGAACTTCCCGAACGGGCGGGCAACCACCTTCCCATCGGCATCTGCAATTAGCCCGCGGCACACCAGCGTCGCTTCGTTCCACGTCCCCGAGTACTGCGTAGCTGCCGTGTAGTTGTAGACGATCAGCCCTTCTTCGCTACGGGCCGAGATATAGCCATCGGCCACCGCCCGAGCCAAGAGCCCTTCATCGACAATATCCCCTAGCATCACCACCACATCGCAACGCTAACGCTCCCCACACACCCCCTAAGCAGGAATTATGAAGCGACGCTGGAGCAACTAGAAGATGATCACCGATTCGAGTGGGGGGTCGGTGTTGAATGACAGGCTCTTGGATTCAGGAAGCTCGTCCAGCGGGGTGTGGACTTCGGCCACTGGGGGGCCGATGCGGGCCGCGATGGGAGCCAGGGCCTCGGTATCGAAGGCATAGAGATCGGCGGCCACGTCGGTGAGCATCTTTTGGCACTCGTCTTCCGGAACGTCCCACATGGTGGCGGCCAGCGCTTCGGTGGTGTAGCCGATAGAACCCTCGTCGTGGGGGAAATCGGCTCCCCACATGATGGTGTCCACCCCAACCGCATGGCGGTACTGGACTTCGGATCGGGGCAGCATGGAGGCTCCAATGCGGCAGTTGCGCTGCCAGTACTCGAGGGGCGACAGCGAAAGTCCGTCCACCGTTTCGGAGCCGAAAGTGGGGGCGTAGTTGAGGGTGCGGGGATCGTGGGCGTACTTGCTCTGGATGTTGCGGAGCCGCTGGTCGATGCGGTTCAGCTCTTCGAGAATCCACCGCATCCCCCACATCTCGGTCCACACCACTCGCAGATCGGGGAAGCGCTCGAAAACCCCGCCCAAAATGAGGTGGATGAGCGTGCGCTTGGGCCACAGCTCGTACTCGGCGAACGTCACTCCCCAAGCCACCGGATCGTCGCCCAAGTCGGGGCAGCCCGAGCCCATGTGCTGGTGGACCGGCATGCCCAGCGAACTGCACACGTCCCACAGCGGGTCATAGCGGGGATGGAAGAACGGCTCGACAACATGGTTGGGCGGGATGGCGGGGATCATCACTCCGCCAATCACCCCGGTCTCGGCCGCCCACCGCACTTCGGCAATGGCGTCGTCCAGGTCATTGGGCAGCAGTTGGATGAGGCCCTTGCGCCGCTTGGGCTCGTAGCCGCAGAACTCCACCAGCCAACGGTTGTGGGCTTGCAGACCGGCCCACCGGCGGGCATAGGCCGACGCTGAATCGGGCACGCCGGACAGGTGGACGAGGATGTCGTAGAAGGGGGTGAGCGTGTTGGGAAACAACACCTCGCCGGAGATGCCCTCGGCGTCGCAGGCCTCAGAGCGAGCGTCGCTGTCCCAGTTGACCTTGGCTGCGTCCATGTCCCGCAGGTCTACCCACGGGTTAGTGATAGCCGCCTCCCAAGCGTCGAACTCGTCGTGCCACGCGGGGTCCAAGAACTCCCTGTAGGTGCAGGTTTGGGCGCCGGCGTGGGTGTCCGAAGACAGGATCATGTAGCGCTCGTCAGCCTGGTTTTGGGCCATGCCCCAGACTATTGCACTCCCCGCTGTAAATTCCCGGCGGCGGAACCGGGCAATCTGGGCTACAGCTCGAAGACTCGGAGGTCGGGGCGGTCTTCGAGGAGGTAGTGGTTGGTGAGGTCTTCGGTGAGGTGGCGGCCGTGGTAGGCGTCGAGGGCGTCGAGGGTGAGGCCGTCTTCTTGGTAGACGGCCAGCTCCCGTTCCGGCTCGCTGAGACGGCTCACGATGTCGCCAGAGATGTGGAAGGTGCGCCCGGTCACGTGGCGGGCGGCGTCGGTACACAGCCACACCACCAGCGGAGCGATCTTGCGGGGGGCCAGCGCGTCGGGGCTGGTGTCGGGGGCTGGGGCCGAGGCGGCCCCCCGGGGAGCCATGGTGAGGGCCATGAGGTCGGTCCACCGAGCGGTGCGGATGGCGTACTCCGCGGTTGACGCCCCTTCGGCACGGGGTCGGATGGCATTGCACCGCACCCCGAAGCGGCCCAACTCCCGGGCCGCGGTGCGGGTCAAGCCGATCACACCCTCTTTGGCCGCGGAGTAGGCACAGTGCGACGGATGGCCGAAGCCCGAACCCGAGCTGGTGTTGATGATCGCGCTGGTCTCCTGCTGCACCAGATGGGGAACGGCGTGCTTGATCATGGCGAAATAACCCTTGAGGTTGACATTCACGGTGAGGTCCCACTCCTCCTCGGTGAAGCGCCAGATGTCGTTGTTGCGCCCTGCGGTGGCGTTGTTGACCAGGATGTCGAGGCGGCCGAAGGCGTCTACCGCCTGCTGCACGATCTCGGCTGCGCCGTCCCAGGTTGCCGAGGTGCTGCTGGCCACCGCCTCGCCTCCGGCATCGATGATCTCGCCCGCCACCCGCTCGGCGTTGGCCGCCACCCCATCGGGGGTCTTGCGAAGGCCCAGGTCGTTGACCAGCACTTTGGCCCCCTCAGAAGCCAGCAGGTGGGCATGCTCTCGCCCGATGCCACCCCCTGACCCGGTCACGATTGCCACTTTGCCGTCCAGACGATTTCCCATGCCTCCACCGTAATGGTGGGTCGGGGTGCCGCGGTTAGCCGTCGATCCGCTTCAGGTACTTCTGACGACCCCGCTCACCGATGCGGCGGAAAGCAGGGTAGATGCGGGGGATGATCGCCGGGGTCCACTGCGCGGCCCGCGCCGACAGGCTCTCGTGGAACGGCACATAGGTTTCCAGCTTGGGCTTGTCCAGGGCCCGCTCGTAGGCGTCGGCCACATCGTCCACCGTCCTGACCGCGCTGAGGAAGTTGAGGGCGCTGCCCCCGGCCCGGGCCTCGTGTTGCAGCATCGGGGTGTCCACCGCGGTGGGATAGATGCCGCATACATGCACGTTGGTGTCCCACAGCTCGGTGTTGAGCGCAGCCAGAAAGGCTCGCAAGCCGGCCTTGGCCGCCGAGTAGGCGGCCGACGCCGGCAGGGGGCAGATCCCGCCCAGTGAAACGGTGGCCATCAGCTGGCCGCGATCGCGGGCCAAGAATTCGGGCAGTGCGGCCCGGATGAGCTGGATCGGCGAGCGCAGCATCACATCGACGTGAAGATCTAGCTGCTCGGGAGTGAGTCCAGCAACGTGGTCGGGGATGATGACTCCGGCGTTGCAGACCAGCACGTCGAGTTCCTGGCGCCATTCTTCGGCGATCCGCTGGCACAGCTCAGCCAGGCTCGGCCCGTCGGCCAGATCGCAGCCCACCGCAGTGGAATCCGGGCCGATTTCAGCGGCGGCCTGTTCGGCCAGTTCAGCGGTGCGGTCCACGGCGATGACGTGATATCCCCTCCGGGCAAGGCGGCTCGCCACGGCGGCGCCGATACCGGAGGACGCACCGGTGATGAGAGCTGAGCTTCGGGTCATGGGTTCCCTCCTTTGGGAAGGCCGACCTTCTTGCGCACCTGGGAGAGGATCTTCCGGTAGGCCTTGATCTCGACGTAGTCGGCGTGGCGGTCGGTGTCGATGTACCGGCGCCCGCCTCTCACATCGGGGTGATGGTTGGCCTTCAGGTCCTGGAATGCCCGCGCCGTCGCCGACCCCGGGGGCGCGGTGGCGTCGGCCACGATCAGCTCGGCCATCTTCTCGAAATGGGAATAGGCGGCCGAGGCGAATTCCACATAACCCAGGGCGGCAAGATTGGGGCAGTCGCGGGCGAAAATACCCAGGTAGAGCTGGGGACGACCCTTCTTGAACTCCAACAGCCCGTCGGCGAGAAATGGGATATAGCGATCAAAGCCGGTGGCGGCGATCACCAGGTCGATCTGCTCCCGGCTCCCGTCGGCGAACACCACATGGTCGCCGTCGAGCCGTTCGATATCGGGCTTGGCGATGCAATCGCCGTGGCCCAAGTGGTGCAGGATCAGCGAGTTCATTAGCGGGTGCGACTCAAAGAGCTTGTGGTCGGGCTTGGGGAGTCCGTAGCGGCGCAGATCGCCATTGATCATTCGCAACAGAACCTGGAAGAACCGCACTTCCAGCCAATGGGGCAGGCTGGGGCCGCGTTCGCCGAACACGTCGGAAGGCGTCCCGGCGATGTACTTCGGGATGAAGTGATAGCCCCGGCGCACGCTCAAGAAGGCCTGATCGGCGCTGACCGACGCGTCGCAGGCAATGTCGGCGCCCGAATTACCCGCACCCACCACCAACACCCGCTTGCCGGTGAACTCGTCCGGCGACCGGTAGGTGACCGAGTGGCGCACCTCTCCGTTGAACTGCCCCGGCCAGCTCACCTCGTGGGGTTCCCAGTTGACCCCGTTGGCGCAGATCAGATACCGGCTCTGGCGGGTCTCGCCGGTGCCGAGTTGAAGCTCCCATAAGCCGTCGGACCCGAGGGCGGCCCGGTCCACTGGGGTGTTGAATCGAACATGGCGGCGAAGATCGAATTCGTCGGCGAAGGCCTGGATGTAGGCCAAGAGCTGCTGGTAGTCGGGGTAGTCCGGATAGTGCTCGGGCATGGGAAAGCCGTCGAATCCCGACATGGTGCGCGACGAGATGAAGTGGGCGGTCTCGTACATCGGCGAGCCCGGGGCGTCGATGTTCCAGATGCCGCCCACATCGTCATGGCGCTCGAATAGCTCGAAGGCGGCCGATGTCTGCGCCAGGCGCCGGGCCAGGATTAGCCCTGCTGGACCCGCTCCTACGACCGCAACATCAAGTGGCGCCAAAGAACCGCCTTCAGGATTCGCTGAACGATGCTGCCGCATCGCCGGGACGCATCACGAAGAACTCCATGCCGTCGGGGCCGCAAGTGAAGGAGTACTTGTGATTGGCAGCCAGGATGACCGAATCCTTCGGCCCCAGCTCCATTGAAGGGCCGTCGGCGCCGTCGGGCCACACCTCGCACCCGCCCGACACCACGATCAGCAGCTCGTTTTGGTCATGGCTGTGGGGAGGGACGTGGTAGCCGGCCGGCATGGTGCTGTACTGGCACCAGAAACCTCCCTCGCCTTGGGCCACGCGCTTGCGCCCCGCGCCGAGCTTCTTGGCCTCTTCGATCAGCTCCCTTGGGGTTTCGGTATTGGCAGATTCGTCCACCCATTCGATGTCGTCGAACTTCAACACCTTGGGCTCTGTGCTCATGTCGCTCCTTCGCTATTGGGCCGGTGGGCCGTGGACAAGTTTGGCGAATTCGGTGGCGAACAACTCCGAGGTGCCCGACTGGTGGGTAGCCCGCCATTGCCGCCACGGGCACACATCGTCCCAGCGGTGCAGCACGTCGAAGTCCAAATCGGCGATCACCAGCCCCTCGGTGTCGCTCCCCTCGGCATAGATGTGGCTGAAGTCGGGAAAGTGAGGGCCGCAAATGAGGCTGTGGCCGGCGTAGTTGGCCGGTAACGCCCCGTTAAAGCCATCCTCCACGCTCTCGCCGTTGTCGATGCCGCCTACCTGATTGGCCGAGATCGTGAATACGAAATTCTCCTGCCCTCGGGTGGCGGCCACCCGACGCATGGACTCCACCTTGTCGGGCCCACCGGCGAACGCCGCGGTGGGATTGACGATGATCCTCGCCCCTTGGAGGGCCAGAAGTCGGCTGCCTTCGGGGTTGAGCCAGAAGTCGTAGCAGATCTGCACTCCGATGGGCCCATAGCGAGTCTCGAAGAGATCCAGGCTGCTTCCGGGCCGAAACGACACCCCCTCGGTCACGAACGGGAGCGAGCCCAGGTGCAGTTTTCGATAGGTCCCGAGGATTCCTTCGGGGCCGATCACCGCGGCGGCGTTGTAGAGGGCGTCCGTATCCTCGGGATCCTGCTCGATCATGCCCACCACCAAGTACATGTCGTGCTCGGCGGCCAACCGGGCCAGAGCATCAGTCGACGGCCCGGGCACAGTTTCGGCCAGCGACCGGTGCAGATCGCACGGCCCGCCCAGACGTTCGCAATCGTCGCAGTGGATCGCCCCGGTCAGCGCTTCTTCGGGGAACACCAGCAGTCCCACTCCGGCGGCGGCAGCCTCGGCAATCCAACCGGTGATCTTGTCCAGATTGGCGGCCACATCGCCAGGAACCGGAGTGAAGTCCACCGCGCCAGCCCGCAGCCGGGTCTCGTAGCCGGAATAGCGCTCTGGGATCACGGTCGTATTATCGCCTGATTTCCGGTCAGCCGCCTCCGGGCGAGGCTTTGGCCGCCGGTCGGACCTTGGGGGCGTCCTTCCAATGGGGCACACCGTGCTCCTCGGTGGCGATCCACCATTCGCCGTTGGTAATGGAGGCCCAGTGGGAATGGTTCAGTTGGTGGAGGGTGAAGCACGCCGACAGGGCGGTGTTGAAGCCCTGGGCATCCATGGTCTGGTTCACCGCCTCCTTGATCAACAGGGCGGCCATGGTGGGCACCGCGGCGATGCGCTGTGCGAACTCCAGGGTCTGTTCCGAAAGGGTCTCGTTGGGGAACACCTTGGCCACCATGCCCATGGCGTGGGCCTCGTGGACGTCGATGGAATCACCGGTGAGCAGCAACTCCTTGGTCTTGCGAGGGCCAAACTCCCACGGGTGGGCGAAGTACTCCACCCCCATCATGCCCAATCGGGTGCCCACCACATCGGCGAATGATGCGTCCTCGGCCCCCACGATCAGATCGCACGACCACATGAGCATCAGCCCGGCGGCCAGCACCGGCCCCTGCACCTGGGCGATGGTGATCTTGCGGAGGTTGCGCCACCGCTTGGTGTTCTCGAAGTAGTAATGCCACTCCTGAAGCATCAGCTTCTCCGAACCCCGCCGCTCAGCGCCGTTGAACTGAAAGGTAGGGTGCTGGTTGGGACCGGGCGTGCGCTCCTCGATGCTCTCCTTGGTGCCCATGTCGTGTCCGGCCGAGAACATCGGGCCGACCCCGCCCAGAATCACCACCCGCACGTCGTCGTCGGCTTCGGCCACCAAGAAGGCCTCGTTGAGCTCTACCAGCATCCCCCGGTTCTGGGCGTTGCGGGCCTCGGGCCGATTCAACATGATGCGGGCGATTCTTCCGTCGTCCAGCGTCTCGTAGGTCAGGTACTGGTAGTCCATTTCCCTAGTCTCGCCCATCCGCGAATACGGTGCGCTGCCGGACGTGGTTCTAGGCTCGCATCCGCCGTGTTCTCACCTCAGGAGCATTTATGAGTGGACCAACAAGCATCGACTCCCACTACATCGACACCGCGGGATTGCGGTTTCACTATCTGGCCGCGGGCGACGAAGCGGCACCCCCGGTAGTTCTACTGCACGGCTTTCCCCAGACCTCCCACATGTGGCGCCACCAGATTCCAGTACTGGCCGAGAACTACCGGGTCTACGCCCCCGACACCCGGGGCTACGGCGGCACCGACAAGCCCCGCATCCGGGTCACCCGCGATCTGTTGGCCCGCGACATCGTGGACTTCATCGACGCCCTGGGCATCGGGCACTGCTCGCTGGTGGGCCACGACTGGGGTGGGATTATCGCCTTCAAGGCTGCCCTGGAGTATCCCGACCGGTTCACCCGGCTGGGGCTGGTCGACACGCTGTGCACGATGTGGATTCCGTGGGGCATCCACGGCTACTGGTACAAGTGCGAGCCCGAGGCCGAGCAGTTCTGGGAGCGCCACGCCGGCGAATTCATCAACTCGATCTTCGGCGGCGTGGAAGGTAGCTACGGTCCGCCGCCCCATTCCCCGTGGAAGGCCCCGTTGGCCGACAGCGATGCCCAGGACCCCGGTCGGGCCATGGCCGACTGGGATCCGAGCAAGTATTGGAACGCCGACGACGTGGAGCACTACCGGGAGGCGTTCGACCAGCCCGGTTCCCACTTCCACGCCGTCTCGTACTACCGGGATGCCCTTCCGTTCCACTTCCCCGACGACGACGGCAATCTGGTGTACCGAACACCAGCCCGAGTGGCTGAGATGTGGAATCACCCCGGCCTGCTGTTCAGCCACCCCGACTTCGGGATCTTCCCGGTATTCGGACCCGAAGACCTCGGTCGCACCTACCCCCATCCCGCGCTGTACCTGTACTCGGCGTTCTTGATGTCCCAGGCCTTTGAAGACGGATTCCCCGCCGACGACCACATCCCCAACGGCAACCCCTACGCCGACTCCTTCATCAATCACTTCCCCGACTACCGGGCCCGCGCTGCCAGCACCGGTCACTTCATCCCCGAAGAAGATCCCGAGCGCACCAACGAAGTGCTCCTGGCCTTCTTGGCCGGCGAAATCTGACAGTTCTTTCGGCTAACCGCTTCCGAAGCGCCGGAGGCGCAAGCTGTTGGTGACCACGAACAGCGATGAAGCCACCATGGCCACGGCCGCGAACATGGGCTCGAGCACGCCGGCAGCGGCCAGAGGAATGGCCGCGGTGTTGTAGACGAAGGCCCAGAACAGGTTGCCCCTAATGGTGTTCATGGTCCGACGGCTCAGAGCAATGGCGTCGGCCACGGCTCCCAGATCAGACGTCATGATGGTGAGGTCGGCAGCTTCGGCGGCCACATCGGTGCCGGTGCCCATGGCAATACCAATGTCGGCCTGGCTGAGGGCGGGGGCGTCGTTGATGCCGTCGCCCACCATGGCCACCCGGCGGCCCTCAGCTTGCAGGCGGGCGATCTCGTCGGCCTTGCCATCGGGCCCGACCCCGGGCACCACCCGGTCGATCCCCAACTCATCGCCAGCGGCCTGAGCCCGCCGGGGATGGTCCCCGGTCAGCAGCACGGTGTCGAGCCCCAAAGACTTGAGCGCGGCCACCGCGGCGGGGGCGGAATCCCGCAATCGGTCGTCCACTGTGATCACTGCCTCGGCCACCGAATCTCGACCCACCAGAACGGCGACCCGACCCATGGCCTCTACTTCGGCCGCAGCCGAGTCCACCGCTTCGGGAACTTGGTCGAACAGGTCTCTTCGGCCCACTCGAACCTCCGTGCCGTCCACCGTGCCGACCGCACCTGAGCCGGGACGATTCTCGAAACCGGCAAGCGTCCGCCCGGCATCGGTTGCCGCGGCAATGGCCCGCCCAATGGGATGCTCCGACCGGGCCTCAACCGATGCGGCCAAGGCCAGCAGTTCGTCGGGGTCCCCTCCGGGAGCATCGATGCCCACCACTTCCATGCGAGCTTCGGTGACCGTGCCGGTTTTGTCGAAGACCACGGTGTCAAGCTCCCGCGTGTCCTCCAGCATCTCGCCGCCCTTGAGGATGATCCCGAGCTGCGACCCCCGCCCGGTGCCGACCATCACCGCCAGCGGTGTGGCCAGCCCCAACGCGCACGGACAGGCCACAATCAGCACTGCCACCGCGGCGGTAAATGCCTCGGAAGAAGGCTGCCCGGCGGCCAGCCAGCCAATCAGGGTGGCCACCGCGATCACCACCGCGGCAGGCACGAATACCGCCGAAAGCCGATCGGCCAATCGCTGGATTCGGGTGCGGTTGGTCTGGGCCTGCTCCACCAGCTGCATGATCCGAGCCAGCACGGTGTCGGCTCCCACCCCGGTGGCTTCTACGACCAATGATCCATTGGCGTTGACCGAAGCTCCCAGGACGGCGTCGCCGGGGCCAACCTCCACCGGCACCGGCTCACCGGTGACCAAGGAGATGTCCACTGCCGAAAAGCCATCGACCACCACGCCGTCGGTGGCGATCTTCTCGCCCGGACGCACCACGAATCTGGTACCCACTTCCAGGCTGGCCACCGGCACATCGGTTCCGTTCTCAAGGCGAGCTACTGGAGCAACAAGCTCAGCCATAGCCCGCAAGGCGTCTCCCGACCGGCGGCGAGCCCGGTACTCCAGATAGCGGCCGAACAAAACCAGCACCACGATCACCGATCCGGTTTCGAAATAGAGGTGGCCGTCGCCGATTTGCGCGGCCAGCACCACGGTGGACCAAACCCAAGACGAGGCGGTGCCTACCGACACCAGCGTGTCCATGGTGGCGGTTCGGTGGTGGAGCTGCGCCCAGGCCCGCCGGTGGAATCCCCGGCCCGACCAGAAAATCACCACCGCGCTCAGAATCGCAGCAAGCCAATCCGATGCAGAAAACCCCAGATCGAAGACCAGCCAGTCCACCATGGTGAGCAGCATCACCGCGGCGCCCATCACTGCCGAAGCGATTAGCGGTCGCAGTCCGGGAGGTTGGGCGGCAGGCTCGGCATCAAGACTTTGGGGAACGCGTGCCGAATAACCAGCGGAAACCACGGCGGCTTCCAGTTGGGAATCGGCGACGGTCTCATTGCAGGCCACTGATGCTCGGCCCGAGGCGTAGTTCACTCGGGCTTCAATAACCCCGTCGACTGCGTTCAGGCTGCGCTCTATGCGCGACACGCAGGCCGAGCAGGTCATGCCGTCCACAATCAATGCCGCTCGTCGCATCGCCACAAACCAAGTTTACGGATTGGGCGGAAAAACTATTCCTGAACCAGCTCGATCAGGGTGCCGAAGGCGCCTTTGGGGTGGATGAAGGCGACGGTGGTGCCCCGAGATCCGGGACGGGGCTCGGCATCTATAGCAGTGGCTCCGGCAGCGATCAATGACTCCAAAGCAGCGGCGCAGTCATCCACCCGGTAGCCGATGTGGTGAATGCCCTCGCCCCGCTTTTCCAAGAACTTGGCGACGGGCGAGTCCTCCCGGGTGGCGGCGGTGAGCTGGACATAGGAGTCAGCCACCTTGATGAGAGCCTCTTCGACGCCGTCGCGTTCCACGATCTCGCGATGCGTCACGGAAGCCTCAAAAGCCCTCTCGTAGAACGAGATGGCCTGCTCCAAGTCGTGAACCGCGATGGCAACATGATCGATTTCAGAGAGAAGCATGGCCTTGCTATCGTAGGCCGACCTTCCGCCAGAGGGCGCTGTCGGGAGCCGAACAGGAGCTCTGCGTGAGATTCGGGCCGGTCCACCTAGTCAAGCACAAGACGCTGTTCTCGCTGGTCGACGAGTTGGCCACACTCAGGAAGTCCCAGACTCCATCTAGCCTGTCATCGTCCGAACCCGCCCCGGCTCCCTCCAAACCCCCTCTACCGGCGTTGACGGCTCCCGAGCCCGCACCGACCTCTCCCATGGAACCGCAGGCAGCGAGTTATTCACTGAGCCACCATGACCTGCTCTTGAGCAAGGTTCATCAACTTCGAGGATCGCTTGTCGAAGCTCGCCGAGAGCTGCGGACCAGGGGAGTCGAAGTGGACTCCGATAGCCGATTCAACCTTGACTCCGACGATGGGTTCAAATTCATCCCCCGGCCTGCTGGGTCCGGTAGCAACTATGTCGAACCGCCCACCCCCGCCCCTTCGCCCATTGCCTCGTTTCATGTGCTCGACTCCTGGATCAGCCGCTTCGACATCGACGGGGAATCGGTCGGTGGACAAGTTGACTTGTCGACCGACGAACGCATCACATGGCTGATGGATGCAATCGGGGGGGTTAAGGGCAACAGGATCCTGGAACTTGGACCTCTTGAAGGCGCCCATACCAAGATGCTCTGCGAAGCGGGCGCTTCATCAGTGATCGCCATCGAGGGCTCCCGGGCATCGTGGTTGCACTGCCTGGTGGTCAAAGAGATCTTTGAGCTCAGTCAGGCCCGCTTTCTCTACGGTGACTTCAACCACTACGTCGACCAGTACCAGGGTCCTCCGTTTGACGCCGTGCTTGCTTGTGCGGTCCTCTACCACCAACTGGATCCCGTTTCCCTTATCTCTGGGCTCAGCCGGCTCACTAACACCGTTTTGGTTTGGACCTCCCTCGCCGACGATGGCTTCCCGAAGCCAGCAATGGAAGTCGAGGTGAGTGGGTACCGGGGCCGGAAGATGAATTACCACGAAGACCGCAACCTCATCCAGAATTATTGCGGAGGCGTCGACCAAGAGGCCGTTTGGCTCTACCACGACGAGCTATTGCGCTGCTTCGCCGATAACGGCCTCAGCCGCATTGAGTCCAAGCCAATTGAAAGACCCGACTGGGGTGGGGCGCCTCACATTCTGTTTGCTGCCTCCCGATAGCTAGTAGTCCTGAAAGCAATCATCTACGTTTGAATGATGAAGTTTGGGCCCATTCATGTCATTCGCGACCGGACCTACTCTTCGCTACTGCGCCAAGTTGAAGCCGCCAAACCATCAAACGATGCCCAGCGTCTACACGAGGCGCTTGACCGGGCTCGTCAGGAACTCCAGCGTCTTGGGGTCGATGTGGAAGGCGACGACCGCTTCGGACCTGAGATACCGAAGCAACTCCACCTGACCCCTCGACTTGGCAGTGAGGGCCATGACTATGTGGAGCCCCCCACTCCGGCACCTTCACCGCTCGCTTCCTTCAATGTTCTCGATGGGTGGATCAGCCAGTTCGATATAGGTGGGGAAAAGGTGGGAGGTGCGGTTGGCCTATCCACGGACGAGCGCATTGAATGGCTGGTGAATTGCATCGGAGGAGTGACAGGTAAAAGGCTGCTGGAGCTCGGGCCGCTTGAAGGTGCCCATACCAAGATGCTCTGCGACGCCGACGCGGCATCAGTAGTCGCAGTAGAGGGATCCAGGGCGCTTTGGATCCATTGTCTGGTCATAAAGGAGATTTTCCACCTCGACCAGGCGCGCTTCGTCTATGGGGATTTCAACCACTATGTCGCCGATTACGAGGGATCCCCCTTCGATGCCGTACTGGCTTGCGGCGTCCTCTACCACCAATTCGACCCCGCAACGCTTATTGCGAGGCTCAGCAGCCTTACCGACACGGTCATGGTTTGGACCCATGTGGCAGACGAGGACTACCCAACTAACGGAGTCCCGACTGAAGTCAACGGCTACAAGGGACGGCGCATGAACTACGGCAATGCCCGCAACGAGATTCGGAACTACTGCGCAGGCATAGCCCAAGAAGCAGTCTGGCTCTACCACGATGACTTGATCCGCTGCTTCAACGACCATGGCTTTGTCCGTATCGAGTCGCGCGGTGTGGCTCCAACCCCCGCGGGCCCAGCCGTACTATTCGCGGCGTCTCGCTAGCTCATTCGCCTGGCTGCCGCGGCCCTGCTGACTGTCTGATTTTTCGAATTGAGGCAACAACTCCGGATGTCTCTGTCCTCAGGCCGCTTCGCGTTGGGCCGATTCGCCTTCCAGGGCCTCCCAGAGATGGTCGCGCAGGGCTTCGGCGTCGATGCCGTCCATCCGGTTGGTCGCCACTATCCCTTCGATCATGTCGGCCAGCACCGCTTCCCAGACTCGGTTTCGAACCATCACCGAGACGGTCACCGAGCCATCCTCATGGCGGGACAGCGTGCGGCGGCGGCCAACTTCCCGGGGCGGGCTGCGAAAGCTGGGGATGGCCAGCTCTTGGCCTCGCACTGCCATACCCAGAAGCCGGGCCGCCTCGGCAAAGGCCAGACACCGACCGGTGCTGCTTTCCTGTCGCTGATTATTGCCGTGGATGACCCGCATACCCACGGTCTCGGCCCTCTTGTTCTCCGTCTTGTTCTTCTTGATTTCCTTCATGAACCCAGTATCCCGACAGGAGTGACAGTTTCATGTCTTGGCACTAATTCTGATCGAGCACCTTGGTGCGGCCTCTTATCACCCACCACAGGGCGGTGGCAGCCAAGAGAACACCGGCTCCGCCCACGGCAATGCGGGGACCAATCAGATCGGACAGAAACCCCTGAAGCTGGGCGCCGAGGGGCAGGCCGGCCAACAGGGTGATCAGGTAGAGAGCCAGAACCTTGGCCCGCAAAGCCTCCGTCACCTGAAGCTGAATCACGGTATTGAGCGTGGCGGCAGTAGCGATGTGCGATGCCCCCAATACCGCCAGGGCCACTACCGCCAACCAGTAGTAGGGCGACATTGCGAATCCCAACAGCGCGATGCCATAAGTCGGCCAACCGAATCCCACTAGACGGCTGCGGGGCACGCGGCTTCCCGGGCCGGCCACAAACGGAGTGTTGAGCATCGCTCCCACACCGGTAGCCGCAGCCAGGATCCCGTATTGGGTTTCACCCACCTCGAATACGTCATTGGCGAAAATCACCACCAAGTGGATGACCGGCTGGCCGAAGAAGGCAATCACCCCGGCAATCAGTACCGACAAGCGGATGCCCGGTTGTTCGGCGACGTAGCGAATTGCGGCCGCGGCATCTTTGAATACATTCGGCCTGTCGCCATCCGCCGGAGCCAGTCGGGGCACCTGGATGAAGATCAGGGCCAGCAACGCAGGCACATACGTCAGTGAATTGGTGAAGAAGCACCAGCCGGGGCCGCCTATCGCCAGCACGATTCCACCGATCATGGGGCCGACCGCCCGAGAGGCGTTGAACTGGGCCGAGTTCAAGGTGACGGCGTTCAAGAGGGCGACGCGAGGCACCAGTTCGCTGACAAACGCCTGCCAGGCGGGAAGCTGGATACCGTTCACGCACCCGTTCACCACTCCAAGGGCGATGTAAGCCAGTGGCCGATCGACGCCTGCGGCCCACATGGCCGAGAATCCCAGTGCGATCAACGCTTGGGCTGAGTTGGTGAACGCCAGCATGATCCGACGGGGGAATCGATCGGCCAGCGCCCCTCCGACCATTCCTAAGAACACCGCCGGCAGTGTCTGCAACATGGCGGCCAAGCCAACCCAGGTGGCGCTGCCGGTCAGCCGCTCGATCACAAAGGCCAGCGCGATCATCTGCACCCAAACGCCGGAGTTGGAGATAAGGGCCCCGGAGATGAACAGGCGATAGTTCCGGTACGACAGCGCTTGCCGCGCGCGTCGAGGATTCCGGGAATCGGTCACTGCGCCAACTTATTCGCTGCACCCCTATTGTCATGGCATGGCACTTGTGCTCTGTGAGACCGACGACGGCGTTGCCACCGTGACCCTCAACCATCCCGAGGTGCGAAATGCGGTCAGCCTGGAGATGAACCGCGAGCTCGACGCCGTGTTTGACGAATTGGAAGACGATGAGTCGGTAGGAGCGGTAGTCCTCACCGGCGCGCCCCCGGCCTTCTCGGCGGGGGCCAACTTGGACGAGCTGCTGGCCTCGGACGATCCCAGCAGCCTGAGCTCCATCTACGCCGGGTTCCTGCGGGTTGCCAGCTCTCCACTGCCAACGGTGGCCGCGGTGAACGGCGCCGCAGTTGGAGCAGGCATGAACTTCGCGCTGGCCTGCGATGTGATCCTGGCCGGCCGCTCGGCCATGTTCGAAAGCCGATTTCTCCAGATCGCCATCCACCCCGGTGGCGGTCACACCTGGCGGCTGCAAGACATCTGCGACCGCCAGACGGCCATGGCCATGGTGGTCTTTGGCGAGAGGCTCGACGGGGCCCTAGCCGCCGAGATTGGGCTGGCCTGGAAATGCGTGGACGATGACGCGCTATTGGATGAGGCCCGGCGCATGGCTCGCCGCCCCACCCGTGCGCCGCGAGAACTGACCAAGGCCATGAAAAAGACGATCATCGACATGGGGGCAATCACCGACAGTGCGGCCGCGGTGGCCCGGGAAGTCGATCCTCAGGTGTGGTCAATGAAGCAGCCCGAGTTCAAAGAGCGGGTGGCCGCCCTCAAGGAGGCCATCAGCAAATCGAGCAGCTAGCTCATCCAGCCGGCTACCAGTTCAGGACCCCGCTCTTGCCACTCCTCTGAGGTGATGGCGTAGCGGACGTGGTCTTCCCAGCGGCCATTGATCTCCAGATAGCGCAGGGCAACCCCCTCGTTGCGGATGCCCAGTTTCTCCACCACCCGGCGACTGGCCTGGTTGCGGGGAATGATGTTGATCTGCACCCGGTGCAGCCCCAGCCTCTCAAAGGCGTAGTCCAGCACCACGACCAGGGCCTCGGGGGCATACTCCCGCCCCGCGTATCGGTGATCGATCCAATACCCCACATGGCCGCTTTGGAACGGGCCCCGCTGCACACCCGACAGGTTCATCTCCCCCACCAGGCAACCCTCGGCGAACACGGCAAACCCATAGCCCGCGTCCATCTGGCGTTCTCGGTCGCGAGCACTGCACCGGGCGGCGAAGGCCAGGCGGTCCTCCACCACGTCGGGCTGGGTGCTGGGCGGGGTCGGCTCCCACGGGGTAAGCCACTCCCTATTGGCCCGTCGCACCGCTTGCCACTCAGCGAAATCGGCCTCCATCAGCGGACGCAACTCCACCCGAGACCCGCGCAGCACCTGCCCCTCCCGAGCCCCCCGAATCCGAGACCAAGTCCGCACTCCCGCCAAACCTACTCAATCGCTCAAAACAAAGTGGGGGCATGAACGGTAGGCGGGGCGGCGGGCAACAAAATGGGTCGTGGTGGGGGGTGGCGCCGGAGGCGGACTTGGCGCACGCGAAGCACGCCAAGCCGCCGTAGAGCGACAGGACCCGCCACCACGACCCCGCCAAGAGAGCCCGCCGCCCCGCCGGTCGATCCCTGCTAGTCCAACAAGCTCAAAACCATCCCATCAAGGATGTCCGACTCCGACACCAAGCATGACTCAAACCCAAAGTGCCGCATGATCTTCACCAAAATCGTCATTCCCCCCACAATCACATCCACCCGACCAGGCTCCAATCCCGGATTGAAGGCCCGATCAGCCCGACTCTCAGTGGCCAAAGTGCGAAACACGTCTTCGGCCGCGGCCTTGGTCAGCTCGAAGTGGTGGATCTTGTCCCGATCATAAGAGTGCAGCCCCTGTTCCACGGCCGCGGCCGTGGAGATCGTGCCGGCTAGGCCGACAAGCGTCCGGGCCTGACGGGCGGCGGGCATCTCCCGGTCAACGTCGTCCAGGTGAGCACCGGTCACCGAGATGCAGGCATGTAACTCCTCGGGAAGCGGCGGATCGCCGTGGAGGTACTTTTCGGTGAGGCGAACACAGCCCACATCCAGTGACATTGCCGCCTCGCACACGGTGGTGCCCACGCTCAGCTCGGTCGACCCTCCCCCCAAGTCGACCACCAGAAACGGCCCCATCGCCGGATCGAGTTCGGCGGTGGCCCCCCGAAACGACAGCTGGCCCTCGGCCGGTCCGCTCAACAGCTCGGGACGGGTGCCGACAACCGCTTCGCCGGCGTCGAAGAACTCCTCGCGGTTGGCCGCGTCCCGGGCCGCCGAGGTGGCGGTGATCCGCACCGCCTCCACCCCGTGGCCATCCATTACCTCCCGGTAACGGCGCAGGCAGTCCAGCGTGCGCTCGATGGCCCCCGGGGCCAGCCGGCCGGTTTGGTCCACCCTCTCCCCCAGGCGGGTGATGGTCATCAGCCGGTCCAGCGGCTCGGTGCCGCCCCGGCTGACCAGCAAACGGGTGGAGTTGGTGCCGCAGTCGATGGCGGCCACTACCGGCGCGCTCACGACAGATCTTCGGCTTCCAGGTTCTCTGCCACCCATCGACCGACCGGATCGTCGCCCCCGGCCAAGTACCAGGCGTAGTGGGCATGCAGGCACTTGACTCCCTGGCGGGTACCGCCCACCCCCGCGGTTGGGCGGTGTCCTGCGTGGCCTTCGGGAATGGCGGCGTCCCGCTCGGCGGCATACCGGCGATGGGCGTCGGCCAACTCATCGGAATCGACGGCGGACTCGGCCCGGCGGACTCCCCCGGCCGATTCCAGCCGGCTCACGCTCAGCACGTCGTCGGGGCCTACCAGCCAGTAGCGGGTGGGCATGGGGGTGCCGTCGTCCAAGATGGGAGCGTTGCGCAGCACCCGAGGAGTCCCGTCTTCGGCTCTGACCACCACCTCATAGGGACGCCGGGGGGCGCGGCCCAGCAGGGCCTCGACTTGCTCGTCGTTTTCCAAGCGAAGGGTCAGCCCTTCTTTTTCTTCCTTCTCTTGAAGATCTTCCTCACGATCCAAAGAGCGGCGATGATCCCAGCGATGGGACCAAACTTCTTGGCGGCCGGCGGACCGGCCACTTCCAGCAAATCAACCGCTTCGGGCTCGGGGCGGGAGGCCGGGCCAGCGCCTGAATCGCCAGCAGCAGCGTCGCCAGAGGAAGAATCATCTGTGGAGGCTGAAAGCATGGCCTCCAGATTATCGGCAAATTGATCCATGATCTTCGAACTCACGTCGGGGATGAGGTTGCGGCCGATCTGAGCCACTTTGCCGGTGATCTTGAGGTCGGTGGTAACCCCGACCTTTGTCCGATTGTCGTCCAGCGCCTCGAGCGTCGCGGTGATGTTGGCGCTGGCGTTTCCCTGTCCCCGGGTCTCCCGACCCTCGGCCAGGATCACCACCTTGAGGGCATCTTGATCTCGCTCGACGAAGGTGGCCTTGCCCTTGTACTGGGCGTTGACCGGCCCGACTTTGACCTTGACCACACCCAGGTACTCCTCACCCTCGATCTCGGTGAGCTGGGCACCGGGCAGGCAAGGGGCGATGCGCTCCACGTCATTGAAAGCGTCCCACACATCGCTGGCCGAGGCGTTGACCTCGATCTCGTTGTTCATTTCCATGATTGCAGGTCCTCCGAATTCACATCACTCAATTCGATTCCGAACCCTTCAAGACCATTCTTCCAAGTCCTGAACAGTGTCAAAATCGACCGGCTCACCGGGACAGGATACTTCCGTAACCTGCTCGGGCCTCATTTGCATGAGCATTCTGGCCCCAGCATCCCCGCTGGTGGGCAGCAACGGCCAGACCGCCGCTCCCAACTTCACCGGAGGGCTGCGGCGTCCCCGATAGACGGCGGTCACCAAGTCACCCTCAGCGTCCGCCACTGCCCGCCAAGACTCGGCGCCCACCAGGGGTTGGTCGCCCAGCCCGATCACCACCGCGTCGTGGCCGTCGTTCTCCGCGGTGAACACCCCGGCCCGCAGCGAGGTGGCCTGGCCCAGCTCCCAGGAGTGGTTCTCCACCAACACCACGCCGTCGGGGATCAGGTCGCGCAGCTCCACCGCCCCGGTCACGATGTAAACCTCATCGAGCCCGGCTTCCAGTGCGGCTCCGAGGGCGTGCTGGACCACGGTCAGACCTCGAAACGGGGCCCGCAGCTTGTGGGTGTCGCCCCCGAACCGGGTTCCGGCGCCGGCGGCCAACAAGACGGCGGCAATGGTCATGGCCCGAATACCTCGCCATTGGGGTGGAACGCAGACCAGGCGAACCAGAACTCGTTGGTGTGCACCACCGGCTCTAACCGGGTGCCGGTCAGCTCACCATCGACCGCTTGGCCGAGCACATTCCATGTCGACCCGGTTTGGTCATCGGTGAACCGGCCATCGCCGGCCGGGGCGAACTCCAGCGCCTCTCCGTCTACCCGCCGGTCGAAGGCCAGCGCCGCCCCCACATCCATCCCTTCGGCGGTAACCGGGGAATCCAGCGCATCGGCGGTGCCCGGCGACCACAGCACCACCACCGGAACCCCGGCCACAGTGTCGTTCAGTGCTCTGTTGGCCTGCACCACGCTGAACGGGTAGGCCTTGTCGTGGTCGTTTACCGTGACACCGACGGTGCGCTCCAGGGCGGGATAACGGTCATCCAAAATGGTGGAGTCGAAGAAACCGGGTATGGGCGACGTCCGGGAGGTGTACTGCACATAGGGGTTGCGGCCGTAGCTGCTAGCCGGGCGTCCGGGCGGGGCCAGCACCACCCCATCGGGATAGCCGGCTTTGAAGTCGCTCCACGACACGATGGCCGACGGAATGGCGTCTAAGCGATGACCGGCGTAAGTCCCCACCAATCCCTCGCCGCCGATCTGCTGCCACAGCGACTCGGTGGCGTCGTCCCACATCACCAAGTCGCTGTTGCGCAACAGCCCGGAAGTGCCGAACCGCAGCCGCTGTCCGTCGACCACCGGGTCGAACACCAAAGCGCTGTTGCACAGCGGGCAGTAGGTGACCAGCACCGGGCGTCCGTCGATCTCGTCGTTGACGATCTCATGGACGATGAGCATGGCCAGGGGGTAGAAGCGGGCGGTATCGCCCATCACCAGCAACAGGCCGGGTTCGGGATCTGACCATCCGGCCTCCGTTGTCGGGGCGAACTCAGGGTTGTCAATGGGCGGGATGCGGTCGCGGATGGGTACCACCTGGATGCCGATGCGCAGCTCGTCGAGGTCGATAGTGCGGGTGGACCAGTCGGTGGCCCAATCACGCGACACGTAGAGCAGATCCCCGGTGGGCCCTTCGCCTCCGGTGATCACTTGGGTGTGGGCGGGGCAGGAATTGAAGTAGGTGTGGATGCGGGTGCGATAGAGGCGGCAGTTGACGCCGCGGTGGGTTCGGGAGCCTCGGTTGCGTCGACAACTGCGGTGGCCGTCGGCGCTACCGGAGACGCGGTGGGGTCGGCGGCCGGATCAGAGCTGCCGCAAGACGAGAGCACCAGCGCCGCCGCTATCAGCGGGGCGAGGCGCTTCATTCCTCGGCCGGTGGGCGATGGATGGGGCCTTCGCTGTCGCGCAGCGACGGAGCGCTATGGCCGGTGCGGTTGGCGATAATCTCCGCGCACACCGATACGGCGGTCTCTTCGGGGGTGCGGGAGCCGATGTCCAACCCTATGGGGGCCATGAGCCGGTCGATTCCCTTCTGGTCCACTCCCACCTCGTGCAACCGCTCCAGGCGGGTGGCGTGGGTTCGGCGGCTCCCCATGACTCCTATGTAGCCCACATCGGTGGCCACCGCCCGCTGCACGGCGGGGACGTCGAATTTGGGGTCGTGGGTGAGGATGCACACCGCATCGTGGGGGCCTAGCCGGTCGCCGTAGGTGTCGAACACCTCATCGGGCCAGGCCACCACCACCCGGTCGGCCATGGGGAACCGCTTGACGGTGGCGAACACCGAACGGGCGTCAGCCACGATCACGTTGAACCCCAGCAGCTTGCCGGCCCGAGCCAGGGCGGCGGTGAAGTCCACCGCCCCGAAGACGAGCATGATCGGCGGAGGCGAGAACGACTCGATGAACACCGACACGTCGGTCTCTCGGGCTTGCCCTTCGGCACCGTAGTGACGCACTCCGGTGCGGCCGGCGGCCAGCTCCCCCACCGCATCCCGGCTCACGATCCGGTCCAGCTCGGGATGGCCCAGGGTGCCAATGATGTCGCCATCGGGCTCCACCACCAGCTTGGCCCCGGCGTTGTGGCCCTCGATGACGGTGGCCAGGGCGACCGGCCGCTCGTCGACGATGGCCTCTCGCAGCCGTCCGTAGAGTTCGGACACCGCTACCAGTCCAGCGGCTCAATGAACAGGTGGATGGTGCCTCCGCAGGTGAGCCCCACTGCAAACGCCTCGTCGTCGCTGTAGCCGAAGCTGACCATGCGGCGCTCGCCGGTATCGAGGATGTCGAGGGCTTCGACCACCACCGCGCCCTCCACGCAACCCCCCGACACTGATCCGATCACGTCGCCGTTGTCGCTGACCGCCATGGCCGCTCCGGGGTCGCGGGGACCGGAGCCCTCGACGTTGACCACCCGGGCCAGCGCCACCTGCCGGCCCTCGGCCCGCCAGGCGTCCAAATCGGCCAAGATTTCTTTCATTCTGCGCCTGCTCCGATCATGAGAAGAGCATCGGTCGGAGACCTGTCGTCATCTAGAACCGCGGCGAGACGCTCCAATGAGTGCAACGAATGGCCCTCGATGAAATCGTCGATGTAGGGCAGGGCGGCGGCCATGCCCTGGGCCAGAGGCTGGTAGCCAGGGGTGGCCTTCAGCGGATTCACCCATACGAGTCTATGGGTCACCCGGTGCAATCGGGCCATCTGCTCGGCCATCACCTCGGGGCTGCCCCTATCCCATCCGTCGCTCATTATGACCACGGTCGCCCCCCGGGCCATTCCCCGGATACCCCACAGCTCATTGAATTCGGCCAGGGTGTCGCCCAGCCGGGTGCCCCCCGACCAGTCGCTTACTGCATCAGCAGCCTCGCCCAGCGCCCGGTCGGGATCTCGTGACGACAGCTCCCGGGTAATGCGAGTCAGCCGGGTGCCGATGGTGAACACCTCCACTCGGCGGCGGCCCACCACTGCGGCGTGGACGAAGCGGATGAGCGCACGGGCGTACGACTCCATCGACCCCGAGATGTCCAGCAGCAGCACCACCCGGCGGAGCCGCTCGCCCGGCTCGGTATACCAGCGTCGCACCGGCTCACCGCCGCTGCGGATAGCGGCCCGCACTGTGCGCCTCAGCTCGGGGTGCCCCGCGGTGCGATGGGTGCGGCGTCGGCGGCGAGACCGGCGGGTGCCGCCGATGCGGGCCATGGCGGCCATGAGCCGATGGGCCTCGTCGAGCTCGTCGTCGCTGTAGTCGGCGAAGTCTTTGTCGCGCAGCACCTCGTGGCGGCTCCACCGCAGCGTGAGGGATGGATCTCCGGAGTCTTCGTCGTCTCCGTCGTCGTCGGCCTCGTCGTCGCCGTCGTCGTCCACCACCAGTGTGATGGGCTGGGTCACCTCCATCACCGGAGTGGCAACCAGCTGCTGTCCGCCGTAATAGGCATCGAAGATCTTGTCGTAGAGCTCGATGTCGTCGGGCTCGGTAACCAGGGTTGCACGGCCGGCCCAGTACACCGAGCTGCGCTGTTCCATGCCCACCGCGCCGAGCGCCTGGTAGTAGTTCACCGACGACCCCACGGCCACATCGATACCCGCGCCTCTCAGCGCATTGACGAAGCCGACCGCTAGTTCGTCAGCCTGCACGGGCAATGGCCTGCTCAATTAGGCCGCCGATGCCCTGGTCCACTACCCGCTGCTGGTCTTCCCGGTATTTGAGCACCGACCCCAGGCTGGCCTGGGTGATCTCAGGGGTCAGCTCGGCGGCCCCGAGTCGGCCCAGCGCCAAGCTCCAGTCGATACTCTCGGCCACACCAGGGGGCTTGTACAGGCCCAGCTCCCGGAATGCGGCCACCGCGGCAGCCACCTGGCGGGCAAGCAGCTCGCTCACCCCAGGGGCCCGGCGGCCGATTATGGCCACTTCCCGCTCAAAGCTGGGGTGCTCCACCCAGTGGTACAGACAGCGCCTCTTGAGGGCGTCGTGGACGTCGCGGGTGCGGTTGGAGGTGATGATGACCCGAGGCGGCGTGGTGGCCGCAAATCGGCCGATCTCGGGCACGGTCACCGCATAGTCGGACAGGATCTCCAGCAGGAAGGCTTCGAATTCGTCATCGGCCCGGTCGACCTCGTCGATCAACAGCACCGGGGGCGGGCCCTCAGTGGCGGCGATGGCCCGCAGCAGGGGCCGCCTGATCAAGAAGCGCTCAGAGTACAGCTCGTCTTCCAGGGCGTCGGCCATCTCCCGGGTGGCGCCCCCGGTGGCTTCCGCCGTGCGCAGGTGCAGGAGTTGGCGGGAGTAGTCCCACTCGTACACCGCCTGGGCCACATCGATGCCCTCGTAGCACTGGAGGCGGATCAATTCCCCGCCAGTCCACTCGGCCAGGGCGTTGGCCGTCTCGGTCTTGCCCACACCCGGCTCGCCCTCCAACAACAGGGGGCGGTTCAGGGTCATGGCCAAGAACACGGCCGTGGCCAACCCCTCGTCGGCCAGGTAATCACAGCCCTTTAGCCCGTCGGCAACCTCGGATGCCGAAGAAGGCTGAGTGCCCAAAGGCTGGGCGTTAGCGTCCAGCGGCTTCGAGCGCCCGACGGGTGAGCACCCGGGCGAGGTGCTCGCGGTATTCGGGTCCGGCGTTCAGGTCAGATGGCGGGTTGGTGCCCTCAGCAGCCGCTTCGGCAGCGTCAGAGGCCGATGCGCCCCCGGCAAGGGCGGCCTCCACGCCAGCGGCCCGGACCGGAGTGCTGTCCATGTTCACCAGCCCCACGCCGGCGTTGCCGTTGCCCACGATGGCCGACACGCCCACGATGGCCCAGTCCTGGGCCCGGCGGTTGAACTTCTGGAAGCCCCAAGTGGCGTCGGGCATCTTGGGCACCCGGATCTCAGTGAGCAGTTCGTCGTCGCCCAGAGCGGTCTCCAGGAACCCGGTGAAGAATTCGTCCACCGCGATCTCCCGCTCGCCGCCCGGTCCCCGGGCCACCAGGGTGGCCCGCATGGCCAACATCACCGAAGGCAGGTCGGAGGCGGGATCACCGTGGGCGATGGAGCCGCCAATGGTGCCCCGATGGCGCACCTGGGGGTCGCCTACGTGGCTGGTGGCCTCGGCCAGCAGCCCAGCCTGCGACTGCACCAGCTCGCTGGTCTCCACGTCGCGGTGGCGGGTGAGGGCCCCGATGGCCAGGTGGTCGCCGGCGTCGTTGATGTAGCTGAGGTCGTCGAGGCGGCCGATGTCCACGAGCACCGCGGGGGTAGACAAGCGGAGCTTCATCAGGGGCAGCAGAGAGTGGCCGCCGGCCAGCAGCTTGGCCTCGTCGCCGTGCTCGGCCAGAGCGGCCAGCGCCTCATCGGCCGATCCGGCCCGGATGTAGTCGAATGCCGCAGGAATCATGACGAGGCCTCCGCACAGTGCAGAACAGCTTTGACAATGTTGTGGTACCCGGTGCAGCGGCACAGGTTGCCCTCGAGGCCGATGCGGACTTCCCGCTCGGTGGGGTCGGGGTTCTCATCTAGCAGCGAGACGGCGGCCATGACCATGCCCGGCGTGCAATAGCCGCACTGGAGGGCGTGGCACTGGCGGAACGACTCCTGCATGGGATGCAGCACGTCGCCGTCGGCCAGACCCTCGATAGTCAAGAGGTCTTGGCCGTCGGCCTGCACGGCCAGCATGGTGCAGGATTTCACCGACTCGCCGTTCACATGGATGGTGCAGGCGCCGCACGAGGAGGTGTCGCACCCGATGTTGGTGCCGGTGAGGCCAACCACGTCTCGGATGTAGTGAACCAGCAGCGTGCGCGGCTCCACATCGTGGGTGTGGCTGTCCCCATTTATGGTGACCGTTACTTCCACGGCATCTCCCTAATCGTCTTCCGGGTCCGCGAGAAATCTAGTACAACCGCCCCCGCTCTGGTCACCCCGAACGCCAAGCCTTTGCACCCCCAGATCCTCAAACCGGGCGCCAGGCGAGAAGGGTGAATGGACCCTCGTCGTCGGTGTGGTCTTCGAATGCCACCTCGATGGGCTGTCCATCGGCGGGCTCATGGTCGCCTTGCCAGGTGGCGGGCAGGCACAGGTCGTCTTGTTCGTCTAGTCGGCCCAGCACCACGGTGTAGGGGGAGGCGAATCCCGGCAGGAAGGCATGGTGGTTCACCACCCAGCTCTCCACCGTGGCCCGGCCCGACAGCGGGGTCCAGGTGAATTCGAAGGAGGCACATCGCCCGCACATGACTCGGGGGGGCCACCGCCAGGCCCCGCACTTATCGCAGCGCTGCAATTCAAAGCGGTGCTGGTTGATCCGTTCCCACCACGGCGCCGAGTCCCGCTCGGGATAGGGCCGGGGCTTGGGGGCCTGGTCGGCTGGCCGGTCAACGGCGGTCATCGCCTTCAGACTGTCACTAGAGTGAGCCGAAGCCAAGCAAGAACTCCGAAAAGGGAACTTCTCATTAGGACGTTGAAGACCCCAGTTGCGCTGATATGACGGTAGAGCGAACAGCCGCCTATCAGCGGGCATCACGGACGCTGATGGCCTCGGTGGTCCCCACCTCGGCGGCCATGGCTTCGGGATTTGCGGCCGCCGCGGTACTGGCCAAGGAGATCACCGACAGCGAGACGCTGGCCGGGGTGGCCGCCGCCATGATGCAGGTGGGCAGCGTGGCAATGACCGTTCCCTTGGCTCGCCGGATGGCCCGCCTGGGCCGCCGCCGGGGATTGGTGGCCGGGTGGTCGATAGGAACCGTCGGAGCCACCCTCGCCTTCTTGGCTGCGGTGGCCGACTTCTATCCGCTGCTGGTGGTGGGGATCATCGGAATCGGCGCGGGCAACGCCACCAACTTGGCGGCCCGATTCGCCTCGGCCGACCTGGCTCCCGACGACCGGCGGGCCCGAGCAATTGGGATGCTGGTGTGGTCGACAACTTTCGGCGCGGCTCTCGGGCCAACCATCGCGCTGGGTCCTGCTTCGGCGGTGGCTGAGTTCTTCGGGCTGCCGGAGCTGTCCGGCCCCTATCTGCTGGGAATGGTCCTTTTCGTCATCGGGCTCATGGTCACCCATGTGTGGCTGCGTCCCGACCCGCTGGAAGTGCTGGGCACGGTGGGCCAAGCCGCGGCCCGGCCAGCGCCGCTGCGGGTGGTGGGGCGCCGAATCGCCACCGTGCCCGCGGCCCGGCTGGCGGTGATCGCCATGCTCACCGGGCAGGCGGTGATGGTGGGGGTGATGACCATGACCCCGCTACACATGGACAACGGGGATCACCATCTCCGGGTGATCGGCTGGGTGATCTCAGTGCACGTCATCGGCATGTTCGCCTTCTCGCCCATCGTGGGCTGGCTGGTCGACCGAATCGGCCCTTACCTCATGGTCGGACTGGGTGGGGTGATCCTGTGCATCGGCGCAGAGACAGCGGCGCACAACAGCGCTGAGGACAGCGCCGGGATGTTCGCCGGCCTCCTGCTGGTGGGCTTGGGTTGGAGCTTCGGGCTGATCGCGGGGAGCGCTCTTTTGACTTCCGCGTTTCCAGTAGCCCAACGGGTGGAGATGCAGGGAGGCGCCGACCTATTGATGACCGGCGGCGGGGCGGTCGCCGGTTTGTCCTCAGGCGTGGCCATGGAGCACTTCGGCTTTCACTCGCTAAGTCATTGGGCCGGACTCAGCGCCCTGCTGCTGGTGGCCGCCGCGGCCGCGGCCTGGTATGCCGCACGCCAGGAACAAGAGAAGCCGGTCAGCTATCGCGGCGCAGGATGAGGGCTGAGGAGTTGCCGGCCACATAGCCGGGCTGGCCGGTGGACAGCGCCACCTCGGCGTCGGGCACTTGGAAGCGCCCGGCGGTGCCCCGGACCTGGCGAACGGCCTCGTGCAGGTTGTTGAGGCCGTGGACGTAGCCCTCCGACAGAAATCCGCCGTGGGTGTTCACCGGGATTCGGCCGCCGGGAGCGGTTCCACCCTCGGCAATGAACGCCGCCGCCTCGCCCTTGGGGGCGAATCCGTAGTCCTCCACTTGGACTAGTACCAGGTGGGTGAAGGCGTCATATAGGGACGCGTACTGAACGTCCTCGGGGCCGACCCCGGCCATCTCGTACAACCTCTGGGCCATCTTGGCGGCAATGGAGGTGGTCCAGTCGGCCTGCACCCGATTGCTGTGCATCATGTGGCCGCCGCCCCAGGTCATCCCCGAGATCAGCACCGGAGTCTGGCGCAGGTCCCGGGCCCGCTCAGACGTGGTGATCACCACTGCGGCGGCGGCGTCGGTCTCCAGGCAGCAGTCGAACAGCCGGAACGGCTCCACGATCCACCGGGAGGCCAGATAGTCGTCCATGGTCATGGGGGCCCGCATCATGGCCCGCTCGTTGTGGGCGGCATTGGCCCGCTGCTGGACGGCGATGCGCCCCAAGTCCTCAGAGGTTGTTCCCCAGCGGCTCATGTGGGAGCGGGCGAACATGGCATACCACTGCGGCGGGGTCACCCATCCGATGGGGTGCTGGTACTGGGTCTCCACAATGGCCGGAGGTGGACGGCCGGTGCCGCCCATGCGGTGCTCGGATCGGGCGTTGATTGAGCGCCACACCACGATGTGACGGGCATGTCCCAGTGCCGCGGCGTTGGCGGCTTGGCCCACCACCGAATGCGACGTGGAGCCGCCGCCGAACTGGTCGCAGAACCACGACAGGTCGTCCACCCCCAGGCACTGGGCCACTATGGAAGCGGTGATGGAGTCCTGCACCTGGTGGCAGGCCACTCCGTCTATGTCCCCCCGGCGGAGGCCGGCATCGTCGATGGCAGCCATGATCGCCCGCAGCGCCAGCGTGAGGGTGCTTACCCCCGAGTTCTTGGACAATTCGGTGATGCCGATTCCCGCTATGGCCGCCTTGTCGCGGAATGGATGGCTGCTCACCATGCCGACACTAGAGCGCAACGGCTATCTTCGGGCGGCGTGAACGACTATCCCATCCACGTTGGCAGCATGCTCTTCACCCTGGTGGACCCCAATCCGGGCCACGAGAAGGAGTACAACCGCTGGTACGAGCGAGACCACTTCTACGCCGGGTGCATGATCGGCCCCTGGATGTTCGCCGGTTCCCGCTGGGTGGCCCCCCGGACGCTCAAGGACATGCGCATCACCGACGGCAGCGGCGAAGTGTCGCAGGCCGGCGACGGGTCATTCCTGGCCGTGTACTGGGTGCTCGACGGCCACGACGAGGAGCACTGGAAGTGGGCCGGCGACCAGGTTCACTGGCTTTACACCAACGACCGGGGATTCGCTGAGCGCACCCACCGCCACACCATCTTGGCCGACGTCGGCTGGGCCGCCTACCGCGATGGCGACCCGGTGCCCCTGGAGCTGGCCCTCGATCACGGCTACGCCGGCATCGGGGTGGTGGCCATGGATCGGGCCGACGGGGTGAGCGAGGACGAACTGCACGCCTTTCTGCGGGACACCGCCGTGCCCGAGATGATGGCTGGCTCCCCGGTGGCCATCGGTTCCACCTGGAAGCCCCGCCAGCGTGACGAGATCACCTCCAACTCCCCCATGGACCTGGGCTCGGGCACCGGCACTGAGGCTCGCACCCTCCAAATCTTCTTCTGCGACGAGCAGCCCGACGGTTGTTGGGACTCGTTCGCATCGTATGTGGACGCCGTCAACGGCTCGGGCTTGGCCAGCGTTTGCTGGGCCGGTCCGTTCTACAAGACCGTGGTGGGCACCGACACCTACGTCGACCAGCTCTAGGGGTCTGTTGTCAGGCTGACTCTGGCCCTACTGGAACGAAACGAACAATGGTGTGGGTGTTCGTTCAAGTACTTGTTCCGGGGTTGCGATGGTGAAGTCCTCGTCGAAGAAGTTCTTCCAACCCCAATAGAACTGCCCGGCATCGGGCTGTCTGGTCAACAAGTTCCAGGTGTTGATCTTGTCTCGAACCGGACCCTGACCGTCCATGTGGACCAACACCGCCAGCTCCGGAGGAGTCTCAACCAGATGACGGTTAGTGATCATCTGCAAGCGGAACTGGTGAAGAATCAGCAGCTTCTGGGGAAGGGCTTCCTCACGGACAATTCCGGCTAGCCACTCGACAACCTGGTTGATCTCTTCGGCGTCGACCGTGCCGATCTGGCGCAAATGAACCTCGTTTGGCTTGAGCCTCCACTCGGGATCCAGCGCAAGGCCGACATTAGGCAGGCGCAGGAACTCTTCGTAGATCTTGGCCTGGGTGAGGTAGTCGGTTCGCCCCGGCTGTAGGTCCAGCACCACGTACATATCGTTGGCCGCCGCTGTCTCGACCCAAGGCCGTATCTCAGCCCGGGTGGTCTCAGCCGAATAGTCCCCGTCCTCTCCCGGGCCGGCAGAGGCAACGGTGGCAATGATCTCGAAGGTGGGCAGTATCACGGCGCCGTCGGCGTCGTAGCCCTCGGCGATGGTCTGGAGGCGCTCGACTCCCTCTTCGGCGTCCTGCTCGCCCAGCACCCCGAGGCCTGGCGTCGACGGGTGTCCGTACATCGCCACTAGACGGCGGTTGAAACCGGCATCGAACATGAGCCACCCGCCACCGGGGATTTCGTCGCCCCGGAGGACTACCGCCAACTGCCAGTCTGCGTCCTCCCCAAGGTCGGAGAGCACTTCAACCTGGGAAGCGCCGAGAATCATCTCCCTTGTCTCGGGAGAAAGGGCTCGCAGATCGCCGTCGACAATCACTAGCCGGGCACCGATTGGGGCGCCCAGTGCGGTAAGCGTGGCCACCGGCGCATCATCGCCGACTAGCCAGATGCGGTCGCTGGACCCTTCGTAGGGAGGCACCGTGGCCTCCTCATCGACAGACATCAGCTCGAATTCGAAGTCGGCCAAGGAGGTACCGAGGACCTGTTCTTCGAACCCGGCCGCCACCACTACCTGGGGGGCGAGACGCCCAAGCTCGGCCATGAATGCGGGTTCGAACCACGATTCAAGCAGCAGCATCGGGCCGTTGACCCCACGAGACGCCAATGTGGCAATCGCAGCATGGTCCCGGGCCAGTGCAATGCCGACCTCATGAGCACAGCTATAGGCAGCCTGCGTTATCTGGACACTGGCCGGGGCGAGATCGGTGGTGGACAGACGGAAGTCGTCGGGGACTTGTGGCGAGCACTCGCTATCGTCCTCTATGGGCTCGGGGGCTGGGGTCGCCTCTGGGGTTGGGGTCAGGGTTGGTGTGGGGGCCGCGGTGGGCTCGGGTGTCTCAGTGGGCTCAGGGGTTGGGGTCGGTGTGGGGGCCGCGGTGGGCTCGGGCGTCGCAGTGGACTCGGGGACCGCCGCCGTCGTGGGGACCTCAGTGGGCGCAGGTGCCTCCGGCGTAGTGGCGACCACAGTGGGGTTTGCCGAGGGCGCAGGACTAATTTCGGGAGTAAAGGGAGTGTCTGGAGTGCTGATCGGCTGAGAATCCGGTTGGCCGGCAGAGCGGTCAGAACAGGACGAGGCCAGCAACAAAACTGCTATGAGAACAACAATTCGACCGGCCAATTGACAACTCCCGATCGGAGGCTAGCCCGGCCACCGCCTACTTTTGTGTCACCGCCTGAGCAGGGGATTTAGCGGTTCTCAGCCCACCAGGCGTCGAGTCGGGCCTCGGTGGCGGGCCGATCTAGGTCGGGTTCGGACCGCTTCAGCTCCAACAGAAACTTCAACGCCGCGCCCACCTCGGGTCCGGGACCCATGCCATAGCGCTCCATGACCTCGTTGCCGTCGATCATGGGCCGCTCGGCCGCCCGGCGCTCCTCCTCAGCCAGTCGGGCAATCCGGGCTTCGAGATCGTCGACATGGTGCTGGAGATCGTTGGCCTTCTGGACATTCCGGGTGGTGCAGTCGGCCCTCACCAATTCATTGAGGTAACCCAGCAGGGGACCAGCCTCTCGGGCGTAGCGGCGCACGGCAGCGTCGCTCCAGCCGTCGGCGTAACCCTTGAATCGGCCCGACAGCCGCACCAGCTCGCTCACGTCGTCCACTACCTCCTCGGGGTAGCCCAGCTCGGTGAGCCGCTTGTGGGTCATGCGAGCCCCCACCGCCTCGTGGTGGTAGAAGGTGACCGTTCCCCGCTCATAGGAGCGAGTGCGGGGCTTGCCCACGTCGTGGAACAGCGTGGCCAACCGCAAAACCAGATCAGCGCGGGTCTTGGCCACCACCGCGATGGTGTGGGCCAGCACGTCTTTGTGGCGGTGGACCGGATCTTGCTCCAAACGGAGCGCGGGCAGTTCGGGAACGATCTCGTCGGCGAGGCCGGAGTCAACCAGATGCCACAGCGGCGGGGCAGGGTCTTCGGCCAGCAGTGCGGCTGTCAAGAGCTCCCTGCGCTCGTCGACGGTGGTGACTACCGCTCCTCCTTGAACACCACATGCTTGCGGGCCACCGGGTCGTACTTCTTGAGCTCGATCCGCTCCCGGTCGTTGATGCGGTTCTTGGTGGTCACGTAGGTGTAGCCGGTTCCCGCCGTGGACTTCAGCTTGATGATGGGACGCTTGTCGCTAGCCATGGCTCAGAATTTCTCCCCGCGCTGGCGCATCTGGGCCACCACTTTGTCGATGCCGTGCTTGTTGATGGTCTTGAGGCCCTTGGCCGACACATTGAGGGTGATCCACCGCTTCTCCGACGGCACCCAGAAGCGGTGCTTGTGGACGTTCGGGTTCCACCGGCGCCGCGTCTTGCGGTGCGAGTGGGACACGTTATTGCCGAACGACGGGCGACGACCGGTCACCTGGCAGACCTTGGACATAGGGAACCATGTTACCGGTCGGAGAACGGCCAGCGGCAAACGGATAGAGGCACTCGCGCCCAATCCCGACAACGGTCTCAGCAGGCGATCGGGATAGGGTCGCCGCCATGAAACTCGGACTGGTCTGGGGATACTGGAGCCGCGGGATGCCGGAGGGATTTGTGCCCCTAACCCAGGAGGCCGAGCGACTGGGCTACGACTCGGTGTGGACGGCGGAGTCGTGGGGCTCCGACGCATTTTCGCCCCTGGTGTGGCTGGCGGCCCACACCGAGCGCATCCGACTAGGCACCGGCATCGTGCAGCTGGCCGCCCGCACCCCCACGGCAACGGCCATGCATGCGGTCACCGCCGACCACCTGTCCAACCAGCGGCTCATCTTGGGCCTCGGCGTGTCGGGCCCCCAAGTGGTGGAGGGGTGGTACGGCCAGCCCGGCAACCGCCCTTTGGCTCGCACCCGGGAGTACGTGGAGATCCTGCGGCGGGTGTTCGCCCGCGACGGCTATCTGACTTTCGAGGGCGACTACTACAACCACCCCTACAAGGGAGAGGGCGACACCGGCCTGGGCAAGCCGCTCAAGATCATGACCCATCCTCCCCGAACCGACATTCCCATCTTCATTGGCGCTGAGGGCCCCAAAAACATCGCCCAGACGGTGGAGATCGCCGACGGCTGGCTGCCGCTGTACTACTCCCCGTTCCGCCCCGAGGTGTACGCCGAATCGATCGCCGGGCGCTCCGACGACTTCGAGATCACCGTCCACACCACCATCCGGGTCACCGGCAACTCCGACGAGGAATTGGCCGAAGCGCTGTTCCCCACCAAGGCCTCGCTGGGCTTCTACATCGGGGGCATGGGGGCCAAGGGCCAGAACTACCACACCAAGCTCATGGCCCGGATGGGGTTTGAGGAGGAGGCCTACCACATCCAAGACCTGTTCTTCGAGGGCCGGCGGGAAGAGGCCATCGCCGCGGTGCCCGACCAGTTCGCCGATGAGATCTCCCTAGTGGGTTCGCCGGAGCGGATCCGCGACCGGCTGGCGGCCTGGGAGGAGAGCCCGATCACCGGCATCAACGTGGGCGCCCGATCGGCAGACGAGCTGCGGACCATCGCCGATGTCATCCTGGGTTAAATTGAAAGTCCGATGAACTGGAACAGGGAGAGAGCCTGATGAGCGAGCCCATCACCTTTTATTTCGACCCGCTTTGACCATGGTGCTGGCAGACGGCCCGTTGGGTTCGTCAGATTGAAGACGCCGGTGAGGTGAGCGTCACCTGGGGCCTGTTCTCGTTGGCCATCGTCAACTTCGACAAGCCCATGGACGAGTTCGACCCCGACCGAGGGGTGGGGGTGCGCTCGCTGCGCACCGCGGTGAAGGCCCGCGAGGTGGGCGGAAACGACGGCATCGGCGCCTACTACCAGGCCATCGGCCACCGGGCGTTCGATTTGGTGGAGTCGGTGGACGAGCTCGACACCATCCGGGCCGCCGCAGTCGACGCCGGATTCGACGCCAGCTTGGTGGACGACGCCCTGGCCGACGACAGCACCTGGGAGACGTTGAAGTCCGAGCACACCATCTTGTGCGACGAGACCCGCAGCTTTGGCGTGCCCACTATTCGTTTGGAGGGCGGACAAGGCCCGGCCCTGTTCGGCCCGGTGATCTCAAACCCGGCGGCGACCACCGAAGAGGCAGTGGAGCTGTGGCGCCATGTGCGGTGGCTGACCGCCTACGACAACTTCGCCGAGCTCAAGCGCGACCGCCTGCCGCCTGATCTGGAGGCCTACAAGCAGAGGTATGGCAACGGCGGCTGACGCTGACCTAGAAGCGACCGCGCCGCCCCGACCCCTGTGGCGGCGACGGGGCGCGCGGTGGTTTGCCGCCGCCATCGTGGTGGTGCAATTGGGGCTGGTAGCCAACGGCTACCGGGACCCGCACAACTACTTCGCCTTCCAGCCGTTCAACGAGTCGAGCACCTATGCGGTGGAACTGGTGCGGGTGCTGCCCGACGGCGAGCGGGTGGAGGTTCCCTACGGGCGCTGGGAGGGCTACGACTGGGACGAGCTGATCGGCTGGCGGGCATTGCAGGGGCCATGGCGCCAGCGCCACGCCTTTTCCGGGGTGGACGCGGTGGTGGACTACTTGGACCATGCCCTGGACTGGATGGCCGACAACACCCCCAACGACACTGAGACCCTCTACCTCGAAGCCACCGTCACCTACTTCCGCAACGCCCGCGGCCCCTATGTCACGGTGATCCGCAGCCACGACCGGGAGTTGGGCGGCCCATGACGGCCACGGCCTCTGTTTCGACGACCGCCGATTGGCGGGCGAGGTGCCGGCGGTGGCTGGACGAGGTATTCGACCAGCCCGCCAGCGTGCGATCTGTGGCCATCGTGCGCATCGTGCTGGGCCCGTCGGTCATCTGGCACTTGCGTCCGTTTCTGGCCGACGCCCTCGACGGCACCACCTACCTCGACGTGTTCCAGCAGAAGTGGTGGCCGTGGGTGCCCAACGCCCCCGCCGGACTGTATGTGGCGCTGCTGTGGATCGGCGTGGCCGCTGCGGTGCTGATGACCGTGGGCCTGTGGTCCCGAACCGCCACCTGGGTGACTTTGGCGGTGGTGGCCTACAACTTCTTCTTGTCGGAGACCCACTTCCGCCACAACCGGGCCTTTCTCATCATCCTGTTGGCTGGGGTGGCGCTGTGCGACAACGGTCGGGTGCTGTCGCTAGATGCCCGCCGCCGGCCGCCCCCTGATGATCGGGCGCTTTTGTGGCCGGTGTGGCTGCTTCGGTTCGAGGCCGCCGCCATCTACTTCGCCTCGGGGTTCTCCAAGCTGATCGATCCCGACTGGGTGGGCGGACGGGTGATGCACGACCGAACCTTGCGCTACCAAGACGACGCCCGGGAGGTGCTGGGAGACACGCTGGGCGACCCCATCCTCGAAGTGCTGACCGCCCGGGCCTTCCAGTGGGTGCTGTCGCCGGTGGCGGTGGCCACCGAGCTGATCATCGCTTTCGGGATTTGGTTCCGCCGCACCCGGCTGGCCGCGGTGTGGGTGGCAGTGGCCTTCCACGTGGGCATCGAGGTGAGCGCACAAGTGGAGGTGTTCAGCGTGATTGCCATCGGGGCCCTGGCCATCTGGGCCACCCCTTCCACACGCGACCGCACCTTGGTTGCTCCGAGCCGCTGGGTTTGGTGGTTCGATTGGACGGCCCGGTTCGACATCACCGTGGTGCCGGGGGCATCGTGGCGCATGGTGGATCGCGACGGGACGGTGCTGGAGGGAAGAGAAGCCCGCCAGTTCGTGCGGACTCGGCTGCCAGCCACGTTCTTGTTCTCCCGGCTCTGGCGGTATCCGTGAGCGCTTTGTCGTCACTGCGGCGGCTCTGGACCGGTCGAGCCTCGCGTCGGCTCATTGCCTGGGCGGTGGTGTGGGTGGTGATGGCCGCACTGTTGCGGGTGACGCTGGCCGCGCCCGAGGTGTGCCCGGCCTATTTCCCCGGCGACGGCCAGGCTTCTATCGACGCCGGGGCCGACTGGATCGTCCGCACTCAGGAGCCCAGCGGGCGGTATCTGTACGAGTACGACCGGCGAATTGAGTCAGCGAAGCCGGGGTACAACCTGGTCCGCCACGCCGGGGGCACCATGTCGCTCTACCAGCTGGCCATCGTGCAACAGGGCAGCAACCACCAAGTGGTGGAAGCCGCCGACCGGGGCATGAACTACCTGCTGGAGCGGGCCGTGGACACCAGCAACGGGGGCATGGGACCGGCGCTGTCGCCCCGGGGTCCGGTGAAAACAGGCACGGCCGCGCTCACGCTGGTGTCGCTGGCCCATCGGCGCATCCTCACCGGCGATGAACGCTACGACGGCGAGATGCGGGCGCTGGGCCGGTTCCTGGTGGGCCAGCAGCTGCCCGATGGCGGGATGCTCAACTTCTGGGATCCCAAGACCGGCGCGCCAGTGCCCGGGGAGCGGTCCCGGTTCGCCACCGGAGAGGCCTCTTGGGGTTTGGCGCTCTTGCACGAGATATTTCCCGGCGAGGGGTGGGATGCCCCGGTGTGGGCCATCTTGGACTATCTGTCCACCGAGCGGGACGAGCTGGAAGAACTGTGGCCTCCGCCATGGCCCGATCAGTGGGCGGCCTACACCTTGGGCGAGACGGCCGAGTGGGGCTTGGAAGACCACCATCTGGCCTATGCCGAGCGCTTGGCCGGACGATTCGGGCAGATGATCCGCTGGGACGCCCAGCGGGAGGGCGTGGCCAAGATCTCCCATCTGCCCATGCCCCGCGGCGGCGGCTACGGGACCATCCTGGAGGGGCTGGGCGCCCTGGAGTGGCTCTGGCTCAACGAGCCCCGTCTCGCCGACGCACCGCTGCGGGATCGGCTGGAGTGCGGCGCGGCCCGCTTGGCCGAAGTCCAGGCCGACGATGGCGCCTGGTACTACGACGACCAAACCAGAGTGGACGACCAACAGCACGCCATCTCCGGCCTGTTGATGGCCGATGTCAGTTTCAACCTCGGAGGAAACAAGCCATGAAAGCGAGACAACCATGAGCGGACTCGGACCGGTGATGTTGATGGTGCTGGTCGCGGCCAACCCGGCCGCGGGCGCGCTGAGCGTGGCCTGGCGGCCCTCCAACCGGGATCAGTGGCGGCCCCGGGTGGCGCTGGCCGTGGTTGCCGCGGTGGGCGCGCTGTGGGTGATCGCCGCGCTGGCTGATCCCATCCTCGACGGCCTGTCGGTAACGACGGGCACTTGGCGACTGGCCACCGCGGTGCCCTTCGCCGTAGCCGGGCTGTGGTGGATGGTGTGGCCCGACCACCCCGTCCACGACGAGCCCCGGGCCGGAACCCAAGTGGCCCTCATCGCGCTCACCGTGTTGTTCACCCCCCAGCTCGTCGCCGTGGTGCTGGCCACCGCCGCCCACGACGGCACCCTCCGCACCATGGCCGGCGTGGTGCTGGCCGCATTGGTCACCGCCGCCCTGCTCTGGTTCCGAGCGGTGCCCACCCCCTTGCTCTCGGTCACCGCCCGCCTCCTCGGCGGCATCGCCATCGTCCTCGCCATCGCCCTCGGCGTCGACGGCACCCAAACCCTCTGACCGGCTCATCCGCCTCGTCGGATCGAATGTGTCACTGGCGTCAATAAGGTTGTCCTGTGTAGTTGCAGCGAGCTTCGCACGGGTGCCACATGAGGGTTGCGTGTGTGCTGGCGACCCATTTGCGGGCGAAGGTGGAGATGAGCCGGCATCGCCACCTGGAGGACAGCCCGGTGCTGATCGTCGACGGCGATCCGTCGGCCACCAGGGCTCTGGTGGTCGATCACTTCCCCGCCGCCGTCGGGGTGAGGGAGGGCATGACCTTGGAAGAGGCCATGTCACACCACGCCAACGCCGTGGTGCTGGACGCCGACGAGCCCTGCTATCGGCGGGCCTTCCACCGCATGGTGGCAGACCTGCAAGGGGTGAGCGACCGGGTGGAGGCGGCCGATCTGGGCACGGCCTATGTACGGCTGGACGGGCTGGAGGGGCTGTACGGGGGTGAATCGGGCGCGGTCTCTGCGCTCATGAGCGCGCTCCCCGCCTTCCTGAGTCCCCGGGTTGGAGTGGCAGACGCCAAGTTCCCCGCTTTTGTCGCCGCTCGGATGCGCCGGGGCCCGGGCGCCTGTGGGGTGGGCGACGATCTTGGCACCTTTCTCGCCCCCCACAGCATCGACCTGCTTCCCGTCTCGGACGCCATGAAGAACGATCTGCACCGCTTCGGCCTGCACACCATGGGCGCCGTCGCCTCGGTGAGCGGGCATTTGCTCTCCGACCGGTTCGGCCTCGAGGGCTTGCGGGCATGGTCGCTGTGCAACGGCATCGACGACAGCCCCCTCGTTCCCCAGACGTGTGAGGAGCCGGTGGTCGAGCACATCTCGATGGCGCTGCACCCCGCCATCGAGGCCCTGTTGATGGCGGTGGACACCGTTTTGCTGCGGGCCTTCGCTCGCCCGGAGGCGAAAGGCCGCCTCGCCGGGTCGGCGCACCTGCTGTGCGAGGCGCCGGGCTGGCCGGCGTGGGAGCACAGTGTGCGGTTCAAGCAGCCCGTCGGCGAGTGGGAGAGTGCCTCGGAGATCATCCGAGATCGCCTGGAAGCCGACCCGCCGCGCCGTCCTGTCGAGGACGTGACCCTCACCCTGTCGGACCTCACCGGCGAGTCGGTGGCCCAGCTGACACTGCTGAAGGATGCACGACGCGACCGCCTGGGGCGGCTCGTGGAAGCCGATCGCCGACTACGGCCGCTGATGAGGGGCGACCATGCCCTGTACCGGATCGCCGGCGTGGCCCCGTGGCATCCGGTGCCGGAGATGCGGTTCCTCCAGATGCCCCTCGACCCGTCGGCCCAAGACACCATCAGACCCCTGCTGACGCCGAGGCCGGTGGACGTGCGCGAGAACTCAAAGGGCGAGCCGCGGTCGCTGCGGGCGGGCCGGCGCTGGAGGAAGGTGGCTCGAATCGACGACCGGTGGACATTCGACCTGTGGTGGCTCCCCAAGCCGGTGGCCCGCTCCTACTACCGGGTCGACCCCGGCGACGGGCGGCTGATCACCCTGTTCCGAGACTGCACCGACAGCCGCTGGTACCGACAAAGCGCCTGATTGCGAGCTGTCGATGGGAACTACTAGCGACGAACCACTGACGATGGACCCCTGATGGCGAACTGGGTGACGGACAGGATGGGCGACCCCTGATGGCGAACTGGGTGGAGCTTCGGGCCAAGAGCTTCTTCTCTTACGGGGAGGGGGCGTCGCATGCCCACGAGTTGCTGGCCCAGGCCAAGCAGTTCGGCTATCCGGCTTTGGCTCTCACCGACACCAACCTGTGTGGCGCACTGGAGTTCGCCCGTCTGGCCAAGAGCCTGGGCACCCAGCCCATCACCGGCGGAGAACTGACGCTGACCGACGGCTCCAAGCTCGCCCTGCTGGCCAAGACCCGGGCCGGGTACTCCAACATCTCGCGCCTGTTCACCCTGGCCAACGCCGACGACCGCCGGGACCCGAAGCTCGACCCTTCCCACCTTCCCGACCACTGCGAGGGCGTGGTGCTGCTGACCGGGGGGCGCGACGGCCCCTTGTCCCAGCTGACCATGGAAGACCGCTTCGGCGAGGCCCACGGCCTGTTGCGGCAGTACTTCGACTGGTATGGGCCGAACTCGGTGTACGTGGAGCTTCAGCAGAACTTTCTGGCCGGCGACACCGACCGCAACCGCAAGCTGATCAGGCTCGCCGAAGAGACCGGCGCCCGGGTGGTGGCCACTAACGACGTCCACTACCACACCCCCGACCGCGCCCGGCTCCAGCAGGCGCTGGTGGCGGCCAAACTCAACACCACCATCGACCAAGCCCTGCCCCACCTGCGGCCCAACCACCATCTGCACCTGAAACCGCCCGCCGAGATGGAGCGGCTCTTCGCCGAGTGCCCGGAAGCGGTGTCCAACACCCTTCGCATCGCCGAGCAGTGCTGTTTCGACCTCAGCACCGACCTGGGCTATGCCCTGCCCGATGCCGCGGTGCCCCCCGACAACACACCCCTGAGCTACCTGGAACGGCTCTGCCGGGAGGGGGCGGTACGGCGGTACGGCAGCGTCACCTCACAGGTGGAAGATCGCCTAGCCGAGGAGTTCGGTTTGATCGAACGGCTCAACCTGGCCGGATTTCTGCTGCTCTACCGCCAGATCGCCCTGCTGGGCCAGCAGATCCTGGTGGAGCGGGGCGAGATCAGCCCCGACACGCCGATAGAGGAGAGGCCGCCGGGACGGGGGCGGGGTTCGTCGGTGGCCTTGCTCGTGGGCTACCTAATCGGCATCAGCCATGTCGATCCCCTGAAATGGGATCTCACCTTGGAGCGCTTCATCTCCGAAGACATGACCACACTGCCCGATATAGATCTCGACTTCCCCCGAGGGCTGCGCGACGAGCTGATCGAGCGGGTACACGCCCATTTCGGACCCGAGCACGCCGTGCTGGCCGGGGCCATCACCACCTACAAGGTCAAGGGCATCATCCAAGACCTGGGAAAGGCCCTGGGACTGCCCCAGGAGCGCCTCGGGCTGCTGTCGAAGCGGCTGCACTCCCACCACGCCGATGACCTCCGTAATGAGATGGCTCAGTTGCCGGAGTTCAAAGACAAAGTGGACGCCCCCGGATGGCGAGACCTGCTCAACCTCGCCCCCCAGCTCATGGGCGCTCCCCGGGGGTTGGGCCAGCACGTGGGCGGCATGGTGCTCAGCAGCTCGCCCATCCCGGAGATGGTGCCGATCCGGGCCGGGGCCACCGACGGCCGCTACATCATGGACTGGGACAAAGACAGCGTGGCCGACGCCAACTTCGCCAAAATCGACATCTTGTCGCTGCCGGTGCTCGACCAGATCGACGAAGCCCTCGACCTCGTGGCCGAGCGGGAGGGCGCCCGGCCCGACCTGGGCCAGATCAGCCCGGAGGACCCCGGCGTCTACGACATGATCAACGACGGCCTCTGCAAGGGGGTGTTTTTGCTCCAGTCCCCCGCGCAGCTGAAAATGGCCCAGCGGCTGAAGTCGCGCAACCTTCTCGACTTGGCCTACCAGGTGGCCCTCATCCGCCCCGGCGTGGGCACCCAAGGCAGCGCGGTGTCCCAGTTCGTTGAGCGCTACCGCCACGATGCTGACTGGGACTACGACCATCCGCTGGAGAAGCGCGCCCTGGAACGGGGGTACGGCATCATCGTGTGGCAGGAGCAGGTGGTGCAGCTCATCGAGGACGTGGCCGGCATGACTGCGTCTGAGGCCGACGAGGTGCGCCGCGCCTTCGCCCGGCCCAACAGCGAGCACCTCATCGCCCTGCACTGGGAGCGCTTCGCCGAGGGCGCTCGCCAAAACGGCGTCCTCGAAGCGGCCGCCAAGAGGATCTTCGCCAAGATCAACGGCCACTACATGTTCCCGGAGTCGCACTCCCATGCGTTCGCGGTGACCGCCTATCAGGCGGCATGGCTCAAGCGCTACCACCCGGTGGAGTTCTTCGTGGCACTGATGAACAACCAGCCGATGGGCTTCTATCCCATGGAGACGCTGAAGCAGGACGCCCGGCGCTTCGACGTGGCGTTTCTGAACCCGTGCGTCAACCAAAGCAGTGCCGTGTGCTCGCCTGAAGGCGCCTCGGTGCGGCTCGGGCTTCAGTTCATCAAGGACGTGGGGGTGGAGTCGGCCAAGCTCATCGTGGCCGAACGGCAGCGCCTAGGGCTTTACACCAGCGCTGGCGACCTGGTGCGCCGGACGGGGCTGAAGGACCAGGCAGTGTTGTCGCTGGTGCTAGCCGGTGCGTTCGACGCCATTGCCGCGAACCGAAGGGAGGCGCTGTGGGAGTCGGGGCTGCAAAACCGGCCCTCGGGCTCCGGCCAAACCGCCCTTTCGCTGTCGACCGACGACCGCGTGCCCCAGCTCGCCGACTTCACCGAGCGGGAGAAGATGATGGGCGAGTACCGAACCATGGGGATGTATCCCAAGGGCCACCTCATGGAGTTCCTCCGGCCAACCCTCGATCCCGGGGTGATGCCCACCGCCGAGGTGGAGGCCCGCAAAGAAAACGAAGTGGTCACCGTCGCCGGCTGGCCGGTAGCCCGCCAACACCCCCATGGGCGCGATGGCACCGTCTTCGTGACCATCGAAGACGAGACGAGCGACACCCAGGTGATCATCTACTCCGACCTGTTCGCCCGACGCCGCCGGGAGCTGGGCAGCCAGGTGATCGTGGTCACCGGGCGGATTTCCCGATGGGACGGCACCGTGAACGTGGTGGCCACCGACGTGCGCAGCATCGACTCGGGCGTGGCCATGCCGCCGTCGCACGACTGGCACTGACACAGCGGTCGGGGGGTTGGTTAGAAGCCCCCGTCAGCCGCATAATGGGATCGAGATGTGTGGCCGGTACAGCCTGACCGCCAGCCTGCAAGAGCTGGCCCAGCGGTTTGAATTCGACGGTGAACCCGAAGGCTTCGTACCCAGATACAACGTCTCTCCCACCCAGCAAGTGCTAACAGTGATCGGTGGCGACACTCGACGAGCCGGCTTCATGCGCTGGGGCCTGATCCCATCGTGGTCCAAGGATGGCCCTTCCAGCCGGCCCCTCATCAACGCCCGGGCCGAGACGGTGGCCGAGAAGTCCTCATTCCGCGGTCCGCTGAAGAACCGGCGGTGCCTGGTGCCCGCCGACAGCTTCTATGAGTGGCAGAAGGTGGGCGACGCCAAGCGCCCGATGAGAATCACCATGCGGTCAGGAGAGCCATTCGCCTTCGCCGGGTTGTGGTCAATGTGGACCGATCCCGAGGGCAACCGCATCCCGTCCTGCGCCATCATCACCACCGCGGCAAACGACGTGCTCAAACCGATCCACCACCGAATGCCGGTCATCCTGGCCGAGGAGGCAGAGGACATCTGGCTCGACACCGCCCTCGATGACAGCGACGCTTTGTCGCAACTCCTCGAGCCGTACCCCGACGATGCCCTGGAAGCCTACGAGGTGTCGCGCCTGGTCAACTCGGCCTCCAACGACGTCCCCGAAGTCACAACACCCGTCCAGGGAGTATGAGATGAGAATCACCCGAAGAGGCGCCACCTACTTGATTGGCCTGCTGGCCATTCTCGGCTTGCTGACCACCGCCTGCGGGAACGACGACGATTCGGCGTCGTACCCACCGACAACCGAAAGCACCGTCGACCATTCCGAAGACACCGCGATGGAAGGTGCCGATGATGGGCATGACCACGCCCACGATCACGATCACGACCACGCCACGCTGATGGAGGTGGACTACGAGCCGGTGCCCACCATCGAGCTCAGAACCCACCTCGACCCGATGTCGGGCGTCAACCTCGAGGTGATCACCACCGGATTCACCCTGGCCCCTGAAAGAGCCTCGACCGACCCGGTCGACGGTGAGGGGCACTTCCACATCTATGTGGACGGGGTGAAGCTCAGGCGGCTGTACGCCCACTGGGCCCATGTCGACCTGAAAGAGCCCGGCGACTACGAGATCCGGGTGGAGATGTCGGCCAACAACCACGCCGTCTTGGCGGTGAACGGGGTAAAGCTCGATGCCACCGCCGTGGTGACTATTCCCGGCGCAGCCAAAGACCCCGAGCCCATGGAGATGAACGACGGTGCCGGTACCGCCATCGAACTAGAAGTGGCCGGGGGCAAGCCGGTGGACGGGGTGCAGCGCTTCCGGGTCGACGCCGGAGACGACGTCAGCATCGTTGTGAACGGCGACACCACCGACGAACTGCACATCCACGGCTACGACCTCGTGGTGCCCTTTGCCCCCGGACAGCCCGGCACCATCACCTTCGAAGCCAATATCCCCGGCATCTTCGAAGTAGAGACCCACCACCACAGTGATCTAGTGATGGAGCTCCAGGTGGGATGATCCTGGCGTGACCACGCTGAACACCGTGCTGGCCCATGGGGTGGGGTCGCGGGGCGACTTGCCCCTGCCGTTCTATCTGTTCGGCATCGGCGCCGCCGTGGCCCTCATGGCCACTTTCGTCAGCCTGAGCTTCTTCTGGCATCGGGCCTGGCTGCCCCGGGCCGCCTCGGGACGAAGTCTGGGAAGAGCCTTCGGCCGGGTGCTGGATGCGGTGGCGGTGCCGGCCCGGCTGGCGTCGCTGGCGGTGTTCGTGCTGGCCCTGGCCAGCAGCGTCAGCGATGCCGCTGTGGGAAGCCAACGCTTCGGACCCCTCACGGTGTACGTGGCGCTGTGGGTGGGGATGGCCATGGTGGCGGCGGTGTTCGGCGATGTATGGCGGGTGCTGAACCCCTTCGAGACCATCGCCGCGGCCATCGAGTGGGCCGCGGGCAAGCTGGGGCTGCCCCAGTTAGAAGACAAGGGCGAGATCCCCGGCGGCTACTGGCCCGCGGTGATCGCGCTGTTTTGGTTCCTGCTGTTCGAACTCGCCTACCACGACGGCACCACCAACGAGGCGGTGGCCGGAGCCATGATCGCCTACACGTTGGGGATGGTGGGCGGATCGGCGGTGTTCGGGCGTCGGTGGCTGCGCCAGGCCGACGGGTTTGGGGTGCTGTTCTCGCTGCTGGCCCGGATGTCGCCGCTATATCGGGACGACACCGGAGCGGTGCGGCTGCGGGCACCCCTGTCGGGGTTGACAACCCTGACCCCCCGCATCGACCTGCTGGCCGTGCTGCTGGTGGTGCTGGGCGGCACCACTTTCGACTCGCTGGCCGGCAGCACCCTGTGGCCCGATTTGGTGGGAACTCACCGGGGCTGGACCGCCACCGGCATCAACACCGCAGGAATGATCGTCGTCATCGCCATCATGGCGGCGCTCTACTACCTGGGGTCGCTGGCCGTGGGCTGGTTCACCGATCAGTCCGCAGCCGATGTGGCCCGACGATTCGCCCACTCCCTGGTGCCCATCGCGCTGGGCTACACGGTGGCCCATTACTTCTCGCTTCTGGTGCTCGACGGCGGGCAGAACTTCCTGCGCCTGCTTTCGAACCCATTCGACCGGGGGTCCAACTGGTTTGGGACCGCCGACTGGGCGGTGAACTTCTTCCTGGTGTCCACCGATGCCATCGCCTGGGTGCAGTTCTCGGCCATCGTGGTCGGCCACATCGCCGCAGTGCTGGTGGCTCACGACCGGGCGGTAGAGACCAGCGACGCCAGTGAGGCCACCTGGGCGCAGCGCCCCATGCTGCTGGTCATGGTCTTCTACAGCGTGGTCGGCCTCTGGTTGCTCCAAGAGGCCTGATCGGGCGCCGCTTCGGCAAGCTCGGAATACAGTGGGGCATGGCCGCACAAGCCGAATTGGTCCACTTGAAGAACGACGAGCCGCTCGAGCACGTGCTGGAGGTGCTCGACGCCGACGGGGCGATCATCGTGGAGGAGTGCTTCAGCGACGAGGTGATCAACCAGATCCTCGCCGAGCTGATGCCCTACGCCGAGAAGCCCGACTCCAACCGGACCCACATCAGCCCTGCGATCGCGGCCTTCTTCGGCGATCACACGCGCCACGTGACCGGACTGGCCTCCAAGTCGCCCACCTTCGTAGCCGAGGTGCTGTTGCACCCATTGATGCTGGACATTGCGGATGCGGTGCTGGGCCCCAACTGCGCCGACATCCAGGTGAACGTGGCCCACATGCTGGTGGTAGGTCCGGGGGCCCAAGCCCAGTTTCCCCACCGCGACGAAGACGTGTGGGTGCATATGCCCCAACCCAGCCCCGAGATGGAGCTGTCGTCGGTGACCGCGCTGTGCGATTTCACCCGCGAGCTCGGCGCCACCCGAGTAGTGCCCGGCAGCCACCGCTGGGAGCCCGACCGCCAGCCCGAGCCCCATGAGTTCGCCAACGCCGAGATGCCTTCCGGCTCCCGAGTGATCTACCTGGGCTCCACCATCCACGGCGCGGGCACCAATTCCACCACCGACCAGCACCGGCCCGCATTCCACCTCAGCTACATGCTGGGCTGGCTGCGATCGGAGGAGAACAACTGCCTGGCCACACCCCCCGACATCGCCCGCACCCTCCCCCGCCGAGCCCAAGAGCTGCTGGGCTACGACGTCCATTACGCCGTCGACGACGGCGGCGGCTACCTAGGAGCACTCGACCTCAAAGTCCCTGCCGACATGCTCGCCTCGGGAGAACTCTGATCGCCCTCGGCAACGGGCGATCGTCCCAGGACTAGTGATCAGTCGGCGACGATGAGCATGTCGCCGACGAGGACGCTGCCTGCCGCGGCGATCATCGCGCTTGTTGCGCCATTCCTCTCCGCCTGCACGGGCCCCTCGATCGACGTCTCCGGATGCGACGTTGCGCTCACCGCCACTATGGAAACGCTGCAAGCAGGCCTCACCGAAGATGGCACGCTGCGCCACGGTCGCACCCACGAGCGGACCGACGACCAGTTCTTCATAAGCGCCGAGTTCCTTCCCTCCGACAAGGACGAAGACTTCGACGGCGACATCCTCACCTGGTTCACCGACGATCCTCGGGGGTCTTACTTCCTCTCGGTGGACGAGCACGCCCGCGACCAGTCGAACTGGGCAGGGGCCGACTTCGGCGTGAGCGAAGACGGCGCGATCACCTCCCGTGGGTGCGTCCTCGTGTATCGCGGCGAGCCGGAAAGCGACGAGTGCGAAGAACAACACGAGGAGTTCTGTTGAGCTCGCACACCCTTGTTCGCTACGCGCGCCAGGCGTTGATCTGGGGGGCAGCGATCGGCGCGCTCCAGTTCATCTGGCCCACGCCGCCGGGGGTGATCGTCCAAGGCGTGGTGGTCGGCTCGCTCACCGCGCTGCTGGCGTTAGGGCTGTCGCTTGTCTACAAAACCAACGGAATCATCAACTTTGCCCAGGCCGACCTGGGGGTGGTGCCGGCCACGCTAGGCCTGTCGCTGCTGAGGGACTGGGACTGGCCCTACTTCGTCGTCCTCCCCATCACAATCGTGGTGGCCATGGCTCTGGGCTCGGCGGTCGAGTTCCTCGTGGTCCGCCGGTTCTGGAAGGCGCCGCGGATCATCCTCAGCGTCGCCACGATCGGGCTCGCCCAGCTGCTGCTCGGCATCGGCTTCTACATTCCGACGTTGTTCAGCGACGAGGACGGATTGGCGCTCCTCCGCTTCCCGAGATTCAACCCGCCAATCGACTTCACCTTCGAGATCGACCCGATCGTCTTCACCGTCAACGACCTGCTGGCCATGATCATCGTGCCCCTGGCGATCATCGGCCTCATGGCCTTCCTCAACCGCACCGACGTGGGCACCGCGGTGAGGGCCAGTGCCCAGAGTCGAGACCGCGCGTCGCTGGTGGGCATCGACGTGCAGGGAACCCAGAACGTGGTGTGGATCATCGCCGCGGTGTTGGCCGCGGTGGCCATGGTGCTGCGGGCGGGCATGTTCGGACTCCCCCTCGGACCAGCCTTTGGACCCGCCATCCTCCTGCGGGCGCTCGCGGTGGCGGTGATGGGGCGGATGCAGAACTACTCGGTGATGTTCGTCGGCGCCACCTTTCTCGGCGTGCTGGAAACGGCCGTCATCTGGAACGAGGACACCGACGCGCTGATCGACCCGGCACTGTTCGTGATCGTGGTGGTTGTGCTCTTGTTCCAGCGGCGGGCCCGCGGCCGAGCCGAAACCCAGACCGAGGGGTCGTGGGCGGAAGCCGCGTCGGTGAAGAAGATCCCCCGCAACCTGGCCTCGCTGCCGGAGGTGCAATGGGGTGGATGGCTGGCCAAGCTGGCGATGATCGGCTTTTTGGTGTGGCTACCGCTCGCGCTCGGCGACTCCGACATCCACTTCGCTTCGGCGGTCATCATCTACGGGGTCATCGCCGTGAGCATGGTGATCCTCACCGGCTGGTCCGGAGAGATCAGCCTCGGCCAGATGGGCTTCGTCGCCATCGGCGCGGCCACCGCCGCGGTGGTGAATGTCCACTATCAGTGGGACCTGACCCTGACGCTGCTGCTGGCCGGGGTCGTCGGGGCGGTGGCGTCGGTGATCGTCGGCCTACCGGCCCTGCGCATCCGTGGGCTCTTCCTCGCGGTGACCACACTCGCCTTCTCGGTGGCGACAGCGTCGTACCTCCTCGACAATGACCGATTCACCTTCCTCCCCGACAACATCAGCGAGCGGGTCACCCGGTTGCCTCTCCTGGGGCGGATCGACGTGTCAAGCGAGCACGCCTTCTACTACGTGTGCCTCGCCGCCTTAGTCGCGGTGATCTGGACCGTGGGGCGGCTGGAGGAAACCCGGACCGCCCGGGTTCTGCGGGCGGCCCGCGACAACGGGGACAACGCCCAGGCGTTCGGTGTGAATCTGACCCGGACCAAGCTCATGGCATTCGCCATCTCCGGCTTCTACGCCTCTTTAGCCGGGGGGCTGTTCACCTTGCACCAGCAAGCGCTCGGCCAGGGCTCGTTCTCGCCGGCAGAGAGCATCCGGGTCCTCACGATGGTGGTCATCGGCGGCCTCGGATCGGTACCGGGCGCGCTTCTCGGTGCGGTGTTCCTTCAGGGCACCGACTACTTCGGCGACGACATCCCCGCCGACATCCGGCCGTTGTGGCTGTTCGCCAGCAGCGGTGTCGGCCTGCTGGTGGTGTTGATGTTCCTGCGCGAGGGCCTCGGCGGGCTGTTATACGAGGTCCGCCGGCGTCTGCTGGCCATCGCGGCCTTCCGCCGCCAGATCCCGGTCCCCAATCTGCTCGCCGACCAGCGCATCGACGATGACGCGGTCACCCACGATCACGCGGGCACCGACGAGGCCGCCGGGCTCGGGCCGGCAGAACCGGTGGCCGTGACGAGATCACCTCGTCGCGATGCCGAGGGGATTTTCCGCTATCTGCCAAGCAAGCAGGCACCACCCACCGACTACTTCTCGTTCCCCGACATCGGAATGGGCGACGATCACGACGGGTCGTTGTTGAGCATTCGGGCGATCGACGTGTCGTACGGACCGGTGCAGGTGTTGTTCGGCGTCAACATCGAAGTGGCCGAAGGCGAATTCGTAGCGCTGCTGGGAACCAACGGCGCGGGAAAGTCCACCGTGCTGCGGGCCGTCTCCGGGCTCTCGGTGGCCACCGGGGGGTCGGTGTCGTTCGAGGGGGCCGACATCACCACGATGGCGCCGCACCGGATCGCCGCGCTCGGGATCGCCCAGGTCCCCGGCGGCAAGGGAGTGTTCCCGTCGCTGACCGTCGCCGAGAACATCGCTTTGGGCGGTTGGCTCCACCGCGGCAACAAACAGCACATGGAGCGGGAGACCGCCCGCGTGCTCGAAATCTTCCCGAGCCTTCGGGAGAAGCAGAACGAACTGGCCGCCAACCTATCCGGCGGCCAACAGCAGATGCTCACCCTGGCAATGGCACTGGTGTCCAAGCCTCGGATCCTCCTCATCGATGAGCTGTCGCTCGGCCTTGCCCCCGTGGTGGTAGATCAACTCCTCGACGTGGTGCGGGCCTTGAATGACGAAGGGGTCACGATCGTGGTGGTCGAGCAGTCCGTCAACGTGGCCCTCACGATTGCGGAAACGGCGTTCTTCATGGAGAAGGGCGAGGTCCGATTCCGGGGGCCCACGAGCGATCTGCTGGGGCGCGACGACATCGTCCGGTCGGTGTTCTTGGGCGGGGCCGCGGCCCGCACCGCAGAGCGGTCACAACCGGCCCGCGCCCCCATCGGAGCAACCACCGTGCCGCGGCTCGAGATCGAGGGCCTGACCAAGTCATTCGCCGGCAACCGAGCGGTGGATGGGGTGTCGCTTCAAGTGGGCGAGGGGGAGATCGTCGGCGTCATCGGGCCGAACGGCGCGGGGAAGACCACGGTGTTCGAGCTGATCACCGGCCTTCTGACCCCCGACGAGGGCAGGGTGCTGCTTGACGGGCGCGACATCACCAACCTTTCCCCCGATCGCCGGGCCCGACTGGGGCTCGGACAATCCTTCCAGGACTCCCGGCTCTTCGGATCGCTCACCGTGGAGGACGTTTTGAAGGTGGCCCTCGACCAGACCATGGCCACCCGCGATCCGGTGGCCGCCGCCCTCGGATTCCCCGACGTCCGCAGGGCCGAAGACCGCCTCACCCGCCAGGTCGACGAGCTGATCGGAGGGCTCGGGCTCGATGCCTACCGCGAGAAGTTCGTGTCGGAGCTGTCCACCGGAACCCGGCGGATTGTCGATCTCGCCTGTCAGGCAGTGGGCTCGCCCCGAGTGATCCTCTTCGATGAGCCCTCCTCGGGCATCGCCCAACGGGAGGCGGAGGCGCTCGGGCCGATGCTGGAGCAGATCCGCGACGACACCGGTGCGAGCCTGCTGGTGATCGATCACGACATGGCGGTGCTGGCATCGATCTGCGATCGGATGGTGGCCCTCGACCTCGGGGCCAAGGTGGCGGAGGGACCGGCGGTTGAGGTCTTGGAGCATCCCGCGGTGATCGCTTCCTACTTAGGCGGGTCCCGCTCTGCAACCGAGCGATCCGGCGGGGGGCCCGAGGGCCGAGGTCCCGACCTCAGCAGGGCGACATGACCAGGCTCGAGTCGATGCGGGAGCGAGCAGCCGCCACCAACTCGGCGGCGCGCCGGTCGCTGGTGTGGATGCTCCTGTCGCGCCAAAGGGGGCCGGTGCGCGCCGTGCTGGCCTTGATCGTGCTGCACAGCATCTTGGCCCTCATGATCGCCCAAGAGGTGGTAGAGCTGGTGGACAACGGCATCGTCGACCAGGCCGCCCCCATCGGGCCCTATGTGTCGCACATCGCCAAGCTGGCCCTGCTGAGCTTCATCGTCGGTTTCGCCAGTCGCCAAATGACGGCCCGGATCGGCTACCAGCTGGAGTACGACCTGCGGGCCTGGCTCTACACCCGGGTGCAGTGGGCCGATCTCCGCATGCCCAAGCAGATGGCCACCGGGCAACTCGTCACCCGGTCGATGACCGACCTCAAGATGGTTCAGACCATCATCCAGTTCCTGCCCTCCATTGTGACGCTGGCGCCGGCGACGATCGTCTTGCTCATTTATCTCGCCTATCTCAGTTTCCCGTTGGCGGTGATCGCATCGCTGGCGCTGCCCCTCAACCTGTGGTTTCTCTCCAAGTTCCGGTTGCGTCTGTGGGGGCTGAGCTGGGCGGACTTGAACGAGCGGGCCGAGGTTGCCAGTGCCATCGACGAGCCCGTGCGCGGGGTGCGGGTGATGCGGGCGTTCGGGCGCGAGGAGCACGAGCGGGAGCGACTGGGGGCCACCGCGCTGCGGGCCTTCCGCTACTCGATGACCCGAGTCAGGTTGCTGGCCCGCTACGACATTCTGCTCAAAGCCGTACCCCTCCTCATCAACGCGCTGGTGCTGGTGGCCGGCGCTCAGCTCATCGCCGCCGATCAGCTGTCGGTGGGCGTGTTCCTGGTCACGTTCCAGGTGGCGGGGTACGTCATCGCCATCGCCCAGCTGTTCGATGAGCTGGCCAGTTCATGGCAGTTCCTGCGCACCGCCCAGGGCCGGCTGGCCGAAGTTATCTCACTGGGGGCCCGGCCCACCGAGGGGCGGCCCGCCGCCAGCCGATTCGAGTCGGTCGAACTTCGCGACGCAGGAGTCTCCTTTGCCGGCACACCGGTGATCGACGGCCTCTCGTTCGAGGCCCGTCCGGGCCAGCTCGTGGCGGTGAGCGGGCCACCCGGATCGGGCAAGTCCACTCTGGCCGGATTGATCGGCGGTCTGGTGGAGCCGACGAGCGGTGAGGTGTTGCTCGATGGGCGGCCACTGGGCGAGATCGACATCACCACAATCCGCTCGATGGTGCGCATTGTGGCCGAGGATCCGGTGCTGTTCTCGGGGTCGATTCGCCAGAACCTCGACCTCGGGGCGGCGTGGAGCGTCTCCGACGACGAGATCAACGCCGCCCTGTACGCGGCGGGTGCCGACGACATCGTCGCCGGGATGCCCGACGGACTGGGCACCCACGTGGGCGATCGAGGCCTCACCTTGTCGGGCGGGCAGCGCCAGCGGCTGGCCCTTGCCCGAGCCTTGGTGGCCCGACCCCGAGTGATCGTGCTTGACGACGCCCTCTCCGCCGTCAACCCAGCCCACGAGATGGAGATCATCCGGCGGGTTGCCGAGTTCCTGCCCGAAGCCGCGATCGTGGCCATCACCCGGCGCCCCGGCCCCACCTCGATGGCCGACACCGTGGTCGAACTCGGCCAACCCGAAGCGCCGGCCCCGCCCGCCCCCGTCACAGCCCAGGCCACGGCCCCCGAGCAACCGGGCGCCGGCGAGGCTGTATCCGAGCTGATGGACGTCGTGCACTCGCTTGAGGTGAGCGAGGAGGCGCCCATCGTCTCTGACGCCGAATGCCGGGTCGACGCCATGCCCCGGGTGCGGCGGCTGGTGGGAATCACCCTGTTTGCGCTGATCGCCGTGCTCATCTTGCTGGTGGTCAACTCCCTGGCCGGTCTGGGTCCCGAGATTCTCTTCGCCGAGGCCACCGAGTCGGCCGAGGACGGCGAGACGAGCATCATCTACGGGATCGGGCTGGCGGTGGTCGCCGTTGGGATCGTCTTCGCCGCCAGCGGCTACTTCGTGAGGGTCCTGTCGATGAAGATCGCCCAGTCGATCGGCTATCTGCTGCGGCGTCGCATCTTCCAGCGGCTCACCAAGCTCGGCATCGACTTCTACGACCGCGAGCTTCCGGGCGAGGTGGCCACCAGGGTGGTAAACGACCTCGACACAATCCTCGGATTCGTGGGCGAGAGGCTGTTCCGATTCATCTCGAGCCTGGGTCGCTTTGCCGTGGGGGTTGTGGTGGTGATCGTGCTCGTGCCGCAGCTGACTCCCACGATCATCGGCCTGGTCGCGGTGATCCTCGCCTTCACCGTGGCCCAGCTCTACCTGGGCATGCGGGCCTTCAACCGGGCGCGCGACGATCTCGGCCGCACCGTGGCCACGTTCGAAGAGCACTTTGCGGGGCGCAGCGAGCTGCGGGGCTGCGGGGCAACCGACAAAGCCAATCGCCGGTTTGTCGAGGATGCCTGGGAGCTGCGCCAGAGCCGGCGGTGGGCGACCTCGATCGCCAACATGTACTCGGAGCTCATGGCGCTGATCACCCACATCGGCGGGGCGCTCATCCTCTGGGTCGCAGGCCATGAAGTGCTCGCTGGCACGATCGCGGTGGGCACCGCCTTGTCGGCCCGACTCGTGGCCCAGCAGGCCCTTCAGCCCCTGGCGTACATGAGCTCGATCTACACCGAGATGCTCGAGGCCCGGGTCTCCTGGCTCCGCCTCGCCCAGCCATTCGACACGCCGATCCTGCCCGCCGAACGGCCCGGGGCGACCGAGGCGGGGGCTCTCGATGGCGACGTGACTTTCGAGTCGGTTGCCTTCACCTACCCGCACACCACCCTGCCCGTTCTGCACGACATCTCGTTCACGCTTTCCGCGGGCGAGGTGACTTGCCTGGTGGGGTTCACCGGTGCTGGCAAGTCGTCGATCACCAAGCTGCTCGCCCGGATCTACGACCCGACCGCGGGCCGGGTCCTCGCCGGCGGCGTCGACATTGCCGACTACGAATCACGCTCTTACCGACGGCGGCTCGGAATCGTCCCCCAAGACGCGTTCTTGTTCAAGGGCACCATCGCCTCCAACATCGCCTACTCGCGACCCGATGCCTCACTCGATGAGATCGACCGGGCGGCGCGGGCCATCGGCGCCCACGACGTGCTCACCGCCCTCGAAGGCGGCTACGAGCACCCCGTCGACGAGGAGGCCCGCAACCTCACCGCCGCCCAGCGCCAACTCGTGGCGCTGGCGCGGGTGTGGCTTGCCCGTCCCGACATCCTCGTACTCGACGAGGCCACGTCCAGCCTCGACGGCCCCATGGAGGATCGGGTCCTCGAGGCGATCAGAACCCTCGGGGTCACGACCCTCACCGTCACCCACCGCCAAAACGTGGCCCAGCACTCCGACCTCGCCATCGTGCTCGAAGCCGGTCAGGTGGTCGAGGTCGGCCCCCCCGACGGGTTAGTCGGCACCGGCAGCGCCTACGACCGCCTGTGGGCTGTGGTCGACGACGGCCACAGCATGGAGGCCTCCGAAAAGGCGTGAGCTCCGCAGTCGCCGGCCTAGCGCTCGTAGCTCGGCGGAGTGTCGTTGGGGGGTAGTTCGTAGAGGATGCCAACGGCCGCATCCGGATCGAACACCTTCGGCTGCTCGGCGGTCCACTCGCCGGCTGCGTAGCGGCGCCCGTCGTCGACCTTCATGTATTCGCCGACGATTACGCGACCGGTCGCCGTCGTGCGCTCGAACTCGGGATCCCACCACTTCTCGGCCATGTCGTCGAAACCGGTGTAGTCGGTCCAGGGAAGCCGGCCAGGGCCAAAGGCTGCGCCTGGGCCGGTCACGCAGTCGCAGTACGACCCGAGCGACGGGGGCAGCGCGAAGCAGCCCTGGCTAAAGCTCTCGGGGGTGAGATCGGGTCCGGCCAGATGGAGGCACGCCATAGGCCACTTCAGGGTCGAAATCGAGAATCTCTCGGACAGAGAGACCGGCTCTCTGCCGTGGTGCCACTCGAACAAGAACCCGAGCGCGCTGGGCCGGTCAGCGACGGCCAAACCGAGCGGACCCGGCCCGAACGCGTGGGCCCACTGCTGTTGGTCGTAGCCGCGAGCGAAGAAGGCCGTGTCGTGACCGCTGTAGCCGGTAATGATCCACTCCGGGAACCACTGCTGCTCGGTTGCCGCCTCGGTCATCGTCCTGGTGAAGATGTTGTCGGTTCCGGCGATCACCGTGGTGACACCGGCATCTTTCATCCGGGCGGCGATCACCCGGGCTCGCTCCTGTCGCTGCGTGTTCTCGGCGCCCTCGTCGTAGCTCACCGCCTCCACGAGCTCGAAGCCATTTTGTGCCGCCTGGTCTTCCATGAATTCCCTGCTCCACCGATCGGTGTAGATCATCCCGATCTGCCGGGGCTCACCGATCATGTCGCCGTCGCCAGCCCACTGCACCGGGTAGTCGGCGACGCGCTTGCCGATGTACTCGGCCACATGGAGCATCGTCACCCGGTCGTCGGCCGTGGCCGCCCAGCGGAAGCCGGCCTGGTCCTGGGTTTCCTGCCAGGAGACGCCCGTACTCCAGACGATCACCCCTCGGGCCGCCATCTCGGCCTCGAAAATCGCCTTCCCCTCGCCGGAGGTGGTGGCGTCGAAGGCTAGGAACGGCTGGAAATCGTTCACGGCCTGAGTGGCGTCGGCCCTCTGGGCGACCTCGGTTGATCCGCTCGCATCGATGAACTCGAGACGGACCTGGCGGCCCCAGAATTCGTAGTTCTGGTTGAATATGTCAACGCCGTCCAGCCAGCCTCGGGGGATACTGCCGACGTCGCTTACCAACTCCGTCTGGCCGGCATCCACTCTCACCACCATGACGATCTCGGTGGCGGTGACGCCCGGGGCCGTGTTTCCGCCGTTGTCGGCGCCCTCAGGCCACTCGAGGACGCATGGCGGCGCGTCCACGAGGGGAACCCGGATCTGCCCGGTCTCCGGATCGCAGTGGGGGTTGGCCAGCGCTGCTTCGGACCCGATGCCCGGGAATTCGGGCTCGGCGGGTTCGGCCGGCTCGGCCGGCTCAGCTGCGGCGGTGTCGTCGTCGGTGGCCGCGGCGGCCTCGTCGGCGGGCTCGGTGGCCTCGGCGGCATCGTCCATCGGTTCGTCCGCGGGCTCCTCAGCCGCCGGGGACGCGGTGTCGCCCGTGGCGTCGTCACCCGTGGCGTCGTCGTCCGTGGCGCTGTCGTCCGCGGGTTCAACGGTCGCCGGGGGCGCGGTGTCGCCGGGGGCGTCGTCACCATCGTCGTCATCGGAGCCGCCGCCAGACACGATCAGCACGATGACCACGACGGCGGCCACCACCGCTATGGCGAGGTACCAGCGCAGGCGGCGCAAGAGGCTCTGTTCAGGGGCCGGTTCGGGGGTGTTTGCTGGGTCGGTCATGAGGTGGGCTCCTCTCCGAGGTTCACGTTAGGCAAAGGCGGGTCACTTCTGTCCCGCGTTCGGCACTACTACGTACTCATCGAATCGAGTGATCCTCCCGTCGGCCACCAGTGCCACCATGCATCCCGGGATTTCCAAAGGTGCACCTTGGGCGTTGGTCATTCGGATCACGAACTGGCGCACGAAACCGCTGTCGGTGACATGGAAGCGCACTTCGTCGAGCTCCATGTTGACGTTGTCGGCCTCCCACTTGGCCCCGATGACGAGCGAGTCAACGGTGAGTTCCCGCCCGCCGAAGGAACTCGTCCATCCCTCGAAGTCGGGGGCGAGGACTTCGCGAATACCGTCTTCGTCAGCGGCGGCGTAGACGGCGAAGAATCGGTCGGCCACCGCCTGGATGCTTGCCTGGTGGGTTGTCATTGCTCTCCTCGGGTTGGTTGAAGGCCGATCTCCAAGCCGGCCAGATCGCCGGCGGCGCGCCAGTCGCCCAGGAGCTGGAGAAATTCGATGACTCCCGGGCCCAGGCCGTAGGCGCCGTTTTGGGGCTGGTTCCGGGCCTGGCCCTCGTTGTTGTAGTACCCGGGGGTGCAGTCTTCGTTCATGGGACCGCGGTTGTTCGCCTTCTCGAGACACGCGGCCACCCAGGCGTCCTCGGCTTCGGCCGAGACCTCCACCGTCTCCGCCCCCAACTCGCGGGCCCGAGCCACGATGTAGGCGAGGTGGATCGCCTGCTCGTCCAGCATGTGGGTGTAGTTGATGGTGTTGCCCGACTGGCCGATGGACATGAGGAAGAGGTTGGGGAAGCCGTGCATGTGCATCCCGTGCAGGGTGCGGAGGCCGTCGGCCCACCTTTCCATGAGCGTCTCGCCATCACCGCCGATTATCTCGAATCCCCCTCGCTGCGAAAGCGGGGTCCCGACCTCGAAGCCGCTGGCGTAGATCAGGCAATCCACCTCGTAGTGTTGCCCGGCAACCACGGCACCCGTCGCCGTTATGCGTTCAACGCCCTTGCCCTCAGTGTCGACGAGGGTCACGTTGGGGCGATTGAACGCAGGGAGGTAGTCGTTGTGGATGCAGGGCCGCTTGCAGAATTGCCGGTAGTAGGGCTTGAGGAGCTCGGCGGTCTCGGGGTCGTGTACAAGCTCGTCCACCCGCGCCCTGATCTGCTCCATCTTCTGGAGGTCGGCCAGCTCGATGACGCGCTTGATGTCTTCGGGCGACATCTCTCCGCCCTGCCCCGCCCGCAAGAGCTTCATGAGGTTGCCGATCAGGTCGGTCCAGCCGTCGTCGACAAGATCTTCCTCTTGGGGGACGCCTGACACCAGCGCGTTGAAGTTGTCGCGGCGGTGCTGGTGCCAGCCCGGCGTCAGCTGCCGGGCCCACTCGGGGTCGGTATCCGGGTTGTTCTTGACATCGATCGACGACGGAGTCCGCTGGAACACGTAGAGATGCTCTGCCCATTCGGCGATGTGGGGAACGATCTGCACGCCACTGGCGCCGGTGCCGATCACGCCGACCCGCTTCCCGACGAGACCGGTGAGATTCCCCTCTTGGTCGCCTCCCGTGTAGTGGTAGTCCCAGCGGCTGGTGTGAAACGAATGGCCTTCGAAATCCTCGATGCCGGGAATCCCCGGCAGCTTGGGCCGGCTCAACTGCCCGAGGGCCAGACACACGTACTGGGCCTTCATCCGATCGCCGCGGTCGGTCTCGACGATCCAGCGCGAGGCGTCGTTGTCCCACCGGAGCTCGGTTACCCGGGTTTGGAAGCAGGTGTCCCGGTAGAGGTCGAATTGGCGGGCGATCGCCTGGCTGTGCTCGAGGATTTCCTGGCCGTACGAGTACTTGTGCTTCGGTACGTAGCCCACCTCCTCCAGCAAGGGTAGATAGACGTACGACTCGACATCGCAGGATATGCCCGGGTATCGGTTCCAATACCAGGTTCCCCCGAAGTCGGCCGCCGGGTCGACGATTCGGATGCTGTCGACGCCCTGCTGGCGCAGCCGTGCTCCGGCCAGAAGGCCGCCGAAGCCTCCGCCGACGACAAGAACCTCGACCTCGTCGTGAAGCGGCTGGCGGGTGAACTCGGGGTCGGCCCAGGGGTCGTCGGTATAGCGGGCGAACGACCCGTTTACCTGGATGTACTGGTCGGGGCCGTCGGCTCTCAGGCGCTTGTCGCGCTCCTCGCGGTACCGATGCCTGATCTCGTCCAATTCCGGCAAGGGTTGCGTCAGCTGGTCATCGGTGATGCTCATCAGCTCCGTCCGCTATAGCCAACTCTTTAGTAATCTTGCTACATTAGCAACAGTCGAGACAAGGGACAGGTCCGGCGGAACCCAATGCCAGGCCTCCAGGAGGTCGACCGATGAGCACTACCACAAACGAGCCCGGGAACGGGGCCCGGCCTGGCATGGAAGATGCGGTGTTCGAGGTCGGGCCGATGCGATCCGACCCGGCATCGGTGCACGACTTGAGCCGACGGGTTCAGATCCGCCGTGAAGGCGTCGGCGAGAAGCGCTATCCGTTTCCGATCCCCAACGGCTGGTTCGTTGTCGACGAGTCCCGCGAGCTCGCGCCGGGTGAGCACAAGAACCTCTACGCCTTCGGCAAAGACCTAGTTCTATTCCGCGCCGAGAGCGGCGAGGCCCGGCTCATGGACGCCTACTGCCCCCACCTGGGTGCCCACATCGGGGTGGGCGGCAGGGTCGAAGGCGACGGTATGCGGTGCCCGTTCCATGGTTGGCACTTCGACGGCGGCGGCCGCTGCATCGACATCCCCTATGCCGAAGGCAAGGCGATCCCGACCAAGGCCAAGATTCGCACCTATCCGATCATCGAGAGCAGCCACATGATCTGGGCGTGGCATCATCTCGAGGGCGGCGAGCCGTTTTACGACGTGCCCCACATTCCGGAGTTCGAGGACCCGGACTGGCAGCCCTACGAGACATACGACGTCGAAGTGGCCACCATCGCCCAAGAGTTCGCCGAGGGTGAATTCGACGTTCAGCACTTCAAATATGTGCACGGCGCGACCCCGCTGCCCAGCACCGACATGGTCGTCAACGGGACTTACCGACACAACTCCAACGGCAACTTCACGATCGAGAACTTCGGCCTCGGCTGCACCCTCATCTCGGTTGGCGACTCGATACGAATCGGCCAATCGCTCCTGCCGACCGACGAGGAGAACGTGAGGATGAGGTGGTGGTTCACCATGCCGAACTCATTGGGAGAAGCGGCTCTGAAGGGTCTCGCGGCCAATTTCCTCGACGGCATCAGCCAGGACATCGTCATCTGGGAGAACAAGCGCTACGAACCGAAGCCGCTAGTGACCGCCGTGGAACGGAACATCCGCGTCGGGCGAGAGTGGGCGCTCCAGTTCTACAGCGGACTCGACTCGTAGGACCGCGGGCATGAGCCGCGTTGCCCAGCAGGGGGCGGAGGTGTCGATGACAGCTGGTTATCCTCTCGGCTGATGCCCCGTTCGCCCGAGCCTGCACGCGAGGCGCTCATTGCCGTCGCCGAGCGCCTTTTCGCCGAGCGAGGCGTCGACGCAGTAACGGTGCGCGACGTGGTGAAGGCCGCCGGCCAGCGCAACAGCTCGGCCGTGCAATACCACTTCGGCAACAAAGCCGGGCTCCTTCAGGCGATCATGGATCCGCATCAGGCCCGCCTCGATGCTCGACGAACCGAGATGCTCGATGAACTCGGCGAGCAGCCGGCGCTTGACGAACTCATCGAGATTTTCGTTCGGCCCCTCGCCTCCTTGCTCGACAACGAGTCGGGGCGCCACTACATCAGGATTCGGGCTCAGCTGGTGGGCACAGCCAGGCTTCCCAGCGACTCCGACCTGATGCGGGAATTGCTCGCGAGCGCCGACGGCGGGGAGGCCGCCAACGAGCCGAGACCCGGCATTCGGCGCGTGGCTCAAGCCCTGGTTGATCTGATGGAAGACACGACGATGCCCGACCTCGGACACCGATTGGAGCTCACGGCGGTACTGCTGCTGCACGGACTCGCCGATTTCGCCCAACGCCATCCCGACGCCACTGCGGCCGAGCGCGAGGTCTTCACCGGCGTGCTTACTCGCTGCGTCGCCGCCATCAACCTCGCCGACAAATCACTCAGTCTGGGACGGTGAGCGTGTCGCCGACGTTGATGGTGCCCGCCGCGGTGATCTCGGCGTTGGTGCCAAAGCAGGCGAAGGCCCCGTAGTCGAATTCTTTGCGGGCGGTGGCGGCGAGCACTTGCAGCACGCCCTTGGCCTGCTCGTAGCCCGGCTGGGCCAAGGTGGTCATCACGCAGCGAGGGGTGGCGTCGCCAATCCGAAGCTCGGCGTTGCCGATCTTGAAGTCGATGTCCTTCCATGCCAGATCAGCGAACTCCCCGGAACCGACATCGTCGTGGGCGTTGAGCACGATGTTGGGGCGGAATCGCTCGACGCCGAGCCCGACGCCGTCCAAAAGCGAGGCGAGGTGCGCCATCGACTGGTTGACGATGATGTGAACGGCCGAGGCGTCGACAAACGAGGTCTTCTCGGTGAGTGCGGCGACGGGTAGGTCGACTTCCACATCGGAAAGGACGGTGCCGGGGATCTCCGGCCACTCGCTGCCGTAGGTCTCCTCGCGGCCCTTTTCCACTTCGACCACTTGAACCGGTTCTCCCAGGGCCTCGGTCAACGCGGCATCAAGCTCACCGCTGCCCACGGCGTATTCCCCGCCGTTAGGACCGACGACAACCAGCCCGCCATCGGCCTGAGTCCTGGCGCTCCACGACAGGAGCTGGCCATAGGGTCGCGGCCGTTTGGCGCTGGCAATCTTGCCGGTCTCGGTGTTGCGCACCGCCCACTGCCGATCTCCGACCACGTCACTGATGCGAAGCTCAAGGCTCTCGACCCGCTCCCCCCTCATCGACTTGACGGGATAGCGCCACAACTCGGAAATTGAAAAAGTCGTCATTCAGCGCCCACGGCAGGATTCGAATACTTGCCAAACACCCAGGTAGAGACGCTAAACGGGCGCTAGCAACTTGCTCTTCCCCCACTTTATCCCCCATTTGTGACGCGATTCTCGAGAAGGAGACGGTTCGTGGGCAAAGGCTTACTGCGGCTAAGGACGGGCAATACTGATCGGCTGGCATCGAGCGTCGCTGTTCCAATTCCGGCGGTTGCTTCCTGAGGGCTCCGACCGGTCCCCAGTGTGCTAGCAACCGGTTCCGACCGGTGCGTCATACCAGTGTGGTGGGCATGGAAACTGAAATTCATTACCGCCGCGAGACGCTCTTGACCCGCCGTCAGTTGGAGGCGCTCTGCCGTCTGTCAACCAGCTCGATCTACCGACTGATGCGCGATGGACTGTTCCCCGAGCCGATCCGGGTCGGCAGGCGGGCTGTGCGTTGGTATGCGTCGGAGATTGACGCATGGCTCGCCTCACGGCCACGCGCCACCGGCGACCGGCCTGTCGCACAAACAACCGCCAACTCTTGACGATTGGAGGGCTGCACCAGTTCGGCTGCTTCGGTCGGTACGGTGAAGGCTGGAGGCTGTCCTTTCGCGGATGATGCTCGAACCCGGAGCACCTCCATGCGGATGCCTGCAACTACGAGAAACTTGGACGCCTGTGCATAGTCAGGGGAGCCGTCCGGGATAAGGGCGCCAACCTGCTGCAGTTTGCGTTCGTCGAATGGTGGAAGATCGAAGCGACCTGATCCACAAAGGGAGTTGCGCTTCGTGCTCGGATGCAGTCGACAAATTCGACTGGGCCCTTTGGGTGGCAAGCATCTTTTGGGAACAGGAAGAACTTGTTGAGATCACGCATGCCGCCAGAAGGTGCGGAGCGTCTTTCGATCGAGGTCGTGGTTGAAGTCTTGACATCCAAATGTGATGTAGAGGCAGCGCTCGCAGGCCTGTTCGGTTCGCTGGTGGCACAGGGGGTCGTTGTCGCATCTCTGTGAAGCGTCGGCGGATCGTTCCAGCCATTGCAGGGTTCGGTTGTTGATCAGCGTCCAAAGTGAGCCCATAGTTACGCTCTTGAAATTGTTGGCGTAGAGGGCGAAGGTGAGGGTTTCGGGTACAACCCACTCGGCTAGAGACGATTCGGAGAATCCGACCTGGCCATCGTCGAGAGCGCGAAGCATCGTGTGAGACATGGTGTGGAGCAGAGTCCTAACTAATTTGGCTGGGCGCGGGTTGGCTGCTTCCGACGCAAAGAGGCGCAAGATCTGGAGCTTGGGATCTTCGCCTGCGGGTTCGACGGCATCTTGATGTGTAAGCCAGTTCATAACTCGGGCGGCATTGAGAGTGATGAGCACCGCTTCGGTGTCGGTCGCCACCGCGAACACGGGATACTTGCCCTGGTACTGGTCTGCTGAGGAGAAGAACCCTTGCAGTGTCCCTTCGCCCGGTCTGCCGGTCGTACGGGTGTAGCCAAAGGCGGCTAGGGCAATCGGGAAGGCCCATGTGACGCTGACGTCGTCGATGCCCAGTTCGTGTGCCTTGTCGATGGCTGAGGTCACTGCCTGGGATGCTGCGATTTCGCCGCGCTCGCTGAGTGATTCTTGGGCGTCGTTGAGGCTAAGCCGACTGACCTCGGAGGTGTCGAAGAGCGCTGCTCGCTCTACGACGCGTCGGCGTTGTCCTATATCAATGACTGTTGACTCGATTCCGGCGAGTGATGCGAGTCCAGTTGCTGTTGGCGCCAGACTAGACCGGATCGCTTCGATTTCCTCTTCGCCTAGCTCCATCTCTCGGAGCTGGCGCTCGCGGATCTCCCATTCTTCGGGCGACAGCCGTGGCGATTGACTTGGCAGGTTCGCCTCTTGGATGCCTTTCTTGACGTCGTTCGTCGCCCCAAGGTGGCCGAGGTAGGAGGCGACCGCGATCTCCCCGCGCCTCGCATGGCCTTGGAGGTCGTTGAATGTCTGGGATTGGAGGTTGATCAGCGACAGGTAGTGTGTGAAGTAGATCCGGGTGTCGCGCACTGTGTAGGCGTGCATTTTTGGTTGCTCGCCGTCCTGTGTAGCGAGGTTGCACGAGCATGGGCTTTGCAGTGTGCGGCGGATGATGCTTCCGTTGCATGCCCGGCAACGAAACACGGCGGTGCGGAAAGTTCCAGTGTCGTCGAAGTAGACGTGGTCGTATCCGTGGCTGGTGCAGGGAGGTATGTGCATCGGGAGGATACGGCCGCACTCGTGGGCGCTGAGATATCGCAGTTGACGCAACCGCCCGTTGCAGGTTGCGCATCGGGGGGTTTTTTGAATGTCGTCGATTCGCTGGAACGAGACGATTCTGCGGCAGTTTTCTCGTGCGCATTCGAAACGAAGCGGCCAGAACTCCCAGCGAACTCCTTCTGGGGTCAGCACCCTGAAGTCGCTGCTTGCGACACGCGATGGTCGACGCAGCCCTTGGATCCTGTCGTCGTCCCAGTGCTCCAGGTAGCGGTCGATTTCCTCTAGCAGGACTTGCTTGCTGCTGAGCTGTGGAGGGTCCGATCCTCGGATCTCTGTGCTCCTGGCGATGTAACCGGTTTCGTGCACGAAGACAGACCCCGGCAAATAGGAGAACAGCACCTGGGTGCGGCTGCGTTGCATCAGGACCCCCTTCCTTCTGGTGGACTGCCGGTGAGTTGTTCGAAGGCGTAGGCCGTCTTGGGCATTGCGCTAAAGCCGACCGCTTCGTCTACATCTCGGAAACTTGTCAGCACTTTCGACATGAACAGCTCGGTTGTTCGGTCGTGGTTGAACCGGACCATCGAATGGAGTTCGTGCTCCTCCCACCGGTACAGGACACGTTCGATCAGCTCGTCCTCGAGGACCCTGTCGTTAACTCCGTTTACAAAGGCCCGATAGGACCGCTCAAGGCGCTCAAGAATTCGTGCCTCCAACTCGTTCGCATGTGCCTGCCACCACGGTGACAGCCGCTTGGTCTGTCTAATGCCCTCCGCGGGGCCTCCAAGGTCGGGATCAAGGGCTAGATCCCACAGGTGCGCCACGACAATGCCCGGAAGTGTCCGTTCCGCGCCGAAATAGGCGTATTTGTTAACCGGAACTGGGGCCACCATGCGGTCCAGAAACTGGTGGAAGCTGGTGAAGTTCACGAATGTTGATCTCTCGCGCTTGGAGAACGCGTCAAACACTGTTACGACGAGTCCGACGTGGTTGCGGCCTGACCTGCTCGAAGCCTGGATGTAATCGGCGACTGTGGGTGGAAGTCCGGCCATCACGAGCATGTTCAGCCGCTCAAGGTCGACGCCGTGTGACACAACGGATGTGCCCACAAGAGCTCGAATGCGGTCTGAACGTGGTGTGTCGAGGGTGTCCTTCTCGATTCGGCTGATAGGTTCTGCTAGTTCGGCTACTCTGACGTCTCCCGTCAGGACGCGCATTGCAAGGTGGTCTTGGTCGTGATCGACGAAGCTCTGGGCCAGTTCTCGCAGGTCATCGGCTATTTGGTCTCCATGGATCTTGGAGTTGACATACGCGAGGGACAGCTCGTAGTTGAAGAGTGCCTCCTCCACCTCGGAGCGGGATTCGCCTTCGATGCTGGGGGTCAGCGTGTCTTGCTGGGCGGAGATGTGGGACAGTAGATGCCGCTGGATAATGCCCGCGACGTCGGCTTTGCGGCGGTAGTGGGGCATCACTCCTAGGTAGAGCCTTCGCGTGTCGGTTGTCTCTTGGGAGTAAAAGCTCTTGGTCCGCTCGAACCCGGGTGTCGGGAAGCTCCGCGGTTTCCGGCCGTAGGCTTGACGGAGTTGGTCTTCGTACTGCTCGATCGTTGCTGAGGCTGCGAGGACCTTTGAGGGGAGGCCTATGCCAGCTCTTGCCTGGAGTTCGGCCAGCGCGCCTTCGTAGTGGGCATCGAAGGCTCCAAGCTCTTCTTTGAGGAGATGCATCTCGTCTTGGATGATCAATGCCGGTACCGGGTCGTGCCAAGCCTCTTGCCGCTCGAAGTCGGCGGGCTTGCGCCCGCAGTTCCTCCCCGCGAGGCAGCGGCCGGCCACATTGAAAGTGAAGTAGCCGTGGTCGGGGCATCGCCACCGGGCGCCGTGGGAGAACTGGACGAATTCTCCGAACCAAGCCAGTCCTGTGAGTTTGTCGACCGTCCCGACTAGCACCGAGGGCATGAACCGGAATATTTCCTCGTCGCTCATGTGCAGTGGGAGCGCCTCTCCGCATGCCCCGCAGGTATGCCGCAATCGGCGGTGCTGCCCGTCGATACGAATGCTGACCTCCTCCTCGTTGCAGAACGGGCATTCGGCTAGCAGCCGGCGTTCGTCGAATGAGCCGCTCTCGGCGTCTACGGCGGCCTCGAAGCCGGGCCACCACTCCCTGGGCCATGTGAGACTGTTCGGTGTGTTGCTGCCGCCGACGAGGTAGCCAAGTTCGAATGGGTCTCCTGCACCATGGAGGTCTTCGCGCCTGATCTTTTCGGCTTCGACCAGGACGCGCAGCACCCTTGAGAGCTGCTGCACCGACAGCATCCGAAGAGGGAACTTCAGCCAGGCTGTGACTCCTTTGTCCTTGCCGCGCATCCGGTCGTACAGCAGCGCCGTGACTATCAGCCCGAGGTATGCCTCCGTCTTGCCGCCGCCTGTGGGTACCCACAGAACATCAGCGAATTCGAGCTCCTGTCGAAAGAGCGGGTAGTCGGTGTGTTCCCTGGCCGCCAGGTCGGGCAGGTGCGACACCAGATAGACGATCTGGAACAGGCGCCAGCTGTCGTAGTCTTTGCTGGCGTTCGCTCTGCTGAAGGCCCGGTTGGCAAGGCGAAACGCCCGCTCGAGACGATCGTCGACTTGCATTGCGCGGCGTCCGAGTTGGAATCGCTCGATCTCCTGTTCAAAGCGGGTCCTGTCGAGGGAGGACTCCGAGGCGATGCTCGGCTCAGCACCTTGGATGAAGTTGTCCCAATGTCGCAAGTATTCGCGCATGGCGGATTCGATGGCGTCGAGAGTTGGGCGCGGGTCATCAGCGAGGTCGTCCCATTTGGCGGGTTCCACGAGGTCGCTGCGAGGCTCGACCACTGGCTGGTGGAATAGGGGGAGTGTCTCGGCCACGAGTTCACCCGAGTCGCTGCGAGTAACCACGCAGGCGTTGCCTTGGCCCCAAACATCCGCCACGTCCTCGAAGCGGTAATCGCGTGGCGCTAAGAGGAACCGTTGCTTCTGTATATCTGCGGGGGGAGCGACATTGAGGCGGAGCCGGCAGTCATAGAGATTCAGGTCCTGGAACGGATACGCGCCGAGGATGCTCGCGTTAGTGACCGAGACGCTCACCAGTGAGCTGCCATCGTCGAGAGGCTGCGCGAAGCCGGTCAAACGAACTTGGGGGTAGACGGGTTCGAAGTGCGGGTCGTGCTTCGCCTGTAGCGCCGTCAGATATGTCGAATGATCGGCCAGGTCAGCCGAGGAGATCGTTCGTGTCCGAGTTGAGAAAGGACGTGCCGCTGCTGGGTTGTCGAAGTGCTTGTCGATTGCTCTCCTTACCGCCCTAGTGATCGGTTGCTGCACTTCGGTGTGTTCCTCGTCGAGGTGAATTCGAAGCTCGATGTCTGAGAGCGAAATGGGGATGCGGCGCCAGGCACCGAGGACTGTCACCGGTCTTCGCGTTGGCGCGTTGGCCGGGCTCGGGTCCGCGTCGGCGGCGTCGTCCGTTTGTGAAGTGTCATGGGCGGTGGAGGCTGCTAGCGCGATGTATTCCCGAAATTCCTCGAGTGTTGCGTATTCTTCGACGTAGATCGCGAAGTCAAGCGATGCCTTCACTGTGATCGGTTCATCGCTCTTGACCGCGAAGCTCATTCCAATGCTGGGACCGCTAGTGCCGTCGCCGCTCAGCAATTCGTCGATGCTCGCCTCTGTGGGGTCTACATCCTCTAGCAGATCGTCTTCGTCGCTATTGGTGGTCGCGACGGGCGGTGGTGGGGCGACTGTTGAAGGCAGTACGCCGATGACAACGTTCTGTCGTGGTTCCCATGGCGGGGGGTGCCTATCGCCCTCACGGTCGGTGAGTAGGCGCTTGATCTCGGTCGCTACGTTGTTGACAAGGCGAAGCTCGCTGTGTTCGGAGCTGGGCTCTGTTGAAGTGGTGACGTTCATGGGGCCACGACTCGCCGTACTAGATGCCCAGGGGCTTCTTCGGGTTCGTCAATTGCGCGAACAACGCGCAGCTCAAATTCGTCTAGCAGTTCCGACGGGTCAATGCCGCCGAGAAGGTCCTTTAGCTTGTCCAGGTTGACACCCCCACCAGACATGGCGTCTGTCATGGCTGCGTTCAACAGCGAACCGAGTTTCATGTGTAGAGACCGTACCTGCCGGACTGCGGCGTCGATCCGCCTGTATTGCGTCTCAACGAGCGGGTCGCAAGCGAGTTTGCCGATACGGCGAATGTCCTCAGGGTCTTCGGGGCCGATCACCGCGCCAGTCGCCCATGTCCGGGGCGACTGAGACGTGACGAGGCAGCCTTCCGCCTGCATGCGCCGCCCGAGGGCCTCCCATGAGCCGGCGTCGCGGTACGCGGTCCGGCATGCGTTTCGCCAGCGCACGAATAGCACGTCGAAAGCTTGGAGGTCTTGGGACTGGTGGGTTGCGGTCACGAGCCGGGCGAAGAGTTCCTCGCGCCCGTCGCCTTGGGGAACCACGACTGTCATTCCCGGTTTCACCGAATCGACTGCAAGGTACACGACTTTCTGTGCCTTGAGAGTCTCGACTTGTGCGTCGTGTCGAATCAGCCATCGGCTTCCATCAGGCTCCAACACGACGGGGATCACTGTCACTGGGTCCCCTCCAACAGCCGAATACTCAGAGCTTGCACCAGTGTCGTCCTCGGGATCGAAGAACATGACGTCGAGGTCTACTTCGAGGTCCACGACTGGCTTCTCTCGAGAGCCGGGATCGAACTCGATGACTTCGTCGATACTCGCTGATGCCGTCAGCGGTGGAAGACTGCCGAGACCAAGTCGGTCACAACAATGGTTGAGCCGTTCTATGGAGAGCTCGTTGCTGTGTTCGACCCGGCGCGTGACGCTTGCCAGTTCGAAGTCGTACAGTACGAGCATCTGCTGAGAGGCCTCAACGGACCAAAGCAGCCCCGCCCGTGAGGGAGGCGGCGAAGCTGGCAGGATCTCGAATCGCTCATCGGCGTTCCATTCGAGCCTCTCGCTCCAGGGCCGCCAAGTGATCGACTCTCCGTCGATTGGCCACTCGGGGACCAAATCTGCCATGTCGTCGGCCAAGGCCATGCCAGCCGCCTCGCTAGGTACTCGGATGCAGATTGGCGCTGTGCTGTGCTTGTCGCGCAACCACTCGATGGCGAGCGCCACTCCCAATAGCTTCGGGTTGTCTTGTTCCATCAGTCGGTAGAGGTCCAGCAAATCCAGCCGCAGGTCGGTCCATCTGGTCATGTAGTAGGTGGACCACCCGGCTTCGACCCGAGGGTCGCGCTCGCTCTCGATGCGGTGGCGGAGCGACGACAACGCCGAGGTCCTGTGATCGAGAGCGGCATGAAGGTTGTACGTCTCAACATGTCCTGTGAGCTGGACGAGGCCGTAGAACAGCCGTCGGGCCGTCTGGAGCGAGGGCGGGAATTCCAGTTGCAGCCTGGCTGCATTGCCGAGGGCGACTCGGATTCTTGCGCTGATGTCCTCGATGTTCGTGGAACTAGGTCGAACAACCGAGAAATGTCGTGGGGCGCCGCGCAGTTCGTTTGCCGACAACGAGGACGTGTCCTCAGGGGTTCCGACCGTGGCGTGGCAGTCTGCGATCATCTCGGCGGTCCAAGGCCATACGCAAGGCTGCTGGTCCAAAGCGCTTTTGGTCTGCTCTATGGTGCTCTCGTCTCCGATCTCCGCCACGACGATCACATGCCGAGCTCGGTGCTCATGGGCCCAGGCAAGCGCTCGATCGAGAATGCTCGGCGACGAGAACGTCGAGCGGTCGATGATCACTACGCCAGCGTTAAGCCCTCGTAATAGGCGAGGCCATCCCACACGGGTGTTGAGGTAGAGCAGCCCGTCTGGGACGTTCTCGTGAAGTTCGCCGTCGGAGGCGACGATTCTCCCATCGCTGCGGATTCTTCCCGCCAGCAGAGCGAGATGAGAAGGCTGGTTAGCGATTCGGATTCGAGCGAGACGTTCATGCACCAGGGTGTCTGTACCGATTACGACAACGGGGCCGTCGAAGCTCGTTGACGCGGCAACGGAGGTCACACGCCGCGCCAGTCTCATCAACTGCACAACGCAGCCGAGCAGTACAGCTAGCTCGTGGCGGCCACGGGGGAACTGGACGACCAGCCCCGTCCCGGGTTGGGTCTGCAACAGCTGGTAGGCGAGACCGGCGCAACTCTGGTCAACAGCCCCGAGATAGACGAGTGTTCCTGCGTCCGTGATTTGGGTGGAACAGATTCGGCTGAGAATCGGGAGCTGCTCCGTTCCCGGAGGAATGAGGTCGTCAACCCAGGCCACACCAGAGCCTCTTCATGCCCATTACTGCCCACTATATGTTTGCGGTGTGACAACACATGGAGCGGAGCCTGCTGCCCCGTGGGTAACGCAACGCTAGGCCGCGCTCTCCACAGACCGGATTCGATTTGCTCGCCGTTGCTCGGCACGGACGGCAAAGCGGTCGGCGGCATTGACAAGGTCGCCAACATCCACGACGACTTGGGTGTTCGTGAGAAGACTGAGAACCGAGGCGAGCACGATCGAGCGGACATCGCCCGGTAGCGGCTCGACTCCACCTCTTGCGAGCGAGCGAATCCGGCCGCGCGCATGGTTGACCGCCCCCTTGATGTCGAAGGCAAGAGGCTCAGCTGCCGGTTGCTTCCGGCAGATCACCAAGATGTCCATGGAATGCGGCGAACTCTGATTCTTTTTGCTCAAGCTCGTGGTCATCTCAGCCCTGACCATCTGCAGATAGGTGACGCACAGCCCGGCTGTTCGCAGGGAGTTCATGCATGCCTTCCACCCCTGGGCGTCTCTGTGGTGGAAACTGAACACCACGATGCCGTCGGCCTTGAGAGCGCGCGCTACATCCTTCCAAACGCGGGTCAACCCATCTTCAAACGTTGCAGAACTATTGTTCTGCACATCAAGTTCGCTGCGGGTGGTTTCTGGTTGCGGGTATCCGGCAAAGGGCCTGATCTGGGTAAGCCACGCGTGGAAGAAGTCTGCAAGTTCGGAGTAATTCACCTTGTCGAAATGGGGCGGGTCGGTCAACACGATATCCACCGATGCGTCTGCGATCTCAGAGCGTCCTGAATCTCCGCACGTCACCGAGGCCAAGCCTGGGCCGAACTGTGGCATGTCCACGACGCGTAGCTGCAAAGGAGCCGAGCACCCGATGATGCGCTCAGTGTTGCCTCCGGTGATCCTCAGGTCAGACGGCGCTGCCTTGAAATCCAACGCTTTGTGCAACCGCAGGTAGCTCGCGTGGAAGCCTCCGGAGGCCGCTGACCACGGGTTTGCCTCAAAGGGCATCCGCTCGAACTGGAGCGTGTGGTTGTGGAAAGCGCTGCGAACCGCTCCGGTGCCCTCCCCCTTGTATGACGAGAGCATGTTGTTGAACTCGACCGACTTGGAGAATGCCGCTGCGAGAGCCTCGCGTTCGGCCGCACCGACTTCGAGATCGCGGATGGCGGTGGCGATCAGGCCGAGCGCAAGAAGCTGCCGGTCGTTGTAGAAGTCCCGCCACTCCTTGAGACCGACCCTCAGCACCTGGTCGGTGTTCTTGCCCCGCTCCAGCGAGCCGCATGGCTGCACAATCCCAGAGCCAAGCTGACCTAGCCTGGCGCTCGCCCGCAGGTAGGCGTCATCGTCTGCTTCTGTCGTGCGTGCGTAGACCCGTTTGCCTTCTTCCTCAATTAGCTTCGCGTACATGCGATAGCTGATCGGAGCGATCTCTGCGCTGTTTGCGACTTTGGTCGTATGGCCAAGCCCGCACTGAAACTGCGCCCCGCTGGTGCCGGCGCCGCTGCGCACCGATCCGCGAAACGGAGTTAGAGCAGCACATGAAGGACACAAGATGGCGTTGTCGACGGAGAGGTCAACCTTCGCGACCTCCCCGCACGTGCGGCATAATCCGTGGGCAGACGGGTGCCTTTTTGGATAGGCGTGCCGCGCGAAGACGTGACGGTGGAACAGGTCCACACGCTCGTCGCAGACACCGCACACGGCAGTAGCGACCCAGAAGTAACCCCGAATAACGCGGCCCTCGTCATCGAGGTAGAGGTCAGTGAGCTCGTCCCCGCACGATTGCGAGATCAGGTCGAACCCACGCCGGAGTTCGTGAGCATCCCAACTTTGAAGAGCTTGCCGCGTTGCAAGGGCCGCCACCGGGTTGATGTCACGACCGACGACCTGCGCTCCGAGCTTGGCCGCCTCTAGTAGTGCTCCGCCCGAACCACAGAACGGGTCATACACCACAATACCGCCAAGGTCGGCCTCCCCTCGGCCGAGTCGCTCTAGCTCGGCTTGGGATGACGAGCCCGCCGCCATCAACAGATGACGATTGACCACCCCGAGACGTTGAGCCCACCACTTGTGCACATGAGTGGGAGGACTGTGCACCTCCTTGCGCCAAGATTCAGCGACCGCGAGCCTATTGAGGGCGCTTGCCTGGATTGGTCGTTCAAGCAGGCTCGGACGCGCTTGATCCAACATCCGTCTTTTCTACCTCATCTCATCCATCGGGCAGACCCTGTAGTGGGACTATCAATTCTTCTGTGGGCGCTCTCATACGGTCATCGCACTTGCTTGATTGAATGCTCTTTGTGGTGTCAACCATTCGAGAACCCGGCGATACGCCCGTTTCGGGCAAGAGCCCGACTATCCAGGCGGCTCGGCCGCGACTTCCTGAGAGCCGATCCTCAGCGCGGTGGACGGCGCCACCCGGGCGACCTCGGCCACCGTGCGGACGCTGTAACCGGCGGCGAGGGCTGATTTCACTGCCTTGGACCTCACCCACTTGGTGCGGTCTAGCCAAGCTTGGGCCTTCCACACCATTTGGGCGCTGTCGTCTAAAGCAGCCATTACTGGGACCGTCGCCACCAACTCGGCCATTTCCTCGACCTTGCGACGTACTGCGGCTCTATGGCGGCGCTCGTCGAGAACCTTGATCTGCTGAGCCAGAGGAAGGCTCTCGTCATTTAGTAGCGCTCTGAGTTCATCGTCGCTCAGATCGGCCAGTTGCAAGGTGTTCGTCACAGCACACATGTTAGTCGTTCGAGATACGAACACATACTGGTTCGATTAACAAACAGTTAGGATGTTCGGCAGCGGCACTCCTAGTGCAAGCGTGTAGACCTGACTCTTGCTCGGTGCTGGCTGGGTCGTTCGCTGGGTGCTAGCGGGTTGACTGATTCGGCCTCAACTCTGGCCTGGTTGTCTTTGCTTGCTGTTGCTGGCTCGCTGGTTGCGGTTGGTTGGCTTCGTTTTGGGTGATTTCTCTTGGCTGGTCTTGGGCCGTGCTCGGGTGCACGGCTTTGCGGGTGCGCGTTCACCGGGTGGGCTAGGTCGGGTCCCAGCAGTCTTAGCCGGTGCCGCGTTTCAACTGCTGTGTTGCTTCGGGTGGCAGCGGGTGCCTGTGCGCCGCGGGCCTGGGGGTTTGGCTGTGGGCGGCGGTGGAGGGGGGATTCGGCCCGGGTCGGGTGGCCCGGTTTGGCGGGTTTCGCGGGGTCTAGGGTTTGCGACCGGTCGTTGGGGCTTCGGGTGTGGGTTGCGACCGGTGCTGGCGGGGATTTGCGACCTGTCGCGACCGGTGGGGGGTTGCAAGATGGCGGCTGTGATTCGAGGGGTTGTCCGTGTGCCGGCGGCAGGATGCGGCTTGGCGCTGTTGTGGTTGTCGTGTTGGCTGGTGTGGTGGATTGTTGACGGCCGAGGGCGGGTTAAGGTTCGGTTCGGCGGACTGGCGGGTTCTGGGAAACAGGTGGCGACTGAGGTGGGGTGGGTTGGTACTGCGCCTAAACATCGGCGCACAGAGTTTAGGCAAAGTTATAATTGCCTAAACATCTTGGGGAGGGGTTGAGGTGCCACTTGAGAGGTGGCCGGCCGCCGGCCGCCGGACGGTAGTAGTCGACAATGAGCTGTATCGCCCGTGGATCGACGACAGCGAGCCGCGTATCACGGTCGTGCAGACGGTGCCCCCACCAATAGCGGATCAGCCGGTGCCGCCGCCTGGACAGCATGCGGCCCAGGCGGTTCATGAGGCGCGGGATGAGGTCAGCCGGTTGCGGGCCCACTCGGGGGATGCGACCGGTGCGCTGGGGCACCTGAGCGCGGTGTTGATCCGCGCCGATGCGGTGGCGTCGTCGCAGATCGAGCAGATCACCACTTCTAGCGAGGCGCTAGCGGTCGCGCTGGCCGGTTTCGGAGATGAGGAGGCTGACCCTGTCCCCCGGGGTACCGAGTTGGTGGCGGCGAACGTGGCGACCGCGCTGCATGCCTTCCGGTCCGACGAGCCGGTCGACGCCGAGTGGTTCCATCGCCGGCATCGCAACCTGCTGGCCGCGGACCGAGAGATACTGCCGCGCCACCGCGGGGCGTGGAGGGATTGCGCGGTGTGGATAGGGGAGAACCGTCAGACCGCCGACTTCGAGGGACCGCCCCACAACCAGGTACCGGCGCTGATGGACGACTTGGTCCGATTCGTCGCTCGCCGGGACCTGCACCCGGTGGTGCATGCGGCGATAGCGCACGCCCAGTTCGAGACGATCCATCCCTACGTCGACGGAAACGGCCGCGTCGGCCGGCTATTGGTCCACCCCCTCCTCGACGCCGGCCCCGCTCCGGTTCCCGTCGCCCACGGCCTGCTGCACGACCCGGCCGGCTACGTGGAAGGCCTCACCGCCTACCGGGCCGGAGACATCGACACATGGGTGGCAACCTTCGCGGCCGCCGTCGCCGACGGCGCAACCGCCGCCATCCGCCTCGTCGGACGCGTCGACGAACTGGCACAACAACACCGGGACCGGGTCCCCACCCGGGCCGGATCCGCTGTCGAGCACATCTTGGACTCGCTCATCCACACACCGGCCATCACCGCCCGCCACATACAAGACACCTACGGCGTAACCCCCGGCCGGGCATCGCAAATACTTCACCAGCTCGCCGACGCCGACGTCCTCAGACCCAGCTCCCATCGCGCCGAAAGGTCCCAAGTTTGGGTAGCCCACCACGTCATCGACGCCATCGACGCCATCAACACAACCCTCCCGCGCCGCCACCTCCCTGGCCCCTCACTCGAGCTATGACAACGCTGCTGCGATATCAAGGTGCCAGGTGGCATCCCGTGCCAGATCGCATTCCGCTCCACACCCATTCCAAGATGATCGCGGCTCATCTGCATCTACGTACACGCCGCCCAGGGCAGGCACTTGACCGGTTTTGCGAAACCGTCACGCGGCGCACCCAGCGTGCCATCACCTGTCTTTCTGCCGGATGATTTCAGGATGTGAATGGATGGAGGGCCTGGGGTGAGTGGAAGGATTGCCAAGATTCCCCGCCGGCGGCCGTGTAGTCCAAACACTCTGGTACCGCCACTCGTTGCATCGAGCGCTCTCAACGTTGAAGAGGCCGATACCCCCTCCAGTCGACAGCCCAGTGGCTGCGGCACCTTGCCCTTGGCTAGAAGCGTCAAAAGGAACTAGCCAGCACCATCGAATTCAGAACACAACCAGGAGTTTCGCCTCGGGCAGTGATCCCCTGCAGAGGAGTCGAACCACAATTCCGCAATTCGCATTTGGGGCATGCCACCCGATGTATATGGGATTGGTGCCTCAAGACTGGTGCGCCCGCTAGCTGTTCGACTTGGCAGATAAGGTCAGTTGACAAAGAAGGCGCAGATGCCACGGGACGTCAGGTCCGTTGGCTCGGGAGACGTTGATCGCCACTGAGCGGTTTGAGTTGATGTGGCTGTGTACCTCTGACACCAGATAGTCGGGTACCCACCCGATCAATTTGCCATCTACTGCGAGTTGAAGCGCCTCGGGATTTGCGGGGTTGTGGGGATCGGGCACAAGTTCAAGCTGAGTACCCTCTGCGAGATTCTCGATCAGTTGGCTCAAGGCTTGCGGATTCTGTTGGTCTGCGTGGCGGATTCCCGACACCAAAAACAACCGCACTAGAGAGCCGTCTGGCCTCTCCGTAGGTTCCGGGACGACTTGAATCGTGTCATGTGGTGACTCTGTCGGTGACCGAGCCAAGAGTTCTGCCGGGGTCGCGGTATCGCGCGTTAGTCCCAGGGCATCGAGGGTGGCGCGATAGCCCGGGTCTGCTGTGCTTATGAGCCTTACTGCAAAGAATGGGAACAGCTCGCTAGATCGGTACTCCTTGTCGAACAGTGGGAACGACGGGAATGGCTGGAAGCGAGGGTGGGACTTGGCTTCGTTGGTGTACGAAAACAGGTATTGTTCTCCGGCGATCTCGAGCCATCCGACGTGAATGAGGCCTCGCGAGTCCTGATCTTGCCAAATCACGCGGAACTCATGGCCAAGGTCCCCACGCTGCTTCCGCAGCAGCGGAATTTCTATCTCAATCTGATCAATTCCGTGTTCTACAACCAGGTGTAGGTGGCCCCCGAGTGCGGTGACATACTCGACGAGCGTCGACAGTCGCATATCTGATTGATGCTCAAGCCTCGAGACCCCGGATTGGGTGGTGCCGGTTGCGTTGGCAATCTCAGCCTGTGACCTGCCGATTCGCTTCCGCAGATCAGACAGGGCCAAGGCTGCTGTAGGGATCGTCCCTGACTCATTCATGAAGTCACGTCCCCCCGCTAAATTCCTGTTTTATCATGTTGCAGTTATACTACTTTGCCGCTATATTCCGCTGGTGGACCATATAGACCATTCGAGGAAAGGCATGGAAGGCACCAGTATTGTTCGGAACGAGGTCATCGAAGAGCGCCATCGTGAGGCCTGGAACAGCCTTTTGGGCATCGATGCCCAAAAGAACCAACTCCTCGCCTGGGCGGCTCTCTCGCTAAGGGCTGGGTCGCTTGACAGAAATGCCACTGCGGTGAACCGGCTCGCTTTGGTCGAGGGCCCACCTGGGACCGGTAAGACTTCACTAGCCCGAAACTTGGGAGCCCCTCTGTCGACCATTGCTGAGTCAGCAGTCCGGGTCATCGAGTTCGCCTCCCACGAAGCGATGAGCGGAGAACACGGCCGCACTCAGCGTGAAGTGCATCGGATTCTGACCGAGACCGTCCCTCACCTCGCTGGTGCCGACATAACTGTATTGGTAGTAGATGAAGTGGAGGCACTGGCCATCCACCGCGGACAGGTCAGCTTGGAGGCGAATCCCGTCGACGTACACAGGACAACCGATGCAGCAATAACCGCCCTAGACCTGCTCGCCGATATCTGTCCCAACGTCGTAACAGTGATGACCACGAATTTCCCCGAGATTGTCGACTCCGCGCTGCGGTCCCGGACGGATGTAACCGTCGCGATTCCACTGCCGACCAAAGAGGCCGTCCAGGAGATCATCCAATCAACGCTCAAGGCTTGGTCACGAGAGTTCCCCGATCTCAAGGCGGTAATCGATCACCCTTCGATCTCAAGCGTTTCGGAGGAACTAGCAGCAAAGGGAATCGATGCCCGTCAGAGCCGCAAATTCGTGCTCGACGTGCTCAGTTCTGATCTTGAGCTTGCATCAGACCCGAGGCGGCTCACCGCCACCCACCTGGGCCAGGCTGCGCAGAGGTGGAAAGGGATCCAATGAAGGCAATACGCACCGTGCCAGGACGGCCCGTCAACGATGGCAAGACTGTCGCGACGAAAATCATTGATCTTGTAGCCGACACGCTAGATCGCAGTTCCAGCCTAAACGGAGATGCAGTCAGGTCAGAACTCAAAGGAGCAGAACAAGCACTGGGACTACTCAGTGTGGGAGGGCACCTTTGCCGAGGCGAACTCGTACTTGTAGCTGCAGGACTTCGCCTGCAGGTCGAAGTGCCGGTAGGTGAGGACGCTCACGCCGCGAAGGAGCATATCGACGTGCCGCGGGGTGCCGCGACAGCCAGTTCGTGGTCGCTGCATCTACCTGCGCCTGACGGCCTCGCCCCTGTTGTGCATAGAGCTGCCAAATCGTGCCCCCACATTTCGCTTGAACCAGCGCCAGCCGAGACCCCCTCGCGCCAAGGACAGTCTTCAGCACCCGTGATCGATTTGTCGAGGCTCGCACACTCACGAGGCAGCAAATGAGCACAACCACATACACGACCACTCGCACCTTCACCCACACGGCCACCCAACTCGCGGGCGTAATGGTCTCGGCGCTAGCTGAGACACTGCTTGCTATCGGAGTGTCCTCCGACAGGGTTTCACGGGTCTTCGAGTACGAGTCTGCGATCAAGTGCTGGATTGAAGAGCGTTCCCTCGCAAAGATTCGCGTCACCCTCAAGCCCCCCGGTGGAGCTGAGACCGCTGGCTACGCGTTCGACATCGACTACACAGCCTGGGATCCCGAACAGAAATTCCGCGACCAACTCGCCCGCATCCGCCGCCAGATAGTGAAAGAACCACGAGTGCGAACAGGGACTGACTTCAAAGTAATCGCATCACCACGGTCTGGGTATTCGCTGTCTGACCAACCTGGATGGACCAATACGAACAGACAACTGCCATCCTTCAGCAACGGATACCGCCATGGCACAGCAGGCAGTGGTCCAGGTGCCTCCGCGGTGCTGCGCTCGTATCGACTTACTTGAGAGGAGTCCAACGTGACCTATGTAGATGACGCATTCGAGAAGATGCGCCAAGCCGGAGAGATCACTAAGGGCGAGCAGGCTCTAGCGCAGAAACGGCACCATCGAATCCGAGAAGTACTAAGCGGCGAGTGGGACATAGAGAAGACGTTCTTGACCGGTAGCTACGACCGGCACACCAAGATCAAACCTCTCGAGGATGTCGACATCTTTGCAGTCATCGACCCTGCCGGAGGACAGGGCCACTACCGCCAGAAGCTGCCGAACAGCATCATCACGGCGCTCGTCAATTGCCTCCAAGGCAAGTTCAACCGTGTAGAAGCAGACGGAATGGCAGTGCGCATCACAATGTCGGACAATGACGGTGACGCCTCATTCGAATTGGTTCCAGCATTTGAGCATTCTCAGGCCGGGTATGAAGCTCCCGACCCTCAGCGCGGGCGCTGGATCCGGACCGACCCCGAAGCACACGCCCAACTCACCTCATCAAAAAACGCTGCGTGCAGGAAAATGTGGGTGCCCTTCGTGAAAATGGTGAAAGGCTGGAACCTCCAAGTCGGACGGCCAGTGCCCCAGTCGTTCTTGATCGAGACCATGGCGCTCACGCTCGTGCACCCCCCATTTGGCCGCTACCAGGACGAAATCACCACATTCTTTGGAAATGTCATCGACCATGCCTCCGGCCCATGGGCCGACCCCGCCGGAATAGGTCCAGACGTCGACGAACTCCTTACCTCTAGCGACCGAGATTCCATCAGATGCGCGGCGAAGGATGCGCTCTCCATCGCAGAGGAAGCCGTATATCTGGAGGACGAGGGAGAAGAGCGCAATGCCGTCGAGCTATGGCGTGAGATCTTCGGTCCCCGGATGCCCCGACCATGACTCAACTGGCCATAGAACAGCAGGACCTGTATCGCGCGTATTCTCAGAGCTACCAGACAGAAGCAAGTAATCGCCGCATCTCGTTCATTGCAGACATCGTGTTCGCCGCAATCGCGGCAGCAATCGCGGCAGCAATCGCATCCGGCGATTCGTCCAGTTCGATCGTTGACTTCCTCATCACCTGGTTGCCAACAGCAGCCCTGGTTTGGCTGATATTCCGGGAGTCTGGCCTATTTGTAGAAGACAAAGAACACCGACGCATCGCCGTGGCCATCCAAGAACAGTTCGACCTCACATTCTGGAAGTCCAAAGCCTGGAGCGAAGGGTGGAACCATCTCCTTTGTGGCGACCCAATTCAGCCACGGAAAATTCGAGACCTCTCACAAAAAAACAAGGAATTGGATTTTGACGATGACTACTGGATAGCTACTCACGACATCCCACCAAACGAGGCAGCCCTCCTCAGAATCCAACAGTCAGCCGGTTGGGGTGCCATGGGTCACGAACGCTATGCACGTCTAAATAAGTCCCTAGCTCTCATTTGCCCCGCCCTCATCATTGCCACAGCATTGATTTCAGACCTTGACGCACGTGAAACGGCGGCTGTTTTGATGGCTATGGCTCCACTTGTCGTTGGCCGGCTGCATAGCGCACGAGCCCACGCTGCTCTTGCTCTCAAGCGTGAGGACCTCGAACGCCACATTCGGAATTTGCTCAGCAGTACTTCGCTCGCCACAGAACGTGATGTGCGCACCGCACAAGATGAGCTGTGCAGAATGCGCCTTGAAAATCGGCGCATCCCCACCTGGCTGTACAAGAAATACGCCGTGAGAGACCGCAACGCGATAGACACCGCAGTCGCCAGCGACGCAGCAACCCTTCGACAACGGCTCCAACAATCAGACAACAAATAGGCTCAAGAGCCAACCCTACCGTGAGCTAGTTAGACGCCACGGAGAAGCCAATCGGCGATCCCCATGCCCCGTCCCGTCGGCAGCCACCGGATTAGGCAATAGGGCCAACCAACCCGACCTCTCCTCCCTCATTTCTCTCCGATCCGGTCCCGTGGCTCGACGGTTCCCCTCGTGTCTCCAGAACGGAGCCCGGCCCTCTCCTATGTCTGTTGCAGGTAGTCGGCCCATTGGTTCATGAGCTTGCGGCGCTTGGTGTAGGCGTCGCCTCGGATGTAGGCCTGTTGGGTTGAGTCGCCGAGGCTGTGGGCCAATGCGGCCTCGGCCACTGCCCAGGGCGTGTCGGTCTGCTCCAGCGCCCAGGTACGGAAGCTGGCCCGGAAACCGTGGACGGTGGCCCGGTCAGCCAACCCGACATCGCGCAGGATCTTAGTGAGGGTCATGTCCGACAGGGGCCTGCCGGGCTTGAGCGGGGATGGGAACACCAGGTCGGAGCCGTCGTGGCAATCCTTGGCCCGGTCCAGCACCTCGAGGGCTGCGTCGCTCAGTGGCACCCTGTGCTCGGATGCGGCCTTCATTCTCTCTGCGGGGATCTTCCATTCGCAGGCGTTGAAGTCGATTTCACCCCATGTGGCGTCGCGGGCCTCGCCGGAGCGGGCCGCAGTCAACACGACAAACCGCAGGCACAGCTTGGCCGACGGCGACGCGCCGGATTCCTCTACCGCCGCAAGGGCTTCCGCCACTGCGGTGTATGGCAGCGAACGGAAATGGGACTTTATGCGGGGCATCGGCGGCAGGGCCCCGTCGATTACTTCGCCGGCCATGTTGAATTGGACGTAGCCGTGTGCTTGGCACCATCTCAGCACCGCGCGGATCCTTTGGCGGACCTTGCGGGCCGTTTCGGTGCGGGTCGCCCACATGGGCTCCACGCAGTGGAGCACGTCAGACTGGGAGATGCGGTCTACTGCCATGTCCCCGATGATGGGGAAAGCGTGGTTCTCCAGCGACGCCCACCACAGGGTCGCGGTCCGGTCGCTGCGCCATCTGGCCCGGTTCGCATCTAGCACCTTCTTCGCAGCCTCGCGGAACGTCGGCACATCGCCCCGGCGCTTATCTGCCAATGGATCGCGGCCGCTGGCTACAGCGGCGCGGTGCCCGAACGCCTTGGCGCGCGCATCGGCCAAGCTCACTTCGGGCCAGCCTCCCAGCCCGATCTCGCGGCGGCGCCCGTCCACAGTGAGGCGCAGAACCCAGCATCTCGACCCGGATTCGTACACTCGCAGAAATAATCCTTGGCCGTCCTGGTGCTTTCCCACACCGGCGTTCTTGACCTTCGCGGCGGTCAACTGCGGCATCCCATCCCCCAATTTATCCCCCACATTTTCGGGGATAGCTCGAACGATACTGGGAACAGCCTACCACCGGCCGATGACATAAACGGTCGCTACGCTGGTCAAATGCAGAACTACGCAGACGTGCTGGCAACAACAGAAAACTCTCGGCAGCGCCCACGGCAGGATTCGAACCTGCGACCTTGGACTTAGGAGGTCCCTGCTCTGTCCCGACTGAGCTACGTGGGCGGGTGTGCGCGATTTTGTGCGCGAATTTGGTTGGGAACGGGATTTTAGGCGGCTTCGGGCAGTTTCCGGTGGCCGATTAGGGCTGGTTTGGCTCAGGCAGGATGTGCGCGCGGTCTGCGGGTGGGTTTGGGGGTGTTCGGGGGCGCGTCTGTCTGGTTTGGATTTTCGGTCTGGGTGTTGGGGTTAGGCGGCTTTGAGTTCGGGGCCGGCTCTGAGCCGTACGGGGAGCTGGTATTTCCCGAACCATTTGGATATGTCGGCATTGGTGCGTTTGTGGTGCGCGACCAGTGCGGTGATGATGGTCTTGAATTGGTAGGCCAGCTGGTTGAAGTGGACGCTGCGCTTTCCTATGGTCCGGCAGCGCCGGTCCAAGAGGTCGGCTTTGACGCCGCTGAAGGTGGATTCCGCGTCTTCGCGTAGCCCATACATTTCTGTGAACCATGGGTCTGATTCTGGGATGGGCCGCAGGGCGAGGGTGCGGCGGGCGTGGGGGTTGGCTTTGCGCTCGGCGCGGGAGCTGTTGTGGGTGATGGTGGTCTTGGCCCCTTTGAACTTCATCAGGTTCGGGAACAGCGCGGGGATCTCGTCGGTTTCCCGGTTGTGGTCGCAGTCGGTGCTTTGGGAGGCGTCGCGCTTTGCGCCGTTCTTGGTGTGCTTGCTGTATTCGCGGATCGCCCAGGTGCCTTGGATGGAGAACTTGTCGCCGGCTCTGGGGACTTTTTTGGTTTGGATGCGTTTGAGCGGGAAGAACCAGAGCTCACCGTTGCCGTCGGGGAACACGATGCCCGGCGTGCCGTTGATGGCGTAGACCTTGAACGTGGCTTTGTTGCCGTCTCGGGTTGTGAAGGTGTGGGTTCCGAGGTTCTTTTCTGCGGGCCCGCTTCCTGCGGTGTAGGGGATTCTTGTGAAGGGGAGCTTCCCCGCGTCAAGGAGCCGGTCGGCGTCCGCTGACCGGAGTGCCATGTCGTAGCACAGTCCGTGGACCCTGGCGAGCTTGTGGGCGTAGTCCCCGATCAGGTCCAGGAACATTTTCGTTGCGACGGTGGCGTCGTTGTTGGGGTTGAAACCCGGGTCGTCGTCTGCGCCGGGGTGGTCTGGGTCGGCGAAGTCGATGTCAAGGACGAGGCGCTCGTTCCCGAAGGGGAGACGGCAAGACACATAGACCAGCATGTATCCAGCTGAGCCGGCCAAATAGCGGTCATTTCTGTAGAACACCTTCGCGTCGGGGTCGGTTCTCTTGTTGTCGCCTGGGCCGACGGCCCAATGTGGGATGGTGTACACCGCGGGGAGGAACGTCGCGTCGGCGACCATCAACAGCCGGGGGTATGTGAACGAGTTCCTGCCTTCGGGGTCGAGCAGTCCCATGGCTTTGGCGGCGTTGACCGCGGCGTCCCTTGCGAGCTTGCGGATCGTTCTCAGCATCTGATCGGTCAGATACTTGCTCCGGAACCGGTAGTGCTTGTCTCGGTTCATCGGCTTGGGCGAGAGCCGCCAATCGGGCCGGTCGGGGTGGGCGAACTCGAGCGCCTCGCGCACCCGCTCCCAGTTCTTGGGGTCGCTCAGGTTGTCCTCCGCTGACCTGATGGACCCGTAGAGCCAGATTGCGAACTCGAACACGAACACATCGATCACGCTGTACTCCCGCTTTCGCCCGACCCTGCGCCGCTCAGAGCGCGTGGAGATCACCCCTTCGAACAGGCCGGCCGCCGTAAGCATCGGCATGAAGCAGGCCATGAGCTCGAGCAGCTCGACGTCCGAAAGCTTGAGCGGGGCGCTCTTGACCTTGCGCCCGGCGCCGCCGGACTGCTCGGACCAGTCTTCAGGTTCCCCTCCGGCATCGGCCGCTTCCTCTTCGCTGGGGCGCGCTGGGCGGCGGTCTGCGAGGTTGGAGATGTTGTCGGCCCTAGTCGGCTGGGGTCTGCCTCCCCCGGGTCCGCGCTTGCTCTTGCCCTTCTTCCTGCCCTTGGGGCCGCTGCCGCCGCCCTTGCGAGGCGATTTGGCGCTGCCGATGGCCCTGATGTCCGCGAGCCTCACGGGAAGGCCGTCGGCGAACAGCCTCTCGACCCTACCCGACATCGCCGTGCCTCCAGTCGTGGCCGAGCGCGTCGGCGGCGGCGTCCAGCGACCGGGATCCCAGGAACCGGGCGGCGGCCTCGATGCACGATTCTTGGAGCACCCGCACCGCAGTGGTGAGGCGGATCGACCGGGCCGTCACCCCCGCCCGCCCGGCGATACCTGCGTCGGCGAGCACCTCGCCCAGCCGGACCGTCACCGAGTGCGCGGCCTGGAACTCGTCGGTGCGCCCCGAAACACACAACAGCTGTTCCGGCGGGATCGGCCGGTGGGTTCGGACGAAGCAGTCGACGGCCTCCGCGGCCCAACCGCCAAGCGGGTTAGTGCGAGCCGAAGGGCCGTCGAATGCGACCATCCCGGCTTGGAGATCCACGTCGCCCATCCGCACCCCCGCCACCTCGGTAGCGGTGCCGCCGGCGAAGCTGAACGCGACCAGAAGACAGCGCCGGGACCCCGGCAGCCCCCTGTCGGCGTGAACCTCGACCGAGGTGGCCTCCTCGTCGGTAAGCGGTCGGGTCGGGATGCCGGCTCCCCTGCGCTTGATTCGCTCGCCGACCAGCTCTTCGGGGTCGATAGGAGCGCCCAGCCCCTTGGCCTCCTCGAACACGGCCAGCGCGGCCCACTGGCGATTGCGGGCGGTGGTCTGCGCCGGGTCTTGCAGCCGGCCCCATCGGTCCGGGCGCGGCGCCCAGCACCACTCCGCCACCAACTGCTCGGTCACTTCTGGCCACGAAGCGGCGCCTCGGGCGCCCAGATACCTGAACAGCCTTGTCGCCTCGGCCGCGATCTTCTCCGCGGTGCGCTCATTGCCGCCATAGCGCTCTCGCAGCGCCGCCTGCACCAGGTCGCGCCACTCCTCCATCAGCAAAGCGCCGCTCACTGACAGCCTCCAGCCCGCCGCGAGAAGGCGTATCCGGCGCAGCACCGCAGGGCCGCCGCCGTCGGGGTCGAACAGCCGCAGGGTTCGGTCTGTTTGCCCTGGAGATATGCCGTTTGCGGCGGTAGACTGCATGTAAACCTTTTGTGTTTTGCAGCAGCGCCTTGTCCTCGGAAAAAGATGGGGCGCTGCTGCTTTCCTGCCTTAGGTCCAAGGGTGTCCCGTTTCTGACAGAAACTCGGAAAATTTTTTTCTGGCCGCCGACTCGGCCCTTCACGCTGTGTTCCTGAGGGCAAAAACACCCTGGCCAACGGCCTGTGTGCAGCGTGTCGAGAACCCGAGAGGACGGAGCGGAGGCGGCCGCACAACCGGGACTCGCGGCCCAAAAGACAGGTCCAATGCCCTTCAGCGGGGGCGTCTGAAGCGGCTGCCGCACCCGCTGTGAGGCTCGGCAGTCGCCGGGCGTTCCCACTTGCCGCTCTGGATTGGGCCCGGCCCGACCATGTGAGGCCCGGCGGCGGGCAGAGCCCGGGGCGACGCCGTGTCCCCCGGTTTTTCGACCGGCATGCTGTGGTACTCTGCATTGACGCCTCTTCGAGGTTGTTCCATCGAGGCACCCCTGTCCGGCAAGACATCTGGGGTGCCTCGATGCTCTTTGGCCGCCGGGCCCGCCCCTTGCCGGAGACGAGCCCATCCAGCTAGTCCATTCTAATAGACTAGCTGTTGCGGCCGGCAATGCAAGGGATCTTCTCAACGAGAGTCCGGCCTCCACGGCCGCAGCGGCGTGGCCCGGTTTGCGGGGGCGGTGGCGCCGGGGGGATTTCCGGGAACGTAGTATGAGCCCGTGCCCGGCAGACGCCCGAAACACCCCCCGAGGCACTGGAGTATCTCCGGCGAATGGCCCAACGCTCCCCTGCGCGAGGGTGCGCCGCCCTCGGCAGCGCTAGCTCGGGGCGTCGCCTCCCGCCTCCAACGGGCCCTGGAGCACAACCGGGCAAATAGCCGGGGCCCCGGCTCGGCCCGCAAGGCAGCCGCTGCCACCGGCTTGTCGATCACGACCATCACCAACATCCTCCGCGGCATCTCCTGGCCCGACATCGACACCGTTGCCCGACTCGAAAAGGCCCTCGACGCCAGCCTCTGGGGAGACGAGCACCTCACAGGGACTAGGAACAGCAACTAGAAGGTCGGCCTCCCGGGCCTACGTGTTCGCCGTGCCCGTCCGGCCAGGGATCCGCTTTATTCGCTGGTGCTCCGGTAGGGGCCTGTGCTGCGATGGGCGGCTGCTGTCCGGGTGAGGTGTGCGATGGGTTTGAGGGAGATGCGGGAGTGGGCGGAGGCCTTGGAGCCGGCCGCCCTGTTCAATCTGGACGAGGTTCAGGCGGTATTTCCCGCCATGTCGCGGTCTGCGGTCGTGTCGTGCTTGAGCCGGTTGTGCCAAGGCGACGACCCGCTCATGGGACGCCCACAGGGTGGGTGGTACTGCCGGCGTCGGCTGGGAACCCTTCGGCGGGTGCCGGTCCCCCATGACGTGTACCCGGTGCTCGCGTGGCGGATCGCGGGGCCGGGTGCGGGAATGGCCGGGCCTTTCGTCGCCAACGTGATCGGCTGGAGCACCCAGGTGTCGCCCCGTTGGTGGATTGCGGTCGTGGGCCGCCCGCCCAGATCTCCCGGCGGGCCGGTCTATTTGGGCCGCTCGAACAGACGCCGCCTCGAGCTGGCGAACTTCGAGGTGTCGATGCTCGAAGCCATCAGAGACTTCGACACATGGTCCGAGCTCGAATGGGCCGACGCTCTGGACCGATACGCGAAATATGCCTCCAGAGGCTGGTTGGGCCCCTTGCGCCCGGACCTGTTCGTCGCTGTCGCAGACGCCGAACGGGGCCGCGGCCCGCTGTTCCGCCAAAGATGTCGAGAGCTCGCCGCCATCGCAGGGCAACTCGACTGAGCCCCATCGCCAGCGAATCCCAGACCACCGGACCCAATCCGCGGAAGCAAGGGGGCGCTTTATTCGCTGGTCTGGCGGTTCGACATTGTGCTGCGATAAGCGGCTGCTGTCAGAAGAGGTGTGCGATGGGCATAGAGGAGATGCGCGACTGGGCCGAGGCCCTGGAGCCATACGAGCTGTTCAACTTGGACGAGGTGCAAGACATGTTCCCCGCCATGTCCCGCACCGCGGTCATCGCGGGTCTGGGCCGGTTGTGCAACGACGACGATCCGCTTATGTGCCGCCCGGCGCGCGGCTGGTACTGCCGGCGGATCCAGGACGCCCCCTACCCTGTGCCGGTACCCCCTATGGTCTATCCGCACCTGGGATGGAGGATCGCAGGGCCCGGCGCAGGCATGACCGGGCCCTACGTCGCCAACCGCATCCACTGGAGCACCCAGGTGCCGCCCCGCATATGGATCGCAGTAGTGGGACGCCCGCCCCGCACCCCGGTACCCATCGTCTTCACAGGCCGCTCCAACAAGCGCCGAGCCGAGCTGACAATGTGGGAGGCGTCGCTGCTCGAAGCCATAAGGGACTTCGATACATGGTCAGAGATCACATGGCCCAAAGCGCTCGACAAACACGCCGACTACCTGTCCCGCGACTGGATCGGCGCCATCCGCTCTGAACTGTTCGTCGAAGTAGCCGACGCCGAACGAGGACAAGGCAAACTGTTCCGCCAGCGATGCCGAGAGCTGGCCGCGATCGCGGGGCCAACCGGCATACCAGCCCGATAGACGGCCTGCCGGAGCCCCAGGCGAAAATCGTTAAAACCGGTGCTTGTCCAGCGGTTTTAATGGGAGCACACCGCCAGGAGGAACAGTGGCCTACGAGATCCCCGAGGGCTTCCCCAGCCCAGAAGACGGGCGCGTCGCACTGCTGGGCGACACGCACGCCAACACCGACTGGGTGCTGCGCGTCATCAAGGCCCTCGCCGCAGACGGGATCAAGACAGTCGTCCAGCTCGGCGATTTCGGCTGGTGGCCCCAGCTCGCGTTCGCCCGCAAAGTCTCAAGAGACGCGCAGAAGGCCGGGGTTCAGGTGCTGTTTTTGGACGGGAACCACGAGCACCACCTGAACCTGCGCAAATCAGCCCGCAACGCCGATCCCCAATGCGACAACGGCCGGCCCGTGCAGCTGCACCCTGACCTGTGGTACCTGCCGCGGGGCTGCGCCTGGCAATGGGGCACTACGAAATTCCGCGCCCTGGGCGGAGCGTTCAGCGTCGACCGGCCGTTCCGCATATCCGGCAAGACCTGGTTCATCGAAGAACTCCCCTCAGACGAGGACCTCCAACGCGCCATCGACGCCGGCCCGACAGACGTGCTTTTGTGCCACGACTACCCGGCGCTGGGCTACCACCTGCCCAGCACCCTTGACATCGACGAAGAGCTCGACCGCATATCCCGCCTAGTCCAAGAGCGGCTCGCCGAAGTCGCCGAGGCCATCCAACCCCGACTCGTCGTCCACGGCCACTGGCACCGCCGCTACACCACCCAGCAACAAGGCATCACCATCGAAGGGCTCAACTGCGACAACACCGCAGGCGCGGCGCTCATCTTGGACGTCGACACGCTAGAGACCAAAGACTGGTCCACCCCGGTGTCTCGCCGCTGACGACCCATTTCTTGCTCCAGCCATCAACCGCCGACCAGAAGCCCTCGCCAATCCCGATACTGGAACCGTACTTTGGGCAGAAGAAGGGGGTTGGCCCGGCACCCGATTGAACTCAGCCGCCCTGCCGGCCGCTGCTCTTGCGCAGGGATTCGCCGTCCGGTCATGAGGCGACTTGCAGGCCGGCATCGTGCAGCCTCTGTTTCAGCCTGGCTAGCTCCGCTGGGCCAGCTGCTGGCACATCTTTGCGGCGGGTGGAGGTCGCCGCAAGGGGGGAATTGGAGAGGCGGTTGGATGCCGTGACAGGCCCGTCTGATCCCGAAGTTCGGGCAGTTGGGGGAGCCGCACAGGTCATGGTCCAGATTCGCGTCGCACCGGTGAACGGTTACTGTTCTTGCGATGTGCTCGCTGCCGGTCGTCGCTGAGAGCACGCCATTTTTCCGGCTGCTGGCGGTGGGTCGGCGGCGGGCGGTCTTCTCGGACGGGGTGTTGCGGGTAGAGGGCCGCCGCCACACCCTTGTGGAGAGTGCGGCTCTGGAGTCGTTGGACGGCGTGGAGGTTCGACGGGGCAGGTTCGCCAGCCGCCTGACGGTCCGCGAGGTCGGGGGCGCGGCGGTCGCGGTGCGCGGGCTCGACAGAGACGAGGCGTCGCGCCTGTGCGACGCAGTGGCTGAAGCTGCCCGAAAGGCCGCGGCGGCCGTTGGGCGAGAACTGGTCGAGGTCGACGAAGCGCTGCGGCAGCTTCTTCGGCTCGACATCTACGTGCGCCATTCTGCGATGGGGGCGGTCCACCAGAAGCTGGTGTCGTCAGTGGGCCGCAGCGGCGGGATCGTCGCCTGCCATCTGTCCGAACCAGCGATCGAGTCGCGCAGGCGGCTCGAGCCCCTGGTGCCCGAAGAGAGCATCGAGGCGCTGCGCGACAAGGCCAACCAGCGGTTCGTGTCCCAGCGCGTACCCGATGTGGCCGAGGCGGCGCGGGCCGCTTTCGGCGCCCGCCTGACCGGCGAGCAGGCCGAGGCGATCGCGACCGATGAGGACGTGACGCTGGTGCTCGCAGGTGCGGGCACGGGCAAGACGACCGTGATGGCCGCCAAGGTCGCGCACCTCGTGCGCAACGAGGGCGTCGACCCCGACCAGATACTGGTGCTGGCCTACAACAACAGCGCACAAGCCGAGATCGCCGGCCGGCTACCAGACGAGCTGTCAGAGGTGGACATCAAGACGTTCCATGCGTTCGGCCGAGGGGTGCTCATCGAGAGCGGGGACACCCCCAACTTGTCGAAGATGGCCACCGACGACCATGTTCGCCGCTCAGCGATCGACGACATCCTCGAAGCGCTGATCGAAGACGAAGGGTCGTCGGATGCAGTCGTCAGCTTCTTGCTGTACCACCACGAGCCCTGCTACTCGCCGTTCGACTTCGCAACGGAGCAGGAATACGAGGCATATTGGCGGAGAATCGAGCTGCGCACCCTGAGCGGGGACTTGGTCAAGAGCATCCAGGAGCTGCAAATAGCGAACTTCCTCTCAGAGCACGGAGTGAAATTCGAATACGAGTCCAAATACCCCCACTTGTCGGGAACCGACGAGCACCGCCCCTATCTCCCCGACTTCTACCTGCCCGAACACGGCATCTACATCGAGCACTTCGCGCTCGACGAGCAGGGAAACCCACCGCCTCACTTCGGCGGCTACGCCGAAGGCGTGGCCTGGAAGCGCCAGACCCACCGGCAGCACTCGACCACCCTGATCGAGACCTACAGCTGGGAGCACAAACACGGCACATGGCGCTCGTCGCTGAGAGCCCAGCTGGAATCGAATGGCGTGGACCTCGCCCCGGTTCCCCGCCGAGACCTCATCGACAGCCTCTCCGAGACCAGGATCTCCCGGCTGTCGGGGCTGCTGGCCACGTTCCTCAACCACGCCAAGACCAGCAATGCCAGCTCCGAAGTGCTGCGAGCACGGGCCTCAGATCGCCGGGACCAGCGGCGGTCGGCGGCTTTCCTGGACGTATTCGAGCAGGTGCGCCGACAATACGATCGGCTCCTCTCCGAAGCGGGCGAAATGGACTTCCACGATTTCATCAACCGCGCCGCCGCCTGCATCCGCCAAGACCGAGAGCGGTGGCGGTACCGCTATGTGCTTGTCGACGAGTTCCAGGACATCTCCGCCGGCCGGATGAACCTGCTGCAAGCCCTCGCCTTCAGCGGCCAGGGCGCCGCGTGCTTTTTGGTGGGAGACGACTGGCAGTCGATCTACCGGTTCGCGGGCAGCGACGTGGCTCTGGTGCGCGGCTGCGGCAGCCATTTGGGCCACGTCCAGCAGCGGGCACTGAGTCGGACGTTCCGCCACTCGGACGGCATCCTCGCCCCCTCCACCGCGTTCATCAAGCAGAACCCCGAGCAGACCCAGCGGCCGATGCGCTCCCAGAGCGCAGCAGCCGACGACGGCATAACCGTCGTGGCCGCCGACAACCCCGCCGGCGGCGTGCAAGCGGCCCTGCAAGACATCGAGCGCAAAAGAGGCGCCGGGCCGTCGGATGTGTTGGTTCTGGGCCGCTACAACACGAGCAGGGAGACGGCGCCGCCCGGTGCGGGATTCAGCACGGTCCACAGGGCCAAGGGGACAGAAGCGGACTACACGGTCGTCGTCGACCTCAAAGACGGCCGGCGGGGGTTCCCCTCCCAGATCGGCGACGACCCGCTCCTCGAGCTGCTCCTTCCCCCAGCCAGCGACAACCCCTTCGCGTTCGCCGAGGAGCGCCGCCTGTTCTACGTGGCGCTTACCCGAGCCCGAAACGGCGCCTACCTCGTCACCGACCCGGCCTTCCCGTCGCCTTTCGTGCTGGAGCTGCTCGACCGAAACCCCGGCCTGCGGACGATAGGCGAGCTCGCCCCGGCCAGGAACTGCCCGCGCTGCCCCGGCGGGCGCCTGGTGCGATCACAGACCCATAAGACATTGCGATGCACCATGCATCCGCACTGCGACTACCAGGCGCCCCGCTGCCGGCACTGCGAAGACGGGTACGTCGTCTCCGGAAAGAGGAGCCCCGCCGCATGCACCAACCCCGGCTGCGGGGAGCAGCCCGAGTCATGCCCGTGGTGCCGCGTCGGGGTTATCGTGCCCCGCCAATCCGAGAAGACCGGCGAATTCGAAGGATGCTCCGAATTCTGGTCCAAGATCGGATGCGCCTACACCAGAGACTTCGATCGACGCTCTTCGCGCCGATGACCCGCCGTGCCCGCCGCAGCCATCGTGCGATGTCGCAAGTATCGTCCAGCACCCGGCACTTCGATCAGAACTGAGAGCATCGGCGATCCGACGAACAACGGTGTCCACTAGTCGCCCAGAGCGCACCCATGGATGCCGATGGCGGCGAAGTCAGCAATGAATCTCTCTGGGCATTGTCCATGCCCTGTGCGCTCGTCGGCTCTCGGCCACCTCGCGGAATGGGCATCTTGAACCTCACCGGGTTTCAAGCAGGCTGTTTTGTTTGTATGTTGGCTGTCAATTTCTTGCGGAATCTGAAGTTCTGTGATCTGTTGACCGGCTTGCGCGACATCCAATACTTCGGGGTGTCTGGGTGGGCGGCTTGTCGCGTGTCGCAAATCCTCGTCCAGTGGGCGGGGTCTTTGTACTGGTCGTCGGCTTCGGGATAGCTCCCGTTCATCCAGGCGGCCACTTCGTGTACCAGCAGGACCATCGTGTCGCATTCGCGCTTTCGCCCAGCCCTGTTCGGCCCTGTAACCGTTTCCATGGCACCTCGCCTTGCTTGTCGGCGCAGGCTTCGAGCTGGTGGCGACTGCCGGCAGGACAGGCGACGACGGAACGGTCACCGAGCTAGAAGTCAAGGTGCTGCTCGACTGAATCGCTGCTGTTGAAGTCTTGGCTTGCCGGGTGTATCTCTCACCGGGTGAAGCGCAGAAGTTGCGTCCTGTGGCGCGCTGGTGGCGGGCTCAAGGGTAGAAATCTGGGGACTCAAGGCGCGGACTCTTGCGGGGCCTAGGAGTGGCCACGCAACGGCAGCAGCTACGAGAGACAGGTCTATTCGTCGGGGCCCAGGACTAGGTTTCCCCAGTCTTGAGGTTCGCCATCCTTGAGCAGTCTCAGAGCTCCGCGCCGACACAGTGCCTGGGCATCAGACAATAAGTCTCGGTTCTGTTGAGTGCTCTCGACGTGTCCGAGATGCACTGCTTTTGATGCTGTGTCATAGGCGTCACGGAATTTCTTGCGGATGGTCTTTCTTTCTTCGTGGTCGGCTCCCAAGTGCCAAGCTGCAAAGAGCGCCAGCCTGAACCTCATCTCCTGACTCATCTCATTGCCGAAGTCTCTGAGGTAGAGCGACTCCAATGCAATACGCAGGTCGATGAATCTATCCTCCAGACTGGCTCGCGTATTCTTCGTGCTTTGCCACCTTGATGCAGCTATACGCAGTTGATGCGAACAGTCGGCTGCTAGCGCGTCAAGGGTACGCCCGAGTTCGGCTTCCTCGATCTCCAGCGTCCAGTCTTCAGCAAGCTCTATGGAAGGACCGTCTGGGTGGGATTCGGGTCTGATCGTTGCGTTTGTGTAGGAGTGGCTCCTGTAGTGCTGTTGGCCGAAAGACCGGATCGCGTTCTCGTGTCCGCTGCCGAAGGCCACAAGCTCGCCGAAGTCGGTCCAGAAGAAGGCGATGTCGGCATGTATATCCGCTTCTAGCGAGAGGGCTGTGCAGACTGTGGTTGCGTCAATTCCCGGCATGGCCGTAGCCCGCGTGGTCCGTACCTGATCCGTGTTGCTCGGGTGGAACAGCGCAGGTGCGGTCGTGTGATCGATCGTGATCACCATGCGTGCCAGGTAGTCCCCGATCGTGCGGCCCTTCGTCGTCGGCAAGAAGAACGTGAATTGGCGGGTCGACAAAGGCAGTGACTCTATTCGGATGCCGCCCACTGGTGATAGGGGTTCCGCGAGGATGCCTTTGGCGTTGAGAAGGACTCTGGTCTTGAAGGCGGCCGGGTCGCCGTCTGCCCACCCTGTGAGGAGCTCTGCCACGCGTGCTGAGCCGAGGAAGGCTGCTCCTCTGACTAGCGATTCGGCAAGGTCCGATACTTGAGACGTTGATGTGTGGCTCACCACGCCATCAGCCTGGACAGTGAGAGTGCCTGATGATCCGCGGCCGGGGAAGGCGTGCCCGATGCGGTCTTTGGATGAGTCAACGCAGTGGGCGAGTTCGGCGCGCACGTAATCGGCGACTTGCGCGAGCGACGATGAAGGCACTGACATCCGTGCCCGATTTGCCATTTTGTGTTCTCTGTCTTGCCAAGTTCGGCGTTCAATCAGGTCGCGTAGCTGTTGCGCTGTGAGGACTTCATCCGGCCTCTGCCCGTAGTAGGTCACAAAGCCATCATCCTCTGGTTTCGTGTGGCCGATGTCGAATGTAGAACTGGCGGCGGCTGAATCCAGCAGTTCGATCAGTCGTTGCACGCCCTGCCTCCACCACGCCGATACGAGAACAGCAAAGAACCGATCGGCTGATCAGTGCGCTCCATGACTCCTCAGGCTACCGAGCGGCAAACGCCGGAGAGCGACCGCAGTAAGACTGGCAATCCCTCGCGTTCGGGCTTCCTGCTCGCTGGGCTAGTGGGCCGGTGGGCGGCCGATCAAGCCAGCCGCTGGACCAATATGGCGTAGCCGTCGCCGCGTTCTCCGTTCACCTCTCCGACAAGGACGAAATACTCCCCGGTGCTTGTTGCTGTGAACTCGATCATCGCGTTGTAGGGGTTGTCGAAAACCGTTGAGGGCCCGCTGTCGTCGTCGTAGAGGACTTCGCCGTCGGGGGCGATGATTGCGATGTCGGTGTCGGCGAAAATGGAGTCGGTGCTCACCGAGTAGGTCGCGCCCTCGCTCAGGACGAGCACGTATTCGTCGACATCTGAGTAGAAGTCGAACAGGCCGAATGTGGCCGCCCATTCACCCTGCGCCCAGCCGCTGGCGTCTATTGCCTCCTGGCTGTCGTCGGGATCGGCGTAGGGCTGCAGTCGCACAGAGCTCGTCAGGTCGAATGTGTAGTCGCCGGAGTCGTTCGCCCAGCTGTCGACGACAACGAAGTACGTGGCGTCTTCGGGGATCTCGAATACGGCCGTTTCCTCGCTGGTCTCGGTTTCGTCGACTTCGACGAGCACGCCGATGGCGTCAGTCACCAAGAGGATGCCGTCTGCTTCCCCGTCGATGGTGATGGTCACAGTCGTTCCCGCCTGGCCGTGGAAGGTGAGCGCTTGGGCGAAGGTGGCATCCACTTCGAAGGCGAAATCCCCGACGGCATCTGACAGGGTGCGGTCGTCGTCGGGGTCCGCCGATGGGCCCGACGCGATGAGGCCTTCGACGATCACAGCGACGTCGGCGGCCGAGGTGGCGACTCCGAAGCCGGCTGCGCTGAAGCTCCAAGTGGAGATGCCAACTACTTGGCCGCGTTCGTTGACCAAGGCCCCGCCGCTCTGGCCGCCGGCGATGGCCGCGTCAGTCTGGATCAAGGTGAGGTCATAGGTGTCCCACTGGCGGAACCGGGACAGGATGCCCCGGGTGATCGAAGCCTGTGGGAACTGCTCGTACTCGGCGGGGTAGCCGACCAGGAACAGATCGCTGCCCGGCGCCAAAGCCTCCCCGTCGGCGAGCTCCAATGCGGCTGCGTGGAATTCGATCGGCCCCAACACCGCGATGTCGGCCATGAAGTCGTAGCCGATCACCGGGACGTCCTCGAACTCGGTGCCGTCGGGGAACACGACCCGGGCTGTTTCGTGGAAGCCGACCACGTGATAGTTGGTGACGACATAGCCTCCCTCGATCAAGATCCCGCTGCCAGAGCCCGACGCGGTTCGAATGAGCGGTACAGACGGAGCTGTCCGCTCGTAGATCTGGGCGGCTGTGAGCGCCCCGCCGTCCGGCTGGGAGTCCTCGCCGGGCTGAGGCGCAGGAGCGCCGTCGACGCAGCCGCCGGGAACGATCTGGGTGTCGACGTCGAAACGGCACCGGTACACGTTCAACAGGGCCTCCTGGCTCTGGATCAGCCCGTCGCGCACGTCGAGGTCGTTCTGGCTGGGGTTGGGCGGCGCCACGCCGGGGGCAACCAAGTCGGGATTCGGGCACTGGCCCGGAACCACATCGACGTCCACTCCGAACAAGCACCGGTAGGTGTTCAATAGGTTCTCCTGGTTGGCGATCAGCTGATCCCTCTGTCTCACGTCCTCGACAGTCTGGGCCGTCGCAGCAGGCGCGGCGAACACCGAGATTGCTGCGACCACAGCGAAAAGGATTGCAACGGACTTGGATCTGGTGAAGGCTCGCACGGCGCGGACCATAATAAGGCTTGTTATATAATGGCAAGTAGCTCGATTAGAGCTGGTGGTAGCCGCCCTCGTTTCCGTTGATGAGCACCGACAAGTCCGGGGTTTAGGGGGTCGGGCTGGGTTCTCGTGCCCCGTCTCAGTTGCCCCCCGGCTCGTGCCTGGTGGGTGCTTCCAGCAGCCGGGCGGCTCACCGCCGACGACGGGGGCAGACGACACGTCGTCAATGGCCCAGCCCTGCGGTGTCGGCTACCTTCTGCGTTCTCAGCGGGTTGGCGGCAGAAGCAGAGTGCGAGGGGTCGGGCTGGGGCAGGGGGTGGCTTGGGGTTAGGAGCAGGGGCGGTAGTTCCAGTCGCGGGCGACGTCGGACACGTAGGGGCCCTTGATGAGGCGGTAGCCGGCGTTGGCGTGGTCTGAGCCCACTGTGTGGCCCCATTCGTCGAACTCGACGTCGATGCCGTCGACGCCCAGGTCGAAGTCGTACATCTCTTCGGGGAGGAGGCTGTGAGCGTATAGCGACAAGTCCACGTCGTAGATGTAGGACCCTCTGGCGATGATGTCGTCGGGCTCGCCGCTCCAGCTCTGGTCGGGCCCCAGTCCCTTGAGGTCGGCGGTGATCTTGCCGGCTGCGGCCAGCACCCCGGCTCGGGTCAAGTCGCCGTCGGCGATGGCGCGGTCGAGGATTTGGGTGGTGACGTAGCCTTGGATCCAGCTGTACACATACAGGTCGTCAAAGGCGGCGCGGGGGCGGTACTGGCGCAGCGCCCACACCATCTCCTGCATCCCCTGGGAGTCGCCCACATTCCACAGCTGGGCCGCGGCCACATGGGTGTAGCTGGTGTCGGCAACCCACCGGGCCTGCGTCAACAACAGCAGCGGCGACCAGCTCGGGGCGCTCCCCGACCACTGGCCCTCGAACCCCGCCTTTTCGGCGCCGACCAGCAGCGCGACGGTCGTCTCGGGGCTGGTGCCCAGCCACACCCAGTCGGCGCCCGAGGCGGCGATTCGGCTGATCACTCCGTCGAGGTTGTCGCCGGAGGATATGGCGCCCCCGGCGTCGTAGACTATTTCCAGGCCCTTCGCCTCGGCCGCGATCCTCAGCCCCTCGGCGCTGTCCCGGCCGTATTCGTTGTCGAAGCTGACCAGCGCCACCTTGTCGCCGTGGGCCTCTGCCATGTGCGTGGCGCCGTTCATCGCCTCGACGCAGTAGTTGACCAGCGTCTCGAACAGATTGGAGCCCATCTCGGCGTCGGCCCAGCGAGAGTGCCGGGAAAAGGGCACGGCCGCCATCTCGTCTTCAGCCAGACGGTCGACGATGGCCTCGTTCTGAGGGGACCCGGTGGACACTGAGAACATCACCACGCTGTTCGGGCCGTCGCCCGACATCACCTCGTAGTTCTCCACATGGGCCGCCACGTCATACCCGTTGTCCATCACAACCGGTTCGATCTGCCACCCCCTGATCCCGCCCCGGTCGTTGAGCCACTCCCAATAGGCCACATGGCCCTCGGCGGCTCTCAGGGAATGCGTCGTGAAGATGCCCGACAGATCTGTGTTCACCCCCACCCGGATGGTCTTCGACCCGGCATCAACCCCCGGGCCAACCGAGACGCCTCCAGACTCTGAACCGGCGCAGGCCGCCACCAGCACCCACACCAGCGCGAGCGCGCCCAGTTGCCGAGCCCGCTGACTCATAGGTCTCCTCATTTCGCGCAGCCGAAGAAATCGTCGTTGTCGGGGCGAAACCGTCTATGGCCTCCTGCAATGAGAATTAGAATAATCACCAGGAGCAATTACTGAATTAGGACTAGTATGATGATTCCAACACGCTTTGGTATTGGTACGGCTTGCGTCCACAAAGATGCACAGGACATTGGTCCAATCTCCTCGATCGGAACCGGTTGACGGCCCGTCGACCAGGGTGGACAGAGTGCCCGTGCCGCTGCCGAGAGGGCGCTTGTTGATCCTGACCATGGCGCAGTAGTACCTACTGGCAACCGCGGTCGATCTAATGTCCAGACCAGCGGCAAGTGGAGTATCGGACAAGAAGTTGTACTGCGCCCTTTCGACATTGGTTGATGAGGGATTCTGCCGGTTACTCCTTTGAGCATTGAGAGTGTCTCTTGCCGTACCCACGTCAGTATTAGCAGTCCACCAGGCCTCTGCGCTCTCGGCGTTGTTGCAGGCATGCGAGATTTGACCGTGAGTGCTGCCGTCTTGTTCGTCCATAGCCTTGCTGTACACATTCGGAGCGGTGGTCGGCTCGAGACCGACTTCGACCGTGCCGTCTTTCATCCACAACTCAAAGTGCTGCATCTTTCCGAACCGATCGTCGGCGCACTCGCTATCATTAGAGCTTTTATCGGGATGGGTGGACCAGTAGTACAAGATGCCCGTCGCGTGAGTGGTGGTTATTTGCAAGCCTTCTGAGTCGTATCCCGGAGTGTGGCCCGCGGCGGGCTGGGCCAGCAGCACAACAAGCAGGGCGAAGGCAACAACGACCCTCGCCACCGCCCCCCTTCCCCGTGAAGGTGTTCTGGCTAACTCGAACATGTCAACCCCCTCTGCAAGGCCACGGTCGCATTATCACACTTATTATCATATCATCACACTTATTATCATATTGCCATCGTGCCGATGAACATGGCGCACACAGACGGCGTACAGGCGTCGAGATTTCTGCCGTCGGGGACAATCCAGCTTTGTTATCGCCGCAGGCCAGACGCCGGCATTCAGGCGAGGTCTTGGAGGCGGGAGCGGGCCGCTTGCAGGCGGCGGAGGACTTCGCCTCGGGCGAGGCGGTGCACCATAGGCTCGAATGGCTCGAACAGCGGCGGGCCCACAGAGCGGCCGGCATCGTCCACGGCGTGGCCTGGAATGCTGGCCCCTGCTACCGGAACATGATCTCTCGATTCGCCCCTATGGCGGCGGATGGCCGCGGGCGCGACGCGTCGCTGGCCACACCTTGGCGCTGCGCTCTTCGCGTGTCGGAAAGAGCCTCCCACCTCTGGGGCGGCTCCGCCGGTGCCTGCATCGCCTTTGCGGAGGTAGACGGCTGAGACAGCGGGATCCCCGGGCGACCGCCGATTCCGCCCCGGCGGGACCAGAGACCAAGGCGCGAGCGTCCCTGGCGAGCGTTCGCGGCGGTTCGCGATCATAGGTATTATGTTCAAGTGCTGCCTTCTGGGGGACGTTTCCGTGTCTGATGATGATGGGCGGGGCCGCGGGCGCGACCCGGTTGGGCTGACCGAGCGGCTGCTGGAAGCGGCTGCCGAGGTGTTCGTGGAGCGCGGATACGGCGAAGCGGTCGTCACCGAAGTCGCCCGCCGGGCCGGGGCCACCACCGGCGCGATCTATGCGCGGTGGCCCCACAAGAACGACATGATGGTCGCCGCTCTGGAGCATCTGCTCGGCCAGGTCACCCCCGAGCAGAGGATGAGGGGCTTCGGGGTCGGCGAGCTGCCGGCAGCGGAGATCCTGACAGTGTGGGCGGAGAAACTTCTGGTCTCAGACACCGCGCAGGACGTGCTGGTGCAGGTGTTCGGCAGCGCCCGCAGCAACGACGCGGTCCAAGAGAGCCTTCGCCGGTTCCTCGACGACCAGGCCGACCAGCTGGGCGACCTCGTCGAGAGAGGCAAAAGCGAGGGATTCCTCGACCCCGAAATGAGCACGGCCAGCCTTACCCTGATGATCCAAGCAGTCGGGATCGGCACCCATCTTCTGATGTCAGCCGAGCGGGCAGACCGCCACCTCCCCGGACAGCAAGAATGGGCCGAAGCGCTCATGAGAATAATCGGCGGAGCCGGCCCCGCAGCCGACTAGCCCCTGAAGGATGCGATGAGAGAATTCAGCAGACATGTCACCCTTGACGGCGACGGCTTTGCAATACAGGCGAGCCCCGCCCAGCCCAGAGCAGTCATCGGTGATCGAGCGGGCGAACAAGAGGCCGCGGTCCGGGCCACCACCAGAATCTGAGAGCTTGGCGAAGCCGTCGAAGCCTTCGCCCGAACACACTCGCTGCGGCCAGCCAGCAGCGCTGGCTGCGCCGCTGACGCGGACACAGATCAGTCAAAGCACCCAGACGACGCCCTCTCCGACCTCAGCACCATCGCCGAACTCGCCGCAGAATACGAACAAACAATCTCATCTCTAGAAGAGATGGAAAAGGATACGAACAAACAATCTCATCTCTAGAAGAGATGGAAAAGGAATGGAACAACTATCCTCGCAACGGGTCAAGTCTCGGTAAACCGGTCGATGTATGCTGCTTGTTGGAGGACGTTTCCGTGTCTGATGGTGATGGGCGGGGCCGCGGGCGCGACCCGGATGGGCTGACCGAGCGGCTGCTGGAAGCGGCTGCCGAGGTGTTCGTGGAGCGCGGATACGGCGAAGCGGTCGTCACCGAAGTCGCCCGCCGGGCCGGGGCCACCACCGGCGCGATCTATGCGCGGTGGCCCCACAAGAACGACATGATGGTCGCCGCTCTGGAGCATCTGCTCGACCAGATCACCCCCGAGCAGAGGATGAGGGAATTCGGGATCAGCGAGCTCCCGGCATCAGAGATCCTGACAGTGTGGGCGGCGTACCTGCTCGTCCACGATGCCGCGCAGGACGTGCTGGTGCAGGTGTTCGGCAGCGCCCGCAGCAACGACGCGGTCCAAGAGAGCCTTCGCCGGTTCCTCGACGACCAGGCCGACCAGCTGGGCGACCTTGTCGAGAGAGGCAAAAGCGAGGGATTGTTCGATCCCGCATTGACCACGGCCAGCATCGTCTTGGCGATCCAAGCAGTCGGGATCGGCACCCATCTCCTGATCTCAGCCGAACGGGCAAACCGCCACCTCCCCGGACAGCAAGACTGGGTCGAATTGATAGCGAGGATGATCGGCGGAACCGGCCCAACAGCCGACTAGACCGGCCCCCGGCAAGTCCCGCCGCCATGCACGAGTTCCGCCACGCCACGACAACCGGCCGAACCCGGGCAAGCCGGCCGACAGAAGCACGGGCAGCGCCACGCCTCGACCACTCCCAGGGAGCCCGTCCCCGGCGCGAAACCCGCGGAGTTTCCCCGCTGAACGGCGATCCCCGGGGACTGGCTTTCCCGGGCGTCAGGCGAGAAACTGGGCGCGGCAGAGCCGCAGCCGGGAGGGCTCGCGGCGCGAGCGCCTGCCGACGGCCGGGGACGCACCAGAACGGCATGCCGAGGCGGCTTGTGCAGGCGGCGTCTCACCGGTAGGCAGGAGGCTTGATGGTAGGAGCATCAGGGGATCCGCAGGGGGCCGTCGAGAGGTGGTGGGCGGCAGTCGCCGACGGGGACGGGGTGAGCATCGTCATCCTGGCGGCGGCTTCTGTCGGCCCGCTGCTGCTGCGGGTCGCCTTCGAGTATCTGGTAAGGCGCTTGCCGGGCGAGCCTGCGGGTCCGGGCCTGGGGCGGCGGTGGCTGCGGTTCCGCAGCGTCTTGCAGCCCTCCCGATATGCGCCCGTCGAATCCGTCTACGAATACGGGAGGATGCCCCTGGACCCGCGCCTGAAATTCAACGGCCGCCTCGGCATTGCGAGGCGCCTGTTCTTCCTGGCGACGAGGCCGAGCTCGCCGAAACCGGCATTCTTGGTCTCCTCGGTGGAGGTGTTGGACTCTGTGCAGGTGCGACTGCCCCCGCAGGGCCCGGTTGTAAGGCAACGGACCGCCGGCAAACGCATCTTCATCGCCCTCCACCCCAACGAGAACCCCAAGCACCTGAAAGGGAGCTTGACCTCCGGGCGCGCCAGGCCGCTGAGGACACTGCTGGTCTGCCCGCTCGAGGACTTCTTGGACCCAGACGGCCCGATTGCCGGCCTCTTGGACTCAAAGGGCCCGATCGAGGATTCCTCGGCCCCAGACGGCCAGATTGAGGATTTCTTGGCCCCAGACGGCCCGATCGAAGTCTTGTTCGTGGACCGCCGATACGCGAAAAAAGCTGCTGATGACAAAGGAGCAGCAGTCGTGTACAGCGCGGACCCCCTCTACGCCCAAAGACAGCACGATGAGATAGTCAAGACCGGCAAGCTGCCAGATGACGCCATTTGGCTGTTCCTGACCGACCCCAGCTCGGCCACAGGCGAAGAAGATCCCGATCGCAGCTCCGACCAAGCCGCCGCAAGGGACGCCCAGAGCAGCCCGGGCACAAAGGAGCAGGTCTGCCCGCCTTGCGGAAATGAGAGTGACGAGCGCGCTCTGCCCGAGCCTTGCGGAAACGAGGCTGCCCAATGCACCCCGCGCGAGCCTTGGGATGCCACACGGTGGGGCCGATACCTGGCGACCGCAGTGCCGCTCGCAGCCGGCGCAGTGCTGCCTTGGTCGATGATCGACCATGGATGGGGGACTGAACTGCCCGGTCCGGCGCTGATCGGCGTCATTCTGGGCTGGGAACTCGTCTCATGGGTGGGAGTGAGCATGCTCGTCCTGTCCTGCTACAGGTACCTCAAATACGAAAAAAGCGCTGGGCGCCAATGGACGGCGACAACCACCAGTTGCCTCGCTGACGGAAGGAAGATCCGCAGAGGACACCGCAAGAACATCAAACGCGGCAACAGATACCGTACTCGCGCTGGGCCACCGACAGGTCAAAGCCGAATGGCGAAGCTCCGCCTCCTCGTTGCTGCACTGAACCCTGCCAAGAGATGCTCAAAGGCCCAGAGCGAGAATTCGAATCCTAAGCTGCCCTAGAGCCGAAGCTGCAACCGGTAAAAGAGCGCGCCCAGCCCAAGTGGATCCCCGCCAACGCGGCACAGGTCCCCGGGACACCGTCGCCGTTGAACCCGCAGGAGCAGTACCCGCTGGCGGCGGGGAGCTCAGTCGGCCGCCGCCCTGTGTGGGCTCCCGCTGTGGTCGGCTACCGTTGGCCGCTGCCAATTCCCATTGTTCAGGAGCCCCCATTGTGAGCCGTCTGCCGCCCCATGTCACAGCCCAGCTAGACCCGGCCATCGACGAGCTGGCTGGCGCTTTGACCGCCCTTCATGCAGCGCTCGGCAAACTGGCGGCAGCGGCGAGGGCCGACCTCGACCCCGACACCGCCGAGACCGCGTTCTTGGCGTCGGCTGCGGCTGCGGCCCGCACGGCATTCGGGTCCGAGGCCGACGCCGCCGAGGCGATAGGGCACATATCTGGGCTGTGCGCCGATGTGAGAAAATTCCTTGACCAGCAGAAGTCATGATCGATACCGACGTCACCGCAAAGGCACTGATGAGATGGCCGAAGCGCTGCCGGTGTGGGTAGGGCAATCGGGCCGCATCGGGTCTGGGAATTGGGCAATACGAAGATGTACGTTGACCCGCAGGAAACGGAGGGCTCAAGGTGAAGCTCCCAGCCTCCTACACCAAGGAACAGGCACTTGAGGACGTCAATAGATTCCTCGATCTGATCTCGAACAACGACCATGACGAGATCTTCAAGATGGCTCCGCTGATGGAAGCCATCTCAGCTGCCTTCGACACTTCCACAGGCAATATTCGCCACGGGCAGTTCGAATACGGCATAGATGGCGAGACGTTGGAGCACTCGTGGACGACAGCTCGGCGAAATGCCCTCAGGTTGCAAGGCATTCTTGAATGGCTCCTCAGCTCACCGTAGCCACCGGTTCACAAGAGGGCGTCGGATTGCCTGTCTACAGCAGCATCCAGTGCTGGTCGATCCGGCGCTGTGTTGGCACCAGGTTGGCACTTCCCAATCATCGTCCACCGTTTCGGCGCGGGCGATCGTGCGGATTGGGCGGGCAGCTTTTGGGTGTGTGGGCGACTGCTGCACACAGGTCAGCGGAATCTACGATGACCGGATGCCCCGCCCGCTTGCCCTGTTGCTGGCGGCGGTATTGCTGGCGGCCTCCTGTACGTCTGAGACGAGAACCGAGACTCAGGCGACTCCCCCGCCGGCCCCCAGAGCCGCTGCTACCGCCAGGCCGACCCCTCAGCCCACTCCGGCGGCAGCGACACCAGAGCCGACCTCTGTCCCAACCACGTCCGAAATGCTGGACGATCTGGCCGTTGAGCCTGAGTACGGGGGACTGGGATATGAGCGGGCGGACTTCGAGCATGACAGGGGATATCTTTGCGACTCCGCCGGCACCGACCCATACACCGGGATCGCCTTCGATCCCTCGACCTGCGACGTAGACCACATCGTCGCAGCAAAGGAAGCATTCGAGTCGGGTGCGTGGGAGTGGGATGCCGCCCGCCGGCGATCGTTCGGCAACGATGCCCTGAACCTTGTCGCAACCCGTGACTGCGTGAACCGGTCCAAGGGGGCGGGCGACCCGGGAGAGTGGACCGGAGGTGTCGGGAGCGGAGCGTGCGAAGGGGTGACTATAACGGGCAAGGGCTGGTGCTACCTGGCCTGGAAGACGATAGAGGTGAAGGCCGCATATGGCCTGTCTGTGGACGAACGCGAGAGGGACGTTCTCTCGTTCGTGCTCGGCGGCTGTCCCGAGAGCGGGCCTGTGCCTCCATCAGATCCGTTCAAATTGTCCTTCGCTTCCCCTCCAGAGCCGACCAAAAGGCCGGACGAGGAAGCGATTTCACCCGCCGGTCCCACCGGGGCCAACGATGAATGCCATCCCGCCTACAGCCCTTGCTTGCCAAACCTGCCGGGCGACGCGCTCAACTGCGGCAACCTGGCCGCAGGCCAGAAGCCGGTCACGGTCCATCGGCCGGGAGTCGACCCCTATCGACTGGACGGGGACGGGGACGGAATCGGCTGCGAATCCAGTTCAATTGCTGAAAGGCCTACTCCTAGGCCCGTCCAACAGCCTGCTGTGACATGCACGCACGATGGAAGAGGTCACGGCTATCTCGGCTATAACCCAGGAACCCACACCCATCCCTTTGCGGGACACGGGCCGCACCAATCAGGGAAGTGCGCGGGAGTGTGATGCGGGATGCCGACCAGTCATTGAGTTGGGGCCGTTAGAAGGGGCGCATCAAGGACAGCCCGTCGGCACCGCCCAAGTGGCCAATCCGGCTGCCCATCGGAGTACTGCCATTGTTGGAACTGGCGCATTGTGCCCCTGACCGCCAAGGCAGACGAGTCCGGGTGTTGGCCACCTGACCCGTGTTCGTTCCTGAATGTTGACCATCTCAACTTCTCACGCCGCGATCCCAGACCAGAGGTAGATGGACTATGGCATCAGAGGAAGGGCCACCCAAAGAGCTAGAGGATACCTACAACTCCCAAGATGTGTTTGATGGGACTTTTGAAGATCTGCCCGAAGCGCTAAAGCGCATGGGCGAGGAACACTTGAACGACACCTCACGCTGCAGATTGGATCAAACGATCAGGTGCGCCGAGCGCCGACGCGTGAAAGACCATCTCACAGATTGCCGCGCCAACCAAGGGAATTGCACGGCCCAAGACAGCAAGTCGGGCAGAGCTGCCATTTGGCTCAGGGCGTGGCCGACTCCCTAAACGATCACACGCGTGGAAGAACTGCTTCCAGTGTGGGCGGCATTGACAACAAGCCTGCGACCGGCCATAGCGCTCCGCTGCTATCCGGTACCAGGTCCCGGGGATTGCTCTCGATACTGCTGAGGCTCGGCAGCACCCATAGATATTTTCCTCCGACGATAGGAAGGCTCCAAGAAAAAGTGGGTGCTGAGGGACGACGGCACAACAGATATGTCCTCCAACCCGAACGCTGTTAGGACTGCCTTTGCACAATCCATTAGCCAGGGTGCCCTTCTTGGCGAAATGTGCACCTTATCTATGAGAATTTCCAGATCGACGGGCATTTGCACACCAAGAGGCGGTGGCAGTTCGTCGATTGGTTTGTCGGCACTCTCGAGCTTGTTCTCGATGTCTAGCGAGTAGATGAACCGCAATTCACTCTCATGCTTGAAATCTGCGCTCTTGTAGCCAGCTACATCCAGCGGGTCAAAGGATTCTCCCGGCTCTATCTCTATGAAAACCGGCCTGTCCTCGTACCGCACATCTTTCAGTCTGAATTGGTCTTGTCCTGGAGTCGACTTTTCGACAGGGCAGCACGATTCTAGTCCTGAAATGGTAGTAGAAATGGCAATGCCCTTTCCGGGGGTGGTGTATAAGTCCCACATATACACAGATTCCTGCTTCAACATAGACCAGCAGGAAACTGATGTCTGATTTCTCGTGTGGTCGTAAATGTCGTGAAGATGCATAGAAAACAAGGTGTAGTCGCACCAATTGCCTTCACGTCTATCGTCTAGGTCCACAAGGGGAGTCAGCCATAGGCTTTGTGTGGCCAAAATATGCACGAACTTGTCAAAGTCCATGTACTTCCACACCCTCGTATTCTTATTTAGGTCTGCGTGCAATTTAGGCATGGTGACTCGTGCCTCCTAGTTGACCCCGATATCGAATTCCATCTGATGTAGCTGTTCACTGTTCAGGATTCGCAGCCCCATCCGTCGCGGTCGCGGTCCAGGCGGTATGGGTCGATGCCGATGGTGAGGACTCGGATCGGCTTCAGCGATGACGGTATGTCGCCGCAGTTGAGCGCGTCGCCGGGAAGGTTGGGAAGGCATGGACTGTACGCGGGGTGGCAGTCGGAGCCGCCGGTCGCCCCGGTCTGAGTCGAAGGAGTCGGCTCCGGTGTGGGCAGAGAGCCGACAGGGCCGGACGGCTGCATCGGACCGTCGGCAGGACAGCCACCCAGGACCTGCGCAAGCGCGTTCTTCTCGGCTTGGTCGACTGACAGCGAGTAGGCGGCTTTGACCTCGACTGTCTTCCAAGCCAAAAAGCACTGGCCTTGGCTGGTTGTCGTCACGCCTTCGCAGATTCCGCTGCCGATTCGGCCCGACCACTCGGCCATATCGCGAGCGCCTTTGCTTCTGTTCACGCAATCGCGTGTCGGCACGAGATTCAGAGCATCGTTTCCGAACGTCTCACGGCGGGCGACATCCCAGGACCACCCCCCGGACTCGAATGCTTCTTGTGCGGCCACGATGTGGTCCACGTCGCAGGTCGACGGGTCGAAGCTAATGCCGGTGTAAGGGTCGGTGCCGGCGTCATTGCACAGGTAGCCCCGGTCATGGTCGAAATCGGCCCGGGAATAGCCCGACCCCCCGTACTCAACAACGACGGTCAAGGTGTTGAGCACGTCGATCACCGTTGTGCCAGTGCCGACATCGCCTTCCGACGGGTCGGCTGAACCGCCGTCTGCCGTGCATCCTCCGGGCACGAGCTGGGTGTCGACGTCGAATTGGCATCGGTAGACGTTCAACAGGGCCTCCTGGCTCTGGATCAGCCCGTCGCGCACGTCGAGGTCGTTCTGGCTGGGGTTGGGCGGCGCCACGCCGGGGGCAACCAAGTCGGGATTCGGGCACTGGCCCGGAACCACATCGACGTCCACTCCGAACAGGCACCTGTAGGTGTTCAGCAGGTTCTCCTGGTTGGCGATGAGCTGGTCCCGCACCTCGACATCGCTTTGGGTCTGCGCCGAGGCGACAGGAGCGAGCAGCACCGCCATTAGGACGAGAACTGCGGCGAGCCTTGTTAGCGGGAGGGATTTCGGGTTGTTTCGCACGGGCCACAAGCTACAGCCGCGCGTGCCGCTTCTCTCCCATCGGGGCTGACAGCCTTGGAGGCTGCATTGCCGCCCTCTAGCGGCTGGGCTCCGCAACCGACCCCAACACGAGCAGGAGATGGCGCCAGCCGATGCACGGCCCAGCGCCTCGCTAAGACGTTTTTTCGTAATCGCGTCCCAGCTAGCTTCTTTGGTGCAGGTCGACGACCCCCTGCATGTGCCGCACAGCTTATGCCGCAACCAGCGCCGACGGTTCTTTGCCTTCGTAGGCGCTGCCCGGCCGCATGATGTATCGATAGAAGCCACTGCGGGCAAGCAATTGTGGGCGTGCTACCTTCACTTCGATTTGGCTGCCGCTGCGACCCCTGAGCAAAGGGAAAGCAAGATAGCGGCAAGACGACTACGAAGGGACCAACGGTGGATGAGGGGGATCTGCAAGGTGCGCTGCGAATTCTGCATTTGCTCAATACTGCAGGCTCCTCGCCGGTAGAGGGAAGCCATGCCAGCGAAGCGGGGGCTGTTGCAGTCGTTGCCTCTGAAATGAAGATCCACGCGCTCGATTTCTGGATGCGGAACCCGGACTATCTGGCCCACGAGATCCTTGTTCTCGTTGATAACGGCGAACTTGACCAGCAGTGGATGGATCAGGCCGAAAAGCTCCTCGAGGGCGACGAGCCCGACCTGCGCCGTTACCCGATGCTTCGCTACAAGTTCGGAGCCTACGAGCCCATTGACAACTCGTTCTCATATCTTGTCGCAGCAGGGCTCGCGGCGTGTCATAGGTTCGGCGAGCCGGGGAAAGTGCAGAGAACCGATTTCTACTTGTTTCAGCAAGGTCGGGCGCTGGCAAAACAGATAGTCGACGAGTACGCCGAATTGGAGTGGTACCCCCGACAGGCCGGCTTGGTGGCTCTTGTCGGCAATGGCCGCTCAGGCAGCGAATTGAAGGGCCGGCAATATGAGTTGGCTGAATACGCACAAACGAGGATCGGGAGCGTGATCCAGCCGATTGCCGATACAGTCCTAGAAAAGCTCAGCGAACTCCGGGCCCGGCTATGACGAGCGCATCCTTCGTGGACGCTGTCGCCGAGCGCAGCGGCACGCCCGTGGACATGGTGGCCGACCTGCTGAAGGCAAAGCAGGTGCCTACAATCGACATTGTCGGCGCGCCACATCGGCTCCGAGTCAAACGTCTCGCTTTCACGGGGAAGAAGGCGGGAGTCAGCAGCGAGGACATTGACTTCAACCAAACGTTCGGGGACGGGCTCTGGGCGTTTGTGACCGAGAAGAACGATCGGGGCAAAACCAGCGTTATGGAAATTATGATGTGGGCGCTGCGCGGCCAGCCCAAACGCCTGCAAGACGACGTCCGGTCTTGGCTTCACACGGTCACTCTCGAAGGCACGGTCGACGCCAGCCCCTTCACTGTCCATTTTGACCTGGTCGGCGGTGTGCCTGGCGGATCCCTTACGCACGGCGGGGAGTCGCAACCGTTCTCCAGCGATGCCGCGTTTGCAGACACCATGTCGATGTTCATGATGGAAAAACTCGGATTCGACACCTTTCCCCAGTGGGTCAACAACAGGGGAATCTCCATCCATGGTTGGCCGTTGTATTCGACCGTCTTGTACTTGCCCCGCGAATCGCAGAATGCCGTAATCGGTGACACTACCAAAGCGGGACTCGCTCAACGGCTGGTTCAATTGTTCATCGGAGTTAGATGGGCGCGAACGCGCATTTCGTCCCAGGCAGCCCTCAAAGCCGCACAGTCAGAACACGGGGAGAGGGCGGAACGCATACAGGTGATCCAAGACACAGCAGACGGCATCCTGGAACACCGACGGCAAGAGTTAGCCGATGCCACGGCCGAGATCGCAGCACTTCCAAGCGATCTTCCTACCGATGAAGAGATCGAACAAGCCCGAGAGGAATGGCTAGGGCTCATTTCGCGGCACGCCGATGTCGAAAACGAATTGCGCGAGGCCAGACGAGACGCCAGAGAAGCGGACAGGGAAGCAACACGGCAGCAGAAAATCCTCGACGACTTCACCGAGGCGGCCCTGGCCCGCAAGCTGTTTCAAGGGCTCAACCCCGTCCGCTGCCCAAGATGCACTGCCGCTATTGACGAACATCGAAGAGAAGCCGAAAAGCGCGATCACTTGTGCGCCCTATGCAACCGCCAATTGAACCTCGAGTTGGACGCCGAAATCGAAGGCGCCGACGTTGGCAACGGAGACATCGACGAAACCAGGACCGCCGAAGAGCTTGAACAGCTCATAAACGAGGCAAGGGAAGCCGCCGCCGACGAACAGGCTCGGGTCGCGGAATTGGAAGCACAGGCCGAGTCTCTGGCCGTCGAGACAGATGCCGCCAAAGGCCGCATTGACGAGCACAACAACAAACTGGCCGTCATCAATCGACGGCGTGAGCTAGAAGCCCAGGTAGCAGCCATACAAATAGTGATAGAAGATTTGGGGAATCTTGCCGTCGACGCGCCGACTCCGGTTTCCACAGACTCAGATGTGGAAGACCGGATCCGGATTCTCGAAGCCGCTGCAGGCGAAGCAAAACAACGGGTCGACACCGCATTCGCAGAAGTCATGGGGCTGATCAACCAGGAGATATTCGATCTGGCCCGGAGATTCGGGCTGGAGAACCTCCAAGAAGTCCGCCTAAATCTCGCCGCACAGCTTCGACTAAAAAAGGGAGACGTCGAAGATACTTTTTCGAAGCAGACGCCAGGCGAGAAGCTGCGGTTGCGCATCGCGGTCATCGTTGCGCTCCTCCGCGTCGCCCACAATCTCGGCATCGGCCGACACCCGGGGCTACTGCTGATCGACTCCATTGGAGCCGAGGAAACCGAACCCAGCGACTTGGCCGCTTTCATGCGGGAGCTCGGCAGTGTGACCAACCAACTGGGCATCCAGACCATAGTCGCTTCAGCCCGGCCCGAAGTCTCAGAGCATGTCGCCGAGAATCGGTGCATAATTGCCAGGGGCGAAGAATACCTGTGGTGACGATGGGAGCAGCTGAGCATCTCGAAGCCAAAATCGAGGAAATCTGCGCCTTGGGTCAAGAAGTCACCCTCGGCGCAATCGGAGGATTCAACGCCATCCCAGCAGAATTGGCTAACTCGGCCATGTTTCCGTACGCGGCCGAGGCGATAGTGCTCGGCTGGGACGAACTGGATGACAGCCAACATGGGGCCGCGGCCAGTATGTTCGTCACCGCCATCACGACAGCCCAGTCGGGGTTGGCACTCAATGACACTTGCAAAGCAATAGTGCCCTCCGCGGCGGCTCTGGAAATCGACATCCGACTCAAGGACGCCCTCCGCGAGAAGGCCTCAGCACGGTCAAACCCCTCCGAAGGCGCTCTCGCCGCCATTTCCATTCAGTGGCTCGCTCATCTCGCCGTGGGCATCCACACGGCCCGGCCGGGCCTCTGCGACCTGTTCACGGTCATCCCCAGCGAAAGTAGGGAGACTCGAGAGTTCGCAATTGCGGCAGCTCAAGCTGCTGGGATCGCTTACGACCATTGGAGAGACCAGAACGCCCGAGAGTGCCTATTGCGGCTAACTGACACCGACGCGGAGGCCGACGCGTGGTTCGGCCTCGGGCAAGTGATGCTTGTAGATGCCCTAGAAGAAGACGGAAGCGACGCCATGGTGGAAGGACTACAAAGAGCCCTGAGTTGCTTCGAGAAATCCGAAAGAACCGGAGAGAGCCGCTCGGACGCAGCGCTGTACGTCCACATCATCCGATTCGTAACAGCGCTTGCGAAAAACGCCACCGCCGAAGAGCTTCGCCCACACGTTCGCGGAGCAGAAAGGGCCCTAGCCGAGTACGTGCTTGGAGGCACCGGGCTTCCTGAACGGCCAACATGGCTCCGACCACGATACGCGGCCGAGAGCGCTTGGATTTCCGCAATCCAACGCATCCACCAAGCAGTCGGCCCACAAACCCGAACCCACGCTTGGTACAAACCGGCAATGGTAATCAATTCACTGTCAGACGCATATAAGGCATCCAACAGTCTTCTGCCGCTCAGGCACAAGGATGACGACGCCGAGAAACCTGCAATGTTGACAAGGATGATCGCTCCTCGCCTCACAGCTCCGTTCCTGGAAAGAACCGAACGCCTCGCCCTCGTAGACGAATGGCTGAAGGAAAGCGACAGCCCCGACGCTGAGGCATTCGCCCAACTGGTGAAAGAAGCCGCGGAACGACTCTTGGACAATGATGCTGTGAATTCGCAGGTGGTGTCCCCAAAAGCGCAGCCGCCGGGATCTATCCGGCGGTAACGGCACTCCTCGGAACCGCGCCTTCCAGCACAGACCCGGTACTTCTCTCCCAAATCGAAGCCGGACTCCAGTGTCGCGACGCCTTGTCAAGATCAGAACTCGCCCCTGTCGTCGAAGAAGTAGTCGGCAAAGCAATCGAAAGACTCAGAGAATGCCCCGACTTCACGGCTCCGAAGCGAGAGCAGATCACTCCGATCATCACCTCGGCAATCCGGTTTCTCGCCCGGTGCCTGGATGAACAAGAGGGAGGGTCGAGCGGCAGGACCGCGTACCTGTTCGACCCTGACGCCGACGAGGACGACCTCAGGACCGACCTGGTCGACTGGTTCAAAGGGAATGGGCTCTACGGGATGTACCGAGAGCCGCAGAACATCGGAGGAGGGCGACCCGACATCACCTTCGCATTCAACGAATTCCGCTTTGTGATAGAGCTCAAACGCGAACTGGTCGACGCGACAGAACCTTCACTGGGCAGATACTTGCGCCAACCCGCCGCATACCTAGCTGCCGACATCGCGGTCGGAATGCTAATCGTGCTTGATCTCAGCTCTGGGCCGCTCGCAGCTCACATACGCGACAATGTATGGGTAGATCGACTGGAATCACCTGAACCAGAGGGCACAGACAGGTGCTTCCTCGTCATACGGGTCCCCGGCAACAGAAAATCACCCTCACGGCTACTTTCAGCAACAAACCGAGAGTTGCGAGAACAGTAGCGTCAGCCAATACCTTATTGCTGCGGCAGGCTGGCTGACGTCCACGCGTCACACACAACACACTTGCGACCGGCAAACACCGGGGCGGAGGGCCTAGCGGCCGACTTCGATGTTGCGTACCGCAGCGGTCGAGCGACTGGCAGGCGCGCCAAGCGGGGCAATTCGAGCGATCGTCGCGTCGTCGCCCGCTGTCCCGGACCGCATGATCACCTGAGACCCGCCATATGAGAATCCCACCGTTGCCGCCTCCGCAGCGCCGGATGCCGCCCAGAAAAAGCAGAGACTGGCCATTCGATGTCGTCGCCGCAGGCGTTGCGATGTACCTGGCCCACCGCTTTGTGCTGTCCGATCTCGTCGGGCAATGGCCATCATTCTTCGTCTTCCTGGCCGCCCTCTCCCTCTACCGCACCGCGTCGCGGAGACGGCGGCGAGGCCGGGCCTGACTCAAGACCAAGCTGTCGCCGCTGCCGCAATTGCCGAGGGAAGTCCCAACATCCGAGGAGGCTCCCAATCAGCAGTGGCACAGCAACAGGCCCTTTCGTATCCGGCCCAATTGCTCTCCGGTGCCTGCAATCCGCTGATCCAACCACCCAGCTCAGACAGGGCCGAAACCCCATTCGCACCGGTCCCTGCGATCTACACCGGTCGGTTGCGATGTGCCGGACCGGCCAACATGACGCGTCCGCCACAACCATCTGCAGCGTTCGCCTCTACTCAACTTCCCAGAGGCCATAGTTGGGTGAAGCACATGCATCAAGCACTAGGACGGCGTAGTTGCCACCATCTCCCGCATATGCGACAACCTTGTCGAAACTCTTCAAGTCGATCTCACACAGGCGTTCTACGCCATTTGGCGGATCCCTGTCAGTCTTGCACAGTTCTCGAAGTTGTTCAGCACCTGCACCGTAGTCGCACAACAAAAAGACAAGCCATTTGGCTCCTTGATCTTTGTCAGACTTGCAATCGATTACCTCTTGCGTTCTCTTGGCCAAAATGTCTGTATTGTCGAATTGCAGGGCAGCGATCGGCAGTATCTCAACAGTTATTCCTGGCGGGCGCTCTGTGTCGGGATGCCGTGATTCTCTCACTCGCAGCTTCAAGTGGGCGTTCCGTTTTATTTCCCTTTGCAAAAGACTATTGTACAAGTTTGGATCGTATAGTCTCGGGTCTATTCCCGTCTGGTACTCTCGCTCGATTTTGCGCAGGGTGGGGACAATTTCCTCAACGATCTGTTTGACTTCTTGCGAGTTGAGCATGTCTTCGCCGTGAACGGACAGAGGCTTGATTTCAATTGTCCAAGCGTTCTTGGTGGCAGGCTTCTTGTAGTGTCGTCTATGTGTTGATGCCAGGTTCCTCCTGCCACCATCCGAACTAGTGACCTCTACTGCTACTGTGACGCCATTCGCAAGGACGAGGTCAGCGTCATAATTGCCGCCATCGGATCCTGGCAATCTCCAGTTGACCCTGGCGCTTTCTTGGCCAACGATTGTCTTGAGTACTCTGATCGCTTCACGTTCTTGAGGCGATATGGTTCTTGCTGGCTCTGAAGCGCTCATGGTGATCGGTGACCATAGGCCGCTCGCAGTGCCACTTCCAGGTGATTTCTGTTCCCCTCTTCGCTGAACAAGCCGTTGACGCAGCAACCGGCGCTGACCTGCACCGACAGGGTTCCGTCGGCAATTGCACCCCACGGTGCTGTTCCTTTGGCTCTTAAGCGGGCTCGTGGAAGACTCGCCTGAGTGGCATCGCCTGCGCCCAACAGCGATGGCGGCCCGCCTGTCCCGCCGCTTCTCGTCATCGTCGTCCAGGTCGCGGCGGCCATTTCGCTGATCCGGGTGGCCCACTGGCTGGTCCCTTTGCCTGGCTATTGGGACTTGGTTGTGTGGATAGGCGTAGGCGCGCCGCTAGTTGCGTCGATCCACCGATTCAACAATGCCGGCTACGGCACAGCCACACGCCCGCCCCTGTGGGACCGGGTGGTGAAGGCCTCCTGGCCCAAGGCCTGCCAGGGGCCCCTGGCCATGATCGCAGACTTCAGGGGCTGTTCCGGTAGTAGGCCTCGGCGAACCAGGTCGACACTCGGATCAGCGGCCGATGGGTGACTGTGAAAAAGGCGATCATCCCCATCAGGGCCCCGAACCACTGCAGAAACCCCCTGGCCAAGCCGAACGACTCGAGCAGGCCGAACACGACCGCCACCGCGAGCCAGGCGATGACGATGAACGCGGCTACCGGCGCCCCGCCCTTGTCGCGCTTGGAGATGACCCGCCAGAAGGCCGCAGCCGGAATGATCGCCGGAAGGATCAAATAGGCCAGGAACTCCGCCACACTCAAACCGGACTCCTGGAAGTTACGCAGCGTGAAAGTCATCGACCCTGCCGCCAGCGCTGCCAAAAAGAGATTGAGGAGCCAGTAGCGCCATCCCTTTCCGCAAGTGCCGCTCGGACGCTGCGGAGTGCGGGGTTCCCCAGGCTCTGACTGCTCTGGTAGGCCATCGGCGATCCCAGCCCGGTGTTGGCGGAACACCGCCAACACCACCACGGCGGCGCCGAGCCCTATTCCAAGCCAGGCCATCTTCTGCTTGTGCCTCATCTTGTGATCCCTTCTGGGTGGTTGGTCATTCCTGCCGACAGAGAGTTAACGCAATCGGCAGGAATGGCTGTCCCCAGTAAGGATGCCGAGCAGTCCGCAGGGGTGTGACCGTCCAACATAAGGATGACTTTTACGGAAGGGGCACCGCCGCATCCCGGGCAGCCGCATACGCAGACCCAAAGGGACTGACAGGTCGCCGAAGGACGACCCTCCCGACGACGTGCCCGGCGACACGTCGATTTGGCCGCAGTTTGAAGTTGTTGTGGCCTGTCGGTGTCAGATCTGGCCGGGGGAGGGCCCGATGGCTCGTCTAGGCGTGTATTGGATTTCGAGGACGGAGCAGATCGACTGGGCGATCTCGGGTTTGCTGCGGTGGGTGTTCAGGTACATCTGGGTGCGGAGCGACAGCACCCTCCCAACGAAGTCTGTGCGATGGTCCGGGTAGATGGCTTTGAGCGAGTCGCGTTCGCCGGTAGACAGCTCTTCGGCGTTGTCCAGTTCGCAGAAGTAGCCGAGAATCTTGTAGGCGGGAGTATTGTGGTGCGCCACGACTGCATTGACGGCTTCTCGTATGGCGGGGACGCTCACGGCGTGAACGGCAGTCTCGATGCTGACCATCGTCCATACGAATGAGATGAAGGTCATTAGCTTGATGCACTCGTCGAGTTCCATGTCCGGCGTTTCGGCAACAAGTCGCAGTGCGAGCTTCCGTATTTCGTCTTCGTCCTTTAGGACAACATTGACGAGCTTGAAAGAGCTTTCTGCTATTACCTCTACGATCTCCTCCACCCGGTCCTTTTGAAGCCGGCCGTGCTGGTTTCGGAGCACCTGTCCCAATATCTCGTTGTTCTTTAAGATGCGCAGGGTTGACATGCTCGCGTCGTCGTCGACCTCATCTGGGAGTTCGCTGCTGGCCTCTTCGACTTTCTCCATCCGCCGGCGGATTTCCGCGCGTTCTTCTTCGACCGATTGCTCTGAGAGCACACTTCTGGAGAGCTCTGGCACGATCCTGTCGAATCTCGCGGTCTCCTCACGGTGCAGCGTTGCTATTTCCAGGCCGTCGCCTGCTGTTTTGGTGTGGTGCAGGATTTCGTCGATGATGGAGTTGTCTGTGGCGTGGTGGATTGCGAACAGCAACGTCAGGTGGTTCTCGCGTGAGTGGCTGAACTCGGCCAGTTCCGGGAGGTGCTGCTTGCCCAGTTCGGGGTTGGAGGCGAGCAGTTTCCCGAGGAAGTAGTAGTACATGTAGGCGGTCTTGAACTCCCCCGCCTCGGTGATGATGCCGTATTCCTTGTGGGTCAACCGGTTGATGAGAGATGTCTCTATGAAGTAGTCGCCGTGGTATTTCTGCCTGAAGGCGGCGAAGTCGACTGCCTCTTGACCCTGCCGTCTTGCGAGGAATGTCGCCAGTGCCAGCTGCTCGGCGAAGTTGAAGCACGAGTTGAGGGCGTCGTCAGTGTTGGCGACGCCTGCGCGGCTGAGGCTGGCCACTATGAAGATGTAGTAGCAGTGGCCGTAGGACGTGATCGTTATGGGGGCGGGCATGATGGTGTCGTAGATGTGGAGGACTGAGAGGACGTAGAAGGGGTACCGGGGAACGATCCTTTTTGAGAAGATTATGGAGTTGACGTGGTCCTCGGCCTGGTCCACCAACCCGTCTGCCAGCGCTTCGTCTCGGTTCAAGGTGGCGAGCCGCTTCCTGATCAATACCTCCTGCTGGGTGCGTGTCAGCGGCTTCAAGCCAGCTACCTGGAAGCCGGCTGTGCGGATGTCGTCTATCAAAAAGGCGTGGTAGGTGTCAGACGATGTGAACAGGCATATCCGGTCGAAATCGCCCAAGTGCTTCTCTATGAACGAGAGCACTTTGGGAGACTCGGTCACATGGTCTACAAGCAGGGTCTTGTTGTCCTGTTGCTTCCACAGGTCGTAGTCGCCCTGGAATTGGCTCTCGTACAAGTCCCGCAGGAACCTGTTTCCGAGCTGCCCCGATGCTTTGTCCATGGTCACGAGCAGAACCGGCTCGTCCCTGTCGATGAGCGTCCGGACGACATGTTTGGCCAGGGCGGTCTTGCCCGATTTGTCTTGGCCGTGGACTATGACACGCTTCAAGCCGAGCAGGTCTTCAGCTGATGACAGCACGTCTTCCTGATATCGCTTGGAGGTTGTCTCACGCGGCTGGGTGGCGAGGTGCGGGAACACGAAGATGTCGTCCAGCAACACCGGCTGCGATGACGGCAATTCGGAATCGTTGATCTCTGTGAGGAACTCGGGCTTGGGCGCAAATGTCGTGCGGAGCTCGTCGACGACCGCTTCGATCCCGTCGCTCACCACCAGCCAGGCCTCGTCCTTGCTCGGATACGACGTAACCGGGGCTCCGTCGGTGGGCAGCGCCTTGATGTCGTCGTCCTTGAGGAGGTCTTGCCATCGGCAGGGGCGGAGAATGATCGGGACGCGCACAACCGGATGGCCGGTCTCTTCCAGCTCCTTGGCGTCCCGCCATTCCTCCATGCACGCCTCGGAGTCCAAGAAGTCCGGGCTCAACAGGAAGGCGATGATGTCGGACTCTCGCAAGTTCCGTCGGGTGTACTTGGAGATGCTCCGCCCAGGGGTGATCGCGGTGTCATCCCAATCCTGGAGGACGCCTTGCCGCTTAAGCATGCTGAGCATCTTCTGCATGTCCGCCCGGTGGTTCTTGTCTTCGTGCGAATAGGAATAGAAGAGGCGAATGCGTCGCCTGTTTGAGTTGTCGGCCATCTGCCTACCTCGGTGCTGGCGGTATCGGGTGCGGATTCTACGCTGGCGTTGCCGTCCCTTTGCGACTAGAGGCTGCTGACAAACCCGGTCAAGTCGCCACCCTCATCGGAAGGCGAGTTGCCTCTTGCCGAACACACGCCCAGCCAGACCAAATGAGCAGCGCAAGGCGACCTTCCGAATCTGACTTCGCTGTGCGGCTGAGAGCTCGCACGTCTTCGGCGCCGACCACCGCAGCGCAGAGGCACCCAGTTGGGGCGAACGGCAGGTTCTCCCGGCTCGCGATCAGGTTGCGAGGGGCAGTCTGAGCCACAGTGGCAGGTGGTCGCTCACGGAGTGCTCCGATTTCTTCCACAGCGCCTTTCGCTCTGCCTGCTCGAGGTCGTCCCATGTCTTGTCGTAGATCGCTTGGCTGAACAGTTCCATGAAGTCGAACACGCCGTAGTCGGGGCCGTCGCCAGACAAGGGCATCTGCTCGTTCTTGTCGTAAGCCGGCAGCCGCGGGTCGTGGGCGAATAGTCCGATGTGGTCGTAGGTCTGGTTCAGGCGGGCATTGGTGCGGAACACCTCTTCTTGGCCTTGGTGCTTGTCCAGGAACGGGAAATTGATGAACGCGCCATCGCCCTCTGCGCCTGCGCCGAGTTCTTTGATCTCCTCGTCGATGCGGGGGCGGTCGCTGTCGGGTTTGTCGAAGTCCAGGTTGAGGTCGCCCATCAGGATCAAATTGATGCTGTCGTCTGCGACGAGGCGGCTTTTGATGAGGTCCATGAGCGCGGTGAACTCTCGTCGGCGGTCGTCGATGCGGTCGCCGAAGATGAGATGGGCGCCCACTGCCAGAAAGTCGTAGGGCTCCCCGCTCGAGGTGGGGATTCGGAATGCGGTCACGTACGGCTGGCGGGCGAACGTCACAAAGAACGGCGGGCGGAACTCTCCCGAGTCGCCGTCGCAGTCGTCCAGCGCCTGCTTCAGCCCTTCGGCGTTCTCGACGAGGGTCCGATATGTCTTGGTCCTGTCGTAGGTGAGGTCGCTGGCCAGCCTCCTGCGCTCCACCGCGGACCAGCGGTATACGAACCCCAGGCGCTCCCTGAGCCCCGGATCGCCGGCGAACGCGCCGGTTTCGTCGGACACGGCAGCGGCAAAACCCCCATCTGTGCCATCGACAAGCTGGTTCATCTCGTCGATGAGCCTGTCGAGGCCGCCGAGGTCCGACATGATCTCCTGCACTCCGAGCAGGTCGAATTCGGCGCACACCCTCGCAAGGAACTTCCAGTCGCCATCTGTGCGGTTGTCCGGGTCGCCGAGCTTGCGGATGTTGAACGAGCCGAGCAGCACCGAACCGGCCGCCCGCTCCGGGAAGCCATACCTGCCCGGGTCCTCGTCGAGCGCCGCGTTGATGCGCTCCCATTCGCCGGGTTCAAAATGCTTGGCCATGTCGCCTCCTGCGAGTCCCATGCCTGTCTCACCTGTTCAAAGTGATTCTGGCAATGCCAAATATGTGTCACAAACAATTTACCCACCGCCTATGACAGTTACCCTGGGCCATCCACCCTGCCATCGGTGCGCGCCAGATCCTCAGGCTGTTCGGGCAGCGCGCGGGTCGAGCAAGCCAGCGCTCAGCGGTCGATATCAATCCATCGATTCGAAGCCGAGATGTCCCGGCCGTTCCGATCGGGCTCGCTATGCGACCCCCGCCGCTGGGTGGTCCTACTGCCCTGCACTGGCCGACCGTGCTTCAAGGCAATTCTCGCGGCATCCTGATCTAGGGTAAAGAAGAAGCGGGTCAGAATCAGCCAAAACGCGTTCCAACTCACAGAATCTCAAGCCCTCGACCAGGGGTCATTTCGCGTCGCACTCACCCCGGTAGAATTCCGAGAGCGCTCAGCTGTGGCCCCTGTTGTCTAGCCTGGCGTCATCCACCCAGCGGGCGAGCACGCTGAGGGCCGCAAGGCACTCGAGGGCCTGCTGTTTAGGGAGGTCGGCTGTGCCGTGCGCCTGGAGATTGCGGATCCCTTGGAAGCATCCTCGGCCGAACGACATCGCGCCCTCGTGCGCTGAAATCCATTCTTGCGATCTCTCGCCACTTCCGGCCTTTTCGGGAATATGGGGGAAGCGCAACCTGGGCCTGCCAGCCTTGGGCGGGTCAAGGCTGAAGGCCTCGCCGAAGATCGCGGCACCTGCGACGTCGCTACGGTCGATTTTGAGGCGAGTCTGTTCTTCGACCGCGGACGCGGCAGACTGGACGGCTTCTTTGAAGTGGCCGCTGTCCCATAGATCGACCGCCGCGTTCCAGACCCATCTGTGCAAGTCCCCAGCGGCCAGGAGCGGGCCCTTCGGGCCGAGGATCGCATCGAGTTTCTCCTGCTGCTCCAGAATGCCGATCAATCGCTCCGCTGCGTTCAGAGCCGCGCCCCATCCCCAACCTCTTGCCACGGTGGTGTAGCGCTTGAATCTATCTGAGGCTTCGTAGGGGTCGACCTCGAGGGCTATGGCCTCGATCAGTGGCTGGAGTCGCAGGATTTCAGTATTGACGCGACCCCGCTCGTCGTCCCCGCCACCTTTCCGCTGGTACGGGCGACCCCCTCCTCTTTCGGCTTCCTCTAGCTCTCTGTCCTTGACTATGAGGTCGATGAATCTGCCGATTTCTTCGAGTGCGGCGCTGGGGTCGGCAATGGACACGGATGTCTCGCTTCCTGTGGAGAACGGCTGTCCGGTCGGCACTCTACAGGCCTACTTCAGGGATTCTGGAGGGCGACGCTCAAGCAAGCACGATCTCCGCTCTATTTCTTGGGGAGCGCTCAAGGCGCCGGTCGCTGGCTGGCCTCAGGCAGGCGGTCATGGAGAGTTTGGAGAAGGAAGCGGCAGTAAGTGTGGGCGGCGTCAACGGCAAGGTGGGCGTGTCGAGGACCGAGTCCCTTGCTGGGCCTTGTCCTGCCGTGGTCGGTGCCGTACTCATTGCGCAGCTCGGCTACGCCGATGGCGACCTGCGACAGGCTTGCCAGGACGCGCACGATGGTGTCCTTGCCCTTGGCGGTGGGGGCGATTGTCTCAGGGTGGGCTTTGAGCGCCATTTGGACGGACTTGACGAGCTGGGGAACCTCGGCCCTCTCCTCGTATTCCTCCCCGAGGGCTTCGAGGACCTTCTTGCATGTGGCCTCGATCAGCGATTTCGCCGAGCTGATGGCTAGCGGGGGGTCGTCGGGGTCGAGCCGGCCGAGGTGCTCTTCGATGGAAGCCGGGTCGTCGAGGTGCTCGAGCGGCAGTTCAGCCAAACGGGGAAGGCGGGCGGGGCGGATACGTCCCCGGTCGTCGATCGTGTATCCATCCTTGTCAAGCAAACGGAGCATCTTGGCCAGTTCCCTCTCGCGGTACTCAGCCTCGACTCCCTCCCCCCACGACCAGACCTCCTCGAAGACCCGCATCGCCCTATCGACCTGCTCTCTGTTCTGCCAGTCGATGACATCTGCATAGGAGTCGAACAGCCGGCGACGCATTCCGCTGACTTCCCACTCCTCGGGCTCCGGACCAGGCACGAACCCCTCAGCATCAAACGCATCCTCAATTAGGCGCAGCGTCCCCCAACCCGAGCACAGCTCCCGAAACTCGCGTCGCACGCGCAAATGGACAAGATCGGCGCTCAAAACACCCTGACTGTAACCGCTCTCCCTCGAGCCTCAAGGACTGTTTTCTCACCAGCTCGAATCCCCTGCATATGGCGCTCCTCCAGACTCAACGACCCCACCGCAGGACACGTACCGTAATGAAACCGTCATAGTCCCTTCTTAATTCGGGCAAAGTGCTTTCAAACGCACTCGGAACGACAATCCAAAGGCCCAGGTGAACGAGGATATTTCCGATATCGCGCCAGCCCCGCTCCTATTCCTCTCCCGAATGATTCCGTTGGCGTGTTCGTCCCCGCTGCTGTCTCGCCAGCCTCAGGCACCAGCGTCAAAATTATGTCGGTCCACGCTTTGATGAAACACGGAGTGTTTGTGTCGCCCAGAGCGCATCCATGGATGCTCGAAACGGTGAGATCATTGATGGGGGCCTACGGACACGACCCAGGGCTTGTGCGCCCGTCAGCTCTCAGCCACCTTTTTGTCGAAGAGTCAGCCGAGACGCCTTTCAAGCACAACATCAGGTATGAGGGCGATGACGACCCGGATATCTAGTTAGGCCTATAGTTTCCGATCCTGAGGTAGTGACTTTCCTCCACGTTCAGTGAAGCCCCTGGATATCGTGCGATCAAGCCGTGATCAATGGTGGCGGCGAACTTTCGAAGATAATCTGTATGAGCCGCGCCGTATTGCAATTACTCACGTGTGAACAGATAAAGACTTCTGTCTCGATGGTACTTGTTGAGCTCCTTCAAATAAGGATGGGTTTCCATGATCAAATCAGCAAGCGCTTCCGCAGCAGCAGCATGACCCGCCTGGGTGGGATGAAGGCGCGCATCTCCTCCAAGTCCCCGCATCCAACCCTCATTGTTCCCGCAGAGCTCGTGCGAACCCCCGGTTCCATAGTCCCATTCGCCTAACTCACCTGCTTCGACGAGATTCTCGGCGGGGTACAGCATCGTCTGGTGGGTGCCCGTGCGATATAGCCGATACAGGTCCAGATAGTGCACGCGAATGTCTCCCAATTCGGCATTTGCACGGCCGACAGCCTGTTTCATGGTCGAATTGAGGGTCCTGGCCAACCAATTGAGGGCGTTGACTACATCCTCTACAGGACCATCGGGGACATATCGCAACTTGTCGGAACACCCCTGCGCTCTTTCGCCACTGCCACCATCTTGCCACTCATCGAACTCGGCGATAAGTGCGGGATATCCCACCACATAGAGCCGACCGCGATCGGTGAGTGTGATGTTCACAACATGAACATAGAAGTCGGCTAGCCCGCCCCTGATATCATCTGATTCGAATGCCGAGAACTTCTCGTCTATGAGCAGATCACAGGTATATCTGCCAGGCTCCTCTTTCTCATAGCGAAGCCCCGTACAGTTGTGAATTGGGTCAAGCAGGTGCGCAATATTGTCTGCTGTGTCTGTGAACGGGGAGCATCGGCTGAATGGATTGAAACAGTCCAACAGCTTCTTCTCAAACCTGCCGAAACCGATGTCGTTGCCCCCGAACGAAAAAGTCAGCACATCGACCCTCTCAGGTCCGGCCTGGCTGTATCTCCCTTGATCCCAGAGCCCTCTTTTTGTCGTTCTATTCTCTATCCCAAAACGAAATGATTCGACGTCGGGATAGAAGTTGAAGAACTGCTCGATGTGGTGCCCTGAGCAGGCGGTCATCGTCTCCGATTGCCAGTCTATTTCCCATTTTCTCTCTCGCAGAATCTCGGCTGCTTTGGGGCCGTATGCTTCGTCGCTCCGCTTGCAATAGCCGTCGGAGTTCTCGCCTAACATCCAGCTGTATGGCTCGATCCCCAAACCGGAGGAATAGGAGTCGCCGGAGGACTCCCATGACAAAGGCTCGGGAAACTCAGGCGGCTCTGTCGGGCAGCCCCCTGGAATGACGTGGGTGTCCACCTTGAACCGGCAGCGGAAGATGTTGAGATCCAATTCCTGAACGGCGATCAGCCAGTCGCGCTTCGATATGTCGGCTCTGGTAGGGGGCCCCTCGAACGGTGCCGGACCTTGCCTACCGTGCCCGGGCTTGCCGCTTACGCACCCGCCAGGAACAAGATGGGTGTTGACATCGAAATTGCAGCGGTAAATGTTCAAAAGAGCCTCTTGATCCGCGATCAACTCATCGCGAACAGAGATGTCGTGCAGAGTCGGCCCGCGGCTACCCCCCTGAGCATCTGCGCCTGTAATCCAAGGCAGCCACGCCACAAGACTGACCGCTAGAAGAATGCCCACAGCTTGAGATCTGCCGACCACAGACATGTTGGAAACGTAGCCCCACCGCAACGCCAGTGCACCGAAAATTCTTGCGGTCCCAATCCACAGGTGAAGGCCACAGCCCCCACGGGGGAAGGATCCCGCGCTGGCCCTCTCAGTGCGCTAAGTCGCTTTTCGCAACAGCACCAACGGCCTGGGAAGACGCTGTAGATCCGGTTGCTCGAGCCAGTAGATGCCAGAACTCGACTGAACGCGTTCGATGCCGCAATTCCCACGACCTACCTGTTCAGAAGGCATCAGTAGCGCGACCACCTTCCTATGTCTCCGGGGCGGACACCATCAGGAGGCGGAGCCAGCAGGCGATGTGGAACAAAACGACGAAATCCGTGTCTGATGCGCGGTCGATCTGGCCGTGGGCGACTCGGTTCCGAAGGTTCAGCGAGGTCACCTCTACGAGCGCGCCGCGAAGGTACCGACGCTCTGATTCTTCGAGCCTGCCTTCCAGCGATGACAGCAGCGCACCCAGGCTGAGAACCCCTCCTGGCATGCCGCGTGCCATGTCGGCTTGCCTGGTGACTCTTAGCCCGCCGTGATGGCATGCGTGGCGTATGGCCCGCTCAAGGCGCGGCGCGATAACCGACACGGCAGCGTCGGGGTCTCCTTGCTGCCACAGCCCGACTGACCGGGCGATGCGCTCTGCGACCGCCGGTTCGACGAGCTGAGTGGTGAACAGTTCGGTCAGCGCTTCGGCAGAGGCGGGGTAGCGGGACACGATGCGCCGCAAGGCCTGCAACCCGGGCAGCTGCGCGAAGAACAAGATGCTCTGTTGCTCGTGCCGGTACAGGTCGAATTCTTGGTGGCCCTCGACGTCTGAAACCTCCCACACAACGCTGTTGTAGTCACCCATGACCCTCCAGGGAATCAGGCGCTGGATTGGGTGCTCTTGGGCCAGGCGCTCGACGAAGTCCCGGTTCTCGTCGAGGTCGCCGGCCGGGTTATACGATCCGAATCGGGCAAGGGCCGAGTCGAGGTCGTCATCGCCAACAAAGTACGACACCCATTCTTCAATCACTTCCCCATCAATCTCGGTTTCGGCTTGGGCTGTTCCGTAGCCCATTTCGTCCCAGTCGATCGCCTCGATCCGGGTGACGATCTCGTCATGGGTCGCTGTGAGACCCTTGGAGGCCGCCAGTTCTGCGGCCCTCCTCAGCAGGGCATGCTTGCGCATCCCCTCTGCCAGGTCGGCTTGCGTCACATATCCGGCTACCTGCCGTTCCCAAATCTCCTCGCGCTCGTCGGGGCTGCAGAACTGAGCATGGATCTCCAACACGGACTCCATGACCCTGGGGTCATCCCCATAGACCTCCAACGCTTCGCCGGTGAGCAGCTCTGCGGCTGGCTCGCCGCGCTCAGCCAGCACTTCGAGAATCGGGATGACAACACCGGGCTCGTCAGCTGTGCTGGCCAAAGAGCGCTCGGCCATGTCTGCCAGCGCAGCCAGGACAGGGACATTCCGATCGGGCTGGTTGAGCGAAAGGCACAGCTCGAGCGCTCGTAGCAGGCCGTCCCGCACCTCTATCGGATGCCCCCAGTCGGCGCCAGCCGCCGCCGCATAGCTGTCGATGGCCAAAAAGGCCCATTCGTGCGGTTCAGCTCCCTGCCCGACCTCCCACAGCAGATCGGCCAGACGGGCCCGAACCAAAGGATGCACATCCTCAAGAGCGCACAAGCGCCAAACCTCGACTGCATCGGAGCTGACCTCGCCAAGATCCTGTGGAATCCGAAAAGGCTCGCCGGATTCAAGCACTCCCTCAAAGAACGGGCCGAAAGGGCCAAACAACTGCCGGGCCTCAGAATCAGCATTCGCGATGAGCCGGTACTGCAACCCGACCGCCAAACCCCGCAGCGGATCAGAATCAGCCAGCTCCCCGATCAAGTGCCTGCCAAGGCCAGACAGAGACAGACGCTTGCCCAGCCCCGGCATCTCACAGATCGCAGCATCAACCATCGCAGCCAGCGCCGAGCCGTCAACGGGTCCATAGTCGCTCGAGCCATCACCAGTCATCAGGCCAGTAAATCACACCCATAAAATTTGGCATTACGAATTTCCCCATCCCACATGCGATGGAAAAAGAACGCCGGCGTGCAAGGAGACCACCAGTTCCCACACCCCTCAGACCAGGGAAAACACTGCCGCACTAGCCGGCAGTGGCCAAAAAAGTTCCAGAATCTGGCGAAACCCGTCCCAAACCTCAATTCCGACGAGCCCCTGATCAGGCTCTACTCAATTTCGCGCACACGCCTACGTGGGCGGGCTGGCGCCTATTGCTAAGTGACGAATTCTAGGTGGGCAGCGGGAGTTAGGGGTGATGGGTTGTGTCAGCCAGCTATTGGCTGGCCACTACGGATCCCGAGGAGCCACGGAGAGGCGCTCGGCTATGGCACCTCTCTGCTCGCAAATGACTCAGTGTCTAGACGCCGCCTACTGGTGGGTTCCCCGTCAGGTTGAAGGCGTAGACGTCGCCGTCTGTGTAGTCGCTGATCCACACCGTTGTGCCGTCGGACCAGATGCCGTGGGGGGTGACGTGTGTCTGGGCGCCCAGGGGTCGTGTTGGGCTCGGCGGTATGGTGATGGAAATCACTGCGCTGAACGTCTTGGCGGAGTCGTAGGCACCGGTGGCCAGCGTGTAGGCGTACACACTCCTGTCTCCGTCAGTAACCCACATCGTGGTGCCGTCGGACCACAGGCCTCCGGGTAGGGCGTTGCCGTCGGAATACGCCGAGTTGCCGCCGCCGAAGAGGCTGAACTCCTTGGTGCTGTCGTTGACCCCGCTGAACACTTGGTCGCCGTTGTCGTCGGTTGTGTACAGCGTGTACGCGTACACCTTCTTGTCCACGGTGTCGGCTGTGTAGATGGTCGTGCCGTCCGACCACAGGCCCATCGGGTCTTCGTTCTGCGCTTGGAGGGTGATGTCCTTGCTGGAGTCGCGGCTCCAGTCGCTCAGCGTGTAGGCGAAGATCTTGTTGCGGCCTGAAATCGGTGCCCCGTCTGGGGCGGTAGCGTCCCGGAGCAACCAGGCGGTGGTGCCGTCCGACCACAGGCCGGACCGGTCCACCCCGGGGTCATTGAAGGCATTACCGCTGAGGGTTCTGCCGAATTGGGTGCCTGAGGTCAGGTCATACGAATAGCGGCTGCTCGCTTCAACCCAGCCGCCATCGTCAAGCAAAAAGGTGTGTCCCAGGACCCACAGCTTTTCGCCGAGTCCGGCGTCGTCGAGGGTGCCCCACAGGCTCAGGGAACTGTCCAAGTTGACGGTGATGTCTTTGGAAGGAGTGCGCCCGAACTGCTCGGTCGAATCCTCTGAATTCACTCCTTGGGCCGCGGCCGGGCCGAAGCTGGTTGCCGTCGCCAGCAGTGCTAATGCGGCAACTAGAACGGCCCAGCGCGGCCAGCGCAACCGGGCGCGCCGGGCCGAGTGGAAACCCCGCGGGTCGGAGAGGGAAGTTGCGATTGAGTTTGCCGAGCTGTTGCCGAAAAGCCTTGCCATGTCCCAGAGAATAGTCGTTGTTACTACAATTGCACAACGAACGCCCAGGTCCGTGCGCTCACGGAGTACCGCTGGGGGTGTACCAGCCGCCGCCGATCAGGGTTCCGTCGACGTCCACGAGCCAGACGCGCATGGTGTCGGGTCCGCCGGCACCGGGGTCGTTGTCCTCCGCGGTGATCCACGTACCTTCAGGCGTCGCCTTGCTCACCGCCGGCCCCAGCAGATCCTCAATGGCGGTACCGATGATCGCAGGATCGATGTGGGAGACAATCTCGCCGTCGTCGGCAGCGATGATCCCCGTGAAGTAGCCGTCGACCGTGTTGGTGCTGTTGTAATACCTCACCGCCGTCTCCAGTCCCGCCGAGATGCCCTGGGGGTTGTTGTAGAAGGCCAGAGTCGCCTCGAGCCCGCCGGAGCGGTAATGCTTTGCGGCCTCGGCGATGAGCTCCGGCAGGAATTCCTCCGCGCTGATGTACCAGCCAGAGCCGAACAACAGGCCATCGTGGCGTACCACCCAGGCGTTCTTCAGCTCGAAGGCAAGTTCCGCAGTGTCGTCCAGCACGCCTCCGGCGGGATTCGTGAACACGTAGGGAACCCATTTGCCGTTGTGGTCGGCCGACATCATCTCGGGCCCGAACTCGTATCCGTTGATGTCGGTGCCGATCCACCCGTGAAGGCTCTGGCCCACCCTCTCGGGCTGGTAGTGGGCCAACAGCGCGCCGTCGCCGTCGATGATGAACACGTACCACTGGCCGTCGATGCTCGCGGGATCGCTGTAGTGCGCCACCGCGGCGTCGAGACCCGAGGACTCGTACATGTCGATGGCATCCTGCACCACCTGCTGGGTGTACTGGGCCGGATCGGGCCCTTGCTCGGCGCCGGGAGCGGCTGCCGGCCCGGCATCATCTGGTGCCGCGTCATCGTTGCTGCACGCCTGCACCGCTAAAGCGGCGACAACCAGCACCAGCAGCCACCGGCACAGCTGACGGCACGCGTACGACTTGATTGGCTTCATGAACTCGTGTCCTCTCCGGTATGGCGGGGTTGGGGGTCTGCTAGTCGTCGAGGTCGCCTCTGGTGATTGCCACCCAACCGCAATCGGAACACGGAACCCGGAATCCCCAGGTCCATCGCATATAGCTCCAGTAGCTCCAGCCCACCCGGTTCTTGACCGTGACCGCCATCTGTACGCCGACTCCCCGTCTGGTGAAGTTGTGTTCCAAAGTCGTGCTGGTCGTCGTTCCCGGATAGACATCGTCGACGTTCTCGGCACCTTCAGTGGAAGGGCCGCCCTCAAGCAGCTGCCACGCCGACCAGTTGGCGTTGATGTTCCCAGTCCGGCCCCCGGAGCGGGTGCGGTACCACACCTGGTAGTCCGTCTGGCAGTAGGCCTGGGGCCACTTTGCGGTCAACTCCACGGTATTGGTCGCGGTGTTGATCACATTGACGGTTCCGCTGTGGGTGGTGTCCAGGTTGGGCCGCGCCGGATACCGGCGCGCCGTCAAGATGTTCCACGCTTTCGACCATGGGCCTGACGTCCCGTTGCTGTAGTTGGCGCGAACCCGGTAATTCCAGTCGGTGCACGCGGGCTGCGATGTAGTGATGTCGTAGATCTTCGGGTCCACCGAGGTGCCTACGTCCGCTATATGCGACCAAGAACTCCAGCGGTTGTCGGTGCGGGTCTGGCGCTCAACTGTGTAATCGACGATGTCGCTCCGGCCCGTGGTCGGCCTCTCCCACTTGAGGTAATCGCCCGGCTGCACGCCCTGACTCGGGTTCCACATGTAGAGCTTCAATTCGCGCACCTTGCCGGTACTGCTGCTCTGCGCGCCGACCACAGAAAGCGGCAAGAGCGTCGCAACCAATGCCAACACGCACGCCACTGCCACCAGATACCGCTGGTGGGCGCGCCCGGTCGTAGATGCCTTCATTGTGCCTCCCATTCATTGGAGTTCGTACTACTATCAGCCTGAGAGGATAAATCGTAGTACCTACTACATTTCAAATAAGGGATGGCGTCCCGTGCTGATTCAGGCGGCTAGGGCGCGCCAGCAGCAGGCCTCTAGGAATTGGGATTCATGGCGTCCAGGGCGTGGGTGCCCGTCGATGGTGCCGACGGTTTCCTCAGTCGCTGGATGTGCCAGACCCTCCAGCATTCGGGCCAATGGAGTTAATAAACCGGCCGAGCAGCGTATTCCAGTCTTCCTCTGAAGGCTGCCCTCCCCGACGTGGTGCGGCTGCCGCGGCCAGCCTGACTCCGAGGCTGAGCGACTGGCATGCGAACACGATCGCCTCGGTGCTCAGCGACGCGTCGACTTCCCCTGCGGCCTTGCCCGCCTCAATCATGCCGGCGATCACCGCCCCCTCCTCTTCCAGGGACCGCGACACCTCCACACTCATTGAATCGTCGCGTCGGGCAATCACACAGGCTTCAAGCAACAGGTTGCCGGCTTCGTCGTCACCGGACTCCATCAACTTGCTGCCCATAACGGCGATCTTCTCGAGCGTCGACATATCGGAACGACTCGACAACTTCTCAGTGCCCCGCGAAGCCCGGTGCTCTATTGCCGCGAGGAACAGCTCTTGTTTGGTCAGCCATCGGGAATAGACAGCCCCTGTCGTCAGACCGCATCGGCGTGCAATGTGGGCAACTCGCGCGCCTTCGAAACCGTTCTCGCCAAACACGCTGGCGGCGGCATCCAGGAGGCGCTCGGTCGATTCCTCAGCACTGCTCCCCCTGCTTGGAGTTCGGGAGTGGGGCGCTGGCGTGGACGGCATGGCAAATCCACGATAGCCGCAACCCGCCCGCGTTCCGGCCCGCAGGCGCCAGAATTCCAAATAATAGCACAAACTACAAGCAAGTTCAAATTGCCCGCAAGTCAAACCGATCCTGGGCTTCACCTTCAGATAGTTTGTGTTCTTATTAGTCTTCTGCTTTGGGGGGGTGCACGTGGCCGACGATGACGTGCGGCGCAGGGATTCGGATGAGACCACAACGCGGTTGTTGGATGCTGCGGCTGAGGTGTTTGTGGAGCACGGCTATGACCGTGCCGTGATCGCTGACATCGCGCGCCGCGCCGGATTGACCACCGGCGCAGTGTTCAGTCGGTGGGCCAACAAGAGCGAGTTGATGGCTGCGGCCGCCGACCACATCTTCGACCAGATCCTGCCCGACCAGAGGATCAAGCAGCTGGGCATCGACGAGTGGCCGGTGATCGACATCTTTTCGGCGTGGGCCGCCAACATCTTGTCCGGCGACGACACCCAAGACGTGATGGTGCAGGTATTCGCCAGCGCCCGCAACAACGACGCGGTGCGAGAGCGCCTGAGGTGGTTCCTCGACGAGCAGGCCCACCAAATTGGGCGCATCGTCGATCGAGGCCGAGGCGAGGCGAACTTCGACCCCGGCTACAGCACCGCCGCCGTCGCCTTGCTAATCCAGGCCGTCGGAGTCGGCACCCACCTACTGCTTTCCGCTAGCCGAGACGACCAACATCTGCCTACCGCCTCGGATTGGGAAGCTCTCATCAGAACCCTTTTTCACAGCCTGGCCACACCACCCAGCCAATAGGACCTCACTAGGACAGAAAAACACACGCCAGGGCAAGACAGGTGGGCCACCAGGGATTGTAGTTGTTATTTTGACGAAGTGGCGGTGAGGCAGCCTCTGGCCGGGGTGAGGGTGCTCGATATGGGCACTCGGATCGCGGCCCCGTTCTGCGCCGGGATCCTGGGTGAACAGGGGGCGGAGGTAATCAAGGTCGAGGATCCCATTGGCGGCGACAAGACCCGTACCAACGGGCCATTTACCACTGATAGCGACGGCAACTTCTACTCCCTCTTTTGGTCGGTGGAGGGCCGGGGGCGCAAGTCGGTGACCATCAACCTTCGAAGCTCTGAGGGCCAGGACCTGTTTCGGCGTTTGGCTTCGAAATCCGATGTGGTGTGCGAGAACTTCCGACCCGGCACGCTGGAGCGCTGGAATATCGATCCGTCCCGGCTCGACCCGAAGCTGGTCACAGCCCGCATCAGCTTGTACGGCCAGAAGGGACCCAAGTCTCTGTATAACGGTTTCGACCACAACGCTGTCGCGTTCGCCGGGCTGACGCACCTCACCGGACATGCCGACCAGCCCCCAACCCGGCCGGGCCTTTCTGTCTCCGACTATCTGACCGGAATATTCGCGGCTCAGGCCGTGACCAGCCTGCTCTATGAGCGAGACGCCAGGGGCACCGGAACCGGTGGCGTGGTAGACGCCTACCTGTACGGATCGGTGTTGCGGATCATGGAGTGGACCATCGCGGCCTACGACCGCCTGAACTCGGTGCGCCAGCGCACGGGCAACAGGTCGGACAACGCTGCGCCGCTCGACAACTTCCAAAGCCGCGACGGCCGGCATGTGTGCATTGTGGCCGTGCGCCAGGCAGTGTTCGAACGCCTCTGTGAGGCAATGGACCGCCCCGAATTGCTGACCGACGAGCGCTTCGCCACACCAAAGGCGCGACGCCACAATCGGGAGGTTGTCAACCAGACCGTTGCCGAGTGGGCATCGGGACTGGACGCCACCACCATCGAAGAGCGCTGTGGTCGCCGCGGGGTGCCCGTCAGCGTCGTCTACGACGCGGCCGACGTGGTTGCCGACAACCATGTGCGTGCTCAAGGAGATGTGTGCACCGTGCATGATCCCGTCATCGGCCCGGTCCGCCAACAGGCCCCCTATCCTCGTTTCGATGGCGACTCGCTTCCGGTGCCCGAGGGCGCGCCCCGGTTGGGAGAGCACACCAACGAGGTGCTCTCGAGCCTGCTGGGCCTCTCTGAAATCGAGATTGCCGCTCTGAAAAGGCGAAACGTGATTTGAGCAGATCGGAGAATGTATGAGGCGACCTTTGGAAGGACTGCGGGTAATCGACTTGGGGTCCCGCGTCTCGGCTCCGTTCTGCGCCGGGATCTTGGGCGAACAGGGCGCCGAAGTCATCAAGATCGAGGAGCCGGGGCGAGGCGACCGACTGCGCGAACTCGGCCCCTACGTCGAAGACGGCGATGAGCTGTACTCCCTCTACTGGTCAGTGGAGGGCCGGGGCCGCAAGTCGGTGACCATCGACCTGCGCCGCCCGCAGGGGCAGGAGATCTTCCGCTCCCTGGCCGCCACCAGTGACGTGGTGTGCGAGAGCTTCCGCCCTGGCACCCTTGAACGCTGGGACATCGACCCCTCCCGTCTTCCGCCTCAAGTGGTGACGGCCCGCTTCAGCGTGTTCGGTCAAGACGGCCCGAAGTCGCTTCAGCCGGGACTCAACGGAAACGCGCTGGCCTTCAGCGGGCTGATGCACCTCACCGGTGACCCCGATCGGCCTCCGGCGAGGCCGGGGGTGAACATCGCCGGCTATCTGACCGGCTTGTTCGCGGCTCAGGCGATCACCAGCCTGCTCTATGAACGCGACGCTCGCGGCACCGGAACCGGCGGGGTCATCGACGTGTACATGTACGGCTCAGTGCTGCGCATCATGGAGTGGACCATCGCCGCCTACGACCGACTCGGCATGGTCCGCAACCGCTCGGCCGACAGCCTCGACATCGCCGCGCCGGTCGGCAACTACGCCAGCCGCGACTCGCGCTACGTGTATATCGTCGGCGGCAGCCAAACCTTCTTCGAACGGCTGTGCCGGGCAATGGAACGCCCCGATCTGGTCGCCGACGAGCGCTTCGCTACCGCGGCGGCCCGAGCCCGCAACCGGGCCGACATCAACGCCATCGTGTCCCAATGGGTCTCGGAGGCCGACGCCGACGACATAGAGGCCCGCTGCGTCGCCTGCGACGTACCCGCCGGCAAGATCTACGACGTTGCCGACCTCACCGCTGACGAACACGTCTTGGCCAGGGGAGACATCTGCACGGTTCAGGACCCGATCGTCGGACCGGTCCGTCAGCAGGCGCCATTCCCCCGCGTGCTGGGCGAAGTGCCCTCCGCTCCGAGTGGCGCGCCCCGCGTGGGCGAGCACACCGACGAAGTGCTGTCGGAAGTGGTCGGCCTGTCCGGCACCGAGCTGGACTCTCTCAGAGCCGAAGGCATCATCTGACCGAGACTCCCCCGGCAACTACATATGGTCGAGGTTTGATTCGTCCTGAACTACTGGCTCTATTGGCCCTAGTGCATCAGCGATCAGGTGTAGTTGGTGTATTTGTCCAGGTGGCGGGTGGGGATCTTGAGGGCGTCTTTGCGGAATGGGTCGCCCAGCTCCATGGTGCACATGGCCTCGATGACCGTGGTGCGGCCGCCGTTCATCTGGGCGTCGATGGCCTTGGTCAGCGCCGGGCCCACCTCTTCGAGCTCGTTCACCCGCACGCCGTCGGCGCCCATGGCCCGGGCCACCTCCGACCAGTCCTCGCCGCCGTCGAGCTCGCCGGCCACGAACCGGCGACCGTAGAAGTCCACCTGGTTCTTCTTCTCCGCGCCCCACTGGCGGTTGTGGAACACCACCGCGGTCACCGGGATGTTGTGGCGCACCGCGGTCATGGTCTCCACCATGCTCATGGCCCATGCCCCGTCACCGGCGTAGGCCACCGCCGGGCGATCCGGCGCAGCCTTCTTGGCCCCGATGATGGTGGGCAGCGCATAGCCGCAGTTACCCCAGCTCATGGCGGCGAAGAACGACCGGGGCTCCTCGAAGCGCAGGTAGCTGTTGGCCACCGAGTTGATGTTGCCGATGTCGGTGGACACCATGACCCGCTCCGGCATGGCATTCTCCAACTCGCGCAGCACCTGCCGGGGGTGCATCCAGTTGTAGTGCTCCTCGGCGGCCTGCTTGATCATGTCCACGCTGAAGTCGTCGGTCTCGTGGATCCAGTCGTCCAGCTCGGCCTCCCAGTCGGCCTTGTCGGCGGCGATCTCGGCCGCTCGCTGCGCCCGAGTGGCATCGCACGCCAGCTCCCGACCCTCCAGGCGCTGAAGCAGCGCCGTGGCGGCCGCGCCGGCGTCGCCGCAGATGCCCACGTCGATGGGCTTGACCAGCCCGAGCATCTTGTTGTCGGCGTCCACTTGGATGATCTTGGCCTCGGCAGGCCAGTAGTCCATGTCGTGTTGGGGCAAGGTCCCGAACGGTCCCAGCCGGGTGCCCAGCGCCAGCACCACGTCGGCCCTCGAGATCAGCCGCATGGCCGCCTTGGAGCCCTGATAGCCGAGCGGCCCGCACCACAGGGGATGCGACGCCGGGAACGAGTCGTTGTGCAGGTAGCTGTTGACCACTGGGCAACCGAGCCGCTCGGCCAGCGCCACCGTCTCGGCCATGGCGTCTCCCATCACCACCCCGCCGCCGGAGACCATCACCGGGAACGAGGCACCGGCCAACAGCTCGGCCGCCTCGTTCAGGGTGCGCTCGCCGCCTGGGCCCCGATCCAGGCCCTGCGGTTGCGGAATCTCCACGTCGATGTCGCCGTAGAAGCGGTCGCGGGGGATGTTGAGCTGCGTGGGCCCCATCTCCGACAGCGCCCGATCAAAGCACCGGCCGGTGAGCTCGGCCATGCGGTGCTCGTTGTTGACGTGGCCCTGGTACTTGGTGAACTCCTCGAACATCGGCAGCTGGTTGGCCTCTTGGAAGCCACCCAGGCCGATGCCCATGGTTCCCGTTTCGGGGGTGACGACTACCACCGGGCTGTGGGCCCAGAACGCGGCGGCGATGGCGGTCACGCAGTTGGAGATGCCCGGCCCGTTCTGGCCGATCACCACGCCGTGGCGGCCGCTCACCCGGCTAAATCCGTCGGCCATGTGGGCCGCGCCCTGCTCGTGGACCACCGGCACCAGCTCGATGCCGGCCGGCTCGAAGATGTCCATGGCATCCATGAACGCACTGCCCATGATGCCGAAGATGGTGTCGACGCCGTGGGCGACCATGGTCTCCACGAACGCTTCGCTAGGAGTCATGCGGGTCATGGCTCGTTCCTTTCGTGTAAGAGAATTCTCCGTTGAAGGAGATCCCGCGGGCAAGAAGATCAGATCGCATAGGCCGAGGGCTTGGGCTTGAGCGGACGGGAGTACCACAAGGGCCGGCGCAGGCCTCCGGGGCCGGGAGCTGGGCGGGTCATGGCCAGCCACTCCTGATAGGCCTTGCGGGCTTCGGCGGTGTCCACCACCACGTCGCCCGGTGAGTCCCCGGGCTCAGCCGGCGTCACCCGCACCCGCTGGTGCCAGCACTGCATGCCCGAAACCGGATCGGGCTGCACACTGAACGTCAGATTCTGATGGACGCCGGTATCGCTCCACCAGATCCGCTCGGTGTCGTCATCCGTGCTGGCATGGCGCTCCGGTCGGCCTCGACGGGTGAGCCGCCACCGCGTGCCGTCGTTGGAAATGTCGGCGTCGCCCCCCGTCCACGACCCGCCGTTGTCCGGATCGAGGCGCCAGCGGCCCATGTGATGCGATGCGGCCACCACGCCGGGTCGGATGCCCTCGGTGCGCCACGCTCCAATCACGAAATGGCCGATACGGGTGGTGATCCTCACCAGCCCGTTCACCTCGATTCCCAGAGCCTCGGCATCTGAGGGATGGATCCACAGCGGATGGCGATGGCTGAGCTCCGACAGCCACTTGCTGTTGGCCGAGCGGGTGTGGATCAAGGTCGGGATGCGAAAGGTCGGAACCAGGATGCGCTCGGCGCCGGAGAGATCGAGGTTCTCCCAATGCACGTGCGACGGAATCCAGGTGGGGGTGGCGTACTCGGGCCAGCCCCAGTCGGCCAGCGTCTCCGAGTACAGCTCCAGTTTGCGCGACGGCGTGGGAAAGCCCTCCTTGGGGGTTCCGTCCACCTGCACCGCCGGGGAGCCGTCCCCCAAGCCGGCCAGCTCCAAGCCGGCCAGGTCGGCCGCCGAGCCCGACCACGTGCCGGGAGTGCCCGAGCGGCGGTACACGCCGGCGTCATCGAGGTGGCATCCCTCCAGCTCAACAGGGTCCACCTCCCGCTCATAGGGCTGGTGCATGTCGCCGTCGAGGGCATAGGCGCCCCGGTCGCGCATGTACTCCAACGGGGTCTGACCGGCCGCTTCGGCGTCGTCGGCCAAGCCGGGAACCGCCGCGAACATTGACCCGTAGTACTCGTCCACGCTCATCGGCGTGCCGGGTCGCTCAGTGCTCTCAAACCAGCGGCGGATGCCCATGGAGCCGTCGGGGTCGATGCGCCACGACAGGTCGATCCAGAACTCGTTCTCCTCCCACACCTCGCCCGGGTTGAACTCGTGGGTTCGCGACCCATTGCCCACCTCAGCGCCGCGAATCTCGGCGTAGCGGCGCAGCACCGGCTGGCGGAAGCCGATCCACCGCCCGGCGTGGGTCTCGAAACTGGCCACATCGTGGCGCTCGGCCCCCACCCCCATGGGCAGCACGTAGTCGGCGAACACCGCCGTCTCCGACCACGTGGGCGTCAGCGCCACGTGACAGGCCACCTTGTCGGGGTCTTTGAGCGCCTCCAGCCAGCTGAACCCGTCGGGGTTGGTCCACACCGGGTTGTACACCCGGCTGAAGTACACCTCGAGGCGGCCCCGGCCCTCGGCCAAAAAATGGGGCAGCAGGATCGACATCTCGTGGTGGGCCAGCGGGTATTCCCGAGGCCAGCTCAGCTCGTTCCACTGCTCAAAGGGCGGCGCGCCCGCCGGGTGGGGTGCCTTGTACTTGTTCCAGCCGTTGCCGGTGGTGCCCCCCACCGTGCCCACCGAGCCGGTGAGCACATTGAGGAAGAACAGGCACCGGGCCGTCTGCCAGCCGCCCAGATTGCCGGCGGCTGCGGCCCGCCAGTTGTGGGAGGCGAACTTGGTGGGATGGGCGCCGATGATCTCGGCGATCTCGATGAGTTGGGCCGCGGGCACCCCGCACACCCGCTCAGCCTCCTCAAGGGTGTAGGCCGCGTAGTCGTCGAGCAGCGCCGGGCCCACCGACTCGAACTCCATCGCGCGGTGCGGGTGGCGCTGGCGCAGGTACACCTCCCAGTTGGTCCAGCGCCGCACGAAGTCGCGCTCCCAGGTGCCGTTGAGCAACAGCAGCCGGGCGATGGCCAGCAACAAGAAGGGCTCGGTGCCCGGCCAGGCGGGCAGCCAATAGTCGGATTTGGAGCCGGTATTAGACAGCCGGGGATCCACGCAGATGACAGTGGCTCCCTGGCTTTGGGCTTCGACGATCCGCTGGGCGTGGGGGTTGAAATAGTGGCCCGACTCCAGGTGCGACGAGATGAGGAAGATCACCTCGGCGTTGGCGAAATCTGCCGATGGGCGGTCGTGGCCCATCCAGCTCTGATAGCCGACTCGGGCGTTGGAGCTGCACACGTTGGTGTGGCTGTTGTGGCCGTCCACGCCCCAGCACTGGAGTACCCGCTCGGCGAAGCCGTCCTCGCCGGGGCGGCCCACGTGGTACATGACCTCGTTGTGGCGCCCTTCGGCGATAGCCCCTCGAATGCGGCTGCCGATGTCGGCCAGCGCCTCGTCCCAGCTCACCCGCTCCCACTGCCCGGAGCCCCGCTCACCGGCCCGCCGCAGCGGATACAGGATGCGCTCGTGGTCGTCGATTTGATTGAGCGTGGCCGGACCCTTGGCACAATTGCGGCCCCGGCTGGCCGGATGCAGGGGATTGCCCTCCACGCGGTCGATGCGACCGGTGGCATGGTCCACATGGCACACCAGCCCGCAGGCCGCCTCGCAGTTGAAGCAGGTTGTGGGCACCAGGGTGTGGTGGAGCTCCACCCGGCGGGGCCAGGCCTTAGCGTCGAGCGAAGTGGCGTCGTGCCAGGTCTCGTGCGGGGGGTAGCGGTGCAAGTCAGTCATCAGTCGCCATCCGCCTATGACAGCGGCACGGACTGGCCGGCCCGCACGAAGCTGTCCTCGTAGCACCACATGCCCACCACGGCGCTGATCCCGGCCACTGCGGCCAGCCAAGACCCCGCGTCAGCGGCGAGGCTGATCGCAACCAGCACTGCCGGCGCAGCCAGCCCCAGCACGACTCCTCCGAGCCAGAACTGCCGGGCGTATCGACCCCGGGTCATGGCCGCAACCGCCGCCTCCACATGGGGCGTTCCCCGCCCCAAGACCTCGGCGGCCACCAGCACTGCGGTGGCCAGCAACCCCGCCAACAGAACCCACTGCACGGCGACAGGGTCGGGACCATCGGCGGCCAGTTCCATCACCGCGTAGCCGGCACCCCCGGCGACAACCGCTTGGGCCAACAGCGTGGGCAGCACCAAGGGCGACTGCCATAGATCGCGGCCCTCGCACTGGGCGAACAAGAATGCGGTGTAGCCCGCGGTGGCCAATCCCAACAGCGCAGCGGGCGCGGCCAGCCCTTGCAGCGCGCCCACCGAGCCCGCCACACCGGCAATGAACCAAGCCGCGCTTACCGCGGCGAATGCCCCAAGCACAACCGCGCCCTTCACCAGCCAAGACCGGGGATTGGCCCGGGTGATGAGGTAGTAGAACCGAGCGGGCTGGCGCAGGTCGCCCACCAAGAGCACGCCGGTGAGCGCCAAGAACACCCCCGCGGTTACCGCCGGCGCCACCCCCACAACCGCCTGTTCTCCGCCGTGGCCGAGCAGAACCAGCAGGGCGGCCACCATCATCATGCCCGCGGCCACCGCCTTGGTCACCAGATAGCTCGACACCTTGGCCTTCCAGGTCATCTGGTGGGCCGTGGTGTAGGCGGTGCGGGCCTCCACCCCATCGCCGCCGAGATCGGCCGTCGGATGCTGGGCGGTGGTGTCGGCCCAGATCATCCCGTCGACAGCGATTGCGGTGCGCAACGGGTCAAGCGAAGCCGCATCTGCCCCCCGGTAGTGCACCTTGGGCCGGGTGTTCTGCTCCGGCGCCCGCACCGCGGTGTCGCTTTGGGCGATGAGCTCGGTGGTGGCGTCGGCCGGGTTGTCGAGGTCGGCCACCTTGATGGCGTGAGTGGGACACACCACCACACAGCTCGGCTCAAGACCCTGCTCAATGCGGTGGTTGCAGAAATTGCACTTGTTGGCTGTGTTGGTGGCCGGATTGATGTAAATGGCGTCGTAGGGACAAGCGTTCATGCACCCCTTGCAGCCGATGCAGTTGTCATCGTCAAAGTCCACCACCCCGTTGTCGGCCCGGAACAGGGCATTGGTAGGACAAATAGAGATGCACGGCGCGTCGTCGCAGTGGTTGCACCGCATCACCGAGAAGTGCCGGTTTACATCGGGAAACGTGCCGGTCTCGATGTACTTCACCCAGGTTCGGTTCACGCCGAGAGGCACGTCGTGCTCGGCCTTGCACGCCACCGTACAGGCATGGCACCCGATGCAGCTCTCGCTGTCGAGGAGGAAACCGAGTCGGGTCACCCGACGCCCTTGGCGCTCATCTGGGGAATGCCATTCACTCCACAACTCCTGTGCTCATCTGGGGCTTGCGAGAGAGCCGCTGGATTCCGGCGCACAGCAGCTGCACGAGGTGGTCGAAGGTGTCCTCGGGATCGTGGGGCAGGGGATGACCATCGCCTGATTCGAGATGGCTGAAACCGTGAAAGGCGCTGCGCAGAGCGCGGGCCGCGTGCACCTGGTCTTCCTCGGTGAGGTCGTAGCCCCGCAGGGTTTGGCCCAGTACGGCCAGCACCCACTCCACCGCCGCTTCCAACTCATCGTCGCCGGCGCACGGGTAGCGATCGGTGGCCGCGTAGATGCCGGGATGATCCCGAACCATCTGCCGCCAGGCGTGGCCCACCGCCGCTACCGAGTCGTCTCCCGAGAGGCCCACTGCGGCATCGGCCAGCCGCTGGGCCAGAATCTCCCGTCCCCGCAGGCTGAGGCTGCGGAGGAGGTCGTCGTATCCGCCGATGTGGCGGTACAGAGCCGGCTGGCGCACGCCGAGCTCCTCGGCCACCCGGGTCAGGGTCAGCCGATCGAGCCCTTCGCTGTCGGCGATTCTCGCAGCGGTGGCGATCACCCTGGCGCTGTCCAGCGGCAGCCGCTCCGGAGACTTAGCTCCCTTGCGTTGAGTCATATCCCCCGTCCTTCCCTGCCCGCTCCCGATTCCCAGGGGTGGATGGCAGGCAAGTTAGCAGCTATAGCGAAATTGTTAGAGTGCATTGACATCAGGGGCAGCCCTTCGCCGCCTGACAAGCCGCGATCACGGCCACCGTGGCGATGTCGTCGGCGCTGCAACCCCGTGACAGGTCGTGGATCACCCGAGCGGTTCCCTGAAGCAGCGGTCCATAGGCCCGAGCTCCAGCGAGGCGCTCGGTGATCTTGTAGGCGATGTTTCCCGAGTCGAGATCGGGAAAAACGAACACGTTGGCCCGGCCGGCAACCTCCGAGTCGGGTGCCTTGGCCGCCGCCACCTGCTGATCCCAGGCCGCGTCGAACTGCATTTCCCCGTCGACGGCCAGCGCCGGCATCCGCTGGCGCACTATTTCAGTGGCCGAGCGCACCCGATCCACCCGCGAGCCGTCGGCACTCCCCTTGGTGGAGTACGACAGCATGGCCACCCGGGCCCTCTCCCCCGCCAGCTGCTCATGGGTGGTGGCCGTCGAGATCGCAATGGAGGCGAGCTGGTCGGGACTGGGATCGGGGACCACTCCGCAATCGCCATAGGTGATCGGGGTCCCGTCGGGCAGCACGAAGAGAAAACAACTGCTGATGGTTTCGACGTCCGATGCCAAGCCGATGCAATTCAGGGCAGTCCTCACCACATCGGGCGTAGGCCGGCTCGCGCCCCCTACACAGGCATCGGCCTCGCCGGCCGCCACCATGAGGGCGGCGACGTGGAGTGGATCGCCCAAATCGATTTTCTCGCCTTTTGGCGAAATCGCAATCTGCTCTTGCACCGCTGGCGAGCAGTAGTTCGCTGGGTCGTCGAGGATCACGGGTTCGGCCAGACCCTCGCGTTCCAGATACCGGGCGGCGGCCTGGGCTCGTTCGTCGCTGCCATCGGCCAGCACCACCCGCCGTTTCGAGGCGCGCGCCCGTTGGCGCCACGACTCGGTGATGGGGACGTGGCCCGCGGCTGGCTCGAGTTTGGTCAACCCTTGCCCCGCCAGGGGATGAGCCGCTTCTCAGCCATGCGCATGGCCACGTCCATGGTCACCCCGAGGATGCTGATGAGGATCACCGCCGACAACATCAGATCGAGCAGGAAGAACTGGCGGGCCTTGAAGATGGTGAATCCGAGGCCGGAGCTGGCCCCAAGCAGCTCGGCGGCCACCAGCGTGCCCCAGCACACTCCAATGGCAACTCGAAGTCCGGTGAAGATCTCCGGCAGCGCGTTGGGCAGGATCACATGGCGCAGCACTTGGGCCTTGGACGCGCCGAGCGAATAGGCGGCGTGCACCTTGGTGGTGTTCACCGCCAACACTCCGGATCGGGCGGCGATGATCATGATCCAGATGGCGGCGAACAGGAGCAGGTTCACCTTGCCCTCCTCGCCGATGCCGAACCAGACGATGAACAGGGGGATCAGCGCCAGCGGCGGGATGGGCCGCAACAGCTCCACGATGGGGTCGAAGATGCCCCGCCAGCGGCTGGAGAGGCCCATGGCCAGACCGATGGGCACCCCGATGGCCACCCCCCAGAACAAGCCCTTGGCCAAGCGGCTGAAGCTCAGCCACAGGTGCTGCCACAGGGTGAACCCGCTATAGCCGTTGCGGGCGAAGTCCCAGGTGGCGTCCCACACCTGGCCCGGACTGGGAAGGGTCGACTCGCTGAGCCACTGCGTATAAGAGCACGAGGGCAGCCCGGGGAAGTCCCCCGGGTCGTCGGCTGCCCGGTCGCAGTCTCGCAGCAGGTCGCGCTGGCCGTAGCTCTCGTCTTCGGAGAGTCCGGCCCGCACGTCGTCGGCGTAGCCGTACCAGGCCTGGGGCAGTCCCCACACCCGGGTGGATATGAACCACAGAGCCAAGATCACGATCAGGCTGAAAATGGTCCACCGCAGCGCACCGCTGACCTCGGCCGCGTCGCCAAAGGTCACCGTCTTGCGAGTGCTCTGGCCGGTCTTGCCCCGGAACAGCCAGTTGAAGGGCCAGTTCGCGGTGCGGTTCTGTTGTTCGATGTTCTCTTTCACGGCGTGCCCGCCCGGTCCCTCTACCATCAGGCACCTCCTCCCGTGCCCATGATCTGTTCTTCCATCTCCCAGATCATCGTGAGGATCTCCTCTCGGGTGTCGATGAACTCCTGAGACGTCTTCAGCTCGCGGGCATCCGCGGTCAGCGCCTCCTGGGCGAAGGGAAGCTCGTAGGTCCGCTCGATGCGGCCCGGCCGCGGCGCCATCACAAAGAGCTGGTCGCCCAAGTACAGCGCCTCCTCCACGCTGTGGGTGACCAGCACGATGGTCTTGCCGGTCTCGTTCCACAGGTTGAGCACCAGGCTCTGCATCTTCTCTCGGGTCAGCGCGTCAAGGGCGCCCAGGGGCTCATCCATCAAGATGATCTTCGGATCGTTGGCCAGACATCGGGCCAAGGCCACCCTCTGCTGCATCCCGCCGGAGAGCTCGTACACGGCCTTGTCGCCAAAGTCCTGGAGCCCAACGATGTTCAGCAAGTCCTGAACTGCCTCGCGGGAAGCGGGTCGGGAGCGCCCGTTCATGCGAGCGCCGAAGCCCACGTTGTCGTTCACGCTCAGCCACTCGAACAGCGCCCCCCGCTGGAACACCATGCCCCGGTCTTGGCCCGGTCCGGTGATCGGTTCACTACCCAGCCTCACGTCGCCGGAGGTGGGGGCCAGGAAGCCGGCGATGATGTTCAAAAGCGTGGTCTTGCCGCACCCCGACGGCCCCAGCAGGGTGAGCAGCCGGCCCGGCTCAAGGGTGAACGTGACGTCCTTGAGCGCCTCCACTCCGCCTCCGTCGGGCAGCTCGTACACCATGCCGAGCTCCTCCACGACGAGGGGGCTCTCCGTTTTGGACTCCCGGGCGACCTCCACTTTGGACGGATCGAAGTGCACCTCGGGCCGCGCCAGCGTCAACCATGCCCGGGCGATTACCAGCGCCGCCACCAGCAGCCCCATATAGGGAATCGACGAGTCCTCGCGCTGCAGGAAGGCCAAAATCACCGCGATGGTGGCGCTGGCCGCCAAGGCAAGCCACACGTACCAAGCCGTGGCGGCCTGCCTCTCCTCGTCGGCCCGCCGATACAGCATCAGCATGGCCAGCAGCGCCGCCCCGCCCACCAGCGAGACCACCGGCTGCCACGGCGACGCGGTATCGCGGAACGACAGTACGACGCCCCCGATAATGGCCACGCCGGCCATGATCTGGCCGATCAGGATGATGCCGTCACGGGGCTGGGCGGCCCGATCCGCGCCCTTGAAACGGCGGGCCGGTGTAATGGCCAGATCAACCACCATCACCAGCACCGCCAAGGCGGCGGCAGCAAGGAGTGCGACCGAGAGCCAGTACGCACCCCGGGCGATCACATAGGTGATGCCGTCGTATACGTCGGCCAGTCCCTGAACAAACGAATCCATAGCGTCCGCCTTTGGCGTAGAGGATCAACCCAGAATGAACTTAGCTGTTTGGCGATGAGCCATTAGCGGGGGCGGGCTTGGAGGGGATTACACCCGCCCCCGCTGCCAGTGCTCAGTTGACGGCTTGGAGGAAGCTGATGTCGACAAAGCTGTCGTAGCTGGGCAGCGCCGAGGCGATTTCGCCCTGGGCGACGAAGAAGTCCATCTGGTCCTTCATCACCTGCTGCACAGTGCCACCAAGCCAGGCCTCCGACAACTGCACGTCCTTCTCGGGGAACGAGAAGGCGTCCAACAGTGCAATGGTCGGCGCCCGCTCCATACCAGCCGCTCCTGCGATGGTGTCGATAAACGGATCCCGGTTGTCGTTGTACGCCCGGTTCGCGTCCTCGGTCACCTGCAAGAAGCCCGTCAACAAGCTGGGATATGTGTCGGCAAAGTCTCCGGTGGTGGAGATGATGTCGAATACGCGGATGCCAATGGCCTCTTGCTCGGAGCCGGTCATCACCAAGTTGCCGCCGTTGGCGATCATCTGGTTCACCGCGCCGCCGAAGGCGCACGCCATGGCCACCTCGCCCGAGTCGAGCGCGGCCACCGCAGCCGGGCCGCCCTCAGACTGGATCAGCTCAACCGAGGCGGTGTCCACCCCCAAGTACTCGAGCATCTTCAACAGCTTGAAGTGCGTCACGTTGCCCAGCGGCGTGTAGATGCTCTGGCCCGCCAGAGTCTCCGCCGCATTGTCCGCGGTGATGCCGAGGTCGGGGTTGGCCACGCAGTTGTCGGCATCGGCATAGCTCACCGCCACACCGATCAACAGAAGATCCGAACCGCCGGTCACGAAGTTGGCGAACGGCGTCAAACCCTGGGAGTAGGAGATGTCGATGTCGCCGGCCTCCATGGCCTGGGCCATATCGCCGCCCGACGCGAACGGAATCCAGTTCACCGTCAAACCCAGCACATCGTCATAGGTCTGCTCGGCCTGGGCCACCTGGTTGGCCGTCGGCCACTCCAGGAAATACGCCACGTTCAGCTCATCAGGCTTCGCCCGTCCTTCGACGGCCTCGAGGAAGCTGGTGTCGACGAAGGAGTCGTAGCTGGGCAGCGCCGATTCAATCTCGCCTTGGGCAACGAAGAAGTCCATTTGCTCCTTCATCACCTGCTGCACCGTCCCGCCGAGCCATGCCTGCGAGAGCTGCACGTCCCTCTCGGGGAACGAGAAGGCGTCCAACAGTGCGATGGTCGGGGCACGCTCCATGCCCGCAGCTCCGGCGATGATGTCGATGAACGGCTCCCGGTCGTCGTTGTAGGCCACGTTGGCGTCCTCGGTCACCTGCAAGAAGGTGGTGACGACGTCGGGATGCTCGGCGGCAAACGTGCCGGTGGTGGAGATGATGTCGAACACGCGGATGCCGATGGCCTCCTGCTCGGAGCCGGTCATCACCAGGTTGCCGCCGTTGGCGATCATCTGGTTGACCGCGCCGCCGAACGCGCACGCCATGGCCACCTCGCCCGAGTCCAGCGCGGCCACCGCAGCCGGGCCGCCCTCAGACTGGATCAGCTCAACCGAGGCGGTGTCCACCCCCAGGTACTCGAGCATCTTCAACAGCTTGAAGTGCGTCACGTTGCCCAGCGGCGTGTAGATGCTCTGGCCCGCCAGAGTCTCCGCCGCGTTGGCCGCGTTGATGCCGAGGTCGGGGTTGGCCACGCAGTTGTCGGCATCGGCATAGCTCACCGCCACGCCGACGAGGAGCAGGTCGGAACCCCCGGTCACGAAGTTGGCGAACGGCGTCAGCCCCTGGGAGTAGGAGATGTCGATGTCGCCGGCCTCCATGGCCTGGGCCATGTCGCCGCCCGATGCGAACGGAATCCAGTTCACCGTCACACCCAGAGCATCGTCATAGGTCTGGCGGGCCTGCGCTACCTGGTTGGCCGTCGGCCACTCCAAGAAGTACGCCACGTTCAGCTCGTCGAGCATCATCTCGTCGTCAGGGGCAGGGGCTTCGGGAGCCTCAGTGGCCTCGGGAGCAGCAGGGGCGTCTGGGGCATCGTCGTCGTCATTGCCGCAGGCCGCAACGATCAACCCCATCACCATGAATAATGCCAGTAGTCGCTTCATATTGGTTCCTCCATCTCGATGGATGTCTATTGCCTCATTTCAAGGCCTTGAGCCAACCGCTCACGCGGTTGAACACCTGGTCGACCCGGCTCAGCAGGTCGTCGATCACTTCAGCGTCGGCCACCAGCGGCGGCGAGATCATCAACATGGCCGCACCCCGGGAGTCTGGGCGCACCAGCACCCGCGCCTCCCTCACGAACCGCTCCAGCACCCCGCCAGGCAACAACGACGCGAACTCGGCCTCGGTTAGGTCGGTGCCGCTGTCCCGGTCGCGCATCAGCTCCACGGCGTAGAAGTAGCCCGTGCCCCGGACGTCCTTCACGCAGGCGTGGGCCGCCATCAGATCGCGCAGTCCGGCCGCCAAGCGGTCTTCGTTGCCCAGCACGTTGGCCATGACGTTCTCGTCGCGCAGCGCCGTCATGTTGGCGGCGGCGACGGCGGTGGATACGGGATGGCCGCCGAATGTGGACCCGTGGACATACATGGCCAGAGAGGAATCCCATACCCGTTCCACCAGCGGGCTCCTGACGACGAGGCCGCCCAAGGGCACATAGGCGCTGGTGACGCCTTTGGCGAAGGTGATCATGTCGGGCTCCGCGCCGAAGCGCTCGCTGCCGAACCAATGGCCGAGACGTCCGAACGAGTTGATCACCTCATCGGCGCACAACAGCACGCCATAGGCGTCGCAAATGCGGCGCAGCTCCCGCCAATAGCCCTCCGGGGGCACCAACGCGCCGCGGCCGTTCTGCACCGGCTCGGCGATCACCATGGCCACGGACTCAGGGCCCTCGGCCACGATCGCCTCTTCGACGGCGGTCACGCACGGCAGCTCAGCGGCCGATTGGCCGGCCTCGAGTTGGACGCCCAGCGTGTTGGGCACGTGTCTCACCGGTCCGGCCAGCATGGGCAGGAACGGATCTCGCAGGTTGGGAATGCCGGTCAGGGCCAAGGCGCCCAGCGAGGTCCCGTGGTAGGCCCAGTTGCGGGAGATCACCTTGTTGCGCTGCTCTTCGCCGTTGGCCAAGTGATAGCAGCGGGCGAATTTGAGAGCCGACTCCACCGCCTCAGAGCCGGAATTCACAAAGAACACCCGGTCGAGGTCGCCGGGCGCCACGGCGGCGATCATCGATGCCGCCTCAATGGAAGAAGGGTGCGCGAAACCCCAGTTGGAGTAGAACGCCAGCTTGTCCATCTGCTTGGCCGCCGCCGCAGTCAGGTCGCTTCGACCGTGGCCCAGGTTGGTGCAGAAAAGGCCGGCGAGACCATCGAGGTAGCGGTTGCCGTCGGCGTCCCACACGTAGCAGCCCTCGCCCCGGTCGATCACCACCAGATCGTCCGCCCGCCAAGCGTCGCCCCGCGTGAAATGGGGAATTAGGTGGCGTTGTGCCCGCTCGCGGTCACCGAGCATCTACCCCTCCCCCCTGGAAGCCGTGGAGCTACGTGGGTTAGACGCTATACAAATGAGTTAGAGAGCGCAATAGGTCTGCAAGAACTTCTAATTCATATGTTATAGGTTATTGCATAAATAAGATCATCTGGGATTTAGGAGTCTTGTCGGTAGGCTGAGCGGCAGTGGCCGAGAACGCCGTCGGGCGGCTAGAGGAAGACGACGGCGGGATCGTCGGTGGACCCCTTATCGAGACAGGGCCCAAGGGACGCGGCCTCGGTGCGGCCCGAGCCCTGCTGGTGGGAATGCTCTTCATTCAGGTGGGCGGCGGCCTCCAGGGAGTGCTGCTGGGCGTGCGAACCGAGTCGGAGGGGTTCGGCCTGGCGGTCAGCGGCCTTGTCATGGCCTGCTTCTATCTGGGGTTCATGATCGGGACGCGACTGGCCGAGCACTTCCTGGCCGCGGTGGGCCACATCCGGGTGTTCGCGGCCTTGGCCTCGGTGGCCTCCGCGGTCTCCATTCTCCATCTGCTATGGATCAACCCCTCCGCTTGGGCACTGCTGCGGATGCTGTTCGGTCTGTGCATCGCCGGCGTCTTGGTGGTGGTGGAGTCGTGGCTGAATGACATGGCCACCAACGCCACCCGGGGTCGGCTTCTGTCGATGTACATGGTGTCGTCGATGGGCGGGCTCACCCTCGGCCAATTGCTGCTCAATGGGGGTGACCCCTTCAGTTTCGAGCTGTTCGTGATTTCCTCGGCGCTCATCTCCGCCGCGCTGGTACCCATCACGCTGTCGGCCACCAGTGCTCCTCCGCTGACCGTGCCCGAGCCGCTGTCGCTGCGCCAGCTCATCTCTCTGGCCCCCACCGGGGTGGTCACCGCCTTCTGCTCCGGCATCAGCCACGGGGCACTGCTGGGGGTGGGCGCGGTGTACGCCGCCTACGAGGGCCTGCCCACTTCCCGAATCGCCCTTTTCCTGGTATCCGCCACCGCGGGGGCCATCGCCTTCCAATGGCCCGTGGGGTCGCTTTCCGATCGGGTGTCTCGTCGAGCTGTGATCTTTGCCGCCGCCGCCGCGGCCGCCGCCATCGCCGGGATCCTGCCCTTGGTCGAGCCGGGCTCGGCCCTGTCGCTGGTGCTCATGTTCTGCTTCGGTGGCGCCACCTTCCCGCTCTATTCGCTGGCCATTGCCCTGACCGGCGACTGGGTGCCGTCGTCGCAGCTGAACGGAGCCAGCGCATCGCTCGTACGAATGGCCGGAGTGGGTTCGATAATTGGACCGGTGGCCGGCGGGGTGGTCATGAGTTTGACCGCCCCCTGGACCTTCTTTCTGGTGCTGGTGGGGGCCCATGCCGTGGTGGTGGCCTACACCGGGTGGCGGATCGTGGCCCGAGAAGGCGTCCCGGTGGATGAGCAAGGCGAGTTCGTTCCGTGGTCTACGCGGGCATCGGCCATGGCTGTGAACCTGCTGCGTCGTCCACCGCGGTCCTTCTCGCGAAATGGCGGATCTGGTCCCGGCAAGGCCGCTTAGCCAATTGCCTATAGCCAGTTTCAAATAATTTCCCTATATTCCATGTATGCCCACTGTGGGAATGGATGCCGAGGCGGCCTTTGGACTGGCCACCAGCTACCTGGTAGCCGCCGACGAGATCGACCGGCGGCGCCAACGGTGGGCTGCGGTACTGCCCGAGGTGGAGTATTGGCTGGGGGGTGAGCAGTACCCGGTAGAGCTGTCGCTAGGCGGGATCGCCCAACAGCTTCGGATCGACTCGGAAGACATCTCCCAGCGGGCTCAGATGATCCTGCTCGGTCCCGAAGGGCTGAACCTGGCTTTGTGGGCCATCGAGGTGCTGCGGGACGCTCCCGAGGCGTGGGGCGGCGACCACATCGTGTCGCGGGGCGACTTGGAGGGCTTCGTCACCCGCACCGACGAGTTGGGCGAGGCGTCCCGGATCCTGCTCACCAATCCCAGCCTGTTCACCATGGTGGACACGGCCCGCAACAACCGCGACTACCTGTCCGATCCCACCGAGGGATTCTCGGCCAGCGGCGGAGACGGGCGCATCAGCCTCGACGACCTCGACGCCTTCGAGGCAAAGATGTCGGCCTACACCACGCTGCTGCCCTATCTGGCCGCAATCGACACTGCGGCCCAGGGCGACCCCACCAAAGCCGACCGGTTCTTGTCCAAGGCCGACTTCGAGGCCATCGCCGCCGATGAGAGCCTGCCGCCTGCGGTGCGGGAGGCGGCCGCGGCGGTCATCGCCCACGGGGCCTACCACCGCAAGGACGGCTTCGGCTGGGACGACGTGGGGTTCTGGGCCATGGAGGCCGCCGGGGTGCTGCCGGTGGTGGGCGAGATCGTGGACACCACCCGGGCTCTGTACGCGCTGAGCCAGGGCGATTGGCGCTCGGCGCTGATGTTCGCCGGGAGGGTGGCCATGCCCCTGGGGTCGGGAAAGACGCTGATGGCGGCCCGGGCGCTGGTGGAGATGGGCCGACGCCGGGCGTTCAAGGAGATGCAGTACTACACCCTCACAAAGTCGGCGGAGAAGGCCAAGAAGAAGGTGGCCAAGACCGTGCGGAAGAGGGCCACCAGCAAGGCCAAGGAGACCTACCAAGATTGGCGGGACGACGCACCAGCCGGGTTCGAATACCGGCCTCTTGTGCCTCGCCCGTAGTCTTGAGGAATGGTTTCGGAGCTGTTCGACGCCGAAGAGTGGAAGCCGGTTGAGGGGTTTGACCTGACCGACGTGACCTATCACCGCGCCGTGAACCAGGCCACGGTGCGAATCGCCTTTGACCGTCCCGAGGTGCGCAACGCCTTCCGGCCTCACACGGTGGACGAGCTTTACCGCACCCTGGACCACGCCCGCATGACCCCCGACGTGGGCACCGTGCTGCTCACCGGCAACGGGCCGTCGCCGGACGACGGCGGGTGGGCGTTCAGCTCCGGGGGCGACCAGCGAATCCGGGGAGCCGACGGCTACCAGTACGCCAGCGGCGAAACGGCCGACACGGTGGACGACGCCCGCACCGGACGCCTGCACATCTTGGAGGTGCAGCGCCTCATCCGGTTCATGCCCAAGGTGGTGATCGCCGTGGTGCCGGGGTGGGCGGCCGGCGGGGGCCACAGCCTGCACGTGGTGAGTGACATGACCTTGGCATCGGCCGAACACGCCATGTTCAAGCAGACCGATGCCGATGTGGCCAGCTTTGACGGCGGTTTCGGCTCGGCCTACCTGGCCCGCCAAGTGGGTCAGAAGCGGGCCCGGGAGGTGTTCTTCGTGGGCAAGGCCTACACCGCGGCCGAGGCCTACGAGATGGGGATGGTCAACGCAGTGGTGCCCCACGCCGAGCTGGAGCAGGTGGCCTTGGAGTGGGCCGCGGCGGTGAACGCCAAGAGCCCCACTGCCCAGCGCATGCTGAAGTTCGCCTTCAATCTCATCGACGACGGACTGGTGGGCCAACAGGTGTTCGCCGGGGAGGCCACCCGGCTGGCCTACGGCACCGACGAGGCCGCCGAGGGCCGGGACTCGTTCCTCGAGAAGCGCGACGCCGATTTCTCGAAGTTCCCGTATCACTTCTAGTCCTGTTCGAATCTGGCTCTAGGGTTCGGCCATGGCCGACCCCTCCGCTGCTGATACCACTACTGACCCGCGTTTGGCCCCCCGGCCAGACTCGGCGTCGCTGGATGCGGCCACAATGTTCGACCTGTCGGGGCGGGTGGCCATCGTCACCGGGGGCAGCCGGGGCATCGGGCTGTCCATCGCCCACGGTTTCGCCGCCCAAGGGGCCAAGGTGGTGGTGGCCAGCCGCAAGGCCGACGCCTGCGATCTGGCCGTGGCCGAGATCGCCGAGGCCGAGGGCGAGGCGCTGGCCGTGCCTGTCCACATGGGCGACCTCGACAGCGTGAACCAGCTGGTCGACGCCACCCTGGAGCACTACGGCCAGATCGACATCCTGGTGAACAACGCCGCCAACCCGCTGGGCGTTCCCATGGAGGACATCACCCCCGAGATCTGGGACAAGTCCTTTACCGTCAACCTGCGGGGGCCGTTCTTCTTGTTCCAGCGCTGCCTGCCGTCGCTCTTGGAATCCGACCACGCCTCGGTGATCAACGTGATCTCGGTGGGGGCCTACATCCCGGCGGGTAACACCTCCATGTACTCGGCGGCCAAGGCGGGCCTGCTGTCGTACACCCGGACCATGGCCGGCGAGTACTCCGCCCGAGGCATCCGGGTGAACGCCATCGCCCCCGGCACCGTGGACACCACCATGACCCGCAACACCGGACCCGAGGCCATGGGCCGCATGGCCGACCTCAGCCACATCGGCCGCATCGGCCACCCCGACGAGCTCGTCGGCACCGCCCTCCTCCTGGCCTCCGACGCCGGCAGCTACATCACCGGCCAATGCATCATCGTCGACGGCGGTTTCGTCCCCGCGCGGTGAGGTTCAGGCGACCTTGAAGAGGGTGGCGGCGTTGTCGCGCATGATGAGGCGCTGTTCGGGCTCGGGGCGGTTGGCGATGAGGTTGATGAAGGAGTTGGGGTCGGCGATGCCCTCAGGGTGGGGGTGGTCGGAGCCGAACAGTACCTGGGAGGCGCCGATGCGGTCGGTTAGGGCCTCCACGTCGTCTTCGGGGTAGGGGGACACGAAGCAGCACTGCTTGAAGATCTCGCTCATGCGCCCAGCGGGGCGGCCGGCGGGCCAGGGGCCGAAGCGGGCCATGCCCTTCTTCTTGTCCATCAGGGTGAGCAGGTAGTGGACCCAGTCGGAGCCGTTCTCGATGCTCAAGAAGTTGAGGTCGGGGAAACGGGCGTGCATGTTGCCGTAGAGCAGCGCCCCGAACGTCTCCATGATGGGGCGGTCGCCGTGGAGGAAGGCCCACTGGAAGGCCGACATCTCCCGCACGTTGGCCGCCGGGTCGTCGCCCATGCGCACGGCCAAATCCCCGTAGCGCAGATCGGAGATGTGGAACGCCACCGGGATCTGGGCCTCGTTGAGGCGGGCCCAGAACAGGTCGTAGTAGGGGTCGGCGATCGAGCGGCCCTCGCCGCCCCACGGGCAAGGCCGCAGGTGCACGATGCGGGCCCCGGCCTCCAGCACCCGGTCGAGCTCTTCGATGGCGTGCTCCCGTTCCAGCAGCGACAAAAGCGGCGGGGTGAACAGACGGTCTTGGTGGACGTAGCCCCAGTCGTCTTCCAGCCACCGGTTGAAGGCCCGCAGGTTGGCGTAGGTCTGCTCCACGTCGTCAACCATGTACTCCTCCACCGACACCCCGAAGGTGGGGAGCAGGATGGCCCACTCCACGCCCTGGCTATCGAGCAGGTCGAGGCGGGCGTCGGGCTGCTTGTAGGCGGGGAGCATGTTCTCGGTGGTGTAGGCGTCGCCCCAGCTCAGGTCGGGATTGTCGCGCTTGGCCTTGAACATCTCGTACATGGAGCCCGGAGCGTTGGTCTTGTCGAACTTCACGTGCATGAAGTTGTAGGGCCGGTCGCCCACTTTGACTTCCCACTCCCCGTCGGCCCTCTGGCTGGCGGTAATGGCCATTTCCGCGTAACGAGACTCGATGTGGCGGCTGAAGCAGTCGGGGGCCTCGTAGTAGTGGTTGTCGGAGTCGAACGTGCGGTAGCCGAGGTCGGCCATGGGGTTCAGCTTACGGCCAATACGAGTAGGTCAATCGTTAGGGCGACGGCGAAGTGGAGGGCGGCGCCCAAGTACACCGAGCCGGTGCGGAGGCTGAGGAAGCCGAGAACGGTTCCGGCCACGATGGACCCGAGGGCCTCGGCCAGGGGCTTCGTCAAGTGGATCATCACGTAGGGGATGAGGGCGATGAACACGGCCATGGCCCCGAAACGGCGGGCCAGGCCGTGGACCAGCACGCCGCGGAAGAAGAACTCCAGGGCCAGGAACTGCCCGGCGTACACCGCCTGCCAAATGTAGAAGCGGGGCCAGTAGCCGATGCCGGGGGGCGGCTCGTAGAACGGGTAGGTGTCCTGGAATTCGCCGTTGAAGCTGGCCGCCACCACGAACGGCAGCAGCAGCAGATACAGGCCCAGGTAGAGGGGGGCGTGGCGGCGGAGTTCGGGGCCAGCTTTGAGGCCGAGGTCGCGCAGGCGGGTGCGCAGCACGTAGCGGGCCACCAGCACGGCGGGCGCCACATACACCACCCAGCGGAACAGCCCCCAATAGATTCGGCGGTTGAAGCCGGCGTGTTCGGATTGGCCCAGGGCCCGGTCGAAACGGTTGGACAATCCGTCGAGGGCCACGCCATCGAGGGCAGTAGTCAGCCAGTCGGTGGTGGACGACAGTCCGCCGTAGCGGATGGCGATGACGGTGCCGATGGCCAGCAGGATCAGCACGACCGCGTTGCGGTCAAGCTCTCCCGGCGCCGGAGCCGCGGCCCGAATCCGGCCGCCGATCCCGCTCATCGGCCAGGACTCAATGGGCCGAGCGTCACGGGGTGAGGTACCACCCGCCGGAGATGTTGATCACCTGGCCGGTGATGTGGGCCGACTCGTCGCTGCACAGAAAGGCGATGGTGTTGGACACGTCCTCGGGCTCGCCGTGGCGGCGCAGTGGGGTCTCCTCCTTGAACGACTCGTAGTGCTCGGCCTGGGCGTCCACCCACTTGGAGCGGATCAGGCCGGGCGCCACGGCGTTGGCCCGGATGTTGTGGGGCCCGCCTTCGATGGCGACTCCTCGGGTGACGTCGTTGAGTGCAGCCTTAGCGGCGGCGTACGGCCCCTCCCGCCCGTTGCCCCCCAGATAGGCGGCCACCGAGGAGACGTTAACGATGCGGCCCCACTGGCGATCCCGCATCGCTCCGATGGTGCGCCAGATCAGCCACCAACAGGCGGTCAGATCCACGCCGATGACCCAGTCCCAGTCCTCGGGCTTATAGTCGAAGATGCTCCCCTGCACATTGACCGCCGCGCTGTTCACCAAGATGTCCACTGACCCCATTTCGGCGTAGACCTCATCCATGGTCTTGGCCATGTGCTCCCGGTCGCCGATGTCGGCCACCGCGGCCATCACCGGCACGTCATAGGCCTCCCGCAGCGCCTCAGCCATCTCATGGGTGCGGCGCTCGTGGTTGTCCAATACCACAATCCCGGCCCCATATGAGGCCAGCGACCGACAAGTGGTCGACCCGATGGCCGCCCCCGCCGCCCCCGTGACCAGCGCCACCCGACCGGCAAACTCATTCTCAGCAGGCATAGGGCGATGGTAGCTATCCGGCGAGGGCGCGGTTGCGGGCGTGGCGTTTGGCGGTGGCGACGGCGGTCATGGCCTCGGCGAAGCGGGTGACGGTGGGAAGGTTGGCGTCTAGGCAGGTCTGCTGGATGCGAGCCGCGGTCTCGGGTGGGGCGCAGTCGATGTTGCGGAGCACCAGGCACATCCGGGAGTGGGGCCAGCCTCGGGCGGCGGTCGTCTCGATTATGGGGAACAGGCGCTCGATGCCGTCGCCGGCGTAGCTGTAGAAGGCTTGGACGTTGGTGTGGATCACCACGTCGGGATAGGGCTGAACCTCCAGGATGGGGTCGAGGGCCTGCACCAGCACATCGGGCTCCGACACCGGGCCGAAGCCGATCTCGATTGGGTTGCGGACACTGGCCCCCACGCCGTAGCCCAGATCGCGGAGGGCTTGCTGGCCCTGGTCGCTGACGGTGGTGGTGACCAAACTGGCCCTATCGGCCGCGTCGGTGCCCAGCACCGAGGCACCCCCGCCCACTCCCAGCACCAGGGTGTCGAGGTCGCCGCTGATGTCGACGTCGGCCCAACGCTGGAGATAGGCGACCGACGACAGCAAGTCCTCGATGGTGCTTACGACACTGACGCCGGTCGATGCGCTGATGGCTTCCCATATCCGGTCGTCGGCCACCAGCGCTCCGGTGTGGGATATGGCCGCTCCCCGGCCCTGAGTCGTGCGACCCCCCACCAGGATCACCACCGGCTTGTGGCCCTTGGCCTTGTGGAGGGCGTCGTAGAGGCGGCGGCCGTCGCGGGGATCCTCCAGGTACATGCCGATGATCCCGGTGTCGGGGTCGTCCACCAGCCACTCCAGAAGTTCGCCGGGGGTGACGTCGATGCAGTTGCCGACGGTACACAGCTTGGACAGGCGGATACCCCGGATGGCCCCGCCCTTGACCATGTCGCCAGCCAGACCTCCGCTCTGGGAGATCATGGACACCCGGCCTATTTCGGTGGGGGCGTTGCGCAAGAACGTCTGTCGTCCGGCTGGGCTGTAGGCCCCCAGGCAGTTGGGGCCGAGCACCCGCACCCCCGACTCTCGGGCGACCTCACCTAAAGCATCTTCCAGATCAGCGCCCTCCCCGCTGGCCTCCCGAAACCCGCCGCTGATCACGTGGACGAACTTGGCCTTGCCCGCCGCTCCCCTCACCAGATCGGCGCACGCGGCGGCGGGCACCGCGCCCACCACGTAGTCGACCTCGCCGTCGATGTCGGCCACAGTTGGCACCGCGGGTACGCCGTCGATCTCAGATGCTTTGGGATGCACCGCCCACAGCGTGCCCGGCCCCCAGCCCAGCTCTTTGTAGGCGGTGAGGAAGGTGTTGCCGAATCCGGGCCGGCTGGTGGAGGCCCCGGCCACCGCGATGCCCCGGGGGGCGAACAGCGGTCCGAAGTCGGTGAGCGGCGACTCCGAGGGAACCTCGGCGGTGGCGTTCCGGAGGATGAGCCGGGCGTCCACCGCCATTGAACCGTTCGGGGTGGCGATCACTGGGTTGCACTCCAGCTCGGCCAGATGGCCGCCAAGGTGCACCGCCAGCCCATCGGGGCCGGCCACGGCCAACAACAGCTCGATGAGCGAGTCAACGTCCACGGGCGGCTGGCCCCGGAAGCCGCCCAACAGCTCGGCCCCCTTGAATCCGGTCACCATTGCCTCGGCGTCAGCTCGGGAGATGGGGGCCAGCCGCAGCACCACCTCGTCGAGCACTTCGGTGAGGGTGCCCCCCAATCCGAGGGCGGCCACCGGGCCGAACGGGGGCCGGTCCACCACCCCAACCAGCAGCTCCACCCCGGCCGCCGCCTGCTCCTCCACCAGGAACCCGTGGATGTGCCCCCTAGCTTCGGCCACCGCCACCGCCATCTGGGAGGCCTCGTAGTTCAGCTCGTAGGCGGCCACCCCCATGCGCACCGCGCCCACATCGCTCTTGTGAACCACGCTGCCGCCGAAGCCCTTCAGCACCAGAGGCTCGCTCAGCCCGTAGGCCGCCACCATGTCGGCCAGCAGCGAGGGGTTGGCCACCGCGTCGTCGTAGGCCGCCACCACGCCTTTGGGCACTACTACCCCGGTATCAGCGAGCAGGGCCTTGACTTCTGGCTCGGGGACGGTCACGTCATCCCAGGCGAGTGAACACCCGTCGGGCGGTGTCGCCGAGCAGGTTGGCCCGGGCCTCATCGCCCAGGTCCAACTCCTGGAGCTGGTCCAGGCAGTGGCGGTGGCCAGCCGCAGGGAATCCGGTTCCCCACAGGCACTTGCGGCGACCAGCCCGGTTCATGAACTCCACCAGCTCGTCCGACCAGTGCCGGGGCGGGTACACCGAGGTGCCCAGGTACACGTTGGGAAACTTGAGGGCCATGGCGATGCACTCAGCCACCCACGGCCAGCCGGTGTGCGACAGTACGAACCGCACTTGAGGGAAGTACAGGGCGGGCCGATCGATGCCGACGGGCACCCCGCACTCGCTGGGCATGAGGCCGCCAGACGTGCCTGCCTGCATCACGAAGGGCACGTCGTGGGTGGCGCAAAGGGCGTAGTAGGGGTAGAAGTCGGCGTGGTCGAAGCGGCGGTCGAAGCTGTGGGTGTGGGTGTGCAGGCCCACGCACCAGGGCTCATTCAGCATGGCGGCGGCCTCGTCCACCCCGGCCATGCCGGTGCGGGGATCGATGGACCACTGGCCGAAGAACCGGCCCGGGTAATCGGCGGCCAACCGCTCCAGGTCAACGGGCTGGGCAGCCACCAGCTCGAAGTCGGTGGTCTCGGGATGGGCGGGCCGATGGGCCACGGTCATAATCACCGCAGCGATGCCCAGCTCGTCCATGCGGGCCACCATGGTCTCGGTGTCGCAGAAAGAGTCGTTGCCGTCGGTGCGGAACTTCACTGCGATGCCGGTAGCCCCCACCGCGGCGTTCCAGATGTCAGCCTGCTCAGGGAAGAATCGGTTGCACCAGTAGTCGATGGCGCCGCTGGCCGGGGCAGCGGCACTCATGGCCGCTCGTCCTTGAAGCGCACCAGCTTGGCCGCACCGGTGGCCATGCCGGTGAGGTCGTCCAGCTCGCCGGGGCGCACCACCTCGGCGGTCATCCGCACGCTCATGACCTCCTTGATCCGGGCTTCAACCCGCTCGGCCACCGCCGCAAACTCGTCGGTGGGGGCGTCGCTGGCCACCATCACGATCATCTCGTCGCGATCGCCAGCCCGAACCGCCCGGCAGAAGAAGTCCTCGGTCACCCCGGCCACATCGCTGATCACGTCGCCGATGGCCTCGGGCCACACGTTCACCCCCCGCAGCTTGACCATGTTGTCGCCCCGCCCGGCGAACGGCCCCATGCGCCGCAGCCACGAGCCGCACTCGCACTGGCCCGGCGGGTACAAAAACGACAGGTCCATGATGTTGTAGCGGAACTGGGGCGAGCCGGTCTTGTAGATCTCTGTAATCACCAGCGCCCCCTGGGTGCCGTCGGGCACCTGCTCGCCGGTCTCCACGTCCACCACCTGCACCACGAAGCAGTCCTCGAAGATGTGGAGTTGGCCGTTGCGCAGCGGACACTCGATGGACACGTTCTGCACCTCGTGGAAGCCGTAGGGCTGGGCGGGGGTCACCCCCCACACCTCTTTGACCCGTTCGGCATCGCCGATGTGGCCGCCGGGCAGGGCCCGGATGTTGAAGTCGGCCTTGGGGTCGAGGCCCATCTCCACCGCGGTCTCGGCCATCTTCAGCATGTAGTCGCCGGTGGTCAAGATGGCGGCCGCCCCGTACTCGTGGGCCAGCTCCACCTGCTTGCGGGTGGAGGTCACATTGCCGGTGCCCGTGGTGAGGACCACGCAGTTGAGCCAGCGGTAGAGCGCCTCGTCGAAGGCGTGGGCGCCGTTGTGGGTGGAGTAGGCCCAGGCGTTGATAACCACGTCTCCGGGGCGGATCCCCTCGGCGTACAGGGCTCGGGCCATGGTGATGGCCCCCACCTCCCGGTCCCAGGCGGTGTAGAGGGTGGGCCGGGACCGCCCGGTGGTCCCGCCCGACACGTACAACCGCATGGGCTCGTTGCGGGCGTCTTCCAAACCGATGCTCTGGTAGTCGCCCAGCGGGGGGTTCTCGTTGATGGAGGCCCGGATGTCGTCCACGGTGTAGGCCGGGGCCTTCCAAAGGTCGTCGACGGTGTGGAGCTGGTCGGGGTGGAAGCCGGCCGCCTCCCAGCGCTTGCGGAAGAAGGGCACCTGCCAGGCCCGCTGGGCCCGGTCTTGGAGGCGCAGTAGCTGCTTGCGGGCAATGGTGTCGGGATCTTCGAAGAATGTGGTCTCGAAGTACTCCGGCGGCGGGGGGAAAAGGCGCTCGATGGCGTCGTAGTCCAGCTGGTGCGGGCGGCGCATCCCCGTGCTCATAGCCGCATTCCCGCGCCATGCCCCGTGCTCATAGAACAGCCACGGTACCCGCGCCGAGCTAGGCGGCGACAGACCGCGAACCCGGCCACTGCACGATGCCCCAGTCGGGAACTAGCGTTTTGGCCGTGAAAGTCATCTCGGCCGATTGCCACATCAACGAGCCGCCCCATGTGTTCGAGCGGGTGCCCGAGGAGTACAAAGACCGCATCCCCCGAATGATGCCCGCGCCCGACGGGGGCGACGGATGGTCGTTCGACGGCGGGCCGCCCAAGCGCAGCTTCGGCATCGAGGCCATGGCCGGGGTGGCCAAGGAGGATTACAAGCTCTCGGGCATGAAGTTCGAGGAAATCATGCCGGGCAACTACGACGGCACCGCCCACTGCGCCGACATGGACATCGACGGCGTGTGGGGCTCGGTGGTGTACCCGGCCAACTCCATCTTTACCTACCTGGAGCCCGACCGGGGCCTGGCGGTGGCCTGCATGCGCAGCTACAACGACTGGGTGCTGGACGAGTTCCAGGGGGCGGCGCCCGACCGGCTGCGGGGCCTGCCCATGCTGCCCACCGAGGACGGCATGGAGATCACCCTGGCCGAAGTCGACCGGGTGCTGGAGAAGGGGGCCAAGGGGCTGTTCATCCCCGGCATGCCGTCCCGGCCCTACAACGACTCGTACTACGAGCCGCTGTGGAAGGCGTGCTCGGAGCTGGACATACCGGTCACCTTCCACCGCACCTTCGGGGGCAAGCCGCCCGACAGTGACTGGGACGAGCTGGTGGAGCAGAACGTGTCGGTCCCCGGCATCGTCAACCGGTTCTTCAGCGCCGTGCGCCCGCTCACTTACATGATCTTCGCCGGCATCTTCGACCGCCACCCCAACCTCAAGGTGGTGGCCGCCGAGGTGAACTACGGCTGGGTGCCGTTCTGGTACCAGACCATGGACGACGAGTACCGCACCCAGTCGGCCTGGTCCGACTCGCCCATGGAGCGCGATCCCAGCAGCTACCTGGGCACCAACGTGTTCGTGACCGGCCTCGACGACCACAACGGCCACATGCAGATGGCCGGCGGCAACCAGACCCTGGTGAACATGTCCATGTGGTCGTCCGACTACCCCCACTCGGTGACCCTGTGGCCCGACAGCCGCAAGATCATCGCCGAGCTGGTCGACGGCATGACCGACGCCGACACAGAAAAGGTCCTCTACGCCAACGCCGCCCGGGTCTACAAGTACAACTGAGCCCGGTCGATGCCATAGCTTCAAACTGGAAGACCTCAGCGTCGAGGAGACATCCCGATGGGCATTACTTCTATCTCGAATTACTTCGGGCGCAAGAAACCGGGATGCAATGGCGACGCCTGCGAGATTTGAGCAGGTCACGCTGCTGGTGCTGGCCCTAGTGCACCTTGTGGTCCAGTTGACCCACGGCTACAGCCACTTAGCAGCCGACGTTGGCCTATCCGCCATGCAGCAGGTATTCATCTACGTGGTGGCGACGTTCATGCCGCTGGCTGCGGTGTACGTCGCGCTTCGCAAAGACGTGCGACTGGGCGCCGGTCTGTTCGCGGTGTCGATGGCGGCGGCATTCCTTTTCGGCTATCTGGCTCACTTCGTCATCGACAGCCCCGACCTCCACTCCAACGTGGTCGGCGATTATGCGGCCCTTTTCTTCCACTCCGCGCTGAGCCTGGCCATCATCGAGTTCGTCGGCTTCGCCTTCGGCTTCACCATCGCCACCCGCAAACCCCGATAGCCCGACAAGGACCGCCCTTCTATTGGTGGCGGCGGTCTTCGAAGTCTTCGGGGAGGTCGATGGGGGGATCGGGGAGCTTGGTGATGTTGCGGGAGGCCAGCAGGGCCTCGAAGCCCTCGGGGTCGGCGGCCCACGAGGCGGCGTCGCCCATCATCACCTCGAACAGCTCAACCCCTTCGGGGCCGGCGATCAGGGGTCCTAGCGCGGCGCCGTGGGGCAGCTCTATGTGAGTGCCGGCCGGGCAGTGGACGTCGCCGCACATCAGATCGCCGCTCAGCACGTACATCACCTGGGGAGAGTGGTGGCCGTGGCGGTGCACGATCATGCCCGGGTCCCAGCGGGCCCACATCGACAGGTACTGCTTGCCGTGGCTGCCGAAGGTGAACCACTTCTCCCACACCGACTTCTGCCCGTCGGGGTGCATCTGGGTGCGGACCTGCTGGGTCTTCAGATCCTTGTCATCGAGATGGCGGAAGATGGGCTCCACGCCGGGAACCTCATGGGGCGACGCCATCGCTCAGCTCACCCCGGCAGGAACTCTGGGCACGTAGCTCGAGGGGTCGTACTCGTAGGTAGTGGCCTCGATGAACTCGTCGGGCAGGTAGCCCTCAGGGAACCGGTACAGGTCGAGGGAGTTGTCCCACAGGATCTTGCGCTTTGACTCGTCCGAAATCTTGGGCAGATCCAAGAACGACTGCACCGCCTCCGGGTACTTGGAGTCGGGGTGGGGGTAGTCGCTCTCCCACACGATCTTGTCGTCGCCCAGCTCCTCGATCACGTGGTACACGAGATACTCGTCGGGCTCCACCGAGATGAAGCAGTTGTCCTGGAAGTACTCCTGGGGCGACTTGGTGAGCCCCGGCTTCTCGTAATCGCCCGACAGCTCGATGTGCTCCTCCATGCGCCACAGCCACCACGGCAGCCAGGCGCAGTTGGCCTCCATGTAGGCCACCCGCAGCCGGGGGAACCGCTCGAAGACTCCGTTGCAGATCATCGACAGCATGGCCATCTGGGCCTCATGGGGGTGGCAGACGGTGTGCCACTCGGTGAAGGTCTCGAAGCGGTCGGCCCCGGCCGACGACCCGTTGTGGCCCATGAAGTCGTGGGTGGCGAAGGCGCAGTCCAGGTCTTGGAGCAACTCGTACATGGGGTCGTAGTAGGGGTCGCCCAGCGTCCGGTGGTTGAACAGGTTGGGCCGGGCGAAGAAGCACCGGGTGCCCAGGTGGTCGTAGGCGTACTGGATCTCCTCCACCGCCCGGTGTACGTCGTTCATCACCACCGGCCCCGCGGCGATGACCCGCCCGCCCGAGGTCTCCCGCATCTCCTGGCCCCAGCGGTTGTAGGCCCGGCACATGGCGGCCTGAAGCTCGGCGTCCATGCCGTCGGACCACAGGTCGTAGCCGGGGCCGTAGATCACCATGAAGTCCATGCCGTCCAGCGGCATGGCCTCGGCCACCGCGTCACCGGGAAAGCCGTTGTCCACCACCGCCTGGCCGTACTTGGCCCGCATGTGGTCGTAGGTCCAGTTCACCGCCTCCATGAAGTCGCCGTAGATGGTGACCCGGCTCTGGGTGTAGCGGCCGTCCACAGTGGCCGGACGGAACGCCTCCCGGCCGGGGACTTCCTTCCAGCCCACCCGGTGCTGGAACTTCTGGTCCAAAAACCGCTCCCACAGATTCTTGGGCTCCACCACGTGCCCGTCGGCGTCAAAAACCTTGTACCCATGCCGCATGGCTGGCTGTCCTCCCCTTGCTGGCGTGTGCCTTGCTGGTCCGCCAAGAGTAGGTCAACCGGCAGAAGGAGGCAGAAGACGACGAGTCGAACCCACCGGTCGGGCCAAGACCTACTATTGCCCGTTCCCTATGTTCACTGCTTCCGATCAACGGGCGCTGAGGGCTGTCGCCGTTCAGTTCTTCGTCAACGGGGCGATTTTCGCATCCTTCATCCCCCGACTCCCCGAGATCCGAGACCGAGTGGACATCAGCGTGGCCGAGATCGGTCTGCTCATGTCGATTGCCGGAGTCAGCGGATTGGTGGGCAGTGCGGTGGTCGGCCCGGCTGTCAGCCGCTTCGGAACCCGACTGGTGATGCTGGTCGCCGGGGCGCTCACCGCCCTGTCGCTCCCCGTCATCGGCGTCGCCCGCGCCCCATGGGTGCTGTTGGTCGGCTTGATCGCCCTGCAAACCTTCGACGTGCTCATGGATGTGGCCATGAATTTGCAGGGTTCGTGGCTGAGTGCACGAAGGCACACACCGGTGATGACCCGCCTGCACGGACTGTGGAGCCTCGGAACGGTGATCGGCGGCGTATCGGCCTCTCGAGTCGCCGCCGCGGGAATCTCGTTGTCCACTCACTTGGTATGCGCCGCGGCGATCTTGCTCGCTGCCCTCGGTTTTGCGAGCCGGGGCTTGCTTCGAGTTGACGAGCACTCCGGGAGCGAGTCAACCGAGGCACCAGCACAGACCATTCCCAATGGCCGACGTGTCTCTCCTGTCCTAGCGGCTTTCCTACTGGTCGGCTTCTTCTCAATTGCCCTCGAGTCAACCGCAATCGACTGGGCTGCATTTCGCCTCACCGACGACTTCTCGGCCTCTACGGGGCTGGCCGCCCTGGGCTATGTGGCCGTCGCCACAGGGATGACCGCCGGTCGGTTCACCGGCGACCTCATAGCTGCCCGGCTGGGGGGAAGCCGACTCCTCAGCATGTCGACCATCATGACCGGCGGCGGTTTGGCCGCCGCCACCCTTACTCCTGACCAGACCGTCACCCTCATCGGATATGCCATTGCCGGCCTGGGGGTGGCCAATCTGAGCCCGATTCTCTACGACGCCGCGGCTCAGCATCCCGGACGGCCGGGCGCTGGCCTCGGAGCGCTCACCGCCGGCCTCCGGGCCGCCTTCCTCACCATCCCCCTTCTGGTGGGAACGCTGGCCGCGAGCCGCCTCTCGGTGGGCAGCGCCATCGCCGTGGTCACCCTCCCGAGTTTCATCGGATTCCTGGCCATGACCGGGCTGATATCGCGGGTTCGCAGCAGTTAGCCAGAGGGAGGGTGGTAGCAGACGGCTTCCTGGGCGGAGCGCACCCAGCGGAGCTCGGTGTCGGGGGGGCAAGGCGCGCCAAGGGGCACCCAGCGCACTAGCTTGCCGTCGTGGGGGTGGTCGCAGGGCACGGTGATGAGAGTGGTGGTGCCGATGCGGAAGCAGTCGCCGGGCTCGGGGCGGGACTCAGACACCGGCGCCGTCGCCGCGATGGGATCGTCGGGGTCGGAGTCGTCAATGGCGGAAGTGGCCAGGAAGATCACTGCCACCGCCACTGCGGCCAAGACCACAGCCGCCAGGCTGATCCAGCGCCAGCGGATGCTGACCACCTCTAGGGAGGGGGTTTGCGGTCTTGGCGGTGTCCCGGAAGTGCGAGGGCTGGCCGCAGGACGGGGGCTGCCGGTCGGTCGGGTTGCACCCGCAGGACGAGGGCTGCCGGGATGTCCAGGAGCGCTGCGGGCCAGCTTTCGATCGTAGGCGGCCCGGGATCGGATGTCTCCGAGCACTTCCCAAGCCTCGTTAACGGCCCGCATCCTCTCGGAATCGCCTGTCGGGCGGTCGGGGTGCCAGCGACGAGCCTGGCGGAGATAAGCCCGCCGAATGGCATCGGGCTTGGCGCCCGGAGATACACCCAGAACGTCGTAGTGCGACCGCTCCGGCATCGCCCCGACGCTATCCCGCTACTAACCGCCGAGGGAGGTCACCAGGGCGTTGAGGGGCCAAAGGTCGGGAATCTCAACCGGCTTGGGGGCCGGGGGCAGCAGCGCGAATGCCTCCTCGCCCGGATACACCAAGTTGTACTCCGAACGGGCCAGGCGTTCGATCTCCTCGGGCTCGGAAAGCAGGTAAATCCGGTCGCGCAATGCGTCGTTCTCCTGATACAGGGCGTCCAGCTCAGCCCGGACCTCGGAGAGGGCCGAACTCTGCTCCATAAAGGTCCGGGTGGGGAACAAGGCATAGAACAGCACGGCGAGGATGACGAGTGCGATAACTAGCGGGACCACCGAGCGGCGCAGGGCGATCACGACCCTGCCTCCGTTGCCGCCGCCAGCGCCTCTGCGCCCCGGTAGGCGGCGGCCTCGCCCAACTCCTCCTCGATTCGCAAAAGCTGGTTGTACTTGGCCACACGGTCGCTGCGGGCCGGGGCTCCGGTCTTGATCTGTCCGCAGTTGGTGGCCACGGCCAAATCGGCAATGGTGGCGTCCTCGGTCTCTCCTGAGCGATGCGACATCACCGAGGTGTAGCCGGATGCGGTGGCCAGTTCCACGGCTTCCAGGGTTCGGGTGAGGGTGCCCACCTGGTTGACCTTCACCAGGATGGAGTTGGCCACGCCCAACTCAATCCCTCGGGCCAGCCGCTCGGTGTTGGTGACGAACAGGTCGTCGCCCACCAACTGCACCCGCCCACCGAGAGATTTGGTGAGGAGCGCCCAGCCATCCCAGTCGTCCTCGGCCATCCCGTCCTCGATAGAAACGATGGGATAGGCGTTGCACAGATCGGTCAGATAGGCGGCCATTCCGGCGGAGTTCAGTGACCGGTCCTCTGCGGCCAAGCGGTACTCACCCTCGGCGAAGAACTCGGTAGAGGCCACATCCAAGGCAAGGGCTATGTCGTCGCCTGGGGTCAGCCCGGTCGCCTCAATGGCATCCACCAGCACCGCAACCGCTGCTTCGTTGGACTCCAGGTCGGGGGCGAATCCCCCCTCGTCGCCGATGCCAGCCGACAGCCCACGCTCCACCAGAAGGCGGCGCAGTTGGTGGTAGGTCTCGGTCCCCCATTGCAGGGCCTCGCGGAATGAGGCCGCCCCCACCGGCACTACCATGAACTCTTGAAGGTCGATGTTGTTGGCCGCGTGCGCTCCGCCATTGAGCACGTTCATCATGGGTACCGGCAGCACATGGGCGTTGGCCCCGCCGATGTAGCGGAACAGCGACAGACCGCTGTCGGCGGCCGCGGCGTGAGCCGCCGCCAGCGACACGCCCAGCACCGCATTGGCTCCCAGGCGGCTGAGCCCGTCGGTTCCGTCCAAATCGATCATCACCTGGTCGAGCCCCCGCTGATCGGAGGAATCCAATCCGGTGGCGGCCCGGGCAATCTCATCGTTGACCGAAGCCACCGCGCCGGCCACGCCCCGGCCCAAATACCGGTTGCCGCCGTCGCGTCTCTCCACCGCCTCATAGCGTCCGGTGGATGCTCCCGATGGCACGATGGCCCGCCCAGATGCACCGGATTCCACCGTTACCTCAACCTCGACTGTAGGGTTACCCCGGGAGTCGAGAACCTCTCGGGCGACTATGTGTGTGATCGCGCTCAATTGCCGGGTCTTTCGGGGTCTTCCTGGCCCATCGCTTGTTGCTGATGTGGCTGGAGTTACAAAAGTAGACGATAAAGTCCGGTTTGACTAGGGATTGTCTCAAATTACAAGGAAGAAATTTCAGCGGTGCGAATTTGGTCTCCGACGGTATTGGCAAAGGCTCTAAGCTCTGATTCGGCATCCAAACCCGCCATCTGAGCAGCCAAAACAGCATCGTAGAGTCGACCGGCCACCGTCGCGGTATCCACCTTGGGCTCCACCCCCACCGAGCGGGCCTTGTGAATCACCTTGTCGGCAAACAACAGAGCGGGCAGCCCTGAAGGGATTCCGTCCATCACCGAGGCCCGTCCCTTCTGGTCCCGCTTGATGGCCTCCCAGTTGACCAGCACCTCGTCGGCGCTGTCGGGGTCGGACCGGTCTGAATCAAACGGGCCGAATACATGGGGGTGGCGGGACTTGAGCTTGTCGTGGATGCCCCGGGCCACATCGGCCAAGGTGAACTGGCCGGCTTCGGTAGCCAGAACCGAGTGGAAGACAATCTGGTAGAGCAAGTCGCCCAGCTCCTCCTCCAGCTCCTCGTAGCCCGACAGGGTGTCGGGGTCCACCGCGTCAAGGGCTTCCAGAACCTCGTATGTCTCCTCCAGCAGATGGCCTCGCAACGACTGGTGGGTCTGCTCCTTGTCCCAGGGGCAGCGGCGACGCAGCTCGATGGCCAGGTCGGCGAACTGGGCCACCTCCCAGGCGATGGGCGCGCCCAGCTCCGGCACGTACAGCGAAGTGAGATGGTCGGGCTCCACCGCGTGGTCCAAGTCGGACCAAGCCACCTCAAAGACTTGCTCGTCGGGAAGTCCCAGGCGCTGCAGCACGGTCACCGGTAGTTCAGCCCCGTCCGCGGCCGAGCGATCGAGGGACGCCAGGGCGGCCAGCTTGATGTCGCTGAGCACATGCATCGCGTCGCACTGGGCCACCAACAACGGCCCCCGCTCTCCGGCGGCGTCCACCGCGAACCGGCGCCCGTCCACCAGCCGCACCCCGCTGGCCAGGGGATCGATGCCCAGCCTTACCCACACCAGATCGGCAAATGACAAGCCGGCCAGTACCTCCAGCTCCACTCCGGGCGCGGACCGCAGCAATTCCACGGTGCGCTCGGCCACCATCGGAGATCCGGGCACGGCATAGAGCACGTCGCCATCGGCGCCATCGGCTTCGGCCGACAAGCGGTCGACGATGGCCTCGTACACCTCCTCGAAGGATGAGGCGTGCTCGTAGACGTCGTCGAATGACTCGGCTGGCTCCACCGCTGCCGCGGCAGGATGGCGACGGGTGCGCACGAAGCGGCGGCTGGTCCGGCTCATGGCCCCGAGAACCTCGTCGGTGATCAGCTCAGGGCCGGCCGGTCCGAGCCCGGCAACGATTACCTTGGCCATGCTGTCCTGCCTATCACGATGCTGCTGCCTCAGCCGCCTCGTCGTCGGGAACCAGGTCCCGCAGGGTGGCGATGATGGTCTCCACGGCCACCGCGGTGGACTCCATCGGGAGGACGAGGAGTCCGGCAGCTTCGTGGAAAGTGGCTTGCGGATAGAGGCGCTCCAAGCGGACGCGGCGGCTGGGCCGGAGCCTCACCGGGCTGAGCCGGGCCACCCACTTCGGGCCACCGAAACCGGGGCCCTTTGCCACCGCCACATCCCGAACCCCGCTGCGCAGGCATTCGCACCGCAGACGGGCCACAGCCAGCAGCGTCTGGGCCACGTCGGGGATCGGCCCATAGCGGTCGACCCATTCGGCGGCCACGTCGTCAACCTGGTCGGGACTCTGGCAGCCGGCCACCCGTCGATAGGCTTCCAATTTCAGCTCCTCTTTGGGCATGTAGTCAGCCGGAATGCTGGCGGCCTGGGGCACATCGATGCTTATCTCGACCGGCTCGGGCGGGGTCTCACCCTTCAACTCGGCCACCGCTTCGGTGACAAGCTGGCAATACAGGTCGTAGCCCACCGCGGCGATGTGGCCCGACTGGCCGGTTCCCAGCATGTTGCCCGCGCCCCGGATCTCCAGGTCCCGCATGGCGATCTTGAAGCCTGATCCCAGCTCGGTGGCCTCGCCGATCGTCTTGAGCCGCTCATAGGCATCTTCGGTGATCACCCGGCCCTCGGGGGTGAACAGATAGGCGTAGGCCCGGGCTCCGGCCCGGCCCACCCGGCCCCGTAGCTGGTGGAGCTGGCCCAGTCCCAACAGGTCGGCCCGGTCCACCACCAAGGTGTTCACCGTGGGCATGTCTATGCCCGATTCGATGATGGTGGTGCACACCAGCACGTCGTAGGCCCGCTCCCAAAAGTCGATTACCACCTGCTCCAGCGTGCCCTCATCCATCTGACCGTGAGCCACCGCAATGCGAGCTTCGGGCACCATCTCCCGAAGGTCGGCGGCCACGTGGTCGATGTCGGCCACCCGGTTGTGGACGAAGAAGGCCTGGCCATCGCGCAGCAGCTCCCGGCGGATGGCTTCGGCCACCGGACGCTCGTCGAAGGCGCCCACGTAGGTCAAGATGGGCTGGCGGTCGGCGGGCGGCGTGTGCAGCAGCGTGAGGTCGCGAATACCGGTAAGGCTCATCTCCAGGGTCCGGGGAATGGGCGTGGCGGTGAGGGTGATCACGTCCACATCGGCCTTTATCGACTTGATGGCCTCTTTGTGGGTGACCCCGAAGCGCTGCTCCTCGTCCACCACCAGCAGCCCCAAGTCCCGGAAGGCGACGTCGTCGGACAGCAGTCGGTGGGTTCCGATCACCACGTCCACCGAGCCGTCGGCCAAGCCGCTCACCACCTTGCGGGCCTGGCCAGGGGACAAGAACCGGCTCAGCACCTCCACTCGGATGGGATAGCTGGCGAACCGGTCGCCAAATGTCTGGTAGTGCTGCTGGGCCAACAGCGTGGTGGGCACCAGCACCGCCGCCTGAGCACCGTCCTGGACGGCCTTGAAAACCGCCCGCAAGGCCACCTCGGTCTTGCCGAAGCCCACATCGCCGCAAATGAGGCGGTCCATGGGCACCGACTGCTCCATGTCGGCCTTGACCTCCACGATGGCCTTGTGCTGATCGGGGGTAAGCTGGTATCCGAAGGCCGACTCCATCTCCGTCTGCCACGGGGTATCGGGGGAGAACGCCCGGCCGGGGGTGGTGATCCGGCGCTGGTACAGCACCACCAGCTCCTTGGCGATCTCGCTGACCGCGGAGCGCACCCCGCTCTTGGTCCGCTGCCAATCGGCGCCCCCCATCTTGCTCAGGGTGGGCGACTCGCCCCCCGAATAGCGGCGCACGGCGTCCACCTGGTCGGTGGGCACATAGAGCTTGTCGCCCCCCCGGTACTCCACCAGCAGGTAGTCGCGGCTGACCCCGGCTATCGAACGGTTCACCATTCCGGCGTAGCGGCCCACGCCGTGGTGGCGATGGACCACATAGTCGCCTGCGGCCAGGTCGTCCATCTCTTGGGCCAACGACTGGCGGGGACGGCTGCGCCGGTGGGCCCGGCGGCGGCCGGTCAGATCGGCCTCGCCCATCACGGCCACTTTGGCGTCGGGGAGCACAAACCCCCGCTGAATTGGGGCCACCACCACGGACCCCGCGGGGTCAGAGGTACCCCCGAATCCGGCGTCGCCTCCCATGTGAACCGGGAGGTCCACCCCGTGCTCTCGCAGCAGTTCCGCCGACCGGGTGGCCGATCCGGCCCCGTCGGCAGCCACCCGAACCCGGTACCCGTCGGCCAGAAGCCGGGAGACCTGGGCCACGGGGGCCGACGGGTCGCCGATGGCCGAAGCCCACCCTCCCACCGCCACCACCGGAGTGGACGGCGAGGCCGGCACCGGGGTCATGGTCCACACCGGTGACTGGCAGGCGGTCAGCAGCCGGTCGTAGTCCACGTGCAGGCGGGGAAACTCCTCCCCGGCCGCACCCCAGGTCTGGGCCAGCGCACCAGCCAGATCCGCTTCCTCAGCGGCGATGTCGGAGGCGCGATCCCGCAGCCGCCCCGGCTCCAGCAGCACCACCAGGGCGTCGGCGCCGAGTCGGTCGGTGATGATCTCGTCGGTGTCGATGAGCCAGGGAAGCCACGACTCCATACCGTCGAAGAACTGACCCTCGGCCAACCGCTCCCACTGTTCTCGACCCCAAGGTCGGGAGGCCACCAGGCCCTCGGCCGCAGCTCGAACCTCTGGCACCGGCCGCACCTCACGAGCGGGGAAGATCACCGCCCTGCCTATGGGGTGGGTGGCCCGCTGGTCGGCCACCGAGAACTCGGTCAACCGGTCCACCTCGTCACCCCACAGGTCGATGCGCACCGGGCTGTCGGCGGTGGACGGGAACACGTCGACAATCGAACCCCGCACCGCGAACACGCCCCGGTGCTCCACCTGCACGTCGCGCCGATATCCCCGAGTGGCTAGGTTGACAACCAGCTGCTCTTGGTCGACTCGGTCGCCCGAAGCCACGGTCACCGGCTCGGCGTCGTCAGAATCCAAGACCAGGCGCTGGAGCAAAGCCCGGATCGGGGCCACCAGCACTGGCGGGCACCTGTCGGGATCGCGGAGCTGCCAGATGGCCTCACATCGTCGCCCCATGGTCTCTACTCCGGGGCTGATCCGCTCGAACGGCAGCGTCTCCCACGCCGGGAACACGGCGGCGCCGCCGTCGAGCATCGCGGCCAAGTCGCCGGCCAGACGCTCAGCGTCGGCGGTGGTGGGGACGGCCACCACCACCGGGCGGCGGCCGTTCAGCTCGGCGATGGCGGCCAGCACCGCAGCCTGGCCCGATTCGGCCACCGCCAAAGAGGCGTCGCGCTGCCCCAGAACCTGCACCACTGATGGGTCTGAGGCCAGCAGTCGCCCCAGTCCGGCCAAACCCGGTCCGGCGGCCGCAACTGCGGTAGCGGCCATCAGTTGAACCTGTTCATCACAATGTCAACCGGGCGGTCGAGCAGGGCCAGGGCGGCGTCGGCCGCCCGCTCCACCGCATCGTCCAACAGGTCCCGGTCGGCCCGGCCCGGTCGCTTCAGCACATAGTCGGCACCAGCCCGGGTATCGGGGGGCTTGCCCACTCCGATGCGGATGCGGGTGAACTCGGCCGTACGGAGGTGAGACTTGATGGACGACAGGCCATAGTGCCCGGCCAGCCCCCCGCCATCCTTTACCTTGATGCGCCCCGGGGGCAGGTCGAGCTCGTCGTGGATCACCACCAACCGGTCCAAGTGCTCGGCGATGCTCCAGCGGCGCACCAGTGCCCGCACCGCCTCGCCCGACTTGTTCATGAAGGTCTGGGGAAAGGCCAGCACCACCCGTCGGCCTTCCACCCTGATCTCAGCCACCAGGGCCGCCTCCCGGCTCTTGCCCAACGACTGCCCGTAGCGCTCGGCCAGAAGCTCCACCGCCTCGGCACCCACGTTGTGGCGAGAGCCCGCGTACTTGTCTCCGGGATTGCCCAACCCCACCACCACAAGATCGGCCGGGGTGTCGGTGTGCTTCTTTCGGGATCGCCAGCGGGAGGGCACGGCGACAGGCGCCGAGGGCTATTCGGCGGGGTCTTCGGAAGCGGCGTCGTCGCCCTGGTCGTCGGCTTCGTCGTCTTCCTCGGACACAATCGGCTGGCCGTCTTCATCCAGCTCGACCTCGGCCTCTTCGTCCACCTCAGGCTCTTCAATCTCCATGACCCTGATCGAAGTGCTGGCCACCAGCTCCTCGGGATCGCCGGCCAGCTCTACCCCTTCGGGCAGTTCGAGATCGCCAGTTCTCACCGTGTCGCCCATCACCATCTCGCTGATGTCGATTGTCAACTCGTTGGGAATGGCCTCGGGCTTGGCCAGCACCGCGACAGTGAAGGCAACTTGATCCACCACACCGTCTTCGTTGGTCACTGCGGTGGCATCGCCCTCCAGCACCACCCGAACCTCTACTTCCACGGCTACGTCGGCGTCCACCCGGATGAAATCCACATGGATGACCTCATTGCGAACCGGGTGGTGCTGCAAATCCTTGACCAGGCTGAGCTGGCGATCGCCGTCCACCTCCAAGGTGAGCAGGGCATTGAGGCCAGCTTCAGTGTTCAAGGCTGACCGCAGCTCGCGGGCATCCACTGCCACCGAAACCGTCTCTCCACCCAGCCCGTACACCACGCCGGGAACCCGTCCCTCGTGGCGCAGGCGCCGAGACGGCCGGGTACCCAGCTCGCGATGGGTATCGGTCTTCAAGATCAGCTCAGCCATAGTGCAGCTAGCAATCTTATCGGCCCGCAGCGCGAAAGGGCTAAGAGCTAAGAGAGGTTCTTGCCGCCGAAGATCTCGGAGACTGAGGTGTCTTCGAACACGGCATCGATGGCGTCGGCGATGATGCTGGCCACCGACAGCACTTCGACCTTGTCGATCTGCTTGTCGGGCGACAACGGCAAGGTGTTGGTGATAACCACCTTTGAGATCACCGAGTTCTTGAGCCGGTCGACGGCCGGGCCGGAGAACACGCCATGGGTGGTGGCGGCAACTATCGTGGCCGCACCCCGAGCGGCCAAGGCGTCGGCCGCGGCCACGATGGTGCCCCCAGTATCGATCATGTCGTCGATAAGCACGCAGGTTCGGCCCTCCACGTCGCCCACCACCTCTATGACCTCCACCGCGTGCTTGACATCCATGGCTCTGCGCTTGTGAACAATGGCTAGGTCGGCGTCCAGTTCGTTGGTGTAGCGCTCGGCAACCTTCACTCGACCCGCATCGGGGGACACAATTACCAAGTCGCCGTCGAAGTCCTTGAGATAGTCGACTAGCACCGGCATAGCGGTCAGGTGGTCCCATGGGCCGTCGAAGAATCCCTGGATCTGCCCAGAGTGGAGATCGACGCTCAGCATGCGATTGGCCCCCGCGGTTCGGAAGGTGTTGGCCATCAGCTTGGCGGTGATGGGCTCACGGCCCGCGGCCTTGCGGTCTTGGCGGCCATAGCCGTAGAAGGGGCACACCGCGGTAATGCGCTTGGCCGAGGCCCGCCGGGCCGCGTCCACCATGATGAGATGCTCCATCACCGCGTCGTTGATGGAGGCGTCGCCGTGCGCGGTGTGGCTTTGGACGATGAACACGTCGGTGCCCCTCACCGATTCCTCAAACCGACAGTGGATTTCCCCGTTGGCGAAGTCGGCGATGTTGGGCTCCACCAGCTCCTCTCCAAGTGTTTCGGCGATCTCGGCGGCCAGTTCGTGGTTGGCCCTACCCGAGATGATGGCCAGCTTCTTCTTGGTGACGAGTTCCATGAAATCAAATTCCTTCAGTGGAGGCAGGTGGTATTTGAGCTCCAGGCTCCAGGGTGATGTAGGCCCCAACATGGGCATCGGCGCCGATCTCGGCGTCAGTGGCCGACACCGCCTCCACCACCGCTCGAGGACCGACAACGCAATCGACCAAGTGGGTGTGGGGACCGATGACCGCATCCTCGCCGATCACCGTCTGGCCTCTGAGTACGACACCAGGGTGGATGACCACATCGGCGGCCAGCTTCACGCTCACGTCGATGTAGGCGCTGTGGGGGGCCATGATGCGCACCCCAGCGACCATCCAGTTGCGGTTGATGCGCTGACGCATCTCCGCTTCGGCGAAGGCCAGTTGCTCTCGGTCGTCCACCCCCTGAGCCTCAGATTCGTCGATAGCGAAAGACCCCGCGTCGTGCCCGGCGGAGGTGAGCACGGCGACCGCGTCGTTGAGGTCGTACTCGCGCCCGAAGTCGCCGGAGGCCAGTCGGCGCAGGGCCGGGGACAGCAGGCTCCGGCGGAAGCAGACGATTTCGGCGGGCTCCTCGGACGCCGTGGCCACGGTGGCCGCGGCCCCGGACAGCCGGTGCTGGGCGGACAGGCCCCGCAGCGTCTGACCCTGCATGAGCGGCATGTCGGCCGAAACCACCAGCACATCCTCGTCGTCGACATCGCTGTCCAGGGCGGACAGGCCCAAAGCGGTGGCATCAGCCGTGCCCCGCTGCACGGGCTGCTCGACAAAGTCGATCCGAAGGTCGTAGGCCTCCTCGGTGACGTGTTTGGCCACTTCCTCGGCGCCAAAGCCCACCACCACGGCAATTTGGCGGGGCTTCGCGGCGGCGAGGGCATCTATCACGTGCAGCAGCATGGCCCGGCCGCAGAGGTCGTGGAGGGGTTTGGGTCGCCCCGATCTCATACGAGCGCCCCTGCCCGCAGCCAACACAACCGCAGAAAGGGGCATTGGATCAGCCGTCATGTGTTTAGCGGGCCAACCCGCTCTCGACCATCACATGTGTATTTCTAGCGCGGCTGGCGAGGCAGGACTCGAACCTGCAACCTCCTGGTCCAAAGCCAGGCGTTCTGCCACTTGAACTACTCGCCAAGGAGCCCCTTGCTATGCAGTCGTCAGGCACCATTTGCAGGCTACTCCATGACCACCATATGAACTCTCGGGTTATTGGTGATGGCGTTGGCCGGGCTAGCGTGGAAGCACCATGGGATCGTTGATCAAGAAGCGCCGCAAGCGGATGCGCAAGAAGAAGCACAAGAAGATGCTGAAGCGCACTCGCTTCCAGCGGCGGGCCCGCGGGAAGTAGACCTAGCGCACTCGCTTCCAGCGGCGGGCCCGCGGGAAGTAGCTCCCCCACTCCTCTTCAAGCTCGCAAAGGCTGAGAGGGCACGGTGCTAACCACGATTCGACCCTCACCGGGGTAGGCGCCCTCGACAAACCAGGTAGATCCGCTGCCGGCCAACCTTGCCGTCTGGCCAGTGGCCTCCTCCAACTCTCGGCGGTATTGGTCCAGGCGGGGTTCCACTTCAAGAGCGGCCGGCTCCAAGTCGTTCCCGTTCGATCCCTCGGGTCCTCCCATCTCGTCCCAGCGCTGATATACCGCTGGTGTGGAGCATCCGAATGGGGGGATGTTCAGGGTAAGCGTTCGGGGAACGTAGTCAAGCGGCTGCACAAGCTCACCAATGCCTTGCACACGAGCCCGCCCGCCGACCAGGCAGAAGGGGACGTCGGCACCCAGCTGAGCCGCTCCTTGGACTTTGGTGTAGCCGGCCCAGCGCAAAATGGCGGCGGCGTTGGCCGATCCTCCCCCCAACCCGGCCCCGGGTGGGATTCGCTTGTCCACTGTGATCCGGGCAGTGCGCCCCACCAGGGCCAGCGCCCGGGTTATGAGATTTTCAGACGGGTCAATCTCGTCCGCTCCGCTGATGGCAACTCCGTGGCCCTCCTCGATCTCCAGCGTGTCGGCCAAATCGAGGGCCACCATCTCGGCATCGATCAAGTGATACCCGTCATCTTGCACGCCGGTAATGCGCAGCGACAAGGTGAGCTTGGCCGAGGCGATGAGCGTGGTCATCGAGACGAGGCTACGACAGCCAATTCGGCCCAGTCGGCGAGGGTGAGTTGTTCGGGGCGGGCGGTGGGGGAAATGGCGGTTTGGGCGAAATGATCGGGCGTCAAGTGGGCGGCCAGCGAGCGGCGTAGCATTTTGCGGCGCTGGCCAAAGGCGGTGCGGATTAGGGAGAACAGATGGTCAGGATCAGCTTCGACGGCTGGGGCCGGTAGTCGCTCCATCCGGACCACCGCAGACGACACCCGGGGTCGGGGGTAGAACACCGTGGGAGGTACCGAGCGGACGATGCGGGCCTCGCACCAGTAGGCCACCTTGAGGGTGGGAATCCCGTAGGCCTTGGTACCCACCGGGGCCACCAGCCGATCGGCCACCTCCTTTTGCACCATGAAGGTGATGGTCTCGATGCGGGGCTCGTTGTCCAACAGGTCCAACAGCAGGGGAACGGCCACGTTGTAGGGCAGGTTGGCCACCAGCGACCACCGCCTCTCGGTGGGGCCGAGCTTGGTGCGCCACTCTGAGGTGGTGGCATCGGCGTGGACAATCTCGACGTTGGGAGCATCAGCCACCTCGGCCAGTGGGGCCAGCAGGTGGCGGTCGGCCTCCACGGCCAGCACATGATCAACCTCGGCGGCCAGGGCTCGAGTGAGCGACCCCAGCCCCGGGCCGATCTCGACCACCGAATCCTCGGGGGCCAGCTCAGCGGCCCTAACCATGGCATCGATGGTGTTGGGGTCGACCACAAAGTTCTGACCCATGGCCCGGCTGGGAGCCAGACCGTGGCGGTCCAGCAGGTCAAGAACCTGGGTGCGGGTAAGGGTCATAGGCCATAGAAGGCGGCCGCGTTGTCCCAGGTGTGCTCGGCCACCTGCTCCGGTGCGATGCCGTGGACTCGGGCCAGTGCCTCGCCCACCAGCGGCAGATTCGCCGGGGCGTTGCGCTTGCCGCGCAGAGGTACCGGCGCCAGATACGGCGAGTCGGTTTCCACCAGCAGCCGGTTTAGCGGGCACAACTCGGCCGCCGACCGCACGTCGTCGGCCGAGGGGAAGCTCACGATGCCGCTGAACGACAGGTACGCCCCCCGATCAAGGGCGGCCCGGGCCTCGTCGGCACCTCCGGTGAAGCAGTGGAACACCGTGTGGTCGGGCACCCCGCCCTCGTCCAGGATGGCGAAGGTGTCGTCCCACGCCTCCCGAGTGTGGATCACCAGGGGCATCCGATGCCGATGGGCCATGTCGATCTGGACGGCGAACGCCGCCTGCTGGTCGGGTTGCGGGGAGTGGTTGTAGTGGTAGTCGAGCCCGCACTCCCCTACTGCCACCACTCGGTCGGATCCCAGCAAATCCTCGATGCCGGCGATGCCGTGGCGAGCCTCGTGAGGGTGAACTCCCGCCGTGGCCCACACCCGGTCACTGGCCGCGGCCTTGGCTACTGCGGCCATCGAGGTGGCCAAATCGGTGCCCACATCGATCAGGCGCTCCACTCCGGCCGCCGATGCCTGGGCGACCACCTCATCCAGCGTGTCCGACTCCAGGTGGCAGTGGTTGTCTATCCAGCGCACCTTCAGCCCTTGAGGCGGGGGAATAGCGGATCGCCTTGGGCCACCGGCAACCTGCCGGGATACTGCCCCCACACCGCGGCTTCGGGCAGCCGCTGGTCGAGGGGAGATCCGTCCAACCCAAGGCGGGTCCACGCCGCCTCGCAGGAAGTGGGGATGGCCGGGCTGGCCAGCACGCACACGATGCGCAGAGCCTCCAAGGCATTGCCCAGCACCGTGTTCACCAAGGGCCCGGAGTCCATCTTCCACGGCTCGGTGGCCTGCAAGTACTCATTTGTGTCGCGGATTAGCCGCCAAGTGGCCTCCAGCGCTACCGACGGCTGGAACCGGTCCCAGGCCGCGGCGGCGTCGGCGTACACCTCGGCGGCAATGTCGGCCAGCGGATGGTCGGGGTCGGGAGCAGGGCCGATCCCGTCGCACTTTTGGTGAACCAACGTGGACGACCGCTGCAACAGATTGCCGAAGTTGTTGGCCAGATCGGTGTTGTAGCGGTGCTGGAGTGCCTCGTGGCTGACCTCGCTGTCGGGGCCGAACGGCGTGTCACGGAGCAGGGAGTAGCGGAATCCGTCCACGCCGAAGTCGTTGACGAGGTCGGTGGGCGAGATCTGGTTGAACGCCGACTTGGACATCTTCTCCCCGCCCACCAGCAGCCATCCGTGGACGTGGTATTGGGGCAGTTCCTCGACCCCGGCGGCCAGGAGCATGGCCGGCCAATACACGCAGTGGAAGCGAATGATGTCTTTGCCCAGCAGATGGCGCACCGACGGCCACCACTGGGCAAACCGCTCGTCGTCGTTCCCGTAGCCCGCCGCGGTGGCGTAGTTGGTGAGCGCGTCGTACCACACATAGAACACATGGCCCTCGGCCCAGGGCACCGGGATGCCCCAGTCGATGGAGGTGCGGGTGATGGAGATGTCCCGCAAGCCGCCCCGGATGATGCCCAGCGCCTCGTTGCGATAACCCTCGGGGGTGATGTTGGTGGGGTTGGACTCGAACCACTTCAACAGCGGCTCCTCGAATTCGGAGAGCTTGAAGAAGTAGTTCTCCTCGGTCATCCGCTCCACTCGGCCCGACTCGATGTCCTCCTCCGACACGTCTTCTTCTGACACGTAGGCCTCGTCCGACACCGAGTACCAACCGTCGTAGACCGCCGAGTAGATGTAACCGTTGTCGTAGGCCCGCTGCATGAGGGTCTGGACCGAACGGTGGTGGCGGGGCTCGGTGGTGCGGATGAACTCGTCGTTGGCCACGCCGAGCTCGGCCCACGCTTCCCGAAAGCGCTGACTGGTGCCGTCGGCCTGCTCTAGGGGAGACAGGCCGTTGGCCTCCGCGGCCCGCTGAACTTTGAGGCCGTGCTCGTCGGTCCCGGTCAGGTAGAAGACCTCTTCGCCCAACAGCCGATGCCAGCGGGTGACGGCATCACCGTTTAGCACGGTGTAGGCGTGGCCGATGTGGGGCGCGTCGTTGACGTAGAAGATCGGGGTCGTCAAGAAGTAGCGCGACACCGGATCACCCTACTTTCCTCGGCCCGCTGTTCCCGATTGGGATGGCCCAAGTGCTCGGGGTCACTCCCCGAACATCTCGGCCGAACGGCGGGCCAGCTCATCGGGGGCCACGTCCTCCACATGGGTGGACACGTTCCAGCGGTGGCCGAACGGGTCGGTGAACTGACCGCCGCGGTCGCCGTAGAAATGGGTCTCCACCGGTCGTTCGGCGGTGGCCCCGGCAGCTACCGCCTTGGCGAAGGTGGCATCGGCGTCCTCCACGTACACCATGACAGTGACCGCAGTGCCGCCGATCTTCTTGGGTCCGATCACATCCATCTCGGGATATTCGTCGGACACCATGATGATGCTGTCGCCGATGGCCACCTCGGCGTGGCCGATCATTCCTCCGGGGGCTGATATCCGCATGCGCTCGGTGGCGTCGAATACCTCGACCATGAAATCGATGGCCGCGGCCGCGCCGTCCACGCACAGGTAGGGGGTGACACGGGGGTAGTCGTCGGGAATGGGCTTTACTTCGCTCATGGGGACTCCTCTGCCAACTGGGCCAGTACTTGGGGCCTCTGGAAGAGTCAGTCTTTCAGACTGATCTGGTACACGGCTCGTCGGGACACTCCGAGGTCGGCGGCCACCGCGGCGGCCGCATCCCGGCGGGACAATCCGTCGGCCAACCTCTCCTCAAGCGCCGCTCTGATCTGGGTCACCGAGGGCGGAGCAGGGTCGGGGCAACCGGCCACCACCAGCACGTATTCGCCCCGGGGCTCTGCCTCGCCTACCTGGGCAACGGCATCGGCGAGGGTGCCCCGCCATACCTCCTCGTGCAGCTTGGTCTGCTCCCGCACGATGGCGATGGCCCGATCCCCGCCCAGCGCTGATGCCAGGTCGCCCAGGGTGCGGGCCAGCCGATGCGGCGCTTCAAACAGCACCATGGTGCGAGGCTCGGCCGCCAGCGCGTGGAGGCGATCGGTGCGGTGGCGCCCCTTCTTGGGCAGAAATCCCTCAAAGCAAAAGCGCCCGGTGGGCAGGCCGCTCACCACCAGGGCCGACAAGGCAGCCGACGGGCCGGGTACGGCCTCCACCTCGGCTCCGACCTTGAGGACCGCCTGCACCACCTTGGCCCCCGGATCAGACACCGCTGGAGTGCCGGCATCGGTGACCAGGGCCACCATGTTCCCGGCGACGATCAGGTCGGCGATCTCGGCCGCACTGGCCTTCTCGGTGTGCTCGTTGACCACCAGCAACCGGGGAGCGCTCACCCCGGCGTGGGCCAGCAGTTTTCCGGTGCGACGAGTGTCCTCGCAGGCCACCACGTCAGCGTCGGCCAATGCCTCCACCGCTCTCGGGGACAGGTCGCCCAGGTTGCCGATCGGGGTGGCAACCAAAACCAGCTTTCCAGCCATGCTTCCTCCCCAATCCTGGATCTTGTCTATCCCCGATCGGGATCACCTAATCCAGGAGCTTGTCTATCCCCGATGGGGATCACTAGCAGTCTGTCGCACTTCCAATCGATCGCCGGGCTTTAGGCCCCAGCGGGTAAACGAACCGGCCTCGGCCTCCAGTACCGCCCGGGCCCGCCATACCGGCAGGCCAACCCGAAAGCGAGCCATGGTGGTTGCTTTCAGCACCACCAGATTGCGGTCCAGATAGGCCACGTCAATGGGAAAGCGCATGCCCAGGGTGTGGACCGATAGCGCCGGTCGCAGCAGCAGCGCATTGTCGAACTCGTCCCGGCCCAGCAGTCCGAGGGCCCGTTCCCGCCAGCCGGTGGCGAATTCCACGGTGGCCAGCACCCGGTCGTCACAGACGAGCCACGCCATCTCATGATTTTCCAACTCCAGCGGCGTTTGTTCAAGAGGGACTTTGACAACCGCTAAACGTTGAAGCGAATCTCCATCACGTCGCCGTCGGCCACCAGATAGTCGCGACCCTCGGTGCGCATCACGCCCAGTTCCTTGGACTTGGTCCATCCGCCCGCCTCCAGCAGTTCCTGCCAGCCGATCACGTCGGCCCGAATAAACCCCCGCTGGAAGTCGGTGTGGATGCGCCCGGCGGCCTCCGGGGCGGTGGCGCCCATGCGGAAGGTCCAGGCCCGGGTCTCTTTGTCGCCGGTGGTAAAGAAGGTGCGCAATCCCAGCAGGTCGTAGGCCGCGTGGGTGAACCGGCCCAGGGCTCCCTCGCCCAGGCCCAGGCCATCGAGCATCTCGGCCCGCTCCCCGGCGGGAAGCTGGGCGGCCTCGGCCTCGAGCTGCACGCACACCGCTATAACCCCGGCCCGGCCGTCCAGCTCGGCGGCCACCGGTTCGATCACCGCATCGGCATCGTCGAGTTGGTCCTCGCCGATGTTGACCACCGCCAGCACCGGGCGGTTGGTGAGCAGAAAGCTCTCCCGCAAGTCGGTTCGCTGGTCGGCCGACAGATCGCTGCGATATATCGGGATACCCTCGCCCAACACGTCGGCGGCAGCTTCCAAAGCGGCCACCTCCCCGGCCTGCGAACGGTCTTGCACCGCAGACTTGCGCCGTTTGACCAGCCGGTTCTCCACCGAATCCAAATCGGCCAGCGTCAACTCGATCTCCAACACCCGCAGGTGGTCCAGCGGGTCGGTGGGGCCGGGCACGTCGGGGTCGACGAAGGCCCGGAGAACGAACACCACCGCGTCCACTTCCCGAATGCCGGCCAGAAACTGATTGCCCAAACCCTCGCCCCGGCTGGCCCCCTCCACCAGGCCGCCGATGTCGGTGAACTGCACGCTGGCCGGGGTCACGGTGCGAGAGCCGCTGAGCTCGGCGATGGCGTCAAGACGGGGGTCGACCACCTTGGCCACGCCCACGTTGGAGCTGGTGGTGGCAAACGCATACGGCGCGGCCAGCACGTCTGACCCGATCAAGGCGTTATACAGGGACGACTTGCCAGAGTTGGGCAATCCGACGAACCCGAAGCGCTCCACGGGTCGTTCACGCTAGCCCCGGCCGGTACTATTTCTAGAGACGCGGAGGTTCGAATGTCGAAGCGCACCCAAAAACGCAAGGCCCGAGCGCGGCGCAAGAAGGCCAACCATGGGCGGAAGCCCAATGCCGGGCGCAACAGCTGAACCGAGCTCTTCGGCGCCATCACCCCCGGGCGCAACAGCTGAGCCCAACTCTCCCTCTCCGCCCATCCCCTCGGGCACGCTGATCTATGACGGCGACTGCGGTTTCTGCACCGCCACCGCTCTGTGGGCGAAACGTCGGCTGAGCGACGACTACCGGGTAGTCCCCTCCCAGCAGGCCGACCTCGATGCCCTCGGACTTACCGATGAGGATGTAGCCCGCTCAGCCTGGTGGGTCGACCCCGACGGCACCCGCTCCGACGAGCACCGATGCATCGCCAATGCCCTGAGAGCCATGCCCGCCCCCTGGCCCGCGCTAGGCCGCCTGCTTACCTTGGGACCCATCAGCCCGCTGGCCCGCTGGACATATCGACTAATAGCTGGCAATCGCTACCGCCTGCCTCGATTCGGCAGCCCCAAAAAGTGCGATAGGTAGCCGCAGCGCTGACAACTCAGACCGCGGCGGCCTCGTCGAGCTGGAAGTCCTCGTACTCCTCGCCGGTGTCCACCCAGTCTTCGAACTCGATTACGTGGATCTCCTCGAACCGGCGCCGCAGCCAGCCGTCGCCGGCATCCAGCAGGCCCAGCTTCTTGCAGTTGGGCACGATCTTGGAGAACAGGATGTTCTGGAACGGCTTCTGGTCGGCGGGCAGCGACAGGAAGTTTTCCACCATGGGCCGCACCGGCACGCCCATGCGCTCCCACACCTCTTGGGACAAGAACCGGTCGCGCATCCGCACCGCAGCCTCAAAGGCGAACTCCTGGCGCTCACGAAGCTCAGGAACAGTTAACTCGCTGTAGAACTCCTGGAGGCTGAGCACCCCGAAGGCCACATGGCGGGCCTCGTCGGCCATCACATAGCGAAGGAGCTGCTTGAGCAGCGGCTCGGGGGTGAGCTGGTACATGAAGCCGAAGGCGGCCAAGGCCAGGCCCTCCACCATGATCTGCATGCCCAGGTAGGTCATGTCCCAGCGGCTGTCATTGATGATGTCGTCGAGCAGCATCTTGAGGTGGACGTTGATGGGATAGGAGTCGCCCAGCTTGGTTTCGATGTACTGGCCGAACACCTCCACATGGCGGGCCTCGTCCACCACCTGGGTGGCGGCGTAGTACTTGGCGTCGATCCACGGCACGGTCTCGACGATCTTGGCGGTACACAACAGAGCCCCCTGCTCGCCGTGGAGGAACTGGCTCATCCGCCACTTGAAGCTCTCCAGGGAGAACTCTCGCCACTCAGCCTCGCCCCAGTTGTCGGTGGGGAGACGGCGACTCTTGTCGGGCTCAAACTCGGGAGTGAAATTGGACTCGGAGAAAACGGAGAACGCCTCATAGGGGTCCACCTCAATCGACCAGTCCAGGTCGGTTTGGGCGTTCCATTGCGACGTCTTGGCCTTCTCGTACAGGCGCTCCAGCTGGGGCCGGGCGCCCTTGGCGTAATCCCAGGTGAACAGGGCGTCGCTGTTGTCCTGAACGGCGTGGATCAACGAGGTCACATCGCTATTGGCTCGAGAGATATCGATGATGGTGTCGATGTCGTTGACGTCGGCGCGTCCGATGATCTCTTCGTCAGTGCGAGTGGGCGGAGCCATGCGTCTCTCCTCTACCGCCGAGGGCCAGGCCGATTGGTTGAATGATATCGCTGATGATCGAATCTGAGACTTTGCGGCGCCCAGTCACTCCAGGGAGTTGATGCCCCCGATAAACACTCCGGCGGCCGCTCCTCCGTCCACCGGCAAGTCGGCGCCGGTGATGTGGGACGACTCGTCGGAGGCCAGAAACAGCGCGGCGGCCGCGATGCCCTCCAGCGGGACCTCGCCGGGAATGCCCCGATTGGCCGAGTAGGCCGCGGTCTCATCCATAAACGACATCATCTGGTCGAACCACTGGGCGTACATGGCCGGGTTGCCGCCCGCGGGACACACGTTGTTGACCCGGATGCCAGATCGGCCCAATTCCAGGGCGGCGCAGCGCATCAACCCCCCAAGGCCGAACTTGCTGGCCCCATAGGCCGAAATCCCGTTCATGCCAATGAGTCCGTCAATGGAACTGATGTTGACGATCGAGCCGCCCCCGGCCGCCTTCATCGGTCCGATCACCGCGCGCATGCCCAAGAACGGGCCGACCAGGTTCACGTCCAGCACCTGGCGGTAGACATCGGCCGGGGTGCGCTCGATGGACCCCAAGTGCAATATGGCGGCGTTGTTCACCAGCACGTCCACTTGGTCCATGCCGCTCACCACCTCGTCCCAATGGGCCTCATTGGTCACGTCGAGCTTGACGACTCCGTCGCCCTCGGCGATATCGGTGGCCACCACCACGGCGCCCTCATCCCGGAACATCTGGGCGATGACCTCTCCAGTGCCCCGGGCTGCGCCGGTGACGATGGCTGTCTTTCCTGCAAGCCTTGACATGGCCCCACCCTAGACACTTTGAGGCTCCTCAAACTCACTGATCCGACCCCGTGTTCGACACTGTGGCTGCCACCGTCCTGGGCTAGCCTCGTGTGTCCAACCACTGGCATCAGACGGAGGGGTTCAGATGCGTAAGAAACTCATTGCTCTATTGGCCCTGCTGTTTTGCCTGGCCCTGGTAGCGGCCGGCTGCGGCAACGACGACGATGATGACGGTGCGGCTCCTGCGCCCGCACCTACCGAGGCTCCGGCACCGGAACCAACCGAAGCACCAGCTCCTGAGCCCACCGAGGCCCCGGCCCCCGAGCCAACCGAAGCGCCGGAGCCTGAGGCGCCAATGGCGCCTTCCGGGGCCCTGATCTCGTTGGAGGAAGAATGCGAGGCGTGGGGCGGCATCCAAGCCCCCGACGGCTTCCGGGTGAACATGGTCACCGACATCGGCAAGGTGGACGACGGCACGTTCAACCAGTTCGCCTATGAGGGCATGATCGGGGCCACCGAGTGCTTCGGCATCGAGGACTTCAGCGTGATCGAGACCGCGTCGGAGGCCGACTACGACGCCAACCTGAGCACCTCAGCCAGCGAGAACCCCGACGTGCTCATCACCGTGGGCTTCCTGCTCGGCACCGACACCATGGCCGCGGCCAGCGAGAACGCCAACATCAACTACATCGGCATCGACCAGTGGCACCCCGAGTACCCGTCCAACTATGTGGGCGTGCTGTTCAACGAGCACGAGGGCGGCTTCATCGCCGGTGCCTTGGCCGCCTCGCTCAGCGAGTCGGGCGTGGTCGGCGTGGTCGCCGGCCGCGAGGACGTACCCCCGGTGGTGAAGTTCGTCAACGGCTACGAAGCCGGCGCCAAGTACATCAACCCCGACATCCAGGTGCTGTCGGTGTACAACGAGAGCTTCACCGATCCGGCCAAGGGCGCATCCGACGCCCAGCAGTTCATCGGCGACGGCGCTGATGTGATCTTCGGCGCTGGTGGTCCCACCGGCTCCGGCGGCATAAAGGCCGCCGCTGAAGCCGGGGCCTGGGGCATCGGCGTAGACCAGGACGAGTACTACACCACCTTCAACGGCGGCACGGCTCCTGGTTCTGAGTACCTGGCCAGCTCGGCCATCAAGCGGGTGGACCTGTCGGTGTTCCGCAACATCGCCACCACCATCCAGGGCACCTTCGCCGGTGGGCCGTTCGTGCTCACCGCCGAGAACCTGGGCATCACCTACGCCCCATTCCACGACGCCGCGGTGAGCGCCGAAGCGGCCGCCAACGTGGAGATGGTGCGAGCCGGACTGGCCGGCGGCACCATCGACACCGGTGTGTGCGGCATCGACGGCCTGTTCATAGGCGAAGGCTCTCTCTGCGACTAACCGATCCTGTGATCAACAACTGAAAGGCGGCGGCTGAAAGAAATCAGCCGCCGCCTTTCGCGTTCGGCCGGCGTCATTTGACGTAGCCTGGGCTGCGCATGGCTCAAGCAAGCGGGGGCACAGTGCTGGAGGTTGAGGGCATCACCAAGGCCTTTCCAGGAGTGGTGGCCAACGACGACGTGAGCCTCACCCTCAATCAGGGCGAGATCCACTGCCTGCTAGGAGAGAACGGCGCCGGCAAGAGCACCCTGGTGAACATGGTGTTCGGGCTGTATCGGCCCGACCAGGGCACCATCAAGGTGCGGGGCGAAGAGGTGCATTTCGAGGACTCGGGTGATGCCATCGCCCGGGGCATCGGAATGGTCCACCAGCACTTCCAGCTCATCCCGGTGTTCACCGTGGCCGAGAACATCATCCTGGGCAACGAGGTCACCAAAGGGGCGTTCCTAGACCTCGACACCGCCCGCCGCCAGATCGACGCCCTGGCCGAGCGCTACGGGCTGGCCGTAGACCCCGATGCCACCGTGGGCGAGCTCTCGGTGGGCGAACAGCAGCGGGTTGAGCTGGTCAAGGCCCTGTTCCGAGACGCCGACATCTTGATCCTCGACGAGCCCACCGCGGTGCTCACTCCCGGCGAGGTGGACGACTTCTTCGGGGTGGTGGAAAGCCTCACCGGCCAGGGCAAGTCCATCATCTTCATCACCCACAAGCTGCGCGAGGTGCTGGCCGTGGCCGACCGCATCACCGTGCTGCGGTCCGGGCGGGTGGTGGGGACGACCACGGCTGAGGGCGCCACCCAGCAGTCGCTGGCCAACCTGATGGTGGGGCGCGATGTGGTGTTCCGGGTGGACAAGGCCGAAGCCGATCCGGGGTCACCGGTCGTTCGTGTGCAGGGCCTGCGCTCACAAGACGACCGGGGCGTGGAGACGGTCACCGGATTGGATGTGGAGGTGAGGGCCGGAGAGATCTTCGGTATCGCCGGCGTGGAGGGCAACGGCCAGCGAGAGCTGGTGGAGACCATCTGCGGAATGCGTCCGGCGACCGGGGGGCGAGTGGAGATGCTCGGGCAGGAGACCACCCACTGGACTCCCCGCAAAATCCATGAGTTGGGCGTGGCCCATGTGCCCGAGAACCGCAGCAAGCACGGGGTGGTGGCCCAGTACACCGTCGCCGACAATCTGGTGCTGAACCGCTATCACCAACGCCAGTTCTCCCAGCGCGGGGTGCGCAACGCCGCGGCCATCAACGCCGAGGCCGAAGAGCTGGTGGAGCAGTTTGATGTCCGCACCCCCGGGGTCGACGCCACCATCGACACCCTGTCGGGCGGCAATCAGCAGAAGGTGATCGTGGCCCGAGAGCTGACCGGCGATCTCAAGGCCTTGATCGTGGCCCAGCCCACCCGGGGCCTCGACGTGGGATCGATCGAGTTCATCCACCGCAAGATCATCGAGTTGCGCGACCAGGGCGTGGCGGTGCTGTTGGTATCGGCCGAGCTGGACGAGATCATGTCGCTGTCCGACCGAATCGGTGTTCTCTATCGGGGCCGACTGGCCGGAACGGTGGACGCCGCCGACGCCACCCGCGAAGAACTCGGCCTGCTCATGGCCACTGGCTCTTCTGGAGGCCAGTCGTGAGCGCCGCCAAGAACGCCAACGCCGGGATTGGGCGGGCCGCAAGCCAAGTCCACCGCCTGCTAACCGAAGCATGGCGGCTCCAACCGCTGTACGTATCGCTCTACGCCATCTTGTTGTCGTTCGTGGTCGGCGGCGTGCTGATCTCCATCATCGGGGTCAACCCCTTCACCGCCTACTGGGCGCTGTTGCGGGGCATGGTGGGCGGGGGCGACCAAATCGCCGGGTCGGTGGCCCGGTCGGTGCCGTTCATCGGGTCGGCCTTGGCCTTGGCCTTCGCCTTCCGAGCCGGGCTGTTCAACATCGGCGCCGAGGGTCAGCTCCTGGCCGGTGGCATCACCGCGGCCTATGTGGGGGCGCTGTCGTGGATGTCCGATCTGCCCGGCATCGTGGCCATCCCGCTGATCCTCATCGCCGGCACGCTGGGGGGTGCCTTTTGGGGCGGAATTCCCGGCGTGTTGCGCACCAAGACCGGGGCCCACGAGGTGATCAGCACCATCATGCTCAACTCCTTGGTGCTGTTCGGAGTCCGCTGGATGGTGAACTCCCGTGATCCGATAGTCCTGCGGGACACCGAGAGCACGGTTCCCCGCACCGACCCCATCTCCGACACCGCGGTGCTGCCCGAGCTGGTGGACAGCCAGCCCGTTCTCCACACTGGCCTGCTCGCTCTGCTGGGCATCTGCTTCGTGGTGGCTTTCGTGCTCAACCGCACCACTTTCGGGTTCGAGGTGGGCACCGTGGGACTGAACCCCCACGCCTCCCACTACGCCGGGATCAACGTGAACCGGGTAATTGTGATCTCGATGGCCGCTTCGGGAGCATTCGCCGGGCTGGCCGCGGCCTCGGAGATCTCGGGCACCAACGGCTTCTTCCAGCCGGGCACGTTCTTCCTGATGGGCTTCGACGGCATCGCCATCGCCCTGTTGGCCCGCACCAACCCGGTGGCCATCATCGCCGCCGCCCTGTTGTGGGGGTCGATGCTGTCGGGAGCGCCGCTGATGCAGCAAGAAGCCGATGTGTCCATCGACGTGGTGCGGATCATCCAGGCCATGGTGCTGTTGTTCGTGGCCGCTGACGCCATAGTCCGCTACCTGTTCCGGGTGCGAGAAATGGACCAGAGCCCGTTCAAGGCCACTTCCGTCGAGGGGGCGGTGTGACCATGATTGACCACACCACGAGCACAGCTTGGATATCAGTGCAACCCCGGAGAAGCGTGTGACCACCGTCGAGCACGCCGTGGGCGCGACCGGAGCCGCGGAGCGGACTGGTCTGAGTCGCCAGACGGTGACCGGGCTGGTCTTCGGGCTTCTGGGAGTGGCCCTGATCGCCGGGGTGGCCCCGGCCATCAGCGGCAACAGCCGGAGATTCAATTTCGAGCCGCCCCCCGACCCGGCCGGCATCGGATTCCATCCCCCGACGTGGGTCATAGCCATCGGTGTGCTGTTCCTGGTCGCCGCGGTGCTGGGATTCGCGCCCCCCGACGCCCGGCGGTACGCCAGCCCGGCCCGGCTCTTGAGCGCCATAGCTCTGATCCCATTGGTGCTGGTGCTCAGCCTGGCGCTATCCGACAACCCCAGCACCAACATCATCAACCTGTTCAACGAATCGCTGGTGCTGGCCACCCCGCTGGCCTTGGGAGCCACCACCGGCTTGTGGTGCGAGCGCTCGGGCATCATCAACATCGGCATCGAGGGCACCATGCTGGCCGGCGCCGGCATCGGCTACATGACCTACGCCACCATCGGAGATGCCCAGTCCACCGGGTGGCTGTGGTTCTCCATCCTCATCTCGGTGCTGGCTGGCGGACTAGTGGCCTCCCTCTTGGCCGTGCTGTCCATCCGCTTCGGGGTGAACCAGATCGTGGCCGGGGTGGTGATCAACCTGTTCGCCTTGGGGCTCACCGGCTTCCTGCGCTCGGAGGTGATCGTCAAAACCGGCATCACCACCGGGGTGGGGACCTCTGAGTTCGGCTTGCCCTTGCTGTCGGAAATCCCGGTGATCGGCGATCAGCTGTTCCGGGGCAAGCCCATCTACTGGATGATGTATCTGGTGGTGATCGGCACCTGGCTGGTGATGTTCCGCACGCCGTGGGGGCTGCGGGTGCGATCGTGCGGGGAGAACCCCCATGCCGCCGAGACGCTGGGCGTGAACGTGATTCGGATCCGCTACCAGTCGGTGATCCTGGGCGGGCTCATCGCCGGTCTGGCCGGGGCCTGGTTCTCCATGGAGTCGCAGACCCGCTTCGAGGACAACATGACCAACGCGGCGGGGTTCATCGCCCTGGCCGCCCTCATCTTCGGCAAGTGGACCCCGTGGGGGGCGTTCGGCGGGGCGCTGCTGTTCGGCTTCTCCCGGGCGCTGGGCACCCGACTCCAGTTCCTCGGGGTAGAGGTGAGCGGGTTCGAGATTCCCAGCGAGTTCCTACAGGCCCTGCCGTTTGTGGTCACGCTGGTGGTGGTGGCCGGGGCGGTGGGCCGCTCTATTCCCCCTGCGGCCGCGGGCCAGCCATTCCAGCGAAGCAAGTAGCGGAAAGAGACGAAATGGGCGCAACGCAGGAGATCCCGTGGAGTGAGTTGTGGGCCGCGGCCCATGAGGCGTCCACGGGGGCCTATGCCCCGTACTCGAAGCTGTCGGTGGGCGCGGCTGCGCTGACCAATGACGGGCGGATTGTCACCGGGTGCAACGTGGAGAACGCCTCCTACGGGCTCACCCTGTGCGCCGAATGCGGATTGGTGGGCGACCTGCACCGCACCGGGGGCGGGCGGCTGGTGGCCGTGGCGGTGACCGACGGCGACGGCAACCCGCTCACCCCCTGTGGGCGCTGCCGTCAACTGCTCTACGAAGCGGGCGGGGCCGCTTGCCAGGTGAACGAGACCCAAACCGTGGGCGAGCTGCTACCCGGCGCCTTCGGCCCCGACGACCTGCCGTGAACGCGGTGGCGTGATTCCCCGAGGCGAGGACGAATCGTGAACGCGGTCGATCTCATCGTCGCCAAGCGTGACGGCGGCGAGCTGAGCGACGAGCAGATCAACTGGTTCATCGAAGGAGTCACCTCGGGCGCCATCCCGGCTGAGCAAGCCGCCGCCCTGCTCATGGCCATCGTGTGGCGGGGCATGACCGGCCGAGAGCTGGCCACCTGGACCGCGGCCATGATTGACAGCGGCCAGCGGCTGGACTTGTCGAGCCTGGCCCGGCCCACGGTCGACAAGCACTCCACCGGCGGGGTGGGCGACAAGGTGTCGCTGGTGCTGTGCCCGTTGGTGGCGGCCTGCGGCGCGGCAGTGCCCCAGCTCTCCGGGCGGGGCTTGGGCCATACCGGGGGCACCCTCGACAAGATGGAGGCCATCAGCGGCTGGCAGGCCGCCCTCAGCCACGATCAATTCCTGGGCCAACTCCAGGACGTGGGCGCGGTGATCGCCGCGGCCACCGCCGACCTGGCCCCCGCCGACCGAGTGCTTTACGCCCTGCGAGACGTGACCGGAACGGTGGCGTCGATCCCGCTGATAGCCAGCTCGATCATGTCCAAGAAGATCGCCGAGGGCACCGCCGGGCTGGTGCTGGACGTGAAGTTCGGATCGGGGGCGTTTCTGCCCGACCCGGCCATGGGCGAGGAACTGGCTCGCACCATGGTCGGGCTGGGCCACGCCCACGGGGTGGACACCGTGGCGCTGCTAACTGATATGGACCAACCCTTGGGACTGGCTGCGGGCAACGCCCTTGAGGTGGCCGAGTCGGTCGAGACATTGGCCGGGGGCGGGCCCGCCGACCTGGTGGATGTGACCCTGGCTTTGGCCCAGGAGATGGTGGCCATCGCCGGTCTCGACGCCGACCCCGCCGAGGTGCTGGCCTCCGGCCGGGCCATGGACGTGTGGCGGGCCATGGTGGCCGCCCAGGGCGGCGATCCCGCCGCTGCGCTGCCCGCCGCCCCGGTGGTGGAGCACTGGACCGCCCCGGCCGACGGGGTGGTCAACCGCATAGACGCCCTAGCCGTGGGAGTGGCGGCCTGGCGGCTGGGCGCGGGCCGAGCCCGCAAGGAAGACAATGTGTCGGCGGTGGCCGGGGTGCTCCTGCGCCGAGCGCACGGAGACCGGGTGGCGGCGGGCGAGGTGATCGCCGAACTGCACACCGACGACCCGTCCCTTTTGCCCGCGGCCCACGAAGCCCTGAGCTCAGCTTTGACCATCGCCAACACCGCTCCCGAGCCTCGCCGCCTGATTGCCGCTCGGATTCCGTACCATTAGGGCAGTGATTCACCCGACAATCGAAGAAGTAAGAGCCGCTCCAAAAGTCCTGCTGCACGACCACCTGGACGGCGGCCTGCGCCCGCAGACCGTGGTGGAGTTGGCGGCGGAGACCGGCTACGACAACCTGCCCACCACCGACGCCGACGAGCTGGCCCGCTGGATGGTGCGAGGGGCCAGCCGCCTAGACCTCACCCTGTACCTGGAGACCTTCGCCCACACCGTGGGCGTCATGCAGACCCGCGACGCCCTGGAGCGGGTGGCGGCCGAGTGCGCCGAAGACCTGGGCGACGACGGAGTGGTCTACGCCGAGGTGAGGTTCGCCCCCGAACTGCACACCGAGGAAGGGCTGAGCCTGGACGAGGTGGTGGAGGCGGTGGTGGCTGGCTTCGAGGCGGGCAGCGCCAACCGCAACATCCGCATCGGCACGCTGCTCACCGCCATGCGCACCGCGGCCCGCTCGCTGGAGATCGCGCAGCTGGCCATTCGCCATCGCGACCGGGGCGTGGTGGGCTTCGACATCGCCGGGGCCGAGGCTGGTAACCCACCCACCCGCCACCTCGACGCCTTCCACCTCATCCAACGGGAGAACTTCCACTTCACCATCCACGCCGGGGAGGCCTACGGCCCTCCGTCCATCTGGGAAGCCGTGCAGTACTGCGGCACCGAGCGCCTGGGCCACGGGGTGCGCATCGTCGACGACATCGACTTCGGCCCCGACGGCACCCCCAAGCTGGGCCGCCTGGCCGCCTTCGTGCGGGATCGGCGCATCCCATTGGAGCTGTGTCCCACGTCCAACGTCCACACCGGGGCGGCGCCGTCCATCGCCGAGCACCCCATCAAATTGCTGAGCGACCTGCGGTTCCGGATCACGGTCAACACCGACAACCGCCTGATGAGCGCCACCTCCATGACCCAAGAGGTGATGCAGCTGGTGGACGAGTTCGGCTTCAGCTGGGCCGACATCCAGTGGCTGACCATCAACGCCATGAAGAGCGCGTTCATCCCCTTCGATGAGCGGCTGGAGATCATCAACAAGGTCGTCAAGCCAGCCTACGGCCCCCTCTCGTTGTGACCTCGGCCACCATTGAAACCGTCGGCCTCGATGCCGATGACACCTTGTGGCACAACGAGTCGATCTTCGCCGACTACGAGGAGCGAATGGCCAACCTCGTGGCCCGCTACCTGCCCGATGTGGACTTCCACGAGCGGCTCATCGAGCTGGAGCGCCACAACGTGGCCATCTTCGGCTACGGCATCAAGGGGTTCGTGCTGTCGATGATCGAGACCGCCATCGAGGCCACCGATGGCCAGATCACCGCCCAAGAGATCCACACCATCGTGGGCTGGGCCAAGGAGATGCACGCCCACCCGGTGGAGCTGCTCGACGGGGTGGCCGACACCATCGAGGAATTGGAGCACCGCTACCGGCTGGTGCTCATCACCAAGGGCGACCTGTGGAACCAGGAGACCAAGATCGCCGCCTCCGGGCTGGCCGACCACTTCGACGCGGTGGAGATCGTGGCCGAGAAAGACGAGGCCACCTACACCCGGCTATTGGAGCGCCACGACATCGCCATCGACCGGTTCGTGATGGTGGGCAACTCGGTGCGCTCCGACATCGAGCCCGTGGTCGCCCTCGGCGGCCGGGGCGTCCACATCCCCTATCACCTCACCTGGGACCTGGAGCACGCCACCATTTCGCCCCACGACAGCTGGGTGGAACTGTCCGACATCCGCCAACTCCCCTCCTGGCTGGCCGCCCAATAGCGGGTTCAGCGCGAATAGTCGTCGAGGCGGTCGGTGCTGGGATCGAAGGTGGGGAGCTGGTGCTGCACGGCCCCCTGGTGGGCGGCCAACTCGTCATAAACGATGGCCTCCACCTCGTCCCAAGTGGTGGCCCGAGGTGGGTCGAGATCCCGGTTGTAAGGCTGGTCGAACACTATGACGGTTCGGCCTTCTTCCCGTAGGGCCTCGACGTTGTGGGGGGCGTCTTCGATGTAAACGTGGGCGTCGACCGCGGTCTTACCGCCCACAAAGCACAGGTCGCGGTAGGGGATCTTGGCTTTGTCGAGCCACTCGGCGGTGTCGCCGGCGGCGATGGCGTGGTCCCAGTTGGTGTAGAGCCGGTGGGTGATGATGCGGATCCACACTCCGGCCTCTGACAGCCGCCACAGCGCCTTGGAGGCGCCGGGCATGGCCGGCATGTCAGCCAGCATCCGGTGCTCCACCACCGCCCGCCGGTGGTAGGTCTCAAAGTCGCCGTCCTCGAACCCCCATTCCTGAAAGCCCCACCCGCACTCCAGGGTCAGAGATTCCTCAGCCACGCCCTTTTCCTGGGCCACGATCTTGCGGAAGGCCACGGTGTGCTGAGCGCACACCCCGTCGAGGTCGACGCCGAGCACAAACGGCCCCGGGCTCATCGTCCCTTGGGGTGCCAGACGGTCTTGGTCTCGCAGAAGGCGTCGATGAGATAGGGGCTCTGGGCGGCCTCATCAGCCCACTGCCGCTCTGCGGCCGATGCGCTCACCACCCGGGTGATGGTGGCCGCGGCCTGGCGGGCCGCCGCCGCGCCCTGTTCAGAGTCGCAACCGGTGAGGTCCAGCGAATCCACCGCCACATGGCCGGCCAACGGGGAGACCAGCTCACCGCGGTGGCCGGTGATGATGTTGACCACCCCAGCGGGCACGTCGCTCAGCGCCAGGGTTTCGGCCAGGGTGATGGCGGCCAGCGGGCAGCGCTCGGAGGCCAGCACCACCGCGGTGTTGCCCGACACGATCACCGGGGCCAGCCGCGACACCAGCGGAAGCAGGGGAGGCTCGTCGGGGGCCACGATCCCCACCACTCCGGTGGGCTCGGGCACGCTGAGGTTGAAGTAGGGGCCGGCCACCGGGTTGGCCCCGCCCAAAACGGTGGGGAACTTGTCGGCCCAGCCGGCGTACCACACCCATCGGTCGATGGCTGTGGCGGTCTCTGTGGCGGCGGCTTCCTCCGAACACCCCTCGGTTGCCCGGAGCACCTCGGCGCAGAACTCGTCGCGGCGCGACTCCATGACCTCGGCCACCCGGTAAAGGATCTGGCCTCGGTTGTAGGCGGTGCGCCCAGCCCAGCCTGCTTGGGCCGAACGGGCCGCGGCCACCGCGTCCCGGACGTCTTTGCGCGATCCCTGGACGGCGTGAGCCAAGAGCTCTCCCCCAGCCCCAGTCACCGGATAAGACCGGCCCGACTCCGAGCGCTCAAACCCCCCTCCGATGAACTGCTTGTAGGTCTTGTTGACCGTTAACCGGCTGCTCATGCCGCTAGTGGTCCGTCCGTGAATTGGCGGGGCGGATTGCGACGGTAGCGGCGTTCCTCGCAAGGCGCACCGACGCAGCCATACTCGAAGCGTACGGCAAGGAGGAGCAACGCCGCGAGGGGCGTCGATGCCGAGCAGGGCGTCCTGTCCAATTCACGGACGGACCACTAACTCCACATAAGGAAGGAGACCCGCTCGGCCCCCTTCACGGCCGTAACCGCTCTCCCGGTAGCCGCCGAACGGGCTGGCCGGGTCGAATCGGTTGAAGGTGTTGGCCCACACCACGCCGGCCTGCATCCGGTCGGCCATCCACAAGATGCGCGACCCCTTCTCGGTCCAGATGCCGGCCGACAACCCATACGGGGTGTTGTTGGCCTTGGCCACCGCCTCCTCGGCGGTGCGGAAGGTGAGCACCGACAGCACCGGGCCGAAGATCTCCTCCTGGGCGATGCGATGGGCGGTGGACACGTTGGTGAACAGCGCCGGCGGGTGGAAGAACCCCTGCTCAGGCAGCACGCACTCTGGGGTGTACAGCTCGGCCCCTTCGGCTACTCCGGAGGCCACCAGCTCGGTGATGCGGTCGAGTTGGGCTTGGGAGTTGATGGCCCCGATGTCGGTGTTCTTGTCCAGTGGATCCCCCACCCTCAGGGTTTCCATGCGCCGCTGGAGCTTGCCGATTACCGCGTCGGCCACCGACTCTTGCACCAGCAGGCGGGACCCGGCGCAGCACACCTGGCCGCCGTTGAAGTAGATGCCGTTGACGATGCCCTCGGTCACCTGATCCAAGGCGGCGTCTTCGAACACGATGTTGGCCGCCTTGCCCCCCAATTCCAGGGTGAGGCGCTTTCCGGTACCGGCCAGCTCGGCACCGATGGCCCGGCCCACTTCGGTCGACCCGGTGAACGCCACCTTGTCCACGCCGGGATGGGACACCAGCGCGGCCCCGGTGGCGTCGTCGCCGGTGATGATGTTGACCACACCGGCGGGCACCTCGGCGTCGCGCAAGACGTCGGCCAACAGCAGGGCAGTCAGCGGGGTGGTCGGGGCCGGTTTGAGCACCGCGGTGTTCCCGCACGCCAACGCGGGGGCCAGCTTCCAGGCCGCCATGAGCAGGGGGAAGTTCCACGGGATGACCTGGGCAGCCACCCCTATCGGCGCGGCCCGGCGACCGCTGAAGGCGTAGTCGAGCTTGTCGGCCCAGCCGGCGTAGTGGAAGAAGTGGGCCGCAGCCAGCGGGATGTCGAGGTCGCGGGATTCCCGGATGGGTTTGCCCCCGTCCATGGTCTCCAATACCGCGAACTCTCGGGCTCGCTCTTGCAGCAGCCGGGCCACCCGGTATAGGTACTTGGCCCGCTCCGCTCCGGGCAGATCCCGCCAGCCTCCCTCCCACGCGGCCCGGGCCGCAGCCACCGCCCGGTCCACATCGGCGGCGTCGGCCACGCTCACCTCGGCCAACTGCTCCCCAGTGGCCGGGTTGATGGTGGGAGCCAGCGCCCCCGCGGCTGGCTCCACCATTTCGCCCCCCACAAACAGGCCGTACTGCGAGGCCAGTCGCACGGGGGCGGTGGACTCGGGGGCGGGGGCGTAGTCGAGCGCAAACCCGCTGGCGGGTTCCAATTCGTGCCCAGAAGACGAACGGTCAGTCAACGCTGAAATCCTCCCGCCGCTGGTAGCGGCCGTCACCGAGCTTGGCCCGCTGCATGAGCACATCGTTGAGCAGGCTGGATGCTCCCAGGCGGAACCGCTCCGGGGTCAGCCATCCTGATCCCAGCGTCTCGCCCACGATCACCAGGTAGTGCCAGGCCTGCTTGGCGGTGCGGATGCCCCCGGCCAGCTTGAGGCCCACGGCCCGCCCGGTTTGCTCGGCCATGTCCCGGATGGCTTCGGCCATGCACAGGGCGGTGGGTGGGGTGGCCGAGGTGCCGATCTTGCCGGTGGAAGTCTTGATGAAGTCGGCCCCGGCCACCATGGCCAGCATGGACGCCCTCCTGATTTGGTCGTAGGCGCCCAATTCCCCGGTCTCCAGGATCACCTTCAGGTGGGCCGATCCGCAGGCCTGCTTGGCCGCGGCGATCTCGTCGTAGGCCTGTTGGTACCGCCCGGACAAGAACGCCGAGCGGTTCAGCACGATGTCCACCTCGTCGGCCCCGGCGGCCACTGCCCAGGCGATCTCGGCTAGACGAGCCTCCAGAGGGGCCAAACCGGCGGGGAACCCCCCAGCCACGCTGGCCACCGCCACCGGGCTGTCGGCCAGCGCCTCGGCGGCCACCGGCACCAACTCGGGATACACGCACACCGCGGCCACTGGCGGCACCAACCAGTCGGAGGCATCGGGGTGACGGGCTCGGGCGCACAGGGCCTGGACCCGCTCGGGGGTGTCGGCCCCCTCCAAGGTGGTGAGGTCCATCATCCGGATGGCCAAATCCAGCGCCGCCGCCTTGGACGAGGTTTTGATCGACCGAGTACACAGCGACGCGGCCCGCTGCTCCAGCCCCACCGCGTCCACCGGGGTGATGCGTATGCCGGCCACGGCGTCGGCCGGTCCTGCCGGGGTCTCGACGGCAAGCAGATCGGTCACCCGTCCAAGGATAGGGCGGCGGTTCGACAACCGGTCACCCGTGATCCATGCCTAAGGTGAGGTAATGAGCGTTACGGTCGTCGATCACCCGCTGGTGCAGGCCCGCTTGACCGTGTTGCGTCGAGCCGAGACTCCATCACCGGAGTTCCGACAGGCCTTGGACGACCTGAGCGGACTGTTGGTCTACGAAGCCTTGCGGGATCTCCCTGCCACCGCCATCAGCATCGACACGCCGCTGGCCCGAACCTCCGGGGTGCACATCGCCGATCCCCCGCTGCTGGTGCCGGTGCTCCGGGCGGGGCTGGGCATGCTGGACGCGGCCCGCAAGCTGTTGCCAGAGGCCGCCGTGGGCTTTCTGGGCGTGCGCCGCAACGAGGAGACATTCCAGCCCGAGCCCTATCTCAACACCGTGCCCGACCACCTCAGCGGACAGGCCGTTTTGGTGTTGGAACCGATGCTGGCCACCGGGGGGTCGCTGGCCTATGTGTGTGGGCGGATGGCCGCAGCTGGGGCCGGACAGATCACCGCGGTGTGCGTGCTGGCCGCACCCGAAGGGGTGAAGGCACTAGAAGCCGCCGCTCCTGGCGTGAGGCTGTTCGCGGCGGCGGTAGACGAGGGCCTCAACGAGAGGGCCTACATCGTGCCCGGCTTGGGAGACGCGGGCGACCGCCAGTTCGGAGAGCTCTGAGCTGTTCCGGCTAAGAGAGAATCAGCCGGGTCCGCCGAGGTCGGTTTCGTAAGCGCTGTACACCACGTCGACGGCGTGGTGATTGAGCTGGTCCACCCGGTGGACGATGTCGGCCATCGACCGTTCCAGGCTGGAGTCGGGCTTTTGGGTGTGCAGCCGAGCGATCTGCTGTTGCACCGAGGCCTGGAGCTGAACCTGCTCGGTGCGGATCTTGTTCACCTGCGGCACCAGCCGGGGGGCCAGCTCGATGCACTCGTCGAACAACCCGAGGTCGCAATCCGAGCAGAAACCGGTAAGTGCCCGGCTGAGCTCTCCGAGCTGGTCTTCAAGGCGGTGCACCCAGTCATCGGGATTGTCAGCAGGCATGCCCTCGGACAAGAGCTCGTGCAGGCCAACCCCTGCTCTATTCAGCTCAACGCGCCAGTCTGTGTTTTCCCCCATGGCGATCTCCTCGTCATCATGTGGGAACGACCACGCTGTCGCTCTTGCGTTCAAGGCCAGCTTAGGCCCGCTCCAACGGAAAACGCCAGAGGACTTTTGCCAATTCTGCGCTTACGCCTGGTTGGGACTATCGGGCAGTGGGGCGCAGGATGTCGCCGGGGTGAGCGTCCACGCCGCTCTGATCCATTTCGCCGTCGCGGCGGATGGGGGTGCCGTTCACCAGCACATGGTTGATGCCCACGGAGGCGTCGGCGGTGAGCCGCTCGGCGTTGGCGGGGAAGTCTCGGATCCGGCGCAGCGGTCCGGGCGCCACGGTGTCGGCGTCGAACACCACCACGTCGGCATACGCCCCTTCCCGCAGATAGCCCCGGTCGACCAGGTTGAACAGGTCGGCCTGCACCCCTGAGAGCTTCCGCACCGCCTTTTCCATCGGCATGAGCTCGCGGTCGCGCACCCAGTTGCCCAAGAAATCGGTGGCCTGGGGAGCATCGCAAAGCTGGCCCACGTGGGCCCCGGCGTCGGACAGGCCCAGCGTGCAACCGTCCTGCTGCAACAGCATGGCCACACCGTCGGGATCGTCGTTGGCGATGATGCAGCTGATCCGAGTGGTCAGGTCGTCGGCCACCGCAGTGTCGAGCAGCACGTCGAGGGGGCGCACCCCCAGCTCCTCGGCCACGTCGGTAAGCCGCCGTCCGATCAGCTCGGGCCGGGAACCCGTCTCGGCGATCTGGAACGTCTCCCACCGGGGCCGCATGGCCTTTTGGTGCTCGAAGGCCTCCGCGGTCCGGTTGCGCCAATCCTCGTCGTCGTAGGACTTGAGCCGGGCGTCGTGGTCCTCGCTCATCAACGCGGCGAACTCGGGGTTCACGTTGAGGGTGAACGGGTCGGACATCACCATCTGGAAGGTGAGGGGGCGAGGAGTGACCTGGGGCCACACCTGGATCCCCTTCTCCCATGCCTCCCGGTTCTTGGCTGCGCTCTTCTCGTGGTTCCCGTTGGGGAAGGTCAACAGGGCGCCGTAGGTGAACGGCACGCCCACCTGAGGCTGCAACGCGTACATATCGTCGATGCCAATCTGCTCGCCGGGAGCAATCGACACCACTCCCCGGCGCTTTTGGCCCAGCACGCCGATGAGGGACTCGAACTCATCACGGGTGGCGAATCGGCTGGGAATGGGAAGACCGTCGGCGCCCCGGTGGGTCATGGCAAAGCTGGTGGCCAGCCCGGCCGCCCCGGCGTCGATGGCCTCGGCCACCACCTCCACCATGCGGGCCACCTCCCCGTCGGTGGACGCCCGCTCGTAGGCCTCGTCGCCGACCACGAACAGCCGCAATGCGGTGTGGCCGATGTAGGCCCCGAAGTTGAGGGCGATGCCCCGGTTAGAAATGGAGTCCAAATACTCGGGGAACGTCTCGAAGTCCCAGGGGATGCCCTCGGCCAGGCTATCCACGTTCATGTCCTCAACGTTTTCCAGCGTGCGGGCAATGAGATCCTGATGGCGGGGCCGGGTGGGCGCGATGGAGAAACCGCAGTTGCCGGCAATCACCGAGGTCACCCCGTGGTAGCACGAGGGGGTGAGCGCCGGGTCCCAGAACACTTGGGCGTCGTAATGGGTGTGGATGTCGATGAAGCCGGGGGCCACCACCTGGCCGCCGGCGTCCAATTCGACCTTGCCGGACAAGCCTGAACCGATCTCACTGATGCGATCCCCGGTGATGGCGACGTCGGCCTCCCGTCCCGGCTCGCCCGAGCCGTCCACCACAACTCCCCCGCGAATGACAACGTCTGCACTCATAGGTCAGAGTTTCCCACGCGAAGCTCGAACGCGCCTGTTCGGGCTCCCGAATGCACCACTGCGCCCACGTCGATCACCCGGGGTCCCTGGCGCACCACCCGCAGCGAAGCGGTCTGGCCAGCGTGAAGGCGACGGCTGCGCTCACCGTCGAAGGCCAACAGGCACGGTCCATCCACTTCGACCGGGGTGTCGAGATCCAGATACTCACTTCGAACCAAGCCAACCGCGGCGAACCACCCCGGGGCCAAAGCGGCCCTTATCAGCCGGGCTGGATATTGGCTGGGAGGCGCAAATTCCAACACCACCCCGCGTTCCTCGACGGAAGGGCACGGCAGCACCGTTCCAGCTAGGCCGCTGAAGCCGATGGCGGCCGGATCGGCCTGGGTCAGTACGCCAAGCATCATGGTCTCGGGATCGAACAGCTCCAGCGAACCCACATAGGGGTCGTCCACCGCGATCGCATCCACCAGCGCCATGTCGGTCTCGGTGCCGGTGTCACCACCGGTCACCTCCACCGCCACCACCTTGGCCCGGGCCGAATGGGCCATGAGGCTCACTGCACCGGTGGCAACAAGTCCCGCGGCCACGCCGGCCACGGTGGGCTCAACGTGGACGGGAAAGGCGTTGTTGGTTCCAGTAGAGATCGGGATCAGCGGCGCGTCGGGCCATCCCAGAGCCAGCGCCCGATTGGTGCCGTCTCCCCCCAGGCTGACCACTGAGCCGCATCCGGCGTCCCGCATCGCCCGGGCGGCGTCCACCGAATCCCGCTCGTTGTGGTGAAGGGGCAGGTCGAGAAACGCCACCTTCAGGGGCAGGTGGAGGTTCTCGGTGGCGCGCCGGGTGATGGAGAACGGATCGCGGGTCAACACCACCTCCTCGGCACCCGCTTCGGTCGCTCCGTGGATGATGCGGCGCAGAATGCTGACCTTGTCCTCGACGGTGGACGAGCCCGCACTGGTGAGCAGGCGGCGCACATCGCTGCCCGAACGCGGGTTCACCAAGATGCCGACAGTGGACACTCCTCCATGTTGTCAGCATCAGTCCAGCGCGTGGTTGTCGTTGCCAGCATCCATTCAGAATATGGTCATTCACCGACATTCACAGTTCTCGGTACAAGACGGTGATCGTTCTTTTTTAGGTTTTGGGGCGCGTTGCGTATTGTTGTGGGCCACTGGTTCAGAGGAGGTGCCGCCATGCGCCGGGCCCAAGTGTTGTTGATGGTGCTGATGTTGGCTGTGTTGGGCGCGGCCTGCGGCGGAGGAGGAGGAACGACTTCGGAGGATCGCCCGATCGGCGTGGACTCCGACGAGTTGGTCACCGCCACCATCGCGGTCCCGGAGCCGACCCTTCCCCCCACCCCCACACCTACTTCAACTCCAGAAGCGTTCATCTACGTCGTGCGTGAGGGCGACACGCTGGGCAGCATCGCCGACGAGTTCGGCATCACCTGGCAGGAGATCGACGCCGTCAACGAGTTGGAGAACCCCAACGTTTTAAGCATCGGCCAGGAGATTGAGATTCCCCAGGACGCGCCGGTGGTGCTCAACAGCGACGGCACCGTCCGCCCCGGCGAGCGCACCCACATCGTGGTGGCTGGCGACACGTTGCTGGACATCGCCCTTCAGTACGGCAAGACCCTGGATGAGGTACTCGAGGCCAACAACATCACCGCAGCCAACCTGATCCAGGTCGGCCAAGAGCTCATCATTCCCCCCGACGCAGAAGAGCCCGCGCCTTAGTGGTTCGACCGACGACCAATAGATCAGTGCGTTGTACGAGCCCTGGTCGAACAGCAGGTTGTGGATATCCACAATTTCGGCACACCGCGCTTCTAGTGTGGGATACATGGCCGCTCCGGCTCGTGCATGGCTTCTTGCGCCCAAGGCAAGGCGCAAAGCCACCATGTGGTGTCCTCTTTGCGATGTCACCTGGTGGGGCACGGCGCGCGACACCTGTTGGTCGTGCCGCCAGCACACCGCCACCACCCCGGCCCCGACTGCCAACGTTCGCGTGCTAGCTGCCAGCACAGTTGGCGAGTCGTGAGCGCTGGGCTTCTAATTCCCGCTGCCATCATCCTGGGTTGTGGCCTGCTCGGTCTCATTGTGGCCTTTTCCACCCGCAAGAAGAAGGCGTTGTGGGACATATTTCCTGGCCCAACCCCCGATGCTGGGGTTGAGAACCAAGTCGGCAGACCTGAGTTGTTCGACGGCGGCGCCGAGTACTCCCCGTCGGAGGGCGATTTAGAGAACGGCGCGGGCAACGGCCGACCAACGCTGGAGTTGGTGGGTGATCCCGCGGAGGACGTTGCTGATGTGGTGGGAATCTCCCGATCCGGCCAAGAGCTCCTGACCCAATGGCACCGTCGGCACGAGCAAACGGTGTCGGACTGGATAGAGAACCACCAGAAGGTGTTGAGCGATATCAATGCCTCCGGACTTCAGATCGACATGGGCCAGCGCGACGAACTGTTGGCCGGACACGATGAGCTGGCCCCGAAGATGCGAGAGGCCATCGCCAGCCATCCCTCACCGGTCATGCGGGCCGAGCTGAGCGCCATGCACGTGGCCGGCGAGGCGGCGGTGTTCGCAGTGATCAAGAGCGACTACGAAACCGCTCGTCGCCAACACCTCATCTATGTGCAGTATCGGGATGAGTGGATCGAGCGGCTCCGCCAATTCTCCCAAAGCCCCATGACCAGTCTTCGTTCGGTGATGAATACCGACGAATTCGAGTTGGAGGAGATACGCGCCGCGCTGGAATCCGCTCTGTTCGAAACCGAAGAGCCCGAAGAGGTCGAGCCCGACTTCGAGGCCCCAATCATGGTCAGAGAAGAACGGGAGTCGGTTCTCGACTTGGTGGACCAGACCGATGGTCCCTTGCAGGTTGCCGTCGGCACTCCCGACGACACCACGGAGGACCTTGAAGGCGGCCGCATCCGCCGCGTCCTTCGCCGCCGCCGCACCCCCGAGGACCCTGAGTAGAAAAAGCGGCGACGCTAATCCAGACCTCTTTGGTCAGGTATTGCCCTGACCGGGTAGGGTGAACAGACTTCCTGCATCATTCGCAGCAAAGCAAGGAGCCGGAAATGGCCATTCAACTAGGCGACATCGCCCCAGACTTCACCGCCGAAACCACCGAGGGAACCATCTCCTTCCACGAGTGGAAAGGGGACTCCTGGGCGGTTCTGTTCTCCCATCCCAAGGACTTCACCCCGGTGTGTACCACCGAATTGGGCTACACCGCTCGGCTGGCCGAGCAGTTCGCGGCCCGCAATGTAAAGGTGATCGGCCTGTCGTGCGACTCGGTCGAAGACCACATTGCATGGTCACAGGACATCGAGGACACCCAGGGCATTCGTCCCAACTTCCCGATGATCGGCGATGCCGACCGAGCGGTGGCCGACCTCTACGACATGATCCACCCCAATGCCAGCGACACCATGACGGTGCGCTCGGTGTTCGTGATCGGTCCCGACAACGCGGTGAAGCTCACCATCACCTATCCGGCCAGCACCGGGCGCAATTTTGATGAGGTTCTTCGGGTGATCGACTCGCTCCAACTAACCGCCACTAAGAAAGTGGCCACCCCGGTGAACTGGATGCACGGCGACGATGTGATCATCGTGCCCGCCCTCTCCAATGATGAGGCCGCGGAGCTGTTCCCCGATGGTTGGGACGAGCAGAAGCCCTACCTTCGTGTAGTCTCCCAGCCATAATCTCCACTACTTCCACCAAGGAAAACCTGGCTGACGCCGAAGGGGTGCTATTTCCATGAGCGATGCGTCCACGCTGGCCACAGAGACCATGGCTGCCGCCCGAGCGGTAGAAGCGGTAAAGATCTACGGGTCGGGGGAGACCGAAGTCCGAGCCCTCGACGGGGTGGACATTACCTTTGAGAAGGGCAAATTCAGCGCCATCATGGGCCCGTCGGGCTCGGGCAAGTCTACCCTCATGCACTGCATGGCCGCACTCGACAATCTCACCGAAGGTCACGCCCTCATCGGCGACACCGACCTGAGCACCCTGTCGGACAAAGAGCTGACCCTGTTGCGCCGCGACAGGGTGGGGTTCATCTTCCAGGCTTTCAATCTGGTGCCCACCCTGAACGCCATCGAGAACATCACCCTGCCCATGGACCTGGCTCGACGCGAACCCGACCAGGCGTGGGTCGACAGCGTGATCGCCACCGTGGGGCTGGCCGACCGACTCACCCACCGGCCCAACGAGCTATCGGGGGGTCAGCAACAACGAGTGGCGGTGTCCAGGGCGCTGGCCAGCCAGCCGGAGATCATCTTTGCCGACGAGCCCACCGGCAACCTCGACTCCCGGTCGGGCAACGACGTGCTGAAGTTCATGCGCGAAGCGGTGGACGATCTGGGCCAGACCATTGTGATGGTCACCCATGACGCCAAGGCGGCATCGTTCGCCGACCGGACCGTGTTCTTGGCCGACGGCAGACTTCAGGGCGAGATGCTCAATCCCACCGCCGATCAGATCCTCGACTACATGAAGATTCTGCAAGTGGGCCAGTTCGTCCGGGGCATAACAGAGGGGGCAACCATGGAAGAAGTGTTGGAATACATGAAGGACCTGGACGACTGAGCTTGGGCGCAGCCAGGTAGCCCCTCCTCGAAGTTCATGACCCGGTAGTCGGCGGATGACCCTCCTGCGATACAGCCTCCGAAGCATCGCCGGCGTCAAGGTGAGGTTCGCGCTCACCACCCTTGCCGTGATCATCGGGGTCGCTCTCACAGTGGGCGTGCTCATCTCCACCGACGGCCTCCGCGCCTCCCTCAACGAGTTGTCGGGCAGGATCTACGAAAAGTACGACTTCACCGTTCGCGCCGCAACCGATGTCGGTGATCGCAATGAGGGCGTGCCCCTCCTCCCCGTGGAATTGAGTGAGGAGCTTGCGTCGATCGACGGCGTAGAGGCGGTAGTAGGACTGGCGCAGGAATTCAACGTGGTTGCCATCGACGGTGACGGCAACGCCGTAGACCCCGGTGTGGGACGACAAATGGGCTTCGGCTGGCCCGAGTCCGAAGTGCTGAGCACGGTCTACCCATATCCCGACGGCATAAGTCGCCAACCCGTCGGACCCGATGAAATGGCCATCGACCACTTCACCGGCCGGGAAAACGGCTTCATTATCGGCGAGCGCTACGAAGTGGCTACTCCCTCCGGAACCTTCGACTTCGAGCTTGTCGGCTACCTGTACTTCCTCGATCCCGAGACCCGCATCACTCTTCAAATTGTCTCCTGGGACATGACAACCACCCGGCAGCTTGTTCACGGTGGCGGCGGCTACGACCTCATCCACGGGAAGCTGTCACCCGGCGCATCGTACGACGAGGTGGCTGCGGCCATCGGTGCCCGCGTCGGCCCTTACATCGAGGTGATCTCCAGACAGGAAAACATCGAAGAAAGCAACCAAGAGTTCGCCGAAAACATCGACCTGATTCGGAACCTCTTGCTGGCTTTCGCCGTCATCGTCCTGATCATCTCGGGGTTCATTACCTACAACACGTTCATCCTGGTCATGGGTCAGCGGATCAGAGAATTGGGGCTGCTGCGAGTTCTCGGCGCTGGGCGGGGTCAAGTCGCTCGAGTCGTCGGGTTCGAAGCCCTGATCGTAGGGATCGTGGCCACCATCGTGGGATTGGGTCTCGGCGTCTTAGTGGCCCTTGGCATTCGCTCCGCGCTGGACAGCTCCGGTGCTCACCTTCCCGAATCCGATGTGATTATCAGCGGGTGGACCATTGTTGCCGCGGTGGTCATCGGCATCGGCGTGACCATGGTTACCGCCATCTGGCCGGCCATGCGGGCCCGCCGGGTCACGCCCATGGTGGCGCTGGCCGATGAGGCCGAAATCGACCCCTTCAACCGGCGCCGCTCTCTGATCATCGGGTCGGTAGTCAGCGGAGCTGGATTGATTCTGCTGCTCATCGGCCTGCTGGCCGACCTTTCCACCTCTGAACTCCTTCTTCCGCTTGGCTTGGGAGCGCTGTTGATGCTGCTGGGGGTCAACATCATCACCCCGGCCCTAGCCCGATCGATGTCGCTATTCCTGGGGTGGCCCGCCAACCGGCTGTTCACCATCAACGGACGACTGGCCCGACTGAACGCGGCCCGCAATCCCCGCCGTACCGCTACCACCGCCTCGGCGCTCATGATCGGGCTGGCCATGGTGTCACTGGTCGCCGTGCTGGGAACATCCTTCAAGCAGACCTTGAACAGCCAACTAGAAGACTCAGTGCAGGCTGATTGGCTCATCTGCACCGGCGATTGCAGCAACGACACGTCAGCACTCAGCACTCAGCTCGGGGCATTCAGTCTGGAGGCTTCCCAGAGGATGGCAGGGTTGCCCGAATTGGAGTCGGTGGAGAACTTCCGGTTCCGCTCCGATGCTGTGCGCACCTCCGACGGCGAACAGCGCCGGATTACCGCCGCCGACCTCGACTCGTTCTCCCCCCACGTCAACCCGGGCGTCGTCGTCGGCAGCTTGAGCCAAGCGGGCCTTGGCCATGTGCTGATGGAAAAGGATCTAGCCGATGATTTGGACGTAGCGGTCGGAGACCAGATATCCCTCGAGTTTCCCGGCGAGCAGCATTCGACCTTTGAGGTCATTGCCCTTCACACCGAAACATCAGTTGTCGGCCCCTTGGTGATTGATACCTCCGACTGGGAACGCCTTGAGCTCAGCAACCAAGTCAACCTGGTGACAGCAGTCACCGCTCCGGGTATCGAACTGGACCAGGCTCGGTCAGCAATGGAATCCATCCTTACCGACTACCCCCAGGTCAACGTGAAAAACCAGGCCGAATACCGGGAGAGCCGAGCCTCACAGATCAACAACCTGCTGGTCATCATCAACGTGTTCTTGGTGCTCGCGCTGCTCATCGCGGTGGTAGGCATCGCCAACACCATGGCCCTATCGATATTCGAACGAACTCGAGAATTGGGTCTTGTGCGAGCCATCGGCATGGCCAAGCGGCAAACCTGGGGAACAATCTTCTTGGAAAGCATCATTGTGGCCGTGTTCGGGGGGCTCATCGGCGTCGCCACCGGCGTAGTTGCCGGCTCGATTGCCGCGGCCGCCTTCCCCTCAAACTTGATCTCCAGCCCGTCCATACCCTGGGTGACTTTGGTGATTTACCTGGTTGTTTCAGCCTTGGCCGGAATGCTGGCCGCCTTCTTCCCGGCCCGCCGGGCCAACCGCCTCAATGTGTTGGAAGCCATCGCTCACCAGTAAGAATGCCGCTATAGGCCTCATCCGCTACGCCCTGAAGAGCATCGCAGGAACCCGCATTCGGTTCCTGCTGACCACGCTGGCCGTCGTCGTGAGCGTGGGATTCACCGTGGGCGTGCTAGTCACCACTTCGGGGCTCCGCTCCACGTTCGACACTCTCTCCGAGGACATCTTCGAGGGCGTTGATCTGTCGGTGCGCCCCGAGCTGGCCTTCGGCGACCGGGGCGAGAGCGGGACACTGGTAGACCCCGAGCTCCTCGACGATGTGCGGTCGGTAGACGGGGTGGCGGCCGCAGTGGGGACGGTGGTCGAGTTCAACGTGGTTCCCATCACCGCTGACGGCGAAGCGGTGGAGCTTTTCGGACCCCCGCAGATCGGCATCGGCTGGCCCTCCGACGACTCCCTGGGAGCTCTCAAGGTGTGGCCCGATGGCGTCAGCCGGATCCCCTCCGGGCCCGACGAGTTCGCCATGGACGCCGACACCGCCGACGAGAACGGATTCGAAATCGGCGAACGCTACCGGGTGTCCACCCCCGGCGGCACCGAAGCGTTCACCCTGGTCGGACTGTTCCGTTACGGCAGCGGTGACAATGCCACCGCGGGCGCGCAAATGATGGCCTGGGACATCGAGACCGCCCGCCAACTGCTGCACAACGGTGGGGGCTACGACAGCATCGACATCCGACTGGAGCCCAATACCTCACCGGAGGCGGCATCGGCGGCCGTGGCCACGGTGCTTGACGATGGCTTGGAGGTGGTGGCCAATCAGGAGTTGGTGGAAGAACAGTCCGACCTGTTCAACGAGTTCATCGGCTTCTTCGAGTACTTCATGCTGGGATTCGCCGTGGTGATCCTGGTGGTGTCGGCCTTCATCATCTACAACACCTTCACCATCCTGGTGAGCCAGCGCACCCGGGAGCTGGGGCTGCTGCGGGCATTGGGGGCCAGCGGCCGGCAGGTCACCGCCATCGTGGTCGGCGAAGCAATCGCCGTCGGGGTGATGGCCAGCGCCGCCGGGCTCGGACTAGGGGTGCTGATTTCTCTTGGCATCCGAGCATTGATCTCAGGCTTCGGCGCCGGCTTGCCCGACGCGCCCATCGTTGTGGGCACCAACTCAATTCTGGCCGCGGTGTTAGTCGGGGTGGGCGTGACCGCGGTGTCAGCCATTTGGCCCGCCTTGAGAGCCCGGCGGGTGACTCCCATGGCGGCGCTCACCGGGAATATGCCGCCCCGACTTACCGAGGAGCGCCGCTCAACTGGGCTGGAGAAGCTGCTCACCGCGTCCAGCGTGATCTTGGTGGCATTCGGAATCGTCTCGGAAACGGCTTCAGTCATCGTGGTAACTGCGCTGGTTGGCGCGGTGTTGGCCTTCGTCGGGGGTCGCAACCTGCCCCAGCCGGTGGGTCAGGCCCGGGTGTTGATTTTGGGCCTGGCCATGCTCATCGTGGCCGTGGTCGGAGAATTCCCGACCAGCTCGCTATTGGCCTTGCTGGGCATGAGCGCATTGTTGGTGTTTGTGGGGATGAACCTGGTCAGCCCGGTGTTTGCCGTACCGGTTTCCAGAGTCTTGGGATGGATCCCGGCCAAGGTCTCCCAAGTGAGCGGGCGGCTGGCCCGACAGAACGCGGAGCGCAGCCCCCGGCGTACGGCCAACACCGCCTCGGCTCTCATGATCAGCCTGGCTCTGGTGTCAATGGTCTCGGTGCTGGGACAGTCCTTCAAACAGACCCTGGATGACACCCTGGACCGCTCGGTCAAGTCCGACTGGCTAATCTGCCCGGGAGGCTGCGGCGACCCCACCGAGACCTTCAGTACGCAAGCGGCCCAGAGGATCAGTGAACGCGACGAGGTGGCCTCGGTGCTGGCCTCTCGGTTCAAGTTCGAGGGGGTCCGGTCGGTGATCGATGGCGATGTCGACGAAGTCGGGGCCGTTGATCTGGATGTCCTCCCCCTGCACTTCGACATCGAGGTAACCAGGGGCAGCCTTGCCGGTGCCGGTCCCGGCGATGTTGCCCTGCACACCGACCAGGCCGACGACTTGGCGGTCGGCGTCGGCGATCCGGTGGAGCTGGAATTCTCCGACGGCCAGACGGCGACCTTTGAGGTGGCGGCCATCTTCGAAAACAATGCGATATTCGGCTCTTGGCTGATCGATATCGTCGACTGGGACCGCTACCTATTCGAGCAAGAGGACGGCTTTATCTCGGCTCTGACCGCACCGGGCTACACCGCGGACCAGGCTCGAGAGGCAATCGAGCAGGCCACCCTGGCCTACCCGCAGCTCAACGTGCGGGACCAGGCCGAGTTCCAAGAGACCCAAGAGAGCCAGATCGACACGTTCTTGGGGGTGGTCAACGCCTTCTTGGCCATATCCCTGATCGTCGCCCTCATGGGAGTGGCCAACACGCTGGCCCTCTCGGTGTTCGAGCGGACCCGTGAGCTGGGGCTGTTGCGAGCAGTGGGCATGTCCCGTCGCCAGGCGCGGCGGATGATCCGCTGGGAAGGGGGCATCGTGGCCGTGTTCGGCGGGCTCATGGGCATAACCGTCGGGGTGCTGTTCGGCTGGGCCACGGTGGAGATCATCCCCGACAACTTCGTCTCGTCGTTCGCCATCCCGTGGGGCACGCTGTGGATCTATTTGGTGGTGGTGGCCGTTGCCGGCCTGCTGGCCGCTTCGATACCGGCCCGCCGGGCCAGTCGCCTCAACGTGCTCGACGCCATCTCCTACGAATAGTCGTCCAGCGGCGACGCAAGCCCCGGTTACGCTGCGGAGCATGCACGACACCGGCGAGTGGCAAGCGCTGAGTGCCCACCGAGAGGCGCTTGACGGCGTGCATCTGCGGGATCTGTTCGACCGCGACCCGCAACGAGGCGAGCGGCTGGTGGCCGAGACCGACGGGCTGCTGGTGGACTACTCCAAGAACCGGCTGACCGATGAGACAGTGGCGATGCTGGCCGCCTTGGCCGACCGGACCGGGCTACGGCACCGGATTGAGGCCATGCTCGATGGCGAGCCGGTGAACACCACCGAAAACCGTCCCGCCTGGCACGCCGCTCTTCGCCGACCCGATCCGCCTCCCGAAATCCGGCAACAACTCGACCACATGGCGGGCTTCGCGGCCGACGTCCGAGGTGGAGGGTGGCAGGCAGTGGTGAACATCGGCATCGGCGGGTCGGACCTGGGACCGGCTATGGCCACCTCCGCACTGGCGGCCTACGCCGACGCCGACTTGGACGTCCGCTTTCTGTCCAACGTGGATGGCGCCCACTTCGGTGCCACCACCCGGGGCCTGGACCCAGCCCGAACCCTGTTCATAGTGGTGTCCAAGACGTTCACCACCACCGAGACCCTGGCTAATGCCATCACCGCCCGGGCATGGGTCGCCGACGCCGTGGGGCTGGAGAAGGCGGGCGGTAACTTCGCCGCCGTCACCGCCAGCCCCGACAAGGCCCGGGAATTCGGCATCGATGCCAACGCCGTTTTCGCCATGTGGGACTGGGTGGGCGGCCGCTATTCGCTGGCCTCCGCGGTGGGGCTCAGCCTCATGATCGCCGTCGGGCCTGACGACTTCGCCGACATGCTGGCTGGGATGCACTACATCGACGAGCACTACCGCACCGCCCCATGGGAGGAGAACCTGCCCGCCCTGCTGGGGCTCATCAGCATCTGGAACCGCAACTTCTGGGACTGGCCCACCTACGGGCTGCTCCCCTACGCCCAAGAGCTGGCCCTGTTCCCGGCCTACATCCAGCAGCTCGACATGGAGAGCAGCGGCAAGTCGGTTCGGGCCGACGGTACTCCGGCGGGCGTGGGCACCGGCCCGGTGGTGTGGGGTCAACCGGGCACTAACGGCCAGCACGCATTCCATCAGCTCTTGCATCAAGGCACCGATATCGTCCCGGTGGAGTTCGTCGGCTTCTGCCGCCCCAACCACCCCCACATCGAGCACCACGACCTGCTCATGGCCAACTTGTTCGCCCAGGCCGAGGCCCTGGCCTTCGGCGCCCCCGACACCGGCGATCCCCACCGGAGCTTTCCCGGCAACCGACCCAGCACCGTGGTCCTCGCCGACCAGCTCACTCCCCGCTCGCTGGGCCAGCTGGTGGCCCTCTACGAACACAAGGTGTTCACCCAAGCCACCGTGTGGGGCATCAACCCCTTCGACCAGTGGGGAGTGGAACTGGGCAAGACCCTGGCCAGCGGCATCGCCGCCGAACTCACCGGCGCAGCCACCCCCGACCCCACCCGCGACTCCTCCACCCAATCCCTCATCAACCGCTACGTCGCCTGTCGGCGGGGTGTGACAAGATAAGGGCGACAACCACGCGGGAGCTCGAGGATCGTCGGGCTGAGAGGGTGTCCGCTGGCACCGACCGCTGAACCTGATCCGGATAACGCCGGCGAAGGGAGATGACGATGAGCGAGAGCACCAACGGCAACGCGCCAACCCAGGAAGGCTCCACCTCCAGCCAAAAGCCTGCTCGTGAAAAGGTGTATGAAACCGGGAACCGACCCGACGTGCGGGTGCCGTTCACCCAGGTGAACCTGACCGAACCGGAGCCGCCATTCCTGCTGTACGACACCAGCGGCCCGGGCTCCAACCCCAGCGTGGGTCTTCCACCCTTGCGGCTGGACTGGATCGCCGAGCGGGGCGACACCACCGAGATCGAGGGGCGAAGCGCTGATCTGCGCGACGACGGTCGCCGGGCGGTGCGCGACGGTGGCGCCTCCGACCCGTTCTTGGGCGAGCGCCGCCCCGTGCTACGGGCCAAGGGCGCGGCGGTTACCCAGATGGCCTATGCCCGTCGGGGGGAGGTCACCCCGGAGATGGAGTTCATCGCTATTCGCGAGCGGCTCGACGCCGAACTGGTGCGATCGGAGGTGGCCCGGGGCCGGGCCATCATTCCGGCCAACGTGAACCACCCCGAGTCGGAGCCGATGATCATCGGTCGCAAGTTCCTCACCAAGGTCAACGCCAACATCGGCAACTCGGCGGTCACCTCGTCGATCGCCGAGGAGGTGGAGAAGATGACTTGGGCCACCCGTTGGGGGGCCGACACGGTGATGGACCTGTCCACCGGGTCCGACATCCACACCACCCGGGAGTGGATCATCCGCAACTCGCCGGTGCCCATCGGCACGGTCCCCATCTACCAGGCCCTGGAGAAGACCAACGGCAGCCCCGAGGAGCTCACCTGGGAGATCTACCGCGACACTGTGATCGAGCAGGCCGAGCAAGGAGTGGACTACATGACCGTCCACGCCGGGGTGCTGTTGCGCTATGTGCCCCTCACTGCCGAGCGCACCACCGGGATCGTGAGCCGGGGCGGCTCGATCCTGGCCGCTTGGTGCCTGGCCCATCACCAGGAGAACTTCCTGTACACCCACTTCGACGAGCTGTGCGAGATCTTCGCGGCCTACGACGTGGCCTTCTCCCTGGGCGACGGTTTGCGGCCGGGATCGATCGCCGACGCCAACGACACCGCCCAGATGGCCGAATTGGAAACCCTGGGCGAGCTCACCGGCCGGGCCTGGACCCACGACGTACAGGTGATGATCGAAGGACCGGGCCACGTGCCATTGGACAAGATCAAAGAGAACGTGACCTTGGAAAGAGAGTGGTGCCAGGACGCCCCCTTCTACACGCTGGGCCCGCTCACCACCGACGTGGCTCCGGGCTATGACCACATCACCTCGGCCATCGGGGCGGCCAACATCGGCTGGTACGGCACCGCCATGCTCTGTTACGTGACCCCCAAGGAGCACTTGGGCCTGCCCAACCGGGCTGACGTGAAAGATGGGGTGATCGCCTACAAGATCGCCGCCCACGCCGCCGATGTGGCTAAGGGCCATCCCGGGGCCCAAGCGTGGGACGACGCCCTGTCCAAAGCTCGATTTGAGTTCCGCTGGGCCGACCAGTTCAACCTGTCGCTGGATCCGGAGACGGCGCTGAAATACCACGACGAGACCCTTCCGGCCGAGCCGGCCAAGACCGCCCACTTCTGCTCCATGTGCGGACCCAAGTTCTGCTCTATGAAGATCACCCAGGACGTGCGGGACTATGCCGCTCGCCAGGGGGTGGACGAGTCGGTGGCCATCGAGCTGGGGATGAAGTCCAAGGCCGACGAGTTCCGGGACAAAGGCGCCGAGATCTACTCGGCCGGGTCGTGACCCTGCATGTTCCCCGGCTGCACGTCATCGCCGACTGCGCTTCATTGGCCGATAAGGCACTTCGCGGCGGAGCCCCCGCGGTGCAGGTTCGGATCAAAGGGTCGAACGATGCCGAGATGCTGGCTGAGTGCGAGCAGATCGTGGCCGCAGCCCACAAGGCGCAAGCCGTGGTGATCGTGAACGACCGGGCCGATATCGCGCTGGCTGTTGGGGCCGACGGCGTTCACGGAGGCGCCGACGACCTACCGGTTTCGGTGCTGCGCCGCGTGCTCGGCCCCGACGCTCTGGTGGGGGGCACGGCCCGAGACCCCGACACTGCACTTCGTCACCAAGACAACGGCGCCTCCTATGTGGGAGTCGGCCCGGTATATGCCACCACCACCAAAGACGGTCTACCCGAGCCGCTGGGGCCAGCCGGGGTGGAGAAGGTGGCCGCCACCGTGGACATCCCGGTGATTGCCATCGCCGGAATCACCGCGGCCCAAATACCGGAGCTGTTGAATGCGGGAGCCCACGGGGTAGCGGTGATCGGTGCGGTAGCCCACGCCGCCGACCCCATCTCAGCCACCGCTGAACTGCTGGAGGCCCTCGGTGGCTGACGTGCCCGCCAGGCCCGACGTCATCATCGTGGGTGGAGGCATTATCGGGCTCTCAGCCGCATGGCAGCTTCGCCAGGAAGGAGTTGAGGTGGTGGTGCTCGACCCCGCGCCCGGCACCGGAGCCACCCACGCCGCCGCCGGGATGCTGGCCCCTATCCACGAGGCCTACTGGGGAGAGAGCCACATCCTCCGACTGAACCTGGCCGCCAGCCAAGCGTGGCCGGCATTCGCCGACTCTCTGGGAGTCGACGCCGTGGACTACCGCCGCAACGGGATGCTGATGGCGGCCTACGACGCTGACGACAAGGCGCTGCTCGACAATCTGGGAGACCTTCATGAGCAGGAAGGCCTGCCGGTGGAGCGACTCCGCAGCCGGGAATGCCGTGGCCGAGAGCCGCTGCTTGCTCCTGGTGTGCGGGGCGGCGTGTACTCCCCGCTCGACCACCAGGTGAACCCCCGCCGGGTGGTGGCCGAGCTGCTGAATCGTGTGCCCGCCATCCCGGTGACGGCTACCGAGGTGGCTCGCAGTCAAGTTGTGGCCGACGATGGCCGAGTGATGGCCTGCCAACAGGTGGTGGTGGCCGCCGGGGCATGGAGCGGCCGGCTGTTGGGAGTGCCCATTCGGCCCATCAAGGGACAGATCCTGCGCTTGAGCGGCCCCGAGGGGCTCATGGGGATGCCGGTGCGAGGGGTGGTGCGAGGGTCAAGCGTGTACGCGGTACCCCGCAGCGACGGTGAAATCGTGGTGGGAGCTACCCAAGAGGAACAGGGCTTTGACACCCGGGTGACCGCAGGCGGCATTTACGAACTGCTCCGAGACGTTCTGGCCCTCTTGCCAGGGCTCAGCGAGATTGACCTGGTGGAGACGTGGGCCGGCCTGCGACCCGGTGCCCCCGACAACGCCCCCATCATCGGGACCGGCGACGACGGCATTGTTTACGCCACCGGCCACTATCGCAACGGCATTCTCACTGCCCCCATCACCGCGGCGGCGGTATCTGCATTGGTGCAAGGCCGCAAACCACCGGTTGACCTGGCTCCATTCAGCCCTAGCCGGTTCCATACCGACCGCGGCCCCTCTACTGGAGCCGAACAGCCCCTAAGCGGGGTTCCAGGATGATCGGGCCAACATGATTGTTGTCGTCAACGGTGAGAGCCGCGACGTCCCGGCCAATTGCACGGTGGGCACCCTGGCCCCCAACAAGCGGGGGGTGGCGGTGGCCGTCAACCGGGAGATCGTCCCCCGCAGTCGATGGGGCCAGGCCATGCTGGCGGAGGGCGATCGTGTCGAGATTCTCGAAGCGGCCCAGGGGGGATAGATGGGCGACTCTGACCCCTTGAGCAGGTGATCTGAATGGGCGACTCCTGGACCGTGGCTGAGCGCAGCTTTACCAGCCGGCTGATCACCGGCACCGGTGGTGCGCCGAACCTGGCCGTGCTTGAGCGGGCCCTGGTGGCGTCGGAGTGCGAGCTGGTCACCGTGGCCCTGCGGCGGGTGTCGCCCGAGGCCACCGGTTCTGTGCTGGAGGTGATCGACCGCCTAGGGCTCGAAGTGCTGCCCAACACCGCCGGATGCCATACCGCAGCCGATGCGGTGCTCACCGCCCAGCTGGCCCGAGAGGCATTCGAAACCGACTGGGTGAAGCTAGAGGTAATCGCCGATGACATCACCCTTCTGCCCGAGGGCATCGAATTGGCGGAGGCGGCCGAGACCCTGGTGGACGACGGGTTCACCGTGATGGCCTACACCAATGACGACCCGGTGTTGGCCCGCCGGCTGGAAGATCTGGGCTGCGCGTCGGTGATGCCACTGGGGGCGCCGATCGGATCGGGACTGGGGATCCGCAATCCCCACAACATCGAGATGATCGTGGAGCAGTCATCGGTTCCTGTTGTGTTGGACGCGGGAATCGGCACCGCCTCCGACGCCGCTCTGGCCATGGAGCTGGGGTGCGACGCGGTCATGGTGGCTTCGGCCATCACCCGGGCCCGCGACCCCGAGCAAATGGCCATCGCCATGAGGCTGGCCACCGAAGCCGGGCGGCGGGCACGGCTGTCTGGTCGGATACCCAAGCGATATCTCGCCGAGGCCTCCACCTCCGCCCATGGCCGTGCCGAGTTCTGACCACCGCCGCCCGTTCAGCCCGAAACGGGCCCCTTCTTCCGAGCTGCTTGTGCTCACCGATGTAGTGGTGAAGGCCCCGGCGGTGATCTTTCGGGCCAAAGACCGACCGGCACATATCCGGCGTGAACTGGCCAAATTGATGAGAGAGCAGACCGAATGCCTGATCCTGGGGTCGATGATCGATCCGGTGGCCGATGGGGTTCACCTCACCGGATTCGACCGTTACCCCAAGATGTACCAGGGCATTGTGGGCCGGTCGTGCCACAGCCTTGATGACGTGCGCCAAGCCGAACTCGACGGGGTGGACTACGTGACCATCTCCCCGGTGTTCGAAACCGAGTCGAAGCCGGGCTACGGACCTCCTCTGGGTCTAGGCGGTCTGGGAAGGATCGTTCGCCAAGCCCATGTGCCGGTGTACGCCTTGGGGGGAATCGACCTGGGCCGGGTCGCTGCCTGTCGAGACGCCGGGGCAGCGGGAGTCGCCGTGCAGGGCGCAGTAGCCCGCAGCCCCAATCCCCAAGAGACCATCACCTCGCTGTTGGACGAATGGCACTCGGGATGAATCCGCCCGTAGCACTCAGTGTGGCCGGGTCGGATCCCTCGGGCGGCGCGGGGATTGCTGCCGATCTGGCCACTTTTGCGACGCTAGGAGTTCACGGGACCGCGGCCATCACTGCGGTCACGGCCCAGAACACGGCGGGGGTGCAGGGGGTTCACCCCGTCCCGGCTGAATTTGTGGCCCAGCAGCTCGACTCAGTGCTGGATGACCTGCCGGTGGCCGCGGTCAAGACCGGCATGCTGGCCAATCTCGAAATCATCGCCGTGGTGGGCGACTACGCCGCGGCCGGACGGCTGCCCAACCTGGTGGTGGACCCGGTGATGGTGTCGTCCACCGGGGTCCGGCTGCTGGACGCCGGGGCCGAGTCCCTCTATCTGGAGTTGCTCAAGCACGCCACCGTCGCCACGCCCAACGGCCGGGAGGCTGCGGTGCTTCGGGAAGTGGCCAGGTTGGACGATTTGGACGATTTGGGCGCCCTGTGCCCCGGCTGGTTGGTGGTGACCGGAGAGACCACCGCGGCCGACCGGGTACACCAAGGCGGCGACTGGACAGTGCTGGCCGGGGAGGTGGTGGAAACGGTTAACGACCACGGGACGGGCTGCACGTTTTCGTCGGCAGTTGCGGCGGGGTTGGCGCTGGGAGTGGAGCCCATGGATGCGGTCGCGGCGGCTAAGGGGTTTGTGCGACAGTGCATTGTGCGGTCGGCTGACTGGGATTTGGGTGCGGGTCGGGGACCGGTTGCGCATTTGATTGATTAGAAGTTGAACCCCCCGGCAGGCTGGCGGGTCAGGGAGCCAGAGTTATGAGCGTCAGCCCGTCGGAGATGGGGAGCATGACTTGGGCGGTGCGGGGGTCGGCCGCCACCGAGGCGTTGAATTCTCGAATATGGGCGGTGTCGGGGTTTTCTTCGAGGTCGGCATCGGGATCGGCCACTCGACCGCCCCAGAGCACGTTGTCCACCAAGATGATCCCTTTGGGGCTGAGGCGGGGCACGATTTCCTCGTAGTAGGTCTGGTACGACCGCTTGTCGGCGTCGATGAAGGCCAAATCGATGGGCGGATCATCGGGCAGCGCGGCCAGCGTCTCGGCCGCGGGGGCGATCACCACCTCGATGCCATCGGCCACCCCAGCTCGCTCCCAGTAGGGCCGCCCCACATTCACCCACTCGTCGCTCACGTCACAGCACAGCAGACGCCCCCCGGGGGCCAGCCCCCGGGCGATGGACAGGGCCGAATAGCCGGTGAAGGTGCCCACCTCCACGGCGAAGCGCACGTCGAGCAGGCGGGTGAGCATGGTCATGAAGGCGGCCTGCTCAGGAGCAACCTGCATCCCGGAAATCCGGCCCAGCTCGGCGGTGACCTCGATCAGCTCCTGGGCGATGGGATCTATACCCGCCCCGTGGGCCACCAGGTACTCCTGCACATTGGCGCTGAGGCCGATGCTCTTGGGGTTCACTAGGCACGCCCCAACACGGTGTCTACCGCAATGATGATGGCCCGCCGGTCGGCGCCTCGGTCTTTGGCCGGGCTATAGCGCTGGTCGTAGCGGGCCACCGCATCGGCGCACTGTTCGGGATCGGCGGTGGCGATGGCGTTGCCCTCCAGGGTGATCCACCGGCCGCCGTCCACCTGGCACAGCGCGGCCCGACCGCCTCCGGATGCCTCCAGCAGGCGGACTTTCTTAGCTCCCGAATAAGTAATGATGCGGGCGGTGGCGGTGTCGGGATCCCAGGTGAACCCCACCGGGGTCACATGAGGGGTGCCGTCAGGGCGCAGCAGGGTGAGCGACCCCAAGTGGCGATCCCGGAGGAACCCGTTCATCTCGTCGGTGAGGTTGCGGGGGTCGTGGGCCATCGGCTCATGCCTCCTTGGTAAGCAGGGGTTCGGGCAGGGGGCGGGCGTGGACCACGACCAGGCGCTGGGTGGCCCGGGTCATGGCCACATACAGGGCTCGCATCCCCTTGGGGAGCCTCTCGCAGATGTCGGCCGGCTCCACCACGATGGCGGTGTCCACTTCGAGTCCCTTAACCAGCTCCACCGGAACAATGGTCACCCGCGACTCCAGGCCCCGCTCATATACCAAGCCGTGGTCGACCTCGGCCGCGGTGAGTGCCTCAGATATGGCATTAGCTAAATCGTTGTGGCAAATCACCGCCAGGTTTCCGTTGGCCAACGCGCTGAGCTCGACTTTCACTTCGCCGACGACGGCAGCGGTCAGGCTGCTGGGGGTGGATTGGGGGCCCTGACCATTGCCCTGTCCGTTGGCGCTGGCTGCGGCCTCTTGGCCAGCTACGGGCACGAACCGGGGAGGTCGGCCCTCGGCGCGAATCGATTGCGGCGGCACTAGGCCGGGCATGGCCGCGTCAAGCACCTTGGCGGCCACGTCCATGATCGGCTCGGGCAGGCGATACCCGATGGTCAACTCGGAGAAGCGGGGTTCGGCGCGACCGGGCAAGTGTTCGATCACGCTGTCCCAGGAATCGTGCCCCCAGGCTGAGGTGGCCTGAGCGATGTCGCCAACCAAGGTCATGGAGCCGTTGAGCGAGCGGCGGCTGATCATCTTGAGCTGCATGGGCGACAGATCCTGGGCCTCGTCCACCACGATGTGGCCGTAGGTGCGAATCGAGTCGGCCAGCTTGTGGCCGGGACGGGGGCCCAGCAAAGCCAGAGCCTCATCGAGGAGGGGGGCGTCGTCGGCCGTCCACACCACATCGGAGGCGTGGGCAGCCCGGGGGCGATAGAGCAGCTCGGTCTCCTCGGAGGTGAGCTGCGAACCGGCCGCCGAGCGGAGCAGGGCCTCAGAGCCGAACAAGTCGTGAAGGAAGTGAGCCGGGGTGAGCACTGGCCACATCCACTCCAGGGCCTCACGCAGTTCGATGCTGCCGCGAAGCCTCTCTCGCACCGTCTCGACATCGGGGCCCGGACTGTTGGAACGCGATCCGCTGTCGGCCAAGTGCTGGTAAAACTGCTCCTCTACGAATCGGCGAGCCCGATTGTGGGTGCGGAATCGCTTGCGAGCCTGGCGCACGATCTCTTCGCTCTGCTCCACGGTGAGCCGGAGCCGGCGCAGGCCAAATCCCACCGACACGTCAGAACGCAATGGCCGCTGGCGGTCCCGCCGGGCTCGCCGCAGAAGCGTGATCATGCGCAGGTCACCCTTGATGCGGGAGACTCGGGGATTGTCGAGCCCCTTTACTCGAGTGCCGGGCAGCAGGTCGGCCAGCATCGACACCTCCACACCGGCCTCGCCCAGCGACGGCAACACCTGCTCGATGTAGGTGAGAAACAGGCGATTGGGGCCGAGCACCAGCATTCCCTGCCCTTCGAGGGGGAAGCGGTGGGTGTAAAGCAAGTAGGCGGCTCGGTGGAGAGCGGCCACCGTCTTGCCGGTGCCGGGACCGCCCTGCACAACCAGCATCCCCGCCAGCGGCGAGCGGATGATGGCGTCCTGCTCGACCTGGATCGTGGCGGCGGCATCGGCCAGGCGACCAGTGCGCCCGGCCTCCAAACTGGCTCTCAGCGTGGCCTCCCCCACTAGAGTCAGGCGGCCGCGGCCGTTTGTCTCGCCGAAATACTCGTCTTCCACCCCTAGGAGCTCTCGGCCTCTGGTGACGAAGTGGCGGCGCCGGGACAGGCCCATGGGCTCACTGCCGGTGGCCCGATAGAAGGCCTCGGCCGCCGGGGCCCGCCAGTCGATGGTCACCGGCTCCTGATCGTCATCCCATACCGCCACCCGGCCCACATAGAGCTGGTCGCCCCCCTGGTCTTGATCATCGCTCCAGTCGAGACGCCCAAACACCAGCGAGGACTCGCCGATGTCGAGGGCGCTGAGGCGGTTGCTGATGGAATCCCAGATGATCTCCCGCTCGTACCGGGCCTGGTGAGTGCCGCCAGCGCCCACCTCCACCATGTCTTGCAGCGACAAGGCTCGTTCCCGAGCTGATTCGAGGGCTTGGTGGGCCCGATCGATGTAGGACTGCTCCGCGGTGTGATCGGGATGAATCGGGATGCTCCTCAGACTGAGCGCAAAATCAGTGAACGTTCAAGTCTAGTACGAATTTGTCCCGTTATGGCGTGGTGGGCTCGCCGATCTCCTTGAGAGCATCGCCAATGGCGGCCCGAAGTCGGCGAGCGAGGTGAGGGGGCAGATGAGCTACCAGCCCGTAACCGGCCTGGCCCACCTCCTCAACGGTGAGCACCACCCGGGGGGTGGCGTCCTCATAGTCGTCGGCAATGGCCACCGCCCACGACACCGGGGAGAACTCGTCGTCATCGCCGGGAGGTAGGTCTGCTGGGTCGAAGGGGTAGTCGTCTATAGACCGGCGCACGCTGTCGATGGTACTGGGGCGCAGGTCTTGGAGCGATAGCGCGGAGAAACCGGCATCGGAGCGATAGCAATGACCGCTCAATATGTCAGTACCGTTGATACGTGGCCAGCGGCGCTCCCATCAACAACGATGTCTTTCTGCGGGCGTGCCGCGGCCTGCCGGTAGACCGGGTGCCGGTGTGGTTCATGCGACAAGCCGGACGATCGCTGCCCGAATATCACAAGATGCGGGGCGAGGGGTCGATGCTGGAAACGATCGCCCGCCCGGAGGTGGCCACCGAGATAACCCTTCAGCCAGTGCGGCGCTACGGGGTGGACGCGGCCATCTTGTACTCCGACATTGTGGTGCCTACCCACGCCATCGGGTTTGGCGTGGACATCGTGCCTGGGGTGGGGCCAGTGGTGGAGTACCCGTTTCGGGAAGCTCGCGACCTCGACCGGCTGCGCCCCCTCGACCCCGAGACCGATACTCCCCATGTGCTGGAGACGGTCCGTAACTTGGTGGCGGAGCTGGACGTGCCGTTGATCGCCTTTGCGGGGGCGCCGTTCACCATGGCCTCCTATTTGGTGGAAGGGGGCCCGTCGCGCACCCACGCCCTCACCAAGCGGCTGATGCACGGCGAACCCGATTTGTGGATCGCACTGCTGGATCGCTTGGCCGACCTGGCCATCGCCTCCATTGGCTCGCAGCTCGACGCCGGGGCTTCTGCCTTTCAGCTGTTCGATTCGTGGGCCGGAGCACTGGCCCCCGACGAGTACCGGCAATTCGTGCTGCCCGCCAGCCAGCGGATTTTCGCCGAATTGGGCGGTCGCGGCGACGGGGTGCCGGGCATTCACTTCGGTGTGGGCACCGGAGAACTGCTGGAGCTTTTGGCAAAGGCCGGGGCCGACGTGGTGGGGGTGGACTGGCGGGTTCACCTGGACGACGCTCGGGAACGGCTGGGGCCCGACGTTGCCGTGCAGGGCAACCTGGACCCGGCCGCAGTGCTGGCCCCGTGGTCGGTGGTGGCCGAGCGGGCTATCGACGTGCTCGACCGCAATGCCGGACAGCCGGGTCATGTGTTCAACCTGGGCCACGGCGTGCTGCCCGAGACCGACCCCGAGACGCTGGAACGGGTGGTGGAGTTGGTACACGGGTACAAGGCCACCCCGTGAGGGTCGCGGTGAGAGAAGCAGTTCGCAGGGAGATTGCCGCGCCATGAGGGTGTCTCTGTGAAGATTGCCGTTGTCGGGGCGGGAATCACCGGGTTGGTTGCCGGGCATGAGGCGGCCAAGGCCGGAGCCGAAGTGGTGGTGTACGAGGCCGCCGAGCGGGCTGGCGGGCGGCTTCTCACCACCGAGCTGGCCGGTCAGCCGGTGGACGAGGGGGCGGACGCATTCTTGGCTCGGGTGCCGTGGGCGACAGAACTGTGCCAGGAGCTGGGACTGGGTGATGAATTGGTTTCGCCCGCTCAGCGGGCAGCATTCGTGTACTCCCGAGGGGCGCTGCGGGCACTGCCCCAGCCCAACGTAATGGGTGTGCCGTTGGACTTCGACGCCTTGGCTGCTTCGGGGATCGTCTCTTCCGATGGCGCGAATCGCGCCCGCCAAGAGCCCGAACTGGCCGGATCGCCGTTAGTCGGCGACGAGTCGGTGGGGGCGCTGATGCGACGGCGGCTGGGCGACGAGGTGGCCGAACGGCTGGTGGATCCGCTGGTTGGGGGCATCAACGCCTCTTCCATCGATGACCTCAGCGTTCAGGCAGCGGTGCCGCAGTTGGCCGAGGCCGCTTCTCGGGGCCCCAGCCTGGTGCAAGAGCTGCGGCGTTTGGCCGCGTCGTCGACGGTCGATCCGGCCGCGCCGGTGTTCTTCACACTGCCCGACGGCCTGGGGCGGCTAACCGACGGATTGGGCGACCGGCTGGGCGACCGTTTGCGACTGTCGTCCCCGGTGGCTGAACTGGGCGAGATCGACGCCGACAAGGTGATCGTGACCCTCCCGGCTGATGCCGCCCGTCCGCTGGTTGCCCCCGTGTCAGCTCGCGCCGCCGAGCTGATGGGAAAAATTGACTACGCGTCGGTGGTGCTGGTGTCGCTGGCCTTCGACGCATCCGAGGTTGACCACCCTATGGCCGGTTCGGGCTATCTGGTGCCCTCGGTTGAGGGACTCTCCATCACGGCCTGCTCCTGGGCATCGAGCAAGTGGAACCACGTCGGATCAGCCGACACGGTGGTGCTGCGGGTGTCGGCCGGGCGCTACGGCAACGACCAGGTGTTGGCCCTCGGCGACGATGCGCTGTTGGAGGCAGTGGGGGCTGACTTGACGACCACGATGGGCTTGAACGCCGAGCCGCAGGAGGTGCGCATTAGCCGATGGGAGCGGTCGCTGCCTCAGTTCCGACCTGGCCATTTGGGGTTGGTGGCCGAAATTGAACAGTCTTTGGCCCAAGACGCCCCCTGGCTGCAAGTTGCCGGGGCATGGGCTCGGGGTTTGGGGATTCCGGCCTGCATCCACCAGGGCCGTCTCGCGGCCCAAACCAGCGTGGCTCAGGGCGCGGTCACCAGATGAGTAGCCCCGCCAGTAAGACCGACGGACGGTCGCCCGATGAGTAGCCCGAGGTTGGCGGTGTGGGCTCGCACCAGCGGGTGGACGGCGGCGGGCTCATTGGCAGCGGGCGGACTAGTGGCCCTGTCGATGCCCCCCTGGGGGTGGTGGCCCCTGGCCCTGATAGGGCTGGTGGCCTTCGAGCGCCTCATCGCCGATCAGCCCATTTGGGCTCGGGCGTGGAGAGGGTTCGGCTTCGGGGCTGGGTGGCTATTCCCGGCCACCTTCTGGATGGTGGATTTCACCCTGCCCGGCTATCTGGCGGTGTGCGTGGTGTTCTCCGCGCTCTATGGACTGGCGGGGGCGGCCTGTCCGCCGGGACGCAGCCGGTGGGTGGCCCTGCCCGGCCTATTCGTGCTGGTTGGAGCAATCCGTTGGCGGTGGCCGTTCGGAGGTGTGCCGCTGGCCACCCTGCCCATGAGCCAGGTCGACACCCCATGGGCCACCACCGTGCGGGTGCTGGGGCCATTGCTGCTGGTAGGGGTGTGTGTAGTCATCGCCATGGTGCTGGCCGCTGCGCTGGAGCGCCGGTGGCAGGCAGCACTGGTGTTGGCGGTAGTGGTGCTGGGGTTCTGGGGCTGGGCGGCGCTGGCCCCCCGAGGCTCGGCCACCGGGACCATCGACGTGGCCATCGTGCAGGGGGGCGGACCGCAGCGGACCAGGGCGGCCAACACCATCCCCGGAGTGGTGTTTGAACGGCACCTGGAAGCCAGCCAGCTGGTGCAGAAGCCGGTGGACTTGGTGGTGTGGCCCGAAGACGTGGTGGACGTCCACGGCTTGTTTGTCGGCAGCGAGGAGCGTCAACGACTAGCAGAGTTGGCCACCGAACTCGATGCCACGCTGGTGGCCGGAGTGGTCGAAGACGTGTCAGCCACTGAGGCAGCCAACTTCGCTGCGGTGTTTGCTCCCGACGGATCGTTGGTAGACCGCTACGACAAGGTAAGGCTGGTGCCGTTCGGGGAGTATGTGCCGCTGCGATCTCTTATCGAACCGCTGGCCCCCGATTACCTGCCGGCCCGAGACATGCGCCGGGGCGACACCCCCGCGGTGGTGGACACCCCTGTGGGCCGACTCGGGGTGACCATTAGCTGGGAGATCTTCTTCGAGGACCGGGCCCGCGACGCCATCGGTAACGGCGGCGAGGTGCTGTTGAACCCCACCAATGGAGCCAGCTACTGGCTGACTATCGTGCAGACCCAGCAAATTGCCAGTTCCCGGCTGCGAGCCCTGGAAACCGGCCGCTGGGTAGTGCAGTCTGCCCCCACCGGGTTCAGCGCCTTCGTCGACCCCGACGGCAACGTATACCAGCGCACCGCCGTCTCGGAGCGCAAAGTCATCCAAACCGAAATCGAGCTCCGCACCGGCCAAACCCTCGCCACCCGCGCCGGCCCCTGGCCCATGATCGCCCTCGCCCTCGCCGCCCTCCTAGCCGCCTGGATCGCCCACCACCGCACCCCCACGCCGTCCAGCCGCCGAACCCGCTGATCAGACCTCCACCATCAGGGTGACGGGGCCGTCGTTGGTGAGTTCGACGGCCATCATGGCGCCGAAGGAGCCGATGGCGACGGTGGCGCCGAGGCTGCGGAGCTCGGCGACCAGGTCGTCGATCAGGGCGGCGGCTTGGTCGGGAGCGGCCGCGCCCAGGAATGAGGGGCGGCGGCCGCGGCTGATGTCGCCGAAGAGGGTGAACTGGCTCACCACCAACAGCTCACCGCTGGTGTCGGCCACCGACAGGTTCATGTGCCCGTTCTCGTCGGTGAAGATGCGTAGGTTCCACAGCTTTCCGGCCATCTTTTTGACCGTCTCGGCATCATCGTCGTGGGTCACGCCCACTAAGCAACACAGCCCGGGGCCGATCTCCCCGATGACCTCGCCGTCCACCCGAACCCGAGCCTCGGCGGCCCGCTGCACTAGCGCTCGCACGGCGCCAAGATAGCGGCCCATTTCGGTGGTTGAGCATTTGCTAAACCCCCCGAATTCCGAAAGCCTTGTGGGGCTATGGTCTCGGCGGATAAGCCGCTCAAAATCGCCCTTTTGTCGTACCGGGGCAAGCCCCATTGCGGCGGGCAGGGGGTATACGTCCACCATCTGAGCCGGGCGCTGACCGAGCTCGGTCACCATGTGGAGGTGCTGAGCGGACAGCCCTATCCGGTGCTTGACGACCGGGTGCCGCTGCACCAGCTCCCCAGCCTGGACATCTTCAACGACATCCACCCGGGGCGGATGCCGGGGTTCTGGGAGATCAAGTCGTGGGCCGACGCCGCCGAGGTGGGCTCCTTCATGACTGGGGCCTTTTCAGAGCCGCTGGCCTTCTCCATCCGGGCGTGGCAGATGCTGCGCACCCGGCTCGGGGATTTCGACCTGGTTCACGACAACCAGTCGTTGGGCTACGGGCTGCTGGCCATCGAACGGGATGGATTGCCGGTGCTCGGCACCATCCACCACCCCATCACCGTCGATCGTCAACTGGAGTTGGAGCACGCCCGAGGCCCGGTGGAGAGACTGGGCAAGCGACGCTGGTACTCCTTCACCCGGATGCAGGCCCGGGTGGCTCGGCGCCTGCGGCGCATCATCACCGTGTCGGAGTCTTCGCGCGACGACATCACCCGGGACCAAAAGGTGCCCCGTCACCTGATGCACGTGGTGCCGGTGGGCGTAGACCCCGAGCAGTTCCGCCCGCTGCCCGGCGTCGACCGCAAACCAGAGCAGATCATCACCACCGCCAGCGCGGATGTGCCCATGAAGGGATTGCGTTTTTTGCTGGAGGCGGTGGCCAAACTGCGAACCGAGCGGGACGTTCGCCTAATTGTCATCGGCAAGCCCCGTGAGGGGGGCACCTCGGCGGAGGCCATTGCCAGCTTGGGTCTGAGCCAGGTGGTGGAGTTCATCTCTGGGGTCCCCGACGAGCGCATCGTGGAGCTGTACGCCACCAGCTCGGTGGCAGTGGTGCCGTCGCTGTATGAGGGGTTCTCGCTGCCCGCCATCGAGGCCATGAGCAGCGGCACACCGCTGGTGGCCACCACCGGAGGGGCGCTGCCCGAGGTGGCGGGCCCCGACGGCCAGACCTGCGTGTCGGTGCCACCGGGCGACAGCGGAGCGCTGGCCGCCGCGCTAACCCAGGTATTGGACGACCCTGCGATGGCCGCCCGCATCGGGGCGGCGGGACGGGAGCGAGTAGTCAGCCGGTGGAGCTGGCACCACACCGCCGAACAGACTGTGGAGCACTATCGGGCCTTGCTCGACGAGTGGCGGCCCAGCCGGTAGTTCTCCGCGATTCCAAGGGACCCGGCCTCTTATGCTGACCGTTGACTACCACTGCCTGGGCCTGAAGCCGGGCGAACGGCTGCTGGATTTGGGGTGCGGATTCGGGCGCCACGCCTACGAGGCCGCCCGCCGGGGAGCCCATGTGGTGGCATGCGATCTGGCCTCGGCCGAGTTGGCCGAGGTTCGGGCCACGTTCGCCGCCATGTCTGACGCCGGCGAGCAGTACCACGGAACGTGCCAGGCGGCTCAGGGCGATGCCACCTGCCTGCCGTTCCCCGACCAGTCGTTCGACCGAGTAATTGCCTCCGAGGTATTGGAGCACGTGGACTCCGATGAGACCGCGCTGGCCGAACTGGCCCGGATTCTGCGCCCCGGCGGGGTGCTGGCCGTGACCGTGCCCACCTGGTTCCCCGAGAAGGTGTGCTGGGCGCTGTCCGATGAGTACCACGCCCCCAAGGCAGTGGGCGGCCACGTGCGAATCTACCGGCGAGGCGAGCTCCGCAAGAGGCTCCGCCGGGCCGGACTGGCCCCCTATACAGGCCACCACGCCCATGCGCTGCACAGCCCGTACTGGTGGTTGCGGTGCGCGGTCGGGCCCAATCGGCACGATCACCGGCTGGTGGCGGCTTATCGTCGGCTCTTGGAATGGGATATTGTTCGCCAACCGAAAATCACCCGAATTGCCGAACGGGTCCTGAGTCCAGTGCTGGGCAAGAGCCTGGTTCTTTATAGCCGGAAGCCAGGATCAGAGAGTTCAAGGGAGACCGAGCTTGTCGCCGTCTGAACCCCACAACCAAAGGGAGACCGACCTCGCCGGGCCTCGCGTGGCCGGGGTTCTATCGGCGTCTGACCTCGAGCAAACGGCCGACAGCATCGCCGACTGGCAGTTGCCCAACGGCATGATCCCCTGGTTCTCCGGCGGCCACGCCGACCCCTGGAACCATGTGGAAGCCGCCATGGCCCTCACCGTGATGGGCCGTAGGACCGAGGCCGAGCGGGCCTACCAATGGCTGGTGGACTATCAACGGCCCGACGGCGCCTGGCACCAGTACTACGTGGCCGACGGCGTGGAGCAGGACAAACTAGATGCCAACTGTGTGGCCTACGTTGCCACCGGGGTGTGGCACCACTACCTGTGTACCGGTGACCGGAGTTTCTTGGAGTCGATGTGGCCGGTGGTGGAGCGGGCCGTGGACTTCGTGCTCGACTTGCAGCTCCCTCGAGGCGAGATCCGCTGGGCCCGCCACACCGACGGCACCCCGTGGTCGTTCGCCCTGCTCACCGGGTCGTCCAGCATCTGCCACAGTCTTCGGGCCGCCATCGCCACCGGCGAGGAACTGGGCCACGAGCGGCCCGACTGGGAATTGAGCGCCGCTCGGCTAGCCGATGTGATCCGCACCCAGCCCGACGCCTTCGCCCCCAAAGACCGCTGGGCCATGGACTGGTACTACCCGGTGCTGTCGGGGGTGGTCACCGGACAAGAGGGCCGAGCCCGGCTGGCCTCTCAATTCGACCAGTTCGTGATGGACGGCCACGGAGTGCGCTGCGTGTCCGACCGGCCCTGGGTCACCGCTGCGGAGACCTGCGAATGCGTCATCGCCCACCTCGGCGTGGGCCGCCGAGACGTCGCCGCCGAGATGTTCGAATGGGTACAAGACCTGCGGGCCGACGACGGCTCCTACTTCACCGGCATGGTCCACCCCGAGCGCACCCACTTCCCCGCCGACGAGCGCACTTCCTACACCGCCGCGGCTGTCATCTTGGCAGCCGACGCCCTATCCCGGTACTCCCCCGCCTCCGCCCTGTTCTCCAACCACCGCACCCTCCCCGAACTCATCACCATCGGCTGAGGCTTCTAGGTGGACATTGCATGAGCGAGCATCACCAAATCGACCTAGTTGAGCTTAGAGCTTCATCCCAAGATGAACGAGACAGATTAACAGAATTCTATGCCAAGTCATTCGGCTGGAAATACACCGACTGGGGTGAGCTATACAGCGACACGCACGACAGTGGTCTCACGAGTGGGATAGATGTAGAGCCCAAACAACCAAACAACACCCTAGTCGTCATCTACAGCAATAATCTTGATGCATCTATGAAGACCATCATTGATGCAGGAGGTGATATAACTGTAGAAACATATGAATTTCCGGGCGGAAAGCGATTTCACTTTCATGACCCAATCGGTAACGAAGTAGCAGTTTGGTCGGACAAATAATCCGCATCACCGGTTAGGTTAGAAGAACTCAAGTAGACGAGTCGTACTTCGTCTGCGGAATCCGGGGTTAGCGGATTATGCCGCAGGCTACGCGGCCTCCGGCACCGCCGATGGGCTGGGTGACGTGGTCATCTGGGTTTTCATGGATGACCAACGTGGCACCGTCGGCGTCGAGCAGCGCGGGCATCGAGCCTCCGAATATGGTGACCAGTGATGTGAAGTATTCGGCTTGGGCAATGCCGTCAGCCGCTGCATAGAGATTGGGCAGGTCGCCGTTGTCGTGGTTGTCCACGGTTCGCTCAAGGTTCTTCAAACCGTGTACTGCGTTGTCTGTAGCTGTGAGGTGACCGCCTGCCGCCGTGAAGTCAGGAGCACACGCTCCAACCGTGTGTAGGTGGATGCCGTGGGCACCAGGGGTGAGGCCTTCTACCGAGAGTGTCACCAATACGCCGGTCGGTCCTTGATGGAAGGAGGCAGCACCTACGGCGTCACCTTCGGGGTTGATGAGATCAGCCACGGCCATATCACCAACCCGGTCAGCTTCATAAGCCGCACCGCCGCCGTTGTCATCACCGCACGCGGCGACCAACAAGCAAATTACACCGACAAGTCCGAGGATTTTCCCACTCATTTGGTATGCCATGGCGACCACAGTAGACGGCAATAGCAATACCATCGGCCCATGAGCGGGCTGCCGGAGGAGTCGTGGGCTTCGTCTGAGGCCACTCGGAAGTCGATGCAGGGGAACCGCAGCCGCGACACCAAGCCGGAGTTGGCGGTTCGCTCGGCGGTGCACCGCCGGGGCCTGCGTTATCGAGTGGCGACCCGACCGCTACCGGAGCTGCGGCGAACGGCCGATCTGGTGTTCCGTAAAGCCAAGATCGCGGTGTTCATAGACGGCTGCTATTGGCATGGCTGTCCCGAGCACCACACCCAGCCCTCAACCAACCCCGAGTACTGGTCCAACAAGATCAGCGGCAACATGGCCCGCGACCAAGACACCGATGCCCATCTCGCCGAAGCCGGCTGGACCGTCCTGCGCTTCTGGGAACACGAAGACCCCGAAGCCGTCGCCGATGCTGTTGAACAGTGGGTACGCGCTGCTTTAGGGCGGACCTAGCTGGAAATCAGCAGCGGAAGCGGTGAGCTCGGGACTGGCGGCGTAGGGCGATTTGGGCGGTGCGCTGGTCGGGGGTGAGGCGGGTGACGAACTCGGGAAGGTGGTTGTCGATCTCGGCGAAGGGGACCACAAGGCCCTCGGGGGTGGGCATGGTGGTGCTCAGCACCCAGCGGAATGTGATGAGGGCTTCCGGGCGGCCCTCGGTGTCGAGCCAGTTCTGCACGCCTGGGTCCTGGTGCGCGACCACAATGCGAAAGCGGCCGTCGGAATCAGTGGCGATCTGGGCGTTGTTGAGGCTCACGGTGCGATTGGCGAAGTCCAGTGACTCGAACCAGGCATAGCTGTAGAGCATGAACGACCAGTACTGGGCGTCGGGCACATCGCAGGTGACAATCAGGGCCTCATCGGGGGCCAGCTCGTAGGAGCAGCCGCCGTAGCCGATGGCGTCAGCACCGCCGGGCACTGAACGGGGGCCATAGAACACGTTGGGCGGCGCAGCCCGGCGGCTGCGCTCCATCCACTGGTTCCAGAACACCAGGGCGTCCTCGGCCCAAGCAATGGCCCGGTCCAACCCATCGGCCAGATCACCAGGATCGAGGAGCGCAGGGGTTTGGCCCTCGCTGCCTAGCCGTTCTATGGAGAACCGTCCCGGCTCATCGACCCCCCAGTCCACGTTGTACTCCCGCACCGAAATGTGATCGGTGTGCTCGTCGATGGGCAGCCAATTGCCCTCGTGGGAAGTGGCGCTGGCAATGAAGGTGAAGCTGCCGTCGGGCTCGACGGCAAAGTCGTCGCTGGAACGCTCGGCGGAGATTCCCAGCCGATTCTGGTGCATCTCCCCATGGGCGCTTTGGATCACGAACATCGCCCCTGGCGGCAGCCACCCGGTGACCCGGTAGGTGTATTCGGGGCTCACGTGGGCCCGCCAGTAGGTGTTGTCGATGTTGGGACCGCCCCAGCGCATGACGTCGTCGTTGTGGCGGTACATCACCGGGAAATCTCGATCGGCAAACTCCACCTGCTCGATCCACCCCTGCATCAGCAATCGGCCCAAATGCCGAAAGCCTTCGGCCCGATCCGCCGCCCCCGCGGGAAAGTCGTCTTCCAGCAACCGGTCGCCAGCGGACTTCAATCGATTGCAGAACTCCCGCCAGGCTTCACCTGATACCAGTTTTTCTTCGCTGTCCACGTCCAAGAAGTTAGTAGTGCTGTGAGACGTTGGGCCTTGTCAGATGCCGGGGGCGAGGCGGGTAAGGACTCGCAGGGAACCGGTGGCAGACTGCTCGGTGAAAGCGCCGGAGTCCATGGCCCGGCAGTAGATCTCAAAGGGGGGGCGACCGCCGTCGGCGGGGTCGGGGAACACGTCGTGGATGGCCAGACGGCCGCCGATGGCAACGTGGGGCACCCAATTCTCGTAGTCGGCGTGGGCCGGCTCGGTACCGTGGCCGCCGTCTATGAACAGCAAGGCCAGCGGCGTGGACCAGTTCTGGGCAATGGCAACCGAGTCGCCCACCAGCGCCACCACGCTCCCCTCTAAACCGGCCTCGTACACGGTGCGGCGGAAGTGGGGCAGGGTGTCGATCAGGCCCACCGAGGGATCGACGAGGTCGGGCTCGTGCCACTCCCAGCCGGGCTGGTTTTCTTCCGACCCCCGGTGGTGGTCGAGGGCGAACAGCACCCGGCCCTGGGCTTGGGCGGCGTCGCCCAGATACACCGACGACTTGCCGCAGTAACTACCCACCTCGAGCAGAGGCCCGTCGACCTCTAGATCACAGGCCGCCTGGTGCAGGGCCACCCCCTCATTTGGGGGCATGAACCCCCGGGCGGCTTCAGCGAACGCCCGCCGACTGGGATCCATCGTTAGCCGTCCCCAGAAAAATTTGCTTGGATTCGTCGCCTTCCAATGGGGCGCCGAACAGATAGCGGTCGCACACCGCGTATTTCACCAGCCACACCGTGCCGAAAGCCCCTACCGACGCCGCGGTGATGTACCAGCCGTTGTCGGTAGCGGCGTCCACCAAGCCCACGGCCAGCGACGACAGGGCCAACCCAGCCAGCGAGACCAGCCAGAAGGGCAGGACCACCCGACCCCAACGGGTGGGGCCATCGCTGTCCCACACCCACCCTCGGTACAGGAAGTACACGGGGATGTTGGCGATAATGAACGCCACCAGGTTGGACACCAGCCCCGACCAGCCCAGCAGGTCGTAGCACACCCGCAGAATGGTCTGGCCCAACACCACCCCTACCGCGGAGGTACCGCAGTAGCGCAGCAGGCGCTGCCAGTTGTCGGTGACGTGAGCGCGGGCGGAGACAAGGAGCGACATGGGGAGCAATAAGCGTACCCCAGCGCCCTGCAATATCGACTAGGGCAAGGCCACAGCGGGAGCACAGCAGGAGGGAACCGGCGTCCGGGCAGCAGGGAATCGTAGGGGCAAACGGTAGGATCAGTCGGTCATGCAGGCTGAGGTAGATGCGCTAATCGAGCTGCTGGATCTGGAACCCATCGAAGAGGACATCTTCCGGGGAGTCAGCCCCCAAGAAGACCGCCAGCGGGTTTTCGGTGGTCAGGTGGCTGGCCAGGCGTTGGTGGCCGCCACCCGGACAGTGGAAGACCGCTCAGTCCACAGCCTCCAGGCCTACTTCATTCGCCCCGGCGACGTGTCGGCACCCCTGGTGTATCTGGTGGAGCGGGTGCGCGACGGCCGCTCGTTCACCACCAGGCGGGTGACCGCCATCCAGCACGGCCAGCCCATTTTCGCCATGTCGGCCTCGTTCCACAAAGAAGAAGAAGGCTTCGAGCACCAGACCGACTTGCCCACCGGCATTCCCGACCCCGAAGAACTGGAGCCGTTTGTGTGGGACGGCTTTCCGGTGGACGATCAGGGCCGGATGATCCGCCCAATAGAGCTGCGCTACGTAACCGGCTCCCCAGCCGAGCGGGGCCAGACCCGAGAGCCCCACTTGCAGGTGTGGCTGCGAGCCACCGGTACGCTGCCCGAGAATCCGGTGCTGCATACCTGCATGTTCACCTACGCCAGCGACATGACGGTGCTGGACACCGCCACCAAGGCCCTCCCGGTACGGGGCAACGAGATCGACATTCAAGCAGCCAGCCTGGACCACGCCATGTGGTTCCACCGGCCGCTGCGCATGGACGACTGGATCTTCTTAGACCAAATGTCCAACTCGGCGTCCAATGCCCGGGGCCTGGCCTGGGGCACAGCGTGGAACCGCACCGGCGAACTGGTGGCCTCTGTCGTGCAGGAGGGCCTGATCCGGCCCCTGCGCAAGCAGCCATGACACTGTGCCTGAGGCTGCTGGCGGTGGCCGCCGCGATCGGCCTATTGGCCGGCGCCTGCGGGGGCAACGACGACGATGATGGCGACCGGCGTGAGAGAGTCGCCACCAGCACTGCGACAGCTACTAGCAGTCCTACTCCTGAGAATGGCACCGCTTCACCCACCATGAGCCCCACACCGGACCAGCCGCCCACCCCAGCCCCGACCGCCGGTCCCACTCTTGGGCAAGACGGTGATGGCCAACCCGCACCCGCCGACCAGCCGCAGGAGCCCTCCTTAGTACTGACCCCGGTGGTCTCTCTGCCCGACCCTATTGCCCTGGTGGCCCGCCCAGGCACCGGAAGCGGCACCGGCGATTTGTATGTGGCCGCCCGAGCCGGCCAGGTGTGGTTATTGAGTGCCGATGGGGACGAGCCTTCGGAGTTGGTGCTGGACATTGGCGAGATAACCACCGACGATTGCGAGAACGGGCTGTTGGGTTTGGCCTTCTCGCCCGATGGATCCCACCTCTACGTCCACTACACCGATTTGCTGGGCAACAACCAGATCGTGGAGTACCCCATGGGCGGGCAACGGGTTCGAAGCGACCAGGGCCGGACGGTGCTGAGCGTGGATCAGCCGTTCTGCAACCACAATGGCGGCCATATCGCCTTTGGCCCCGACGGCCACCTGTGGCTTGGCTTCGGTGATGGAGGTGGGTCCAACGACCAGTTTGGTCACGGTCAGAATCTGGACAGCCTCCTGGCCACCATGGTACGGATCAACCCCGAGGCCGCTGGCGAAGCCAGCTACACCATTCCCTCTGACAACCCGTTTACCGTCGGCGAAGGCCAGCCGGAGATCTGGGCCTACGGGGCCCGCAACCCCTGGCGGTTCTCGTTCGACCGGGCCACTGGCGACCTGTGGATCGCCGACGTGGGCCAAAACGACTGGGAGGAGATCCACGTTCTCTGGGCCGCCGACGGCTGGGCTCCGAGCGCCAACTTGGGATGGCCCCTATTCGAGGGCAACGAGCGCTTTGCCGGAACCGCCACCCCCGACGACTTGGATTTCCCCGTCCATGTGTACAGCCACGACGTCGGCTGCTCGGTCACCGGGGGCCACGTGTACCGTGGCTCGGCCATTCCCCATTTGGAAGGCGCCTACGTGTTCGGCGACTACTGCGCGGGGCGCCTATGGGCGCTGACCATCGACGACGAGGGAGTTGACACTCGGGTGGAACTCGGCCTCTCCGTCCCCCAGGTCACGCTGGTCTCCTTCGGCGAGGATGCCTCCGGCGAGCTGTACGTGCTGAGCTTCGGCGGCACCGTGTACCGGCTCGAGCCGGCCCAGTAGCCGCACCCGATTCTGCGGGTGCAAGAATGATCCGGTGCAGTTGAGCGGCGGCGAGGCTCTCGTCAAAGCGCTGGTCCGAGAGGGTGTCGAGGTTGTCTTTGGCATTCCCGGCATCCAGCTATACGGAGTCGTGGCTGCGCTGCGAGACGAGCCTGGCATCGAGATGGTCACCAATCGACACGAACAGGCCTCGACCTTCATGGCCTACGGATACGCCCGAGCGTCAGGCAAGCCGGGAGTGGCCTTGGTGGTTCCCGGGGTGGGGGTATGCAACGCATCAGGGGGATTGGCCACCGCCTACTCCCGCTCATCGCCAATCTTGCTCCTCGCCGGACAGATTCCCCGAGGGCAGATGGGGAAAGACCTGGGAGGCGTCCATGAGATTGACGACCAGATGGACATCGTTCGATCCCTCACCAAATGGCGCCAACAAGCCCTGACGCCCAGAGAGATACCCGCGGCCGTATCCGAGGCATTTCGACAAATGCGCACCGGCCGCCCCCGTCCGACCTACATCGAATGCCCACCGGATGCCCTGGTGGAACGGGATGAAGTCGTGCTACGGGATCCCGTTCCAGTATCACCGGTTGTGCCTAGCCGCGAGCAGCTGCAAAGCGCTGCGGCGGCCATCTCACAATCCCGCCTTCCCCTGATCGTCGCCGGAGGTGGAGTGGCTCTCTCCGGCGCAGAGCAGGCGCTCCTCGATCTGGTGGAAGCCACAAACATCCCGGTGGTGACTTCGGGCGGCGGAAAGGGCGCCATCCCCGATAACCATCGGTTGTGCTACGGCTCATGTGTCAGCCCTGGCGGTGACCGGCACGAATTGAACCAGCTTCTAGACGTGATGAAGACCGCCGATGTGGTCATCGGGATTGGAACACGCTTTTCCCTGGGCAATCCTGCGGGAGAGTCATCGACGCTGGTGAACATAAACATCGACGAGTTCGATCTCGGGCGGATTCAAGCCAACACGATCCCCTTGCACGGTGACGCCAAGGCGACCATCAAGGCGCTCTTGCCGCTGCTCATTGACGCCGGTTGCCATGAGCGTCCGTCACCGGCTGATGCGGTGACCGCCGCCCGCCGTCTCATCGCCTACTACGACATCCGATTCAAAGAGCCGCAGTACCCCATCTTGGAGGCGCTTCAGCGGGGCACACCCGAAGACGCCTTCACTGTCTGGGACGTCACTCAGTTCGGCTTCTATTCTCGCACGCACTGGCAAGTGAGCCAGCCAAGGACCTACATCGACTCCGGCTATTCGTTCAATTTGGGATACGCCTTCCCGACTGCGCTGGGAGCAAAGGTGGCCCAACCAGACCGCCCCGTGGTGTGCGTGGCCGGAGACGGGGGCTTCCTGTTCAACTCATCGGAGTTGTCAACTGCCGTGAGGTACGGAATCAATGTCACAACCGTCATCTTCAGAGATGACTCTTTCGGAAATGTTGCCCGCGATCTGGACGACTTATTCGGCGGCACACACGAAACCGACCTCGCCAACCCAGACTTCGTGAAGTACGCCGAGTCATTCGGCGCCATCGGCTTGAGAGCAGATGACCCGATGGACCTCGAGAGTTTGATTCCGTCGGCCTTAGAGCGGCCAGCACCGGTCATCATCGACGTCCCCATCGGCCATATTCCGCTTGAACGGCCCAAGCAGATCGAACATGTGCCCAAGCTCCCCTGGGCCCACCCCCAAGACGGGCTGATCTCGCCCTAGCTGCGGTGCTGCCCGCCCGGAGACGAAAGAGGCTCAGCCAGATTCGTACCAGCCGGAGGCGATGTGAACTTCGTCTCGCTTGACGATCCAGGTGTGCTTGGTCTCCCAATTGCCGCTTTGGGGGTTGAGATAGGTGTAGTCCACCCATTTGCCCGCCTCGGTTGCGGCCACCATCTCATCGGCGGCGGCGAGGCCCTCGGGAGTGGCACCGAGAATCTCATGGAGGGACATACCCACATTCTCGGGGACCGTGGGATGGGCTATCACCACGCCGTCGAGGTCGAAGGCGAACCCGTACCACTGCCCGTCCACGCTGGGAGGATCGGTGCTTTCGGGGGAATTCAGGTGGTCAACCAGTGCGGCCTGCCCGTTGCTCTCATAGAACCACACCGCGTCTTCCACAAAGGCCCGCGTGTAAGAGCCGGGCTCAGATTTGGTGGGCCGGGGAACGGGGTAGGAGTCCTCGTACCAGCCGGAACCGATTACCAGGTTGTCTCGACCGACGGCCCAGGAGTGCTTGGTGCCGCCGGTGCCGGTTTGCGGGTTGAAGAACACGTAGTCAACCCAATGACCCGACTCGGGCGAAGCCATCAGCAGGGCACCGTAAGCATGTCCCCTTATGTCCACATTGTCGGCTGAGTAGGTGCCCACCCGGGAGGGAATGGTGGCGTGGGCCACCACAGTGCCCGTCTCGGTGTCGGAGATGAAGATGTACCACTCGTCATCGGCGCCGGCCTCGTTGTTGTAGTAGTCGAGAGTGGCCTGCCGACCGGTCTCCTCGTATCGATCCACCGCCTGCTGCACAAACCACTTCGTGAATGCGTCCCGCTCGGTCTTGGGCGGTGGCCCGCTCGCCCCATCGTCATCGTTGCCGCACGCCACAAACCCAAAGAGCAACACGGCCACCGCCGCGACAGCCACCCAGCACCTAAATCCCCGCATCCAATTCACCATCCTGTCCCACTTACAGACCGTTCAGGCTACCAACGCCATCTCCAAAACCGGTAGAAGGGTTGCAGAGACTGGACAGTGGGTTAGTAGGCGGAGAAGTGCTGGAGTGTCAGTTGGGCGTGGTCGGCGAGGTCGAAGAGGGGTTCGGGGTAGATGCCGAAGGCCAGGGTGAATAGCACCACAATGGCGATGGCCAGAGCCGGGCCGCGAGGTATGCGGAGGCGGGGGGCGTCGGGGTCGGGGGCGTCGAGGAACATGGCCACCACGATGCGCAGGTACAAGAAGGCGGCCACCACTGCGGCCAGCATGGCGATGACGGCCAGCCAGAAAGAGCGGGCGTCCACCGCGGCGGTGATCACCTCGAACTTGGCCCAGAACCCGGCGGTGAACGGAATGCCGGCCTGCGACAACAACAGCACGGTGAAGGCCACGGCCAGCAGCGGGCGGCGTGCGGCCAGACCCCGCATATTGTCGATGCCGGTACCCTCGTCGCCGGGGCTGCTCACCACGGTGATCACCGCGAAGCTGCCGATGGCCATGGCCGCGTAGGCGGCCAGGTAAAACAGCACGCTGGCCACGCCTTCGTCGGTGGCGGCCTGCACGCCGACCAGAATGAATCCGGCATGACTGATGGAGGAGTAGGCCAAGATCCGCTTCACGTCGGTCTGAACGATGGCCAGCATCGAGCCCACCGCCAAGCTGGCGATGGCCAGGCCGAACACCACCGGCTGCCACTCGTCGGCCACGTCCTCGAATCCGGCGAAGAACACCCGAAGCAAGGCAGCAAAGGCGGCGGCTTTCACCCCGGCGGCCATGTACGACACCACCGGTGACGGCGCCCCCTGGTACACATCGGGCGTCCAGGCATGGAACGGCACGGCGGCCACCTTGAAGCCGAACCCCACCAACAGCATGCCCATTCCGGCCAGGAGCAAACCGTTGTCGCTCAGATCGTTGTTCTGGAGAATTCCCTCGATGTCGATCAGGTTGAGCGAGCCGGTGGCCCCGTACACCAAGGCGATGCCGTAGAGCAGGAATGCGGACGCGAACGCCCCCAGCACGAAGTACTTGATGCCCGCTTCCTGCGACTCGGCCCGGCGCAGGTGCATGGCCACCAGCACGTACACCGCCAGCGACAGGATTTCCAGGCCCAAGAACAGCACGATGAGGTTGTTGGCCGAGGACATGGTGATGCCGCCGGCAGCCGACAGCATCAACAACACGTAGAAGGCCGAAGCATCGAGGTTCTCCCGGTGCAAGAACCCATCGGCCACCAGCGCGGTCAACACCACTGTGCAGGCCAGGACCACGATGATGAACACCGAGAACTGGTCCACCCCGATCGAACCGGCAATGGTCGAATGGGGGCCCCACTGCGATACCCGTATCCAAACCGGAATAGCGGTGGCCAGCACTCCCAGCCCGGCGGCCACCGTGAAGGCCGACGCGAACCACCCCGGCAGTCGGCTGCCGGCCAGCGACACAATGGTCAACAGCACCACCGCGGCTCCGGCCATCACCAGATGGGGAATGAGCGGCAGCCACTGGATGTCGGGAATTTCTACCTGCGCGAGAACGGAGAGCATCAGTGACCCTCCCCCTCGTCGCCGCCGTAGTCGCCCATGAGGGTGCGGAGTTCTTCAAAGCTGCCCTCGGGTCGGTCATCCACGGTGGGAGACTCAAATCCCTCGACTTCCTCCATGTGTTCAATCAAGGCATTGACGGCCGGCTCCATCCGCTCGATCACCGGCTTGGGGTACACCCCCAAGAAAACGATGAGCCCCACCAAGGGCACCATCACCAGCTTCTCCTGCCAGTTGAGGTCGGGCATAGACCGGTTGGCGTCGTCGGGGGTGCCATGGAACACCCGCTGGTAAGCCCACAGGAGGTAGAGCGCAGCCAGGATGACCCCAGCAGCCGCCACCACCGCCCACCAGCGGTGGGCCACAAAGGCGCCGGCCAAGATCAAGAACTCGCCCACGAAGCCGTTGAGGCCGGGCAGGCCCACCGACGACAGCATCACCAGGGTGAACACCGCGGCCAGCACCGGGGCCGCCTTCTGGAGCCCAATCATCTCGGAGATCTGGCGGGTGTGGCGGCGCTCGTAGATGAACCCCACCAGCAAGAACAGCGCCCCGGTGGACAGGCCGTGGTTGACCATCTGGAGCAGGCCGCCCTCGATACCCTCGGTGTTGATGGAGAAGATGCCCAGCACAATGAACCCGAGGTGAGCCACCGACGAATAGGCCACCAGGCGTTTCAAGTCGCGCTGCATGGTGGCCACCACCGCGCCGTAAAGAATGCCGATCACCCCCAAGGTGAACAGCAGCGGGGCGAAGTAGCGGGATGCTTCGGGGAACAGATACAGGCCAAAACGGACCAGCCCGTAGGTGCCCAGCTTGAGCAACACACCGGCCAGGATCACCGACCCGGCGGTGGGGGCCTCGGTGTGGGCGTCGGGCAGCCAGGTGTGTACCGGGAACAGGGGCACCTTCACCGCGAAGGCCAACACGAACGATAAGAAGATCCAGCGGGCGGTGATGGTGGGTAGCTCGCCCGCGCTGTTGGCCAACTCCAGCACATTGAAGGTGACGGCGTTGCCGGTCTCCCGAGCGGTGAGCAGGGCCAGCACCAGCATCCCAACCAGCATGAGGGCCGAGCCCAGCATGGTGAATAAGAAGAACTTGGTGGCCGCGTACTTGCGGTTTTCGTGGCCCCACGAGCCGATGAGGAAGTACATGGGGATCAGCACGATCTCGAAGAACAGGAAGAACAGCACCAGATCCAGCGCCAGGAACACCCCGAGGCAGCCGGTTTCCAGCACCAGCATCCAGATGTAATAGGCCTTGGCGTCGTGGGACGGGTCGCAGGCCACGATGGCGATGGGGAACAGCAGCCCGGTGAGCACCACCAAGAACAGCGAGATGCCATCAACCCCGACGTGCCAGGAGATGCCGGCGGAGTCGACCCACTCGGTGAGCTGGGTGAACTGGAAGCCGCCGTCGTGCTTGTCGAAGGTGGCCATCAGCCACAGGGTGAGTGCCCCGGTGGCCGCCGAGGTGGCCACCGCCACCGGCTTGAGCACCTCGGACCGGGACGAGGCGATGAGCGCGATGGCTGCCGCGCCCACTAGGGGAAGGAAGATGATGACCGGCAAGATCATGGCGCCACCCATCAGAATCCCGCCCTCGAGATGAACCAGGCCAGCAGCGCCACCGCGCCGATGGCGATGCCCAGGGCATAGCTGCGGACTAGGCCGGACTGCGACACCCGCAGCTTGGTCCCGCCCCGGCGGATCAGGGTGCCGGTGGCGTTGACCGCACCGTCCACCACTCGCTCATCGAATTGGGTGGTGCGCTCGAATGCCCGGCGGCCGGGACCGCCCATGAAGTTGGTGACGATCTCGTCGATGCGCCAGGCCCGGGCCAAGAAGGGGCGCTCGATGCGAGCCGGGTCGATCCGGCGGCGGATGTAGACCGCGGCGCCGGCCGACACCCCGCCCAGGCTGCCGACAATGGCCACTAGGGCCAGCACCCACTGGGTGCCCCCGCCGAAGGGGAGATGGCCGCCGTTGCCGAACAGAGAGGGCTTCAGCCAGTTGCCCAGGAAGTGGACATCAGAAGTAAACGGCAGGTTGAACACCCCGGCCACCATGGCCAATCCGGCCAGCACCACCAGGGGAATGGTCATGGTCCACGGCGACTCGTGGGGGTGGCGATTGGGTGGGGCTGCTTCGTCGTGGGCGTCGGCCTCGTTTGCATCAGCCGTGTCTTCTGCCTCGCCTGGCTCGACGTCTCCAGCGTCGTCGCCGGACACCCAGCGGGGCGGACCGAAGAAGGTCATGAGCACCAGTCGGGTCATGTAGAAGGCGGTGAGGATGGCGGTGGCCAACAGCAGCACCCACAGCACCTTGTTCTCGCCGTAGGCGTAGGCCAGAATCTCGTCCTTCGACCAGAAGCCCGAGAACGGGGGCACCCCGGCGATGGCCAGCCATCCGGCCACGAAGGTCATCGAGGTGATGGGCAGCAGCCGAGCCAGGCCGCCATAGCGGCGGATGTCCTGGTCGCCGTCCATGCCGTGGATCACCGACCCGGCTCCCAAGAACAGCAGCGCCTTGAAGAAGGCGTGGGTGACCATGTGGAAGATGGCAGCCACGTAGGCCCCCGAGCCCACGGCCACGAACATGAACCCGAGCTGGCTGACGGTGGAGTAGGCCAGCACCTTTTTGATGTCGTTTTGGGCCACCGCGATAGTGGCGGCCATCAGCGCGGTGCCCAGACCCACCCACATAATGAGGTCGGGCACCCAGCCGTGGGCCTCGGCGATGATGGGGTTCATCCGGGTAAGCAGGTACACCCCGGCGGTAACCATGGTGGCGGCGTGGATGAGGGCCGACACCGGGGTGGGGCCGGCCATGGCGTCAGGAAGCCAAATGTGCAGCGGGAACTGGGCCGACTTGCCCGCCGCGCCTACCAGCAGCAGCACCACGATGGCCGACGCCGTGCCCGCGGCCACGCCATTGGACTCCACGTCGAAGAAGATCTCCCCGTACTGAAGCGATCCGAAGGTCAAAAAGGCCAGGAACATGGCCACCAGAAAGCCCCAGTCCCCCACCCGGTTGGTGACGAACGCCTTCTTGCCTGCCGAGGCGTTGGCCTCGTCGGTGAACCAGAACGAGATCAGCAGGTAGGAGCAGGCCCCCACACCTTCCCAGCCCAGGAAGGTGAGCAGCAGGTTGTCGCCCAGCACCAGCATGAGCATGGAGAAGGCGAACAGGTTGAGGTAGATGAAGAACCGGGAGAAGTCGGCGTCGCCGTGCATGTAGCCGATGGAGTACAGGTGGATGAGGGCCCCGACCCCGGTCACAAACAGGGCCATGGTGATGGACAGCGGGTCGGCCAGAAAACCGATGTCCACCGCCAGCTTCCCGGCTGGCACCCACTCGAACAGGGTGACCACCGTCTCCCGCTCGTCGCCCTCGTGGCCCACCAGCCCGATGAACACCAGCAGCGTGGCCAGGAACGATCCGCCCATCATGGCCGTGGCCAGCCAGCCGGCCCAGGGCTCGCCCAGGCGGCGGCCCAGCGTCATGAGGATCAAGACCCCCGCCAGCGGGAACGCGGGGATCAGCCAGACCAGATCAACGAGCGTGCTCATGGACTACCCCGGCCCTATCCCCTCAACACCGATAAGTCGTCGGCGGTGGCTTGGGGGCGGCGGCGGTTGATGGCCACCACAATGGCCAATCCCACCACCACCTCGGCGGCCGCCACCACCAGCACGAAGAACACCGATACCTGCCCGCCGATGTCGCCCAGCTCCCGCCCGAAGGTAATGAAGGTGAGGTTGACGGCGTTGAGCATCAGCTCCACGCACATGAACATGATCAGCGGGTTGCGCCGCACCAGCAGGCCCACCGCGCCGATGGTGAACAGGCCGGCGGCCAAGATCAGATACCAGGAGGCGGTGACCATCAGTCGTCCCCTGCGGCTTCTTGGGATTCGGGGGCTTCCTGAGCTTGGTCGGCGCGGGCTATGCGACGGGACATGACCACTGCGCCCACCACCGAGATGGTGAGCAAGGCGGCGGTGGCTTCAAAGGCGTACACGTAGTGTGTGAACAAGACGTCGGCGATCTGGCGCAAGTTGGAGTATTGATCGGTGATGGGCGCCGTCATGGCCTTTTGACCCGGCAAGCCGATGTCGCTGGTCACCAAAAACGCCACGGCCAACCCGAAGGTGCCCAAGCCCACGATGGCGGCCAGAACCCGCTGGCCGGTGATGGGCTCCACCGACAAGTCTTCCAGCCGGTCGACGCCCAACAGCATGATCACGAACAAGAAAAGGACCACGATGGCGCCGGCGTAGACGATGATCTGCACCGCGGCCAAGAAGTGGGCCTCCAGGTTGAGGAACAAAACGGCCATGCCGAACAGGGTCCCCACCAGGCTCAATGCGGCGTGGACCGGGTTACGGGCCAGAACCACACCCAGCGCCCCGGCCAGCACGATGGCCGCGCACACTATGAAGACCGCGGTCTCCATCAGTGGTGGCCGCCATGGTCGTCGTGTGTGGCGTCAGTTTCCTCAGGCTCTTCAGCCGTGTCCTCGTCCTCGGTTTGGCCCCGTTCGGGGGGACGGATGCCGTAGCCCAGCTCGCCCGACCAGGCCACCTTGCCCTCGTAGGCGGCCATGCCCGACGGCGACGTGGCCCGCACCCACGCCGAGGTGTGCTCATCGTCGCCTGGTTCCCAGTGTTCCCACGGAAGCTGCTGGGGCCGGCCGTCGTCGCCCACCACCAACTCGTCTTTGGTGTAGATGGCGTCGGACCGGTTGGTGAACGAGAACTCGAACAGCTTCGACTCGGTGATGGCCTCGGTGGGGCAGGCCTCCACGCACAGGTCGCAGTGAATACACCGCAGGTAATTGATCTCGTACACGTAGCCGAAGCGCTCGCCGGGCGACACTGGATCGTCGGGCGGGTTGTCGGCGCCGCGCACGTAGATGCAGCGAGCCGGGCACACCCCAGCGCACAGCTCGCACCCGATGCACTTCTCCATGCCGTCCTCGTAGCGGTTGAGCACGTGGCGGCCGTGGAAGCGCTCGGGCTTGGGGCGCTTCTCATCGGGGTACTGGGTGGTGACCACCCGGCCAGTGGCGGTGCCTTTGAGCAGCTTGCGCAGCGTGACTGCGAATCCCTGGAGGTATCCCATTAGGCGAACCCTCCTTGCGGATCGAGCTCTCGGCGCTGGCGGGCGGCCCGCAGGGCCAGGGCCAGCAGGCCAGCCAGCGCGGCCATGATGGCCAGCATCACGATCACCGCCGCGGCCCGGTTCCAGCCCCGGTCGCCGGCCACGTCATAGGAGGCCAACACCAGCAGCCAGCCCAGCGATAAGGGGATGAGCAGCTTCCAGCCCAGGTCCATGAGCTGGTCGTAGCGGAAGCGAGGCAGGGTGGCCCGCAACCACACGAAGGCGAACAAGAACAGCATCAGCTTGATGAAGAACCACAACAGGCCCGACAGCCAGCCCACCGTAGTGAAATCGGGGCCGTTGGGGCCGCCCAGGAACAGCGTCACGATGATGGCCGACATGGTGATGGTGTTCATGAACTCGGCCAGGAAGAACAAGGCGAACCGGAGGGAGCTGTACTCGGTGTGGAATCCGCCGACCAGCTCCTGCTCGGCCTCCACCAAGTCGAACGGGGGACGGTTCAGTTCGGCGGTGGCCGCGATCAAGAAGATGACCATGGGCACAACCCAGGTGACCCACAGGTTCCAGTTCCACACCGACTGCTCAGCCACGATCTGGTTGGTGGACAAGCTGCCCGACTTCAACAGCACCGCGGCCAGTGACAGGCCCAGAGCGGCCTCGTACGACACCATTTGGGCTGAGGCTCGCACCGACGCCAGCAGCGGATACTTGGAGCCCGACGACCAGCCGGCCAGCATCACCCCGTACACGGCCACCGACGACATGGCCAGCACCAGCAGGATTCCCACCGGCGGATCGGACACTTGGAGAAGGGTCTCGTGGCCGAACAGGGAGATTCGGCCGTTGCCGCCGCTGAAGTCGCCCCCCACCGGGACCACGGCAAACACCAAAAAGGCGGGCACCAGCGACAGGTAGGGGGCCAGCTTGAACACCAATCGGTCGGACTGCTCGGGAACGAGGTCTTCCTTGAAGAACAGCTTGATGCCGTCGGCCAGCGTTTGGAAGATGCCGAACGGGCCGGCCAAGTTGGGGCCGATGCGGTTCTGCATGTCGCTGATGAGCTTGCGCTCGAACCAGATCATCAGCATGACGGCCACCAGGAGGACGGCGAAGGCCACCCCAACCTTGAGCAGGGTGATGAGCACCTCGGCCAAACCCACCCCGCCGACATAGAGGGGGTCGAGGCCGAACACGCTGGGACCGAGAGCCGCGGTCATCGGGTACAACCCCCCTGATGAGGCGTCTCTCCGCTCATTGCGTCTGGATCCTCAAGTCGGTGACCGGGGCCTCGGGATCAACGAGATCCCTCACATCCAGGTCCGGGTAGTTGTAGCCGAACACCGCGGTTCCTCGGGGGACACCGGGATCGGCCACCACCGGCATGTCCATCTCGCCCACGTGGGAAATCACCTGTACGTCGGTGCCCGGCTCCACGCCGACCCGGTCGAAGTCGTAGGGATTGACCGACAGGACCGCGGCCGGCGCCAAGGCGGCCAGCGAACCGGCGTGCTGAACCAGGGTGCCCCGGTCGTACATGCGCCTCGAAGACACCAGCCGCAGGCTGTAGGCATCGATTGGCGGCGCTGAGGTGGGGGCTTCGAGCGAGGTGAATTCGATGGAGCTGTCGGCGACCACAACGCCGTCGTCAGCAGCCTCGATGGTTTCTAAGGACAGGTTTCGGTGCGACGGGGCCACCCGGGCGATCTCCTCCCACACTTCCTCAGGAGAGCCGAATCCGAAGTCAGCACCGAGCTGTCGGGCCAATTCGGTGGCGATGGCCCAGTCGGCTCGGGCCGTGCCCGGCGGAGTGATGATCTGGCGCTGGCTGGTGATGCGCCCTTCCATGTTGGTGTGGGTGCCCCGACGTTCGGCGAACCCGGCGGCGGGAAACACGATGTGGGCCCGGGCCGCAGACGGGTTGAGGAATAGATCAGAGGCGATGATCGTGCCCACTCGCCCGAGGGCTTCTTCGGCCTGCTCGGCGTTCGGGAAATCGCCCAGCGGATCGGCGCCCAACAGAATCAGCACGTCGATGTGGCCTTCGGCGGCGGCTTTCAGAATGCCGCGGGCATCCGAACCCGGGGAGGAGGGCACCGAACCCCACGACTCGGCCAGCGCCGAACCGCCGTCAGTCAGAGTTATTCGTCCGGGCAGCAGTCCGGGGCCCAACCCCATGTCGAATGTGCCCAGCACGTTGCCCCGGTGCAGCGCGGGCAGAAACGCGATGCCCGGCCGGCCACCAGCGTTGAGAAGGTTGGCGAACCGAGCCAGCTCGGCCGCCGCGTCCAAAGTGAAATCGGCCGACTCCGCCAGCGAGGGGCGGCCCAAAATGACAGTAATCGGCTGATCGGCGCGGTCGGCCAGTGCGGCCGCCGCGCCAGCCACGACGGCAGCGGGAACCCCACCGATGTCTCCGTCAGGTCCGGCGTCGATCTCGCCGCCCACCAGCGCGGCGGCCACCGCGGCGGCCTCTCCCGGACGATGGTGCAGCCGGTGGGTAGTCAAGTGGCTCAGCCCGGTGGCGCGGGGGGTGATCTCGATGAGCTGCACCCCGTCGTTGACCACGGCGTGGCGGAGGCGCAGATACAGGGTGCCCTGCTCCTCTTTGGGATCAGGGGTCAGCAGAATGACTGTGCCGCCCGGAGTGCAGGCCCGGTTGATGGTGGCCCGGGGCAGGCCCAACACCGCATCGGCGGGCAGACCGTCGTCGAGCTGGGCGTCGACGTTGTCGGTGCCGATTACGCCTTTGGCCAGCCGGGCCCAAACGTACTGGTCTTCATTGGTTAGCCGGGCGCCGCCCAGCACTGCCACCGACTGGGGGCCATTGCTGGCCACTGCCCCTTTGATGGCATCAGCTGCCTGGCTGAGGGCTTGGCCCCAAGAAGTCTCGACCAGCTCGCTGCCAGCGGGGTCGATTCGGCCCAAGGGCGTGCCCCGAACCAGCGGCGTCCGCAGCCGAAGCTCGCTGGCAGTGGCCTCGAAAGAAAAACGGTCCTTGTCGGTCAGCCATCCCCAGTTGACCGCGTCGCTGTCCACCCCCTGATAGCGCAGCACCTGATCCCGGGAGGCCTGGACCACCACCCGGTCGCCCATTGGGTTGGGGTAGGTGGACTCCACCTCGATGAGATCCCAGGGGCGGGCCTTGAACCGATAGGGCACCGCGGTGAGGGCGCCAACCGGGCAGATCTGCACGGTGTTGCCGCTGAAGTAGGAGGAGAAGGGCAGATCAGGAAAGGTGTTGACCTGGGTTTGGTCGCCCCGGTCTTGGAAGGTGATGAGCGGGTCGCCGGCCACCTCATCGGCGAACCGGGTGCAGCGGTCGCACAGGATGCAGCGCTCCCGGTCGAGATACACCAGGTCGTTCACCGGGATGGGCTTCTCGAAGTGGCGCTTCTCCTCCACGAACCGGCTCTCGCCGGGGCCATAGGCCATGGTCTGGTCTTGGAGAGGGCACTCGCCGCCCTTGTCGCACACCGGGCAGTCCAGCGGGTGGTTCAGCAACAGAAATTCCAGCACACCGTCTTGGGCTTTGCGGGTTTGATCCGAGGTTGTATCCACCTCCATGCCCTCGCTCACTGCGACCATGCAGGAGGGTTGCAGAGCGGGGCCTCGTCCGGTGTCGATGTCCACGATGCACATGCGGCACATGCCCACCGAATTCATGCGGGGGTGGTAGCAGAAGTGGGGGATGTACACCCCGGCCCGCTCGGCCGCGGCGATGACCCACTCGCCGGGCTGGGCCTCCACCGGCTGGCCGTTGACGGTGATGTTGACCACGGTCTCTTGCTCGCTCACGACATAACTCCTGCGCTTGTCGTGACCGCGACCGAGGTGGCGGGCAGATAGGCCTCGAACTCGCCGCGGAACCGCTCCAGGGCCGAGGCGATGGGCGACACTGCCGAAGGCCCCAACGGACAGATGGTGGTCTGGCGGGGCGGCCAGGCGATACCGGGGCTGATGTTGTCGCACACGTCCATCAACAGATCCAGGTCTTGGGGACGGCCCTGGCCGGCCAAGATGCGGCTCAAGATCTTCTCCAGCCAGGAGGTTCCCTCCCGACACGGCGTGCACTTGCCACAGGACTCCCGGGCGAAGAACCGCACCACGTTGTGGCAGGCCTTCACCACGTCGGTGGTGTCGTCCATGACCACGATGGCCCCCGAGCCCAGCATGGATCCGGCCTGGTCGACGGTGGTCTTCTCCAAGGGCAAGTCGAGATGCTCCTCGAAGAACCACGGGGCCGACGCGCCGCCGGGAATGAACGTCTTGAGGGTCCGGCCCGGGCGCATGCCGCCGGCATAGCGGGGGTCGAAGATGATGTCGCGGAAGGTGGTGGTGCCGAAGGGCACCTCGAACACCCCGGGGGTAGCCACATGGCCCGACACCGCGAACACCCGGGTGCCGGTGGAGCTGTCCGCCCCCATGGTGGCAAAGGCCGCCCCGCCGTTGGACACGATCCACGGCAGGTTGGCCAGGGTCTCCACGTTGTTGACGATGGTGGGCTTGCCGTAGAGGCCGATGGACGCCGGGAAATAGGGGGGCTTGAGCCGGGGCATTCCCCGGTCGCCTTCCAGGCTCTCGATGAGGGCGGTCTCCTCTCCCACGATGTAGGCCCCCGCCCCCCAGTGCAGGGTGATGTCTACCGAGAAGTCCTCGGCGCCCAGCACGTTGGCGCCCACGTAACCCGCCTCGTAGGCCTCGTTGAGGGCGGCAGCTAGCCGCTCTTGGGCGTGGGCCATCTCGCCGCGCACATACAGGAAGCACTGGGTGAGCCCGAGGGCATAACAGGCGATCAAACAGCCCTCGATGAGCTGGTGGGGATCGCGCTCCATGAGGAGGCGGTCCTTATAGGTGCCAGGCTCCGACTCGTCGCCGTTCACCACCAGATAGCGGGGCCACACGCCGGGCGGACAGAAGCCCCATTTGACCCCGGCGGGGAAGCCGGCACCACCCCGGCCCAGCAGGCTGGCGGTACGAACCTCGCCGTGGACGTCGGCCGGGGCCATCTCCAGGGCTCGGCGCAGCCCGGCATAGCCCCCGGTGCGCTCGTAACCGGCCAGGGTGTGGCCGTCTTCGGTGTCGAAGCGAGAGGTGATGATCCGCAGGTCCTGGGGGGCGGGCGCGCTCACGAGCCGTCTCCATTGTCGGAGGGGTTGCGGGCCATCCAGGCCGGCTCGCCCTGGCCGTCGGGGGGCGACACCCCAGCCCGGCGGTTGTCGCCGATGTGCTGGCGCACCTTGGCCAACTGGCCGTGGGGAGCCACCCCTGCGGTATCGGCCCGCAGGTCTTCGACCAGCTGGTCGAATTCATCGGTGGTGACCTGGTTGCGGTAGCGGTAGTTGACCTGGAGGCACGGGGCCTCGGTGCAGGCGGCAATGCACTCCACGGCTTCCAGGGTGATCTTGCCGTCGTCGGTAGTCCCGCCGGGCCTCACCCCCAAGGTCGCCTCGGCGTGGTGGATCAGCTCCGACGAGCCCAGCAGATGGCAGGAGATGCCGTTGCAGATGTTGACCATGTAGTCACCCACCGGCTCCCGCTTGAGCATCTCATAGAAGCTGCACGTGCCCATCACCTCAGCCGGGGTGACCCCAACCAACTCGGCGATGTGGGCCATGGCGTCCTCGGTGACATAGCCGTCTTGTTCTTGAGCCAGGTGCAGCAGGGGAATGAGCGCGGAGCGGGGAACCGGATACCGGCTCAAAATCTCTTGGGCGATGGTGAGGTTGTTGGCGTTCAGGCGGGCCATGGCTTAGCGGTCCACCTCCCCCATGATCGGGTCGACCGAGGAGATGATGGCCACCGCGTCGGCCACCATGCCGCCCTGCATCAGGTGGGGCAGGGTTTGCAGGTTCACAAAGCTGGGGCCGCGGATATGCATGCGGTAGGGCACCGCCGAGCCGTCCGACACCATGTAGCAGCCCAGCTCCCCCCGGGGGGACTCCACTGCGGCGTACACCTCGCCGGCAGGCACCTTGAACCCCTCGGTGAAGATCTTGAAGTGGTGGATTAACGCCTCCATCGACTCGTCGATGCGGGCCCGGGGCGGCGGGGTGACCTTCTTGTCCTGCACCCGGTAGTCGCCCGAGGGCATCTGGTCGAGGATCTGGGCCAATATGCGGATCGACTCCCTGATTTCGTTCAGCCGGATGGCATAGCGGTCGAAGCAGTCGCCGTAGGTGCCCACCACCACGTCGAAGTCCATTTGGTCGTAGGCCAGATAAGGCATGTCCCGGCGCAGGTCCCAGGCATAGCCGGTGGAGCGCAGGATGGGCCCCGTCACCCCCAAGGCCAGGCACTCGGCGGTGTTGATGACCCCTACGCCCTGCAACCGCTCCCGGTAGATGGGCTGGCCAGTGAGCAGAGTGTCGAACTCATTGAGCCGGGCGGGCAGGGCATCAATGAGGGTGAGAACCTCGTCGCGCCAGCCGTCGGGCAGGTCGGCAGCCACGCCGCCGGGCCGAATGTAGTTGTGGTTCATCCGCAAGCCGGTGATGGTCTCCAGCAGGCGAAGGGCTTCCTCCCGCTCCCTCCAGCCGTAGATCATCATCGACACCGCGCCGATGTCCATACCGTTGGTGGCCTGGAACAGCAGATGGGAGCTGATGCGGTTCAGCTCGCACATCAGCATCCTGATCCAAACTGCTCGAGGAGGAACCTCCAGGCCCAGGAGCGCTTCGGTGGCCATCGAGAAGGCCAGCTCGCTGAACAGCGGGGAGGCGTAGTCCATGCGGGTGACGTTGGTGGGGCCTTGGAGATAGGTGAGGGTCTCGGCGGTCTTCTCCATGCCGGTGTGGAGGTAGCCGATGACCGGCTTGGACCGCATCACCGTCTCCCCCTCCATCTCCAGCATGAGCCGCAGCACGCCATGGGTGCTGGGGTGCTGAGGCCCCATGTTCATGATCATGCTGGTGTCGCTGGCGTTGGATTCGGCCTCCAAGCGCTCGCCGTCGTCCTCGCTAATGCGGAGCACGGCGCTGTCCTCCCGACGGCGAACTGCTGCGTCGGTGGTGGCTTCGACCGCGGTCTCAGGTGCGCTCATCGGGTGGCCTTGAATTGAACGGGAATGTGGATCATGCCCACGGTCTTCAGCGCGGTCATTGGGTGGCCTTGAATTGAACGGGAATGTGGATCATGCCCACGGTCTTCAGCGCGGTCATTGGGTGGCCTTGAATTGAACGGGAATGTGCCCCACTGAGAAGTCCTTCCGCAGCGGGTGGCCCTCCCAGTCGGGGGGCATGAGGATGCGGCTGGGGTCGGGATGGCCCTCGAAGACGATGCCGAACATGTCGGCCACCTCCCGTTCCAATGCCTCGGTGCCGGGGTACAGGTCGAACAAGGTGGCGACGGTGGGATCGTCGGCCGGCACTTGAACCCGCAGCCTGATGCGGCCCGGCGCGGCGTGGGAGATGAGGGTGACCACCAGCTCAAACCGCTCGGGCTCCACTTCGGGGGGCAGATCGGTGCGGCCCGGGTGCTCCAAGTAGTCCACCGCGGTCACGTCGAGGACCGACACATAGCCCTCGTCGCGCAAGCCAGCCACCGTCTCGGTGAGCTGGTCGCGCGAAACGTGTATTACCGCCGTCTCGCCGAGCTGGTCGCGGGGCACGTGTCGCACCGAATCGTTCATGTACGAATTACCACGCCCGTTGATGATTGACCGTCGCGTTGGTCGACGGTGAGGTTGGCACCGGCACCGGTCTCATCCCGGCGGCGGGTGATCTCCCCGGTGGTGATCTTGTCGTGGAGGGTCAAGATGGCGTGCATGAGGGTTTCCGGGCCGGGCGGGCAGCCGGGGGCGTACACATCCACCGGCACGATCTGGTCCACGCCCTGCACGATGGCGTAGTTGTTGAACATGCCACCGCTGGAAGCGCACACCCCCATGGAGATCACCCACTTGGGTTCCATCATCTGGTCGTAGATGCGGCGCAGAATGGGGGCCATCTTCTGGGACACCCGGCCGGCGACGATCATCAAGTCGGCCTGGCGGGGAGAAGCCCGGAACACCTCCATGCCGTAGCGGGCCAGGTCGTAGTGAGCGCCGCCGGTGGCCATCATCTCGATGGCGCAGCAGGCCAGACCGAAGGTGGCCGGCCAGCAACTCCGAGCCCTAGACCATTTGACCAGGTCTTCGAGCTTGCCGGTCACGAAGTTGTGGTCGACCCCCTCAAGCCCGCGGTCGGCTATGGCTTTGGGATCACCCACGAGTGGTAGCTTCATTTGTGGCCCCTCCATCGCAGCTGGCTCCCCCGAAGTCTCATGCCGCCTCCTCCGGTGCGCCTCGACCGTCCAGGCCTACCCGGCGGATGGTGGTGTCGCTGGTGCGCCGGGCCGAAACCCGGGGGTCACGCCGCCATATCGGTCGGGAGGGTCCCCAGTCGAGAGCACCGTTGCCAATGAGGTAGACGAACGACTCGAACACCGCCAGGGCGAAGATCCCCATGGCCACTAGTCCGAACAACCCCAGTCCCCGGTAGGACACCGCCCAGGGGTATAAGAAGATGATCTCGATGTCGAAGACGATGAAGATCATGGCGATGAGAAAGAATCGAACCCCGAATCGCTCGGGGGCGTCGGTGCTCTCCTCCACTCCGCACTCGTAGGGGGCCAGCTTGGCTTTGGTCTGGCGTCGGGGGGCCAGCAGACGGGAGGCGCCGAAGCTCAACGCGGCGAACAGCACGGCCAAGACTCCGAGGGCGAGGATCGGCAGGTACTGGCCGGTCATCGCGGACTACCCCCCCAATACGATCATGGGGCCGCGCCTTCGCCCTCCAGGCGACGGCGGACTTCCAGGTCGCGGGTGTGGAGCATCAGCAGCGACGCCAAGAACAACAGTCCCGAGCCGATGGTGACCAGAATACTGGGCAGGCGGAACCGGCCCAGGTTGCGCTGCATGAGCACCGAGATGACCGGTTCATTGGGATCGACCTCCGTGGGAGGCGGCGCCTGGCCGGCCACCGGCTCCTTGTAGATCGACCGCTGGACTTGCACCACCGTGTAGTTGGTGGGGTGGCGGGGCATCGCACTGGTGATGACCTTGTTGCTGACCCGCTCCCATACCCCGTTGTTGAGCCGCTTGGGCTTGCCCCCCTGCTGGTAGGCATCCAGCACCACGAATGAGTTGCTCTGCGCGTCGGTCTCGCCAAAGCCCAGATCGGCTTGGGCGAGATAGTCGCTGGCCGCGGTGATGGCCTCGCCGGCGGCCTGGGTGGTCTGAAGGTTCCAATCGCCCAGCTCCAGCCAACCTAGGCGCTCTGCCTCGTCGGTGAGATCGGGATGGACGCCCTTCAACTCACTCAAGGTCAGGTCTTCGTTGCGGATGCGCTGCTCTTCGGCAAGGCGCTGCACTTCGCTCTCGATCTCATCGCCTGCGAGCTTGCGGGGGTCGTCGTCGGCTAAGGCATCATTGAAGGCGGTCAGTTCAGCCCGTATGTCTCCGGCATCAATGGAGTCCAGCTCCATCTTTTGGCTGCTGTCGCCCAGAACGCGGACCACCTGAATGGCCTTGGGCAGGCAGTCTCCGTCGCCCAGGGTGGCACAAGTCAACGGGTTGGGGAGATCGTCGAGAATCTCGGGGGGTGGATTGGCCTCGTTGTCGGTGATCGACGGGTTGCCGATGTGGATGGCCTGCACCTCCCAGGTGGGCCGAGCCCCTTGCAGCCCGATTCCGTACAGCGACCAGAGGAATGCCATCATCACCGTCCACCCGAAGATGGCCGAGATGGCGATAAGGGAGCCGAGGCGGAAGCCGGTGTTGGTGGAGATGATGAGCCACACCGACCCCATCAGGATGGCCGAACCCAACAACACCGTTAGCAAGCCGCGGATCTCGTTGTCGAACGAGATGGCCCCTAGGGCGCTCAATGCGGAGAAAACCGAGCCCATGCTCACAACCCCCGCTCGTAGGCCACGATGTCGGCAATCTGCGCGGCGGTCAGCGTGCCCGGCCGGGTACTGCCATCCTCCAGCGTGCAGAAGCCGAATATGGGGCTGCGGTCACTCGAGTCCCGGTCGCCCACACATGCGCCGAAGGCCGGCATTTGGCCCCCGCCGTCGCCCTGGCCGAAGTTGCCGTAGCCCACGCCTTCTTGAGAGCCGATGGTGACAAAGCCCTCGTGGCCCTCGGCGCTGTCGAACTGCCGGAGGGTGGCGCCGTTGGTGAGGTTGGGCCCGAATCCGCCGCCGCCGGGGATGTCAGCAGGAATCAGATTCCCAAGCTGAGCCACCATCGCGGCCTCGGCATCCGACCCCCTGGTCAATACCACTGGACCGGCGCCGGGTTCTTCTTCGGGTCCGGTGAACTGCCACGAGTCTCGCGGCGTATGGCACCGAGCACAGCCGTACACCCCGTTGTTGAACAGCAGCTCTCCCCGATCAGCCGACGCCAAGTCGCGAATGTACTGCTCGCTAATCTCGCGGAGCTCCCTCTCCAAATCAGCCACCTCCCTTGCGGCGGCTTCGGCGGCTTCATCATCGGCTCCCGCGGCCGCAACCGCGGCTCGGGCTTCTTCCAACCTGGAATCCAGACCGGGATTGGCCGCCAATACGTCATCTCGCACTTGGGTAATGAGGCCAGCCAATACCTCGCCCTCCACATCATGGGGGGCAAGCTGAATGCTCTGGATGTACTGGATCAGCTCTTCCACCTGCTGGGTGGTCATCGGGCCGCCGCCCGGCGCCCCCCAGGGCTGCATGGGGGTGGGCGGGCGACCGTAGTTGAGGATGTGGCGCACCTCTTCTTCGGAGAAGCGGTACAGCGTGGTGGTCAGCGCGGGAACCTCCCACTTGATGGCGGCCACGAAGTTCCCGTTGTCGTCGGTGACGGTGTGGTCGGTGGTACCGCCGAGACCGCCACCGCCGTGGCAGCTGGAGCACGACTCTTCAAACAGACCGGCCCCCCGGCTGGTGAATTGATCCCGGGAGTACTCCAAGTAGCCTTGCTGACGTCCGGGCTCACCCAGCCAGTACAGCGGCAAAGCAACCCCGATGATTACCAGCGTGACCAGGCCGCTGACCAGGGCAAGGTCGAGCTTGGAGGTCTCCAGTTCCTCGTCGCTCAGGTAGGGCTTGCGGTTGGGGGCCAGCTCTACTTCTGAGCCCTTTTCGCCGCGGCCGGCCCACAACACGTTGTAGATGAGATAGATGGCAAAGCCCACGATGGCCACCACCGCGATGGCCATGCCCAGGTTGCGCTGGGTTGAGGCGGCAAGTAGGTGCATCAGTGCGATGCTCCCCCAAGACAGCTCGGGCCTTCAGGCTCCTGACCGGTGGTGTTCACCCCGATGGGCGGCCCCTGGATGACAGTGCCGGTGCGGATGATGAACTCCCCTTTGGCGTTCACCGACATGGCGAACCGGTCCATGCCCCGGGGGGCGGGCCCGCCTCGCTTCTCGCCCACCTGGTTGTAGCGGGAACCGTGGCAGGGGCACTCGAACCACTGCGAGGTCAAACAGTTCGGCACCCGACAGCCCAAATGGGGGCACTTCTGGAACAAGGCAACCAGCCCGGCCTCCATTCCGGTCAGCTCCGGGGCGCTGTAGGTGTCTTGCGCTTTGGGCAGGGCCGCCGCGGGGTACTCGGTGACCCAGGCCCGGCCCTCGGGAAGGTACAGAAACCCGTTCTCGCCTCTGATCTTCGACTTCACATCGGCGACCAAACCGGCGTTCACATCGGCGCCGAAGCCGGTGACGAACGGCGGCCACAGAAAGGCCACACAGGCGGCGCCGAAGCCGGTGAGGCTGAAGCCCATCATGGCCACGGTGCTGCGGTTCAAGAACTGGCGGCGGCTCACCCCGACGGCATCGGGATCGGGCGGGGTCCACTCCTCCACCGATGCATCGGCGGCCTCCACCAACTCGGTGCCCGCGGTCTGACGAGCCAGTACCGCGGCCCGCTCCACCTCTCGTCCCGTGGGAGCGTCGGGTGCTCCGGCAGGGTCGTCGATGTCCACCCGGCCCCGGTCCCGGCGACGGGTCTCCCGAGTGAGCCGCCCTTCGGCCGCCATGGTCTCCCTTCGTCGGGCCGCGCCGATCAACACGATGACCGCGGCCACCACGATGATCGGTATGGCGATGGAGAGTGCGACGCCCATAGTCAGTTCCTACAGATCGAAGAAGAGCCCGACTTCCCACGGGAAGACGAAGTTGAAGCCGGGTCCCCTGAAGAAGGATCCGATGAGAACGAGGATCGCCCAGAACATCAGGTGGATGGTCATGAGCGAGATGGCGAACTTGCGATCTTCGGGCTTCTTGTTGGGGTTGCGGTCGACGTACGGCGCCAGGATCAGCAAGAACAACGCAATGCCGGGGATGGTCACACCAGCCACCATCGGGTGGAACATGGTGAGCAGCTCTTGGAGGCCGAGGAAGTACCACGGTGCCTTGGACGGGTTGGGCGTTTCGTTGAAGTTGGCCAGCTCCAGCAGCGGGGCGTTCACGAAGATCGAGAAGATCAAGGTGAATGCAGTGAAGATCAGCGCAGCTACAAACTCCACCACCAGCAGGTGGGGCCAGACGTGGACCTTGTCGGTGGGGGTGGCCTTGACATCCTGGATGGAGCCCGACTTGACCACGGTGAGCAGCCGTTGGGTTCCTCCGCCGGGGCCGGTGGGCTCGGGCTGGGCCGGTCCGGCGGGCATCGGGGCCGTGGCCACTGCGGCAGCCGCCGCCGGGGCGGCACCGCCAGCCCCGGCCTGATCGCGGGCCGACTTGGACCGATCGAGCAAGTGGTCGGGGATCTTGGGCCCGCCCGAGCCCTCATCGGAGCCAGCATCGGACGACTCCGCTCCCGAGGATTCGGGCGCGGCCTCACCGCCGCCGCCCTGTTGGGCTTGGGCGCGCTCACGGGCCTCTTGGGCTCGCTTCAGGAGGTGTTCAGGGACTTCCGCCATGGGCTCTCAGATCGGGCCAGGAACGTCGTTGCGACGACGCTTCTAGAGCGGCCCGGAAATACCTCCGTCCTTTCTTACTCGCCAGAAGTGGATGGCCATGAATATGACGATCACAAAGGGCAGCATCAGCACGTGAAGCACATACCAACGCAGCAGCGTGTCGGTGCCGATCTCCACGCTGCCCAGCAACACAAATCGCACTTGATCGCCGAATACAGGGGTGAACCCCATCATGTTGGTTCCCACCGTCACCGCCCATAGGGCCAGCTGGTCCCACGGCAGCAGGTAGCCGGTGAACGACAACAGCAAGGTGAGGGTCAGCAGAATGACGCCAATTACCCAGTTGAACTCCCGGGGTGGCTTATAGGCCCCGTGATAGAAGACCCGGGCCATGTGCAAGAACACGGTGATGACCATGAGGTGAGCGGCCCATCGGTGCATGTTGCGCACCAGCAGTCCAAAGGCGACTGAGGTTTGGAGGGTGTAGATGTCATCCCAGGCCTGCGCCGCAGTGGGGCGGTAGAAGAACATCAAGAAGATGCCGGTCACGGTGAGGAGGATGAACAAGAAGAAGCTGAGACCGCCCAAACACAGGGTGTAGCTGACCTTCACCGCGTGGCGCTTCACCTTCACCGGGTGAAGGTGGTACAGCACGCTGTTCATGATCACGTAGCTGCGGTTTCGGGGGCTGTCGCTGTAGCCCTTGCGGAAGATCGAACCCGGACGAAAGATCGACGACCAAGCCTGCGAGCCCTGCATGTCGCTCATCATTTGGCTCGCGGCCTGCTTGGCTCGCTCGCTCGCCGGTGGTCTGGGCTGCTTTGCCACGGTGCTCCTGTGTCCTCTTGTCCGTTCCGGGCCTTAGTTCTAGGTCAACCGCATGCCGTAGCCGTAGCCGTAGCTGGTCATTCGCGTATGCGGGTCGCCGTCGCCCCCGGGATCGCCCAACCGGCCCAGCGTGATCACTCCCGTGGGGCATCGGTCCACGCACAGGGCGCAGCGAGTGCAGGCATCCTCATCGATGGTGAAGATCACATGGTCGCTGGGGTCGACGCCAGGCTGTTCGGCACCCACCGCCAGGTCGACGGCATCCGGGGCGACCATGTGGATGCACTTCCACGGGCAGATGTCCACGCACCCCTCGCACATGATGCACTCGGACTGATCGATGTGGATGAACTGCTTGGGCTTGACCTTGCTCTGGAGGTAGTCGTTGTCCACTTCGACCAGCACGTAGTCGTCGCGGAACTCAGGCATGGGGGGGTTGGCATCGCTGCTAGCCATCAGACTGTGCTCCCTTCTCTCACGATCGGACGCCCGTACTCGGACTTCTCCACCTCGACCGGGGCGGTCTTGCCCCGGCTCTGCCAAACCATCCAGCCGGCGATATTCCCGGCCAACGCCAAACCGTAGATCAACACTGCGATCACATCGCGCAATACCAGGTAGGGAAGGTCGAATGGCAGGGCCCAGGAGATGATGCCCTGGTTGCCCACGTAGTAGCCCTCAATGAGACGGTCCTTGCGCCAGCCCAGCTCGCTGTCGGCATACACCAGCCACTGGTGGGGTACCACGCCGTAGATCCAGAAGAGCAAGAAGAAGATCAGTGCGGCGCCCAGCATGGCCTCGCCCCAAGTGTGGTACTTGCCCACCGGCCGGCGGCGGGCATACTCCAAGAATGCGACGGTGCCCATCACGGAGACCACCAAGGAGGCGGTGAAGGCCACGTTGAAGTACGGCGCACCCAATCCCTCGTCGTACTGGTGGACGGCGATGAATGCCCACAGTGCCAGATAGAGGACGAAGCATCCTCCGAGGGCCTTGTAGAACTTGGTGACGGCGATGTCTATGGGCCTGTTCGCGGCCACGGTCCTCCCTTAAATGGGTGCGGTCGCGATTGATAGTAGTAGCCCCACCCTGCACTTCTACACATCAGAGTGACTGCTGCCCATGCCTCCCAACCAAGGCCCAAAGTCACTGTTCGCGTGGGTTGGGCCGTTAGCGTTGGGCGAGCGTAATGTGGCACGGGACCGGAGGCTGTTCCGGTCGAAAGTCACACCGGAGGAGCGTTGGTAGAAGTACCCGAGCATCTGCTGAAACGATCGCAAGATCGTCGCAAGGACCTCGGCGCGACCACCGGCGACGAACCGGCGGCAGAGGTTCCGCCATCGGAGACCGCCGCCGCTCCTGCGGTGGCTCAAACTCAGGCTCCTGAGGCCACCGCGACACCGTCTCTGCCCGAGCTCCCCGACCTGGAGCCGGAGCCCGAACCTCTTCCCGAGCCGGTCAAGCCGTGGGTTCAGGCCGCTCTGACCCGCAAGAAGATCCCGGTGTGGGCCGTGCCGGTGCTCATCTTCCTGCCGTTCTGGGCCATCATCTTCGCCGGCACCCTGGAATCCCCCGAGCGGGACACCGAGATCATCGCCATGGGCCGGGAGGTCTACGACGGCGATGGCGGATGCGCCGGCTGCCACGGGGCCGAGGGCGGCGGCGGGATCGGCCCGGCACTGGTCGGCGGCGAAGTCTTGGCCGCATTTGTCGACTGGCGGGACCACGTGATTTGGGTGGTCAACGGCTCGCCCCCCGCCGGACAGGTATACAACGACCAGGGCGAAATCTCCACGGCTGGTATGCCCTCCAACGGCGACAAGCTCTCCGCTCGGGAAATCCTGGCTGTGGCCTACTTCGAACGGGTGGAGTTTGGCGGGGCATCCGAGGCCGATCTGCACGACCTCGAACTTTTGTTCGAGGCCGATGGCGTGTTGCCCAATCAGTTCGACGTCGGCCAGACCTTCCCCAGCACGTTGAACGGCCTGATGGCGAGCGCCGGGATCGGAGCGGGCTGACGCCTCGACGCGACCTGCTGGTAGTCGGCGGCGGTCCGGCGGGAGCAGCCACCGCCTATTGGGCTGCCCGCCACGGCCTCGACGTGGTGGTGGTTGAGCGCAAAGAGTTCCCCCGAGACAAGACCTGCGGCGATGGGCTGACCCCCCGGGCGGTCAAGTCGCTGTGCGACATGGGCTTGGGCGACGAGCTCACCCGCTACCACCGCTATCGGGGCCTGCGGGCGGTAGCCCACAAGCGCACGATGGAGATGGACTGGCCCCAACACCCGGTGTTTCCCGACTACGGCTATGTGGTGCGGCGACGGGAGCTCGACCAGATGGTGGCCGACCATGCCGTGGCCGCCGGCGCCGAGTTTCTGCTGGCCACCGAGGCCACCCAGCCGATGCTGGTCAACGGATTGCTCGACGGGGCCGAGGTGGTGAACAAGACCAACGGGCGGACCTGTCAGATCCAGGCCCGCTATGTGGCGGTGGCTGACGGGGCCAACTCCCGGTTCGGCCGAGCCCTGGGAACAGCCCGAGACCGGGCCTATCCCCAGGGCATGGCCATCCGCACCTATTTCGAGAGTCCGCTGCACGACACCCCGTGGATCGAGAGCGCACTGGACATGCGGGACCGCAACGGCAACTCCTTGCCCGGCTACGGCTGGATCTTCCCGCTGGGCGACGGCTGCGTGAACGTGGGCGTCGGGCTGTTGTCCACATTCCGCGACTACACCTCGGTGAACACTTCGCATCTGATGCGGGAGTTTGCAGCCACGCTGCCCGCCTACTGGGAAATCGATCCCGATCGCCCGCTGATGGAGCCGGTGGGTGGACGCCTGCCCATGGCCGGGTCGGTGAACCCAAAGGTGGGGCCCAACTACCTGGTGGTGGGCGACGCGGCCGGGTCGGTGAACCCATTCAACGGCGAAGGCATCGACTACGCCTACGAGACCGGAAAGATGGCCGCCGATCTGGTGGCCGAAGCTATCGCCACCGGCGACGGAGGGGTTATCTGGCAGTACCCGGCCCTGCTGGAGGAGAACTACGGGACTTATTTCCGGGTGGCTCGGATATTCGCCCGGCTGATCGGCAAGCCTGCTCTATTGCGGGAGCTCACCCGGATTGGCATGCAGTCTCGCCCAGCCATGGAATGGGCCCTACGGATCATGGCCAACCTCATGGACCCTGACGACCCTGGGCCGGCTGAGTACATCTACAAGGCGGCCGCCCGGGCCACCATGGCCGCGTCGCCCTAGTTCTCGAGAGCCGCGGCGAAGGCTTCCACTGTGGTGTCGATGTGATCGTCGGTGTGGGCCAGGCTGGGGAACAGAGCCTCATAGGGTCCAGGGGCGAAGGCCACACCTGCCTCGAGTAGGGCGTGGAATACCCGGGGATAGACCCCGTTCTCCGCGGCGACTTTGGCTTGGTCGAAGTCGGTGGGTATGTCAGAGCAGAAGAACACGCCCAGCAGCGATCCCACCCGGGGCACGATGCAGGCCACTCCGACGCCCGAGGCGGCCGCGGTCATGCCGTCGGCCAAACGGGCCGCTGTGTCGGCCAGACTGCGGTATGTGTCGGGGGTGAGCTGTTCCAGGGTGGCCAAGCCGGCCGCGGTGGCTAGCGGGTTCCCCGACAGGGTGCCGGCCTGGTACACGCCGCCCAGAGGAGCCAGATGCTCCATCAGGTTGTCCCGGCCTCCGAAAACGCCGATGGGCAAGCCTCCACCCACCACTTTGCCGAAGCACCACAGGTCGGGGGCCACCCCGAACCACTCGGTGGCCCCGCCGGGAGCCAGGCGGAAGCCGGTGATGACCTCGTCGAACACCAGCAGGGCACCGGCTTCGTCGCAGGCGGCTCGCAGCCCCTCCAGGAAACCGGAAATCGGGGCGACCACCCCCATGTTGGCCGCCACCGGCTCAACCACCACTGCGGCCACGTCGTCGTCCACGGTAGGGATCTGGTTGTAGGGGGCCACCACGGTGTCGGCTACTGCTCCGGGGGTGACCCCGGCCGAATCGGCCAGCCCCTGATTGGCCACCCCGCTGCCCCCCGCGGCCAGCAGCCCGTCGCTATGTCCGTGGTAACAGCCGGCGAACTTGATGATTTTGGTACGGCCGGTGGCCCCCCGGGCCAGGCGTATGGCGGCCATGGCAGCCTCGGTGCCGCTAGAGGTGAGCCGGGTCCAGTCCATGCCAGGCACCCGGTCGCACAGCGTCTCGGCCAGCAGGACCTCGCGCTCGGTGGGTGCTCCGTAGCTGGTGCCGTCGGCGGCGGCCTTGACCACTGCCTCAGTGACCGCAGGATGGGCATGGCCCAGAATGCCGGGGCCGTAGCTCTGCACGTAGTCGATGTAGCGGCGCCCCTCTACGTCCCACACGTAGGGACCCTCGGCCCGAGCCACAAAGTACGGCGTGCCCCCCACCGACCGGAACGATCGCACCGGCGAGTTGACCCCCCCAGGAATCACCCGCCGCGCCCGCTCAAACAACTCCCGGTTGGTGACCATGCCTGGGATCGTAGTTTTTGGGTTCTTCCAATTCGGCAGCGAGAAGCTCAGCGGGTGAAGAAGGTCTCCAGGGCGGCGACAAGGCCATCGACGGTGTAGTCGGTGGCTTCGATGGCCACTTCCAGGTCCCGGTCACGGGCAGTAGCGGAGGTGACGGGGCCGATGGTAGCCACCACCTTGGGCACCGCGTCGACACCGTAGGTGTCCACGAAGTTGGTCACGGTGGACGACGACGTGAAGGTGATGACCTCAGCGTCAGCCAGCACGGCCGCCGCGGCGGGGTCGGGGGCAGGGGACACGGTTCGATAGGCGGGAACAACGTCCACGTCCCAGCCCGCAGCGACGAGACCCTCGGGCAGCACATCGCGGGCGGTCTCGGCCCGGGGAATGAGCACCCGTCCGGGCCAGTCGGAGCCAACCTCATCGGCCAGAGCTTCCAGCAGGGCTTCGGCCACGTACTGCTCGGGCACCAGGTCGGCGGCCACGTTGCGGTCGGCCAGCGCGGCGGCAGTTCCTGGTCCGATGGCGGCTACCCGCGCTTCCCCGAGGCTGCGGGCATCCCGCAGGTGCTCGAAGAATCGGTTGACCCCGGTGGGCGAAGTGAACACCACCCAGTCGTAGCGGCCAACCTCGGCAGCAGCCTGCACCAAGCGGTCGAGGTCTTTCGGGGCCTCAAAGGCGATGGTGGGCAATTCAACAGCCTCCGCCCCTCGACGGCGAAGTTCAGTGGCCAGCGCGGCGGCTTGAGGCCGAGCCCGGGTCACCACAATGCGGCGGCCGAACAGGGGCCGGTTCTCAAACCAAGCCAGATCAGCAGCCGCCACCTCGCCTATGACAATGGTGGCGGGCGGCTGGGGGTCCAGGTCGGCCAGAGTGGCCAGGGTGGCCCGCAGTGTGCGCTGGTTGGGCCGGGTGCCCCATTGCACTGCGGCCGCCGGGGTGTCGGGGGCCATGCCGGCGACGATCAAGCGCTCGCAGATGGGACGGCACCGGGCCGCACCCATGAGCACCACCAGCGTGCCCCCCAGGGCGGCAACGGCCTCCCAGTTGACTGACTCCTCGCCCTTGGCCGGGTCCTCGTGGCCGGTGACCACGGTGAACGAAGTGGAGGAATACCGCATGGTCACGGGGATTCCGGCGTAGGCGGGAACCGCCACTGCGGAGGTGATGCCGGGGACGACCTCAAAGGCCACGCCAGCGGCAGCCAGCGCGGCCGCCTCCTCACCACCCCGGGCGAACACAAAGGGGTCGCCGCCTTTGAGGCGTACCACCTGTTGACCGGTCCGTCCTCGGGCCACCAGCAAAGCGTTGATGTCGTCTTGGGAGGTGCGGGGCCCTCCAGGCTGTTTGCCCACCGAGATGCGCTCGGCATCGGGCGGAGCCAAGTCGAGGAGCGAGGCCACCGACAGCCGGTCGTACACCACCACATCGGCACTGGCCAGCACCTCGGCCCCTCTCAGGGTCAACAGATCGGGATCGCCTGGCCCCGCGCCCACCAGATACACGGTCATTGAACTGTCCAAGCCAGCTTGAGATACACGGTCATTGGGCCACCAAGTCGAGAAGCTGGCGGGCCAACTCCTGTCCCAAAGCCTCTCCGTCATCGCCTTCGCCCACCACGGTGTGGCAGCGGCCGTCGATGCTGTCGGCCAATACCGCCCGCATGGCCAACGTGTGACCCCGAACGTGGGCGTGAGCCCCTGCGGGCAAGGTGCAATCGCCGCCCAGGGTGGTCAGAAAAGCCCGCTCGGCATCTACCTCTCGGCGGGCAACCGGGTCTTGAATGGCAGCCAGCAGGGCGAGGACCCTGTGGTCATCGGCACGGCACTCCACCGCCAGGGCGCCCTGGCCAACCTGAGGAACCATGACCTCACAGCCCAACACGTCGACCACCGACGGGTGCTCACCCAGGCGGTCCAAAGCGGCCTTGGCCATTACCACCGCGTCGTAGTCGGAGGCTTTTTCCAGCCGGGTGCCGATGTTGCCCCGCAGTTCGGCGAACCGCAGATCGGGGCGAAGCTCTCGAAGCTGCACCCGGCGGCGCGCTGAGCCAGTGGCCACCAGGGCGCCTTGGGGAAGATTGGACAAGCGACAGCCAACCAACGCATCTCGAGGATCGGCTCGGCGGGACACCGCAGCTATCACGAGACCGTCGGGGGTGGCCGCAGGCAGGTCCTTGGCCGAGTGCACGGCGATGTCGGCCCTCCCAAAGAGCACCGCGGACTGCACTTCTTTGACGAATACTCCCTTGCCACCGATGGCCGAGATGGGCTCGTCGGCCAATCGGTCGCCGGCGGTGGTGACCAGAACCGGCTCGACGTCGGCGGTACTTCCCAGCAGTTCAGCGATGTGGGTGGTCTGCCAGCGGGCCAAGGCGCTGCCCCGGGTGGCGGCCCGCAGCATGGGGTGGTCCCTAGAGATCGAACAGGTCCCGGAGCGCTTCGGCCAAGCGATCGCCCCGCGGTGATCCGGCCGCGTCTTTCAGCCTGACGGTGGGTTCGTGCAGAAGCTTGCCCACCAAGCCCCGGGTGGCCGCTTCCACTGCCTCCCGCTCGGCCGGGGACAGACCACCCGCATGGCGGTCCAGCTCCTCCTTGCGCAGAATCTCCGCCCGAGTCCGGAATGCGGCAATCAAGGGAGCCGCCTCACGGGCCGAGCTGTGGTCCAGGTACCGGTTCAGTTCGTCATCGATGATGCCCCGCACCCGATCCAACTCGGCGCGGCGCTCTCGCAGTCCCCGATCGGCGAACGCCCGCAGATCGTCCATGTCCAGCAGGGTCACCCCGTCCAGATCGCCCGCCGCGGGATCCACATCGCGGGGCACCGCAACGTCCACGATCAATAGCGGGCGATTGGCCCGCTCAGCCATGATCTCGGCCACGTCGCAATGCTCCAGAATCATCGACGACGCACCGGTAGAGGTGAGCAGCACGTCCACCACCGCCAACTCGACGGACATCTCGTGGAGGCCTACCGCACGGCCTCCGATCCGCTGGGCCAATTCCTCGGCCCGGCCGGTGGTGCGATTGGCCACCACCACCTCTGCGGCCTCGCTCTTGGCCAGGCTGGCCGCCATGCCCTCGCCCATGTCTCCGGCCCCCAGCACCATGAGCCGGCGGCCGGCCAAACCGTCCAGCCGCTCGGTGGCCAGGGCCACCGCCGCCTGGGATACCGAGGTGATGTGGCGGGAAATGCCAGTCTCGGTACGGGCCCGCTTGCCCACCTCCGTGGCGTGGCGGAAGAGATTGTTGAGCGACGAGCCGCAGGTGCCCTCCAACCGGGCCGTCTCCCATGCGCTCTTCACCTGACCTTGGATCTCGTTCTCGCCGAGCACGGCTGAGTCCAAGCCGCAGGCCACCGAGAACAGGTGCGACACCGCATCGGCCTCGTAATGGGCGTAGAGGGCATCGCTGAACTGCTCAGGTGCCACATGGGCGGTCTCGGCAAGGAAGTCCCGCACATTCTGGAAAGCTCCGTGGAAGGTCTCGGCAAACACGTAGACCTCGATGCGGTTGCAAGTGGACAGCACCACCGCCTCGGAAACGTGCTCTCGACCGATCAGATCGGCCAGTGCCTTGGGCAGGGCGGACTCATCGATGGTCATCCGCTCCAATAGGCCGAGCGGTGCTGATCGGTGGTTGATGCCTATCGCCAGTACGGACACGTTTTGCCAGACTTTCGCCTACATCAAGGTGTTGTCGACCAATTGGTCGATCTTTGCTTGCGCTTGTCCGGTTTCGCCGGAGCGGATCAACTCCAGCATCCCCGAATCCAATACATCTTGCCAAGCCAGGCCCTCGGTGTGCATCCCCGCTTTCTGAATGCGTTCTCGCGCCTCGCTGAGCAGGCACAACAGGGTTTGGTATTCAGGGCCAATCTCTTGTTCCAATCGTTGGCGGAGCCAGCGTGACAGGGCCGGACTGTGCCCTCCCGTAGAGCAAGTCACTAACAGCGGTCCCTGACGCAGTCTGCTGGGCAGGGTGAAGGAGCAGTGATCGGGGTCGTCGGCACTGTTCACCCACACCCCAGCGGCCTCGCCGTCGCGGTAGACCTCGCCATCCACCTCGGCTCGGCCCGTGGCCGCCACCACGAGCCGGTAGCCCACCACGTCGCCAGACCGGTAGTTCCGGTGATGAATGGTCACGCCGGAACGGGCCTCCAGTTCGGAAACCACTTCAGGGGCAATCACATCCACCACTGCCCCCGCTTCCAGCAATCCGTCGGTCTTGGCCAGCGCTACCTGTCCTCCGCCCACCACTAGACAGCGGTGGCCGCGAATCCGCAGATTCACCGGATAAAGGACCTCATCGATGGGCATGGCCGGGCTCCGCTAACGAGCCAGCACGAAAAGCTGAATGACCGCAGCGATGAGAATGGCCAACAACAAGATGGCGATGGCGATGGTTGTTCCGGGTCTCATGCCAGTTCGTCCGATCGTTTGGGTTGCAGTTGGACCGGGGTGGCCGGAGCAGCCCCACCGGACTCGACGGTGATGGAGTCTCCCTCTACGCAGCTCAACTCCATTGCCGCTGATCCTCGGTTGACGGCGATGGCCACCAAGCCATACGAGTCTACCAGCACCCCCAATTCCCCACTCTCCAGGTCGCTGTAGGTGTTGGCTCGAATCGCGTTGCGGCCGATATCGCCGGCGGTGAGCCGGAGGGCGGCTCCCAGTGGCTCCAGATCGGTGGGATCCAGATTGAGCTGCAAGTTGCCGAACCGGTCTATCCACAGCACCTCGGCGTGGATCTGGTCTCCTTCGGTCCGGCTAACCGGCACCACCCCAGGCACCAGAGAATGCACCGGGATCGGAGTTCCCACCTCTTCGATATCGGCACCCAGACAAAGGTGGGCGGCGGTGGGGGCGAACACATCGCGCCCGGCAAAAGTAGGTCCGGGAGAAGCAAGGTGGTAACCCTCGGCGGTCAGCTCAACCGCACGAGAAGCTCCTCCCACCATGGCCACGGCCGGGGCCAGCAGTCCGTTGTCGGGGCCGACCAGCACCGAGGTTCCCTCGCCCACCTCCACTGCCACCGCTCGGCGAGTACCGCCCACTCCGGGGTCGACTACGGCCAGCACGACGCCGGGCACCAGATATTGGGCGCTGCGGGCCAGAGCCAGGCCCCCCGCTCGCACATCGTGGGGAGCGATGTCGTGGGTGATGTCTACCACCACAACTTCCGGAGCGACCGAGCGAATCACCGACTTCACCACGCCGACGAATTCATCGCCTAATCCGTAGTCCGAAAGAAACGAGATGGTGTCGTATCGCATTGTCATTGCTTGGCCACCACCTAGTGGTGTGTCCAGGGGGGAGCGGCAGCGTCAGCCTGCCTGGGTGTAGCGACTGGCCAAGTAGCTGTCGACGTCTCCCTCGCGCAATCGGTACGACTTGCCGATCCTCACAGCAGGAAGGTCTCGGGCCTTGATCAGCCGATACACCGTCATCGTTGAGACTCTCATGAGGGCAGCAACCTCTGCCACGGTCATGAGTTTGTCCCGCCCTTCTGGCTTTGCCATGCCAACACACCCCTCACTCCGCTGTGCGCCGCTCACCTTACGCGGCACTGCCCGTCGAGTGCCACCCCGCTTCCGAAAGAACAAGGAAAACGTGGACTTACCTTGTTGTAACCGGCCTCGGGTGTGCTTCTCGCGTGCTCAGGAGGCACCCAGTTCGCGGCTGCGCTCTGTGGCGGCAGCAACTGCGGCGATGAACGCGGCGGCCGCACTGCGGGCTTCCAGTTCGGCGATCCCCCGGGCAGTGGTGCCCCCCGGTGACGTAACCGCGGCCCGCAGATCGGCGGGCGGCTCCCCCGACTCGGTCAGCAGCCGGGCCGCCCCGAGAAGAGTCTGTCGGGTGAGCGCATCAGCCATGTCGGGGGAAAGACCAACCTCTACGCCCGCGGCCGTCAATATCTCCGCCAGCCAGAACACATAGGCAGGCCCGGAGCCGGATAGCCCGGTGACCGCGTCAAGCATTCGCTCTTCGCACACCACCACCGTGCCAACCGCTTCGAGGATTCCTGTAGCCCAAATGAGATCTTCCTCAGCGGCATGACGGCCCGGGGCGATAGCCGCCGCACCGGCCCCTACCAGTGCAGGAGTGTTAGGCATGGCTCGAACCACTCGGGTCTCTTCACCCAGAACGGACTCCAAGGACGCGGTGGTGACCCCGGCAGCAATGCTGAGAACCCTGGTAACCCCGGCCTCTCTAAGACTGTCCCCTGCGGAGGCGGCGTCGTCGGGCTTGACCGCCAGTACCGCATCAGCCCGCTCGACAGGGTGGTCGGTCACCGTCACCCCGCTGAAGCGATCGGATAACTCTGCTCGCCGATCAGCGATCATTTCCACGACAGCCAGGTCGCCAGGCTGAGCCCACCCGCCGGCCAGAAGGCCGCCGAGCAAGGCTTCACCCATGCGACCCCCGCCGATGAGTTGCAGTCGAATTGCCACCTCTCTGCTATAGCAGGCCTGAGGCGGTCTCATCGGACAAAAATGCTCTGGCCGGCGGGAGGACTTCCCCGATCACCCCCACCGGCCAGGAGCATTGCGCGAGGAACTTACATCCTAACTATATTGAAATCAATTGATAATTACTGACAATGGCTAATTGTTGAATCGAGTGGCATAGCCGATTCGCATGCAAGGGCGAAACCACCGCTCCGAGTAGGCGTAGAACGAGCCCAAGAGCCGGTCGATCTCCGCTTCGGTAACCGTGTGGGCCGACATTTCGGCAACCAAGAACACTGCGTCCTCCACCCCAATGGCAAAGCGCAGCCCGTTCAGCTCTCGGTTGCGCCGCAACAGGTACTCGTACAGCCGGGCCTCGTTCTCCTCGGGTGCGGGCATGAAATGGCATTCGCAGTGCAATTGGCGTTGGCCGAGAGTGAACCAAACGGTGGAGACCGTCTTCTCCTCCCCCACCATCCGCACGTACCAGCGGCGCTGGCCGGGCTCCCCTCGGTCCACGGTCAGCACTGTCGGGTTGGTGTGAAGCTGATCCTCCAGCCACGCATCTATGTCTGATTCCAAAGCGGCTAACTCTTCGGCCCCCAGAATCATGGGTAATCGATCAGGTGCAATCGACAGGCACTCGGGACTGAGCCCGGCGATAGGTGGCTTGAAGGGATTTGGCCATGGCAGTCCAGGAGAACAACCGAGCCCTTTCGGCAGCATTCATGGCCATTTCGGCGGCCAGCAGCGGCTTGTTGATCAGCGCGGCTACCTGGGCGGCGAACGCCTCTGGGGTGGGATCGTCCACCAGGAATCCGGTGCGGCCGTGATCCACCACCGAGCGCAGGCCACCCACTGGGGCGGCCACCACCGGGGTTCCGCTGGCGGCGGCTTCGAGGGCTACCAACCCAAACGACTCACTGCGGCTGGGAACCAGCACGACGTCGGCCGCCCGGTAGTACGTCGACAGCCAGTGGTGGGGGCGGGGTGGAATGAGCGCTACCCGATCGGCCAATCCCAGTGACTGAATGCGGTCTTGCAGGCGCCGGTATTCAACCTCGCCCTCGGTGCCGCTGGGGCCGCCTACCACCATCAGGCGAGCGTCTTTGCGCTCCAGAAGGGCCAACGTCTCCACCGCCACCAAGGGTCGCTTGAGCGGCTGGATCCGGCCCACAAACAGCAGAATCGGCCCGGGACCAAGGCCAAGAGCAGCCCGAGCCCCTTCTCGGTCGCCGGGAGAAAACAGCGCGTGCTCGACCCCCGGCGGAGCCAGCTCTATCCGCTCAGACGGTGCACCGTAGAAGCTCTGAAGTTGTTGAGCCTCCGGTTCACAGGAGGCGATGACCACATCGGCGCAGCCGATCACCTCGGACTCGGCCAGGGCCCGCTGCTCCGGCTCGGGGTCGCCGGTGGCTGCCTTTACCCGGGCCAGCGTGTGAAAGGTCACTGCCAACGGCACGCCCACCGCATGTTTGACCCGGTGACCCGCAACACCCGACAGCCAATAGTTGGCGTGGATCACATCGGGCTGGCCGTTCCGTTGGAAGTCAGCCAACACGCCTTCGGCGAACTCGTCCACCACTTCGAAGAGATTGTCTTTGCCCAAACCGACGGGACCGGCATCGACGTGGACCACGGTCACGCCGGGTTCGATGGGCACTTCATCGGGCAGGCCGTCCTGGGCCCGGCGCACATACACTCGACACTCGCTGCCCGCGTGGGCCAGCGCCGCGGCCATCTCCCTCACATAGACGTTCATGCCCCCGCTGTCGCCCACTCCCGGCTGGGTCAGTGGCGACGTATGCAGGGACAGCACGGCCACGTTCTGGGTCATGGCCTCACGCTCTGGATCACGGCGTGATGGGTCGGCAACCAATAACAGGACATGGCCAAAAAAGGCTATCCCCCGGAGACAGGAGGCAGCACAGCTACCTCGTCGCCGTCGGCCACTGGTTCAGCCCCGGTGACGGGCTCGCCGTTCAGCCACACCCGGCATATCTGAAGTTGCTCGGCAAACGCCGCCCCGTAGCGATCGGCCGCGGCAGCCAGAACCTGTTCGACGGTGGCGCCGGGCACTTCATCTCTTCCGGTGCCAGCCGCCTCCCTGACGTGCGCGAACAGACGCAACGTGGCCATGGACAGAATTCTACGGGAATCCTCCGCCACTGCCGCAGTCCGCAAAGGTGCAGCAATTACCGTGAAAGCCGTGGCTAGTCTACTGCTGATCCGACATGGGCAGTCGGAGTGGAACGCGTTGCGGCGTTGGCAGGGCCAGGCTGATCCCCCGCTGTCGGAGCTCGGTCGCCAGCAGGCGGCCGCGGCTGCGGCCCGGATCGACCCGGTCGACGTAGTGGCCGCCTCCACCTTGCAACGATCCCGAGTCAGCGCAGAGATCATCGCCGAGATCATGGACTGCGACCCGCCGATCCCGATGCCCGAGCTGATCGAGCGGGACGTGAGGGAGTTCTCAGGGCTGACTCGGGAACAGATCGAAAAGCAGTTCCCTGGATTCCTGGAAAATGGCCGACGCCCGCCCGGCTGGGAACAAGATGACGCCCTGCTCGACCGGGTATTGGCAGGCCTCAAACGATTGGCTGATTTGGTTGGCGGCCGGACTGCGGTGGTGGTCACCCACGGAGGGGTGATCTACTCGCTAGAAGACCATCTGGGCTGCCCGCCCGAGCGGGTTACCAACATGAGCGGCCGCTGGGTGACGGTAGCCAATGGCCAGATGGAGGCTGGGGAGAGAGTCCATCCTCTCGACAAGGTGGACATTCAGCTACCCCCTGCTGATCTGCTCTAGCCGGCAGTGCTCTGAAACAGCTCGGCACAGCGCTGGAGCACGGGGCGCTGGCCGATGCTGCCGTCGGCCTCGGCGGCCTGGATCCGAAGGCGCAGTGCGTCGAGGTTTTCGAGTTCGGCCAGCACGGCCTCCACGTCGATCAACTCGCTCTCCACGTCGCCCAGCAGGGCTTCCCAGGCTTCCACCGTGGGGCATATTACCGACCACACCAAAGGGTCTGGGCGATACAGTGACGGCGGGCCGCTAGCTCATCAGGTAGAGCAGGAGACTTTTAATCTCAAGGTGCTGGGTTCGAGTCCCAGGCGGCCTACAAGACTCGAACCGATCTTCCTACTACGCTGAGGGCCATGCGACGCTCTATAGCATTGATCGCCATCTTGGCTCTGCTCTTCGCGGCCTGCGGGAACGACGACGAGTCCGCCGACGAGGCCACGCCGGAACCAGCTGCCGAAGAGCCGGCGCCCGTCTCCACACCGGCGCCCATCGAGGAGCCCGTCGAAGAGGAGCCTGTCGAAGAGGAGCCCGATCCGGCGCCAGAGGTTGAGCCAACACCCGCCCCGGTCGAGGAGTCCACACCGGTGCCCGTGCTGACTTCCGAGCCCGTGGAACGGCCTGAGCCGGAAAACTTCGACGATCCGGCCTTCAACAGCGACGACAAGCTCAGCACCGTGGGACTCGGCTCGGTCTACTTCGGCATGACCCCGGATGAGGCAGGCGACGCGGTCACCACCCTGTGGACCGGCGGCCCCGGAGAAGGCACCCCCCGGTGCTATCTGCTGGCCCCAGCCGGCGGGCCATCGGGTGTGGTGCTCACGATTTACAACAGCAGCATCGAACGGATCGACATCACCAACCCGAGCATCACCACCCGCTCGGGGGCCAGCGTGGGCAGCACCGAAGCCCAACTTCATGAGCTGTTCGGTGAGCGACTGGTGGTGTCTCCCTATGCCGACGGCAGCGGCAACTCCATCCAGTACGTCCCGGTTGACGAGGCCGACGTCGACTACCGGGTGATCTGGGAGACCGACGGTACGTCGGTTACCTCGATGAGGTCCGGACGACTTCCCGCAGTCGCCCCCGGGGAACCCTGCACCTAGTGGGGTGTTGGAGTTCGGACCCTTAGTCCAAGTCGTTCGGCTCGGGCATCAACACAAACTCGGGGTACGCCTCGAGTCCGAGTTCGCCGACGTCTTGGCCCATGCGCTCGACTTCGGCCGAAACCCGCAGACCCATCAACAGGTCCAGCGCCTTCCACACCAGCAGCGACACGATGAAAACGAAGGCCCCGATGGAGACGATGCCCAGCAGTTGAATGTGGAATCGGCCCCCTGCGGCAATGGTCACGGCCAGAGTGCCCCAAATGCCGGCGATGAGGTGGGCAGGAATGGCGCCGACCACATCGTCGATCTTGACCATCTCCAGCACCTTGATGCCCAGCGTGCAGAGCAGACCGCCAATGGCACCAATGACCATCGCCCACCAGTGGTCCACCATGGTGGGACCAGCAGTGATGGCTACCAGTCCGGCGATTGCGCCGTTCAGACCGGCGAATAGGTCGATCCTTCCCAGAATGGAACGGGAAACGGCCAAGGCGGCCAGCACGCCAGCCGCGGCGGCCAGATTGGTGTTGACCAGCACAATGGTCATCGCCACCGCATCAGTCGGGGTACCCAGCGCGAGCTGGGATCCTCCGTTGAATCCGAACCAGCCGAGCCACAAGATGAATACGCCCAACGTCACCACCAACACGTTGGAGGGCGGGGTCGGCCTCACGCTGCCGTCCTTCTTGAACTTGCCCAAACGAGGGCCCACCACCAGCACTCCGGCCAACGCCGCCCAGCCCCCGGTGCCGTGGACGATGGTGGAGCCGGCGAAGTCCTGGAAGCCCTCTTGGGCCAGCCAACCGCCACCCCAGGTCCAAGAACCCACGATGGGGTAGATGAATGCGGTCAAGATGATGGTGAAGGCGAAGAACGCCCAGAGCTTGATCCGCTCGGCGATGGCCCCCGACACAATGGATGCGGCGGTGGCCACGAAGACCATCTGGAAGAACCAGTCGGACATGACCGCGTATCCATTGTCCACCACGTCTCCGACCGCGCTCATGTCTCCATCAAGCAGGGCTTTCTCGGCCCCCGACGGCCCGTAGAGGAACTCGAAGGAGCCAATCAGGTCACCGACATCGATGTACATGATGTTGTAGCCGATGATGAAATAGGCCAGACCAGCGATGGAGTAGATGCCGATGTTCTTGAGGCAGATCATGGAGGCGTTCTTGGTGCGGACCGCCCCGGACTCCAACATCGTGAAGCCGGCGCACATCCACATCACCAATGCACCCCAGATCAGGAAGGCAAACGTGTTGAAAATAAACTGGTCTGGCAACTCGACCATGACTTCCCCCTGTCCCCCGCTTGTCCATAGTCAGACAGGCGGCTCCTTCAGCGTCAAGCTACATACAGGCACCAAATCCATCAAGGGTTTCTGGCCTAAAGGAAAGAAACTGGGGGTTGGCCGATGTCACCGAGGGCTCGGAGCACCGAATAGGCGGTGACCGCGCTGGTGCGGGGGTTGTCAGGGGAGGCGGCATTCTCAAACGACAGCTCGTAGTTGCCGGCAACCCCTGAGGCGGTCACCACATGGCGCACCCGGGTAGCCTCCGGGTCGCCCACCATCTGCACCCGCACCCGATCGAACCCCACCGTGGCCAGCGACAAGGTGGCGGTCACGTTGGCCGACTCCGGGAAGAGGGCACAGGCCTGTCGGGCCGGACCGTCGAACACTGTCACCGGCTCAGTCCCCTCGGCCAGAGCCCCCTGCACCGCTTGCTCCATCCACGGGCGGCTCAGTGCCGCGGCAGGCTTGGTGCTGGCAATGGCCACCTCCTCCAGCGGCCCGAACAGCATGGCCGCCCGAAGGATGTCGAACCCGCCGATGGCCCCAGTGCACAGAAAGAGGCGCCCGCCTTCGGCCTGTCGCAGCCGAGCCTCTAAGTCTTCGTCGGCCAGAGCCCCAATGCTCACCACCAGCAAGTTGATGCCTGATTCCCGCACCGCCACCCCGTGCTCGTAAAGCGCCCCATGGCCAGCCGCCTCCACCACCACATCAGATCGGGATAGCAGCGAGTCCCGATCCTCCACCTTCAGCGGGTGGTCGACCACGAGATCGAATACCGCGGTCAGCTCTGCCCCCTTGACGGCACCCTGTGACAGCTCGCGGGCCACCACTGAACCGATGGCCCCACAACCGATCAAGCCGACTCGAAGCATCGAGAAAGAATATCGGTTGCACTCCATTTTCAATGTTCTGTTGCTCTTGTTGGTACCCTCAACATATGGAACCGGCGGTCATGGAAGGCTGAGAACCGTGGTCGGCGACGTGAGAGTCAAGGTGCCTGCGCTCAAGCGGTACGGTCGCATGGCAGAGATCGCCGCTATCCACGCCGCCACCCACCAGGGTTTCCCCTCCGAGGAAGTCGCCGAACTGAGCCAGGCCATCAAGGAGGCGGTGCTGCTATTACTTGATCCTGAGCAGCCCGACAACTCAATCTCGTTCGACTATCAGAGCAAGGCGGGGATCGTCACCATTGAGGCCCAGTTGGACAACCGGGGATGCAAACCCATCCCCCACAGCCGGATCGACCGCTTCGAGTCGTCCGCGGGGCAGCTGGTGGACTCGTGGAAGCTCGACCCCGACGAGCACCGCCTATGGCTCCAAAAGTCAGCCAAGGGTTTGGGCTAGGCGCCGGTAGAGCCAAATCCTCCTGATCCCCGTGACGAAGGGGGCAGTTCCTCCACTTCCACGAAGTCGGCCTGCTCCACCCTTTGCAACACGAGTTGGGCGATCCGATCGCCCCGGCGGACCAGAAATGGCTCGGCGGGGTCGGTGTTCACCAGGAGCACCTTCAGCTCACCCCGGTAGCCGGAGTCGATCAGGCCCGGAGTGTTCAAACAGGTGACGCCGTGGCGCAGGGCCAGGCCGCTGCGGGGCTGCACAAACCCGGCATACCCCTCGGGGATGGCAATGAACGTACCGGTGGGCACAAGGCCCCGGCCACCTCCCGGGGCCAGCTCAACGTCTTCGCTGGCTACCAGGTCGGCCCCGGCGTCGCCCTCCGTGGCGTAGCGGGGAAATGGCAGGTCAGGACGGCTGCGAACGATGGGGATCTCCAACACGGCGGTGACAATACCTGTCCTGAGCGGATACTTCTCCTGATCCGTGTCGATTACCCGCCGGTGCTGGTTCGGTCCATGCAAGGCTCTAGGGTCAAACCAGCATGCTGGCGTGGATGGACTTGGAGATGACGGGGTTAGACCCGGCCACTGACGTGATCGTGGAAATCGCCACTCTCATCACCGACGACAACTTGGAGCTGATTGCCGAGGGGCCTGACCTGGTGGTTTCGGCACCACCGGAGGCGATGGCCTCCATGCAACCGGTGGTGGTGGAAATGCACACCAAGAGCGGGCTACTGGAGGAGATCAAGGCATCCACCCTGAGCCTGGAGGCCGCGGGCCAGATGACTCTGGAGTTTCTCAAGACCCACATCGACAAGCCCCGCAGCGTGCCGCTGTGCGGCAACTCCATCGGGGTAGACCGCCGGTTCCTGGCCGCCCAGCTCCCCGAGGTGGAGAACTACTTGCACTACCGCTCCATCGACGTCTCCACCATCAAGGAACTGGCTCGCCGATGGAATCCCCCGGCATTTCGCAAAGCGCCTCAGAAGGCCAAAGGCCATCGGGCCCTCGACGACATCCGCGAGAGCCTCAACGAGCTGCGCCACTACCGGGACACGTTTTTTTCCCTCCCTCCAGGGGCGGACTAATGACCGAGCGGCCCCGCAAGCAGGAGCAAGAAGAGGCCACCACCGAGATAACCGAGGTGGTCCCCGGAGTGCTTCGCACCATGTTGCCAGTGAACCTGCCCGGGCTGGGCCACGTGAACTGCTACGTGATGGAAGACGAGCGAGGGGTCGCGGTGGTCGACCCCGGCCTTCCCGGCCCCGATTCCTGGAACGCCCTGGTCGACCGGCTCGACCGGGCTGGCTACAAGGTGGGCGATGTCCACACCGCCATCATCACCCACTCCCACCACGACCACTTCGGCGGCGCCGAACGGCTGCGAGAAGAGGCCGGCGCCGACATCTTGACCCACGAAAGCTTCCGCCCGCTTTTTGAGCGCAACGAGGCGAGGGAAGACCACGACGCCGAAGCCAACGCCTCCGAAGAGGAGGTGTTGGAGCGGATCGAGAAGAGCTTTCGCGCTCGCACCCCGTGGGGAACCGAGCGTACTCCCCCCAGCCGGGAGTACATCCAGCGGTTCCGGGCCAGGGACAACTTCCACGCCCGCTGGTTCCAGACTCCCAAGCCGACGGTGAAGGTGGTGGATAGCCAGGTCGTCCGTTTCGCCCGACGGGACTGGGTGGCGCTCCACACTCCCGGCCACACCGGCGACCACCTATGCCTGTACGACCTCGAGTACGGCGCGGTGTTCTCTGGTGACCACGTGCTGCCCACCATCACCCCCCACATCGCCGGCCGTAGCGACACCGACGATTCGCTGGCCGAGTTCTTCGACTCGCTGGAGCGCATGAAGACTTTGGAGGGCGCCACTATGGCCCTGCCTGCTCACGGACACCCGTTTTCGGACATCGGAGCCCGAGCCGACGACATCTGCGATCACCATCACGAGAGGCTGAACGTGTTGCGCCACGCCAGCCCCAAGCTGGGCTGCGCCACCGTGGAGGAATTCATGCGGGTGCTGTTCAGCGAGCGGGCCTGGGGCGACATGGCCGCCAGTGAGACCTTCGCCCACCTTGTACACCTCAAGGTGATCGGCGAAGCCCACCAAGACGTCACTTCCGATGGCCTGGTGACATTCGAGATCAAGCCCGGGCTCTAGCGGTCCGCCCCAAAATGATCGGGAAATAAATTGACATCGCACTCAATACACTGTTGAGTAGTGGTCATGTTCGCCCAGAGCTATCTCGCATTCGGCCATCAAGGCCGTGCCGCGCGCGTAGCGATGGCCGAAACTGCCCGGATTAACCAGGGCTATTGGCCGACACCATGCGTGTTTGGTCACAAGACCGCCACCGGAAGGCCTCGGGGAGGGTCCACGTAGAGCACCTACAAGGATCAAATATCTGCCGAGGCCGCCGGAAAAATCCGGCGGCCTTTTCAGTTTGTAACCACCACTCAACCAACCATCAGGAAGCACCTAACCGAAGACCCCCGAAAGGAGAGAACAATGGAGGCCCTGCTCTTTGAAAACGCACCGTGGCGCTTGGAGGCCGCGTGCCGCACCATCGACGCCTCGCTTGGGGAGATCTTCTTCTCCGACGAACTCCAGAACATCTCCCGGGCCAAGGCCATCTGCGCCGAGTGCCCGGTAATGGCCGAGTGCCTAGAGGGCGCCATCGCTCGCCGCGAGCCGTGGGGAGTGTGGGGTGGCCAGTTGTTCCGCAATGGCAAGGTGCTGACCAGCAAGCGTCGTCGGGGTCGTCCGGCCAAGGTTCCTCGTCCCGAGGACGAATTCGTCCAGGTACCGGTGCCCGTACACCTGCGTGAGCGGCTCCGCTCGGCCTGATGGCCGGACCCCGGTTTGATGGCTGATTCGGCCAATAGCCGGATTGGCCTAATGACCGGGCGGTGCCGCCCGCTGGCCACGGCCGCGCTGATCGTCGCCTCGGCGCTGATCGCCGTCGTCGCCGGCTCCTGTGGATCGGGAGCCGGCGACGACGTCCAAGCCACCGACATCGAGTTCGAGATGCTGGATGGCGGCACAACTACAGTGGGCGACTTCCTCGACCGTCCGGTGGTGCTCAACTTCTTCGCCTCATGGTGTACGCCGTGCATAACGGAGATGCCGGCGCTGGAGTCTGTCCACCAACAGCGCCCCGACATCGCCTTTGTCGGCTTGGCGGTCAACGACACCCCCACCCGGGCCCGAGAGATCGTGACCGACACCGGGGTGACCTACGCCACCGGAATAGACCCAAACTCCGCCATTGGCAACGCCTACGAAATTCTGGGCATGCCCACCACCCTGTTCATCACCACCGACGGCGAAATCGTCTACCAGCACACCGGCGGCCTGACCTTCGACCAGATCACCGAGCAACTGAACACACATCTCACCCCGTAGAGCGACAGGACCCGCCGCCCAGACTCTTTGGCACCCTCTTTCGAGCAATTCCTCAATAGGCTGGGGTTGTGTTCGACCTCGATCTGGCGGTTCCATTCGGAGCTGGTCTGGTCGCCGCCGTCAACCCCTGCGGGTTCGCCATGCTACCGGCCTACCTGGCCTACTTCCTGGGCATCGGCGGCCAAGACCAGTCGACCGACACCGGGCGAAACGTGCTTCGTGGATTGCTGGTCGGGCTCACCCTTACCGCCGGATTCGTGGCCTTCTTCGGCATCATCGGTGCCCTCACCTCGTCGCTCATCTCCACATCCACAATTGCCGATCGAGGCCCGTGGATCACCCTGGTGATCAGCGGGCTCATGGTGGTACTGGGCATCGCCATGCTGGCCGGCTTCGAGCCCAAGATCTCTGTACCCCGGCTGTCCAAGGGCGGCGACAGCCAAGGGCTGATCTCCATGTTCTTGTTCGGGGTGTCGTATGCGGTGGTGTCGCTGGGATGCGCCAGCCCGGTGTTCTTCGGCAGCGTCAGCGGATCGTTCAGCACCGACGGCGTGTGGGAGGGAACTCTGCGGTTCTTGGCCTACGCCCTGGGCATGGGGTTGGTCATCACCTTCTTGACCCTGGCGGTAGCCATGGGACGATCAGGGGTCACCGCCCACATGCGGCGCTTGCTGCCTCACATAAACAAGATCTCCGGTGGTTTCTTGGTGGTGGCCGGTGTGGTGCTGGGCTTCTACGGCTGGTGGGAAGTCCAAGTCCTTCTGCGCGACGACTTCGACGCCAACAACCCGTTCGTGGAGGCCTCCAACCGGGTGTCGGTCCGACTGGAGAACTGGATCATCGACGTGGGCGGCAACCGGTTCGGCCTGGCCGCCGCTTTTATGGTGCTGGCCGTGCTGCTGTGGTCGTTCCGCCGCCGCATCCCCCAACCCCAACTATTTGTCGCTTCCGCCATCGTGGCGGTGGGCTACGTGATGTCGGAAGCATTCCAATATCAGGGCGATCTCCTAGTGCTGCCGATTCTGCGAACCATTGCTGATATCCCCGAGCGGATGGGCAACTGGTTCGCCGATCCCGCTCGCTGGCCGGTGCTCTGGGAGGTACTGGCTGCGCTGCTGGTGGCGCTGGTGCTGTGGGTGCGATTGCGGTCTGGGCGCCGCGCTGAAGACCCGGTGCCCGAAAGCGTGAGCCCATAGCTTGTCGTTGACACCGAAAGCCGCACGGGCTGTCGGGATAGGCGGGCTGGCTGGAGCGGGGGCGCGCTGGGGGCTGGTCGAGGCCCTGCCCGCCACCGACGTCTGGCCCTGGGGAGTGCTGGCCATAAACCTGTCCGGCTGTCTTGTGCTCGGCTACCTGGCCGCGGCCGCCTGGTCGGCCCGGGCCCAGCTTCCGATGACCCTCGGACTGGGGACCGGCTTCTGCGGCAGCCTGACCACCTTCTCAGCCCTGACCGTGGATGTAGCGGAGATGGCCCGTGACGGCAGCTGGGGATATGCCGCCGGTTATCTGGCGGTGTCCGTATTGGGCGGGGTGGCACTGGCTGTTGTCGGGGCTACCCTGAGGACAGTTCAGTTGAAGGAAGCCCAGTGACCGCCCTCGGCTTCGTAGTGTTGGCTGTGGCCGGAACCCTGCTTCGAGCCGCCACCGCACAGCGCTTCAACACACCAGCCTGGCCATGGGGCACCCTGGGAGTGAATGTGCTCGGCAGCTTCGCTCTGGGGCTATTGGTCGGGGCTGACAACCCGGTGTTGACCGCAGTGGGCGTCGGGGGCCTGGGTTCGCTGACCACGCTCTCGACTCTCGCAGTAGAGCTGACATCCCTAGCCCGCACCCGGGCCATCGCCTACGCCGCCGCCAGCCTCACCCTCGGCCTCGCCGCCGCCGCGGGCGGACTGGCCATATCGGCTTGACTGGCCTCAGAGAACGTCGCGGCCGAGGTAAGGGCGCAGGACGTCGGGTATGACCACGGAGCCGTCGGGCTGGCGGTAGGTCTCTACCAGGGCGGCCCACACTCGGGGCACGGCCAGGGCCGAGCCGTTGAGGGTGTGGAGGATGCGGGTGCCCTTTTCCTCTGACGGCCGGTAGCGCAGATTGGCCCGACGGGCCTGGTATTCGGAGTACCAGGAGACCGACGACACCTCCAGCCACTGGTCGGCACCAGGGGCGTACACCTCCACATCCCACGACCGGTGGTGGGCCTGGCCCAAATCGCCGGTGCAGATGTCCACGATGCGGTAGGCCAAGCCCAACTCAGCCACCGCGGCTTCGGCCCGCTCCAAGATTTCGGCGTGTACCGCGGGGGCCTGCTCAGGAGTGGCGTAGGCCAAGATCTCCACCTTGTCGAACTCGTGAACCCTTAGCAGGCCTCGAGTGTCACGGCCGGCGGCCCCGGCCTCCCGGCGGTAGCAGGGGGTGTAGGCCATCATCCTCATCGGCAGGTCGGCCTCGTCGAGGATCTCGCCAGAGGCCAGCGAGGTGAGCGGAACCTCGGCGGTGGGGATGGCCCACAGGTCGTCACGCTCCAGCCAGTAGGCGTCGTCGGCGAACTTGGGGAGCTGGCCAGTGCTCACCATGACCTGGCTGTGGACCAGGGTGGGCGGGCGGATCTCCTCGTAGCGGTCGGCGTTGCGGTCTAACCCGAACTGGACCATGGCCCGGGCCAAAGACGCTCCCGGACCCCGGAGCATGGCGAACATGGACCCCGACAGCTTGGCGGCCCGCTCCATATCCAGCCAGCCCGCCTCCACCGCGAACTCCCAGTGGGGCACCCGCTGGTGCTCGCCGTAGGAATCGGGGTCGAAGTTCTGCACCTTCAATACCGGATTGTCGCCTTCATCGGCTCCGTCGGGGGCATCGGGGGCGGGCAGATTGGGGATGTGCAGCAGCAGGTCGTGGATCTCGGCCGCTACGGCGTCGGCCTCGGCGGCCAGGGCTTTCTCCCGCTCGCCCCGCTTGCGGCTCTCGGCTGCGGCGGTGTCGGCTTCGGCGTCGCGGCCGTCGCGTTTGAGCTGGCCAACTTGCTGGGACAGCTCTTTGACTTCATGGCGCATCACATCGCGCTCGGTGGTAAGGCTGCGATGGCGCTCATCGAGGGCGGCTACCTGCTCCAGCTCAGACAGGTCGATCCCCCGGCGGGCCATCGCAGCCGCAACCGCGTCGTAGTCGGTGCGCACCAGGCGCAGGTCGATCATCGAGAACCGTTGGTGGAGTTAGAGCCGTTGGAACCCGAAGTGACCGGGACCCGGGTGTCAGCGGCGATGGGCCCCGATGGAACGGTGGTCACCACCCGCATCTGGGTATTGGCCCGCTGTTGGGCGCCGGCCCAGCGGAAAAACAGCACCCCGATCCACGTCCACAGATACATGCCGCCCACCAATTTCATGATTAGCCCAGCGGCTTGCTGGTCGGCCTGGAGGCCGATGCCCCACAAGCGGACGTCGTGGTCGTAGGCGCTGTAGACCGCTCCCTGGGCAAAGGTCAAGAATCCGCCGGGCACGGTCGGCACCACCGACATCAAGAACAAGTAGACCATCTTGCCCGGCTCCCGCATGTGCAGCTCGGGAATCGGGCCGCACACCGGCAGCCACATCGCCATAGCCGAGGCGAACAGCAGCAGATGTACGAAGTAATGCAGTGCGCCGCTTTCCACCGACGTGTTGACCACCCAGGGAATGTGGCTCACCGCCACCATGAAGTTGAACAGCAACCCGGCGGCCACCGGCCGAGCCAGCCGCCGCACCCAGACGCCCACGCTGCCATCGCCGCTGAGCGCCAGCCGGGCCAGCCATTCGGGAATGGCCGCCCACAGTAACGGCGGCACCACCAGCGTGATGAGCAAGTGCTGGATCATGTGGACCGAATACAGGTACTCCTCTGAGATGTCGTGCATCGGCCAGTCGCTGGCCACCCACAGCAGTACCATCGCCCCGACGAAAGCCAGCTTGTGGTGGCGGGCAAAGGGGGCCTCACCCACGGGAGCTGCTTTGGGGGCGATGATCCGGGCCGCGTACCAGGCCATGGCAATCGCGGCCAGCAGGATTATCCAGACTTCGGCGTGGGGCTGGTACCGCCAGATATCGGTGTCAGCCGCGAAGGCCATCGGCCAACTACCAGATGCGAAACGCCGTCAGCATGACCATGTACACCGCCATGGCCAAGATCAGGCCGAATACGAATAATCGCCAGAAGATCGGAGAGTCGAACTTCAGGTGCATGAAGAAGGCCACCACCAAGAAGAACTTCACCAGCATCATGAGGATGAGCATGATGATTATTGCGGTGTCGCCCCACCCGTGGAGCGACTCGAAGTAGGTGAACACCTCGAATGCGGTGAGCAGCCCGAGGGCGATGGCCACCTTGACATAGAGCCAATCGGTGGGGTGGGCGTGACCGCCGTCCGACGCGTGTTCGTCGGGGGGGTGGCCCGTGTCAGGGGATTCAGGGGTGACGGTGGCCATAGCGGATCCTACTGCGGGAAGAGGTACACGATCGTGAAGATCACGATCCATACGATGTCGACAAAGTGCCAGTACAAGCCGATGATCTCCACGGTCTCGGCCCGCTCTTGGGTGAGGTTGCCCCGCAGCGACATCACAAGCAGCGACATGAGCATGATGATGCCGATGGTGACGTGGGCCCCGTGGAAGCCGGTCAGCGCGTAGAAGGCCGATCCGAACAGGTTGGTGGTGAATCCGAGGCCCTCGCTGTAGAAGGCGGTGAACTCGTACACCTGCCCGGCCACGAAAGTGGCTCCCAACGCGGCGGTGGTGGTTAGCCAGATGCGGTTGCCCCGCAGATCGCCCCGGGCGATTGACGACACTGCGAACACCATGGTCAGTGAGCTCATCAACAGCACGAACGAGCTGACCGAGGTGAAGGGGATGTCGAACACGTCGTTAGGGCCGACGTCGTTGGGGCCGATGCGCCCCTTGTTGAACATGTAGACGGAGATGAGTCCGCCGAAAAGCAGGCACTCCGAACCCAAGAACACCCACATGGCCAGCTTCTCGTTGGAGATACCGGTGCTGGTGTGGTGCTCCTCGGCGTGAGCAGATCGGGTGGCGGCCTCAGCGGCCCCTGTTTCGGAGGTCATTACGTCAGCCAACGGTCGCAGCCTCCTCCTCGGATTCTGCCGAATCGCCACCCCGATCCTCCGGACCCTCGGCTTCTGCCGAATCGCCGTTGCCGCTGGGACCGCCGTTGCTGTCGGGGTCGCCGTGGTCATCGCCATCGTCGGAGTGGTCGTCGTGGTGGCCGGCGGCATCGGGATCGTCGGCCGGCTCCAGAATCCACCCGTAGATGGCCCCGACTAGCAGCACGAGGCCGGCGGCGGCCAGCCACAGATTGTAGATGATGCCGTAGCCCACCAGCAGGATGCCCCCGCCCAAGACGATGGGCCAGTACGACGGCGACGGCAGATGCACGTTGGTGTTGCTGCCGTCGTGGGCCACCTCCGAGGTGGGAGAGGCCTTGACAATCCGGCCACTCTCGTCTTTGCCGTATTTGCGGTGCCAGAACTCGTCGAGGCGCTCCACCTCGATCTCGGAGTCGAAGTTGTGCTCGGGCACCGGAGAGGCGGTCATCCACTCCAAGCCGCGAGCATCCCAGGGGTCGGGACCCACATCGGGTCGGCCGGCCCGCCGCCAGTTCCGGGTGCTCACGAACACGTTCCAGAAGAACATGGCCACGCCCAGCGCGATGACGAACGAGCTGATGGTGGCCACCATGTTCCACAGCGCAAAGCCCTCATCGGCTCGGTAGGTGGCAATGCGCCGGGACATCCCCTGCAAACCGAGGATGTGCATGGGTCCGAATGTGAAGTTGAACCCTATGAGCATCACCCAGAAGCTGGCCTTGCCCCATACCTCGTTGAGCTTGTAGCCGAACGCCTTGGGCCACCAGTAGTAGAAGCCGCCGAACAGCCCGAGCAGGGCCCCGCCGAAGATCACATAGTGGAAGTGGGCCACGATGTAATAGGTGTCGGTCTGCTGGGTGTCGGAGGGTGCGATGGCGTGGGTCACCCCGGACAGGCCACCGATGGTGAACATTGACACCACGCCCACGGCGTAGAGCATGGGGGTGGTAAATCGCAGCCGTCCCCGGTACATGGTGGCCAGCCAGTTGAGGATCTTCACCCCGGTGGGCACGGCGATGAACATGGTGGACACCGAGAAGGCGGCCACCGACAGTGGTCCGACGCCGGAGGTGAACATGTGGTGGGCCCACACGCCCCAGCCCATGAAGCCGATGGCGATGCCAGAGGCGACCATGAAGTGGTAGCCAAACAGCGGCTTGCGGGAGAACGTAGGGATGATCTCCGACACGATCCCAAAGGCGGGCAATATCAGGATGTACACCTCGGGATGGCCGAATATCCAGAACAGGTGCTGCCATAGCAGCGGATCGGCCCCGGCCTCCACATTGAAGAAGTTGGCGTCCCACAGCCGATCGAACATCAACAAGAACAGGGCCACAGTGATGACCGGGAGGGCAAACAGCAACAGGAACTGGGTAATGAGCAACATCCAGGTGAGCACCGGCATTCGGAAGAAGCTCATCCCCTTCGTTCGCATGTTCAACACGGTCACGATCAGATTTATGGCGCTGACCAGCGAGGCGACGCCCAAAATCTGCAAGCCGACGGCATAGAAGTCGATGCCCTTGGAGGGTGAGAAAAGCAGGCCGGTGTTGGGGGCGTAGGCGAACCAGCCGCCGTCGGGGGCGTTCTGGAACCAGCCGCCGATGAGGACCGAGGAGGTGAGCAAGAGGCCGCCGGCCAGGAAGCACCAGAAGCTGAATGCGTTCAGCCGGGGGAAGGCCACATCCCGGGCCCCCACTTGTAGTGGAAGCAGGTAGTTGGCGAAGGCTGCGGCCATGGGCATGATCACAAGGAACACCATGGTCACGCCATGCATGGTGAACACGCCGTTGTAGGTGCCCGCCCCGATGACCGAGCCGTTGGGGGTGGCCAGCTGGAGGCGGATGAACAGGGCTTCGGCCCCGCCCACCAAGAAGAAGAACAGAGCGGCCGCGCCGTACATGATGCCGATGCGCTTGTGGTCGACGGTGAACAGCCAACTCTGCCAGCCCTCGCTGCCCTGGGGTCGGGTGAAGACGCCAAGGGGGCGATGGGCGATGGCCGGGCCCGCCGGCAGCGCCAGAGTCTCCTCGGGGGCGGTGACGGTGCGATCAGTGATGGTCATCGGCTCTTCGCAATCACAATCAGTCGAGGGTGGACAGGAAGTCAACGACATTGTCGATGTCGTCGGGGCTCAAGCCAGTACGGGCGGGCATCCCCCGGAGGTCGTCGGCGTCGGCCGGCTTACGCTCGGGAGCATTGAAGATCCAGGCCTCGAGTTCACCCCGGTTGAGCGTTCCCCGGTCGGCCAGGTTGAGATACGGGATGTGGTCGCCGGCGTTGAGATAGAGATCGAACGCCGACCCGGCGAACGTGCCCCGGGTCATCAGGTGGGTCAGGTTGGGGGCCGCACCGGCCACCAGGGTCTCGGCATCCAAGTAGGCGCCGGCGTCACCCCTGTCGGCCTCGCCGTAGATGTCCCACGTGTCGGCTGGCGCATTGACGTCTCCACCGCGGTTGGCCGGCGAGGTAACCCCGACGATCACATGGCAACTGGCGCACTGCTGGCTGAAGGTGTCCCAGCCCTCTGCCACCCCCGGCTCGGTGCTTTCCGTGGGGTCATCAGCCGGGGTCAGCTGGTTGTCGCGCCACTGGGCGAATTCTGCGCGCGGGAGGGCCACGGCCACCATCTTCATGTAGCCGTGGGACAGTCCGCAGAACTCCGTACACTGCCCCCGGAAGCGGCCGGGCTCATCGGCCTGGATCACCCAGTCGTGGCTGCGACCGGGAACGGCGTCTCGTTTGCCGTTCAGCTTGGGAATCCAGAACGAGTGAATCACGTCGCGCGACTTGATGTCGAGGGCCACGTCTTGGCCCACGGGGATCACCAGCTCGTTGGAGGTCACGAAGTCGGGCGGGCTGGAGGTGTCGCCGTCCAGGTGGTACTGGTACTCCCACCACCACTGCTGGCCGATCACCGTCACCACCAAGTCGTCTTCGGAGGCCTTCACATCGTCGAGGGCGAACAGCGCCACCAGGGTGAACACCGAAATGACGGCCAACAGCACGGTGGGCACAATGGTCCAGGCGATTTCAAGTCGGTTATTGCCGTGGGTCTGTTCGGGGAATTCGTCGTCGTCGTAGTAACCGAATTCGCCATCACCAGATTCGGAGCCCGCCACCCGATAGCGCCACCACAACGCCAGTACCGCTCCTTGAACCAGGAAGAAGACCACGCCGGCCACGATGAAGATGGGGTTGATGAGCTCGGCGATGTCGCGTCCTTGGCGGCCGACCGGCGACAGGGTGGACAGCGGGTGGTCTTTGTCGACCACGATGGCGACCACGATCAAGGCAATGGCGCCGAATATCACCAACAGGCTCGACAGCCAGACCAGGCCCCTGGCTCGCCCGCTCATCGGGCACCGCCCCTAGTGGACTTCGGCGCCATGACTAGTGGCCTCCGTCCTCGGTCGCGGGTTCGCCGTGATCGCCCGCCGGCGCCTTGTGGTGGAAGTCGCGCGAGCCCATCGCCGCAGTGACCACACCGGCGACCAGTACGCCGACGCATACAACAGCCACCGTTCCGGCGATCACCGACCGGCTGATCTTGGGGCCGACGGCGAACACCACCGCGATAAAGAAGATCACGGTTGCCACTACCCCGGCCACAATCACCGCGCTGAACTGCGACACGGTCAAGAACACCCGCGACAGGGCCAGCACCAGCACAGCCACGCCGAGCGCCGCGGTGATCGGGTATTCCACCGGCCGCATGATGCGATTGCGCAGATTGCGGTTGACCTCGGGGTCGGCGGTGGCCCGGTCGGCCCACGCCGCGAGCATCCACTCGAACAGCGCCGCTCCCACGATCACCAGTCCGATCACGAAGATGGTGGCGTGAGTAGCCAGCCCCACGATCATCGCCCCCGCTCCGAAGGCGGCCACGGCGGGCCAGTAGTTGGCTTCCAGATCGGCTTGGGTCTCGGGGGTCTGGCCGTCGTCCATCAGCTCGCCCACCGACTCGGCATCGGCGTCGCGGAAGGCCACCAAGAACAGGGCCACCAACGCGGACAGAACGGCGAAGCCCATCAGCACTACATAGCCCACGTGGTCGCCGATACCGCCCTTGTAGCCCAGGCTGAGCACGCCCACCCAGGTCTCCACATTGAGCACTGCGAAGTACTCGGTTTCGCCCGCGCTGCCGCTGGCCACGCCATAGACGGCGGCCGCGGCCACCGCGGCGAGGGTGAAGCCGAAGAACAAACGGAAGCCGGGGGTGAACACTAGAAACCTGCTTGGCTTCGATAGCGGGGAGTCAACTCAACAGTGAACACTGAGCGCCTACTTCAGCACGAAGATCGCCGTCCAGATGACGACATAGACGAATACAACGGCATACCAGTAGATGGACGCGGCCACGAAGCCGTCGGTCTGGCGGCTGCTGTATTGGCCGGCCAGGGCCCGAAAAGCCATCAGGAGCAGGAACACCAAGCCGATAGCGATCATGGCCAGGTGCGACGCCGAAATGGTGTAGATCAACACCGCCGCGATCGACTCGTCGGCCACCAAACCCATCTCGGTGTACTGGAACGAGGTTGTGACCACCACGGAGAGGCCGAACAGGGTGGTCAGCGAGGTGGCCATGATGGCGTGGGTGCGGTCGTCGCGGGCGATGGAGTACACCGCCCACTGCATGGTGACCACCGACATGAGCATGGTCCACGCCGCAACGGTGGGCGGGGCCAGCTGGATGTTTGCGCCAGAGGGGATCCATTCCCCGCCACCGGATAGAGCATCGGACCGCTCCCGCAAGTACATGCCCAGCAGGCCGGCAAAGTACATAAGCGTGGCGGCGGTGCCGAACACGGTGCCCACCAACAGGGTGCGCTGGCGAGGCAGTGGAGCGGCCAGGGGAGTTCCGACGGGGATATCAGCCATCAGGCCGCCCCTTCACTTTCGGCCTCAGCCGTGGGGGCTGCGCCCAGGCTGCGGGCCACGTTCAGCGCCACCAGCGCCAAACCGCCCAGCACGGCGATGTAGCCGATCAGTCCGATCACATTCAGGGCTTCCACGAAGCCAAGCGCGTCGATGTCGCCAATGCTGCCGGTTTCGAAGGGCCGGTTTGGCTGGTCGAAGAATCCGCCCAGCACATCGGTGGCCCCAACGAGGATGGCGCCCCCGGCCAACGGCAGCACGGCCAAGAACCCCAGCGGTGCGTTGAGAGAGCGGCCCAGCATCTTGGGGGCCCAGTGGAAGAGCCCGGCCACTGCGGCCAGCAGCCCGGCCAGCACCGCGAGATTCATCAACCCGTTGACCAGGCTGGAGGTTTCGAGGTCGTCCATGGCGTCGAAGAAGCCTCGCCAGATGTCGCCGTCGGCTTCTCGCAGCACGCCCAGCGCGGGTTCGGCCACCCGGAGCACACCGGTCACGGCTGCGGCGGTCAGCAGGGCGCCGGACACGGTGACCAGGGCGAACTGCGGAGTGATCTGCGGGCGCTGTCCGGCCGAGTAGGCGTTGAACGCCAGCCAACCGCCGTAGACCACCACCATCAGGGCGATAGCCAGGGCGAATGCGGTGAACAGCACCTCGTTGGTCACGACGTGGGCATCGGTGGCGGTGGGGTCGGCGCTGTCGAAGAAGCTCTGGGCCCAAGCGCCAAATGAGAAGAAGCCGAAGACCCCCACAATGAAGGCCATGGGCTCGAACATCTTGGGGGTGCTGCGGTGGGCGGCGGTGAACACCTCGGCGGTGATGCCGAGCAACGGGATCGTCCAGGCGAATACCTGCGGAGCATCAAATGCCCAGGCAACCTGATCGAAGGGAGCGCCTCCCCCGCCGAAGGCCAGGGCGTCGGCCCCCCTCATGTCCACCCAGGAGACAACCAGATTGGCCAACAGCACCGGCAACGAGAACAGCCACACGCCGGTGGCCACCAGCATCGACCACGAGAAGGCGGGCATTTGGAGCAGGTCCATCCCGGCCGGCCGCTGGGTTACCAGAGTGGTGAACACCACCCCGGACCCGACCAGAAGGCCCAGGCCGATCAGGCCCAGCGAGAGGACGGTGAGCTCCACCGATTGCTCGCGGGCCGCACCGGCCTGCACCGAGCCCAGCCCGCCGTAGGAGAAGGTGGCCACGATGTGAGCAACGGCGCCCACCAACCAGGTCCAGAACGCCGCCGCCGCCGCCCGGGGGAACGCCACCGAAGAGGCGCCAAGCTGGCGGGGCACAATCGCGGTGGCCAGGCCCAAGAAAAGCGGCACCAGACCGCACAGAATCAGCGTGGTCCGATAGAGGCCGAATACCTGGAAGACCTCGTTGGCGTTGCTGAAAACACCGAAGCCTCCGTCGATATCGGCTTGCTCGATGCCCATCAGCATGCCCAGAGTGAGGGCCAGCCCCGACAGAACCAGCGAGAAGACCACATACATCTGGCCGATGGTCATGTGGTCGCCGGTGCTCAGGAATCGAGCCAAGCCGGTCGGAGGGGTCCACTGGGGGGCCGACGACTGAGTCGCCGGCCTCGAGTCGTCGCCTGCCGCGACCGCTTCTGCTTCTGGCCTTGTCTCGGTGAGGGTCATCGTGTTCTACGAAGGCGGATTTCGGTCGGAACTTTACACATCGCCTTCGGCGTTTCTCGCATCAGACAGCTTTGCCGAAGTAGCCGCTGATATCGGGTTTTTCCGCTTGCCATGGGGGCAATTTCCTGGTCAGACACCGGTGCGAACCACCTGGTCGACAACCATCGCGGCGAACAGCAGCGTGATGTAGGTAATGGAGTAGGAGAACAGCCGCATTGCCGATGCGGTGGCTTGGGTGCGCAGCACTTGGACGGCGTAGTACAAGAAGACGGCTCCCAACACCACGGCGCTCACGAAATACACCAGGCCCATCTCGCCCACCGCGCTGAACAGCAGCGACAGCCCCCACAGAACCACGGTGTAGCCAATCATCCGCACCGCGGTGGTGCGGGTGCTGGCCACCGCAGGCAGCATGGGAACGCTGGCCGCCCGGTAGTCGTCGCGATAGCGAATGGCCAGGGCCCAGAAGTGGGGGGGCGTCCAGTAGAAGATGACGCCAAACAGCACCAGCGGCGCCCAGTCGAGGCTGTTGGTGACCGCCGCCCAGCCCACCAGCACGGGCACGGCCCCGGCGGCCCCGCCGATGATTATGTTGCGAGAAGAAGTGCGCTTGAGCCACAGCGTGTAAACGAACACATAGAACGCGGTGGCCGACACTGCCAGAACCGCGCTGAGCAGGTTCACGAATCCCCACAGCCAGATGAAGGCCAGCGCTTCGAGCACAATGGCGAAAACCAGTGCTCGAACGGGGGCGATCTCGCCGGTCACCAGGGGTCGATTCCTGGTGCGCTCCATGAGGCGGTCGATGTCGCGATCCACGTACATGTTGATGGCGTTGGCCCCGCCGGCGGCGAGTGTCCCGCCGACAACGGTGGCCACCATCAGCCACACCGAGGGAATTCCCCGATCGGCTACCACCATGGTGGGAACCGTGGTGACCAGCAGCAGCTCGATTATGCGGGGCTTGGTGAGTGATACATAGGCCCGCACCGAGCGCAGGGGGTTGCGGGAGGAATGGCGGGCAGGGCTGATACCGGGGCTTGTGTTCGGTTCGGCAACGCGCGTGCGGCTGCGAGGAGACAAGCGGGCAACACCCATGACCAGCCAAGAGTACGGTTTCGGCGCAGGGCAGGCCAAGGTATCGGGAATGGCCTATGCCCGCGACAATCGACCCGAAAACCCCCAGCTTGGGATGACCGACTGTCATAGGCGACCCGTACAATTCGGAGCGTGATCCAACCCCGGGTCTCTCCCGCTACCTATCGCAAGATCACCATTTGGGCGCTGGCCCTTTTGGCCTTGATCATCGTGAGCGGGGGCGCGGTCCGGCTCACCGGATCAGGGCTGGGCTGCCCTGATTGGCCAGCCTGCGACAACGACCAGTTGGTGGCTCCGTTGGAAACCCACGCCATGATCGAGTTCATCAACCGGCTCATCACAGGGCTGGTCTCGGCCATCGTGATTGCTGCGGTGCTGGGCTCCCACTGGCGGGCGCCGCGGCGGGCTGATCTGGTATGGCTGTCGTGGGGCTTGGTGGCTGGGGTGCTGGCCCAGATTGTGCTGGGTGGATTGGTCGTGCTCTACGAGCTGCCTCCGGCGCTGGTTATAGGCCACTTCCTGTTGTCGATGGTGCTGTTGTGGAATGCGGTGGTTCTGCTCTGGCGGTCATCCGAGGATTACGAACGCCAAAGCGAGCCCCGACCCCGGCCCCATTGGATGGGAAATGCGGTCGTGGCCATCACTTCAGTGGTGATCGTTACCGGCACCATCGTCACCGGGGCCGGGCCGCACAGCGGCGATGAGGACGCCGAGCGCATCGACGTGGCCGTGAGAGATGTGGCCCAGATACACGGGACCACAGTGGTGGTGCTGCTGGTGGTGTTGGCCGGGCTGGTGTGGTGGCTGCGCCACCGGGGCGCCCCCGAGCGGGCACAGCTCTGGGGTCGGACCGTGCTGGGGGTGGCTCTGGCCCAGGGGCTTATCGGGTACGTGCAGTACTTCACCGGAGTGCCAGTGCTGCTGGTGGGTGCCCACATCGCCGGCGCCGCCCTACTGTGGATAGCCACCGTGTTCTTCTGGCTCAACGTGAGAGGCCCGCTTGTGCAGGCAGAGGCCGACGTCGCCCAGGCGGTGCCGGCATGACTCCGGCAGCACCCGTCGAGATTGCCCCCTCGGAGGTGAAGGAGACCACCGATGACACCGATGTGCGGCCCGACCGGCCGTGGAAGGTGATCGTGTGGAACGATCCCATCAACTTGATGTCGTATGTGACCTTCGTGTTCCAGAAGCTGTTCGGCTATAGCAAGGAGAAGGCCACCCAGCTGATGCTGGACGTTCACTACAAGGGCCGGGCCGTGGTGTCGGACGGTCCCAAGGAAAAGGCGGAGATGGATGTCTTTCGCCTGCATGAGCACGGCTTGTGGGCCACTATGGAGCACGACGACTGATGGCTCCCCGGCGACCGATAGAGCCCAACGAGGACGGGACCTACCGCCTGGACCTGAGGGAAGAGGAACGGGCGCTCATCGCCGCCATCGCTCCCGATTTGCGGGGGCTGCTGGCCGACGATCCCAACGACGAGATGCTGGCCCGGTTGTTCCCCACTGCTCGGCCCGACGATTCCGAGGCCGAGGCCGAGTTCCAGGGCATGGTGCGAGACGAGCTGGTGACAAAGAGGCTGTCCCGATTGGACATGGTTGCCGAGCTGGCCGAGGCGACGGTCTTGGACCAAGAGCAGTTGGCCGCCTGGATGGGGGCGGTCAACGACATCCGCCTCGTTTTGGGAACCCGCCTAGGGGTCACCGAGGACGACGAGTTCGACGAAGCCGACGAGGATGACCCGGAGTCGGTGGCTCGGTCGGCCTATTGGTACCTGGGCTGGTTACTGGAGCACTTGGTGGAGGCATCGACCTCCGAGCTGTAGGCGCCTACTCCTCCACAGCCCGAGCCGCCGGTTCACCCTGGCCGGCACGGGCTATCTCCGAGAGAGAGGCCATGGCGTTGGTGAGGCCGCTGGTGTCTAGGGGCAGGAAGATCTTGGTGGCATTGCCGTCGGCCACGCTCTTCAGTGCCTCCAGGTAGCGGATGGCAATCAGGTCGGGAGTGGGATCGCCGGCGTGGATAGCGTTGAACACCAATTGGATGGCGTCGCCCTCGCCCTGGGCCACAGTCTCGAGCTGGTAGCGCTCGGCGTCGGCCACCCGCTTGATGGCCTCGGCCTCGCCCTCAGCTTCCAAGATCTGGCTCTGCTTTAGACCTTCCGAGCGCAAGATGGCCGACCGCTTGTCGCCCTCGGCCTCGGTGACGATGGCCCGCCGGTCGCGCTCGGCCTTCATCTGGCGGTGCATGGCCTCGGTGACGTCGGGCGGCGGCTCGATGCGCTGGATCTCTACCCGCACCACCCGGGTACCCCACTTGTCGGTGGCGTCGTCGAGGATCTGGCGCAGCTTGCCGTTGATCAGCTCTCGGGAAGTGAGGGCGGCATCGAGGTCGAGGTCGCCCACCACGTTACGGAGGTTGGTCTGGGCCAGCTTGGTGACGGCTAGCTGGAAGTTGCCCACGTTGTACTTGAGCTTCACCGGGTCGGTGGCCTCGAAGAAGATCACCGCGTCCACCGTTACCACCACGTTGTCCTTGGTGATTACCTCCTGTGGCGGCACATCAATGACCCGCTCTCTCATGTCCACCTTGCTGATGCGCTGCACGAACGGGAGGATCCAGCGCAAACCAGAGTCCACCGTGCGCTGGTAGCGGCCCAGCATCTCAATGAGGCCCCGCTCATAGGGGCGAATGATGCGAATTCCCAGCGCGGCGATGAGGATGAGCGCAAGCGCGATGATGATGAAGAGGGCGACCACGGCTTCCATGACTGCTACCTAGCTTTCTGTGTTCTCAGTTGATTGCTCTTGGGGGACCGGCACTACCACCAGGTGAGTGCCATCGATTTCGGTCACCATGACCCGCGTGTCGACCTCGATGATTTCGGCGGCGGAGGCCCGCCACTCCTCGCCACCTAGGCGGACCATACCGGTTTGTGCATCTTCGTCCACCCGCTCGATGACTTTGCCTTTGGCGTCGAGGAGGCGGCTGGCCCCCACTCGGGGCTGCTCATCTTTGTCGAGGCGGCGGACGAACCGGCGCAAGTACACGAAGCTGACTGCGCTGCCCACAAAGAAGACCAGCCACTGCCAGAGGATGTGAGCGTCCACCCAAGCCAGCACCGCCGCCGCCGCGGCGCCGATGGCGAAGGGGAGCAGGAAGAATCCGGCGGTGAATACCTCGGCCAGCGAGAACACCACCGCGGAGCACGTCCAGAGCCAGCGCCAGACCTCGTTCTCCACCTTGTGCTCCTTTCGCGGTTCGGGATCATGGTATCTGTTTTTCGATGCGGTTCCGCCAGAGAGGGCTGCTAACGTAAATCGGCCTTCGCGGGTCGAGAGCCCCCATCGTCCAGCGGCCTAGGACGCCGCCCTTTCAAGGCGGTAACACGGGTTCGAATCCCGTTGGGGGTGCTAGGTTCGGCGCTTCGTTTCGCAACAGGCGGCGACAAATCTGCCCCGCCGGGGCAGCGACAACACTGCCCTCCGGGGCAGCGACAACAAGGTCCCGTGGTGCAGTTTGGAGTGCACGCCGGCCTGTCAAGCCGGAGGTCGCGGGTTCAAATCCCGTCGGGACCGCACAACAGAACATGGTCGGGTAGCTCAGTTGGCAGAGCGTCCGCCTGAAAAGCGGAAGGTCACCGGATCGACGCCGGTCCCGACCACCACCCACCCCCCAACGGCCCGGAGCGAAGCCCAACCCCGCTCCGGGCCGTGCCCTTTGCGGGGTGCTGCTAACGGTGTTCTTGTCTCAGCCGTAGTGGGTGGCGACGTTTTCGGGGTAGCTGCGGGAGAAGTAGTTCCAGAGCTGCTCGCCGTAGGTGGTGGGACGGTATGAGCTGGACATATCGGCCACGCCGGCCTCGGTTTCGGCGATGCTGGCCATGAACCCGGCACTGTTGTGGTGGGGGCTGGCGGCCACCGCAGCGGCAAAGCGGTCGTCGAGCGGCAGCGGGGCCAGGGCGACGTCCAGCGAGGGACCGTGGAAATAGCCCGCCGAGTAACGCTCTTCGGTGGTGATCACCTGATGGGCGGTGGCCACCAGGTAGTTGCCGGTCATGGCCTGGAGCGTCTCGCCCAGGTTGATCACGTACGACCCCTCAATCGAAGGCACGTCGATCCACTCACCCTCCTGGTTCTGCACTTGCAGCCCGGCGGTGGGACCGTGATCCAGCACGGTCAAGAACCCGGTGTCGCGGTGGGCGTTGACCCCGGCCTCTCCTGCGGGAGTAGGGGGATAGTGAATGAATTTGGCCAGCGACATGGTTTGGGTTCCGAAGAACCGCTCCAGGTAATCCTCTCCCAGCCCCAGCCCCACCGAGAGCGCCCCCAAGAGGCGGTTGGCCAAGCCCCCTAATTCGTCGAACCACTGGTTGGTGAGCTCCCGGTGTCCGGGCAGCACGTCTTCGGGCAGCCACTGGTTGGGACCCAGCAAGCGCAGATAGTAGGGCTCGATGTCGACGGGGTAGGCGGGCCACTCGGTCCACCAGTCGATCTGCTCTCGGATGTCGGGGCGGTTGTTGGTGTACTCCGCCCCCTCCGGCTCCCAGCCGCGGAAGTGACGGGAGCGCCGTTTGTCGATCAGCTTCTTCTGCTCACCGGATAGGGCAAAGAACCGGTGCATCATGTCGAAGATGCCTTCGCTTACCCCGCCGGACACCCCGTGGTTCACCACTAGCAAGAAGCCCACCTCGTGGCAGATCCGGCAGAGCTCCTCAGCAATGGCTTCCCGCTCGGTCCGCGATCCCGACAGCGGGCCCAGATCCACCACCGGGATCTGATCGAACGCGGCCGGAGAGGTCACCTGATCCAGGGTAGCGGTCATCGCAGCGAGCCCCTAGTGGGTCAGCCGAACTCGCCGCCCGCGAACCAGCGGTCGAAGGCGGGGCGCATGGCCACGTCGATCAACTCGATCCTTATCCCCGCGGCGGGCGGCACCAGAAAGGCGAACCCCTCCAAGCCGCCGCCCTCGGCGGCACCGCCGTAGATCAGCTCGCAACCCCCGGACTGCAAGGCGGCGATGTCGCCGTGAAGGTCCTCGGTCCAATAGCCGAGATGGTTGAGCCCTCCGTACAAATCGACATCCCAGAACGAACCCTTGGGGCCGTCGGCCAGTTCAAGCTGCACCGGGCCCTCCACCGAGTAGGTGAAACGCACGCTGGCGGACACCACCTCGCCGTCCACCAGCAAATTCAGATCGAGGGACTGCAATGAGTGCCAGGTCATCCCGGTAGAGGCCGAAATCTCGGCCATGGCTTCCTCGACATCGGCCACGACAATGCCGCTATGGAAGGGATCGGTGATCAAAGCCATGTCAGCACGGTAGCCCGGTAGCAGCTAGCCGGACTCCTCCAGGTCGTCGATGTCGGTGACGAATTCACGGGCGTTTTCGTTGAACTGAGCCACTGAGCCGATGGTCTTGGCCTTGGCCGTGCCGCCCCGAAGGGCGGCCAGAGGGTCGGTTTGGTCGCCGACGTAGCCGAGGGCGAACGCACCTTGGGTGTAGCCCATCATTCGCAGCAGGTCGTCGTCGAGGGTGCGGGCGATCTCCGGCGGGCAGGCCAGGTATTGATTCTCTTCCTGGCGTACCCAGCCCACGGCGTAGGTGATGTTGACCCCCCTGCGCACCCCGGCGCTGGTGTTGGCCCCGGCGCCGTGCAGCACCTTGCCGTCGTAGAACAGCACGCTGCCTCGGCGCATCTCAGCCTGGGCATCGGGGAGTTGGAAGGACTCTTCATCGGAGAGTCCCGATGAGCCGGCCAGGATGTGAGTAGCGCCGTTGTCGGCGGTGAAGTCGGTGAGCGCCCACATGGTGTTGGCCTGCACGTGGTAGTCAGCCCCGAAGGGGAAGAAGTCGAAGGCCATCTCGTCACGGTGCAGCTTTTGGCGGGTCTCGCCGGGTTCCACCGAGATGATCTGGGTGAGGTGCAGCTGCACCGCGCTCACGTGGCTGAGGAAATGGCTCACCACCCCGACCACCACCGGGTCCATTACCAGCTTGCGGGCGGTGGGACAGCGGGCCACCAGGGCGCCGGTGCGGCGGGTGAAGCGACCGTCGTACTCGTCGCGCCCGGCATCGGAGGCTTCGATGTAGGGCATGGCCTCGGCTTGGAGCCGGTCCATGGTGGCTGCGTCGGCTACGTCGTCGACGATGGCATAGCCGAAGTCGCGCAGGTGATTGCTTACCTCGGCCGGTTCGGCGGTGGGCGGGAAATGACTCAGGGCCACGACAAGATGGTAAGCGGACTAATTTCCAAACAGTGACTCGACTGGTGATACACGCCGACGACGTGGGCATGTGCCACGGCGCCAACCGGGCCTATGTGGAGCTGTCGCACTTCGGAACGATCACCTCCGGCTCGGTGATGGTCCCGTGCCCGTGGTTCAGCGAGATCGCGGAGATCGCGTCGAGCGACGACTCTCTGGACTGCGGAATCCACCTCACGCTCAACGCCGAGAAGAAGCACTACCGCTGGGGTCCGGTGAGCTCGGTGGGATCATCGTCAGGGCTGGTTGATGAGCACGGATTGCTGTGGCGCACCGTTGCCGAGGTGAGGCGCAACGCCAATCCCGATGCGGTGGAGCAGGAATGGCGGGCGCAGATCGACCGGGCGCTAGCGGCGGGGATCAACGTGACGCACCTCGATGCTCACATGGGCTCGGCACTGGCCCCGGAGTGGTGCGACCGCTATGTGGCGGTGGGCATCGACTACGGGGTGCCGGTTCTAATCTGCGACTCGCTGGCCGCCTACGGCCCCAACCGACATGTGGCCAGCTCTGCTGAGGCCCAAGCCGCCGACGAGGGCATCAAGGCCGCGGCGGCCATTGCCCGAGCGGCGGGAATGCCGGTTTTCGACGTGGTGCTGGAGACCGACTTCTCCCGGCCACCGCAGGAGCCGGTCGACTACCAGGGGATGCTCGGCAGTCTGGAAGATGACTTGGTGTTCTGCGCCTTCCATCCCAACGCGCCGGGAGGAGCCGAGGTTGAGGTGATCGAGCCCGACACCTTCCATGTGCGCACCGATGAGTTCGAGCTGTTCGGCACCGACGGTTGGAAGGAGTGGCTGACCGAACAGCCCTACGAGCTGGCCTCTATGGCTGATCTGGCATAGCTGCGCCTAGTCCCCTAGCCGTTGGGGACTCTGGTCAGCTCCTTCCTTCAGCCCTGAGGATGCGCAGCCAGATGGCGCTGGCCTTGGCGGCGCATGAGGGTCCACGTTTGCTCCAGGTAGCCGGCCTGGTCGTCCACCAGCTTCTTGAGGCCGAGGCGCAAGTGCTCGGGGATCTCGGGGGCGTCGGTGGGCTCGAGGGTCACGTCGAGCTGGGCCTGGTCTTCCAGAGTGGCGTGAAGGGCCGCGGCCCGGGCCAGCGTGGCCCCCACGGTAATGGCGCCGTGCCAGGGGATGATTACCGTGTGGTTGGTCTCGATGGCCGGCCCAATGGACTCGAAGCGGTCGTCGGGGCTGAGCACCTGGTCGTCGTGGAAGATACAGCACAGGTTGTGGCGCATCTTCAGCGGCCGGGCCAGGGAGGCCAACGCGGTGATCCACCGGCCGTGGCTGTGGGCAATGGCGTTGACGTCGCTGCGGTGCTTATACACACCGGCGTGGAACTCAAACCCCAGGCTCACCTCTCGGTTGCCCTCCAGCAGATTGCCGTCGTAGTCGAGCTTCATCACGTCGTCAGCGGTTATCTCCCCCAAGGTCCGGTCGAAGGCGTTGATCCAGAAGGCGTCCTCCCCGTCGGCCCGCACGCTGACATGGCCGCCGATGCCGGTGTCGCACCCTCGAACGGTCAAGGCCCGACAGGCCAACACGACGTCGTGGACAATCTCCGGAGTAGTCATGGCTCTAGGGTATGGCACAGATGAGAGCTGGCCAATGACGAGTGTCGTAGTTCTGGGCGCGGGAGCGCTGGGATCGGTGTATGGCGCGTGGTTCGCCGAGGCCGGGGCCGAAGTGACCCTGGTGGCCCGCCCGGCTCACACCGAAGCCGTTAACCGGGGTGGCCTGCGAATCGACGACCGGCCGCCGGTGGAGGTGCGGGCAGTCAGCGACCCCGACAAGGCCGGGGACTGCGACATCTTGCTGCTGGCCAGCAAGGCATTCGACAATCCCGATCTGCTCGGCGGCTACCCGGGAGCGGCCCAAGCGGCCTTCTCGGTGCAAAACGGCGTTCGCCAGGCCGAGCCGCTGGTGGCCCGTTTCGGCTCTGCCGCGGTGGGCTGCGTGTCGCTGGTGGGCGGCACGTTGGGCGAGCCCGGACACGCTACCCACTCCTTTGACGGCCCCACTTTGCTGGGCGATCTGCCCACCACCGAGCCGGGCACGGCAGCGACCATCGCCCAGGCCCTGCCGGGGCGCAAGCTGGAGGTACACGACGACATCGCCCCCGCGCTGTGGTCCAAGGGGGTTCTGGCCGCCGCCGCTATGGGGGTGGTGGGGCTGACCCGGCTGGTGTACCACCGGATCTTCCTCATGCCCGAGACCCGGGACGTGTTCTACGACCTGGCCTGCGAGGGCGCGTCCATTGCCGCGGCGGAGGGAGTGGAGCTGATCGACGGCCACGGGCCATTCCAGATACGAGCGCTCACCCAGGAGAGCCGGGAGAATGCCCATCGGCGGCTGCGAGCCGTGGGCGAGGGCATGGAAGCGGTCGGGGAAACCGAGGTGCGAGTGTCCATCTTGCAAAGCATCGACCGGGGACGGCCCTTCGAGGTGCAGGCGGTGTTCGGCGACCTGGTGGACATCGCCAACGGCCACGGACTCGAGGTGCCCACCCTGCGGGCCGTAACCCGGCTGCTGACCGCGGCCATGCCAACCGGATGACGAGACGATGAAGCTGCGCGCCCTGCCCGGGATGCTGGCCCGAGCCCCCAAGGGGGCCAGCCGGTGGCACACCTACGACGACTTTCGGGAGGAGGCCCGCCGGCGGCTGCCCAAGATGGTGTTCGACTTCGTGGAGGGTGGCGCCGAGGGCGAGCTGACCATCGCCGCCAATCGGGCCTCCATCGATGCGGTGGAGCTGGCCCCGCGCTTTCTGGTGGACGTGGCCGAGCGGGATTTGTCAACCACCGTGTTGGGCCAGCCGGCGTCGCTGCCGTTCCTGCTGGCCCCCGCCGGTTTGGCCACGCTGGTGAATCGGGAGGGCGAGCTAGCCGCGGCCCGGGCCGCCGCCGCGGCGGGCACGGTGTTCGCGGTGAGCACCGGATCGGGCTATTCGCTGGAGGACATCGCCGCGGCCGCCCCCGACGGACGACGCTGGTTCCAGCTCTACCTGTGGAAGAGCCCCGAGGTGGTGCGATCGCTGGTAAACCGGGCCCGAGACGCCGGCTATGAGGCACTGGTGCTGACCGTGGATGTGCCAGTGGTGGGCAAGCGGGAGCGCGACTTGCGCAACGGCATGTCGCTGCCCCCTCGCATCCGCTGGAACAGCGCGCTGGACACCTCCCGGCGGTTGAGGTGGTTGCGCCAGTTGATCACCGGCCCCGACATCACCTTCGGCAGCCTGGTGGATTTGGGCATCGGGGACGACGCCAGCGCCATTGGGGCCTATGTCGATAGGGAGCTGGCCGACCCGTCCCGCACCTGGGACGACTTGTCATGGTTGCGGCGGGAGTGGGACGGCCCGCTGTTGGTCAAGGGGGTAATCACCGTGGCCGACGCTGAGGCTGCCGTGCGATGGGGAGCAGACGGGGTGATTGTGTCCAACCACGGCGGTCGCCAGCTGGACTCGGTGCCGGGGGCCTTCGCGGTGCTGCCCCGCATTGCCGAAGCGGTGGGCGATCGAGCCGAGGTGCTGGTGGACGGCGGCTGCCAGCGGGGATCCGACGTCGTGAAGGCCCGGGCCCTGGGTGCACAGGCGGCAATGGGTGGGCGCAGCTGGTTCTGGGGACTGGCGGTGGCTGGCGAGGCTGGAGTATCCCGCATACTCGACATCTACCGCGCCGACATCGACCGCACTCTGGCCCTGATAGGTCGCCCCCGCTTCGACGACATCGGCCCCGATCTAGTGACCTGACCGGGCGGGATGCCGGTCGGATACAGCTCTGTATGCCTTTGTTGCCTCAGGTATGCGGTGGGCTTACGCTGGTGGTAGCTATAGGTCAAAAGGCATAGGGCAAGGAGGGGCTGTCATGGATCGGCTCAAAATTCTCGGAAAAACTATGAGTACTCGCAGGGCGTTCACGGTGGTGGTCGCCTTGCTGGCGGTCTTCGCGCTGTTGGCAGCTAGCTGCGGCAACGACGATGCTGCCCCCGAAGTCGGTGACGGCTCTCTCGGCGTCGTCACCGTCCCCGAGGGCGAGTCCATCCAGATTCGCTCGCTCAACGCCATCAGCGGCCCCGTTGCCTTCCTCGGCCTTCCCAACCAGCGAGGCGTCGAGCTGGCCATCGCCGACTACGGCGACATCCAAGGCTTCTCCGTCGACCTTGGCACCCCCCTCGACGACCTCTGCTCTGCCGAGGGCGGTCAGGCTGCGGCCCAGACGATTGTGGCCGACGAACAGGTGATCGGCGTGATCGGCACCTCTTGCAGCGGCGCGGCGGTGGCCGCCTCCCCCTTGGTCACCCAGGCGGGCATGGTCATGATCTCACCGTCCAACACCTCTCCCGCCCTCACCTCCGACTTCGAGGGCAACGCCGGTGAGAGCTACAACGCGGGCTACTACCGCACCGCCCACAATGACTTGGTGCAGGGCGCGGCCATGGCCAACTTCGTGTATTCAGAGCTCGGCATTTCCGCCGCCGCGGCCATGCACGATGGCGATCCCTACACCCAGGGACTAGCCCAGGCCTTCAGCAACGCCTATGAGGAAATCGGGGGAACGACCACCGGCATCGTCGGCATCAACAAGGGCGACACCGATATGGTGCCCGCCCTGACCGAGTTGGCCACCGGATCGCCCGGTGCGCTGTTCTTCCCCATCTTCCCGCCGGAAGGCGACCACGTGGCCGCCCAAGCCCCCACCGTCTCGGGTCTGGAGAGCACCCAGCTGCTCGCCGCCGACGGCATGCTGGTGGACGGTTTCCTGGAACTGGCCGACTCCGAGGGCATGTACTTCTCCGGTCCCGACCTGCGGTTCGGCACCAATGTGAACCAGGGCACCGGGCGCAACGCCGACCAGATCTTGGACGCCTATGAGGCGGCCTACGGCGAGTTGCCGACAGCGGCCTTTTGGGGCCATTCCTACGACGCAACCACGCTGCTGTTGGATGCCATCGCAGCCGCATCTTGGGTGGAGGACGGCGACTTGCACATCGACCGGGCCGGCGTCCGCCAGTACCTCAATGCGGTAAGCGGCTACAACGGCGTCACCGGCTCCCTGAGTTGCGACGAATTCGGAGATTGCGCCTCTCAGAAGATCACCGTGATCTTCCACCAGAGCGCAGCCAACATCGAGGCCAGCAAGAACAACGTCGTCTACGCGTACCCCTAGCAAAGCGCCGTAGTCGACACTCTGCGCTGCCGCTGCCCAAGGGCGGCGGTGGCGTAGGGTTGGCTGTCATTGGAGGACGAGCCATAGGCGAGTAGGCCAAGTCTGATGCAGCTGACCACCAAGCAACGCACTCGGGTCGACTGGTTCCTCACCTTCCTTCGGATTGCCGCTCTAGCACTCATCGGCGCGGGACTACTGGCGTTCATTGCCCAGGCCATCGACGCCAACAACCCGTTTGCCCGATGGGCCAACCCCGATGCCCTCAGCCTGACCGGGAAGCAGTTTCGGGATCTGGTGGTGGCCGGGCTGGCCCAGGGGGCTATGTACGGGCTCATAGCGCTGGGCTACTCGATGGTGTACGGGGTGCTGGGGTTCATCAACTTCGCCCACGGCGAAGTCTTCATGATCGGGGCGGTAACCGGTGCGGTCACCTCCAGCAAACTGGCTGAAGCGGGCGCCTGGGAGAGCAACTTCGTGCTCTGTCTGCTGTTGGTGGTGTGCCTCTCCATGGTGGTGTGCACGGTCACCGCGATGATCATGGAGCGGGTGGCCTACCGCCCCTTGCGGGGCAAACCCCGGCTCATTCCGCTCATAACGTCGATCGGGGTGTCGTTCTTCCTCCAGAACTTCATCCTGGTCTTGCTTGGGCCGGGCACGAAGTCGTATGCGAGGATGCCCGACTGGCTCACCGAGAAGCGGACGTTTCTGGAGATCCAAGGCACCCGGATCCTGGTGCTGGCGGTGGCCGCTGTGGCCATGATCGGACTGTGGTACTTGGTGGAGCGGACCAAAACCGGCAAAGCCATGCGAGCAGTGGCGGAAGACGCTGAGATTGCCTCGCTCATGGGCATCGACGTGAACCGCATCATCGTGAAGACGTTTGCCGTCGGCGGGGCCATGGCCGGGGTGGCCGGCATTCTGTGGGGGCTGTTGTTCAACAGCGTCCTCCATACCGCCGGATTCCTGCCCGGGATCAAGGCATTCAGCGCCGCAGTGGTGGGAGGAATCGGCAACATCGGGGGGTCGATGGCCGGGGGTCTAACCATCGGGGTGGCCGAATCACTGGGTCCGCTGATGATCCTGGAGCCACTGGGGGTGAGCGGGCCGTCGCAGCTGCGAGACGCGGTGGCCTTCGCCGTGCTCATCATCGTGTTGTTGGTGCGGCCCAGCGGCATCTTCGGCGAGCGGCTCCCCTCTGAGGAGCGGACATGACCGTGACCGGGGACTTCCCCGCCACTCAGGTTGCATCGGCGGATGCCGCCAGTCGTCGGCGGCTGCTGGACCAAGACTGGCAGAAATTGGTGCGAGCGGGGGCCATCTTGGCGCTGGGACAGGTGTTCATCGCCCTTAGCGGAATGCCAGTGAACTTCGACCGGCGTCTGCTGATCGACCCGATCCTGAGTCTCGGCTATCTGTCGCTGATATGGCTGCCGCTGGTGGTGAGCTACTGGGTTGGCCGCGAGCAGGTACTGGAGGGGATGACGGCGTACGCCAGAGGTGGACGCGACGTTTTGGCCGGGGCAATCGCCGGGGCATTGGGCAACGCCGGGCTCACCCTTCTAGTGGTGGGGATCACCCACTTCGACATCCGCGACCCGCTGGTTAACTGGAGTCCCCAGCTTCTGGCCATCTTGCAGTTTGAGGAGTCGGTATGGATGGGCGCGGTCATCTGGCCCGTTATCGGAGCAGCCACCGGGGCGCTGGGCGGAGGGATGCACTGGGCCAGCACCCGGATCACCCGAACGGCGGTGATCGCGGGGTTGACAGTGTTCGGCGCAGCAGTGCTGGAGAGCGTGATCACCGATTTGTCCCAGGGCTTCCATATCGAGGCGGTGTCCGATTGGCTTTATGGACCCAAACGCGGCCTCACCTACCCGGCAGCCATCGTGGTGGCAGTGGCCACTATCGCGGTGATGGCCGGGATCTGGGCCTATCGGGACTCTGCTATGCGGGCTGGGTTGGTTGGCAGCCGACAGCGCCCAGCCGCGCCCGGTGAACCCGACCGGAGTCGAGCAGTGTGGCGGAAGTTCGCTTCCCGACGGCTGCTGGGTTACGCCCTCGTCATCGCCGCCGTCGTGGTGCTCCCGCTGTTCCTGGGCCGGCTCACCAACGAACTGCTGGCCAACGTCGGGCTGTTCATCCTGCTGGCGCTGGGGCTCAACATCATTGTGGGGCTGGCTGGGATACTCGATTTGGGCTATGTGGCCTTCTTTGCAGTGGGCGGCTACAGCGTGGCCGTGCTCACCTCCCCCGGATCACCCCGGTTCAGTCCCGAGATGCCGTGGTTCGGCGCCCTGTTCATCGCCATGCTGTTGGCCGGGCTGGTGGGGCTTTTCATCGGCGCGCCGGTGATCCGGATGCGGGGCGACTATCTGGCCGTGGTCACTCTGGGATTCGGGGAGATCATCCGAATCCTGCTTCTGTCCGACTGGCTGTCGGGGACGTTCAACGGCGCCCAGGGGATCACCAATATTCCCGGCGTGGAGGTGTTCGGACTGGCCACCGTGCGGGGGTTCGAGCCTCGGTCGGTGCTGTATCTGGTGCTGTTCTTCTGCGCCATCGCCATCTACGTCTCGTGGCGGCTGGAGAACTCCCGCATCGGCCGAGCCTGGATGGCCGTCCGTGAGGATGAGACCGTGGCCGAGGTCATGGGGGTGGACACGGTGAGCGCCAAGCTCATGGCGTTTGTCACCGGCGCGGTGCTGGGGTCGTTCAGCGGCGCCATCTTGTCGGCCAAAGTGGGGTCGGTCTTCCCCCATAGCTTCGCCATCATCGTGTCGATCGTGATTCTGGTAGTGGTGATATTCGGGGGCATGGGCAACATCCCCGGCGTCATCGCCGGCGCTGTTGTGCTCATCGGCGTCTTGGGCGGACCCAACCAACCGGGGCTTCTCCAGGAGTTCGCCGAGTACAAGATCTTGATCTACGGCGCGTTGCTGGTGTGGATGATGCTTCAGCGGTCCGAGGGCCTGATACCCAGCGTGCGAAGAGCCCGGGAGCTGCACATCGACGAGATGAATCAGGATGCCTGGCTGCGGGCCCAAGCCGAGGCCGACAATGCCACCGGCGGCGGGAGTCGCTCGAAAGGCGAGCAGCCATGAGCTCTCAGCCGATGCTGGAGATCACCGGGCTGCACGTGGTGTTCGGCGGCCTGCACGCCATCAACGATTTGGACTTCACCGTGGATGAGGGCGAGATCGTGGCGGTGATCGGCCCCAACGGGGCAGGCAAGACGACCTTCTTCAACGCCATCAGCGGGATGGTGAAGCCCACCGAAGGGCGGATCGCCTTCGAAGGCCGGTCGCTGCTGGGGCTCGACCCCAACAAGATCACCTCCCGCGGTATCGCCCGCACCTTCCAGAACGTGCGGTTGTTCGCCAACATGACGGTGCTGGAGAACGTAATGGTGTCCCAGCATTGCCGCACCCGCCAGCGGATGCTTGACGCCCTACTCCAAACACGCCGTTTCCGCACCGAGGAAGAGCAGGTGCGGGCCCGGGGCAAAGAGGTGCTGGGCTTCTTCGGCACCCGGCTCACCGGCTACCGATTCGACCAGCCGGCCTCGGTTCTGTCGTATGCCAATCGCCGCCGCCTGGAGATCGCCCGGGCCATGGCCACCAGCCCCAAACTGATCTTGTTGGACGAGCCGGTGGCGGGCATGAACCCCGTGGAATCGGCTGAGCTGACCCAGCTCATCGGCAAGCTCCGCGACAAGATGGGCTACACAATCGTGCTCATCGAACACGACATGTCGGTGGTGCGGGACATCTCCGACCGGGTGGTGGTGCTGGACCATGGCGAGGCCATCGCCCGGGGCACCTACACCGAGGTATCGGCCAACCCGCAGGTGATCGAGGCCTATCTGGGCCAATCGGCCGAGGGGAGTTGAGCAGCCGATGAGCCCGGACACCCCCGGCACTGCCTCCCCGGCTCCGGCCCAGCCTGCCTCCGCCCAAGTACAGCCAGTGCTGGAGATGCGAAAGGTGAACACCCATTACGGGGCTGTTCACATCCTCAGGGATGTGGATCTGGCCATCTTCTCCGGCGAGCTGGTGTGCCTGCTGGGTGGCAACGCCAGCGGCAAGTCGACCACATTGCGGACCATCCTCGGCATGGTGAAGCCCACTACCGGCGACGTGATGGTGAACGGAGAGGTGGTGACCCATCAGCCCACCCGGGAGCGGGTGGCGCTGGGGGTAACGATGGTCCCGGAGAACCGCCGGCTGTTCAAGCGCCTGACCGTGCGGGAGAACCTGGAGATGGGCGCGTTTCTGCGCACCGACGCTGATGGGGTGGCGGCCGACCGAGAGTGGGTCTTTGAGCTGTTCCCTCGGGTGAAGGAGCGGCTCACCCAGAAGGCGGGCACGCTGTCGGGCGGCGAACAGCAAATGGTGGCCATGGGCCGAGCGCTCATGGCCCGTCCCCAGATCCTGCTCATGGACGAGCCCTCCATGGGCCTGGCCCCCGCGCTGGTGCAGCAGAATTTCGAGCTCATCCAGCAGATCCACGCAGCCGGGTTGACCGTATTCATGGTGGAGCAGAACGCCAACATGGCCCTGTCGATCGCCGACCGGGGCTGGGTGCTGCAAACCGGCCGGGTGGTGCTCGACGACACCGCCGAGAACCTCCTGGCCCACCCCGACCTCCAAGCCTCCTACCTCGGCACCGCTGAGCGGTAGGGGCAACTCCAAGAGGGCCACCCGCACTGGCCACTTGGCCCCGGTTGGAGACGCGTCGGGAATCTCGTCGATTGCCATTTCGAGATACTTGCTGTTCCGCTAGCATGTTGGCTGCCGCTTTGTAGGGGGTACTTGCCCGGTAACTCGGGCACGGACCAGGGCATGCGGATTCGTAACAGGCCTTGCGCTGAATGGTGCCAAAGCCTGGTGGAATCTGAAGGAGCCACTGGTGCGATTTCGCCCTGGTCCCAAGACTTGCATCTGGGAATCGTTGGGGGGTCCTCAAGCCCCCAAGACAAAGCGCATGACCGGCTGCCGGGTGGCCCGGCTCGTGGGCGTCATCGCCCTGGCGGCAGTCGCTTCTTCGTGCCTGCCGGTTGGTAATGCGTCAACGGATACGCACAGCTCAGCCATATCCGAGGACGGCCTGGCCAGTGATTTGAATCCGGCCCCACCAAATGTCGGACTGGTAGCGACGGCGCGTGGCGCCACCTCAACATCTGGGGCTGAGTTCGCATCCGTCGCATTCGATCTAGAAGACAGCCGCGTCGCCATGGCCGATTCCAACCTTGAGCCATCCGATGCCGTCGGACAAACGGCAACGCCGACCCCCTTGGCGACCCCCGAGCGGGTGTGGCTGGTGGCCAACGGAGAGCAGGCGGCAAAATTGGCGGCCCACGGCCACCAGGTCGGCAATACGGTGATAGTCGCCACCGGGGACCTCCGAGCCCTTCCCTCCCAGACTATGAAGAAGATCCTCGACGCCTCAGAGGTGGAGTTGGCCCCGGACCTCAGCGAGGACACGCTGTGGCAACTGGATGTAATCCGCGGGGGCCATCAGATTCCTGGGGGTGGTCTGCTCATGTTCGATGCCGGCTTTGATCGCCGAATGGTGGCCATCTACGGCCACCCCTCTACGTCGAGCCTTGGCGTGCTGGGCGAGCAGGGCGCCCAAGCAGGTGCCGAGCGGCTCCAATCCATCGCCCAGGGATACGACGCCGACGGCGCGGTGATTTTGCCCACCTTCGAGATCATCACCACCGTTGCGTCGGCCAGCGCCGGAAGCGACGGGGACTATTCGGCCATGACCGCGCGGGACGTGATCAGGCCGTGGATCGAAACCGCCACCGCCAACGACATGTACGTGGTGCTTGACCTCCAGTCGGGACGAAGCGACTTTTTGTCGCAGGCGAAGGTCTACGAGGAGTTCCTCCTTCTTCCCAACGTTGGTCTGGCCCTCGATCCGGAGTGGAGGCTCAAGCATCACGAGGTACACCTTCAGCAGATCGGCACAGTGGACGCGGCCGAGATCAACCAAGTGGTGGAGTGGCTGGCCGGTCTGGTACGCGAGCATGCCCTCCCCCAGAAACTGCTGATCGTCCACCAATTCCGCTACTCCATGATCACCAACCGCGCCGCCATCGAGACTCCCCCCGAATTGGCGATCCTCATCCACATGGACGGCCAAGGCTCCATGCGGGCCAAATACAGCACCTGGGACGCCCTGACCACCATGGACGACGCTCACCAATTCCACTGGGGCTGGAAGAACTTCTACGACGAAGACTCCCCCATGGCCACCCCCGAACAAGTCCTAGAACTCACTCCAAATTCAGTATTCGTGTCGTTCCAGTAGAACCCGCAGAGGCTCCTAGCGGAAGTCGATGCGGTGGGCGTCGGCGATGGCGGTGAGGATGGTGCCGGGGGTGCGGGCGTCGCCGATGACCCGGACGGTGAGCCCGGTGGCGGTGAGATCGGCGGATAGCGAATCGTAAGGGTGTTTGGCCACGGTGAGGGTTAGGTCGGCCTCGGGTGGAGCATCGACTTTGGTGTGGATATCGACTTCGAAGGCTTGCAGGCGCTCCAGGGCAGGTTGGACCACTAGGTCGAGCAGGGCGTTGGCCGCCACCCGGCGGCCGGGAGTGGTCAGCGTTACTGACAGCCCCTCGGTAGCCAGCCACTCGGCCAGGCCGAGGGCTTCGTAGCCGCCGAAGCGGTCATCGACCACGGCGGTGGCGCCCTTGGGCATGGTGCTGACGTCGGGGATCTCGGCGCCGGTGGCGCCGGTGGCCACCACCACAAGGTCGGGGCGGGCTGAGGTGATGGATTGCCCATCGGCGGGTTGATTCAGCTGCACATCGACGCCGAGGCGGGCCAGTTCCCGTTCTTGCCAGTCGCAGATGTCGCCCAGCAAAGCCCGGGTGGGCAGCTCTTGGGCCTGCCGGACGGCGCCGCCCAAGCGATTGCGGGCCTCGAACAGCACCACGGAATGACCCTGTTCAGCGGCCAGTCGAGCCGCCTCCATGCCGCCGGGTCCGCCGCCGACAACCACAATCCGCCGGGGTTGGGGGCTCGGATCCGGGCGCCGGAATTCCAGCTCGCGTCCCACCGCGGGGTTGACGGCACAGGAGAGGCGGCCCCGGTTGAGGCCGCCGACGCAACCGTCATTGCCGGCGATACAGGGGCGAACCTCGGCCTCTCGGCCTTCAATGCTCTTGGCCACCAGATTGGGATCGGCAATGTGGGCCCGAGTGAGGCCCACCATGTCGGCTACCCCGTCGGCGATCAGCTCGTCGGCCTCGGCCAGGGTGCGGAACCGGCCGGTCACGATGGCGGGCAGATCAACCGCCGCCACCACCGGGGCGGCCGCCTCCAGCTCGTAACCAGGGGGCTCGTGCATTCCGCCCATGATCTTGTGGGGCCGCAGGCAACTGCCGTAGGTGAGGTTCACGTAGTCGATGAGGCCGTCGCCGGCCAGAATTTTCACCAGTTCGGCGCAGTCGTGCTCGGTCACTCCCCCGTCGCCCACCGCTTCTGAACCGATCCGTACTCCCAGCTGGGTCTCTGGGCCGATGGCTTCCCGCACCGCGGCGACCACCTCGCGGGCCAGCCGAATGCGGTTCTCCCATGAGCCGCCGTAGCGGTCGGTGCGCTGATTGGTGGCCAGCGACATGAACTGTTGGAGGAGGTAGCCGTGGGCGATGTGGACCTCAACCCCGTGAAGCCCGCCTTCGATGCTCCACCGAGCGGCTTGAGCAAAGGCATCGACCAGCTCATCAATATCGTCTTGTGCCATTGCTTTGGCCGAACGGCGGATGCTGGGACCGGCCAGCTCTGATGCCGACCACGGCGGTCCCTCGTCGGCCGTCACTCCCTCGTAGCCCAGATGGCCGAGCTGCTGGAACACCGCCATGTTGTAGGGGGCCAGGCGGTCCATCAGCCGGCGATAGCCGTCCACCACCGAGGCATCGTGCAGCCACAGCGTGCCCATGTCGGTGGGGTGGACCGACGCCGCCTCTAGAATGGTCAGCCCGCACCCTCCGGCGGCTCGGGCCTCGTGGTAGGCGATTAACTCGTCGGTGATCCGCCCCTGGCCGATGTTGGTGCCGTGCGCGGTGCGCACCACCCGGTTCTTGATCTCCAGCCCATTGATCTCAATCGGCGCCAGGGCGTGCTCGTAGCTCATTTCCTCAATTGGGGAGCTTGGTCGTCGTCGCATCACCGATCAAGGCACCACGTCTCCCACCCGGTTGGCGCGGGCGAAGCAGGCGGCGGAGACCCCGGTGCATACGGCCATGGCCAACCAGGCCCAGGTGTAGGTGTCCAGCCAGTCCACCAGTGCGCCAAATGTCACCGGCGTGGCCAACGCCCCCAAGTAGTAGCCGGTCATGGTGACGCCGGTGGCCCGGGCCACGGCGTGGGGTGCCCGGTCGACCACCGCAGCGTGCATGATGCCGATGGCCGCCAGCTGGGCGATGAAGCCGACGAACATGCCGACAGCGGCAATCGCCACACCCAGCGTCAACCCGCTCATGATGACCAGATTTGACGCGGCCAACACCGAGCACAATCCGACGATGAGCGGCACCCTTCGGCTTCGCCCGAGGTAGTCGGCCCGCAACGCGGTGAGCGACATACAAATGGCGCCGACCCCTGCCGCGAGCCCAGAAATTACGCCAGCGACCGGCTTGGAGGTGCCCAGGGCTTCGTCGAGGTACGGCACTGTCCACGAAAACAGCGGTTGCCCTGAGCCGACCAAGAAGCAAGCCGACACCGCAAACCACCAAAACCCTCTGGGAAGTACCGAAGCGCCGGGCTGGGTCCCCCGCTGGGAGGCGCGGATGTCGGGAATGACCACCGACGAGATGAGCGCTCCGGCCCCAGCCGCAGTCCCGGCAATCATCAAAATTAGGTTCCAGCTCCAGCGGTCGGACGCCCAGGGCACCAGGGTGGCGCTGATCAAGGCGATCATCGGCACACCGGACGTTTTGGCCGACAATGCCAGGGTTCGGCGGGTTTCGGGCACCGCGGCGGCCACCGCCTCGTTGGTGGCCGCGTTGGCCAAGGCGTAGCCGAAGCCGGCGAAGACGGCGGCTCCAACCAATGCGGCGTAGCTGTCGAGAACCGCCGCGGTCCACGCGGCAGCGGCCACGATCAATTGGTCGGCAATCACCGCGTTCCGGGTTCCGACTCTCTCGGTGATCCGGGCGCCAATAATGGAGCCCAATCCGGTGCATCCGAAATGCAGGCTCACCAGCAGCCCAACTTGAGCCCGGGAAACGCCCAGATCATCGCGTAACGCGGCGACGAAATAGCCCGGGAAAAAGCCCAGGCTCGACCCGAACCCCAGCGCCAGCATGCTGGCCGCCACCACCGCCGGACCCCGGCCAACCCCCATCCTTGCTGTCATGCGTCGCGTCCGCTCACCACTCCGGGCGACGTTACTGGGCGGCGGAACCGGTCCAGCGGTCTGAGCCACATGGGTGGCCCGGTACGCTCCATTGATGGATTTGTCGCCTGCTGCGGTGGGCCGTGCGGTATCCGAGGTGTTTGACCGTGTAGGTGTCCATCCCCGTATCGAGCGCCTGGACCGGGGGTTCTCGTGGGTGACGCTGGGGGTGGACGACGTGATCGTGCGGGTGGCACCCCGGGGCGGCCCGCTCGACCCCTACGATCCGGAAGTCGAAGCCGCCAACCTCCGCCGGGTGGCGGGGATTGTGCCTGCACCGCGTGTGCTGGCCGTGCAATCTGGCCCCGACAACCCCATCGGACGGCCCTTTGGGGTCCATACCAGGGTACCGGGGCGAGTGCTGCGGCTCGCCGCCGTGACCGAACACCAACCGGAGTACATCGCCGCCGCCGCCGCGGCGTTGGGCCAGCTGCACAATATGACCGCGCCGATAACGGTGGCCGAGGCCTACGACGCCGAGCTCGACCGCACCGAAGCTGTATACCGGCGGGCCGCTCCTAACCGGCACCCCGAATTCGAAGCGGCGCTGGTGTGGCTGCGAGCCCATCGACCCGACTGCGACGAGACCGCGGTGTGGTGCCACGGCGACTTCCGGTTCGCCAACCTGAGCTGGACCGCACCGGGAGAGCTGGGCGGGATCTTGGATTGGGAGCGCGTCTGGGCCGGCGACCCAATGTGCGACGTGGCCTTTACCCACCGCTTCTCGGGCTGGTGCACCATTGAGGACTCAGACGACTATGGCCACCCCATTGACCAGGAGCGCCTGGCTTACGCGGCTCGTTTCGAGCGGGTCCGCTCCTTCACCGCCTCGATGCGAGCCATCCGGGCTTGGCTCGACGGCCGCACCGACGACCCCCGCCTGCTCACCATCGGCCGCCGCGGCGAACAGGCCATGAAGACGGAGCTCGACTGGGCGACGAACTAGCTCTGGGCCGCTATCCCCGGCCCAAGATCATCACGTTGTGGTATTGGGCGCCGGAGCCGGCGCCGGTGACCAGGGCGACCTCGGCGTTTGGGAGTTGGCCGGGGCCGGCGGTGCCCCGCAGCTGGCGCACGGCCTCTACTATTTTGAGTGTGGGGCCGCCCCAGCCGATGTGGCTGTAGCTGAGCAGGCCGCCGTCGGTGTTGAGCGGGTGGCGGCCATCGACGCCGATGCCTGCTTCCCACAGGTAGTCGGCTCCCTCGCCCTCGGCGCACAGCCCCAGCATCTCGAACTGGCGCACCACTTCGTAGGTGTTGATGTCGTAAAGCTCGAACACGTCCACATCTTGTGGCCCGAGGCCGGCTAATTCGAACGCCCGATGGGCAGCGTCGGCCCCCAAGCTCCACACCTCGTCGTAGCGGGGTGGATTGACGTACTGCTGGCGGTGCCATTCCGCTCCCCCGCCCAGAATGGCCATCGGGGGCTGAGCAAGATCACGGGCCCGCTCGGCGGTGGTAATCACCATGGCCGCGGCCCCCTCGGTGGCCAAGCACAGGTCGAGCCGGCGGAACGGTTCAGCCACCATCGGTGAGTCCAGCACGTCGGCCGCGGTATAGGGACCGCGGCCAGCCATCACCGCGGCAGGGTTGTTGGAGCCGGCGTTGCGGATGGCGGCGGCAATGGCGGCCACCCGCTCGGGATCGGGGGTGAAGCGGTGCCGGTATGCCTGGGCCACCAGGGCGAACTGGGCTGCGGTGAGCGAACCCCAGCAGGCGATGAACTCGTTGTCGGGCCGGGTGTAGTCGGCTACCGCCGAGCCGCCCATGAACCCGGCCTGGCCACCGAACACCAGCGCCACCTCACACAGTCCGGCGGCCACCGCGGCGGCGGCGTCCAGCGCGCCAGGCACGCCTTGAGGATAGGTGTCGCACACCCAGCGCAGCGGCTGGCCGAACACCTCGGCCCAGTCGGCTGAGCCGGGTTGGAACACAGTGCCCCCTGGGCCGGGCCAGCGGGCGGCTACTCCGTCGACGTCGGCCACCGACAGCCCGGCGTCGTCGAGCGCGGCCCGTGCCGCCCGCAAGGAGATCTCCGCCGAGGTGGTGTCGAGCTGGCGGGCCATCTCGGTGGCGGCCACCCCGACGATGGCCACTTGATGCAGCGGATGCGGACCGCTCACACCCGCCGGCCCTCTCCCCAATAGCGAGCCCGGCTCATACTTTCCGGCCCTCTCCCCAATACCGGGAGCGGAGCTCCTCCTTGGCGATTTTTCCCACCGCGTTCTTGGGCAGCGAGTCGGCGAACTCCACCCGCTCGGGGATCTTGATGGAGGTCAGCTCCGACTGCCGGCACCACAGCCGCAGTTCTTGGTCGTCGGCAGATGCGCCTTGCTTAAGGGCCACCACGGCCACGATGGCCTCGCCCCACTCGGGGTCGGGCACGCCGATCACCGACGCCTCCAGCACGGCGGGATGGCGATACAGCACATTCTCGATCTCGGTGGGGGCGATGTTGAGCCCGCCCCGGATGATGAGGTTCTTCATACGGTCGACGATGTAGATGAAGCCCTCCTCGTCGATCTCGGCCACATCGCCGCTGTGCATCCACCCGTCCCGTAGCGCTTCGGCCGTGCGCACGGGATCCCGGAAGTAGCCCTTCATCACATGGGGGCCGCCGAAGACAACCTCGCCCCGCTCCCCCACCGCGACGTCCCGGCCATCGGGGTCCACTACCCGCACGTCCACCGCGTACGACGGCTGCCCGCACGACGACAGCAGCTCGGGCCGCTCCTCCAAGCCCCGCACATGGTCTTCTTTGCGCAAGATGGTGCCAATGGAGGCAATCTCGGCCATGCCGTAGAGCTGGTTGAACACCGGGCCGAAACGCTCCACCAACTCGGCCAGGCGGTCGGGCGAGATGGGCGACGAGCCGTAGCCCAGGGTGCGCAGCGAACCCAGGCGGTGGTCGTCGGTCCGCTCGAGGCGGTCGAGCAGACGCATGAGCTGGGTGGGCACCAGAAACGAGTGGCTCACCCCGTGCTCTTCCACCAGGCGGGCATAGCGCACCGGGTCGAAGTTGCGGCTGTCGACAAACCCCTGGGCCGCGCCGATGAGCAGGCAGGGCAGGATTGTGATGTTCACGCTGGAGTTGTGGGGAATCTGAATGAGGTAGCGACTGTGGCGGTCGATCTCGTACTCCAAGCAGGCCACGGTGGCGTGCTGAAGCACCCGGGCGTGGTCGAAATGCACCCCTTTGGGCCGCCCAGTGGTGCCGCTGGTGTAGACGATGCAGAAATCGTCCTCCGGTCGGACCCGATGCAGCGTGTCGGGGACAGTGGCTGATGCGGCGTCGGCCAAGGCGTCGAGGTCGCGGTCGATGTCGATAATGGGTAAGTCGAACCCGTCGAGCTGGTCGCGGTGCTCGGCGTCGGTGATGGCCAGCACTGGATCGGCGTTGTCGAACACCTGCTCCAGCTCCACTGGACCGAGTCGGAAGTTGAGCCCCACATAGCATCCGCCGGCCTTGGTGATGCCGCCCAGCACCTCCACCACCTCCGGGCGGTTGGCCACCAGCAGCGCCACCCGGTCGCCCTTGCCCAGGCCATGGGCGACCAATAGGGCATTGGCGATGCGGTTAGTGCGCTCATCGAGCTGTTGATTGTTCAGCTCCCGCTCGCCGAATATGGCGGGGTCGCCGGGATGACGGGCCGCGTTGCGGGCGAAGGCCAAGCCGACGTTCATCAGGCTGCCCCGTCAGGGGCAAATGCCGGAAGCCGATGGCCGTCGGGGCCAGTCACAAAGCGCACGCTCACCGCCATGTCGATGGCCACGTCCTCGGGCTGGCACCCCACGATCCAAGTGAGCAGGTGCCACCCCTCCTCGATGTCCACGTCGGCCAGGACGTAGGGGGCGTCGAACTCGGAAGTGGGCGGGCGGTGGATGGTGGTGTGGCTGTACACCCGGCCCCGTCCGCTGCTGGGCTCATAGGTCCAGTTGGTGCTCTGACATTGTGGGCAGGCGAACTGGGGAACGAAGAAGCTCTGGCCGCAGTCTCCGCACACCGGTCGAACCAGCTCACCCCGGTCGACCGCAGCCCAGAATTCTCCGGTGAGCGGGCGCAGACTCCGGTCCTCAAGCTCGTCAGTCGGCCCGTCCATCAGCGATCTGCTTATCAGAACAGCACGGGGTATGTGCCCCACCAGACCCGGGCGATGTTGGGGTCTTGCTGGGGAGGATTGTCGGGGTCGCGCTGTGCACCGCGGGCCAGCAAGCCCCGCAGGATCAGCGCCACCGTGCCCAGCAGAATGGGCGCCCCGGTGTTCTCGTCGGCGGGCACGCCGCCGTCAAGCTCCATGCCGATGCAGGCGTGGCGTCCCCCGCCAAAGGTGTGGCCCCAACGAGGCACGTCGTCGCGAATCGAGCGAAGCGGGTTGAAGCTGTCGGCGTCGGCCCCGAACACTTCGGTGTCCCGATTGGCCGACCACAGGTCGAACATCACCGTGTCGCCCACCGCCATCTCGGTGCCATCGCGCAACGTAACCGGCTCCACCGCCTCGCGGCCGGCCACGGGGCTGGCCGGGTGCAGCCGCATTGACTCATGGACGCAATGCTGGAGGAACACTGGATTTTCGACCATGCGGGCGCGGTCTTCTGGGTGGTCGTCGAACCAACCGAAGGCGCCGTGAACGGCGTGGGTCGTGGCTGCCCCGGTGGAGTGCATTCCGGCCAGTATGTAGAAGGCCACCTCCCGACGGACCACGTCGCGGGGCAGATCCAGGGAATCCTGATTGCGCACCAGCACGGTGAGCACGTCTCGGGGTAGATCGTCCTCGGGGATTTCCCCGGCGACGAACCGCTCGAACAGGTCGGTGCGGCTAGCCAGCGACGGGGCGAAGAACTCCTCGTCCCAGCGCTCCAACGCGTCGGCCACCTCCGCCCTCAGCTCCTCAGGGTCTCTGGTGCTGTGGACCGCAGTTGCCCCCTCGCTGAACTTCACCGCATAGGAATACAGCCGATCAGTCTCTTCCGCCGTTCCCTCCGAGTAGTCCACCCCGGCAGCGGCGGCGGTGAGGTTGACCACGATGCGCCGGGCCAACGGCACCACGTCGCCCTGTCCTGCGGCCGCGGCGGGGTCCAGCACTGCGTCCACCGCAATGGGCAGAAGATCCCGTTCGTAGTGCTCAAACGTCTCCCGGCGAAACAGCCGATTCTCCAGCCGGCGGCGCCGACGGTGATCGTCTCCCCACAGGGTGAGCAGAGTGTCAGCCATGATCACCCCGGCGGCGTCGTAGAGCGCTTGCTTTAGGCCCTTTTGCCGATAGCCGTCGCGAACGTCGTCGAACCGGGTGAGGGTGAACTCTGCCATCGGGTTTTCCTCCTTGGGGCCTTTCAGCCCTATTCGTCGATGCCGTCGATGGACGCGGGGCGGGGCATTCCGGCCAGCACGGTCGAAACCACGCCACCGTCCACCACTAAATTGTGGCCGTTGACGTATTCGGCGTCTTCCGAGCACAGCCACATCACCGCTTTGGCGATGTCGTCGGCCGTGCCCAGGCGCCGGCTAGGAGTGCGGGCCGATCGGGTGGCCCGCACTTCGGGGTCGGCCAGGACGGGCGCCGACATGCCGTCGTCGATGATGCCGGGGGCCACCGAGTTGACCCGGATGCCGGCCGCACCCCATTCGATGGCCATCTGGCGGGTGAGCTGGATCACCGCGGCCTTGGTCGGGCTGTAGGCCCCGGAATTGGGGCCGGGAGCGATACCGTTGATGGAGGCGATGTTGACAATCGACCCTTGGCGTCCTTCGGCGATCATCCGGCGGGCCACCGCTCGACCACACACGAATGGACCGGTGAGGTTCACATCCACCACCGCCCGCCAATCGTCTTCCGAGTGGTCGACCAGGGGGGTGAAGCGCACAATGCCCGCGTTGTTGACCAGCGCATCAGGGGTGCCGAAGGCATCCAGCGCGGCTTCAACAGCACTGGAGTCGGTGCTTGAGGCCACCAGGGGCACTGCATCGGGGAGCGACTGGGCAATCTGCTCGACGGCCTCGCCGTTGATGTCCAGCGCCCCCACCCGGTAGCCGGCGGCGGCAGCCTGCCGGGCGATCTCGGCTCCAATGCCGTGTCCGGCCCCCGTCACAATGATCGATTTCGTCACGAGCGCAAACCTTAGTGGTCCGTCTGTGAATCAGCGGTGGTTGCCATGTACGGCGGCTACCGGAGCTACTCCAGCAGGTTGCCGTTGTCGTCGAATACCTGGATGGCCCGGGAGGGGCAGTTGCGGGCCGCCCGGAGGAGCTGCTGGTCGGTGAGATTCCCTGAGGTGGGCAGCACGGTAGCCAGCTCGTCGTCGTCGAACGCGAAGGCCGCGGGATAGTCGGCCACGCACCTTCCCGAGCTCATGCACTCATCCTGGTCGATCTCCACCCGGTAGGCCATGGCATGACCCTAGCCACCACATGACCCTGATGGTCTGACGGCTGCCCAGTAAGGTCGCAAGTCGATGAAGCCCATCGACGGGATGTCCGTATTGATCACCGGGGGCGGTTCGGGTATCGGCGCGGGGGCGGCCGAACACCTGGCTGGGCGGGGGGCGCGGGTGATTATCACCGGTCGTCGCCAAGACCGGGTTGATGAGGTGGCTGCTCGTCTCGGGGATCGGTGTCGAGCCGTGGCCGGGGACGTGACGGTGGCCACTGACCGCACGGCAATGATCGAGGCCGCGGTGGAACACGGCGGCGGGCTGGATGCCCTGATCAGCAACGCAGGCAACATGTACCGCGGTCCGGTGGATGAACTCGACGAACAGGCTCTGCTCGACGTGTTCCACGCCAACGTGGTGGCGGGGATGATGCTGGTGGGCGAAGCGCTGCCCCACCTGCGGGAACGAAGGGGATGCGTGTTGTTCGTGGGGTCGGTACACACCCAGCGGGCCTTTCCCGGCGTGGCCCCTTATGCCGCCACAAAGGGCGCGCTGGAGGCGCTCACCGGTGTGCTGGCCGCAGAGCTGGGCCCTCAAGGGGTCCGGGTGGGCTGCGTGCGGCCAGGCGCGGTGTTTACCGAATTGAACCAGCGGGCCGGGCTGATGGGTGACGACGAGGCCAAAGCCCGCTTGGAGGGGCTGGGGTCGGCTCACGCCTTGGGACGCATTGGCACCGTTACCGAGATCGCCGAGGCATTCGAGTACCTGATGGGCGCTGAATGGACCACCGGATCAGTGCTCACGGTGGACGGGGGCCTCAGCCTCGGCATCACCAATGCGTGACCCGATCACAACAGTCAAAGACCACCTCGACGCAATTCACACCGGTGACCCCAAGGCAATGGCTGCCGACTACGCCGCCGACGCGGTGCTGGTGCGGGATGTGACCTACCAGGGCAGAGACGCCATTGCCGGCTACTTCGCCACCGTGCCGGTGCGTCTGGGCGACGGCCTGGTGGAATTCGCCGAGCCCCGATTGGAAGGCGCGCTGGTGGCGGTGGCCTGGAAACTGGTGGGCGGCCCCGGCGACGGCACCTCGGGCACTGATCGCTTCGAGGTGGCCGACGGCATGATCGTCGGCCAGACAGTGACCCTCGACGGCGGGGACTTCTAGTGAGCGGTTCACAACTCTTCGACGAAACCCAAGACGTAGTGGTAGTCGGATTCGGCGCCGCGGGCACCGCCGCAGCCATCACCGCCAGCGATGCCGGCGCCTCGGTGGTGCTGGTGGAAAAGTGCCCTGAGCACCGCCATACCCCGTCGGCCCGGATGTCGGGGGGCATGGTCATGACGGTGACCGATGTGGAGGCCGGGGCCCGCTATCTGGATGTCTGCGCGTCGGGAATGGTGCCTTACGACGTATCCCATGCCTGGGCCGAACGGGCCGCCTGCCTGTCGCGGTGGTTCGAAGAAGCCATCGGCGGCTTGGACATGGTGCCCTCCGCCGGGGCCGAGCATCCCGATTTTGGGGGCGCGGAGTCGATAGTGGCCGTGCAGCCCGGCGGAGTGAGCGAACGCTTGGCCGCCGCGGCCGGAGCGGGTCCCCGGTTCTTCGAGGGACTGGCTGCCGCAGTAACCCGGCGGGACATCCCTATCCGGTGGGAAACCGCCGCCTCCCGGTTAGTCCAAGATGCCGATGGCCGGGTGACCGGGTTGACCGCCATTCGCGATGGCCAGTCAATTGCTCTGGGTGCCCGACACGGCGTGGTGCTGGCCTGCGGCGGCTACGAGTTCGACGAGGATTTCAAGCGCGACCACCTGCGGGTGTACCCGGTCCACTTCTACGGCAACCCCGAAAACACCGGTGACGGGGTGCGCATGGCTGCCAGCGTCGGAGCTTCCATGTGGCACATGAACCAGATGATCGGCCGGGCGATCGGCCACTTCGATCACAACGGACAGCCGTTGAACTTCATCATCGGCATCGACCCGCCCGGCTATGTGATCTGCGATCAAGCTGGCAACCGATTCGCCAACGAGCACAATCAAGCGCTGCTGCGCCACGACTTCTACTACGACCTGCTGGCCTACGAGCCAGCCACCAACACCTACCCTCGAGTGCCCTGCTACTGGTTCTTCGATGAATCCCGACGCAAGGCGGGGCCGCTCACCTATTCCCATTTCGGTGCGGTGGCTGTAGGACTCTACGACTGGAGCGACGACAACTCCGCGGAAATCGAACAGGGCTGGATCGCCCCGGGAGCCACCATTGCGGAGGCGGCAGTAGCCGCGGGAATGACCGAGGAAGCCGCCCGGCAGGCAGCGGCCACCGTGGACGCCTACAACCATGCCTGTCGCAACGGCGAATCCGACCCGTGGGGACGCCCGGCCGACACCATGGTCCCCATCGAAGAGCCGCCCTACTACTGCGTGGTGCTGTGGCCAGGAGGATCGAACACCACCGGGGGTCCCCGCCGCGACCGCCACGGCCGCATATTGGACGCTTTCGGCGACCCGATCCCCGGACTGTACGGGGCAGGAGAACTGGGCCAGGCCTCAGGCCTGCTCTATCCCGGCGACGGTTCCAACCTGTCGGAAGCTCTGTGCTTCGGCCAAATCGCCGTAGAACATGCTCTCGGCGAAAACCAGATCTGATTAGCGGCCAGCGACGACTCTGCCGGCGATGCGGCCCAGGGTGAGGGCGGCGGTGATCTTCACCCCTCCTAGGCCGATGGCAGGGCTGACCCCGCCAACGCAGTCGCCCACCGCGAACAGGCCGGGGATTGGGTCGCCGAAGACGTCGAGCACCTGCATATCGGCGTTGACCCGGAAGCCTCCAGCCGGGAAGTTGATGCCCACCACCATGGGGGCGGCCCACAGCGGCGGCTCGACGATGCCGGTTCGGGGCTGGCCGAAGATCACTCGGCCGAATTCGGGGTCGCGCTCGGTGCCCGATACCACGGTGTGATTCCAGCGACCCAGCGTTTGGGACAAGCCGTTGGCGTCGCACCCAATAGCCGCAGCCAGACCAGCGGGGTCGGTCCCAGATACCGCCGGTTCGGGCATCTCGTCCACGAGCTGGGCCTTGGCCTGGGCGACGCGGTCGTCGAACACATACCAGGCCTGCTGATCGGGCTGGGTTTCCAGGGCCGCGACCCGATCGTCGTACGGACCAGCCTCGTCGTGGAAGCGAAGGCCGCTGCGGTTCACCGCGATGGCATCCTCCACCAGCGCGGAACCCACCATGACCAGCGGGGGGATCATGGTCATGTTGATCAGGTCGCCGCCTACTGCCAGCCCCATTAGGTGTCCATCGCCCCGGCAGAGCTCGGTGCCCAAATAGGGGGTGGTGGCCTTGGCCTCGGGCTGGAAGCGAGTGCGTAGATCCGAGTTGGCCTGATAGCCGCCCGCGGCGAGGATGACCCCGTTAGCCGCCTCAAAGCGCCGGCGGGTATCGGTGTCCACCCCGGAGACTCGTTCGCCGTCGCTCCGCAAGCGAATCGCCCGACTCTTGTATCGGATATCCACTCCGGCATCGACAAGTGCAGGCTCGAAGCAGGTGGTGAACATGGTGGTATCGGCCACGCTGACCATCCGGTCCACGGTGTGCTGCACCGGGCGAGGCAGGAACCGGTCGAACCGGAAGCCAAGCTCGATGAGCTCCCGGTAGGTGGCCGCCGATTCCTCGGCGTAGCGCCGGGCCAGATCCTCGTCGAAAATCAGCCCGTAGCGGTGCTTTTGACGATCGATCTCAGCCTGCATGTCGGCCAAGAAGCCCTCTGGGGTGTCATTAGCCCCGTTGTCGGCCTGCATTTCGAAATCGGCGAAGGCCAGATATCCAGTGGAGCGGGCCGCGTTGCCTCCGAGCTGATTGTCGGCTTCCAACAGCACCACCGAGGCGCCGTCCCGGGCGGCGGCCAGAGCAGCCGCTGCGCCCCCCGGTCCCCCTCCTACGACGACTACATCGAAGGTTTCCATTGCAATTTCAGGCTATCGGCGGATTGTCGACTAGCGGTCAGTGGCAGCGGGGAAGTCGGCCCCGGCCAGCCAGTTGAGGAAGTCTTGGCGGCGGTTGGCGTCCACCAGCTCCACCCGGAGTCCGGTGGTGGGCAACCAGTGGTAGGTGAAGCCCAGCGGGCGACCGTCGGCCGCGTCGTAAGAGGCCAAGGGCTCGTAGCCGGCGTCGGCCAGTCGTTGGGCGTCGGCCACTAGGTCATGGCTCCAGTAGCCCAGATGATGCACGCCGCCCGCAGTGGCCGGATCCCAAACGGTGCCGGGAGCTCCCCTGATCAGCTCAATGTGGGGTGGCCCGGCAATGGAGTAGGTGAACTGGAACTCAGCCAGCACCACCCCATTGGGCTGGCGCACCATGAATTCCCGGTTCTGGACGACTCCCCATTCGAAACCATGGATGGCGCTCCACTCGGCCATCGCCGCATCCAGGTCGGTAACCACAACGCCGAAGTGGTAGAAGTCGTCGAGGGGCACCAGCCCTGAAATCGAATTGGATGTTGAGTCAGGCATTTCCGTGCCACCCTCCGTCGGTGAATAGAACTTCGCCCGTGATGTAGGACGACTTGTCGCTTAGCAAGAACGAGATGACTTCGGCGATCTCGGCCGGTTCGGCCACCCGGCCCATCGGCACCCGGGCGTCCAGCCAGGCGGCCTGCTCCGGGTCGCCCAGCCGCTCTGCGGTCATGGGGGTGCGCACCGGCCCCGGTGCTACCGCATTTACCCGCACCCCCAGCGGAGCAGCCTCCACTGCCGCGGCCCGGGTCAGCGCCGACACCGCCCCTTTGGAAGCCACGTAGTGGGCCTGGTCGGGTACCGCGATCTCTGCGTTCACCGAAGACACGTTGACGATGGCCCCTGACTCGCCGGGCTGGTGGCGGCGCAAAAACCCCCGGATGCCCAGCCAGGTGCCGACCACATTCACCCGCATATGGCGTTGGAATTCCTCAACCGAAGTATCCGCAATCGAGCTGCGGGTGCGGATGCCGGCGCAATTCACCAGGCCGGCCAGCGGCCCCGCCTGGTCCAGCACCTGATCCCAGGCAACCTCATCGGTCACGTCTAGGCCGACAACCCCGTCGGCGGGAGCGATGTCGGTAGCCACTACGTCCCAACCCGTACCCCCCAATACTCGGCAGGTGGCCGCACCGATACCCGACGCCCCGCCGGTTACCAGCACGCGGCCCGGCATCAGCGTCAGTGGCCCAGATAGGAGCGGACCAGGTCGTGGGAGGCCCGCAACTCGGCCGAGGGCCCGCTGATGTCGTTGTTTCCGGTGCGCAGTACGTAGGTGCGGTCGGATACCTCCAGCACCCCGGCGTTCTGCTCCACCAGCAAGAAGGTGGTGCCGCCCTCTTCCCGCAGGTCCACCACCAGCTCGAACAGCTGGTCCACCAAGTTGGGGGCCAAGCCGAACGACAACTCGTCGATCATCAGCAGCTTGGGCCGGGTAATCATGGCCCGAGCCAGCGCCAGCATCTGCTGCTGTCCGCCCGACAACGACGAAGCCTGCTCGCCGATCTTTTCGGCCAGCGCGGGCAGCAGGTCAAACAGCCGGTCGCGGTCGCGGCGAACTGCCGCCGCGCCGTCGGTCCGCAGCCCTAGTCCCAGCTCCAGGTTTTCCTTCACCGACAGGTTCTGGAAGATGCCCCGCCCCTCGGGCAAGTGACCGAGGCCTCGCATGGCCCGCCGCTCGATGGCCAGGCTGCCCAGATTCTCCCCATCGAGCACCACGGAACCCGACCAGGTGTCCAGCACGCCGGATATGGCCCGCAGCAAAGTGGTCTTGCCCGCGCCGTTAGCCCCCAGCACCGATACGATCTCGCCCTCTTCCACCGACAGCGAGACTCCGTGCAGCACTTCGAGGCGGCCGTAGCCCGAAACCAGGTCGTTAATCTCGAGCAGCACTACGACGACTCCTCCTGCTCAGGGGCGTCGTCATCGGTCCACACCTCTTCCAGCGAACTCTCTTCTTCCACATGGTCGATGTGGTGATGCTCCGACAGCGGCCCCTCCACCTCGTGAATCTCGCCGCCGTCTTCGGCCTCGAAGCCGTGGCCCAGATAGGCCTCGATGACCGCAGGATCAGAAGTCACATGCTCGGGGCTGCCTTCGGAGATGATCTCGCCGAAATGCAGCACGCTGATCTTGGGACACAGGCTGGTCACCAATTGCAGGTCGTGCTCGATGATGATCACACACAGGTTGCGTTCGGCTTGGATCTCCCGCAATCCCCGCAGCAGCACGGTCACGTCGTCGGCGCCCAACCCTGCGGCGGGCTCATCTAGCAGCACAACAGTGGGGTTGGCTACCAGGGCCCGGGCCACCTCTACCAGTTTCTGTGAACCCAGCGATAGGGCGCCGGCCTCCTCATGGGCCACATCGGCCAGCCCAAACCGGTCGAGCATGTCCATGCAGATCTGGCGGGCTTCGGTCTCCTCCCGACGCTGCTGGGGCAAGAGCAACAGTTCGGCAAAGTGCCCCCAGCGGAACAGATGATGGCGGCCCAACAGCGTGTTCTCCATCACGGTGGCATCGAGAATCAACCGAGGGGCTTGAAACGTGCGACCGATGCCGGCTTTGACCCGCTGGGTACGGGACATATGCAGCACATCCTCGCCGTGTAGTTGGACTGCCCCCTCGCTGCTGCGAACGTAGCCGGATACCACGTTGAATACCGTGGTCTTGCCCGCCCCATTTGGCCCGATGAGCCCGTTGAAACCGGGGGTGAAGTTGAGGTCAACCCCTATCAGCACTCGGTTTCCGCCGAAGGCCACATGTAGGTCCTCCACGGCCAGCGAAGCAACGGCATCGGCGGGGCTGGCACCCGACGGAGCAGTTTCGACGACGCTCATGTCGAGAAGTCCAACAACGACTCCAGTCTTCGCTGGAGGTCTTTCACCCACCGGCTGTCGCGAATCTGCTTGGGCAACACTGCGATCCCGTTGGGCAAGACGAGGACGGCCAGGATCAGCGCGATTCCCAAGATCAAGAACAGCAGCTTCTGGGTGTCTTGCAGCTTCTGGCGCAGGAACACAAAGAAAATGGCGCCGATCAACGGCCCCCACTTGCGGCCCAGGCCACCGACGATCAGCACCACCAGCAAGAAGACCAGCAGCCGGGTGCGGAAGGTGGATGGGTTGGCAAACGAGCTGTTCTGGGCCCACATGGCCCCGGCCAGCGCAGCGGCGAAAGCCGACAGGCCAAAGGCGACAAGCTTGTAATAGGTAGACGAGATGCCCAGGGGGCCGGTGGCGATGTCGATGTCGCGCACCGCCTTAAGGGTGCGGCCCAAACGCCGGTTGGTAAGCACGATGTAGGCCAACATCATCAGAAACAGCGCCCCAAGCGACAGCATGTAGGCGCTGAGGATGCGGTCGAGACCGGGAACAAGAAATTGGGGAACCTGCTTGCCGGTGCCGCCGTTGGTCTTCAGGCCACTCCATACGTCATCGTCGAGCCGGATGATGGTGACGATCAGCTCGCCGAGGGCCAGCGTGGCGATGGCCAGGAAGAAGCCCTTGAGCCGAGCGGCGGGAAAGCCCACCAGCACTCCGATGATGGCGGCGGCAATGCACACCACCGGTAGAGCTAAAAAGAATGGCCAGTCATACCCGGACAGTGCTTCTCGGGCGTCGCTGGGGGCCGACAGCACTGCGGTGCCATATGCCCCCAGAGCAAACAGCCCGGCCACGGCCAAACCCAAGGTTCCCGAGTAGCCCACCAACAAGTTGAAGCCCACCGCGGCGGCACCGTAGGCGAAGACGAAGGCAAGATTCCCTCGTCCGAAGTTGTTGCCGCTGTCGAAGATGTCGGTCCAGCCAAGAATGGGAATCCACGGCAGAAACGCCAGGAAGACGAATACCCCGATAGTGGTGAGCTGCTCCTGATATCGGCGAAGCCCAGGGGGTTTGGGTGGGTAAAGAGGTCGGGGAGGAGCGGAGGCAACTGTCATCGCCTACACCTCCCGAGTCCTAGCGGTACGGCTGAATCCGCCTGGAGCCACCAAGAGCACCACAACCACCACCAGCAGAGCGATGGTGGGCTGCAAGCTGGTGGAGATCTGACCGCCGGCCAGGGCCTCCCCCAATCCAACCAGCAGACCGCCGGCGAATGTTCCCCCCATCGACACGAATCCGCCCAGTACCGCGGCAATAAACCCTTTGAGAATGAGGCCTTCAGCGCTGCCCAACTCCAACACCGTGGAACTGGTGTTGAGGATCATGGCGGCCCCGGCCACGAAAATCCCGATGGCCCAGGCAATAAGCGAGACTGCCCCGGCGTTGATGCCCAGCATTCGGGCGGTGGGGCCGTCTTCGGCGATCGCCCTCATCCTCACCCCCCACTTGGATCGGAAGAACAGCGCCAATCCCACCACGATGGCCATCCCCACCACGATGGTGACGACCTGGTCCCACCCGATCCGGGTGCTGCCCAGGTCGAAGGTCTCTCCCGACCACGGAGCGTCGAAACGCTGCGGGGTAGCTCCCCACAGGTTTTCGATCAGAGAGCCCAGCGCGAATGTCAGACCGATGGTCAGCAGAAGCAGCGGAAAGTGATCCACCTTGCCGAGGGGCTTCACCCAGTAGCGCATCATCAGGTAGGTCAAAACCGCGGTAATGATGGCCAAGATCACCGCCACCGCTAGGGGGAATCCCTCGCTGGTGACCGGGAACCAGTCCAGGAAAGTGGGAAGCCCCTCATTGTTCAGGAAGTCAATGCTGATGTAGCCCAGACCGAGGGCGGAGAACGCCGCCAAGGGTTGTGTTGACAGCCCGGTCAGGGGACGGACCAGGAAGAACTGGGTGATGGCCCCAAACACCCCGGCAAAGGCCAACGCGAGGACAATGGCCAGCCAGAAGGGCCAGCCCACGCCGCCCTTGTCAGGGTCAGCGGATAGGAACCAGCCCATGTAGGCGGCCACCAGCCCCATTTCCGCGGTGGCGAAGTTGGGAACATCCGTGGACTTCATGATGACCACGATGGCCAGGCCGATGAGGCCGTAGCTCGAGCCGGCCTCCAAGCCAACCACAATTTGCTGGAGGAGTTGATCCACTCCTGTTCCCCCTCAGCCGCTTAAGGCATTTTGTCGGAATCCCGCATCTGGGCAAAGCCCTGGGGCTAGCCGTTGTGGGCTAGCCCCAGGGATTGCTCTAGATCAGGAATTTGGCTGCTGGAAGCCCCGGACCTGGCTCCAGGATTCCGTGGCAGCGTCATACTGAGCAACGCCGGCACCGGAAGCGCAGCTGTGGCCGCCGGGCAGTGTCCCGCAGGCCACCGGTGGGATGGAGGGCACCAGAATGGGATCATTCGTCAACGCCTCGGCGGTGGCGTGGAAGTTCTCATAGGAGTAGTCCCCGTCCAGCCGGTCGAACAGCTCGAAGAATGCGGTGATAATCGAGTAGGTCTGAAGGCTGAAGTTGGGGGCGCCGCCATCTTTACCGGGACCGTCGTAGGCGTCCCACAGCGCACTCCAGTGCTGGACAAACTCGTGGTCACCGTCGGGCAGTGCGACCTGTAGGGCACCGAGGTACCCGTCGGCAGCCTCGGGATTGGCCAAGCCAACCGTGTTCTGGCCACCGGCACCAGAGGAACCGGCATCGGAGCACACCAGGGCGTCGAATCCGGCCTCATGGAATTGGTCGAGCACCAGGCCATTCTGGGCGTTGTCCAGTGCGGTCAGCACTGCTTCGGCACCAGAGTCGATGACCGCTAGCACGGCAGGGCCGACCACGTCAGAAAGCACCTCAACCTCTTCTTTGGCCGTGATCTCCATGCCGTTGACGGGCGCCTGAATATCAATGGCGTTGAACGCCTCTTCGCCCAGTTCATTGTCCTGGCCGATGGCCGCCACCTTGGTCACACCTTGCTCGGCGAAGTAGTCGATGCAGATGCGACCCTGCTCGGTACGGGTCGGGTTGGTGAGGTACACCTCTTGGATGTCCTGGTCGGCGGGCGACACCGGCCCCCACAGCGGGGTGCCAGCGGCCTCGATGTCGGGATAGGTGGACGGGATGGCCTGCGAGCCTGCGGTCCCCACAAACGCCCACACGTTGTCCTGTTCGATCATCTTGCGGACGTTGGTAACCATCTGCTCGATCTCGAAGCGGTCATCCTCCCATGCCAGCTCGAAGGTGCAGCCGTCGATTCCGCCAGCGGCATTGACCTCGTCGACCGCCATCTGCAAGCCGCCCAACAGACCCTCGCCAGCGACGGCGGCCCGACCGGTAAACGGCTGGGACGTGCCGAGGGTGATCACGCCGTTCTCGGTGTCAACACCGCGCACATCGCCGTCGGTGTTGGCCCCGCAGCTCTCGACCATCTCTTCTTCGGCCATGTCGTCTTCTTCAGCCATGTCGCCGTCTTCTTCGACTACGCCGGGCATCTCGTCGGCCATCTCTTCTTCTTCGTGGTCGTCGTCGTCCTCGTGTTCGTGGTCGTGGTCGTCGTCGTCCTCGTGTTCGTGGTCGTCGTCATCGTCCGCTGCCGGCGCCTCGGTGGCCGCCGGAGCGGGTGCGGCGCCGCCATCGTCGTCATCGTTGCCGCATGCGGCAGCTACCAGGGCCACTGCAAAGAGCAGCGCCAGAACCTTCAAGAGCTTGGACATGGATACCCCTCCAGATCGTTGGATGTGCACTGATCGGACGTACACAAGTTCGGGACCCTAACAGACAATTCGCTATGGCAAAATACCGGAGATGGCAGAAATCACCGTGACCACGTTCGCCGAAGCCCGTGAGTGCTACCGGAACAAGAACCTTCGCCAAGCCCTATACGACGCCGGCGAGGTGATCATGAGCGATGTGGTGGTGAACCTCCATGGCGATGAGCACCGGGATCGCCGTCGCCTCGAGAACCGCCTTTTCCGCCGGGACACGTTCACCTTGTACGAGCAGGATTTGTTCCCGCCCATCATCGAGGCGACGCTGGCCCCCTATCTGGCCGAGGGCAAAGCGGAGCTGGTCAAGCTCGGCCACCAGGTGATGATGAACCTGGCCGCCTTCACCGCCGGGGTGGACCGGCCCCAAGGAACCCCGGAGGAGACCTTCCACCTCTACGACTACCTGACCACTTTCATCGAGGGGGCCACCCTGGCCCACTACACCGGCGACAAAGAGGCCAAGGTGGTCGAGATCGAGGCTGCCCTGGATGCATTCGACGCCGAGTTCCTTACCCCGGGCATGAATCGGCGCCAGGCGCTGCTCGACCAATTCGAGGCCGGGGAGATCGACACCGACGATCTGCCCAAAGACGTGCTGATGGTGCTGATGCACAACCAAGACAGACTGGAGCTGAGCAAGGAGACCATTCGCCGGGAGATCGCCTTCTACATGCTGGCCGGGGCCCACACCTCCGCCACCGCTTTCAACCGGGTGGTGCACAACATCTTCGGCTGGCTGGCCGAGCACCCCGAGGATGAGCATCGGGTGCGCGAAGACCGGCTCTTTGTGCAGAAGTGCACCCACGAGACCATACGGCTCCAGCCCTCCAGTCCCACCGGGATGCGCTGGGCGCTGGCCGATATCGACTTGTCCAGCGGGGTGCGCATCGCCGAAGGCGACCGGGTCACGCTGGATCTACTGTCGGTGAACCGGGACCAGTCGGTGTTCGGCGACGATGCCGCCGATTTCAACCCCGACCGAGCTCTGCCCGACGGCATTGCCCCGTGGGGGCTGAGCTTCGGCCAGGGCATGCACGCCTGCATCGGCCAAGACCTGGCCTCGGGAGTCTCCTTCGCGGACGGAGACGACTTGGATACCCACCTGTTCGGGCTGGTGCCGGCGGCGGTACAGACCTTGTTCGACCACGGCTGCCGCCCCGACCCCGACGATCCACCGGAGATGGACGCCTCCACCACCCGGCCCTACTTCGGCCGCTACCCGGTGGTGTTCGCCGCGGCCTAGTTGAGCAGATCCCTAGTGAGGATCTGGGCGGCCCAGTTGGCCACCTTCTCGCCGGAAATGGGCGCCCGGGTGGGCCAGGGACGGTCCAAGTCCACCGGCTTGCCCCGGCTGATCACCTGGCGGAGGTTGGACCGGTCGGCCAGAACGGTGACATCGGCGGCCGGGTCGCCGTCCACCACCAGCACGTCGGCGGCCATGCCCGGCGCCAGCGTGCCCACCTCCCCTTCCATGCGCAGGGCGATGGCCCCGTTGGCAGTGGCGCAGGCGATGGCCTGAAGCGGCAACAGCCCCACCGACTCCACCAGCACCTCCATCTCCCGGGCATGCCAGTGGCCATAGGGAGTGAGGGCGAACCCCGACTCCGAGCCGCACAGCAGCGGCACTCCGGCGTCGTGGGCCTTGGCCATCATCTTGGCAGTGGCCTCAATCTCGCCCCGGAACACGTCCTGCATACCCTCACCGGCGCCTACCAGGTGGCCGTAGTCGGCCAGATTGGCCAAGAAGGTGAAGGTGGGCATGAGGGCGGCACCGGCGTCGATCACCGCCTCTAGGCCGGCTTCGTCCATGAACGAGGCGTGGAGGATGAGGTCGACTCCGGCCTCGGCGCAAGCCCGGGTGCTGTCGGCTGAGCGGGCGTGGGCCATAACCGGGGTCTCCAGCTCGTGGGCGGTGTCGCACACCGCCTTCAGCTCCTCGGGCTTCCAGGCCAACAGCTCACCCTTGTGACGGGGGATCGAGCCAGTGGCGTGGATCTTGATCCAATCGGCCCCGTACTTGATGTGGCGCCGGGTCATCTGGATCATCTCGTCGACGGTGGTCACCACCTGGGCGTAGCCCACTACCCCGGTGTCGGGGATGAGCCGCCCAGCGGTGCCGCCCACTGCGGTGACCAAGGCCTGCACTCCGGTGGCCATCCGGGGGCCTTCCACCACACCGGCGTCCACGGCGTCGCGCAGCGATGGGCCCATGGAGAACAACGTGTCGGGGTCGCAGAACCCGGTCACCCCGGCCAGCAGCAGCTTTTGGAGATTCTGGGCGGCAATGAGGGCAGCCAGGGTGTGGTCGCGGTGGAAGAACAGCTCGTCGTTGGACTGCACGTCGTCGAAGGTGCAGTGGACGTGGGCGTCGATGAGTCCGGGCATGACCGTGCATCCGGCGGCGTCGATGACGGTGGCGTCCGGCTGGTCAGCCCCAGCATCAGGGCCAATGGCGGCAATCCGGTCGCCCTCCAGCAACACCGCCGTGTTGGGCTGGGGCGGGGCGCCGGTGCCGTCGATCACAGTTCCCCCGGTGATCACGATGGGCGTCGGCTCAGACATCTGGCTCGGTCCTTCTCAATCCCCCAGCAGGGCTGCGGCCGCGTCTTTGACGGACATTCCCACCTCGACGCCCCGGTCGCGGGCCGGCTGGTTGCACGCGCTGATTATCCCCTCATCGTACGCCTTGAACGCATCGCCCACCGGAGCACTCCACGCATCGCAGCACGCTCCGGCCAGTCCGTGGGCCTCGGTGATGGCCAATCCGGCGATGCCAGCGTCGTTCTTGCTGCGGCCCCCGTCGGAGCAGATGAATCCGTGGGGACTCACCTCCAAGAGAAAGTCGGCACCGCTGCGCCCGGTGTGGCCGGCGGTGACCAGCACATTGCGGGAGTCCTCGGGCAGGGCGAACACGATGGAGTCGGTGACCACGATCTGTCGTCCGGCGTCGGTGGTGGCCTTGACCTCGCGGCGAATCTTGGTGCCCTCGTCCACCTCGCCGGGATCGTTGTTCAACAGCAGCTTGGCCGCCTCGGCCACCGCCATGCCCTCCACAACGCCGCAGCGCTCGGCGTAGATGTTGAGCCGGGATATGACCCCGGTCTCAAAGAGATCGAGGCCGTTGCCAAGCTCTGCGCTCATCCCGTCGGCGGTGGCCGCGGGGATGCCCAGTGCCTCCAGGAACCACAGCCCGGAGATGCCCGCGCCGTCTTTGCCGATGCAGCCGTCGTGGCCGATGACCCCCTTAGGCCGATGGGGGGCCATGAGGCGGGCGGGAAGCACGCCCAAATACGACGACGGCACCACCACGTCAGTGTCCCGGTTGCGGGCGTCCACATAGCGGGCCGAGTCCATGGTCACGATCCGGCGGTCGCCGTCGGTGTAGACCACCTCTTGGGGGTGATCCTCCTCGTTGGCCAGCAGTGGGGCTTCTTCAGGCACGATTCGACGTTACTCCTTGGATTCTCTTGGTCTTCTCTTTGGAGCCTGCGGCCACTACAGCCCGGTGCGACCGGCTTCGCGGATCATGGGGGCGTAGTCGGCGAAGCCGGGGGCGTCGGCGCGGGCTCCGGTGGTGAACCCGGCGTCAGTGGCCAGGGTGTGGCCGCTGGTGTAGCCCGACTCGTCGGAGGCCAGCCACAGAGCGGCGTTGGCCACGTCGGCGGCTAGGCCGGGGCGGCCGATCAGCGGGGAGTTGGCGGTGAGCTCTTCTCGGGCGCCGTCCATGTTGGTGTGATCGCCGGTGTGGGCGAAGGCCACCATCGGAGTGAGCATCGACGCAGGGGCGATGCAGTTGACCCGGATGCCGAAGCGGCACAGCTCTGCGGCGGCGTTTTTGGTCAGGCCGACCACGGCGTGCTTGGCCGCAGCGTAGGCGTGAGGGCCCAAGCCGCCCATCACCCCGGCGGTGCTGGACATGGAGATGATCGAGCCGGTCATCCGGGGCTTCATCACCCGTGCGGCGTGCTTGACGCCGTAGAACACCCCGTGGAGCAGCACGTCGATGCTGGCGTGCCACTCATCGGCCGGCGTGGTGTCGACGGGGCCGACCGCGCCGACGATGCCAGCGTTGTTGTACATCACGTCGAGCTGGCCGAATTCGGCAACCGCGGCGTCCACCAGTCCGGCCACGTCGTCTTCGGAGGTCACGTCGCAATGAACGTAGATGGCGTCGCCCAAGGATTTGGCCAATTCTTGGCCGGCGTCGTCCTGGATGTCGCCAATGGCCACCCTTGCGCCCTCTTCCACGAAACGCTCAGCCGCGGCCCGCCCGATGCCACTGGACGCCCCGGTGATGGCTGCCACCCGCCCTTCCAGTCTTCCGCTCATCGTTGCCTCCTGTGAATTGACTGCGCCCGGCACCGTAATCTGAGCGGCCTATGGAGACCAGATCAGAAGACGCACAGGGCCTAGACGTGGAGCGCATTCAAGACCTCTTGGATCGCGACGCCATTCGCCACATCCAGATTCGCTACGCCTGGAGTCTGGACAACCACCGGTGGGAGGCGCTCAAGGAGGTCTTCTTGCCCGACGCGGTGGCCGACTATCGGGGAGAGCGATTCGAGGGGCTCGAGGCCATCGTGGCCAAGTGCGCCTCCTCGCTGGAGCCAGCCGACGCCAGCCAGCACATCAACGGCTGTCACTGGGCGCAGGTGGACGGCGACAAGGCCATCGCCGGCTGCTACTTCATCGCCACCAAGTACATCGCCGACACTCCGGGCGGCGACACCTTCATCGTCGGCGGCAAGTACATCGACCAGATGGTCCGCACTCCCGACGGCTGGCGCATCGCCCACCGCCTACTGGAGCAGACCTTCCTCGAAGGCAACCCCGAAGTAGAGGCCGTCTCCAACGCCCGCTGGGCCGCCCGCCAGCAAGAGGGGGCTTAGAGCCTCAGCAGGCGGGTGGCGTTGGCGTTGAGAGTTTCGGCCAGGTCGGCGACGTCGGGGCCCGTGCCCCGGTCCCAGCCGCCAAAGTTCGTGCCGTAGACCAGGCGGTCGGTGCCGTATTGCTCCAAGGCCAGATTGAGCTCGGCGGGGCCGGTGATGTGGCAGTCGAACCATAGGCGGCTGAGGGCTCGGTCGAATACCCCTGGTTCTTTGATCCATTCGGGAGCGGCGGGGCGGCGCTCGGCCAGCTTGCGGAGCTTGGACAACAGCACCGGCGTGGTGCCGCCACCGTGGGACAGGCACAGATCCAAGTCAGGGTGGCGCTCGGTGACCCCGCCGAACACCAGGGTGGCCACCGCAACCGTCTCCTCGTAGGAGTACTCCAGCACCAGGTCGAGGTCCCAGCGGCGCAGCCGGGGATCGAGCAGCGGGCCGTCTATGCCCGACTGGGTGGGGTGCAAGAAGTGGGGCACGTCCAACTCAGTACACAGCGACCAGAGCTGGTCGAGGGCCGGGTCGTCCAGCGGGGTGCCGAAATCGGTGCCGGTGTAGCCGGCCAGCAGGCCCAAGTCCCGCACCGCCCGCTGAAGCTCCGTGCAGGCGGCGTCCACGTCCTGCATGGGCAGCGCGGCCAGCCCGACGAAGCGGTCGGGGTGGGCAGCCACCGCGGCAGCCAGATCATCGTTGTGGCGGCGGCAGAAGTCGATGGCCAACTGAGGCTCGATGAAGTGCAGGTAGGAGAGCGGATTGGGCGACAGGGCCTGCACTGCTATCCCCTGGGCGTCCATGGCCTCGAGGCGCATATCCAGCTCGATGAACAGCGATCCTCGGTAGGCCACCCCGTCGAGCTGGTAGCCCCCCACCCGGAACCAGGGGGTGCCGTCGTCGTGGGCGCCGATCTCGGGACCGCACGGCCCGGCCGCGCCCATCGTGCCCTCCAGCACGATGTGGGCGTGGACGTCGATGAGTCCGGTCATGGGGGTGAGCCTCCGCTGCCTGCCTTGGAGGTGGCGGGCAAACCTATTGGCGGCCTTCCATGATGCCGTCGGCGCCGGGCAGCCAGGAGGCCACGCCGGAGATGGGGATGGCGCACACCACCGCCTCGGTAATCTCGGCCTCGGAGGCCCCGGCGTTGCGGGCGCCGTTGGCGTGGATGTTCACGAACCGGCTGGAGAACTCGGCGGCGTTGATGGTGCACAGCAGCAGCTCCACGTGCTTGGCGTCGAGCATGTTCTCAGCCAGCGACCACTGCCGCATGAGCACGTAGCCCTCCAAGGCCCGGGGGGCATTGTCGGCCATCACCTCGATGTAGTCGGGAACGAACCCGAAGTAGCTCTGGAAGTAGTCCAGCGCGGCCTGGCGATCCAGAGAGAAGTCGGGAATCGGCTCGGAGGACTGGTCGGCGGCAATGTCGAATGCCTGGTCGATGGCCCGGGCAAAGGCGTTGTAGGTGGCCTCGCCCCGGGAGATGAGCACGGCCAGCGATGCGCCCCGAGCGTCGCTCAGACTCAACCCCAACTCGCGAGACCGGGTCATCTCCCTAAGGGTCAGCTCCGGCTGGCCCCGAACCGCGGCGGCGCAGGCCATGTACAGCGCCTTGGCCCACGCGGGGCAGGCCCCGTCTCGGTCGGTCACGTCGCGGATGCGGGCGTAGCCCTCGGCGAACTTGGGGGAGATTGCGGCCAGCTCCCCGCCAGCCAGTGCGGGACTGCCCAACTCGCTGTGGACCGCGTTGTTGGACCCAGCTTGCGCATCCGTTGCAGCAGCTTGCATGGTCATCTCTTTCCTCCCTTGGCCATTTTCATTGTCAGAGCTTCAACATCAAAGCTTGGACACTTCTCCGCCGTCGATCACGAAACACGAACCGGTAACGAACCCGGACGCCTCCGATGCTAGGTAACAGACCAGCGGTCCGAGCTCATCGGGGTGGCCCATGCGGCGGGCGGGAATCTTGCGGAGCCGGGCGGCCAGGGTGTCGGGATCGCCCAAAACCGCGGCCTGGGCATCGGTTTCGAACGCTCCGGGGGCGATCACGTTCACCCGGATGTTGTAGCGGGCCCACTCTCCGGCCAGCGCCTCGGTAAGCCGCATCAGCCCGCCTTTAGACGCCGAGTAGGCGGCCAGAGTCGGCTTGCCCTTGAGCCCCGATGTCGAGGCCACGTTGATCACCGATCCGGGCCGCCCGGCGTCAATCCAATGTGATGCAGCTCGACGAGCCAGGGCCGCAGGGGCGGCCAGGTTCACGGCCAGCACCTCGTCGAACACGTCGTCGGGCTGGTCGACGAACTTGGAGGCGGGAGCGATGCCCGCGTTGTTGACCACCGAGTCGAGTCGGCCGAACCGGCTCACCGCCTCGTTCACCAGCCCGGCCACTGCGTCTCGGTCTCGCATGTCGCACGGCACGGCAGCCACCGCGTCACCCAGTTGGTCGGCCAGCGCATCCAGGGCTTTCTCAGAGCGGGCCGCAGCCACCACTTTGGCCCCTTCGGCCACCATGGCCTGGACTGCGGCCTCTCCCAAACCCCGGCTGGCCCCGGTCACCACCGTCACGTGGCCGTCAAGGCCCCAATCCACCGCCATCGCCTACTCCCCCTCCTCACCCTGTCGGTCGGCAACTTCGTCGCACAGCCGGGTGGCGATGCCCAGCCGGAGCACCTCGGAAGCGCCTTCATAGATGCGCATGGGTCGGGCCTGGCGGTAGTAGCGCTCGATGTCGGAGCCCCGAATGAGCCCCCATCGGCCCATCACCTGTACGCAGCGGTCCACCACCCGACTGGCCGCCTCGGTGGCGGCCAGCTTGGCCAGCGACGACCGGTCGAGGTAGGCCGACGGATCCTCCCGGGCGGCCTCGGCTGTGGCGTAGGCCAGCAGGCGGGTGGCCTCCAACTCGGCCCAAGAGTCGGCCAGAAGTCCCGCCACCGGTCCCAGCCGCACCAGCGGTCGACCGAACTGCTCTCGGGTGGCCGCGTGGCTGGCGGCACAGGTCAGCGCACCGTCCATCAGCCCCACGGCGGCCCCAGCCACCGAGATGCGGAATACCGACAGGGTGGCCAGCACATGGCGGAAACCAGCGCCGGGATCGCCCAGCCGGGCAGAGGCCGGCAATCGCACCCCGTCGAAGATCACCTCGCCCAGCACATGGGGGGCGATGATCTCCGGCGAGGGCTCGATCGACACGCCCGGGGCATCGGCGGGCACCAGCACCAGCGAGAACCGGTTCTCCTCCCGGGCCATGGTGGTGTAGAAGCCGGCCGCCCCGGCGTTGGAGATGAACGATTTTGCCCCGTTCAGCTCCACCTCATCGCCGTGGTCGGTCAACGTGGTCTCGATCCCCCGCAGGTCGGACCCGGCCACCGGTTCGGTCAGGGCCAGCGCGGCCAGCACCTCGGCACGAGCCACTCGGGGCAGCCACTGCTCACGCTGCTCGTCGGTGCCGGCTACGGCAATGGCGTAGCTGCCGATGCCCTGGAGGGCGAACAACGAGTCCAAGTGCGACGAAGCCCGCATGAGGGCCTCCCGAACCACGCACACCGCCAGCGGATCCACTCGCTCGTGGCGACCGCCATGAGCGGCCGGCACCATCAGCGAGCAAAGGTCGCTGGACCGCAGCACATCGAGGGTGGGCTGGTGGATGTGGCTGGCCTCGTCGGCCTCCGCGGCGAACGCGGCCACTTGGCGGGCCACCGCCCGGGCCTCTTCTTGAATGGCCCGTGTGTCGGAGTCGAGCTCGAACGCCATACGATGCCGGACAGTACGCGCTGCGAATAAATCGCGCTACAACAGGGGGACAACCGTGAACGACATCATCGTCGAGCGAAACGATCGAATCGTCTGGCTGAGGCTGAATAGGCCCGAGCGATTGAACTCCTATGACCGCAACACCATCGACGAGATCATCGCCGCATTCCGGGAGCACGTCGACGCCGGGGTGGTGGTTATCACCGGCCAGGGCCGGGCATTTTGCGCCGGGGGGTATCTGGCTAATCTGGCCGAAGCGAACTTCTATGAGCTGCGGACGATGTTCTACGGCTCGCTGGAGCTGTTCGACGCCATCCGCAACGCCCCCATGCCGGTGATCGCCGCGGTGAACGGCCCGGCCTTCGGGGGCGGCAACGAACTGGTGGTGGCCTGCGACTTCGCCATCGCCGCGGCATCGGCCGAGCTGGGCCAGACCGGGGTCAAGGTGGGCAGCGCCCCGGTACTGGGGGGCACCAACCTGCTGGCCATGACCGTCGGGGAGAAGCGGGCCAAAGAAGTGGCCTTCTTGTGCCGCAAATACACCGCTCAGCAGGCCTGCGACATGGGGTGGATCAACGCAGTGGTGCCGGACGAAGAACTGGAGGGCGAGGTCTTGCGGTGGTGCGAGGAGCTGCTGGCCATGAGCCCCCGCTATCTGGAGGCGGCCAAGATCAGCTCCAACGTGTACTGGAACCAGCTGCGCGACAACATGGCCTCCGGGCTGGGCATTCTGGCCCAGGCCATCGGGTCACCCGACATGGTCGAGGGCGCCACCGCGTTCATGGAAAAGCGCCGTCCGCAATTCCCCCCGAGAACCGCCCGATGAGTTTGCGCTGCCCCAGCCACAGGCCTGTTCCATGACCCGCTACTACGACCAGTACCGGCCCACCTTCGACGACAAGGCGCTGTGGAGCGCGCCGGCGGTGCTGGCCGAGCGGGCCCGAACCCACGGCGACAAGACCTACTTGGAGGTGGGCTGGACCTCCGAGCGGTTCACCTATGCCCAGAGCTACGACATTGCCCAGCGGGTGGGGCGGGGACTGCTGGCCGGCGGGGCCGCTCCCGGCGACAGGCTGCTCATCATGGCGCCCAACTCGGCGGCCTACATCTGGAGCTGGCTGGGCTCAGCGGTGGCCGGTATGGCCGAGGTGCCGATCAACACCGCCTACCGGGGATCATTCCTCGAACACCAGACCGCCACGGTGTCGCCGTCGGCGGCGGTGATCCACGCCGACTACGCCGACCGGTTTGTCGAGCTGCCCGAGGCGGTGGGCTCCATCGGCTGCTTCTACCTGCTGGGCGACGACGGCGAGATCGCCAAGGGCGGACGGGTGCTGGACGAGGCCGGGCTGCGGTGGCAGCGCTGGGATACCCTGCTCAGCGAAGACAGCGCCGCCCAAGCCCTGCCCGAGGTGTCGTATCGGGACCTCGGGTCGGTGTTCTTCACGTCGGGCACCACCGGGCTGTCCAAAGGGGTGATGATGCCCCACGCCCACATGCACCTGTTCGCCGATGAGTGCGTGTCGCTCACCCGGCTGACCGACGCCGATGCCTACATGTCGTGCGGGCCGCTGTTCCACGGCAACTCGCACTTCCTGGCCGCCTATCCGGCGCTGATCGCTGGAGCCCGCTACGTGCTCCAAGAGCGGTTCTCGGCCAGCCATTGGCTCGACCAAGTGCGGCACAGCGGGGCCACCGTCACCAACTTCGTCGGGGTGATGATGGACTTCGTATGGCAGCAGCCCCTCACCGAAGCCGATGCCGACAACCAGCTTCGGTGCGTGTTCGCCGCTCCCACCATGTCGAGCGTGCTGGAGGAGTTCAAGGCTCGGTTCGGGATCGAGGCATTCGTAGAGGTGTTCGGGCTAACCGAGACGTGCATGCCCATCCTCACCCCCTACGGGGAGGATCGCCCGGCGGGGGCGGCCGGGCTCTTGAACCGGGACTGGTTCGACATCCGCCTTGTGGACCCCGACACCGATGAGGAGGTGCCGGTGGGAGAGGTTGGCGAGCTGGTGGTGCGCTCCCGGGTTCCGTGGACCACATGCATGGGCTATTACGGCATGGCCGAGCAGACCTGGGACGCGTTCAGGAATCTGTGGTTTCACACCGGCGACGGACTCCGCCGGGACGCCGAGGGTTGGTACTACTTCGTCGACCGCCTCAAAGACGCCATCCGCCGCCGGGGGGAGAACATCAGCTCGTTCGAGGTGGAGCAGGCCCTGATGGGCCATGAGGCCATTGCCGAGGTGGCGGTGGTGGCGGTGCCCGCCGACCAGGAGGCCGGAGAGGACGAGGTGCTGGCCGCGGTGGTTTTGGAGCCCGACGCCACCCTCAGCGCCGATGAATTCTGGGCGTATGCCGACCGTCGCCTGCCCTACTTCGCGGTGCCCCGCTACGTGCGCTTCACCCCTGAGCTGCCCAAGACCCCGTCGGAGAAGGTGCGGAAAGTGGAGCTGCGGGACCAGGGGGTGGACGATCAGACATTCGACCGGGGCCCCATCAGCCGACCGAAGGACCGCCGGTGAGCAATGGGCCAGGCAGGATCGATCTGTCGCCGATGAACCTAGGGGAGAGTCGATGAGCCAGAGCGCTGACAAGCAGACCGAGGTGCTGGCCTCGACCCGGGGCCGGGTGATGTGCATGGACTCGGCTTACGACGTGGACGAAGCCAACCGGGGTCGGGACGTGTGCGTCAACTCGTCGTATTGCGGCGTGCTGCCTGCCCGATTCATCGCCGAGCACCGGCCTCGAGCGGCCATTGGGATGGACTGCGGGGTGGGGCCGGAGGGATCGGCCATCGCCGGGCTGTGGTACCTGGAGGCTCTGGGCATTCCCGCCGCGGTGGCCGACGTGATGACCGCTCATTTGGGCGACGGCGTACACCTCTACAACAACGGCTTGATCAGCTACGTCAACCAGCTGGCTCTGGACTGCGGGGTGAGCGCGGGCATGGCGGTGCGAGAGGCGGCCGCGGCCTTGCTGGACAACGATCCGGTTGAGGCTGCCGCCTCAGAGATCACCAACCGCACGGTCATGGAAACCTCCCCCGACGGGCGCTGCGTGGTGGCCGCCGACTCCATCGCCTTCGGCACCGCCGAGGACACTGACCGCAACGTGCTGGTCACCGCCGGCCACACCGGCCGCTCGGCGGTGCCCTACCTGCGCCGGTGCCGACCGTTCGGGTTTATATGCTCCGACGGCGGGCGGGGCATGGACGACTCCGGCATGGCCGGGCTTTACATCGTGGAGGCCGACGGCCTGGCCGGTGCCACCGTCGACGCCCGCCGGGCCCGCATGGGAAGCGGCCTGTCCCACTACCACGACGGCATCATCTCTGCCGCCAACGCCCTTGCCGCCACCGCTGGCGTGGAGGTCGGCATGCCCTGCCCCCAAGCCGCCAGCCTGCTGCTGAATCGGTAGGGCGTCACTAGAGTGACCACCGACATGCAAACAGCGCTCCGATGACAATCCTGGCGGCAGCAGATCTGCTGGCACAGTCGTCCGACGACTCGATCATCGACGAGGCCCTTACCGTGTCCGACTGGATACAGGCCGGGATCATCGTGGCGGCCACGATTGTCGTGGCGGTGCTGGCCGCCCGCCTGGTGCGAAGAGTGCTGATCCACGTGGTGGGGCCAGGCTTTGCCGCGATAGTCACCGCCAGGCTGGTGGGCTATCTCCTCTTCCTGATCGGGCTGTTCTATGCGCTCACCAGTCTCGGAGTACAGGTCGGGCCGCTGATCGGCGCCATCGGGCTGGGCGGCTTGGTGCTGGCGCTGGCATTGCAGAAGCTGGTGGAGAACTTCTTCTCCGGGCTGATCCTTCAGGCCCGTCGGCCCTTCAGGGTGGGCGACACGGTGCTGCTGGGCGACCACCTGGGCGTGGCCACCGACATCGACTCCCGCACCACCGTGCTGCGGGGACTTGACGGATCTGCGGTGCGGGTTCCCAACAGCGAGGTGGCCGCCGGGCCCATCGTCAACCTCACCAACGAGGAATTGCGGCGCAGCGAGCTGGAGGTGGGCGTGGCCTATGACTCCAACCTGCAAGCGGCCACCGAGTGCCTGATCGAAGCGCTCGGACAGGTGGAACGGGTCAGCGCTGAGCCGCCGGCCCAGGCGCTGTTGACCCGTTTTGGGTCGTCCAGCATCGACTTCACCCTCTACTACTGGCACGACAGCGACGTGCCGACGGAGCTGGCCACCCGCCACGACGTGATCCTGTCGGTACACCAGAGCTTTGCCGCCGCGGGCATCACCATCGCCTTCCCGCAGGTGGTGGTGTGGTCGGGCGACAACGAGGACGCCCAGCCTTACCGCGGCCGGGCCGGGATCATCTCGGCTACCCCAGGTACCGGCGCACAGTCCGCCGTGCCCCCCGCCCTCGTCCGCCAGCTCTCCCGGTGGCGGGTCCGCTCCGGCATCCTGCGCCGCTTCAACCCCGGCGACTAGTCACGAATACGACGCAAACAATGCTGGTAGTGACCGACCTGGATAGAACGTTCTGGGGGTTGGACTGCGTTGCCCCGGCGGCTCATTTGGAGGCGTTGGCCGAGCTGGAGGCGGCGGGACACGTCGTGCTGGCCGCTACCGGGCGTCGGTTGCGGAACATCTCCCGACTGTTCGAATTGAACGGTCTCGAATTGCCTGCGGTCGCGCTTGACGGATCGATCGGGATGGACTTCGCCACAAATGAGCGCTTCCACTGCATCGCGTTCGACTCTGCGGCCTTGTGGGAGCTGCTGGACATCCTCGGCGCCCACGGCATCCGACCCTGCCTTTATATCGACGACCGCGGCGAGCCCGGCGGCGACGTAGTGATGCCTGAGAGTCCCTCCAGCGAACCCAGCCATCTGAGATTCCTCGACGAAGACGTCAACCACGCCCTCAGCCCCAGCGACGTGGACGACGATGTCCTAGAGCTGGTGCTGACCGGATTGCCCTCCGATCTCGCACACTTGGCGGCCAAGGAAGTCCATTCGCGGTCACTGGGCATCGCCCGCGTCGACGAACCCGATCCCCTCTACGGAGGAAGCCGGCTGACGGTATCGCCCCCCGGAATATCCAAGGTGTCCGGAGTCGAGGCCTTCTGCAAATGGAAGGGACTCGACATCGAATTCGCCGCCGTCGGTGACGGGGTAAACGATCTAGAGCTCCTAGAGGCCGCCTCCATCAGCATGGCCATCGCCAACAGCTACGCAGCCCAAGCCGCCAACCCCGACCACATCATCCCTCCCCCCGAACAATCCGGCTGGTCCACCATCCCCAAGCTCGTAAGTTGAGGAAGCCAGCAGTGCCGCTCAATGGTCCCGCCTGACAAAGCCTCTAGAAATGCGTTCCCCCTACGACAGCAAACATCGCTTCGCCAGCCTGATCAATACTGGCGCCGCTGCCGTCTAGCACTAGGTGGGCATGGTCTTGTGGCGCCTGTTCGGCGACATAGCGGTCTTCTGCCGGCATCCAGACGTCAACCCACTTGCTTCTTGCCTCTTCTCCATCACGCTCAATACCCCGGGCCAATCGGACTGCCCGTGGAGCGGTGACCCATATCCTCAAGTCGTAAAAATCTCGAAGCATCTGGTGGGTCGAGTAGATGCCCTCGACAATGAGTGGGGCTCCGTTGGCACCAGTAGCCCAATCTCCAACGGATCCGGTCTCCCAGTCGTAGCGCTGATACTGAAGTTCCCTGCCCTGAGAATGAGGAATGAGCACTTGGGACTCGAGCCGCGAGAGATCGAACAGTCCGGCAACTTCGATCTCAGAACGGCTGGAGTCCGACTCGGGCCGGTAGAAGTCATCCCCTTCCACCAGAACCGCATTCGGCAAAGCCACTGCAAGCCCAGCGGCAAGTGTGCTCTTCCCCGAAGCACCCGGCCCATCGATGCCGATCCTGATCGCTGTCCCTAGTCCTATAACAATTCTTGCGATGTCTGAGATCGGCAAGCTCATGCTGACACCAATTGACACTGGACCATTTTGCCCGTCATCGGATTGCCTGGTTGACCGTATTTTGGAGCTGAATCAACAGCAAGGATTGTTGCGCCTACGACAATGCAGTTAATCAGCCAGCAGGGAGCTCACTAGGCGATTGAGGCTGACGCCGTTCTCCGCGGCGCGGATCACTAGATCTCGATGGGTCTCGGGTGGGATGCGCACGACGAACTTGCCGCTGTATGCCCGATCAGCCAACGGCTGGGGCGGCGTCTCGTTGTTGGCCAACATGTCAACCAGGGCTTCACGCACAACCTCGCGGATTCCAGAAAACGCCTCTTCGGGCACCGGGGCCAGCCAGCTCAACGACGGGAATTCCAGGCACAGACCCACATGCTCCTCGTCCTCAGCCGACCAGGTCACTCGGTAGGTGTAGCGATCACTCATCGCCTGCCTCCAACTTCTCAATGGCCTTGAGTACTTGCCGTACTTGATATGGCTTGACCATTCCTTTGCGATTCTGAAGGTTCACCCTCGGGTCGCCCGCCCATGGCATGCGATACACCCGATGGCTGCCACCCGACTTGCGTGGCTGGCCAAAATACGCATCACACACTTTGGCAAGATCAGCAAATCGCACCCCCTTTGGATTTTCGCGGAACGCCTCTACCAGACCTTCCACATCCACATTTAGATGATACTAGTATTGATATCACAAATGGCAATGGCAAGAAGCGCCCGAGAAGAATCCGCTGCGATCAAAGTGAAGGGGAGTCGAGGAACTTCCTTAGGTGGGTGGTGAGGACTTCGGGTTGGTCGATGGGGATGAGGGTTCGGCTGTCGTCGACCCACACCAACTCTGAGTTGTCGAAGTGTTCAGCCAAACGTTCGGCGTGGGCGGGGGGCATGAGCTTGTCGTCGCTGGCCCAGACGATGAGGACACGGCCTTGAAACGAGCGTTGCTGTTCGGCCCACTCAAGCAGCTGGCCTTTCGTGGGGACGTTGCGGAGGTACTTGTCCAGGTCGCGGCGAATCTTGCGGTTGTGGCGGAGGGGATGGATCCAACTCATGAACTGGTCGTTGGGCACCCACTTCTGGGTCATGTTGCCGCAGGTGAGCGGAAGATGCCGGATCCAGCGGGGCCGCAACAACTGAGAGGTCAAGAACGTGCCACCCGGCAATGAGGCGTTGAGGCACAGCAGGCGACCCGGCAATCCGGGCGGGTAGTTGTCGAACGCCTCGCAGGAGATCAAGACCAAGTTCGCCACCCGATCCGACCCGCCAGGGCTGACCACTAGCTGGGCCCCGCCCCAGTCATTGCAGGCAAGAGTGACATCGTGGAGGTCGAGCTCCACCAGAAACTCGGCGATCAGCTTGGCCAGTGATTCCAGATCGAGCTCGGCGTCATCGGGCATTGGGGTGCGGTGAGCGCCGAACGGTAGCTCCGGGACAATGCAGCGATAGCTGTCCCGCAAACCATCGACGACCTCATCCCACAGGCTGCCATTCATCAACACCCCATGGAGCAGCACAACCACCGGCCCGTCGCCACCGGTGTCTGAGTACATCAAACCAGCAGCAGTCGGCCCCTCAAGCCGCCCTGTCAAACTGCTACTCACTGGGGGCTCCGCATATCCAAGAATCCAGCTAGGCGATCAGCCCAGCCAACTCATCGACGTGTTGGCGCCATTCGTCGGGAGAGAGGGCGAGGGGGACGAGGAGCACGTGCTCGAGTCCAGCGTCGATGTACGGGGCCAGAGTTTCGACAACGTGGTCGACGTCGCCGATCACCATTTCACGGTCGCCGTAGCCGTCGCCCACCACCGACCAGCGGCCGGCGCTGTCCAGCGGGTCGCCCAGCCTCAGCTCCATATGGATGGAGATGGTGGTTTCTTCAGGCGCGCGACCAAGGCGATCCTGCTCAGCCCGCAGTACCTCTAGGCGCTCGGCGAACACCTCGGGCGGGGCCCAAGTGCCCATCCAGCCGTCACAGCGGGCCGCCCGGCGGAGGGCACCGGGGGACGAGCCGCCGATCCAAATCGGGATCGGCGCGGCGGGCTGGGGGTTGATCCGCACGCCGGTGAAGCTGAAGAACTCACTGTGAAACTCCGTGGACCCCGACCAGGCAGCCCGCCACCCGGCGATGTAATCGTCCAGGCGCTCGGCCCGGTGCACCATGGGCACGCCACAGGCCTCGAACTCCGGCTCCAGCCATCCGGCCCCCACGCCGAGGATGGTGCGGCCGGGAGCCAGCCAGTCGAGGGTGGCCCATTGCTTGGCGAACTGCATGGGGTTCCGGTAGGCGGGGATCAGCACCGAGGTGCCCAATCCCACCCGCTGGGTGTGGGCCGCCACCGCAGAAAGCAATGGCACTGGCTCAGGGAAGAACGACGGCATCCCCTCTAAGTCCACCGGCACGGCCACGTGGTCGGCGGTCCACACGTCATCGAAGCCCGCGGCCTCGGCCTGCTTGGCAATCTCTACCAGCAGATCAAGCGAGGCAGACCGGCCCAGTTGGGGCAAGTGGATGCCCCACTTCATTTGATGCGCCCCACGCTGAGATCGGCTGCGCCCATCAGCCCACGAACCTTCTCAGTACCGATAACGGGGCCAGGGCGGGTGAATCGAATACTCCACCACCCCGTAGCCCCGCTCGCCGGTCTCCAGTACCTCAAAGTCGAAGAACGGCTCGTGGCAGTCGAGCCGCACCTCGGCGTCGTTCTCGTCGCGCATGAGCCCGTTGCGGGTATGGGCGTGCTTGCGGCCGGTGCGCACGGTGAGCACCTCACCATCGGTGGTCTCGAAAGTCATGTCGAAGGCCATGGCGGTGCGCTGGTCCTCCTCCAGGCGAGGAACGCAAGAGGCCGACTTCAAGGCACGGGTGCCATCAGCGTCGCCGATCCAGCCCCCCACCGCCGGCGTGTCACCGGGCAGCGGCTGAGTCGGACTCATCCACCCAAAGGAGTTCAAGTGCCGGTCGGGAAGCTGCACCGACGGCCAGAAGTGGCCCCACGACTCAGCCTGGGTGCGGCGATGCCGCACATCCCAGGGACCGGGCCGCTCGAACCGGTGGGTCCAGGAGTGGTCCCGATGCGACCAGCTCTGCACCGCCCGGCGCTCCCCGGCCCGAGGACCATCCCGGGTCTCCAACTCGCCCCGGCACACCAGCGCCTGCTCGTAGTGCCCGCCATAGCCCTCGTAGGCTCCCAGCGGATTCCCGCCGAAGCAGTCGTTGTAGTCGAACACTCCGAAGCGATCCTCAAAGGTCAGATCGAAGCCGAAGCGGGGGGCATCAAGCTGCCAGCGATAGCGGGCAAACGGCTCCTCCACCGAGTACGACACCCGGCCGTCGCCCAGCACCGAGAACTCCAAGTCAGCATCAAGCGGCTGGCGGGAGGCCCATTGCACCGCCACCCCGTCGATCACGTAGAACGCGCTGGCCCGCACATATCCGTGCGACAGGCTGGCGTGGATGTGGTTGATTCCGTACACGTCGGCATCCCGGTCGCACACCGAGAACCAGAAGTTGTCGCTCCACAGGGCATTGCTGCCCGGCGGTGGCGGATGGAGGTACTCGTCGGAGTTGCTGAGCAGCATCAGGCAACGACAATAGGCTTCGAGCCCTCGGGGTGGGAAAACAGGCCCAAACCAGAATCTTGGCCAACTCTGGACGAAAACCGGATAGAAAAGACCCCGATGGCTGAACTGCCTGCAATCACACCGATGCCCACCGTGGCCGACTGCGTGCTCCCCTGGGATGGGCCGGTCAGCGACACGGTGGCGGCCATCGGCGCGGCCCGGTCGGCGTGCGGCGATACCTTCGTGATCGACGGCGGCGACGACCGCTATCTGTTCTTGTTCTCACCGACCGGCCTCAGAGACTTCTACGCCGTCCCCGAACAGCAGGCCAGCAAGGGCATCGCCGACTGGAAGATGCTGATCCGCAAGCTTCCCGACGAGCTATTCGACGGTCGGCGAACCCTTCCCCACGAGCTGTTCACCCGGCCCAATGTGGCCGACTATCTCGAGGCCCTCGAAGTGGCGATCACAATGCAGCTCTCAGAACTGAGTCCCGGCGACGAGATCGACCTGTTCGATTTCACCCGCCGACTCGGCCACCGCATGGGCTTGGCCAGCTGGGGAGGCCGTGAGATCCTGCGCTCAGACAGGTTCGAGGAGTTGATCGAAGCTCTGGATGTTCTCGACGGGTCGGAGGCATTCGTGGCCCCTACCCGAATGCAGGAAGTGGCCCAGTCGGGCAAGGCCGCCGAATACGCCGCCATGGCCAAGGCCGAGCAGATCCTGGCTGAATCCATCGCCTCCCGCCGCGAGCCCCTCGGCGACCTGCTGGACATGATCCTCGAGCGATGGGCCGACGTCTCTGACCCTGAACGGCTCATCGGAGTGGCTCGAGACGTGATCTTGGTCCACCTCGGATCGATGTCCAACCTGTTCGCGGCGCTGGGATGGTCGCTGGTCCATCTGGTTCAGCATCCCGATGTGCTGGCCCGAGTGCGGGCCAGTCAAGACGACGACCACGACTTGGTGTCGCGCTGCGCGCTGGAGTCCACCCGGATCGGCCAGCGCTCCATCATGCTTCGCACGGTGCTCGAACCCGTGACCATCGACGATGGCACTCAGACCTACGAGGTTTCCCCCGGGGCCTCGCTGGCCACGTTCCTGCCGCTGACCAATATGGAAGCTGGGCCTGGGTTGGACCGCTACGACCCCGACCGATGGAAGGGCCCCCGCCTGGTGTCGCCCCCGGGGCTTCCCTCGGAGTTGGTCATCACCTTCGGCGTCGGCCCCCACGCCTGTCCGGCCCGGCCCTTCTCGGTCATGGCGATGTCCCGGGTGATCGAGCGGCTGTTCAACGCCTTCGATCTCGAACCCCGGTTCGATGATCCCAAGCCGCGTCCCGACCAAATCGGGGGTGTGGCCCGGGCTGAGGGATCCTGCCGAGTGGAAGTCCAGGCCCGCTAGGACAAGTCAGCCAGATCAGGCTCGCCCACCAGTCGAACCTGGCCGTCGCCCTTTTCAACCTCGCCGACGACGGTGGCCCGATGGCCGCCGGTGCGGAGCAGGTCGATGGCCTTGGTGGCGTCCTTGTCTCTCACCGCCAGGATCATGCCCAACCCAAGATTGAAGACTTTGGCCATCTCCTCGTCGGCCACCTCCCCGATGCGCTGCAACTCAGCGAATACCGGCGGCTGCTCCCAGCTGCTCCGGTCCATTACCGCATCAACCTTGTCGGGAAGCACCCGAGCCAAGTTCCCGCCGATGCCCCCGCCGGTCACATGGGCGATTGCCCTGGCATCCACCTTGGCCAGCATGGCCAGCACCGCAGGGGCGTAGATCACTGACGGCAGCAGAAGTTCATCGGCCACCGAGTGGGAGCTCCCCTCCCAGGCGGGATCGTCCAGACCCCGCTCGGCCACCTCGAAATAGAGCCGGCGGGCCAGGGAGTAGCCATTGCTCCGCAGACCCGGCGACGGCAGCCCGATGAGAGTGTCGCCGGGGCGGACCTCGACCCCGGTAATCAGCCGCGACCGCTCCACAACCCCCACGGCAAACCCCACGAGCTCGAATTCGTCATCGGGCTCATCCACAGGGTGCTCGGCCATCTCTCCGCCGATCAGGGCGCATCCCGCTTGCCGACACCCTTCAACCACTCCCACCACCAACTGCTCGATCCGCTCGGGATCGAGTTTCTGCACCGAGATGTAGTCCAAGAAGAACAGCGGCTCGGCCCCCTGGCACACCAGATCGTCCACGCACATGGCCACCAAGTCGATGCCAATGGTGTTGAACCGACCGGTCGCGGCGGCCACAAACGCTTTGGTCCCCACCCCATCGGTGGTCGACACCAGCACCGGTTTCTTGTAGCCGTGGCGGGCGAAGTCGAACAGCCCCCCGAACCCGCCGATATCGCCAATGGCCTCGGGCCGGAACGTTGAGCTCACATGCTCCTTGATGCGCCGTACTGCTTCCTCGCCGGCGGCGATGTCCACCCCCGAGGTTTCGTAGGTCTCAACCATTAGAGGGAGCCTCCAACCGGGTCGCAGCCTCAACCATTACCGGTGGCCCAAAGCGAGGGCGAGGCCTCGACTTCGGCGTCAGCAAACTGGGCCGCGCCGCGCCCCAAGGAGATCGAACCCGGGGGTGCCACCGGCACCGCCACCGGATAGTCCCCGGTAAGACAGGCGTTGCAGAAGCCAGCTCCCACCGCCCCGGTGGCTTGGGTCAACCCCTCCAGGTCGATGAACGCCAGAGTGTCGGCCCCCACGTAGTCGCACATCTCGGCCACGCTGAGGTGGGCGGCCAACAACTCCGTGCGATCGCCGGTGTCCATGCCGAAGAAACACGGCCAGCGATATGGCGGCGAGCTTATGCGGAGGTGGACCTCAGCGGCACCCGCCTCCCGCAGCATGGCTACCAGAGCCCTTGTGGTGGTGCCCCGCACGATGGAGTCGTCCACTACCACCAGACGATTGCCCTCGATGCTGTCCCGCAGGGGGTTGAGCTTCATGCGAACCCCCATCGACCGCATCTGCTGGCTCGGAGCGATGAACGTCCGCCCGATGTAGCGATTCTTCACCAGCCCCTGGCCATAGGGGATGCCGCTGGCCCGTGAGAACCCCTCAGCCGCGGGCAGCCCCGATTCGGGAACGCCCATCACCAGGTCGGCCTCCACCGGGGACTGCTCGGCCAGCAGCTCGCCCATGCGCACTCGGGCGTGGTGCACGCTTTGGCCATAGATCACCGAGTCGGGGCGGGAGAAGTACACGAACTCGAAGAGGCAGAGGCGGGGATCCACCCGCTCCTCGGGAAATGGGCTCACCGACTTCACACCCTCCCCGTTGATCACCACCATCTCCCCCGGCGCCAGCTCCCGCAACAGGTGGGCACCCACGATGTCGAGCGCCGGAGTCTCCGAGGCCAGCACCCATCCCCGATCCAGCCGGCCCAGGCACAAGGGGCGGAATCCGTTGGGGTCGCGCACGCCTATCACCCGCTTCTCGTCGGCCAGCACCAGCGAGAACGCCCCCTCCAAGCGGGGCAAGACCTTCTTCAGCGCCTCCTCGAGGACCTTGCCATCGGCTCGGCTCGACGGGGGCATCTGACCGATCTCAATGGCCAGCAGCTCGGCAATCAGGTCGCTGTCTGAGCCGATCATGCCGGGCAGGATCGACGTCTCCTCGGCGAGCTGGGCAGTGTTGGTGAGGTTGCCGTTGTGGCCCAGCACAAACTGGTGGTCGCCCGCGCTGCGAAAGACGGGCTGGGCGTTGCGCCATGTACTGGAACCTGCGGTGGAGTAGCGGGTGTGCCCGATGCCCAGGCAGCCCTCGAGGGTGGCCAGCGTGCGGTCGTCAAACACGGTTGCCACCAGGCCCATGTCCTTGACCACGGTGATGTTCTCGCCATCGCTCACCGCGATGCCAGCCGACTCTTGGCCCCGGTGCTGCAAGGCGTAGAGAGCCAGATAGTTCAAGTGGGCAACGGGATCATGGGGTGCGTAGATGCCAACGACCCCGCAGGCCTCCCGGGGAGAGTCGTCCATGGGATCAGCCACTGCTTAAGTCTGACATGGCCGAACGCCAACGGTCGGCTATCGCCGACATATCCAAATCCAGCAGCCCCTTGATGGCGAAGCGATCGCCGGTGGCCAGACCGATGCGGGCCACCGCCACGCCGGTGGCCGCCGCCGCCGCCTCCACCTCGGGCAGCAGCTCGGGGTCTATTGCTGCCACTACGCGAGAGGGGGCCTCGCTGAACAGCTCGGCGTGGTCGTGAATGCGAGCCCCTCGAAAGCCCACGCCGGACACAGCAGCCATCTCCGCCAGGGCTACTCCCATGCCGCCGCTCGACACATCGTGGACGGCCGACAGCCGATCGTCGGCCACCAGACCGGCCACCAGACCGGCCAATCGCCGATGCTGCTCGTAGTCCAGCTCAGGCAGCCGGCCCCGCTTGTGCCCGGCAACAGAAGCAGCCCACAGCGAGCCCGACAGCCCCGCGCCAGCCTCCCCGAGAACGATCACCCGATCACCGTGTTGCCACGCCAACCCGGGGGGAATCCGCGTCAAGCTGTCGATAAGCCCGAGTAATCCGATCACCGGGGTGGGATCGATGTTGTGGCCATTGGACTCGTTGTACAGGCTCACGTTGCCGCCCACTACCGGAATGCCGAATGCCTCGCAGGCCTCGGCCATTCCGTCCACCGCCTCGGAGAACTGCCACATCACTTCGGGATGCTCGGGGTTGCCGAAGTTCAGGCAGTTGACCAAGGCCAGCGGTCGGGCCCCGACACAGGCCAAATTGAGCACCGATTCGGCCACCGTCAGCGCGGTGCCGGCTCGGGGATCCACCGCACACCAGCGATTGTTGCCGTCGGTGGTGAGGGCCAAGGCCCGGCCGGTGTCGGCTCCGGTGGCGGGATGCTTGAGCCGCAGCACGGTGGCGTCGCCCCCGGGACCCGCCACGGTATTGCAATAGAGCATGTGGTCGTATTGGCGGTAAACCCAAGAAGGGTTGCTCAAGAGATCCAAGAGATCAGCGGCTAGGTCTGCGGGCGGCGGCAAGCTATCAGCAGTGTCGGCCCTGGCATCCTCCCAGTCGGCAGGCGGGTGGCGGGGCCGGTCATACAGCGGCGCGTCCTCGTGCAGAGAGGCCGCCGGCAGCTCTCCCAGCACCGGGCCTTCCAATCCGTCGCGCACCCGAAGCTGCCCGCCTTCGGCCACCCGGCCCACCACCGCGGCCTGCACATCCCAGCGATCGCAAATGGCCAGCACTTCGGGCAAACCATCCGGAGCCACTATGGCCAGCATCCGCTCCTGCGACTCGCTGGTGAGGACCTCGAAGGGCTCCATGCCCGGCTCACGGCGGGGGACGGCGGCCACGTCCACGTCCATGCCCACGCCTCCCCGAGAGGCGGTTTCGCTCGTGGCGCAAGTGAGCCCGGCACCCCCGAGATCTTGGATGCCCACCACCAGGCCGGCGTCCAGCAGGGCCAAACAGGCCTCGATGAGGCGCTTCTCTTCAAATGGATCGCCCACCTGCACGCTGGGCCGCTTCTCTGCCTCTTTCTCCTCGTCGCCAAAAGACGCCGAGGCCAGCACGCTCACCCCTCCAATGCCGTCGCGCCCGGTGGACGCGCCCAGCAGCACCGCCAGGTTGCCCTCCCCGCTGGCCCGGCCCAGCACCAGCCGATCGGCCGGCATCAAGCCGAGGCAGAGCACGTTTACCAGAGGGTTGCCGGTATAGGTATCGTCGAAGACCGTCTCGCCCCCCACCGTCGGCACCCCCACCGCGTTGCCGTACCCGGAGATGCCCGACACCACTCCTTCGGCAATCCAGCGGCTGCGGGGATCGCTGGGGAGGCCAAACCGCAATGAGTCCATCACCGCAATTGGGCGGGCGCCCATGGTGAAAATGTCCCGCAGGATTCCGCCCACGCCGGTTGCCGCCCCCTGATAGGGCTCAATGGCCGAAGGGTGGTTGTGGCTTTCAATCCGAATGGCAGCGGCAATGCCGTCACCTACATCTACAACTCCGGCATTCTCACCGGGGCCGACCAATACCCAGGGGGCTTCAGTGGGCAAACGGCGCAAATGCAACCGAGAGGATTTATATGAGCAATGTTCCGACCACATGACCGCATACATCGCCAATTCGAGATGATTCGGCGGACGATTCAAGATCTTCTCGATGGCTTTTGCCTCGTCATCTGTCAGACCAAGCGACCGATGCAGCGGTTCGTTCATTCCGAATAACCCTTATTATTCCAAGGCAAGTAGGCGTTACAAATGCACATGTTTGAAACAGCAGCTTGAAAAAGAATGGCGAATATAGTTGTATAGAAGAAGCTACAGAAACAGCTGAAACTCATCCTTAACCTGACCAAGGAGAAAAAATGGTATCTGAAGAAGCCAAAGCCGCGCGGGCTGCTGGACAAGCTCAAGGCCGCACGGTCAGCCGTTATTTGACTGCGCTTGACTCGACCAAGCCCAAGCGAGGTCGGCAACGCTCTCCTGAAAGAATGCAGGCTCGCATCTCGGAGCTCCCGGGTGAGATTGCACAGGCCAAGCCTCTGAAGCGAGTTCATTTGATCCAAGAGCTCATGGACTTGGAAGCCGAACTCGCCAAAGAAGAAGAAACGGTGGACATCAGCGCGATTGAAGGCGAATTCATCACAATCGCTGCTGATTACAGCGAGCGCAAGGGCATTTCCTATGCGGCATGGCGTGAGGTCGGCGTGCCGGCCAGCGTGCTGAAAGCAGCCGGGGTGGCCCGCACTCGCTCGACTGATTAGTCAAAACCGATCAGTCCTTTCAACATTTTGGCACCGTCGGTGCTCCCCAGCAACGGGTGAGCAGCACGCTCAGGGTGGGGCATTAGTCCCACTACGTTGCCCTTTTCATTGCGAATACCTGCAATATCAGCAGTTGCCCCATTGGGGTTGTTTTGATATGTGAACACGATTAAGTTGTTTTCCTGCAACATTGCGAGGGTTTCTTCAGAGCAGACGTAGTTGCCTTCAAAGTGATTGATCGGGATACTCAGCTGATCGCCCACTTTCAATCCCCGTGTCAACACTGAGTCGGTTGATTCCACTCGCAACACCGCAGGCTGACACAAGAACTTCAACCCTTGATTCTTGTAAAGGGCTCCGGGCAGCAATTGAGCCTCGGTGAGAATCTGGAACCCATTGCAAATGCCCACCACCGGTCCGCCGTCCTGGGCGAATCGGGCCACTGCGTCCATGATCGGTGAAAAACGGGCCATCGCCCCGGTGCGGAGATAGTCCCCATGGGCGAAACCGCCGGGCAGCACCACCGCGTCGACATCACCCAACGAGTTGTCTTTGTGCCAAAGAAGCTCGCCAGAACCGCCAACCGCGTCGACCGCTTCCACTACATCGTGCTCGCAATTTGATCCGGGGAATACCACAACTCCAACTGTGGCGGTCATACGCGTTCCCAGCACGGGTCAACCGAGGGCACTGTCATGCCGACGGGCCCAGGGTGATGTTCACATCCTCAATGACGGGGTTGGCCAAGAAGCGCTCGCACATGGACTCAACCTGGCTTCGGGCCTCGGGCTCATCAGAAGCCTCCACCACAAACCGCAGGCTCTTGCCCACCCGAATGTCGCTCACGCCGTTGAATCCCAGCGCGGGCAGCGCCCGCTCGATGGTCAGGCCCTCGGGATCGGCGATCCCCTCGCGGAGGCTCACCTCCACGATCACATTGAACTCGGTGCTCATGAGCTTCCGGGCCAGTCGGCGAAACTGCGGCCGGTGATGATCTCGTAGGCGCTGACGTAGCGGGCCGCGCTGGCCTCTACCACCTCGTCGGGCAACGGCGGCGGCGGGTACTGCTTGTCCCAGTCCAAGGTGCTGAGGTAGTCGCGAACCGGCTGCTTGTCGTATGACGGCGGCGTGGCCCCCGGCTCCCAGCCATCCACCGGCCAGAAGCGGGAGGAGTCGGGGGTGAGCACCTCGTCGGCCACTACCAGGGTCCCGTCCACTAGGCCCATCTCGAATTTGGTGTCGGCGATGATGATGCCCTTTTTCGCCGCGGCTTCGGACGCCCGGCCGTATAGCTCCAGGGACGCATCGCGAGCCTGCTCAGCCAGATCAGAGCCCACCAGCTCCACTGCTTGGTCGTAGGAGATGTTCTCGTCGTGGCCCGACTCGGCCTTGGTGGAGGGGGTGAACACCGGCTCCGGCAACTTATCGGATTCCCGGAGACCTTCAGGAAGCGCCTGGCCGTGCATGGTGCCCTGGCTCTTGTATTCCTTCCAGGCCGAGCCGCTCAGATACCCCCTCACGATGCACTCGATGGGCAGCATCTCGGCCCGATGGCACAGCATGGTCCGTCCGGCCACGCCGTTGGCCTGGGCCTCGGGGGGGAAGTCGGCCACATCGGTGGAGATGAGATGACTGGGCAGCACATCGGCCAGGGTCTCGAACCAGTAGGCCGACATGGCGGTCAGCACTCTCCCCTTCTCGGGCACGGGCTCATCCATGACCACGTCGAACGCCGAGATGCGGTCGGACGCGATCATCAGCAGCCGGCCTTCACCGGCGTCGAAGATGTCGCGGACCTTGCCGGAATGAACGGGGCGCAGGTTGATGTTCTTGGTGCTCACAGGATCGACTCCGGTTGATAGTGGGCTGCATTGGGATTCTGGGCGGCCAACTCTTGGGCCCTGGCTGCAAAGGCTCGGGCTTGACCCGCGGCCGCCCCAGTCAGTGCCAAAGGCTGGCTCTCGATCTGTTCGACGTCGGAGGTAGCAATCGGCAACCTCTCGTCTTCGGCAATGGCCATGAAGAACCCGTCTCCCTTGGGGACATGCTCAGAGATGATGCGATGGGCCTCTTCCCGGCCCGCTCCTGCGGCTACCGAGGCCATCAGCACCCGGGTTGCGGTGAGCGCCGGCAGATTGGCGGTCAGCTCCGCGGCGATCGCTTCTTCGAACACCGCGAGCTCATTGAGCACCACCAGCGCCGCCTCGAGCTGGCCGTCGAGGGCCAAGAACGCTCCGGGCAGAGCCACCCGGCGAACTACTGAGCAGCTCACGTCGCCCTCATTCCACTGGTCGCCCACCAGGGAGGAAACCATGTCGGCGAAGCCCCGAACCACCGCGGACAGCCCGCCAATGCGCTCGGAGGTCCGGGCGTTGCGCTTTCCGGGCATGGCCGACGATCCCACCTGCCCGGCCTGGAACCCCTCGGAGATCAATCCGTGGCCGGCCATGAGCCGGATGGTCCGAGCCAGGTTGGCGGGCGCCGACGATGCCTGCACCAGCGCGGACACCACGTCGTAGTCCAGCGACCGGGGATACACCTGCCCCACGCTGCCCATCGTGGCCGCAAACCCGAGGCTGGCAGCCATGCGCTGCTCCAGTTCGGCCACCTGGTCAGGGTCGCCAAGAAACAGATCAAGCTGGTCTTGCTGGGTGCCCACCGGGCCCTTCAGCCCCCGCAAGCGGTAACGGCCCAGCAGGTCTTCGATCCGCTCCAGGGCCACCAGAGCCTCTTCGCCGTAGTTGGCGAACCGCTTGCCCAGGGTGGTGGCCTGAGCGGGCACGTTGTGGGAGCGGCCCACCGTCACCAGTTCGGCATGGGCCTCGGCTTGTCGGCCCAGGGCGCCCACCACCGCCACCAATTTGTCCCGCACCAGGCGCAAGGAGTCGCGTACCTGAAGCTGCTCGATGTTCTCGGTGAGATCGCGCGACGTCATCCCCTTGTGGATGTGCTCGTGTCCGGCCAATGCGCAGAACTCCTCGATGCGGGCCTTCACATCGTGGCGAGTGATCCGCTCCCGCTCCCGGATGGATTCCAAGTCCACCTGGTCGACCACCGACCGATAGGCCTCGACCACCCCGTCGGGCACCTCGATGCCGAGGTCCCGCTGGGCCTCCAGCACCGCCACCCACAGGCGGCGCTCGGCTTTGATCTTGCCCTCCGGCGACCAGATGGCCGCCATGGCCGCGCTGGCGTAGCGATCGGCCAGAACGTCGGGAATCTGGTCTTTGTCAGCCACCGGCCATCTCAGCTCGATGGGCGGCCAGCCTTTCGGCCAGCCCCGCGTCGGTCACCGCCAGAATCTGAATGGCCAGTAAAGCGGCGTTCATGGCCCCGTTGATGGCCACCGTGGCCACTGGGATGCCCTTGGGCATCTGCACCGTGGAATACAGGGAGTCCACGCCGTTCAGTGCCCCGCCGGCCAGGGGCACACCGATCACTGGCAAGGTGGTCTGGGCCGCAGTGGCCCCGGCTAGGTGAGCAGCCATTCCCGCGCCGCAGATGATGGCTCCGAAACCGGCATCGCGGGCCTCGGACACAAACTGGCGGACTTTTTCCGGTGTGCGATGGGCCGACATGACCTCCCAATGGCACTCCACTCCGAACTGCTCCAGCGTGGCGCGGGCCGGAGCCATGGTGTCCTCGTCGCTCGACGAACCCATGATGACGGCGACTTTCAAGCTCATGCCGATTCCCTCTGTGAGACGCTCTCAACCGCCGCGGCGGCGATGTCGAAGCGAACGTAGCGGCCCGGCCAATCAATGTGGGTGACCCCGGCGTAAGCCCGCTCTCGGGCGGTGGCCAAGTCGGGTCCCTGACCGGTGACATTGAGCACACGGCCTCCGGCGGTAACCAACCCTTGGCTGTTCTGATCAGGCGAAATGGCACCAAGACGGCCTTCGTCGGCTGATGCCACCCCGGCACAAAAGACCGTCACCCCCTCGACGGCATTGGCCGCCTCAATGCCGGCGATGAGATCGCCGGTGCGGGGGGAGGTGGGATAGCCCTCGGAAGCGCACACCACTGTCACCGCGGCGTCATCGTCGAACACCGGATCGTCCTCCAGCGATCCGGCGGCTGCGCCCGCCAACAGATCAGCCAGGTCTGACCACAACCGGGGCAGCACCACCTGGGCTTCGGGATCGCCAAAGCGCACGTTGTACTCCAGCACCCTCAGGCCTTGGGGGGTCAGCATGAGCCCGGCATACAGCACGCCCCGATAGTCGATGCCCTGGCGGCGGAGCTCGCCCAGCGTGGGGAGAACCGCCTGGTCCATCACCTCTTGCACCACGTCGGCTCCGGCCACCGGCACGGGGGAGTACGCGCCCATACCACCGGTGTTGGGACCGACGTCTCCCTCGCCGATGCGTTTGAAGTCCTGGGCCGGGGCCAGCGGCACGGCACGATGGCCGTCGCATACGGCCAGCACCGACAGCTCGGGTCCGGTGAGACCTTCTTCGATCACCACCCGGCGCCCGGCGTCGCCGAAGGCCTCCCCCGACAGGTAGGCCCGCACCGCGTCGTCGGCCTCCGCCCGATCCTCGGTGACCAGCACCCCTTTGCCGGCGGCCAGTCCATCGGTCTTGATCACAAAAAGGTCGCCCATGTCGTCCAGAAAGCGGAGGGCCGGCTCAAGCTCAGTAAACGATCCGTGACCCGCAGTCGGCACGCCGGCGGCCACCAGCAGTTCTTTCATCCACGCTTTCGATCCCTCCAATTGAGCCCCGTCGGCACCGGGGCCGAACACCAGCCGGCCCGCAGCTCTCAATTCGTCAGCCATGCCGTCCACCAATGGGGCCTCGGGGCCGATCACATACAGATCGGCGTCGATTTCAGTGGCTGGGGCAGGAATCGAGCCGGGAATGCCGGGATTTCCCGGGGTAACCACTACGTCGCAAGATCGGCCGAGCACATGGGCCAAGGCGTGCTCCCGACCCCCGCTGCCAACGACGCAGACCCTCACGGGGCTGATCCTGACTTCTCAATGGCCACAGCTGATCCTGTGTACCGGACCATGGGAGGGACCCTCACGGGACCGGGCTGAAGGAGATGTACTGATCCCGCCCAGGGCCCACGCTGACCAGGGTGGCGGGAACACCGGCCTGTTCCTCGATGAACCGCAGATAGTCCTCAGCCTCTCGGGGCAGCTCTGAGCGATCACCAACCTCGCTCAGGTCGGTACACCATCCAGGCAGCTCCTCATAGATTGGCACCGCCCGGTGGATCTCCGACTGGTGGTAGGGCATCGAGTCGCGGCGCTCGCCGTCCACCTCGTGGGCCACACACACCCTGATGGGATCGAGGGCGTCGAGCACGTCGAGCTTGGTGATGGCCAAATCCGACAGAGAATTCACCCGCACCGCCTGGCGCAGCATCACGGTGTCCAGCCAACCGCAGCGGCGGCGGCGCTTGGTATTGGTGCCGTACTCCCGGCCCACATCTACCAAGTGGTCGCCAATCTCGTCGGTCAGCTCGGAGGGGAACGGCCCCGACCCCACTCGGCTGATGTACGCCTTGGTCACCCCGATCACCCGGTCGATGTGGCGAGGGCCAACCCCCGCCCCGACGCAGACTCCGCCGGCCACCGGGTTTGACGAGGTGACGAAGGGATAGGTGCCGTGGTCCAGGTCCAAGAACATGGCCTGGGCCCCCTCGAACAGCACGTTCTGGCCCCCCTCCAGGGCATCGTGGAGCAACCCCACCGTGTCAGCAATGTGGGGTTCCAGACGTGGACGGCACTCCTCCAGGTACTGATGGGCCAGTGTCTCGACGTCGAACGGCAGTCGGTTGTACACCTTGGCCAGCAGCGGGTTCTTCTCATGCAGCACCACGCCGAGCTTCTCCCGAAAGATCTTGGGATCAAGTAAGTCCTGCACCCGCAGTCCAACTCGGGCCGCCTTGTCGGCGTAGGCCGGGCCGATGCCCCGCTTGGTGGTGCCCAGCTTGTTTCGCCCCAGATGCCGCTCGGCCACCACGTCCAGCGTCTGGTGATAGGGCAAGATGAGGTGGGCGTTGCCGCTGATCTTGAGCCGCCCGCAGTCCACTCCCGCCTCAGACAGGCGGTCCATCTCGTCGATGAGCACCCTGGGATCGATCACCACGCCGTTGCCGATCATCGGGGTCACGTGGGGATAGAGAACCCCGCTGGGCACGAGCTGGAGCTTGAAAGTCTCGCCCTCCACTACCAGGGTGTGCCCGGCGTTGTGGCCGCCCTGATAGCGCACCACCAAGTCCATGTCGCGGGCTAGGAGGTCGGTGAACCTGCCCTTGCCCTCGTCACCCCATTGCGTCCCGACGACCACGGTTGCTGGCAAAGCGCTACCTCATCAGCGTGGCTTACGAGTTGACACTACTCGCGCCCAACCGGGGATTGACGAGCAATAAAGGGCATTTGGACGGGCACGAGAGCCGCCCGCCCAGGGGACTTATCGACCAGCCACCATGCGGGACATGGTCAGCGCGTAATCGCCCCGAGAGTCGGTCCACAAGCGCTCCATGGCCAATCCCACGCCAGCCAGTTCCGGGCCGATGTTCTCGGGCCGGAACTTGGCGCTGATCTCGGTCCGCATGCGCTCGCCCTGGGCGAAGTCCACGGTCATTCCCAGTCCGCCGATAGTCACCTGCTGGTCGCAGCGAGACCGCAGCCACATCTCGATCCACTCCTCTTCGAGATCGAAGCGGGCCTCATGCTCAAACTGGCCCAAATCGAAATCGGCGTCGAGGCGGTGGTTGATCACCGACAGCACGTTGCGGTTGAACGCCGCGGTCACGCCCTCGGGGTCGTCATAGGCCGCGACCAGCCGGTCCTGGTCCTTTACCAGGTCGAAACCCAACAAAAAGGTGTCCCCCGGGACCATGGCATCGGCCACGGCGGCCAGGAAGTCCTTGCGCGGCGCTGGGGGGAAGTTGCCGATCGTGCCGCCCAAGAGCATCAAGAGCCGACAACCGCCATCGGGAAGGTGCCCCAGATGGTGCTCGAAGTCGCCTACCACTCCGTGAACGGCCAACCCCTCGTAGGCCTGGGCCAATTCGGCGGCGGCAGTCCTGAGGGTGGCCTCACTGTTGTCGAACGGAACGTAGCGGCGGAGCCGCCCGGTGGCCGCCAAGGCATCCAGCACGATTCGGGTCTTCTCCGAGGTGCCCGACCCCAACTCCACCACCGTGTCAGCCCCCGACCGCTCGGCTATCGCGTCCACCTCGCGCTCGAGGATCTCCCGCTCCCGCCGGGTGGGGTAATAGTCGGGCAGGCGGGTGATCTGGTCGAACAGCTCGCTGCCCCGGTCGTCGTAGAACCACTTGGGGGGCAGCTCCTTGGGCTGGGAGGCGAGCCCTTCGGCCACGTCGGCCCGGAGCGCTCGATCGATCCACGCGCGATCCAAATGGATGTCGACAACCGGCTCGATCATTGGGCTAGGCGAACGCCAGAGAAGTGCCAGCGGGTGTGGGGGTGGAAGAAGTTGCGGTAGGTGGCCCGGATGTGGCCCGGAGGAGTCACACAGGCCCCGCCCCGGAGCACGAATTGATTGACCATGAACTTGCCGTTGTACTCGCCCACCGCGCCCGGTGCGGGCCGGAATCCGGGATAGGAGCCGTAGGGGCTGGACGTCCACTCCCACACGTCTCCAAAGAGCTGGCGGAGGCCGTTGCCGGGCGGGGCGGCCGCGGGATGCCATCGGCCTTGGTCGCCAAGGTTGCCCTCAGGCCTCTGCTCTGCGGCAGCGTGCTCCCACTCGGCCTCGGTGGGAAGCCGAGCGCCGGCCCAGCGGGCGAAGGCATCGGCCTCGTAATACGAGAGATGGCACACCGGTTCGTCGAGTGACAGCGGTTGAAGTCCGTGGAGAGTGAAAACCCGCCAGCCGTCGTCGGAGTGGAAGTCCCAGTAGGAGGGCGCGTCCCAGCCATTTTCCAGCCGCTGGTGCCAGCCGTCCGACAGCCACAGAGTAGGGGTGTCGTAGCCGCCATCGGCTATGAACTCCAACCACTGTCGGCACGTAACCAGCCGGTTGGCCAACCGATAAGGGGGCAGGATTGTCCGGTGGCGGGGGCTCTCGTTGTCGAAGGCGAAACCGTCGCCATCGTGGCCCACCCAAACCTCTCCGCCGTCGAAACTGGTCCAGTCGGCTGCCGGCTGACCATTGTCCGACGACGCGGCCAGCGTCGGAGGAAGATCGTGATAGGCCGGCCACATCGCCCGATTGGTGGACAGCACATGCTTGATGTCCATGAGCAGAAGCTCCTGATGCTGTTGCTCATGGTTCAGGCCCAGAACCACCAGCTCTGCGGTGGCATCGTCTAATGGGCCATCGTCCATTGGAACAGCCAACAGCTCGGCCATGGCCTGATCCACATGGGCTCGGTAGGCGGCCACCTCCTCGCACGAGGGACGGGAGAGGTTGCCCCGCTCGGGCCGGGGGTGTCGCTCCCCTACCGCTTCGTAGTACGAGTTGAACAGGAAGCCGAAGGCCGGGTGGTACTCGCGATAGCCCTTTAGACGGGGCTTGAGCAGGAAGGTCTCAAAGAACCAGGTGACGTGGGCCCGATGCCACTTGGTGGGGCTGACATCGGGCATCGACTGAATGCACTGGTCTTCGCTGCTCAAGGGATCGGCGAGCGCGTCGGTGTAGGAGCGGACGGATTGATAGCCCACCAAGAGGTCGGAAGCGAGAGTCGGTGTCACAGTCACAAAGGTGGCAGTGCTGAACTCTACCCGCCCTCTTTCATTTTCTTCGATACAACACGATGTCGGCCCGCTTTGACTCGAGCTCACGGGTGAGCCGAGCCACTTGCTCCCTGAGCCGGGCCACCTCGGCTTCGAGGGCCAGCACCCGCTCCACGCCGTCGAGGTTCATGCCCTCGCTGGTGAGCTCGTGTACCCGGCGGAGCTTCTCGATGTCGGCATCGCTGTAGCGCCGGCTGCCCCCACCGGTGCGGGCCGGCTGCACCAGGCCCCGGCGGTCGTATATCCGGAGGGTTTGGGGATGGATCCCGGCCAACTCAGCAGCCACCGAGATGACATACACCGCCCGATCGCGGCCTCGGGGGTCGATCATGGTCCTGCCTCCATAGCTTTCTCGAATGCCTCCAGGGCTTGGCGCTGCTCGTCGCTCAGTTCGGTGGGGACTTCCAGGGCCACCGTCACCAGCAAATCGCCGGTTCCCTTGGCGGTCTCCACCCCCTTCCCCCGTACCCGCAGCACCTGGCCGGGTTGGCTGCCGGGAGACAGACGCAGCGTCACCGGGTCGCCTTCGAACGTAGGCACCGAGATCTCTGCTCCCAGCGCGGCCTGGGCGAAGGTCACCGGCACGGTGACGGTGAGGTTCTTGCCCTGGCGGCCGAACACCGGGTGCGGATTGACCTTTACCTTCACGTACAGGTCGCCGGGCGGGCCTCCGTTTAACCCCGGCTCTCCCTTGCCGGCCAGCTTGATCCTCTGTCCGTTGGCCACCCCGGCAGGGATGCGAACCGAGATGGAGCGCCCAGTCCGAGCGGTGTCGCCGCTCAGCGTCAAATCGGTGGTGGTGCCTCGCACCGCCTCGGCGAAGTCCAGAGACAGCTGGGCGCTCAGGTCATGCCCCCGCACCGGGCGGGTTTGCCCTCCGAAGGGTGGGCCGCCCCGGTCGAATCGGCCACCGCTCATGAAAGCCGAGAAGATGTCGGCCATATCGCCTTCCATGGTGAAGCCGCCCGGACCGGCCTGGAAGTTCATCGGCCCCATGTGGCGCACCTGATCGTATTGGGACCGGCGCTCTCCATCGCCCAACACGTCGTAGGCCGCCGACACCTCCTTGAACCGCTCCTCGGCCTTGGCATCGTCGGGGTTGGCGTCGGGGTGAAGTTTTCGGGCCAGCTTCCGGTAGGCCTTGGTGATCTCCTTGTCTGAGGCCGACGGGGAGACGCCAAGGACCTTGTAGTAGTCGGTCTCCAGCCATTCCCGCTTCACGTCCATGCTGCGATCGCCTCCGTCCTACCCCCGGACCTTCACCATGGCGGGTCTCAGAACACGGCTGTTCCATACGTAGCCGGCCCGCAGGACCTCGGCAATAACCGCCTCTCCCTCCCCCGGCTCGTGGGCCACAGCCTCATGGCATGTGGGGTCGAACGGGGCGCCAGGATCGTCCAACTTGGCCAAGCCCTCCTTCTCCAGCGCGCCGAACAGCGAGTCCCGAATGGGAATGACATCCTCGGCCCCTTGGGCCACCGCGGCGTCGCAGGCGTCCAACACCGGCAGCACTTTCTCCACGATGTCGGCCGCGGCCATGGCCACCGTCTCCTGCTGGCGCTCGGCTGCTTTGCGGCGGTAGTTGGCGAATTCGGCGGTCACTCGCTGGAGGTCGTTGAGATAGCCATCCCGCTGGGCCAACAGCTCATCCATCGAGGGCGCGGGCTCCTGAGGGTCGCCAGCAACCTGAGGGTCGCCAGCAGCCTGAGGGTCGCCAGCCTCCTGAAGCTGCTCGCCAGCAGCCTGCTCGCCAGCAGCCTCTTCGACAGCCTGGTCCTCATCGGCCAGGTCAGCTAGGGGCTCCTCGCTCACTGGGAGCTTCCGTCTTCTTCGTCTTCAACGATCTCGGCGTCGACGATGTCGTCGTCATCGGCGGCATCAGCCCCGGCGTCTCCGCCGAAGTCTCCCGGTGCATCGCCCGCCGCGGCCGCAGCCTGCTCATACATGGCCGCGCCGATCTGCTGGCTGATGGCCGACAGCTCCTCGGTGGCCGAGCGGATTCGGTCCAAGTCCTTCTCGTCGACGGCCGACTTCAACTCGTCCAGCTTGGCCTCAACATCGGCGCGCTGGCCGGCTTCCACCGAGTCGCCAGCATCGGCCAGCAGCTTCTCCACCTGGTACACCAGGCTGTCGGCGTTGTTGAGAGCCTCGGCCTCCTCCCGGCGGCGGGCGTCTTCGGCGGCGTGGGCCTCGGCGTCGGCGACCATCTGATCGATGGTGTCCTTGTCCAGCGAGGTCTGCCCGGTGATGGTGATGGACTGCTCTTTGCCGGTGGCCCGGTCTTTGGCCGACACATGGACGATTCCGTTGGCGTCGATGTCGAAGGTCACCTCGATCTGGGGTACGCCCCGCGGCGCGGGCGGAAGGTCCACCAGCTGGAACTTGCCCAGAGTCTTGTTGTAGGCGGCCATCTCCCGCTCGCCCTGGAGCACGTGGATCTCCACCGTGGGCTGATTGTCGTCTGCGGTGGTGAACACCTCGGTACGGCGGGTGGGGATGGTGGTGTTGCGCTCGATGAGCCGGGTCATCACGCCGCCCTTGGTCTCGATACCCAGCGACAGCGGGGTCACATCCAGCAGCAGCACATCCTTGACCTCGCCCTTGAGCACCCCGGCCTGCACCGCGGCGCCCACTGCCACCACCTCGTCGGGGTTGACTCCCTGATGGGGCTGGGTCCCGGTTATGCCGGTCACCAAGTCGACCACCGCGGGCATCCGGGTGGAGCCGCCCACCAGGATCACGTGGTCTACGTCTCCGGCGGACAAGCCGGCGTCGGACAGGGCCTGTTCGAACGGCTTGCGGCACCGGTCCAGCAGATCGCTGGTGAGGTCTTGGAACTTGGCCCGGCTTAGCTCGTAGTCCATATGGAGCGGGCCGGCGTCGGTGGCGGTGATGAACGGCAGGTTCACATTGGTGCTCTGGGTTTGCGAGAGCTCGATCTTGGCCCGCTCGGCGCCCTCCTTGAGCCGCTGCATGGCCATGTTGTCCTTGCTCAGGTCAACCCCGTGGTCGTTGCGGAACGAGTCCACCAGCCAGCCGATCACCCGGTCGTCCCAGTCGTCTCCTCCCAGGGCGGTGTCGCCGCTGGTGGACTTGACCTCGAACACCCCGTCGCCGATCTCCAAGACCGACACGTCGAAGGTGCCCCCGCCCAAGTCGAATACCAGGATGGTCTGGTCGGTGTCACCCTTGTCCAGGCCGTAGGCCAACGCAGCCGCAGTGGGCTCGTTGATGATCCGCAGCACTTCCAGCCCAGCGATGGTGCCCGCCTCCTTGGTGGCGGTGCGCTGGGCGTCGTCGAAGTAGGCCGGCACAGTGATGACCGCCTCGGTCACCTCCGTTCCCAGGTAGGTCTCGGCGTCCCGCTTCAGCTTTTGCAGGACCCGGGCCGAGATCTCCTGGCTGCTATAGGCCTTGCCGTCGATGTCTTCCGACCAGCCGGTGCCGATATGGCGCTTGACCGAGCGGATGGTTCGATCGGGGTTGGTGATGGCCTGGCGCTTGGCCACCTCACCTACCAACACTTCTCCGTCGGTGGAGAAGGCCACCACCGACGGGGTTGTGCGAGAACCCTCGACGTTGGCGATAACGGATGGCTCACCGCCTTCGAGCACGGCAACCACACTGTTGGTGGTGCCCAAATCGATGCCGACGACCTTTCCCATCGTGTTTGACTCCTTGTTTGTCTGGTTGTTTGTCTGGTTACTGCCAGAATTATTTCCGCGTCCAGGATACCCTTCAAATTGCCATATCCCAAAACTTGAGTGGTCTCCACTAAGGGTCGGAGCCGCTACGCTGCCCGGAGTGAATCCCGCAATCCTGATCCTGCTCCGCCACGGACAGAGCCAGTGGAACGCCACCAACCAGTTCACCGGGTGGTTCGACTGCGATCTCACCCCGAAAGGCGAGGCCGAGGCCCGGGCCGGAGGGGCAGCCCTAGCCGAGGCCGGGCTGTTGCCTGACATCGTGCATACCTCGGTGCAGACCCGGGCCATCCGAACCGCCGAGATCGCCCTGGCGGAGATGAACCGAACCGGGATACCGCTGAAGCAGCACTGGCGGCTGAACGAGCGGCACTACGGCGACCTCACTGGGTTGGACAAGGCCGAAACCCGAGAGCGCTTTGGCGACGATCAGCTCTACGCCTGGCGCCGGGGGTACCGCACGCCGCCGCCGCCCATCTCCGACGACAACCCGTGGAACCCCAACACCGACCCCCGCTACTCGCACATTCCCCCCGAGCAGCTGCCCAAGAGCGAGTGTCTCGCCGACGTGGTGGAGCGGCTGATGCCCTACTGGAACGACGAGATCGTCCCTGATCTGCGGGCCGGTCAGTTGGTGCTGGTAGCGGCCCACGGAAACAGCCTGCGGGCTCTGGCCAAGCACCTAGACCAGATAGACGACGACGCCATTGCCGAGCTCAACATCCCCACCGGCATGCCCTTGGCCTATGAGCTGGGTTCGGACATGATGCCCGTCGAGGCCAAGACGACGCTCGCCCGCTCGCTCGACCCCGCGGCGGCAGCCGAAGCGGCCGCGGCGGTGGCCAAACAAGCGGGCTAAGCGCCTGTCGGGCTGTAGGAGTTTCAGCCCACAGAAACGGAAGTGTCCGGGCCGTAGCCGGGCACACCGTGCTCGTGGAGGTCGAGACCGCCGATCTCTTCCTCGCGAGACACCCGAAGACCCATCGTCTTCTTCATGACTGCGAACAGGATGCCGGTGGTGACCGTCACCCACACGAACACCAGCACCACTCCGATGAGCTGCACGACCAATTGGTCGATGCCTCCACCGTAGAAGAGACCCGCATTGTCCTGGCCCACGAACGCATCGTCATAGCGGGAGAACAGGCCCACCGCCAGGGTGCCCCACACCCCGCACACGCCGTGGACAGAGATGGCCCCTACCGGGTCGTCAATACGGACCCGGTCGAAGAACAGCACCGAGTACACCACGATCACCCCGGCGATGGCGCCCGTAACCACTGCACCCAATGGATTCATGGTGCCGGTGCCGGCGGTAATACCAACCAAACCGGCCAGCACGCCGTTGCCGGTCATGGCCACATCCAGCTTGCCGGCCTTGCGCCAAATGACCGTCCCGGCAGTCACCCCTCCGGCAGCCGCGGCCAACAGGGTGGTTACCGCGGCGCGCATCACGAAGTCATCCGCGGCCAACTCCGAGCCGGGATTGAACCCGAACCAGCCGAACCACAGAATGAACACGCCCAACACAACGAAGGCGATGTTGTGGCCAGGCATGGCCCTGGGGTTTCCGTTCTCGTCGTACTTGCCGATGCGGGGTCCTAGGAAGATCGCCCCCATCAGGGCGGCCCAGCCACCGGTGCTGTGCACGATGGTAGAACCGGCGAAGTCGCCGAACCGGGCGTCGCCGATCTTCAGATCGGAGAGCAGCCCGTCGCCATGCCAGAAGGAGTGGACCACCACCGGGTAGATCAGCGCGGTCATGAAGAAGCTGAACACCAAATAGGCGGTGAACTTGGTGCGCTCAGCCATGGCTCCTGAGGCAATGGTCACCGCGGTGGCTGCGAACACCACCTGGAAGAAGAAGAAGGTGGGAGTGCTTAGCCCGTCGCCGAAGGTGGTGAACGTGCCGCTCAAGAAGAAGCCGTCGGTGCCGATCAGCGACGCTCCGTCAGTGCCGAAAGCGATGCCGTAGCCGAACGCGAAGAAGGCCAGCGCGCCAATACACATGTCGGCCAGGTTCTTGGCCATGATGTTCCCGACGTTCTTGGCCCGGGTCATACCGGCCTCGACCATGCCGAAGCCGGCCTGCATCAAGAACACCAAGATGCCGGCGATGAACACCCAGAGGTTGTCCAACACCACTTGCACGGCCTCAGCGCCACCGTCTTGAGCTGCTGCGGGCACAGCCCCGATGAGCACCGTTACGGCGGCAATCAGCGCTCCTATTCCGAATTTCCTTTTCATGGTTACCGGCCCTCCTTCGCCGACTACTGCGCCCGCGCCACTGCGGCCCCGGCGCAATCGGAAACACGGTAGGAAGGCCAAGTTTCACGATTGTTTCTGCGCTGTGAACTTCAAGCAGGCTTCGCCCATCTCGTAGTGCCAGCTTGAGTACGGAACCGGACAGTGTCGGCCACTAGGTTGGGGTCGCCATGGACCCGAAGCGCTTGCGTCCCTTCCATATCGTGCTCGGCCTCGGGCTGGGCTTCGCCGCCTTCACCATCGCCTCGGGCATCGCCTCGGCCATCACCGAGTTCAAGAACCCGGCGGAGATCACCCGCCATCCGTGGGAGAACATCCCCAACGGTTGGAAGGCGGCCTTCTACACCATCATCCCCATCTTCTTGGTGTGGGCCTCCTGGGAGTTCGCCAAGCGGGTGAAGAACTGGGAGCGAGGTGGTCCCGACAACCGCCGCACCACCCTGGCCAACGCCAAGACCCGACTCGAAGACCTCCGGCGGGGCATGTACATGCGCACCCTCCTGCGAGAGCCCGGCGCCGGGATCATGCACTCCATGATCTATGTGGGGTTCATCATCTTGCTGGGGGTCACCACCACTCTTGAGATCGACGAGCAACTCCCCGACGGGGCCAAGTTCCTCCACGGCCGGATCTACCAGGTGTACTCCGCGGTGGGCGACATCGCGGGGGCCATCTTCCTGGTCGGGGTGATGTGGGCCATCGTGCGTCGCTACGGCCCCCGGCGGCTGCGCCCCTACCGCATCCGCATCAAGTCGCGGCCCGAGCACGCGGTGATCTTGGGCACATTCTTCGCCATCGGCGTCACCGGATTCGGCGCCGAGGTTTTCCGCATCGCCGACCACGGCGTGCCCGAATTCGAGAAATGGTCGGTGCTCGGCTATCAGGTCGCCACCCAGATGCGGGGCCTTGAGGGCCTCGACCACTGGCACCAGTTCTGGTGGGCCGGCCACGTGGTCGCCTTCGTGGCCTTCTTGGTGCTGTTGCCCATCACCATGCTGCGCCACATGTTCACCTCCCCGCTGAACATGTACCTGCGGGACAAAGACCGGCCCAAGGGCGCCATGAAGCCCATGCCCAACCTGATGGAGACCGACCTGGAGTCGTTCGGGGCGGCCACGGTGGAGGACTTCACCTGGAAGCAGCTGCTGGACACCGACGCCTGCACCATGTGCGGTCGGTGTACATCGGTGTGCCCGGCCCATGCCACCGGCAAGCCGCTCGACCCCCGGGAGATCGTGCTCAAGACCGGCGAGGTCATGGCTGCCACCGGCGAGCCGGCCACCACGCCGCCGCTGGGCACGGTGCCGGAGATCAAGGTGGAGGCCAACTCGGTGTTCGAGCGGATCACCGGCGAGGAGGTTTGGGCGTGTACCTCCTGCAAGGCGTGCGATGAGATCTGCCCGGTAAACATCGAGATCCTCGACAAGATCCTCGACATGCGCCGCTACCTGTCGCTGATGGAGTCCGACTTCCCCACCGAGTTGGGCCAGGCCTACCGGTCGATGGAGAACTCGGGAAACCCCTGGGGCATGTCGCAAGGCGACCGGGGGGCCTGGGCCACCGATTTTGAGGGCATCGCCGTGCTCGACGGGGGCGACCCGCTGGAGTCGGAGTACCTCTACTGGGTGGGCTGCGCCGGCTCCTTCGACGACAAGAACCGCAAGGTCACCCAGGCAGTGGCCAAGCTGCTCCAGCGGGCCGAGATCAGCTTCTCCATCCTGGGACCGGCTGAGAACTGCACCGGCGACCCGGCCCGGCGCTCGGGCAACGAGTACATCTTCCAGATGCTGGCCATGCAGAACATCGAGACTCTCAATGAGATGGGGGTCAAGAAGATCGTCACCCAGTGCCCCCACTGCTTCAACACCCTGGCCAACGAGTATCCCCAGCTCGGCGGGCACTACGAGGTGGTTCACCACACCCAGTTCCTCGAGGCGCTGATCGACGACGGTCGCCTCGACATGACCGGGGCCCGCCTCGACGAGCGGGTGGTGTACCACGACTCCTGCTATCTGGGCCGCCACAATGACGTGTACCTGGCCCCCCGCCGAGTGGTGGGATCGCTGGGCGGCGTCGAGGTGGTGGAGGCCGAGCGCAACGGCACCAAGGGAATGTGCTGCGGCGCCGGCGGGGCCCGCATGTGGATGGAGGAGACCATCGGCAAGCAGGTGAACGTGGAGCGCTCCCAGGAGCTGCTGGCCACCGGGGCTGACCGCATCGCCACCGCCTGCCCGTTCTGCTACATCATGATCGACGACGGCATCAAGGCCGAGGGGGCCGACGACGACGTAGTGGTGGGCGACATCTCCATGCACCTGCTGGAGGCATTGGAGAACCGCGACGCCGCGGTGGAGGAAGCCCGACAATCTGAACTGCTCACCATCCGCTCACCAGCCCCTGCGGCAGGGGCTGTTGCAGTGGCCGAGCCCCAGGCCGCCGTGGATGTGGAGACCGAGGCCGAAGCAGCTCCCGAAGCCGCGACGGCGACTCCCCCAGCAGAAGTCGAGGAAGCGCCGGCTCCGGAGACCGAGGCTGAACCGGAGCCCGAACCGCAACCAGAGCCACAACCCGAGGCCGTTGCCCCCGAGGCCAAGCCCGCGGCGCCCACCAGGGCGCCGGACGACTTCATCCGCATCATGGGCACCGACCCCGCCTTGGCTCGGGCGCTGCCCGAGCACGGAATAGTCACCTATGAAGACCTGGCCGCCCTCGACGACGCCGGAGTGCAGGCGCTAGAGGTCGCCTTAGAGATTCCCGGTCGGATCAGCAAGTGGAAGTGGCCCACCCAAGCCGCCGCCCTTATTGCGGAGCGCGAAGAGGACGACTGATCTCTACGTCGGCTTCGGCATGCGGTAGCCGACGTGGGGCACGGTGGCGATGTAGCGGGGGTTGCGGGCGTCGTCGCCGAGCTTCTGCCGGAGGTTCTTGACCACCGTGCGCATCCGGCGAGCGTCGCCCGGTTGGTCGGGGCCCCACACCTTTTGCAGCAGGTAGTCGTGGTCCATAGCCGTGCCGGCCTTGGATGACAGCTCGGCCAAGAGGCGGAATTCCGTGGGGGTCAAATCGACCGGCTCCCCGGCGACGGTCACCGATCGCTCGGCAAAGTTGATGGCCAAGTCGTCCAACTCGAAGGACATCGGCTGATCGGGCCTCTTGCGCAACGCGGCCCGAACCCGTGCGTTCAACTCGGTAGGCGAGAAGGGCTTGATCACATAGTCGACCGCGCCCATCTCGAAGGCCTTGGTGATCAGCTCATCCTGGTCGTAGCCCGACAAGAAGATAACGGGCACATCGGAAACAGCGAGCACATCCTTCATCAGTTCTATGCCGTCTTTGCCGGGCAACATCAGGTCAAGCAGCACCACTTGGGGTTGGGTCTCCTCGATCAACGAGATCACTTCGTCAGGGTCTCCGGTCACCACCGGTTCGAATCCTGCATTGGCCAACGAGTCGCGAACGTGCTTGAGCGTCCTCGGATCGTCGTCCACGGCCAGGATCTGGGTCAGATCGCTGCTGACCGTCCTTCGGGCCCGAGCCGCAGCTTTGGCTCTTTGAGGAACGACGTGGGGTGTGCTCTGTTCAGAGGCGGGAAGGGTGAACGTGAATGTGCTGCCCAGACCGGGGCCGTCGCTCTCGGCCCAAATGCGCCCGCCGTGCGCCTCCACGATCCCCTTGCAGATGGCCAACCCCAGTCCGAGATCGCGGTTCTGGTCAGGACCATCCGGCTGATAGAACTTGGCAAACAGGCGCGGTAACCGCTCGGTCGGAATGCCTCGGCCGGTGTCGGTCACCGACACGGCGACGTGGACGTCTTGGACCCGGGCCTCCAAGCTGATAGTTGAATTCTCGTTGGAGTTGCGCGCCGCGTTGGTAAGCAGGTTGATGAACACCTGGACCATGCGCCGCTGATCGGCCATCACCAATGGCAGGTCAGAGGGGAGGTCGATTCGGATGTGCTCTCGGCCCCCTGTGCTCAAGAAGACATTGCGGGCCTCGTCCACCAATCGAACCAGCTCGAGCGGCACCGGGTTGACCGCCAGCGTCCCCGACTCAATTCGCACAATGTCGGTAAGGTCGTTGATCAGATCGCGCATGTAATCGGCTTGCTCGTCGATGATGCGGTGGTACTCGATCATCTCAGCGGGATCGAGTGAGAATTGGCCCTCCAGCAGGGTGGAAGTGGACCCCTTGATGGCGGTGAGCGGCGAGCGGAGTTCGTGTCCGACTATGCCCAAGAACTCGGTACGCTGTCGCTCCAACTCGGCGAGGGGGGCCAAGTCCTGTGCGGTCACGATCACCGACTCCACCGCGCCGTCGGCGCCGCGAATGGGGGTGGCGTTCACACTGGCAACAAGTTTCTGGCCATGGGGGATCTCGATGATGATCTCCTCTTCCCAAACGGTCTCCCCCCAATTCATCGTTTGTTCCAGGGGAATCCCATCCCCTGAGATCACCCGACCGTCGGCACGTCGGTAGGTCGCGGCGCTGACCATCTGATGCGGTGAGTCGCCTTTCAGGCCCAATTCGCCAATGATCCGCATCGCCTCCTGGTTGACCGATCTCAGCTCCCCAGAATCGGCCTCGAAGATCAATACAGCCATGGGAGCAATGTTGACCAGGGCTTCTAGATCGGCCCTCGTCCGCTGCTCTTGGCGGTACTGGCGAGCATTGGAGATGACCAGCGCCGCCTGGGAGGCGAACATGACCAGGGTTTCCTCGTCTTCGACGGAAAATCCTCCATCCTTCTCGGCCATGAAGATGGCGCCCACCCGCTGGTCTTGATATCGGATCGGCGCCCCCAGATAGGCCGTGGCCGGGCTAATCGGAAAGGGAGCGCGGAACTCAGAGAGTTCATGCTCTTCGAGATAGCTCTGGAAGTCATCAAGCCGAAGCGGTCCCTCGATGGCGTAGAAGTATTCGAAGAGCTCCCATTTGTTCGAAAGCCGCTCGAGTTCGCCAGCCTGTTCGGGCGTCATGCCGGAAAAGAGAAACTCCGCGGGCCTCTGCTGGCCGGTAACCAGCACAATCACGCCAACTTGAGCACCGGTGAGTGACCGGGCACTGTCCAATACCTCTTGCAGCACCGACTCCAAGTCGAGGCTCTCGTTTATGCGCAAAATGGCATCGCATAGCTGAGAGAGTCGCTCCCTCTGTACGGCGACGTCCTGCCCGGTACTCACATTGCTCACCATCAAGTTTTACCCTATTACGTCAAAACTCACAAAAGCGTCACAAACCCTCAATTGACACGGAGCCGCCCTCACAATTGTGGCCCGTCAGTGCCGCTATCCCGTATTGCGCAGGCCAGCGGCAACCCCGTTTATGGTCAGCAAGAGTGCTCGCTGGATCCGCCGGAAATCATCCTGGGAGCCAGACGCAGCCCGAGACCGAGCCAAGAGTTCTACCTGCAAGACACTGATGGGGTCGAGATAGGCGTCGCGCACAGCCAGCGTCCGCTTGAGCACCGGAAGATCGCCGAGCAGATCGCCGCCGGTCAGCTTGCCGATGTGGGCGACGGTGAGATCATGTTCTTCGACAATTGTGTTGAAGAAGTGATGGAGTTCGGGGGCAACCAGGCGACTGACATAGTGCCCGGCAATGGCCAGATCGGTCTTGACCAGAGTCATCTCCACGTTGGAGACAAACGTGCGAAAGAACTGCCAGCCTTCATACATGGTCGGTAGCAGTTCTTCATAGCCAGCTTCGCCGACCGCGGCCAGAGCAGTGCCCACCCCGAACCAACCGGGGATGATCTGTCGCGACTGAGTCCACCCGAAGACCCAGGGGATGGCCCGCAGGTCGTCGATCCCGACTCCCGATGCCGATCGACGGCCCGGGCGCGAGCCGATATTCATGGCCGCCAACTCCTCCACTGGGGTAGAGGTCTGGAAGTACTCCACGAACCCGGGGGTGTCGAGCAGACCGCGGTATGCCTCATAGGCCCGAGCCGACATGAGCTCCATGACTTCATTCCAGGCGTCGATACCTCCATGGCCGTGACGAGGGCTTTGGTGCGCGACCGTGGCCTCCAGCACCGCTGACAAGGCGAGATCCAGGTTGCGTTGAGCCAGCCGGGGCAACCCGTACTTGTCGGCGATCACCTCGCCCTGCTCGGTGATCTTCATCGCTCCGGCCACCACCCCAGCCGGTTGCGACAAGATGGCGGCATTGGTAGGGCCGCCGCCTCGCCCAACCGTGCCGCCCCGGCCGTGGAATACCACGACTTGGATGCCGGTCTCCGCTGAAACCTCGGCGATCTCACGCAATGCCTTGTGGATCTCCCACTGCGAGGTGGTTATGCCGCCATCCTTGTTGGAATCGGAGTAGCCAACCATCACCTCTTGTTTGTCGCCCCTGTGCTGCACCAGCCGCCGGTACCCAGAAACGGCCAACAGCTCTCGGAGCATGGGTCCGATTCTTCGGAGATCATCGATGGTTTCGAACAGCGGCACGAAGCCAATTCGGGCGATGCCCCCGGGGATGTCCACCAAGCCGACCTCGCGGGCCAGCACGGCGGGGGCGAGCACATCGTCGACGCCCTGGGTCATGGAGACGATGTAGCTCTCGATAACGCTGTCACCGTGGCGGTCGAGGGCCAGGCGCAGGGCAGCGAATAGAGCAAGCGAGCCATGGGCACTCGACCCCGCGGGAGGGGCCAGGGGGCGGCGGCTTTCCAGTTCTGCGGCCAACAGCGCGGTGCGGTCGGGCCGAGACAGGAAGCCGTAGTCGGTTCCCAACTCGGCAAACAGCTCGCCCAAGGCCTCATGGTGGACCGTGGCGTTCTCGCGGATGTCGAGGGTGGCGAGATGGAAACCGATCATGGCTAGGATTCGCCGAACCCGGGCCAAGCGGCCGCTTGCCATCAGCGATCCCTCGTTGACCTCGAGCGATCGGGCCATGACGGCCAGGTCGGCCTCCAAGTCGGCGGGCGACCCATAAGCCCTCGGGCCGGGGGGCTGAGCGGCGGCTTCCAAGAGGCGCTGGTGGATCACCGAACAGCGCTGTCGGTACGGCTCGCCCGCGCTCAACTTGCTGAATCGGGATACCACATCGGGAAAGTCGTCCCGGTCGGCTTCGATTTGAGCCTGCAATTCAGGGGTGATGGCGGTAACTGCAGTGCTAACTGACAGTTCCGACGACAAATCCTCGACCTCGGTCACCAACAGGCGAAGCGCCCGTCCCCGCTGAATATTCAGCACTTCCAGTGTTGTCTCGGGGGTGACATTGGGGTTGCCATCGCGATCGCCGCCCACCCACGACCCGAAGCGGACCGGCACCTGGGGCCCGTCCAGCGACCCACCGATGTTTCGCAGCACGGCATCGACGTCGTCGAACAGCTCGGGAACTCCGTCGGCCGCGATCTCAGTGAGGAAGTAGAGGATGGAGCGGGCCTCGTCTACGGGATCGGGCCGCTCTCGGCGAAGCTCGTCGGTCTGCCAGATGGCATCGATGAGCTCGTCGATGCGGCGGTCGATTCGGTTCTGGTCGGCCGGGCCTCTGCCGATCTCGCTGCGACGCTCAATGAGCACGGCGATCTCGGTGAGCTTGTCGAGTATCGACCGGCGGGAAGCCTCGGTGGGATGAGCGGTGAACACCGGTCGGAGGTCGGCACCCCGGGTGGCGGCCACGATCTCAGCCGGGTCGATACCAAGTTCTTGGAGCTTGGCCACCGTGTCAGCGAAGCGGAGGCTGCCAGCCAGGCCTTCAGCCTTCAAGTCCTCAACCCGGTGGACCTGCTCGGCGGTGTTGGCCAGGTGAAAGTAGACCGTGAAAGCCCTTACCAGGTGGATGGCCTCCACTACATCCACATCGTCGAGCAACTCGGACAAGGCTGCGCCCGACTCCTCGTCGCGCCGCAGGCCCCGGGCCACGGCCCGCACCTGCTCCACACGCTCGAGCAAATCAGGACCGTGCTGGCGGATTAAAGCATCGCCGAGTTGATTGCCCAGCCGCCTGATGTCGTTGCGAAGCGCCGAGTCGATTTGGTCCAAATAGTCTGCCGAAGCCATGACTCTGAGATTTTTATTCTACGCGGAATGGGGTCAGGAGCCTCCGGCGGTGAACACCAATGCCTCAGGGTCGAAGAACCCGACCATGGCGGGTGCATCAGAGACGTCGAACTTTCCGGCACCGAGCGAGCCGGCCACCAATCCGGTTACCTCAATGGGGCCAATGCTCTCCGCGGCGGCGGCAAACGATTCGGTGGTCAGCTCGGGGCCTGCCGCTCGGGCCACCGCGGCAAAGACATCGATGACCTGACACGCCAAGAGGGTGGGAACCAGGTTGTCCGGGCCGTCATCGGCCTGATCGATGTTGACAACCTCACCTGAGGCAGACTCGAAGCGGTCGAGGCAGTCAGCGACTCCGGCGATGTTTTCGGGGTACAGCGAGGCCGGATCGACATCGCGCACGAGGACCACTGCAAGTTCGAGGGGAGCAAGGCTGTAGCCAAAGGAATCCCGTATCAGCGACGGCACCACGTGGGTGTTCTCCGGCAAGAGCATGGGCAAGTCGATGCCCCGGCGCTCATACGCCCCGACAAAGTCCAGGCCTGATTCGGGCGAGCTTCCCAGAACCGCCTCTGCGCCGTTGGCCAGCCAGCGCTCGGCGAAGATATCCACCTCGGATTCGGCGGCAAGAACGTCGAATGTTGTGCGAAGCGTGTGGGCCACAACCTCGACTCCCCTCGAATCGAGCGCTTGAAGGTAGCGGTTGTGAAGGTCTTCCCTGGTGGCCAAACCGTGTACGGCAATGCGCATCCCGGGGGCCAGGTGCCCTGAATCGACCAACGTGTCGACGTTCACTTCAACCAGGCGCTCAGGCAGCGGATTGGTCGAGATCAGAGGGGCCACCGACCGCTCGAAGAGCTCGGCGGTGGATTCGAATGCGTTGATGACGATGGTGTCGTTGAATTCCGTGTAGCACAGCGGCATCTCCCGAAGGAGGATTCCCACCACCGCAAAGACCCCCTCATCTTCGACATTCCGCACACACAGCGCCTCGGCATCGGCCTCGCCCATGGGTACGTAGGTCGAGAAGATCAGGTCAATCTGCCGTCCGTTGATGCCGCCTGACTGGTTGACGGCGTCGACTGCCACCTGAAACTTCGCTTCGAGGTCGCCATTGTCTCTCCCGAGTACCGAGAGGTCCGGGAAGGTTGCGGCGATCTTGATGGTTTCGGCGGTGACCCCGGTGTCGGTTGCCGTCAACACAACGGGAGTGGCGGTTTCCTCGACGGAAGCTTGCTCTTCGGCGACCGGCTCCGGAGTCTCGCTGGGGGCATCCTCTGCTTGCGATGGCTCGACGCCTTGGTCCTCGGTCCCCGGCTCCTCGGTTGCCGGTTCCTCAGTTTCCGGGGCTGGGGTGGACATCGGCGTTGAATCCGACTCTGTCGGAGCCGCGCCGGATTCACCTTCGGATGATCCAGAGCACCCCATCGCCAACAGGGCGGCAACCAAGAGAACAGCACATCGGCGGGCCAGCTTTGACATGGTGTTTCGACCTCCAAGGCGATTGGGATGGATCACCAGATATACGGCCGTGGCCGCATTTGGTGCGGATGATGGGCAGCCGATGCGAGTATAGTTTTGCCAGTATTGATGTCAATACCTTATGCCAGTGTTAAGCGCAATTGATTTGGAGGATCGGCGATGCGAATCGGCGATGTGGTGAAGGCTCTCGGTTCAGTGGCAGCGGCACCGCTTCGGGTGCGGCGTCACCCACCCCAGCCCCCGGTCGGGAGCGAGCACTACCTCCTGCCGGAGTTGGCGCCAGATCTCCAGTCGGCCTCTACCAAAGCGGTCGACTTGCCGGTTGTCCGAACGCCCCCCGGCCGGTGGCGGGAGTGGCCGCCGCTGGTTCTGGCCGGTTGCGACGAGCCGCTGGCCGACGGTGCCCCTGACCTTCGCGGCGTATGGCAGGTGTACCGGGGACCGCTGAAGGGCCACATCGAACGCAACGAGCAGGCCGGCAACCGAGTGGTAATCACCGCGGCTGGAATCATTCACGACATGTTCGCCGACGGCAGCCTTGATGGAGGCGTGCGCGATGAGGGGGCCGGCGGTGTTCAGATCGAAGTGGCGGCCCGGTTCGAAGAGGGTCGTCTGAACCTCTATTTGCGGGGCAAGCGCCTGGTGGTCACCCGCTATCGCGACGGAGACGATCTCGTCTGGCGATATGGCCCCTACAAGAACCGTCTTCGCCGCCTGGCCTCGCCCGACGACGCGGCTTAGGCCGCGTCTCCAGGCCTTGCTCCTAAGCGACTGCCTCTCGGGCGCGGTCGACAAGCTGGACCACCGGCTGCGGCGGGTTGGGCGAAAGGACGCGCTCGTCTCGCCATGTCTTGCAGGCGTCGGCCTGCGATGGCGCGGTCGCACTGCTGGCGCGGACGGCTAGGTCGAGCACGGCCGCGGCTGCTTCTCGAACGGCAGGGTCGTCGAGGCCGGCCTGGGTTGCTCGGCACCATGCATCGGGGATTGCCCGGCAAATCGCATCCGCGGCGTCACCAACATCGGGATCGGTGAGAACCGCCCACACCGTGGCGGTGGCGGCCATACGACCCGGCGCGGGAAGAGCATCCAACATTCGAACCTCAAGGTAGCCCCGAGGTTTCAACGGCGGGAAGAGCGTCGTCAGGTGCAACTCGAGGTCGTCCCGGGTCGGCGGATCGCTGCTTTGCAAGCATTCCCCGAACGTGAGCTCGTCGAGCTGCGGTTCTATGCGGTGGTCACGCCATCGCAACATCAGGTTGGCGTTGAGGACATAGGTGGCCCAGTTTTCGGGCCCGCCGCACACGGGACGCGTGCGAGTCGGGTCGGTGGCGGCCCAAATCTGTTGGCGGCAAGAGGCCGACTGGAATGCGTCGCCATCGGTGGTGGGTGAGTTGGCAAAGGCTGCCATCAAGACCGGGGCCACGGCTTGGGCCCGGCGCCATGTAACGCCCGGATTGGGCCCGAAACCGATGTTGATCTGGAATGATGCGGTGAGGTTCATCATCTGGAGCCCGGCCGGTGAACGAGCCGCGAAGTACTTCTCCATGGCCTCGTAGCGAGGGGTGTCCAACGTGCGCCGGGGCGGGCGGATGGGATCGAGGCCCAACGAGACCAGCGCCAGGCCATGCCCCTGGAATCGCCTGACGAGCTCGGCGGTGTCAGCGGCCACGGCATCGACGAGCTCCACCGGATCGGGAAATGGCCGGGTGACGAGCTCGACTTGACCCCCGGGCTCGATGGTGATCGCGCCGCCAGCGGGCAACGGACCGTCGGCCACCCCGGCCGCTTGTTCAGCCGGGATGGGTTTGCGGAGGTCTTCGCGGTCGAACACCAGCCACTCCACCTCGGCTCCTACGCGGGTCGGCGAGCTGGGAGGAAACGCTTCGGCCGCTCGGCTTATGACGTCGGTCTCAGCTGTCATAGCCGCGTCAGCGTGCGGCTCGTTCGAGCCATGAGATCACGTCGTGGGCGGGACGGGTTCCGGTGAGGCGACCGAGCTGTTGGATCCCAGTGGGGCTGGTCACGTTGATCTCGGTGAGATGGCCGTTGATCACATCGATTCCCACGAACATCAATCCGTCGGCGCGCAGCGATGGAGCGATCCGATCAATGATCCGCTGGTCGGTCTCGTTGACCTCGGCCGCCACCGCCTGGCCGCCCACGCAGATGTTGGCCCGAAAGTCAGACTCGGTGGGCAGCCGCAAGACGGCCCCGAGCGGATCACCGTCGAGGAGCAGGATGCGCTTGTCGCCAGAGGCCACGTTCTCCATGAACTTCTGGGCCACAACCGGCGTGCGGCCGCGGCTGGTCAACGTGTCGATGATCGACGGCGCGTTTTGGTCGTGGGGATCCAGCACCATCACTCCCCGACCACCGTGACCTCCGATTGGCTTGAGTACGGCGGCACCGTGCTCCTGGCTGAACGCCGTCAACTGGTCGGCGTCTGAGGTGACGATCATCGGGGGTGTGATCTCGGGAAACCGGCAGACGTAGAGCTTTTCGTTCGCATCCCGAAGACCGCGGGAGGCGTTGACCACCAGCGTGTCGTTGACCAGGTGGTCGAGAATCAGGGTGAGATGGAGGTAGGACGAGTCGAAGGGCGGGTCGGTTCTGACCAGCACTGCGTCGACGGTGGCGAGATCCAGTCGCTCAGGGGAATCGAGCCGCAGTGGGAGGGCGGCTCCCTCGTCGGTTTGGGCCCGGCGGGCCCGGGCCCAAACCCGGCCCTCGTTCAATTCGATGTCGCCGGCCTGGCAATGCCATGTTCGGTGCTCTCGCTCCTCGGCCGCCAGCATGAGCGCGTAGGTGGTGTCGGTTTCCGGGTCGACGGTCTCAGGCCCGTCCATGATCACCACGATGTCCATGGCTAGACCGGGCCGCCCTCTTCGCGGTCGAGCAAGATGGGGCAGGTCACCGCAGCGCGCCTCCCAGCATGGAGGCCACAAAACCCATCGAGGGGTCGGACCGGCCCTCGAGCAAGTCGTGATACACCGCCGCGGTCTCCTGGGGCCCAAAACGGTGGACGACAGTGAGCCAGCGATCGGTGTCGTTGAGAAGCTCGTGCCACGCGGCGGCAATTCGTCTCGTCAATTCGGCAGCTCCCCACTCCTGGGAGCGCTTGGCAATCTGGGCGGGAGCGAAGAAGAACTTGGGCGACGGACCGGGCAACTCAGTCCCACCCGATGCTGGGTCCTCCCAGTGGGTGACGCCAACGGTCAAGGAGAAGCGAAGAGCCTCGCCGAAGTGGGCATGCACCCCCGACCGCACGGTGTCGCTGCCGGCCATGTCGACCAGCCCCGAAGCGGCCTTGGGGTCGAGTTGGTCGATTTCTTCGTAGACGATCACCTCGTCGTACAGGCCGAGACCTTCGACGAAGGCGCGGTTGCGGGCCGACGTAAGACCCACGCTGCGGTGCCCGCGACGAGCCAGACACGCGGCCAGACAGATCGAGGTCTTCGATGAAGCACTGGTGACCAGAGTCTGCGAGGCATCGTAGAACCCGTGGTCGCCCAGGTAATCGTCGGCCAGAAACGACGTCATGAACAGCCCGCGGAGCAAGAGGAACTCGTCGACCCGGTCATCACGGAACATGATGTCGGCGGCAACATCGCTGAAATCGGTGTACACCGCAGCGTGGTTGGCCCGGTGGACCCCGACGTCGGTGAACGCGTCTCCCTTGGGCTCAGCGGTGATGACCACTTCGGTCGACATGGGATAGAAGCCGAAGAAGCGGCCGCCGGTCTCGATGTCGGGATGGGCGGATTCGACCACCGAGCCCAGCCCCATGGCCGGGATCCGCCCCCAGGGTGCCTCCGTAGGGAAGAAGCCCCAATAGTCGAGCATGTCGCCGGCAACCGCATAGGTCACGTTGTTTGCGGTCAGCGCGAATCTCTCCACGGCCAGCCGGATCTGCCCCGGTGCGAGTTTGGCCGGTGACGAGTCAACTGTCCGGGTGTCGCGATAGTCCTGACGGTTGACCTCGAATTCCATAGCGGAACCCTAACGGTCGCCCCAAACTATTGCCAGTGAAAGGCGCAATACTATAAGGTCCGCCCATGCCCCGGTATGGAGCGCTGAACGACACCTACGTGGCCTCCTGGTTCGAACGAGAAGAGCCCGGCGGGCCGATGTGGGCGCTCAATCTGATGAAGTACCGAGCCGTCGCCGACTACGGGGATGGCCGGACCTCCACGCTCACCGGCGTCGAGGCCGACGATGTCTACGCACCCCACGAGCAGCTGAAGGCGGTGGGCGCTCGCATCATCCTGATCGCACCGGTGGTCCATCAGCTGCTGGGCGACGATACCGAGTGGGATCGGATCGCCATCGCGCAGTACCCCTACCGCGCCGCCATAGCCGAGATGACCATGCGCGAGGACTTCCAAGAGTCTCACGTCCATAAGGACGCGGGAATGGAGTTCACCATTGTCATGGCAACCTTCCCGGCAGAAGACGACCCGATACCGCCACAGGCGTCTGGAGCCGACTCCGACCAACTCCTGCTTCTCCAAGTTGTGGCCGACGCCTCGTATCCCGATCTGGCCGAGGCGATCGAATCGACCCGCATCGGCCGGTTCTGGGTCGAAGACCGGTTCCTCGGCGATCACCGGACCTTTGCCGAAGCCCGATTCGACTTGATCTCCCCGGCAACGGCCCAAGAGCTGGCGGCCGGCGGGACCACCCACGACGAGGCCAACTACGCAGTGATCGCCGACCCGCTCCTCGACGACGTGGCCCGGTCGCTGACTGACCCAACCCGAGTGTTGTTCTAGTGCGCATTCTCCGCACTCCCGACGACGCGGCCGATGGCCTGGCCGACTATCCGATCAAGCGCCGCTACATCTCGATTCCCTCCGGGGACGGCCAAGAGCTGCGCGTTCACGTTGTCGACACCGGCGACTCCGACGCCGCGCCGGTGGTCTTCCTCCACGGCAACCCGTCGTGGTCTTTTCTTTGGCGGCATCAGATAAATGCGGTCGCCGCGGCTGGATGGCGGGCCATCGCTCCCGATCTGGTGGGCATGGGCATGTCTGACAAGCCGTCGGAGATGGCCGACTACTCGCTGGACCGACACATCGACTGGATGCGGTCGCTGCTGTTCGACCATCTCGACCTCGCCGATATCACGTTCGTGCTGCACGACTGGGGCGGCATCATCGGCATGCGCCTGGTGGCCGAACAGCCCGACCGGGTCGGCCGCATGGTCATCTCCAACACCGGCCTCCCCTGGCGGAACATCAATGAGCCGCTCCCCGAGGTGATCGAGGCATCTGGCCCCTTGGCCGACTTCCAGGCCTTCGCGGCAGCAGCCCCGGTGTGGGAGCCGTGGACCCTGCTGCCCATGGTCATGGTGACCGAGCCCACCGCCGATCTTGTGTCTGCCTACCGGGCGCCCTATCCCGACAAGGAACTCACTGTGGGGAGCCGGGCCTTCACCCAGCTTCTGCCTACCCGCCCCGACAACCCCATGTATCCCGCCAACTACGAGGCGTGGAAGGTGCTGGAGCGGTTCGACCGACCGGTGCTCACCATATTCAGCGACCTCGACGCGGTGGCCCCTGACGGCTGGAAGCCGATCACTGCTCGGATTCCCGGTGCCGCCGACCAGCCCCACACGATTCTCAAGGGCGGTGGCCACTTCCTCCAAGAAGACCTGCCCGACCAGTACACACAAACCCTGTTGACCTGGCTGGGGGTTCCGACATGACCAGTCCTTACACGCTCTATGGCGCCCCGGTGTCGCTCTTCACCGGCAAGGCGCGCTCCTACCTGCGCAAGCAGGGAATCGACTTCGTCGAGGTCTCACCAGGCAGCGACCGCTATCTGAACTACATCGTGCCAACGGTGGGCCGGTGGATCATACCGGTCATGGAAACGCCCGACGGGCGGATCATTCAGGATGGCGCTGACATCATCGACCACTTCGAGAAGGGCGACGGCCAGCCGTTGCGCCGGATGTCGGTATACCCCGAGTCGCCTGTGCTCCTGGCCATCAGCCACCTGTTCGAGATCTTCGGCGGGGAAGGGCTGATGCGGCCGGCCATGCACTACCGGTGGAACTTCGACCGCGAGAACCTGGACTATCTGCGGTCGGAGTTCGCCCTCGTGGCGCCACCGGCCGCCTCGCCGGAGGAGGGGGAGAGAGTATTCCTGCACAACAGTGGGCGCATGCGCAAGGCGACGGTGAAGTTCGGAGCCACCCCAGAGACCGCTCCACTAGTCGAGCAGGCCTTCCACCAATGGCTCGATCTCTTCAACGCCCACCTCGCCCACCATCCATACCTGCTCGGCGGACAACCCACCATCGGCGATTTCGGACTAATAGCCGCCATGTGGGCCCATCTGTTTCGCGATCCGGTGCCGCAGTCGCTGATCAAGGCTCACGCGCCCCGGGTGGGGCGGTGGGTCGAGCGCATGGCCACCAGCGAGCCCTATGCCCACGAGTACGACGCCGAAACCGACATGATTTCCGACAACGACGTCCCCGAGACGCTGAAATCGATGATGCGCCATGTGGCCGAGGAATGGCTGCCCGAGATCACGGCCCACTACGAACACGCCAATCAGTGGCTAGCCGACCGGCCCGACTTGGTTGCCGGCACCAACGGCAAAGACAACCCGGCCAGCCGCAACATTGGCGAGGCCGTTTTCGAGTGGCGGGGGACGCGCATCACCACCGTCGTCCAGCCCTACCGCTTCTGGCTGCTCCAACGCCTTCACGACGATCTGGCCGCCGCCGAACCCTCCGATCAGGCTCGGGTTCGCCAACTCTTCCGCGACACGGGCGTCGAGGCCCTGCTCGACCTCCGGACCATTCGACGGGTCGATCGGGTCGACCATCTCGAGGTCTGGGGCCCAGTCACCGACGACTGAGATGCTCAAGTGACTGCTACCGTCAAACTGCGATGACCGACGTAGACCGCACCGACGCATCCGTCGACGGGCGGGTCGCCCGCCGAGAGCGCAACATCAACACCGCTCTCGACACCGTCCTCGAAATGTTTGCCGAGGAATCGCTGATTCCGTCCATCGAGCAGGTCTCCAAGCGGTCCGGTCTTTCCCTGCGATCCCTCTACCGATACTTCGCCGACCCCGGCGAGCTCATCGAATCCGCCATCCATCGCCATCGCGAGCTCATGAGAGACGCTGGCCACCTCCACAAGATCGGCCAAGGACCGCTCGACCGCCGCATCGACGACTTCGCGGCCATGCGGCTCCGACTCTATGAGAGAGCCGGCCCGGTGTATCGCGCTGCGGTACACAATGCTCCCAACCACCCCCGGGTTCGCGATTGGCTAGCCGTAGCCCGCGACGACCTCCGCGACCAGTTCGAGCTCCAGTTCGCTCTCGAGTTGGGCGCCGTGACGACATCCGATCGTCAGGCCGGTATGTCCGCCGGCGACGTCCTTTTCCAGTTCGACACCATCGACTACCTGCGCCGCCACCGCCGATACACCATCGCCGAGACCGAGGCCGTGCTTCGGTCCGCGTTAGAGGCAATCCTCCGACCCTGAACAGGGCCCCTTGGGATTCAGGGCCCCTTGGGATTCAGGGCCGCAGCAAGAGCTTGCCCTGGTTTTCGCCGCGAAACAGCATGCGGAAGTAGCCGGTGAAACCGGTCATGCCCAAAACGCTAATGTGGAGTTCGATCAACCCCAGCTCCATTTGGGATTACGATATTGAGTAATTTTACTCAATATCGTAATCAGATTGGTATACTGCGGGTATGGCCGAATTTCGGCGTTCGCACGTCGACACGATTGTCAGCCGCTTATCGGAGCCTCCACAGCGGCTCGTCGCGATCTTCGGCCCGCGCCAAACCGGAAAGACCACCGCAGCGCGCCAAACGCTCGCGCTCACCGAACTAGGGCACCGCTACGAGGCAATAGATGCCGCTGAGCCCAGTGCTGAGCCCTGGCCAGCCTCCTCGGATGTCGACTATGCAGTCTTCGGGCCTGTTCAGAGGGATGCCCGATGGCTGGTGGAACTCTGGGAGCAGTGCCGGCACCAGGCGTGGACCTCTCGGCAGGGATTCGTCTTGGTCCTCGACGAGATTCAGAAAATTGAACAGTGGTCGGAAGTGGTCAAAGGCCTCTGGGATGCTGACCGCGCTAGCGGTTGTCCCCTTCATGTGGTTGTTCTTGGGTCGGCACCGCTTCTGATGCAGTCCGGATTGAACGAGAGCCTGGCTGGCCGGTTCGAGCCGATCAATGTCACTCACTGGTCATACCCGGAGATGGCCGACGCATTCGGCTTCAGCTTGGACGAGTACGTGTACTTCGGCGGATATCCGGGGGCTGCTCCCCTATCCCACGATCAGGAGCGGTGGAGCGCCTACATCCGCGGCGCGCTGGTTGAGCCCAACATCGAGCGTGACGTGCTCTCAATGACGAGGGTCGACAAGCCTGCCCTGCTCAAGCGGCTCTTCGAGGTCGGGGCGCTGTATTCCGGCCAGATCTTGTCGTTTAACAAGATGCTCGGACATCTGCAAGATGCGGGGAACACCACCACCTTGACGAGGTATCTGGACTTGCTTTCCCAGGCCGGGTTGCTCACCGGCCTCTCCAAGCACACCGAGCGTCCGGTATCAGCCAGGGCCTCGATACCGAAGCTGAATGTGCTCAACACCGCGCTGATGTCGTCCGCCTCCGGCTACTCCCTCGAACAGGCCCGAGCCGACCGCATGTTCTGGGGCCGCCTGGTCGAAAGCGCAGTGGGGGCGCACCTGGTCAACACGGCTTCGCCGAGCATCACCGTCAAGTACTGGAGAGACGGCAACCACGAAGTGGATTTCGTCCTCCAAAGGGGCCCGCACACGGTGGGCATAGAGGTCAAAAACGGCCAGACACCGACCAGACACCGGGGCCTCATGGAGTTCGAGCGCCGCTTCCAGCCTTGGGCAACCGTCATCGTCGGTGACACCGGTGTTCCCCTCCACGAATTCCTGTCCGAACCCGCCGACTACTGGCTCGAGGCGACATGATCAGCCCAGTCGATCGCACCTGCACCGAATTGGCCGTAGATGAGGCCAGCGGCCTCATCTTTACCAGGTCCCTCCCAATCAGCGCATTCGATCACATTCGTGCCTATGTGTTGCTGGGCGATGCTGGGTCGGGCAAGACAACCGAATTCGAAAAGGAATTTGAAGCGCTCGGCGACGCTGCGGAACTCTTGAGCGCCAGGGATTTCACCACCCTGGATGTGGATTCTCATCCCGAATGGCGAGAAAAGACCCTCTTCATCGACGGCCTAGACGAATCGCGCGCCGGGACATCCGATTCGCTGACGCCGCTGGATCAGATCCGCAGTCGGCTCGACCGGCTCGGACGTCCCTGGTTCCGGATTTCTTGCCGAGAGGCAGACTGGCTCGGCACCAACGACCGCCAGAACCTGTCCACTGTTTCACCTGATTCGCAAATCACTGTGCTGAGGCTCGACCCCCTTGATGACGTTGGGATCAGAACTCTGCTGACCTCGCTTGATCTCTCAGACGATGTGGAGGAATTCATCGAAGAGGCTGGGCGACAGGGTCTTGAGGCGATTCTGCGTAACCCGCAGACGCTGAAGCTGCTCGCCGAGGCAGTGGAACAAGGAGGCGAGTGGCCCAACAGCCGACAGGAGACCTTCGAGTTGGCCTGCCAAAAGATGGCATCAGAGTGGAACGAGGAGCACCTGGAGAGAGCTGATCCAATTTCGTCCGATGCCACTATGGATGCCGCCGGCTATCTGTGTGCATTGCATTTGCTTGCCGGCACCGAGGGGTTCTCGACTAGTCGTCGATTCGATGGTGCCTCGTTCCCATCAATTGAAGAGTTGCAGGATCCACCGAACAGACTGCCCAACAACAGCCTGAGGCCAGCGCTGGCCACCAGGCTGTTCACCGGAGCGGTTGAGCGCCGTCTCAGCCCCGTCCACCGTCACATCGCCGAGTTCCTGGCCGGCCGGTTCCTGGCCAGCCAAATTGAGAATGGGCTTCCCGCCAAAAGAGTGACGGCTCTCATGACCAGCCCCAGCGATGGAAAGGTCGTCACCGTCCTCCGGGGCCTCTCAGCTTGGCTGGCGGTCCACAGCCGTGAGGCGCGTCCGCTGCTGGTGAAAGCCGACCCGGTCGGCGTGGGCCTCTATGGCGACATTGAGGGTTTCTCGACCGACGAAAAGATGCAGCTACTGGAATCGCTAGCCAACTTCGCCGAACAAGCCCCACTCTTCGGCCACGAAAGACCTGACGACCGCGGCAGCTCGTACATAGGATCCACCGCTCAAGCATTCCGATCTCTCGCCTCTGACGACATGATCCCCGCTATCAGGGATCTGCTCGCCGAACCGGTCGCTGATACCCGCGACCACCGAGTATTGGAGTTCGTCCTCGAGGTGCTGGCCGTCGCCAAAGATCCGGAATTGATCTCGCTGCGTGTGCTGGCATCTGACTTGGAGTCAATCGTTCGCGACTACGCCTGCCCGCAAGAGATCAAGACCCCAGCTTTGGATGCATTTATCCGCATCGCCCCAACAGGCGAGGATACGACGAACACACTGCTTCGACTCCTTGATGACGTCGAGTGTGGGGTTGTGACCGATCCAGATGATCAGCTTCGCGGAACCCTCCTCAGCAATCTCTACCCAACTCCTCTCAACCCCTCACAAGTCTGGCGGTACGCGACTCCCCGCGATCGGCACAATGTCATTGGGAGCTTCTCCTTGTTCTTGCACCATGAGCTGCTTGAGAACTCGTCGACCGAGCAGGTTGCAGAGTTGCTCGATGCCCTACACGAAGACGCCTCCACTCTCGTTCCCGCTCTACGGAAATACCTGGTTGACGACCTGCCTTGTCAGCTATTGGCCCGAGGCTTGGAGGAATGCGGCGAAGAAATCGATTTTCCCCGCCTCTATGGCTGGCTTTGCATTGTCACTGATCCCCTCGACAGGTTTCATTGGGAAGATCGAGATATTCGCCCCATCCAGACATGGTTGGAGGAGCATCCCGGCATCCAAAAGTCCATTTTTCTGGCCTGGCTCAGACACTGCGACCAAACCGACTCCCATGCGGGCAATTCAATCGAGTTCTGTGGTGCGCTCCAAGGGAGTTCGCTTCCCTCAGACTTCGGGCTGTGGTGCCTCGAAGTGGCGCTTGAGCTCGCAGACACTGAACCGCATGTATCCCAGGACTTGCTCAAACAGTCTTACTGGCTACTTCCAAATCACAGGATGAACGAAGGGCTCACGCTAGACGTCATGCGTGCACGAGTGCGCTCGCATGACGCGCTGGCCCGACGACTGGAAGCGCTGCATTCCTCTACCCCTGACAGCGCTGAGTTGAGTGAGTCTCAGCAGCGTTGGCAAGCGCGTCTGGAAGAACGGAATGAAAAGGAACGTCAGGAAAGGGCTCAGCGAGAGGCTGATCTGCGTTCGCAAAAGTCGGACCTGCAAAACAACAGATTCTTCCCTCGCGGATTGCACTCCCTAGCTCAGGTGTATTTCGGCAAGTTGGGACGATCCGACACTGAAATCCCACCCGACCAGCGCATCAGCGAGTTCGTCGGCGACGACCCTGACCTCGTTGAGGCGGTCATGACGGCATTGCGGCAGGCGATTTATCGGGACGACGTACCCGCGGCCGACGAGACGATTTCCCTGAACTTGGATTCCAAATTCTCATTGCTGGCTTTCCCAGTGCTGGTGAGCCTGGACTTGCTTCAAAAGGAAGACCCAGCGCTCCTAGACGAACTCGACGACACGCTCAAGCGCAGCGCCCTCGCCATCCACTACTGCGTCTCGCCTGTCCTAAATCGTGATCCCAATGAACCAACACCCTGGTTCGAACGAATGCTGGAACATGATCATGAATTAGTGCTCGGTGTTCTGTTTCAGTGCGCCCACGCCGCGATGCGAGCCAGGGAGCAAATCCCACCAGGCCTTAGTGATCTAGACCGAATTGAACATACCCACCCAGTCCTCGCGCACGAGCTCACTACAAGGCTGCTCGCCTCATTTCCCGTCCGCGCGCCGCAGGCACAAATGCCCCTACTCGACCGACTGCTGGACAGGTTGCTACAGGCCGACAAGCCCGACCTCGAAGAAATGGTCTATGACAAACTGTCCATGCGCAGCATGGACGTCGCTCAGCGAATTCGGTGGCTAACGACCGGCGCACTGCTGTCTCCCGAACAGCACCTCGCCCCGTTTGAAGAATACGTAGGCAAGAGCCAGCAGAGAATCCGATACGTGGCCGGATTCCTCTGCAACCGCCACCGCAAAATGAGGTTTGGCAGCGACCCACTTGTCGACAAACTGGATCCCCACGCGTCTGCCGTGCTCATCAAGCTCATGGGCCCCGTGTTCAAGCCATTCGAAGTTGATGGCGGCGGAGCCGGGTGGGTCACGCCTGAGCTAGATGCCTCCTGGCGGATACAAGACCTGATTTCAACACTCGGCTCAAGAGCCAGCTACGACGCCAACATCGCGCTAAGGAACCTGATCAACAACCCCCGACTCTCCCAGTGGAGAGACCGGCTCAGATGGGCAGAGGAGCGACAGCGCGTGCTGCTGCGCGACGCCACCTACAGCCACCCCAGCGTAGAACAAGTCCAGCGAACACTCGATAACGGCCTGCCGGCCAACGCATCCGACTTGGCCGCGCTACTGAATGACCACCTCGACGGCATCGCCGATGACATCCGGGGCAGCAGCAGCAACATCTGGCGCCAATTCTGGAATGAGGAACCTGAGCTTACGGCGAAGCACGAAGATGCCTGCCGAGACGCGCTGCTTGCAATGTTGCAAGCCCGCTTTCCTCCTGAAATCGACGCGGCCCGCGAAGGCCACTACGTATCGGACAAGCGTGCCGATATCCGAGTGAGCTACGGGGGGTACAACGTGCCTGTCGAAATCAAGAAGGACTCCCACCGAGACCTCTGGAGCGCCCTCCAAGAGCAGCTGATCGAGCAATACACCACTGACCCAGCAACCTCCGGGCACGGCATCTACCTCGTCCTGTGGACGGGCGGCGACAAGATCAGTCGAAGGCCAGACGGCAATCACCCGGCCACTCCCGATGAGTTGAGAGAGCTGCTGGAAGGCGATCTGACCCCGGATCAAGCAAGTAAGACCTCTGTCAGAGTCCTTGATGTCACCAAACCCTAATTGGGGCCCAATCAATAGAGGATGACAGTCTCCTGGTCGCTGGCCCTGACTTTCTTTTGATAGAGCATCTAACATGCCCGTCGTGCCGGAAAGCAGTTCCTGAAGAAGACATAGGAGTTCAGCGCCAATTGGCAAGATAATCTCGCTGCGTCTCGGTTGACCTTGAAGTATCGACGAAGAATGAGCGTATTTTCTCCTTCGCTGGAGTGCGCCTCGACACCTGCGAGTCATACGCCTACCCGCCCGAGTTCCCAACTCTGGAACTACGCAACCGGTGGAGCCGCAGGCCTTAGCCTAGAGTCGATTTATGGGTTTGGATGGCCATATCGATCTGGGCGAATTGGTCTCGCGGTTGGCGAATCGTGCTCGCCGTGGCCGTACGGAGGCGACTGTCCAGGCCGATGTTCGAATGTTGCTGTTGGCGTCGGGGTTGAATCTCACCGAAGGCGACATCCTGGACGTTGATTTGGAAGCACAGCTCGCCGACCGCCGCCGAATCGACATCGAGATGGGCTGCACTGTCATCGAGGTGAAGCGGAACCTGGCGCCGGCGGGCGCGTTGGGCAACGCCGCTGACCAGTTGGCCGGCTATGTGGAGATGCGGAGCCGAAGTCTCGCCCAACAGTACGTGGGCATCGTCACAGATGGGCGTGACTGGCATCTGTTCCACCACACCGAAGATGGGCTGGTGGCCGTCGCGGAGCATCACGTGGATGCGACGGCGCCCAACGTGGAAGCGCTGGTGACCTGGCTCTCCTCGGTGCTGACCACAGAGGAGCGGGTGGAACCGACCAGGCAAGCAATAGCCGACCGGATCGGGGCAGCCAGCCCCGGCCACGAACTTGAACGCGCAGCATTGCGCGTTCTCTACGATGCCCACCGAGGTCAACCGGAGGTGGCGATCAAGCGGGAGCTGTGGGCCAAGCTGCTTACCACAGCGCTGGGCACCCAGTTCAGCGCCGACGAAGAGGACTTATTCATCGAGCACACCCTGCTGGTGGCCACCGCGGAATGCGTCGCACACGCCGTTTTGGGCTATCCGATCTCCCATCTGTCCCCAGCGACCCTGCTCGGCGGCGACCTTCTTTCGCACGAGTCCCAGATTCACGGAGTTGTCGAGCAGGACTTCTTCGACTGGCCGCTGGACTGCGGAGACGCGGGGCGCCGATGGGTTGCCTCTCTTGCTCGCAGGCTCGAGCAATTCGACTGGGGAACCGTCACCCACGATGTGATGAAGACAATCTATGAGTCCGTTATCACCGTCGAGACCCGCAGGCGCCTCGGCGAGTACTACACGCCGGACTTCTTGGCGGAGGCCATCACCGAGCAAGTCGTCGACGATCCACTCACCGAGACGGTGATGGACCCGGCCTGCGGATCGGGAACTTTCCTTTTCCACGCTGTCCGGCGATATCTGGAGGCGGCCGAAAAGGCCGGAGTGTCCAATGGCGATGCCGTCGCCGGCGTCTCGTCGCATGTCTTCGGTGTGGACGTCCATCCCGTCGCTGTGACCCTGGCCCGCGTGACCTATCTGCTGGCCATTGGCACAGTGCGGCTATCGGCGCCGGACAGGCGGCCGTTGCGGGTCCCGGTGTTCCTGGGTGACAGCGTTCAATGGGGCCAGCGCGGCGACATCTTCGCGTCCGAGACGCTCAACGTCAGCACCGACGACGGGGCGGAGATGTTCGCCGATCAGCTCCGATTCCCACAACGGCTCCTAGACGACGCCGACACGTTCGATGCCTTGGTGGCTGACATGGCCGAGATGGCCACAGATCGGGAGCGGGGCAAAGACGCTCCGTCAATCGCTGGGATCGCTAAGCGCCACGGTCTTTCCGGGGCCGACCTGGACACCGTTGAGGCGACATTCAAGACAATGTGCCGCCTGCATGACGAACGCCGCGACCACATTTGGGGCTACTACGTGAGGAATCTGGCCCGGCCCGCCTGGCTGGCCCGCAAGGAGAACCGGCGAACTGTTCTGGTGGGAAATCCGCCGTGGCTGGCGTATCGGCATATGACCGATGCCATGAAAGTCGTGTTCCAACTGATGGCCAAGGAGCGAAAGCTGTGGTCGGGCGGGAACGTCGCCACTCACCAAGATCTCGCGGATCTGTTCGTCGCCCGATCCGTGGAACAGTATCTCGCTCCAGGAGGGCGGTTCGCGTTTGTGATGCCCGCGGGCGTGCTTACCCGCGGGCAGTCCTCAGGGTTCCGATCCGGAGTGTTTCCCCTCAGCAAAGGAGGCCACACCCTCGTGGAGTTCGACCCCGCCTGGGATATCTCTCCAATTAGCCACCGGTTCTTCCCCCGCACCGCATGCGTCGCCTTCGGCAGGCGCTCTGACCAGCACACTGCGCTGCCAGATGAGGTGGAGCGGTGGTCTGGCAACCTGCTCGACCCAGGCGCCCCGTGGGCCGAGGTGCAAGAGTCCATCGAGCGAGAATTTGGCGAGCGGGTCAGCATCGACATCGACGACGAGATTGAATCGCCCTACAAGGCGCGCTTCGCCAACGGCGCCAACCTCACCCCACGGATGTTGATCATGGTAGAACTCGATCAAGAACCACCGCTCGGCGTCGGCGAGGGTCGCAGACCAGTGCGCTCTTCTAGAGGCATCTACGAGAACGATCCATGGAAGGAGATTGACGCCCTTAAAGGAGTCATCGAATCGCAGTTCATCCACCAAGTGCTGCTCGGCGAATCGGTCATGCCCTTTTGGCAGCGAACCCCCCTTGAAGCAGTCCTTCCGCTGCGCAAGGGCAAAATTATGCGGAATGAAGAAATCGACGACCATCAAGGACTAAAGCGCTGGTGGCACGAAGCCCGCCCGCTGTGGGACCAACACGGCAAAGGCGAACAGACCCTCGACGAGAACATCAACCACTACCACAAGCTGACCTCCCAGTTCCCTCTTGCCCCCATCCGCGTGGTCTACGGCGCCTCTGGAATGCACGTAACGGCCTGCCGCGTCGTCGACGAGCAAGCCATCGTGGAACATCAACTCAACTGGGCTGCCGCACGAACAACCGAAGAAGCCCAATACCTGTGCGCCGTCCTCAACAGCGTGGCCGTTACCAAGGCAGTAGAACCCTTCATGACTTCAGGAAAGGGCGGAGGACGACACATCAACTCCTACCTTTGGAGACTGCCCATACCGCTCTACAACGCCGAAGACGAACTCCACATGAGCCTCGCTGACCTTGGAGACCAAGCCGAGCACTTCGTCGCCAGCCTGGACATCAGACCCTCGAAGGCGCACGGAGCAATGCGGGCGAAAATCCGCAAACAACTGGCCGAAAATGAGCTCGGCCAAGAAATAGAGAGAGCGGTCGTATCTCTGCTCGACCAAACGATTGCCCCAGATTTGTAGCCCCCTCTGGCCAAGTCGGCGCCACGGCAGGTGGCCCGCCGGTGCCGTTGTCGTAGGTCTTCTGGATGGGGGATGGCCGGGTGTCAGCCATGTCGCCTTGTTCTTCTACATTGGCCGGATGCGAATTGCCCCTTCTGAGTTCACCGCTGCGCCCGGTGCCCCGTATCTTCGGGACCGGCTCAATCGAGCCCCTCAGGTCAGGGCTTTGTGCGATGTGATGCAACGGGTGGACGGTCATGGCGTGGTGTCGATCGACGGGCCGTGGGGATCGGGCAAGACCGCTTTCGTCAAGATGTGCGCCGCGGTGCTACGCGGCCGAAGCGTCCCTGTCGTTGAGTTCAATGCCTGGCAGCAGAGCTACACCAACAACCCTCTGGTCGATGTCGTTTCTGCCATTGCCGCCGAGCTCGGCGGCTCGTTGAGGGATGACCTGAAGAGGGCTCTGATCGACGGGAGCTGGCACTTGGCCAAAGTGGCGTCCCGCGGGGTGATCGACCGGGATGCCATTGGCCAGGGAGCTCCCGCAGTCATTTGATGACCAGATGGGCGGGGCAGACCACAAGGCAACGCTTGACCCGGCCGAGACTTTGCGACTCGCGAAGCCACAAACCTGACATGATCGTCTTGCCCGTCCCAGGTTCGTCGGCCAACAAGAACCGTAAGAGCGGCTGACGGAGCATGCGATCGTACACTGCCTCCATCTGATGCGGGAACGGCCGAAGCGGCACAGACGCCAGCACCGTCGACCGGGCGGACCGGGCCGAATTCAGCATCCACTCAGCCCACAAACCGGCGATAACCCTCTTTGGCGGGGCAGCGCCATTCTCTTCGACCACCACAACCTGCTCCGCCTCAGCCACCGTGAAGCTCTCCATCCGGTATCCGCCCGGATTGGAGCCGTCTACGATGAACAAGTCCCAGCCGACATCGGCTCTCGGAATGGCCGCTTCGACCGTCTCGATACCCGTGCCGCCCGGCAGCCTGACCCTCTGGCCACGCTCGAACCCGCTTACCTGCGGGCGAGCTAGTCCGGAATCGGTCACCCTTTCACCTCACAGGCAGGTGCTGCGTTGCAATCTGCTGTTTGGCAGTTGGAATGCGGGACAACGGTCTGTCGATCACAGCGGGAGGCTGGCCGGCTCACGAAGGGCAACACCACCCGGCCAGAAGAAAACCCCACGGGGGCCCTGCTAGGAACCGCATCCAGCTCATTTTTGCTTGTAAGGCCGTTTATTCCGGAGGGACTGGACAGATGCGGAAAATATGATTTGGAGATGGCCAGGTCGGGGCAGAAAGTCGAGGAGCGGGAAGCACTTGAAGTGCTTTGCGGCTGGGGCGTGGTAGCGGCATTTGAGTGGTTGGAAGCCGGCAAGAAAAAAGGTGTGCGCACCCCGGACTTGAGGCTAGAGCTAACGACGGGTCAAAAGGTGCTCACCGAGGTCAGAATGCATACCTACTCGGCTTCCCATCACCTGTTCTCTGCCGATGGGAAGGAGTTCCCGTCGCGGTATCTCAAGTGCCGGTGGGAAGTGAGGATAAACGACCCGGCGGCAAGCGAACCGACTGCGGAGACCTCCGAGCTATTCAAAGCCCTGGTTGACGAGACGATTATTCCGTTGCTGGTCGACGCCGAATCGGCTGGCGGCACTGCGGAGGCGATGGGTACTCGGGCGAAGCAGCTACTCCGCAACGCCCAGGTTGTCTTCGATTCCGGTAGACCCCGATCGCTAAGGCGGCGCATCAGCGTTTGGCGAACGCCTGAGCCTGTCAGCAGCGGGCCAGGCCTGGTAAAGACATGGGCTGGCACAAGCTACGCCCTGTGCCTTGAAGGGGTTGACCACTTGGTGGAAGCGGTACAGGACTGCATCGATCAGAAGGACTCACACGGGCAGGGTGCCGCCTGGTTGGTAGCGGCCCTCGACGGATCGCGCGCCTCCCAACAGCTAGAGGAAGTATGCAACAGCGTCTTGGACGGTGACGGCGAACGGTACTCGGACATCAATACCAGATTCGACATGAAGGGCTTCGACGAGGTCTGGGCGTTCGCCAGGTCTTTCAACGGGAATCACCACATGGCACTTCGCATGACCAGTACCAGCGCGGAATGGAAGCGCTTGGACCGTGTGAGGCACAGCGCCGCTAGGACAGCAGAAATTGATATCGAGGCGCTGACTGAGTCTTCGGGAACCGGCCCCACCATCCACGGTGATTTCCTGTACGCAGAGGAGATCGGCAATAGCGGGCGGAGCCGTTGAACGGTGCCCGCATCCGCTTGGCAGTGAAACCTGCTCAATGAACCGCAATTCGAACAACTCAGCCAGAGGCAACAGGGCGAAGTTGCGCACAGAATGGCTTGAAAAATCCATCTGAGTCCCTAAAATGAAGGCGAACCACCTAGTTCTCTGTCAAGGGGCTAGGCCCAGCAGAAGTCCGCTTCGGCGGACTTTTGCGCGCTAGGCCTTCCATTCTTTGGGCTTGTGGATCAATTTGCCTGCCCGGGTAGTCACCGGGTCGGGCAGCTGGCATCGCTCAATCAGCTTCCGGCTCAATGTCCGCTTATCACCGCTTAACAAGCGTCTCGGCTGCTGGGTCTGCTTGTGGGGGTTGACCGTGATGACAACTATTCCCTCCTCTTCGGCCATCGTGACCGGAGTCTGGAGATCGCTGTCGTTCGACAAGACCAACGCGACATCCATGTTCTTGTGGCAGGCATCCCGCACCAAATGCGCGCCAAGGGAGACGTCTGATCCCTTCTCCTCCGTGTGTACCACGCGAGCCATCTTGATCTTCCCCTTACGGTGTTCGCGGGCAAGGGGCAGATTCTTCTCCCTGTGCTTGAATTGACCCAGGTGGACTTCGGCTCTGGCATGCTCTTTGAGGGCGCGAATGTAAACGTCCTGCCGCTGAGCTAGTCCAGGGTCATCAGGCCGATCCTGAACTCGGGCTGTGAAGTACTTGACAGCACCGACGTGGTGCCCCCGCAGCAAACGACTGGCCAACTTGCGGTAGTCGAGCCACTTCAGATCCGAATTGCCTTTGAGGGCTCCGTAATAGAAGTTGAAGCCATCGACGTACACAATGGCGCGCGGTTGAGGCTGCTGAGACATGGCGTATCAGTCTACGGGAGGCACTGAACAAAACTTGTGGGGCGCGAGGCGTTAATCCTCGAAGATGGGTGGGGCCGTCAGGGCCGCAGCAAGAGCTTGCCCTGGTTTTCGCCGCGAAACAGCATGCGGAAGCCCTCGGGGAAGTTCTCGATTCCGTCGATGATGTGCTGGCGATGCTTCACTGAGCCATCGGCCACCCACTCGGCCAAATCGGTCACGGCCTCGGGGATGCGATGGAGGTAGTCGAGCATGGTGAACCCCATCATGCGACCGCTCTTGGTGATGAGCTGAAGGTAGTTGTCGGGTCCGGTGGCGTTGGCCATATCCCCGTACTGCGAGATTCCCCCGCAGAGCACAATGCGGGCGTGTCGGTTGATGTGCCCCAACACCGCGCCAAGGATCTCGCCGCCCACGTTGTCGAAGTACACATCGACCCCGCCGGGCGCGGCGTCCCGCAATCCGTCGACCACCGATTGGGTCGTCGACTTGTAGTCGATGGCGGCATCGAGGCCCAGTTCATCAAGCAGGTATGCGCACTTGGCCGGACCGCCGGCGATGCCGACGACCCGCGCCCCCTGCCGTTTGGCGATCTGGGCCGCCACGCTGCCAACGGCCCCAGATGCGGCCGACACCACCACGGTGTCGGTGGCCTCAGGACGCCCCAGATCCAGCATGCCGAAGTAACCGGTGAATCCGGTCATGCCCAAAACGCTCATATGGTGCTCGATCGGTCCCAGCGCCATGTCGATCGGGCGCATGGAGCGGGCGGCCACCACCGCACGGGTCTGCACGCCAGTGAACCCGGAGACTACATCGCCCTCCGAGAAGAAATCGCTGGCGCTGCGCACGACCGGCCCAATTCCGAACGCCCGCATGACGTCGCCCAAGGCCACTGGTTCGATGTAGCTCCGCATGGGTGTCGCCCACCCCTTCATCCCCGGATCAATGGAGATCAGCTGCACATCCACCTCGATTTCGCCATCGGACAACTCGGGCGGAGCATCGTGGGTGAACTCCCAGACATCGTCGCCGGGAATCCCGTAGGGGTAGGCCACCAGGCGGACCTGCGAAGGTTGCGAGGTCATGAGCCGACAGCCTAAGTTTTGCGGGTAATACTGGCAAATGATCGCTACGAACGACCAGGGAACCGCCATGGGCAACGTCGACACGCTGAACCTCATCCAAGACTCGCTCTTGCGCCGCATGCGAACCATGCACTCGCTCTACTACCAAGCGGTGAGCACCATGGAGCTGCATCACGTGAACCACTTCGAACGGGAAGGGGTACTGCCCATCGCGTTCTCGCTTTTCCACTACACCAACATGCAGGACGCCACCTTCATGGGTATCTCCGGTGAACTGCCCATCTGGAATGACGATTGGCAAGCCCGAGTGCAGATGGCCATAAACGACCACGGCAAGGAGCGGCCGGTCAGCGACATGATCCACCAGCGCATCGGCGACTTCGAGGCGTTCAAGGAGTACCAGCGGACGGTGTTCAACCGGACTGAGGCCTACATCGAGCACATGGATCCCGCCGATTTCGAGCGGGTCATCGTCGCCCCGCCCTATCCGCCCCAGATCGCCAGCACCTACAGTGCGATGTGCGCTGGCCCCCAGGGCATCACCGTGCTCGACGCCTTCGAGTGCTGGCACTACCAACACGGGTTGCGCCACATGGGCGAGATCGAGCTGGCTCGGGGCCTGGTGGGCCTGGGCGGCATGACGTCTTGACCGCCCAGAGGATCCACCGGCGCTCCTCGAGCCAGACGATCCACGCACAGCAAAGGAGCGAGAGATGGAAATCGTGTTGACGGGAACCGGATCCCCGTTGCCCGATGCCAATCGGGCCGGTCCATCCACGCTGGTGAAGGCGGGCGACACCCACATCCTGGTCGATGCCGGTCGAGGGGTGGTGATGCGCATGGCCGGGGGAGGTTCGCTGCCGGCGTTCTTGGCTGCCGTCTTGGTGACCCACTTGCACAGCGATCACATCTGCGATCTCAACGATGTCATCACCACGCACTGGATCATGACTCAGGGCAACGTTGCGCTTCCGGTGTTCGGGCCACCGGGCACCGCCCCGTTCGTGGAACGCCAACTCCATGCTCTGGAAGCCGACATCGGCTACCGCATTGAGCACCACGATGTCCTCACCAGGGGTCCGAATGTGGAGGTCACCGAGGTGGAGCCGGACGATCAGTTCGCGGTCAACGACGTGCAGGTGTCCACCGCGGCCACGGTCCACGCGCCGGCAAGGCCCACCATCGGCTACCGCCTTGAGCACAACGGCACGACGGTGGCATTGGTGGGCGACACCCTTCCCTGCCCGGGCGTGGACGCTCTGGCCGCCGACGTCGATGCTTACGTGCAGACGGTGATTCGCCGGGATCTGGTGGAGCTCATCCCCAACGACATGGTCCAAGACATCCTCGACTATCACTCCGGCGTGGTGGAGGCGGCCCAGACCGCGGCCCGAGTCGGCGCCCGGCGCCTGGTATTGACCCACATGGTGCCCGCCCCCACCGCCGAGCAGTACCCCGAATGGATCGCCCGGGCCGCTGAGCACTTCGCCGGCGAGATCGTGATCGGCGACGACCTGACCACGGTCACCACAGCACAGAGCGACGCTCATGGCTGACTCTTCGACCAGACGTCCGTTCCCCGGCGTGATTGGCAAGACCCTGGCCGATTCCGAGCCGTTCTTCGAGGAGCCACCCCACCCCGGCGAGGATGCGCCCAACGTGGTCGTCGTGCTGCTCGATGACACCGGCTTCGCCCAATTCGGCTGCTACGGCTCCGACATCGACACCGCCAACGTGGACCGGCTGGCCGCCGACGGACTCCAGTTCACCAACTTCCACGTCACCCCTCTGTGCTCTCCCACCCGGGCATCGCTTCTGACCGGCCGCTCGCAGCACACGGTGGGAATGCGGTCGGTGTCGAACCACTGCACTGGCTTCCCCCACCAGCTCGGCCACATCACCAACCACGCCGCCACACTGGCCGAGGTTCTCAGAGCGGAGGGCTACGCCACGTTCTGCGCAGGCAAGTGGCACCTGGCGCCGTCCCAGGACGCATCGGCGGCTGGCCCGTTCGACCAGTGGCCCCTGGGTCGGGGGTTCGACCGCTTTTACGGGTTCTTGGAAGGTGAGACCGATCAGTTCCACCCGGAACTCGTAGTCGACAACCACCACATCGACCCACCGGCGGGCCCCGAAGACGGCTATCACCTGAGCGAAGACCTGGTGGATCAACTGCTCCAGATGATCCGGGACAGCAAGGGTGTTCGACCCGACCGCCCCTTCTTTGCCTATCTGCCCTTCGGCGCCACCCACGCCCCCCATCAAGCCCCGCCCGCATACCTGGAGAAGTATCGCGGCCGCTACGACGAGGGCTGGGACGTGGTACGACAGCGCTGGTACCAGCGGCAGCTCGAGTCAGGTGTGATACCGCCGGGCACCGAGCTGGCTCCCCGAAATGACGGGGTAGAGCCCTGGGACAGCCTGCCGGAGAATCAGAGACTGCTGGCCTGCCGACTCCAAGAGGCCTTTGCCGCTTTTCTCGACCACACCGACGACCAGATCGGGCGCTTTGTGGACGGCCTGCGCGACATTGGCCAACTCGACAACACCATCCTGGTGGTGCTGGCCGACAACGGCGCCTCCCAAGAGGGCGGGCCATTCGGTGTCTTGCACGAGATGAAGTTCTTCACCGGCATACTCGAAGACCCCGATGAGGCCATCGAGCGCCTTGACGAAATAGGCAGTCCTCACAGCCATACCAACTACCCCTGGGGTTGGGCCCAGTGCGGCAACTCGCCGTTCAAGTGGTACAAGCAGAACACCCACGAGGGCGGCGTCCACGTCCCGTTGATCGTCCACTGGCCCGACGGCATCGCGGCTGACCAGTGCGGCACCAAGCGCCGCCAGTTCATCAACGTTTCCGATCTGGCACCGACGCTGTACGACCTGCTGGGGATCGCGCCGCCCAACACGTTGAACGGCTATGAGCAGCTCCCGGTCACCGGCCACTCGTTCGCCACGGTGCTGGGCGACGCCGCCGCCCCGGCAACCAACAGACTCCAGTACTTCGAGATGTTCGGCTCGCGGGCGCTAGTGGTGGAACAGGACGGCAAGTGGTGGAAGGCCGTCACCCGCCATATCCATGGCCAGGACTTCGATGACGATCGATGGGAGCTCTACGACCTTTCCTCCGATCCCTCCGAGTGTTTCGACCTGGCTGACGATCAGCCCAAGGTATTGGAAGAGCTGATTGGCCTGTGGTGGGAGGAGGCCGAACGCCACGGAGTTCTCCCATTGGACGACCGCACGATCGAGCTGTTCGCCGCGAGGCCGAACGACCGCTCGCCCCACCCCACCAGCCGTCGGTATGTGTACCGGCCGCCGATCTCACCGATACCGTCGTCGGCCTCCCCGTCCCCGGGGGGAAGGGCATGGGATTTGGCCGCGGAGATCACCAGGGCCGCCGGAGACGACGGGGTTATCTGGGCTTCGGGGAGCGCCAGCGCCGGGATATCGGTGTTTGTGGAGAACGAACGGCTGGTGGTCGACTACAACGCCTTCATGAATCGCACCATCTTGGAGTCCGAACTGCCAGTGCCCCAGGGCCGCAGCACTTTGGCGGTGAGCCTCCGTCGCACCAGCCGTTCGAGCGGGGTCGTGAGTGTCGCCATCGATGGAAGTGTCTGCGGTCGAGCCGAGCTGCCGCTCATGATGAGGTCGATTTCCCTGCTGAGCGACAGCATCGGATTCGATCATGGTTCGCCGGTCTCGCAGCGCTATGAGGGTTCGTTCCCATTCACCGGAGAAATCCATGAGGTGGTCATCGAGCTCGGCAGGCAATCAGCCGCAGATGTCGAGGCCGCGGCCCGCACCGAGATGGCCCGTCAATAAGAGCTGGCAATAGGAAGACCACGAAGAAGTCATGGCCGAGATCACCTGCACCAGAGACATAGCCGCCGAACCGGGGGCGGTGTGGGCCGTGCTGGCCGACTTCGGCGCCATAAGCGGGTGGGCATCCAACGTCGAACACTCTTGTCTGATGAGTGAGCAGGCTGAGGGCGTCGGCACTGTGCGCCGGGTGCAGGTGGGCCGCTCCTCGCTGGTGGAGCGGGTCGTCGACTGGGCGCCGGGGGTAACGCTGTCCTACTCCATCGAAGGTCTCCCGCCGGTGATCCGATCGGTGGCTAACACCTGGTCGTTGCGGGAAACGACACGGGGGACCCGGGTTTCGCTGACCAGCCGGGTCAACGCCGGGCCTAGACCGCCTCAGCAGTTGATCGCCGAGATTGTGGCCCGGCGATTGGCCAAGGCATCGGAGACCATGCTCGCCGGACTCGATAGGCACATGGCCAAAACCGCAGGAGCGGACCGATGACCGATCGCCCTGACGTGGTAGTGATCATGACTGATCAAGAGCGGGCGGTGCCGCCCTACGAGTCCGATGAGCTGAGGGAATGGCGTCGTCAGACCCTCGTCGGCACCCGGTGGTTCGACGACCACGGGGTCTCGTTCATGCGCCACTACACCGGCTCGTTGGCCTGTGTGCCCAGCCGGCCCACCCTGTTCACCGGGCAGTACCCCGACGTCCACGGTGTGACCCAGACCGATGGCTTGGGGAAGATGTGGAACGACTCCCGGATGCGGTGGCTGCGCCCTGATGAGGTGCCCACGCTGGGCCACTGGTTCCGGGCCGCGGGCTACGACACCCACTATCAGGGCAAGTGGCACATGAGCCACGCCGACCTGTTCAACCCGGCAACCGGCGACGCCCTGGCCACCAACGACAGCGAGGGTGCGGTCGACCAGATGGCCGTCCAGACCTACCTCGATGCCGACCCCCTGGATGCGTTTGGATTCTCAGGATGGATCGGCCCCGAGCCCCACGGTCCGTCGTTCGCCAACACCGGATTCGTGCGCGACCCGCTGATCGCCGACCGGGTAGTGGCCTGGCTCGAAGACCGGTATGCCCGCCGCCGTGCCGGCGACCCGCAGGCCGCTCGGCCGTTCTTACTGGTGGCCAGCTTCGTGAACCCCCACGACATCGTGTTCGCACCCGGGTGGCTGCGACGGGGCAGCCCCCGCACCGCCGGGGTTGAGGATCCACCACCGGTGCCGCGGTCGCCGACCGATGGCGAGAACCTCTCGACCAAGCCAGCCGCCCAAGTCGCCTTTCGGGCTTCGTATTTGTCGTGCTACGGGCCGCCGCCTCTCATCGACCGGGCCTATCGGACGCGGGCCCAGGCTTACCGCAATCTCTATTACCGCCTTCACGCCGAGGTCGACGGCCCACTGGACCGGGTTCGCCGGGCCGTCACCGACCAAGGATCAGAGAACGCAGTGCTGGTGCGGACGGCCGACCACGGTGAGCTGTTGGGGGCCCACGGCGGGCTCCACCAGAAGTGGTTCAACCTGTACGACGAGGCCACCCGGATTCCTTTCACCATCGCCCGGGTCGGGCCTGAGGCGACCGGAGGCCGCCAGGTCGACGATGCCCCCACCTCCCATGTCGATCTCGTACCCACGCTGTTGGCCGCGGCCGGCATCGACCAGGAGTCGACCGCCGCGTTGCTTGGCAAGACCCACACCGAGGTTCATCCCCTGCCCGGTCGCAATCTCATGCCGGTGGTGGATGGCGCTTCGGCACCCGACGCCGATCGGGCGGTCTATCTGTTGACCCGCGACAACATGCCCGAGGGCGACTCGAATTTGAGCGCAATGGCTCGGCAAATGCTGCGGGCGGCGAAGCCGCCGGCACCACTGCGCATTCAGGTGCCCGCCCACGTCGCCGCCAACTTCGAGGGTCTCGTGGCCCGGGTGCCTGATGCCGACGCGGCCGGCGGTTCGGGCCATTTGTGGAAAGTCGTGCGGAGCTTCGACGACCCGGCCACCTGGACCGAGCCCGGCGTCCGCCACCTGGCTGCCAACGGACCGGCCGGTCCGGTCCACCGCTTCGAGCCGCTCCCCGATCAGTGGGAGCTGTACGACCTCGATGCCGATCCGATCGAAGCCCAGAACCTGGCCGCCGACTCTGCTTTCGAAGCCGTCTTCGCTCACCTCGCCGGCCAATTGGCTGCCGAACGGACCCGGTGTGTACCCGACCGCAATCAGCCCTGGCCTTACGTCGATCGCATCCCCTCGGAGGGTCCAATGAAGAAAAATCCCCCACCTCCCGCCCGCCTGCTGCGCAAGGCGCTTCAGCGGGTCGGCATGCACCCTGAAGACGACCGGCGCTTTGAGGCAGACCTCAGCGGCCGCCGGGCCCTGGTGGTGGCCACCAACCACGGCATGCTCGACATCGGTAAGCCCACCGGAGTGTTCTCCAGCGAGATGACCGTGCCCTACTACGCCTTTTTGGACGCGGGCATGGAGGTACACGTGGCCAGCCCGTCCGGCGGCGAGATCCCCATCGAACCCCAGTCGCTGAAGCCGGTGATCCGCACCGAGGCCGACGACCGGTTCATGGCCGATGACGACCTACGCCAGAAGGTCACCGAGTCGCTGGCCATCGGTGATCTCGACATGGCCGACTACGACATCGTGTACTTGGCTGGAGGATGGGGGGCGGCCTTCGACTTCGGCTTCTCGGAGGACCTCGGCACCCAAGTCACCGAGGCCAATCGACTTGGCCGGGTGATCGGCGGCGTCTGCCACGGACCGCTCGGCCTACTGCGGGCCAAAGGGGCCAGCGGTGAGCTGCTGGTGAAGGACCGGCGGGTGACCGGGGTGACCGACAAGCAGGTACACGAACTCGGCATCGAGAGCACTCCCCATCATCCCGAGACCGAACTGCGCCGAGCCGGGGCCATCTTCCAGAGCACCACCCGGTTCCGCGACACCCTGGCCAACCACTGGGTGGTCGACGGCAACCTGGTGACTGGCCAGAACCAGAACGCCGCTCCCATGGTGGCCCGGGAAATGATGCAACTCGTAACGAAGGCCCTTCGCGAAGCCTGACATCAGGTCCGCCGTTCGCAGAGTCGAGCCTCAGACCTCGACGGTTACGGCTGAGCGGATGTCGGTGGCTGAGGCGGCCACCAGAAGTTGGTACCGGCCGGGGTCCACGGTCCAGCAGTGGGCCTCGGGGTCCCAGCGGGCGAAGGAGCGCTCGTTGAGCTCAATCTCCGCAGTGCCAGTCTCGCCGGGGGCAAAGGTGAGCTTGGCGAAGCCGGCCAGCTCTTTGGGGGGTCGGGGCACTCCGCCCTCCGGCGGGGCGACGTAGACCTGCACCACGTCGTTGCCTCCCCGCTCGCCGGTGTTGGTGACCGGGACTGAAACGGTGACATCGGTGCCCTCGCCGGATACTTCAGGCGCACCCCATTCGAAGGTGGTGTAGGAGCCGCCGTGGCCGAACGGGACCATTGGGACGATGCCCCGGGCGTCGTACCAGCGGTAGCCCACGAAGATCCCCTCGCCGTAGCGCACCACGCCGGCCTCTCCGGGATAGTTGAGATAGGCCGGGGTGTCCTGCTCCCGCCACGCCCAGCTGGTGGGCATGCGCCCGCCGGGGTCGGCGTCGCCCATCAGCACGTCGGCGATGGCCTCGCCCGCCTCCTGGCCGGGGTACCAGGCCAGCAGCACCGCTTTGGCCCGGTCGAGCCACGGCAGGGTCATCGGTGCGCCGCAGTTGAGCACCACCACAGTGTTGGGATTGGCGTCGAGCACCCGCTCCACCAGCTCGTCTTGCTGGTTGGGCAGCTCAATCGAATCCCGATCGCCGCCCTCCGACTCCCACTCGGCGTTGGAACCGACCACCACGATTGCGGTTTCGGCCCGAGCGGCCAATGCGGCCGCCTCGTCCAGGCCCGTCTCCCGGTCGAGATTGGCCAACTCCACGCCCACGTCAACGATGGAGATCCACTGACCGCCTTCGGGGGGAACGTGATCAAGGCGGATCTGGTAGGGCTTGCCGGCTTCGAGATCGAAGAAGCCGTGGCCACCGTGCAGTCCAAGGCCGGCGCTGAACCCATCGACGTGGTTATCGGCTACCAATTCACCGTCCACGTATAAGCGGGTGTGGGCGAAGCCCAGGGCGCAGAATCGGTGGCGGCCGGATTGCTCGGGTGTCATGGTGAACTCAAGCCGCACCGACATGGCTTCGAGACCTTCCGGCCATAGCTCGCCATACCAAACGTTGAACGGCAGCGGCTGAGTGAGGGTTTCAAACGGCTCACCGTCGAATCCGATGCCGTCATAGAGCTCGAAGCGCACGCCATCGGCAATCCACGACTTGGGCACCGCCTCGGCCTTGCGGCGCATGTCTACACCAGGGGCATGGCCGATCAACCGCTCGCCCAGGCGTTCCTCCAGCGAATTCAGCACCGTGGTGGTGCGATGGGGGACAAGGCTGGCCGACCCACCGCCCAGCACGGCAGTGTCCACCACCCCGGGCCCGATCAGGGCAATCGTCTTGTCGGGAGCCAAGGGCAACGTGTCGTCGCGGTTGCGAACCAGCACCATTGCCTCGACCGCCGCCCGCCGGGCCAAAGTGCGATGCTCGGGACGCTCGATGCTGGCCTCGTCGTGATCGGTGGGAGTGCCGAGACGTCCGGCCCAATCTAGAAAGCCGACAATGCGGCGCACCTTGTCGTCAACCAGCGCTTCGTCAACCAGTCCAGCCTCGACCGCCTCTAGCAACTTGCCTTTGCCCCACCACCGGCCGAGACCGGGCATCTCCAGATCCAACCCGTGGACGGCGGGGGCCACGGTCTCCTTGATGGCGCTCCAGTCCGACACCACCAGCCCGTCGAACCCCCACTCATCCTTGAGCACTCCTACCAGCAATTCGGGTTGGGCGCAGGCGTGGTGGCCGTTGACGAAGTTGTAAGCGCCCATGACCGCTCGCACCCCGGCCTCTTTGACCGCGGCTTCGAACGGGGGGAGGTAGATCTCCCGCAGGCTGCGCTCGTCGACGTCGACGTTGATGGTGCGGCGCTCGAATTCCTGGTCGTTGGCCACAAAATGCTTGACGCAGGCCCCCACCCCTTGCGACTGGACTCCGGTGATGTAGGCCACAGCCATCCGGGAGCTCAGCTCGGGATCTTCGCTGTAAGACTCGAAGTGGCGGCCACCACGGGGCGAACGGTGGAGATTGACCGTGGGGGCGAGGATCATGTCGACCCTCCGGTCGACGGCCTCGGTGGCCAGAGCCTGGCCCAGTTCATGGACAAGGGCGGGGCTCCAAGTGGCGGCCAGCGCGGAGGGACCCGGCACCACCAGGCCCGGTCCCATCGTGCGGCCCCGCACCCCGACGGGTCCATCGCTGACGCACCAGTCGGGGACGCCCAAACGCTCACACCCAGGGATGATCCAGGCACTCTGGCCTGCGACCATGAGGCACTTCTCTTCCAGCGTCAGAGCGCCAACCAACGCTTTCACATCAACCATGAAACCCGCTCCTCAACATCTTCTGGACAAGTTTTCTACCACTGGTATATTTTGAGCGCAACGGCGAAGGGATCAGGGGGAACGCGATGAGATACCCACGGACGTTGTCGGCCTTACTGTTGGCTTTGCTACTGGCCTTGGCGGTGGTCGTCACCGCCTGCACCACCGGGGGCGGCGGCGAGGACGAGCCGGCCGCCGAAGAGTCCCCCACTGCGGCAGCGGCCGAGCCAGAGGCCGAACCGGCCGCAGGAACTCCCGATGAGCCAGCACCGGCAGAAGACGAGCCTGAGCCGGCCGCGGAAGCCCCCGATGAGCCGCCAGCAGAGGACGAGCCTGAGCCTGAGCCCACTCCCGAGCCCACGCCGATCGTGCTCACCGCCAGCTTCCGGGGCGTCACCGAGAACACCATCCGCATCGGGGTGGGATACTGGGACGTATCCGTGTTCGGCTTCGGCTTCTTCGGCGAGCCTCAACCGGTGTGGGATGCCCTGATTGGCGCGGTGAACGCCGAAGGCGGCATCTATGGGCGCTCCCTTGAGGCCTACATCGCCGGCTTCAACCCGGCCCTTCCCAACGAGATGCTGGCCGCCTGTATCACGCTCACCGAGGATCACCAGGTGTTCGCGGTTTTGGGCGGGCTGCGGGGCGACGCCAACTTCTGCGTGTCGGAGCAGCACGAGACCATCCACATTGGCTCTCAGGTAAATGCCCGAGGAGAGCTGCTGGAACGGGCCAGGGCCCCTCTGGCCAGCTTCAGAACTGAGGGAACGGCCCGAGAGGAGATGTTCATCGCCGAACTGGCCCGCAGAGGCTGGTTCGACGGCGCTAACGCGGTGGGCGCCCACTACGACGGTTCCGAAACTCAAAATCAAATGGGTGATGTTGTGGAAGCAGCCTTCGCCGACGCCGGCGTGGAGATCGCCATCACCATGAACATCGACGATCTCGTCCTCGACGAAGACGCAATGGAGAGTCAGACCGAGATCATGCAAGAGCAGGTGACCGACGCTGGTATTGACCGCATGGTGATCTTTGGAGCGGCGGCCACCGGCCTCATCACCTACGGCGAGCTGGGGATTCAGATGGCCGCGGTCGACTCCACCAACTTCACCACGGCGATCTCCTCGGGCATCGATCCGATGGCGCTGGACGGCATCATCTCTTCGGCGGAGCGACTCGATCTGGCCACCGACCCAGTGGACGCTGAGACCCAGGAGTGCCTCGACGTGGTGATGGCCGCGCTTCCCGACGCTCGCTTCGAGCGTCCCGGTCCGGGAGTGGAGAACAGCGAGGAAGACCCCAACTACTGGAATTACACCGTGTTGGCGTGCCGCGATTTATCGATGTTCATCCAGATCGCTACCGCGGCCGGACCGCATCTGACCAACGAGTCCTTCCAGGCCGGACTGGACTCGCTCTCCCAGGCATCGCTGCCGGAGATCCCGTTCTTGTCGTTCGGGCCGGGCAAGTACAACGGCAACGACACGATGCGGCTGGTGCAGTTCGACGGCGATGCCGATGAGGACGGCGAAATCGTCGGACTGGGCGACCCAGTCGACCTCACCCCGTAACTCCATAGCAGCAGATGACCGAGTCGTCGGGCGATCGCCGCAGCTTCGCCGACTTCAGCCGGGCGCTGCTCGACGAAGAGGCGGCCCGGGAGGCGATTGAGGCCGATCAACTCGAGGTCCGCGCTGACGAGGACCTCCCCGGAGTCGGCGAAGAAGCGATGACGCTGCGCCAGGCGGTGGCCACCGGCGGCGTCGGCGTGCTGGCCGTTTTGGGAACCCTGGATGCGGTCGATGCCTTCCAGCTGGCCATCCCCAGCCTCCTCGGTCCCGAAATCCAAGACTCATTTGGGGTTTCCGACGCTGGTCTGGCGGCGATGGGAGTCGGCGGTCTCATAGCCACCACGCTGTGCGCCATACCCATGGGCAAGCTGGGGGATCGCGTCAACCGCATGCGCCTGGTGGGGCTGGCCACGATCTTCTGGAGCGTGGCCATGTTCACCCGGGGGTTCCAGGCCACCGCTCTGGGATTCTTCATGGTCGGCGTGCTCATGGGGATTGGCACGTCGAACACCTTTCCGGTGCAAGGGGCGGTGCTAGCCGACGCCTACCCCATTTCGGCTCGAGGCCGGATCTACGCGGTAAAGAACGTGCTCGGCCGGGGCGGCGAGCGGATAGCCCCGCTGCTGGTGGGCGGCCTCATGCTGCTGGTGGACGACAATTGGCGCTGGGCCTACTGGGTCTTCGCCTGGCCCACTTTGGCCTTGGGGATCTGGGCGCTGTTCGTTCCCGATCCGCCCCGGGGGCAATTCGAGCAGAAGTCGGTGCTCGGGGAGGTGATGGAGGAAGACGACGACCCGCCCCGGGTTTCGCTGGGGGCGGTTTGGCAGCGCCTGATGGCCATCAAGACGCTGAAGCTGGCGTGGATCTCGTTCAGCATCATCGTGTTCTCGATCATCGGGCAGAGCTTTCTGGTCAACCTGTTCCTCGAAGACCGATGGGGGCTGAGCCCGTTCGAGCGGGCGATGATCGGGTTCGTCCCCGGGATGCTGGCCTTCGCCGCCGCGCCGTGGGCGGCCAAGCGCTACGACGCCCTCTACCGGGAGAGCCCAGCTCGGGCGCTGGCCTGGGTGGGCGCTCTGTTCTTTCCCATCGCGGTGGCCATTCCCATCCAATTCTTCATGCCCCATCCCGTGCTGTTCGCCGCGGTGGGCATCGTGCCCGCGGTGCTGAGCGTGGTCATTTTCGGCATGATCTCCCCGCTGTTGGTGGGGGTCGTCCCCTACCGGCTGCGGGCCCAGTCCACCGCCTTGTCGATCATGGTGATCTTCTTGGGCGGCGGCGTGCTCGGGCCCATCGTGGCCGGGCTGTTGTCGGATGCCACCGACGAGCGCACCGCCATCCTGGTCGTGGCCATCCCGTTCAAGCTGATCGGCGGTGCTCTGTTGATCTGGGGGGCCCGACACATCCGCCACGACCTCTCCCTGGTGGTGGACGAGATCGAGAAGGACCACGCCGACTTGCAGCGACGGCGGGCCCATCCCGATCAGCTGCCGGCCGTCGGCCTGCGGGATGTCGACTTCTCCTACGGGCCGGTACAGGTGCTGTTCGGCGTCAACCTCCACGTGGACCGGGGTGAGACCCTGGCGCTGCTCGGAACCAACGGCGCCGGGAAGTCGACCATCTTGCGGGTGATCAGCGGGCTGGCCGTGCCGTCGCGGGGCATCGTCGCCCACCACGGTCGCGACATCACCCTCACCTCGCCTCAGACCCGAGTAGATCTGGGCATCCAGCAGCTACCCGGAGGAAAAGCGGTGTTTCTGCCGCTGTCCATTGAGGACAACCTGCGCACTGCGGGATGGACCATGCGGCGGGATCGGGCCCAGCTCAATGCCCGCATCGACCATGTGCTGGGGATCTTCCCCGAGTTGGCCGATCGCCTCGACGAGTCCGCCAGCGCGCTCAGCGGCGGGCAGCAGCAGATGCTGGCGTTGGCCATGGTGCTGATGCATGAGCCCGACGTGTTGCTCATCGACGAGCTGTCGCTCGGCCTCGCCCCCGCGGTGATTGGCGAGCTGATAGAGATCGTGGAACGGCTCAAGGCCGAGGGCCAGACCATGATCATCGTGGAGCAGTCGCTCAACATCGCAGCGGCCCTGTCGGATCGAGCGGTGTTCATCGAGAAGGGTCAGGTCCGCTTCGACGGACCGACCGCGGAGCTCGCCGAGCGGGGCGACATCGCCCGGGCCGTCTTCTTGGGCGACGACCGCCCAGAGCCGGAGGACCCGTCGTGATCCTCGCCTTCGAGGTCGGACGGCAGTACATATTCATCGGGGCGGTCAACGGCCTCTCGTACGCCCTGTTGGCCCTCGGCGTCATCCTCATCTACCGGTCGAGCCGGATCATCAACTTCGCGGTGGGCGCCACCGGGGTGCTGGCCAGCCAGGTGCTGGCCCACCTGGTGATCCGCTACGGCGCGCCCTACTGGTTGGGGGTGGTGCTGGCGGTGCTGGGCGGGGCCTTGTTCTTGGGGTTGGCCGAGCTGACCGTAGTACGCCGCCTGTTCACCGCCCCCCGGGTGATCCTGCTGGTGGCCACCATAGGGCTGGCCCAGTTGGCCCAAGCCCTCATCTTCGCCCTGCCCGAGGCGTCGGCCGAGGATAAGCGCCATCGTTTCCCCACGCCTTGGAATCGAGAGTTGGAGTGGTTCGGCATACGGATTGAGGGTGGGGAGTTTGTCTTGTTCGTGGCTTCGACCGCCGCGGTGGTGGCGCTCAGCATCTGGGTGCGGTGGTCGGCGTGGGGTCGTGCCATCCGGGCCACGGCGGCCGATCCCGATCGAGCCCGATTGGCCGGCATCCACCCGGGCCGGGTGTCGACGGTGGTGTGGGCCCTCACCGGAGCATTCGCCGGACTGGTCACGGTGTTCCAGGAAGCCGACTCCATCGGCTCGTTCGTGGCCACTAGTCCCGGTCACGCCACCATGACCCGGGTGTTGGTGGTGGCGGTGTGCGCCTCGTTCGTCTCGTTCAGCGTGGCGGTGTCCACCGGGATAATCCTCGGCATTGTCGAGGCGCTCATCCGGCTCAACTACCCCCTGGATTTGGGACGGTTCGAAGCAGTGCTGCTGCTGGTGGCCATCGTCGGGATCTTTGCCACCACCCGCCGAGGCGCCCCCGACGAAGCCGGCGCCTTCTCATTCAGCCCCCGGATTCGCCCCATACCGGCGCAGTTGCGCCCGATCTGGTGGGTTCGCCACCATTCTCGAATCCTGGCCGCGGTCGGGGTGGCCATTGTGGCGGTGGTGCCGGTTTTCGTCACCACGGCCAGCCGCACCTTCCGCTACAGCGAGATCCTGTTGATGGCGCTGGCCGCGCTCTCCTTGGTGGTGCTGGTGGGCTGGAGCGGTCAGATCTCTTTGGGACAAGGTGCGTTCGCCGGCCTGGGCGCTTTGACCACCACCGCTTTGGCGAGGGGGAACGATGTCGGTCTCGGGGTGGCCGGGTTAGACGTGGTGGTGCCCATGCCTGAGCTGCACTTCTTGTGGGCTGCGGTGTGGGGCACAGCCGTGGCCGCCGCCGCGTCGGTGGTTGTCGGCATCGGCGCGCTCCGGGCCCGGGGACTGCTGCTGGCCGTGGTCACCCTGGCGTTCGCGGTGGCGGCGGAGAAGTTCTTCTTCACCCGGCCGTTCCTCAGCGGGGGCAGCCAAACCTCCGCTCTCTTGGAACGAGCCCATATCGGGCCCATCGACCTGGCCCCCCAGCGAACCTATTTCTATCTGGCCCTGATCGGCTTGGTGCTGGGGGTGGGGTTCACCGCCCACCTGCGTCGCACCGGCATCGGCCGCCGGATCGTGGCCACCAGGGAGAACCCGTCGGCCGCGGCAGCGGCCACCGTGTGGCCCACCGGTTCGAAGGTGCTGGCCTTCGCCTTGGGCGGCGGATTGGCCGGGTTCGCCGGGGCGCTGTTGGCCGGGCTCTACTCGACGGTGCTGTTCTCGTTCTTCTCGGTGGACACCTCGTTCAAGGTGGTGGCCATTGCGGTGATCGGCGGCATCGGCTCGGTGATCGGCCCAGTGCTGGGCTCGCTGTGGGTGATCGGGCTTCCCGCCTTCTGGCCCGACTCGGCTCTGATCCCGGTGCTGACCAGCAGCTTGGGAATCCTGGTGCTGTTGATGTACGCGCCGGGGGGCTTCGTGCAGCTCTGGTACCTGGCCCGGGACTCGTTTCTCAGCTGGTTCGCCCAGCGGCATCCGGCGCCCTCGGTACGAGTTCGCGATATTCCCGCACCGGCTTCGATCCCGTCGCCGCCGTCGAACGTCGCGCTGGCCACTAACGAGCTCTCCGTACGCTACGGCCCCCGGGTGGCGGTAGACCGGGTGAGCCTCGAAGTGGGCCACGGGGAGATCGTGGGACTGATCGGGACCAACGGCGCGGGCAAGACCTCGTTCATGAACGGGGTGGGCGGGCTAGTCCCGGCCAACGGGCGAGTGGAGATCTACGGGACCGATGTGAGCCGGCTGGCCGCTCATCGCCGCCACCGGCATCACCTGGGTCGGGCCTTTCAGGCCGCCACCCTGTTCCCCGATCTCACCGTGCGCGAGACGGTGCAGGTGGCGCTGGAGCGGCGCATTCCCACTCGGTTCTGGCCCGCAGCCCTGGCTCTGCCTCCGGGTGATCGCCGCGAAAGGCGACAGATCAGCGCGGCTGACGACCTGATCGGTTTCTTCGGCCTCGGCGACTATGCCGACAAGTTTGTGGCCGAGCTGTCCACTGGCACCCGGCGGATCGTGGAACTTGCCTGCCTGGTGGCGGGCGGAGCCCGCCTGCTCTGTCTCGACGAGCCCACCGCCGGGGTCGCCCAGCGGGAGGCTGAGGCCCTGGTGCCGCTGTTGCACGGAGTGCGCCGGGAGCTCGACGCATCGGTGCTGTTGATCGAGCACGACATGCCCCTGGTGATGTCCATCAGCGACCGGATCTACTGCCTGGACGCCGGGGAGGTGATCGCCCAGGGGACCCCGGCCGCAGTGCGCGACGACCCCCGGGTGGTGACCAGCTACCTGGGCACTGACACCCGGGCCATCGCCCGTTCGGATGCAGGAGGTGAGACATGAGCTCAGTGTTCGCCGATCCCCCGCTCACCCCCAAGGCCGAGGCCACCCGGGCCCGGCTGCTGGAGGTGGCCGCCGAAGTGTTCGTCGAGCGGGGCTACGCCGCGGTCTCGCTGCGGGACATTGCGGTGGCTGCCGGGGTCACCAAGGGGGCGATCTACGGGCACTTCCGCTCGAAGGGCCAGCTGCTGGTGGAGGTGATCCGCACGCAATTGGCCGAGCGCGATGCCCAGTTCGACGCCCAAGCCGCGGTCGAGCGGCCGATGGAGACGTTCTTCCAGTTCATCAACCCGGACAGCCGCCACCTTCGGCTCTTGCAGATCGACGCCGCCGCGGCGGCCCGCCATGATCCCGACGTTGCTGCCGGGGTCGCGGAGATCTTCTCAGCCCGCAACACCTGGATCCTCGACACCCTCCGCCGCCTCGACGCCCCCGAGGTGGTGCTTTACGTCATCAACGCCCTGTCGGCGGGCGTCGGGGTGCAGGAAGCCCACGGCCGGCCCGCCCCCGACCCCGAGCTGTGGTCCAAGACCGTGGCCCGAATGTTCGGGGTCACCAAATCGTCAAGGCAGGCGCCATGAGCTTGCGGGATCTGGCCGCAGCCGGTGGTGTTCGGGTCGGGGCTGCGGTCAACGACCAGATCTTCGGCTCCGGTGACGAGCACTACCGGTCGCTGTTGGCCGACGAGTTCAACTCGGTGACCGCGGAGCGGGCCATGAAGTGGTCATGGATCCATCCCGAGCCCGACCGCTGGGACTGGAAGGCTAGTGACGAGCTGGTTGAGTTTGCGGAGGCTCACCAGATGCAGGTGCGCGGCCACACCGTGGTTTGGCCCCATTGGGGCACGCCTGACTACATCACCCAATGCGCCGACGCGGACGCTCTTCGCCAACACCTTGTCGACCACGTCCATGAGCTGTTCTCGCATTGGGCAGGCTCGGTGGCCCGAGTGGATGTGGTCAATGAGCCGCTGCACTGGCTGGAGGGCCGCCCCGCCGACTCCGTCTGGCGCTCCCTGCTGGGCGAGGACTATCTGGCCGAGGTACTGACCGTGGCCCATCAAGCCGATTCCAACATCGAACTGTGGATCAATGAGACCCACACCGAGGTGATCCCCGACAAACACGACCTGTTCACCCGGATCGTGGCCGACTTGGTTGAGCGGGATCTGCCCCTCCACGGCATCGGCATCCAGGGCCACCAGCTCTATCCCGACTTCTCCCCGGGTCCTCCCGATCCAGATCAGCTCTACCGGGGGGTGACCACCTTCTCCGACATGGGGCTGGAGGTGGCCGTCACCGAGATGGACGTCTTGGCCCATCCGACCGACCCCGCCCGCCTCGACGTGCAGGGCCGGATCTACGGCGAGCTAGTCGACGCCGCGCTGTCGGTCGACGCCTGTCAGGAGGTCACATTCTGGGGATTGAGCGACGCCCATTCGTGGGTGGACGAGCACTTCGGGCCCGATCGCGCCCCCCTGCTGTTCGACCGAGAGGGCCATCCGAAGCCGGCCTACGACGCGGTGACCGCGGCGTTCGCGTCCCGAGCCCGCCGCACGCCCGTCGGTTGATCGCGCCTGGCGCTCAGAACTCGATGGGCACCGGGTCGGTGGAAGCCTGCACCGGCTGACCATCCCGCAGCACTTCAGTCCAATCCTGGTTGAAGGCGAGGAATCCCTCTGAGCAAGCCGCGGCGTAGTGGTACACCATGGCTGCCCGCATCCCATCGGTGAGGTTGTCGGTTGACCGATGCCGCAGGTGGGAGTGGAACACCAAGAGATCGCCCGGTTCCATGAGGACCACCTGTTCGTTGTCGGTGGCTGCGTCGACAATCTCGACGTAGGCCAAACCGGCGCCTTCCCGGGTGTCGGGCACGGCATCGTGTATCGGCTCGGTATGGGAGCCGGGAACGATCCACAGCGGCCCGTTGTCCGGGGTGGCCGCGGTGCAGGCCAGCCACACCCCCACCTGGGGCAAGGGGGTCATGCGGAAGTAGTAGTCGTCTTGGTGCCAGGGCTGGCCGAGGGTGCCGGGATGTTTGAATATGAACTGGGACAAGAAACAGTCCACGTCGGGACCGATGAGATCGCCCACCATCGACAGCAACCGGGGGTCGGTGGCGAACTGGTGGAACACCGGCTCGGCCCGCATGACCCGGAAGATCTTGGAGACTCCAACCTCTGGAGTGGGGGGGTTCTCCTTCGTCTTGTCGGGGGTGATGAACAGATCGGGCCGTTGCTCACCGGCAGCGTCGGCCCGGGCGATCTCGATTATCCGGTCGATCATGGCGTCGGCGATCACCCGGTCGGCGAACCCCCGCTCAATGAAGAACCCGTTCTCCTCCCAGCTCGCCCGCTGCGCCTCAGTCAACCCCATCGCCAGAAATATACCAACGGTCGATTCTGTGGGCAGTGGCCAGGTCGACCTAAGCCATTCTCAGCCCAAGTGTCTAGGGTTTGGGCCATGGTTGAAGAGCGCTCGATTGAGTTGGAAGTTGAGGTAGCGGGCATGCCCGAGGAGGTGTGGCGGGCGGTGGCCACGGGGCCGGGGATCTCCTCTTGGTATGTGCCCCATACGGTGGAGGAACGAGCCGGGGGTGCGGCCATGGCTTCGTTTGGACCAGGGCCGGAGATGCAAATTCCCGGTCGGGTGGCGGTGTGGGAGCCGCCTCGGCGAATTTGCTTCGACGGCGGTGAGGGTGTGGACGGACTGGAGTTCGAATGGACTGTGGAGCCCGCAGGCGAAGACCGGTGTGTGGTGCGGCTGGTGAACTCCGGCTTCGGCGAAGGCAACGAGTGGGACGCCCAATATGACGCCATGGTTGAGGGCTGGGGACTGTTCATGTCCAACCTCGGGCTGCACTTGGAGCACTTCGGAGGGCAGACGGCCGTCTCGGTGCTGCCCACCGCCATGGGAACCAGCTCCCGAGATGAGCAATGGGCCGAGCTCACAACCGCACTGGGTATCCCGTCGGCCCCGAAAGTGGGCGAACGGATCGAAGCCAACTCGCCCGATGCTCCCCCGCTGGCCGGCACGGTGGTGGAAGCCGGACCGTACCGGATTGCCCTTCTGCTTGATGAGCCCGCACCGGGCACCGCCTTTGTGGCGGTGGAGTCATTTGGCGAGCACGCCGGCACTTCGGTCTGGCTATACCTATACGGGTCCGACGGAGCTGAGGCCGCCGAGCGGGATGGACCCCTTTGGCAGGATTGGCTGACTGGTGCCCTTGGTAAAGGAGGAGCAGATGGAAGCACTGAGTGAACGCAAGATCCTGGTGGTAGGGGCCTCGTCGGGCCTGGGCCGAGCAACCGCCATCGAGCTTCAGCGCAATGGCGCCAATGTGGTGTTCGCTGCCCGGCGCCGCCAAGCACTCGAAGAAGCGGTAGCCGAGGCCGGAGGCGGCCATGTGGTGGTCATCGACGCCCTCGACCCTTCCAGCATCGAGCAGGGAGTAGCCGACGCGGTTGACGCGCTCGGTGGCCTCGACGGCATCGTCTATACCTCGGGCATGTCGCCCATGGCGCCGATGGCCGAGTTGACTCAAGAGGACTGGCAGGCGGTGTTCGGAGTCAACACGTTCGGACCGAACCTGATAATCAAGGCCGCCCTGCCCCATCTCAGCGAGGACGCAGTGGTGGCCGCGGTGTCTTCCGACTCCACTGAGATGCCCCGCCACTCGTTGGTTCCCTATGCCGCCTCCAAGCGAGCTCTAGAGGCGACCATGGAAGGTTGGCGCACTGAGTCACTGGGGACTCGCCGATTCGTCACCGTCATTCTCGGGCCCACCATGCCCACCGAATTCGCCAATTCGTTCACCCCAGAGGCATTCGAAGCGGCCATCCCCCACTGGCAGCGCCAAGGGTTCCGCACCGGAATCATGAACGGCCATGAAGTGGCCCACGGACTGGTCTCTTGCTTCGCGGCACTGTTCGCCGCCCCCACCTTCGGGATCGAGTCGCTCTTGCTGCGATCTCCCGAACCCGAAGTGGCCAACCAGTTCTCCCCTAATGTCGAGCAGCAATAGTCCGGGCACGCCGAGGTGACCACACCAACGCCAATCGCCATCGAGGAGCTTCCCGGCACCCCTCCGGTGCTGATCCCCCGCAACTTCGACCTCGAGCAGCTGGGCTACCTGGAAGCCGAGTTTGAAGCCCGCGGCCAGTCCCAGTCGTACCGGGCAGTTGGTGAGCAGCCCCGAAACGGGCAGATTGCCGCCGAGCCGGAGGAGTCTGCGCCATTCATAACTCGGCTGCTGGTGCGACGCCCGGCGGCCGAGGCCAATTTCAGCGGCACTGTGGTGGTGGAGTGGCTGAACGTGTCGGGGGGCATCGACGCCTCCCCTCACTGGGACTTCCTGCACCGCCACATCATCCGAAGGGGCGATGCCTGGGTGGGAGTCTCGGCTCAAAAGGCCGGCATCGACGGTGGCGGCATCACCGACGGCATCCATCTCAAGCTGTACAAACCGCAGCGCTATGGGCATCTGTCCCATCCCGGCGACGCCTTCAGCTACGACATCTTCACCCAGGTGGGCCAAGCCCTGCGCCAAAGCGGCTCGCCGCTCTTGGGCGATCTGGTACCAGTACGGCTGTTAGCGGCAGGCGAGTCGCAGTCGGCGGCGTTTCTGTCCACCTACGTAAACGCCATCGATCCGCTAGTGCAGACCTTCGACGGCTTCTTCCTCCTCGGGCGACCCGGAGTGCGAACGGACTTGTCCGGCACCTTCGGCCCTCGGGTGCTCGACGATCGGTACGACGTCATGACTCACTGCCCGGAGCAAATCCGCGCCGACGTCCGGGTACCAGTGCTGCTGATGAGCAGCGAGAGCGACGTGACCGTGCTGCGCAACGCAGCGATTGAGCAACCCGACAGCGCGAACGTCCGGGTTTGGGAATTGCCGGGTGCCTCCCATGCCGACACCTATCTGCTGGTGGCATCGCGAGATGATGGCGGTCAATTGGAACCCTTGGAAATGGCCCGAATGCTCGAACCGATCACCGAGCTGGTGATCACGACCACGGACAATCCCATCAACTCCGCACCCCATCAGCACTATGTGGCTCAAGCCGCCCTTGAGCACCTTGACCGCTGGGCGGGCGGTGGTGGGCCACCACCCGCCGCCCCCCGATTGGCTTTGGGTGAGGGCGGCACCAATTGCAGACGCGACGAGCTCGGCAATGCTCTTGGCGGCATCCGCAACCCATGGGTGGACATTCCCCTTCGAGTGCTGTCCGGGGAAGGCCAAACGGGACAGGGCCTTGCCTACCTGTTCGGCACCACTTTCCCCTTAGGACCGGGGGCAATTTCCCGCCTCTATCCAGGGGGTCGCGACGATTACGTATCGGCGTTCACCGCCGCCCTCGACCAGACCATCGCCGCCGGATTCATCCTGGAAGTCGATCGGGAGGAGATCATCGCGGTGGCCGCGGAGACCTACAACTTGGTCAGCCCTTCAGAGGGCACGAAGGAAGGCAGCCAGTGAGCAAACCGTCGAACGTCGCGGTAATCCTGCTGGATTCGCTCAACCGGCACATGCTGGGGTGCTACGACGGCACAGAGTTCGAGACGCCGAACTTGGATCGATTTGCGGCTGAGCGGGCCACCCGCTTCACCCGCCATGTGACGGGATCACTGCCCTGCATGCCGGCGCGCCACGACATCTTGTGCGGGGCTTTGGACTTTCTGTGGAAGCCGTGGGGGTCGATTGAGCTGTGGGAAGAGCCAATCACCCGGGTGCTGCGCCGAAAAGGGGTCACCACCGCGCTGGTGTCCGATCACCCCCACCTGTTTGAAGTGGGCGGGGAGAACTACCACACCGATTTCCACGCCTGGGACTACCTGCGGGGTCACAAGGGCGATCCGTGGCGCACCTTCCACGACCCCTCCTGGATCGGTACCCCGGCCATGCCCGCCCGGCGGAGCAACTGGTGGTACTCCCGGGTGTTCGGGTTCCCGGAGAAGGCCAACGAGTACGACCGGTCCCGAACTTTTTTCCGGACCGAGGACGACTACCCCGGCCCCCAGACGATGAGCGCCGCAGCCCGGTTCCTGGCCGAGGACACCTCCCACCACGACCGGTGGTTCCTGTTCGTGGACGAATTCGATCCCCACGAGCCATTCGACACCCCCGAACCGTGGGCCGGGCGCTACCACGAGGAGGTGTGGGACGAGGAGTGGATCCTCATGCCCCCCTACGCCGACGGCGCCCTCACCACCGGCGATCTCTCCGAGCGGGAGGCTCGTCACGTGAGGGCCAACTACGGAGCCAAGCTGTCGATGATCGACCACTGGTTCGGACGCATCCTTGACCGATTCGACGAGCAGGGGCTGTGGGACGACACCGCGCTGGTGGTGTGTACCGACCACGGCCACTATTTCGGCGACGTTCGGGAGGGTCGGGACATCTGGGGCAAGCCGGGGGTGCCGACCTATGAGCCCCTGGCCCACACGCCGCTTCTCATCCACTGGCCGGGCCAGCCCGGTGGCGGGGTGTGCGACGCGTTGACCACCAACGTGGACATCTTCGCCACCGTGGCCGACGTGTTCGACGCCGAGGTGATGCAGCCCACCCACGGCCAATCAATGGCGCCGCTGCTCACTGGCGAGGCCGACTCCATTCGGGAATGGGCGCTGGGCGGCTACTACAGCCTGTGGGTGCAAGTGACCGACGGCACCCGGAAGTACGCCCGGGGATCAGTAGACGACAACTTCCCCCTGTCGATGTGGTCCAACCGGTGGTCCACCATGCCCCTGGGCATGGAGGGGGTGGCCGAATTGCCGATGCCCGACGACCGAGCCTGGCTGGACACGATGCCCGGGTCGGAGATCCCGGTGATCCGCCAGCCCTTCCAACCCGGCGACATGCTCCCGTTCTGGGCCAGCGCCGGCAACTGCGTCGACCGGCACTTCCTGTTCGACCTCGATGTCGACCCCGACGAGCAGGAGAACCGCAGCACCGAATCGTGCGCGAGCGAAATGCTCGACCTGCTCCACACCGCGCTTGTCGAAGTGTCCGCCCCCGACGACCAACTGGCCCGCTTGGGGATGGTTTAGCTCAGCACCCGCTGGAGCACGCTTGTGACGTTCTTGGTGGGGCATTGGTAAAGTTAATGGACTGTTCCCCGCCTTCCCGGTTACGCCGGGAATGGCGGGGCATATTCGTTTTTGAGAGGCACAGAGGTGTTCCCCATCTTCGCCCTCACCGCCAACCTGCTGTTCGAAATGCTGTGCGTTATGCCGGGGGGCAACTTCTCGGACTGAGCGGTGCCTGGGGCGGAAGCAAGGCGTAAAGGAGGTTGACGTTTGCTTTCCACTCTTGACCGTCTCGAACGATCAATCCTGCTTTGGCTAGTCGATTCAGGTCTCGGCTCAGAGTCCGAGGGCCAGTTCGGGCGTATGCGGCGGCCAGTGCCGGGGTGAGACCAATCAGGTCATCTCTGGAGACAGCCCGATCCGCAGGCATGGCCAGCACCAGAGAGCGTTGGCGTGCGCTGGCTGAACTTGTTGGGAACCGATTCATTACTTCGGTGACGTAGTCAGCCCAAGAGACTTCGAGCTGTTGTCCGCGCACCAATTCGATTTGCTCTTGCAGTCCATCTAGCAGGCCCTGAATGGCGTATGTCACGAAGTTGACTGTCGAGCCTGATCGGCTAGAGGCTTGCAACTCGCGGTAGTACTGATCGCGGGTGAGGTTGTAGTGGTTGGAGAGCAGGTGTGCGGCCAGCAGAGGCATCTGCCCAGATCGAGCCAGCAGCATGAACTCCAAGAGTCTTGCGGTGCGTCCGTTGCCGTCGCCGAAGGGGTGGATCCATGCGATGTAGAGATGGGCATACACCGCTTGGATGATGCTGAGCGCGAAGATCGAGTCCGCGTCGTCGGAGCGAAACTCGGCGCCCTCGAGCCATTCGGCGAGACGGCCAACCAGTAGCGGGCAGTCCTCCGCGGGCGCTCCTCGATAGTTGCCCGCTACGACGGAGTGATCTCTAAACATGCCGGGCCTCGCGTCAGATGCGTGCTCGGTGTCTTTGAGCACTTGCCGGTTGTAGTCGCAGATCAATTCAGCCGTGACCGGCGGTAGCTCTCCGCTGAGAGACTGGCGGTCGATGTCGGTGAGGGCATCAAGCACATTTCGCACTTCACGTTCTTGGTACGCCCGTGATGGGGGCGCGGTGTACTCGCCACGGTGAATGCCGGCTACTTGATCTTCGTCAAGAGTGTTGCCCTCGATGGCTGTTGTCGCATGCGCTCCCTTAATGAGCGCCACTTCCTTGAGGTATTCGGCGAGTCCGGGTGTGAGCGGGGTGCTGGAGATCTGTTCGCAAATTGCCCTGGCCTCGCCCAGCTGCATCCACGTTTGAGGTCGCAAATCGTTGATATCAGCGGCGCTGAACGTGATCCACGGATGGGATTCCTCGTAGGCCTTCACCAGCAGGAACTTACAATCTACCCCATAAATTGTCCATCAGGTTGTCTCAATTCTTGTCCGCAGGGTTGCGCAGCTAATTTCCGCTGAGTCTGGCGCGCAAGAGCCCGGCCGCTCACCGTCCGGAGAGGGACCGGGCTCCACTTCCTCGGGCTATTGCCCTCGGCATTCTTAATTTTGGCGGCGGCATTTCCTCAGGCCACCTGAGATTCCCCAGTCAGGGCTGGCGTCTACTGGGTGTTGGCCAGGGGGGTGGTGAAGGTGGTGACATCGACGCCGTTGACGAATACCCGGTAGGTCTGGCCGGGGGTGAGCTCATCGCCGAAGCGGAGAACCTCTTCAACTACGACCCTTTCGGCGTCGCAGTCGATGGCCCAGGGGGTGGGGGGCGGCACCATAAGGGTGATGGTGGCGTAGATGTCCGATCCCCTGATTTCGAATGACTGGCTGCCCCGGCGGACGCAGTTCTCAACGGTCGATTGGTGGTGCTCCACCAGAATGATCACCTCAGGGTGGTACTCCACCACCTCGGCTCCGATCACCTCGACCTCTTCTTCTACATATTGGCGGGAGTTCTCCTCGTTCCACTCGCCGGTGGGATCGGGGGGCGGCTGCACGATCACCAGCACCATGTCGATCCTGGTGGGTTTGCCCCGGGTGATCACGTCGTAGGCGGTGTCGTTGATGAAGGCCAGCCGGCCGTCAGACTCGGTGATCCGCGCCTGGATGGAGTAGGTGTTGCGGGGGTTGATGTCGGCTTCGTTGTAGCGCACTTCAAATGCAATCGGCACTTGGCCCGGGTTGGTGATGACCTGCTCGGCGATCAGCTCAGAGGCCACATCCATCAGGGAAGTGTCCCGAAGCTGCACGGTGACCACCGCCCCCGGGGAAAGCGCAATCCGCTCCCGATAGGTGACGGTGCCGGTGACTGCGGCATTGGCGTCGGGATCGGCGGTGGGGGTGGCGACGGGGTCTGTCGTTGAAGTCGACTCAGATTCTTCCTGAGGAACACCCGTAGGAGTTGCCTCTGGGGATGGTGGAGCAGTGCTGGTGGCGGTGGCATCCGGCTCTGAGCCCACCACGGCGATCGGCTCCTCTTCGGCGCCGCCTCCGCATCCCGCGGCCACTAGCAGAGCGATTGCTACTCCGATGGTGGCGATCAATTGGATCGTGCGCTTGGCCTTCATCGGCAAACCTCGCTCTCGGGAAAGTCTACGGGTGGGTCGATGTCTCTTGGCTCGACCTCACCAAATGAGACGAAGCAACTGCCAATCAAGTTCCCGGCTTAGAGCGACTTTGGCCGGCGAGGCAAGAACGCGCTGGTTCGCTGGATGTACTCGTCGTAGCCGGGGCGCTTCCGCTTCATTCGGTGTTCCACCATGGGCACCCCGGACACCTTGACCAGGATCCAGGTGATGAGCGCCGGGGCGATCAGTCCCACGATCCCGATCGGAGTTGAGGCGGCGACCAGGCCAATCCCCCACCACGCCGTGGCATCGCCGAAGTAGTTGGGATGGCGGCTGTAGCGCCACAGGCCCCGATTCATCACTGTGCCGGCGTTGGCCGAGTCGGCCTTGAACCGGGTGAGCTGCCAGTCGGAGACCGCCTCGAACCCGAATCCGACCAGGAACACCGCAGTCCCAATCACCCACAAAGGGGTCAACCCGCGATCGGCGTCGCTTATGCCGAACATGAGGGGAAGCGACATCACCCACATGGCCGCGGCTTGCAACCCGAACACCCGCACCAGGCTGGTGATCCAGAATCGGTCCCCGGCCCGGCGGCGCATGGATTGGTAGCGGAAGTCCTCCTCCTGGCCGATGTTGCGAAACGCCAGGTGGATGGCCAGGCGCAGCCCCCAGGCGGTGGCCATGAACACCAACAGCGCGGCTCGCACGTCGTGTCCATCGGTGACCAGCCAGCTCAACCAAGCCACCACCACGAAGCCGAAGCCCCACAGGATGTCGACGATGCCGGCGTCTCGAACCGCCACGCTGATGGCCCACACCGTCAGCATCATCCCGGCGATCACCACGGCCGCTACCCACAAGACCATCGGCGATCAGCGTACCGTGGTGGTTCGTGGACCCCGCCGACCGCCATGTGATGCTGGTTTTCACCAACCCGGTTATCGGCCAAGAGGACCAGTACCGCCGGTGGTACGACGTTCATCTCCACGAGGTTGCGTCATGCCACGGGGTGGTCAGCGGGCGGCGCTTCCGGATGAGCCCCGATGCCGACGTGCTGACGCCCGAGTGGATGCGCAACCACGCCGACCGCCGCGATCTGCCGATGCCGTTTGAGTATTTGGCCATCTATGAGATCGAGGGCGACCTGGCCGCGGCTGTCCAGGCGATCACGACCAAGAGCGACTACTCCATTCGGCCCGGCGACAGCTTGGACCACGACACCGTGGCCATGTGGGCCTTCACCCAGGCCGGTGCCCAGATCGGCACGGCCAAACCCACTGAGGTTGACCATCTGGGGATCTCGCTGGCCAATCCCACCAAGGGCAACCTTGAGTGGTTCGAGCACTGGTACACCATCCACTATCGGGAAGTAATGGCGACTCCGGGCTTCCTCACCGGGCGGCGCTACTGGGCCACCGCCAACGTTCTCACCCCCCAGTGGGCCGTCGATCACGGCGAAGTCGGTACCAACGGGATGCCGTTTCAGCACCTCGTTGTGTACGAGGTGGGCACGCGGTACGCCGAAGCCAAACCAGCGCTAGAGGAGCAGCGAAAGAACTTCACCGTCTTCCCCGACGGCTCGATGGACTACGACGAGATCATTGCCTGGCGCTACACGCCGCTAGCCTGAGCCGCCATGTCAGACGAGATCCGAACCCTGCTGGCCCGCTATTCCGACGGAGTGTGCCGATTCGACGCCGAGCAGTGGGCGTCAACCTGGGCCACCAACGCGGTGTGGGAGATGGGCCCGATGACAAGGACCGGTCGGGACGAGATCTCGTCTAGTTGGCAGGGCATGCTGGCCCGCCTCGACGGGGTGATCCACGCCTACCTCAACGGCTGGGCCGACCTCGACGAAGACACGGGCACCGGCACCGGGCGCTGGTATGTGATCGAGCACTTCAAGCGACCAGGCGAAGACCCCATGACCATGTACGGCTACTACGACGACGAGTACTGCCTCGAAGACGGCCAGTGGAGATTCGCCCGCCGGGCCCTCAACCGCATCTACTACGGCCCACCCGACATGTCCGGCGACTTCACCGGCTTCGGCCTCTGACCGCTTCGATCCCTCCGTCATAGGATGCGGCCCCGAGTTGCTGCCAACGATTAGGGGGCATCGCCGGGGGTAACGGCATCACCTGTAAGCCAAACCATGAAAGTTCCTAACCAAATGAAATAATATTTTGTTGCCGATCTCGCCAACGATGGTTCAATCCGATGCATGACCCCGATAGCACAGTGGAGCTTGTGGTGCGCCACCTCCGCGAGGGCATTATCGACGGCACCTATCAGCCAGAGTCGAAGCTGCAACCGAAGCTGATCGCTGAGAGGTGCGGTACGAGCTTCATTCCCGTGCGCGAAGCGTTTCGAATTCTCGAGTCCGAAGGCTTCGTCACGGTGTTCCACAACCGGGGTGCGTGGGTTTCGTCGATGTCCGTGGCAGACCTCGATGACTTATACAGCATCCGAACGGAACTCGAATGCGAAGCGGTGCGCCGAGCGTCGGGTTTCGACGAAAAAAAGATCGACATGCTCTTCGACAATCTCGGTGCAGCCCAGGAGTGCTATGCCCGGGGCGACCACGCGGAAGTTGTCGCCCTCAACCGCGACTTTCACTTTGCGATTTATGAAATGGCTGATTCACCACGGCGACTGAAACTGATCGAGCAGCTTTGGCTGCACTCCGCTCGATATCAGCGGCTGTCGCTTCACTACCGACATGATGCCGCCAGTGACGAGCACAGGTTGATAGTGGAGTGCCTTCGCGATGGCGATCATTCTGCTGCAGCCGAAGCCCTGCGCAGCCATCTGGCATCCACGGCTGAGTTGATTCGGGGCGCTGTCGAGGCGGCCAGCGTTAAGGACCGCGACGAGGTGGCAGCAGCCTCATAGAGGTGCCGCACAGGCACACCACAGCGCCGTTAGCTAGGCGTGGCGATCGTTTGCGTTCTCTGCTCGCCCAGCCCGTCGATTCCGAGATGCATTTCCTGGCCAGGCTGAAGGTACTGAGGGGGAGTCTTGCTGAGTCCAACCCCCGAGGGCGTTCCGGTGTTGATCAGGTCGCCCGGTTCAAGAACCATGAACTGGCTCACGAACCAAACGATGTGCTCGACGGAGAAGATCATATCGGAGGTGTGGCCAGCTTGTTCATTGACATCGTCGATGTTGAGCCACAAGTTCAGCGTTTGCGGGTCGGGAATCTCGTCGCTCGTCACGAGCCATGGCCCAAGGGGGTTGAAAGTGTCGCAGGACTTTCCCTTGTCCCACTGGCCATCGCGTTCCAGCTGATACTCCCGTTCCGAGAGATCGTTGGAAACGGCGTACCCAGCGACGTGCGAGAGCGCTTCCATCGGAGTCCGCAAGTAGCTTGCCTGCCGGCCAATAATGACGCCGAGCTCGACTTCCCAGTCAGTCTTGGTTGATCCGGGCGGAATTCGCACTTTGTCAAATGGCCCGATGACGGTGTTGGGTGCCTTCATAAAGAGAATTGGCTCATCGGGGATCGGCATGTTCGATTCCGCGGCGTGACCTCGGTAGTTCAGCCCTATGCCGATGATCTTGCCGGGCCGCTTGATAGGGGGGCCGAGGCGCGAGATGTTCGATTGGAGCGGCTGGAGGCTGCCAGCGTCGAGTGCCTCCCTCAGGCGGTCGATACCGTCATTGCGGAAGAATTCGGTGTCATAGTCCGCGGTAACGGACCTAGCGCTCAACGCCGACCCTTCAACGGGGTCCAAAACAGCGGGACGCTCGTGGCCCTCAGGACCGACTCGAATCAATTTCACGGATGTTCCTTCTCGACCTGCCTTGAACTTGACGGCAAGAACCCAGTCGGGTCACTTGCTCTGTGACAGAGACCGGGCACTACCACCTGCGTCAGCCGAGCAGCTTATATTATATTATTTGTCGAGAATCGGCTGTATCGTGCCGTCTACAGCAGGTCGTCGCGTAGTGGTACCCGGTGTGTTTGTGGGAAGGTCGGTTAGCTGGTTGTTGCTAGGTGGTTGGCGATTCGGAATGCGTTGGCCAGCACTGTCAGGCCCGGGTTGAGACCGGCGTTGGTGGGGTGTAGGGACGCGTCGGCGACGAAGACGTTGTCTGTCCCGTGGACGCGGCCGAACCGGTCGGTTGCGCTTTCGGCGGGGTCGTCGCCCATGCGGCAGGTTCCGGCACCGTGCTCGCCGGAGGACGCGAACTGGGCGAAGTACTGACGCAGGTAAGCGCCGAGGTCGATGATGCTGGTACATCCCATCGCTTCGAGCCAGTCAGTGCAACGATCCGACAGGTATTCGTGCATCGGGCCGTCGGCGGGGTGTGCCCCTCCTGAGAACCGCACCACGGGTACCCCGTGGCTGTCTCGCACTGTGGGGTCCAAAGTGACTCGTGCGGTCTGGCTGGGGATCTGCTGGCCGCAGCCCATCATCGTCACCACCCGGGCGAAGTCGTTTCGCATGAAGTTGCTGTGCTCTTGCCCGTAGAGCGGTAGGCCCGACATTGCCGGGAACGTGCCAGCGGCCGAGATCGGCAGGTTCTGGTTGCTGTCGTGGATCACGCCGCCTCCGATCACGTCTGGGTTGTGGTGGTTGAAGTCCAGCGTCGACCACGAGTGCCCCGGCCCTGTCCAGGGATCGAATCCGTCGGGATGTGTCCCGTACACAATCGCGTAAGTGTGGCCTTGGAGGTGGCGGCCGACGTGGTCGTTGCCAATCCCCGACCACAGCAGGAGTCGGGGCGTCTCAGCAGCGCCAGCACTCACAACCACTCGTGTGGCGCTGATCGTCCGGGTCGAGTCTCCGGCGGCAATGGCAACGCCGGTCACCCGAGGCCCCCGTGCGGTGATCTGCAGCGCGCGTGCTGCGGGCAGAAGGTCGATGCGGTTCGAGGAGCGCGACATGGCGCGGCGAAGCACTGTGTTGTGGCTGCCAGCTTTAGCGTCGACCGGGCACGAGTGTCCGCAGCACTGTGAGCACCTCACACAGGCCAGGCGTCCGTGGCGGGCGCGGGTATTGATGGCGAAAGAAAGGGGCCCGCTGCGCCACCCCAGCTCGTCAGCGGCGCGTTGCAAGGCGTGGGCGCGTAGGTCTTTGGGCATCGGCGGCATCGGGAAGTCGCTTGCCTGGGGACGATAGTTCCGAAGGAAGGCCGCGTCGCCGCACACGCCGATCTGGTGTTCGGCTGCTTCGTACCAAGGCTCCATGTCGTCGTAGCCAATTGGCCAGTCGACAAGCGTCGACCCTTCGGGCACGCCGTAGACGCTCGCCATGCGGAAATCCTCAGGCAGGAATCTCCAGGCCTGGCCCTGCCAAAGCCGGGTGCCGCCCCCTACCGTCATCGCGTTCAGGCCCCAGCCCATATCGTCGGCATACAGCGTTGATTCGCGGCCGCCAATGTCGACTTGCACCCGGGGCTCATCAGCGGGGTTCTCAGGGCCAGCTGTGGGCGCATATATTGCGGCGCGTTTGCCTCGGAGGTGGTCGTTTCGCAGTTCGTCGCTTCGGTGCTGGCGGGAGCGCTCGACGAGCAGCACGCGTTCTCCGGCATCGGCGAGCACCCCGGCGACGACGCCCCCTCCGGTGCCCGCCCCGATGACGATGGTGTCGTAGTGCTCTGCGGCGCCGCCCAAGGCGATTTCGGGCAGCGGATCGGGTTCGAGGGGAACCACGCCCTCTGGCAGGGGCGAGTACCCGACTGTTCGCCAGCCTGGCGGGTCTGTGAGATGGGGTGCGCCGTAGAAGCCCTCGTGGGCGACGCGGATCAGAGTGCCGAGAAGCTCGTCGGCGAGCGCGGCAACCGATTCCGAGGTGTCGGAGTCCATGGCGAGTGCGGCGCGGACCGGCGCCTGCGCCCATGTGAGGAGGCCATCCCACTCGGTGTCGAGATAGGACTCCACACCGTCCAGCCAGCCCCCGCGGTGATCGACTTCGGGTGGAATGATTTCCTCGATCCATTTCTGGAGCCTCGCCCGGTCTGCCAGGGTCAGCGGGGCACGTTGGGAAGCCGCTAATTCTTCCACGAGACGATGCTCACAGGTTCGGGCCGCAAGGTTCAACGCTGTCGCCGGCTCGCCGCCATGGGCTGGCACTGCAAGCAGGTGTTCTGGCGCGAGCTGATCTAGCCGGGGTTCTCATGCCGTGAGGCTCTCGGAGATTTCCCATAGCCTCGCGGCAGCGTTGTCGTCGCATGCGTTCTTGTTCGGTGTCGCGATCTTGGACTTTGCGAAGTACTGCCCGCTTACTAGGGACAACTCTGGGCTTGTCGCCGCCCACAGCGTGGTTTGCGCCCCCTTTTGGGGGGTCGTGAAGAACATTCCGATGACAGTCCAGAAGAACTCGCCCATTTGCGTGGCTTCGGTGTCGCGACCGAGCCTCGTGCGGACCGCGCCGGGGTGGAGGCTATTCGCGGTCACCGCGGCCGGGTCGAGGCGCTTGGCCAGCTCTCGGGTGAATAGCATGTTTGCGAGCTTCGATGCGGCGTAGGCCTTTCGGCCGCGCCGAGCCCCGTAGCGGCCGCTTTTTGCGCTGAGATCGGCGAAGTCCATTCCTCGCACCCATTTGTGGGCGTCGGAGGCCACGTTCAAGATCCGGGCAGGGGCTGACGCTTGGATCAGAGGCAGCAGCGAGCGGACGAGCTGGAAGTGGCCGAGATGGTTGACGCCGAATGTGAGCTCGTGTCCGTCGACGGTGCTGCGTCTTTCTCGGAGCATCACGGCAGAATTGTTGATGAGCACATGCAGGGCCGGGTGGTCGGCGATGAAGTTTGATGCGAAGCTCCGAACCGCTCCGAGGTCGTCAAGGTTGAGCTGGCGCTGCTCGATCGACGGGTTGCGGGTTGTTGCCGTGACTTCATCGATGACAGTTCGGCCGAGGGCAGCGTCGCGTGCGGTGAAGACGACATGAGCGCCCCGGGCCGCGAGGGCTTCCACTGTGGCGCGTCCGATGCCGGTTGTGCCGCCGGTAATGAGGACGACCTTGTCGGCGATGTCCCAGGCCATGTCGAATGGCATAGCCGTACCAGCCGGGCGGGTTTCAGCCACTGGCGGTGCTATTCATTCGAGCCGACCGCTTCCACAGTTGCGGTTGCATCCTCGCATTCGTCGGCTCGGGCGGAGACGGCGATCTGGCCCGGTCCTGTTGGCCGGATGATGGCGAGGGCCCTCCCGTCGTAGGTGCGGCGCTGGTCGCCGGTAAACGACTCGAGCGAGGTCGGGTCGGCGCTGCCGAGAGCTTGCAGTATGCCGGGGCCTTCTACGGACACCGAGACTTGCCGGTCGACTCCTGAGAAGACAGTGCCGGCGCCGTCGACGAGCTCGATCGCGACATATGCCAGGTCGGTGTCGTCAGCCCGGATCGTCGGGCGGTCGGCGCAAAGCTGGAGCTGCACGTCCCCGGTCGGCGACCGCAGCGCGCTGCGGGCGACTTCGGCGCCGTCGGCATAGCTGATTGCGACCAGCTCGCCGGGCGAGAATTCGGCGTCGTATCTGGCTGTGAATCCGTTCGACCAGCCGCAGGGCTGCCGCCCGAGGGACTCGCCGTTGACCAGGAGCTCGACTTCGTCGGCAGCTGAGTACACCTCGACTGTGACCGTCTGGCCTTCGAACCCGGGCCAGTGCCAGCTGGCTAGCACGTCGTTGAAGGACCATGAGCCCTGGTAGGCGATGTCGGCGTCGCGCTTATCGGCGCGCAGGACGGCGATGTAGGGCTCGGAGCGGAGCCCGAAAACGATCTCGCGGAAGTAGGAGGCCGGGCGTCGGTGGCCGGTGATGTCGATGTCTCCGGCGTGGGCGAGCACCCACGGGTACGGGCCGGTGATGCCGAGCGGGTCGCCGAAATCGTCGTCGCCGGTTGCGTACTGCACCCGCCCGACGCCAGATTCACCTAGGTAGTCCCATCCGGTCCAGCAGAAGTCCCCGATCAGGTGGGGAAGCCGCTCCACGGTGGCCCAGTTCGTCGCGGTTCCGTCGTGGGAGGTCTCGGATCCGACGATGACCCGATTGGGGTACTTCTCGCCGTCGAGCTCGTATCGGACTTCGGTGTAGTTGTACCCCGCGACGTCGAGGACGGCCAGCGACTCCTCGAGGACGTCCCCCACGTGATCGGAGGTCAGGATCGGGTCGAGCATCTCCCGCAACGTAGTGATCCAATCGTTCACGTTGCCGTCTAGCGACTCTTCTTCTAATTCTTCTTGGCGATCGGTCACCATGTCCCTGAACATGTCCGCAAACTTGGGGATGGCCAGCAGGGGTTGGGTGCAGTTCACCACGTAGCGCGTCGGGTCCTTCGACCGCAGCACCTCGGCCATCTCGCGGGCGCGGATCGATCCGGCCGAGCTGCCGACATCGGGGATCTCATTGCCGATGCTGTACATGACGACGCTTGGGTGATTCCGGTCCTTGCGGACCATCGATTCGAGGTCGGCGCGCCACCAGTCGGGGAAGTGAAGCGCGTAGTCATAGCTCGACTTCGCCCACGTCCAGCTGTCGAAGGTCTCGTCCATCACCAGCATGCCGATTCGATCGCAGGCGTCGAGCATGGCCCGGCTCATCGGCTGATGAGCGCTGCGGATGGCGTTGAACCCCGCTTGTTTGAGCAGCTCGACCCGGCGCTCGTCGGCCCGGTCGATCGTGGCGGCGCCGAGCGGCCCATTGTCGTGGTGGACGCACGCGCCGCGGAGATTGACGGCATTGCCGTTCAGTCTCAGGCCGTGGGTCGGGTCGAGTGCGAGCGTTCGAATGCCGAAGCAGACCGTGGCATCAGGGTCGGTTTCCTCGCCGGTCTCGAGGGAGAGGCGGGTCCGGCATTCGTAGAGATTGGGGGCATCGAGATCCCAGCGTCGGGGACCGGTGATCAGGATTCGCTGGCGGCACGTCCCCGTTTCCCCGGGCCGAAGCGAGATCGGCGCAGAGCCCGTGGCAGCCACCTGTCCGTCGGGGCCGATGATCTCATGACTCACTCGAGGGGTTTGCAGGCTGTGCGTCGCATTCCGCACCTCGGTCTCAACGGTCGCCATTACCGTGTCTGCTTCGAATTCCGAGGTGGCCACAGACACGCCGTCGAGCGAGATGTCAACTAGATCGGCCACGTGGAGCCATACGTGGCGGTAGATCCCGGCGCCTGAGTACCACCGGGAGTCGTCGTGGGAGCGGGCTTCGACGCGGATGGTGTTCTCGCCTCCGTAGTTCAAGTAGGGGTCGAGCTCTGCGGTGAATTCGGAGTAGCCGTAGGGGCGGTTCGTGACGAAGTCCCCGTTGATGAACACCGAAGCGCTGCGGTAGACGCCCTCGAAGAATGCCGTGACCCTCTTGTCTCTCCATTCTTCGGGCGCCTCGAACGTCTTCTCGTACTGCCATGCGCCGCCGGGAAAGTAACCGGTCGACGGTGAACCCTCGGGGTCTCGCTCCAGGGAGATGACGGGATCGTGGGGCAGTCGAACTTCGGCCCCGTCTGGGCTCTTGCCCGCGAATGTCCATCGGGTGCTGGCCGTCCAGCCATGGTTCCAATGAGTCAACATCTCATTGCTGCCTTTCTGCTTCGAGTCTTGTGCAAGGTGGTCGAAATGTGCGGGTGCGGGTCAGGACCGACCGCCGGGGGGAACCGACCAAGGAGATCGGCTCCGCTCAAGCGGGAGCATTCGAGCTGAGCGGGTGCTCTACCCATCGAACGGCACTCCGATTTGGCCTCGGCAACCCGGGCCGATTTCGAAGAGGGCTCCGGCGAGGGGCTGATCGGCGCGCTCCGCGTCGTTGAGTTCGACCGACGCGGAGGTCACGAAGAGCCGGTCGAGATCCGGGCCGCCGAAGGCGCAACTCGTGGCCTTGGACACGGGCAGGGAGACTTGTCGCATTAGCTCGCCCTCGGGGTCGTACCGCTGAACGGCCCAGCCCTGCCACAGCGCTACCCAAATGCAGCCTTCGGCGTCGACGGCCAGCCCGTCTGGGGCCCCGGTCTGACTGGCAAAATCGACGAGGGGCCTTCGGTTTTCGCATTGTCCTCGCAGCAGGTCGTAGTCGAACACGTCCAAGCGCAGAACCGGGGTGTCTATGTAGTACATCCGCGTCCCTTCAGGGCTCCAGCCGATGCCGTTGGAGATTCCCACCCCGTCAACCACGGTGGTGATGCCCAGGTCATGGTCGATTCGGTACAAGGCCGAACTCGCGCCGTCCGGCGACATGGTGCCGGTGTAGAGACGCCCGCGGGGGTCGCACTTTGCGTCATTCATGCGAGACTGCGCATCGCCGGCTTCTATAAGCAGTCGGATTTCGTGGTGGCCGTCCGGGCTGTGAAGCCCGACACCGTCGCTGTAGCCGGCCGCGAACCCGCCGCCGCTTCGCGGTATCACCGAGCTGACTTTCTCGCCTATGTCGATGACTTCGTCGGAGCGGTCGCCCACATCAGTGCGATGGATTTGGTGGCCGTCGATGTCGACCCACCAGAGCCGTTCTCCGTCCCAGTGAGGCCCCTCCCCTAGGACAGCGCCCGCATCGACAACGACTTCCCACTCCGAATTCATGCGGCTATCGCTTCCGAATCGGGGGACATTGTGAACAACACTGGTCCTTCAAACAACGACTGTGACGGTCGCCAGTTTCCTGCCTGTTGGGCTGATCCGAATCTGGCGCAATTCTTCTCCTTGGATCCGTTGCCGATCGGCGACTCTGGCCGAGACTACCCCAGGCATTCGCGGTGTTATCAAATTATATTATAATTCAAGTCATGCCCGACGGCGACCGCGACACGCTTGTCGCAGTGGGCACTCGAGGGTCAAGGCAGCAGCCAATCTTCGGCCTGGTATCGTCGTGCGGCGACTGCTTTTCGGGACAGATTGTGGAGAGGAGCGATTGTGCCGCCACCTGAGGCTGAAACGCCGGTCGAGTTGCGGAGCGATCAGTGGTATGGGGGCAGCAGCCGGAATGCCTACATTCACCGGGCGTGGATGCGTCGAGGTATTCCCGATGATGCCCTGCGCGGGCGGGCGCAGATCGCTATTGCGAACACCGCGTCGGATCTCACCCCCTGCAACGTCCACCTGGACGAGATCGCCGGTTCTGTGCGGGCCGGGATCTTGGAATCCGGCGGTGTGCCCCTGAACCTTCCGGTGTTGTCGTTAGGTGAGACCCAGGTCAAGCCAACGGCGATGCTGTGGCGAAATCTGGCTGCGATGGCCGCCGAAGAGATGCTGCGTGCCAATCCGATCGACGGCGTGGTCCTCCTCGGGGGCTGCGACAAAACCATCCCGGCGCTGCTCATGGCCGCAGCTTCAGTGGACCTCCCGGCAATCCTCGTGCCTGGTGGGCCGATGCTGTCCGGCACGTTCCGCGGGGTGCCGCTGGGCTGCGGCACGGACACCTGGCGTCTGGCCGAAGAGGTCCGCGCCGGCACTCTCAGCCAGGAGCTGTTTGACGCGTCGGAGTCTTCCATGATCCGGAGCAAGGGACACTGCAACACCATGGGGACCGCGTCCACGATGGCGCTGGTCGCAGAGGCTCTCGGCATGACCATCCCGGGTGTTGCCGGCACGCCGGCGGCAGACAGCCGGCTGTTGGAGGCGGCACAGCGCAGCGGCCGTCTGGCGGTCGAGTTGGTCGAACAAGGTCGGCGGCCGAGAGGCATACTCACGGAGAGCGCCTTCCACAACGCGCTCGTCGCCCTCGCCGCCATCGGCGGATCGACTAACGCGGTCATCCACCTTCTCGCCATCGCTGGCCGGGTAGGAGTCGATTTGAGCCTCGACGACTTCGACCGCGTCGGCTCGAACGTGCCGGTCCTAGTCGACCTGTTGCCGGCAGGCCGCTTCCTGATGGAGGACTTTCACCGGGCGGGCGGACTCCTGCCCGTGTTGAAGGAGGTCGGCGACGAGCTCCGCAGCGACTCTCCCACCGTCACCGGCCGCCCGCTCGTCGACTATCTCGACGGCGCCCAGAGCTGGGACTCAGAGGTCATCCGCCCACTGCAGAATCCCGTTGCCGCCGAGGGAGGGCTCGCTGTGCTCAGGGGCAACCTCGCGCCGGAGGGCGCGATCTGCAAACCGTCAGCCGCGTCCCCACACCTTCTGCAACACCGGGGCCGTGCCGTCGTGTTCGACAGCATCGAGGACTTTCATGCCCGCATCGACGACCCGGATCTCGACGTCGACGAGGGCTCGGTTCTCGTCCTTCGAGGCTGCGGCCCCAAGGGCTACCCCGGCATGCCGGAGGTGTCGAATATGCCCCTGCCGCAGAAGCTGCTAGAGCGCGGCGTGCGCGACATGGTGCGCGTCTGCGACGGCCGCATGAGCGGCACTGCCTACGGGACGGTCGTGTTGCACGTGTCGCCTGAGGCCGCCGACGGGGGGCCTCTCGGGAAAGTACGCGACGGCGACATCATCGCCTTGGACGTCCCAGCAAGGTCGCTGTGCCTTGAAGTGCCCGGCACAGAACTGGCCGACCGCCGCCCGCCGCCCGCGTTCACCGATGCGCTCGCGGCGCCAGCACGAGGCTGGAGCCGTCTCTACGTTGATTCTGTCCTGCAAGCCCATCTCGGAGCCGACCTCGACTTCTTGATCGGGGCGAGCGGTTCCGACGTGAGCCGCGACTCGCACTGACAACCAGGGAGAGGTACGGCATGGCACGCAAAGCCCTCATCACCGGCGGCTCCAGCGGCATCGGCGCAGCGGCGGCGGCCAAGCTCCGAGAGGACGGGCTTGAGGTCATCACCCTTGATCTCTCGGGCTCCCCCGACGTCATCGCCGACGTCGTCGACCGTGAACAGCTCGCCCGCGCCGCCCGCAAGATCGGTCCGGTCGATGTGGTGGTGAACTCGGCGGGGATCGTCGGCCCCGGTAAACCCCTGCTGGACACCGCCCCTGAGGAGTGGCGCCGGGTCTTCGATGTCAACGTCGTCGGCGTGGTCAACACCGTGGGTGTTTTTGCTCCCGGAATGTGCGAGGCGGGTTGGGGGCGGATCGTGAACCTTGCCAGCATGGCGGGCAAAGACGGGAACCCGAATCTGTCGATCTATTCGGCGTCGAAGGCAGCAGTGATCGCGCTGACGAAGTCGTTGGGCAAGGAACTGGCCACGTCAGGCGTCATCGTCAATGCGATAGCGCCAGCGGTCATCGCCACCCCCATGAACTCAGACACCGACCCCGAAGTGCTGGCGCACATCTCCGGGCTCATCCCGATGCAGCGAATCGGTCGGCCCGAGGAGGTGGCCGAACTCATCGCGTTCTTGGCCTCGGACGCAGTGTCATTCTCGACCGGGGCGGTCTATGACATCAGCGGCGGACGCGCAACCTATTGACCGCTATGCGAATGTGATCGAGTGGCCGCAATCAACCGGAATGTCAGCGCCGGTAATCGCCGCTGAATCATCCGACAGCAAGAAAGCGACAACTGCGGCAACGTCTTCGGGCTGAGCGATCCTTCCCAACGCATGGCGGGCCGCGACGGCTTCGATGTCGACGCCGGTGGCGGCCGCCCCCTCGAGGGCCAGTCTGGTAGCGGTCCAGCCTGGCGAGACCGCGTTGACTCGTATGCCCATCGGCCCGTAGTCGAGGGCCAAGCTCCTGGTCAGGCCGAGCAGCCCCGCTTTGGCGGCCGCATAGGGGAACATTCCGGGCTGGGTAAGCCGGGCGTGGATCGACGACATGTTCACAATCGAGCCGCTGCTGCGCTCGATCATCGACGGCAACACCTCCCGAGCGCAGAGCCAGGCCCCTTCGAGATCGACAGCAAAGGTCGCATCCCATTCGGCGCGTGTCATCGTGGTCGCCGTGCCATAGGCGTTGACGCCCGCGTTGTTCACCAACCCATCAAGCGGACCCAAAACATCCACCGCCTGCTCGAACGCGGACTTCACGGACGCCTCGTCGGCAACGTCGCATCTCACCGCCACAGCCGGTGAGCCGAGTTGGGCTGCGGCTTCATTCGCCGCATTCAAATCGATGTCTAGGATTGCAATTCTCCAACCGTCGGCCACACAACGCTGCGCGATGGCCCGCCCGATTCCGCGGGCCGCACCGGTGATCGCGACGGCACCCACGGCTATTAGGTCCTGTCAGAACCCGTCTTGGGGGCTACTAAGGGCTCGAGTTGCTCGGTCATTCGCCGTGCACGTATTGAAAGGGGTCGCCGACAGGCAGCCAGGTTCTCGCTTCGGGGGAGTACTCGTAGCGGTGCATCAGCGTGCCGACCGAGTGCTTGCTGGGCGATAGGCTCGCCCCGGCTAAGCCGGGGAGGTCGAATGTTCCGAGTCCCTCGGCCGCGGCCACAAACGTCTCAGGTGTGATGTTGCCGCCTGCCGCCTCCAAGATCTTCACTGTGAGCGCGAAGGCCCCACAGTGGCCCACAGCAGTGTCGACCACCTCGTCGTCGGCCAGGTCGAGCGGCTCGTCGCCATGGCGCTCCTCGTAGACGGCAATGCACTGCTGTTGCACGCCGGGATCGGCCAGCAGTTCCTCCGGGCTGGGAGCGTAGACCGTCACCGCGAACGTGCGGGCCAGTACCTCGTCGCTGAGCGACAGGTCATCTGCAAGCGTCAGCCGGCCGGACGCCTGGCCGCTGGTTTGGGCAATGGGCACCTCCCATCCGATGCGCTGCACCGACCCGATGATGCCGAACGCGCCGGTGGCAACATTGAGGATCAGATCCACTCCATCGGCCTGCATACGCCTGGCGACGTTGTCGCCTGCCTGCTGGTCGGCCAACGTGTCGTTGAGAAACGGGCCCGATGTGTAAACACCCGTGACGCTTATTCCCGCATCTGCCAGCAGCGGCTCGACCGCGTCCGCGTACTCTTTTTCAGTTGGGGGCCCGTGGAAGATGCCCACGTTGAAGCCGTCGAGGTCTCCGGCCCGGATCATCTCGGTCACTGCGGCGACTCGAATATGGTTCTGGTTCATCTCTGTGGCGAAGAACAGGCCGTTGGACCGGGCTTGGCGCTCGGTGTTCTCCCCGAAGTGTCCCACATAAGGATGGCCGTGCAGTTCAGTGATGCACAGGGGGCCGTCTTCGAGGAACTGCCCTGTGACCACGAACACCTTCTTGTCCTCCATGAGCTCTGTGCACACCCGCTCGTTGTCGGCCTCCCCGAAGGGAAGGAACAAACTGAGGTGGACGACCACGTTGCGGCCGTTTATGCCGCCCCGCTGATTCAAATCGTCGGCTAAGGCCTGGTAGAAGTTCTCAAACGGGAACGGGCTGAGATCAATGCCAAACGACGCGAGTTGCTCTAGATCGATAACGGCCGCGCCAATGGCGATCTCAGACTCAGTCACCCCCTGATAGCTGGCCGTCAGAACTACCGGCGTCGGGGCGGGCGTCGGCTCGGCCGGTTCGTCCGCAGGTTCGGCCGCCGGCGCTTCCCCGGGTTGGCTAGCGGGTTCGTCGTCCGGTTCGTCCGCGGGTTCGTCGGCAGGTTCGTCGGCAGGTTCGGCCGCCGGCGTTTCGGCGGACTGTTCGGCCGGCGCGGCCGTCTGCTCTTCGGCGATCACCGGTTCAGCGGTGTCGGCACCGGCATCGTCGTCGTTGCCGCCGCATGCTGCGGCCACGAGAGACAGCGCGATGAGTAGCCACCACCATCTCCTCCTCATGGCCTGTGAATTCCCCACTGTGGTTACCATGTTGTTCCTCCGATTCTGTGTGCTTGATCCGAGGGATGCTTGAGCCCCGGTCAGCCGCTTTTGTCATCGGGCGCGTCCGCTTCGGTTAGCGCGACTCGAAGTTATTATAATATAGTATGGCCCATTGGCAAGGTGCCGCGATTTCTTGACATCGCTTGGGCCTGCGTCGAGTAAGCGCTCGGCACACACACGGACATCGGCGACAAACGCCACCGCCATATCCTGGCGCAAACGGGCCGGGCTGGCGCCTGTCGAGGGGGGCAGTTGGATAACGAACGTTCTCAAGGCGAGGCCATCGACGATCTAGCGTCGACGGTGCTTGAGGGCGAGGCCGCCCGGCGCGATGCCCAAAAGGCCGAGGTGCTGTTCCCCGACGACTTGCTGCCCGGTGTGGGCGGGGAGGAAATGACCCTGAAGGAAGGCCTGCTCAAGGGCGGCTACCGGACATTTCTTGTGTTGCTGGCGCTGAACAGCCTCGACGAGCTGGAGAGCAGCTCGTTGGCCATCTTGGGCCCTGACATCGGCGAGAGCTTCGGCGTTAGCGACGGCGCCATGACCGCCATTACCACAGCATCGCTCTTCTTCTTGGTGCTCGGCGCAGGGCCGCTGGGGTGGCTGGCCGACCGGTTCCGCCGAGGCCCCATAGTGGGCATCGCCAGCGGGGCCTTCGCCGCGTTCACCGCCCTGTCGGGCGCGGCGGTGAACGCGCTGATGTTCTTTTTCATGCGGTTCTTCTCCGGAGTCTCGAAGTCCAACACCATCACTGTGCATCCCAGCATGCTGGCCGACGCCTACCCGGTCCAGACCCGGGGCCGCATGTTCGCCACCAACGCCGGGGCAGGACTCGTCTTCGGCTCTGTCAGCCCAATCCTCGCCGGAGGCATCGCTGTGTGGATGGGCGGAGACGACGGGTGGCGCTGGGCGTTCTACCTTCTCGGATTGCCCACAGCGGCGTTTGCGTTCTTCGCCTTCTTCTTGAGGGAGCCGCCCCGCGGCCAGTGGGAGCAAAAGCACGTACTGGGCGCCGGCCTCCAACAGGACGACAAGATGCCCATCTCGGTAGAGGCCGCTTTTGCCCGCATCTGGAACATCGACACCATCCGCAACCTGACCATCGCCTTCGCGGCAATGGGCTTCGCCCTGTTCCCGGCGGGTTCGATCGGGTCGTTTTTTTTGGAAGAGAAATTCGACCTCAACGCGTTAGAGCGCGGCCTGGCGGCGGCTCCTGCGGGAATAGGGCTGCTGGCGGTCTTGCCGCTCGTGGGGCGCCGGTTTGACGCCACTTACCGCAAAGACCCCGACCGGGCGCTGCGGATCATCGGGATCTTGCTGATGCCCATTGGGGTGCTCGTGCCCATCCAATACGCCATGCCCAACCTCGCCCTGTTCATCTTGTTTGCCGCTATCAACTCGACCCTGTTGGGGGGGGCATTCTCCATGGTGCAGCCCGCCATCCAGGCGGTGTTCCCCTATCGGCTGAGGGGCATGGGCGCCACCTTCTTGACGTTCTTCATGGTGATGGGCGGCGGCGTGGGAGGCAGCATCATCGCCGGCTTCCTCCAGAACGAGCTTGGCGAGCAGACCGCCATCACCATCATCACCGCGTCAGCCATGCCGGTCGGCGCCTATTTCGTGCTGCGGGGTGCCGGCCGGCTACGCCGAGACCTCTCGCTGATCGTCGGCGAGCTCCAAGAGGAGCAGGCCGAAGAGCGCCGACGGGCCGAGACTGATCCTGACGACATCCCGGCCATCCAAATGGCCCAAGTGGATTTCAGCTACGGGCAGGTGCAGGTGCTGTTCGACCTCGGTTTCGAAGTCCGCAAGCAGGAGACGCTGGCCTTGCTAGGCACCAACGGCGCGGGAAAGTCCACCGCGCTCAAAGTGATCACCGGGCTGGTCACCCCTGAGCGGGGAGTGGTGCGCTTGCACGGACAGACCATCACCTTCGCCACCCCCGAGCAGCGGGCGATCATGGGCCTTCACTTGCTACCCGGCGGGGAAGGGGTGTGGATCGATTTGTCGGTCCGCGACAACCTGCTCATGGGGGCATACGCGTATCGCAAAGACCCCGACGACCGGGACCGCCGCATCGAGAAGGTCTTCGAGATGTTCCCCGACCTGGCTGCACGCCCCAAGGAGCTGGCCGGCAATCTGTCGGGCGGACAGCAGCAGATGCTGGCATTGGCCAGAGTGATGCTGCACGAGCCCGAAGTGCTGATGATCGACGAGCTGTCGCTGGGCCTGGCGCCGGTGGTGGTGCAGTCGCTGCTGGAGAGCATCGAGCAGCTCAAAGCGCAGGGCCAGACCATGATCATCGTCGAGCAGTCGCTGAACGTGGCGCTGGCCATCGCCGACCGGGCCGTGTTCTTGGAAAAGGGCCAAGTGCGCTTCGAGGGGCCGGCCCGGGAGCTGGCCGAGCGCGACGACTTGGCCCGGGCCGTGTTCCTGGGCACCGAGGGCGGCTGATGGGCATCGCCTCCCTCCCAGTGCTGGGGACATGGATCACCCAACAGATCGTTTTCGACGGGGTGGTCAACGGACTGGTCACCGGATTGGTGGCCATGGGCATTGTGCTGATCTACCGCTCCACCCGAGTCATCAACTTCGCGGTGGGCAATATGGGGATCATCGCCGCCTCGATGATGGCGCTGCTGGTGGTGAACTACGGCTGGCCGTTCTGGCTGGCACTTGCGTTCTCGCTGCTGCTGGGCGTGCTGTTCGCCGCCGCGGCGGAACTGACTGTGATTCGCCGCCTGTTCAGATCGCCCCGAGTGATCGTGCTGGTCGCCACGGTGGGCATCGCCCAGCTAGCCCAACTCGTCATATCGCTGCTCCCCGAAATTGAGGTGTCCGGCAACACCTACCCTGTGGTAGCCGGTTCGATCTGGGAAGACGTCTGGTTCACCGAAATCCGCGTCCGCGGCCCGCAGCTCACCATCCTCATCGCGGTACCGCTGCTGGCCCTGCTGCTGGGCTGGCTGATGAACCGCACGACGTTCGGCAAATCGGTGACCGCGTCGGCCTCCAACCCCAACCTGTCCCGCCTGTCGGCCATCAACCCTAAGACGGTGTCCACGTTCGTGTGGGTAATGGCCGGGCTGCTGGCCTCGGCGTCGATGATCATGCTCTCCGGATCTACCGGGCAGATTGCCGGCTTGGCCGACCTCGGTTCGCAAACCCTGGGCCGGGCGATGGTCGCCGCGGTGCTGGCCGCAATGGTCTCGTTTCCCCGGGCGATTCTGGCCGGGATGGCTATCGGCATCCTCGACGCCCTGCTCCGGTTCAACTTTTACCTGGAGATCGGGCTCCTCGACTTCGTCATCTTCTTGGGCGCGCTGGTGGCCGTCTACTTCCAGAGCCGCAGCCAGCGCGAAACAGGTGTCTTTTCCTTCACGCCCAAGGTCCGGCCGGTACCCGAACGACTGCGCCAGGTGTGGTGGCTACGCCACCTGTCCCCGATCGCGCTGGGCGCGCTGCTGGCGCTCGGCATTGTGCTGGTCCAGCTGCCGGGCATATCCAACCTGCCTTCCCGCCAGCTCCTATACGCCACGGTGCTGTGCTTCGCGGTGTGCGGGCTGTCGGTAACTATCATCACCGGCTGGTCGGGACAGCTCTCTTTGGCCCAGATGGCATTCGCCGGCATGGGTGCCCTGTTCGCTGCCGGCCTCCGACGAGGGCTGGCCATGGACTTCACCGTGGGAACCGGGTTCTTGCCGGGCGACGCCCTGTCGTACGACTTCTTCGACGTCGAATTTGAAGCAGGCGGGATCCCGTTCATGGCAGCCATCCCGCTGGCCGCGCTCTTTTCCGCGCTGGTAGCCGCAGCAATCGGGGTCGGGTCCCTGCGGGTTCGCGGCCTGTATCTGGCCGTGACCACGTTCGTGTTTGCCCTCGCCGCCCAGCAGTACCTCTACCGGCGGCCGTTCTTCACCGGAGGCAGCTCTTCGTCGGTGTCTTTCCGCCGGGGCGAGCTGTTTGGCCTCGACCTCAAGTCACAGAAGGCCTACTACTACGTATGCCTGGCCTTCTTGCTGATCGTGGTGATCATCGTCAGCCGGTTGCGCCGCTCGGGCGTCGGCCGCTCCATCATCGCGGTGCGCGACAACGCCGACTCCGCGGCAGGCTACACAGTGGGGCCGGTGCGCTCGAAGATGTCTTCGTTCGCCCTAGCCGGCGGCATTGCCGGACTCGGCGGGGCCCTGCTAGCCGGACTGGTGCAGAACGTGCCGTTGAGCGAGCGCTTCTTCCAAGTAGAGAACTCGCTGGAAATCATCGGGATGGTGGTGATCGGCGGGCTCGGCTCGTCGGTCGGCGCGCTTCTGGGGGCGATCTGGGTATACGGGCTGCCCAACCTGTTCACCAGCTCGCAAACGGTAGTGCTCTTCTCGTCCAGCGTCGGGCTCTTGCTGGTGATCATGTACTTCCCCGGCGGGTTGGTTCAGATCGGCTACAGCGCCCGAAACGCTCTCATCGCCGCGGCCGAACGGCGACTGGGCCCCGACCCGGGAGGGAAGTCCATCCGATCCTCGCCGACCAGCCTGTCCCGGCCGCGCGACCCGCGTCCCGCCACCGACCCCATGCTTGCCGGGCGCGACATCAGCGTGAGATTCGGCGGGGTGGAAGCCGTGTCGGAGGCCACCATACTGGTCCACCCGGACGAGGTCGTCGGCCTCATCGGCACCAACGGCGCAGGCAAGTCCACCTTCATGAACGCAGTGGGCGGCTACGTCCCATCCACTGGAAACGTGGAGCTGCTCGGCGTCGACATCAGCCGTCTTGCTGCCCCCAGGCGGGCTCGAGCCGGACTTGGCCGCACCTTCCAAGCCGCCGCTTTGTTCCCCGAGTTGACAGTGCGGGAAACAGTCCAGGTGGCCTTGGAGGCCCGCGGCCGCACTCCCATCATGAGCACTGCGCTGCACTTGCCCCATTCCTTCGCCCTGGAGCGGCGAAGGCGGTCTGAGGCCGACGAGTTGATCGACTTCTTGGGGCTGGGACGCTACGGCGACTCCTACATCAGCGACCTCTCGACCGGCACCCGGCGCATCGTGGAGATCACCGGGCTGCTGGCCCTCGGCGCCCGGGTGCTATGCCTCGACGAGCCGACCGCCGGGGTGGCCCAGCGGGAGACCGAGGCGTTCGGGCCGCTCATCGTCTACATCCGCCGGGAACTGGGCGCCGCCATGCTGATCATCGAGCACGACATGCCCCTCATCATGAGCATCAGCGACCGGGTGTACTGCCTCGAGGCCGGCAAGGTGATCGCCGAGGGAACCCCCTCCGAGGTTCGCAACGACCCCCTGGTGATCGCCAGCTACCTCGGCACCGACGAGCGGGCCATTGCCATCAGCGACGGCCTGACCCGCTCCCGAGATCAAGAGAGGCGGCCTCACGCTCAAGAACAAAGGAATGGAGGCAATGAGTGACATCGACCCCGAATTGAGGAGAACGTTCCGCAGAATGCCCAGACTGATTCTGGGGCCGACAAGCACACGTCTGCTGCAATGGCTGGTGGGTTTTTCCTCCGCAAAACCCGACACAGATGGTCTGATGGTCGGCGAGATTGCGACGCCTGAGGCCTCGACATCCATGGTCATCTACAGGCGCTCCGATTCCAAAGCTCCCGCCCCCGTGGTGTTCTGGATACACGGCGGCGGCTACATCATGGGATCGAACAAGACCGAGGACTACTGGGGAGAGGCATTTTGCCGGAGCATCGACTGCGTCGTTGTTGTTGCCGGTTACCGTCTCGCTCCCAAGCACCCATTTCCCTCAGCTCTGGACGACTTGAGGGCCGCAATGGGATGGGTGCTCGACCACGGTGCCAGCCACGGCCTCGACCCCGATACGGTCGTCATCGGAGGAGAGAGCGCTGGCGGCGGGCTCGCAGCCGCGCTCGTTCAGCGTCTCCACGATGAGGGCGTAACCATCAGAGGTCAGCTCCTTGCTTGTCCCATGCTAGATGACCGGACCGCGGTCAGACCTGACATCGGACGGAGAGAGCCTCGGGGGTGGAACAACGGCTCTAACTATTTTGGGTGGTCGTCTTACCTCGGAACCGAACCCGGCGGCGACACCGCCCCGGAATTCGCGGTCCCTGCTCGTCGGGAGCAACTCGCCGGTCTCCCTCCGGCCTGGATCGGGGTGGGAGACGTCGACCTCTTCTACGACGAGGACCTCGAATACGCCGACCGCCTGCGAGAGGCTGGCGTTCCGGTCACGCTCGAAGTCGCAAGAGGAGGGCCGCACGGATACCACAGGCTCGTCCCAAAAGCCTCCGTTTCCCAGCGGTTCATCGCCTCAGCCGTCGATTTCGCGGCAGAGTCGCTCGCCGGCTAGCCGACGGCGCCGAGTTCCGGCAGCACGAGCGGATACTGCATGCCGCCCTGCCTTAGTCGTCGAGCATCGCGGCTAGGGGGACCGTTAGGCTAGCCCGTCGGTGTGGCCGCCAGTGCTAACACCGTCGAAGCTCATATTGGAGGGGTTCATTGCTTGCCAGGCTCGCCAACCTGCTGAAAGACAAAGAGGCAGCTTTAGGGGTCGACTCGACCATCCGTGAGTATCAACGCCGATTCAAGACGGTCAAGGAGAGCAAGCCTGGCGTCGGGAAACACGACCACGAAGAGTTCAACAATCTCTACTACGACGTGGCAACGGACTTCTACGAATACGGGTGGGGCAGGTCATTCCATTTTGCCCCCCGCGTCCCCGGTGAGAGCTTGGAGGCATCCATCCGGCGCCACGAGCACTATTTGGCCCACAAGCTCGCTCTTTCACCTGGAATGGTGGTGGCCGACCTCGGTTGCGGTATCGGCGGGCCGCTCTTGGAGATTGCCCGATTTTCTGGGGCCAAGATCGTCGGCGTGAACAGCAATGCCTACCAACTCGAACGGGCCCGGAAGCTGGCGAAAGAAGCACAGCTATCCCATTTGGCCGACTTCCTGCACTGCGATTTCTTGAACGTCGACGCACCCGACGAGTCGTTCGACGCGGTGTACGGAATCGAAGCCACCTGCTGCGCCCCGGACAAAGTCAGCATCTACGGCGAGGCTTATCGATTGCTGAAGCCCGGCGCGTGCTTCGCCGCTTACGAATGGTGTCTGACAGATCGCTTCGACGCTGACAATCCCCACCACCTCAAAATCAAGAACGACCTCCTATTGGGAACCGGCCTGACCGACCTCGACGATCTGCCAACCGTTGACCATGCGTTGAAATCGGTGGGCTTCGAGGTCTTGGAGACAACGGATCTCGATGCCCAGGGCGGTCCATCAATTCCTTGGTATCAACCCCTGGTAACCCCTGGCTTCTCCCTGACCGGCATTCGTGCCTCGGCTATAGGCCGATGGATCACCCACAATTCGCTGAGGGCCCTAGAGGCACTCCGAGTGGTGCCGCCTGGTGCGGTTCGGGTCTCAGAGACCTTGAACATCGGCGCTTCGGGCTTGGCCGAGGCCGGCAAGCTCGGCATCTTCACGCCGGCGTACTTCATTCACGCCCGCAAGCCGGACTAGCGGCGGGCCCGTTCGACCAACCAGCCGAAGATCGGGTCGGTGGGGCGGGTGGGCATCATCTCGGGGTGCCATTGGACGGCCACCACCAGATCGCCCATCTCCAAGCCCTCGATGGCGCCGTCGTCGGACTTTGCGGTGACGGTCAGGTCGCGGCCGAGCTGATCCACCGTTTGGTGATGGAGGCTGTTGACCTGAGCAGACGGGCCGTACAGCTCGCCCAGAATCGATCCCTCGACGAAGCTCACCTGGTGGATGGCGGTGTCGATGGGAAGATCGAAGCGGCCGTGCTCAGGAACGTGCTGGTGCAGCGTGCCTCCCTGGTGGACGTTGATGACCTGAATGCCCCGGCAGATGCCGAGGACGGGGATATCGGCATCCATCGCAGCCGATAGCAGCCCGAGCTCCAGGTCATCGCGCTCCTGTTCAGGGGTCAGCAGCTCGGGATGGGGTTCAGCTCCGTAGCGAATCGGGTCGATGTCGGTCCCCCCGGGAAGGACGATCCCGTCGAGGCGCTCACCCACGACCGCCGGATCGACCTCAATGGGCAGGTGAACGGGAATGCCCCCGGCCTCCATGACGCCGCGGGCGTAGTCGGCGAAGTACAGGTCGACATCACGGTCGTCGAAGACCTCGGGAAAGCCAGACATCTCCAAGGCTCGCTTGCGCCGGCCCGGCAGTCCTATCAAGGGGGGTCTAGTGGCCATCGAATTGTTCGCTTCCAAACGCTCTCACTGTCAAAGATAGTTTGGATTGTGGTGGATTCCTCGATTCGAGACGTCGACGACACCATTGCCTGGCGGGAGGCCGGCGAGGGCGATGTGGTGGTCTTTCTCCACGGCCTGGGCGGATCGCGGACTGCGTGGGAGCCCCAACTCGAGTCGCTCAGCGACCAGTGGCGCTGCGTGGCGTGGGACATGCCCGGCTACGGCGCGTCGTCCCCGGTGAGCCCGCTCACCTTCGAGGCCATCGCCGACGCAATTGCTGAACTGCTCGACCAACTGGAAGTGGATTCCGCCCATCTGTGCGGCTTGTCGTTCGGCGGGCACCATGCCCTGCACACCGCCCTGCGCTATCCCACGCGAGTCCGATCGCTGGTGCTGGCTGACACCAGCGCCGTATTCGGGGGCGATGGGACCGACCCTGAACAATGGCGCCAGGAGCGCACCGAGATGATCGATGCCGGACTTCTGCTGGCCGACATCGCTGCACCTGTCATCGACAGCATCACCGCCCCAGGGTTCGAGGGCGTCGAGCGCGACCGCACCATTGCGGCCTTCACCCGCGTCCCCGAGGCTGGGTTCCGGGCCGCCTGCCAGCTGTTGCCCACTCACGATGTACGCCACCAACTTGGTGAGATCACCGTGCCCACACTGGTGATCGTGGGCGACCTCGACGAAGAGACCCCGCCGGCCTACAGCGAGGAACTTCACGCCGCAATCGGAGACAGCCGCCTGGAGATAATCCCGGCGGCGGGCCACGTCAGCCCGGCGGAAGCTCCCGAGGCGTTCAATGACCTCGTCCGCGAGTTCTTGGGTTCGCTCCCGGCGACTCAGCCATGATGGGCTTTGACGAATTGGCGGCATCTTCGTCATGAGAGGAACCACCCCATGAGCGACTACGACCGGATTCGCGTGCTGTGGCCCGACCATCTCGGCCTGGCCCGGGGCAAGTATCTGCCCGTCCATCTGGCCGAACAGGGCACCGGGCACTGCATCACCACATTCGCCCTCGGGTACGACCGCAGCCTGATCCCGGCCCCCGGCGCCTATCTGCTGGAAGGGCTCCCCGACGTGGTGGCCTCCTTCGACCCCGACGAGGTGCGCCCTAGCTGGGAGGACGACGCCACCGGTGTGGTCGTCGGCCATCTGGACTTCAGGGGGCTGCCCTATGCCGTCTCAGCCCGCTATGCCCTCCAGCAGGCCATCGCCGATTGGGCCGAGCTCGGCTATGCACCCAAGGTGGGCATCGAGTTCGAGGCCTATGTGCTCCAGCCCGACGGGCAGGGTGGCTGGGAGCGGTGGGACACTCCCCGGTCGTTCGTCTACGGCACCGGCCGCTCAGCCGATCCGGTCGGGTTGCTCGACGACATTATGCGCATCGCCTGGGAATGCGGCTTTCCGCTGGAGAGCATCAACGCCGAGTACGACGAGTCGCAGTTCGAATTGACGCTGGAATACGACGACGCCCTCAAGGCGGCCGACGAAGCCTTCTTGTTCCGGGTACTGGCTCGGGAGGTGGCCCTGGCCCACGGCTTGGACCTCACGTTTCTGGGCAAGCCCTTCGTCGGTGTGGCCGGCAGCGGCGTACACGTGAACTTCTCGCTGGTCGACGGCGACGGCCAGAACGCCTTCAACGACCCCTCAGCCGATGACGGCCTGTCTAGGTTGGCCAAAGGATGCTTGGCCGGCCTGGTTGCCCATCACCAGGGCCTCACCGCGCTGTGCGCCCCCACGGTGAACGCCTACCGGCGTCTCCAGCCGGCAGAGCTCAACGGCTACTGGGCCAACTGGGGTCACGATCACCGCTGCGCGGCCAACCGGATACCCGAGGCGAGGGGGAATGCCACGCGGATCGAAAACCGGGTGGGCGACGGAGCGGTCAACATCCACCTGGGGGTGGCCACCGTCCTCCAAGCTGCCCGGCTCGGCGTGGTCGATGGCTTGGAGTGCCCCGACCCACTCACATCTGACGGTTTCGAAGAGGTCAACACCGATGTGGGAGCGGCACCCAGCCTGGCCGTGGCGCTGGAGCATCTCACGGCCGATCCTGCGCTGATGGCCGCGGTGGGCGACGACCTGTGCCAGAACTTCATCGCCAACAAACAGGCTGAATGGGAGCGCTATATCGCTGCGGTGGGCGAAGACAAGCCCGGCGGCGAGGTGACCCAGTGGGAGCTCGACGAATACCTCATGTACCACTGAGCGGTTCGGCTGGGGGCCGGTTCAGTCGGCGAGCACCTCGTCCAGGTACCAGTCGACAAAGGCGTGGCACTGCTTGATGTTGGCCATCTCGTGCTGGCGGGTCTCCTCCATGAGCTGGTCGAAGTCCACCCCGCACTCGTCCAAGTAGTCCTGGGGGGCGAGGCGGAGGAACGACTCGACGTGGGCCACGTCGACCTCGGGATGGAACTGCGTTCCTACCGTGGGTCCGATCCTGATGAGCTGCACCGAACTGTCGTTGCGGGCCAGCACCTCGGCGCCGGGGGGCGCTGTGAACCGGTCGTGGTGCCACTGCATCCATGGCCCCGGCCCAGCGGGGTTGGGGCCGTCCTCGCCGTCGTCAAGCTCAAACCAGCCGATCTCGGTCACCGGGGACACCTCGACTATGCCGCCCAGCGCCTCGGAGATCAGCTGACCGCCAAAGCAGATCCCCAAAACGGGTTGCCCTTCGTCATGGGCTTGTTTGATCATCTCAAGCTCGTCGTAGATCCAGGAGTCGATCTCGTCCTTGTTCGTGAGCGTGCGTACTGAACCCATCGGCAACAGCAGGTCGTAATCGTCTCTGGACGGGAAGGGCACAGAGACGTTGGGGTGGTCGTAGTCGTGGGTCACCACGTGGATGTGAACCTCATAGTCCCGCTGGCGCAAGCGAGTGGCAATCTGGCCGGGGAGGCCGTCCAACTCGTGGGCAATGGCCAGGGCGCGCTTCACGGGCTGAACCATAGATGTACTTGGCCGGTTCCGGCGACCGACTCATATTCACCGAACTGCTCGCCGGGAACGGTGCAGGCCGTCCCGCCCAGGGCGCCAACCATGGTCATGTAGTGGCCGAAGAATCCCTCGGGCGCATGGGTGGAGAACTCGGGCAAGAAGTCGAGCACCCCGGCATGATCGCCCTTGATGAGGGAGTCGATGACACGCTCGTCGGCGGCTCTGGCCTCAGGGGTGCGGAGGTGGAGCGCGGGATCGGCGGCCTCGTGGTCGCGGAATTGCCTCAGCGGCCAGAACCGGTGGCTCAGGCCGCCGCTGGCCAGCACCACTACCCGGCGGTCCAAAGCGGCCACCGCCTGGGCCAACAGCTCGCCGAACAGCAGGAAGTCGTCCGGCTCGGCGGTCTGGCAAATGCCCGCTGAAACCCAAGCCTCATTGCCTTGCAAGAACCGCAGCAGGTTGATGGTGGGATAGTGCACCGGCAGGAAGGGGTCGTCGATAGCGGTGATCCAGGTGTCGTCCCGCCCGGCGGCCTGGGCGGCCCACACCTCGGCCAGCTCCCTGTCGCCGGGCATGTCATAGGGCATCTGGCACATACCCCGGGGCAGCTCTTCGGAAGTGAACAGTCCGCAGCGGCGATCGTGGGAGGTCACGATGTGCTCGACGGTGGTGAACCAATGGGTGTCCACCACCACCACGGTGTCGGCCGCCAGCGGGGCCAGCCGCTGGGCACCCAACTCGTGGAGACCCTGATAGAGCGTGGTGTCCTCGCCGTTGTTGAGCTCGCGGCGAATCGCCTCGGGCATCACTAGCGGGGGCACGTGGGAGATCAGACCAGCCCCAACAATCTCCCCCATCAAATCACCTTCACCGGAAGCCGCTTGATCCCCGAGATGAAGTTGGAGCGCAGCCGATCGATGGGGCCGGCGGATTCCAAACGGCTCACCCGCTTCATCAACTCCTCGAACACCAGCCTCACCTCCATTCGGGCCAGCCAGGCTCCGAGGCACAGATGAGGCCCGTTGCGGCCGAACGCCATGTGGTCGTTGGGCTCCCGGCCCAAGTCGAATCGAAACGGTCGCTCAAAGCCCTCGGGGTCGTGGTCGGCGGAAATGAACCAGATGACCACCTTGTCGCCCGCCCGGATCGACGAGCCCCGCATCTCCAGGTCGCGGGTGGCCGTGCGGCGGAAGTGCATGGTGACCGACCCGGTGCGGAGAATCTCTTCTACCGCAGTGGGGGTCAGCCTGGGATCAGACCTCCACGCCTCCCAGAGATGGGGATGGTTCAGCATGGTCCACATGCCGTGGGTCATGGTGTAGCGGGTGGTGTCGTTTCCCGCGGCCACCAGCAGCGTGAAGAAGTTGTTGAACTCCAGATCGGTGAGCGGATCGCCGTCGATGGTGGGGGCCAGCAGCTTGGTGATGATGTCGTCTCGGGGGCAGACCCGCCGATCGGCGGCCTCCTCCTGGGCGTACTGGAAAATCTCGATGGCGGCGGGGCTGCGAAACGGCACCATCCGGAACTGCTCGGTGTCGGTGAGGTCAACCGGGTAGTCGGTGAAATCGGGATCGGTATTGCCCAGCAGCGCATCGCCCCAAGCCACCAGATTGCGGCCGTCTTCATCGTCGGTGCCGAGCAGACGACCGAGCATCCTCATGGGGAGCTCCTCGGCGATGTCGTGGACGAAGTCGAACTCGTCGTTGGCCAGCGCTTTGTCGAGCACCTCCCCCACCAGCTCCCGAATGGAATCCTCGAAGGTCTCGACGGTCCGGCGGGTGAAGCCCTTGTTCACCAGGCGCCGCAGCCGGGTGTGCTCGGGCGGGTCCATCTCCATCATGGTCCGCCGGGCCTCGGTCTGCTCGGCGTCCATCTCCTCCAGGCGGATGCCCAGTGACGACGTGAACGTCTCGACGTCGCGGCTCACCGCCAGGCAGTCGTCGTAGCGCAGGATCGACCAAAAACCGGCGCCATCGGCCTCCTCGGTCCAATGCACCGGATCTTCGGCCCGCAGCCGGGAGAACGTGGCGTGGGGGACGCCGGCTACATACGTGTCGTGGTCGGTGATGTCTGCGTCGTCGGGGCCGAGGTCGGCCAGGTAGTCATCGACAAAGGCTGGCTCGGCCATCACTCGGATTCCATTGGGTTGGGGGCGGCCCACAGCGTGGTGCCCCCAGCCATCGAGTTGCCCACTTGCCGGTAGTAGCCGCCGATCACCTCGAAGGGCGCCAAGCGGGTGAGCTCCTCGGTGGGATTCTCCGGCAGCACCAGCTCCGCGTCGCCGCTGAACACGGGGCCGAGGTCGGCGTCATAGCCCCGCATGGTCACCAGCTCGTCCAGAGAGTCACGCCCGTCCATCTCGATGGCCGGCATTTGACGGCTGTGCAGCATGGGATGGCTGTTGACGAACCCGGGCGACTCAGCGGTGCCCCAGATGGTGAACCGGGCCTCAGCGATCCGCCGCCCCCATGTGCTGAGGGTGGCGCCGAATTGACCGCCGGGCTCGAGGCGGGGTCCGGCCTTGCCGTAGGCCACCGGCCGGGTCATCCAGATCTCGCTCATCTTCTTGGGATAGCCCTGGATGTGGCCCCGGGCCATGGCGAAGTCCTTGTCTACCCAGATGTAGGCCGCCCGGCTGAAGATCTGGCCCCGATAGGAGCATCGCACCACCAAGAACACCTCTTTGTACTGGGCTCGGGCCGGATCGAGGATCTCCTCGAAACTGTCGCCGCAACTCTGCCAATCGGCCCAGATGAGGGCCACGGCACCGGGATCGTCGTCGACCAGCTTCAGCGGCTCGGGAAGGAGTTCGGCCACATTGGCCGGATCGGTGCGGAACTCCACGGTCAACATGTCGCCCGAGTAGTGCCACGGCGGACCGGGCAGAATGCTTCCGGCGCCAGTCGGCGTACGGGGATACATAAACCCCTCGAGTTCGGCCACGTCGGCAGTATATTTGTTTGGTACCAAACGATTCAACTGGGCTAACGCTCCAGACCATCCTGGAAATAGAGTCGAGGCTGTGGAAAACGGTTTTGCTACCGAAAAATGCGAGGCAACCCAGTGACGCTTGGCGATCTCGCGGCGCGAGACGGTGTGCTGACCCCAGAGCGGGAAGCCGTCGTGGAGCGGGTTCGAGCGCTCGGCCCCGCGCTGGCGGCTCGCTCGGCCAAGTACGACCGCGATGCGTCCTTTCCCTATGAGAATTGGCAGGACTTGGCCGAGGCCGGCCTGCTGGCCATTTGCATTCCCAAGTCAGCAGGCGGCTTGGGCGCCGACTTCGTGGGCTATGCCCTGGCGTCCGAGGAACTTGGGCGACACTGTGCCGCCACCGGGCTGACGTTCAACATGCACGTGTGCACCACGCTGCTGGTGGGCCAGATCGCCGACGACATGGAGCTCGACTCCCAAGATCGGTCCGCGCTGCTCTCACGTCGGGCCGAGCTGTGGCAGGGCATCGTCGAGCATGGACGCATCCACAGCCAGCCTTTCTCCGAGGGGATCGCCGCTGGGGCCACCGAGGGGTACGCCACCACCGCCGTTCCCGTTGACAATGGCTACCGGGTAAGCGGTCGGAAGATATTCGCTTCGCTCAGCGGGGCGGCCGACATCCACAACGTCGTGTGCGTCGTCGAAGGCGACCCCCGGGTGCGCCTGCTGGGGGTGGCCGCCGACTCCGACGGCCTGCACATCGAGGGCGAGTGGGATTCACTGGGCATGCGGGCCACCGATTCCCGAAACCTGGTGCTGGAGGATGTGTTCGTCCCCGCCGAGCGGGAGTGGATCCCCACGGGGATGTTCGATCAGGCCGCGGCCCGCTGGCCGTACTTCTTCATGACCCTGTCGTTCGCCTACCTCGGCCTGATGGGAGCCATCATGGACGCCACCGCCGAATACCTCATCGGAGACGGCGAAACCACCGCCCGGCGCTCCAACCCCATCAAGCAGCAGGGCTGGGCCGAAATGAACCTCATCTACGACCGGGCCCAAGCGCTGTGCTATCGAGTGCTGGCCGAGTCTGGCGTCGATCCTGAGCCAGATGCGGTGCGGCGGGCGTGGAGCTCGATGGTCTCCACCATGGATGGCGCCCCCCAACTGGCCTCTTTGGCGCTGCGGGTGTGCGGGGGACGGGCGCTGCTGCGGCCGTCTCGCTTGGAGCAGTTCTACCGCGACGCCCGATGCGGCGCAGCCATGCACCCCTGGAGTATGGATGTGTGCCTGGAGCGCTTGGGCCGGGCCGGCCTTTTCGACGACGCCACTGAGAACCCGGTGTGAGCAGGGGGCGAGCATCGATGATCGAGAGCACCTGGGTGAGGCGATACGCCGAGCAGTTCGAAGCCTGCAGGCTGGTGCCGACCGAGATTGCGGTAGTGCTGTCGGAGACCCGGAGCCGACCCGAGATCGTGCAGACTGCCCGCCTGGCCCTGTCGCAATGCGGGGTTACCCCCGTCGACGTCGTGGTCACCACCCCGCCCAACCCGGGGCCGCTGCCCATCCGCTCCACCGGGGCGTCGGTGGCGCTGGCCGCCAACCCGGCGGCAATGGGGGCGCTGACCAACGCCGAGTTCATCGTGGACTGCACGGTGGAGGGGCTGCTCCACGCTCCCGAGCTAGGCCAGATCCTGGCCGGTGGCGCCCGGGTGCTGATGATCTCCAACGAGCATCCCGAGAACACCGAGCGGTGGCCCCATGATCCGGCCCTGGCTGATCGAGTGGCTGCCGGGGTCGCCCTGTTGGAGCAGTCCGAAGTGATGGAGGTGGTCTCCGACGCGGGCACCGACCTGACCGTCGACCTCGCCGGCGCGGTGCGGGCCGGGTCGCACGGCTGGTGTACCGATCCAGGGACCATCGCCCACTGGCCCGGCGGTCTGGTGCTGGCGTTCCCGGCCTCGGGGAAAGTGAACGGCACGGTGGTGCTGGCTCCCGGCGACGTGAACCTCACCTTCAAGGAGTACGTCCGCGACCCGGTGACTCTGACCGTGGTGGACGACTACATCACCGCCATCGAGGGGAGCGGGGTGGACGCCGAGTTGTTCCGCTCCTATCTGGCTGCCTTCGATGAGCCTGACGCCTACGCCGTAAGCCACGTGGGTTGGGGCATGAACACCTCGGCCCGGTGGGAGGCCATGGCCCTGTGGGACAAGGCCGACCACAACGGGACCGAGCTTCGGGCCTTCGCCGGCAACTTCTTGTACTCGACTGGGGCCAACGAGGTGGCCGGGCGATATTGCCGAGGCCACTTCGACCTGCCCATGCGAGGCTGCACGGTGACTTTGGACGGCAATCCCGTGGTGGTGGCGGGCGAGTTGGCCGCTGAACTGTTGCCTTCTTGAAGAGCCATTGACAGCATCAGCCATAATCTGTATTTTTAATTTTGTATACAAAGGTCGTTTGCTCCCAAACGACTTTTCCCGTAAGGTTCGCGAAACCTGACCGAGGAGGGGGAGTTCATGAGACTCAAGTTCAAGTTCTTGATCACTTTGCTGGCGGTATTCGCTTTGGTGGTGTCTGCCTGCGGCAATGACGACGACGGAGGAGCCACCTCGGCGCCTGATGGAGCCGAAATTGACATCGACGCCATCCTGGCCGCCGACCTGAACAACTGCGCCGACGCGCCATCCGGTGATCCGATCCGGGTGGGCATGGCCATGGACTTCAGTGACGTGGTCGGATTTGTGGACATCCCCGGTTCGAAGCTGGTGCCATTCATCGCCGAAAAGGTCAACTGCACCGGCGGCATCTACGGCTCCCCCGTCGAGGTCCGAGTGGCCGAGGTGGGCGACGACGCCGTGCTGGCCACCCAGGAGCTCCTGGACTGGGGCGCCCACTTCTTGATTGGCCCGCCGTTCGCCGACTTCGCCTTGCCGATCCTTCAGACCACCGAGGGTCAAGTCCCGCTGTTCGTAGCCGCCTCCACCGAGCCGACGCTGGCCGACGCTTCGAACAATTCGTACCTGGTGACCTTCGATGACTTCGGCATGTCCGGTGCCGCGGCCCAGTGGGCCTATGACCAGGGCATCACCCGAGCAATCGTCTTCACCGAAGGTGCAGGCATCCCCTATACCGGCGTGAACCCTGATGCCTTCATCGCCAAGTTCGAGCAACTGGGCGGCGAAGTGGTGAGTGTCCAGACCTATGTCTGGGCCGTTGACACCGACTTCTCGGCTCAAGTAAACGAGATCGCTGGCATCTCCCAGAACAACGAGGTGGTGTTCTCCGCTGCCCTGGGATTCCAGGTCACCGCACTGAGGGGCCAACTCGAGGGCCAAGGCCTCGACGGCCTCGCTTACATCGGCACCGACGCCCTGGACGCCACCGGCATCCAGTTCGAGGACAACAACGAGGGCATCGCCCACACCCCGCATACCAGCATCTCCCCTGGTGATCGCATCGACACCATGCTGGCCGACTACGAAGCGGCCAAGGGCGAGGCGCTGGATAGCCGGGGCTTCATGGCTTTGTACGTGGACTCGATGTTCCTGGGCATCCAGGGCATCCTGGACTGCGGCTGCACCGAGCCAGCCGACATCGGCGCCGCCGTGGCCCAAATCGAGGGCTTCGAAGGCCTGACTGGTGAGATCACCTTCGCCGGCACCAACGGCATCCCGCCCAAGGCCGTGCCGATCAACCGTATCGTTGATGGCGTGGACACCCTGGTTGCCACCATCGGGTAACCGCAGGCCGGATAACTCAGGCCTGATGCTTACATACGATTAGTCCCATGCTCGAAGTCTCGAGATTGACTACCCGATACGGGGCGATCTCAGCGCTTCGAGACGCTGAACTGCGCGTCGGGTCCGGTGAGGTGGTCGGCCTCATCGGGCCCAACGGCGCGGGCAAGACCACACTGTTGGGATCGATTGCCGGGCTGCTCTCCCCCGCAGCCGGATCGGTCACATTCGAGGGCGCTGACATCACCGGCCACTCGCCGGAGAAGCTGCTGCGCCTGGGGGTGGCGCTGGTCCCCGAGCATCGGCGCATCTTCGGCGACCTCACCGTGGAGGAAAACCTGAAGATCGGCGGCATCACCCAGTCCCGCGACGAGCGAGCCGAATTGCTCGACGAGATGGGCGAGCGGTTCCCGGTGTTGCGAGAAAAGCGGACGGTGGCCGCAGGCTATCTCTCGGGAGGGGAGTCTCAGCAGCTGGCCATCGCCCGGGCCCTGATGTCCAAGCCTCGATTGCTGATGATGGACGAGCCATCGCTGGGGCTGGCTCCTGTGCTGGTGGATGTGGTGTTCGAGCTGATCGAGTCGCTCCGGAGCCAAGGACGGACCCTGCTGGTGGTGGAGCAGAACGCCACCCGCATGCTGGAGGCGGCCGACCGGGCTTACGTGCTGCGGTCGGGGGAGATCGTGGCCCAAGGGACGGGAGCAGAGTTGCGGGAGCGCCCCGACCTGTTCGACACCTTCGTCGGAGGCAACGGGCAATGACCGAACTGCTCCAGAACCTCATCGACGGCCTGGGTCGGGGCAGCATTTACGCCCTGCTGGCCCTGGGAGTGGCGGTGATCTTCGGCGTCATGCACCTGCTCAACTTCGCCCATGGCGAGTTGATCACCGTCTCGGGCTATGTGGCGTTTTGGACCATCAACGAGGGCTGGTCGTGGTACCTGGTCGCCCCGGTCATCATCGGGACCGCCATCGTCACCTCGCTCGTCATTGAAAGGGTTGCATTCAGCCGGGTCCGAGGCAGCTCCGACTTCACCCTGTTGTTGACGTCTTTCGGCGTCCATTTCGTGGTGTCGGCCATCTTCTTGCTCTACGTGTCCGCGTCGGTCAAGACGTTCTCAGAACCAGGATGGGTTGCCAACACCTTCCCAGTCGGCTCGCTGAATGTTGAGGTGTACGACGCGGTGGTGATCGGAGTGACTCTGGTGACCCTGCTGGGCACGTCCTGGCTCGTTCAGCGCACCATGTTCGGACTGGCCCTCCGAGCGGCCGCCGCCGACTTCGATACCGCCCGGCTCATGGGGGTGCGCTCCGACACGGTGATCCGAGGGGCATTTGCCCTCTCTGGCCTGCTGGCCGGTATTGCCGGCGTGTTTTGGCTCATGCGATCAGGGCACACCACTCCAACTGTCGGGATCACTCCCATGCTCAAGGGGGTGTTGGCCGCGCTGATCGGGGGCTTGGGCAGTCTGCGAGGCGCAGTGCTGGGTGGCTTCGTGCTCGGCCTAGCTGAGGTTCTCTTGCGGTCGCGGCTGCCCGATTCGGTGGCCAGCCTTACCGAGGGATTCGTGTTCTTGCTGATCGCCCTGCTGTTCATCTTCAGGCCGCAGGGCCTCATTCGGGTAGCCCACGCGGAGCGAGTGTGATGGCTGAGGACACGGGACGTTCGACCGCCCACGCCGGGATGTTCCCCAACTGGCGCCGCGACGTGGCCTTCCCCATCGTCGGGGTGGGGGTCCTGTTCGGCGTCTTCATTGCCTTCGGGCTGCTCTATCAGAGCTATTTCGGCGGAGCGGGCGAGCGCCTGGTCACCACCGCCATGATCAACGCCGTCATCGTGCTGGGCATCCAGATCTATGTCGGGAACACTGGAGTGCTGTCGTTCGGCCACATCGGATTCGGAGCGATTGCCGGCTACACGTTCGCTATTTTCGCCATTGCCCCAGTCGAGAAAGCCAAGCGCATCCCCGACGCGCCCTTCGGGCTGACCGATGTGGATATGGGTTCTTGGGGGGCAGTGGGCGTCGCCATCGCCGTCACGGTGGTGGTGGCCTTTTTCGTGGGCATCGGCCTGGCCCGTTCGGGGGCCGAGTCGGGGGCGGTGGCCGCCACCGTCATCACGCTCGCCCTGCTGTTTGTGACCCACGAAGTGGCCCGCCATTGGCCGGAATTGACCGGCGGTGAGCGCGCCGGTCTGTCGTTCCGCATCGGGGGCAAACTCGACACCCGGGTACCCATCTATTCGGCGCTGGCCGGTTCGCTGGTGCTGGCCCGTCTCTTCGCCCAGAGCCGGCGGGGGCGACTGGCCAAGGCGGGGCGGGAGGACGACCTGGCGGCCCGGGCCATGGGCGTGAACCCCATGGTCCAGCAAATGATCGCGCTGTTGACTTCGGTGGCCGTGGTTTCGGTAGGGGCCAGCTTGAAGGTCTATGAGACTGGCTCGCTCCTTCCCGAAGACTTCTTCTTCTTCTTCACCCTGCTGACGCTGACGATGCTCATTGTGGGAGGACGCAACAGCGTCACCGGGGCGCTGTTCGGCGTGGCCGTGATCACGGTAGGACGGGAGTTGGCCCGCCGAATGGGCCAAGACGGGTTCGAAGTCTTCGGCCTCGGTCTCGACAGCGAGCCGTTGGACTGGATCTTCCGGGAGAACCTCCAAACCGTGTTCCTCGGCGTGGCCATGCTCGGCTTCATGATCTGGAGGCCCAAGGGAATCCTCAGCGACTGGGAATTCGACGAGTGGCTCTATCGTCGATTCACCAGGACCCAAAGCGCGCCCCCGGTACCGCAGGCCACCATGGATGCCGACCAGGAGGCCCGGCTCGAGGTAGGCGATGTCAGCGTGGTCTTCGGCGGGTTCCAAGCGCTCTCCCAGTCGGGATTCGAAGTGAGCAGCGGCCAAGTGGTGGGCATCATCGGACCGAACGGCGCGGGCAAGACCACGATGCTCAACGTCATTACGGGACTGGTCCCCGCCACCTCGGGCCAAGTGAAGTTGAACGGTGTTGACCTCATCGGCACCCCGTCGCATGAGGTCGCCCGAGCCGGGCTGGTGCGCACTTTCCAGAATCTCCGGCTGTTCGGATCGCTCACTGTTCGGGAGAACGTGGAGGTGACCCGGCTGGTGGCCATCGCCGAACACGACGATCGCTCCACCCCGGAAACCGACGTTTTGGTGGCCGCCGCCGGATTGTGGGACCACCGGGACCGGCGGGCCAGCGAACTCGACTACGGCAATTCCCGCCGGTTGGAGCTGGCCCGGGCCGCGGCCGCCCGACCGCTGTTCCTCTTGCTCGACGAGCCCACTTCGGGAATGAGCGATACCGAGTCGCTGGCCATGGTCGAGCAAGTCCAGACCATGGCGGCGCTGGTGGGCGCCGGGGTGGTGGTCATCGATCACGATCTGGACTTCATCATCGGGATCTGCGACCGCATCTACTGCCTCGATCGCGGCTTGGTCATCGCGGTGGGCACCCCAGAGGAGATCCAAGCCGACCCCTCGGTGCAGGCCGCCTACCTCGGATCGGCGGCGTCATGACCGAACTGGCCGTCTTCCCCGATCCCTATCAGGGCACCCGACCGCCCAACCGCCGGCGGGGCGGATTGGCCGACGACGTGGTGCTCTATGTGAGGGAGCAGATCCTCACCGGTGCGTTGAAGCCGGGAACCAAGATCGACCAAGAAGCTCTGGCCGCCGCGCTTGATGTGAGCCGGAGCCCGATCCGGGAGGCGCTGGTCATCCTCGGCCAGGAAGGCCTGTTGGACCTGATTCCCCGGCGGGGCGCCGTGGTGGCCGATCTGACCCCCGAAGACATCGTCGACCACTACGAGCTGTTCGGCGTGGTTGGGGGCCGGGCCGCGGCCATCGCGGCCGACACTCTGGGCGAAGATGAGATCGAGCAGCTGCGAGCCATTCACGAGCGTTTCGTCGACGGCACCAGCGACGACCTCTCTGCTCTGAACTGGGCTTTCCACCGCATCATCAACCGCACCGCTCCCCGCCGGACCCGCTGGCTCCTTCGCCTGCTGGAGCGCTCGGTCCCGGCCGACTACTACGAGTTCACCGACGGATGGGACGCTCAGGCCGTTCAGCACCACGCCGCCATCCTCGAGGCCATCGTCGACCGCGACCCCGAGGAGGCGCGCCGCCGGATGGAGCATCACCTCCACGAGTCGGGCATGGCGGCGGTGGCTCATCTGGAGCGCCAAGGATTCTGGGAGGACTGAGTGACCGCCGCACCCGACGACTTCGAACTCATCCGCACTGAGGTGCGCCGACTGTGCGACAAGTTCGGCAACGAGTACTGGCGTGAGCTCGAGCCCAGCGGCTACCCCGAGGAGTTCGTGGCCGAGCTGACTGCTCACGGCTGGCTCGGATCGCTCATCCCCGAGCAGTACGGCGGCGGCGGGCTGAGCCTGGCCGGGGCGTCGGTGATCGTGGAGGAGATTTCGGCCAGCGGGGGCAATCCCAGCGCCTGCCACGCCCAGATGTACGTGATGGGCACCCTGCTGCGCCACGGGTCCGAGGAGCAAAAGCAGCGGTACCTGCCCCTGGTGGCCGACGGGCGCAAGCGATTGCAGGCTTTCGGGGTAACCGAGCCCACCGCCGGATCGGAGACCACCGCTATCCAGACTCGAGCGGTTCGGGATGGGGACAGCTGGAGCATCAACGGCCAGAAGATCTGGACGTCGCGGGCGCTGTACTCCGATCTGATGATTCTGCTGGCCCGCACCGCCCCAGCCGACGAGGGGGACAATCGCACCGATGGCCTGTCGGTTTTCCTCATCGAGCTGAGAGATGACAACGGGGAGCTGGTGCCAGGGCTGACTATCAACCCCATCCCCACGATGATGAACCACAACACCACCGAGGTGTTCTTCGACGACGTGGTGGTGCCCGGCGATGCCCTGGTGGGCACCGAGGGCCAGGGCTTCCGCCACATCCTCGACGGCATGAACGCCGAGCGGATTCTCATCGCCGCCGAGTGCATCGGCGACGGCCGGTTCTTCCTGGAAAGGGCCAGCGAGTACGCCAAGGGTCGAGAGGTGTTCGGACGGCCCATCGGCATGAACCAGGGAGTGGCATTCCCGCTGGCCCGGGCTTACGCCAACCTCGAGGCTGCCGACCTCATGCGGTGGAAGGCGGCCAACCTGTTCGATGCCGGGGAGCCGTGCGGTGCCGAGGCCAACATGGCCAAGCTGCTGGCGTCGGAGGCCTCCTGGGAGGCCGGGAATGCCGCGCTCAACACCCACGGCGGATTCGGGTTCGCGGTGGAGTACGACATCGAGCGCAAGTTCCGCGAGACCCGGCTGTATCAAGTAGCCCCGGTCAACAACAACCTGGTGCTGGCCTTCGTGGCTCAGAAGTGCCTCGGCCTGCCCAAGAGCTATTGACATGCAGGCCGTCGTCCTTGAAGCTCGGAATTCGCCCCTCGTGGTGGTGGACGATTACCCCGAGCCCGGTGCCGACGGCACCGAGGTCATCGACGTCATTGCCTGCGGGCTGTGCCACTCCGACCTGCATGTGGTGGCCGGCGAATTCCCCAGTCCCCTGCCCATCGTGTTGGGCCACGAGGTCACCGGATTCCACCCCGACCTGGGACCGGTGATGGTGTACGCCCCCTGGGGCTGTGGGCAGTGCCGGGAGTGCGCCGACGGCAACGAGATGATCTGCGCCGATGCCACCGAGGCCGGCCTGGTGGTGGACGGGGGCTATGCCGAGCGCATGGCCATCGCCGATCGGGCGTACCTGTATCCGCTGGGCGATCTCGATCCGGTGGCCAGCGCGCCGCTGGCCTGCGGGGGCCTCACCGGCTACCGGGCGGTGCAGCAGACTCTGGAGACGCTGCGCCGTCCTGGTCGGAAGCGCCGGGTGCTGGTCATCGGCGCCGGCGGGATCGGCCAGTTCGCCCTTCGCTACCTCAAGCTGCTGTCCGACGCCGAAGTGCTGGTCCTCGACCGGGCCGCCGACAAGCGGGCCACGGCGCTGGCCATGGGCGCCGACGGGGCGCTTGACGCTGACGACGAGCTGCCGCTGTGCGATGCAGTGATCGATTTCGTGGGTAGCGATGCCACGCTGGCCATAGCGGCCAGTGCGGTGGCCAGGCAGGGCCTGGTGGTGGCAGTCGGCTTGTACGGCGGCCGCATTCCGTTCGGCGTTGGGGCCGTTCCCCACGAGGCCCACTTCATGTCCAGCATCTGGGGCACTCGGCCGCAGCTGGGGGAACTCCTCGACTTGGCCCGCCGGGAGCCGTCCATCATCGCCCCGGTGGAAACCATGCCCTTCACCGATGCCCAACTCGCCCACGACCGTCTGCGCACCGGCGACGTCCAAGGCCGACTGGTATTGCTGATCAACCAAGCCCATGCCAACTGAACCGTCAGAGAGGTACTTGAAACATGGCTGAATTTTCCGGCGTTGACGACTTCCGCACCGCCTGTGAGCAGGCCGAGGTTCACACCGTCGAGGTGGCCACACTCGACACCCTGGGCCATATCCGGGGCAAGCGGGTGCCGGTGGAGCGGTTCTTCTCGACGACCGTCGATGGCGGCCTCAACATCGCCGATGCCATCTTCACGTTCGACATGCAGAACGACCTCCCCGATCACCCCTACATCAACATGGAGTCGGGCTTTCTCGACTGCCACCTCGTGCCCGACGTCTCCACCGGGCGCATCTTCTCGCATCGTCCGGGCTATGCCCTGGTGTTCGCCGACACCTTCGACCCCCACGGCCAACCGCACTTCGCCGCCCCCCGCAACGTGCTGGCCGATCAGATCGAACGGTGCCGCCAAGCCGGTTTGGACCCGGTGGTGGCCACCGAACTTGAGTTCTACATCTGTGCTCCCGACTGGACGCCGGTGCAGAACCACATCCAGTACTCCTCGCTCACCGACGCCCTGGAGCTGGAGGACTGCGTGCGGGACATGCGCCACGGTTTGCTGGCCGCTGGGCTGGAATTGGAGTCGTCCAACCCCGAGTACGGACCCGGGCAGATGGAGATCAACATCGGCCACGCCGACGCCATGACCTGCGCCGACAACACCGTGCTGCTCAAGAGCATCGTCAAGCAGGTGGCCGTCCAGCACGGGATGCGGGCCACCTTCATGCCCAAGCTGTGGACCGAGCCGTCGGGTTCGGGCATGCACATCCACACCAGCCTGTCCGAGGGCGGGGCCAACGCCTTTGCCGACTCCGACGGCAAGCCCAACCTGCTCATGGCGCACTGGGTTGCCGGGCTGCTCGAGCACGCCGAATCCATGACGCTGCTGGGTGCCCCCACCATCAACGGACCCAAGCGCATCCGCCCCTACACGTTCGTGCCCACCCACGTGCACTGGGGCCTGGACAACCGCTCGGTGTATTGCCGGTGCATCTGCGAGCCCGATTCAGCGGCCAACCGGGTGGAGCACCGCGCCGCGGGGGCTGACGCCAACCCCTACCTGATGATTGCCGCCATCCTGGCCGCCGGACTCGACGGGATCGAGCGGGCACTGCCTCTGCCGGCCATGAGTGAGGGCGACATGTACGCCGACCCCGGCGACTCTCTGGCGTTGCCCACCGATCTGGCCGGGGCTATTGCCACCTACCGGAACAGCCCGCTGTCCGAGCTTCTGGGAAAGATGTTCTCCGAGGGGTTCCTGTGCTTGGCCGACCACGAGCTTTCGTTGGCCGCGGAGAACTCGCCCCATCCCGACGAGGTGAACAACTGGGAGCGGGCCCGGTATGCGGAGCACTGCTGAGATGGCTGCGACATCGGCCGCCGTGGTGGAGACACCCAACGTCACCGAGCCCAGCCTGTATCTCGAGGGGATCCCCCACGACCGCTTCACCCAACTGCGGGCCATCTCCGGCCTGGCCTGGCACCCCTACGAGGACGGGGGCTTCTGGGCGGTGACCCGCCACGCCGAGGTGCGCTATGTGTCCCGGACCCCCGAGCTGTTCTCCTCAGCTATCGGCCATACCAACCTGTGGGATCTGGAGGCCGACGCGCTGGAGGCCCGCCGATCGCTGATCGATACCGACGCCCCCGACCACACCCGGCTCCGACGCCTGGTGGCCGGTGCTTTCACCCCCAAGAACATCCGCCGGTGGGAGGAGACGGTGCGGGCCATCACCATCGAACTGCTCGACGAGTTCACCGCCCAGGGCGGAGGCGACTGGGTGGAAATGGTGGCCGCCCCGCTGCCCATTCAGGTGATCTTGACCATGCTCGGCGTACCGGTCGAGGACGCCGACTACCTGGTGGAGCTGTCCAACTACCTGGTGGAGGGCACCGGCGACGCCCAGTCGATTCCCCCCGATGCGTTCGGGAATACCACCGAGTTGCGCCTGCTGCCGTTCAACAGCCCGGCCAGCCACGCGCTGTTCGAGTATGGCGAGGGGATGCGCCAACAGCGCCAAGATGATCCCCAAGACGATCTGGTATCCCACTTGGTTCAGGCCGAATCCGACGACGAGCGGATGTCGAGGAGCGAGTACCGCAACATGTTCCACCTGCTGGTGTTCGCCGGAAATGAGACCACCCGCACCGCCATCAGCCATGGGGCGCTGGCGCTAGCCGCCAATCCCGATGAGTGGCAGCGAGTGCTCGACGACCCGTCGATGATCGAGTCGGCCGCCGAGGAGATCCTGCGTTGGGCCACCCCGGTGATGCACATGAGGCGCACGGTCACCACCGATACTGAACTGGCCGGCACCCGCATCGCCAAGGGCGACAAGGTGGTGATGTGGTACGCCTCGGCCAACCGCGACGAGACCGTGTTCGAGAACCCATTCAGGTTCGACGTAAGCCGGGCCAACAGCGACCACTTCGCCTTCGGCGGCGGCGGTCCCCACCTGTGCCTAGGGGCCTTTCTGGCCCGGCTGGAAGTCACCGTGCTGCTGGAGGAGATGGCCAAGCGGTCGATCTGCCTGGAGCAGACCTCGGAGCCGGTGCGAGCCCGGTCGAATTTCGTCCACGGCGTGCAGTCGGTGGGCATGCAACCGAAGGGCACCCGATGAGTGCAGGGGCCGACAGAGGCGGCAGGGCCGAAGCGATGGTTCGGGTGGCGGTGGACCGGGAGCTGTGCATCGGCGGCGGAGTCTGCGAGATGCTCGAACCTGAAGTATTCGAGTTGGACGACGACATAGTCATTTCCTCGGTGGTTGGCGACGGCCTCTTGCCCCGAGACCGAGCCGATGTAGTAGTGGATCGCTGCCCAGGGCAGGCCATATCCATAGTGGAAGGAGAGTTTTGATGGAGACCTACGACAACTGGATCGACGGGGGATTCGCTCCCCCGCCCAATGGCCGGCGCATGGCCACAACCAATCCGTTCTCTGGGGAGCCCTGGGCCGAGGTGGCCGACGACCCGGCCGCTGTGGACGACGCCGTCCGAGCCGCTCGCCGGGCGTTCGCCGACGGCCCCTGGGCCACCATGGCCGCCACCGAGCGGGCCCGGCTGATGCGCCGCCTGGGCGAGCTGCTAACCCGCGACGCCGAGCTGTTGGGCCAGGTCGAGACCCGGGACAACGGCAAGATCATCCGCGAGACGTCAGCCCAGGCCAAGGGCTTGCAGGGCTACTACGACTTTTTCGCCGGGATGGCCGACAAGATCGGCGGGGAGCAGCTGCCCAGCCCGTCGCCCAACTTCTTGGTGTACACCGAGCGCGAGCCCATCGGGGTGGTGGGCGCCATCGTCCCGTGGAACTCGCCGCTGGCCCTGTTGACCTGGAAGCTCGCCCCGCTCTTGGCCGCCGGATGCACGGTGGTCGTCAAGCCCTCCGACATCACCCCGGTCACCGCCCTGTTGCTGGCCGAGCGGACGGCAGAGGCCGGAATTCCCCCCGGGGTCATCAACGTGGTGACCGGCGGCGCCGAGGTGGGCGCGGCCATCACTTCTCATTCCGACATCGACAAGATCACCTTCACCGGCGGCGGAGCCACCGCCAAGCACGTGGCCCGGGCCGCAGCCGACAACCTGACCCCCACAGTGCTGGAGCTGGGGGGAAAGTCGCCCCAGATCATCTTCTCCGATGCCGACCCCGAAGCGGTGACCAACGGGCTCCTGGCCGGGATCTTCGCGGCCAGCGGTCAGACCTGCATTGCCGGATCGAGGGCCTACATCCACCGGGACATCGTCGACGAGGTGGTGGGCCGGGTGGTGGCCCGAGCCAATGAGCTGGTGCTGGGCGATCCTGCCGATACTGCCACCGAGATGGGACCGTCGGCCTCTGACGCTCAGCGGGATCGGATCCTGGCCATGATCGACCAAGCCCGCACTGAGGGGGCCACCATTGCCGCAGGGGGTGTGGTCGACCCCGAACTCGGCGGACGGTTCGTTCGCCCCACCGTGATTACCGGGGTGACCAACCAGTCCACCATCGTCCGGGAGGAGGTGTTCGGCCCGGTGCTGGCGGTGCTGGACTTTGAAGACGAGGACGAGGTGGTGAAGCTGGCCAACGACAGCGACTACGGGCTCGCCGCAGGCATCTGGACCAACGACATCCGCCGGGCCCACCGAGTGTCGAGAGCACTCCGGGTGGGCACGGTGTGGATAAACACTTACCGCAACGTGAGCTACATGGCCCCCTTCGGCGGCTTCAAGCAGTCAGGTTACGGCCGGGACAACGGGCTCGAAGCCCTCGACGGCTTCCTCCAGACAAAGACAGTCTGGATCGAGCTCACCGGCGCCACCCGCGACCCGTTTGTGATCGGATGACCCTACTCAGAGGCGTTCGTCGTGACTGCTCGCAGGAGCCGGGCCAGATCGTGTTTCTCGGCAACGCTGAGGCCGCCGCTCATTTTGCCCTCGAACTCGTTGAACTGGGGAAACAGCTGCTCAATTGTCCGGAGTCCGGCCGGGGTGAGAGCCACGGTCACTCGGCGGCGGTCCGACTGCATGCGGGTGCGCTCCACCCGACCCTGCTTTTCCAGGGTGGTCACCATCCCCGTCAACGTGCCTTTGGCCAGATCGCACTCGGAGGCCAGTTGAGCGGCTTCCATCTCTCCCCACACCCACAACACCCACATGATGGTGAAGCCGCCCCACGACAAACCGGCTTCGGCCAGCACTTCTCGCTCAGCCCGGCGGCGCACGGCCGCGGCGGCCCGGTAAATGTTGGAGATGGCCTGCATCGAGTCGAAATCGAGGGGCTGGTCACCCAGCCGAGCCTGGATGTCGACCTCGGCATCAAGGAGGCGTTCGTCGTGAGTGGAGTCTGTCGCCATGGGATCCCTAGGTAGATTGCCAGACATGCCCGAATTCCGCCGCATCCTCCTCGACGGTTATCCTTGCGATGTCGAACGCGTTGGAGACCGGCTGGTCTCCGGTGACGGCCGATCGGTGACCATCGATGATGCCGTCCATTTGGCGCCGGTCACGCCTACCAAGATCATCTGCATCCACCTGAACTACCGCAGCCGGGTGGAGGAGTTCATGACCAAGCTCCCGCCCGCGCCGACCTACTTCCATAAGCCGATCACCGCACTAACCGGCCACAAAAGCGACGTCGTGCGCCCAATCGGCTGTGAATGGCTCAACTACGAGGGCGAGATCGCCATCGTGATCGGCAAGACCTGCCGCAACGTGTCCCCCGCCGACGCCGGTCACTACATCGCCGGCTACAGCGTGGCCAACGACTACGGCCTCCACGACTTTCGGGACACCGATGCCGGGTCGATGCTGCGGGTGAAGGGCAGCGACACCCTGTGCCCGGTGGGCCCCGGCCTGGTCACCGATTGGGACTTCCAGGGCAAGCGCATCCAGACCATCGTGAACGGTGAGGTCAAGCAGGACGCCACCACCGACGAGATGGAATGGGACATGCACTACATCGTGGCCGACATCGCCCGGACCATCACCCTGGTGCCGGGCGACATCCTGCTGTCGGGCACCCCCGCCTACTCCCGCCCGGTGGAGCCCGGCGACGTGGTCACCGTAGAGGTGGAGGGCCTGGGCGCGCTCACCAACACCATCGTCTCCGGCCCCACCCCCATCCGGGACGACGTGGGCGCGCAGCCGTCGAACTCCGAAGAAGTGCAGTCAACCGCCAAAGGCGGGGATTGGGAGTTTCGGGGCATTCGTGCCCCCCAAGGCCCCGGCGCCCAGCACTACGAGTCCACTGTCGAGGAGGAATAACGCGGTGAAGATTGGCATGGGGACCCGCCAGGACGTCGGCGGGGTGTCGGTGCCGGTCGACCATTTGATTGGGGGATCGTGGGTGTCCTCGCCTCAGCGGTTTGAGACCCGGTCGCCGATGGGGTGGGAGCATCTGGCCGACATCGCTCGGGGCGACGATGCCACGGCGGACGCCGCGGTGGCTGCCGCGGTGGAGGGCTTCGAGGCCTGGAGCGCCTTCAGCGTCGGGGAGCGAGCCGACGCGCTCCACCGACTGGCCGATCTGATTGAGGCCCGCAACGACGACATCGCCCTGGTTGAGACCTTGGACATGGGCTTTCTCTATGAGTCCATGAAGCAGCGGCTGGTGGCTCGGGGCGCGCTCAACTTCCGCACTTATGCCGACCTGATCACCGAGCACGAGAACAGCACCTGGGACGCCAAGAGCATGCGGAACCAAGTGCAGCGCATGCCCGCTGGCCCGGCGGTGGTCATCACCCCCTGGAATGCGCCGTTCATGCTCAGCACCTGGAAGCTGGCCCCTGCGCTGGCCGCCGGAAACAGCGTCATCCACAAACCGGCCGAGTGGTCTCCGCTGTCGGCCGCACTGCTGGCCGAGCTCACCCTGGAGGCCGGATTCCCGCCCGGCGCCTACAACCTGGTGCAGGGCATCGGCGAGGAGGTGGGCGCCGCGCTGGTGGCCGACCCCCGAGTGCGCCGCATCACCTTCACCGGATCGCCCGAGACGGCCCGCCACATTGGGCGGGCCGCCGCGGCCAACATCGTCCCGTTCACCGCCGAGTTGGGCGGCAAGGGTCCGTTCGTGGTGTTCGCCGACGCCGATCTCGACGCTGCCGCCCACCGAGCGGCCTGGCAGTTCGACGACTCGGGACAGGTGTGTCTGGCCGGCACCCGGCTGCTGGTGGCCGCCGAAATCCGAGACGAGTTTCTGGAGCGGTTCCACCACCACGCCGACGCGCTGGTGCTGGGCGACCCCCGGGATCCGGCCACCGACATTGCCCCGCTGGCCCACCCCGACCACCGCGACCGGGTCCACGGATTCGTGGAGCGGGCCCGGGAGGCGGGCGACATCGTTGTGCGGGGTGGCCAACCGATTGACGGCAGCCTCCACTACCAGCCGACGCTTATCGAACCGGTGTCCAACGACAGCGAGGTGGTGCAGCGGGAGATCTTCGGCCCGGTGCTCACTCTCCAGACATTCGCCGATGAGGCCGAGGCGATCGCCTTGGCCAACAGCACCGACTACGGCCTGTCGGCCCAGATCTGGACAGCGTCACAGTCAAGGGCCGAACGGGTGGGCGCGGCGGTGCGGGCCGGTCTGGTGTGGGTCAACACCTTCTTGGTGCGCGACCTCACCGCCCCATTCGGCGGCTGCGGCATCTCCGGAATCGGCCGGGAGGGCGGCGACTACGCCCTCGACTTCCACAGCGACATCAAAACCCTGATGATCCTCGACGACACCACCAAGTGAACGCTGGGCAAACTCTGCTACATCGAGCGGGAGGGGTCCATAGGGGCGGGGGCGGCTTTGGCCATGGAGTCTTGCTGGAACGTGGCCACCAACTGGCCTTCGGCGGTGAACACCTCGCCCTGGCCATAGACCCGTCCGTTGGCCGCCTTGGTGCCCAGCATCTGGATGAGCAGCCACTGAGAAACGTCGAGGCGGTCCAAGAAATGCAGAGTGTGGGCGATCACCCCGGTGGAAAGGGTGCGGTGGGCGTCCTCGATGCGGATCGTGTCCCGGTGGGGGCGCATGGCCAATCCGATGATGTTGCCGCAGGTGGCCCACCCGGCGATGCCTTGGTTGGCCGCCTGGGAGTCCACCCCTGGCTCGTAGCGGTGCCAGGCCCGCTCCACCGGCACTCCGTCGATTGCCGGCTCGCCCGGCACCGGCCGCCAATCGGCCCCCGGAAAGATGAAGGCGAATCCGGGGTCCAAACCGTCGGGACCGGGCACATCGGGCATAACCGGCTCGTGGCGCATCAAGTCGTCGTCCAGCGTGCTCATCAAAATCAGCGCCCGGCTGAGCAGCTTGCCCCCCTGGGTGGCGGTCACCGCATCGCTGGCCCAGGTGCGCCCGGCCTGCATGGAGTCGACGTCCACTTCGATGGGCAGGGTGTAGGTGCCGGCCCGGGCGAAGATGGAGTGGACGGAGCGAATGTCCTTGGCGCCGCCCGCCTCCCGATCCGACGCCATCATCATCTGGGCCATGAGCTGCCCGCTGAACACCACATCGCGCCCCTCGGCCGACTCTGCCGGCTGAAAGACGTGATAGCGCCGCTCCCCGACTTCGGTGAGCTCCAAAATGTCGGGCAGTTCGCCGCTCATCGGGCGCTAGTGCTCATTCATCCATCCCGAACATGGCCGGATCGAAATCCATCATCCCGGCCATGACCTTCACAAATGGATCGTCCCAGGCGTCCACCAGCGAGGCATTGGTGTGGCCCTGGTCCACCAGCAGGTTGATCCCGTTGATACCGCTGGCCGCGTCGCTGCTCAGGAACAGCAGCGTGTCGCCCATCTGCTCGGGAACCAGGGTCGGCACGTCGGCGGCCTCCCGGTAGCTGGCCCCGAAACCGAGCCACAGGTCGGCGTTGGCCCGGGCCAAGGGCGTGTCGGTGGGGCCGGGCATGATGGAGTTGATGCGCATGCCCTTTTGCAGGAAGGGGAACGCCTGACCGGCCACGTAGCCGTTGATGGCCTGCTTGCTGAACATGTAGCTGTCGGTGCCCTCGTGCTCGTCGATCCACGCCGCCGCGGTGTCCCAGTCGGGGGTGGCCAGAAAGTCCTGCACCTGCTCGAGGTTGCTCATCCAGCCCAACCCGGCCGCCGAGGAGATGAAGCTCACCGAGCTGCCTCGGCCCAGCTTGCCGCCCTTGATCAGCGCTTCAATGAGATGTCGCTGCGAGGTGAAGTTGATCAGCATCAGGTTGCCGGTGCCGTCGGCCACCCCCGCGCAAGCCAGCACGGTGTGCACTGGCCCTTCGATGGCCTCGACGGCCGCGTCCACACTGGCCTGGTCGCCCAGATTCACATGGATGGACTGCCCGCACTCGTAGGCGACGTCGGCAATGTCCAAAACGATGGTGTGGGCCCCCAGCGAGGCCGCTTTCTGGGCGGCCGCCGCTCCCATCCCGGTGGCCCCGCCCACCACCAGCACCCGCTTGCCCTCGTAGTTGACCAGATCAGCCATATCCGTTCCCCTTTTTGGTCTTGCTTGTGAATGGTCTAGCCGATATTGGGAGACTGCTGGCAATGAGCAGAGGGCAACCCAACATCGCAATCGCCCATTGGCCGGGAATGGATCTGTTTGGCGAGGCCGATCTCGACCGGCTGCGGGCATTGGGGCCGCTGTTGAATGACAAGCCCATCGGAGCATGGGACGACGAGACCGCCGCCGTGCTGGCCGAAGCCGAGGTGATCGTCGGCCATTGGGGATGCCCCCCGCTGGACGCCGCCGTGCTGGATCGGGCCCCCCAGCTGGGCCTCTTCGCCTACGCGGCGGGCACGGTCAAGATGACTCTGACCGAGGCGGTGTGGGATCGCGGTATCCGGGTGACCAGCGGGGCCAACGCCAACGCCGAGCCGGTGGCCGAGTTCACTTTGGCCGCCATCATGTTTGCCAACAAGGGGGTGCTGTGGCGCCGGGGCCCGGCGGACTTCTCGGCCCTGTCGGCTATGGGCGACCGCCAGTGGGGCAACTATGGCCGCACCATCGGCATTGTCGGGGCCTCGTTGATCGGTCGGCGGGTGATCGAGCTGTTGCGGTCCTTCCCCCACTTGAAGGTGACGCTCTATGACCCCTATGTCTCCCCCGAAGAGGCGGCTTCGTTGGGAGTGGACAAGGTGGAATTGGAAGAACTGTGCGCGGGTGCCGACGTGTTGTCCATCCACGCGCCGGCCCTGCCCGAGACCATGCACATGATCGGCGCCGACCAGCTCTCGGCGTTGCCCGACGGCGCCACGGTGATCAACACCGCCCGCGGCCCCCTGATCGATCACGAGGCGCTCTTGCCCCACCTGTCGTCGGGGCGGTTGTACGCCATATTGGATGTGACCGATCCCGAGCCGCTGCCCGAAGACAGCCCGCTGCTGGCGATGCCCAACGTGTGGATCAGCCCCCATCTGGCGGGCAGCCAGGGCACTGAGCTGGCCCGCATGACCGACTACGTGATCGAGGAAGTCCGCCGGTGGTCCGCTGGTGAGCCGGCCCTCAATGAGGTGACTCGCGACCGATTGGCCACCATGGCATGAGCATGGACTTTCGCTTTCCCGAGCTTCCTCTAGCCGAGGCCACCACCGCAGGGGCGCTGGCCGACCGCCTGGTGACGGCGACGACCGAGAAGATGGCCGAGTTCGAGCAGTCGGCTGCTCCCGGCTTCAAGCTGCCCGGCATATTCGCCGGCCATCCGGTGCTCGACGACACCACTGCCGACCTGATGTACGTGCTGGGGCTGCTCATCGACTGCGGGGTCGAAGAGGTCGCCGGGTGCGACCTGCAAGATCGAATCCCGCCGCTTATCGCCTCGCTCGACCCTGGCGCGGTCGAGGGCTTCTACAGCTATCGGGTTGGGGAGACCGCGTTGCGTCTGGGCGGCCTGGATGCGCTGCCCGCTGAACTACGCCAACCCGTGCTCGACGCCGTGTACTCCAAGGAGATCATCGCCCGGCTCGATGACACCGACGCCATCCCTCCCAATTTTGCGGTGGTTGCCACTCGGTGTCTCCGGGCCCTGGCCCGCCTCCGGGGCGACGATGAGCCTGCCGAGCTGCCTGCTCTGCTCGACCGGGTGCGCTCCATGTTCACCAGCCCCACCGGTTGGATAAACGACGGCATGGGCGCCTTCACCCACTTCGACATCTATACCCCGGACATGTACTTGTTCGCCGAGCCCCTCGTGGACCAACTCGGCCCGGGTTGGGCCGATGGGCTGTCCCAGGTGCTTCGCGATCTCGACGAGGTCGCCCAGCCGGGCGGGGCCGTTGTGTGGGGGCGCTCCATCGGCGCGCTGGGCATGGCCATCACCATTGAGTTAGCCGCCATCGCCGCCGGGCGCGACCTGAACGCCCCGCAAGACCGCTGGTTGGCCCGGGCCGAAGCCACGCTCGAAGATTTACTGGAATGGTTCCCCAACGGGGTGATCGCCGCCCACCAGAACCGGGCGGCAATGTTCTACCGAGGCCCGGCCCGGCGGCTTCAGATGACCTTGGACATCTATGGAAAGCTCCTTCTGTCGGCCCTGGAGCTGCGCCGCAGACCAGATGTAGGGGGCGCGCCATCTACCGATGCCTTCCTGCCGGCCGAGCGCTTCATCCGATTCGACGATTCCGGGCGGGCCACGGTGTGGTCGTACCGGTCGAAGTCACTGTCGTTCGCCCTGCCCACTGTTTTTGGCTTCTCCGCCGATTACGCCTCTTCCCCTCGGGGACCTGGCCTGTTGGAGCAGCCCACTTCTGGGCATCCGGTCATGTTGCCGGTGATTTCCCCCCGGGGGCGAGACGAAATGGCTGGCACCAGCAGTGCCCCGCTGATTCCCGCTGGTCTGCCCGTATTGGTGGAGCACACTCCAGGGGCAGTCACCGTGGTCCACGACGGGTGGGCACCAGCGGGAAGCAGCGATCCGGTGGTGGCCGGAAGCAGAACCGCCACATACAAGGTAGAAGCCCGTTCGCTGGTCGTGTCCGAACAACTCCGATTTGACGACCCCGACGCCCTGCCCGGCCCCCTCACCCTTTCGGTGGCCGAATCCGATGCTCGGCCGATTGACGTGGGGATCGATACCGGTCGTGTTCAGACCATCGACACTGCCGGGCTAGCAGAGTGGCGCAGTTTCTGGGGCGAGCTGCCCCGGGTGATCCAGGCTGAGATCGAACCAGCCGCGTCGGTGGACTTCACCTGGAGGATTACTCCCCGGCTGCGGGTGGCCAGCACCATCCACGGCCACCCCTACGACCGATCGCTGTACGACCCGCTGGCCGACCGAGTGGTGGCATCCGGCGCGGGCATTCCCGACGACAAGCTGATCAGAAGGCTGCGGGACATCGACGTGCTGCACATGGCCTGGCCCGAGTGGTGGAGCGGTGTCGACCCCGAGCGCACCGCCGAAGTGCTGGAGCAGGTCAAGGCCACCGGCACCGCCGTCGTGTGGACCCAGCACAACCTGCTCCCCCACTTCTTCAAGACTGACGAGGCCGGGGCCAGCTACCAACTGTGGGCCGACGCGGCCGACGCGGTCATCCATCACAGCGAAGTGGGTCGGGACGTGGCCCTGGGCACCTACCGCTACGGCGCTCACACCGAGCACCATGTCATTCCTCACGGCCACTGGGGCCGCGAATACGAAGCGGTGGCCAATACCACCCGACAAGACGTGGAGTTGTCCGAGGGATGGGCGCCGTGCGGGCTCCGAGTGGCGGTGATCGGCACCCCCCGAGTCGAGAAAGACCTGCAACTGGTGGTGGACGCCGTGGCCGCCTGTGCCCGAGACGACATCCAGCTGGTCATCCGGGTGGACCTGTCGGTAGCTGTTCCCGACGATCCCCGCATCATCGCTGAGCATGGCCATCTCGACTTCAATCAGTATCTGCGGCGTATGAAGGCCTTTGACGCGGTCATCCTCCCGTTCGCCCCCTCCGGGATGCTCACCACCGGCACCGCGTTTGACTGCCTGGGGGCAGGGGTGCCTGCCATCACCAGCGACTGGGACTTCTTCGACGAGACCTTCGATGGCGCCGACATCCGCTACGGCTCAACCGTCGAAGACCTCACCCGATGCCTCGACGAGCTCACCTCTGAAGATCTGGACCGCTCCCGTCAGGCCCTGATCGATCGCCGCCCGGCCTTCGACTGGGAACCCATCGCCGATCAAACTCTCGCCGTTCTCGAAGCCGCCTCCCTCAGCAAAGCGTGACGGATTCGGGCGTTACACGATGGCTGGTACCAGCAGCGTGATCCAGATGGTGAGCATGAACCCCACCATGGTGGTCATGATCAATCGAGTCTGCTTGGCCATCTCCGTGCGAAACTCAGCGCGCAGCTCGGCACCGAGGACTCGTAGGTCGTCCTTGGTCGCCAACTGGTCTCGCCCTTCGGGGATTATGCACTGCATGAGCGTCTCGGTTGCCTCCGTGCCGATGGCCTGAACCAGTCGGTTGGCCAACTCCGTGCGCTCTAACTCGGTGACTGCCATTGGTTCCCTTCGTCGTCTATTCGATTCTGAGGGGAACCCTTTATGCTCTGGGGCGGTGCCGGTTCCGACTGCCTTTTGCACCCTACACATAATTGTTGGCTGAAACAACCACTTCCCCCAAGGACACCACATGGACGAGTACAAATTCGTTGATTACGAGACCGCTGACGCCGTGGCCACCATCACCCTGGCCCGGCCCGAGAAGGCCAATGCCCAAAACGAGCGGATGCTCGATGAGCTGCACCACCACTTCTTGGCCGCGGAGTACGACGACGATGTGAAGGTGATCGTGCTGCGAGGCGAGGGCAGGCACTTCTCTGCCGGCCACGATCTGGGCGGCGGCGCCCCCGACCCCGACGCGGTGTCGCTGGCCGAGTCCGACGGCAGCTGGCAGCTGAACAAGATCTACCGGTGGGAAGCCCGCAAATACCTGGGATATTCGTGGCACTGGCGCAACATCCCCAAGCCCACCATCGGCGCCATCCAGGGCAAGGCCATCGCCGGCGCCCTGAACCTGATCTGGCCGCTGGACCTGCTGGTGGTGGCCGACGACGTGGAGTTCTCCGACCCGGTGGTGTTGATGGCCATTGGCGGTGTGGAATACCACGGTCACACCTGGGAGCTGGGCGCCCGGCGGGCCAAAGATCTCCTGTTCACCCAGCGCTCGCTGGGCGCTGAAGAGGCACTTCAGATGGGGCTGGCCCGAGAGGTTGTCCCACGCGACCAACTCTGGGAGCGCACCCATGAGCTGGCCGCGCACATCGCCACGAACAACGCCTTCGGTCTGGCCCAGGCCAAGCGGGCGGTCAACCAGACCCTCGACGTGCAGGGCTACTACACCGCCCTCCAGTCGGTGTTCGACGTCCACCACACCGGCCACGGCAACGCCATCAGCGTCAGCGGCTACCCCATCTTGATGCAGCTCGACGAGATGAAGCAGAACCTCAAGAACCAGTAACCGTTGATGCCCCTAGCCCGTCCACACCACTAGCCCGTCACCCCGACATGGCCACCGACTACGACGCAATCTTCAAGGCCTACGACATACGGGGCACCGTGGGCGATCAGATCGACGCTGACGGCGCCCGGGCCATCGGGGGGGCATTCGCCCGATTCGTGGCCTCATCGGGAGCCGAAGCAGTGCTGGTCGGGCGGGACATGCGTCCCGAGGGCGAGGAATTCGCCGCCGCATTCGGCGAGGGCGCGATGGACCACGGCATCGACGTGATGGACGTGGGGCTGTGTGCCACCGACATGCTCTACTACGCCTCGGGAAGCCTCGGCCTGCCCGGCGCGGTGTTTACTGCCTCCCACAACCCCGCCGGCTACAACGGCATCAAGATGTGCGGGGCCGGGGCCGCTCCGATCAGCTCTGACACCGGCTTGGAAGCCATCAAGGCCATGGCGATCTCCGGCCCCGATCCTGGCGCAGCTAGGGGAGCCCGCACCACCCGCGACCTGCTGAGCGGCTATGTGAGCCATGTGCGCTCATTTGTGGACGTTGGCGCGCTGGCTCCGCTGCTGGTGGTGGCCGACACCGCCAACGGCATGGGCGGCTTGGTGGTGCCCGCGGTGTTCGACGGTTTGCCCTTAACACTCGACCATCTGTACCCCGAACTAGACGGCACCTTTCCCAACCACCCGGCCGACCCTCTCCAACCGGAGAATCTGCGGGACCTCCAGGATCGGGTGCTAGGTATCGGGGCCGACCTCGGCATGGCCTTCGACGGCGACGCCGATCGCATGTTCCTCGTCGACGAAAACGCCCGACCGATCTCGGGTTCGCTCACCACCGCCATCATCGCCCGCTCGATTCTCGACCGCGATCCCGGTGCCGTCATGATTCACAACTTGATCTGCTCTAAGGCAGTGCCCGAGGTGATCGCCGAGGGAGGCGGGAAAGCTGTTCGCACTCGGGTGGGCCATTCCTACATCAAGCAGGCCATGGCCGAGACCGGTGCGGTGTTCGGCGGCGAGCACTCCGGCCACTACTACTTCAGGGACAACTACCGGGCCGACAGTGGGCTGATCGCCGCTCTGGTGGTGTTGGAGGCCCTCAGCCACCACCCCGCCGGCCTGTCCGACCTGGTTTCGAGCTTCGACCGTTACGCGGCATCGGGGGAGCTGAACGCAAAGGTGGCTGATACCGCTGCGGTTATCGAGCGGGTCGCGGCCGCCTATTCAAGTGCCCGCCAAGACCAACTCGACGGACTCACCGTGGACCTCGGCGACTGGTGGTTCAACCTGCGCCCCTCCAACACCGAGCCCCTGCTGCGGCTGAATCTTGAAGCCCCCACTCCCGACGATGTCGAAGAGCGAGTGGCCGAGGTCCAAGCTCTCATCGCTTGACTCGCCCGCTCCCAAGATGGGCGCAAGACGCGCGCCAATCCCGTTGCTTTTGGGCGGTCTCCCCGAGAGGATGATGAATACCAGGAATGATTCGCGGTTCGGGCCGGGGAGAGGATTGCCCCCCTCCCGTCCTCCTCTCCCCGGCTCGGCCGTAATTTAGACGCTGAGCACGAATTCCGCACGGCGTTCTGCCGGGGACAGTTGGCCGCTACGACACTGACGTCAGCCGATGGTGATCAGGGCGGTGCCGGCCAGCACGGCAGCGATGCCGACAGCCTGCCACCACCGCAGGGCGTCGTCGTCCAAGATCACTGCCAGGGCGATGGTGACCACCGGGTAGAGCGATCCGGCTACCGACACTTCCCCCACTGGGCCGCGCTGCACTCCGGCGATGAACGACGCCATGCCCAAGCCGCCAGCGATGCCCCCGGCCAGCGCGGCCAACCGCAGAGAGCGGGGCAGGATCTGGGGGATGCGGCTGGCCCGAGTGACCAGCAACATGGCCGCCAGGGCCGCCGCCCTCTGGGTGGCCGCCGGCCACATCCCGCTGTCCACGCTGGTTCGATCCAACAGCACGATGACCGCCGTGAAGGCAAGGCCTCCCAGCACGGCGTAGGCGATGCCGGTGCCGACGTTGGTAACGGACTGGGGCACGATCACCGCCAACAGCAGCCCGGCCACGGCCACGGCAATGCCGACATTGGCCACCTGCGTGGGGCGCTCACCGGTGGCAAATCCGTAGGTCAGAGGCCCCAGTGCGGTGAAGGCGGCCACGATGGGCGACGCGATGGCTGAGGAGGACACGGCCAAGCTGTGCCACATGGCCGAAAGGGCAATGGCGATGAGCACGCCTGAGGCCGCGCCGAGAAGGAGGTCGGCGGCAGTGATAGCGCTGGGCACGATCAGCAGCAGCACCATCGTGATGCCCAACCCGCCCACAAACGCGGTGCCTACCGTGGTCATGGCGTGGGCGCGCCGACTGCAATACCGCCCGAAATAGTCGGAAACGCCGATCAGCGCCGACGCCAAGGCCCCCAGCAACACCGGCATGCCCCCCGCACGCTAGTAGCCCAAGGGATGCCCAATTACTCACCGACTATCTTCTGGTTCGCCAGGGAGGTCCCATTTTGCCGACTCGAGAGCCCACCATCCGAGAAATGCCGCCGCCGCCGCACATTGTTGGATTGCAGCACTTCACCACCTATGCCGAAATCGACGAGATTCTGCGGTCGCGGAATTTCCGACAGGGGTCACATCAGGAGAGCCAGCCGTTCTTCGGGCGCTCCCTGTTGACTATCGACGGCGACGAGCACTTCGAACGCCGTCGGCTGGAGGCCCCGCTGTTCGCCAAAGCCGCGCTCGAGTACTACGAGCACACTGAGCTGATTCCGCTGATCGACAAGACGCTGGAGGAGTGCCGCGACAATCGGGATGCCGACGGGGTGGTGCGAGCCGACCTCTGCGTGCTGCTGCGCACCATGCTGGCCCGCATTGCTGCCGCCACCACCGGCATCGACGGGGTGGACACTCCTGAGCGAACCACCGCATTCCGGGAATACGTCGAGCAGCTCGGTACGGGTGCCACCGTCGAGTGGTCCACCGAGGACCACGACGAGGTGATCAGGCGCATCTTGGCGGTACGCGACGACTTCGACCGCGACTTCTTTGCCTCATCAGTGGCCCGTCGCCGGGTCCTCGTTGAGAGTTTCCACCAAGGTGAGATCGAGCGAAATGAGCTCCCGGTCGATCTGATCACCATGCTCTATCTGCATTGGAACGACGACTGGGATGAGGGGCTGCCCATCCGGGAAGCCTGCCTCTTCTTGGTGGCGGCCACTCAGACCACTACCCACTCGGTGCCCCATCTCATCGCCCACCTCGACGAGTGGTTCGAAAGCCACCCGCAGGACCGAGCCAAGGTGGCCGACCGGGAATACATCAAGCGGGCTGCCCACGAGGCCCTGCGGCTGCACCTGCCGTCGCCCGCTCTGCTGCGGATTGCCAACGAGGACGTGACGTTGAGCAACGGAAAGACCATCGCCACCGACGAGCGGGTCGCATGCCTGTTCACCCCGGCCAATCGCGATCCCAAGGTGTTCGGCCCCGACGCCGGGGAATTCAACCCCTTCCGGGAGGTCAGCTCAGTAAAGCCCTGGGGTTTGACCTTCGGCGGCGGTGAGCACATCTGCATCGGGCGCACCCTGGTCACCGGCCTCTCGGCCCGCACCGACAACGACGAGGGAACCGACGGCACCCTGGTCAACATCGCCAGCGCGCTCTACGAGGCCGGTATCGAGATCGACCCCGACGACCCGCCGACCTATACCGAGGCCAGCCACCACGATGCCTACGGCCGCTTTCCGATTCTGTTGACCAAGTTGTAGGCGAGTTATGGAGGATGAACGGCTGCACGTCACCGTCGACCACCAGCAGTGCCAGGGGGTCGGCTATTGCGAGCGGGTTGCGCCCCGAGTATTCCGACTGGGTGACGACACACTGTCGCATGTCATCGACAGCCATCCGCCCGAATCCGAGCGGGACGCAGTCGAGGAAGCCGCCACACTCTGCCCCAGCCGCGCCATCCGCTACTGACGGCCCCAGCCGCTGCTATGCCGCGGGATCGACGAGGCGGCCGACGAACAGGATTGCGCCGGTGTCCTGGTGGGTGATGGCCCATAGGAAGGGGCGGTCGGCGACGACGATGAGATCGGGCTCAGGCGGCGCGGATTCGGCGAAGGCCACGGCAGTGGCGGCGGCCGCTTCAGTGCCTTTCTCGTCCACGATCACCTTGGCACCATGGAGGGCGGCGGTGATGAAGATGCCGGGGGCGATGCCGTCGAAGCCCGCACCAGCGCAGAAACCCTGGGGACAGAGCCACTCGAACAGGTCGGTGGGCGGGAGGGTCTGCTCCCACTTGGGCATGGTGAGGTGGACCAATCCCTCTTGCGCCATTTCCTCCAGCCCAGTCAGTGTCCCTGCGCTGAGTGATTCCTCGACCGGGCCTAGTCCGACGGATTCGTGGGGGACGATCAGCCACATGGCCAATTCGTTCCCTTGGTACGGGAGCTCCACAACATCGGAGTGGATCAGTCGGACAAAGCGGCGTTCAACCGGGTCGTAGTCGCGCATGAACGGCACCGCCACCGGCTGGCCGTCGGCGGTGGTGAACTCGTCGACGCGGGTGAGGTCGGCCAGGAAGGGCACGAGCCAGTCGGCCTTCAGATAAACGGTGTTCACCAAGATCAGCTTCTGGTCTCTGACCACGCTTTCGCTCACGATGGTGGGGATGAGGCCGCGGGTGCCCTCCGACACCCAGCGGTTGATGGCGTTGGCTGCATTGACAGCATCAGCAGTGTCGACCGGCTGGATAGATGCTCCGTAGTGGGCTGAGGCTGTGTCTATGAAGGCGGGCAGCGGCGAGAACCCGTCATCAGGGAAGAGCCGGTTGGCCACTTCCAAGGTGGTGGGCTCTGCCGAGGCTCTGGCCAATCGGAGATCAACGGTGTTGGCGCCACGGTGTACTCCAAGACCCGGAAATCCGAAGATCCTGTCGAGATGGGCTCCAGAATCGGCAGAGGCCCCGGCCCGGCTCAGGCTGAACGCGAGACCGATGCTCAATGGGCTGGACACCGCGTTGCCCTTCAGATGCCGGTGGAATTCCCACCCGGCGGCGTTGACTCCGTCAACCCACTCGTCTGTAGGGGCCTCTGGATCAGCGGGCAGCCGAGCAACGGTCGGCGCCAACACGGCCGAGACCGTGGGCTCAGGTGCGACGGTTGCCGTGGCAGGAATTTCAATGGTCGCGATTGGGCCCGATGTCCTCGTCGTGTCCGAAGAACCGCAGGCCAGCGCAATAGTGCCGAGCACGACAAGCAAACCGATCAGCTTGGTCATACTTGTTTGACGCCCCAGACCCGTCGCGGGTTCCCTCGGCGCCTGGGTTTAGAGCGCTGCTCGCAGAGCCACAAGGTCGCGTTGGGCGGATTGAAGGATGTAGGCCGGGTTGTCGAGTTCGGCGTCGTCGCGAGCGAAGCCCCACATGCCGTAAGAGAACTCAATGGTCCAGGTGGCGGTGGGGGATGCGGTGCTTATGGCTTCGGCAGCCGGCCGAAGCACTTCGCCCAGTTCGTCGGCACTGGTGGTTTGGGGGTATTCGGCAACCTGCACGTGTACGTGGCGGACCCGGTCGCCGAGCACACCCAACGGCTCGGACCATTCGTCACGGGCTCCGGGATGAACGTGGACGATGGCCCCGAGCCGATCGGCGTCGGCAATGGAGTCAAACATGTCGCGGGCCACGTTGGGATCCTCGGCCACCGTGCCGAAGTGGCACTCGCACAGCAACCGGGCGCCGTCGGGAACCTCGGCCTCAAACCGCCGGAGCCGGTCGGTGTAGTCGGCGATGGAGTCGGGGTCACTGCCCACATTGAACTTGACGCCCTGTGCCCCCACCCGCTCAATCCACGCCGCGGTCTCGGCCCGGTCGGCATCATCGGGTTCGTCCCAACTGGTATAGCAACTCAGGATCCTGACGGGCACCTCCGAGGCCAGCAGCGCGTCGAGTTCCTCGTCGGGCACCGACGTAGCGTGGCGCTCCCACAGCTCCAAGCCGTCGAATCCCGCTTCGCTGATGGCGGGCAGCCATTCCGATACTCGGGTCAAGGGGTGCCCGCCGGGTTCGGCCAAACCCCAGCGGTTCGGCTCGATGGCCACCGTGCCCAAGTAGATCTGTCCCGTCATTGTGGAGCGGGTGACGAGAATCGAACTCGCGTCATCAGCTTGGGAAGCTGGGGTTCTACCACTGAACTACACCCGCGGGTGCCTGAACTATAGCCAATGGACCCGGGAATGCAGATCGATAAGTTGGGCTTGAACGGCGAGGACTAGTGTTCCTTAGAGCGGAACATCATTCCGCTAGAGCGCAGATTGAAGGGGACGCCAATGCCTGATGTAGTGGGCTACCGGGCCAAGATCGGGGTCATTGTGCCGTCGACCAACACGGTCGTCGAGCACGACTTCGCCCGGGTGCGGCCCCCGGGGGTCACGTTCCACAGTGGGCGCTTCTTGGTGGAGGCACCCGACTTGAGCACCGACGAAGCATTCCTCCACTTTCTGGACCTGATCCGCCAGACGATCCCCACTGCCGTACACGACCTCATGACCTGCAAGCCCGATCATTTGCTCATGGGGATGTCGGCCGAGACATTCTGGGGAGGCAAAGAGGGCAACGCCGCCTTCCAGGCCCGGGTGGCAGAAATCGCCGGCGACATCGGCATCACGTCCGGCGCGGCGGCCTGCAATGCCGCTTTGGAACGGCTTGGCGTGTCGCGTATCGCCTGCCTGACGCCCTACCAGCCGGCGGCCGACGAGCAGGTGTACGGCTACTTCACCGAGTGCGGCTACGAGGTGAAGCGGGTGCACGGCCTGCGCTGCGAGTCGGCCACATCCATCGCCGACGTGACTCCCGAGACTCTGGTGGGGGTGCTCCAGGAACTCGATGGCGACGACATCGACGCCATCGTGCAGTGCGGCACAAACTTGTCCATGGTCGAGGTGGCCGACCAGGCCGAACGCTGGCTGGGCAAGCCGGTGCTGGCCATCAACGCCATTTGCCTGTGGCACGCGTTGCGCACACTGGACATCAACGACCAGTTCGTGGGCCACGGGATGATGTTGCGCGACTTCTAGCCCCCCATGCCGCAGCCCCACGCCATCGTTGTCGGCGCCGGCCCGGTCGGGTGTGTGGCCAGCGCCATGCTGGCGTCGGGCGGGGTTGATGTAACGCTGCTGGAGGCTGCTCCCGAGCTGCCCCGAGAGCTGCGGGCATCCACCTTTCACCCCGCCACGCTGGATCTGCTCGACCGCTTCGGCGTTATCGACGAGATGGTCCGCCGCGGCTTGATCGCCCCCCGGTTCGCCTATCGGGACCGGCGTCAGGGAGTGGTGGCCGAGTTCGATCTCGGAACTTTGGCCGATGTGACCAACCACCCGTACCGACTGCAATGCGAGCAGTACAAGCTGTGCGAGATCATGCTTGACCGGTTTCGCTCGATGGCCAATGTCACGGTCAGATTCGGCGCCGAGGTAGTGGGTGCTGTCGATCGCGGCGATTCCGCCTCGGCCCAGTTGGCCTCCGGCGAAACGCTGGTCGCCGATGCGGTGGTGGCGGCCGACGGCGCGGCCAGCGCGGTGCGCAAATCACTGGGGCTGGGATTCGAAGGCATGACCTACGAAAACCGCTACCTGGTGCTTTCCACCCCATTCGAGATGGCCGACCACCTCGACGACCTAGCCTACGTCAACTACATCTCCGATCCGGATGAGTGGCTGGTGCTGCTGCGAACCCTGGATCTTTGGCGGGCGCTGTTTCCCGTTGGCGATGACGAGACCGACGCCGAGGCGCTCAGCGACCAGAGCGCACAACGAAGGCTCCAGGGGATTGTGGCCCGCCATGAGCCCTACGAAGTAGCCCATCGCACCATCTACCGGGTCCACCAGCGGGTGGCCGATCGCTTCCTGGTCGGCCGGGTGGCCCTCATGGGTGATGCCGCCCACATCAACAATCCGCTGGGGGGCATGGGCATGAACGGGGGCATCCACGATGCAGTGCTGCTGGGAGCGTCATTGGCCGCAGTGCTGCGGGGCGACATCGGCACTGATCGACTGGCTCACCACGCCGAGCTGCGGCGGAACCTGGCCATCGACTACGTCAGACGGCACACCCACGAGAACGCCCAGAGCCTGGCCGCTCCCGACGGCGCGGCCCGCCAACGGGCCCTCGACCAGATGGCGGCTCGGGCTGCCCACCCCGATGAGGCCCGGGCCTACATGCTCCAAGCCAGCATGATCAATGCAGTGAACGCCATGCGGGGCGAACTCGAGGAGGTCGGCATTCTCAGGAGAGGCTGAAGATCAGCACCTCGTGGGTCTCATAGCTGGTGAACACGACTTCGTTGTCGCCGTCGCCGTCTAGGTCGGCCACCGTTCCGCCGGCCGCCTGGGCGAACGACTCAGCCAGAACATGCTGCACGAACTGGCCAGGAGTTGTCTGCTCGAACCAGAACACCCGGTCGTCGCCGTCTCCGGAAACGGTGAGGTCGATGTCGCCGTCGTTGTCCACGTCGCCCCATGAGAACACCCCAGGAGCAGCCTGGAATGCGGCCCCGACTGTGGGACGTGACTCGATGCCATGGCTAATCATCCTCTGGCCCCAGGGCAGCCGGGGATCGGCTGGCGGTTCCATGATGAAGATGCCGGCTTCGTGGTCATCGGGGGTCTCAGGAGTGGGAACGTGGTTTGAGCCCACCCAGCCCTCGGTGCCATCGCCGTGCAGGTCGGGAATCACCGACAGCTGGATGGTGCGGCCCTGGGAATCGGTGATGTCGTGACGCTCCCAGACTCCTTCGGGAAGGGCATCCGACGGCGGCTCAACGTTCTCAAACCACACGTAGGACTGGCCCTCTAAGAAATACTGGCCGCTGGCCAAGTCCAAATCGCCATCGCCATCCACATCGTGGACCACCGGGAGGCTCCCGCCACCCTGGCCGATGACTCGCGGCGTCGCCTCGAAGCGGTTGGGTCCCTCGGTTCCCTTAAACCACTGCGCTTCGGCGTCGTCCAGCAATTCGGCCACCGTGATCAAGTCGTCAACGCCGTCATGGTCGATGTCGACAAACTCAGCCCGGTGGTAGAAGTGTCGTGAGCCGCTGGGGACGATGTCCCGGCGAATCCAGTCGCCCTCGGAGTTCTCCAGCCAGAACAGCGCGCCACAAGGGCCCACCGCCGGGTTGAACTCGCACACGAAAAAGCCGCCGCTGACCAGCAAGTCGAGGTCACCATCACCATCGATGTCATGGGGCAGTGCTTCATTGGGAAAGTAGATCCCGTCTTCACGGGTGATCAGCGGCTGTGGAGTCCAGTCGGCCAGTCCGCGGCCGCCGTTCCAGTACACCGTGAGGGAACCCGGGGGGAATTGCAGGGGTGTTGGGTTGATCCCCCGCCAACCGAAGGAGTTGACCACTAGGTCGAGATCGCCGTCGCCGTCCATGTCGGCCGCTTCGGCCCCTGCCGGACCGTCGGCGAATTCCTCGACCACCGTGATCGAAAACCGCTGGTCGGCTGCTGTTGTCGGTGGCATATCGGGGGGAATGATGTTGCCCTCGGCGTCTCGGGGCACCGGGTCGTCCGACGGGGCTGCTTCACCGGGGCTCTCGTCCACCGGGGCCGCCTCTTCGGGGCTGTCCTCCACCGGGGCTGCTTCACCGGGGCTCTCGTCCACCGGGGCCGCCTCTTCAGCAGCGGATTCAGCAGTAGCAGTCGGAGGAGGCGTGGCCGACTCAGGGGGAGCAGTCGGCGGAGGGCTGACCGCGGCCGGTTGCTGCGAACTGCTGCCGCCACAGGACGAGATGAGCAGGGCAAACGCGATACCCAATGCAAGCCCCACGTGTTTCGTTGACCGGAACACTGTTTCGTTCTAGCCTAAGTCCGTCATTGCGGGCAATGGCACACTTGTCCGCAAGGCCGCTACGCAATTCGAGATGCCAAGAAGTCCACTGCCGCTCACGGGGCACTAGGAGGGGAAACAAATGTTGGATCGCACTATTCGACGGTTGCTGATTGCCGGTGTCGCTATCACCCTTGTAGGTCTGTTTGTTGGACCAATGGCAGTGGCCGACCACGGTTTGGGGCACAACGGAGAGACCATGGAGATCTCCAAGAGCGAGGACATCGAAGACGGCGAGGTCGTTACCGTAACCCTCACCAGTTGGTTGCCAGGCAACACCGCCACCATCGTCACCTGCTTCAACTTCCCGGCCGTCGGACCGGCCGATTGCGAGCTGAGCAATTATGGGATGCACATCGTGACGATCGGTGACGATGGCACCGCGACCTACGACTATCCGGTGGCCGTGGTGCCAGGGCGGTGTGATGAGGCCAACTCGTGCTTTATCGTGGCAGGAGACGGCATTGGCGGGAACGCCAACTACGCCGGCCAGCCGATCACTTTCGCCGCCGCCAGTGCGGCCGAGCCCGAACCAGAATCGGAGCCGGAGCCAACCGAGGCCCCCGAGCCCGAACCAGAACCGGAGCCGGAGCCAACCGAGGCCCCCGAGCCCGAACCGACACCAGAACCCGAGCCGGAGCCAACCGAGGCCGCGGCTGCCCCGGCCCCCGAGCCTGAGCCTGAGCCGACCGAGGCCCCGGTTCAAGCCGCCGCACCGGCCGACGATGATGACGACGGCAGCTCAGTTTTGGTCTGGCTGATTCCTGTGATCATCGTGGTCGTCGTGCTCGCCCTCTTGGCACTGTGGCTCCGCCAGCGCAGGAGCGGCCGCGCTGCGGCCTGATGTGATCAGCATCAAGACGGCTCTGGCTGTTGTCGGGGTCGTCGCTGCTGCCTCGGTGGCCTGCGGGAGCGATTCCGAACCAGAAGCCGCCGCTCGGCAGGATTGGAGCATCCAATCCGGCAGCGAGATGTCCGATACAACCTTCGGCGTGTCGGTTGCCCCCAATGGCGATGTGGTACTGGCCGCGGCCACTGAGGGCAGCCTGGCCGGCCAAAACCAGGGTAAGCGGGATGTGTATCTGGCCCGGTATTCGCCCACCGGCGAGCTTCGGTGGTCATGGCAGGACGGCGGGCCCCAGAACGATTCGCCTTTGGGGGTGTCGGTGGCCCCTGACGGTTCGATCTACGTCGGCGGCTTCACCGAAGGCGACTTTGCCTCCCCCAACCAGGGATCGGCCGACGTCTGGCTGGCCCGGTTCGACGCCGACGGCAACGAGCTGTGGCGCCGACAGTTCGGCGGGCCCGCCTGGGACCGCGGTTTCGATGTAACTGCCTTTGACGGCGGTGTATACATCACCGGCTACTCCGCCGGCGTCCTCGACCCCGACACCGACCTAGGGGGATTCGATGGCTTTGCCGCTAAATTCGATGCCGACGGCAACCGGCAGTGGATCCGCCACATAGGCACCGACGCCACTGACTGGGGCCAGGGCTCGGCGCTGGCCCCCGATGGCGGGCTGTACTTCACCGGGTACACCGAGGGTGATCTCGCTGGGACCAACGCCGGCGACAAGGACCTGTTTGTGGTCCGTCTCCGGCCCGACGGCAGCCATGTATGGGCTGCCCAGCTGGGTACTCCGGCCCTCGACTGGACCCAGGGAGTGGGTTTGGGCCCTGATGGCAGAGTGCTCCTGGCCGGTTCCACCGAGGGGTCCTTCGCAGCCGACCATGCCGGTGAGCGGGACATGATCGTGGTGTCGCTCGATCCCAATGGCAACGAGCAATGGCGCTGGCAAGGAGGGACGGTGGGAGCCGACTCGGCATTCGAGATTCGCCAGGCCGGAGGTCACATCGTGGTCACCGGGAGCGTTGTCGGCGACCTTGCCGGAGAGGGCAGCTCGCGGGGCGAGCGGGACGCGGCGCTGGTCTGGCTCGACCTCGATGGCAACTTGGTCGAGTTACAGCAGTTCGGCACCGGTGCCGTCGATGACGCCACCGGACTGGATGCGTCTGCCGATGGATGGGTTGTCTGGAGCGGCCACACGTTTGGGTCTTTCGAAGGGGCCAACGCCGGCGAGGCCGACCTCATGCTCGGCTTGCTGGCAGCCAGAAAATGAGGAGCGGCAGTGGCGGCTGAGACCACGATCCGGGCAACGGGCGAGACCCTGGTCGAGGACATGACCGAGGCTGAGCGGGAGCGGGCCTGTCGGGTAGACCAGGTGCTGCCCGCGTTGACCGAGCAAGCGGTAGAGGCCGACCGGACAGGAGAGTTCCCCCTAGAGCACGTCCGCACAATCTCTGAAGCAGGGTTGTTAGGACTGACGGTTCCGGTTGCCTATGGAGGTCTCGGCGGAGGACTGCGGGATCTGTCGGCGGCCACCTTCGCCATGGCCACAGCCTGTCCGTCGACCTCGCTGGCCTACTTCTTCCAGTGCAGCGGCTCATCTCGGGGATTGCTTCCCTTGGCCGCTATCGAAGCCGGTCTGTTCGCCGACGACGAGGTGCCTGTGGTGCGGTCGTTCGGCGAGAAGGTTTTGCGCCGCATGGGTGAAGAGGGCCGCTGGGTGGCCAATTTCGCCAGCGAGTCAGTCCGGTCGAAGGACGCTGCGGTCACCATCGCCACTGAGGCGTCGCGCTCCGATGGCGGTTGGCTGCTGAACGGCGTGAAGTCGTTCGGTTGCGCCACCGGAGTGGCGGACGACTACATGGTGACGGCCAAGCTTGACACCGGCGACACCGCGGAGCACTTGGCCGTGTTCTTGATTCCCCGGGACACGCCGGGGGTGAGCGAGCGGGCCAAGTGGGATGCCATCGGCATGCGGGCCACCGCCACCCACGGGATCGTTCTTGAAAACGCCTTCGTGCCTGATGAGAATGCGCTTACCGTGCCGGCAACGTTTGTCAAGATGACCCAGGTGAGCCGGGGCAGCTTCGTCGGCAACCAGGTGGCGCTGTCGTCGGTGTACATCGGCGCCGCGCAAGCGGTATACGACTTTGCGCTGCACTTCTTGACCACCACCACCTACCACGGCACCGATGAGCCCATCGGCGGCAGCGACCTCCACCGGCAGCTCATCGGCAAGATGCGAGCCCACCTCGACACCGCCTACCTCTGGGCCCGTCGCCAGATCCTGCTGGAGACGGCCGATCCCGAGGTCATCCCCAAAGACGACGTGGTGGCCAACTGGCGGGTGGCCAAGGGAGAGATCGCCGACAACTGCTTCCAGGTGGCGGTGCAGGCCCTCAAGGCGTGCGGCACCGGCAACACCGGGATGGCGGGGGCGATTTCAAGGGGCCTACGGGATCTGTCGATGGGGCTGGTGCAGGGCTTCCCCTCCGAGCGGGGGCGCTTGGAAGCAGCCTCCTATCTGGTATTCGGCAAAGAAGGCGATCAATTCGGCACCGTTGGGGGCGCACGGTGATTTGCGCCGCTGGACACCTCCGGCTGAGGCTCGGCCAATGAACCCTCTGCGGAAGCTCCCCTGGTTCTTCCCCGGGTTGGGCGCGTTTTTGTACTTGACGGGGATGAATGACGAGTTCTTGCACATCGTTGGCGACTTGTGGCTGGACGTCGGTCGCTGGGGGCAGACCGGGGTGGTGCTGGCCCTGCTGGCCTTGATGGCCTACTTCACGCTGGACGCCCTCAATCGCCGGCGCTCGGCCTACCGCTCGGCAATCCGGGCCGCCCACATGACCCCTTCTTCGAACCCAGGAACTCCATCCCCGTGAAAGAGTGTGTCCGATGATCTATCCCGCCAATCGCCGCTCCTTATGGGCCTGCGCTCGGCTACTGGGGCTGCTCCTGGTCGCCGGATTGGTAGCCGCAGCTTGCTCGCAAGCGGCCGACGATCCACCCGCCGCTCCCACTTCTGCTCCCACAACGGCAGCCGCTCCCGATTCACCTGACGAACCGGAGGCGCCCACAACTGAACCCGAGGACACGACCGGCGGCCTGGTGCCTGTCGGCTCGGACACGCCTGGGGTCAGCGACGACACCATCACCATCTCGTTCATCATCACCGACACCTCGGCGGTTGCCGCTGCATTCGGCTGGGAAACCCCCGACGAGGGCGACCGCGAGGCCCAGGTGGCCGCGCTGGTCGATCATTTCAACGCCGCCGGCGGTATCGCCGGCCGCCAGATCGACGCCAAAGTCACGGTGTTCAACGCCATCACCGACAGCCCGGTGTCGGAGGAAGCCATTTGCAACGCCATCACCCAAGACGACAAGGCATTCGCAGTGGTGATGACCGGTCAATTCCAGGAGAACGCCCGTCCCTGCTACCACAACGCCAATACCCTCATGTTCGACGCCGCGCTATATCCGGTGGACAACGCCGGATTCGAAGAACTGGCCCCCTACTACTGGTCGCCAATGCTCCCTTCATACGACGACCTCGTAGCCGGACTGGCCACCGGACTGATCGAGGATGGCTGGTTCGACGGGGCCACCCTGGGCATCATCGCCATCGAATCCGAGCTGAGCCAGAGGGTCTACGACGAGCAGTTCGCCCCCCGGCTGGCCGCTGCCGGGGTAGAAGTCGCCTCGTACAACACCATCGACCCCACCGACGGGACGTCGTTCAACAACGACCAGCTCCAAGCCATCATCAACTTCAAGGAAGCGGGAGTGGACAAGGTGGTGGCCATCGGCGGATCTCGGCTGGTGTCGTGGTTCATCGACACCAGCATCACCCAGAACTACGCCCCCGCCTACGCAGTATCCAGCTATGACGCCCCCGAATTCAACGTCTTCAACTACCCGGAGATGATGCCGGGGTCTAGCGGCATCAGCGTGCTTCCCGGCTACGACGTGAACGACGAGCAGTACTCGTTCCCCGCCAGCCCAGCCGAACAGGAGTGCGCCGACATCTTCGCCGCCGCGGGTCTGGAGTTCGTCGAGCGGGCCAATATCCGCACCGGGCTCATGTTCTGTGACGTGCTCCGTTTGCTGAAGGCCGCCGAGCCTCACCTGACGGAGGTGAGCGCCCAGGGGGTCAGCGAGGCGATGTGGGCCCTGGGCGACAGCTTTGAGGCGGCTTCGGTCTACGGGGTGGAGTTCACCGAGGGCAGCTATGCCGGAGGCGATCTCTATCGCCGATTCCGGTTCGACCCTGAGTGCGAGTGCATGGCGCTGACCGGCGACCCGGTGGACTTCGACGGGTGATGCGAGTGCATGGCGCTGACCGCCAACTCGGTGGACTTCGACGGATGATCGGCCGCCATGGACAACGAGGCTGAGGGGCGCCCCGGCAATCCTCGGTTGTTGGCTGCGGTTGCCTGGCAAGGGGCGGCTCTGGCTTCGCCCCTGCCGGCCCTGCTGTTCTGGCGAGAAGAGATCGCCGAGCGCCTAGACCGATTGGGGGAGGAAACCGGCGAGACCGCGCTGCTCGGCGCGGCGGCCGTGGTGGCGGCACTGGCAGTACCGCGGCTGCGAGACAAGCTGCCGGCGGGGGCGATGCTCATGCTGGGCGGGCTGGTGGCGGCGGTGGGCCTGGGGCTGATGGCCTGGACGGTAGAGCTGGCTCTGTTCACTGTCGGCGGCGTGCTGTTGGCGGTGGGGGCAGCTCCTGGGCTGGTAGCCCATCGGATCCTGCTGGCCACCGATGCCCGCCCTGCTGATCGGTTCCGCACTTTGTCGTGGTATTGGGCCGCGGTGGCTGTGGGCGCGTCGTGGCCGCTGTTGGTTCGCATATTCCACCCGGTGGGATACGACACGATGCTGTGGATCAGTGCGGCGCTGATGCTGGTGGGTGCGCTCCTGGTCGGCCGCCACGCTCTGGCCCATGACGAAGGCCAAGAGGTTGAAGTCACTGTTGCCCGTCCCGACGTCCCTTGGGCCCGTCGGTCGTACGGTGCGGCCTTCGCCGTGGGTGCGGTGGTCATCGGCGGGGCCGACGCCGCCCAATCGCTCCTGCTGGGGGAATGGCAGCGCAGTGCGGTGCAAAATGCCGCGGTGCTGGCCGCCGGAACCGGGGCAGCCGCCCTGATCTGCCTGTTCGGCCCGTGGTATCACCGGCTGCACCGGCTCACCGGCAGCCGTCGATCAGACGCGATCGGAACCCAGCTGCTGATGGCCGGTTTCTTGGTGTTCCTAGGGGGGTTGTCGTTCACTTACATCGGGCTAGTGGTGTGCTGGTTGTTCGCTGGGGGAGCCATTGCTCTGGCCGCTTCCGGGCTGGATGCGGCCGTCTTCCCATCGCTGGCCCCCGCGGTTCGACGGGCAGTGTCCGCCCGCCAGGTGCTCTGGGCGGGGGCGGGAGGGCTGGCCGGGTCGCTGGTCAACGCCCATGTCATCGGATCGTGGTCGGATCAGTGGAAGATCGGATGGCTGGGACTGCCCCTTTTGGTTGCCGGTTGGGCGATTCGCCGCTTCGCAGCTCCAGCACGCGAGGCCGAAACAGCAGCGGCCCAAGCGCAGGCCACCACCGTGCCTCGACGGGTCTATGGCGCCGACTCCCAAGGGCCGCTGCTCGCGGTTGAGCAGGTGTCGGTGGCCTATGGGTCGGTGCAGGTTCTGTTCGATGTGGACCTCCAGGTTGAGGAGGGCGCGGTCGTGGCCCTGCTGGGCACCAACGGCGCGGGCAAGACCACCCTGTTGCGCTCGATCTCCGGTCTCGAACCGACAATCGGCGGACGCATCGTGTACGCCGGGCTGGACATCACCAAGACCCGTCCCACGTGGCGGGTGGGCATGGGGCTGCATCAGATCGTCGGAGGAGAGGCGGTTGTCGGCCCTCTCACCGTGGCCGAGAATCTCAACCTCTTCAGCCACGGGGTCGGCCGATCACAACGCGACCAGGGCATCGCCGAGGCCTACGACCTATTCCCCCGTTTGGCCGAGCGGTCGAACCAGCGGGCGGCCACCCTTTCGGGCGGGGAGAAGCAGATGCTCTCGTTGGCCAAGGCCATCATCGCCCCTCCCCGCCTGCTGCTGATCGACGAGTTTTCGCTGGGCTTGGCCCCGACGGTGATCGCCGACCTGTTGCCGGTGGTTCGACGCATCGCCGATCAGGGTGCCGCGGTGCTGCTGGTGGAGCAGTCGGTCAACATTGCGCTGTCGGTTGCCGACCACGCTTACGTGATGGAAAAGGGTGAAATCGGCTATTCGGGCCCGGCCGAGGATCTCCGGTCCAGACCCGACCTGTTGCAGGCCGCCTATCTCGAGGGATTGGCCAAAGCCCTCGGCAGCGACGGCGGTGAACAGGGAGTGCGCTGATGGGCTCCTTCGACATCTCCGGCCCTCTGGTGCTGCTGGGAACGATCTTCGGTCTCGGCTACGCCCTCTTGGGCATCGGCTTGGTGTTGGCCTACCGATCCAGCGGATTCATCAACTTCGCCCATGGCTCGATTGGCCTGGTGGCCGCTTCGATGATGTCGGTGGTGGTCAAGGACTACGGGGTGCCCTACTGGTTGGGCTTTGTCGGCGCGCTGATCGTGGCTGCGCTGATTGCCGCTGGGATCGAGGCCTTCGTGGTGCGGAAGCTGGCTTCGGCGCCCAAAGTGCTGTCGATGGTGGCCACTCTCGGGGCGGCCGAGGCATTGCTGCTGTTGGCTCTGTCGTTCTCCAAGGGGGGCTTGGGCGGGGGCAACTTCCCCCAGCCGTCGGGGTTCCCCCAATTCGACCTCACCGTGTTCGTGTCGCCGTCGGCCACCGCGCTGCTGTGCCTGTCGCCAGTGGTGGTGGGCGGGCTCTACCTGTTTCTCCAGCGGAGCCGATTCGGCCTGGCCATTCGGGGGGCGGCCGCCAACCCCGACTCAGCCACTTTGGCCGGGGTGGACCCCCGGCACATGGCCATGCTGTCGTGGGCGCTGGCCGGGGGCATCGCCGCGTTCGCGGCCATGCTCATCATCCCCAACCAGTCGACGGTCACCGCTGACGCCCTTGGGCCCGACTTCATCATCCGCGGCCTGGCCGTGGCGGCCCTGGCCCGATTCGCCAACCTGCCAATCGCCCTCCTCGCCGGTTTGGGGATAGGCGTGGTTGAGCAGATTCTGGCCTCCAACCCCGAAGCCACAGGATGGTTCGAAGTGGCCCTGTTCTTGCTCATCCTGATCGGAGTGGGTCTGCAAGTGCGCGTCGGCCGTGAATTGCCGGAACGCTGGTCCAGCCTGTCCCCCAGCCGGCGACTGCCCGACTCGTACCGCGACGTCTGGTTGATCCGGAACTTGGGCTGGGTTGTGGGAGGGGCAGCCGCGGTGGCGGCGGCTCTGGTGCCCCTGGGAATCAGCAACCGGTCGGCGTTCGTGCTTTCCACCATCGTGGCCTTTGCCACCATCGGCATTTCGGTGAGCTTTCTCACCGGTTTGGGCGGCCAGCTGTCGCTGGGCCAAGTGGCCTTTGCCGCCCTCGGCGCAGTGGCCGGGGTGCGAGTGGCCACCGAAACCGGCAGCCTCGTACTAGGCCTGTTGTGCGGCGGGGCGGTCGGCGCGGCGGCATCGGCCGCGGTCGGATTGCCAGCCCTGAGGGTGAGGGGCCTGCTGCTGGCCATCGCCACCTTGGCCTTCGCCCTGGCCACCTTCAGCTGGCTGCTTCGCCAAGACTGGGCGTTCGGCGTCGGTTTGTCGTCGCGCCCGGCCAGCGTGTTTGGGATCGACCTCACCACCTCGCGGGGCTTCTACTTCGTAGCGCTGGCGGTGTTCGTGGCCGTGCTGGCCATCGCCAATGTGCTGCGCCGATCCTCGTTCGGGCGCTCGCTGGTGGCGGTCCGCGACAACGAGGCGGCGGCCCGGGTGTTGCAGATCGCCCCTCGGCGGTTGCTGTTGCAGGCCTATGCCTTCGCCGGGTTCGTGGCCGGTGTCGGCGGTGTGATCCTGGCCATGAGCAACACCTTCGTCACCCGCAGCATCTTCACCCCCAGCGACAGCATCAACGTGGTGTCGCTGGCGGTCATCGGCGGGCTCTCAGAGCTGACCGGCCCCCTCATCGGCGCGGCCTATCTGATCGGCATTCGCGAGTTCTTCGACCTCGAGCTGTCGGCTCTCGCCGGTTTGAATGCCGCATGGCTGATCTTGATTCTGGAGCAGCCCCGGGGTTTCCACGGCCTGCTGGCCACCACTCGGCGCAACCTCATCGACCAGATCGCCCGACTGCGGGGCATCGATCCGATTCAAGCCCGGAGTGAGGCTGACGACCACGAGGCAGGCATGGCATCGGTGGCGGCGGCAGCCTCAATCCAGGCTTCAAGTTCAAGCGGAGTCATGCTGGAGGTGAGCGGTCTCACCAGGAGTTTCGGGGACCTCGTCGCAGTGGACGATGTCTCATTCCGAGTCAACAGCGGCGAAACGATGGGGCTGATCGGGCCAAACGGTGCGGGCAAGACCACCCTGTTCGAGCTGATCAGCGGCTATCTGCGGCCCCATGCCGGCACAGTGCTCTTCGAAGGGAACGACATCACCCGATTGACCCCGGAATCCCGCAGCCGTCGGGGGTTGGTGCGCTCTTTCCAGAACGCGCCGCTGTTCCCGACCATGACCCCTCGCGACATCATCTTTCTGGCCAACCAGCGGGCGCACCAGCATGGGTTCGTGGTCGGAGGGTCTCGCGCTGAGCGCGAACTCGAAGACCATACTGCTGAGACTCTGGCCATGTTCGGCCTGAGCAGCCTGGCCGACCAACCGGTCAGCGTGCTGTCCACCGGCACTCGGCGTCTGGTCGAGCTGGCTGCCAACGTGGCCCTGCGCCCCCGTCTTCTGCTCATGGACGAGCCTTCGGCGGGGATTGCCCAAGCCGAGACGGAGGCCCTTGGGGCAGCCATTGAACAAGTCCGCGAGGTCTATGGCCTCACCCTGGTGGTGATCGAGCACGACATGCCGCTATTGGCCTCGGTGTGCGATCGCCTCATCGCCTTGGAGGTGGGTGCGGTGATCGCGGAGGGAACCCCAGCCGAGGTTCAAGCCGATCCTGCAGTGGTCCAGAGCTATTTGGGCGGCGACCCCACCGCCATCGCTCGGAGCGGCTCGATCACGCCCCCTCAGAATCCCTAGCGCCAGGCTTAGCTACGCCCCCTCAGAATCCCTAGCGCCAGGCTTAGCTACGCCCCCTCAGAATCCCTAGCGCCAGGCTCAGCTACGCCCCCTCGATCTCCCTGAAGAGGTCGCGCCTTCGGAACGAGGCGGTCATGAACCGGGCGAAGGCCTTGCGCCGGGTCAGCCACACCACCCGGGCCCCCGACTTGTCGGCGGCCAGAATGTGGTCGGCCAGCCAGGGGGTGACGGTATGGACGTGGTCGCCCAGGATGTTGAAGATCTTCTTCGACTTCTCCCATTGCTCTGACGTGAGGTCGTAGTCGCCGGTGAGCAGTTCGGTCACCACGATGCCCGGTGACACCGTGCACACCTGCACCGGGGTGTCGGCGGTGTCCTTGCGCAGGGCCTTTTGCAGATAGCGCACCGCCCGCTTGGTGGCCCCGTAGGCAGCCATGCCGGGCTGGGTGGCGCCATCTGAACCGAATCCCTCGGTGTTCCAAACCTGGCCATGGCCTTGGCGCACCATATTGGCGACAGCGGTCTTGCTGGCCAGCAGCGCACCGGTGAGGTTGGTGTTGACCAGCGCCGCCAAATCTTCGTCCGGCTGCTCCCACAGCGGCTGGCGGGTGATGCTTATGCCTGCGTTGTTGATCCAAACGTCGATGCCGCCAAAGGCATCTGCCGCACGGTCCCACAGCCGCTGGAGCTGGACGGGATCGGTGATGTCGCAGGCCGCGCCGCAAACTTTGGACTCGCCGTAGTACTGGCCCAGCTCGGCCACCACGTCGTCGACCTGACTTGCTGAACGGCCGCTCAGCGCCACCTGGCACCGGCGCTTCAAGAATTCGCGGGCCAACCCGTTGCCGATTCCCCTGGTGCTGCCGGTGATGACGATGCGCTTGGTCACTGTGTCCCCCTCCTGAGGCTATTTCTTAACGTCGATCCCAGTGCCTGACCGATGGATGATCGACCAACCGGTCGAGGCTCGCATCGGTTGGCAGGTCCAGGCTGGTGGCGACGAACCCGGCGATGAGGTCGCCGAGCAGGTTGCGGATGGCTGGGTCGACCGTCGTGGGATCGGGTTCTAAGAAGGAACGGCCGCTGGTGGTGTCCACTGGGTCGCAGATGGCGAAGTGTCCGGCATCGGCCAATTCGACCAGCCAAGAATCTCCCTGCTGCCGAACAATGGCCTCGGCAAAGGTCCGGCGAACGGGATCGTGGGCTTCGTCGTCGGTGCGATAGCGGTCGCGGCTGGCGGCGATAACGCCGTCGTCGGCACCACCCAGCAGCATTATCGGCACCTGGGCCGGAATGGGCACCACGGCGGCCTCGCCATGTCCCAAAGCCGTGGCCACCATGGTGTGGGCGGCGTAGGCGAACACCCCCTGCAATCCCGGCACCCAACCCGGATCGCTGTTGTGCAACGCGGCCGTGCCCCCCGCCGAATGGCCCCCCACGACCACGCGGCCCAGATTCACCCGCCCGGCCACCGGGCATTGCTCATCGGCGGCCAACTCAGCCAGTTGGGTGAGCAGCGGTCCAAGGGCAGTGGCCGACGGTCGGGTGCCGATGGTGTCGGGGGCCAAAGCGGCTAGGTCGATGCCGGGAGTGATGCCCCGACCCGCCGGTCCCAGTGACCCGATGGCCGCATAGGTCACGACGCACAATCCGTCGGCCACCAACCGATGGGCCAGCCACCGATAGCCATCGGGCACCACGTTGATGCCGGGCAGCAAGACAACCACTGGCCACGGAGCATCGGTGTCGTCGGCAGGAACCTGCCCGGTCAGGCGGGCTTCATCCAATCGGCTGTCGTCGCCGGGGTAGAACAGGGTGGCCAACGCGGCATCCCCGCCAGCATCGAAGGAGGAGTGCAGCCCTCGGACGATCATGCGGCGCTCATTGCCATTGCTTTGTTTCGCTCAGAGGAACACGGTTTCATCAAGTTCCAGCACACTCTACGCTTCCCAACGTGAGCGAAACGAGAAACTACGGACCAGCCTCACCTCGGCCCTATCAGTGCTTTATGGGCCATTGGGAGGGGTTGTGCAAGAGCTTCACCCCCCATGGCGACTTCCTCGAGTCCAGCGCCGTTCACATGGACGTTTACTGGCTCGACGACAACACCTGGCACCTCCACGAGCACTTCGAGAACCTTTACGGCGTGGGCGAGACCATCTTCGACACCCCGATCCAAGTCGACGGCAAGCGGTGCTTTGCCGACAGCGATCAGCTCAGCCTCGAAGGCGCTGAGCTCACCCCCTACAACTACGTCTTCACCATCGACAGCCGGGTGAGCAACAACATCGTCTACAACAACCACTACTTCTTGGACCCCGACACCCGCCGCATAATCACCCACAAGGTGCGCGACGGCGCCACCAGCCTGTTCCAGATCCAAGACTTCACCCGAGTGAAGCGGCCATGATCGTCCAAAGCGCTCCCGGAGGAAACGCCGACGCCCCCCATTTCGTGATCGCCATGCACCAGCACACCGCCTTTGCCGGCTCGCTGGCCGCCAACTTCGGCAACGACGAGTTCGCCGGGCTCGAACCGGCCGAGCCGATGCAGTTCATCGTCGACCACCACGACCAGGGCTGGGCCGACCTCGACGGCCAAGCCCCCCAGAATCCCGATACCGGCCTGCCCTACAACCTGACCGCCACCCCACTGCCCCAGATCGTGACCACCTCGGCGGGCTCGCCGGCGTTCAATGAAACCCATCACCCGTTCAGCGGCATCATCTCTTCGATGCACACCTATGGCCTGTACCGGGGGCGGTACGGGTTGAGCGACAAGATCTTCTTGGACGTGATCCCTGACGAGCTGCGCCCCGAAGTCGACGCCATGCTGGGCAACGAAGAGAGCCGCCAGCGCCGGCTGAAGGAGCAGTTGGCCGCCGACGATCCCGATCACGCCACCGACGAGTATCTGTTCCACGCCTACAAGCAGCTCCAGTTCTTCGACACCATCGCCCTGTACTTTCACCTGGCACCCGAGGGCGAGCGAGGCACCTCCGAATTCCCCAACGTGCCCCGGGCGGTGGGCGACGATGTGACCATCTCGGTGGTCGAGCGTCCCGGCGGGGAATACGGCCTGGATCCCTACCCGTTTGGCGAAGACGGGCTTGAGCTGGCCACCGAGGGCCGGTACCTGGCCCCCCAGCCTTCCGGTACCGACCTCGGCGCGGTGCTGGCCGCCACCCCGGTGGCCACCCAAACGGTGCGCTTGGTCCGAATGTGAGCCAAGGGTCCTTCTCCCAGGGAGTTGGGGAGTGGATCGGCGCGGCTGAGGTCTATAACGGCGACGGCCGCTTTGCCGGCATAGGGCGAGACACCCGATCGGTCAAGGCCGACGACCAGGCCGGGCGGGTGACAGTGGAGGTCGAGTTCGACGGGCCGTTCTCCCTGTCGGGCGTCTACACCATCGCCGATCACGGCTCGCATCGAACCTACGAGGGGCCCCTCAACATCGGCTATGCCGAGGCGCTGGGCGACGGCCTGGTGGCTGCCCACAACTACTGGCCCGACCTGGGTCTATCGCAGCGCTTCTTCTTGATGGTGCTGCCCGACGGCTCTCATCAGCTCTCGCTGGCCCTGCTCAGCCGGGGCGATCAGCTCCAATGGACGGTGGTAGGAGAATACCAGCGCCAGGTCGACCCGTCGGATCCTGTGCCTCCCCCGGTGGCGGAGATGGATCCCGAGGGGCTGCGTGACGACCCATCGGCCGGACGGGGTGAGCTGTTCTTGCTGCGACCCGGCCGCTGGTCGGGGCAGCTGCATCGCCTCGACGCCGAGTACACGCCAACCGGCCCCGCTGACTACGCCGAAACGGTCGCTGCCCAGGACAATTCTTGGGAAGTGGAGCTGTCGGGGGCGGACTACTCGTCCGGATTATCGTTCACCTTGCTGTCGGACGGCTGGACGGCGTGGACCCCGGCGGGTGATCTGATGGGCAGTGGCAGCCTCAGCGGCGGCCGGGGATTCAGCGGACAGTTCCACCTCCTCTCCGAAGGTCTGCGGGTGTGGCGACGCGAGGTGGTGTCGCGAGACGGCACCATGAAGGCGGTGCTCCACATCTGGTATCGGGGCGAGCAGAGGCTCGGAGCGGCCTACGGGGCCCTGGCCTTCGAACCGACATGACCGAGAAAGACCGCTTCAGCGGTGACTGGCTGATCGTCGAGTACGTCTACGACCCCGACGGCACATTTCGCGGCGAGGTCGCTCAGCGCCGAATCGTGGAGCAGGCCGGAGACGGTCGGCTGCTGGTAACCCAAGTGTGCCAGCCCTCGCCCCAACTGGCCGACCACCCCATGGCCGCCTTCGCTGGCGAGTGGGTGTTCGACCTGGAAACAGCCGGAGACCAGCGTCGCTATCTCGGCCCCGACGTGGTGGGCGTCGGCACCGTGTGGCAGCCCGGCGCCCTTACCGGACAGGGACTCTGGCCCCGATTCGGCTACGAGTTCGAGTCCTACAGCGTGCTGGTGGCCTCCGACCGCCAACTCACCGGCGGATTCTTCTCCCTGGCCGGCCGATCAGTAGCCGACATCGTCGGCGTGGCCGTCCCCGAAGCCTCCGGCATCGAGCCCCGACTCGACCTGTCAGCCCCGCCCCCCGATCCCGGCGGCCAATGGACACAGCACCGAGCCGTCGGCCCCATGCTGGTGGCTACCGATTGGCCCTCCCCCTCCCAACGCCGCCGCCTCTGGGCCATGCAAGACCCCATCGGAGCCACCGGCATTGAAATCACCGAGGTAGTCGACGACGGGAACCGCTCGGTATCGGTGGTGGTCGGTTAGGCGTCGGGGGTGAAGGCGAGGGGACCGAAGACGATGTCGGTCATGCGGTCGCCGGAGTAGAGCTTCCAAGCCACGGCCAGGGTGTAGTCGCGGTCGATGATGAACTCTCGGCCCTTGACCTTGAACGCTTCGCTGACGTGGTGCTGAGAGGTGTACAGGGCTCGGCCGTAGGCGATGGCGTTGCCCCAGAGATCGGGGCCGTCGTAGGTGTAGCGGTTGCCGTGCGATCGGGTGCGGATGTAGGTGTGCGAGTAGTCGATTGCTCCGGTGAGCTCTAGGGAGTGGGTGGCGCGCACCAGATCGATGGGGTCGTGGCGCAGGCGCACGCTCACTGATCCGCGGCGCTGCTGGTCGGCCCCGAACACCTCGCATTCTCCGCTCCACTCACCTCCGGTGCGGTCGGGCACGGTGTGGGGCCAGGCCGCCATCTCCCGTTCGGCTTCTATGTGGGCGTCGATCCACGCCTTGGTCTCGGGGTTGGTGTCGTAGTCGTGGGCGTTCAGGTAAACGCCGTTGAACACCGAGAAGATGGTGGGTCCCTCGTACAGCAGCGACGAGTACACCTGGGTCACTCCGTCGGGCAGGATCTGGTTCATGGTGTTGAGGTCGGCCCGCCACCCCGGCGCGTAGTAGTGCGAGTCAACCAATGAGCCGTAGGGATGGCCGGCACCATAGAAGTCGGGGCCCTGGTAGATGCGGTCGTTTCCCCGGTCGTCCACGCCGAACTCGAAGTCCTTGATCTCGAACCGGTTGCGAAGCGGGCCGGTGTTCATGAAGTTGCACTGCATCCAGTAAGTGACTTTGCCGTCGGCGAATACGCTGGCCCGGCTGACCTTGTTGAACCCGGTGTGGTTTCCCTCGGCGTCGAACACCGATGGCAGGCCGTACCACTCACCGGTGATGCGCTGCTGCCACTCGGAGGCTTCGGTTTCGCTCATGGTGATCTCCCTCGTGATCGGCTAGGAACGGGCCGCTGTCTTGAGGCTGGTCTGGATGGCGGCGCTCGTCTCGGGGCCGAGCAGCTGATCGACCCGGGCCCACACGGGATCGACCTCTGGATTGAAGATGGCAGCCCGGTTGCGGGCGTCGCGATCAGCCAGCTGCTCGGCGGTGGCCCCGCCGGTGGCCTCGTCGGGCACACCGTCGGCCACCAGGCCCAGCCAGTGGTCCCGATAGGAGGCCACCGCACCGAACACCGCCCGAAAGCCGTCCTCGTCAGCCCGGTGAGCCAGCATCCACGCCGACATCAGCTGCCATTGGCGGGGTGACAGGTGAGCCGGGGTGAGCCCCTCAATCTGCGTGGTCTCGTCGTGAACCTCGGTGAGCGGGCCATAGCAGTGGTCGATGTAGGCCAGGTTGGCGCCCGGGTCCAGGCGGGGGATCAAGTCCAAGTGGAACGCATAGTGCGGTCCGACCAGCACCGAGTCCACGGTGAAATGGGGCACAGAGCTGGCCGCGGGGGTGAAGGCGAAGCACATGTGGCTGTCCAGCCCGAAGGCCTCCACGGTCATGCCTACGTACACCAGTTCCGCCACCTCGTTGCGGGCCAACACCCGATGGGCACCCACCGGCGAGCCGTCCATGGCCGAGGCCAAGGGAGTGTTCACCTTCTCCTCCAACCCCAGGCGATCGGCAATCGCCTCCACCGTGCCAACGCAGAGGTCAGCCGACAAGCTCATGCTCGGGACTCCCCCACGGTGGGGAACACCCAGGCGTTGGCCAACTCGGGGTCGTTGGAGCGCCCCGGAGAGGGAATCACCGCCGCGGCCCGCATGGCCTCCTCGTCCGACGGAGTCTCGAGCGCCCAGCCCTTGTCGATCTGCTCCTGGCGCCAGCGACGATAGGCCAGCTGGATGGAGTCGGACTTGACGTGGAGCTCGGCCGACAGGTCGAACGGCAGCAGCTCTGGGCGCTGGCCCTCGACGGTGGGCTGGTCCTCCAGGAAGATCTTGATGGTGCGCTCGTAGGAGTTCTTGTCGGCCCAGCCTCCGGTGAAGAAGGTGCGCAGCATGCAGAACTTGGAAACGGTGACGTGCTCGTCGCGGGGCACCGCGGCGGTGAAGATGCGGATCTCGCCCATGGGCAGCCGCACGATGAGCATCGACACATTGGGCGGGTAGAACCCGGTGGAGGTGCTCACCGGCGGCCGGTCTTTCTTCGAGATGAACCGCCATAGGCCCGACGGGCGGGGCGGTTCGAGTTCCACGGTGGCGGTGACCGACGCCAAGTGGCCGTTGACGCGGGTTTCGTCGAGATCGAAGTCTTGGATCTCGGGCTCGTCTTTGTTGCCGAATGAGCCGGAGTGCACGAAGGGGGTATGGGCGATGTCCACCGCGTTCTCTAGCACCCGGTCGTAGTTGGCCTGCCAGGTGAACTCGCCAATGACCGCGCGGTATCCCTCGGCCCTGGCCTCGGTGTGCTCCTCCAGGCCTTCCAACTCCGGCACCGGGGGCCTCTGTTCGGGCGCCAGATCGCCGAGAAATACCCACACGAAGCCGTAGCGCTCGATGCAGGGATAGGTGTCGATCCGGGCCTTCTTGGGAATGGGCAGGTCGGGGCGGTTGGCCGGAATCTCCACGCAGGCCCCATCGGCTCCGTAGCGCCAGCCGTGGTAGGGGCACTGCACGCAATCGCCCACCACCGAGCCGCCGGCCAGCGACCCGCCCCGGTGGACGCACAAATCGGATTGGGCATTGACCGTGCCGTTCGGGCTGCGCCACAGCACCAGGTCGTGGCCGTGGACCCGGGCCAGCACCGGCTGGTCAGTCACCCACCGCCCGAATTCCACGGCGTACCACTGGTTCTTGATCAACATCCCAGTTCCCTCAGCTTGGTCGGGGCAACACCCGGTCGCCGCCCCACAGGGCACGCACCAGACGGTCGGTCATCTCCTCTCCGAAGAAACGAACGCCCATGATGTTGGCCGGGTCTCTCTCGGCGATGTTACGCCGCCGGGCCAGATCGTCGTCGGCCAGCTGTTCCCGGCGCTCAAGCGGCACGGGCTCGGCCTCGTCCACCCACGCCAGCCACTGGTCGACCCGTCGGTGGGCCAGTTCGCTTACCTGGTTCAGCCGGCTCTCGTCGTAGACGATGCCCGGGGTGGTGAAGCAGATGGCCACTTCGCTCAGGGCCTGGCGAACGTACAGGGCCCGGGAAATGAACGGGGCCAGCCCCTCATCGGCCCGCAACTCCAAGAACTCCTCGTTAAGCGGACCCCAGTACTTGTCGAGCGATTCGGTGTCGAGCATGAGATCGGAGCGGGGATTGAAGTCGATGTAGAACCACAAGTCCGGCAGTGTCCCCCAGGCGATGCCCAGATGGGGCACGTCGATATGGGGACCGAGCCAGGCGGTGACGTGCATGTTGGTGAACCCCAGCGGGGGGTTGCCGATCCATGAGTGGACCAGCCAGTCCATCTCCGGTCCGGTGTAGCCAGCCAGCCGCCCGGCGGGGTATTCGGCGTCGCCCCGGTACGACTCCAAGTCCTCCGTACTGGGATCGCGTGCCAACTCGAACCGGGCCTCGATCTTGACCATGAGCTCTTCGGTGATCGACCACAGCCGATTGAACGTGGCCGTGGCATCTGTCGGGCCCCGCTCGTCAAAGATGTCTTGGACGCCCTTCAGCGTCTCGCGCATTGGTGCTCCGGTGTCGTCAGCGGCACACTGTTCCGGTAAGCGGAACAACGTTTCGTTATTCTGACAGTAGGGCCAGGCAAAACCAGTGTCAACCAACCGGGAGGAGCCGAGAGTTCGATGAGCCGCACCACGCTTTATGTCCCCGGAGATCGTCCCGACCGCTTCGACAAGGCGCTCAAGTCGGGGGCTGATGCCATTATCTGCGATCTCGAGGACGCGGTGGCCGAAGCGACCAAGGCCACTGCCCGGGAAGCGGTGGGCCGGTGGCTGCGGGCCAATCCCGGCGTACCGGCTTGGGTGCGAATCAACAACCGTCCCGACATGGTGGACGAAGACGCCGAACTGGTGCGGTCGCTGGTTTCCGACGGTGTGGGATTTGCCGGCGTGGTGGTGCCCAAGGCCGACGCCGCCGCTTGCTCGATTGACTTCGGCGGCTGCCCGATGACCGCGCTCATCGAGTCGGCGGTGGGGGTTGCTCAGATCTACGACATCGCCGCCGTCCCCGAAGTGGTGCGCCTGGCCTTGGGCGAGGCCGATCTGGCCGCCGACATGGGAATGGAGCCATCGCCCGACGCCCTGGAAATGTGGCCGATCCGCACTCGTGTGGTGGTGGCATCGGTGGGCGAGGGACTCGAAGCGCCCTGTGGGCCGGTGTTCACCAACCTCAAAGACGACGCGGGGCTGGTGGCCACCAGCGAGTCGCTTCGCCGCCACGGCTTCGGCGGCCGGTCGGTGATACACCCCAAGCAGGTGGCCGCGGTGAACGCGGCCTTCACCCCGTCAGACGACGAGATCGCCCGGGCTAGGGCGGTCATAGCCGCCTTCGAGGAGGCAACGGCCGACGGTCGGGCGGTGGCGGTGATCGACGGTGAGTTCATCGACGCCGCGGTGATGCGCTGGGCCCGAGCGGTGCTTGCTCGGGTGCCTTCCCACTAGTCGCCGACTCCTGAAGTGCTTTCGGCAAGCACCGCTGAAGCCTGCCATGGTCTCCCACCCACGAGGTCGGTGTCCTTGGAAACCTCTCGGTTGACGGCCCGGCCGGGGTGCAGTTTGCCGACAAGTAGCTCGTCGTCGGGTTCGGCCCGCTGGCAGATCGGGGTGTTGATGGTCCCGTTGTAGGGGCTAGACCGATAGGGGTTCCACAGCGAATCAGCCGGTGGGTCGAGCAGCATGGTGGCGGCCAGCGGGCCGGGGGGTCCGCACGCCGCCACGCTGATCCGGTTCTCCGCGGCCCGCTCAACCAGGGCCAGGTCGCACTCCCAGCGGTTTTCCGGCTGCCAGCAAACGGCGACCAGATGGGCCCCGGCGATTGCCGCCAGTCGAAAGATCTCGGGGTAACGGTGGTCGTCGCCCACGACCACGGCCAGGTCGCCGAAGGGCGTCGGATGCAGGCTCACTTCGGTGCCCAACCGGGTGGCATTTGGGTGGCGGCCGCTGAGGTGGAGCTGCGCTTGTTCGTGGACGAGGCCTTCGGCCGACCACACCTGGCCGAAATGCTGGTCGTCTCGACGGGCGGTGGTCACCACCAGCAGTCCGGGAGAGATGTTGGACGGCGGCGGTGTTAGCTCGGGCAGCACCACCAGGGAGGCTCCGGTGCCGATGGCCTCCCCGACCAGTTCGGGATTTGACCGGGCGCCGGGAACGCATCCCACGATCACATCAAAGTCCCGCTCCACGTCGGGCCGAGTGGTGTGGGTCTGGGCCAGCGGGCCGTACACCTGGGGCCGTCGCCCCTCCAGCCGGTCGGTTTCAACCAGGGACAGGTCCAAGTCGGCAACGACCACCGCTTCCCCATGGCGGGAGGCCATGGCCATCACCGTGCCGTCGGGGGCCACCACCTGGCTCTCCCCGGCACCGTTCAGCGCATCGGGAGGCACGCCCAGCGCCTGGCTGAACGCCGGCACCTGCTCAGCCGGCAGAAGCGGACCGACCTTGTTGGCGGCCACCACGTACACCCCGTTCTCCACCGCCCGCACCGGGATGTGCAGCCGGGCCTCATCGAGGGCGAACGAGTTGAGGCTGTTCAACAGCAGGCGGGCGCCCCGTACTGCGAATGTGCGGGGCACCTCGAAGGTCACACCGTCCATACATGAGTACAGACCAACGGGGCCGAATGCGGTGTCGGCCACCGGACTGACTTCTGAGCCTGCGTTCAGGTAGGCGCGCTCGTTGCCCATCAGCATCTGCTTGTCTGCGGTGGCAGCCACTCCGCCTTGGGGGTCGATCAGCACATTGGTGGCGGTTACTCGACCGCCGTCCCGGGGCACGGTCACCGTCAACGAGGCGTAGACCCCAAACTCTGCGGATCGTTGGGCCAGTGTTCCCAACCAGGGGCCGTCGAGCGAGACCGCCACCGTTCGGCAGTGGTCTTGGCTTTCGTAAACCGATAGGTGGTTGCAGAACTCGGGCATCACCACAAGGTCGGCCCCTTCGGCCGCGGCCGCGTCCAACATCCGAACGCAGGTGGTCAGGTTTTCGTCGAGGTCGGTGCCGGCGGCGAACTGAACTGCGGCTACTCGAACGCGGTCTCTCACGGGCCGCTGGGGCGGGCCCCGAGCTTGGTCGAGAGCCCTCGGGTGGCCTCCACCACCGCTGCGGCTGAGCGGGCGATCTTGTCGCGAAAACGCTCAATCGGGCCGCTGATGCTGATCACCGCCACCGGCTGGTGGTTGTGGTCGAGGATGGGCGCCGCCACCGAGCCGGCATCATGCTGGCGCTCTCCCAGCGACACGGCGAATCCCTGCTGGCGGATGCGGTCCAGTTCGGCCCGCAGTTCGTCGACCGACACGATGGTGGCCTCGGTCAGCGAGTCGAGCGGGTTCTCGGCCAGGTAGTGGTCGATCTCGCCATCGCTCAGCCAGGCCAAAAACGCCTTCGATGAAGCCCCGGCGTGCAGCGGGAACGAACCGCCGATGGGCACGGTCATCTTCACCTCGCGGGGAGGCGTGATCTGAGCCACGTACACCCGTCGGTTGCCGTGGCGCACCGACAGGGTGGCAGTCTCGTCGGTCTCAGCGCTGAGCCTTCGCATCTCGTCCAGGGCCAAGTCTCTGACATCGAGTTGATCGCGGTAGGCCCCGGCCAACTCCAGCACCGCCGGACCCAGCGCGTACCGCCGGCTCTCCGGGTCGACGGTAAGCAGGCCGGGCTCGCACAGAGAGGTGAGTATCCGATGGACGACCGCCTTGGACACGCCCAATTCGCGGGATATCTCGGTCACGCCCAGCGTGCTCGGCGACCGTGAGAACAGGAACAGCACATCGACGGCCCGCTCAATTGCCGCCACTCCCCGACCCGAACCAGACACCGAGTCCGAATTTTCTGCTGTTCCGCTCAGAGGAATGACCATACCGCGATCCGGCTGACTTGAACCATAATTCCCTGTCGATGGTTGCTTGACCCCGCCAAATTGGGGAACACTACGGACAATGTTCCACTGGGAGAAACGTCGTTCCGCATGATCGGGCCCCTCACCGATCTTCGGGTCATCGATGCCTCCACCGTTTTGGCCGGGCCGCTTATCGGTCAGATCATGGCCGACTTCGGTGCCGACGTGATCAAGGTCGAGCATCCCCTCACCGGTGACAGTCTGCGGGGCCATGGGGCGCAAAAGGACGGCCAGGGACTCTGGTGGAAGCTCGTGGCCCGCAACAAGCGCTGCTTGGGCTTGGACCTGAGCCATCCCGAAGGTGCTGAAGTGTTCTTGGAACTCGCCTCCGCGGCCGACGTGGTGATCGAGAACTTCCGGCCCGGCACGCTCGAGCGCTGGGGTTTGGGCTGGGAGAAGCTGTCCGGCCGAAATCCGGGCCTTATCCTGTGCCGGGTCACCGGGTACGGCCAAACCGGCCCCTACGCCCAACGGCCCGCATTCGGCACGCTGATCGAGGCGATGAGCGGATTCGCCCACATGACCGGAGAGGCTGACCAGCCCCCCACGCTGCCTCCATTCGGTTTGGCCGACAGCGTGGCCGGGATCAGCGGAGTGGCGGCGGTGATGATGGCGGTCCACCACCGCCACTCCACCGGTCAGGGCCAAGTGGTGGATCTGTCCATCTTGGAGACGCTGGCCGCCGCGCTGGGCCCCCATGTAGTCACATGGGATCAGACCGGCATCATCGCCGAGCGATCGGGCAACCGGTCGTCCAATAACGCACCCCGCAACACCTACCTCACCGCCGACGGCTGCTGGGTGGCGGTGTCGAGCAGCGCTGACGCCGTGGCCCGCCGAACTATGGAACTGGTTGGCCGGGAAGATCTGGTGTCCGAGCCCTGGTTCGCCACCGGGTCTGGTCGAGCCGAGCACGCTGATGAGATTGATGCGGCCCTGTCCTCGTGGATCGGCGAACGACCGCTGGACCAAGTGATGGACGCATTTGCCGCGGCTGAAGTGGCAGTGGCCCCGGTGTATGACGTGGCCCAGTACGCGGGCGATCCCCAGGTGCAGGCTCGGGAGGCGATCACCGCGGTCGACGACCCCGACTTGGGCCCCGTTCAGATGCAGAACGTGCTGTTCGGGCTGTGTTCTTCTCCCGGTGCCGTCCGGTACACCGGCCGAGACCTGGGAGCGGACACCGACGAGGTGCTGAAGGAAGCCGGTCTGAGCGCCGAGCGCATCGACGAACTCCGAGCTAAGAAGGTTGTGGCATGAGCGGCAGTCGCACGGATGCGGCCGGGGCCCTGATCGATCTTGTCGCCCAAGCCACGGTGTACGACTTGGGCCGACCCATGCAAAACGGCATGGCCCAGTCGCCCAACCATCCGCAGTTTCACCATTGCTTGGACCGACTGCACGGTGATCGGATGCGGCCCGACGGCGGCTCGGCCGCAGCTGACCTGCTTACTACCGGCTGTCACGTGGGAACCCACGTCGACGCTCTGGCCCATGTCAGCCACCAAGGGCAGTTGTACGGAGGAATCGACGCCGCCCAAGCTCAGGCCAACGGCGGCTTCGCGGTTCTGGGCATCCACGAGCTTCCGCCGTTTGTGGGCCGCGGGGTGCTGTTGGACATTCCCGGGCTATTCGGGGTCGAGATTTGCGAGGGGGGCCACGAGATCTCGGTTGCCGAATTGGAGAGTGCAGCGGCCCGCCAGGGGACTTCGGTTGGTCCGGGTGATGCGGTACTGGTGCGCAGCGGCTGGGGAGCACACTTCGATGATCCCGAGCGCTATCAGGGCAAGGACTCCGGCGTGCCCGGCGTGGGTGAAGCCGGCGCCCAGTGGCTGGCCGATCAGGGCGCGGCGCTGGTGGGGGCCGACACTCTGGCGTTCGAGTGCATCCCCGCGGGCCAGGGCCATGCCCTGCTCCCGGCCCACCGAGTGCTGTTGGTGGAGCGGGGAATCAACATCATCGAGGCAATGGACCTGGATGGCCTGGCCGCCGCTGGGATCTACCAGTTCGTGTTCGTGCTCTCCCATCTAAACATCTATGGCGCCACCGGCGCTCCGGTCCGGCCATTGGCCCTCGTATGAGATTCGTAGGGATGCTAAGAGCGAGGCAGGAGATCGCATGACATCGATCCTGTCTCAACTCGGCGCATTGGCCAGCGGTCCGGTCCCCGATGCGGTGCGAGCGGGCATCCCCTCTCGCATCATCGACATCGTGGGAATCGCGGTTCGGGCCAGCTCGCTGGACACATCACGGGCGATTGTCGGATTCGCCGCCGACCAGGGGTCGGCCCCCCAAGCCACTCCCATCGGCGGCGGCCAGACCATGTCGGCGGCCGAGGCTGCGTTTGTCAACGGCGTGCTGGCCCATTCGCTGGACTACGACGACACCCATCTGCCGTCCATCCTCCATCCCAGCGCATCGGTGGTGCCCGCCTCGCTGGCCGTGGCCGAATGGAAGGGGGTTCCCGGCGCAACTCTGATCGACGCCGTGGCGGTGGGCCTGGAAGTCACGGTTCGCCTTGGGATGGGCGGTTACGACCACCGAGCCCGCCAGTCGGTGTATTTCGAGCGGGGACAGCACGCCACGTCGATCTGCGGTGCGGTGGGGTCGGCGGCGGCCGCGGCCCGCCTGCTCGGCGCTGATGCCGGCGGAATCGCCCACGCCATGGGAATCGCATGCAGCATGGGGAGCGGGATCATTGAGGCCAATCGGGCCGGGGGCACGGTCAAGCGGCTGCACTGCGGCTGGGCGGCTCGAGCCGGGGTCACCGCGGCCCAACTCGCCGCTCGGGGCATCACCGGGCCTCCGACGGCAGTGGAGGGCCGGTTCGGGCTGTTCCAGGCCTTTCTGGGAGACCAGGCCGACTTCGAGGCGGTAACTGCCGATCTGGGGGATCGATGGGAGGCTGACAACATCTTCTACAAGCCCTACCCGGCCAATCACTTCACCCACACCGGCATCGACGCCGCCATCGCCATGCGCTCAAGGGGCCTGTGCCCCGACGACATCGCCACCGCTACCTTGGAGGTGGCCCCACCGACGGTGCGCACCATCGGCGAGCCCATCGAAGCGAAGCGGAAACCGGAATCCGGCTACCATGCCCAGTTCAGCGGTCCCTACACCGTGGCCGCCGGACTCATCGGCGGAAACGGCTTGGGGGTCGGTCTGGCCGACTTCACCGACGAACTGGCCTGCGATCCGACTCGGCGAGAGCTGATGGCCCGGATCGATGTGGTGGGGGACCCCCGACTGATGGCCATCTATCCGTGCCAGCTACCTGCCCGTCTGACCGTGACAACTGCTTCGGGCCACACCGTGGTCGAGGAAAGGCTGGCCAATCGGGGAGGACCCGACCAACCCCTGTCCGATGGTGAGTTGGCCACCAAGTTTGCCGACAACACCGCCGGATTGGTGGCCGACAGCGTCGCCAGCCGAATCTACGATTTCTTGTCCGGTTTGGCCGCGGCGCCGTCGGTCACCGGACTGCTGGCGCCGCTGGTCGATCCCATTGGGAAACAGCCATGACCGAAACCGTTATCACCGGCGCCCAGGTCGTCCGCCCCGACACTGGCACGGTCGACGAGGTTGACATCGCCATCACCGACGGACGGATCAGCAATCTGGCTGTGGGCCTGGCCGCCTCTGCCGATGCCAACGAGGTGTTCGACGCCACCGGCCTCATCGCCTTCCCCGGATCGGTGGACGCCCACACCCACATGGGAATCTACAACCCATTGGACGAAGACGCCGTCAGCGAGAGCCGAGCCGCCGCCCAGGGCGGCACCACCACCGTGCTCAACTACATGCGCACCGGCCAGTACTACCTCAACCGAGGCGGCCCCTACGCCGAGTTCTTCCCCGAGGTGCTGCGCCTGATCGACGGCCGCAGCTACGTGGACTACGCCTTCCACCTCGCTCCCATGCAGGCCTCCCACATCGACGAGATCCCCATGCTGGCCACCGAGTACGGAGTCACCTCGTTTAAGATCTTCATGTTCTACGGCGGCCACGGCCTGCACGGGGCCAGCGACGACCAGGCCAGCTTCTTGATGACCCCGCCCGGCGAGCGCTACGACTACGCCCACTTCGAGTTCATCATGCGGGGAATCGCCGAGACCCGCCAGGCCCACCCCGATATGGCCGATGCCCTCTCGCTCTCGCTTCACTGCGAGTCGGCGGAGATCATGACCGCCTACACCAAGTTGGTCGAGGCCGAGGGCCGCCTGGCTGGTCTAGCTGCCTACTCGGCGTCTCGACCCCCGCACTCCGAGGGACTAGCCGTGACCGTTGCGTCGTATCTGGCCCACGAGACCGAGGTGGCCAACATCAACTTGCTGCACCTGTCGTCGGCCAAGGCCATGGACGCCGCCCTGCGCATGAGCCGGTGCTTCGAAAACGTGGACTTCCGCCGGGAGGTCACCATCGGCCACCTGCTGGTGGACATCGAGACCTCGGGTGATCCGTGGGGCAAGGTCAACCCCCCGATCCGATCCCGGTCCGACGTGGAGGCATTGTGGGAGCACGTGCTGGCCGGCGAGGTCGACTGGGTGGTGAGCGACCATGCCTGCTGTCGTACCGAGGCCAAGGTCGCCGCCGAAAACCCCGAGGACATCTGGCTGGCCAAGAGCGGCTTCGGGGGAACCGAGTACCTGCTGAACGGCCTCTATTCCGAGGGCGTCAAGCGGGGCTTGGGGCTGGCTGACATGGCCAGGCTGCTGTCATGGAATCCGGCGCGGCGCTACGGGCTGGGCACCAAGGGCACCATCGAGATCGGCTACGACGCCGACATCGCCCTGCTCGATCCGGCGGTCAGCCATGTGGTGCGGGCCGCCGAGTCGGAGTCCAGCCAGGGCTACACCCCGTTCGAAGGCCAGGAACTCACCGGCAGAGTCAGCCACGTCTGGCTGCGGGGCCAGCGCGTCCTGGCCGACGGACTGGTGGTGGGCAGCCCCAGCGGCCAATACCAGAAGCGGCCGACATGAGCGCGGCAGGCGGGCCACTAACCGGGATGAGGGAATCCGCCGGCTTTGGCCACCAGGCTGGGCACGCCGTGGCCGAGCTGGGTTTCCAGCCACGTAGTGGTCTCGATGAGAGCGTCGAGGTCGAGTCCGGTGTCGTAGCCCATCTCGTGTACCAGATACACCACGTCTTCGGTGGCGACGTTGCCGGTGGCCTTGGGGGCGAAGGGGCAGCCCCCTACCCCGCCGAGGCTGGAGTCGAACACCCTCACCCCGTTGTCCATCGCTGCCGCGATGTTGGCCAGCGCGGTGTTGCGGGTGTTGTGGAAGTGGCCTCGCAGGGCGACGCCGGGAGCTCGCTCTCCGGCGCCTTCGAAAAGGGCGCCCACCTGGGTGGGCACCCCCACACCGATGGTGTCGGCCAGCACCAGCTCATCGGGCTTGGTCTCAGCCAATTCGCCCACGATGTCGAGCACCTTCTCAATGGCCACCCGTCCCTCATAGGGGCATCCGCACACCGCCGATACCGTCACCGCCGTTTTGATCCCGGCTGCCTTGGCCGCCTCGCTGATGCTGCGCCACCGCTGCACCGACTCGGCCACCGAGGCCCGCTGGTTGGCCTGGGAAAACGTCTCGGTGGCCACCACCACCCCGCAAACCTCGTCGACGCCGGCTTCGACGGCCCGCTCCACCCCCCGCTGGTTGAGGGCCAGGGCGCTGTAGCTCACCCCGTCCAAACGGGGCACTGCGGCCATGACCGCATCGCCGTCGGCCATCTTCGGTACTGCCTTGGGGCTGACGAAGCTGGTGGCCTCGATCCGGGTGTGGCCAGCAGCGGCCAAACGCTCAATGAGCTCGACCTTTTGGCCGACACTGAGGTCGGCGGGATCGGCTTGCAATCCGTCACGGGGGGCAACCTCGACGATTTGAACGTGTTCTTTCACAGCAAGGCTGAGCATATCGGCAGAGGAGGACGGCGATGTCTGGGGCGCTAACCGACATCCGGGTGATCGAGATCGGCACCCTGTTGGCCGGGCCGTTCTGCGGCCAACAGCTGGCCGACCACGGCGCCGAGGTCATCAAGGTCGAGCCGCCGGGAACCGGCGATCCCATGCGGGTGTGGGGCCAGGAGAAGGCCGATGGCAAGTCGCTGTGGTGGCCGGTGGTCGGACGAGGCAAGAAGTCGGTCACCATTAATCTGCGTGAAGCCGCCGGACAGGATCTGGTGCGACAACTGGCGGTCAACGCCGACGTGCTGGTGGAGAACTTCCGACCCGGCACCCTGGAGAAGTGGGGGCTGTCCCCTGCCGAGCTCCATGCCGTCAATCCCCGGTTGATCATCACCCGGGTGTCGGGCTATGGCCAGAGCGGGCCGTACGCCTCCCAGCCCGGCTTCGGCGCGATCGGCGAGGCACTGGGCGGCATCCGCTACACCACGGGCGATCCTGAGAAGATGCCCAGCCGTACTGGCATCAGCATCGGCGACACCCTCACCGCCATGTTCGCCACCATAGGAACCCTCAACGCCCTCCACGCCCGCCAGCGCACCGGCAAGGGCCAAGTGGTGGACGCGGCGCTGTACGAATCGGTGATGGCGGTCATGGAGTCGCTGCTCACCGAGTATCACGTGGCCGGGTTCATCCGCGAGCGGACCGGGTCGATGATCCCCAACATCGCGCCGGCCAACGTCTACCCGACCCGGGACGGCAAGATGCATCTGATCTCCGGCAACCAAGACACCGTGTGGCGGCGGCTGGCCGAGGCCATGGGCCGCCCCGAGTTGGGCGACGACCCCCGCTATGCCACCCATCTCGCCCGCGGCGACAACCAACTCGAGCTCGACGAGCTGATCGCCGAGTGGACAGCCACCCTTGATGCCGAAGAACTGCACCAGCTGCTAAACGAGCACGCTGTTCCCAACGGACAGATGTATCGAGCCCCTGAGATGTTGGCCGACGAGCACTTCGCCGACCGTCAGGCCATTGCCTGGGTGGACAGCCCCGACTTCGGCTCAATCCCCATGCAGAACGTGGTGCCCAAGCTGTCGGACACCCCTGGAGCAATCGAGTGGTCGGGTCCGACGCTGGGCGAGCACAACGAAGAGGTGTTCGGAGGGATTCTCGGACTCGACGACGACGCCATCGGCCAGCTCCGAGCCAATGGGATAATCGATTGATGGGGGGTGGGAAGGCATGACTGATGACCGACTGTCTGAGGACTACCGCCAGGCCGGATTCAGCAACCGACTGGGTTTCGGTGACCATCCCGCCCTTGTGGTGGTGGACTTCTGCCAGGCCTATCTGGACCCCGATTCACCGCTGTACGCCAGTGTGGAAGACGCCCGAGAGTCGTGCATCCGATTGCTGGCCGCCACCCGGTCGGCTCAGATCCCCGTGCTGCACACCAGGGTGGAGTTCCAGCCCGGCGGAGCCGACGGTGGGATCTTCTTCCGCAAGGTGGGCGCATTGGAGTGCTTCGTTCGGGGCAACCCCCTGGGCCACTACGGCGAAGGCTTGGAACCAGCCGATGACGAGGTTGTGGTGGTCAAGCAGTACGCCTCAGGGTTCTTCGGCACGTCGCTGGCCTCCACGCTGACTTCCCTGGGCACCGACACCTTGATCATCACCGGCGTGTCAACCAGCGGCTGCGTTCGGGCCACCGCTCTCGACGCCTGCCAGCATGGGTTTGTGCCCATCGTGGTGAAAGACGCCTGCGGCGACCGAGATCAGCGCGTCCACGAGGCCAACCTGTTCGACCTCGACGCCAAGTACGCCGACGTCGTCTCCGAGCAGGAGGTGCTCGACTACTTGTCCAGTCGCAATTGAGCACCGCAACCGAGGTTGTGGAGAGCGGCGCTTGATCGGACCATTTTGATCACTGAGCAGGATTGACCAGGCGGCCGACGAACAGGATTGCTCCGGTGGGTTGGTGGACGATGGCCCACAGGAAGGGACGGTCGGCGACAACGGTGAGTTCGGGTTCGGGGGGCAGCGATGTCGTGCCCGCTATCGCGGTGGCGGCGGCCGCTTCGGTGCCCTTCTCGTCAACGATCACCTTGGCGCCATGGAGTGCGGCGGAAATGAAGATGCCGGGGGCGATGCCGTCCAGGCCTGCTCCCCGGCAGAATCCGAGCGGGCAAAGCCATTCGAACAGGTCGGAGGGCGGAAGGGTCTGCTCCCATTTGGGCATGGTCACATCGACCGTGCCCTGTTGAGCAGTCCTGGCCAACCCGGTCAGCGCCTCAGCGTCCAGCGACTCTTCCACCGCGGCGAGGCCGTCGGGGTCGTGGGGGACGACAAGCCACATGGCCAGCTCACCGTCTCGATAGGGCATCTCTACCGCGTCGGCGTTCTCCATCCGGACAAAGCGACGCTGAACCGGCGCTCGATCGCGCATGAAGGGCGTGGTTACGGTCTGGCCGCTGCCGGTGGTGAACTGGCGGTCAGTCGTGTATTCGGCCGGAAACGGGAACAGCCAGTCGGCCTTGAGGTAGACGGTGTTTACCAGAACCAGTTGTTGGTCTTTGACGGTGCCGGGGTTGACGATGACGGGGATGAGCCCGCGGGTTCGCTCCGAGACCCAGCCATTGATGGTGTCGGCGGCGGCCGCGGCATTGGAGGTATCGACGGGCTGGAGGTCGGCACCGTAATGGGCGGTGGCGACGTTCAGAAATTCGCGGCGAGGCGAGAACCCGTCGTCGGGAAAGAGCCGGTTGGCCACCTCCAGGGTGGTGGTCTCCACCGAGGCTTTGGCCAGCATGAGATCGACGGAGTTGGCTGCTTGGTGGGTGCCCGCCTCGAGGAATCCGAAAATCCTGTCAAGAGCCGCACCCGAGTCTGCCGATGCTCCTGCCCGGCTCAGGCTGAAGGCCACCCCGATGCTCATCGGGCTGGAGACGGCGTTGCCCTCCAAGTGCTGGTGGAAGTCCCAGCCGGCGGCGTTGACTCCCGCCACCCAAGCCTCGGTCGGCGCATTCGGATCGGCGGGCTCGCGTTCGGTGACCAGTTCCTCAACCGCGATCGGCGTGGGTACCGGCGTCGACATGGGGGTGGGCACCGGGGTCGGGACGGGCGTCGGGGTGGGCACCGGAGTGGACACCGGGGTCGGGACGGGCGTCGGGGTGGACACCGGGGTTGAAATGGCTGTCGGGGTGGGAGTCGGCACCGGAGTTGGAAGGGCTGTCGGCGTCGGCACCGGAGTTGGAATTACTGTTGGCGCCGCAGTAGACGTGGACATCGGGGTCGAATCCGGCGTTGACGCTGAAGTCGGCGTGGGTTCAGGCGCTGGCAAAGGGGTCAAAAGCGGTGTCGAATCGGCAGTCGGCTGCAGAGTAGGCCCGGCAGCCGGCGAGTCCGAGGAGCCGCAGGCCGCAGCAAAGCAGCAAAGCAGCGCGAGCAATCCGATCAGCTTGGTCATGCGATTTAGACGCCGCACCGATGCCTCAAGTTCCCGCTGTCATCGGAGATCGCCCCCTACGGAACCAGGACGACTTTGCCGAGCTTGCCGGGGGTGGCGAAGTACTCGTAGGCCTCGGCCGCCTCGGCCAGCGGGAAAGTCCGGGCGATGGGGACATGGAGTCGGCCGGATTCCACCAGCGGCAGCACGTGTTGCTCCACCCCACGGGCCACTGCGGCCCGCTGATCCAAAGAGCGGGGGCGCAGCGTGGATGCGAACAGGCGTACTCGCTTGACCATGAGCAGCGCCAGGTTCAGCGACACCTCCGCTCCCGCGCCCACACCAATGACCATGATGCGCCCTTCGGTGGCCAGGGCCTTCAGGTTGGCGGGCCAGTTGGGAGCGCCTACCAATTCCAAGATCACGTCGAACGGCCCGGCGTCTACGAAATCGGCGGGATCGATGGCGTTCGCCCCCAATTCGGCCACTGCGCGGCGGGAATCGGGGTTGCGCACGGTTGCCGTCACCTCTGCCCCAGCGGCCGCGGCCAGCTGCACCGCGGCCACTCCCACCCCACCGGCCGCGCCGTGAATGCACACTCGTTCGCCCATGGCCAGACCGGCCTGGGTGAACAGGGCGTCGTGGGCGGTGGCGAACACCTCGGGGAATCCCCCAGCGCTCTCCCAGTCCAGCGACTCGGGAACCGACATGGCCAGCGGCTCGTCCACCACACAGAGTTCGGCCTGCCCGCCCCCCTGCACCACCGCCATGACTCGATCGCCGGCCGAGAACCGCTGGCAGCCCTCACCAGCAGCCACCACCTCGCCGGCCATCTCCAAACCGCCGGTGGCTGGCGCTCCTGGCGGCGGGGCGTAACCGCCCTTGGCCTGAGCCAAGTCGGCGCCGTTCAGCCCCGCGGCCCGAACCTCCACCAACAGCTGCCGCTGTCCCGGTTGGGGGTTGTCAACCTCGCCGACAGTTGCCTGGCCGCCCTCGAACACCACCGCTCTCATCAGCACTGCAATCTAACGGTCAAGAGACGCCATTCGGGGCAGTGAAACCGCAATAGTTGGCGTAGGCTTCGGGCATGGCAACGCTGACTCAAGCCACGTTCACCCGCATGGACGAGTCCACCGCCGAAGATTGGGCGGCAACTGCTTCGGCCCACCACTACCTGGAGCAAGGACTGGCCGACCGGGTACTTCGGGAGATGCGGGATCTGGCCACCGGACCCCAGGGCTTCGCCGTCGACCGGTTGACCCACAGCATCCAGACCGCCCATCGGGCTGAGAAGGCCGGGCGGGACGACGAGTATCTGGTGTGCTCGCTGGTCCACGACATCGGCGACCTGCTCAACCCCTACAACCACCCCGATCTGGCCGCGGCCATCCTCAAGCCATTCGTGTCGGAGGAGAACCTCTGGATGGTGCAGATGCACGGCGTCTTCCAGGGCTACTACTTCTGGCACCACGTGGGCCTCGACCGCAACAGCCGTGACGCCTACGCCGACCACCCCCACTACGACCGCTGCGCTGAGTTCTGCGCCGAATACGACATGCCCGCGTTCGACCCGGCATACCCCACACCGCCCCTCGAGCACTACGAGCCGTTGGTGCGGAGCTTCTTCGCCCCCAAAGCGTGATCCTCTCCGACGTATCCATCCGCAAGGAGCTAGCGGAGGGCCGCATCGAGATCGAGCCATTGGCTGACGGCGCCATCCAACCGTCGTCGGTGGACCTGCGCATCGACCGCTTTTTCCGGGTGTTCCGCAACCACACCGAAGGGCTCATCGACGTCAAGAAGAATATGGACGCCCTCACTGAGCCGGTGGAGATCGAGCCCGACGGGGTGTTCATCCTCCACCCCGGAGAGTTCGTGCTCGGCTCCACCCTTGAGCGGGTGCGGATTCCCGACGATCTGGTGGCCCGGCTGGAGGGCAAGTCGTCGCTGGGCCGCCTCGGGCTGCTGATCCACTCCACCGCCGGGTTCGTGGACGCTGGCTGGAACGGCCGCCTCACCCTGGAGCTGTCCAACGTGGCCACCCTGCCCATCACCCTGTATGCCGGGATGAAGATCGGCCAGATCTCCTTTATCGCCATGACCACGCCGGCCGAGAACCCCTACGGATCAGCCGAGGCCGGCTCCAAGTACCAGGATCAAGAAGGCCCCATCCCCTCCCGCTACTGGAAGAACTGGTAGTGGACTACCGGCCCGGCACCTCCCTGTGAGCGCTGGGGCGGCATAGATTTGGCTGGCTATGTCTGAGCCCGCCCCTTCGACATCTCTCACGCCGAGCTCGCGATCTGCTCTGTTGGTTGGGCTGGAAGGAGAGCGGTTCGACTTGGTGATTATCGGCGGGGGAATCACCGGGGCGGGGGTGGCCCGGGATGCGGCCCGGCGGGGTCTGCGGGTCGCTCTGGTGGAGAAGGACGACTTTGCCGCCGGGACCTCATCGCGCTCGTCCAAGCTGATCCATGGCGGGCTGCGGTACCTGGCTACGGGTGAGGTCGGACTGGTGCGGGAGACCGCGAGGGAGCGCCAATCCGTCCACCAGATGGCGCCCCATCTGGCTGAGCCGTGCTGGATGGTGGTGCCCGCCCGAAACCGGGCCAGCCTGATGAAAGTCCGGGCCGGTATCGGTACCTACGAGAAGCTCGGAGCGGTAGACGACGCCGACCGCCACCTCAGCTGGGATCAAGGAGATTTGGCGGAGGAAGAGCCGAGTCTCAGGAGGGACGAATACCCCTGGGCTTGCGCCTACCGGGAGTACATGACCGATGACGCCCGGCTGGTGTTGGCCGTGCTGCGCGACGCGGTCGGGGTCGGGGCCATTGTGGCCAGCCGACTGCCGGTGGTGGACGTGATCTGGGAGGACGGTCAAGTAGACGGGGTGGCGGCGGCGTGCGAAGTGAGCGGCGACCGGGTGGAGATCCGTGCTGAAGCGGTGGTGAACGCCGCCGGTCCGTGGGTGGAGCACCTGGCCCGATTCGAGCAGGAGGCCGCCACTGATCGCCTCCATCCCTCCAAGGGTGTGCACGTGGTGGTCGACGCTGCTCGGCTGCCGGTGCGGAACTTGGTGATCATGTCGACACCCGACAAACGGAGCGTTTTCGTGCTGCCCCGGGGCGACGCGGTGGCCATCGGCACCACCGACACCAGTTACCAGGGCAAACAGCTTCTGTGGCCCGAGATCGATCAGGCAGATGTCGAATACCTGCTGCAACCGCTCAAGCGCTACTTCGATGTCGAGCCGCTGGGTTTCGACGACGTGGTGGCCGCCTGGTCAGGCGTGCGCCCGCTGGTGGCCCAACAGGGAAAAGAGGCCACCGAGATCTCCCGCAAAGAAGAGGTTTGGGTAGGAAGCGGGGGGATGATCACCGTGGCCGGCGGAAAGCTCACCGGCTTTCGCACCATGGCAATGACGGTGCTCGACTGTGTGGCGGAGCGGTTGGGCCGATCGCTGGGACCGAATCCGGGCCCCGATCCGATCCCCGGCGGCAACCTCTCATCGGACCTCGATGCCTGTGCCGCATCGGTAGCGGCCGCCGAAGGGCTTGAAAGGCCGCTAGCCGACCGGTTGGTGCGGCTCTATGGGGACGAAACCAACCAGGTGCTGGCCTTGGGCCACCAGCCCATCGTCCCTAGCGGCCGGGTGGTAGCCGGAGAGGTGGTCTGGGCGGTAAAGGTGGACGGTGCGCTGACCCTGGAGGACCTGGTCTATCGCCGTACCCGGGCCGCCTGGTACACGCCCGCCGAACGAGACGACCTTGTCGTCCCGGCGGCCTTGCTGATGGGCGACCTGCTGGGGTGGGACGAAAACCGCACCATCTCAGAGATCGATGCCGTTCGGGACCGCTTTGACAGCGAGTTAAAATTCAAGGCGGACGCCTGATGGCGCTGATTGACGAACTCGCCGGCCTGCTGGGCGACGATCTCCACCTCGACGACGAAGCCCGCCACAGCCGAGCCCGCGACACCTGGCCCCGCTCCGAATTCGACCAGTGGCAAGGACAGTTGGTGCTGCCGGCTGCGGTGGCGGCACCGTCAAGCACTGAACAGCTGGCCGCGGCCGTGCAGTTGTGCCGGTCCCACGGCACGCCGATGATTCCCCGAGGGGCCGGATCGGGCTGCGTGGGCGGCGTGATGGCCTCATCCGACTCGGTGGTGATCAGCACCGAGCGCCTGAGCGGGCTGGCATGGCTCGACTCGGTGGACGGCCTAGCGGCCTTCGGCGCTGGCACGATGGGCATCGACGCTGAGAACCGGGTGCGGCAAGACGGCTTCACCATCGGACACTGGCCCCAGTCGATCGAGATCTCCTCAGTGGGCGGTTGGGTGGCCACCCGGGCGTCAGGCCAGTACTCCACCGCCTACGGCAACATCGAGGACATCGTGTATGCGGTTGAGGCCGTGTTGCCCGACGGGTCGATCTACCGGTCGCGCCCTACTCCCCGGGCGTCGGCCGGGCCTGATCTTCGTGAGCTGCTGCTGGGCAGCGAGGGGACGCTCGGCATCATCACCGAGGTGACGTTCTCGCTGCGGCGGCTTCCCGAGCCGGGAGTGCGCCAAGCCTTCCACTTCGAGGACATTGGTGCCGGGATCGACGCGATGCGCACTGTGATCGTGCCCGGCTGGCGGCCCCCGGTAGTGCGCCTCTACGACGCCGGCGAGTCGCGCCGCCACTTCCGCGACCACGTGCCCAAGGGCCGCTGCGTGGCCATCTTCCTGCACGAGGGTCCGCCCGGGCACGCCGTGCTGGAGGCCGCCGCAGTGGCCGAGCTGTGCCAGGCGGGCGGTGGAGAACCGGCCGATCCCGGGGCAGTGGATCACTGGTTCGAGCACCGCAACACCGTGCCGACCTGGACCGAGCTCTTCGAACAGGGCCTAGTGGCCGACACCATCGAGGTGGCCACCAGCTGGCGTCACCTCGCTCGGCTTTACGAAGCGGTCATCGAGGCCATCAGCGCGGTGCCCACGGTTATCGCTGCCACCGCCCACACATCACACGCTTACCAATCCGGAGCCAACCTCTACTTCACCTTCGCCGCCCAGCCGTCTGATCCCGACCAGTACCAGTCGGTCTACGACGCCTGCTGGGCCGCAGCCATGCAGGCGGCCACTGACTGCGGTGCTGGCATCTCCCACCATCACGGCATCGGCCGCGTCCGCCGCCCCTGGCTGGCCGACGAGCTCGGCGACGCCGGCGTCAAAGTCCTGCGCTCCGTCAAGGCCGCCCTCGACCCCGACAACCTAATGAACCCCGGAGTCTTGATCCCAGACTGACCGCGGTCCGTCTAGGGGGCTCGCAGCATGGCCACCCCTATGCACCGTCCCGCCCTGCCCGACTGCCCGCGATGCGAGAAGAAGCGCTGGGCGTCCAGGGTGTCCATTCTGGAGTCCTCAATGTTCTTGAGCCATACACCGGCATCCAGCAACTGCTGTTTGACCATGTACGGAATGTCCAGGTGCGGCTTCTCCCCGGCGTCGTAGAGCACCACCGGCTGTTGGTGGAACTCCCCCTCAGCCTGCATGGCCTCGTTCATGGAGACTTCGAGGGAGAGCGGTTGCAGGCACGGGCCGATGCCCGCCTGGATATCTCGCACCCGAGATCCCAGCTCCCGTGCCATCGTCTCCACCGCCTTTTGCGCAATCCGCCCGATGGCCCCCCGCCATCCCACGTGCACGATGCCGATGGCCGGTTGTGCCGGGTCGTAGAGCACCACCGGCGCGCAGTCGGCCACCAAGACGGCCATTGGGATCATCGGCGTGCTCGTCACCAGCGCATCACAGGTGGCCACTCCGGACTCCGATGAGTCGGCGCCCCGGCCTCTGTCGTGCTCGCTTACAACTTTGACCCGTACCCCGTGTACCTGACGGGGAACCACGAGGTTGCGGAAGTCGAAGCCCAGCTCGTCGCCCGCGATCTTGCGGTTGGCGATGACCCGTGCCGGGTCGTCTCCCACCTCAAAGCTCAGGTTAAGACTGCCCAACTCGCCCGTGCTCACGCCACCTTCACGGCCCGTGACCGCGGCCAAGGCCTGATCTCCGTCAAAGCTAAAGCGAACTGAATCCATGCATGTCCCTCAATGCGAACCAGTCAAAATCGTAACGACTGGCATTACGCTGATGCGTCGAGGAGAAGCGAGAAATGCCCGAATCCCCAGTATGGTCCTCGCCGGTGTTGCGGTCGGTACGCGGGGTGGTCGATCGCTCTCGACACGTCCACACCTCGGTCGAGGCCATCGAGGAAGTGGCCTCATGGATGGCCTTTGAGGAGTTCGCCTTTCCGTCTGGCCGGGTGGACGGTGCCTTCAGCGACCGGACTGACCCGGCGGAGATCATCGATACCTCCTTCTTCTATGCGGTCATGAACTTCGCCTTCACCGACTTCGACTCCGAGGTGAAGTTCGCCGCCGATTATCGGGGCCGCACCTGGTCGGACAGCGAGGGCATGTTCGCCTGCGTAAACCAGGCGCTGGACGACGGTGTGCCGTTGACCAATGGCGCCTTCCTGGCCGAGATCAGTCGGGCCGAACTGAACCGCGTGTTCAGCGGAAACATCGAAATCCCCATGCTGGATGAGCGCGTCGAGATCCTAAACACGGCGGGCCGCATCCTGGCCGACCGCTACGACGGCAGTGCCCACCGCTTCGTCGCCGACTGTGCGCCAGCCATGTACGCCAACGGAAATGGCCTACTGGAGCGGCTAGTGGCCGAGTTTCCCAGGTTCAACGACGTCAGCTCCCACGACGGCCATGAGGTGCAGTTGCACAAGCTGGCCCAACTTTGGCTCTGGCAACTGCACATGGCGCTGGCCAGCGGAGGTGCCTTCGCAGTCGCCGATCTGGACCGGATGACGGCGTTCGCCGACTACATCGTTCCCGTCGCCCTGCGGCTCATGGGCATTTTGTCCTACTCCGCTGAACTGGAAGATGCCATCAACCGAGGCGAGCTGATCCCCGCCGACAGTCCCGAAGAAGTGGAGATCCGGGCTCATACCCTGTACGCCACTGCCCTGCTCACCGACGCAAACAATCAGATTCGCCCGCCCTCGCAGTCGCTTGTGATCCCCCAGGTGGACTTCCGGCTCTGGAAGAGTTACCACGCCACCTTCTGGCCCCACCACCTAACCCGCACCATCATGTATTGACCTACTGAGGGAGGTGACCGCAAAACGCCGTCACCTCGGCGGTTCAGGATCGCAGTTAGCCAGTCAGTGTCTCTCCCCCGGAAAGGTCCACCACTCGTCGCTCGGTGACGATTGCCGTGATGAGCTCAGCCCGAGTGACATCGAACGCAGGATTGATCACTTGGGTCTCAGGCGGAGCCGTGCCTTCAAGCGGGTAGGAGATAACTTCACGGGCCCCTCGATCCTCGATCGGGATTGACGCGCCCGAGGCTGTTTCGAGGTCGATGGTCGATTCTGGAGCCACCACCACAAAGGGAACGCCAGCATCGGCGGCGGCGAGCGCAAGACCGAACGTACCGATCTTGTTGGCGGTGTCGGCATTGGCGGCGATCCGGTCAGCGCCGGTCAAGACAACGTCGACAAGGCCGCTGGCCAGCACCGATGCAGCAGCGCTGTCGACGATGAGCCGGTGCGGAGCGTCCATCTGGGCGAGTTCCCAGGCCGTCAGCCGGGCGCCTTGCAGCAGTGGCCGGGTCTCCAGCGCGACAACCTCCTCCAATAGGCCTCGCTTGTGTAGCTCCTCGGCGACCGCGAGCGCCGTACCGCCCTCTACGGCGGCGAGCGCTCCTGTGTTGCAGATCGTCATCACCGTTAGCGGCCGGCCATCCACAAACTGCGCAGCGAGATCGGCGCCTCGCCTTGCCATACCGCGAGATGCCGCGATCTCCTCGTCCCGGACTTCAAAGGCGGCATTGAGCACTGCGTCGAAGCCCTGGGGAGCAAATTCGGCGACGCGGCGGACCATACGCGCGAGGTTCACTGCCGTAGGGCGAGCGTTCTCTAGGTCGTTGAGCAAGGCCTCCAGCCGCGCGGGATCACCGGCCGACTCACGGTGGGCGAGCGCAACGCCGAAACCACCCGCGACTCCCAGCGCGGGAGCTCCCCGAACGGAGAGCCGTTCAATGGCCGCCACCACATCGGCAACTGTGGCGAGGGGAAGTACTTGTACCGAGCCCGGAAGCATCGTCTGGTCGATGATCTCCACCGCGTCTTCAACCCAATCCACAGTACGCGTCAAGACCCGCCCCTTTATTTGTCTGACAACTACGGCCAAGGTACTCGCACAGCCACGGACATCTCAACCCCGATGTTCGGTTGCTCATGAGCTGAGCAGCCTCGCACCCGATGTTGACATCACATCAGGCGAACGCCTAATTTGTCTGACAAGTAGGCATTGTTGGTCGGTCGCGAGGGCCTCATGGAGAACAGATGGACGTCGGCGAGCGCTGGCGGCGAACACGACGACGACCTCGATGCCTGCGTCCATGGGTCTCAGCTGCTGGGCCGCGACCCAGCTCTCGTTTTGCATGGTGGCGGGAACACGTCGGTCAAAAAGCCGTTCCACGACCTCACAGGCCAGGAAATCGACGCGCTCTACGTGAAGGGGTCGGGTTGGGATCTGGCCACGATCGAGCGAGCGGGCTTCGCCCCGCTCCGACACGACCGCCTCCTCGAGCTGCTTGCCCTCGACTCGCTAAGCGACGTGGACATGATGCGAGAGCTCTCGGCCGCCTGCCTGGACCCTGCGGCACCCGCCCCATCGGTTGAGACGCTCCTCCATGCCCTGATTCCCCACAAGGCGGTGCAGCACAGCCACGCCGATGTGATCGTCACCCTCACCAACACGGCCGAAGGGGAGGCCACGGTCAGAGACGTCTATGGACCGGAAGTGCTCATCATCCCGTACGTCATGCCGGGCTTCGACCTCGCAAAGGTCGTGTCGCAGATGTGGGATGACGACCGCTACTCCGGGATAGTCCTTCTCAACCATGGTCTGTTCACCTTTGCCGACACGACGAGAGGGGCGTACGAGCGCCACGTGGAGCTCATCTCCCGCGCCGAAGCATGGCTCGATGAACACGCGCCGATGGCGGCGCCAACGACCGAATCGCCACCTCCGTGCAGCTGCCTTCGCCTCGCCGATCTTCGCCGGCAACTCTCAGAGGTCGCCGGAAAGCCGCTCATCGTGGGTCGACACTGGACGCCGCAAGTCGCCCGCTTCGTGGCTCGACCAGACCTTGACAGCCTGGCCAACCGGGGCCCATTGACCCCGGACCATGTGTTGAGAACCAAGCGAACAGCAGTGGTCGGCACTGACGTCGACGCCTATGCAGAGGCCTACCGGGGCTACTTCAACGACAACGCAGCCCGCTCCGAAGAGCCACTCAAGATGCTTGACCCCGCGCCCCGGGTCCTGGTCGACCCCGAAATCGGCCTCCTCGGTATTGGCGACACCGCCAAGGCATCGGCCATCTCGGCTGAGATCTACGCCCACACCATGCCGGTGCTCGAACGGGCCGAAGACCACCTCGGCGGCTACGTCGCACTCCCGCCCGAAGAAATCTTCGAAGTCGAATACTGGTCGCTCGAGCAGGCCAAGCTCGCCCTCGACGGTCCCAAGGCCCGTTTCACCGGCTGCGCCGCCATCGTCACCGGGGCCGCATCGGGAATTGGCCGGGCTTGTGCCGACGCCCTCCTCTCACAAGGCTGCGCCGTAACTGGTTTCGACTCCTCACCGGCTGTCGAGTGCGCCTTCGAAGGCCCGAACTGGCTCGGGCGAGAGGTCGATGTCACCGACACAGACGCCCAGCAACGGGCCATCGACGACGCAGTTGAACGGTTCGGCGGGGTCGACATCGTCGTTGCCGCGGCGGGCATCTTCGGCCCGTCAGCGCCCATTCAAGACCTCGACTTCGCCGACTGGCGATCAGTCCAAGCCGTGAACGTCGACGCGATCGCGCAACTGCTCTCGTCGACTCACGACCTGTTGGCGCTCTCGCCCATCGGTGGGCGGGTGGTCATAATCGGATCAAAGAACGTCCCTGCCCCCGGACCGGGCGCAGCCGCCTACTCCGCGTCCAAGTCGGCCGTGACCCAACTAGCGCGGGTCGCGGCCATCGAGTGGGCCGAAGAGGGCATCCGCGTGAACGTCGTCCACCCCGACGCCGTGTTCGACACCGGGCTTTGGAACGATGAGACCCTCGAAGCCCGGGCGGCACAGCATGGACTGACCGTCGAGGAGTACAAGTCCCGCAATCTGCTCGGGACAACGGTTAGCTCGAAGTCCGTTGCTGCTGTCGTAGCCGAACTTTGCAGCGACACGTTCGCGGCGACAACCGGCGCACAAATCCCGATCGACGGCGGCAACATCCGAGTGGTGTGACTGCCGGGCGACAACCACGTCATAGAGGATCGCAATGACCCAATCGGACCGCGTAGCGCGGGACCTGCGGGAGCGCGTCGAATGCGGCGAATGGCCAACCGGTAGACGCCTGCCGGGTGAGCATCAACTGGCCACCCACTACGGGGTGTCCCGAAGCACGGTTCGCACGGCTCTTCAGGACCTGGAGAGCCGCGGGCTAACGGTGACACGGCATGGGTCCGGCACAGTCGTCGTCGCGACCGGGCATGATCACCAGGCCGACATCCGTCGTCTCGAATCCATGACCGAGACGATTCGTCGACGCGGCCTCGAACCCGGCATGCGCTATCGGAGCATCTCGATCAGGGACATCTCCAAGGAGGAAGCCGAGGAGCTACAGCTCAGCCCGTCGGCAGAGGTGGTGGAGATCGAGAGGGCTTTGACCGCCGATGCCGAAGTCGTGGCCTTCTCGTACGACGTCATCCCGGTAGACCACCTGGGCGGTGCACCGGACCCCTCTGACATCACGGGGTCGGTCTTCGCGTTGCTCGGTCGACACGGTCATCATGTCGCCGTCGCAACAACCGAGCTCCATGCTGCTCACGGCGAAGACATCGGCTGGGGGGAACAGCCGGAAGATGCCTCCTATCTCGTACTGGTGCAGAACCACCTAGACGGCGAGGGGCGACCGGTGTTCTTATCGTCCACGTACTTCATCGAAGGTCGCTTCCCGTTCGGCCTCGTCCGCCACCGCTGAGCAACCCGGAACCTCTACGTCAGCGGGTCGCTGCTGGCGGCAGTCTGGCTTGATAGGCATTGACGAGGCGGGGGAACCACCGTTGCCAAAAGGCGCCTGACGTCTCGGTGAGGGCGCGATCAATCTCGTGGATGTAGGACTGCATCAACTGGGAATTGCGGAATAGCTCACTATGGGCGCTGGCTGCTGAGTGAGCGGTCAAGAATGCCTGCCGCGCCTCAGCGCCAGACCAACGGTCAGGAAGGAGTTCGCATGGCAATTGTGGATCGTCGCGCATGACCTCTTCAGTGGCGACGATGGCCGAGAGCATCGAAGCGGCGATGTGGTCACCGTCTGTGACTGAGGCCCGCTCGGCTATGGATCCCAATTGCCGGGCAACCAGGTCGTATCGGCCCGTCAAGTCAGTCAATGGCCAAAGCCGATCGACAAGAAGTTCGTCGGACAATTCCTCCCCAATTCGGATCGTTCGGGAGGCGAAAGTCGTCACGGCGTCGGACACCTTGAGGTGGTTGGCAAGCTGCAAAACGAAGTCAGTCAGGTCGTAAGCGTGGACGTAGAGCCCCGACTGGAGTGGGGCAGCCCCAAATTCGACGAGGAGATTGCGAATCGCGTCACGGGCACCCCGACGCCTCTCTGGAATCCCGAATCCGACCAACCGCCAATGTCGGTCCCAGGGTTCGAGTCCGGCATCGACGCGGTGCGCATAAGCAGACCAGCCGAGATCCACATCAAGCGCGGCCCGTCCCACTTCGGTCACCTGATATTCCGCCGAGCGGCCCCGTCCTCCGGATTGAGCTAGGAGACCTTCCCTGACGAGCCGGCCCAGGCAGTCGCGCATTGCCTTATCGGAATGACCGAGTAGGGAAGCCATGACAAACAACGGCTCAGCTGATACTTGACCGTCCTGGCCAATCCCCGACAGGACAAGGGCTCGAGTTGGAACAGTGCTCATAAGGCCGTTTTGCTCTTCCCCCACAGATTTACAACGATGTCGTATATTATCAACGACCGTTGGACTTATACGGCAATATTGCTATATTGAACCCTGTGAGTTCCACCACGCTGACGTTTGCTCCCGACCGCGCCTTGCCCAACATCGCCTATCGGGACCCTTCTTTCCTCAAGGCCGAGATGGACAGCATCTGGCACGGAGATTGGGTGTTCGTCACCACCGAGGATCATGTAAGCGCTCAAGGCGATCAGCTTCCGGTCATCATCGGCAGCCAGCCAGTCCTGCTGTGGCGCAATCAGCAGGGCGAATTGGCGGCGATGTCGAATCTCTGCGCTCACCGGGGAACTCTGCTCGTTGATCGGCCGTCAAACGCCAAGCGAATCCAGTGTCCGTACCATGCTTGGACCTACAACGACGACGGCCGGCTGTTGTCGGTTCCGTTCACGCCCAAGGACGCCATCGACAAGGCTGCGCACTGTTTGCCGAATTACCGAGTCGAGTCTTGGCACGGCTTGGTGTTTGTGAGCCTCAATCCTGATGTTGAGCCGCTTACCAAGCGTTTCGCAGCCATCGAGCCCCACGCGGTCGCACACGGGATCGACCAAATGGCCCACCGTTCAGACCAGCAGGACACCCAGGTGTGGGAATGCAACTGGAAGCTGGCGATAGTGAATGCAATGGAGAGCTACCACTTGTTCCAGGTGCACCCCAAGACGCTCGATCCCTACACGCCAACCAAAGACGCCTACTACATCGCAGGCTCGGCCAGGGCTACTGCCACCGGCGGCAAGGTGGAAAACCAGGACGACTACCTGCTGATCAGCCTGCCACCCAACTTCGTAGGCGTGTTCAACGCCGGCGGCTTCTATTGGCAGACGGTTCACCCGATCGACACTCAGCGCTGCACGGTCCGAACTGGCGGGGCATTCGCCGCAGACCCCCAAGACCGCAGTAGTGGCCGGTTCAGGCGCTGGACCAGCCAATTAGCCACCAACGCGGCGGCCTACTCCCTCCCGGATTTCCTGCCCGAGGACAAAGCGATCTGCGAGAGAGGCCAGCGTGGTGCCATCGGCGACTTTGAGCCTGGACTTCTTGTTCCCGCGGAGCGGGTAGTTACCGACTTCGGCCACTACCTCAACTGGCGGATCAACGCCATCGAGCCGCCCGCTGTCCACACGGAGGCGATCAAGTGATCCCGATTTCTGCACGGCCAACTCAAACCAGATCCCTCCGGTTGTGGCCCACATGGACCGCCGTTGCCGCTTTGTGGGCATTTGCGCTAACCGAGCAGATCTGGCTCTTCGCCGTGCTGTTCTTGGCCTGGGCCGCATTTGATATCGCCACCGGGGAGAGCAGCTTCGTCCAACGCGTCACCCGCCGCGACCAACCGGTTACGTATTGGCTGGTGGTCTCGTCCTGGGTCCTGCTTTCGGTTTTGTGGCTCGCCTTTCCCAGTTGAGTTAGGTACCGAGCTCGGTGAGGAGGGCGTCGGCTAGGCGCTGATAGTGCCATTCCTCGTTGTAGAGGTGGGCGGAGATGCGGAGCAGGCGCTCGGGGGGTTCGGGCCAGGTGAACACCGGCACCTGGATGTTGTGGTTGTCGGCCAGAGCGGCCATGAGCGGATCGAAGATCTCCGAGCCGGAGTTGTCGGCGGGCGGGACGGGCACCGAGGCGATGGAGCCGATCATGTTCTCGGGCGCCGGCGGATCGATTGCCAGAGCGTCGAGCAGGATCTTTCGGCCCGTCAAACACAGCGCTCGGGTAGCGGCTCGGACACCGGGCCAGCCGTCGGGGTGCATGGCGGCCACTGTGTCGAGGGCGACGGGGACGGTGAGCCAGGCGCTCGGGTCCTGTGTTCCGGTCCAGTCGAATTGGGCGTGGAAGTGACTCTCGCTCGATGGCCAGGCGTCGTTGTAGCCGTGGCTGATCACTGGGGGGTACATGCCCTCGCGGCGGTCTTCTCGCACCCACAGAAACGCCGCTCCCTTGGCCGCGCACATCCACTTGTGGCAGTTGGCCGTGACATAGGAGGCCCCCAGCGCAGAGACGTCGAAGTCCAACATGCCGGGGCCATGGGCCGCGTCCACCAGCAGTGCCACCTCGGGCTCAAGGGCGGCGGTGAGTTCGGACACCGGCATCACCAGCCCCGTCGCAGAAGTCACCGAGTCGATCATCACGACCCGGGTGCGCTCGGTGACGGCTCCGAGCACAGCATCGATTACCTGCTGGAAGGATTCCAGCGGAAACGGCACCTGGGCTGTGACAACACGGGCGTCTGCCCTCGCCGCTGAGACCAGCGCCGCGTTCACACAGGCGTTGTATTCGTGGTCGGCCACCAGGATCTCGTCGCCCGGGGCAAGGCTGGGTTCAAGCGACCGAAAAACGGCGTTCACCCCGGTGGTGGCGTTGTTCACGAACACCAACCCCGCCTCATCGGCCCCCACGAAGTCGGCCACCACCCGGCGGGCGGCGTCCAATTCGCTTTGGTATTCACCGCCCACGAAGTACTTGGTGGGATTGGCCTCAAATCGCTGGCGAATCCTCTCCTGTGCCTCCAACACCGGAGCTGGCGTTGCCCCGAACGACCCGTGGTTCAGATGCAGCACGCCGTCTTCGAGCAGCCACGGACTCACAGAAACCACCGCGGAACCCTACAACGGCCCACTGGATGACAGATTCCCTCTTTTTCCCATGCCTCTACCTTGAGGGCCTGATTTCAAGTGGCGCCCACCAACTCTCGAATGGTGGCTGCTCGCTCGCTTCCGTCATCGCAGGCCTGCGCCCATCCGGCAGCGTCAGAGCTGTAGATGTCGTCAACAAGGGCCGTCGATGCTCCTCGTTCAAGTAGGCGCCGAACCATTTCGAGACGGCCGAATTGAATGGCGAAGTGCAGTGCGGTCGTGTTGCGGTAGGGGCGCACATCAATGTGGACACCGGCGCCGAGGAGATAGTCCACAACAGTGCGCCGGTCATTGAGCGCAGCAAAGACGAATGCCTCACCCAGGATCTCTTCTGGCTCAACGGTGGGAGGTTTGCCAGCCGGTCGGCCGACATCGACCCAGTTCGGACGGTGGATACCCGGATCATCGAGAAGTGCCCCGTCAGCAGATACCCAGCGCTTGACTTTGTCCAGCAGACCGCAAGCGGCAGCGAGCCACAGTGAGTGCCGATGCAGACCAGCGGTAACAAGCACATCGGCGGCCTCAATAGAACTGTGCATTGCGGCCGATTCAAGGGGTGTGATGTCGGCGTCGGCCCTGGCTACGGGATCGGCACCGGCGGCCAGGAGCTGCTCGCAGAGGTCCGGCAGGTTCCAGCAACCGGCCAAGTTGAGGGCCCGGTTCAGCTCAGCACCAGCACCAATGAGCACGTCAACAACCTGTGGGGATGGCGGAGCGACTCCCGGCTGGGTGGTCCATTCCAAGAGCGTGTTCCCCTCGACTTTGAGGGTCACTACCGGCGGGTCGGCAATGAGAGCGGCTTGGAGCCCTTCTGCGTCCCCCAACAGCAGGGAGTGCAATGCGGGCTGAATTCGCTCGTCTTCACTCTTGATTCCCATTGGGGCCCATTCTGCAACATCAACGGCGAGCACCTAGATGTTGCGGAGGGATCGTGGGCGGGGCCGTATCATTCGGCAGCGACAGGAGGCGACGACATGTCTGATTCGACCCTGGCAATTGGCAGCCAGATCCATCTCGGCCACTCGATGATCACTTTCATCGAGCCGCATCGCGGCGAGGGACTGCACGAGTACAACCGCTGGTACGAGCACGACCATGCCTACGCGGCCATGACCGCCGCTCCCGGTTGCTTCGCCTATCGGCGCTACGTGGCCACGAGGCGACTCAAGGATCTGCGCTTCCCCGCCGATGGCGCGGTGGCCGATCCGGTGGACAACGGCTCGTTCATCGCCCTCTATTGGATGGAGGAGGGGCGTGACGCCGACACCTTCGGCTACTCGTTTGCAGTCGGCCCCGACCTGTTCGCCTCCGGACGTATGAACCCCAACCGCGACCACATCAGCACCGCCGCCTACGACCTTGTTGGCTCGGCGGGCCGGGGACCCGCCCCGATTCCGCCGGAGATCGCCCTCGACCATCCCTATGCGGGCATGGTGGTGGCCTGGATTCGAGGCGACAGCACCGACTCTGTGCTTGCTGCCGCCTCAGCCCTGCGCGCCGATCGCGACCCCGAACTCCTCGCCGAGGGCAGCCTCATCGGCCAGATCATCGACTTCGTCCAGGTCAGCAAAGAAGGCGGTCTGCCGCCCCTCACCGGCGAGCACCCCGAAGTCCTCCGCCTCTACTTCTGCGACCAAGACCCCGAAGATTGCTGGGACGCCTTCGCCACCCTCGCCGACGACGTCGCCGCCCGTGGCGCCCGCATCGAACTCCTAGCCCCCTTCATCCCCACAATCCCCGGCACCACCCAATACCTCGACGAACTCTGGTAGGCGCTCCGAACTCTTACGCCAATTCCAGGCGGTCAACCTTGGATTTTATTTTTGACCACTGGATCGATTCGACCAACCGATCCAGCGTCGCGCGACCAACGGTCTTCTGATCCCCAAGCTCCTCGTCGAGTTTCTGCGTTGAGATCACCCAGAACTTCCAAAATGTTGGGCTAAAGACGTTCTCATTTGTTGCCGGCACCGGCTCATGGAGGCAGAACACATACACATCTGCGAACCTCACAGGGCGATCGTGCACGATCCAATCGTCAGTCTCGGCCACCCAGTGTCGCCATCTCGGAGCAATGTTGAAATTGGGCTTCGACGGCTCATACAGATTCCACGTCTGACTCAGTCCCGATGCCTTGACCTCGACCTTGACCTTCTCCTCGTAGAGCAAATCGTACGCATCCCATTCATGGCGCACCTCGCCATCGCCGATAGCTCCGAGCGCTTGCCCTACCAACCACTCCGCGAAGATCCCCCGATTCCGGTTGTCGACGAGATCCCCCATGGCCCATTTGTAGAACCCGTCGATATCGATGCCGAATACTCTCTTTTCCAAATTTGGAGCCACGAGCAACATAATGGCACAAGGACACATAAGAGCACTTGCATAGACAAGTCGATATATACTGCTGGTTGTGAAACCGGCGGAATTGCTTCGGGAGGCGCGGCGGCGCAAGGGCTTGAGCCAGGCGGAGTTGGCGACGCGTGCCGGTACAAGCCAACCGGTGATATCTGCCTATGAGCATGGAAGACGGGACCCAACCACCCGCACCCTCCGCCGATTGGTTGCTGCTGCCGGTGGCCGTCTGGAACTCCGATTGGCATCCGAGCCTCCCGACATTCCACCGCCCGCGAGCCTCGAAGAACATGCTTCCCGACTCATAGATGTACTTCTCTTGGCCGACGCCATCGGACACCGCAATCGCACGCCGCTCGCCTATCCTCGAATTGACTCGTCATGACCCGGCTGTCGCTGCCCGACAAAGTTCTCGCTATCGACAGTGCTCTAGGCGACATCCCCCATGCCTTCGGCGGAGCGATTTCGCTCGCCTATCACGCCGAGCCAAGAGCAACTATCGACATCGATGTGAACGTCTTCGTACCTGTTGAGCGGGCCGCTGAGGTACTCGACCCAATCAGCCAGCTTGGAGTCGAGATCACCAAGGCGGCCGAGACAGCGACCAGCCATGGCCAAGTCCGGATCATGTGGGACAACACACCCATCGATCTCTTCTTCTCCTACGACCCATTCCACGACGCGGCCGACCAAGCGGCCGTGGCAGTTCCTTTCGCCAACCACACCATTCGCGTGCTTTCCGCCACTCACCTCAGCGTCTGCAAGGCGGTATTCGACCGACCGAAGGACTGGGTCGACATCGAATCCATGATCGCCCTTGGCACCTACTTCAACGTCGCCGAAGCACTCCGCTGGACTGGGCGGATCGTCGGGGACGAAGACCCCCGTTATGAGCGACTGGCTGCACTCCTCAGCAGACAAACGTGACTGATGTCCAGAATCCCTAGTCCCAAGGGCTATTCCACGTTCGGAGCCAAAACGCTGGCCCAAAACGTCATCATGTCTTCGACGAATACTGGGGCGAGGTCGGGGGTGCCGGCGATGTGAGCGCCGCGGACTCCGAAGCCGGCTTTGGCGGCGTAGAGGAAGCCGTCGAGATCGACTAGGGCCGGGTCAGGCACATTGGAGGTGGGGAGGATGAAGGCGCCGTCGTCGGCGATGTAAACGGTGGGTGCATTGGGGGCCACAGCAGCATCGGGTTCGTGCTCCAGGGGGGTTGTGCGGTCGAAGCTGTGGTGGGCGTTCGGCAAGATCCGGACGCTGGCGTCGCCGCCTGCCACCCGGATGGAGTGGATGTGGGCTTGGACTTGGGTGGGTGAGCACCAGTCGTCGAGATCACCGATGATGGCGCGGACCTGGGTGCTCCCGACGGCGGGATCGAGGAACTGGTGGCCGCACCAGGGGTAGGCGGCGTACACGCCGGCGAGTTGCGGGGCGTCGGATGCCGATGACAGGTGCACCGACGCGGCGCTCAGAACAGCGGAGCCGCCTCGGCTGTGGCCTTGGGCTCCGATTCGCGAAGCGTCGATTTCGGGTCGGGTCGCCAGAAGCTCGGCAGTGGCCAGAACATCCCAGGCGCTGGCCGCAAACGAGTACTGGATCTGATTGTCCACCGTGGAAACGACATTCCGAGGGCCGAAGGGATCAATGGCGCATGCTGCGATACCCGAATCGGTGATCGTCGATGCGTGGGCCAAGTGGTGAGCCTGGAGCCCCAGGCTGCCGGGAACGACGATCACCACCGGGAACGGCCCAGCCCCATCAGGCACAAAGAGCTTGGCCCAGAGGTCGAGACGCGGCATCGCTGCCGTATCGGAAATGGCCTGGTAGAAGTTCTTGGGATTGGCCGACGCGATGGCCAGCGCCTCACCCGCCAGCCCGTTGTCCAAGCAGAACCCGTCGTCGTAGACAGCCCCGGCATCGTCCACCGAGTCACCCTAATGGCCTTTCAAGAACCACACCTGTCCGGGTCCCGTGGGCCACTCTACATAGTGGTTGCTACTATGTTCTGGTGGCGGTGTGGCTCCCCATTAGACGTTCGGGTTTGGCGCTGGCCTTGCTGGCTTCGGTGCTCGCGTTGGCGTCGTGGCCGGTTTCAGCCCAGAGCGGCAGTGTGCCGGCCACACCGGCCCGCCCGGTGATTGACAGCGTTGCCCACAACTCGGTGACGTTGTCTTGGGCTGATCCCAGCGACTCGACCATCACCGGTTATCAGATCTTGCGGCGCCATCGGGCGACTCAACCGGCGGGTGTGTTCTCTGTTATCGAGGACGACACCGGCTCGGCGGCCACCACCTACACCGACTCGACCGTCGAGGCATCGACTTCCTACGTGTATCGAATAAAGGCCCGCAACGCCCACGGGCTCAGCTTGAGATCCGTCTACCGGCGGGCCGACACCCCCGCCGCGCCACCCGAGCCGCAGATACAGACGGAAACCGACGACTCGGATTCGGCGGAAACCACGATTGCGTTGGCTGCGGCCAACCGGGCCAGCCGGGGCGTCTGGTCCGACGGCGCCACCATATGGGTAGCCGACAGCAGCCAAGACAAGATCTACGCCTACAGCCTGGCCGACGGCAGCCGCGACGCCACCAAAGACATCGACGACCTCAATGCCGCGGGAGCCAATCACCCCCGCGGCATCTGGTCCAATGGCACCACGCTCTGGGTGGCCGACGGCGGCGACGACAAAGCCTTCGCCTACAGCCTGGCCGACGGCAGCCGCGACGCCACCAAAGACATCAACGGCCTCGATGCGGCGGGCAACAACCGCCCCATGGGGATCTGGTCGGACGGCACCACGCTCTGGGTGGCCGACGATGGGCAAGACAAAGTCTTCGCATACGACCTTGCCACCGGCAGCCGCGACGCCTCCAAAGAAATCGACGACCTCGACGCCTCGGGCAACGCCCACTCCCGCGGCATCTGGTCCGACGGCACAACGCTCTGGGTGGTCGATAGCGGCGACGACAAGGTCTATGCCTACAGCCTCGCCGACGGCAGCCGCGACGCCACCAAGGACATCGACAGCCTCGACACCACCGATTCCCGCAATCCCTGGGGGTTGTGGTCTGACGACACCACGATGTGGATCGGCGACAACTCCCAGAACCACCTCGCCGCCCATGACATGCCAGAGCCCGCCGCCCAACCCCAAAGCGAGGACTTCACGGGGCTGTCCACGGGCTCCGGTTACACGTGCCTCCTGCGCTCCGACGCCACCGTGGCCTGCTGGGGAGCGACTCCCCACGGGGAAGACGTTGTGCCAGCAGGCACCTACCAGGCGGTGGCCACCGGTTCCATCCACGTCTGCGCCATAAGGACCGATGGGACCATCGCCTGCTGGGGGGACGGCTCGTTTGGCCAAGGCGATGCGCCCTCCGGCACCTACAAGCAGATCGCGGCCGATGGCCGGACCACGTGCGCCATCGCCACCGACGACACCATGGCCTGCTGGGGCTACAACTCCTTCGGCCAGGCCATGGCACCGGCGGGCACGTTCACGGCCGTGACCTTGGGTTGGGAGCATGTCTGCGCCCTCCGAACAGACGGCACCATCGCCTGCTGGGGCTACAACGACGAGGGCGAGACCAACTCGCCGGGGGGAACCTACAAGGCCATCGACGCCGGAGAAGTCCACACCTGCGCCATCCGGACCGACGACACCATCAAGTGCTGGGGACACCACTGGCATCAGCGGTCCAAGGCCCCGGCGGGAACCTACAAGGAGTACCGAGCCGGCCACGCGTTCTCCTGTGCCATCGCCACCGACGACACCATCACCTGCTGGGGCAAGAACACCAGCAGGCAAGCCAGCCCGCCGGCGGGAACCTTCAAAACGGTCGCCACCGGGATGAACCACGCCTGCGCCATCGCCACCGACGACACCATCACCTGCTGGGGTTCGAATGCCAGCGGGCAGTCCAACGCACCCTCCGGCACCTACAAGGCGGTCGCCGCCTACGTGAGTCACTCCTGCGCCATCGCCACCGACGATTCGGTGACGTGTTGGGGATTCGACCCCAACGCAATCGCGGAGGCACCGGCAGGCCCCCACTCCGCCGTGGCCCTCGGCGACTATCACGGCTGCGCCATCGCCACCGACGACACCATCACCTGCTGGGGCGACAACGATCATGATCAGACCGACGCCCCCACCGGCACCTACCAGGCCATGGCTCTCGGCTCCTACCACGGCTGCGCCATCGCCACCGACGACACCATCACCTGCTGGGGCGACAATGCATTGGACCAAACCGACGCCCCCACCGGCACCTACACCGCCCTCACAGCCGGATACGATCACACCTGCGCACTCAAGGCCGATGGAACCATCGCCTGCTGGGGTTACAACCGCAACGGGCAGACCGACGCCCCCACCGGCACCTACACCGCCATCGCGGCCGGTGAGGATCACAACTGCGCCCTCGCCACCGACGGCAGCGTTGCGTGCTGGGGAGATGACTCCGATGGACAGAGCGACGCGCCGACTGGCACCTACACGGCCATCGCCGCAGACGACACCCGCAGTTGCGCCATCGCCGATGACGGCACTCTTGCGTGCTGGGGCGACGACTCCCACAAACAGACCAGAGTGCCCGCCGGCACCTACACCACGATCTCGCTGGGCTCGCTCCACAGTTGCGCCATCGCCACCGACGGCTCGATCTCCTGCTGGGGCCACAACCGCTACGGGCGAACCAATGCCCCCTCCGGCAACTACACCGCGATCGAGGTTGGAGATCGCCACGGCTGCGCCCTCGCCACCGACGACACCATCACCTGCTGGGGCGACCCCCGGGGCAACCCTCCCGACACCGCAACCAGCGCCTACAGCTCAATCACAGTCAAAGACAAGCACACCTGCGCCATCACCACTGACGGAACAATCACCTGCTGGCCCCGCTCGCCCAAAGGAGTCAGCTGGACAACGTAGTGGCGGGGGCGGGATTTGAACCCGCGACCTTCGGGTTATGAGCCCGACGAGCTACCAGACTGCTCCACCCCGCGTCGAGTGGACTGATTACTCTACCCCCCTCCCGCCGGGCTGTCACCTGGTTTTCCATGGTTCGTCGGTGACAACCCGGCGGTCGCCCAGGGGGTCAGGCGAGTCGCTTAGGAGGCGGGGCTAGCCGGGGCTGGCGAGGGCTTGGATCTCGGCCACTCCAATGGGGTGGGGCTGGGCGGCAAGCGCCTGGGTGGGAACGGCGGGAGGCGGATTGGCGCAGGATCCGCCGTTGAACACGCACACCACAGAGACCTCCCAGAAGGCGGTGAGCGCCACCTGATAGCGGAGATCGGGCTGATTGACTGAAGCTTGCCGGTAGTAGTGGAAGCAATCGGAAGGCTGGTCCAGCGGGTCCCGGGAGTGGTCGAAGGCCACCACGTCGTCGGCGTCGCACCACAGCGTGTTCCCGTCGCCCATGTCAATCCGCAGAAATCCCAGTCGACGGGGAGAGGCGGTGACGGTGAGGCTCAACTCATGGCCATCGAGGGTGGTGGTAACCGTGTCCGACACCGGCGTGCGATCAGCGTTCGAAACCCACACGTAGGTGGGGAGCTGGACAATGGCGATCTCAGCAGGAGCGGTCAGCGTGGTCGGCTCGGGGATGGCCAGCTGCCCCCAGGCCTCGTTGCGCAGCCGGGTGGTTTCTTTGAATGTGGGCGGCGGGGGCTGTGGCGGCGGGGCGGGCCGGTACACCCAGAATGTGACGAGCTGCGTTTGGTCGTCGGTTTCGCAGAGCTTGAACACATACACCTCATCGGGGTTGGGAGCGACCACGTAGCCGTTGTCCAACCAGGCGTCCAGCTCGGTGGGACTGCCCTGTCGGAAATAGCACGGCGGCCTCGAGGGGTCGGCGGGATTCGGGGCGGGGTCCAACGCCCCGGGCACGTCCACCTCGATCCATACCCCGATCTCCACCTCGCCGTCATCCGTCTCGACCGAGGTGCCTTCGTCCGGCTGCTGCCATCCAAAAACCGTCCCGGCACCGGCCTTAGCAGGGCTCGACGCGGCAAGAAGACAGACAGCAGCCGAAGCCAATAGCACAGAGCCTCGCATTGAACTTCCCTTCGGGCCTTCGGGGGCGCGCGCGGCGCGAGAAGGGGGAAGCTCAGGGGGAAGGGGCCAACTCTCCTACGCCGGGCCCCCGATGTCAATAGGCGACCTCACACAAAGGCTCCTGGCTGCGGTCTCACCAAGGTGCGGCTCACCACCAGCCCCACTAGCGATAGCGACCCGCCGAAAAAGAACGCCCACGAAAGCGATGCGAGACCCACGACGGCACCCATGACGAGTCCTCCCAGGCCCATCGCAAGATCGAACGCAATGGTGAAGGTGCCGATGGCCTGGCTGCGCTTGTTGGCCGGCGCAGTTTGCACAGCCATCACGAACAGGGCGGGAAAGAGGAACGTCTGACCCATGGCCAAGAACACCGTGCCGATGAAAACACCGGGGACCTGTGGCCAAATAGCCAGGATCCACAGGCCAGAGATCGAGCATAGATACGACATGGTGCTGGTGCGCTGCGGCCCCAGCCGGTCGGGCAAGCGAGCCAGCAGAATCCGCATGCTGATGATGATCACCGCGAAGGTGGCGAACACCACCCCTGATCGGTCGAAGCCGATGTCCACCACATGCAGTTCGATGAAGGCCAAGAATCCGGAGTAGCCCATCAGCCCAAATCCCAGCAGCAGGGCTGGCCGGGTGGCGGGCCAATGAATGAACGAAGTTGGCCACCCCGTCGGGGCGTCGTCGGGGCGGCCGTGAATTGAAGCCGCCCCCAGCACAGTGGCGATGGCGCTCAACGCGCCACCGGTTACCCACACTGCGTCGGTGCTCACCGACTCGGCCAGTTGCTCACCGATAAGTGGCCCGCCAGCCAATCCGGTATAGATCGTCACCGAAAAATAGGAGATGGCCTCACCTCGTCGGTGCTCTGGGGCCATGTCTTGGGCCGCGGCCGCGATGCCCACGAAGAAGGCTGCCTCCCCCAGTCCGGTAAGCAACCGGAATAGCACCGCCACTGCGACCGATGTGGCCCAGAGGTTGCCGAGAATGCCGAGGCCCACCAGCACACAGCCCAACACCACCACGTAGCGACGCCCTTTCGAGTCGCCCAATGGACCGAAGATTGGACGGGAAATCGCGGCCGACAGTCCGAATCCGCCGACAGCCAGCCCCACTGCCACGGGCCCTCCGCCCAAATCGTTCTCCACGAATCCGGGAAGCACCGGATACACCAACCCCAGGGCCACGAAGTAGAAGACGCCGCACAGACAAAGCGCGACGAAGCGGGCGGTGAGCAGCGGCTGGGAATCGGTAGTCAAGGGTGAGCTATCGGCGGCCTATCGCCGATCGGCGAGAAACGGATAGCGAGATCGGACCTGCTCCAACCGGGCGAGGTCGATGTCGGCGTACAGCACGGCCTCTTGGCCCTCAGGGGCGCTGGCCACCTCGACGCCGAACGGGTCGATCACCACCGAGTCCCCCTGGTAGTCGATGCCGCCTCCGGTGCCCACCCGGTTCACCCCCACCACGTAAGCCTGGTTCTCGATAGCCCGGGCCATCAGCAGCGCCGACCAGTGGGACCGACGGGGCGCCGGCCAGTTGGCCACCACCACGTAGCAGTCGGTGTCGTGGGCCAGCGTCCAAAACTCGTCGGAAAACCGCAGGTCATAGCACACGAACGGGGTGACCCTCACCCCATCCACGGTCACGGTCAGCCGCTCGGCTCCCGCGGCGTAGTGCTCGTGCTCGCCCCCGTAAGAGAACGGGTGGATCTTGTCGTAGACCGCGGCCACCCCTTCGGGGCCGGCCAGCACGAACCGGTTGAAGGGCAGCTCGGCCTTCGACTGGTCGCTCACCGGCACCGATCCGCACACCCACACGCCGTGGGCCGCGGCCTGGTCGGCCAAAAAGCCAACGCTGGGGCCGTCAGGAGCCTCGGCCACCCGGTCGGAGGCCATGGAGAACCCGGTGGAGTACATCTCGGTCAGCACCACCAACCGGGCGCCGTCGGCCGCGGCCTGGGCAACCTTGGGGCCCAATCGCTCGAAGTTGGCTTCAGGGTCCTCCCACACGATGTCGTGCTGCACAGCGGCGACTTTCATGAGCCGGCCCCCAACTTGGCCAACCGCTCCACCGCTTCATCGAGCACCTCGGGGCGCTTGCAGAAGGCGAATCGCACCAGGTGGCGCCCCTCATCCTCGTTGTCGTAGAAAACCACGCTGGGCACGGCCACCACGCCGCACAGCTCGGGCAGCTTGCGGCACAGGGCCATGCCGTCGTCAAAGCCCAGCGGGCGCACATCGGCGGTCACGAAGTAGGTGCCCGCCGGGCGGTAAACCTCGAACCCGGCGGCGGCCAATCCGCCAGAAAGCTGATCGCGCCGAGCCATCAGTCCGGCCCGCAAACCGTCGAAGTAGTCGTCGCCCAGCCGCAGCCCCACCGCCATGGCGTGCTGGAACGGCGCTCCGTTCACGAAGGTCAAGAACTGCTTGGTGGTGGTCACTGCATCGCGCAGCTCGGGCACCGCGCACACCCAGCCGATCTTCCACCCGGTGAACGAGAAGGTCTTGCCCCCCGACGACACGGTGATCGTGCGCTCCCGCATCCCCGGCAGCGTGGCCAGGGGAATGTGCTCGCCGTCGTAGGCCAGGTGCTCGTACACCTCGTCGGTCACCGCCAGCAGGTCGTGGCGGCGGCACAGCTCGGCAATCAGCTCCAACTCCCCCCGGTCGAACACCTTGCCGGTGGGATTGTGGGGCGAGTTCACCACGATCATCCGGGTGCGGGGGCCGATGGCCGTTGCCAGCTCGTCGGGGTCGAACCGGTAGTGGGGAGGCCGAAGGGTCACCAACCGCCGCTGGGCCCCGGCCATGGCGATGCCGGCGATGTGGGAGTCGTAGTAGGGCTCGAACAACACCACCTCGTCGCCGGGCTCCAACAGCGACAGCATGACCGCGGCGATGGCCTCGGTGGCCCCAGCGGTGATGAGCACCTCGGTGTCGGGGTCGAAATCCAGGTCGTAGAACCGCTTCTGGTGCTCGGAAACCGCTAGCCGCAAATCGGCAATCCCCAGCCCCGGCGGATACTGGTTGTGGCCGGCCCGAATGGCCGCCACCGCGGCATCCGCCACCTCCTGGGGCCCGTCGGTGTCGGGAAATCCCTGCCCTAAGTTGATGGCCCCCGTGGCCAGAGCCAGCGCCGACATCTCGGCGAAAATCGTCGTCCCAAACTCCACCAGCCGTTCGTTCAGCAGTCGCTCGGGCACCAAAGAAGCCTACTTGGGACCCCCTCCCCCTCCCTTTGCCAATACCTCAGGGGTGTCTTGGAGGGCGATGTGCTCTGGCATTGGGGTGACAAGAGCCAGATCTATTGCATCTTCCTCATACAAATGTATGATAATTGAATGCCGAAGGAGCGAGTCACCATCACGGTGGAATTAAACCTTCTCAACCACGCCAAGGCAGCCGTCCAGGCGGGCGTCTGCCGGTCGGTGAGCGAGTGGATCTCACAGGCCATGGCAGAGCAACTGGCCAGGGACGACCGACTGGTGGCACTCGACGAGCTGATCGCGGAATTCGAAGCCTTGCATGGTCCCGTCACCGACGAGGATATCGCTGAGCAGAGACAGCGCGACCTAGAGGCGGCGGAGTTCTGGAGGCAGGAGGGCGAGAGAAAGATGGCCGAGCGCCAACGGCTCCTGGCTCAGCAAGCCGAATGAGCGTCCTCCTCGATGCGGGCGCGTTCATTGCCATAGAGAGCGGCAACCAGCCGATGGACCGGTGGTTGAAGGACGCTCAGCAATCGGGGATCCCGCTGAAGACCCACGGCGGCGTCATTGCCCAGGTGTGGCGAGGGGGAACCCGAGGCCAAACCCGGCTGGCCCGTGCCTTGCGAGCGGTGGAGATAGTCCCTCTGGATGAAGAGCTGGGACGACAGGCCGGGGTGCTGCTGGCCCACAGCGGCCTCTCCGACGCCGTCGACGCCGCATTGGTGGCCATGGCCGATCACGGCGACGAGATCATCACCTCCGACCCCGACGACCTGGACATGCTCGTAAACGCCAGCCAACGCAGGATAGATATCACTCCACTCTGACCCCCCCCTCAATGAGAGAGGGGGGCAGCACAAGCGTAGGCGGGGCGGCCCCAATGTGCTAGCAACCTGGCATGACTTCTGATGCTCAGACATACGGCGGCGTCGTCGGCAACACGGTGGCTGAATCAACCCCCTGGTGGCCCGATCCAGTAACCCCGCCCCCCAACAGCCCCAACATCGTCATGGTCGTCTTAGACGACGTCGGCTTCGCCGATCTGGGCTGCTTCGGCTCCGAGATCGACACCCCCACCATGGACGCCCTCGCCGCCACCGGTCTGCGCTACAACAACTTCCACACCACCGCCATCTGCTCCCCCACCCGGGCATGCCTGCTCACCGGCCGCAACCACCACTCGGTGGGCATGGCGGTGGTGAGCAACTGGGACACCGGCTTTCCCGGCTGCACCGGGCGCATCTCCGCCCGGGCGGCCACGCTGGCCGAGATTCTCCGACCGGCGGGCTACTCCACCTTCGCGGTGGGCAAGTGGCACCTGGCCCCCATCGAAGACACCACCCCCGCCGGTCCCTTCGACCAGTGGCCCCTCCAGCGGGGATTCGATCGCTACTACGGCTTCTTAGACGGTGCCACCAACCAATGGGACCCCGATCTGGTGGCCGACAACCATCACATCGACCGGCCCGACCAGCCCGACTACCACGTCACCGAGGATCTGGTGGACCAGGCCATCGCCATGGTCACCGCCCAGACATCGGCGTGGCCCGAGCGGCCCTTCTTCTTGTATCTGTGCTTCGGCACCGGCCACTACCCGATCCACGTCCCCAAGCCCTACATAAACCGCTACGACGGCCGCTATGACACCGGCTGGGGCGCCATTCGAGAAGAGCGGTACAACCGGCAGAAAGACATCGGCATCATCCCCGCCGACACCGACCTGCCCCCGTTCAACCCCGGCGTTCCCGAGTGGGAGGAGCTGAGCGCCGACGAGCAGCGGCTGGCCACCTGGATGCAGCAGGCCTATGCCGGGATGCTCACCCACACCGACGAGCACCTCGGCCGGCTCGTCGCCAGGCTCCACGAGATCGGCCAGGCCACCAACACCGTGTTCGTTTTGCTGTCCGACAACGGGGCCACCCAGGAGGGCGGTCCGTCAGGCCACGAGAACAGCATGCGCTTCATCAACGGCCTCGAACCCCGCCCCATTCACCAGCAGTTAGCCGACATCGACGAGATCGGCGGGCCCAACTCCTGGATGGCGTATCCCATGGGGTGGGCCATGGCCGGCAATACCCCGCTGAAGTGGTACAAGCAGAACACCCACGCCGGCGGGGTGCGCGACCCGCTCATCATCTCCTGGGCCGACGGGATCGCCGACGGTGGCTCGGTGCGCACCCAGTACCACCACGTGAGCGACATCACCCCCACGCTGCTGGAGGCCATCGGCCTGGAGCCGCCCGCCGAGGTGGCCGGCGTGCACCAGATGCCCATGGAGGGCACCAGCATGATGTACTCATTCGCCGACGCCGACGCGCCCACCGCCAAGGCCGAGCAGTACTTCGAGATGCTGGGCCATCGGGCCATGTGGGCCGACGGATGGAAGGCGGTGACCCGCCACATCCAGGGGGAGAGCTTCGACGACGACCGCTGGGAGCTGTACCACCTCGACGAGGACTTCTCCGAGGCCCAAGACTTGGCCGACGACGAGCCCGAGCGACTCGCCGCCCTCATCGGCCGGTGGTGGGAGGCGGCCCGGGCCTATCAGGTGCTTCCCCTTGACGACCGCATCCTGGAGCGGTTCCACGTGCCCAAGCCCCGGCCCATCACCAGCCGTTCCCGATTCGTGTACTACCCGGGGGCCTACATCCCCAGCGACGGCTGCCCCGACCTCAAGAACGTGTCCTACGAGATCACCGCGGAGCTGACCCGGGCCGATGGCGACGATGGCACGCTGCTGGCCTGCGGCGACGTGGCCTCGGGATTCTCCCTATTCATCCAAAACGGCCATCTGGTGTGGGACTACAACATGGCCTGGGACCACTATGTGGTCGAGACCTCGGCCGAACTGCCCACCGGGCCGGTCACTGTCACCGCCGCCTTCGAGCGCACCGGCAGCTACGCCGGCACCGGCCGGCTATTGGTAAACGGCGAAGAAGCCGCCTCGGTGGCCATGCCCGTCACCCACAACACCCACATCCACGCCGTGGGTATCAGCGTGGGCTTCACCAAAGCCCCATCCCCCAGCCCCCGCTACAGCGGCCAATTCCCCTTCACCGGCGCCCTCAGCCGAGTGGTGATCGACGTGGCCGACGACCGAGAGCTGCCCGACCAGCTGATGATCCTCGACTGATGTCACCCATTTTCAGTCAATTAGATGAATTGACGCACTTGCCCGATAACGTAAAGAGCGGCCCCGTCCCGAACCGCCAAAATCGGACTCGGCCACCCGGGACGGGGCCACCTCGCCAATCAGCATAACAATCTCTGTTGCCGGTTGGCAGCGCGATATTTTGACCTCGTGGCCGCAGAAGACCAGAAGTGGAGCTTCGTCGTCACGGCCAACCGGCTCCCAGTCAGGCGGGTGTGGGAGGGCGATACGGCCAAGTGGGTTCCCAGCCCCGGAGGGCTGGTATCGGCACTGCGACCGGTCATGTCGGGCAATCCCGACGCGGTGTGGGCGGGCTGGACCGGCGTTCCCGGACCGGGGACCGAGCCCTTCGAGGTCGACGGCTTCCAGTGCCACCCGGTAGGGGTCAGCCAAGGAGAGCTGCAACTCTTCTATGAGGGGTTTTCCAACGCCACCCTGTGGCCCCTGTTCCACGATGCCCTCGTGCCCCCCGAGTACCACCGCACCTGGTGGGACGCCTATCGAACAGTCAATCAGCGCTACGCCGCCGCCGTTGCAAACCTTGCTGCCCCCGGCGCCACCGTGTGGATCCACGACTATCACCTGTTGCTGGTTCCCGGCCTGCTGCGAGAGGCCCGGCCCGATCTGCGGATCGGGTTCTTCCTCCATATCCCGTTTCCGGCCCGCGAGCTCTACATCCGGCTGCCGTGGCGAGCCGAGATCATCAACGGCCTGCTGGGCGCCGATCTGATCGGCCTGCAAACCCCGCTGGGCGCCGACAACTTCTGCCGGGCGGTGGCCCGGATCACGGGCGCCAAGACCACCGGCAAGCTGATCCAGCACAACGGCCGAGCCACCCAGGTGGGCGCCTTCCCCATCGGCATCGACACCGACCGGATCGCCAGCTTGGCCGCCGACCCCGCGGTACAGGCAAGAGCGACCGAAATCCGACAATCCCTGGGCTCGCCCGCCACCGTGCTGCTGGGAGTCGACCGCCTCGACTACACCAAGGGCATCGAGGTGAGGCTGCGTGCCTTCCGGGAGCTATTGGCCGAGGGGAGGCTGTCGGTGGACGACTGCGTGTTGGTGCAGATCGCCGAGCCCAGCCGCTCTCAGGTCACCGGCTACGCCGAGGTCCGCCAAGCGGTGGAGCAGTTGGTGGGCGACGTGAACGGGAACTTCGGGGTCATGGGCAGCCCGGTGGTCCACTATCTGCACCAGAGCCACCCCATCGAGGAGCTGGTGGCCATGTACCTGATCGCCGATGTGATGCTGGTAACCCCGCTTCGCGACGGGATGAACCTGGTGGCCAAGGAATACGTGGCCTGTCGCCCCGACAACTCCGGCGTGCTGGTGCTGTCGGAGTTCACCGGGGCGGCCCAAGAGCTGCGGACCGCGGAGCTGATCAATCCCCACGACGTCGAGGGGCTGAAGTCCGCCATGGAGGCCGCAGCCCACCGCCCCCAAGCCGAAGCCGAGCCGGCCATGCGGACCATGAGGCGTCTCGTTCGGTCCAATACCGCCCAGCGATGGGCCGAGCGGTTCTTGGCCCGCCTGGAGGGCTGCGAATGACCGAGGACAGCCGGGCTGGTTACATAATGACCCCCGAAGAGGTGGACGCCCGGCTGCGGGAGCTAGCCCGGGTGCCTGTGCTGCTGGTGGCCTGCGACTACGACGGCACGCTGGCCCCCATCATCGACAACCCCGATGAGGCCCGACCCCTCAGGGAGTCGGTGGCCGGGCTGCGCCAGCTGGCCGCCATGCCCGACACCCATGTGGCGGTGATCTCGGGGCGGGCCCTGCGGGATCTGGCCGCCCTGAGCCGCCTGCCCGAGGAGATCCACCTGGTGGGAAGCCACGGCACCGAGTTCGACGTCGGCTTCGCCGAACACCTCTCTGCCGAACAGCGGGATCTGCGCGACCGGGTGGTGGAGGCACTGAACGACATCGCCCGGCGCGACCACGGATTCATCATCGAGCCCAAGCCGGCCGGCGTGGCCTTCCACTATCGCAAGGCCGACCCCGAGATCGCCGGGGCCGCGGTCACCGATGTGCTCAAGGGCCCCGGCAAGTGGAAGGGCATCCACCTCAAGACCGGCAAGATGGTGGTGGAGCTGTCGGTGCTCAACCTCAACAAGGGCGACGCCTTAGACCGGCTTAGGGCCGACGTGTCAGCCGAAGCAGTAGTTTTCGCCGGCGACGACGCCACCGACGAAGACGCATTCGCCCGACTGGCCGGACCCGACCTCGGCCTCAAGGTCGGCCACGGCCAGACCCTGGCCCGAGCTCGGTTGGACGACCCCCAGTCGGTGGCTCAGATGCTCGCCTCATTGGCCGAGCGGCGCCGGGCATGGCTCATGGGCGAACACGCCCTGCCCATCGAGCGCCACAGCCTGCTCAGCGACCAGCGCACGGTGGCGCTGGTCACCGCCTACGGCTCGGTGAATTGGATGTGCCATCCCAGAGCCGACTCCCCCGCGGTGTTCGCCGGTCTGCTGGGCGGAGCCCGAGCGGGCCACTTCTCGGTCAGCCGCCCCGACGACAGTCCGCCCATCTCCCACCGCTATCTCAACGGCACCATGATCACCGAGACCCGGTGGTCGGATGTGACGGTCACCGACTACCTGGACTGCTCCGACCAGCGCCCCACCGAGCCGGCCGGACGCACCAACCTGATCCGGGCCATCGATGGAACCGGTCGGATCCGCATCGAATTCGCCCCCCGGCTGGACTTCGGCCGAGCCCCCACCGGACTGCACGTGATCGACGGCGGCCTAGAGGTGTGGGGGGCGGCCGAGACCATGGTCTTGCTGTCGCCCGGAGTGAGCTGGGAAATCGTCGACCAAGGCCCCCACCAGACGGCAGTCGCCGACGTCCAGCTCGACGGGACACCTCTGGAGTTGATGCTGCGCCTCGGCGTCCACGGCCGGCCCCTCCGCACCGACTTGACCGAAACCGACCGCCGACAAGCCACCGAGCAGCACTGGCGCAACTGGGCACAGAAGCTGACGCTGCCGCCGGTGGCCAGCGAGGAAGTGGAGCGATCGGCGCTGGTGCTCAAGGCACTGTGCCACCAGCCCTCGGGAGCGATGCTGGCCGCAGCCACCACCAGTCTGCCCGAGGTGATGGGCGGGGTCCGCAACTGGGACTACCGCTACTGCTGGCCCCGAGACGCCGCCATGAGCGCAGCTGCCCTGTTGGCCCTGGGCAGCAGCACGGAGGCCGGCGACCTGCTCGATTGGATCCTCGAACGAGTGGAGCACCTCCCCAGCCCCGAGCAGCTTCGTCCGGTGTATCCGCTGGTGGGCGACGAGGCCCTGCCCGAGGCGGTGCTGCCCGAGCTGGCCGGATACGCCGGCAGCCGCCCGGTGCGGATAGGCAACGCGGCTGAGCACCAAGTGCAGCTCGACGTGTTCGGCCCAGTGGTCGATCTGGCCTGGCGGCTGTGCGACGCCGAAGTGACCCTCACCGACCGGCACTGGGAGGTGGTCAAAGCAGTGGTGGGGGCGGTGGCCACCCGCTGGCACGAGCCCGACCACGGCATCTGGGAGGAGCGCCGCCCTCCCCGCCACCATGTCCACTCCAAAGTCATGTGCTGGATGGCGGTGGACCGGGCCATCAAGATCGCCGAGCGCATCGACCCCGAGCTGGCCCCGTATTGGCGCCCCCTTCGCCACCAGATCGCCGCCGACGTGATCTTGAACGGGTGGAGTGAGCAGCGCCGCTCCTACACCACCGCCTACGGCTCGACCGACCTCGACGCCAGCCTGCTGTGGATCGGTTTGAGCGGGCTGTTGCCCCCCAGTGACTCCCGGTTCGTGTCCACCCTCAAAGCGGTGGAAAGCGAGTTGCGCGATGGCCAGACGGTGTATCGCTACCGCCACGATGACGGGCTGCCCGGCACCGAGGGCGGCTTTCTGATCTGCACGTCGTGGCTGATCGAGGCCTACGTTCTAATCGGCCAGCTAGAAGACGCACGGGCTCTATTCGACCGCTACCTCGACCTGTGCGGTCCCACCGGCCTGCTCCCCGAGCAATACGACCCGGCCAGCGAGCGCCTTTTGGGCAACCACCCCCAGGCCTACTCCCACCTCGGCCTGATCAACGCCGCAATAGCCCTCTCAGGCTCCAACGGCTACTAGACGGTTCCTGCAACTGCGACCCGGAAATCAGCTCCCAGATCCGCTCGGGCGTGGCCGGCATCTCTACGTCGTAAATTCCCATAGGTGCCAGCGCGTCGGCGATGGCGTTGATCACCGCCGGGGTGGAGGCGATTGTGCCGGCCTCGCCGATGCCCTTCACTCCCATGGGGTTGGTGGGGCTGGGGGTTACCGTGGAGTCGGTGCGGAATGACGGAGTCTCAGCCGGCGACGGCACCAGATAGTCCAGGAAGCTCACGTTGCGGGGCTGGCCTTCGGCGTCAAAGGCGGCCTCCTCCCACAGCGCCTGGGCCACTCCCTGGAGGATGCCGCCGTGGATCTGGCCCTCCACCACCATGGGATTGATCTGGTTGCCGCAGTCGTCCACGGCCACGTAGTCCACCATCTCCACCTCGCCGGTCTCGGTGTCCACCTCCACTACCGCCACATGGGTCCCGAACGGGAAGGTGAAGTTGGGCGGGTCCCAGGTCATGTGGCCCTCCAAGTTGGGCTCCATGCCGTCGGGCAGGTTGTGGGCGGTGAAGGCCTCAAAGGCCACCGCGGCCAGCGGCATCTCGGCATCGGGCTGGCCCTTCACCCGGAACGTGCCGTCGGAGAACTCCAAGTCCTCCACATTGGCCTCCATCTGGTGAGCGGCGATGAGCTTGGCCTTGTCGATCACCTTGTCGGCGGCCATGTACACCGCGGTGCCGCCCACCGACAGCGAGCGGGAGCCGTAGGAGTCGAGCCCCAACGGAGAGATAGCGGTGTCAGAGTGCAGCACCTCCACGTCGTCGGGGTCCACGCCCAGCTGGTCGGCCACGATCATCGACCAGCACGTCTCATGGCCTTGGCCGTGGGGCGACGTGCCGGTCACCACCTGCACCTTGGCGGTGGGCAGAACCCGCACGGTGGCCGACTCCCAGCCGCCAGCGGCATAGTTCAGCGAGGCCAGCACCCGGCTGGGGGCCAAACCGCACATCTCCACGTAGCTTGACAGGCCCAGGCCCAGTTGACGACTGTCCCCTGCCGCCCGGCGCTCGGCCTGCTGGGCCCGCAGTCCCTCGTAGTCCACCAGCTCTAAGGCCTGCTCCAGGGCCTGGGGGTAGTTGCCGCTGTCGAACACCAGCCCGGGGGCCGACGAATAGGGGAACTGCTCGGGGCCGATGAAGTTGCGCCGCCGGATCTCAGCCGCGTCCACCCCCACGGCCGCGGCCAGCGAGTCCATGGCCCGCTCGATGGCATAGGTGGCCTCGGGGCGGCCCGCTCCTCGGTAGGCGTCGGTGGGGGTCATGTTGGTGAACACGCCCGTACACACGAATGAGTAGTTCGGGATGTCGTAGCAGCCGTGGTACAAGAAGGCGCCCAGCAAGGGCACACCGGGGGTGACGAGTTGGAGGTAGGCCCCCATGTCGGCCACCAGCTTCACCCGCACCGCGCTGATGCGGCCCTCGGCGTCGGCGGCCAGCTCGATGTCTTGGATCTGGCCCCGGCCCTGGATGGTGGAACCGGCGGCCTCCGATCGGCCCTCGGTCCAGCGCACCGGCACGCCATGGCGCAGCGCCAGCGCAGTACACATGATCTCCTCGGCGTACACATTCAGCTTGGAGCCGAAACCGCCTCCCACCGAAGGGGCCACCACCCGCACCTTCTGTTCGGGCAGACCCAGGGTGAGGGCCACCATGACCTTGAGGATGTGGGGGATCTGCGTGGCCGAGTAGATGGTGATGTCGCCCCCGAACGGCGCGGGAACGGCCACCACCCCTCGGGGCTCCATGGCCGCGGGTATGAGCCGCTGCTGGATGTAGCGCTCCGACACCACATGATCCGCGGCGGAGAACGCGGCCTCCACCGCGTCGGCATCGGGGGTCAGCTCCCAGGTGTAGGAGGCGTTGGTGCCCAGGTCTTCGTGGATGACGTTGCTGTCGGCCAGGGCGTCCTCGAGGTCGACCACCGCGTCGAGCGGCTCGTAGTCCACCTCCACCAGGGCGGCAGCATCCACCGCCCCATAGCGATCATCAGCCAGCACCACCGCCACCACGTCGCCCACGTAGTTGGCCTTGTCTACCGCGATGGGCAGGTGGGCCGGGTTCTTCATGTCATCGGTCACCGGCCACGCGCACGGCAACGGCCCCCAGGATTCAGCCAGATCGGCCCCCGAATAGGCGGCCACCACACCATCGGCCGCCAAAGCGCCGCTGAGGTCTACCGAGTTGATGCGGGCGTGAGCATGAGGACTCCGCACACACGCCACCCAAAGCGCCCCGGTGAGGTCGAGATCGTCCACGAACCGGGCCTCCCCGGTAAGCAGCTCGGGATCCTCCTTTCGAAGCAGCCTGCTCCCCACCACCGCCGTAGAGGAATCACTCATCTCGCCACCTCCCGTTCCCTACCTGAGAGTACCCCCCAAATTCATTCAGTGCAGCCGAGGTCCGCACCGCTGAACGGTGGCAGAGGTGTGCCAGCGGACGAGAGCAATATCCAGGCGTCTGGGGGGTGGCGCCGGTGGCGGACCTGGCCGCACCGACGGCCAGGCCGCTTCCGGTGACAGGACCCGCCAGACGCCGAAAGGACTGCTAAATCCGCCGCCAACCGGTGGATCAGTTAGAAGCGGCGGTGCGGAGGTCGGCCAACGTCTCCATCCACCAAAGGTTCGTAACCGTGGTGTTGCCGGGAAGCGTGGCGAGGCAGTCGTCGACTTGGGCGACCACATCAGGGAGTTCGGCAGCGGCGAGGCGCAGGTCCAACAGTCCGTCTACCACGCGGGAGCGGCTGGTGAGCTCCCCATCGATGGCGTCCAGCAGTCGATCCACCAATTCGGTGATCTCGATTAGGGCCGCTGGGTTGCGGACGGTTTCCAATGTCACTGCTCTCTCCTTCGCTACCGGTTGAGGTTACAACCGCCGGGCACCCGGATGTGTTCCCTCCGGCCTCATGCTATCGGCCCCGGTGACAATCCGTGAACAAGGTTCTTCTACCTGCGCCTTCCCGATAGCGTGGCACGTCGTGAAAGGCAATACGCGACCGATACACACCATCCGCTGGAGGCGCGGGCTCGTCATCTTGCTGGCGCTCACCCTGGTGGCCACCGCCTGCGGCAACGACGACTCGTCGACTCCGGCGTCCCAAGAGCCCGCAGAGCAAGAGTCCTCAGAGGCACCGGCGGCGACCGCGACCCCCGCACCGGCTCCCGACGACGAGCCCACCAGCGTTGTCGTCGGGCTGGAGCAGGAGATCACCAACTTCAATAACTTGACCGCCGGCGACAACCTCCTCGCCGGCCGCCAGATCACCCGGGCGATCTACCCCACCTGCGTGCGCACCCGGCCCGACTTCAGCTTCGAGCCGTACTTCTGCGAAACCCTCCCCACCATCATCCAGGAGGATCCGCTGGTGGTGGAGTACCGGCTGCGGGCCGACGCCACGTGGAGCGACGGTACCCCGGTGAGCTCCGACGACATGGTGTTCTACTTCGAGAACTGCAACGACCCCCAAGACGACTGCGCGGCCACCCAGGGCTTCGACAGCGCCGAGCTCGAGGTGGTGGACGACAAGGCCGTCCGGCTGAGCTGGCCCGAGGGCCAGCCCTTCGTGGAGTACATCCTGCTGTTCTCCGGGCCGTTTCCGCCTGCCCACCTGGGCCGCGACTGGAGCGATGGATTCCGGACTGACCCCGGCGTGGGCGCTGGCCCCTACGTGATGGACGAGTACAACCCGGGCAGCGATCTGACCTTGGTGGCCAACCCCACCTGGTTCGGCGAGGGCCCCCACATCGACGAGGTCACCTTCCGGTTCATCAGCGACGTGGGCAACCTGCCCCTCGCGCTGGAGAACGGCGAGGTCGACGTGATCTACCCCCAGCCCCAGGTCGACCTCGTGGCCCAGATCGGCGGCATTGGCGGGGTGGATTCCTCCATCACCTTCGGCCCCACCTGGGAGCACATCACGTTCAACACCGCCACCGTTCCTGAGGAGGCGCGCCGGGCCATCGCATTGGCGCTCGACCGTGAGCTGATTGTGACCGCGCTCATGCGGCCGTTCTCGGAGTCGGCCCAGCCGCTGGGCAACCGGATCTTCATGAACGGCCAAGCCCAGTACGTCGACAACACCCCGTCCGAGTTCCAGCAAAGAGACGTGGCCGCGGCCCGAGCCGTGCTGGAAGAAGCCGGCTGGGAGCTCGACGGCGACGTGTACGCCAAAGACGGCCGCCAGCTAAGCCTGCGCATCCGCACCACCGGCGGCAATGATCGCCGGGAGCAGTTCCAGGAGCTGGTGCAGAACCAGCTGGGTGAAGCCGGGATCAGAATCACCATCGACAACCTGCCCGGCGGTGAGATCTTCGGACCGGTGTTCGGCTCTAACAACGACCCGCCCGGTCCCCCCGGAGACTTCGACTTGGTGATCTTCGCCTGGGTGGGAGGCCCGCTGCCGGCCACATCGGCCCTCCAAGTGTTCGGAACCGGCAGCGACAGCAACCCTGGTGCCTACGTTGACGACCGGGTCAACGAGCTGCTCACAGAGGCCACCTTCACCCTTGACCTCGACCGCCAAGCCGAGCTGTTGAACCAGGCCGACGCCCTGATGTGGGAGACCCTGCCCAACACACCCGTGTACCAATTGCCCTTTTTCTTGGCCTGGAACGACAAAATCCAGAACATCCAAGACAACCCCACCCTGGAAAGCTTCACCTGGAACCTCGAGGAGTGGACTCTCTCTCCCTAAAGAGAGAGTGGGCCAGGAGAACGCTAGGCGGAGCGGCGGGCCACAAAATGGGTCGTGGTGGGGGGTGGCGCCGGAGGCGGACCTGGCGCACGCGAAGCACGCCAGGCCGCCGTCAGGCGACAGGACCCGCCACCACGGCCCCGTTGGAAACAGCCCGCCGCTACGCCGGAGGCTGGTATAGGTAGCGTTCTAATCAGATGCTCGGGTTCGCGACACGCAAGCTGCTCATATCCGTCGTCGTCCTATTCTTCGCCACCCTGGTGGCCTTCCTCCTAGTCGCCACGGTCGACCCCATCGCCGAGCAACGGGTCTTCTTGCTCTCCCAACCCGGCGGCGCCGAGCAAGTGCAGCGGCTGGAAGCCAGCCTGGGCCTCGACAAGCCCCTCATCGAGCGCTACGGCCGCTGGCTCGGCGATCTGGCCACCGGCGACATGGGCGCTTCCACCGACAACGGCCGACCGGTCACCACGCTGCTGGGCGAAGCCATCCCGGTCACCCTGCGGCTGGTGATAGCGGCCACCGTGGTCTCGGTGATCATCGGGGTGGCTGTGGGGGTGGTAAGCGCGGTCCGCCAGTACGGCGCGTTCGACAACATCTCCACGTTCTTGGCCTTCTTGTTCTTCGCCATGCCGGTGTTCTGGCTGGGCGCAGTGCTCAAAGACCTGGGAATCCGATTCAATGACTGGTGGGGCCGGCGGATCTTCTTCACAATCGGCGAGCAGTCGCCCCGGCTCGACGCCGACTTCTGGGGCACCTGGGCCGACCGGGCCGGCCACATCATCCTCCCGGCGCTCACCCTGATCGCCATCCAACTGGCCGCCACCAGCCGATTCCAGCGCTCGGCCATGCTGGATGTGCTGGAGAGCGACTACATCCGCACCGCCCGAGCCAAGGGGGTCCCCCGGCGGCGGGTCATCACCCACCATGCCCTCCGCAACGCCCTGCTCCCGGTGGTGAGCTACACCGGGCTCACCTTCGGCACCCTGATCGGCGGCACGGTGGTCACCGAGGTGGTGTTCAACTGGAAGGGCATGGGCCGCCTGTTCCTGGACTCGCTGCTGAACGGCGACGTCGCCGTGGCCCAGGGCTGGCTGCTGGCGGTGGGCATCTCGGTGATCATCGTCAATCTGCTGACCGATCTGACCTACGGCTTTTTGGATCCGAGGGTGCGTGATGGCTGACGCAACGGTCAACTTCCTCTCCGACCCGGTGGCTGAGACGGAGGCCCGCTCGCAATGGCGGCTGGTGCTTCGCCGCTTCCTCGCCCATCGGCTGGCCGTGGCCGCAGCCATAGTGCTGGTGGTGGCCTATCTGTTCAGCTACCTGGCCGAGCCCATCACCGGATGGGGCTACAAAGACCTGTCGCCCGATTTGTCGCAGGGGCCGTCGGCCGACCACTGGTTCGGCACCGACACCATCGGCCACGACATGTTCGCCCAGTCAATGCGGGGTTTGCGGGTGTCGGTCCACGTCAGCTTGGTGGTGGCCGGCATCGCCACCGTGCTGGGGTCGGTGCTGGGCGCGGTACAGGGGTGGTTCCGGGGCCGGGTGGACGGCGCTCTGGGGCTATTGGTCGACTTTCTGCTCATCCTTCCCCTGCTACCGGTGCTCATGGTGCTGGGCACCCGCACTCGGGCCAGCGGGGGCAGCTCCCTCATGTTCGTGGCCGTGGTGATCGGCCTGTTCCTGTGGGCGCCTTTGGCCCGGGTGGTGCGGGGCGAGGTGTTCTCCATCCGGGAGAAGGAGTACATCGAGGCGGCCGAGGCCCTGGGAGCGTCCAACACCCGCATCATCTTCCGCCACCTCATCCCCAACGCCATGAGCTCGATAATCGTGTACGCCACCCTCACGGTGGCCACCGCCATCCTGCTGGAGACCGCGCTGGCCTTCTTGGGCTTCGGCATCCAGCCCCCCGAGGTGTCGCTGGGATCGCTGGTGGACGAGGGGCGCGACGCCGCCCGCACCCGGTGGTGGCTCTTCTATCTGCCAGGAGCGGTGCTGGTGGTGCTGGTGTTGTGCGTGAACTTCGTGGGCGACGGCCTGCGCGACGCCCTGGACCCCCGCCGGGAGCAGCGACGATGACCGACCATGCCAGTTCAGGAGGCGACGTGCCGGTGCTGTCGGTGCGGAACCTGGAGGTGACATTCCCCACTCCCGACGGCAACGTGCAGGCGGTTCGGGGGGTGAGCTGGGACGTCTTTGAGAACGAAGTGCTGGCCATTGGGGGCGAATCGGGCTCGGGAAAGTCGGTGAGCGTGATGGCGGCATTGGGCCTTCTGCCGCCCAACGCCCGGGTGAGCGGATCGGTTTCCTACCGAGGCCGCGACGTGCTGGCCATGGCCGACAAGGAACTCGAGCGGCTTCGGGGGTCGGCCATCTCCATGGTGTTCCAAGATCCGATGACCTCGCTGAACCCGGTGATGACCGTCGGGGCCCAGATCGCCGAAGGGGTCCGCATCCACCAGCGGACCAAGGCGGCCATCGCCCGGTCGAAGGCAGTGGAGCTGCTCGACCTGGTGGGCATCCCCAACGCCTCCCAGCGGGTGGACTCCTATCCCCACGAGCTGTCGGGAGGGATGCGCCAGCGGGCCATGATCGCCATGGCCATCGCAAACGACCCCGACCTGCTGATCGCCGATGAGCCCACCACCGCGCTCGACGTCACCATCCAAGCCCAGGTGCTGGAAGTGCTGGAGCGGGCCCGCCAGGCCACGGGCTCGGCCCTGGTCATCATCACCCATGACCTCGGCATAGTGGCCAGAACCGCCCACCGCCTGGCGGTTATGTACGCCGGGCGGCTGGCCGAGACCGGCCCGGTGGACCCGTTGTTCGCCCAGCCGACCCACCCCTACACCGCCGGGCTGCTGGGCTCGATTCCCCGGCTGGACTCGGCGGCCAACCGGCGGCTCACCCCCATCCACGGCACTACGCCGTCGATGCTGGCCCCTCCGCCGGGTTGCGCATTCGCACCCCGCTGCGATTGGGCTAGAGATGCCTGCACCCATGATGTGCCTGATCTGAAGGCGGTTGGCGAGCACGGACAGTCCTCGGCCTGCATCCGCACCGAGGATTTCCAAGCGCGGGCCGAGCCTGCGACTGCGGTGGAAATTCGGCTCGAGCCGCTCGACCGAACCTTCCCCCGGCATCCCCAGTACACGCCGGCTGACAACGCCCTCTTGCAAGTGAGGGAGCTGTTCAAGGACTTTCCCATTCGAGCCAAGGGCCTACGGCGAAGGGCGGTGGGCACGGTCCAAGCCGTCAACGGAGTGTCGCTGCACATCGACAAGGGGGAGACATTGGGGCTGGTGGGCGAGTCGGGCTCGGGAAAGTCCACCGTGGCCCGCTGCATCCTCCGGCTCGCAGAACCCACGTCGGGATCAGTGACTTTCGATGGAGCGGAACTGACATCGCTGGACCGGCGGCAGATGCGAAGCCGCCGCCGCGCCATGCAGATCGTCTTCCAAGATCCAATGGCCTCTCTGGACCCCCGGATGACGGTGTCGTCGATCATCTCCGAGCCCCTCCGGGTCCACCGTACCGACGACGACATCCGCGATCGGGTAGCAGAACTGTTGGAACTGGTGGGCCTGAACCCCGAACACGGAAATCGCTACCCCCACGAATTCTCCGGAGGCCAGCGCCAGCGCATAGGCATCGCTCGTGCTCTGGCCCTATCGCCCGATCTGCTGATATTGGACGAGCCGGTATCGGCCCTGGACGTGAGCGTGCAGGCCGGGGTCCTGAATCTGCTGGAAGACCTGCAAGAGAAGCTCGATCTCACCTATCTGTTTGTGGCCCATGACCTGTCGGTGGTCCACCACATCTCTGATCGGGTAGCGGTCATGTACTTGGGACGGATCGTGGAAGTCGGCACTGCACAGGAGGTCTACGAGCTTCCCGCCCACCCCTATACCCAGGCCCTGCTGTCGGCCGTGCCTGTCCCCGATCCGCCCCGGGAGCGCCAGCGGCGGCGAATAGTGCTCGAGGGCGATGTGCCCAATCCGGCCGACCCTCCGACGGGCTGTCGATTCCGCACCCGGTGCTGGAAAGCCCAGTCGATTTGCGCCGAATACGACCCCGAATTGTTGGACTTGGGCGTCGGACACCCGGTTGCCTGCCACTTCCCCACCCCCGACGACCTAACGGGGTCAGACCAGGGATAGGGTTTCGCCCAGTGTCCGACGTCGTTATCTCCGCCCGCGGGGTGCAGAAGAGCTACGGCTCGAACCACGTTCTCCAGGGGCTGGACTGCGACATAGGGAGGGGCATCACCGGGCTTCTGGGGCCCAACGGTGCAGGCAAGAGCACTTTCATGGGGCTGGTGTTGGGGCTGCGCCCCCGCCAGGGCGGCACCCTCAACGTGCTGGGGGTGGACCCCGACCAGAGCGGGCCTGAGCTGCGAGCCCGGCTGGGCTATGCCCCCGAGCACCATGACCTGCCCGGCGACGTGCAGGCCTCCGACCTGGTGCGCCACATAGCCCAACTCCACGGCCTGCCCCGACGGGCGGCCACCGAGCGGGCCAGCGACGCCCTGTGGCAGGTGGGCTTGGGCGAGGAGCGGTTCCGCCCCGTCGGGACCATGTCAACCGGCCAGCGCCAGCGGGTGAAGATGGCCCAGGCCCTGGCCCACGACCCCGACCTGCTGCTGCTCGACGAGCCCACCGACGGCCTCGACCCGGTGCAGCGCGACGACATGCTGGCCCTCATCCGCCGGGTGGGCAGCGAATTCGGCATCGACATCCTGCTGTCGTCGCACCTGTTGGAGGAAGTGGAGCGGGTGTGCGACTCGGTGGTCATTCTGGCCAACGGCGTGGTGGGCCACAGCGGTGCCCTGCACGACCTGGGGTCGGCCACCGCGGGGATACGGATAGAACTGGACTCCGATCCCCAACCGCTGGCCACAGCACTAGCGGCTCGGGGTGCGGAGGCAGCCGTGGAAGGGCACACCCTCACGGTGACCGGTGTCGATGCCGCGGCCGACCTGATTCGAGATCTGGTGGCCGATCTGGGGCTGGGGCTGCGCCGACTGGAGCCCCGGCGCACCACGCTGGAAGACGTCTTCATCGAGGCCTCCCAATGACCGAGGCCCGTATCCACGACCGCGGCTACTTGGCCTACGACGGGCCCCGGCACGGAACCCGGCGGGCCATGATGAACCTGAGCTACCACACCGTGCAGCGGGTGCTGGGGCTGAAGCGGTCCAACTGGCAGAAGGTTCTCCCCGCACTCGCCCTGCTGATCGCGTTCATACCCGCCATCGTGTTCATCGGAATCGCGGCCTTTTTGCCCCGAGGCGACGAACTGGGGCTGGATTCCACCGCTGACTATTACGGAACCATCACCGGCGCCCTCTTCCTTTTCACCGCGTTCGTGGCCCCGGAGGCCGTGTGCACCGATCGCCGGAGCGGCATGCTGGGGCTGTATCTGGCCTCACCGCTGAATCGGGACACCTACCTGATGGCCAAGTTTGCCGCCGTTGCGGCTGTCTTGGGCACGATGACCTTGGGGCCACCGCTGTTGATGCTGATCGCCTACACCCTGGCTGACGCGGGACCCGACGGCGTTACCGGCTGGCTGACCGATCTCGGTCGAATCTTGGCGTCGGGAGTTGCGCTGGCTGCATTCTGGACTGCACTGTCGCTGGCGCTGTCCAGCCTCACCAGCCGGCGTGCTCTGGCAAGCGTGGGCATTTTTGTCGGTCTTTTGGCCAGCTCGGCGGTAGGCGACGGGCTCTCCGAAGGCGCGGAAATCGGCGACTCGTATGCCCTGCTCAATTTGGTCGCCTTGCCCTTGGAGACCGTCTACCGCATCTTCGGCGAGTCCAACAACGAAGGACCGCCCATCGGCGACGTTGACACCTGGGCTATATACCTGACCCTCATCGGGCTCATCGTTGCCTTCGGAGCGTTCGCTCGCTGGCGCTATCAGCGGATCGAGGTCAACGGATGAGCCAGGTCCAAGCCGGCCTTCCGCCACCGCCGGGTGCTAGCAGTTCCAAACAAGCCGCGCCTCCGCCCATGGTGCAGGCCACCAGCGTGTCCAAGTGGTTCGGAGACTTGGTGGCTGTGTCCGACGTGAGCTTTTCCATCGGCGCCGGGGTTACCGCCCTGCTGGGCCCCAACGGCGCGGGGAAATCCACCATGCTGCGGATGATGTGCGGCCTAGCCAAGCCCTCCAACGGAGCGGTGACCGTGTTGGGCCAGAACCCCCGCGCCGACGTTGCCGTTCTGGGCCGTATCGGCATGGCTCCTCAGCAGGAGTCGCTGCTCGACTACCTGAGCGGTCGAGAGTTTGTGGAGCTGGCCGCCCAACTGCACCACGTCGGCAATCCCATCGAGGCCGCCCGACAGGCCATCCAGACGGTGGAGCTCGACCCCGACGATCCCCGGAAGCTGTCCACATACTCCAAGGGCATGCGCCAGCGCATCAAGCTGGCCCAGGCCATCGTCCACGATCCCCTGGTGATCGCCTTGGACGAGCCCCTCACCGGCCTCGACCCCCGACAGCGGAGGGAGATGATCCAGCTCTTCCACCGGCTGGGATCAGAGGGCAAGTGCGTGATCGTGTCGAGCCACGTGCTTGACGAGGTGGAGCGGTTTGGCTCTCGGGTGTTGGTGATGGCCCAGGGGCGGCTGGCCGCCGAAGGCGACTTCCGCGAGATCCGCAACCTTATGGACGACCGGCCGCTGCGCATCAGCATCCGCACCGATGAGCCCCGGGCGCTGGCCATCGCGCTGTTGGACCGCGGCGTGATCTCCGGATGCCGTCTGGAAGCCAACAACTTGGTGGTGGTCGACACTTCGGATCCAACGGCGTTCCGTCGGGCCGTGGCCCCGGCCGCCCGCGACCAGAATGCCTCGCTGCTGGAATTGCGCCCGCTCGACGACGACTTGGAGAGCGTCTTCCGATACCTGGTGGGCCAGTGATGAGGCATTGGGAGACCCAGTGACAACGCATCGGAAAATACAGTGAACTCCCACATCTACCGAGTGGTGATTCGCAGCCAGATCAGCACCGGCCGGTTGCTGGCCTTGGCCGGGCTGAGCGGGGTGGCCATCCTGTTGGCCTTCGTGGCCCGGGCCGCCGACGACCCGGTAGAAGTGGCCACCCGGAGCATGGGAACTTTCGGAACCAATGTCTTCGCCCCGTTCATCGCCTTGGCGCTGGGCTCGGCGGCGCTGGGCAACCTGGTGGAAGACCGCACCTTGGTGTACGTGTGGCTGCGGCCTGTTCCCCGCCACAGCGTTGCCACCGCGGCCTTCGCCGCCGTGCTCAGCGTGGTGGGGCCCATCGTGGTGGCGGTAATGACCGTGGCCGCGGCCATCACCGGAGTGGGCGACTTGCTGGTGGCCACCGCGGTGGCCACTGCCCTGGCGGTGTTCGCCTACTCGGGGCTTTTCCTGGCACTCGGGCTGCGATTTAAACGGTCGCTGCTGATCGGCTTGGGCTATATCGCCATCTGGGAGCTACTGATGTCCCGACTGGGCGACTGGTTCGCCCGCCTCTCGGTGCGCAGCTACCCGATGAGCATCCTGTCTGACGCCACCGACGTGAGCATGCGGCTGGCCGACCGGTCCACGCTGGCGTCCTATATCGTGCCGCTGGCCATAGGCTTCGCCGGGCTGATCTACACCTCCTGGCGGCTCACCCGCACCGAGATCGACTAGACGCTAGGGCCGTTTGCGGGGCAGGGGCGTAAGATTCCCCCATGCTTGACATGATGGTTGCCCCCACCGCCCAGCACATCGGAGAAGACGATCTCCCCTGGGCCTACGGACCAGACGGCATCGGCCTCAAGGTGCTCCAGATAAAGGAGAGCGAGGGGCTGTGGGTTATCAAGAACCAGTTCCCGCCGGGCTACTCGGTGCAAACCCACAAGCACACCGGCCAGGTGTTCGCCTACACCAGCGCCGGGGCCTGGGGGTACAAGGAGAGCGACTTCCTGAACCGGGCCGGGTCGTTTCTCTATGAGCCGGCCGGCTCGATCCACACCCTGTACACCCCCGACGACAACACCGAGACCACCGAGGTGTTCTTCGCCATCTGGGGCGCCAACCTGAACATGGACGCCGAAGGCAACATCGAGAGCATCACCGACGGCCAGACCGTGTTGATGGGCTACTACTTCTTGCTGGAAGAACAGGGCACGCCCCGCCCCGACAACGTCCTGCTCGACTAGCTGGTTTTCGCGGGCCCCGACAACGTCCTGCTCGACTAGCTGGTTTTCGCGGGCCCCGACAACGTCCTGCTCGACTAGCTGGTTTTCGCGGGCCCCGACAACATCCTGCTCGACTAGCCGCCAGAGGAGTCCAGCAGCGACTCCAGTTCCTCAATGAGGCCGTCGAGGGTTTGGCGATCCTCGTCAATGGACTCTTGGGTGGCCCGCAGCTCGGAGATGAGCTCGCTCAAAGCCCGACGGGTGTCGTCGTCGATGGGCGCCTCATCGGATGGCGTTGGCACCGCGGTGGGCGCGGGTTCACCAGCGTCGGGTTCGGGTGCCGTCGGCTGGGTGGGAAGCACCGAGAGACCGTTGGGATCGGTCAGGGCGGCCAGTGCTTCGTTGAGCGTCGGGCGAATGCGGAGTATGAAGTCGTCGTCGTTGCCGACGCCGGCGATCACCTGCTTCACCTGGGGAAGCTCGGTCTCCCCGGTGGCCTGCACATACACCGGGCGCACGAACAGCAGCGAGTCGCCCACCGGGATCATCAGCAGATTCCCCTGAAGCACAGTTGAGCCCTGCTGGTTCAACTGGGTGAAGGCGTCGGCGATCTCGGTATCGGCTTGGATCTTGGCGTCCACGATGCTGGGGCCGGGAATGCTGGTGCCCGGCACGGTGTACACCACAAGCTGCCCGTACTCCCCCAAGTCTCCGTTTTCGCCGACATCGCTCTTGGCGGCGATGAACGCGGTCAGCTCCTTGCGCTCGTCTTCGTCGTCGCCCGACCCGGACACGGGCACGAACGTTCGGAAGATCACGAAGTCCAAGTCGTCCTCACCGGGGAGCTGGAGCAGCTGGTAGAACGGCCGGATTCTCCGCTCGAGCTGGCGGGTAGCCGCGGCGGTGGCCGTCTCCTCGGCGGCAATGGCCTCGGTCAACTCATCGACGAAGGTCCGGGCGGTGATGCGGGTGCCCGGATCCTGGGCCACGGCCCAGGTCACCGAGTTGGCGTAGAAGGTTTCGGGGTCGTCGATGAAGTAGCGAGCCCACATGGAGGTCTGCACCCGGAACAGGTCCTCGGGATAGCGCAGGTGGTTCTTGAGATCGAGGGGCATCTTGTCGAAGTCCTCGAACAATCCGGGGAAGATCTTGCGCCAGGCCTGGATGATGGGATCTTCGGGGTCGATCACATAGAAAGTGGTGGTGCCGTGGAAGGCGTCGACCACCACCTTCACCGAGTTGCGGACGTAGTTGAAGTCTTTGCGCAGCCCGCTTTCCAACGGCAAGTCGCTTATGTCGGGGGTCTGGCCGTAGGGATACCGGTTGCTGGTGGTGTAGGCGTCGACGATGTAGAACACCCGGCCCTCGGAAACCACCGGATAGGGATCGGCGTCCAGCTCCAGGAACGGGGCCAGGTTCTGGACTCGAAGGCGCAGGTCGCGATTGAAGATGATCTTGGAGTCGCTGTCCACAAAGCCGGAAATAAGCGGGTTTATGTCGCCGAAACGCAGGGCGAACGCGGATTGGCGGAAGAAGCTGCCGATGTCAACTCCGGCTTCGCCGTCGTAGACAAAGGGAACCGTCTCGTTGGCCTCGGTGTAGTCCACCTCGGGAATCGAGGCCCCGACGATGGCGTAGCCGGTGAGGTTCTCGCCGATGTAGAGCTGCGGCCGGCTCAACTCGAAATCGGGGCTGGTGACCACCGGAACGTCGCCGACCGTGAAGTCGGGAGACCCCTGGGTGGTGACCGAGTTGACCGGCGCCACCGCCACGCCATAGCCGTGGGTGTATTGGATGTGGCGACCCTCCCACGACTGCTGGGGGACGTCGGCCACGTTGAGCTGGCGGGCGCCGATCACCACCTCGGTGATCTCGCCGTCGATCTCGTAGCGGTCGACGTCGACTTCGCTGTTGAAGGTGTAGAAGGTGCGCTCCGACTGCTCCACCTGGAAGGCGTTGGGCACGATGTCGGGGTCCAACAGCCGTATGTTGCGAACGCTGGGATTGCCGGACAGCTCTTCGACGGTAATCGAGGTGTCGGGGTCGAACGCGATGGTGGTCACGTTGTCGGCCGTGTTGTCGTCGCCGGGGTTTTTGTCGAAGCCCAGCGCGTGGCGGGTGGCCTCGATATTGCGCTCGATGTAGACGGCCTCTTTCTGGGATTCCTCCGGTTCGGCCCTAAACCGCTGGATGATGGCCGGGTAGATCGCGCCCATGACGATGGCCACGATCACCCACAGACCCACGGCGGTAACCGGCAACACCCAGCCCCGCTGCCAGATGTTGATCACCAGCAGAACCGCCGAGAGCACCGAGATCAACAGCAACAGGTTGATGGCGGGAAGCTGGGCGTTGATATCGGTGAAGGAGGCACCGTCCACCGGTCCCCGAGAAGAGAAGTTGAGGCCGAACCGGTCGAACCAATAGCCCACGGCCCGAACCAGGGCGATCAGGGCCAAAAGAACCGAAAGATGGACCTTCACCTGGGGAGTGACCCGCTGTCCGGTGGTCTGCACCCGGATGCCGCCGTTCACGTAGTGGGCGATGGCGGTGAGGACCGTCACGATGATCAGGGCTCGGAACACCCAGCTGATGAGGAACTGGATGAACGGCAAGCGGAAGACGTAGAAGCCGATGTCGTAGCCGAACTGGGGATCCTCGATGCCGAAGTCCACGCTGTTGAAGAACAGCATGGCCTTCTGCCACTCCCCGCCGGTGCCGCCGCCCACAATGAGGGCGAACAGCACGGCCAACACCACGCTGACCAACCGGCGGCGATGGCCTACGGCATCGTGGTAGTGGCGGAGCAGCTCCTCTTCAGGCCCCGGCGGTCGGGTTTGGGGGGCCAGGCGGTCGGCAATGGCCAGGTTGGAGTAGAGCAGCAGGAAGAAGAGGACGATGAATATGACCGACAAGATGATCCGGTAGACCAGGATCTCGGTCCAGACATCTCCGTGGCCCAGCGAGTCGAACCACAGGTAGTCGGTCCACATGCGGGCGGTCCCCCGCAAGGACAAGATGGCGGCCAGCAACAGCACCAGGATGAGCCCGGCGATGATCTTGGACCGGCGCGTGAACCGCGGGCGAGATGGCGGGCGCGGCCTGAACACATCTCGGGGATTTCGCATACCGAATGGAGACTAGTCTTTACCGACTGGAGCTTCGGCAGCGTCGGGCGCGGTTTCGCGATCTTCTTGAGGCTGATCTCTCTGGGAACGAAGGCGGGCGAAAATGGCGTCTACGTCGTGGCTGTCGTCGGCACTGGCCAGTGCGGGGTGTTCGGCCGCGGCCTCCACCGGATCGCGGTCGGTGGAGGGCAGCAGAGTCACGCCTTCTTGGGCTTCGGGACCTTCTTTGACATCGGGATCCGCATTCGCCTCCCTTTTCTCGACGGGCTCTGGTTGGGCCGGTGACTCGGAGGTGGAGTCGGGCTCGGGGATCATTCCCACATTCTCGGCATCGTCCAGCTCTGAGAGCAGGGCCAAGTCGGTGGGCTGGGCCTCGTCCTCCACCCGGCGGGCCGCGGCATCGGCCAAGAGCTTGGCCTCGGCCAACGACAGCTTGGCCGAATCAATGGACTGGTCGATGGAGGAGCGGGCGTCGCTCAGAATCGAAATGAGCTTGTCGCGCCCGGCACGAAGCCGCTCGACCTGGGCTCGGGCCGCTTGGCGGCGGCGGGCCATATCCCTCAGCACAGTGAGCCGGAGAGCCTTGGCCTGCTCCACGATCTCCCTGCCTTGATCCCGGCCATGTTCGACCTCGGCCTCGGCCTGGTCTCGGGCTTCCTGAAGCAGCCCGGCCACCGCTTGAGCCTGCTCGTACGCCTGCTCCAACAGATCGGCCAGCTCCTCAGCCCCCGAGAATTCCTGCTGGGATCGCAGCTCCGCCACCGTCGCCTGAAGCTGCTCAGCCAGCCGACGGGCCCTTGTAGCCATCTCGCCGGCCTCAGCCTGGGTCTGGCGCCTGGATGCCTCCACATCGCTGTCCAGCAGCTTGACCCCCTCCGAGCTGAACTCAGACTCGACTTCGGGCTCTTCGTCTGCCTGGGCAACCTGCTCCCGAAGGTCTCTGATCTGCTGTTGGCCGGCCTTTATCTGGTTGCCCACCGACACCAAATAGGCCTGCACCTGCCCCTTGTCGAACCCCTTGCGGGTGACGGCAAAGCTCTGCGCGGACACCTGGCCAGGGTCTAACCGCTCAAAGGGAGTCTCGCTGGGGAGGCGTTCGGCCATCGATGGGAGTTTAGTTCCCGGCCAATGCGTCCAAAGCCTCTTGGAGAGTGCCCACACCCACCACCCGCAAATCGCCGCTGACGTGGTCGAGGGCGTCACCCAGATTGGCGACAGGGACCAAGAACAAGTCGACACCGGCCCTATCCGCCGCGATGGCCTTCTGGTCCACTTCGCCGATGGCGCCCACGGAGCCGTCAAACGAGATCGTGCCGGTGGCCGCCACCTGACGTCCGCCGGTCAGCTCTCCGGGGGTCAGAAGGTCGATGATGCCGATGGTGAGGGCCAACCCGGCCGACGGCCCGCCGATCGTTCCGCTGTCGATTTCTATCTCCACCGGGAGCTCTCCCAAGTCGGTTCGCTCCCGCGCTCCAACGCCGATGAGCGCCCGGCCGGGCTCGTCGGAAGATTCGATGAGTTCCAGCACCACCGACTTCACTGTGCCGTCGTCGGCCCGCTCCACGTCCAACTCCACCATCTGACCGGCTTCGCGAAGGGCCAATACTTCGGCCAAGTCCCCCAAATCGCCAACGGGTACGCCGTCGATGCCCACGATCACGTCGCCTCGTTCCAAGACTTGCGCGGCGGGCGCCCCGCTCAGGGTCTCAGACACGATGACCCCCGAGGCGTGGCGGGGGATCTCGTAGCCCAAGTGCTCCAGCGCCACCACCACGGCAGTGTGTTGGGAGGTCTCCATTCTCATCTCATTGAGCCGGCGCAGCTCGCTGCGGGTGCCGTCGCCGGTGAAGGCCCGCTCGGGCTCTATGTCCACGCCCGACTCGAATTCGGCCCCGATCCGCTGCCAGATGGTCAGCCGCTGGCTGACCAGCACGGTGACCAGGGAAATCTCGTTGTTGGGCGGGTAGACGTCGGCCCCCGACACCGTTACTCGCGACGGCACTTCTTCCACCGAACCGGGGCGCACCGCCACTTGATCGGTTCGCCAGAAGGTGAACACCAACGAGGTGATCAACAGCAAGAGGAGAACCACCCCCACCGGCACCAGCCAGGCTGCGTTGCGCCGCCACCACGACGGCCCAGCACCCGGCGCCGGTTCTGGCACTAACTCAGCAAAGGATGCGGAGTCGCGGGTCATAGCAGCACCCGATCTTCGGTGGGTGGAACTATCCTGGAGAACTCTGTGGTCGACTGGTCGCGCATTCGGATTTCCTTCTCCGACGATACCTGGGCAACGCTGAAAAGCCGGTGGCAGCGCAGGTGGGTGGCGTGGCGTGAGATCCGGGCCGAGCGAGATGTGCTGGCCTCCTACCGAGCCGACTACGGCGAAGGGGCCCGATTTCGATGGTGGCAGCGGTTGCGGGCCGGCGTCGGCCTGTTTTTTGTGGTCGTGCTGATGGGAGCAGGCCTGACCATGATGGTGGGACTCTTCTTCATCGGTTTCACGATTGCTTTGGAAACGCTGGTGTGACCGAACCCGGGGAAGGCCCCCAAGAGTTGCGCCGACGCGACGTGGTGATTGCCGGGCACTCCGGCGACGAATCCGCAGCAAGGGCAGCCTTGGAGGATGTCGACCCCGGTGTGCGGGCGTCGGCATTGGGAGCGCTCGCCCGGATCGGGGCGCTGGCCGATGACGAGCTGCACGAGGCGCTGCTCGATCCGGCGCCGAAGGTGAGGATGCGGGCGGCTGCCTTGACCGTTGGACGCAAGAAGGTGTCGCCCGCACCCCTGTTGGGCGACCCCAGCGATGATGTGGTGGAGACTGCGGCTTGGGCCTGCGGGGAGCGGGGGCCGGAGGGCATCGACACCGTGGCCCGATTGTCAGAACTGGCCACCGGCCATTCGAACCCCCTGGTGCGGGAGGCGGCGGTGGCCGCGTTGGGGGCCATCGGCCACCCGGACGGACTCCACGCCATATTGGCGGCGACCACCGACCGGGTGGCCGTGCGCCGCCGAGCGGTGCTGGCCCTAGCTCCCTTTGACGGTCGTGAAGTGGAAGCGGCTATCCACCGGGCCTCCCAGGATCGGGATTGGCAGACACGGGACGCCGCCGAGTTGCTGGCTAATCCCGATTAGGCCCCAAATCACTCCATGAACCCAAATCACTCCATAAACATCGCCTGGACGTCTTCGAAGGACTCCAGGCAACGCCCTGCCCCCACCACCACCGATTCCAGGGGAGCATCCACCAGGCTGACGGGGACCTCCGCGGCCTGAGACAGCCGGTCGGCCAAGCCCCGCAATAGCGAGCCGCCGCCCACCAAGTGGATACCGCGGGTGATTACGTCTTGAGACAGCTCCGGCGGTGCTTCCACCAAGCAGTCCACCACTGCGTCGACCACGGAGGTGACCACCTCTGCGATCGCGGTGCGCACCTCAAAGGGAGACAAGACGATGGTCTCTGGCAGGCCGTTCATGAGATTGCGGCCTCGAACCTCGGCGCTGCACTCGCCGGGGACGTAGGCCGCTGAGCCGATGGTGATCTTCACCTCCTCGGCGGTGCGCTCGCCGATGGCGATGCCGAACTCCCGCCGCACATAGGCCTGGATGGCGGCGTCGATGTCGAACGAGCCCACTCGGATGGCCTTGAGGGAGATCACCCCGCCCATGGAGATCAGCGCCGTCTCGCTGGTACCCCCTCCGATGTCCACCACCATGTTGCCGATGGGTTCGTGAATGGGCAGCGAGGCCCCGATGGCCGCGGCGAGCGGCTGCTCGATGAGCCGGGTCTCGGCCGCTCCCGCCCGTCGGGCGGCCTCTACCACCGCCCGGCGCTCCACCGCGGTGATCGCCGAGGGCACGCAGATCACCACTTTGGGCCGGCTGAACCGGTTGACACCTGCGTCCATCAGCAGGAGGCGGATCATGCGCTGGGTCACCTCGAAATCGGTGATGGCCCCTTTGCGTAGCGGGCGCACGGCCACGATGTGGGCGGGGGTTCGGCCGATCATCTGCCACGCATCCCGCCCCATGGCCAGCACCTCGTTGGACTTGCGGTTCAACGCGATCACCGAGGGCTCGTTCAAGATGATCCCCTGGCCGCGGGCATACACCAGCGTGTTGGCCGTGCCTAGGTCGATGGCCAGGTCTCGAGCCATGGATCAGCTGACCGATTCGCCTGATGGGTGGAGGGCTGCGGCGTCAGAGATGTGCTGGGCCTCCAAGCCCCAACTCTCGCCTCCTTGCCAGGCCTCCTTCTTCCAAATGGGAACGGTGGCCTTCAAACCATCGATGCAGAATCGGGCGGCGGCAAAGGCCTCCTCCCGATGGGGCGCGGACACTGCGGCCACCACCGCCGAGTCGCCGATCTCTACGCGGCCCACCCGATGCAAAAGCGCAACCCGGCCGATGTCGGGCCACCGGGCCCGAGCCTCGTCGATCAATGTCTCCAGGCGGGGAATCACTTGCTCCTCGTAGGCCTCGTACTCCAGCACGGTCACCCCCGGCCGGCCCTGGGAGTGGTCGCGGGCTGTTCCGCTGAACACAACGATGCCGCCGCAATCCGGTCGCCCCACCCACGCGTGAACCCGGTCCAATGGCAGCGGCGTTTCGCTGAGTCCGACCCATGTCTCAGCGGATTCAGGCGGGTTCACAGACTGAGTGTAAACCCATCCCTCCGGTTGGTTTCCAACACGGCCGCGATCAGCGGCGAATGAGCCGGCGGGCAAAGGCCAGCACCCCCCATGCAAGGCCCAAACCCCCCGCCACCGTGCCGAACAGGGCAATCTGCTGGCGGCGGCGGGAATCCAGCATGCCCCACGGAGGGCTTTTGTGCCCGGAGACAAAGGCCTGTTCGCTGGTGAACTGGGGAGACCAGCCGGCGGCCCGCAGCCGGTCGCTGGCTACCACCCAAGGAAATCGGGCATAGCGGAGAAGGCCGGGGCTTGGGGGCGCCGAGCCGTTGCCAAGCGACAGAGCACCGGTGCGGGACTGAGCGGGTCCCTTCTTCCACCACCACGTCGTCAGACGGCGCAAGAGCTGCTCGGGCATATTGAACCGGTGGGTCCGGCCCGCCAGGTCGAGGGCTGTACCGCTGCTGATCCAGCCTTGGGGAGCAACGTTGTACACCCCCGTCAGGTCGCCCACCACGCACAACTCCACGGCAGCCGCCAAGTCGTCCATGTGGAGGAACTGAACGGGCACCTCGCTTTCCCCGTTGAGGTTGGCCGCCGACCGCAGAGAGCGGAACACCCAGCCCACATGCTCTTCGGCCAAACTGGCCGTGGGCCGCAAGGTGACTAGGTCCACTTCGGGATGCTCCTCCGCCCATTGCCCGGCAAACCGCTCCTGCTCCGCCTTGTTGACGGCAAAGCTGCACTCGGGAAGCGGGCGCAGCACCGAAGCCTCGGTGAGCGGCACGGGATTGTCGGGCCAGGCGCCATACACCATGGCCGTGGACATCAGCACCAATCGACCGACCCCGGCGGCACCGGCGGCCTCCAAGAGGCGACGGGTTACCTCGGCATCTCGGGTGCTGACCGACTCCCCATCCGACCACGGCTCCAGCGCCGACACCAAATGGACCAGCACATCCACGTCAGCCAGCAGGGTTTCTAGATCCAGCTCTGCGATGTCGCCCGACACGTAATCCAACCCGGCGATGCCGGGATCGGGGCGAAGGTCGAGGCCGACCACCGAGTCGACCCGGCAATGGTCCACCAGACGGCGGCCCACTCGGCGACCAAGCGGACTGCACGCACCAGCCACCGCCACAGAAATCAGAGCAGACTCGGCCACTCATTGAGGATACGGGGAAGGACAGCAGTCGACACAATGGCCGATAACCTCAGAGTGTGAGCGATCCAGACTCGCCCGAGGACTTCAACCCCTTCAAGGGAATGCCGATTTTCGGAGACCTGGGCAAGCTCTTCTCTCAGCAGGCCTCGACCACTTGGGAGACGGCCCGCCAGTTCGCGGTGGCGGTGGCCACCGAGGGGCAGTCTGAGCCCAACGTCGACCCGTCCGACCGCATCGCGCTAGGGGAGCTGGGTCGGGTGGCCGAACTCCAGGTGGCCAACGCCACCGGCCTGTCCACCACCCGCGACAGTCAGGCGGCGACGATCGTGCCAGTGACCCGGACCCAGTGGGCAACCGCCACGCTGGAGGCCTACCAGCATCTCCTAGAGCCCATCGGAGACGTGTCGGGCCGAGTGGAGGCCGAAGAGGCGTCATTCGACCCCGCCCAAGCCATGTTCGGCCAGATCATGAAGATGATCGGCCCGGTCATGCTGAGCATGACCGCCGGAAGCATGGTGGGCAACCTCGCCCGCCGGAGCCTGGGCCAATACGACCTGCCAATTCCCCGCCACGGCTCGAAGCTGATGGTGGTACCGGCCAACATCGACTCATTGGCCGAGGAATGGAGCCTGGATGCCTCCGACCTCCGGCTCTGGGTGTGTTTGAGCGAGCTGACCCACCATGCCGTGCTGTCGATTCCCCACGTGAGCCGGCGCCTCGATGAGCTGTTGGCCGACTACGTACGAGGCTTCGAGGCTGATCCGGCGGCGCTGGAGAGCCGGCTGAGCGAATTAGACTTGGGCAATCCCGATTCCATGGGAGATCTCCAGTCGGTGCTGGGCAACCCCGAGATCATTCTGGGGGCGATCCAGTCGCCGGCGCAGCGGGTTTTGCTTCCGCAGATCACTGCCCTGGTCACAGTGATCGCCGGTTATGTCGACTGGACAATGGACAGCATCGGACACGGTCTCATCGGCTCCTACCAGCGCCTCAGCGAAGCCCTGAGGCGGCGACGGGTAACGGCTGACCAGGCCGATCGCTTCATAGAGAGGATGTTCGGCCTCGAGCTCACCCAAGACCAATACGACCGCGGTTCAGCCTTCGCCAGCGGGGTAATGGAGCGGGCGGGCACCGACGGCCTGGCCCGGCTGTGGCATTCCGAGCGGGAACTGCCTACCCCCGCTGAGGTTGATGCTCCGGGCTTGTGGCTGGCCCGGATCGACCTGCCCGACCAGACAGATCTCTAGGCGCGGGCTGAAGCCAGAAGAACACCGCGGCGACCGCGGCGGCAACCGCAATCAGGATGAACCCAACGCGGGCAGAAATGGGGATGATCACGGGGATGAGCGCTCCCAGCACCCAGAAGATCTGAAAGCGGGTTTCAAAAATGGCGAACGAGCGGCCGTGGTCGGCGCCCTCAGCGTCTCGCTGGACGATGGAGTCGAACGACAGCTTGCCGGCACTGGCGGTGATGCCTACTCCCAGGGCCAGCAGCAGGGTGGACCCGTAGCCCCCGCCCAAGGCGGCCACCAGGCCGATCAGGAACAGGGCCAACAGCGCGCTGGCGATGATCACCTCCTCGCGGATCCGGTCCCGCAGCTTGGGGGCCAGAAGCGAACCGATCAAGAACCCGCAGACCAGGGCGGCCGCCACCAGCCCCAGCTTCCAGGCCGGGTTGGCGTCAGAGGCCACATCGCCATGGAGGGCATGGCGGACTCCGGCCCCGAATGCCTTGCCCACCCCGGAGAGGTTCACGTCATCGGCACCACCCCGCAAGGCGAACGCGGCCAAAAAGGTCGTGAACCCGACGATGCCCCGAAGCGTGCCGGTAGCCGACGCCGCCTTGCGGATGCCCCCGCCACGGAGTTCGGTCGCCTCTTGGTCGTCAGCTTTGCCGGGCGCCACCCGGCTGAGGGGCAGCGACAAGCACGACAGGGCGCACAGTATGTACACCACCATGGCCATGCCTGCGGCCCACGGCGCCCCTCCCAGCCAATTGGCCAAGAGCGCGGGACCCGCGCCGATAAAGCCGCACACGCCCCCTACCAGCGCCAGTCGGGCATTGCCCCCCACGAATTGCTGCTCGTTCCGCAAGATGAGCGGCACCATGGAAGCCTTGGCCACGCCGTAGCTCTTCTGAAGCACCAACATGGCGAAAGCGATGGGAAACAGCAGCAGCGAATCCATGTTGGAGATCATCAGGAAGGCCACCAGCGCTCGACCTGCGTTGATGGCGAAGATCATGGTGCGACGGCCACCCCGGAATCGGTCCAGTGCCGGCCCGATCAATGGCCCGACCACCGCGAACGGGGCCATCGTGAGCAGCAGGTAGAGGGTGACCCGAACCCGGGCCGCACTGGGATCAATGGAGAAGAACAGCGAACCCGCCAATGCGATGGCGATCATGGCGTCGCCCACGGCACCGAGGGCATGAACCCGCACCAGCCGCAAGAACGGGGTATTGATCACACTACGAAGATAACGGTGGACACTAGGGCGGCGCGGTCTCAGCCGAGACGCCGGTGGCGTACTTGTAGCCCAGGCCGCGGATGGTCACGATGCGGCAGGGGTTGGAGGGGTCGTCCTCGATCTTGGACCGAAGCCGCTTGATGTGGACGTCGAGCGTCTTGGTGTCGCCCACATAGTCGCTGCCCCACACCTGGTCGATCAGCGCGTCACGAGTCAGCACCCGGCCCGCGTTGGTCAAAAGCAACTCCAACAAGTCGAACTCCTTCAGCGGCAGTTCGATCGGCTGCCCCCGCACGAACACCTCATGGCGCTCGGGATCGACCGCCACATCGCCCACCTCGACGACGTCTCCCCGGAACGCCTCGCCCTCCGCCGTCCAACGGGACCGCCGCAGCAAAGAGCGCATGCGGGAGATCAGCTCTCGCAGGCGATAGGGCTTGGTCACGTAGTCGTCGGCCCCCACCTCCAGGCCCACCACCGCGTCGATCTCCTCGCCCTTTGCGGTGACCATGATGATGGGTACCTGCGAGCGGGCCCGAATCTCGCGGCAGACATCGACCCCGGACACCAGGGGCAGCATCACGTCGAGCAGCACGATGTCGGGGGAATATGCGTCGAAATAGTCGAGGGCGTCCTTGCCGTCACGGGCCACGTTCACGGTGAATCCTTCGCGGGACAGCCCCACGGTCAGCGCCTCCACGAACGACTCCTCGTCTTCGACGACGAGAACCCGTATCGAACCGCTCATGGCTGGACTCCCATGGGTACCGCCAGCGTGAAGGTCGAGCCCTCTCCTTCGGTGGACTCCACCCGGATTTCGCCCCCGTGGTTGGTGGCCACATGGCGCACGATGGCCAAGCCTAAGCCCACGCCGCCGTCGGTGCGCTCCCGCGACTGGTCCACCTGATAGAAACGCTCGAAAATACGTTCTTGGTGGCGCAACGGGATGCCGTAACCCTGGTCGCGAACCTCCACCTCCACCCAATCGCCTTCCAACCGGGTCATGACCCTGACCGGGCAGGTTGCCTCTGAGTACTTGACCGCGTTTTCCAGCAGGTTGAACACCGCTGAGGTGAGCTGGCGACGGTCAGCCTGAACCACCAGATCCAGGGCCGGGAGGGCGGTTTCGATAGGAACCTCCTTCTCCTCGGCGGTGGGCCTGGCCCGGGAGAGGGCGTCACTGATCACGTGCTGTATGGCAACCGGTGTCCGCTCAGACGCCTCATCGCTCTCGATCCGGCTGAGCTCCAGCAGATCGTCCATGATGTCGGACAGCCGGATGGCCTCGGCCTGCACCCTCATGGCCAATCGTGAGGCCACCTCGGGATCGGTCTCGGTGGCCAGGGTCTCAGCCAACAGGCTGAGCGCCCCCATCGGGGTCCGCAGCTCGTGGCTGATGTTGGCCACAAAGTCCCGGCGCATGGCGTCGAGCCGCTGGGGTTCGGTGATGTCGTCGATCAGGGCTACCGAGCCGTAGTTCCGGCCTTCGAGCTTGAGCGGCATGGCGCTCACGAACAGGCAGCGCCGCGGGGGTCCGAACAGCTCGACTTCCCGCTCCACCACGCTTCCTTGAGCAGCCTCGATCAACAGCTCGGCGACGGCGGCTTCTACCAACGCCTCCCCATGGCGAGCTTCGGTGAACTGCCGAGCGTAGGAATTGCGGTAGAGCACATTGCCCTCGGCATCGGCCATCACCACCCCTTGGGTGATGGCGTCCAGCGAAAGCCTGAGTCGGGCCTCGCTGTCGGCCACCTCGTCTTCATGGCGGCGCTGCATTTCGTCGTCGCGGCGGCGGCTCTCCTCCGCGTCGACAAAATGCCGGTGCTCGCGCCACGCCACCGCCCCGACTATGGCCAAGACCACCACGGCAGTCACCACAACGATGGCGACGATCATCTAGTGGTCCGTCCTCGCCTTGGGCCAATGGCGACGAGCGGCACCATGCTCACTCCTCGCTGGTTTCTTCGCCAGCCTCGTCGCCAGCCTCATCGATGCGGTAGTGCTCTCGGTCTTTCAATCGGGCCGACCCGGTGTGCTCGGGAAGCCATCCCGTGACCATGTACACCACCCGCTCGCCGATGTTCACCGCATGGTCGCCGATGCGCTCGTAGTACCGGCTGATCAGACAGAGCTGAACGGCGGCTTGCAGATCGATGGTGCCGTCGTTGTGGGCTTGGAACACCGCCTGTACGCAGTCCTGGTTCAGACCGTCGAGTTGGTCGTCGATGTCGTCTAAGGCCGCGGCCAACCCCGCGTTGCGGTCGACATAGGAGTCGATGGCCAACCGCACCAACCGGCACGCCTCCTCGCTCATCCTCACCAGCAAGCCCCGGAGGGTGGCGTCGTAGCGGGTGCCGTAAATGCGCCGGGTGCCCTTGGCAATGTTGACCGCCAAATCGCCCGACCGCTCCAACTCGGCGTTCAGGCGGAGAGCGGTGCTGAGGGCCCGCAGGTCGCCAGCCATCGGAGACTGAAGGGCCAGCACCTGATGGCATCGCTCTTCGAGGTGTACCGACAGGTAGTCGAGCTCGTCATCTGCGGTGATGAGCTGCTGGGCCAGCTCCAGATTGGATTCCAGCAGCGACTCGGTGGCCCGGGGAACGGACTCGGTGACCAGCGCGGCCATGCGCACGATGCCGGCCTGGATCTCGTCCAGTTCATCGTGGAAGGACTTGCGCAGTTCCCCCACCTCGGGCTCCGGGCCGGAGCTCAGCCGAACCGCCCGGTGACGTAGTTCTCGGTCCGCTCATCGGAGGGATTCGAGAAGATGGTCTCGGTGCGGTCGTATTCCACCAGTAGCCCGCACCGCTGATCGGTGACCGAATCGAGTTGAGCAGTGAAGAACGCCGTGCGATTGCTGATCCGGGCGGCCTGCTGCATGTTGTGGGTGACGATCACGATGGTGTAGTCGTCCTTTATCTCCTGCATCAGATCCTCGATGCGGGTGGTGGCGATGGGGTCGAGGGCCGAGCACGGCTCGTCCATCAGCAGCACATCGGGATCGACGGCGATGGCCCGGGCGATGCACAGGCGCTGCTGCTGGCCGCCCGACAGCCCCAGGGCAGAGTCCTTCAGCCGGTCTTGCACTTCGTCCCACAGAGCGGCCCGGCGCAGTGACCGCTCCACGATGTCGTCCAAATCGCCCTTCTTCTTGGCCATCCCGGTGACCCGGGGGCCGAAGGCGACGTTGTCGTAGATCGACTTGGGGAACGGGTTGGGCTTTTGGAACACCATGCCAATGCGGCGGCGGACCTCCACCGGATCTACCCGGGAGTCGTATATGGACACGTTGCGGAAGTCCACCCGGCCCTCGACGCGGGCGATGGGGATGAGATCGTTCATCCGGTTGAAGCAGCGCAACACCGTGGTCTTGCCACAGCCCGAGGGGCCGATCATGGCGGTGATCTCGTGCTCGTACACCGTGAATGAGGCGTCTTGGACGGCTCGGAAGTCGCCGTAGTACACGTTCAGGTCTTCGACTTCGAACACCACGTCGGCAGCGTCTGGTTCGTCGGCTTGTGCTGTGCGGTCGAGATCCAGACTGAGGCGTGGGGCGGCTTGCGGTTCTGCTTGCTCCATCTGGTCGGTCCCTATGGTCTCAGTGACTGCTTCCACGAATCACCCTCTCTTCTTCTCAAAGTGGTTTCGCAAGAAGATGGCGGCCGCATTCATCAGAATAACGAATACCAACAGCACCACGATGGCTGCCGCAGCGGCTTCGGCAAAGCCCGGATCGCGGCCCGAGTTCTGCACCCACTCCACGATGATCACCGGCATGGCCATGAACGCCTCGGCGTTGATGGCGCTGAAGTCCAAGAATGCCGGATCTGTGCCCAGGCGACCGGTGACCGCGCCGACAAGGAGAATCGGGGCGGCTTCGCCGATACCCCGGGACATGGACAACAGCGTCCCGGTCAATATGCCCGGTGAGGCGTAGGGCAGCACCTGGCTGCGGATCATGGTCCACTTGGTGGCGCCTACGCCGTAAGCCCCCTCCTTGAGTCCTTGCGGGACCGCCCGGATGGCCTCCTGGGCGGTGATGATCACGATCGGCAGCACCAAGATGGCCAGGGTGATGCCCGCCGACGCGATGGACTTGCCCCCGGTGAGATCGCCCAGGGTGTTCACGAAGTAGAACAGGCCGAGCAGGCCGTAGACCACCGAGGGCACGCCGGCCAGATTGCGGATGTTCAACTCGATGAATCGGGTGAACCGGTTCTTGGGGGCGTATTCCTCCAACCAGATGGCCGCGCCGATGCCGAATGGGAAGGCCAGCACGGCCACGAACACCGCGATCCAGAACGTGCCCACCAAGGCCTGGTGGACGCCCAGCTTGTGATCGTGCGAGACCGACCGCATGGTTCCGTTCAAGAACCCTCCGGGGCGGCCAGTGAGCACGCCCCAGGCGTCCACTACTACGTCCACGATCAACACGCCGAGAATGAAGAGCGAGATGGCCAAGGTAAGCAACAAGGTGGCCTGGAACACCCGTCCTCTGATGTCCAATGCCCGTCGCTCCATGGCCTGCACCATCAATTTGCTGGTGCGAGGGCCAACCAGCCTGCCGACCGCCATCAGTACTGCTCCCGCACCCGCTGGACGAACCGGTTGGCCACGATGTTCAAACCGAAGGTCATCACGAACAACACGAGGCCCACAAAGAAGAGGCTCTGGAAGGTGAGGCCTTCGCCTACCACGTTGTCGGTGCCCCGGGCCAGTGAGGCCATGGCCGCAGTCATGGGGAGGCTTCCGTCTAAGGCGCTGTCGGTATAGGTGGCGGTTTGGGACGCACCCCCGGCCAGAAATACCACCATGGTCTCGCCCAAGGCTCGGGATACGGCCAAGATGAACGAGGCCACCAACCCGGAGATCGCGGCCGGGATCACCACCCGGACGGTGGTGGTCATCTTGCGAGCCCCCAAACCAGAGGATGCCTCCCGCAACGACATGGGCACCGCATTCATGGCGTCTTCGGAGATGGACGCCACCAGTGGAATGATGAGCACCCCTACTCCGATGCCCGAGGCGAGCAGCGAGCCAGCCGCCGGCCCGTTGAAGAGGGTCTTGACCACGTTAGGGGCAATCCACTCCAAGGCGAAGAATCCAAGAACCACACTTGGGATCCCGGCCAAGATCTCCAGGATGGGCTTGAGCGTGCGGCGGACACCGGGACGGGCATATTCCGACAGGAAAATGGCCGCCCCCAGTCCCAGCGGAGTGGCCACGATCATGGCGACACCGGTGACGATGAAACTGGCCACGATCAGCGTCTTGATGTCGTAGATGCCCCGGCGGGGGAACCAGCCGATGTCCCAAACCGAGCCCCAGTTCACTTCGACCATGAACGTCCATGCCTCAGAGAACAGCGACCAGATAATGAGGCCGGAGATGAGCACCGAAACCAGTGCGGTGACCCCCAAGGAGTTGCGGATGGCCCGCTCCTTTCGAGCCCGCCGAGGATTGGCCGTCAGGGATTCGACGGTGAGCCTCCCGGTATCCGTCATCGGGCCGACCATTCAGCTCGAGATGCCATCCTGTCTTCTTCGGTGAGGTTCACGTACTTCACGTCGCTGACCGCGGTGCCCAAGCCCCCATTGCTCAGGTAGAAGTCCACAAAGGAGGTCACCGCTGGACTGGCCTCAGCCTTGGCCTTGTTCACGTAGATGTAGAGCGACCGGGCCACCGGATATTCCCCGGTGGCGATCGCATCAGGGCTGGCGGCCTTGCAACCATCGCCACCGTCGACGTCTAGCAACTTCACCCCTTGAACGTTGGCGGTAAAGGCATACCCGACCCAGCCGAGACTGCTGTCGCTGGATTGCAGCCCTTGAATGATCACATTGTCATCGGCATTGGCGTTGTAGTCGGGACGGGTGGTGGCGTCCTGGCCTCGCTCTTCGGCGATGTGCTCCAGCACGATCTCTACGAAGCTGTCGAATGTGCCCGACTCCTCACCAGGACCATAAATGTCCAGCGATCCATCGGGCAGCGTGGAGGACGACCCCAACTCCAAGGCCAGAGCTTGCGCGTCTGTCCATCTCCTGAATCCGGTGGACTCGGGGCCCACCAGCGCATAGATGTCGGCAAAGCTCACGCAATCCACAGGGTTGTTCTCGTTGGTCATGACCGCGATGCCGTCAATGGCCACCCGCAGCTCGACAAATTCGATGCCCGCCTCCGCGCACTCGCCGATTTCCTTGTCCTTGATCGGACGAGAAGCATCGGAAATATCGGTTTCCCCGGCGCAGAACAGCTTGAATCCGTCTCCGGTGCCCGGGCCGTCGACCGTGACTGCCACTCCGGACTCCACATCTTCGAACAACTCCGCCACCCGCACCGATATCGGCTCCACCGTCGAAGAACCCGAGATCGTCACCCGCCCGGTGATGCCGCTGCCGGCGCCTCGGCCACTGCCGCGACTACACGCCCCGGCTACCAGAGCTAACACCGCCACAATTCCGATGATTGGCATGACGAATCTCAGACGCCGCAACCATTCTCCCTTGAAACCCACCACTGAGTCGCCAAGACAGTAGGCCAGTCGGATTGCCGGCTAGTCGCGACTGTCTGAACGGAAGGTGAACAGTTAAGGAATCCTTGAAGAGGCCGCGATCAGGCCAAAACGCTGTCGCCCACTAAGGCCAAGAATGCGCTCACCATCTTGAGGTCGCGTTCGTTGCTGAAATAGTTCAACGACTCCACCACCGGTACCCAGTCGATGGCGTCCACCTCGGGATTGGGGGTGAAACTTCCGGCAATGGCGTCCATTTCCCAGTAGTGCACCTGGCGGGTCCGACCCCGGCGATCGGTGTAGTCCACCATGCCTAGCTCTCTACCCAACTCGCAGACGTAGCCGGTTTCCTCGTGAACCTCGCGCAGCGCGCACTCGGCCAACGTCTCACCGGGGTCAAGCTTGCCAGCGGGCAGCGACCAGTCGAGGTGCTTGGGACGATGGACCATCAGAACTTCCAACTCCCCGTCGTTGTGGCGGGTGACTAGGCCGCCGCCGCCGAGGATGACCGCTACCGTTCCGAAACGCACGAAATATAACGTTAGGGCGTGAACCCGCCGAAAATGCGGATACCCCAGGGGCTAATGTAACACCCTGTTAGGGAGCGGGACTGGCGGCCAGGCGCTCAAAAGCGGTGTGGGCCTCGAATCCCGTACTGGAGGGAACCCGCTGCCAACTGCCGTCGGCCATCAGATCCCAGGCCAATTCATCGTCTCTGAGATTGAACTCCAGCACCTGGTCGAGCCGACGGCGCAGGTCCGGGTTGACCACCGCAACCAGAGCCTCGATTCGGCGGTTGAGGTTCCGGGGCATGAGGTCGGCCGACCCGATGTAGTAGGCCGGGGCATCGATGCCCTCGCCGTTGCCGAAGTAGTAGATGCGGCTGTGCTCCAAATAGCGCCCGATGAGGGAGCGGACCCTGATGGTGTCGGACATGCCGGGCACCCCGGGGCGCAGACAGCAGATGGCCCGCACAATCAGATCGATTTCCACCCCGGCCTGGGAGGCCTCATACAGGGCTTCGACCATCTCGGCATCGGCCAGGCTGTTTATCTTTATGATGATCCGACCCTCAGGGCCGCGGGCCGCCTCGTTGCGGATCAGCTCCGTCACCGTCGGGCGCAGGCCCTGGGGCGCGGGCACCAGGCGGCGGAATTGGATGTCGCGGCCGTAGCCGGTCAGCGAGTTGAACAGCTGAGTCAGGTCGACCCCGACTTCGGGATCGGCGGTGAATAGCCCGAGATCGGTGTACACCCGGGCGGTGATGGAGTTGTAGTTCCCGGTGCCGATGTGGCAGTAGCGGCGCACGCCGTCGGCTTCCTCCCGAACCACCAGGCAGGTCTTGGCGTGGACCTTGAGACCCACCAGCCCGTAGGCCACGTGGACGCCGGCCTGCTCCAATCGGCGGGCCCATTCGATGTTGGCCTCCTCGTCGAAGCGAGCCTTGAGCTCCACCACTACCGCCACCTGCTTGCCGCTCTCTGCGGCTCGAATGAGCGATCGCACGATCGGGCTGTCGCCCGACGTCCGGTACAAGGTGAGCTTGATGGCCAGCACCTTGGGATCGTTGGCCGCCTGCCAGATGAACTCCTGCACGGTAGCGGTGAAGGAGTCGTAAGGGTGATGGACCAAGATGTCGCCCTCGCGGATGCGGGCGAACAGGTCGATCGGCTGATCACTCGGTGCCTTGGAAGGGAGGGGATTGACCGGCTGCCACGACGGGTTCTTGAGATCGGGCCGGTCCACGGCGAACAGGTCCCACAGGCTGGACAGCTCCAACAGGGTGTCCACCTCGTACACGTCATCGCGCTCGATGTCGAGCTCCTCTATGAGCAGGTTGCGGATCTCCGATGACACCAGGTGCTCCACCTCCAGGCGGACCACGCTGCGGAACCGGCGGCGGCGCAGCTCAACCTCCACCGCGGCCAACAGGTCTTGGGCCTCGCCCTCGTCGACGGCCAAGTCGGCGTTGCGGGTCACCCTGAAGGCCACCGTCTCGGTGATCTCCATTCCTGGGAACAGCGTTGGGAGGTGGGCGGCAACCACCTGCTCGACGGGCACGAACCGATGCTCGTCGGGGAGCTGGATGAACCGCCCGAATGTGGCCGGGACCTTGAGGCGGGCAAACCGCTGATGGCCGTCGGCCGGGTCGATCATCAGCACGCCCAAGCTCAGCGACAAATTGGAGATGTAGGGGAACGGATGGCCGAGATCTACCGCCAATGGGGTCAGAACCGGGTAGATGCGGTCGTCGAACTCGCCGGAGAGAAACTTTCGGTCCTCGTGGTCCAAGTCATCCCAGTTCAGAATCTCGATGCCGGCGTCGGCCAACTCGACGGTCAGTCCGCTCAGGCAGCGGGCCGCCCGGTCCATCTGGTCGTCCACCTCGATGCGGATCTCGTAGAGCTGCTGGGCCGCGGTGCGCCCGTCAGGCGTGGTGCCGGTGAACTGGCCGGCCAGCTGGTCTTTGAGGCCGGCCACCCGAACCTGGAAGAACTCATCGAGGTTGGAGCTCCAGATGCCGCAGAACTTGACCCGCTCCAGCAGGGGCACCGAGGCATCTTCGGCTTGGGCCAGAACGCGGCTGTTGAATTCCAGCCAGGACAGTTCGCGGTTGATGAATCGACCAGACTCAGCCTCGGTGTCGATGGATTCCGCAATCATGTCCCACTGCTCACGGGTCTACCCCTCGTCCGCTTCGCTCTCCTCTTCCTCTTCGTCGTAACCCAAGTCCCATTCAATGAGCAGGTTCTCCCGCTCGGCGTCCCGGTTGATCCGCTCCCGGTTCCGGCGGAACTGCGGATCGTGGGGGGGAAGCAACAGCAGCCGAGCCTCGGCCCGGGCCTTGAACTGCTCGAGGTGGCCGGCATCGCCGAAGTCGGACATGAAGTCCCAATGGGGCGCTACTGGTCCCATGTAAACCACCTTGACATTCCCTGCTGGCGGCTCGGGCAGGGCATCCATGGTGTCAATCATTTTGTTGCTCCTGTGGGATTTGGGGCCGTTCCAGTTTAGCCGCCGTTCGGCGACATCCCGAATGCGCTCTCCCGAGCTGGGCTTGGGCGACTCCCCAGGGATCAAATCCACCGCTATGCTGACTTATCGGACGGCCGATAGCTCTTGAAATTCCTCTTCGGAGGGAACTTTTGGCTGCGGTGGGGCGTCATACATGCGGGGGCATGTAACCGATGGAGGTCCCATGAGCGAGAGCTGGATGGCTTACGGCCGGTGCGTCGATGAGTCGCCCGACGTTTTTTTCCCGAGCGATGGGCTCGGGGTGGAAAAGGCCAAAAAAATCTGCCAGGAGTGCTTGGTGCAGGATGCTTGCCTGGCCTACGCCCTGTGTAACCGAATCAAACACGGAGTGTGGGGCGGCCGCTCCGAGCGACAGCGCCGCCGGTTGCTGCGCCAAGCCGCCGCCTGAGGGCGTCGCTACACCAATACCGAGCGAGAAGCGTCCAGCACTTGGGGGGCCATGGTCTGGGGACCGGCCGCGGCCAGGGTGCTGCTGAAAACCTCGGGGAACCAGATCGGGTTGGCACCAGACCCGGTGATGATGCCGAGGACCTCGGCAAAGTCGACTGCGCCGTCGCCGGGGAGCAGGCGGGCAGTCATGGTCTCGGTGGCGATGTCCATGTCGTCGGGCAATTCGGCGGTGGCGTCGCATAGCTGGACCACCCGCAGTTTCTCGGCGGGAATCTGGCGCAGCAGATCGGGGTTGGGGCCGCCGGGCTGGCGGTACCAGTGCCAGGTGTCGACCATGATGCCGCTGTTGTCGCAGTCGGCTCGCTGCAAGATCTCCCAGGCGGTGGCCAGATCGGGTATCCCAGTCCAGGGGAGAAACTCCATGCTCACCAGCAAGCCGACCTCCGCCGCTTCCTGGCACAGGGTTCGAAATCGGGCCACCACGTCGTCCATGGGCGGTAGCGAGGGCTCCATGGTGACGGCCACCAGTTCCCGGCTGCCCACCGCACTGGCGTACTCGCTCAGATGGGCCACCTCTCCGGCGGCCGCGTCGCGGTCGGGATTCAGCCAGCCGAAGGCCGCTTCGGCCACCGGATGGTTCAATCCGAGTTCTTGGAGCCGGTCGACCAGCCAGGCGACGTCGACGCCGGCTGCTCCCAAGGCGAAGGGCCACACACTGATACCGGTGTAACCAGCGGCAGCGGTGGCCACAAGGGAGGAGTCAAGCTCGTCGAACGACAACTCGAAGGGGTTGACGCACAGTGTGCCCAGCGACATCACGAGCTCTTCGGACGAAGAGGCTGAGTTCATGAGAGGGGGAGTTTACGAGTTTTTGGGCTGCTCGCCGGTATCGCCCGAAGACTGCTCTCCAGGCTTGTCGTCACCCTTGTTGCCATCGGTGACACCCTGCTTGAACTCTTTCTGGGCCTGACCTAGCGAGCGGGCCAGTTTGGGGAGCTTGGCCCCACCGAACAGCACCAGCAGGATGACCAAGACGATGATCAACTCCGTTGCCCCGAGATTCATGGGCTAAGGCTACCCGGTAGCCGCCCTACCCGCGTCACGGGGGGCCTCAGGCGCCTGAGGTGTCGGCCACCGCTTTCAGCGGCTCCCGAACTCGGGTGAGTCCCCGGGCCCGGCGGACCCGGCGCCGCTCCCGCTCGCTCATGCCGCCCCAAATGCCGAACTTCTCGCCGTTCACAATGGCGTACTCCAAGCACTCCTCGCGCACAACGCAGGCCCGGCAGACCTCCTTGGCCTCACGGGTGGATGCCCCCCGCTCAGGGAAGAACAGGTCGGGGTCCACCCCCAGGCAGTTGGCCAGCGCTTGCCACGCCCGGCCATCCTCGCCTGTCTGCGACTGCTTCGATGTCGTCTCTACCAGTCTCATTGAGCCCTCCTAGACATGCCGTGTGTCGCCCCCTGCTCGCCGCCTCCCGCCTTCGGCCTGATCAGCCTAGGGACGTGAAACAACGTGCTTGTAATTTCAATAACGTAACCTTGGCATGGAACCGCGCCAAACGCAAGAAGAAATTTCTCAATCGGGCAATAAATTCCTGGGCTGCCCTACAGGGCGCGGCCTAGAGGGGGCGGCCACCCAAAAGCTTGCGCTTGTGCTCCACGAAGTCCACCAGCACGTAGTCGCCCAGGGTCTCGGGCGTGGTGAAGAAGGCCCGTCCCCCGTTCATCTTTGAGATCTGCTCGATGAAGTTGGTGAGGTAGGAGGTGGCGTCGAGCATGAACGTGTTGATGCGAATTCCCTCCCGGGTGGCCCGCATCACTTGCTCCAGGGTCTTTTCCACCGTCGCCCGGGCCGGGGGGTAGGAGAAGAAGGGCCGACCGTCATCGTCCACGTGGGCGGTGGGCTCCCCGTCAGTGACCATGATGATCTGCTTGGTGCCGCTGTGTCGGGCCAGCATCTGGCGGGCCAGCATGAACCCGTGCTGCATGTTGGTGCCGTATACGAAGTCCCATGACACCTCGGGCAACTGCTCGGGCTTGACCTCCCGGGCGACTTCGCTGAAGCCCACGATACCCAGGAAGTCCCGGGGGTACTGCGAGCTGATGAGCGAGTGGAGGGCCATTGCCACTTTCTTGGCCGGCAGGAAGTTGTCCCTCATCGGCATCGACAGCGACAGATCGAGCATCAACACGGTGGACGACCTCACGATGTTCTCGGTGCGCTCCACCTCGAAGTCGTCGGGTGATAGCTCCACCGGGGTGCCGCCGCCGGTGCGCTGGATGGCGTTGCGGATGGTTCGCTCGATGTCGAGATTGAAGGGGTCGCCGAATTCGTAGGGCTTGGTGTGGTACTCCCGCTCGTGACCTCCGCCGAACATGTCCATGGTGTGCTGGCCCACTCGGTCTTGCTGGAGTTTCTTGAAGAGGTCCGACAGGGCATTTTGGCCGATCTGGCGGATCGCCCGGGGGGTGAGCTCCAGACGCCCCTCCCGGTTCTCGATCAGCCCGGCCTCTTCCAACATCTTGGCCAGATCAGCCATTTGCTCGAGGCTTTGGGCCGCCTCGTCGCCTAGCAGCTCCCGGGCCCGGTCGATGTCCACCTCGGCTAGCGCTCCGGGGTTGTTGGCGCTTCTGAGGAGGTTGTCGAGCTGGTCCAAGTCGCCCAATTCCTGCATCATCTGGGCTGCGGAGGCGAAATCGAGCGGATCGGCCCCGCTGAAGTCATAAGACCGGTCCCAGCCGGCATCGGGGAACATGGATTGGAGATTCTGTGACAGCTGATCCACCTGCCAGCGCAGGTCCATGTCCTGAAGCAGCTGCTCGGCCAGGCCTTGGAGCTGCGCCCGCTGTTCGGGCGTCATCGAGGCCATCATGGCCGACATGGCCGCCATGCGCCGGGCCATTACTTCCAGCAGCTCAGTCAGCGTCCGGGGGTTCTCGGGAAAGAAATCGCCAAATCGCTCCATGAAGCTGTCGAAGTCTGATTGAAGGCGCTCGTCCAGCATCCGATTGCGCTCGGCCGGATCGGAAACGTCGGGAGGAAGCTGGTCATCGGCCATCTGGCGCTTCTCCAGCAGGCTGTTCAGCTCGGCCATCATGTCCTTGGCCCGGGCCAAGTCCTCGGGCGAGAGGTTGTTCATGCCGTCGGTCATCTGGTTGACGTAGTTCTGCATGAGCTGCTGGCGGAGCTGTTCCACCAGGTCGTCAAACCGCTGCTGGGCCTCCGACGAGGTGAACTGATAGTTCTCCAGCTCCTTGATCTGGCCGGCTAGGTCGGGGGGCAGCATGTCAAGTTGGAACCGGCGCTCGGCCACCGTCTCCTCGGTGATGGCCGCCCGGCGCTCGTCGCCCGATTCAGCCGCCGAGGAGGCCAAGTCGTCCAGGGCATCGCGCTCCATGTCGACCACGTCGCGCAGCTCTTGGGCGATGTCGTCGTAGACTCCGCCGAGGTCGTGCTGCTCTAGGCGCTCTTGGCGTCGCTGGCGAAGCTGCTCCATCATCTCCCGCAAGCCCTGCACCTGCTGGCCATCGACCTCAAAGCCCTGCTGGAGGAGCCGCCGCAGGGCGGCGTTCACGTCTCCGTGGTAGAGGAGATCGTCGTTCATCTGGGCGAACAGGTCGGTGGTGGAGAAGTCGAACCCGGTTTGGGAGCCGTCCCAGCGGGAGTAGGCCACGCGGTGGGCTGATCGACGGCGGGCCATTCGCCATCTCCGAAGCATCCCGCCAACCTACCCTATCAATGTCCTGAACAGGCAATATCCTGAACACGGTGGCTGATACCAGGAGCGATAGTGCCGACAAGTTCGCCTGGGGGTGGACCGCGGACTCAGTGTCGTTGGAAGGAGTCGGCCCCGCGGCGGACTGGTCGGTGTGGGAGCGGGAGGGGCGGGCACCCCAATCAGGCGAGGGGTGCGGATTCGGCATCGACTTCCGGGCCGACCTAGAGCTCTTGGCCGAGTGGGGCTTCACCCATTGCCGGCTTCCCGTGGAATGGGCCCGTGTGGAGCCCTTGCCGGGCAAGCTGGACCACGATGCCGTCGACCGGTATCTGGACATGCTCGGCGCGGCCCGCGACGCCGGTCTGCAAACGTGGCTGGTGCTTCAGAACACCACGCTGCCGGGGTGGTTTGCCGACGATGAGGGCGGTTGGAGCACCCGACAGGGGCGGATGCTGTGGTGGGCCCGATGGGTGGACCGCTGCGGCGAATGGTTCTCAGACCGGGTGGCCGGTTGGGTTCCGGTGGAGGACCCGGTGGGCTGGGCAGTGCGAAGCCGTATTCTGGCCCAGCGCCCTCCGGGACGGCGCAGCGTTACTGCCGGAGCGGAGGCGGCCCAGCACGGGCTTGAGGCCATGTTCGAGGCTTGCCGGCTGCTCCGCAGCGGCAGTCAGCCGATCATGGGGGTGTTCGGCCTCCACACCGTGTTCGCCGCCGACCAGCGGTCCGACACCCTCGCTTGGCAGGGATGGTGGGACCGTCTGCTGTGGCGGAGCTGGACTTCAGCGCTGACCGACGGGGAGATCGCAGTGCCCGATCGCCCGGTGGTGGACCGCGAGGAATTCCGAGAGGCCCTCGACCTGGTAGGCATGTGCTTCGACGCTCCAGCGTCGGTGGACCAGCACGGCCGACTTGGGCCGTATCCGGTCACCGCTCGGTGCGATGACTCGGGGCTGGCCCCCGAACCCGAGGAACTGGGCCGGGCGCTGGCCCGTCTGGCCGACATGCTGGGCGATCTGCCATTGGCGGTGGCCGGTACCGGCGTGTCCACCACCGACGAAACCTGGCGCGACCAGCTCCTTGGTCGGACGCTGGATCAGGTCGACGCGGCAAGGGCCGACGGCATCAATGTGGTGGGGTTCTTCGCCGACACCGCGGTAGACGGCTACCAGTGGAACCTGGGCAGGTCATCGGCCCGCGGCCTTTTCGACCGGGACCGCAATCCCAAAGATGCCGCCCTCACACTGAGCGACCGCATCCGGGGGATCGATCCAGATCAGGTTCTGCCTCGATAGACAGCCGCGCCAGCCACCGATTCCTTGTTGAGTCGCTTGGAGAGGTGGAGGCCCTCCAGCACGAACTCGATGCCGCTGGCCACCAACGCCGGGTTCTCCAGGTCGCCGGGTTCGTAGCCCAGCGCGGCCAGGGCGCTGGAGAAGGCAGGCACATCCTCCACCAGCGCGGCGTAGTCGGAGGAGGAGATGTCGTCACCCGCGTTGACCACCCGACCCTCTTCGAAGGCCTCAACCACCTCGTGCTGCACGTCGTTTTCCACCGCATCCCTGAAGGCCAGGCGGACCGCCTCTTTGCGAAGGTTGCCCACGATCTCGCCGTCGCGGCCGTCGTCGATGGTCTCGATCTCGATCTTGCCCAAAGTAGAGGGGTCGAGAGCGTCCAAGTCGGTCACCCGGGGCACGGCAGAGGCCTCGCCGGTACGCAGCGCCCGACGGATGGCCGCCGCGGCCAGCGTCTCGTAGTTGGAGACGGTCAACCGCACCGATACCCCCGAGCGCTGATTGATATGCGGGTTCTGGCGGGCCAGTTGGCTGAGATACACCAGCACCTCGCTCATGAAGTCGGGCATGACCACCGGCAGGTCGGCCTCGGGCATGGTGGCCTCTTGCTCGGTGATGTCCAGCTCGATGTCCACGTCGGTGGGATAGTGGGTGCGGATCTGGGCGCCGAAGCGGTCCTTCAGCGGGGTGATGATGCGACCCCGGTTGGTGTAGTCCTCGGGATTGGCCGAGGCAAACAGCAAGATGTCGAGGGGCAGGCGGATCTTGTGGCCCCGAATCTGGACGTCCCTCTCCTCCAGCACGTTGAGCAGGCCCACCTGGATGCGCTCGGCCAGGTCGGGGAGCTCGTTGATGGCGAACACTCCCCGGTTGGTGCGGGGCACCAGGCCGTAGTGGATGGTGAGCTCATCGGAAAGGTAGCGGCCCTCGGCCACCTTGATGGGGTCGACCTCACCGATCAGGTCGGCGATGGAGGTGTCCGGAGTAGCCAGCTTTTCCCCGTAGCGCTCGCTGCGATGGACCCAGGTCAGCGGAGTGTTGTCTCCTTCAGCGGCGATCAGGTCTTTGGCGTGCTTGGAGACGGGGTTGTAGGGGTCGTCGTTCACCTCGGAGCCAGCCACGATGGGGAGCCACTCGTCGAGCAGGTCAAGAACCAGTCGGATCATGCGGGTCTTGGCCTGGCCGCGCTCGCCCAGGAAGATCACGTCGTGACCGGCCAGCAGGGCGGTCTCCATCTGGGGTATGACGGTGTCTTCGTAGCCCCATATGCCGGGGAATAGGTCTTCGCCAGCTCTTATGCGGCGAATGGCGTTCTGGCGGATCTCGTGCTTGACCGAGACGGATTGCCAGCCGGCTTCTTTGAGCTCTCCGAGCGTGGAGGGTTGAGACATAGAGGTGAAACCTAGCCCATAGATTAAGCGAGTGGACCTAGGTGGGAAGTGGGTGGCGGCCTTGGGGGGTGGGGCGGTATCGGGGTTTCCGGATTTGGGGTTTGACGACTCCGACTGGGTGCCGATTGAGGTGCCAGGCCATTGGGGTCGGGTTTCGGAGCTGGCCGATGCCACCTCGGTGCGATATCGCCATCGGTTCAGCCAGCAGCCTCCGGCGGGGGGCGAGCGGCGGTGGCTGGTATTCGAGGGGCTGCTGTATCAGGCCGACGTCTGGCTGAACGGGAGCTATCTGGGCGACGTGGAGGGCTACTTCATGGCCCACCAGTTCGACGTGACCGAGGCCATGGCCGGTCGCCGAGAGCACCTTCTCGCCCTAGAGCTGTCGTGCCCGGCGCGGTCGTCGGACGTCTCCACCGGCCACATGCTGGGATCGCTGGGGCAGGCCCCGGAGTTGCTGCCGCCGGGTAACCCCGGTGGGCTGTGGGCACCGGTCAGGATGGACAGCACCGGCGAAGTCCGCATCTTGGAACTGCGGGTGGGCACCGAGAGCGCCACTGACCGTCGGGCAGTGGTAGCCCTACAAGCCGATTTGGATGTCTCTCGAGCGGGCCTTGTGCGAATGCACACCGCCATCGGCAACGTGGACAGCGTCGAGGTGGAGCACAGCGGCGACCATTTGTTGGCCGCCGGTCTCAACCATGTGGAGTGGCGGGTGGAGGTGCCCGAGCCCCGCCGGTGGTGGCCCCACCAGCTCGGGGACCAGTCCTTCTACGACGTCACCGTGGAGGTGGGCACCACCCAGGGCGGCTTGAGCGACCGGCGTCGGGTCCGCACCGGGCTGCGAGCGGTGCAGATGGACAACTGGCAGTTCTCGGTCAACGGCGTGCCGATGTTCTTGAAGGGCACCAGCTTCGGGCCGTCCACCCCGTGGTGGGCCGAAGCCGACGAGGCCGGATTGCGACGCGACGTGGAACTGGCCAAGGAAGCGGAGCTGAACCTGATCCGGGCCTACGGCCATGTGGCTCCGCCCGCGCTGTACAACGCCGCCGACGAGGCCGGCATGTTGATATGGCAGGATCTTCCGTTGGTGGGACCGTTTCCCCGGGGCAACCGGGATGGGGCCACCGATTGCGCCCGAGCTGCCGTGGGAACGGTGGGCGCGCATCCCAGCGTGATCATGTGGTGCGGCCACGTGGACCCATTGGGCGACAGCGCAGATCCGTCGAGCCAGCAAGGCGTCGTCCGAAGACTGGCCACCCATCAACGGCCGAGCTGGAACCTGTCGGTGCTGGACAGAAGCATCAAGCGGGAGCTGGAGCGGCGCGATCCGACCCGCCCGGCGGTGGCCTACTCGGGGGTGCTCCCCCATCTGCCCCGTTTGGACGGCACCGATACCCACCTGTGGCTGGGCTGGAAGCGGGGCCAAGAGCGGGATTTGGAGCAATTCGCGGCCCGATGGCCCCGAGCGGTTCGATTCGTGTCGCAGTTCGGCGCCCAGTCGCCGCCCCGGGAGATGCCGTTGCTCAGCTCGCAGGCATGGCCCGACTTGGACTGGGCCGGGCTGGCCCGCAGCCACGGCTTGAACGCCGCGGCCATGAACCACCACGTCCCGCCCCGCGACCACACCACCCTGGAGGGATGGCAGGAAGCGGCTTGGGCCTATCAGGCCATGCTGGTGCGACGGCACATCGAAACCCTGCGGCGGCTCAAGTACCGGCCGGCCGGCGGGTTCTGCCAGCACTTCTTTGCCGATTCCCACCCCGCTGTGTCCACCGCGCTGGTGGACTGGCAGCGATGGCCCAAACCGGCCTATGAGGCGCTGGCCAAGGCCTGCCAGCCGGTGATCGTGGTGGCCGACCGGCCACCCGCCGAGCTGACCCCCGGCGAAGAGCTATCCATCGGCGTCCACGTGGTGAGCGACTGCCGCGAGCCGATAGCCGGGCTGCATGCCGAGGCCACCCTGGAATGGCCCGGTGGCAGCCAAACCTGGAGCTGGAAGGGAACCGTGGGCCGCGACGAGTGCGTGTTGGTGGGAACCCTGCACTGGAGGGTCCCCGACGCCTCCGGCCCCGCCGCCCTTCACCTGCGCCTCACCGGCCCCGTCGAAGCCTCCAACCGCTACGACGCGGTGATCTTCGGTTGACGGAGTGGACTTGCCAGGCGAAGCCCCGGTACAGCTAGTCGCAGGGAGCGGGGCGCCGGTACCGTCGGCATGAGCGCGAGTGCTTCCGGGCTGCGGGTAGCCCGGAGCGGAGGCAGAAGATGGCCCAAGCCATAACCAGAGTGAGCACGCCGCCTCCGGTGCGGTCGGAGCCCAGGGTAAGGCTCCCATGGCCGCTCAACATCTACCAGACCGCGGTGGGCAAGAAATGGGTGATGGGCCTCACCGGGATTGCGCTTTTGGGATTCATCGTGGTCCACATGATCGGCAACCTCCACCTTTATGAGGGGCCGCTCGAGATCCACGAATACGCCGAGACGCTGCGGGACCTGGGCACCAAGCTCCTGCCCCGCACCTGGCTGCTGTGGATCATGCGCATCGGGCTGATCATCGCCTTCGCCCTTCACATCCACTCGGCCTATTCCCTCAGCCGAATGAGCATCGCCGCCGACCAGCGCTATCCCGGGGGGCGCAACTACATCGCGGCCAACTTCGCCTCCCGCACCATGCGGTGGACCGGCCCCATCATCGGGCTGTATCTCTTCTACCACCTGGCCGATCTCACCTGGGGCTGGTTCAACCCCGACTTCGTGCGGGGCGACCCCTACCACAACGTGTCGGAGAGCCTGAGCAGCATCCCGGTGGCGATCCTGTACATCGTGGCCAACACCGCTCTGGCCGTCCACATCTTCCACGGCACCTGGAGCATGTTCCAGAGCCTGGGAGTGAACAGCCCCCGCTACAACCATCTGCGCCGTTATCTGGCCGCCGGGTTAGCCGGGATCATCCTGGTGGGCAACCTGAGCTTCCCCATCTTCGTGCAGGCCGGGGTGATCGACGACAACGGCCGCTCGATCGTGGAAGAGCTCCAACACGGCGCCGCTGAGGGGGAGGACCACTGATGCTCGGCTCGCTCGACGCCCGCATTCCAGCCGGATCGCTGGACAGCAAGTGGACCGACCACAAGTTCTCCATGCGGCTGGTGAACCCCAACAACAAGCGCCGCTTCGACATCATCGTGGTGGGCTCGGGCCTGGCCGGGGCATCGGCCGCCGCCTCCCTTGGCGAGCTGGGTTACCGGGTCAAGGTGCTCACCTATCACGACTCTCCCCGCCGGGCCCACAGCATCGCCGCCCAGGGCGGCATCAATGCGGCCAAGAACTACCAGAACGACGGCGACAGCGTGTACCGGCTGTTCTACGACACCATCAAAGGGGGCGACTACCGGGCCCGGGAGGCCAACGTGTACCGCCTGGCCGAGGTGTCGGTGGACATCATCGACCAGGCCACCGCCCAGGGTGTGCCATTCGCCCGTGAATACGGCGGGCTGCTCGACAACCGCTCCTTCGGCGGAGCCCAGGTGTCCCGCACCTTCTATGCCCGGGGCCAGACCGGCCAGCAGCTGCTGCTGGGGGCCTACTCGGCGCTTATGCGCCAGGTGGCGGCCGGCACGGTGGAGCTGCACACCCGCTCGGAGATGCTGGAACTGGTGATGCACGACGGGCGGGCGGTGGGCGTGGTGACCCGCGACCTGATTACCGGCGAGATCGTCTCGCATTCGGCGCATGCCGTGGTGCTGGCCACCGGCGGCTACGGCAACGTGTACTTCCTGTCGACCAACGCCAAGATGTGCAACGTGACCGCGGCGTGGCGGGCCCACCGCAAGGGGGCGCTGTTCGCCAACCCGTGCTACACCCAAATCCACCCCACCTGCATCCCGGCCAGCGACGACTTTCAGTCGAAGCTGACCCTCATGTCGGAGTCGCTGCGCAACGACGGGCGCATCTGGGTGCCGGTGGCCCACGAAGACGGGCGGGAGCCCGACCAGATCCCCGACTCCGACCGGGACTACTTCTTGGAACGCAAGTACCCGGCCTTCGGCAACCTGGTGCCCCGCGACGTGGCCTCTCGCAACGCCAAGACCGTGGTGGACGAGGGCCGGGGCGTGGGCCCGCTGCGAAACGGCGTCTACCTGGACTTCTCCGGCGCAATGGCCCGCGACGGCGAGTCGGTGATTCGGGCCAAGTACGGGAACCTGTTCGACATGTACGAGCGCATCACCGGCGAGGATCCCTACCGGGTGCCCATGCGCATCTACCCGGCCACTCACTACACCATGGGCGGGTTGTGGGTGGACTACGAGCTGATGAGCAACGTGCCTGGTCTGTTCGTGCTGGGCGAGGCCAACTTCAGCGACCACGGGGCCAACCGGCTGGGCGCCTCGGCCCTCATGCAGGGGCTGGCCGACGGGTACTTCATCCTGCCCTACACCATCGGCAACTACCTGTCGGACTTCTTGGGCGATCCGGCCCTGGGAACCTCCGAGCCGGCATTCGCCAACGCCGAGCAGGCGGTGGCCGATGAGGTGAACCGCTGGCTGTCGATCGGGGGCACCCGCTCGGTGGACCACTACCACCGGGAGCTGGGCAAGCTGGTGTGGGACTACATCGGCATGGCCCGTAATAGGACCGGCTTGGAGAAGGCCCTGTCGGAGATACCCGCGCTGCGGGAGGAGTACCACCGCGACGTGCGGGTGCTGGGCTCGGCCGACACGCTCAATCAGTCATTGGAGAAGGCCGGCCGGGTGGCCGACCTGTTCGAGCTGGCCGAACTCATGGCCCGCGACGCCCTGACCCGGGAGGAGTCCTGCGGGGGCCACTTCCGGGAGGAGCACCAGACCGAAGAGGGCGAGGCCATGCGCGACGACGACAACTTCACCCACGTGGGCGCTTGGGAGTGGAACGGCGAGGGAACCCCCCAAACCCGCCACCGGGAAGAACTGGAGTTTGAGAACGTCGAGCTGACCCAGAGGAGCTACAAGTGAGCTCGGAGATCAACCTCACGCTCAAGGTGTGGCGACAGCCCGGACCATTGGCCGAGGGCCGATTCGTGACCTATGAGGCCAGCGGCATCAGCACCGACGCCTCGTTTCTGGAGATGCTCGACATCGTCAACGAGCGGCTCATCGAAATGGGCGACGAGCCCATCGTGTTCGAGTCCGACTGCCGGGAGGGCATCTGCGGCACCTGCGGGCTGATGATCAACGGCCAAGCCCACGGCCCCCAGAAGGGCACGGCCACCTGCCAGCTCCACATGCGCAGCTTCAACGACGGCGACCACATCGTGATCGAGCCGTGGCGGGCCACGTCGTTCCCCGTGCTTCGGGACTTGGCGGTGGACCGCCGGGCCATGGACGCCATCATCGCCGCCGGCGGCTACATCTCGGTGAACACCGGGGCGGCTCCCGACGCCAACCTCACCCCGGTGCCCAAGGAGACGGCCGACACCGCCTTCGACGCGGCGGCTTGCATCGGCTGCGGGGCCTGCGTGGCCGCCTGTCCCAACAGCGCGGCCCAACTGTTCACCGCGGCCAAGGTGCAGCATCTGAACCTACTCCCCCAGGGTCAGGCCCAGCGGTGGGCCCGCACCGAGGCCATGGTGGAAACCATGGAAGAGTTTTTCGGCTCGTGCACCAACCACGGCGAGTGCGAAGAAGCCTGCCCCAAGGAGATCCCCATCGATTTCATCGCCTGGACCAATCGGGACTACATCAAGGCCAAGGTCAAGAACCGCAAACTGGCTGGCTAGCGTTAGCGTCAGAGTATGACCACCATTACCGCCGACCTCGAGGTCGAGAGCGGCCAAGACTTCGCTGTCGAACTCCGTTCGGGTTCCCACCTGTGGGCAGCCGACGAGCCCGAAGACCTGGGAGGGGGAGACACCGGCCCGAATCCCTATGAGATCCTCCTTTCGTCGGTGGCGGCCTGCACCTGCATCACCCTGTCGATGTATTGCCAGCGCAAAGGGTGGAAGCTCCATTCGATATCGGCCCGCTTCGAGCACGACCGGGTTCATGCCCGGGATTGCGACGACTGCGAGGCCGACGCCGCGGGCTACGTCGACCGGGTGCGCAGCCAGATCTTCATCGAGGGCGACTTCGACGACGACCAGCGGACCCGTCTGGAGGACATCGCCCGCCGCTGCCCCGTGCGCCGGACCCTCGAAGGGGGCATGTCCTTCACCACCGAAGCGGTGTTCGCGGGCTGACGCCCATCTTGGTCCATGTCGGTTGCCAGCAAGGCCAATGAAACCGTCCGCCATGTGGCGCGGGGTGTGCTGATGGGGGCGGCCGATGTGGTGCCCGGGGTGTCGGGGGGCACGGTTGCCCTACTGCTGGGGATCTACACCCGGCTGATCGACACGGTGCGGGCTGGAGCTGGCGTGCTGGGATCACTGCTGCGAGGCAAGTGGAGCGAGACGGGGGACCGGCTCCGGAGCTTCGACTGGTGGTTTGCCGCGCCGCTGGTGGCGGGCATTGTGGTCGCCGTTGCCGCTCTGGCATCGGTGATCGACGAGCTGTTGGTCGACGAGCCAGAGGCCATGGCCGGGCTGTTCTTCGGTTTGGTGGCGGCATCGGTGGTGATGGCCTGGAATCTGGTGGACAAGCCCAGTGCGGGGTTGGCGGTGACGGCGCTGGCCGTGGGCGGGCTGTTCTTCTGGCTGCTGGGACTCCAATCGGCGCCGGTGGCCGACCAGACGGAGATCGCTCTGTTCGGTTCGGGCATCGTGGCGGTGTGCGCCATGCTGCTGCCCGGCATCTCCGGGTCGTTCATCTTGTTGATGATGGGGGTTTACCCGGCGGCGATCGCCGCGGTGGACGACTGGGTTTGGGGTGATCTTGCCGCACTTGCCGCGGGAGCAGCGCTGGGGCTGGCCCTCTTCTCCAACGTGATAGGCAGCGTGCTCAACCGCTGGCCCGACCCCACTCTGGCGGTGATGGTGGGGCTGCTGTTGGGCTCGCTCCGGGTGCTGTGGCCTTGGCCCGCCGGAGTGGGCGTGATCAGCCGCCACGCCGAGGAGGCTATCGACGGCACCGGCCTGGGCTGGGCCCCCGCCGCCGACTTGTGGCTCCCCGCCCTTCTGGCCGTCGCCGCCGCCTCCCTGGTCCTCGTGCTTGCCGCTATGGCTGCGGGGCAGGGTGGTTCTGCTCGGTCCAAGCGGGACCCGTAGGAGTAGCGACCAGGGAGCGCTCTAGGCGGGTGCGCTGGGCGGTGTCAGGGTGGTCGACGGGGAGGGGGGCTGAGGCGACGACGGTGCCGTCGGTGGGGCCGTTTGACCACTCCCGATCCCACCACGCGGGCAGGCCCTCCCAGTGGAAGCGACGACCCCGGCCGTCCAGCTCGATTACCTCGTCGCCCACCAGCACTTGGCCATGGACCACGTCCAGCGAACCCGGTTCAGCTTCCCACTCCAATTCCAGGCCGTAGGGCACCCGATCGCCCCAGCCCGGCCCGAACACTTCTTCGGGATCGTCCAACGCCACCGCGAACGCCTCCAGGTCCACGGTGAAGTGCTCATCGGGGATCTGCTCGATGAACTCGGTCCACAGTCCAGGGGCTCGCAGCTCCAAAGTGGATGGCCGGGGCAGTGGGGCGTCGGTCTCCACCAGATACACCGGCCGGCGGTCGGGTCCGACCAGCGCCGACCAGAACCAACTCCGCCCCAGGTTGGGCCATAGCGTGAGCTGCGCGTAACCCCCCAGCGATCCGTCGGGCGCGGCAAAATCGCCGTACCACGATTCGGCCCACAGTGGGTGCGTCGGTGCAGTCGTCATGAAGGATCCTCAGTACCGTAGAGGCTTGGTGCTGGAGTATTTGAGCGACGAGTGGATCCAAGAAGCTGACGCCGCGTTGCGGGCATCGGGGCTGCGCGCTCCAGACGGTGAGCGATTCGCAGTCGAGCAGCGGGTAGGCCAGGTGGTGTTCCACTTGGTGTTCGACAGCGACGGCGCCAGCGTCCGCACCGGAGCTGCCGCCGATCCGGCGGTGGTGTTCTGCCAGAGCCGGGACACGGCGGTGGCGATTGCCCAAGGAGAGCAGTCAGCTGAGGAAGCGGTCTTGAACGGGGAAATCACCTTTGAGGGTGACCCCATGGCCCTGTTGTCCCACCGTCGACTACTGACCAGGGCCGAAGACGTGTTCGCCGACGTGCGATCCCGCACTGTCTGGGACAAGTAGTTTTCAGATCACGCTGGCCCAGGCTCAGGCAGGTCAGCCATGTCGGCCAGCGCCAGAGCTGCTGATTGGACCAGAGGAAAGGCCAGGCAAGCGCCGGTTCCCTCTCCCAGCCGCAGTTGGAGGTCCAGCAGAGGATCCAGGGCCAGGTAATCGAGGACGATGGATGCGGCCGGCTCGCTGGAGCGATGGCCGGAGATGGCGTGGGCTGCGGTACCGGGGGCCAGAGCATCGGCGGCGCACAGGGCGGCCCCGGCAATTACGCCGTCCACGATGAAGGGAATCCGGTGCTCGGCGGCGGTGATGTAAAACCCGGCGAGGGCCGCTATCTCCAACCCTCCCACCGTGGCCAGCACATCTAGCGGTCCGGCGCAGGCCTCAGCTCTCTCCAAGGCAATGGCCACCAACCGGCGCTTGTGGTCGATGCCCCCGGCAGGAACGCCAGCACCGGCGCCGGTGACTTCTACTGCCGACCGGCCGGTGAAAGCCCCGATAAGCGCGGCCGCCGCGGTGGTGTTTCCGATGCCCAAGTCGCCGCCGATGAGGCAATCGGCACCCGCTTCAATCTGCTCGGACGCGATCCGAGTGCCGATGTCTACGGCGGCTTCGGCCTGACTAGGGGTCATAGCCGCCCCAGTGGCGATGCTGGCGGTGCCGTCGGCCACTCGCTCGGTCCGCACACCCGGAAGGGGATCGAGCGGGGTCTTCACACCGACATCGACGACCACCACCGGAGCGCCTAACGCCTCGGCGAACACCGAGATGGCGGCGCTGCCGCTGCTCACCGTGGCCACCATGGCCGCGGTGATCTCCGACGGCCACGCACTGGCCCCGTCAGCCACAACGCCGTGGTCGCCGGCGAACACAACCACCACTGGCTTGCGGGGCACAGGCGGAGGGCAGACGCCGGCAATCCCAGCCAGGTGGACGGCCAAATCCTGCACGCGCCCCAGCGCGCCCGGGGGCATGGCCCTAGTCGCCCATCGGGCCCGAGCCTCTTCCATGGCCTGAACGTCCAATGGAGGCGCCGAAGGAAACAAGTGCGGGCCCATCTCAGCCACTACTTCGATCCAAGAGCCGATCAATGAGCCCGATCAACACCAACAATCCAACCGCGGCGATCTCCACTCGGTCGGCCAGACGGACGGCGGACTCAATGTCGTCGGGCTCTGGTTGGGAACCGCGGCCCAGAAACGGGCGCTCTTCGGCCACACCCTCGTAACTGAGGGGTCCGCCGAGCTCTCGATCCAGAGCGGCAGCCATCGCGGCCTCGGCGACGCCGGCGTTGGGCGACGGGTGGGCAGGGGCGTCTTGGCGCACTGCATCGATGACCTGGCGAGCCCGTTCCTGATTTAGCACAGCAACCAGAACCGCAAAGATTCGGGCCGGGATGTAGTTGGCGGCATCGTCGAGGCGAGCGGCGGCCCAACCGAAGTTTGAGTACCGCTCATTGCGCCGGCCGACCATGGCATCCATGGTGTTGATGGCCCGATAGGCCGCGGCACCGGGGGCGCCGGCCACCGCACCCCAGAACGCTGGGGCGATCACCGCGTCCACGCTGTTCTCCGCCACTGACTCAATGACCGCGGCGGCGATGCCGGAATCGTCGAGCCCCGCGGGATCGCGCCCCACCAGGGTGGGCAGCTCAGCTCGGGCCGCAACAAGATCACCGCTGGCCACTGCTTCTCCAATTCGCACCGCCACCTGGCGCAGCTCGCGGCCCGCGGCGGCAACCGCTACCGCCGTTGCGGTGGATTTCATCAGCCGGCCTCCGGCTGCGCCGATGGCCACGCCCACCGCGGCATAGGCCACTCCGGCCAGACGCCGGTCAGCCCAGAGCGCTTGCTCGACACGCCCCATGGCCTTCCCGAATTCGGCCACCGGGTGGACGTCGGCGGGCGGCTCGCCCACCACTCGGTCGATTAACAGGCCAGCGGCCGCGCCCAGACATGTCTGACCCAACCGGCTCATGGGTCGGCCACCAAGGCCAGCAACGCCGCGGTCTCAGCCATCAAGATCACTGCGCCGAGCACGTCGCCGGTGAAACCGCCCAGCCGCCGCCAGGCCAGCGCCACAACACCAGCCGAGACTGCCACCGCCGCCCCGGCCGCCACCGCTCCCGACGCCCCTTCGATCAACACCAGCCCCGCCACCGCAGGCACCAGCCACAACACCAGCCAGCGCCTTGCCCCGGCCAGGAACGGGGCAGCCAATCCACCGGGCCGAGCGTAGGGGACGATGGCCGGGACCACCGCAACCAAGGTACGGCTGAGGGCCCAGATTGGCACCAAAGACAGCGACTCGACGCCCTCAACCCCCAATGCCGCCCACCGAGCCCCCAGCACGACTACCACTGCGGCTATCGCGAACGCGCCCACATCGGGGCGGCTCATCACCGTCAGCCGCCGATCCTTATCCATAGGGGGCAGGAGCCCATCAGCGCTGTCAGCCAAGCCGTCGAGGTGCAGCGCCCCGGTGAGCACCAGGTCGGCGGCCACCACCAAGATCCCGACCACCAACAATGGCCACAGCTCACCCGCCCCCCAGTGGATGGCCGCCAGTACCCCACCCAGTCCGGCGCCGATCACCGGGAACCACCACAAGGATCGGGCTTGGGGCTTCTGACCTCGACCGGCCACAGTCAGAAATGCCACTGCGCCCATCACCGCAGGCCGCTTCATTGCCCTCAAATCGCCCCGTCGGAACCGGGCAACTCGAGCGTCCGGCCGGCCACCACCAACAAGACTCGATCAGCCACGGCGGCGACCTGCTGGTTCAGCGTCCCCAGCACATCGGCGAAGCGGCGGCCCACCTCGGTGGGAGCGTGGACCGAGAGCCCAACCTCTTCGGAAACGACGACCGCAGGATCAGCCCGCTGGGCCAGCGCGTCCAGCAACCCGTCGGCCTCCACCGTCAGATCGACATGGTGGGCCACCCAGGTGCCCAAAGAGTCGACCAGCACCACGCCCTCGACTTCAAATAAAAATCGGGGCAAGTCATCGGGTTCCTCGCATTCCACGGTGCTCCAATGTGCAGGACGACGAGCTTGGTGAGCAGCCACTCGGGCGGCGTGGTCCGCATCATTCACATCCACAGCAGCAGTGGCCACGTACGTGACGGCCAGCCCCAAGGATTCGGCAATCGACTCCGCCACCCCCGACTTGCCCGAGCGTGTTCCGCCCAACACCAACACGATCATGACGAGCCCCCCGCGCCCTTCCAAACGGCCTCATGAACTGCCCGGGCGATGTTGGCACCTACCGTCGACCGGGGTCCGGCAAACCGCTCGACCTCAGCATTGGCGGGCCAAACAACAGCGATTGCATCGCTGGCCGTTCCCGTTCCGGGGATGCCCCTCTCCGCCAGGGCCTGGACCTTGGCCTCGGTCGCGGTGGCCACGGCGTTGACCGCTGCGCCGGGCTCAAGACCCACCGCTAGCTGGACCACCGAGTTGATCGTGCCCGGCGCCCATTCCTGGCCGACCGCAGCGAGACCGGCGGCCCAGGTGGGATGGGAGACCCCGACGGTGGCGTCCACCACTACCCCACCTTGCTCGGCCCGAGTCGCCTGGTCAACGGCGGCGGCGGTGAACAAGGCTGCTCCGGGGCCGACGAGTTTGAGTTCCTCCGCCACTTCTGCGGCGTGATCGTCCAGGTCGGTCCGGGAGTAGTCCGAGGCAACGCCGATGTTTACTAACCAGCTGATCTCTCTTATTCCCCCGCCCACCGCCGCCGACGACACGGCCATCATCGGCGTCTCCCAGCACCACTCCAACACCCCCCGATGGCCGGATGCAGCAGGATGCAGTCGGGGATTGACCAGTTCGGTCAATAGTCGAGGCCCTTCTTGGCCAAGATCTGGCTGTCGAAGGCGTGCTTAACCTTGACCATCTCGGTCACGGTGTCGGCCACTTCGATCACTTCATCGGCCATGTCCCGGCCAGTCAGAATCACGCTCACCCGCTCCGGTCGAGACTCGAGAGCCGATGCCACCTCTGCGGCGTCGATCCAATCCCAGGTCATGGCGTAGCTGACCTCGTCCAATACCACCAGGCGATATTCGCCTCCGGCAATGAGCTGGGCCGAGAACTCCCAGGCCGCCACGGCCATGGCCCGGGACTCGTCGAGATCGTTGGAGTCCCATGTGAACCCGTCACCGGCCGAGAACCAATGCACCCCGAGTTCTCGGCACACCTTCTCCTCGCCGGTGTTCCAATCGCCGCTCTTGAGAAACTGGACGACAGCCACCGGCCAGCTCTGCGACACCGCTCGCAAAATGGTGCCGAATGCCGCAGTGGACTTGCCCTTTCCGTCGCCGGTATTGACCAGCACCAGCGAGGAAGCCGTCTTCATGGCGGACAGGTCGTAGGGGCGCTCCTCTTGGGGGGCTGCGTCAGTGCTCATGAGATCTCCTTCTTGGGGTTGGTCCGACGGCGAGGTGCGGGCAAGACCACCAGATCGCCGTCGATGGATTGAACAGTAAGCGGCGTGGCGTACACCGTGGACAGCAGGTCGGATTGCAGCACCTCCGGAGGGGTGCCATGGGACACGATTCTGCCGTGGTCAATGAGGATCAATCGGTCGGCGAATCGGCCCGCCGCGCTCAAGTCGTGCATGGCCGCCAATACGCTGAGACCCTCGGTGCGGCGCAGATCGTCCACCAACTCCAGCACCGATACCTGATGGCCCACGTCGAGGGCACTGGTGGGCTCGTCCAGCAACAGCACCGGGCATTGCTGGGCCAGCGCCCGAGCCACCACCACCTGCTGAGCCTCCCCGCCCGAGAGGGTGGACACAAAGCGTTCGGCAAAGGCCGAGAGCTCCAGCCTGTGCAGAACCGAAGACACGATCTCCCGGTCGGCCTGCGATTCGCGGGCCAGCCAGCCGAGGTGCGCGGTCCGCCCCAACAGCACATACTCGGCCACGGTCATGCCCTTGGGCAGTACCGGGAATTGCGGCACCAGAGCGACGTCGACAGCCCCCGGGACCCGCCCGTCGCCCAACGCCACCGTGCCAAGGAAATCGGCCAAGCCGACGATGGACCGCAGCAAGGTGGACTTGCCGGCTCCGTTCGGACCGATGATGCCGAGCCACTCACCCGGGGCCAATTCGAGATCGACACCACAGACCACCTCGTTGTCGCGGAAGGAAACCCGGACATCTCGACACGACAAGGCAGGTGTCGCTGGGAAGGACTCCAACAGCCCGGCGGAGCTCATGTGGTGCTCCACCGGTCGCGCCACAGCACAATTGCGAAGATCGGCGCTCCGACAATCGCGGTGATGACGCCCACTGACAGCTCCTCTGGAGCAAAGAGGGTGCGGGCAGGGATGTCGACAAAGGCGAGAAATGCTGCCCCCAACACGGCGGACAGTGGCACAATCACCCGATAGCTGTGGCTGACCAGAAGTCGCACTATGTGGGGGACGACCAAGCCGACAAAGGCGATCAACCCGCTTACCGAAACGGCTGCCGCAGTCACGAGCGAGGCCGCCACAATCACTAGAAGCCGGGATCGGACTGGATCGAGGCCCAACGAACGAGCTTCGTCGTCGCCCACCCTCAACACGTCGAGATGCCTTCGGTGGACGAAGAGCACCGTCCCGCACACTGCGACATAGGGCAGCAGAATCCAAACCTCCTTCCAACCGGTGGTGTTGAGCTGGCCAAATAGCCACGAGAGCACCTCTCGGGCTCGCGTTTCATCCAGTTGCTGGATGGCATAGGTCTGCGCCGCAGCAAACAGTGCGGCCATGGCCACCCCGCCGAGCAGCAGGGTGGCCGGTGATGCCCCGCCGCCTCGGGCGATGGCCATCGACGCCACCACTGCTACTAGCGCCCCGACGAAGGCAGCCGCCGGCACTGTGTCAAACGGTCCCCAGCCCAGGTCGAGTCCGAACCCCAAGGCCAACACCGCGCCGAAGCCGGCCCCGGCGGAGACGCCCAATAGGTAGGGGTCGGCCAGCGGATTTCGGAACACCCCCTGATAGGCCGCCCCGGCCACGCTGAGCGACCCCCCTACCAGCATGCCCAGCACCGCTCGAGGAAGCCGTATCTCGAACAGGATGTTCTCTTGGTAGTCCGACAACGACGATTCCACTCCTAGCAGGGGGATCCAGTCGAGCAAGGCAGTGACCACTCCACGAACCGGCAGCCCGGCAGCGCCACTGATGGCGCTGAGCAGCCCCACCGCCACCAGCACCACCACGCCGAGAACGGACGCGGTTGCCGACATCCCGAAGGCCCGCCGTACTGCGGTGTAGGCAGCCTCATCCTCAGATAGAGCGGCTGTGGGGAGGGATGCTTCGGCCATGATTCTGCCTAGGAGGCGGAAGCCGTCACCGTCTGGAGGGCCTCGGCTACTGCGGCGATGAACTGGGGCAACCGGGGTCCCCACCGGGAGGCGATGTCGGAATTGACCACCACAATGTTGCCATTGCGCGCTGCGGTCACATCGCCCCAGCCGGGCCGGGCCGCCACATCCTCGGGGGTGTAGCCCACCAGATCAGTGATCACGATCAGTTCGGGGTCGGCCTCCACGATGTACTCCTCGGTGAGCTGGGGGTACCCGTAGCCGTCGGCATCGGCCTCATCGGCGATATTTATCGCACCCATTGCGGCGTAGACCGCGCCGATGAAGCTGTTAGAGCTGACCGAGAAGTACGTGTTGTCCAGCTCGTGGTACACCCGTATCGGCACATCGGGAGCATCGGCCAAAGCGGCGTCGATTTCGGCCCGCAGGTCGGCCACCAGCACAGCCGCCTCATCGATTCGGCCAACTGCGACCCCCAATTCGGCGATTGAGGCATAGCCGCCCTCGAAGTCTGCTGGAGCAAGGCTCAACAAGACTTCGACCCCTACCGCGTCGAGCCCAGCCATCAGATCATTGGCGTCATTGGCGATGACCACCAGGTCGGGCTCGTAGGAAAGCACCGCTTCCACATTGGGATTCCATCCCGACAAGTCGGTGACCGGGGCCTCCGGTGGGTAGTAGGAGAACTCGTCAACCGCCACCACCTGCTCGCCCGCGCCGATGGCAAACAAGATCTCGGTGGCAGTGGGCGACAGCGACACGATCCGCTGGGGTCGGTCGGGCGGCGCCTCAGTCGGAGCCGGCTCGGGAGCAGCCGCCTCAGTCGGAGCCAGCGCAGTCTGAGTCGGAGCCGGTGCCGGTGGGGCTTCGGTCGGAGCCGGCTCGGGAGCAGCCGCCTCGGTCGGCGATGGCGCAGCCTGTGTCGAAGTTGCCTCGGGGGCAGATTCCTCGATTACCTGGGCCGCAGGGCCATCGTCATCGTTGCCACAGGCGGTCGCCACCAAGGCGAGCGCGAACAGCAGCGCAGAGAAAAGTCGGAACAAACGTCGGGGCATTCAACACCTCCTGTAGATCGAGGAACGGAAGCTCGACCGGCAGGTGCTCTGCCCTCGAGCCAACCCAACCCTCGGGGCTTTATGGCTCGTTTCGGCGCAAAGCTCGACCGGACTCGCTGGCTCAGGGCCAGTTCACCGTTGCGGGACAGTGCCGGAATCTAACCGGACTTCGCCTCCACGCCGCTCCGCAGCATAGCTGACTCCAACCGAGCCAGCCCATCAGAATCGGGCACCCCAACCCGTACATGCTCCGGCATCCCGAAGCTGGCGCAATCCCGAACCACCACCCCATGAGGTGCCAATCGCTCCCGCAATCCCGGGGCCCGAACCAGCACCCAGGGCGCATCGGCAGCCTCCAACTCGAAACCGAATCGCCAAAGCAATTCGGCCAGCTCCTTGCGAGCGATGGCGATGGCTTCCGACCAGGAGGGCAGATCGGCCAATTCCAGCAGCTCAGGCAGCGCGGCGAGAGCCAGCGAATTCACCGACCACTGGGGCTGGCGGTGGGCGAACCGCTCAACGTCGTCGGCGATGATGTAGCCCAGTCGCAGTCCAGGGCAGGCAAACACCTTGGTCAGCGAGCCGACCACAACACCGGCCCGGCCCGCCGTCCATCGCCCGGTGGTCAGCGGGTAGAAGGCTTCATCCCACACGTCTGCTGCCTCGTCGGGGTCGGCCAAACGCCCGCTGGGATTGTGGGGATCGCTGCGCCATACCGGCCCGTCGGGCTTGCGGGGATGCAAGCCGAACTCGGGTTCTGTCCACACTCGTCCGCCGATCTCCTGAGTCACCAACCAAATGGCCTCGCTCCCCCCGTTGGTCAGCATCAGGCGCTGCGTGTCGATCCCGATCGCCTCGGCCAAGAGCGCAGCCGCGTCGGTCGGATCGGGATACCGCCGCAGCGAGTCGAGATGGCGACCCAGCACCGAAGACACATCGGGAGCAAACGGGTTAGGGCTCTGTGACAGGTCGAGAACGGTACCGGGGTCGATATCCAACGCCCGGGCGATGCGCGGCCCATCACCGCCGTGGGGACCGGCGGGAGGGATGTCTCCCAACTAGATCAGGCCCAATTCGGCGACGGTGTCGCGCTCTTCGGCTAGCTCGGCCACGGTGGCGTCGAGGCGGGATTGGGAGAAGTCGTTGAGCTCTAGGCCGCCCACGATCGACCACTGGCCGTCGGCGGTGGTGCAGGGGAACGACGAGATGAGGCCTTCGGGCACGCCGTAGGAGCCGTCGGAGGGCACGGCCATGCTCACCCAGTCGCCCGCCGACGTGCCGTGGACCCAGTCGTTAACGTGATCGACGGCGGCGTTGGCGGCTGAGGCCGCGCTGGAGAGGCCCCGGGCCTCGATGATGGCCGCTCCTCGCTGCTGCACCGCGGGGATGAACTCGTCGGCAATCCACGCCTCATCACCCACTGCCTCAGCGGCCGACTGGCCGCCCACCTGGCAGTTGTACAAGTCGGGGTACTGGGTGGCTGAGTGGTTGCCCCAGATGGTCATGCGGCTCACCTCGCCCACGGTAACCCCCAACTTGGCTGAGAGCTGCGCCACCGCTCGGTTGTGGTCGAGCCGGGTCATGGCGGTGAACCGTTCGGCTGGGATCCCCTCCGCGTTGTTCATGGCGATGAGGCAGTTGGTGTTGGCCGGGTTGCCCACCACCAGCACCCGCACATCGGATGCTGCACCAGCAGCCAGCGCCTGGCCCTGGGTGGTGAAGATGGCGCCGTTGGCCTCCAGCAGGTCGCGGCGCTCCATACCCTTGCTCCGGGGCCGCGACCCCACCAGCAGGGCGTAGTCCACGCCGTCGAACGCCTCGTTGGGATCGTCGGTGCTGACCGTTCCGGCCAACAGCGGGAAGGCGCAGTCGTCCAGTTCCATGGCCACGCCGGTCAGGGCGTCCATGGCCGGGGGGATTTCCAGCATCTGGAGCACCACGGGCACGTCGGGCCCGAGCATCTGCCCGCTGGCGATGCGGAACAGCAGGCTGTAGCCGATCTGGCCGGCCGCGCCGGTCACCGCCACTCGCTTGGGATCGCTCACCGACAGGTCTCCTTTGGTCTGAGTGCGGAACTGAGGAGTGTGGTTGTCGTCAGGCGACTAGAGCCGGTCGACGATGGCCGAGGCGAACTCCGAGCACTTCACCTCGGTGGCCCCGTCCATGAGGCGGGCGAAGTCGTAGGTCACGATCTTCTCGCCGATGGTGGCTTCCACCGCATTGATGATGTCTTCGGCGGCGTCGTCCCATCCCAAGTGCTCGAACATCAGCACGCCCGACAGCAGCACCGACGACGGGTTCACCTTATCCTGCCCGGCGTATTTGGGGGCGGTGCCGTGGGTGGCCTCGAACACGCCGTGGCCGGTCACGTAATTGATGTTGGCCCCCGGGGCGATGCCGATGCCGCCAACCTGGGCGGCCAAGGCGTCGGACAGGTAGTCGCCATTGAGGTTCATGGTGGCGATCACCTCGAACTCGGCCGGGCGGGTGAGCACCTGCTGGAGGGCGATGTCGGCGATGGCGTCCTGCACCAGGATCTTGTCGCCGGCGTCGCCGCCGCAGTCGTCCCAGCCCACGGCCACGTCGGAGAATTCCTCGCGCACCAGCTCATAGCCCCAACCGCGGAACGCTCCCTCGGTGAACTTCATGATGTTGCCCTTGTGGACCCAGTGGACCCGCTTGCGATTCCGCCGAACGGCGTAGTTCAGCGCGGCCCGCTGAAGGCGCTGCGACCCGGTCTTGGACACCGGCTTCACGCCGATGCCGGCGTCTTCGGCGATGTTCCAGCCCAAGGCGTCGTGGAGCAGGTCGCGCAACTTGGCCGCCTCGGGGGTGAAGGCCTCCACCTCGAGCCCGGCGTAGATGTCCTCGGTGTTCTCCCGGAAGATCACCATGTCCACCAACTGCGGGTTCTTCACCGGCGACGGCACGTTGGTGAACCAGCGCACCGGGCGCAGGCACACGTACAGGTCCATGATCTGGCGGATCGAAACGTTGAGGCTGCGGAATCCGCCCCCCACCGGAGTGGTCAGCGGGCCCTTGATGCCAATGAGGTACTCGGTGAACTTCTCAATGGTGTCCTGGGGAAGCCAGTCGCCGGTCTCATTGAAGGCCTTCTCGCCGGCCAGCACCTCTATCCAGTCGATCTTGCGCCCGTGCTTGCCCGCCGCGGCATCCAGAACGTGCTTGGCCGCCGGCCAGATGTCCACCCCGGTTCCGTCGCCCTCGATGAACGGGATAGTGGGATTGTCAGAGACGTTGAGCTTGCCATCAGCTCCGATTGTGATCTTGTCGCCCATATAAGGCGAGCATACCGACGAGCCTTCGCACCCAACGAAGCCAAGAAACAAGTGGCAGCAAGGGCTCGTAGGACAGCGGCAAACAATGCCGGATTGCTATTGATCCGGCCATACGCTGCCTATTTGATGGCACGGATATCCGATCTGCTGAGCGACCGGCCGACGCTGTCGTTCGAGTTCTTCCCCCCGGCCGACGAGATTGCTGCCAAGCAACTGGAGAAGACACTGGATGAGCTGGCTGGGTTGTCGCCCTCATTCGTGTCGGTAACTTGCGGGGTGGGGGGCGATGGCCACGACCGCACCCGCGACATCGTGACCGATATCTGTCGGGATCGGCCCTTCCCGGCCATGGCCCATCTGACGTGTGTGGGCCATACCAAACAGGGCGTCGCTGACTTGCTGGACGACTATGCCGCCGCCGGGGTGGTCAACATCTTGGCCCTGGCCGGCGACCCGCCCGACGGATCGGCCATCAGCGGCGACTTCCGCTACGCCTCCGAGCTGGTGGAGGTGATCCGGGAACACCCGGCTGACTTCAGCGTGGGAGTGGCCGCCCACCCCGAGGTCCACCCCCGATCGGCCGATCGAGCCTCCGACCGCCGGCATTTGGCCGCCAAGTTGAGCCGAGCCGACTTCGCCATAACCCAGTTCTTCTTTGACCCCACCGACTACACCCGGCTGTGCGATGAGCTGGCCGAGCTGGGGTACCCGCAACCAGTGGTCCCCGGCGTAATGCCGGTGATCTGGCCCAAGAGCATTCGCCGCTATGCCGACATAAACGGCTCCACAGTGCCCGAGGATCTGTTCGCCCGCCTCGAGTCCCTGCCCGCCGCCGACCGCATAACCGCTGCCGCCGAAGCCGCCGCCGAACTCTCCCAATCCCTGCTAGACGCCGGCGCCCCCGGCATCCACCTCTACACGCTTAACCGACCTGAGGCCTCCCTCCAGATCGCGAGGGAACTCTTCCCGAAATAAGGCGAACACCACTCCCGCAGCCATGCCGGGGATCAACCAGGTTTAGTGGCGGAAATGGCGTTCGCCGGTGAAAACCATTGACATACCGTGCTCGTTGGCGGCGTCGATCACCTCTTGGTCGCGCACCGAGCCACCGGGCTGAATGACGGTGGCGCAGTCAGCCTCGGCCGCCGCGTCCAGTCCGTCGCGGAACGGGAAGAAGGCGTCGCTGGCGCAAGCCCCGCCCGCGGCCCGACCCGCGGCCTTCTCGGCCGCGATGCGCCCCGCGTCGCGCCGATTCTGCTGGCCGGCGCCGATGCCCACGGCCTGGCGGTCTTTGGCCAACACGATGCAGTTGGATCCAACTCGGGCCGCCACCCGCCAGGCCAATTCCAAGTCGGCCCACTGCTCGTCGGTGGGCGCCCGTTCGGTCACCACCTGCCAGGCTGAGCGGTCCATGGTTACCGTGTCGGGGGTCTGCACCAGAGCGGCGCTCCCGAGGGTGCGGACTTCTAGCTCGGCGCCCTCGGGCGGCCGGGCGTGGAGCACCCGCAAGTTCTTCTTCTTGGCCAGCAGGACCAGTGCGGCCTCTTCAATTTTCGGGGCGATGAGCACCTCGGTGAACACGTCGGCCATGGCCTCGGCCATCGCCGCGGTCACCGGGCGGTTGACGGCCACGATCCCCCCGAACGCCGAGACCGGATCGCACTCGTGGGCCCGCTGGTAGGCGGTGGCGATGTCGTCGGCCACGGCCGCTCCGCAGGGGTTGGCGTGCTTGATCACCACGGCGGCCGGGTCGTCGCCCAGCGAGTGGGCCAGCCGCCAGGCAGCATCGGCGTCGAACACATTGAGGTACGACATGGCCTTGCCCTGAAGATGCTGGGCCTGGTCCCACCAACTCGACTGGCCGGCGATGCGGTATCGGGCGCCGGTCTGATGGGGGTTCTCGCCGTAGCGCAGCACCTCTTGGCGCTCCAGGGTCAGCGCCAAGGTTGGGGGTAGTTCCTCGTCGTCGGCATCGGTCAACCAGTCGGCAATGGCCGTGTCGTAGGCGCTGGTGTGGGCGTATGCCGCTCGGGCCAGCCGCCGCCGGGTGGCGTCTGACAGCGCGCCGTCGCTCTCCAATTCCTCCAGCACAGCGTCGTAGTCGTCGGGCTGCACCACCACACCGACCCGCTCGTGGTTCTTGGCCGCGGCCCGCACCATAGCCGGACCGCCGATGTCGATCTGCTCTACCGAAGGGTCGGAGCGGAACGGGTAGAGGTTGGATACCACCAGATCGATGGGGGTGATGCCCCGGTCGCCCAGGTCCTTTACGTGGCCGGGGTTGGACAGGTCGGCCAGCAAGCCTCCGTGGATCGCGGGGTGGACGGTCTTGACCCGCCCGTCCATCATCTCAGGGGCACCGGTGACTTCCTCTACTGGGATGACCGGGATCCCGGCGTCGGCCAAAGCGGCGGATGTGCCCCCGCTGGAGATGATCTCCCAGCCCAGGGCCACCAGACGCTGGGCCAGATCGATGACTCCGGTTTTGTCGTACACCGACACCAGCGCCCGGGGCGGCCGGTCAGCTCCTTGGCTCATCGGACATATCCCCGATCAATGATCTCTTGGACAGTGCGGATGTAGAGGTCGCGCTCCACCGTCTTGATGCGCTCGTGCAGCGTGTCGACCGTGTCGTCGGGCTCAACGGCCACGGCCTGCTGGGCCAAGATCGGCCCGGCGTCTACCTCCAGGGTGGCCACATGCACGGTGCAGCCGGTGACCTTGACCCCGTAGTCCATGGCGTCTTGCACCGCATGCCAGCCGGGGAAGGCGGGGAGCAGCGACGGGTGGGTGTTCAAGATGCGCCCCCTGTAGGCATCTTGGATTGGCTGATCGAGCACCGTGCCGAACCCGGCCATGACCACTAGCTCAATCTCGGCAGCCAGCAAACGCTCGGTCACCTGGCGGGTGTAGTCGACCCGGTCGAATTCGGGGCCGAAGCTGGTCCGCTCCACCAGCTCACACGCCAGGCCATGATCGGCCGCCACCTTCTCGGCCTTGCAGGGCCGGTCCACCAGAACCAGCGAGATGGGCAATCCGCTGCGGGCCATGGCATCGAGGATCGTCCCACTGCCCGAGGCCAGCACCGCTAGTCGCATCGAGCCGAACCTACCACCCGCTTCCTGTCCTACAAACGATGTCGATGGTCGGGATGTGGGGAAATCGCCCGGAGGGCGGTGGGTGGCGCCGGAGGCGGACCTGGCGCACGCGAAGCACGTCAGGCCGCCGTCAGGCGACAGGACCCGCCGCCCGTGCAAGCGCCCTTGCTTTCAGAGGGTTGCGACCACCTCAGCCATGATGTCGCCCGCTTCACTGGGACTCTGGCCAATACGCACATTGGCATCGGCCAGGGCGTCCATCTTGGCTTGGGCGGTGCCCTTGCCCCCCGACACGATGGCCCCGGCGTGGCCCATCTTCTTGCCCGGCGGGGCGGTGAGACCGGCGATATAAGCCACCACCGGCTTGGTCACGTTGGCGGCGATGAACTCGGCGGCCTCCTCCTCGGCCGACCCGCCGATCTCGCCAATCATCATGACTGCCTCGGTCTCGGGGTCTTGCTCGAAAGCGGCCAGGCAGTCGATGAACGAGGTGCCCGGCACCGGGTCGCCACCGATGCCCACACAGGTGGTGCAGCCGATGTCCTTTTGCTTCAGCTCGTACAGCGCCTGGTAGGTGAGGGTGCCCGAGCGGCTGACGATTCCAACCGGGCCGCCCTCTTTGGCGATGTGGCCGGCGGTGATGCCGATGTTGGCCTTGCCGGGGCTGATGAGGCCGGGGCAGTTGGGCCCCAGCAGCCGCACTCCGGGATAGTCAGACTTGAGCTTGTTGTAGAAGTAGGCCTCGTCGTGCATGGGCACGCCCTCGGTGATGACCACGATCAGCTCCACCCCACCCTCGGCGGCCTCCAGCACCGCGCTGCGCACCCCGGCGGCGGGGATGAACACGCACGACACGTTGGCGCCGGTGGCCTCAACTGCGTCGGCCACGGTGGCGAAGATGGGCACGCCCTCCACGTCGGTGCCCGCCTTTTTGGGGTTGGTGCCGGCCACCACCTGGGTGCCGTAATCCCGGTTAAGCATGCCGTAGTACCGGCCCTGGCTCCCGGTGAGGCCCTGGTAGACCACCTTGGTGTTCTCGTCGACAAAGATGCTCATGATGCGGCTCCCTTCGCGAGGGCGACGGCTTCTTGGGCCGCCTCCAGCATGGTGGGCGCCATCATGAGCCGGTCGCTCAGATGGGGCTCCAGCAGCGCCCGCCCCTCGTCGGCGTTGGTGCCGTCGAGGCGGATCACGATGGGCGAGGTGATGTCCACCCGGTTCATGGCCTCGATGATGCCGTTGGCCACCTCTTCGCCCCGGGTGATACCCCCAAAGATGTTGATGAAGATGGACTGCACGTCGGGATCGTTGTTGATCACTTCCAGCGCCCCGGCCATCACGTCGGCGTTGGCTCCGCCGCCGATGTCCAAGAAGTTGGCCGGGCGGCCTCCCACCTGGTTGACCACATCCACCGTGCTCATGGCCAGACCGGCGCCGTTGGCGATCACCCCCACGGAGCCCTCCAGGCCGACATATTGCAGGCCTTTGGCGTGGGCGGCGGCCTCCCGCTCGTCGCGGGGCTGGGTAGCGTCGAAGGGGGCCAGATCGTGGCGGAAGCCGGCGTTGCCGTCAAGGGTGACCTTGGCGTCGAGCACATGCACCCGGCCCTCGGGGGTGACGATCAGCGGGTTGATCTCCACTAGGTCGGCGTCACCGCCGGTGTAGGCCTCATAGAGCTTCAACAGCAGCTCCACGGTCTGGTCGGTGACGTCGGGGTTGAGATTGGCGGCCAGCACCCACTGGCGGCACTCGTCCTCGGTGAGCCCGTCCACGGGATTAACCCAGATTTTGGCGATGGCGTCAGGGTTCTCCTCGGCCACCGCCTCGATCTCCACCCCGCCCTCGGCCGACAGCATCCCGAGGTGCTGTTTGGCCGACCGATCGAGGGTGAAGCTCACGTAGTACTCCTCGGCGATGTCGGAGGCCTTCTCGATCCAAAGGTTCTCCACGATGTGGCCTCGGATGTCGAGCCCCAAGATGTTGGCGGCGTGGGTGCGCACGGCGTCGATGTCGGCGGCGAACTTCACGCCCCCGGCCTTGCCCCGCCCGCCGGTGTGTACTTGGGCTTTGACCATCACCGGCGTTCCCAACCGCTCGGCGGCGGCCACCGCGTCGTCCACGGTGGTGACCGCCTCACCGGGCGACACCGGCATGTCGTACAACGCGAAGAACTGTTTTCCCTGATATTCGAATAGATCCACGGGCTCCCCAATGCAGCGCGATGGCCAAGTATGCGGTGTGGTTCGGCGATGGTTCGTACCGCCGTTGCTTCGCCGCGATACTAGGAGCAACGTCGTCTAGTGGAACGAACCGAGGAAGGACTCGTGCCCGTCGCATCTGGCCCCAAGATCACGCCGCTGCGAGCGGTTTTCTACTCCGTGGTGAGCATCGGGCTCGGGGTGGGGCTGGTGTTCGCCGTGGTGTCGCTGGCCGGGTCCGACCAGATCGAGGTGAAGCTGGGCGACGACGACTTCAACGCCGGCGACGCCGAGAATTTGGCCGCCGAGATCGCCGAGCGGGGCCCGGTGCCGTGGGCCCCGCTAAGCCGGGGACGCAGCATCTGGATCAACCACATCGGCGACAACCCCGAGAAGGGCTGGTTTGCTTTCGACGTGCAGTCGCCCGGGGCGAGCGGCGATTGCGTAGTCGACTGGGACGCCGAGCGGCGACTGTTTGTGGACACCTGCGATTCCACGCTGGTGTACTCGGCCACCGGCGAAGGTCTGACCCAGTTCGGGGTGTGGGTGGACGACGGCGACCTCATCGTGGACGTGAACGCCAACGACCTGTCCCCTGATCCGGCAGTTGAGGAATAGCGGGGGTCAGACCTTCTCCAGGCGGGCGAACGAGGCCATCAGCACCTTCGAGCCGGCGGTGGTGAAGTTAACGGTGATCTCGGCGTCGCCGCCGGTCCCCTTCACGTCGGTCACCACCCCGAGGCCGAAGGTGGCGTGGTTCACGTCGTCGCCCACCACCAGGTCGACCGGGTTGAGGTCGGCTTCAACTGGGGTGCGAGCGGCCAGGGCGGCGTCCACCACCCGCTCCCGCCCGGCGAAGGAGCGGGCTTCCTGGACGGTATCCCGGCCATAGCCAGACTGGTGAAATCGGGGTCGGCTGCTGCCCCTGTCGTCGACCAGCTCTTCGGGAATCTCCTCCAAGAACCGGGACGGCGCGTTGTACATCGACGCACCATGGACGTTTCGAGTCCAGGCATGGGTCATATACAGCCGCTGGCGGGCTCGAGTGATGCCCACGTAGGCCAGGCGGCGCTCCTCTTCCAGCTCGTCGGGCTCGGTGACTGAGCGGATGTGGGGAAATATGCCCTCCTCCATGCCGATCAAGAACACCACCGGATATTCCAGGCCCTTGGCCGAGTGCAGGGTCATCAGCGTCAGCATGGAATCGTCGGCCATCTCATCGGTGTCCGACACCAGGCTGACCAACTCGAGGAAGTCGCTCACGTTGTCGCTTTCTGAGGCCACGCTGATCAGCTCGTCGAGGTTCTCCAGCCGACCCTGGGCTTGCACGCTGACGTCGGTCTCCCCCGTGGTCTCGCTGGCCGCCTCGGCCTCCAGCTGGTCGAGATAGCCGCTGGTATCCAGCAAGTGCTCCACCACCGCCACCGGGCCGTCGTCCAATCGTTCGCGGGCCTCGGCGATCACCTTCATAAAGGCGCTGATGCCGCTCAGCGCCCTCCCCTTCACACCGGCCTCCGGGGCGTGGGCCAGGGCGTCCATCAACGTGAGGCCGTGGGCATCGGCCCAGGCCGCCAGCTTGGCCACCGAACCGTCGCCCACCCCCCGCTTGGGGGTGTTCAGCGCTCGTAGCAGGCTGACCGCATCGCCGGGATTGACCGTCACCCGCAGATAGGCCAGCGCGTCCTTGATCTCCCGGCGATCGTAGAATCGGGTGCCGCCGATGAGCTGGTAGGGAACGCCGGCCTCCATCAGCAGCTCCTCCACCACCCGGCTCTGGGCGTTGGTGCGGTAGAACACGGCCATCTCATCCCAGCGGTACTGCTCGTCGTCGTGGAGCCGGAACGCCTCCCGCACCACCCAGCGCGCCTCCTCATACTCATCAGAGCCGCAGAACCGCACGATGGGCTCGCCCCCGGTCTGGTCGGTCCACAGGTTCTTGGGCTTGCGGCTGAGGTTGTTGACGATCACCGCGTTGGCCGCACTGAGGATGCGCTGGGTGGAGCGGTAGTTTTGCTCCAACAGCACCACGGTGGCGTCTTCGAAGGCCTGTTCGAACTCCAAGATGTTGCGTATGTCGGCCCCCCGGAAGCGGTACACCGACTGGTCGGCGTCGCCCACCACGAAAACGTTGCGGTGCTCTTGGCCCAACAGCAGCACGAGCTGGTTCTGCACCTGGTTGGTGTCCTGGTACTCGTCCACCAGCACATGCTCGAATCGGCGGCGGTAGCGGTCCAGCACATCAGGCTGCTGTCGGAAAAGGTCGACGGTGGTGCCCAACAGATCGTCGAAGTCCATGGCCCCGGCCCGGCGGAGGCGCTCCTGGTACTCGTCGTAGACCTCGCCGATGCGGCGCTCGAACAGGTTGGCGGCCCGGTCCTTGTACTGGGCCACACTGATCATCTCGTTCTTGGCCCCGCTGATGGCGGCATGGATCGAGCGGGGCGGCATCCGTTTGGGATCGAGGTTGAAATCCCGGCAGATGTAGCGGGTTAGCCTCACCGAGTCGGCCTGGTCGTAGATGGTGAAGCTGGAGGGAAAGCCGATAGCCTCGGACTCGTAGCGCAGGATCCGGGCGCAGGCCGAGTGGAAGGTGCTCACCCACATCTTGTCGGCCACCGGGCCCACTAGGTTGCCCACCCGGTGCTTCATCTCCTGGGCCGCCTTGTTGGTGAAGGTGATGGCCAACAGGGCGAAGGGGGAAACGCCCTGGTGTTCGATGAGGTAGGCGATGCGGTGGGTGAGGACGCGGGTCTTGCCCGAGCCGGCGCCGGCGACCACCAGAATGGGGCCGCCGGGGTGGGTGACCGCGTCGATCTGGGCCGGGTTCAGGCCCTCGGTAAGCGCGGTCATTGGCATTGACTCACACTACTGATGGGTATGTCAGTTTGACGGGTAGTGTCGCCGGGGTGCGCAGGTTCCGGTTTGGGGTGCAGGCTCGAGGGTTTGCCGACGCTAGGGAATGGCGGGAGTTGGCTCGGCGGGCTGAGGGGTTGGGCTACGACGTCTTCTCCATGCCCGACCACTTCGACCAAGGGCCGGCGCCAATGGTGGCGCTGGCTTTTGCCGCTGAGGCCACCACCACGCTGGGGCTGGGCACCATGGTGCTGGCCAACGACTTCCGCCACCCCGCGGCGCTGGCCAAGGAGGCGGCCACCTTGGATGTGCTGTCGGGCGGTCGGTTCGAGTTGGGCATTGGGGCCGGGTGGCAGAACACCGACTACCACAGCACCGGCATCGCTATGGACCGGCCCGGCGTGCGGATCGAGCGACTGGGTGAGGCGGTGGCCATCATCAAGGGGCTGTTGGCCGGCGAGACGGTCACTTTCTCGGGCCAGCATTACACCATCGACGGGCTGGATGGGCTGCCCGAGCCGGTGCGACCGGGAGGCCCACCGCTGTTTGTGGCCGGAGGCTCGGAGCGAGTGCTGCGATTGGCGGCCCGAACGGCCGACATTGTGGGGGTAAACCCCAATATGGCCGCCGGAGTCATCGACAGCCGTGTCGGGCCGTCGGCCACGGCCGAGGCCACCGCCGCCAAGATCAACTGGATCCGGGAGAGCGCCGCTGAGCGGTTCGAGGACTTGGAGTTGCACAGCCGGGTCCACGTGGCCTCGATCACCGACGACAAGCGGAGCTTTGCCGGAGCGCTTTCCCCGGCGCTGGGGCTGGATACCGACCAAGCGCTGGAGTCGCCCCATAGCATGATCGGAACCGTGGAAGAGGTGGTGGACAAGCTGGTTAGCCAGCGCGAGGAACTGGGTATCAGCTACATCGGCCTGTCGATCGAGTCCATGGAGGACATGGCCCCAGTGGTCGCCCGCCTAGTCGGAACCTGAGTTTGCCTTATCTGTGTTCCGGTCCAGCCCATTAGTGTTAATGCCCCTATGTCTGAGGCGGAGACCACCCTGGAATCCGAGACCCCTGAGGTCGAATCCGAGCCTGCCGCGGAGCCAGAACCCGAGCCCGAGGACGTCGCCGTAGAGGCCGAAGCCGCCGAAGAACCCGAAGAACCCGAACAACCCGAACCAGAACCCGAGGCCGAAGAGCCCGCCGCCGAAGAACCCGAACCAGAACCCGAGGCCGAAGCCGAACCCCAGCCCGAACCAGAACCCGAGGCCGAAGCCGCCGCCGCAGGTGCGGAGGAACCGAAACCAGAGGCGCCGCCGGGGGAGCCGGCATCGCCGACGGTGGATGGGTTGACCGGGGGGACCATCGTGTCGGGGAAGGTCAAGACCAAGGCCGCCCACGAAATCGAGCTGGATCTAGGCGGGGATCGGATCGGGGTCATCAGCCAGCGCTATTGGGGCGACGATCCGGCTGCCGACCTGACCCGGGAGTGCGTGCTGGGCGAGGTGGTCAACGCCGCCGTGCTGGTGCGGGAAGACCACAAGGGCCGCATTGTGCTGTCGCGGCTGTGGGCCATGCAGCAGATCGCCTGGGTGGATATTGCCCGGGCCGCAGCGGCCAACGAGGCGGTCACCGGCACGATCACGGCGGTGGTCAAGGGCGGGCTTTCCTGCGACGTGGGCGTGCGGGGGTTCATCCCCTCATCGCTGATCGATGTTGATCCGGTGGAGAACCTTCAGGCGCTGGTCGGGCGGGAAGTGCAGTGCAAGGTGGTGGAGGCCGATCAGGTGTCGGGCCGCCTGGTGCTGTCCCGCAAAGCGGTCGTCCGGGCCGAGCAGCGCAAGGCGGCCAAGGCGTTTCTAGAGACCATGTCGGCGGGCGACGAGTTCACCGGCAAGGTGGTGGACATCCAGGATTTCGGCGCTTTTGTCGACATCAACGGCGTGCGGGGCCTGGTACACGCCACCGAATTGGGCTGGAAGCGGGTGCAGCACCCCAATGAGGTAGTGAGCGTGGGCGACGAGGTGCAGGTGCGGGTCAAGTCGGTGCAGAAGCCCAAGCAGCGGGTGAACCTCACCATGAAGCTCACCCCCGACCCATTGGGTGACCTCGAAGTGGGCGGGCTGATCGCCGGACGAGTCACCCGACTGGCGGACTTCGGCGCCTTCGTGGCCGTGAGCGACGACATTGAGGGCCTGGTCCACATCACCGAAATGGCCGAGTACCGGGTGTACCACCCCGAAGAGATAGTGCTCCCCGGCGAAGAGGTCTGGGTCAAAGTCCTCGCCGTCGACCGCAAACGCCGCCGCGTCGACCTCTCAATCGCCCAAGCCATCGCCGGCTAGAGAAACTCCCTGGCGAATAATCGAAAAGATTTCGTTTTTTGGTTAAATTTGTGGAGTATCCTGCCGACGCCGATTTCTGAGAGGACGTGAGCATGTCAGGAGCAGTCGGAGTGCGTCATTGGTCGCACGTGATCATTCACCCAGAGGACGTCGATGCCTCGCTGGATTTCTACACCAAGCTGCTGGGCTACGAAGTCCTGTCCGATGAGACGATCTCAGGACCGGGCTTGGACGCCATCGTGGGCCGAGAAGGGGTCCAGGGGCGGGTCGTGGTCGGCCTGGTCGGGGGCCAGAAGGTGGAGTTCGTCAATCTCGGCGACCCGGACCTGGGCGGCTTTCAAGACAACGAGCGCGGCCTGCGGGGCTTCACCGTCCGAGTAGCCGATATCAACGAGGCGGCCGACGCCTGCACCGCTCATGGAGTGCCCATCGTCAGCGGCCCGTCGGAAATCAAGGGGTTCTGGCAGTTCATGATCATGGACCCCGACGGCGTTGCGATCGAGATCTCCCAACCGCCTCCTGGAGTCGAACTTTCGGGACCGCTGTCATGAGCGAGCAGTCTTCGCCAGCGCCTAGCCCCATTGCGCTGGTCACCGGGGCCAGCCGGGGAATCGGCCGGGCCAGCGCGCTGGCCCTGGCTGATGTTGGATTCGACGTAGCCATCACCGCCCGAACGGTGCGGGAAGGCGAGGGAACGGTCGGACCGCCCACCTCGGATGGTGGAGGCGACGTGACCGTGCCCGGGAGCCTGGAGACGACTGCCGCCGAGATCACCGAACGGGGCCAAAGGGCACTGCCCATCACCATGGATCTCCTGTCGGCGGAGTCGGTGCGGGCCGCAGCCGCAACTGCCCTCGACGAATGGGGCCGGGTCGACGTTTTGGTGAACAACGCCATCTGGAGCGGCCCTGGCCTGCTCGACCCCGTCGGGGTGCTGAACCTCGAAGCCCTCGACACCGCGTTCACCGCCAATGTGCTGCGCCAAGTTCTCCTCACCCAGCTCATCCTGCCGTCGATGATCGAGCAGGGATCGGGGCTCATCTTGAATCTGACCTCATCAGCCGGCCAGGTCGACGATCCCCCCTATCAGGTGGTCGAACTCAAGATGCTCGGCTTTGCCCACTGCGCCTCAAAGGGCGCCTTCCACCGCATGGCGCCGATGCTGCAAGCCGAGCACGAGTCTGACGGGATCACCGCGGTCAACATCGACCCCGGCTTCACCTGGACCGAGACCATGGCCGCGCTGGACCTGCACAATTTCGGCGGAGCGCCTCCCGAGGCCACCGGGAAGGTGGTGGCCTGGCTGGCCGAGGAACCCGAGCGAGCAGCCCAATGGCGAGGACGCAACCTGAATTCCCTGGAGTTGTGCGCCGAGCTCGGGCTTGTCGAGGGTTGGCCGCCAGAGACTGGAACATGAGGAACTGTTGCCTTGAATTCTGACCCGATCGAAGGAGTCCTCGGATTGGACGAATCTGAGAACCCTGCAATCCCGCCGACGATTCACCTTCGGAGCTTGCTGCCGAGCTTGACGCCGAAGCTGGCGGTGGTGGCCGAGGAAATCTTGGCCGACCCGACCATCGTGGTCCGCCAATCGGTGTCGGAGTTGGCCCAGCGCACCGGGACTTCGATGTCCACCATTGTGCGCCTGTGCCAAGAGCTCGGGCTTCGGGGATTCCAGGACTTGAAGCTGCGACTGGCCGCCGAAGTATCGACGACTGGCGTCACCGAGCCGTCAGAGAGCGACGACGGCGAGTCGATTCTCTCCAAGGTGCTCTCCTCGACCGTCGACGCGATCAGCCACACGCAACACACGCTGGACAAGGCCAGCTTCCACCAAGTCTCCGAATTGCTGGTCAATGCCCGCTCGATCATCTTCCTCGGTGCGGGAGCCAGCGCTGCGGTGGCGTTCGACGCCGCATTTCGATTCCGTACACTGGGTCACCGAGCCGAGTTCCACAACGACTCGCATATGCAGCTCACCGCGGCCCGTTTCCTTCGCCCGGGAGACGTGGCCCTGGCCATCAGCCACTCCGGGTCAACCCGCGAGACGCTGACCGCCCTCGAGGCGGCCTCAAGCGGTGGGGCACATACCGTGGCCATCACCACGTTCGCCCGATCGCCGCTGGCCGAACTCGCCGACCAAGTGTTGCTGGCCGGTGGCACTGAGTCGGAGTTCCGGATTGCGGCCGTGTCCAGCAGACTGGCCCACCTGGCCGTGGTAGACGCCTTATTCGTTGCCGCGGCACGATTGCGACCGGAGCGGGCCCGGGCCGCCCAAGAACTGTGGGGCGACATGATCGCCGAGCACCGGCTCAGCCCCCCGTGGGCCACCCGACGAGAGCCTGCCGACTGACCTAAGGTTCCAGCAGGAGATTCCTCAGAGCATCGACCTCGGCTTGGGTAAGCGTGAGCTGTACCTGGGCATAGGCGTCGATGCCCCCGAAATCACGGTCGATGACGTCGAGCGCCAGCTCGATGTAGTCGGGTTTCGCCAATCCCAATGCCAAGAGCACGTCGCGTGATTCCTCGGGGTATCCGGCCAGCCGGAGCTGGAACGTGCTGGACTGATCGGCCAACCGATCATTGGTCAGCATGTAGTCCTCGACAATCTGGTCGCGGTCGACTCCGAGAATCGACAAGATGACCGCGGTCGCCACACCAGTGCGGTCTTTGCCCCCCGCGCAGTGGAACAGGACCGGGGAGCGGTCGATGATGGCGCGGATCAGCAAGGCAAACGCCGGGCTGCCAATCTCCGCGATATGCCGATAGGAATCGAGGAGTATCTGGTGGGCGTCCTCCCGGGTCAGCTTCCCCGCAATCATTGACTCCATCACCTCGCCCGCGGTTCGTTCCCCTCGGGCGAATGGTGCGGACACCACAGTGGCTCCAGGGGGGAGCCTCGATGGCCGGGCTTCCACCTCCTCGGAGCTGCGGAAATCGACGATGGTTTGGACTGATCGCTTTTCGAGTTCAGCCAGGTCAAGGGCGCTGAGTTCGGCCAGATCGTCGGATCTATAGGCGATGCCGAATTTCACTTGTTGGCCGATGGAGTTGGTCACACCGCCGAGGTCTCTCACGTTGAGGGCGCCGTCAAACTGAAGAATCCGGCGAAGGTGCAGCGGCACCTGGCCGACCGCGGCATCGGGGTTGTTTTGGGCTGGCGGCATGTCTCTCTCTGACTCTAGAGGTCGGATCGGGCGATGGCCCGTTCATCTGTTCCCAGATAGCTGGCAATGACAAGGGGATCAGATCGCACTTGATCTGGGCTCCCCTCGGCGATTACTTGCCCCGCCTCCAGGCAATAAACATGGTCGCTCACGCTCATGATCAGCGGCATGTCATGCTCGATGATCAGCATCGATGACTGGAGTTCGCTATTGATGCTCACCAGCAGCGGGCCGAATGCCTCAGCCTCGCGCTGGGCGACGCCAGCGGTGGGCTCATCGAGGCACAGCAGGTGGGCGTCGAGAGCCAGGAGTCCACCGACCTCCACGATTCGCCGAGTCCCCGTTGACAGGTCGCCCACATAGGAGTCGCCGTAGCGGCCCAAGCCCAGGAAGTCGATGATCTCGTCGGCGGCGCTTCTCTGCGCCCGGGAGATCCTGGTTGAGGCGGGAAGGCAGGCGGCAGTGGCCAGGATCGGCGTCCGCTCCCGGGCCTCAAGGGCCACCTGCACGGTTTCGCGCACGGTGAGCTCCGGAAACAGGGTCGCCCCCTGGAACGTCCGGCCCAAACCGAGCATGGCGCGCCGATGCGGAGCCAGGCGGCTGATATTCGTGCCATTGAGCCTGACCTGGCCGACGGCGGAGACGAACCCCCCGACGGCATTCATAAACGTCGACTTACCCGCACCGTTGGTTCCGATGAGCCCGACGATGCGGTTGGGCGGGATCGATAGCGACGCTCCGTTCAGGGCCTGGTTGCCGCCAAACGCCACCGACAGATCATTGGTTTCGAGAACCGGGTGGCCGCCGTCAGACCGGACGCGATGCGACGCGGGCAGCCGGACCGAACCCTGAGCCCCCTTCGGAGGCGCCGACAGCCCATAGCGGGATTCCGCCCATCGCAGCGTCGATGACCTCCACGAATAGACGACCTGGGCGAAACCGCCGGGAAAGTACATAACCACCAGCAAGAGGCCGATGCTGGAAGTGAAGAGCGCCACCACGCTGCTGTTATTGAACAGGGATGGGAGCCCCTCGATCCACAATGCGCCGAGGAACGGTCCAATGATCGTCCCAAGTCCCCCAATAACCACGATGCCGACCAGCCTGATTGAGTCGTCCACGGTGAAGAATCGCTCAGACAATGGGACGCTCTGGACCAGTCCGGCGAGCACAGCCCCGCCGAGTCCGACGATGCCGCCAGCCAATGCGAAGGCCGCCAGCTTCATGCGAGTAGAGCTGACGGTATAGGCCGACGCCGCGTCCACATTGTCTCGAATGGCAATAGTCCCCCGGCCCACGCCGGACCGGCGAAGCCGCGCCAAAACGAAGAGGACGACGGTCAGCAGTGCCAGGCAGAAGTAGTAGTAGTTGCGCTGGCTCGACAGATCGATGCCGAACAGGCTGCCGCGATGAAACGGGACAGTCCGGGCGTTGCCGTCGGCGAATATCGGCCGCCGGAAAATATAGAGCGACGCGGCCAAGGCAAGCACAAGGGTGGTGACGGCCAGCATGAGTCCTTGCACCCGAAGAGCGCCCACTCCCACCAACGCCGCCAGCAGGGCAATGGCCAGGGGCGCGATGAACACGGCTAGGGCAAACGGTATGGGGGCGGCGTTGAAATCGATGAACCAGAAGTCCATTTCCAAGCCGCGGGTCAACGCGGCGGCAGTCAGCGCGCCGATTCCGGCAAAGCTCATCTGGGCCAGCGAGACCTGGCCCGACCATCCGGTGATGACGGTGAGCGAACTGGCGCACAGCGCAAAGGCCAGAACCGACGCGTAGGCCAGATTCCGGCTCGGCTGGGTGATGATTAGCGGCAACAGGATCAAAACCAGTAGCACGACTCCGAACCCGATCCGACTCATGTTGCGTATCCACCAAATTTGGCGAAGGTGACTGGGAATCGGAGGGATTTTCGGTGTGAACGAGAACGACTCGGTCGACAGGCGCTGGCTTCGCTGCAAAGCCACCGCACCCAACACGGCCAAGAGCAGCAAGAAATCGAACAATCCTGGCTGGTCTAGGAAGTTGAACTGAATCGTGAACTCGATGATGCCCAGATAAATGCCGGCCGCCATGGCCCGAGGAAACGAAGTCATCCCGGCAATGGCCGCGGCAACTAGGGCCCTAGCCAGCGTCGAGGAGCCAAGCCCCCCGAGGCCGGACACGCTGCCGCTCTGTCCTGACAGCAAGACGATGGCAATCGTGGAGATGAGCCCGGCCATCACCCACACGAACGTTGAGACGACTTTGGGGTTGACGCCCGCCAGCCGGGAGAGGTCGGCGTCCTCGGCCGCGGCAGCCACGTTCTTGCCGAACCACGTGCGATTGAGAACCACATAGAGGCCGAGAGCGACAAGCGGAACGGCAACGAGAATGGTGAGCTGAGTGCCGGAGATGCGAATGCCTTTGGGCTCACCCTCACCCGAGACCAGGGCAAGCACCCCAAATGTCACCGCCAACCCGACAACCCACGTCCTAAGCCAAATGCTCCGCCGGCCGGAGCGGTCTCTGAGAGGGCGAAGCGCCAACAGCCCCCAGCCCGCCGCGGCGATCACCGCCGGAGCAGCCAGCACAGTCCAGAGCTGGATTTCGCTCACCCCCAGTGCTTCGAAGGGCCGCCAGCTGGCCGACGTCACCACCGGATAGCGCCGAATTCCCTCAACGTCGAGCTCGGGGTAAGTCAGGGGTATCACCTGGCAGAGCTGGGCGACCCCCACCGTGGCCACCAGCAAGATGACACGGGGCGACCGGAACAGCCGCCGGATGATGGTGAGCTCGACGATGCCCCCGAAAACCGCGCCCATCACCAGAACCAGCGCGACAGCCACCCAAAACGGGAAGTTGTATTGCAGCACGAGCAGCGGCAACAGCACGCCGCCGATCAGTCCCATGTTCCCCACCGCGAAGTTGATCACCTTCGTCGATCGGTATGTGAGCACGATTCCCATGGCCAACAGGCCGATGACAATGCCCGTCACCGCGCCGTTGAACATCACTTGGGGGTTGATCCGGCTTACCGCCAGGACGGCTGTGAGCACGGCTACCCGCCCTCTTCTCCCAGGAACACCGCTCGGGCGATGTCGTCGCGTTCGGCCAAGTCGGCGGTTCGCCCTTCAAACCGCACCTCGCCTTTCTCCAAGAAGACGGCTCGCTCAGCAATGGACAACGCCACATTCAACGACTGCTCAACGATGACCATGGTCTGGCCGGCCGCCTTCAGGGATTCGACCAGCTCCAGAAGCTCGGCCACCACACTCGGGGCCAGCCCGAGCGAAAGCTCGTCGATCAACAGGATTTCAGGCTGGTGGAGCATGATCCGGGCCAGCGCCAGCATCTGCTGCTGACCGCCGGAGAGATCGCCAGCCAACTCGAGTTGACGGTCCTTCAACATGGGAAACAGTTCGAAGACGTAGTCGAGTCTCTGGCTCAGGGCGGCCCGGTCGCGGCGGTAGGGGCCCGCCCCGACCAGGATGTTGTCGGCGATCGTCATCGACCGGAACACCCCGCCACCGCCGGGCAACATCTGGATTCCCATGGCCACTCGCTGCTCTGGAGTGGCGAAAGTGATGGTTTGGCCCTTGAAGCGGACGATGCCCCGTTCGGGTGTACTCAAGCCGGTGACGACTTTGAGGGCGGTCGACTTGCCCGCACCGTTCGTGCCCAACAGGGCCAGCGTTTCGCCCTGTTGCACCTCGAAGCTGAGGTCGAACAGCACCTGCACCTGGCCATAGCTGAAGTCGATGTTGTTGAGTTGCAAGGCGGGGACGGTGGCACCCGGCTCGGCCCGGCGCCGCTGCTCTTCTTCCTCTTCTTTAAGCTCGGACACCACTAGAGACAAGTCGCGGCGCATCCGGCTCGCCCCCCGCATGATGTAGAAGGCGCCGAGGGGCATGGCGATCACCGTGATCGTGATGATCGTGGACCGCTCCCCGATTTCGTCTTGCAAAAGGGAGGCGAGGAGACCACCGCCCACCGCGCCTACGGCGAACATGAAGAACAAGATGATGGCCATCCCCATGCCGCGCAGCCGGTAGGGCAGAACCGTCTGCACCGCGGGTCCGATCATCGAGAACGACGCCCCCAGAAGCGTCCCGTTCACCACCGCCCAAGCCACGAACAGATAGACGTTGGGCATGAAGTACTGGATGGGCACCGTTACCGTCAGCGGGAACAGCAGTGAGCCGAGAATGCGCAGAGCTCGGTTGGGATCGCGTTTGAACGTCTGGTCGAACCGCTTGCCGATGAACGGCAGGAACAGCAGCAGGCCGAAGGCGGTCGGCGATATGGCCAACCCCCGCTCAAAGGCGTCCAAGCCGAACTCCTCCTCCAGGAAGAAGCTCTCAATGGAACTGGCCGGAAAGAGCGCGAACCCCAGCGCTGCCAGCGCGATGGTCATGTACCGGATGGTGTCGATACGCCAGATCCGGGCAAAGGCAGCTTCTACGGATATCTCGATGCCGTCGTCGGTGTCGAGGCCCTTGCCGAGAACCTCGCGCTTTTCCCATTGGCCCCGCTCGGGCTCGGGTAGGCGCAGGGCATAGAACCCCATCACTGCTATGGGGATGCTGAGTACCAGATAGGCCCAGCGCCATCCCTCATCGCCCCCGGCAACGGTGGCCACCGCGCCCACCAGGATCGGGCTGATCGTTCCGGCCACGCGGGAGATGCCCTTTTCCAAGGCGTACATGCGGCCCCGGATGGCAATCGGATAGGCGTCGGCCAAGAGCGCAGGGTGGATGGTGAGGCTGTTCGCCTTGGCGATGCCGGCACCGAAACGCAGCCAGAACAACATGAAGGCGCTCACCGCCAAGCCGGTGGCAAAGGAGAAGAACGAGAACACGATGGTGGCGATGGCCACGATGGGGGTTCGCCGCATGCGGTCGGCCAGCCAGCCCATGGGGGCGGCACCGAGCATCAAGAAGGCAGCCGCCGCCACCGAGATGAAGGTGATGGTGCCGTCGGAGACGTCGAATGTTTCGGCAATGTCGGGGCCCAGAACGCTGAGCGCGGCTCCTTCCAGTTCGTCGAAGGCTTCGATGGCGGCCAAGGTGCCGAAAGTGATCATCCCACCCCGGCGGAGACCGTCTCGGAGGCCCATCTCCTCTACGCCAACGCCGGGCAGCGCGGCATCCTCATACACCACATCTCGCTTGGCAGCCTGCGCGGCGTACAGCCGGGTCTCTTCGTTGTCAAGGATGGTGGAGCTCAGAAGGGAGGCGGCATCCTGATTCGGGTTGTCTGGGGCATTCCCTTCGACGGCCACGACAGATGGTTAGCACCTAAATCCGCATCGCGAAAGACAGACTTTCGATTTTTGACTACACTCATCGAAAATATTGCGAAATTCGGGTTGGACCGCGACGAGGATTCGCCGTTTTTCGCTACGTTGTGGTCACCACTGAGACTTGGGGGGTTCAAATGTACAAGCGGCTTCTAGGGGTGCTCATCGCTCTATCGGTATTAGTCACCGCCTGCGGGGGGGACTCCGACACCGGCTCCGCCGACGACGCGCCGGCCGAACAACCGACGGACGCACCCGCCGCGCCCGAACCCGCCGACGAAGACGAACCGGCCGAGGAGCCCGAACCCGCCGACGAAAACGAACCAGCGGCCGAGCCCGAACCCGCCGACGAAGACGAACCAGCGGCCGAGCCCGAACCCGCCGACGAAGACGAACCAGCGGCCGAGCCCGAGGCGACCCCGGTGCCCCTGACCGCCTCCTTCCGAGGGGTGACCGAGACAGAGATACGCATCGGCATGACCTCCCTCGATGCTGAGATGTTCGGATTCGACCAGGGCGATCTGGCATCCAAGTGGCAAGTGGCCGTCGACGCGGTGAACGCGGCGGGCGGCATCAACGGTCGGATGCTGGTCCCCTTCATCGAAGTCATCGATGTGATCGGATCGGTTGGGGCCGATGCCGCCTGCGTGAAGTTTGTCGAAGACGAAATGGTCTTCGCCTTCGTGGGGTGGCTGCGCGAGGACAACGAACTCTGCTACACCGAGCTCAACAACACCATCGCCGTCAACGGCAACGATGTGACCCCAGATGCCATCAACCGCTCCAACGGAATGCTATTCGCCACCGAGGCCACCACTCTGGGCATCCAGCGGAACATGATTGCCGCCGCCGCGGCCGACGGGCTCATCGATGGCAAGAGGGTCCACTTCAGCCTCTTGGCCACCGAAGAGGCGCTCGTCGAACCCCTCGTTGCCTCGCTAGAGGCTGCTGGCGCCACTATCAGCTCGGTCAGCAGGGTGACCGCGGTAGACGACGTGCAAGCCGCCGAGGCCAACCACGACGTCATCGTCCAGCGGATCGCCGACGAGAATCCCGACTTGGTGTACTCGCTTGAGCCCGAGCTCATGGCCGCGGCCCTTATCAGGGCGGGTTTGGACATCCCGATGATCACCAGCGAATCTGACGAAGACGAGTATCAGAACTTGGGCGTCGATCCCAACGCCGTACGGCTTCACGTTTTCGCGCCGGAGCAGAACAAGACGATCTGGGATCGGGGGAACGATCCCCTGCTCATCGAGTGCGTCGAGAATTACAACAACGCCCAGATCACCGATGAGGACGGGAACGTCGAAACGGTCAACGTGACCGAGGATCCCAATCAGCCCATCAACCTCGATCTGGTCGTCAAGGCATGCCAAACGGTCTGGCTATTCGCCGCCATTGCCACCGCTGCTGGTCCCAATCTCACCAACGACTCTTTCTTGGAGGCGGCGGCCAACCTCGGGGTTATCAACTTGCCTGGCATGTCTTCGGCATCTCTTGGCGAGGGCAAGATCGGCGCCGACGACTCACCGATGGTCAAGGTGATTTGGGATGCAGAAGAAGAGGAGTTTGTGCCAGCCGGCTGATGGGAGTAGACGTCTTCAAACAGCTAGTCCCCGTGAGGGGCACCAAGAACCTCCGCGACATCGGTGGCATCGCCACCCCTGATGGCCTGGTGGTGCGAAGTGGGCTGCTGTTTCGTTCCGACACTCTCTATGAAGCGGAGGTGGAGGACTTGGCTCGTCTAAACCTTGCATGCGTGGTCGACTTCCGCAGTGAAGCCGAGGTTCAGCGCCGGCCCGACCAGCTCGACGACCTCGACGTGCGGTGGGTGAACCTGCCTATCGACAACCCCGGAAACGCTAGTTCGATTACCGTCGGACAAAGGAATCAGTCGGAGCACAGGGCGGAGATTATCGGTCTTTGGCTCAACCGGGACTTCGAAGCCATGAGCAAGATGGTCGACGAACTGAGCATCGACATCGCTGGCGACCGCGTGAAACGGTACGTGAGCTTCGCCACTGATTTCGCTCCCGTCTTCGCCGCGTTCTTCGCAGAGTTGGTCGCGGCCATGGGCCGACCCCTCCTCTTTCACTGCGAAGGCGGGGTCGATCGCACTGGAGTGGCCACCGCCTTGCTGCTCAGAGTGCTCGGCGTCCAGCGTGAGGCGGTGATGGACGACTACCTCGCCACCAACACAGTCGGGGCCGAGGAGATCGAAGAAATCCGTCGATTGGCCCCCCCTTCGCTGTGGCCCATACTCGGCGCCCATGAACCGCAGATGCAGGCATTTCTCGACCACATCGATTCAGAGTGCGGCGGCATCGACAGCTACGCCCGTACGCACCTTCATCTCACCGACGAGACGATTGCCGGACTCAAGTCGACCTATCTCAGCTCCGCTCAATAGGCCTCTTGACGGCTGCCGATCCCCGCCAAAGTCCTCGCATCCGCCTTCTGGCAGCGCAAATTCCGCTCTGTTAGCTTCGCTGCGAGAGCCATCTCATCGCAATTGGTGGTCACATCGCAGGGGGATGTCATGAATCGCAAAAAATGGCGCAATCTCGTATTCATCCTGGTCGCGGTATTTGCGCTGGTCGCAGCATCGTGCAGCGGTTCGGAGGACGCCGACGACGCTCCGGCGGCCGAACCGGCGCCCACCAGCGCGCCGGCCCCGGCCGAAGAACCCGCGGATGAGCCCGAACCGGCGGATGAACCCGCGGATGAACCCGCCGACGAGCCCGCGAATGTGCCAGCCGACGAACCCGCCGACGAGCCCGCGGATGAGCCAGCCGACGAACCCGAGGCGACTCCAGTGCCGCTGACCGCCTCATTCCGAGGGGTCACCGAAACGGAGATTCGCATCGGCATGACCTCCCTCGATGCCGAGATGTTCGGATTCGACCAGGGCGACCTGGCCTCCAAGTGGCAGGTGGCTGTGGACGCGGTGAACGCCGCCGGCGGAATCAACGGCCGGATGCTCGTTCCCTTCATTGATGTCCTCGACGTCATCGGAACAGTGGAGGCCGACGCCACCTGCGTGAAGTTCGTAGAAGACAAGATGGTCTTCGCCTTCGTCGGTTGGCTTCGCGAGGACAATGAGCTCTGCTACACCGAGCGCAACAACACCATCGCCGTCAACGGCAACGATGTGACACCGGAGGCCATTAGCCGCTCCAATGGCCTGCTCTTCGCCACCGAGGCCACCAAGTTGGGAATCCAGCTTAACTTGATCGCCGCCGCCGCGGCCGACGGGCTCATCGATGGCAAGAGGGTCCACTTCAGCATCTTGGCCAGCGAAGACTCTCTCACCGACCCCCTCGTCGAATCGCTGGAGGCTCACGGCGCCACCATCACCTCGGTGAGCAGGGTGACCGCGGTTGACGATGTGCAGGCCGCCGAGGCCAATCACGACGTGATCGTCCAGCGGATCGTCGATGAGGATGCTGATTTGGTGTATTCGCTGGAGCCTGCGCTCATGTCTGGGGCCATGATCAGGGCGGGGATCGACATCCCGCAGATCACCAGCGAGTCTAGCGAAGACCTCTACTTGAACTTGGGCGTCGATCCCACCGCTATCCAGCTTCACGTGTACGCACCGGCGCAGATTAAGACGTTCTGGGACCGGGGGGACGATCCCCTGCTCAATGAGTGCGTGGAGAACTACAACAACGCTCAGATCACCGATGAGGACGGGAACGTCGAAACGGTCAACGTGACCGAAGATCCCAGCCAGCCCATCAACCTCGATCTGGTGGTAAGGGCCTGTCAGACGGTCTGGCTGTTCGCCGCCATTGCCACCGCAGCTGGCCCCAACCTCACCAACGAGACATTCCTGGAGGCGGCGGCCAATCTCGGGTCGATCGACCTGCCGGGCATGTCTGCGGCTTCAATGAGGGAGGGGAAGATAGGCGCCGACGACTCCCCGCTGGTCAAGGTGATATGGGATGCCGAAAAAGAGGAATTTGTGTCAGCCGGCTGATGGGCATCGCATAGCGGTTCAGTGCGTGGCTCGGCGGTGGCGGTGGGCAGTGAGTTGAGCAGCCAGCTCGTCGGGGGTCGTCTTGTTGGCCAGGGCCTCGAGCACCAAGTCTTGTTGTGACGGAGGGGTGAGTCCGCCGATGGGCACGTCGCGGTCGAGGTTGGTGGGGAAGGCATAGCCCTCGGCGCTGGCCGCCACCGCGCAGGCGATGACCGTGGGATCAAGTCCTTCTTCTTGGCGGCGCAGCAGCACGGGGTAGATGGCGTTGACGATGCGCTCCCGGTCCACCGCCTCGGTGGCCCGGCCCATAGCCGAAGAGATCTGGAGCAAGTTGGCCATCCGCCGCACGTCATTGGTGCGGTTGTGACCGCCGGCGTGGAACACCGCTGGGCTGAAGAACACCAAATCGCCTTTGTCCAGCTCGATCTGCACATGGTGCTCGGCGAAGTACTCGATCAATTCGGGGCGCCGCCACGCCAGGTAACCGAGCTCGTACTTGTGGGAATGGGGCAACAGCATGGTGGCCCCCGTTTCCGGCGGCATGTGGCAGTGGGCTATGCCCCCTTGCAGGGTCAGAAGCGGCGACAGGCGGTGGGCGTGGATGGGATAGCGCTCGGCCACATCGTCGGTCATGAACCCCACGTGGTAGTCCCGGTGGGGCATCTGGGCTGCCCCACCGGGATTGATGGCGTTCACCTGGGCAGTGATCTGGTAGCCGGGACCGAGCCAGGCCAGCGAGGCCAAGTCGATCATGTCGCTCCCGTGGTAGTCCACGAAGACCTCGGGGTCGGCCACGGCCAGCTTCTCCAGCGCATTCCACAGCCGGTCGTTGGCGCCGGGCTCGGCGTAGTGGTCGCCCCCGCCGGTTCCGGCCTCTCCCTCCTCGGCGATGATCTGTTCGAATACCTCGGTGGCCCGGTCGACCACTGCGGGCTCGATGGCCCCGGTGATCACAATCACCCCTGGACCGTCGTGCAGCGCCCGGGTCAGCTCACTGCGAACGGCGGCGGCCTGGTCCAGATCGCGCAGACCTCCCCGCAGATCCTCGGTTCGGTACACCAGCGCCCGGTCCACCACCGCGTCGGCCAGCGGGTACTCGTCCAGAGCAACCTCAACCTCCACGATGGAGCGCAAATCGCCGAGGTCAAACCCCTCACGACTGGTCACCGCAGCCTCGCCCGCGAGGGCTTGGCGAACTCCTAGGGGCGTGGTTGTCATTACTGTGAAAACCTCATATCCGTTTTCTGGCAACGCTACTTCCGCTCTGTTAGCGTCGGCTCGGAAACCATCTCATCACAACAGGCAGTGACCTTGCAGGGGGATGTCATGAATCGCACAAAGTGGCGCAATGCCCTATTCGTCCTGGTCGCGGTATTTGCGCTGGTCGCAGCATCGTGCAGTAGCTCGGAGGACGCCGACGACACTCCGGCTGCCGAACCGGCTCCCACCAGCGCGCCAGCCCCGGCCGATGAGCCCGCGGATGAGCCCGCTCCGGAGCCGGAGCCAGCCGACGAGCCGGCCGACGAGCCCGCTGACGAGCCCGAGCCAGTCGAAGAGCCGGCCGACGACCCCGACCCCGAGCCCGCTGACGAGCCTGAGCCCGATCCCGAGCCGACGGAAGCTCCCACTCCGATCCCGGTGCCCGACGGGTCAACTGTGGGCATCACCGACGACACCATCAAGATCGCTATTTTGCGCAGCGATAGCAAGCAGCTTGAAGAAGCAGGCATCCTGCCTGACACCGGCGACATACCTCGCAATTACGAGGTCTTTGCCGAGCAGGTCAACGCCCGAGGAGGCGCGGGCGGGCGCAACATCGAGATCGTGTTCCACACCTATCCGCCGGGAGCGTCGGCCACCGACCAGCAGGCCGCCTGCATCGCGGCCACCGAGGACGATCAGGTGGCCATTGTCCACTACGTGGGCGGGGTGACAGCCGAGACCGTGCTGTGCGCCACCGAGGGCCATGAGCGGATCGCCTACATGCTGTCGGGCATCCTGCCCCAAGAGATATACGACCGCTCCAACGGGCGGCTGTTCTCCCAGGCCATGACCACCGAGCGGCTGGTCGGGGCCTGGCCTGCCGCAGCCGATGCCCAGGGCCTGCTCGAAGGCCGCACACTCGGACTGATGCGCGGCGACATCGGCGAGCACGAGGTGGCTGCTGGCGTGCTCAAGGCGGCACTGGCCGACGCGGGATACGAACTGGCCGACGAAGTGGCCCTGCCCTGCCAAGGCACTTCCTGTGGGCAGGTGGACATCGGCTTGGAGCGCATGCAGGCCGCCGACGTGGACACCGTGTTCTCTCTGCTGCCTCCTTCGCCGTTCGGAATCGCGGTTTTTCTGGGCACTCAGAATGACTTCAGGCCGCAATGGCTGGTCAGCGATATTGAGAACCTGGTGTTTGCCTCGGTAGCCCAGGCGGTTTATCAGAGGAACCCCGACCCCACCGCCTTCTACGGCTTGTACGGGCTGAGCTACGGCCTCGACCGACTGAGCCCCGACGAGCACACCATCGAGTGCAATGCCGTATTCACCGAGGTCACCGGCATCGAGTACGACACCGTCGAGAATCAAGACGCCTGGAGCGCGGTGGGCAGCACCTGCCTGTTCATCAAGAACGTGGAAGCGGCAGCCAACTGGTCTCAGGAGACCTACGGAACCGTAAATCAGACCACGCTCATCCAGGGCTTCGAGTCGCTCGGCGGCTACCAGCTCGGCGACATTTCCGGCTCGTGGACTCCCACCAAGCACGACGCCCCCAACGCGGTCACGCTCAAGGAGTACAGGGCCGACTGCTCCTGCTGGGTGGAGGTCGACGGCGCTCGCATGATGCTTGATCAATAGGCCAACCCCACTAATCAGACAGCGTTCGTGGCCCATCTGAAGGGATGACCGAATCCCCACGGTCGGAGACCCCGGCGGACTTGGTCGCCAGGGTCTTCGACGAAGAGGAACGCCGCCAACAAGAGATAGCCGCCGCTGAGGCCGCCCAGCGCGGCCCGCAGGGCAGCTTCGACGCCGAACAGATCACGTTGCGCCAAGGTCTGCGCCGGGGCGGGAAGGGGCTGATCGGGTTTATCGGCCTGCTCGGCTTCGTGGAAACCCTGGAGACATCGGCCTTTGCGGTCATCGCCCCCGACATCCAGAAGTCACTCGACGTTTCCGACGGAGTTATCGGCGCCATCGGGGGCGCCTTCGGCATCTTGTTCCTGCTGGGCTCCATACCGCTGAGCTCGTTGGCCGATCGCATGCCCCGCAAGCTGGTGGTGGGGGCGGCGATGTCGCTGTGGTCTGTGGTGGTCATGGTGACCAGCGCCATCTCCAATGCGTTCTTGCTGTTCATCGCCCGAATGGGCGCCGGGCTCGGGCAGTCGTACTACATCCCGGTGGCCGGGCCCATGCTGATGGACGGCTACCCGATCGGGGCTCGGGCCAAGGTCTTCGCCCTGAACGGCTGGTTCCAGATGGCCGGCCAAGCACTGGGCCCGCTGGTGGCCGGGCTGGTGGTGCTGATCGCCACCGGCGACGAGGGCTGGCGGTGGGTGTTTCTCGTCATGGGGATCATGGGCATTCCCTTGGCCATCAGCGCGTTTTTTGTGCGGGAGCCCCGGCGGGGCAGCCACGAGATGCAGGCCGTTCTGGGCAAGGAACTGGAGCAGACCGAAGGCGAGCTGCCCATCTCGCTGTCGGTGGCCTTTGAGCGGCTCCGCAAGATCAAGTCGTTCTACTACTACCTCACTGGGATGGCGGCTATCGGTTTCGCCATCTTCACCACGATCATCTTCATCAACCTCCATCTGGAGGACCACTTCGGGCTGACTGCCTTCGAGCGTGGCGTGTTCGGATCACTGACCGTGCTGCCCGGCTTCGTGGGGGCCGCGGTATCGGGCAAGCGGGCCGACGCCCTGTTCAAAGAGCACCCCTCCCGGGCCATGATCTTCATCGGCGTCCTCGTCGTCACCTTCGGCGCCATCCAAGTGGTGGGGATATGGATGCCCGCGGTGTGGCTGCTCGGGATATTCCTGGGCGCCTCCAACGCCTTCGCCCGGGCCGCCTTCGCCATTCTGCCGGGAGTGATCGCCTCGGTCATCCCCTACCGGCTCAGGTCCCGGGGCACCGCACTGGTGGGCATCTACATGTTCCTGTTCGGGGCGTTTCTGGGCGCAGTGATCACCGGCATGCTCAGCGATGTCCACGGCGAGCAGACCGCAATCACCGTCGTGATCCTGCCGGCCACGCTGGTGGGGGGAACGCTCATGGCCTATGGCTCCCGGTTCATCGAAGGTGACATCGCACTGGTCATCGAGGAACTGGAAGAAGAGCAAGACGAGGCGGAGCGCCTTAAGGCCGCCGACGCAGCCGACATCCCGGTGCTGCAAGTGCGCAACCTGGACTTCTCCTACGGCAAGGTGCAGGTGCTGTTCGACATCGGCTTCGAAGTGCGCCAGGGGGAGTCGCTGGCGCTGTTGGGCACCAATGGCGCGGGCAAGTCCACGGTGCTGCGGGTGGTCAGCGGCCTGGGGGTGCCCCAGAGAGGAGTGGTGCGGCTCCACGGGCGCACCATCACCTATGCCGACCCTGGAATGCGGGCCAAGATCGGGATCGTGCAGCTGGCCGGGGGCAAGGCCATCTTCCCCGGCTTGTCGGTGGAGGAGAATCTACGCATGGCCGGGTTCCGCTACGGCCAGGCCGAGCTCGAGCCTCGCCTGGAACGGGCCTACGACCTGTTCCCGGTTGTCGCCGAGCGCCGGAACGCGGTCGCCGGGGAGTTCTCCGGCGGGCAGCAGCAGATGCTGTCGCTGGCTATGGCGCTTATGCACGACCCGGAGATCCTGATGATCGACGAGCTGTCGCTCGGCTTGGCTCCCGTCACCGTGCAGTCGCTGCTGGAAGTGGTGGAGCGGCTCCGCGCCGACGGTCAGACCATGATCATCGTGGAGCAGTCGCTGAACGTGGCCCTAGCCGTAGCCGACCGGGCCATTTTCCTGGAGAAGGGGCAAATCCGCTTTGAGGGGCCGGCCCAGGAGTTGGCCGAGCGAGATGACTTGGCCCGAGCTGTGTTCCTCGGACAGTCGGGATCGGGCGGCTGAGCGTGCTGGCAGCCGCAAACGCTGTGCTGGGCACCGTGGATGGTGTGCTGGCGTTCACCTTCAACCGGCAGATCTTGTTCAACGGGCTGGTCACCGGCATCACCTACGGGGTGATGGCCGTTGGCCTGGTGCTGATCTTCCGATCCACGCGGGTGGTCAACCTCGCCCATGCCGAGGTCGGGGCGTTCGGCGGCGCGCTATTGGGACTGCTGGTGGCCAAATACGGGGTGCCCTATCCGATCGCTCTCATCGCCGGGCTGGCCTCAGGAGCCGCTTTCGGCGGGATCATCGAGCTCACCGTGGTGCGGCGGTTGGCCAACGCTCCCAAGGTGATTTTGTTCGTGGCCACCATGGGCGCCGCGCAGGTGGTGTTTCTGGCCGGTTTCTGGCTACCCAACTACACCGCCATCGCCAGCTTCCCGACCCCGTTCGATGGGCGCTGGGAGCTGTTCGACATCAGGATTCGCAGCGCGCAGCTGCTGGTGCTGATTGTGGTGCCAGCAGTTGTCGCCGTGCTGGCGCTGTTCTTGGAGCGCACCAAGTACGGGACGGCCATCCGGGCCTCGGCCGAGAATCCCGACGCCGCCCGACTGTCGGCCATCAGCACCAAGGCCATGTCCACCGCGGTGTGGATCATCGCCGGACTGCTCTCGGCCATCACCGCGGTGCTGGTGGCCCCGCTCAAGGGCCAGGGAACTGTCATCGAGGCGGCCACGCTGGGGCCGGGGCTGTTGCTGCGGGCCCTTGCCGCCGCTTTGATCGCCCGGATGCACTCGCTGCCGGTGGCGCTTGTGGCCGGAGCGGTGATCGGCGGGGCCGAGGCGACGCTGCTGTTCAACTACTTCGATGAACCCGGATTGATCGACGCGGCGCTGTTGGGGGCCATGCTGATCTCGGTGCTGTCGTACTACCGGCGCCAGGGAGGCGGCGAAGGGGCCCAATCGATGTCGTTCGCCCCCCGGGTGAGGCCGGTGCCCCGCCAGCTTCAGCAGCTCTGGTGGGTGCGCTATCTGCCCCAAATCACCGTGACCGTTGCATTGGCGGTGGCCATCGTGCTCCCGCTGATCGTGACCCGCCCGTCTCGCCACTTCCTCTACTCCCTCATGCTGTTGTTGGCCATCGTGGGCATGTCGCTCACCTTGCTCACCGGTTGGGCCGGTCAGCTCTCGCTGGGTCAGTTCGCATTCGCCGGCCTCGGGGCCATGCTCACCACCGCCATGGTTCGGGGCGTCAACTTCACCATCGGCGACAGCGAGTTCGAACTGCCCGTGGTCCCCTTCGAGGGGGCGGTGTTCCTGGCCGCCTTCGCCTGCCTGCTGACCGCAGTGGTGGTGGGTTTGCCCGCGCTGCGCGTCCGGGGGCTGTTTCTGGCTGTAATCACTCTGGGCTTCGCGGTAACGGCCCAAAACTGGCTGCTTGAGCGCGATGTGCTCACCGGGGGCGACTTGGTGGTGCGACTGCCCCGGGCCCGGTGGGGCGACACCTTCGACCTCCGGTCGCAGCGCACCTACTACTACGTGTGCCTGGCCGTGCTGTGCTTGTGCGCCATCTTGGTGAGCCGTATCCGCCGCAGCGGGGTGGGCCGGTCGCTGATCGCGGTGCGCGACAACGAACAGAGCGCGGCGGCGTTCACTGTGTCGCCCACCCGGATGAAGCTGGTGGCGTTCGCCATCTCCGGGGCGCTGGCCGGTCTGGCCGGCGGCCTCATCGCCGGGCTGCGGGTGCAGTTCGGGCCCACCGCCTTCTCCCCCGACGAATCGCTGCGGGTGGTGGCCATCGCGGTTATCGGCGGACTGTCGTCGATCTGGGGGGTGGTCCTGGGTGCGCTGTGGGTGGTGGGCATCCCGTCGTTCTTCGCCGAGTCCGAGCAGGTCCGCTTGCTCACTTCAGGGGCGGGCGTCCTGATCCTGCTCATGTATCTACCCGGCGGGTTGATCCAGGTGGCCTATTCGATTCGCGACGCCATCTTCGCGGCGGCGGCCAAGCGCATACCCGACACCACCGTGGAGCGGGAGCCCGCCCCCATCCCGGCCCGGGCCGTGTCGGCCGCGCTGGCCGACCGGTCTTCCCCGTCAGGGGTTCCCGCGCTGGCCACCACCGGGGTATCGGTGCAGTTTGGCGGGGTGCACGCGGTGGAAAACGTCGACCTCAACATGCAGCCGGGGGAGGTGGTGGGACTCATCGGCACCAACGGCGCGGGCAAGACCACGCTGATGAACGCCGTTGGCGGGTTTGTGCCGTCGGACGGCCAAGTGGAGATATTCGGCACCGACGTGACCCGGTTCTCCCCCAGCCGTCGGGCCGGTCTGGGACTGGGTCGCACCTTCCAGCGGGCCGACCTGTTCCCCGACCTCAGCGTGCGGGAGACCATCCAGGTGGCACTCGAAGCCCGAGGTCGCTCCCAGGTCATCCCCACGTTGTTGGGGCTGCCCAGCGCCCGACGCAAGGAGCGAACCCGACAAGCTGAAGGCGATGAGCTCATCAGCTTTTTCGGATTGGGGCGCTACGCCAACTCCTTTATCAGCGAGCTGTCCACCGGTACCCGCCGCATCGTGGAACTGTCGTGCCTGATCGCGCTGGAAGCCCGGGTGCTGTGCCTGGATGAGCCCACTGCCGGGGTGGCCCAGCGGGAGACGGAGGCATTCGCCCCGCTGGTGCTGCGGATCCGTGAGGAGCTGGGCGCGTCGCTTTTGGTGATCGAGCACGACATGCCCTTCATCATGGGCATCAGCGACCGGGTGTACTGCCTGGAAGCCGGGACCATCATCGCCGAGGGCACGCCCGACGAGGTGCGCAACGACCCGCTGGTAATTGCCAGCTACCTGGGCACCGACGAGCGGGCCATCGCCCGCAGCGGCGCGGCCGCGCCCCGTGACAGACTCGATTCCCCAGAGGAGACGAGCCATGACTGAGATGGACAGCCGGAACTTCTTCACCGACAAGGATCTGGTGGCCGACCCCTACGGGTACTTCGACCACCTGCGCTCCCAGTGCCCGGTGCATCCCGAGCCCCACCACGACGTGATGATGATCACCGGTTACGCCGAGGCCATCGAGGTTTACAACGACAACGACGGCTTCTCGGCGTGCAACGCGGTGTCGGGGCCCTTTCCTGGGTTTCCGGTTCCGTTGGAGGGCGACGACATCAGCGGCCTCATTGCCGAGCACCGCGACAAGCTGCCCATGTCCGACCAGCTCCCCACCATGGACCCGCCCGCCCACACCGACCACCGGTCGCTGCTCATGCGGCTCATCACCCCCAAGCGCCTGAGCGAGAATGAGGAGTTCATGTGGCGGCTGGCCGACCGCCAACTCGACACCTTCATCGAGCAGGGCCAGTGCGAGTTCATCCGCGATTTCGCCCAGCCGTTCGCCCTGCTGGTGGTGGCCGACCTGCTGGGAGTGCCCGACGACGACCGGGACAATTTCACCCAGCAGCTTCTGCGCCGACCCGACGACCACGGCATCGGCTCGACCGACGAGCAAGCCATGGCCCACAACCCCCTCGAGTTCCTCTACAACCAGTTCAGCACCTACATCGAGGATCGCCGGGCCAACCCCCGCGACGACGTGCTCACCGGCCTGGCCAGCGCCACCTTTCCCGACGGGTCCACCCCTGAGGTGATCGATGCGGTCCGGATCGCCGCCAACGTGTTTGCGGCCGGCACCGAAACCACCGTGCGGCTGCTCAGCACCATGCTGTTCTTCTTGGCCGAGGATCCCGAGCTCCAGAGCCGAATCCGCAGCGACCGCTCGCTGATCCCCAACTTGGTGGAGGAGGCGCTGCGCATCGAGAGCCCGATCAAGGGAGACTTCCGCCTGACCCAGCGCCCGGTGACCGTTGGCGGGGTTGATCTGGCCGCGGGCACCACGGTCATGGTGATCAACGGGGCGGCCAACCGCGATCCCCGGCATTTCCCCGATCCCCACACCCTCGACATCGAGCGAGACAACGCCCGGTCGCACCTGGCCTTCGGCCGGGGCATCCACACCTGCCCCGGCGCCCCCCTGGCCCGGGCCGAGGCCCGGGTGAGCCTCAACCGCATCCTCGACCGCATGGCCGATATCCGAGTCTCCGAGGCGACGCACGGTCCGCCCGGCGAGCGGCGCTTCGTCTACGTGCCCACTCACATCCTGCGAGGACTGGCCTTCTTGGGCCTCGAGTTCACTCCGGTGGGCGCCGATTCCTGATGAGGGTGTCGGTGGACGACGACGTATGCGGCGGCCACGGCGTGTGCACAGTGCTGTGCCCCGAAGTCTTCGTGCTGGAGGACGCCGGCTATGCCCGAGCCACAGTCGAAGAAGTGCCGGCGGAACACGAGGCCGCGGTGCGAGAGGCTGAGGTGCGGTGCCCTACCCGGGCTATCCGGGTGGATTGAGGGGCGTGGCGCGCTTGGAGGGACTCGAACCCCCGGCCTTCTGATCCGTAGTCAGACGCTCTAATCCAACTGAGCTACAAGCGCGGGCAGCAGCCAGTGTACCCGGCCCATAACCCGTGCCCGCTACCGGATTGGCGCGATCACGCCTCCTTGATCGAGCGGGTGATTATGACCCCGCCCACCAATGCCACCAGAGGCCCAGAGCCGAACGCGAAGACCCCAAGCATCATCAGCCCCACAACGTTGGAGCCAGCAGTCACCGCAATGGCGACACCGGCCATCTGGATCATGAGGTAGATCCACTGCTGTCTGTCTTTCGCAAATGGGGTTTGCATTGTCGTCAATTCGGTGAGAAGAACTAGGACAATCCCCCCCAAAATGAGGATAGGAAAGCCAAAGAGAACTTCTGAATGCAGACCATTGAACGCCTCCTCACCTGTTCTGCGATTGGCTATCAATGCAGAGGAATTGAGCACCCAATCAAGCCAAAATGAGGCGACAACGGCCAAAGCGGCACCAAGAGCAGCTGCCGAGGGACGCAGTTGCAGTTGTGGTCTATCCTCCTCTTCGAAGACCAGAATCAATGCTCCCAAGACGGCAATCGCCGAACCTGCCAAACCGACCCATACCCCCGCGGCAAGACCATTGTCTAACCCGACAATCGTGATGTATACCAACGTACTTCCGAGTGCACCCAGAGCAATTCCCATTGCGACGCCAGAAGTCAGGCGCCTCAGGACAAGCAACAAGCCCGCCAGAAAGACAATCGTTCCAACACCGAAAGTCGAAACACCAACACCGGCAATGTTGGGGAAGCTGTCGTTCCCCACCTCGAGCCAACTAAGCAGCGTGGACAGAGCCATCGCCGCCCCGCCAACCACAACAAACATGCGTCCTGTAGAAGGAAGCTCGAGTGGCCCCAACATCCCAGTGCCGCCCCCATCGTCGCCACCCGCATCAGCGGCTTCGGGGGAGCCTTCGGCCATGGCGTCTTCGGGTTCTTGGTCGGCGAAGTCCTGCGACGCAGGTTCCTCGGATCTGGTGGTGAAAGCGTCGTCACTCATGGTTCTTCCCTTCCCGATTGACAACGTTCCCAGCGTACTCCCGGCACCACGGGTCAAGGTCTCGAATCGATCAGGTCGAAGGGCGACCTGATCGGCTATTCGACAGTGGGCAGCTGGTCGAAGGGAATTACCCGGGCATCGGCGACGGGCAGAGGGGCGTCAGAGCGGAACCAGCGCAGGCTGAGCGATCCTTGGGGGTGACCGGCGGTGTCCAGCCAGTTGGGCATACCGGGGTCTTGGTGGGCCACCACCAGGCGCACTGTGCCATCGTCGCGGCGCACCGCGGTGTCTCCGTTGATGACCGCGGTTCGATTTCGCCAATCCACCGTTTCGCCCCAGTGGCTCAGCAGCACCCACGCCCAGTAGTCGGCCCCGCCCGACGGGTCGAAGTCCAAAACCAGCGCCTCGTGGGGGGCGAGCTCCCAGTCGCCGGAGAGGTAGCGCACGTTCTCGGGGGTGAGCAGGTCGCCCTCGTCGGGCAGCGGCGGGAAGGTGTTGACGGGCACGTCACTCGGCACCTTCTTCCTCTGCTGTACCCACCAGCCGAACGAACCGGTGGCGATGAGTACGGATATCTCCAGCCCCTGGCGCAGCTGATCAGGTGTGAGCATGGGGGCAGGCCCCGCGGAGGGGATGGCCTCGATGGTAGGCCGGGGATGGGCCAACCTCACGGCCAGATCGGTGAAGTAAGTGCGGATGAGAACCGAGCTGGCGTCGGCTTCCAAACGGAGCTGATTGGGGTTGTCGGGCTCGGGGTCGGGGGTGAGCAGCAGCTCATAGCTCCCGTCGGGGTCGACCAACAGCGTGGTGTCCTCCACCGCGTCCACCAATCGTCGTCCTCCACCGCTGGCGAAGCTGCCGGCGTATACCCCGATCTCTACGGCCACTGCCCCGGCCATCGTGGCGTTGATCCGGTACGACCGATCGCCGCTGATGGAAGCAGAGAAATAAGTCTGGTCGGGGTTGTCACCCATGTACTTGCGGATGGTGGTCTGGACGTCTACGAACTCCGGTCGCTGCGGATCGGCCCGCTCCAGGCAATTCTCCAACCCGAAAACAAAGAATCGGCTTAGCGCCCGAATGCCCTCGGCGCGGGCATTGGCATGATCCGGCGCTCCCTCGGCCAGCACCAACTCCCCGGCGTCGGCCATCGCCTGGCAGTACGCCCGCCAGGCCTCGATTGAGGGATCCACGTCAGCAGCCACCTACCCGCTCGATCCCGTAGAGGAGCGTCCTCCTAGTACACGCCGGGGAAGATGCGGTAGGGCACCTTCTCCGACCCGGAGAGATCAAAGAGATGTTCGATGCCAAGTGCGTCACCCATGTGCCGGATACTACTTCCGCAGGAAGACAGTCATCCGCAATGCCCAACGCCCAAGCCACCTGCGGCAACTGCGAAGCCGTGTAAAGATCGGCGGTATGCAGAGCGGGATTGATGTTGCCGACGGCTATCGACGCACCGAGATCATGGACGGCCCGGCGGGTCCCATAGAGGTGAAGATCGCCGGGGAGGGTCCCGCGGTGGTGCTGATCCCATCGCTGGGCCGCGGGGCCGACGACTTCGACGACCTGTCAGTGCGCCTGGCCGACCACGGCTACATGGCCGTTGCCCCCGAGCCCCGGGGCATCGGGGCCAGCACCGGCCCACTCGACGATCTCTCGATGTTCGATCTAGCTGCCGACATCGCCGCCGTCATCAAGGCCCTCGACATTGCCCCGGCCACGCTGGTGGGCCACGCCTTCGGTAATCGTGTGGCCCGGATGACCGCCACCGAATACCCCGAGTTGGTGGAGAGCGTGGTCTTGCTGGCCTGCGGGGGTCTCATACCGGCGGCGCCCGAGCACCTCGAAGCCCTTCGGACCGTCTTCATGTCCGACGCCTCCGACGCTGAGCACCAAGCCGCGGTGGCCAAGGCCTTTTTCGCCCCCGGCAACGACGCCTCGGTTTGGTTCGACGGATGGCACCGCAACGCTTCGGGGGGCCAGGCACATGCGTCGACCTCGCTCGATCCGAGCCACTGGTGGCAAGCCGGCCAGGCCGACGTGCTGGTCGTGCAGCCCGAGGACGACATGGTCGCCCTGCCAACCAACGCCAGCACCATCGTGGAACAGCTCGGCGACCGGGCCACACTCGCCACCATCCCCCGCGCCGGTCACGCCCTGTTGCCCGAACAACCCGAGGCAGTCGCTGCGGTTGTGCTGAGATGGCTTGGCGACCGGAATCAGGAGAATTAGTGGACTTCGACGTCGTCATCATCGGCGCCGGCGCTGCCGGGCTTTATGCCCTCCACCGGGTTCGCGGGCTCGGACTGTCGGCCAAGGTCTACGAGAAGGGCGATGGGGTGGGCGGAACCTGGTACTGGAACCGCTACCCCGGCGCTCGGTGCGACGTGGAGAGCTGGGACTACTGCTACACGTTTTCTGAGGAGCTCGAACTGGAGTGGGAGTGGACTGAGCGGTTCCCTACCCAGCCGGAGCTGGAGCGATACTTCAACCACGTTGCCGACCGCTTTGACCTGCGCCGCGACATCGAGTTCGAGACCCGCGTGGATCAGGCCCGCTTCGACGACGACCAGTGCCGCTGGCTGATCAGTACATCGAACGGCGAGACAGTCTCGGCTCGGTTTCTCATTTCGGCCGCGGGCTGCCTGTCGGAGGTGAACACGCCCCGGTTCGAGGGCGTCGAAACGTTCGAGGGCCGACAGATCCACACCGCCCGCTGGCCCAAGGGCGGCATCGACGTCACCGGCATGCGGGTCGGCGTGATCGGCACCGGGTCAACGGCCGTGCAGGCCATCCCGCAGCTGGCCAAACAGGCCGACCACCTGTTCGTGTTCCAGCGCACCCCGCAATTCGCCATCCCGGCCCGCAATCGGCCAATCGACGCCGACCACCTTGAGGAGCTGAAGCACAACTACCGCGAGCGGTGGGAGCTCAAGCGATCCAACCCGGTCGGCATGGGGCGTCGGCCTCCCGAGGTCTCGTCGGCTCTCGAAGTCGACGAGACCACCCGTACGAGGATCATGGAGGACTCGTGGGCGCTGGGCGGGCCGGGCTTCGCCCGAACCTTCGACGACGTGATGACCAACGCCGAGTCGAACCAGATCACGTCGCAGTTCGTCTTGGACAAGATCAAAGAGAAGGTCGCCGATCCGGCGGTGGCCGAGAGCCTCCTGGCCATCGACCACCCCCTCGGCGCCCGCCGGCTGATCGTGGAAATCGACTACTTCGAAACCTACAACCGGGAGAACGTGACGCTGGTAGACGTGGCGACTGCCCCCATTGAGGAGATCACCCCTCAAGGACTGCGAACCACCGAGGACTCCTACGAACTCGACCTGATCGTGTACGCCACCGGCTTCGACGGCATGACCGGCGCCTTGCTGGCCATGGACATCCGGGGAGTCGGCGGACTGCCGCTCCGGGCCAAATGGGCCGAAGGGGCCGGCGCCTATCTGGGCCTGGTGGCGTCGGGATTCCCCAATTTCTTCATGATCACCGGTCCCGGCAGCCCCGCGGTGTTCAGCAACGTGATCTTCTCCATCGAACAGCATGTCGACTGGATCGCCGACTGCCTCGCCCACATGCTCGACCACGGTCTCCACCGCATAGACGCCGACCCCGAGGCCGAAGCCCAATGGACCCAGCAGGTCCACGACATCGCCGCCCAGAGCATCGTCGGCAAAACGGATTCCTGGTGGACGGGCGCCAATATCGAAGGCAAGCCCCAAGGGGTCACCTTCTACCTCGGCGGCACCCACACCTACCGCGAGATCTGCGAAGAAAACGCCGCCAACGGCTACAAGGGTTTCGTTTTTCGGGAAGCTCACCACACTGCCGCCCGGAAACCGCACCTACGATGGAATCAGCGCTGAAATAGACACGGGAATGGGAACCATTATCATTAAGCCATGGCTGATGAGCGAGTTCCTGTAACGGTGCTGACGGGGTTCTTGGGCGCGGGCAAGACCACGTTGTTGAACCACATTCTCACCGAGCAGCACGGGAAGCGGATTGCGGTAATCGAGAACGAGTTCGGCGAGGTCGGCATCGACGATGCGATCGTGCTCGATGCCGAGGAAGAAATCTTCGAGATGAACAACGGCTGCATCTGCTGCACCGTGCGAGGCGATCTGATCCGCATCCTCGGCAATCTGATGCGACGCAAAGACCGGTTCGACCAGATCCTCATTGAGACGACCGGGCTTGCCGACCCTGCGCCGGTGGCCCAGACGTTCTTCGTTGACGACGAGATGGCTGACCAGTTGCGGCTCGACGCCATCGTCACCGTGGTTGACGCCAAGCACCTCCTACCCCACCTGGACGAAGAGAAGCCCGAGGGCGTGGAGAACGAAGCTGTCGAGCAGCTGGCCTTCGCCGATCGGATTGTGCTCAACAAGATTGACCTTGCCGACGATCGCGAGCTTGACGAGGTCGAGTCCCGGATCCGAGAGGTCAACCCGCTTGCTCCGATCATCCGGACCCAGCATGGAAAGGTGGACTTAGATGCGATCCTCGAGGTCGGCGCCTTTTCGCTCGACCGGGTGTTGGCCGATGATCCGGAGTTCCTGGATCCCGATGCCGAGCACCAGCACGACCTGACGGTCACGTCGGTTGGCATCGAGGTGGATGGCGACCTCGACATTGACCGGCTCAACGAGTGGATGGGCAATCTCTTAGGTACGAAGGGCACCGACATATTCCGCTCGAAGGGCATCTTGTCTATCGCCGGGTGGGAGGAGCGGTATGTGTTCCAGGGTGTCCACATGCTCATCGATGGTCAGGCCCACGGGACTTGGGGTGGCGAAAAGCGGCGCAATCGCCTTGTGTTCATCGGGCGCAATCTCGACCGGGCATCGCTAGAGGCAAGCTTCCGGTCCTGCCTCGTATGACCGACACCTCGCCTGCCGCTCAATGGCGGGTGGACCTCGAGGACTATGTGGGCGTACTCGAACTCTCGCCGCCCCGCCACCAGGCCGTGGCCGGGTCGTTGGGCGGCGACGTCGTGCTCATCGACACCGCTGACGGATCAGCCAAACCGTTGGAACGCCATGAAATGGGTGCTCTGAGCGCGGCGTGGTCTTCTGATGGGAGCCGCTTCGCGGTCGGTGGGCAGGACGGACATGTCCGGATCTACGACCACACAGGGGCCCCTGCGGGGTTCGTCGCTGGGTCTGAGTGGGCGACGGCGCTGGCCTGGTCGCCAGATTCCCCTCTGCTGGCGATCGGCGCCGGCCGTCGCCTGCTCATCGTCGACGAGGACGGCGCGCTCCTCCACGACTTCGACGATCAACCCTCCACAGTCACGGCGGTTGCCTGGTCGCTCGACGGCACGCGCGTCGGTGCGGCCGCGTACGGCGGCGTCGACTGGCACGACGTTGTCGGACCGCGGAGCGGGCGTAGCCGGCGCTTCGACTGGAGAGGTTCGCTGCTCGCGCTCGTACTGTCGCCCGATGGAAAGTGGGCCTGCGCCGGGGCACAAGACTCAACCGTCCATCTGTGGAAGCTGTGGAGCGGTCGGGAACTCTCCATGGATGGCTACCCGTCAAAGATCGAGCGACTTGCGTTCCGGGACGACGGCCGTTGGCTCGCGGTGGCGTGCCTGGGCGAGCTCACTGTCTGGGACTTCAGCGGTAGCGGACCAGCCGGCACGGCTCCGGCATCCTCATCCGGTCACGACAAGCACATTGAGGGCCTCGCATGGAGCCCATCGGGCGCGTACATCGCTACGGGGGGAGGCGATGGTCGCACCATCGTATGGGGTGCCCCGACGCGCGCCGGCCAGGATCTCTCTCCAGCCACTGCGGTCGAGTCCGATGTCTCGACTAGCCGGATTCAGTGGGTCAGCGACGACGACCTTCTGATCGGGCGGGCCGACGGAGGCGTCGTCAAGCTCGCCATCTGACAGCGCGGTTTTCTGGTTGGTTCAGAGGACGTCGGCGAGCCGTGGCGGCTAGGAGCAGGCGGGACAGGTTCCGAACACGTCAAGCCGATGAGATTTCGGTTGGAAACCCGTCGTGCTCAGCGCCTCGTCGAGTGCTGTCTCAAGACTGCGTTCAGCCGCAGCAGGCATGAAGAAGTCGTCAACCCCTCCACACACGGTGCAGATGGTGTGGTGGTGATGGCCGATTATGTCGACGGAGAACTCGTAGCGAGTCGAGTCGTCGACTCCGGCGACTCGTCGCACGACGCCCACGCTCTCGAGGTCGGCCATATTGCGATAAAGCGAGCTTTGAGTCAGACGAGGACGCAGTTCCAGCATCTCAGGGATGGTTGCTGGCCGACCGGCGCGAAGGAGGAGATCGACGAGTTCCCGCCGGCCTTTGGTGTAGAGCTGGCCGGCTTCACGAAGGCGGGCCGATACCAAGTTGTGAGTATCGACAAGCCGCGGGCCCATCGGCTTATCCTACTGAACCGCCCTGGGCTGCTTGACCTGGGCTTGTCGTCGACCATCCACCATCGCTGGTTCGGAGAGGACCCATGCAGCGAGCTTCCCGAAATAGCTTGCCGTTTGCTCCGCGGCGAAACCAGCTACTGGGAAATGCAGGAAGAATGGCATGGCGTGGCTGCCCACTAGCCGCCGCTAGTGGCGGGTTGGGCGGGCGCTGCCCACGTCGCAGCGGCGGATTTGGCGGTGTTGGGGGAAGTGGTCAGCGGCAGATCGGTGGTTGGTGGAGCGCTCGTCCCAGATGGCGAGGTCGCCGGGCTGCCAGCGCCACCGGCAGTGAAAGCGGGCGTCATCGATGTGGCGCCCCAACAGATCCAGCAGCGCTGCGCTCTCGTGCTCGGTGAGCTCGTTGACTCGCTGCATAAACGTTCCGCCAAGGAAGAGCACCTCTCGGCCTGACTCGGGGTGTATGCGAATCAAGGGGTGGTCCACGGGGGGGTAGGCATCGCGAAATCGCCGTCCGATGTCGTTCTCGGCCGACGATCCTGGGTTCTTGCGCTCCATACCGGCAATGAAGCCGTCGCAGCTGTGTCGGACGGTCAAGCCGCGGCAGAAGCCCTTCATGGGCTCCGACAGGGCCTCGAATGCGGCGGTCATCGAAGCCCACAGGGTGTCGCCGCCGCGTTCGGGCACGATATTGGCCTGCAGCAGGGCGAAATCGGGTGGTTCGGCCACATAGGTAACGTCGGTGTGCCAATAGTCAGCCTCGGGCGGGCTGTCGGGGCCGTCTTCGATAACGGCCATGGTCGGCTCGGTGACGCCCATCAACGCAAACAGGGGCCAGATGTTGGGCTCGCCGAGTACCCGGCCCAGAGCAAAGTGCTGTTCTTCGTCGAGGAAGGCGCCGCGGATGAACACCACCTCATGTTCCACAATGGCCTCGCGAAGCATCTTCTTGGCGTCGTCGTCCAAATCGACCAGGTCCACCCCGGATAGCTCAGCGCCCAGCGATCCCGAGACGGGGGTGACTCTCATACGTGCCTTCTCCATCGACCATGCACAAGTAGGGTGCGAAGCCAGCTTAGTTCCGGTCGATGATGATCGATATCTCTGGTTCGAGCAATCGAGGAGAGCGCGGCGGGTGGCGCCGTAGTGCCATCGATATGCCCAATGTCATTCAGGTCGTGCCGCTGACTTCGCAACTTCGAGGGTTTGCGTCAGAGGTGGAGATCGAGGTGGAGTGCTGGGCCTGATCCTCGACGTCTCTGGCTGATTCCGCTTTCAGTAGTTGACCAACCCCGGTCGATTTCCCGCTGCTTCCGGTGAAGATCACTGGCTGGCTTGGCGGTGTTCCTCCCGGGCGAAGCTCACTCCGGTGGCTCAGATGTGAGGATGGCTGGAATGTCTCGTCGGGCGTGCAGGACGCGCCAGATGTCTATGTGATTGTCGTCAGGCACGTAGAAGATCAGGTACGGGAACTTGCGTAGAGGCCAGCTCCCCAGGTCTGGAATCTCAAGTTCATAGGAGAATTGGAGGGATCCGGTGAGAGGGTGTCGACGGAGGTGCTCGACTGCGGCTTCGAGTTGATCGACGAATTCGACTGCTGTTTCAGAACCGGCTTGGTCGCGGTAGTAGCTCACCGCGGAGGCTATGTCGGCCGCTGCGGCGGCGCGGAGGCTGGCTTGCACTGGCGTGAACTCAGGAGCTGGCTTGGGCCTGAGTTCGGAGTGCTGCGAAGTAGTCGGAGTCGGCGTTGTTGGCGATGGGGGAACGGGCGCCTTCAAGGAGGGCGTTGCGGAGCTGGAGGCGGCCGTGGTCGCGACGGATCAGGTTGCGCACGTATTCGCTTGTCGAGCCGTAGTTGCCATCGTTGACTTGGGAGTCGACAAAGGACTTGAGGTCATCGGGGAGCGACACATTCATCGTGGTCATCGCTCAGAGTGTAGTGCTTTGGCAAACCTTGCCAAAGCACTACACGATCTCCGGCTACTCTTTGGCTGATAGGCGGAGTAAGCGAATTACCATTGTCGCGGAATTCACTAGTAGGCCGCGAGGGGGAAGTGATGCGCCGAGGGAAATGGCTGGCCCTAGTGGTTGTGATGGCGCTGTTTCTTGCCGGGTGCGGTGGGGATTCAGACGAGTCCCCAACCGATTCGGCGGGCGCGAGTGAGGCGACGGCGGCACCGGAGCCCACGACCGCTCCTGATGAGGACAGTGCCGCGCCAGAAGACGGGGGCGACTCGGCCGCTGCCGACGGAGACTCTGAGCAGAGCAGCACGGCCGAGAGCGGGGCTTCAGAGGAAGACAGCTCCCCCGCAGACGCTCCTGAGGAAAGCGGCGCCGTGGAGAGCGACGCCGAAGAGAGCGACGAGGACGAAGAAGAAGTTGTCGAGCTGATGGCGACTGCTCGGGGCGTGACGGCCGACACAATCACTTTGGGCGTTGCCATCACCGATGTGACCGTCTTTGCCGATGTGGGCGACATCCTGGCCCGGTATCAGCCGTTGGTCGACGCCACCAATGCTGCCGGCGGGATCAATGGGCGTCAGGTGGAGATCATCACCGAACAATGGGACATCCTCGATTCGGTGGCGTTCGAAGCAGCCTGCGTGGCTCTCACCGAAGACAACGAGGTGTTCTTGGTGCTCGGTTTTATGCCCGCCGGCTGGGGCAGCATCTTCTGCTACATCGACCTCAACGAGACCATCGTCATCAACACCTCCGACTTGGATCAGCAGGATCTCGATATGAGCGACGGGCGCTTGATCACCACCCGCCCGTACCAGTTCGGCTCGCTGCTCGCCGGACTGGAACTGTTGAGGCCCGAGCTTGAGGGAGCCAGGGTGGTCATCTACGGCGCTTCTGTCGACGGGCGGATCGAGACCGCCGAGGAACTGCTGCGCAGTTTCGGGGCCGAGATTGTCGAGGTCACCAGACAGCAGGTCGGCGGGGAGGATCTTATTGCTGCGGAGGCCGAGATCGACATCCACGTCGAGCGGTGGCGGACGCGCAACCCCGACTGGATCATCAACGTCGACGGCGCAGTGGCCGGAAGCCTGCAAGGGCTTGTGCGGGCAGGGCTAACCGACTGGAACATCGTCACCCCGGCCAACGACGCGCCTAGCAATAACGCGATGGGCGCCGATCTGAGCCTGTTTTCCAATCTGATTGCCACCGGTGAGCCCGGCGCCGAAGAACTGGCCGCCCAAGGCCTCTATGGCATTCCCGAGTGCTTCGACATCATCAACGCGGCGACCGATCAGGGCTTGGGAACGTCCGGCAAAGCCGAAGATGCCCAAGCCGGGACCGCGATCGAGGTTTGCGCGGCGTGGGACGTCTTTGTGGCGCTGGCGACAGCCGCCGGGCCCAACCTCACCCCGGAGAGCTTCCTCCAGGCTGGCTACAACCTCGGAACATTCCCCATGACCGGGTCGCCGAGCGGGTCGTTGGCCCCCGACAAGCCGTGGGTGTCCAACGCCCAGCCGGCGCTGTTCGTCTACGACGCGGAGTTGGATGCCTTCGTTCCCCGATGAGATGCACGGCGTGATCCCGATGAGCCTCATCGGCTAGCGCGGAAGGTGTGGGATTCGAACCCACGGTGACCCGGAGGCCACAACGGCTTTCGAGGCCGCCCCATTCGTCCGCTCTGGCAACCTTCCGCCCTTCAGAATAGTGAGCGGTGTCGGCGGCCTCCCAGCCCATATCCTGACCACGTGACCGATGATCGCCAGCTCATGGATCTGGCGTTGGCCGAGGCTCGGCGGGCCGCTGAGGGCGGCGAGGTGCCCATCGGCGCAGTGGTAGCCATCGACGGGAAAGTGGTGGCCGCCCGTCACAATGAGCGGTTGAGCACCAACGATCCCACCGCCCACGCCGAGATCCTGGCACTGCGGGACGCAGCCAAGGTACAGGGCACGTCTCGGCTCGACGGGGCGGTGCTGGCCACCACCCTGGAACCGTGCCCGATGTGCGCCGGCGCGGCAGTGATGGCCCGGGTGGCCCGGGTGGTGTTCGCTGCCGAAGACCCCAAGGCGGGGGCTTGCGGAACCCTCTACAACCTGGGCGCCGATCCCCGGCTCAACCACAACTTCGAGGTGGTGGCCGGGGTGGGCCGAGAGAAGTCCGCCGCCCTGCTCCGGGAGTTCTTTGCCGAACGCCGCTGAATCAGCGGCGCTTCTTGGTGCGGGCGCTCCTCCGCTGCTGGGCCCGATCTTCCCCTCGGCGGCGGGGCCAGAACAGCCAGACGACTAACACCACGGCCACGGGGATGATCACTATCAACGCCACGGTGGCCCCGCTGATGCCGCCATCGCCGCCCGACCCTTCGGCGGCCGACTCGGGAAGCCACTCTGGTGGGGCGGCAGCCGGGTCGTAGGTGAACTCCCACTCCTCAGTGGCCCAATCGCCATCGCTTTGGTCCAGCAGTTCCCAGATCACCTTGTAGGTGCCGGGCTCAGTAAGCGGGTCGAAGTGGCCCCGCACTAGGTGGCCGTTCACCTCAATCGCCGTCAAAGCGCGGGTGCCGTCGGGATATTGCAGCGCCACCCCGTTCTGATCGTGGGGCTCAATGGGCTCCCGGAACTCCATTTCCACCCGGTCGACCAGTCCTCCGACTGCTTGATCGGGCTTCGGGGCCGACCGGCGCATCTCGGCATGAGCCGCGGCAGTGTCACTGAACACGACCAACAGCGAGAGCAGCAAGGCCAAAACGATGGCGATGGCCACCACCAGCGCCACTGCCTTTTGGGTCCGAGCCCGCATTTCCCAACCCTACGACCCAACTTGGCCCTCCAAACAGCCGACTGTCACTAGCGGGGCGTATCGTGCAGTCAGTGCATGCGATGGGCGGCGCCCACGGCGCCATCGGCCACGACCCAACCGGGGTCAGGGGCAAGCAGATAGCCGGGCAGACGATCCGCCGGGTGGCCAGCTTTGCGCGCCCCTTCCGGGCCATGCTCATCGGGTTCGTGGTGGTGCTGCTGCTGGGAGCGCTGCTGTCGCTGGTGCCCCCGCTGCTGTTCCGGCAGATCATCGACGAGGCCATCGAGAACCGCGACCGGGGCCAAGTGCATCTGCTGGCCGGGATCATCGTGCTGGCCGCTTTCGGCGAGGCGGCGCTGTCGTTTGTCGAGCGCTACTGGTCGGCCCGCATCGGCGAGGGGCTGATCTACGACCTGCGGGTGAAGCTGTACGACCACGTGCAGCGGATGCCTATGGCGTTCTTCACCCGGGTGCAGACCGGATCGCTCATCAGCCGCATGAACAACGACGTGATCGGCGCCCAGCGGGCGTTCACCGGCACGCTGGGGTCGGTGGTGTCCAACACCATCGTGCTGGCCACCACGCTGGTGGCCATGTTCCTGCTGGAGTGGCGGCTCACGCTGATGGCGCTGGCCCTGCTGCCGGTGTTCATCTTGCCCACCAAGCGGGTGGGCCGGAAGCTCCAGGCCCTCACCCGGGAGTCCATGGAGCACAACGCCTCCATGAACACGGTGATGACCGAGCGGTTGAACGTGTCGGGGGCACTGCTGGTGAAGCTGTTCGGGCGCCACAACCAGGAGCGGGACGGGTTCGGATCAACCGCCGGACGGGTGCGAGACATCGGGGTGCGCAGCGCCATGTACGGGCGGACGTTCTTCATCGCTTTGAGCCTGGTGGGGGCGGTGGGCGCCGCGGTGCTGTACTGGGTGGGGGCCCAGCTGGTGATCTCTGGGGCCATCACCGTGGGAACGCTGGCCGCCATGGGGCTGATGGTGGTGCGGATCTATACCCCGCTCACCAGCTTGACCAACGCCCGGGTGGATGTGATGACCGCGCTGGTGTCGTTCGAGCGGGTGTTCGAGGTGCTGGACACCCCCAACCCCATCGCCGACCGGCCCGATGCGATGGCCCTGCAACAGCCCAAGGGGCGCATCGAACTAGCCGACGTGACCTTCACCTATCCGCCCAGCGACGACCGGCTGGCCTCGCTGCAAACCGACACGGCCGCCCCGGAGGCCACCGGCCAGCCGGTGCTGCGCCACCTGTCGGCGGTGATCGAACCGGGCCAGCTGGTGGCATTGGTGGGGCCATCGGGAGCGGGGAAGACCACCTTGGCCGCGCTGTTGACCCGGCTCTACGACGTGGACACCGGAGCGGTGCTGATCGATGGCACCGACGTGCGTGACGTCGCCCAGGAGTCGCTGCGAGCCTCCATGGGGGTGGTGCCCCAGGATCCCCACCTGTTCCACGAGACGGTGGGCGACAACCTGCGCTATGCCCGGCCCGGCGCCACCGAGGCCGAGATGGAGGCCGCCTGCCGTTCAGCCCACATCCACAACCTCATCGCCTCACTACCCCAGGGCTACGACACGGTGGTAGGCGAGCGGGGCTACCGCCTGTCGGGCGGTGAGAAACAGCGGCTGGCTATCGCCCGGGTGCTGCTTAAAGACCCGGCCATCGTGGTGCTGGACGAAGCCACCAGCCACCTCGACAGCGAGAACGAGGCGCTGGTGCAGCAGGCCTTGGGGATTGCCCTTCAAGGGCGCACCGCGGTGGTAATCGCCCACCGGCTGTCCACGGTGACCAACGCCGATTTGATCTTGGTGCTCGACCGAGGGGAGCTGGTGGAATCGGGGCAGCACGAGGATCTGCTGGCCGCCAACGGGCTGTACGCCGAGCTGTACCGCACCTTGGTGCGCAACGAGCAGCGGTCTCCCGCTGAGAGCACGGCATGAGCCTGTTCGACTCCGCTGATCCGAGGGCCGCGGCCGGCCCGGTGACGTTCACCGTCGCCGAGCTGGCCGACCGAATCAAGCAGGTGCTGAGCGACGCCTTCGGCGACGAGCTGTGGGTGGAGGGCGAGATCCGCAACCTGAGCCGGGCCCGCAGCGGGCACATGTACTTCGACCTGGTGGAGCCCGACCCCGACAACGGCGCCGGCAAGCAGCCCGAGGCATCAGTGTCGGTGGCGCTGTTCCGGTTCAACCGCGAGCGGGTGGAGGAGACGCTGCGCCGCCACGGTGGCATGGCCATGGAAGACGGGATGAAGATCCGCATCCTGGGCAAGCTGGACTTCTGGCCTCCCGGAGGCCGCCTCCAGCTGTACATGTCGGGCATCGACCCCAACTTCACGCTGGGCGAGCTGGAGGCCGAGCGGCTGCGCCTGCTGGAGAAGCTGCGCGACGAGGGGCTCTTGGCCATGAACCAGGGCGTGCCCTTTCCCGTAGCCCCGCTGCGGATCGGGCTGGTGACCTCCAACGGCAGCGCGGCTCATCACGACTTCTGCGACGAGCTGGTGAACAGCGGCTTGGCCTGGGAGGTGCTGTTGGCCGACACCCCGGTGCAGGGCGCCGACGCGCCTCCGCTTATCGCCGCGGCTATAGCCGCGGTGGGGCGAGCCGGAGTGGACGTGATCGCGGTGGTGAGAGGGGGCGGGGCCCGCACCGATTTGGTGGCCTTCGACAGCGAGGCGGTGGCCCGGGCCGTCGCCAACGCCCCGGTGCCGGTGGTGTCCGGGGTTGGCCACGAGATCGACCGGACCATCATCGACGAGGTAGCTCACGAGGCCCAGAAGACGCCCACCGCGGCGGCGGTGTTCATTGTGGGCGTGGCTCGGGCCCATTTGCAGGCAACTGAGGCGGCGTGGGATGGAATTGCCGAGTGGGCCCAACGACTGGTGGAAGACGCCAACCGGCGACTGCTGGCAGTGAGCCAGACCACGGCTAGAACCGCCGAGGGCCATCTGCATCGCGCCAGCAGCCGGTTGGAGGGCCGGGCAGGGCGGGTTCGAGACTTGGCCGAGACCCGAACCCGGGGCGAAACCCGCAAGGTGGACGACTGCGCGGGGACCATGCGCCACCGGGCCACTGCGGCCATTGTCGACGGGCGGCGCACGCTGGAAATGAAGATGTCAGGCGTGATGGCCCAGGCTCTGCGAATCCCGAGGGCAGCCACCAAAGAGTTGGTCAACCTGGAGGGCCGGGCTCGACTTCTCGATCCCCGGGCAATCTTGGCCCGCGGTTGGTCGATCACCCGTCACGGCGACAAAGTTGTGCGCAACTCATCGGCGGTTGCCGCAGGCGATGAGCTGGTGACCACCCTGGCCGAAGGCGAGCTGCACAGCACCGTGTCTGAAGAACAATGAGGAGTACGAGACGATGAGTACACAAGAGATCGGCTACGCCGACGCGCTGAGCGAGCTTCAGCAGATTCTGGGTGAGCTGGAGGCCGAGGACATCGACATCGACGTGCTGGCCGTGAAAGTCGAGCGGGCCGCGGAGCTGATTCGGGTGTGCCGGGGGCGGATCAACGACGCCGAGGTGCGGGTGAAAGAGATCGTGGCCGGACTGGACCACGAGTCCTCGTCATCCGACTCGGAAGACGCTTCCTCAGACGACTAGAACGACACAGTCGGTATTTCGCCGACAACAGACCAAGCGGGGAGCAGGTCTTGCCCATAGAGAAACTCGACACGGTCGACGCCTTCATCGTCTTCGACTTGGCCGACGCGCCCGAGTCGGTGGGCATCGTCCGATCGGCCCGCAAGATCCTCCCCGGCGGGGCCAGCGACTTGGCCCGGTCGATGACCTACGCCTTCGCCACCTTCGAGATGCAGCGCAGCGGAGCCTCGGCGGGGATCAACGCCGTCGACGACGACCGAGCCGACGCAGTAGCCAAATTCACCGCCGAGATCGCCCCCATGGTGGCCTCAGGCCGCTTTCTGCCTGAGCCCGGCACCCGGGTGCCTCGAACCGCTTTGGAGTCATTGGCCGAGGCTGATCCCCGAGCCGCCATAGGAGACGTGGCCGATCGGGCGACCATCGCGGGGGTGGTGGCCGCAGCGACGTCTGCGGCTGGCGGGTTGGACGGCCGCACCGTGGCCATCGAGGGCTCAGGACCGGTTTGCGACGCTTTGACTACCGCAGTTGAGGATCGGGGCGGCTCAATGGTGGAAATGAACGGCCAAGTCGACGTGCTGTTCGCCGGTTCCAAGATGGGGGCCATCGACCACACCGCAGCCGAACAACTCCAAGTGGGCACTCTGGTCCCCTACGGCCCGATCCCGGTCACCGCCCGGGCGCTGGCCATCCTCGGCCGGGCCGGCACCACCGTAGTCCCCGACTTCATCTCCACCGCCGGATCGCTGTTCGCCTGGTGGCCCACCGGCGACTCCACCCCCGACGCCATCGCCGCCGACGCCGCCGCCCAGATCACCGCGTCGCTAGAGGAAATCGCCGACCACTCCGACGGCCTCTTCCTAGCCGCCGCCTACCGGGCCGAGAGCTTCCTCAGCACCTGGCAAGACTCCCTTCCCTTCGGCCGCCCCCTGGCGTCGTAGCGCTTCAGCGCAGCTAGCCGCTGCGGGGGACTTGGTTGAAGGGGAGGTCGCGGTCGGCGGCGAGTTCGCGGGGCATGCCGAGGATCCGCTCGCTGATGATGTTGCGAGCCATCTCGGTAGTGCCGCCACCAATGCAGGTCTGCTGGCGCTGGACGAATTCCACGCCGTAGGAGCCGGTGTCCTCGCCCTGATTCCACACCAGGGCCCGATCGCCGTGCAGTTCCATGGCCACTGTCAACCGGTCGGCTCGGGACACGCCGTGGAACAGCCGAACCAGTGATCCGGCCGGCGCCGGAAAGTAGCCGCTCTCGATTCCCTTCACCACCCGGTCGGACAGCAGAACCTCCACCCGACTCAACGTCTCGGTTTCTCCCAAGCGCTGGCGTTGACGGCCCACGTTGCCGCCGAAGTCCCGGGCGATGTCAGCCAGATCATCCAGACCGTCGGCCGACCGGTTCCGGTGGCGGCCTTGGGTGTAGGGAGAGGCATTGCCCACCGCGGCCCGCTCGTGGAACAGCAGACGGCTGGCCACCGTCCAACCGTCGTCCACCTCGCCCACCACGTTCTCGGCCGGAATAATGACGTCGTTGAAGTACTCCTGGCAGAACTCCTCGGTGCCGTCCACCATCTGGATGGGGTGAATCTCGATGCCCGGGTGGTGGATGGGCACGATGAACATGGTGAGGCCCCGGTGCTTGGGCACCTCCCAGTTGGTGCGGGCCAGCATCAGGGCATAGTCGGAGCGCTGGGCGAACGTGCTCCAAATCTTGGAGCCATTGATGACGAACGTGTCGCCGTCCCGGTCGGCCCGGGTCAAGGCCCCAGCCATGTCGGAGCCGCCGCTGGGCTCAGACATGAACTGCACCCACAGTTCATCGCCTCGGATCCACGCCGGGATATAGCGCTGCTTCTGCTCCTCGGTGCCGCACTCCAGAATGGTCGGCCCGCAGATCGACAGGGTGGGCACGCTGAACAGGATCGGCATGTCGAAGTCCATGCTCACGTCGTCGATGATCCGCTGGTGGGCGATGGTCAGGCTCTGGCCCCCGTACTCCTTGGGGTAGCACACCGCGGCGTATCCCCCGTCGGAGAGCCGGCGCTGGAGCTCCCGATTTCGGGTGCTCTTCAGGTCGTCGTCATGGGTGGGGTGCCAGGGGTTGACCGGGTCGCGCCGAGGCATGTTCTCATTCATCCACGTCTCGACCTCGTCCCGGTACTCGGCCAACTCGGCGGGATCGGTGGCGGCGTATACAAAGTCGTCCATCGTCTCCTCCTAGTACCCGACCATTTCCGACAGGGCGTCCCGATGCTCGGCTGGGGTGCCGAACAGGCCCCGGTTGACGGTGGCCCGGCGCAGATACAGATGCAGGTCGTGCTCATAGGTGACCCCGATGCCGCCGTGGATCTGCACGCAGTCCTGCATCAGATCCACCGAGTGGTCGCCCACATACGACTTGGCCACGCTCACCATGCGGGCTTCGTCGTCGCCGGCGGCCAGGGCATCGGCGGCCCCGTCCACCGCTGCCTGAGAGGCTTCCGACCACAGCTTCATGTCGGCGAAACGGTGCTTGAGAGCCTGATACGAGGCCAAGGGCCGCCCGAACGAGTACCGGTCGAAGGCGTACTCCACGGTGAACTCCAGCACTTTGGCCGCCGACCCGGCGTTGTCGGCACACTGGAGCAGCACGGTCACCAGCCGCTGGCGCTCCACATCGGCTTCAGCGGCCGCCCCCGGCTCGCCCACCATAGATTCGGGGCCGACGGCTACTCCTTTGAAGCGCACCTCGGCGAATCGCCGGCCCAGATCGAGCGAATCCTGGGGGGTGATGGTGATGCCGGGAGCGTCAGACGGCAACAGAAACTGGGCCAAACCATCGGGAGTCCTAGCGGTCACCAGCAGGTGATTGGCCTGGGCTCCGGCTTCCACCGCGGTCTTGGTTCCGGTGATCAAATAGCCGCCGTTCGACGAGGACGCTGCGGCGGCCACATGGCTGGCGGACCAGTCGCCACCCGGTTCGCAATGCGCCCAGGCCAGCACCACTTCGCCGGCCATGACCCCCTCGAGCAGCGATTGCTGATCGTCGGTGCCCGAACGGCCCAGGGTGTCGGCCACCACATTGGTGGGCATGAATGGCCCCGGCACCACACCCCGGCCCATCTCGTCGGCCACGATGGTCAAGTCAACAATCGGGCGCCCCGAGATGCTGCCGCCGCCTAGCGTCTCGGGCACCATCAGCGAGGTCCAGCCCAGCTCGGCCGCGGCCTGCCACCAGCTCGGCGGGTATCCGTCGGGCAGGTCGTGCCACTCCCGCACCACGCTGACCGGCACCTCGGCCTCGATGAACCGACGAGCCGTCTCCCGGAAGAACTCCTGATCGTCGCTCAGATCGACTCTCACCGGGGCCATTCCACCACGACAGCGCCAACCGGTCACATTGAGACGGGTATTGGATCGCCCCCTCAGAATCGAGACCATTACGATTGAGAGGTCCGGGGCTGTAGCTCAGCTGGCTAGAGCACCTGCTTTGCAAGCAGGGGGTCGTGGGTTCGAGTCCCATCAGCTCCACTCATGGCGACGACGTCCACCCTGCCCCCCGCCGCGCTCGACAGCTACCACGCTCAGGGGTTTTTCATTTTGGACGAGTTTGCACCGGCCGAGGTGGGGAACCGGATGCTCGACGATGTTGTGGGCGTGGTGCGCGAGGTGGACGAGTCGGGGATCACCCCAGAGGGCATGCATGTCGCCCCGGAGTCCCAGGGGAACCTGAGCGGCGATCGCCCAGAGGACACCGTGTCGAAGGTGTTCACCCTGCACGACCGGCCGGCGTTCCTGTCGTTCTTGCACGACGAGCGGATCACGGGAATTCTGCGCGACTTGATCGGCCCCGACGTGGACTGCTTCTTGTCGCAGTTCATCTTCAAGAACCCCGGTGCCTGGGGCCAGCCCTGGCACCAAGACAGCTTCTACTTCCCCTTCGAACCGGCCCGGCCCATCGTGGGGCTGTGGCTGGCGGTGACCGAGGCCACCTTGGAGAACGGCTGCCTGCACATCCTGCCCGGCAGCCACGCCGAACCGGTCCACGAGCACGTCCCCGACCGGCGGCCCAACGCCAACCTGGGGTATGTGGAGATCGTCGACCACGACATGTCCGACAGCCAGTCGGTGATGATGCAGCCCGGCGACCTGCTGGTGTTCGACAGCCACCTCATGCACTGCTCCACCGACAACGTGTCCGACGGAATCCGCGCCGCCATGGTGTATCACTGCTGCCCGGCCGGCACCGAAGATCTGGGATTCGAGCAGTTCGACGGCTTCAAGAACCCCATGTACCGCTTCGACCCCCTGCTTCGCAACGGCCAGCTGGTGGGGTAATGCCCACGCCAACCGCCACCGTTCTGGTTGATTCCCGGCGCACGACGGGGGTGGTGGACGACCGGGTGTACGGGCAGTTCCTGGAGAACATGGGGCGGGCGATCTACGGCGGGGTCTTCGAGCCGGACTCCCCGCTGGCCGACGCCCACGGGTACCGCATCGACGTGCTGGAAGCGGCCCGGGAGCTGGCCCCGCCGGTGTTGCGCTGGCCGGGTGGGAACTTCGCCTCGGGTTACCACTGGCGAGACGGCATCGGGCCGGCAGAAGACCGCCCGGCCCGGTTCGATCTGGCCTGGTCGATGCTGGAAACCAACCGGTTCGGCACCGAGGAGTTTCTGGCCTACGCCCGACTGCTGGGCGCCCCTGCCTATCTCAACTTGAACGCCTCCACCGGGACCATCGACGAGGCCCTGGAGTGGCTCGCCTACTGCAATAGCGACCTGCCGGTTCCCGAGGTTGCGCTGCGGCAGGCTGGCCCCCACCCCGAGCGCCACAACGTTCCCATTTGGGGCATCGGCAACGAGAACTTCGGGTGGTGGCAGCACCTGCACACCTCGGCCGATTCCTACGCCGAGCTGACCCGGGAGTGGGGCAAGCTGCTGCGGTGGGCCGACAACCGCATCTCGCTGGTGGGGGTGGGCGCCGACGACCCCGACTGGAATTGGACGGTGCTCAACGAGGCCGGAGTGGTGCTCGACTGGCTGTCGCTGCACTTCTACTGGAATGAGCTCAGCTACGAAGGCGCTCTGGCCGGCCCGATGGCCTCTGAGGCAGAAATCTGCGACACCTGGGGGCTCATCGGGGCAGCCAAGCGGCGGCGCAAGCTCAATCACGATCTGCGGATCTGCATCGACGAGTGGGGGGTGTGGCCTGAGCCCTACCTGTCGATGACCAACCAGCCCGAGGTGATCAATCGGCGGCTGCGGGCCGAAGTCGGGCCGCCGGTGCATACTGAGCCCGTTCCCATGATCGAGTACCACTTCGACCTCAAAGACGCGCTGGCCCACGCCACCTGGCTGCATGTGCTGTGGCGTCATCCTGACAAGGTGTCTTTGGCCACCCAGGCGCAGATGGTGAACGTGCTGGGCCCGATCCTCACCACTCCCGACGGCGTGGTGCGCCAAACCACCTTCCACCCCCTGGCCGTGGCCCGACACTTCGCCCTGGGCACCGGCCTGGATGTGGGAGCGCTGACCGAGGCCGGGATCGACGCTACGAATGCCCCGGGAGGATCACTGTCGGCGCTGGACGCGGCGGGCACCGTCGACCCCGACTCCGGCCAAGTCCACTTATCGCTGGTCAACCGCCTGCCCGACGACGAGTTGCTGGTAGGCCTCGACGGCATCGCAGGGCAGGCTCAGCGCATCACCCTGTGGGCCGACGACCCGGCCGCCGCCAACACGCCCGAAGCCCCCGACCGGGTGGTGCCGACCGAAGACCAGATCGACATTGACGGCCCGCTAGTGATGCCGCCCCACAGCCACGTCACCCTGGTGTTCCTCGGTTCACAATGAGCAGCCGCCACACCCCCCACCCTTGGAACCAGGACTTCGCCTGGCGTCCGGCTACCTCGACGCCCGCGGCTCTCACCCCCGAGCAGACCGAAGAGTTCAACCGCCAGGGGTTCTTCGTGATGGAGGACCTGCTCGACGCCGACACCATCACCGCAGTCACAGACGAGATCGACGCTATCGAAGCCGAGACCGAGGCCGGCCTTCGCCAAATCGAAGGCGAGCGGCTGATGATCGCCGAGGCCGGAGCCATCACCTTCACACCCCATCTGGTGGCCCGGTCTAACACCCTGCGCCAAGTGGCCGCCGATCCCCGCATCGGCGCGGTGTGCCTCGACCTGGTCGGCCCCGACGTGAACCTGTACTGGGACCAGGCGGTGTACAAGAAGCCCGAGAAGCCCCGCCGATTCCCCTGGCACCAGGACAACGGCTACACCTTCATCGAGCCCCAGCAGTACCTCACCGTGTGGCTGGCCCTCAACGACGCCACCGTCGAAAACGGCTGCCCGTGGGTGGCCCCCGGGGTCCATCTCCACGGGACGCTGGCCCACACCTATGTCGATCCTCTGGGCTTTGAGTGCTTCGAGCAGTGCGAGAATCCGGTAGCCGCCCCGGTGCCCGCCGGGGGCGCGGTGGTGTTCTCGTCGCTCACGCCCCATCTCACTGGTCCCAACACCACCGATGAGGTGCGCAAGGCCTACATCCTCCAATACGCCCCCGCCGGAGCCGAACTGCTCACCGGCGATCCAACCCAGGGACCGCCCACCGGCCGGGCACCCTGCGACGCCCCCGAGCGCCAGTACGCGGTGATCCGCTCAGGGGGACCGGTAACCCCTGATCGAATATGATCCCTCAGTCGGGCGGCCTGAGCTGACCCGAGCCCGGGACCCGCGAGGGACACAGAAGGGGAACCTCATGAAGACCAAGAAGATGCGCTGGCTTGTCGGGGTGCTCGTGGCTCTGGCCATGGTCGCCGCGGCATGCGGTGGCAACGACGACGATGGCGATACCGACGCTCCCGCCCCTGCGCCAGCCACTGAGGCACCAGCCGCGCCCGAGCCGGAACCAGAACCTGAAGCGGCCGAACCCGAGCCAGAAGAGGCTTCCCCCGAACCGGAGCCAGAGCCAGCGTTAGAGGATGCTCCCGAAGAGGAAGAGCCCGAGTTCCAACCGGCCCCTACCGAGGAGCCGGAGCCGGAGATTCCCCTCACCGCCACATGGCGAGGCGTGACCGCCGACACCATCACCATCGGCGTCACCTACCTCGACATCGAGCAACTGGTGGAACTCGGTTTCTCGCCAGCCACCTGGGGCGACCAGGAGCTCGTCATCCAAGCGCTGGTCGACGACGTCAACGACCGGGGCGGCATCAACGGCCGGCGGTTGGAAGTCATCATGGACAAATACAGCCCCATCGGCGCAACCGAAGCCGAGGCCGCCTGCCTCCGCATTGCCGAGGACAACGAGGTGTTCGCAATCTTGTTCGGATTCCTCGGCCCGGCCGAGGTGGCCAACACCTGCATCGTCGATCAACAGGAGACGATCTTGGTCGGCGGGACCATCACCCCCGAACGACTGGCCGTGGCTCGGGCCCCCTGGGTCAACGAGCGGGTGACGCGCGATGTCAGCACGGGTGCCCTGTTCACCCTGCTGGATGCGGAGGGAATGCTTCAGGGAAGATCGATTGCGGTGGTTGCCGACATAACTGCGGCTCCCCAACTCGAGGAGGTTGCCAACCTGCTGCGGGATCGGGGAGTCGAGCCCGTACTTGAGATCGCCACCTCCTCGCAAGTGGCCGATCTCATTGCCCAGAATCAGGAGTGGGCCACGTTGTCCGAGCGCATCAGGGCGGCTGACGCCGACACCCTTCTGCTCGTCGGCAACGCCTCGGCCGGCATTGAGAATGCCAGGCTCAACGGTCTCGAGGTGGATATCTGGGCTACTGACGCCTCCGGGCTGGGCCCCAACATCGGCAACAACGTCGACCCTGAGTCGGCCCGGGGTGTGATCACCGTGGGGGCTATGACAAATGCCCAGACATTCGAGACCGATCCCCGGTTCAAGGAATGCCTGGACGCGTTTAGTTCCAAACATCCCGACATCGAGATCAAGCACCCCGACACCCTCGAAGAGGGCGAGCCGCTTTGGTTTACTGCCCTTTCCGCCCACTGCCGGTTCCTCCAGCTCTTCGAGTTGCTGGCGACCGCGGCCGGGCCCAACCTGACCCATGAGACCTTCGCCGAGGCCATCGCCAACGTTGGAGAGTTCTCGATTGTCAGCCAGCCCTACGCATCGTTGGGGCCGGACAAGCTCTCCAGCAACGACTCCTTCCAGCTCTTGGAGCAAGACCCCGATCTTGGTGCCCGAGGCCAGCTGGTCCCGGCCGGCCCGATGCGGGACGCCACGCCATAGGCGGGCTCAGTTGAACTGACCAAGCCGCCATATTGGAGGGATACGGTTGCGGCCATGAGCAACGCGGCATCCCCATCCCACCCGCTGGCCGAAGCCTTCGCTTCAGGGCGCCCGGCGCTGGGCGCCTGGGCGGGCCTGCCCTCGGCCATGAGCTGCGAGATCATGTCTCGGGCCGGGTTCGACTACGTGTGCATCGACATGCAGCACGGCTTTGCCGACTATTCCGACGCGCTGGCGATGCTGGCCGCCATCGACCTGGGCGCATCTACCCCGGTGGTACGGGTGCCGTGGAACGAGCAGGGCATCATCGGCCGGGTGCTCGACGCCGGGGCGCTGGGCGTCATCATCCCCATGGTCAACAGCCGTGAGGAGGCCGAGGCCGCGGTGCGGTCCTGCCGCTACGCCCCTGAGGGTTCCCGCAGCTTCGGCCCCACCCGGGTGGCGCTGCGCGACGGGCCCGGCTACTTCGCCGGGGCCAACCAGGCGGTGAAATGCATCCCCATGGTGGAAACGGTGGCCGCCCTGGAGAATCTGGACGACATCGTGTCCACCCCGGGGGTCGACGCCGTGTACGTCGGCCCGGCTGACCTGTCGGTGAGCCTGGGCCTGCCTCCCGGCAACAACGATGGCGAAACGTCGTTTGACGATGCCCTGGCCGCCATCGTGGCCGCCTGTCAGAACCACGGCGTGGTCCCCGGCATCCACTCCACTCCATCGCTCACCCCCACCCGGGTCGAGCAGGGCTTCCGCCTGGTCACCGTCACCGCCGACAACGCCGCCCTCTCCGCCAGCGTCACCGCCCACCGCCAATCCGTCCTCGACGCCCTCAGCGGCAATACCGACCCCAGCACCCAAGCAGGCGGCGAGTCTCTCTACTAGGTCCTAGCTCCACCAGTGTCCCTGCGTCGGATATCAAGACATGTTGATAGCTTTTTCCTATCATAATATGATATGTTCTAAGCCATGTCCTTGATTATCTTCATCACACCAGAACCGGACGACGCCGACCTCATAGTGATTGAAGAGATCGAGCGTTTGCGGCGAGACCTCTCCATTTTTGTACGACACAAGCCTCGAAGGTGGGCTGGCCATCTGCGGAAAATGAGTCTTGCCCGGGCAGTACGAGGCTCTAACTGGATCGAGGGCTACCGAGCCTCCCTCGACGACGTGCTCGACACCATCGAGGGAGAAGAGCCACTTGATACCACAGAGGAAACCAGGCTGGCTCTAGTTGGCTACCGGGATGCCATGACGTATGTCCTTCAACTAGCCGAAGCCGAAACTCAAATCGACGAATCTCTATTGAGGTCTCTCCACTTCATGATGACCAAACACGACCTTCGCGCCCGACCCGGCCTCTACCGACAAGGACCGGTCTGGGTGGAAGATGAGAACGGGGACCGTGTCTATGACGCGCCCGATGTGGAACTTGTCGAGCCACTCATGGTCCAACTCATCGAATCTCTATACAACGATGATTCTGTACCCGTCATATTCCGGGCCGCAATGGCTCACCTCAACCTGGTCATGATCCACCCCTTCCGCGATGGCAACGGACGGATGGCCCGGGCCTTGCAGACAATGGTGCTCTCAGGTGAGGGCATTGTCTCCCCGATCTTCTCTTCGGTCGAGGAGTACCTGGGCCGCAACACCGACGACTACTACGCAGTCCTAACTGAAGTTGGCCAAGGCAACTGGCACCCGGAGAATTCAGCCCGACCGTGGATACGTTTCATGCTCAGGGCCCACTACCGACAAGCATGGACATTGCAGAGGCGCATCCGCGAGACCGAGGAGCTCTACGACGTCATCACCCAACTTGTCGACCGGTACAACCTGCCGAATCGAGTGACCGGCGCGCTAGCCGATGCAGCACGTGGTCGAAGACTGCGCCGACCGATCTACTCACGCCTAGTTGAGATGACCGACGGAGACCCAATCTCTGACCTCACTGCGAGCCGAGACTTGAAAGCAATGGTCGATGCCAGGATCCTCGAGCCGAGAGGCGCGGGCCGAGGTCGCACCTATCACGGCTCTCAAGAACTGCGTGACCTATGGATCAATATCCGAGCCGATCGACCCCCCCGAACGAACGACGACCCCTACGTCACCCTCCCCCAAAGAATGTTGCCAGGCATTTCCGCCTGACCTCGGCGGACCACTTGAGAAGCACCCGTGGCAAAATGCAAGCGATGACAGACGAGACTTCATCTCGCATCCTTCACGGGCGGCTTGTCGGGGTAACCGGCCAGGCCTATGTCGCTAACGTCGAAGTCTGGCTGGCAACCAAGACCACAGCGGGTGAGTCCTCAACGCTGGAGACGATCACAAACGAAGAGGGATTTTTCTCATTCGATCTCCCGACGGAGCCTCTGCACACTGCCAAACTCGGTGCTGTTCTCCTTGGCGTGCAACCTTTGGACCTCGAGCCGAACGACCAGGCCCTAGAACCCGGGGAGATCATGCTGTTCGTCGACGATTTCGCCCCCTCCCACCTCAAATACGCCGGTTAAGGGCTTCAACTCACCCCAGCCGACTCCGCTAGCGGTAGCGGCGGATGATGGCGGTGGTGTCGAGGCGGTTCTCGCCGGCGGCGGCGGTTGCTTGGGTGTAGCGCTGGCAGAGCTCGACGAGGGGGATTGGGGCGCCGAGCTCGGCGGCGGCGTCGGCCACCAGTCCTAGGTCTTTGATCATCCAGTCGACGGCGAAGCCGAAGTCGAACTCGTCGGCCACCATGGTGTGGCCCCGATTTTGCAGGTACCAGGAGCCCGCTGCCCCTTTGGTGACCGCGGCCAGGACCTTCTCCATGTCGAGTCCGGCCCGCTCGCCGAAGGCCAGCGCCTCAGCCGCCCCCTGCACAGCCCCGGCGCACAGGATCTGGTTGACCATCTTGGTGAGCTGGCCCGATCCGGCCGGGCCCATGAGGGTGACCGCCGAGGAATAGGCGTCCATCACCGGACAGGCGGCCTCGAAATGCTCCGGCTCGCCCCCGCACATCACGGTCAGCACGCCGTTTTCCGCCCCGGCCTGGCCCCCGGAGATGGGGGCGTCCAGCCAACCGATCCCCCGCTCGGCGCACACCTGGGCCAACTCAAGGGCCACCTCGGCCGATGCGGTGGTGTGGTCTACCAGCACTGAACCGGCGGCCATCGTCCCCAGAGCGCCGTCGTCGCCCCGCACCACCGCCCGCAGGTCGTCGTCGGCCCCCACACAGGTGAAAACGAATTCGGCCCCGTCGGCCGCCACGGCCGGGGTGGCGCAAACCGTCCCGCGGTGCTGCTCGCCCCAGCGCTTGGCCACCGCCGCGGTCCGGTTGAACACCCTCACCTCGTGGCCCGCGGCCGCCAGATGCCCGGCCATGGGGAAGCCCATGTTGCCCAGTCCGATGAATGCACAAATGCTCACGTCGGCCACGATAACCGTCCCATTGCCCTGCACCCCCGGCGATGGGCGGCTGCAACAGCCTTCCCATAACATCAAAGGCGATGAGCGACAACGGCTTCGACGTGTTCTCTGCTGACTCGCATGTGATCGAGCCCCACGATCTGTGGCAGATCTACACGGTGGAGGCCTACCGGGACCGGGCGCCCCGCCTGGTCCACGAGGAGACCACCGACCGGCTGGTGTGCGACCAGGCCCGGCTTCCCCCGATCGGGCTGCTGGCCGGGTGTATGCGCACCGACGACAACGTGAGGGCCAAGGGCCGCTGGGACGAGGACGTGCCCGACGTGGGCTGGGACCCCGAGGTCCGCATGGAGGCCCTGCGCACCGACGGGGTGACCGGCGAGGTGCTGTACCCCACCATCGCCATGCAGATGTACCCCATCCAAGACGTGGAGTTCCAGTGGGCCCTGTTCGAGGCCTACAACACCTGGGTCGGCGAGTTCGTCAGCCAGATCCCCGACACCTTCGTGGGCATCGCCCTGTTGTCGCCGGTGGACTTGGAGCGGGCCGCCAAGGAGATCAAGCGGTGCCGCGACATGGGGCTCAAAGGAGTGATGATCCCGGTGGTCAGCGGGGAGGACAACCCCTACCAGGATCCGGCGTTCGACCCGCTGTGGGCCGCGGCAGTGGAGCACTTCATGCCGGTGAACCTGCACGCCGCCACCACCCGGGATCCCAAGAAGGCCTGGGACCAGGGCACCTCCACCCGCTCGGTGCTGCAAACAGTGGACATCCAGGAGGTAGTGCTCGACCTCATCTTCGGCGGGGTGTTCGACCGCTTCCCCGATCTCAAGATCGTGTCGGCCGAGAACGACGTGGGCTGGGCCGGCAACCTGCTGGAGCGGGCCGACTACTGGTTCCACCGCCATTCCCAGCTCCTCAAGGACATGAACTGCGAGCAGGAGCCGTCGCACTACTGGCGCAAGAACTTCCGGGTGACGTTCATGCGGGACCTCACCGGCGTGGCCGCCCGCGACATCATCGGCACCGAGACCATGATGTGGGGCAACGACTTCCCCCACCACGTGTCCACCTGGCCCCACAGCCAAGCGGTGATTGCCGAGCACTTCGCCGACGCCCCCGATGATGTGCGCCATGCCATCGTGTCAGGCAACGTTCGCCAGCTCTACGACATCCAAATATGACCAGGGAGGGCCGATGACCAAGACCTGGACCGAAGACCATCCCGCTTTCCAGGTGGCCGCTTCCCGGCGCATTTTGGCCCGGGAGGGCTGCGAGAGCCGGGTGGCGGGCCACGTGTCGGTGCGCGATTCCGAACGGGCCGACGCCTTCTGGGTGTCGCCGTTCGGCTACTTCAGCGAGACGCTGCCCAGCGACGTGAACTGCTACGACATGGAGCTGAACCTGCTCGACGGCGACACGCCGGCCTCACCCGCGGTGCGGTTCCACGCCGGATTCTATGAGGCCCGTCCCGACGCCAACTCGGTGATCCACACCCACTCCCACTACGTAGAGGTGCTGTCGACCACCGGAAAAGACGTGGGGCTGTACTCGGCCGACGCCTGCCTGTTCTACCAAGAGCAGGCCCACTACGCCGACGACGGAACGGGCACCCCGGTGGACGGCCCCCTCATGGCCGAGGCGCTGGGCCAGAAGTCGGTGGTGCTCATCGGCAACCACGGCGCCTGCTTCGTGTGCCCCTCGCTAGAGGAGGCCACCATCAAGGCCATCGCTTATGAGACCTCGGCTCGGGCCCACTTCGAGGCCCAGATCGTGGGGGGCCACGAGATGGTCGAGGCCGAGGCGGCCCGGGCCAAGAAGGCGTACCACAAGCACTTCATCCCCATGATGTGGGAGGCCAACTACCGCCGGCTGCGCAAGACCGACGCCGACCTGTTCGAGACGCTGGCCGACTGAATGGCCGACGACTCTGGGGCGGCCCCAACCCCCCACCCCATGGCCCCCCATCCCATGGACAGCATTGGTGTGGTCGACCTCATGCTGGGCGTGCCGTCGGACCGTGACTCCTGGTACGCCAATTTCCAGGGGCTGCTGAAGGACACCGAGAGCCGCAGCTTCGGCCACGGCGCGGCCTACATGTTCAAAGACCTGCCCCAAGTGGACGGCACGGTGGACTTCATCGCCTACTTGCTGGCCGAGATGGACCTCTGGGGCATCGACAAGGGGCTGTTGCCGGTGAACTTCGGCGACACCTGGGGCACCCGAGGGGTCACCGAGCACCCCGATCGCCTCTACGGCAGCTATCTGGTGGACCCCAACCTGGGCGTGCAGGCAGTGCGCGACCTGCGCCGGGCGGTTGACGAGCTCGGCGTGATCGCTGCGGCCTGCTTCCCCACCGGGCTGCACCCCCAAGTCGACATCAACGAACCGCTGATGTACCCGATCTACGCGGCGTGCTGCGAGCTGGAGATCCCCATGTGCATCAACGCCGGCGTGCCCGGGCCCCGATTCCCATTCGGCCCCCAGCACGTCGAGCACCTCGATCAGGTGTGCTACGACTTCCCCGAGTTGGTGCTGGTCACCCGCCACGGCTCGGAGCCGTGGGAAGACCTCATGGTGAAGCTCATGTTGAAATGGCCGGGGCTGCACTACTCCACCTCGGCGTTCGCCCCCAAGCACTATCCAAGGGCCATCATCGACTACGCCAACACCCGGGGGGCCGACAAGGTGATGTACGCGGGGTACTTTCCCTCGGGGCTATCGCTGGAGCGGATCATGACCGAGATGCGCGACGTGGGATTTCGCGACCATGTTTGGACCAAATTCCTGCGGGACAACGCCCTGCGGGTGTTCAATATGGCATGAGCATGATTGAGCACATCTTCCGACGGCGGGATCTGGGAATCATCGACTCCCTGATCGGGGCGGGCATGCTGGCTGTCGCCGTCTTCATGTGGGCCGAGCGATCGGTGGAGGTAGACGCCAACGCCGAGGGGCCTGACAACTGGAAGTGGCAACTCTGGCAGATGGGCACCGTCGTGTTGGCCATCGTGGGCGTTTGGCTGCTGTGGCGCAACACCAGCAAGGTGCCGTGGGTGCGCACAGTGTGCCTGGTGGCGCTGGCTGTGGCCTACCTGCTCAACAACTACACCGACGTCTTCAAGGAGAGCGGCAATATCTGGAACACCGTCAATCCGCTGTTCATCGCCTGCGCCACCGTGGCCATCTGCACTGGATGGCGCCGGGTTATGGCCCAGCGCCAAGGCATGGAACCGACCAACCCGTTCGTCTTCATCGCCGCGGTCATCGCCACGGGGATGGCCGTGGCAGTTTTCGTCAACGCCTACTTCACCAATGACAGCGGCGCGTGGAACGTCATCGATCCCCTGATCATCCTGTCGCTGTTGACCTGGGCCATCGCCGCCCGCCGCACCAATGTGGGCGACGCCATCTGAGCTTGTACGCTGCCTGAAATTCAGCCGAGAACAGGCGTAAGGAGCACGACCATGCCTGAGATAGACGGTTACGCCCATGGGGATTTCAGCTGGGTCGACCTGTGTACTGAGGAGCCTGACAAGGCCCGGGAGTTCTATTCGGCGCTGTTCGGTCTGAGCTTTCACGACGAGCTCGAGGGCGATCAGGTGGTCTACACCCTGGGACTGAAGGGCGATAAGCCGGTGCTGGGGCTCATGGAGAAGCCCCAGCAGATGTGCGAGATGGGGATTCCCAACGTGTGGGAGACCTACATCACCGTGGACAGCGCCGACGAGGCCATGGCCAAGGTGGGGCCGGCCGGGGGCACGCCGATGGGCCCGGTCATGGAGCCGTCGGGCGCCGGGAGGATGCTGGTGGTGGCCGACCCCTCCGGCGCCGTGGTGGTGCTGTGGGAGGCGGTGGGCCAAGACGGCGCCGCGCTGAAGAGCGAGCACGGCACGCTGTGCTGGAACCAGCTCCTCTCCTCTGATGTCGACAAGGCCCTGGGCTTCTACTCCGAGGTGCTGGGCTGGACGCCGGTGCCCCTCGACATGGAGGACTCGACGGGCATCATGCTCAACGGCGAGATGATCGCCAGTGCCGGGCCGCTGCCCGCGCCGGCCATCCCCTCCCACTGGGCGGTGTACTTCGCGGTGGACGACTGCGATGCCACCGCGGCGCAGTGCCTGGAGCTGGGCGGCCATGTGGTGGTCCCGCCCATGGACACCCCGCCGGGGCGCATGGCCCAGCTGGTGGACAACGCCGGTGCCATGTTCTGGGTCATCGCCCTCGACCCCACCTTCTCGCCGGTCTGAGACCGGCCGATACCACCCATTAGGAGGCTCCTATGAGCGACGACACCGCGAGAAGGCACGAGCCGTATGAGGGCTGGGAGGGTAGAGCGGGGCGCACCATCGCCGGATCGGACCCGTGGTGGCCCGAGGCGGTGCGGGCTCCCGAAGGGGCGCCCAACATCGTGGTGGTGCTGGTGGACGATCTGGGTTTCGCCGACTTGGGCTGCTATGGCTCGGAGATCGACACCCCCCACATCGACCGGATGGCCGCCGAGGGGCTGCGCTACCTCAACTTCCACGTCAACCCCATGTGCTCGCCCACGCGGGCGTCGCTGCTCACCGGGCTGAACCACCACGACGTGGGGGTGGGCAACGTGTGCCACCTCGACCCCGGCTACCCCGGCTACAGCTCCGAGCTCACCGAGCACTGCGCCACCATGGCCGAGATCCTGCGGGCGGCGGGCTACGCCACCTTGATGGTGGGCAAATGGCACCTGTGCAAGGACTCCAACCTGGTGGGGCCCCGGCACTCGTGGCCGCTCCAGCGGGGCTTCGACCACTACTACGGCTTCCTCGACGGGTTCACCAACTTCCACCACCCCCACCGGCTGATCCGCGACAACAGCGTGGTGCGCACCGACCAATACCCCGACGACTACTACTTCACCGACGACATCACCGACGAGGCCATCGGCATGGTGCGCGAGCAGAAGGCGGCCCGGCCCGACCAGCCGTTCTTTTTGTACCTGTCGCATGGGGCGGTCCACGCCCCGCTCCAGGCCAAGCAGGCCGACATCGATAAGTACCGCGGGGCCTACGACGCCGGCTGGGACGAGATCAGAGAGCGCCGCTTCCAACGCCAGATCGAGCTGGGCATGTTCGACGCCGACACCACGCTGCCGCCCCGCAACTCCGAGGAGCGCAACGACGTCACCCCGTGGGACGAGCTGTCAACCACCCAAAAGGAGGTGTTCGCCCGCTACATGGAGGTGTTCGCCGCCATGGTGGACAACGTCGACCAGAACCTCGGGCGACTGCGGGCCGCGCTGGAGGAGCTGGGCGAGTGGGACAACACGCTGGTGCTGTTCACCTCCGACAACGGGGCCTCTCGAGAGGGCGAGGACACCGGCTGCTCGCAATACTTCGAGGTGCTGTCGCCCACCCCAGTCGACATCGACGAAGACCACGCCCGCCTCGACCTATTGGGCGGGCCCCAGACCCTGGCCCACTATCCCCGGGGCTGGGCCATGGCCGGCAACACGCCCTTCCGGCTCTACAAGATCAACACCCATGCCGGGGGCCACCAGGTGGCCATGATCTCGTCGTGGCCCGAGCGGGTGGCCGATCCCGGCGGGTTCCGCCGCCAGTACCTGCACATCACCGACGTGCTGCCCACCGTGCTCGACATCGTGGGGCTCCAAGCCCCCACCGAGCGCAACGGCCAGCCGCTGAAGGGCCCGCTGGTGGGGGCCAGCTTCGCCCCCACCCTCGCCGAAGCCGAGGCGGCTGAGCACCACAGCGAGCAGTACTACGAGCAGGGCGGCCACCGGGGGTTCTACCGCGACGGCTGGGAGGCGGTCACCCTGCATCTGCCCATGACCCCGTTCGGCGACCACGAGTGGGAGGTGTACAACCTCAGCGACGACCCCACCGAGACGGTGGATCTCTCAGAGGCCGAGCCCGAGCGGCGCCAAGAGCTCATCGACGCCTGGGAACAGGCTGCCCATCGCTACCAGGTGTACCCGCTGGACGAGGGGTCGATGCTCAAGTACGTGCAGCGGCCGCCGTCGGAGGAGGTGTACGAGACGCCGGTGCGGATCGTGCCCGGCACCGACACCCTGGAGCGCTATCGCAGCATGAAGATGATCCAGGCCCGGTCGTTCACCGTGGACATCGAGTTCGACTACGCCTCTGGCGACGAGGGCATGCTGGTGGCCCACGGCGACCAGGGCGGCGGCTACGCCTGCTATGTCGAAGGTGGCGAGGTGGTATACGTCCACAACGGCTACGGCCACATGCGGCGCCTGTCGGGCGGCCCGCTGGCCGAGGGCCGGCGCTCGGTGCGGCTCGACTTCACCATCACCGATGGCTTCGCCTGGGATCTGCGGATACTGGTGGACGGCGATGAGAAGGACTCCGGCGAGGGGTTCATGGGCATGTGGACCATGGCCCCGTTCGAGGGCATCGACGTGGGCATCGACCGCCGCTCCCCCGTGTCATGGGACGTGTATGAGCGCCACGGCCCCTTCCCCTACACCAATGCCATCGAGGCCGTCACCTACACCCCCGGCCAACAAGGCCCCCTGGCCTCCATCCACACCGCCCAAATCCTCAAAGAAATGGGCGCCCGCTTCGAATAAAGGGAATAACATAAAACTCATTGAAATTCGTAATTCGCAGTGGTATGCATAGGGGAGAAAGTGGCATACCTGTGAATTTGGGAGATCCAAGGTGCCCTCGCCGCTAAAACGTATTACACTTAGACATTGAGGATATTCGAGTCGGCCTACCGACACGGTTTTACTGACGAAGATATCCAGCATGCCTGGGCAAACGCGCTGGGCTATTTCGACATCGACATCGAACATGAACCACCCAAGAGCCTCTGCATCGGCCCCAGCATCGCGGGCAACCTGCTCGAAATCCTGTACCTACAGTTCGCCGACGAAGACTTGGTTATCCACGCGATGCCGCTACGACCTGTGTTCCGGGCTTACCTAAGTGGCGCTTGACAATGAGTAGCGACACCAGTCCCAAACAGAAGATCTCCGACGAGGACATCAAGGCAATCTCTGCTGATTTTGAAAACCGCCAGTTCACACCTGAGGAATTAGTTGGGATCAAGAAGACTCGCCGCCGGTCGCCCAGGCTCGGCGAGGCCAGGGCTGAGGTGTACACGTTCCGAGCCCCACCGAGCTACAAGAGCCGTATCAAGAAGCGTGCAGCATCTGACAACACGTCCGAGAGCCAAGTCATCCGAGACGCGCTCGACTCCTATCTGTGACCTGACGGAGCGCCATCGGGGCGCCGCGTTTAGTCCCGAGAGGCTGGGGCGACACGGCATTGGTTGTAAGGGGGTGTAACGTTTGGCGGGGGGCTTGTCGAGCTTGCAGGCAGTCCACTGATGGAACCAAATCCGGGCGACAAGCGTTTAGAAGACGTGAGCGCTTCTGATCCCGATGGGATCGACCGGTCGCTCCCGCCACCGCCCCCGCCAGGGAGCCCTCCAACACCTCAACTTCCTTCGATCCCGGAGAGCCTTCAAATGCCGCGCAATCGGGTGTTCATTCCGGCTGCGGTGCTAGTGGTGTTCTTGCCGATTGCCGTGTGGCACCTCCGGGGCCAACGCGATTACGTCTCCGACCCTGAGTATTCGCTGAAAGCACCAAACTGGCTCAGCGAACTGCCTCACCCAGTTGGCCTCCTTGCCGTGATAGCGGTGTTGGGTGCGTTCGGCTGGCTGGTTTTGGAGTTTTGGCTGCGCGGCTGGCGCCACTGGTGGTTCGTAACTCTGGGCGCACTTTGCCTCATGGGGATATACACCGCAGAGGTAGGCAGAGATGCCACAGCCGGCCGAGGCCGACCTGACCCAGGGGATCCCGGTTGGCCCAACGCATTCGGCTCGGAGTTCTTCTTGGCTGCCCCCGTCGTTTACGGAGCCTTGCTCATCATTGCGGCCGGAGCCATCTACAAGATCGACCCTGCATACATTGCGGCCCTCAAAGCCAAGACCAAGATCAAATCCGATTTCCTGTTGTCCGGCTTATCGCTCGTTCCAGGATTTCTCGCCTTACTGGCAGTAATCACGTGGAAATTCTTCTCGGAGCCCTCAATTCACACCTATCTTGTGGAGATTTTCGACTCCTTGATTTTCGCTGCGGTCATTATGGTGGTCTTTTCGCCGTTCCTTCTGGTCAAAACAGTGTTCCTCGTCACAGGAATGATCTCCGCTTGGTTCGTCCTGTTCCGTTCCGCCGACTTGGTGTTGCGGCGAAAGGCCTACTGGTAGCGGTCAGTCCCAGCGGGGCAAAATGGGGCGATAAGAGTTTGGAGGCGGAGGCCGGGGTATCGGCATGTGATTCCGGCAGTGGGGCTGGTGGTCTTGCTGCCGGTGGCTGTGTGGCATCTGTTTGGGGATCAGACGGATTACTCCGGCTCCGAACAGCTGTACTTCATCTGGCGGGCGCCGGGGTGGCTGAATGAGTTGGCCCACCCGATTGGGCTCATCGCCTCGCTGGCGGTGTTGGCCGCGCTCATCTGGCTGACGGTGGAGTATTGGCTGGAGTACTGGCGCAAATGGTGGTTCTTCGTTCTGGGACCGCTTTGCATGCTGGGGATCTACGCCGGGCTGGCGGGAAGATACGCCACCATGGGCATCACCGAGAGAGACGAAGTAAACGTCTATGGCTGGTTGGGTCTGCTGAGCATTCCCGGGGTCCTTGCCCTGATATCCACCATGCTCTGCGTAGCCGCGTCCAAGGTCAGGCCCGAGGCAACCACCCGCTATCTGGCCAAGGTAGGACTCAACCCAACCCGGCGGTCGGCGTTTGCGGCCGTTCTGCTGGGCGGTGTCATCTCAGCCGGCCTTTCGCTGGGCATCGCCGCAGCCAAGACCGTGGCATCACCCTCACGGAGCTTTTCGGTGAATGAATCCATCAACTTTTCGCTGATTTTTCTGCCCCTCATTCTCTTTGTCGGAGTGATCGGCCTTTTCGTCTACCTCGCGCTCATGGCCATGGGGCTCGTACTCACCTGGCTGCTGCTGTTCCGCTCCGCCGAGGCGGTACTCAAGAAGCGGAACTACTGGTAGGGGTCAGTCCCAGCGGGGGCGGGGGGATTGGGGGAGCCAGGAATCAGGCTGCTGGGCGATGAGGTAGTTGTAGTCCCAGTACTCGCGCCAGTGGGCGATCTTGCCGTCGCGGATCTGGAGGCGGCACAGAACGGGGAGGCTGGCCACGGTGCCGTCGGGGTGGTACCACACCTCCACCCGCTCAACCACCACGTTGTCGCCGTCTACCCAGATGTCGGACACGCCCATCTCGAAGCGGTCCAGCATCGACAGGCCCACCTCCAGCTTGGCGACGATGCCGGCGTGGCCCACGGTGCCGCCGGAGTCGGTCTCGAACGGCATGTCCTGGTACACGCCGTCGTCGGTGAACAGCTCGGCCACCGCCGCCCAATCCATGGCCTCCAGGGCGGCGAACAGGGCTTCAGCCAGCGCTCGATTCTCAGCTTCGCTCATGGGTGGCTCACTCGGAAATGGACGGGGAATTGACTGGCCAAGGCAAGGCTCACTCGGGCTCGGGCATGTCCAGGTACTGGGCCAGCATCTGGGTGGAGGGGTTGACCCGCTCGTACTGGGCGCCGAAATCGGCGGGGAAGGTGCCGTACTTCACCTGCATGTTCACGATGGCCACCATGATGATGCAAAAGCGCAAGCAGCCCCAGGCCTCGAAGTAGTCGACGTGCTCGGCCTTGCGGCCCATGGCCTGCTCCCAACGGGCGATGGTGCCGTCCCGGTCGGCGAAGCCGGGCAGCCAGTCGATGCCGGCGCCCTCGCTCAAGAACCGGTTCATGTACAGGAACCACCCCAGGTCCACCTCGCCGGGGCCCAGGTCGGCCATCTCCCAGTCGAACACGGCCATCACCTTGAAGTCGTCGCCGTACATGAGGTTGCTGGGCCGGGCGTCGCCCCAGTTCAACTCGGTGGGCATCGAGCCTGAGGGGTCGTTGGCCACAAACCAGTCCAAGGCGGCGTCGATCAGCGGCTTGGGCCGGTCCTCGGCAGCCCAGTCGGCGTAGTAGCGCTGGTAGCCGAGCTGCTGGGCGAATCCCGGGCCGCCGTACTCGGGGCGGCCCACGAAGTCGAACCCGTTGGCCTGCCAGTCGGTGGAGGCCACCGCGGCCAGCGTGTCCACCGACGAGTTGTACAGCGCGGCCTGCTGCTCAGGCGTGGCCTCGAACACCCAGCCCTCCTGGAAGAACGGCGGGTTGTCGGAGGGAACCCGGCCGTGCAGGCGATCCATGATGAAGAACGGCTCGCCCAGCACCTCGCCGGTGTCCTCCACCCACAGCACCTCGGGCACCGGCACGCTGCCGCAGGCGGCCATGTTCTGCATGCTCCGGTACTGCACGCTCATGTCGTAGGCCGGGAAGATGGCGTAGTCGGTGGGCCGCTTGCGCACCACGATGCCCGAGTCGCGGGTTTGGCCGTCACGGGTGTAGACGGCGTCGCACACCAGGGTCTCGTTGCTGAACCCGGAGGCCTCGGGATTCACCAGCTCGGTCACCTCGGCGCCGGACACGCCCGGCCGGGTGTTCATCCAATCGGACAGCGAAGCCTTGATGGCCTCGATGTCGCGGTCTTGGGGAATAGCCATAGAAGCCTGAGAATACTTAGCTAAGCCGCTGAAACATCAGGCGGGGACGGGGACCACCTCTACTTTGATCCCGTTCACGATGGCGTTGCCGGAGATCTCGTCCACCAGCTCGCCCGGCGCCAGCAAGTTGTTGTTGACGCCGGCGAATTCCTTGGCCACCGAGAGCTGCACCCCGTCGAGGTTGTGACCCCAGCCATGCGGCAGGCTCACCACGCCGGGCATCATCTCGTCGCTCACCTCAACGGGCACCTCGATGCTGCCGATCTCGGTGCTCACCCGGGCCACCGCGCCGTCGGCCAGTCCGATGCCGTCGGCGTCGTCGGGATGCACCAGCAGCGTGCAGCGGTCCTTGCCCTTAACCAGCGCCTTCACGTTGTGCATCCACGAGTTGTTGGAGCGCACGTGGCGACGGCTCACCAGCACGATCCCGTCGTCGCGGCCCAGCCGGCGCTGGAGCCGGCCGACGTCGGCGGTGATGTAGGGCGGGGCCATCTCGATCTTGCCCGACGGGGTGTGGATGATGTCGGGCACCCGGGGCACCATCGGCCCGAAGTCCAGGCCGTGGGGGTTGTCCTTGAAGTCTTGGAGGGTGAGCCCGTCGGGGTTCTCGCCGTAGCGGTCGCCCTTCGGGCCGATGCGGATCATCAAGTCGGTCATCCGCTCGGGGCCGCCGTCGTCGTAGTGCGACAGCACATGCTCGGCGTCGAGGCCGAAGAACATGCACAGCCCGGCGAAGAACCCGTCGTCGATGGCGCGCTCGTCGATCTCGTCGTTGGATTGGCCGCCCATCAAAGCGCCCACCCGCACGAGGATCTCCCACTCGTCGGGACGGTCGCCGTAGTCGAATATCTGGTCTGACCAGTTGCCCGCGGTGCGGGCGGCCCACGACCAGATCATCTCGTCCCAGTGGGGCTGCTCCAGCGGGGACAGCCCGGGCAGGATCACATCGGCGTGGCGGGTGGTGGCGTTGACCCAGTTGTCGATGCAGATCATGGCATCGAGCATGGGCAGGGCCTCATCCAGGCGGCCGGCCTCGGGCGAGCTGATCACCGGGTTGCCGGCCACCACCACCAGCGCCTTTATCTGGCCCTCGCCCGGCGTCATGATCTCCTCGGACAGACACGACACCGGCACCTGGCCCAGCACCTCCGGAGCGCCCCTCACCCGGCTGTGCCAGCGGCCGAACTCGGGCTCTTTGGGCGCCTCGAAGTTGAGGGTGACCATGGCCGGGGCCACGGGGTTGCCGAACATCATCCCGCCGGGCACGTCGAAGTTGGCGGTAAGCAGGTTCACCACGTCGATGAGCCACGAGGCCAGCGTGCCGAACTCCTGGTTGCACAAACCGATGCGCCCATAAACACACGCACTGTCGGCCGCGGCGATCTCCCGGGCCAAGCGGCGGATGGTCTCGGCGGGCACCTGGGTGGTGTCGGCCACCTTCTCCGGGGTCCAGTCGGCCACCAGGGCCCCCACCTCGTCGAGGCCGTTGACGTGATTGGCCATGGTGCCCATATCCACCAAGCCCTCGTCGAACAGCACATGGCACAACGCCAGCAGGAAGGCGGCGTCGGTGCCCGGCGTGATGGGCACCCACTCATCGGCGTGGTCGCAGGTGCCGGTGCGGCGGGGGTCTACCACCACGCACTTGCCGCCCCGCTCGCGGATCTTGTCCATCTCGCCCAGCACGTCGGGACAGGCCAGCAGGCTGCCCTGGGAGGCGTGGGGGTTGGCCCCCATCACCACCAGGTACTGGGTGCGCATGATGTCGGGGGTGGGGAAGGTCCAGGAGTTGCCGTACATGCACTCCGACGACACGTTCTTGGGCCACTGGTCCACGGTGCCCGCCGAATAGCCCATCTGCACGCCCGACTGCATGACCAGCGCGCCCACATAGCGGCTGATGGAGAAGTTGTGGGCCGCGGGGTTGCCGATGTAGTAGGTCATGGCGTCAACCCCGTGGGTGTTGCGCACAACGTGGAGCAGCTCCTCGCAGCGGGCGTAGGCCTCCTCCCAGGTGGCCTCTTGGAAGGTGCCATTCTCGTCTTTGACCAGCGGCACCCGCACCCGGTCGGGATCCTCGTGCAGATGGCCCAGCGTGGTGCCCTTGGGGCAGATGAAGCCCTTGCTCCACACGTCGTCGCGGTCGGCCCGAATGGGGGGCAGCACCTTCTCGCCGTCGGTCTTGATCTCCAGCCCGCACATGGCCTCACACAGCGGACAGGTCCGGAAATGGGTCTTTACCTGGTCGCCGGAGCCAGCAGATTCAGGGGAATGGGTCTCCACAGTCACGCAGGCGATGTTAGTTAGAGCCGGTTACACCCCGGAATTCAGCGGAGTTGGTCGACGTAGGCGTCGGTGCCGGGGATGGTGGGGATGAAGGGGGCCGACAGGGCCAGCGAGGCCTTGGGGTGGGCGGCCAGGGCGTTGTGGTGGGAGGCGAAGGCGTCGGGGAACACCTCGGCGGGATCCTGCTCCAAGAACCACAAGAGACACAGGCGCTGGCCCACCTTGGCGGTGGGGGCCACCGGCGGGGTGCCGGGCTGTTCGATGCGGCCCTGGGCGAACTCCCGGGGGGCGAAGGCCAGGCACATCACCGCGGGCGAGCCCAGCAGCACCGAGGGCAGGTGGTCGCGGGCCAGCCATTGCTCGAGGTCGTCCTGGTCGGCGACGGTGGCGGCGTCCACCACCTCCACCACCAGCCCGGCGAAGGGGTGGTTGAGGGCCAGGTGGGGCTTCATGGGGCCGCTGTTGGGGCGCACCACGCCGAATCGGTAGTGGTGGAAGGCGGTGTAGACGTGATCGCGCTGGGGAAAGCCCCGGCCGTGGGGCATGAGGGCCTCGGCCATGGCCAAGAAGCTCCACCGCTCGGTGTCGTCCTCGTGGCCGGGCGTGCTCCAGTACAGCGAGATGTAGCAGCCGGCGTCGGGAGGCTCGAACGCGGGCTCGTCAACGACGGGGCGGAGGTCGCGCAGCGCCCGGGGCGCCACCCAGCGTCTACCGGCGTACACCCAGGGACCGTGCATGGCCCCGGAGAAGAAGTGGTCGTCCTCGTACCAGCGGTTGTACTCGTATTCCTGGCCCACGTGCGGCTCCACCATGGTGATGAGAGCGCTGCCAATTCCGATGTCGTTGGGCAGGTGCAGCGCCAGGCGCTCATACACCGACCGGTCGGCCGGGGTTCGATCAGGCTCGCTGGCGGTCATGGCATGGCTCCTCGGGTCGGTGGGCGACGGCTGGGAATGCGGCGGCTAGGTCAGCGCGCCGGTGGCGGCCAGGGCGGTGATCTCCTCGTCGGAGAAGCCGAGGATCTCCGACATCACCTGCTGGGTGTGCTCGCCCACCAGGGGGCCGGCTCGCCAGGGCCGAGCGGGGGTGGCCGAGAACAAGGTGACCGACCCGTCGAAAGTCATCTTGCCGATGGCGCCGTGGTCGAGTTCGATGAAGAACTCCCGGGCCACAAGGTTGGGGTCGGCATAGAAGTCGCTGGCCCGCAGCGCCGCATAGGCGGGCACGCCTCGGGCCCGCAGCTTCTGGGCGGCCTCGAAGCCGTCCTGTTCGGCGAACCAGCCCGTCAGCAGCTCCTCGGCGTTGGCGATCCCCATCTCCGACCACCGGTCGTCCACCATGCCCAGGTCGGTTACCACCGAGCGCAGCGCCTCCCACTGCTCATCGGTCTCCACCGCGACGGCGCAGAAGCGCTCGGTGCCGGCGGTGCGGAACACCCCGTGGGGGGCGGCCCGCTCGCAATCGGTGCCGGGCCGGTTTCGCACCTGGCCGCTGTCGCGGTACTCCAGCACCAAAGGGGCCAGGAAGTGGATGGAGGCCTCGATCTGGGACAGGTCGATGTACTGGCCCTGGCCGGTGCGGTTGCGGTAGTGCAGGGCAGCGCCCAGCGCAGAGAGCGCATAGCGGGGGGAGATGAAATCGGTGTAGGCCCCCCAGGGCGGATGGGGCGGCCGATCGGGCCAGCCGGTGATGGCGGTGAAGCCCCCCAAACAGGCCCCGTGCAGGCCGAAGCCGGTGTGGCGGGCCTCGGGACCGGTCTGGCCTCGCATGCAGCTCGACAGCATCACCGCCGCGGGGTTGAGCTCGCGCACCCGCTCGTAGCCGAAGCCCAGGCGGTCGGCGGTGCCAGGGGTGTAGTTCTCCACCACCACATCGGCCCACTCGATCATCCGGTTTATGACCGCCTTGGCCTCGGGAATGGTGAAGTTGAGCCCCAGGCCGAGCTTCGACTGGTTCATGTTGGCCATGGGGTGCCCGGCGCTCATGGGCGAAGCGTGGGGCAGATGAGGCGGTATCCAGCGCAGGGTGTCGAGGCGGGCCTCGGTCTCCACCCGAATCACAGTGGCCCCCAAGTTGGCCAGGTCTTTGGCGATGAGCGGCCCCGCCGCGATCCACGACAGATCGGCCACCTTCAGCCCCTCGAACAGCGCGCCCCGGGGCTCGGCCCAAACCTTGCTGGGGGCCGACGCACGAACCGGTGCCAAGTCGTCCACCAGCGATTGGTGCTGGCCCAGCGCGGGGGCGGGGTGGCGGAAGGCGATGGGGGTGGCCGACAGGCGGGCGAACGGCCCGGCATGAACCGCGCCGTCCACCTCCGCCCAGAAGTCCCGGGCGGCAAGTTGGGGGTCGGCGGCCAGATGGGCGGCGGTGTAGCAGGGGGACACCAGCATCTTGCCGGCCACCGCCTGCTCCTGGATCTCAGCCTGCGTCTTGGTCTTGATGAAGGCCAGCATCTGATCAAGCGCCCGCCCCGCGTCGGCCACGCTCAGCGTCTCGTCGCCCAGCATCTCGAGATACCGCTCCCAGTCCACTTCGGCCAGGTCGTCGTCGAGGGCGCCCTCGGCGATCACCCAGGCCATGAGCGACTTCATCCCCCGGTTGCCCTGGTCGCCCAGTACCAGGGTCATGCCCACATACCCATCGGCGCAGGGCTCGATGAACGGCATCCGCAAACCCGGAGCGATCTCGGGGTGGGTCACCTGGGCCCGGTCGTCGCCGCGGCCGGGGAAGTCCTCGCCCAAAGCGGCATAGCTGGTGATCGACATCAGCGACCACATCACCGCGGCCTGGATGGAGCTGTCGAGGTGCTGGCCCAGGCCGCTGCGGTCGCGCTCGCACAGCGCCATGATGGCGTCGGCCGCGGCCTGCATCGCCCCCAGAAACGACGTCTCGGGATAGCCCACCGGGGTGGGAACCCGGTCGTGGTCGCCCTGCATGGCCAACAGCCCGCCGGCGGCCGACAGGGTGAGGTCGGTCATGGGCACCCCGGCGTCGGGGGTGTCGGCGCCGAACGGGGTCACCGACACGTACACCAACCCGGGGTTGATGGCGGCCAGGTCGTCGGGGCCGAGGCCCAAACCGGCCATGTAGCCAGGGGCGAACGACTCCAACAGCACATCGGCGCCGGCCACCATCGCCCGGAACTGGTCGCGGGCACCGGGGGCGTCCACGTCGCACACCACGCTGTGCTTGCCCAACCCCCACGCCTCCCAGAACAGCGAGCGGCCATCGGCGGCGAACGGCGGGGTGGTGCGGGCGTCGCACCCCACCACCGGCTCCACCTTGATGACCTCGGCGCCGAGGTCGGCCATCGTCTTGCCGGCGACCTCGGCCATCCGGGTGGTCAGATCGAGGACCCGAACGCCGTCGAGTGCTCCGCTCATGGCTGCGGTCTCGGTGCTCGGCCGGCGATCAGCCCGACAACAGGTCGGGGTCGCGGCGCAGCTCGGTTCTCACCATGGATTCCCAGAAGCCGATGAAATTGTCGCCGGAGCTGCGCTTCATCATCTCCACGTAGCTGTCGGGCAGCACCGGCGTCAGCTTGCCGCCGGCGGCCCGCACGTGCCAGGCCCGCTGGCAGCGCTGCTCGAGGGCCACCGCCCGCTGGTGCACTGCCCGGGCCGAGTTGCCCAGCACGAACACCCCGTGGCCGGCCAACAGGGCCAGCTCGGCGTCGCCCATCTTCACACAGGCGCTTCGGGCCGAGGCGGGGTCGTTGACCGCACCGTCGTACTCGTCCACCAGCACCAGCTCGCCGCCGCCCAGCGACGACGACTGGTCCATGGCGGGGGGCACCTCGGCCATGTCGGCCCACACCGTTCCGTACAGCGGGTGGTTGTGCATGGCCCAGGCCACGCCGGGGCGGAGCTTGTGCAGCTCCAGGTGAAGCGGGATGCCGGGGGGCACCGGCCAGTCGCCCTCCACCACGTTGCCGTCGAGGTCGATGCGGATCACCTGGCTTGGGCGCAGCTCGTCCCAGGTGATGAGCCACGGGTTGCACATCAGGGTCCCGTCGCCCATGTTCACGGTGATGTGGCCGGCCAGATGGTCGTTGTAGCCCTCGGACCACAGGCATCGGGCCAGCAGCACCAGCTCCTCGGCGGTGGTCATGTCGGGGATCAGTTTCTCAGCGGTGGGGGTGAACGCCATGGCCTCACAGTAGTGGTTGCCGATGACAAATGGCCCTTCCGCCCCGCGGGCAAAGCCGCCCGAGGGAGTCGCCGGTGCAAGATCAAGACCGCCGGAAGCCGTCGCCCGGCGAAGAGCAAAGCCGCCGGATTTTAGCGGAAAGCAGGCTGGCGGTGTCGGAGAGAAGTTGAGCACCGCGCTTGACAGTTGTGGCTACTCTGTCGCCATGGCCGACCCGATGGCCGCAGCAGTAGGGGTTCAACCCGAGCCCGCCTCAACGGTGGACTATCGCCTCGTGCGGGCCCATGTGCTGCACCGCCTCAAGAGCGGGACCCGGATGGCCGACCAGGTGTGCGACGCCCATCCGGAGCTGGTGCGGGCTGGCCGGGAGGTTGGCACCCCGGCCAACGAGCCGTGCCCGGTGTGCCAGGGCGACGAGCTGAAGCTGGTGTCGTACGTGTTCGGGCCCCGGCTGCCGGCCTTCGGGCGCTGCATCAGCTACGCGGCGGAGATCGCCAAGCTGGCCCGGCGCAAGGGCCGCTTCACCTGCTACGAGGTGGAGGTGTGCCCCGACTGCCACTGGAACCACCTCCTGCGCAGCTACGTGCTGCAATCCCGCTGACCGCCGGCTAGTCGCCAACCAGTCCGCCAGCTGATCCCCTGAGCCCACCCGCCTCCCGGCGGGCACCGCGGCTAGCGGGGCTGGGGCCAGAAGGGCCGGGCCTCCTCAAGCTGGGCGGCGAGCCTCAACAACAGCGCCTCGGCCCCGTAGGGGGCGATGAAGTGGCTGCCCACGGTAAGGCCCTGGTCGTCCCAGTGCAGGGGCACCGACATGGCCGGCTGGCCGGTGGCGTTGGCCATGGCGCAAAACGGGCTGTAGGCCCCCTGGCGGGCGCCCCACTCGGCCACGTCGTCGGTGGTGGCCACCAGCTCGCCCAGCGGCGGCGGCACCCGGGCCAGCGTGGGAGTGAGCACCATGTCGATGCCCGACTCGTGGTAGTCGCCCATGAGCCGGCCCATCAGGTGGCTGTCCAGAATGGCCTGGGCATACTCGGGCCCGGTGAGCGTGGCCCCGCGGGCGGCCAGGGAGGCGGCCACCGGCTCCAGGTCGTCAGGTCCGGGGGCCCGCCCGCAGGCGGCCTCGCGCCGGGCCATCATGGCCGCGATGTTCGATGAGGTGATCACGCCCTGGGGCCCGCCCATCCCCCGGCGCACCGGCAATTGGGTCTCCTCCTCCAGGCGGTGGCCCAGCTCCTCGCACAGCGCCACCGCGGCGTCCAGCGCTCCCCGGGCAGTGGCATCGATCTCGATGCCGTCGGCCGACCCGTCCCACACCGCGATCCGCAGCGAGGGCGGCGGCGCCCCGAGGGCCGCTTCAAAAGTCCCATCGGGCGACGGGGCCACATAGGGATCGCCGGGAGCCAGACCGGAGGTCAGGTCCAACAGCACGGCGCTGTCGCGCACCGTGCGAGAAACCACATGGGTGGTGGAATAGCCGCTCCAGTTCTCCCCGGCGTCGGGGCCAAAGCTCACCCGGCCCCGGCTGGGCTTGAGCCCGAACAGCCCACACGCCGACGACGGAATGCGGATGGAGCCGCCCCCGTCGGAGGCATGGGCCACCGTCAGCATTCCCGAGGCCACCGCCGAGGCCGCCCCGCCGCTGGAGCCGCCCGCGCTGCGGCCAGGGTCCAGCGGGTTGGCGCACGGGCCGAACAGAACCGGCTCGGTGGTAGTCGAGAGGCCGAGTTCGGGCGAGTTGGTGCGCCCCACCAGCACCATCCCCGCCGCCCGGTAGCGGCTCACCACCTCGGCGTCATGGTCGTCCACCGGGGCATCCGCGAAGTACCGCGACCCGTGGGTGGACACCGTGCCCCGCATGGCGAAGTGCAGGTCTTTGATGGCGAACGGCACCCCCCGCAGCCGCCCGTCGACGGCCGGCTCGGGCTCCACCACCGTGGTGATGGCGTTCATCTCGGGGTTGCGCTCGTCGATGCGGGCCATGGTGGCCTCCAGCACCTCGGCCTCCGACACCTCCCCGGCCCGTATGGCATCGGCCAGTCCCACTGCGTCGGTTCGGTCCAACAAATCGTCCATGTTTGGCACGCTAGCGGCCGAACACCGGGCATTTGCAGGCGAGGGGTTGGCACCGGTGCCAGGACGGTGGACTACAGTAGGCGGCAACCGCCGGCAGCCGAAGTGCGCTGGACGGGAAAGGAGAACAACATGGGCTCGAAGCTCACTGCTCCCGCTATCAGCCATCGCAAGCGCAGCGCTGGCGACGACCCCCTGGTCATGCTCACCGCCTACGACGCCCCCAGCGCGCGCATGGCCGATGAGGCCGGGGCCGATCTCATCTTGGTGGGCGACTCGGTGGCCATGGTGGTGCTGGGTCACGACGACACCATGAGCGTGACCGTCGACGAGATGGCCCACCACACCGCGGCGGTGGCTCGCACCCGCCCCAAGGCGATGGTGGTGGCCGACATGCCGTGGATGAGCTACCACGTGACCACCGCCGACACCGTCACCAACGCGGCGCAACTAGTGCGGGCCGGGGCCCAGGCCGTAAAGCTGGAGGGCGGCTCGGAGCGGGTGCCCATGATCGAGGCCATCATTTCCGCCCAGGTGCCGGTGATGGGCCATCTGGGGCTCACCCCCCAGTCGATGCTGGCCCAGGGCGGCTATCGGGTGCAGGGGCGCAGCAGCGAGGCGGCACTGTGCCTGGTGGCCGACGCCAAGGCACTGGCCCACGCCGGATGCTTCGCCATCGTGTTGGAGGGGATGCCCGCCGCGGTGGGCCAGATGATCACCGACGCGGTGGACGTGCCCACCATCGGCATCGGCGCGGGCGGCGGCTGCGACGGCCAGGTTCTGGTATTCCACGACGTCTTGGGCCTGGAAACCAGGATGGTACCCCGGTTCGTGCGCCGCTACGCCGCCATGCACGCCGACGGGGTGGACGCTCTGACCAAGTTTGCGGCCGATGTCCGCTCCGGCGCATTTCCCGAAATCGACGAGTGCTATGAGATGAATCCCGACGAGGAGATGGCGTTGGGCCTTTACGGCCACGTCGGATAGAGTTCTGGCTGAAATAAAGGCCCTGCCCCGGTTTTCGGGGCCCCGGTAGCCACCGGGTCCACAGGGAGGTGAGCTCGCCATGCGGGCATACGAGTTGATGATCATTTTGGACGCGGGCGTCGAGGAATCGAACGTGGATGCCTGCGTCGCCCAGGTGGCCGAGAACATCACCGCCAACGGCGGCGAGATGAAGGCCGAAGACCGGTGGGGCAAGCGCCGCTTCGCCTACGAGATCAACCATCAATCCGAGGGCTATTACCTGGTTCTCGAATTCGTGACCGAGACGCGCGAGATGGGCTCATTGGAACGTCTCCTTCAACTTGCGGACGAGGTGGTCCGCCACAAGCTGATCCGTCTGCCCGACAACGAGGCCGCCCGACGCGGCCTTCTGGGCGACGGCACCCCCCTGGCTGCGGCCGGGTAACCAAGGAGACACAGAGATGGCATTCGACAACACGGTGACCGTTACCGGGAACATGACCCGGGACCCGGAGCTTCGATTCACCGCCGGCGGCAGCGCGGTGGCCACCTTCGGGCTGGCCTGGAACCGGCGCTGGCAGAACCGCCAGACCAACGAGACCGAGGAACAGGTGTCGTTCTTCGACGTGACCTGCTGGAACACCCTGGCCGAGAACGTGAGCGAGAGCCTGGTCAAGGGCACCCGTGTGGTGGTGAGCGGGCGTATGGAGCAGCGGTCGTGGGAGACCCAGGACGGCGAGCGCCGCTCCAAGGTTGAGATCATCGCCGACGAGGTGTCGCCCAGCCTGCGGTGGGCCACCGTCGAGGTGATCCGCAACGAGCGTCGCGACGGCGGAGGCGGCGGGGGCCGCAACCAGGGTGGTGGCGGCGGCTATCAGGGTGGCGGCGGTGGCGGCCGCCAGCAGCGCAGCCAGTCGTCTGATTACGTGCCTGACGAGGAGCCGTTCTAATGGCCAAGGGACCCAAGAAGCCCAAGGCAAAGGACATCAGCCGGCGGCGCAAGAAGAAGGTCAGCGTCCTCACCCAAGAGGGCATCGGCTATGTCGACTGGAAGGACATCAACCTGCTGCGGCGGTTCATGTCCGACCGGGCCAAGATCAGGGCCCGCCAGGTGACCGGCAACAACCAGCAGCAGCAAAAGGAGATCGCCCGGGCCATCAAGAACGCCCGCGAGATGGCGCTTCTGCCCTACAACAACCGGATCACCACCCAGCGCAGTTCGTCGAGGATGCGAGACGACAGCCGCTTCGAGGGGCCGGTGCCCCAGCCCTCCACCCCGCCGCCCGGCATGCGGGCGCCCGGGGAGATGGACCCCGATGATCCCGAGGCCGTCGAGATGGCCATGGACGGCGCTCCTGCTGAGATGCCCTTCGAGGAAGCCCCTGGCCCGGTTGATGCCGCTCCGGTGGATGCTGGCCCCGCTGAGGTGCCCGCCGACGAGGCTCCAGTCGAGGAAGCCCCGGCCCCCGAGGCTGCGGCTGAAGAGCCGGTAGCCGAGGAGCCTGCGGCTGAAGAGCCCTCGGCTGAGGAAGCTGCCGCCGAAGAGCCAGCCGCCGAAGAAACGGCGTCTGATGAGGCTGGCGACGAGGAGCCGGCGTCATGAAGGTGGTGCTGCGCGACAACGTGGACGCCCTGGGCAAAAAGGGCGACGTGGTGGATGTGGCCGACGGCTACGCCCGCAATTTTCTGATCCCGGCCGGCAAGGCGTTCAAGTCGTCACCGGGCGCCGAGCGCCAGGCCGAGCGCATGCGCCAGGCCCGCGAGCTGAAAGACGCCAAAGAGCTGGCCGAGGCCCAGGAGATGGCCTCCCGACTGGTGTCCACCCCCATCCACATCGCCGCTCGGGCCGGAGAAGAGGGCAAGCTGTTCGGTTCGGTCACCACCGCCGACATAGTGCGGGCGGTGGCCGAGCAGGCCAACATCATGCTCGAGCGCAGGGCCATCGACTCCGATGGGATCAAGGAACTGGGCAGCCACTCGGTAACGGCCAAGCCCCATCCCGAGGTGGAATTCCCCATCACCGTCGAGGTAGTCGCCGCCGAATAGTCCTGAAAATGCCGTTCTCGGCAAATCCCCAGGTTATACCCCGATTTCAACAGGGCTTCCCCTAGCGTTACACATCGGTCGTTTGCCACAGTAGGCAGCCGTGGAATGCGGTCGCCTAACCAAATTGTCACCGCCGCCGGGACAATAGGTACAGCTTGTGAGCGATCCATTCGACTATTCCGACAACGGCGGATCACCGCCTCCGGGGCGCTTGGGGCGAGTGCCGCCCCACGACCTCGACGCTGAGGAGGCGCTGCTGGGCGCCATGCTGTTGAACCGCGACGCCATCGCCGACGCGGTGAACCTGATCCGCCCCGAGCACTTCTACCGCCCGGCCCACGCCCATGTGTACGAGGCGGTGTGCTCGCTGTACGCCGAGGGGGAGCCGGCCGATGCGGTGACGGTGGCCGCCGAGCTGAACCGGCGGGGCCTGTCCGACAAGGTGGGGGGCAACGCCGCACTGGTGAAGCTCCAAACCGGCACCCCGGCGTCGGCCAATGCGGCCAAGTACGCCAACATCGTCCACGAGGCGGCCACCCTGCGAAAGCTGATCGAGATCGGCGGGGAGATCTCCGAGTTGGGCTACGAGGGCGGCGACGACGTGGTCAAAACGGTGGACTCCGCCGAGGCCATGGTGTACCGGCTGGCGGCGGACCGCATGGGCGACTCCACCGCCCGCATCTCCGAGCTGTTGCCGGCCAACTTGGAGCGCATCGAGAAGCTCTACGACCAGGGCGAGATCGTCACCGGCACCCCCACCGGCTACAACGACCTCGACGAGATCACCAGCGGCCTGCAACCCAACACCCTGGTGGTGGTGGGCGCCCGCCCGTCCGTGGGCAAGACCAGCTTCGCCCTGGGCATGGCGGCCCATGCCGCCATGCGGGCCAGCAAGCCGGTGCTGGTGTTCTCGCTGGAGATGAGCCAACTCGAGATCAGCCAGCGGATTCTGTGCTCAGAGGCCCGGGTGGACGCCTCCCGGGTGCGCACCGGCAAGCTCACCGACCAAGACTGGTCTGATCTGTCAACCGCCATCGGAAGGCTGTCGGAGGCGCCCATCTGGGTGGACGACAACCCGGCGGTGACCATCATGGAGATCAGGGGCAAGTCACGGCGGCTGCGCAGCCAAGTGGGTGAGCTGGGCATGGTGGTGGTGGACTACCTCCAGCTGATGACCGGGCGCCACTCCGCCGAGAACCGCCAAGTGGAAGTGTCGGAGATCAGCCGGGGGCTCAAGATCCTGGCCCGGGAGCTGCAATGCCCGGTGGTGGCGCTCTCGCAGCTTTCCCGCAACCTGGAACAACGCCAGGACAAGCGGCCCATCCTGGCCGACCTGCGGGAGTCGGGCTCTATTGAGCAGGACGCCGATTTGGTGATCTTTCTGTACCGAGACGAGCTCTACAACCCCGAGACCGCCGATCAGGGCACCGCCGAGGTGCTATTGGCCAAGCACCGCAACGGCCCCACCGGCAAGACCCGCCTGGCCTTCCAGCAGCACTACACCCGCTTCGCCAACATGGCCCGCACCGCCTAAGCCACCAAGCCAAAAGAGCTAAGCGGCCTCGGCGGGGAGGGGTTGGATAATAGGTATTCTCATTGCGATGCCTCGAGCACTGCGGCGCAATCACATCGTCATTGGTGTGGTTCTGTCCCTCGCAATTGCGGCAATCGCTGTCATTGCGCTGCCGCCTGCGGCCTCCGCGCAAACAGTGGGAGACGTCGAGGCCCGCGATCAGCTGATAGCCAACCAAGAGGCACTGCTGAACACCTACCGCTGTCGGTTCGACATCGACACCCAGATCGTGTCCGGCGGATGCACAAACGGCATGCCGGCACAGCCCGCTGAGGGGCCGGCACCGTTCACCGGCACTCCAACCACCGCAGACGTTGCCGGCCGCGACTTATTGATTTGGGCCCAGGAAGCCCTGTTGAACGCCTACCGCTGCCGGTTCGACGTCGACACCCAGATCGTGCCCGGCGGATGCATCGACGGTGCTCCCGCACCGGCGCCAGCAGAACAAGAGCTTCCGCCGCTTGGGCCCCCGCCCGCCGAACTGGGCTTCGATCCCTTCTATCAGAAGTACCTTGATGCCAGCGGCATTCCGATCGTCACGGCCGCTTCGGTGCCCGACCGGGCCCTGTACACAACCCGAGATCTCATCTTCGAAGTACTGGCCAACCGGCCCGACCTCATTGAGGCACTGGCCAAATCAGGCATGCACGTCACGATGATGGCCGAAGGCACCGTGATCACCGAGATCCCGGAGTTCAGCAACTTGAATGAGGATTTCCCCGACAGAGATTGGAACGTCACAACCAAGGGAGGGGGTCTCGGGCCCACGACATCTCTCCCCCTGATGACCGCGGCGGTTGAGAACGTCCTCTGCCTGGAACACGATGTGTTCCCCCATGATGACGTCATGATCCATGAAATCGGCCATGCCGTTCTCAACATGGCGATCGAGGCCCAAATGGGAGACACCGAGTTTCGGTCCCGCGTCAGGGCGGCCTATGAGAACGCCCTCGCTGCGGGCCTCTGGAAGCACACCTACGCCGCCACTGACGAAAACGAGTACTGGGCCGAGGGAACGGTGGGATGGTTCGACCTGAACGGTCCTCCCAATCCAACCCACAACAACATCAACACCAGAGCTGAGCTGATCGACTACGACCCGGCGCTGGCCGCCCTCTTGCACGAAGTGTACGGCGACGCGACAGTCACGTCTTCGTGCCACGAGACCGTCGATACCGCGGCCTACAGCGTGGAAGGCGTGGTGCTGGGGCCCGATGATCAGCCGATAGAGGACTTCTTGTTATGGATGTGGCCCGGAGAATCCACCAACAGCGCCTGGGCCATCACCGACGCCGACGGCTCGTTCTTCACCAGGGTGGTAAGCGGCTTTTTCGTGATCCACCTGTACGCAGACCGATACCACGAGTGCTCGTTCATCGGCTGGCACGGGGGCGAGGGCCTAACCAGCCGCATCGACCAAGCCGCATTCATCACAGTCGCCGATGCGGATATCGACGGCATCGAGATCAAGCTGCCAGACGACCTGGCCAACCTTCCCTATATCGAATGGTGCGCAACCTGAGCTAGCCGCTCGGTCTAGGCGGCTGGCGGTACCGTTGGTAGCGGTGTGCCTCGGTCTGGGATAGACGTTGGGGGCACGCTGCAATGGTCAGTGGCCAGGTCGGCTGCGCTGTCGCCGAAGTCGAGGGTGCCGAGGGCGGCGCAGGCGGCGGCAAGGGCGGCGTGGTATTGGGGGTGGTCAGCGGTAAAGGCGGCTTCGAGGGCGTTTTGTCGGGCTACGGCCGCGCGGCGGGTGTGGGCGAGCGAGCAGATGTCGGCCACGCCGTCGCCGTTGCTGTCGAAGGCGTGGAGGCGGGCGCCGCCCAGGCTGAAGTCGATGCAGAAGTAGGGGCCGGTGATCACCGGGCCGGAAAAGAACCGGGCGGCCTTGGTGGGATCGAGCGGGTCGGGCACCGAGGGCAGCCGGCGTTCGTCGGCCCCTTTGGACCCGCAGGCGTCGGCCGCCAGCGATGTTGCGGTATCGCCGGGAAAATCCATAGGGGCGCCAATGCAAGTGCCCAGGGAGGGATCGGACTCGTCGATATCGGGCGTCGCCGGTATATCGGGCGGCCCGTGGAGGGCGTTGCGGTACTCGTCGGGGTTGAGGGCGGCCAGGCGCTCCAATGCGTGCTGGCGGGCGATGGTGGCCCGTCTGGTGGAGTTGAGGGCACAGATGTCGGCCACGTGATCGCCATTTGAGTCCATCGGGTAGGTCTCCGGTCCGCCCAGGCTGCGATTGGCGCAGTAGTCGGGACCTTCTATGAGGCCAGAGAAGTAGCCGTTGACCACGGTGACGATCACGGTATCGGTGTGGGCTTGCTGGCCGGGCACGTTGCCGACGGTGAGGGCGAAGACGAGCTTGACGCTGTTGAACCCGTCTAGCCGAGGAGCGTCAAAATAGGGGTACCGCCCGGATACGGACTTGAGCCGGCCGCCGGCAGTCGGGTGGTAGGTGCCGTCGGCATTGGGGAACCACTCCCCCAGCACAAAGCCCTCGGCGGCTTCGGCCTGGGTGATCTGGGGTCGATCCTCGGTGCGGGGATGGGTTTCGATGCCGGTATAGACCCATTGGTAGGTCGCCGCGCCCAGGGCCTCTTCGCTGACCAACCCGGTGCTGATTCGGCCCTGCAAGCGGACGAAGCTGCCGGGGAAAACTCGCTGATCCGGACCGGGTACGGCCCTGAGGTCGTCATCGCCGTCGCGAATGGTGATCCGCACAATGTCAGTATCCGACACACCCCACCGGTCGGTAACGGTCAATTGGATGTACACAACGTATTGAGAACCCCGGGTGACCTCGGGCAAGGTGAACTGGGCAGAACGGGTATCGGCGCCAGCCAGCGACAAGCGCGGCCCCCTGTAAGCAAGCGTCAACGGTCTGCCCGAGGCGTTGAGCACTTGCTCCCACCGATAGTCCAGCTCAAAGCCATCAGGGTCGAATCCCAGGCCTTGCAGCACGACGACCCCGCTCGGCGGATCGGTGTCCGGGAAGCCACCGTTGTTGCCGTCGGGGGTATCGATATCTTCGGGGGCCGCGGCCTCCGGGGGCAGGTTGTCGGCCACCATCAGCTCCACTGATGTCGATCCTGTGTGGTCGGCAGGATCAGCCACCTCCACGGTGACTGTAAACGACTCGCCCTGCTGCACGCCTTCGGGAGCGGTGAACAATGCGGTGGTGCGCGATCCAGGTCGGTTGTCGTCGTCGGGCTCCACTCCTTGGCCGCTCCAGGTGTGCTCCAACACCCTGGTGCGGGCAGTTCCGTCGGCGGTACCCACCGCGATGAGGGTGATGCCGTCCTCAGCCACCTCGGGGGATATCACATAGCGGTTCTCGCCGGCGGCTTGGATTCCCACCAAACGGTCTTCAGCGGTCGACGGATTGGGGTCAGTGGCGGACAATTCGATTTCCACAGTGGGCGCGGCATGGGCGTCGCGAATCACGATCATGACGATTTGCTGCGCCGACGCTCCGTGCTCGTCAGTCACCGTCAGTCGGTAATACAAGAAGTAGGTATCGGCAGTATCTCCGCGTACAAACGGCAGCCGACCCACCGTCTCCGACGTGATGCTGCCCACGACATCGGGATCCTCATCGGTGCTCAGCGTCCTTTGACCGTCGGTAGAGACGGGCAGCGTGGCGGTGACTGAGGCCACATCGCTGGCGTAGATGCGCTCCCAGCGAAATGCGCTGTCAGGCAACGGGCCGTCGGGATCGTAGCTGGCCGATCCGTCTACCACGAGGAGCGAGCCCTCGCGGATGTCCCACTCGAAATCCCGGTTGCCGCCCTCACCGGGGGCGTGGATAACTCCCTCCACGGTATAGCGCTCTTCATTCTCATCCACCAGGCCATTGCCGTTGTCGTCGTAACCGGTCACCTGCTGGCCTCTCGGAGCCGGCTGCTTGGCCGACACGGTTATCACTGCGGTTGGGTCGTGATTGACGCTGGCTGACACTGTCGTGCTTCGAGAGGCTTCGGGAAATCCATTGTCGGTCACCGTCAACCGAAACTCGATGGAATCGACATTCTCTCTCACCAGCGCCCTGGTAAAGATCACAAAGGTCGCCGTACGTCCGGCCGGAATTCCATTTGCCTCATCAGCAGGAGACGGGGTTATAGGGATTCCGGCAAGGGACCCGGTCACCACCTCCCACTCGTACTTGACGATGTCGCCGTCAATATCGAAACTTCTCGAGCCGTCCAGCTCAACGGTGGTTGTCCCGGCATCCCGATCTGTCGTCACACCACCAACTGTGGCAACCGCAACTGGCCGCACCTGGGTTTGTTCCTGCGCCACCGCCCCAAGCACAGCCCACCCCGACAGCGCCACCGACAGCGCCACCATTGAAAATGCCATTCTGATGGGCATAATAGCCAGTCTTATGCTTGCAATCGCCCAGACGGGTGGACGCAGGGCGCCGGTGGCAGGAGATAGCCAACCTGGAAATGAAGTCAGGCGGTCTCGATGGGAAAATCTTTAGCAGTCGTTACACATTTCGTATAACACCCCCATATTATCGACAGATTGCTCTTACTTGAGCCAGAACCAACGAAAACGTCCTTGAACCAAGCGACCTCGAAAGCGGTGGACATAGCGAGACACGTCGTTGAAGATGCTTCTCTCAGTAACAAAACCACTAACAACTGGGAGGCACCATGGCAGCGAGGCAGAGGCTCACGGCGAAGTTCGTGGCCACAGTGAAAGAGCCGGGAGCCTACGGCGACGGAGGCCACGGCTCCCACGGGCTGATCCTGCGAGTGCGGGAGGCCAAGGACGGGGGCGTGACCAAATCGTGGGTGCAACGGCTCATCATCAACGGCAGGCCCACCCACATGGGGCTGGGCCCCACATGGCTGGTTTCGCCCGCCGAGGCCCGCGAGGCGGCGTTGGACAACCACCGCACGGTCCGCAGGGGAGGCGACCCCCGGCGCGGCGCCGGCATCCCCACCTTTGCCGAGGCCGTGGAGCAGGTAATCGCCATGCACTCCGCCGGCTGGAAGAACGGGGGAGGCACCGCCGAGGCATGGCGCACCCAGCTCGCCCGCCACGCCGCTCCCCTGTCTGACAAGAAGGTGGACAGGATCACCCCCGGCGACGTTCTCGGCGTGTTGGAACCCATCTGGCTCACCTTGCCGGAGATCGCCAGAAAACAGCGCCGGCGCATCAACTCGGTGATGAAGTGGGCCATCGCCCAGGGCTATCGCAAAGACAACCCGGCGGGCGACGCACTGGCCGCTGCCCTGCCGAGACAGAACGGCGGAACGCACCACCCCGCCATTCCCGCCGAAAGGGTGGCCGACGTGATTGCCGCCGTCTATGCGTCGGGCGCCTGGCAGGGAACCAAGCTGGCCTTTGAGTTCCTGGCCCTCACGGCGTGTCGCTCCGGTGAGGTTCGGTTCGCAACGTGGGAAGAGATCGACCGGGAGTCTCGGGTTTGGACCATCCCAGCCCACCGCACCAAAACCTTCACCGAGCACCGCGTGCCGCTGACCGACGCGGCGCTAAAGGTGCTGGACGAGGCTGAGAAGATCATCGACAACAGCGGCCTGATCTTCCCCTCACTCACCGGGCGGCCGCAAAACGACAGCACCCTGTCGAAGCTGTTGAGAGAGATGGGCGCGGGCATGGTTCCCCACGGACTGCGGAGCTCGTTCAGAAGCTGGGCGGCCGAGGCCACCGACTACCCGTGGGAGATCGCCGAGATGGCCCTGGGCCACACCGTGGGCACCAAGGTGGAGCGGGCCTACCTGAGAACTGATCTGTTTGAGAAGCGGGTTAGCCTGATGGAGGAATGGGCCGACTTTCTTGCCCGCATCCCAAGAAGGACACACCAGTAGTAACAATTCGTATCTTGCATTCCGCTGACCAGCCCCTATAGACCCGATCTGGCTCCGGCGGCGGGAGTGCTGCTGGTCGTCGCAGGTCCTTGCTCGCGCTAGGGGCGCTGTTGGCGTTGGTTGCAAGCGTGCTGATCTGGGCCGCGCCCGGCTCCCAGGCGCAAACCCCGCCCAACATCCCCCCTGTCGCGATCGGTGTCCTCGGCGCTGCCACGCCGAACGACAACGGCACGGCCACCGACCCAACGGACGACTATGTGGTCCAGGCGTTGACCGGAGATCGAAGCTTCGATCCCGACGCGGCCAGCGGCGCCGCCAACAACGGGATCGCACAGTTCCGCTGGGAAGTGGTGACCGATACCTATAAGGACTGGCTGGCCATCACCAATCCCAACGCGGCAAATGCATCGTTCATCGTTCCGAACGACGCATCCATCGCCCGCTACGGCCAGACCATTGAATTCCGGTTGACGGTGTGGGACGCCGATCCGCGGACATCTGTTGGCGCCCTGTCTGATTCCGACACGGTGACCTATAACTTCCGGGCCGCCGAGAGCCCCACCGCCGACATCACCATCACCGCCTTGTTGCCCAACCCCACCGCCGTTGAGAATTACGACGACGACGGCGACGGGATGGTCGATGAGGATGACGAGCAGTTCACTGTTGACGCCATCATCTCCCGCCCAGGTGAAGGCGACAACTCTGACTACGAGTGGCACATCAAGGAAGGCGCCCTGCTGACGATTGACGGTTCCGGCAGTTCCGACCCCGACACCCGCCTGACTGATGCCAACTTCACCTGGACCCGTGTCTACGACAGCAGCGAAGACACCGGTGTCTCGACAAATGCTGGCGCTGTGGACGACACCTTGCCTGGTGGCACTGATGCTGAGGGCGCTGGCGCCACCGGCATGAAGATCAGCTCCCACACCCCGGCTGCCGACGGCACCCCCGAAGCCCTCAGCCCAACCAATCTCCGGATTGTGGCGCCGCTGTACAACGATGACGGCTCCGGCCCGCAACCGTTCTTCAGCTACTACCGCTTGACGATTGACGACAACGGTGCCACCGATGGCGGTAACACCGACACCGCCGACGTGCTGATCGTCATCCACGACCAGCCCAACGATCCGGTGGCCGGCACCCGCGCAGCCCCAATCACCGTGACCGCCGACGGTCCCGACGCTGATACGGATGCGGATGACGGTGCTGTTGTTGAAAGCAAGCTGGGACCCAACCGGTACTTGGTTGAGCCCAACCACACTGTGACCATCACGGCGATGCCATTTGACGCCGATATCGGTGCCGCTGGTGGCAGCACCGGCCTCCTTACCTCGTTTGAGGGTGCCAGGCCGACTGCGCAAGGTGCGACCAGTGCCACGCTGATGATTCCGCGAACCGCTCCTCAGGGAACTGAGTACGAGGTCAACATCACCATCACCGATAATCTCGGTACGCCGATGCGCAGCTCTACGACCACGGTGACCATCGTGGCCGTCCGCAACTCGGCCCCCGAGGCGGTTGCGCCGGAGACCATCACCGTTGGCGATGGTCCTAACGGTGGCACCATCGGTGCCTTCAACCTGCCTACTGGTCAGGTCATGCTGCGGGGTATCGGGTTCGACGCCGACGGCGACGACCTCGCCTTCACCTGGACTGAGCTGGCCTACCCGCTTGTCGATCCTGAACCTGCAACAGGCCCTGCACTCAACACTGATGGAACCCCAGCTGCGATCAGGTTGCCGAGGAAGCCCTATCTGAGCATCGACAACGCTGATCAGGAGACGGCCTCCTTCTCGGTGCCCGAGGTGGACAGCGTGAATCTGCCCATCGCCCAGATCAATCATGACGGCGACGACGGAACTACCCCCGCAATCAACGGCTATGCGATCCCCGTATCGTTCACCGTCACCGACAGCTGGGGCGAGTCCACTACTGGCATGGTGATTGTCAACATCTACGACAACGAGCAATACGCCACGGTGGCCAACGCTGGTGCCAACCAGCAGGTTTCCTCCGGTGGGTTTGTCCGCCTGAATGGCTCTGGCAGTAGTCCTTCAAACCCCACTACGCAGCAGCTGGACTATCTGTGGACCTACACCGGTATCACCACCGACCCGGCGACCCAGGACCGTCCGGCCATAACTCCGCAGGAGATGCGGGAGGGTTATCGCGAGGGCGTGTGGTTCCCGTATGACGGGCTGACCGAGCCGACTGATGGCTCCGACCCCGCCACCACCACTGACGACGACGATACCGTTGCTGGAGACCAGGGCCGTGGCAGCTACCACCCGACTGCTGGTGGGGAGCTGAAGCAGCAGACCACCAGGTTCCCGTACTTCGATGCTCCGAGCCTGCACGGCTTCAACAGCATCAAGCTGCACTTCTCGCTGCTGGTCTTCGTCGATGCAAACGACAATGACACGGCCGACGACGGTGAAGAGCAGAACACCGCTCGGGTGACCATCACGGTGAGCGACGGCTACTACTCGGGCATTATCACCGGTCCTGACTTCTGCACCGGGTACAGCCTGGGCGGTCCTCAGACCTTCGCCTTCGACAGCAATGGCGACGGCGTGGCCGACATCTGCTCGCTGAAGACCACCCGCCGCGAGGCGGTGGCCACTCAGAACGCTTTGAACGAGCTGGCCGCTCTGTTCCCGGAGACGTTCAAGGATCACCTGCACGGCATGCCTGTGGAGGATGACGACACCACTGCTGACGTTGACGAGAGCGAGCAGTCGATCGCCAGTCAGTGCGCTTCGGCGCCCAAGAACCTGGGTGACTCCGATGCGGCTTTGAATGCTGATGCTTGCGGTCCGGCTGGAACGTTCGCCCGTCGGGTGTCGAGTCCGCCGGCGCCGGTTGATCCTTCGGTGCGGGATGTGTTCTTCTCGGGCATCGTCTCCGATGAGAACTTCTGCACCAACCTGAGCCTGGGCGGTCAGCCGCTGTACGCCTTCGACAGCGATGGCGACGGCGTTGCCGACATCTGCTCGCTGGGCTACACCCGCCGTGAGGCCGTGGCCCGCCAGAACGCTCTGCAAGCGGGCTTCCTAGAGCACGATCAGTTTGCTGCGGCTCTGGCCAGGGCCTGCGCCGAGTTGGGCACCACCGACTTCGGTGACAGCGCTGGCCACCTGGCCGCTGACCGGTGCAGCAACCCCAGGCCGAGCACGCCTGGCACGGCACTGCCAACCGCTACTAACTAGCAAACCGACCCTGGTTCGCCAGAACCAGTAGCACAAAACGAAGTGGCCCGGCCCCAGCGGCCGGGCCACTCCGCGTTTGTTGGTATCGGTTGATGGGAAGGGTGCAAAGTGTGTCGCGCTCCAACCTTTAGCGGCGACTGGGCTCTTGGAGTGGGGTTAGCCGGCTTCGGCGGGAGAGTCGACGTCGAGCTTGGCCTCGATACGGGTTGGGCGTTAGCCGTGACCTTCGAACTGGGTCTCGACCGCCTTGAGTTCGACGGTGACGTTGGTTTCCAGGTCCTTGATAGCGCCGGTGACGTTGGATTCCAGGTCCTTGATGGCGCCGGTGACCTTGGTGTCCAGGTTGTTGACCGCCTGCTCGAGGCTGGCAAACCTGGTGGACAGGTCACGCAAGTAGTGGAAGAGCATCCCGATTAGCCCTGCGCCTAGCACGCTGATGAGTGTGGTGGAAATGACAGTGTTCACTGACCTCTCCCTCTCTACATGGAGGGTTGCTAGGGGGGAAGCTTTGTACCAGGCTACCCCGGCCAGCTCCTGCCGACCACAACAGCCTAGGGCTAGGCGGCTTCAAGAGCTCCCGATTCGAGTCTGCGATTTCGAGCTCTTGCGTTGCTGGGATGGTGGGACTACGACGGTGGATTCGCCAAGAGTTCTTGGATGGGAAGAAAGTTGTCAGGCCAGCCGTAGGGTTGGCAATCCTCGGGAATGCACACGACGTGTTCGCGCAAGACCCACTCGCTTGGTTCCTGCTGCATGATTTCTCCAACTGAATTCATATCTGACATCACAAAGGACTGAAGATCATCGCCGTCATAGGTCACATCTTCAACGAAGGCGACAAATCCATACGGCCTTACATCATCAGCATTCCATTGTGCGACGGACCCTGGCACAACGGGTCGACCGGGTTCATCTAAGAATTCCAAACCAGCATCAATTGCAGCGTCGTCCCAGTCGGCCGCGTTTCCCCATATCCTTCCAGATGGAAGTGAGAATCTATTGTGGAATTCGACCCCAGTGCCGGCATCGTCTGAATTGAGCCGCCAAGCAACATAAGACGTGGCAAAGCCCGCCAAGAAGCACCACTGATCCGATCCTCGTGCGCCGAGGCAGTCGTCCATTTTGACTTCACGCCGATACTGCTCGAGGAGATCCGATGATTCTGACGGTTCCGGGTTCTCAGATGTGCCGGAATTTGCTTCAGTTGGTTCTGCCTCGGGTAGGGCCGTCCCTGAGGGGTCAAGGGAGGAGCCTGATGGGCTAGTCGGGGATAGCACTTCGGATTCGGGCTCCTCCGCCTCAGAGACTTCAGGGGTAGAAGCCGCCGGGGTTTCAGATGGCGGGTTTTCGGAGCTACTGCCTTGATTGATGGTTTGGGAGCACCCGACAATGACGGTGAGCGTACCGATGTTGACGAGGGCTACGGTTACCCCCCCTATTGCAAGACTCAAAAGAACGGTCTTAACGGGGTGAGCTAGCACCCAGCGCCCCCACTCCTTCATCCAGCGCAAAAACCTGCTAACGACAGTTTCAGGGGCTTCCTGTTCTGGGGCTTCTTGCTCCTGTTCGTTCATTGAACTCTGGCCCTAGGCGGATGGGCAGGTTTGATTCGAATCTAGCAGCGTCGGCGAGGTCGATGATAGGACTTATTACTTAAGCCCAATCTGGTTGGGATCGGGTGGAGGTTGCCGCATTCCAGAATGGAATGGATAGGCCCGCCGACCAGAACGGCCCAGAGCCAATCTGTGGGTAGACGCGGAGTGGCCCGGCCGCTGGGGCCGGGCCACTTCGTTTTGTATTACTGGTTCAGATGAACCAGGGTCGGTTTAGCTGCTAGGGGCTTGTGGCAGTGCCGTTCCCGGCGTGCTCGGCCTGGGGTTGCTGCACCGGTCGGCGGCCAGGTGGCCAGCGCTGTCACCGAAGTCGGTGGTGCCCAACTCGGCGCAAGCCCGGGCCAGAGCCGCAGCAAACTGGTCGTGGTTCAAGAAGCCCGCTTGCAGAGCGTTCTGGCGGGCCACGGCCTCACGGCGGGTGTAGCCCAGCGAGCAGATGTCGGCCACGCCGTCGCCGTCGCTGTCGAAGGCGTACAGCGGCTGGCCGCCCAGGCTCAGGTTGGTGCAGAAGTTCTCATCGGAGACGATGCCCGAGAAGAACACATCCCGCACCGCAGGATCAACCGGCGCCGGCGGACTCGACACCCGGCGGGCGAACGTTCCAGCCGGACCGCACGCATCAGCATTCAAAGCAGCATCAGAGTCACCCAAGTTCTTGGGCGCCGAAGCGCACTGGCTGGGAATGGCATCTTCAGCTTCGACCGGCGGAGTCGCAGTGTCGTCAGCTTCCACAGCATCCTTGCCATGCAGGTGATCCTTGAACGTGTCCGGGAACAGAGCGGCCAGCTCGTTCAAAGCGTTCTGAGTGGCCACAGCCTCGCGGCGGGTGGTCTTCAGCGAGCAGATGTCGGCCACGCCGTCGCCATTGCTGTCGAAGGCGAAGGTCTGCGGACCGCCCAGGCTGTACCCGGTACAGAAGTCCGGACCGGTGATAATGCCGGAGTAGTAGCCGTCGCTCACCGTGATGGTTACCCGAGCAGTGTTGGTCTGCTCTGTGCCACCCGTCGGGGTGAAGGACACCGTCAGCGAGAAGTGGAGCTTGATGCTGTTGAAGCCGTGCAGGCTCGGAGCATCGAAGTACGGGAACCTGGTGGTCGCCTGCTTCAACTCCCCACCAGCAGTCGGGTGGTAGGTGCCGATTGTCCCGTAGTCGGGGTAGCCGGCGACCTGGCTGCCAGCATCGACCTCGTCGGCGGTGCCGTCAGTGGTGGTGTCGGCGTTGCCGTCATAGGGGAACCACTCGCCCTCGACATAACCACCGGCAACCTCCTGCGGAGTCAGGGCCGGACGGTCCTGGGTGGCCGGATCGGTGGTGATCCCGGTGTAGGTCCACAGATAGCTCAGGCCAACAGCGGTGCCCGCCGAGCTGCTGCTACCAGAGCCATTCAGGCGGACGAACCCACCGGAGGACACCTGCTGGTTGGCACCAGCGTTGGCCACCGTGCGGTACTGCTCGTTGTCGTAGACCGTGACGACCACATCGTCAGTGCTGGACTGGCCCCAGCTATCGGTCACCGTGAATCGGATGGGGATCTGATAGGCGTTGACGTTGGGAGTATTGGTGTCATCGTCGTGGTCGATCGAGATGATCGGCAGATTCACGCTGTCCACCTCGGGCACCGAGAAGGAAGCCGTCTCCTGATCAGCGTTGTCGATGCTCAGGTAGGCCTTCCTCGGCAGCCTGATGTCCACAATTTCAGCTACTGACCCTGTGAGGCCGGTGTCGGCTGAGGTATCAAGAGCCGGAGGAGTGGCAGTGGTGAGCGGATAGGCCCGCTCAGTCCAGCTGAAGGTGAGGTCGTTGGCATCGGCATCGAACCCGATACCCCGCAGCATGACCTGGCCGGTGGGCAGATTGAAGGCACCGATGGTACCGCCGTTGGGACCATCGCCAACCGAGATGTTCACCGGAGCAACCGCCTCGGGGGCCGTGTTGCGCACGGCCACGATGGTCACCGTGGTGGTGCTGCTGCGCATCGTACTATCGGTCACAGTGATGTTGACCTCGTACTCGGTTCCTTGAGGAGCAGTCCGAGGAACCATCAGCGTGGCCACAGTCGGTGCGGCAGGATCAGGAACCCGAACGCCATCGCCTGAGAAAGAGGTGATAAGACCGGTATTGCCGCCAGTGAGGCCGATGTCGGCATCAAACGGCATCGCGGTGATGGTCACCGTGTTGTTTGGCGCAACCAGGAACCGGTTGGCGCCCAAGCTGCTGCGCACCAAAGGAGTCGCGGTTCCGTCGACATCATACGTTGCCGTGATCGGTGCAGTGCGGGTGCCGGCCACCGGATCGTTGGGCTGGTCGTGGATGACGATCAGCACGTCGGCGGTGTCGGTGTTGCCACCAGCAGTGGCGCCGTTGTCGTCAATTGTCAAGCGGTAGTAGGCGTAGAACGGATTGGGGCCAGAGCCGTCGGTGTTCGCCAGTGCAATAACGGTCCTGCCAGCGTCGTTGTCAGCGTCAGCAACTGATTCGCTACCTACGCTGGAGCTGATCTTCTTACCAGTAGCGGCATTGTCCGAACCGCCGGGGAGGGACGGATCGAGATCGGCGGCGTTGTTGGAGACACCGGTATCGGCGCTGCTGTCATAGACGCGGGACCAGGAGAACATGGCATCAGTCAGGCGTGGGGTGTCGGGGTCGGTGCTGCCGGAACCGTCAAACGTCAGCAGGGCGCCTTCCTTGATGTGCCACTCGTAGTCAGCATTGTCGCCCTCACCTGGCCGGGAGATGATGGCGTCAATCGTGTATTCCTCGTCGTCCTCGTCGATCATCCCGTCACCGTCGTCGTCGTAGTTGGCCACGGCAGTGGGGTTCTTCAAGAACGCGGACACGGTGATGTCGGCGGTGGGGCTCTCGGCGGCCCGGAAGTTGTAGGTCACCGTGTCAGTATCGGACAGGGCGCCAACATCGGTCCGCGGGTTGGCATCCCACACCGTCAACCGGAACTCGATGGACTGACCGTAGCGAGCAATGGATGCCTCATTCGGAACGATGAAGGTGACATCCGTTGTCGAGCCGGAAACAGGGGTGAGGGCAAGCCAGTCCTTATAGGTGTCGGTCACCACTTCCCACTGATGGAGGTTGATCCCGTCGCCGCCCGTGTTGTCGGGATCAAAGCTGCGAGAACCCACCAACGTCTGGACCACGTAGTCGTCCGCCGTGCCAGCAGTGCCGTCAGGGCCGTTATTGGGAGTGGCATCGCCGAGCGTTGCGATCGCGACTGGGGGGAGGTTGGGCGGGGTTTGCGCCTGGGAGCCGGGCGCGGTCCAGATCAGCACGCTCGCTACCAACGCCAACAGCGCCCCGAGCGCGAGCAAGGACCTGCGACGACCAGCAGCACTCCCGCCGCCGGACCAAACCGAGTGAAGCATCGTCATCATGGGCAACTTTCTATCAGACCGGGTCAGTGGTTCAAAGTCTATAGGGTCGCCGACACCCTAATGGGACAGAACCGCTCGGTTCTGTGTCGGCGGACTGAGCCCGACCCCGGCTCAGCACGGGGAATAGTTTGTCAGGTCTTGGGGGAAGTTTCAAACACTCCCAGACAATCTTCCGACCATTTCTTGCAGGAAGGAACAGGTCAGCCCGCTAGAGAATCGCCAAAACCGCCCTCAGGCGCAGGCATCTCGGCTCAAGTGTCGGGGGTCGTCGCCGAAGTCGGCGGTGCCGAGTTCTCTACAGGCCAGGGCCAGGGCATTGTCAAAGGACGCTCGGGGGCTTGCGAAGACATTGAGGGCGTGCTGGCGGGCGACGGCCTCACGGCGGGTGTAGGGCAGCACGCAGGTGTCGGCCACGCCGTCGGCGTTGCTGTCGAAGGGGTAGAGGCGGGCGCCGCCCAGGCTCAGGTTGGTGCAGAAGTCGGGGCCGTCGACCAGCGCGCCGGAGAAGAACGTGTCAGCCAGGTGAGGGGGCACCGGGGGTGGCGGGCCGGCCACCCGGGAGGTGGCGCAGGCGTCTTGGGCCAGGTTGGCGGGATCGTCGCCGAAGTCGCCGGCGATGCGGTTGCAGGCCAAAAGCACCTGGGTGGTGAACCGGGTGTTGTTGAGCGAGGCCAGCGTGGCGAGCGCGTTTTGGCGGGCGATGGCCTCGCGGCGGGTGGTGCGCAAAGAGCAGGTGTCGGCCACGCCGTCGCGGTCGCTGTCGAAGGCGTAGGTGGGGGGGCCGCCCAGGCTCAGGTTGGTGCAGAAGTCGGGGCCGTTGATGACCCCGGAGAAGAACCGGCCGGCCACGGTGATGGTCACGGTGTCGGAGTCGGTGGCCCGGGTGCTGTCTCGCACGGTGAGGGTGAAGGTGAACGACACGCTGGTGTAGCTGCCGATGTCGGCGGGGGCGTCGAAGTAGGGAACCGCGCTGTTGGCCCCGAACAAGATGTTGGGATAGACGTTGCTGGCGGGCAGAAAGCCCGCCAGGGCCAGGCGGTCGAACTGGGTGAGCGGGCGCTCGGATTGGGGCGGAGTGGTTTCGAATCCGGTGTAGGTCCAGCGCCAGGAGGTGATCCGGTTGGTGCGGTTGGGATCGATGCTGCCGGAGCCGTCGAGGCGGACCTGGGTGCCGGGCTCCACGCTCTGGTTGGGGCCGGCGTCGGCTTCGGGGGGATTGATGTTGCCCAGCACGATGACCGTGACGGTGTCGGTGTCGTTGGCGCCCCACTGGTCGATCACGATGAAGCCGAGGTACACCTCGAGCTCGCTGAAGCCGGCGACGTCGGGGGGTGTGAACGACACGGTGGCGGTGTCGGCGTTCATCAGCTCGAGGGTGGGCTCATCGAGGGGATCGCCGTTGGCGTCGGCCTGGAACCAGCGATAGCGCAGCGGATCGCCGTCGGCGTCGGAGCCGGTGCCGGTGAGGATCACCAGGCCTTGGCGGTTGGTGCCGCCCCGGGGGCCGTCGTCCACCACGGCATCGGCGGGGGCGGTGGCCCGGGGGCGGTTGTTGTCGGCCACGGTGAACACGACCACGTCTCGCCCGATGCGGTTGGTGGGATCGGACACGGTAACGGTCACTACGTAGGTTTGGCCCTGGGGGGCGTTGGTGGGGGCTGAGAACGTGGCCCGGGAGGTGGGGCCGTGGGTGGCGTTGGAGGAGGCGGGGTTGACGCCGGTGCCCACCCAAGTGTGGACCAGCCTTGAGGCGTCGCCGGTGTCGCGGTCGGTGGCTCGGGCGATGAGCTCCACGGTGGCGCCGGGGCGGACCACGTAGTTGAGGGTGGGGTTGTCGGGATTGAGGGCGTTGGCGTCTTGGACCGGCTGGCGGGCGTTGTAGAGCTCGAGTTCGACCTCGGGGGCGAAGGGCTCGTCGACCACGTTGATGCGCACCGAGGCCACCACCTGCTGGCTGGTGCCGCTGGTGACGGTGAGGGTGTAGATGACGACGGCGGTTTGGCCCTGGCGCAGGTTGGCGGGAAACAGCAGGGTGACGTCTTGGTCGTCGCGGTCTTCGAAGGGGACGCGGAACTCGTTGTAGGAGGGGACGGCCGAGAGCCGGGTCCATTGGAATCGCAGCGTGCTGTTGGCGGTGGCGCCGACGCCGGAGCGGCCGACGCCGTTGAGGGTGACGCGGGCGCCCTCTCGCACCGTCCACTCGTCGTCGTCGTTGCCGCCTTGGCCGGGGCGGCGGACCACGCCGGGGACGGTGTAGCGCTCGTCGTCTTCGATGATGTGGTTGTTGTTGGCGTCTATGGGATTGGGGTCGGCGATGAAGGCGGTGAGGCCGATGGCCGCAGTGGGCGGGCCCTCGAAGTTGAGGGTGACGGTGTCGGTGCCGGTTGCGCCCTCGGGATCGGTGACGGTGAGGCGGAACTGGATGGTGTAGCCGTATCGGGCCGCTTCGGAGGGCGACGGGGATATGAACGTGGCGGTGCGGCCCCGGGGGAAGCCGGTGGGGGTGATGGCGAGCCAGGAATAGTTGGAGGTGATGACTTCCCAGCGGTAGTCGAGCACTTGGTTAGCGCCGTCGATGTCGAAGCTGCGGGTGGCGTCGAGGGTGACGAAGCCCGAGCCGAGGGCGACGGCGCGATCGGCGCCCGCTCGGGCGATTGGGGGGGAGTTCTGGGTTTGGGCCGCGGCGGTGGAGGCGGGGGCCAGAGCGAGGACGGCGGCTAACAGAGTGGCGGCGAGAACGGTGCTGAGGGCGCGCTTGTTAAGGGCGGGGAGTGGGCGGGCGATGGCCATGAACTGAGGATAGCGGTGGGTTGGGTTTGATTTAGGTCAGCGGCTGCGGGCGTCGCCGCGGGCCTCGCAGGAGGCGATGGTTGTCTTTCGGGCGGGCTTAGACGGGGGCGGTGTGGACGATGGCCGTCATTGCTCCGAGCATCGCCACCGAGACGCTGACGAAGGTGATAACCATCGTTCGGGTCATGCGCGCTAGCTGAAGGGCGACCACATCACCGTCGCCGAGTGATGGCCCAACCCTAACGGCTGACAGACCCTGTTACAACCGAGTCATACTGCCCCCATAGAGGCCTAAGGGAGGCTCTCTCTCCCCTATTGGGGCGAAGACAGGCCGTCGGTGTAGGTGAGGGTGTTGTAGGGGGTGGCGGGGGTTCTTGGGCCGTCTAAGAGGATGCCGGTGAGGTTGAGGGGGTCGCAGGCGGCGATGGTTACCTCTTGGTTGGTGCGGGGGCGGCGGCCGACCTTTTGGAGTTGGTCGGCGGCCGCGGGCAGGGCGAACTGCTCGCCGCTTTGGCCGGCCACGAAGCGGCCCCCTCGCACCAGGCCGCGGTCTTCGAAGCGGCGCAGGGCCTTGAGGATGTCTCGCCAGGGGGTGGCGGTGGGGGTGGCGGGGTGGTGGGCGAGGCTGCGGAACACCACGCCCCAGCAGGCCAGAAGTTGCTGGGCGACGGCCTCGGCGAGGTCGTCGGCGGGGAGCTCCTCGGGCGATGGAACGAGCGACCAGCGGCCGGGGGCGGCGTGGGTTTCGCGAGACGCGCCATTGTTAAAGGCGCGATTCATGCGCGAGGCCCGGGTGCGCAGGGCTTGGGAGCGCAGGTTCTGGCCAGGACGGTGGCGGGTGGGGCGGCGGCCGGTGCGGTCGAGCAGGGCTCGCACCGCGGCGAAGCCGTCGGCGGTGAACAGGCCGAGAGCGACGCCGTTCCAAAGGGCCCTTTCGATGTCGTCGGGCAGGCGGTGGGTGGCGTCGGCCAGATCTGGCAGGAAGCTGGCGCCCTGGGACTGGAGGATGTCGGCGATCTCTTGAACGGGGCCGGCTTCGGGGGGCTCGGGGTTGTTGGTGCGGGCGGCGGCGAGGAGCCAGGGGAGGTCTTCTCGGAAGACGAGGGTGATGGGGGTGGCTTTGCGGGGGGCCATGGAATTGGCCTTGGCGGGTGTGTTGGGGGGCGTGAGGCGGAGCCAGGCCAGCTCGCCGCGGTAGCAGAGCTCGTCGAGCCAAATCGGGTTGTAGTCGGGGAGGCGCTTTTGGATGATCTGGGATTCCCAGGCGCCGGCGGGGAGGTCGAGGCCTTGGAGCTGCTCGAGGACTTTGGTGAGGCCGGGGCGACCCCTAACTGTCGAATCAGGAGTTAGGTGATGCCAATCAAGCAAGAACCTCATGAAGTCTTGTGGACTGGCTGCTTGGACTGAGGATCGCTTCTGGCGACGCGAAAGATACGACATGCGCTGAAGAAGTCGACGGGAACACCACGAATCAGGAGCAGCGCCATCCAGATGGCTAGCCCTCATAGCTGCCCCTTCGGATTCAAGAGCTGCCAATGCTTGATTGACCGTCGGAAGGTCTAGGGCTGTTTTGTCTGCAAGTTGTTCGGGGGTGGTGGGGCCGGTGGATTCGAGGTGGCCTCGGATGGTTTCGGTGGCTTTTTCGGGGGTTAGGGCGGTTTCGACTAGTTCTGAGGTGGTCCAGAGGGGGTTTTCGGCGTTGTTCTTTAAGGTGCAGACCCGGTTCTTGGATTCCAGGGCCTCATAGAGCTCTTGCCAGGCAGGGTTGGGGCGGGTGATTACCTGGGTGGTCAGCAGGTCGTGGAGCTCGTCGGGGGTTCTTGGGTCGGGGGTTATCTCCTCGACCACCTGGGCGATGGCGTCGGGGGCGATTTGGGAGAGGGTTGAGGCATCGAGAGCGGGGGGCTGTTGTTCGCCTCGGGGGCGCAGGCCTCGGGGGACGGTGACGGCGTTGGTGCGGCGGTCGACGATCTCGGCGTCGTCCAAAAAGGCGTAGGGGCGGGCGTTGACGATCTCGTGGCTGAGCGGGGAGGGCTCGGCGGTGTCGCAGAAGTGGGTGCGGACTGCGCCGGAGCGGATATCGGTGAGGAGTTGCGTGAGGCCGTCCACGTCGAGAGCCTCATGGAGGGTGTCGTGGAGGGTTTGGCGCACCAGCAGGTGATCGGGGATCTCGATGGGTCCGGCCACGTTCTCCTGGCAAGCCGCCGCGCCGGGGAACACGGCGGCCATGATGTCGTCGGCCTCCATACGCTGGATGGGGGGCGGATTGCGCTTGCCGCCCCGGCTGCGCAGCACCACCAGGGCCCGATTGAGGTTCCAGCGCCAGCGGGCGGTGAACATGGGCGAATCCAGCACGGCCTGGGTGAGCACCTCCTCCACCGAGTCGGGGTGCAGGAATTGGGGGACGTCGCTGAGGGGGAAGCTGTGGTGGGGGCCGAGCGACAAGATGATGGCGTTGTCGTTGGCCGCCGCCTGGAGCTCAAAGTCGAAGCGGCGACAGAGGCGTTTGCGCAGGGCCAGGCCGAAGGCCCGGTTGATGCGCCCGCCATAGGGGCTGTGGACCACGAGCTGTTGGCCGCCGGTGTCGTCGAAGAAGCGCTCGAACACGATGTTTGTGTGGGTGGGGACGGTGCCGAGGGCGGCTTGGGCGGCGGCGACGTAGAGCACGGCCTGCTCGGCGATCTCGTTGGTGACGCCGTGGGATTGGGCGAATTGCTGGTTGGCCTGGGCCAGGGTGGTGTCGTTTAGGGGGTTTGCGTCGGCGGTGTCGGGAAACAGCGTTGATATATAGGCGCGCAGGTTGGACACCTGCTGGGACAGTTCGGCGGTGCGGGCGGGGGCCTCGCCCAGCCAGAAGGGCACGGTGGGCGGGGCGTCGCCGGCGTCGATCACCCGCACGGTGCCAGCGGCCACTTGCTTGATCCGCCAGGAGTGGGAGCCCAACAGGAAGATGTCGCCGGCCATCGACTCCACCGCCCAGTCTTCGTTGACGGTGCCGATGAAGGTGTCGTCGGGCTCGGCCACCACCCGGTAGTCGCCGTTCTCGCCGATGGCGCCCCCGGAGGTGAGGGCGGCCAGCCGGGCGCCCAGTCGGCCCCGCACCTCGTGGTTGACGGAGTCGTGGTGGAGGTAGGCGCCCCGGGGGCCCCGGCCGGTGACCACTCCGGTGGCAGCCTGGTTGACGGCCTCGTCGAATTGCTCTTTGGTGAGGTTGGCGTAGGGGGCGGCCTTGGTGAACATGTCGTAGAGGCCACCGGTGGTGTGGTTGTCGTCGGCGGCAGCCTCGGCGATGAGCTGCTGGACGAGGATGTCGAGGGGGGCTTCAGGGGGGCGGACGGCGTCGAGCTGGCCCTGGTGGACGGCGTGGACGAGGGCGAGGCACTCGATGAGCTCGTCGCGGGTGAGGGGCCACAGGCGGCCCTTGGGGGTGCCGTGGCGGCTGTGGTTGGAGCGGCCCACCCGCTGGAGGAAGGTGGCGATGCTGCGGGGCGAGCCCACCTGGCACACCAGCTCCACGGGGCCGATGTCGATGCCCAGCTCGAGGGAGGCGGTGGCTACCAGGGCTTTTAGGTCGCCGGCCCGGAGGCGGTGCTCGGTGCGGATGCGGCGCTCGGTTGACAAGGAGCCGTGGTGGGCGGCCACCGCGTCTTCGCCCAGGCGCTCGGCCAGCTGGTGGGCGATGCGCTCGGACATGCGGCGGGTGTTGACGAACACGATGGTGGTGTGGTGCTCGCCGATGAGGGTGGCCATGCGGTCGAGGATCTGGTCCATCTGGGCATGGGAGACCACCGCGTCGAGCTCGTCGTCGATCAGCTCCAGGGCGATGTCGAGGTTTCGCTGGTGGCCGGTGTCAACGATGGTGCATTGGGGGGCGGGTTCGGCGGCGCCAGACTCGGTGGAGCCGGCGCCGTTGTCGGACCGGTCTGGGTGGATGCCGGTGAGCAGGTCGGCGATGGTGGCGATGGGGTGCTGGGTGGCCGACAGGCCAATGCGGGTGGGGCGGACGTCGGCGGCGTGCTCTAGGCGCTCGAGGGTGAGGGCCAGGTGGCTGCCCCGCTTGTCTCGGGCGGTGGCGTGGATCTCGTCGACGATCACGGTCTCCACGGTGCGTAGCACCTCTCGGCTCTTGGCCGCGGTCACCAGCAGGTAGAGCGACTCGGGGGTGGTGACCACGAAGTTGGCCGGTTTTTTGATCATGGCGGCCCGGGTGTGGGCCGGGGTGTCGCCGGTGCGCACCGCCACCGTCAGCGGCGGGGGCTCATGGCCTTGTTCCCGGGCGATCTCGGCGATCTCGGCCAGGGGGCGCTCCAGGTTCTCGGCGATGTCGGTGGCCAGCGCCTTGAGCGGCGACACGTACACCACCTGGCTGGCCTTGGCCACCGTTTGGCCTTGGACGTGGCGCTTGTAGAGGTTGTCGATGGCGATGAGGAATCCGGCCAGGGTCTTGCCCGACCCGGTGGGCGCGGCGATCAGCGTGTCTTGGCCCGAGGCGATGGCCGGCCACCCCTGGGCCTGGGCCTCCGTGGGCCCGCCGGGAAACCGCTGCTCAAACCACGCCGCCACCGCCGGGTGGAACTCAAAGCCGATATCGGCCAACACGCTGGGCTCGGCGTGGATCGGGGAAGCCACGGCGTCAGACTACCGGCGGGCTGTGACAAGCTCGGCGGGTGGGATCGACTTGGGGTGGGCGGATGTCGGGGCGGGACTATGACGCCCGGTGGGAGCGGCTCGAGGCCGAGGGGCACAACCCCCATGGGGAGGCCGATTTTGTGGACTCGCTGCTGGGAGGTTCCGGGCGGGTTCTCGATGCGGGCTGCGGGACAGGACGGATGGCGGTTGAGCTGGCCCGGCGGGGGTTTGACGTGGCCGGGGTGGATATCGACACGGAGATGATCTCGGGGGCTCGGGCCAAGGCGCCGGAGTTGGCCTGGCACCAGCTGGATTTGACGGTGTTCGACCTGGGCGAAGCCTTCGACGCGGTGGTGATGGCGGGGAACGTGCTGCTGTTCACCGGGCCGGGCACCGAGTCCGCAGTGGTGGCCCGCTGCGCCGCCCACCTCTCCCCCGGTGGCGCCCTGGTGGCCGGGTTCCAGCTGCGGGCCGGGGGCTACACCTTGGATCGCTACGACAGCGACTGTGCCGCGGCGGGATTGGCCCTGTCGGAGCGCTACTCGACGTGGGAGCGAGGGCCCTGGTCGGGCGGCGACTACGCCGTGTCGGTCCACCGCCCCATATAGCCCACCCATATAAGAGGCGCGCGGCGCGGGGCGCGAGACTGGGAGGGTGCTGGGCGGGCCGGAGATCATCACGTTCTTGTTGCTGGCGCTGGGGGGTGCGCTGGCGGTGGGGAACATTGCCGCGCTGATCAATCCTGACGGCCCTCGCAAGCGCCGGACGGGTCGGCCCGACATCCCTCCCCCGCCGGGTGCCCCCGACGAGCCAGCGACCCCGAAGGTGGGGCGCAGCGTGGTGATGATCGTGGTGGGCCTGGTGATCGTCATCTGGGCCATCGCCAGCCTGATCGGCGGGTGAGCCTTCCCGGCCCTGTCAGCCGAGCAGGGTAGGGTCGGGGGGGTTATGGCGTTGTTGGATGTGGCGGGGGTCACGGTGCGGTTCGGGGGGGTCACCGCGCTGCGGGACCTGTCGTTCACCGTGGACGAGGGCAGCATCTGCGGGCTGATCGGGCCCAACGGGGCGGGCAAGACCACCTTGTTCAACGTGGTGAGCCGGGTGTACGACGCCCAAGAGGGCGCAGTGGCCTTTGAGGGCGCCGATCTGCTGGCCCGTCCGGCCCATGCCATCAGCGGTTTGGGCATCGGGCGCACCTTCCAGAACCTGGCCCTGTGGCCGGGCATGACCGTGATGCAGAACGTGATGGTGGGCGCCCACCACCGCTCCAGCATCGGCGCGCTGCGGGCCGCGCTGCGGTGGGGGTCGGGGCAGGAGGAGGCCTCGCTGGCTCAAACCGCGTGGGAGGCACTGGAAGAGCTGTCGCTCACCGACGTGGCCTTTCACCCCGCGGCGGGATTGCCGTTCGGGACCCTGAAGCGGGTAGAGCTGGCCCGGGCGCTGGTGGGCCGGCCCCGGCTGCTGATGCTGGACGAGCCGGCCACCGGGCTGACCCAGACCGAGGTGGGCGAATTGGCCGATTTGCTGGTGGCGCTGGCCCAGCGGCACTCGCTGACGCTGCTGTTGGTGGAGCACCACATGGGGATGGTGATGGGGGTGTCCGACAAGGTGGTGGTGCTGGACTTCGGGGCCAAGATCGCCGAGGGGACCCCCGCCGAGGTGCAGAACGACCCGGCGGTGGTGGAGGCCTACCTGGGGGCCGAGCAATGAGCGGGCCGTATCTGGAGGTGTCCGGGCTGAAGGCGGCCTACGGCGACATCCAGGTGCTGCACGGCATCGACTTCTCGGTGGACGAGGGCCAGATAGCGGTGATCTTGGGGGCCAATGGGGCGGGCAAGACCACCACGCTGCGGGCGCTGTGCGCCATGGTGTCGACTGAGGGCTCGGTGCGGCTGGCGGGCGAGGAGCTGTCGGGGCGGGGCACCGCTGACATCGTTCGCCGGGGGGTGGCCCACGTGCCCCAGGGGCGGGGGACGTTCCCCGACCTGAGCGTGGAGGAGAACCTGATGGCCGGGGCCTATGTGCGCTCCGACGCTGATGTGCGCTCAGACATGGAGCAGTGGTTTGAGACGTTCCCGGTGCTGGGCGAGCGGCGGACCCAGACCGCGGGCAGCCTGAGCGGGGGCGAGCAGCAGATGTTGGCCATCGCCCGGGCGCTGATGCTGCGGCCGTCGCTTTTGCTGTTGGACGAGCCGTCGCTGGGGTTGGCGCCGATGATCACCCGATCGCTGTTCGAGCAGCTCACCGCCATCAACGCCGCCGCCGGGACCACCATGCTGGTGGTGGAGCAGAACGCCAGCCTGGCCCTGGGGGTGGCCGATGTGGCCTATGTGCTGGAGGCCGGGGTGGTGGCTCTGTCGGGCCCCGCCGACGAGTTGGCCGCCGACGACAGCGTCCGCCGGGCGTACCTGGGGTATTAGCGGTGCAGGTATTGGCTTCTGTGCTCGGTGTGTTCGACATCACCCTCGACAAGCTGTCCAACGGGGAGCTGTGGCTGGCCCAGTTCTTTAGGGGGCTGAGCGACGGGGCCACCTACGCCTCGGTGGCGCTGGCGCTGGTGATGATCTACAAGTCCACCGGGTTCATCAACTTCGCCCAGGGCTCGCTGGCGCTTCTGGGGGTGTACCTGGCCTACATCTTCAGCGTGGAACAGGGTTTGCCGGTAGCCGTGGCGGTGGTGTGCGCCATGGTGGCCAGCTCGGCGGTGGCGATGTTCGTGGAGAGGGTGTTCATCCGGCCGTTCCCGCCCGACCACGTGCTGCCCCTGGTGATCGTGACACTGGGGCTGTTGTTGATCATCGACTCGGCGGTGGGGATCGTGTGGGGGTTCCGCACCCGAAGCCTGCCCAGCATGTTCCCCAGCGGTGCCCCCATCGAGTGGGGCATCGCCCAGCTCACCTGGCGCACCATCGGCAACCTGGGCACGGTGTTTGCGGTGGTGGGGCTGCTGTATCTGCTGCTGTCGCGCACCAAGATCGGATTGGCGTTTCGGGCGGTGTCGTCGAATCTGGAATCGGCCCGGCTGGTGGGCATCCGGGTGGGGCCGACGCTGGGGTTCGGATGGGCGCTGGCCGCGTCCATCGGCACCCTGGGCGGGGCGCTGGTGGTGCCCGAACTGCTGCTCGAGCCCTCCATCATGCTGCGGGTGCTGATCTTCTCGCTGGCCGCCGCGGCCCTCGGCGGGTTGGACAGCTTGGTGGGGGCGGTGATCGGCGGACTGGTGGTGGGATTGGCCCGCAACCTGCTGGTGACGTTCTTGGACCTGAGCGAGCTGGCCCTGGCCACCGCGGTGGCGGTGATCTTGGTGGTGCTTCTGGTGCGGCCGACGGGGTTGTTCGGATCGACCCGGGTGGAGCGGGTGTGATGGGGGTGCATTGGGCTATCGGCGCAAGGATGCGGGTGTGATGCGCGCCATGGGCGCAGTGGCCGCGGGCAGCCGCCAGCACCGGCGGCGCCAGGTGATCGGGTGGGTGCTGTTCGCCCTGGTGGTGGCGCTGATTCCGTTTCTGATCGCCGAAACCTACAGCCCGACCATCTTCGGCAACCGCTACACGTTCGGGTTGGGCAACTTGAGCCAGGCCATCGCCTTGATGGTGGCCATATTGGGGTTGAACATCGCCACCGGCTACAGCGGGCAGCTCTCCTTGGGCCACAGCTTCTTCGTGGGGTCGGGGGCGTACCTGACCGCGGTGCTGGTGAACGAGTTCCACTGGTCGTACCTGTCGACCCTTGGCGTGGTGGTGCCGGGACTGTTCGTGTTCGGCGTGCTGTTCGGGATCCCCGCCCTGCGCATCCAGGGGCTGTACCTGGGGCTGTTGACCTTTGCGGTGGCCGCGGTGTTCCCGTCGATCATCCGTCTTGATGAGATTAAGGACCGCACCGGGGGGAGCAACGGGCTTCTGATCGAGAGCGACCTAGAGCCGCCAACGTGGGCGCCGCTGGACACGGTGACCGGATGGCTCCATGCCATACCGGGAGTGGGGTCGCGGGTGCCCGACGGGCTGACCGGCCGCCAGGAGGAGGCGGTGTACAAATACTTCCTTTTGGTGATCGTGGCGCTGGTGTGCTTCTGGCTGGTGCGCAACATCCTGGCCGGCCGGGTGGGGCGGGCTTTGGTGGCTATTCGGGACAACCAGCTGGGTGCCGCGGCCAACGGCGTGAACCTGGCCGCCTACAAGACGTTGAGCTTCGGGATCAGCGCGGCGGTGGGCGGGGTGGCCGGAACCATGCTGGCCATGCATTCGGGGTTCGTGGGGCCCGACGAGTTCGGCTTCTCGATGGCCATTCTGCTGATCGTGGGACTGATCGTGGGCGGCGCGGGAACGCTGCACGGCGCGGTGGTGGGCGGGCTGGCCATCCAGTTCGTGCCGGTTTGGTCGAGCCAAACCCAGACCCTTCCCGGCACCGACGTGGCCCTGGAGGGGCCGTATGGCACGGCCATTCTGGGCGGGCTTCTGATCGCCATCATCTTCGCGCTGCCCGGCGGTGCGGCCCACGGGTTCCGGCGCATCAAATCCCGGCTGATGCCGGTGGCCCCCCAGCCCCCAACAGGATCGACTGGATGAGCTCTTCGGGGCTGTAATTGTCGCTATATAGGCGTAGGGTTACGAGACTGCTTCCATCCCGAAGCCAACCTCAGAAGGGATTTTTCAATGTCGAAACTTCTGCGAACCCTGTTCGGGCTGTTCGTTGTGTTCGCGCTGGTGGCCAGTGCCTGCGGCAACGATGACGATGACGCACCGGTGAGCGAGCCGGCGCCGGCCGCTCCCGAGGACGAGCCCGCTGCTGAGCCCGAGGATGAGGACGAGCCCGCGCCCGCTGCTGAGCCCGAGGACGAGGATGAGCCCGCGCCCGCTGCTGAGCCCGAGGACGAGGATGAGCCCGCGCCTGCGCCTGAGCCCGAGGAGCCATCCGATCCCAACATCGTGGAGTTGGGCGGCGGCGCGATGATCGACATCACCGAATGCCCCGACGAGTGGGACAACTACCAAGGTGTGACCGACTCCGAGATCCGCTTCGGCAGCAGCCTGCCCCGATCGGGCGCGCTGGCCGGGTTCGGCACCATCAGCGACGGTGTGCAGCTCTACTTCGACCACGTGGGCCCGATCGACGGCCGCAACGTGGTGATGGTGAGCCGAGACGACGGCTACGTCGCCGCCCGCACCAAGACCAACGTGGAAGAGATGATCGACGTTGAGAATCTGTTGGGGTTTGCCGGAATTCTGGGCAGCCCCAACAACCTGGCCGTCCACGACCTGTTGAACGAGAACTGCATCCCGCAGCTTCTGAACCTGACCGGTTTGCCGGAGTGGGGCGACCCCAACAACTACCCGTGGACCACCGGGGCGCTGATGTCTTATGAGACCGAGGCCCGGATCTGGTGCCAGCACGTGGCCGATGAAATCGGCTCGGGGGCCACGGTGGCCATCTTGTCGCTAGACAACGACGCCGGGGAGGCCTGGCGGGTGGCCTTCAACGAGTGCGCTCCCGGCTTGGGCCTGGACGTGGTGGACGAGGTTCAGCACGATCCGCAGGCCGATTCCGTAGGCCCTGATGTGACCACCCTGGCAGCCAGCGATGCCGACGTGCTGCTGGTGGCCTCATCGGGGGCCTTCTGCGTCCAAGCAGTGCTCCAGACGGCCACCATTGCGTGGGAGCCGCTGGTGCTGGTGGCCAACGGGTGCCAGCGCATCGCCCTGTTCTGGGCGCCAATAGGGCCTCTGGCCAACGGCATCCGATTGGTGAACACCCAGAAGGACCTGTCTGATGCCTCGCTGGCCGACGACGAGTGGGTGCAGTTTGTGCGGGGCGCACTGGACAGCCAAGGCGTCGACCCCGACGCCGAATCCCACGCCCTGGGCTACATCTTCGGCGAGATCCTGCACGAGGTTCTGCTGGATGCGGCCGACATGGACGGCGGCATCAACCGCACCAACCTGATGCGGGCCATGTGGCAGATGAGCTTCGACTCCCGGGGCGCGATCGGCAATACCCCGCGGTCCATGGACGGAGCCAACGACTCCTACATGGTGGAAGCGGGGCGTATCGAAGAGCTGGTGGTGGACGGCGAAGGTGCCCGCTACGTGCCCATCAGCGACGTGATCGACTACGAGGGCGAGACCGGCACGTTCGGCCAGTAGCCGACGAGAACGAGGCGACCCCCGTCCGGCTGCTGTCGGGCGGGGGTCGTTTTGCTTTCGGCTAGGAGACGGAGATCGGCACCGAGGAGTAGCCGGCCACATTCGACATCTGCACTCGGCGCAGGCCCTCCTCGTTGACCTCATAGGCGGGCCAGCGGCTGGCGATCTCCTCGATGGCCACCCGGCTCTCCAGGCGGGCTAGGGCCGCGCCAAGACACACGTGCAGGCCATGGCCCAAGCTGACGCCCAGGCCGGGGTCGCGGGTGATGTCGAAGCGGTCGGGATCGTGGTAGCGGCGGGGATCGCGGTTGGCCGCCCCGGTGATCAGGAAAACGGGCTTGTGCTTGGGAATGGTCACCCCGTGCCATTCGGAGTCGATGGTGGAATATCGGCCCTGGTACTGCGAGGGGGCCCAGTAGCGGAGGATCTCCTCCACCGCGTTTCCTAATACAGAGGTGTCGTCGAGCACCTTGGCCCACTGGTCGGGGTGGCGACCGAACAGCACCACGGCGTTGCCCACCAGCTTGGTGACCGTCTCGGAGCCAGCGGCGGCCAACAACGTGCCGAACCCGGCGATCTCGGCGTCGTCGAGGTGGGTGGTGGCTCCGTCTTCGGTCTCCACTTCGGCCTCGATCAGCGCGGTCAACATGTCGTCGGCCGGTTCGGCCCGCTTCTGCTGGGAGAGCTGGAACAGGTACATGCCCTGGGCCATGCCCGCCTCGGCGGCGGCCTGGCTGCCCATGGCCGAGCCCTCCTCGCGGTGGAGCATCTCGTCGGTCCAGTGCCGGATTTGCTGGCGGTCTTCGGCGGGCACGCCCAATATGGTGGAGATGATCTCAACGGGGAATGGGGCGGCGAATTCCTCGAGGATGTCGAATTGGCGCCGGCCCATGAGCGGGTCGAGATAGCCGCTGATGATGTCGCGCACCAGCGCCTCGTAGTTGCCGATGGAGCGGGGGGTGAACGAGCGGGACACCAGCTTGCGATAGCGAGTGTGCTCGGGCGGGTCCATGGAGATGATTGAGCCCGTGTCGGTGGGCTCGCCCGTGGCCAGCTGCTCGTACATCTGGCCGTGGGTGGAGGTGAAGGTTTCGAAGTCGCGGTGGGCAGTCACCACGTCGTCGAAGCGGCTCAGGGCGTAGAAGTCGTACTGCTCGCTGTAGTAGCAGGGAGCGTGGTCCCGCAGGTCGGCGTAGGTGTCGTAGGGATCGTCGAAGAAGTCCCGGCTGAACGGATCGAACTCAACAGTCTTGGTCTCTCCCATGTCCCCAGTATGGACCATTTGTGGAGACGTTCTCACTTGCCGATCAGGTCAGTGACTGAGAGAACCCCTTGGGCCTCAAACACAACGAAGAATATGTACGCCTGCCCTAGGTCTTCCCAGCGGCGATTAGGAGGACGACCCGGCTGTGGCTTTCCCGGGAACTCAAATGCCGGATGGTCAAGCAGCGTTGCCAGTCGTTCCAGGAGCTCCAGCCTGTCTTGAAGGTCTTTGTCCTCCGCCCACTGCTCGAAAGCAGTGTCGAGCGACCTGAGCTTCCAGGCCACTAGGGCTATGCAGAGGTACGGTGGCGGGCCATTCGCTGCTTGATATCTTCAAGAGTCGTCAGGTCGTCCAAGGGGAGACCCTGGGCAATCCTCTCTTGAATCTCAGCTTCGGCCTGCTCGGATTTGCGATCGATTTCGCTGTAGTCGTAGTCGGGGGAGCCCGGATCAGGCTTGGTTAAGGCCTTATCGGCTTTCGGCTCCATCCACCCAGGCTAACTGGAGGCACCTTCATTTGGACAGGGAACGCCTTAAGTTTTCTCGGACACAAAAGTTAAGTTGGGGGCGAAGCGACACAAAACTTAACTTTTGTGGTCGCCGCCGGTGTCAAACAGGGCGGTGCCGATGGCCTCGGCGGCTTCGTCGGTGGGGCCCTGCCAGGCGATGGCGCCGTGGTCCAACAACACGGCCCGGTCACACAGGGCCAGGGCGTGGCCCATGTGCTGCTCGACGATGAGCAGCGAGGTGCCGGCGTCGCGGATGCGGCCCAGCACTGCGTAGACCTCGTCGGTGACGATTGGGGCCAGGCCCAGCGACAGCTCATCCGCGATGAGCAGGCGAGGGGTCTCCACCAGCACCCGGGCCATGGCCAGCATGCGCTGCTCGCCGCCCGACAGGGTGCCGGCGATCTGGCGGCGGCGCTGGGCAATGGGGGGGAACAGCTCGAAGGCCCTGCTGAGGGCGTCGCGCACACCGGAGCGGTCGTGGGTGCGGGAGAAGGCCAGGGTGAGGTTCTCCTCTACCGAGAAATCGGGGAACACGGCCCGACCCTCGGGCACGTGGACCACCCCGGCTTTGGCATAGCGGTGGGCCCGCACCTTGGTGAAGTCGTTGCCGTCGACCATCACCTCGCCCTCGGTGGGCTCCACCAGGCCGCTGGCCACCCGGGCCACGGTGGTCTTGCCCGCACCGTTGCGGCCCAAAAGGGCCACGGTTTCGCCCTCCCCCACCGACAGCGACACGTCGAACAGCGCCCGGAACGGCCCGTAGGCGGCGTTGACCCGGCGCATCTCCAGCACCGGGATGTCCAAGGGCGCGGGGGCGATCACGCCGTTGCCGCCTCCGTTGGCCATTTCAGCGGCCTCGGGGGTGCCCGCGGTGGGGTCGCCAGGGCTGGTCATTGAGTGCCTGCCACAAAGTCGCCCAGGTAGGCGGCCCGCACCTCGGGGTCGCGCATCACATCGGGGGTGGGGCCTTGGGTGATCAGCTTGCCGAAGTCGAGGACATAGGTGCGCTCGGTGAACGAGGCCACCAGCTCCACGTCGTGTTCCACCAGCAGTAGGCCGAAGCCCTGCTCGTCCTGGATGCGGGCCAGGGTGTCGGCCAACGCGTTGGTCTCGTCCCGGTCGAGACCAGAGGAGGGCTCATCCAGCAGCACCACCCGGGGCTGGGTCATCAGGGCCCGGGCCACCTCCACCAGGCGGCTCTGACCCAGGCTGAGGGCCTCGATGGGCTCGTCGCCCATGCCTCCCAGACCGAGGCTTTCCAGCAGGGCGTCGCAGCGCTCTATCTCGGCGGGCTTGGGCAGGCCGAGGCCGAGCACGTCTTTCCACAGGGCGCCGGTGCCGCTGCGGATGCGGTGGGCGAATAGCAAGTGGTCGCGAACCGATGAGCCGCTGAACAGCTCCACCCGCTGAAAGGTGCGGCCGATGCCCAGGCGGGCCCGGCGATAGACAGGCAGGCGGGTGATGTTGTGACCGTCGAAGCTCACCGATCCGGCGTCGGGGCGCAGCAGGCCCAAAAGGCAGTTGAACAATGTGGTCTTGCCCGCACCGTTGGGGCCGATGAGGCCGACCCGCTCCCCTGAGTCGAGCGCGATGTGTACGTCGTCGACCGCGGTGATGCCTGCGAACCGCTTGGTGATGCCGTCGGCCGCCAACAGGCTCATGGCTCGTCTCCTGTCTCAGCCCCCAATTCGGCTCCTGATCCGGCGGCGGCTGCGGCCATGGCTGGTTGTCGGCGGGAGAACATGCGCTGCATCATGGCCTGGGAGCGGCGCTTGCCGTGCTCAAGCAGGCCTTCGGGATGGCGGGCGAAGGAGATGGCGGCGAAGCCGAACAGCACGTACCGCCACGCCCCGTGCAAGCCCAGCCAGCGGTCGAGCACCAGTTCGGGGAAGATCACGAAGGCGACCCCGGCCTGGATGCCGCCCTCCACCGTGCGGGCCCCGAGCACCACCACGATGACCAGCCAGAACAGGCCGGTCTGGGGATCGAAGTTGGCCTCGTAGCCCACCAGCCTCTCCTCCATGGCCAACAGCCCTCCGCCGATGGCGGCGATGCCCGCCGACACCGAGAACACGATGACCCGCGACCGCCAGGAGATGACCCCGATGGACTCAGCGGCGGTCTCCGAACCCCGCAGGGCCCGCAGCGCCATGCCGGTGCTGCTCTCTCGGATCAAGATGACCAGCACTCCCACCACCACCAAGATGGCGATGCACAAGATGAGGAAGTTCTCTCGACTGGAGAAGTCGACGCCCAAGAACTCGGGCCGGGGTACGCCGCGGCCGTGGAACAACGAGCCGCCTACCCAGCTGTATTTCACCAATACGTCGTGGAAGAACAACGCGAAGGCCAGGGTGGCGATAGCCAGCCAGATGCCGCCCAGGCGCATGACCGGAATGCTGAGCACCGCCCCCACCGCGGCGGCGATGGCCGCGCCCGCCACCATGCCCACGATCACCGAGATGTCCCAGCGCTGGGCGAATTGCATGGCCCCGAACGCGCCGATGGCGGCGAAAGTTACTTGGCACAGGGCGATCTGGCCGCCGAGGCCGGTGAACACCACGATGGACAGAAAGATGATGGAGAAGATCACCGAGTGGGTGATGCGGGAGATCCAGAAGTTATTGGCGTAGGCGAAGGTCCATATGCCCACCGCGGTGAAGAAAGCCAGGGCCATGATGCGGGTGTAGATGGTCATGCCCCGACCGCGGCTGGTGGCGGCCAGCGCGGGCGGGGGCGGGGAGACGCCGAGCAGTGGGTCGGCCCCGGCGACCTGGCGGCGGATGGCGGGCCAGAACACGATGATGGCAAACAGCATCACGTAGGGCAGCGCCGGTCCTTGGAGCTCGGCCAAGATGACGTTGTCGCGGGGAACGTGCGTGCGCATCTGGGTGGTTACCACCCCCAGCAGCAGACCCCCGAACAGGGCGGCGGGCAGGCTCACCAGCCGGCCCAGGGCGGCGGCGGCCAACGCCGATATCACGATGGGGAAGAACCCGGTTGGCTCCAAAACCGTGCCCAGCGATGAGGTGGTGGGCACGAGCAGCACCCCGGCAAGGCCGGCGAAGAAGCTGGACAGCATCCACGAGCCCGACGACACCCAGTCGGCGTTGACCCCGTTGAGCTCGGTCATGCGGGGGCTCTGCACCACCGCCCGGATGCGAAGGCCCAAGCGGGTGTAGCGGAACAGGGCGGCCAGGGCCAGCGCGGCGGCCACCACGATCACGAAGGCGGCGATCTCGTCGCGGGTGACGGGGTAGCGGCCGAACAGCCGGTAGATGGTGGTGCCGTCGGGGATGATGCCCACCGCGCCGAAGGGCTGCTCGCGGTTGTAGTCGACGATGAGCTTGAAAAGCTCGGGCAGCGCCACCAGCAGGCCGAGCGAGATGACCAGCTTGGCCACCGCGGAGGCGGCGTGGACGTGGCGGAAGACCAGCCGCTCCAGCAGCAGGCCAAGCAACGGGGCCACCAACACCACCGCCACCAGCACGGCCGACCAGATGGGCCAGTCGCGCCGCACGTGCAGCTCGAAGTAGGTGGCGGCGCTGATGAAGGCCTGCGCTCCGAAGGCCAGATTGAACACCCCGGAGGTCTTGTAGGTGAGCACGAAGCTCATGGCCACCAAGGCGAAGCCCGCGCCGATGGGCAGGCCCTGGAAGAACGCCCGGATGGTGTCCTCCAGGACCCCGGCGGCGAGGACGCTGGTGGTCATCGTCGGCTCAGCCTCCGCACAGCAGGGCTTTCAGTTCACAAACGTGAGGGCCTCGGGATCATGCCAGTCTTCTCGGACGACCTCCCAGCACAGCCACGGTTTGCCGGGCTCACCGGTCCACTGCTCGAAAGCGCCGCTCACGATCTTCACGGCGTTGATGCAGCGGTATTCGTAGTCGGCCTCGGGGTTGTCGTTGGGCAGGGCGATCTGGCGGCTGAAGTCGATCGGGTTGGCAAGGCCGTCGTGGCTGTAGTCGTCAAAGCTCCGCACCGCATCGACCAGGGAGGCCCGGTCGAACTCGGGGCCGGCGGCTAACAGGCCGTCGTAGAACAGGTGGGCGTTGAGCCAGCCGACGATGGTCTGCTCTTCGAGCTTGAGATCGGCGGTGTACTCGAAGAACCTCCGCTGGAGCTCGCTGTCGATCTCGGCCTCGAACGGCACGAACTGGGTGAACACCAAGTCGCCCTCGAACAGGTCGGCGTTGGCGGCCACAAACTCGTGGTTGTAGGTGTTCGGGTGGTACATGACCACCTGATCGCGGTAGTCCTGCTTGACCAGCTCCTGGGCGATGGTGCGCATGCCGTTGAGGTCGAGGCAGGTGTAGATGATGTCGACCCCTTTGTCCTTCATCTCTGACACTTGGGGGGCGACACCGCCGACCAGCCCGAACTCGATGGAGGTGTCGAAGAACTCCACGGTCATGCCGCCGGCCTCGGCGCTGTAGTGCTCGATGGAGTCGCGGGTGCCCTCGGCGCAGATCTTGGAGTTTTCACTGTTGCCGTAGCCGAAGATGCCGGCCTTGGTGGCCCCAACCTGGGTGGCGACATAGGGGAACAGCTGGTGGATGCAGCCGATGCAGCTCGGAGCGAGGTTTCCAAAGATGTTGCGGCGATCGGCGAACTCATTGTGGATGTTCCATCCGAACGTGGGCACTCCGGCGTCGTTGAGGGTGTCGGCCCCGAAAAACAGCAGGGTGGCCACGAAGGCGGCCAGCGAGTCGTCTTCTTCAACCATGGCCAATGACTCGGGCAGGTTCTGGAAGAGCTGGTCGTCGCGCTTGGTGGCCAGCACCAGCTCGCGGCCATAGATGCCGCCGGTGTCGTTGATGAAGTTGAAGTAGGCCTCGATGCCGTCGTTGTAGGACCCGATGTTGGTGCCCAGGGCGTTGTTGCTGATGGTGACGATGGAGGTGACCTTGATCTCGTCGTCGTTCACCCCCGGCACGCCGGATATGGGCACGAAGGTGTGGCGGTGCTCGGGCTCCTTGGGCTCCTCGGGCTCGGGCTCAGCTTCGGGGGCGGGGGCGGGCTCGTCGTCGGACTCCTCGGGGGCGGGGGCGGGCTCGTCGTCGGACTCCTCGGGGGCCGGGGCGGGCTCGTCGTCGGACTCCTCAGGGGCCGGGGCGGGCTCGTCGTCGGACTCCTCAGGGGCCGGGGCGGCGGTAGGCGCGGGCGCGCCCCCTTCGTCGTCGTTCCCGGCGTTGCCGCAGGCCGTGGCCACCAGAGCCAGCACGGCCAGTGCAGTGAGAATGAGCTTCCACCAACGAACAGTCATCAGATCCCCCTTGACGTTTGTCCCGGTCAAACTAGCCCAACCCAACCGGGTTGGGCAGGGCGGTCAGTGGCTGGTGCGGTAGTCGCCGAACTTGGAGTCGCGCTCCGACAGGGTGGTGGTGAGGCCCTTCTTCTTGATGGAGCCCACGAAATCGGCCATGGCCTGGGTGTGGGTGCCCAGCGCACACAGCTCGGTGCCGGCCCGAATGCCGGATCGCATGCCCATGTGCTCCATCTGGCGGTGGACCACCCGCTTGTTCATCTGGAGCAGCTCGGTGGGCACCTGGGCGATGCGCTCGGCGATGTCGAGCACGGCGTCTTCTAGTTCGTCTTCGGGGTAAGCGGCGTTGGCCCAGCCCCGCTCCACAGCCTCGAGGCCGGTCACGTAGTCGCCGGTGAGCATCATCTCCATGGCCTTGCGCATGCCCAGGAACCAGGCGTGGAAGTGCATGTCGGGCACACCGAATCGCACCGCGGGATAGCCCATCTTGGCGTCCTCGGCCATGTAGACGAGGTCGCAGCCGGTGGCCAGCTCGCTGCCCCCGGCCAGGCAGTAGCCGTGGACCTGGGCGATGACCGGCTTGGCCAGGTCCCAGATGCTCATCCAGCCCTCGGTGACGTGGCGGGGCCACTGGCCTTCTCCTCCGGGGGTGTAAAAGGGCAGCTCATAGCCCTCGTTGCCCCCGCTCAAGTCGTAGCCGGCGGAAAACGACGGGCCGGCGCCACAGACGATGCTGACCTTGACGTCGTCGTCTCGGTCGGCTTCTTCCAGCGCTTCGAGAACCGCGCCCCGCAGCGGGTGGATGAGGCTGTTGCGCTTCTCAGGGCGGTTCATGGTGACACGCCGCACGTGGGGGCGGGGGTTGTCGATCAGGACGATGTTGTCGTTCATGGCCGCCAACCGTAACCTGCGGGCCGATGTTTGCTCTCACCGCAGCGGGACCGGTTCTTCGGCCATGAGCGAGCCCCGGATCATTGCCTCAACCAAGGGGGCGCAGGTGGCGCTGCACGACCTGGGGGGCGACGGACCTAACCTGCTCTTGACCCACGCCAACGGCTTCTGCGGGCGGATGTGGGAGCCGGCGGCTCGGGAGCTGGCGTCGGTGGCCCACTGCTGGGCGCTGGACTTCCGGGGTCACGGCGACAGCGTGTCGGGCCCCGATGAGGACTACCACTGGGACGGGATGGCTGATGATGTGCTGGCCGCGGTGGATGCGCTGGACCCGAAGCCCCGGCTGGCGGCGGGCCACTCATTGGGCGGGGCGTCGATCCTGAAGGCCGAACAGGCCCGAGCGGGCACGTTTGACCGGGCCTGGATGTTCGAGCCGGTGACCATACCGTCGTTCAGCCTGCCCCGCGACGGAGTCAAGGCGCTGGGCGACATTGCCCGAATGCGCAAGGAGAACTTCGAGTCGCGCCAAGCGGCCTACGACCGGTACGGATCCCGGCCCCCGTTCAGCCTGTTGAACCCCGAGGTGCTGCGGGCCTATGTGGACCACGGTTTTCGGGATTTGGCCGACGGTACGGTGACCATGAAGTGCCCCCGCGATGTGGAGGCCACCATCTTCGAGAACCCCGACCGATCGGCGTTCGACCGACTGGGCGAGGTAGCCACCGCGGTGACCGTGGCGGCGGGCACCGACGCCGACCCACCGGCCATGGCGGCGCCGCTAATCGCCGAGCAACTGCCCAATAGCACCCTGTTGCGCTTCGACGACCTGACCCACTTCGGGCCCTTCCAAGACCCGCCCCGCATCGCCGCCTCCATCGCCGCCGCCCTATTCTCGGACTGAGACTATGGAACTCCACAAACTACCCAGCAGGCTGAAGGCCGCATACCGCGGGTCGAACGTAGGCCATCGGGTGCAGCAATTCGAGGGATGGACTGATCGAGCGCAGGCCGACGGCGCCGACCCCTCCGCCTACAACCACGCCGAAACCGTCAGGGAGTACTACAACCTTTGCAGCGAATTCATGGTGTTCGGATGGGGCGAATCCCTGCACTTCGCTCCCCTGTCGCCCCAAGAGACCCTGGAAGACTCCAAGGTCCGCCACCAGCGACTGATGATCGACAAGCTGGAGCTGCGCGAGGGCATGACGGTGGTGGATGTGGGCTGCGGCATCGGCGGGCCGATGCGCCGGGTGGCTATTGAAGCCGGTGTGCGGGTGGTGGGAGTGAACAACAGCGAAGTCCAGTTGGAACGGACGAAGGCGTTGAACAAGGCGGCGGGGATCGAAGACATGGTCGATTACATGGCATGCAGCTTCATGGACATGGGCGCGGTCGCCGATGACACGTTTGACCGGGCCTACGCCATCGAGTCGACGTGCCATGCCCCGGACAAGGCCGCCGCGTTCGCCGAGATCTACCGGGTGCTGAAGCCGGGCGCCCTGTTTTGGGGCCAGGAAATGTGCATGACCGACAAATTCGACCCCCAAGACGAACGGCATCAGGCCATCAAACAGGATCTGAGGCACGGCATCGCGCTCAATGACATCGCCACAACGAGCGAGGTGGATCGGGCGCTCGAAAAGGCGGGATTTCAGATCATCGAGGGCAAGGACCGGGGAGTGGTGGACGATGATCTGTCGACACCGTGGTATCAGCCCATGCAAACCGGGAAGGGCACGCGGGGCAGCGACTTGCACCGGATTCCGCTGAGCCGCAAGGTGATGTACGGGGTATCGAAACTGGCCCAGACGCTGAGAATCATCCCCAAGGACTCCGCCGATGTTGTGGAGCTGCTGGATGAAACCGCCAAGGCCTATGTGGCAGGGGGCCAGAACGGGATCTTCACACCGCTGTACTGCTTCTTGGCCCGCAAGCCCGAGACGGGGTAGCGACTAGCCCCGGGGGGTCGTCGGGCTAGAGGATCGCCCCCGACTCCTTCATGGCGGCGATGTCGTCCCAGGGGATTCCGGTTTCGAGGAGGAGGGTCTCGGTGTGCTCGCCGTGTTCGGGGGCGCGGTCGACGGTGACCGGCTGCTCGTTGAACATGGCGGGGTTGGCCACGAGCTGGACCTCTTGGCCGTTGCCGGTGGTCATGGCCGGGAGATAGCCGTTGGCGACGACCTGGGGGTCTTCGTAGAGCTCGCTGAGGGTCTGGAACGGGATCCACACCCCTTTGAAGTCGGCCAGGGCCTCCTTCCAGTAGGCCAGGGGCTGGGACTCGAACACCTCGTCGAGGAGGGCGACGCACTCTTGGTTGTTCTCGGCCCGGGCGGCCATGTCGGCGAACCGGGGGTCGTCGGTCAACTCGGGGCGGCCGATGCACTCGCAGAGCTGGGCCCAGTGCTTGTCGGCCTGGAGCAGGATGAAGCTGAGAAAGCGGTCGTCGGATGTGCGGTAGGTGTTGACCACGGGGTTGGGCGTTTTTGTGCGGTCGTGGGGCGGGAGCCGGTCCATGCCGAAGAGCTTGCCCGCTATGACCAGGGGCGAGAGCTGCCACATGGCGGTGGCCAGCAGCGACACGTCGACAATGGAGGGCTCACCGGTGGACGCCCGCTGGTAGAGGGCGGCGGCGATGGCGCCAGCGGTGGCCATGCCCCCCATGACGTCGCCGAAAGCAGGGGCGGGCTGGCTCATGGGCCAGCCATCGGGGCGGGCTGGCAGGGTGGCGCCCATGCCGCCCCGGGCCCAGAAGGAGGCACCGTCGTAGCCGCCCTTCTCAGCGTCGGGGCCGTGAGGGCCCTGGCCCGAGCCCCGGGCAATGATGATCTGGGGGTTGCGCTCGCGCAGATCGTCGGTGTCGATGCGGAGCTTGCGGCGCACCGGAGGCATGTAGTTGGTGAGGAACACATCGGCGGTCTCCACCAGCTTCATCAGCATCTCCCGGCCGTCGGGATGGGCCAGGTTCAGCCCGATGGAGCGCTTGCCCCGGTTGGGCTGCTCGATCATGAAGTTCACGCCGCCGGCGCCGCCGGGAACGAGGCCCGAAGTGATTAGCCCCCGCTGGGGGTCGCCGGTGACCGGGTGCTCCACTTTGATGACGTCGGCCCCCCAGTCGACCAGCACCGAGCCGCCGGAGGGGACGAACATCCAGCTGGCCACCTCGATGACGCGGACGCCCTCGAGAGGGCGGCTGACAGGGACTGTGTTCTCGCTCACCACACCAGCTCCAGGTTGTCGATTTGGCGGATGCCGGGGCTGTAGCGCAGCTCCAAGCCGTCGGCCAGACCGTAGTCGGGCACCCGGGCGTGCCACTCCTCAAGGGCCACCCGCAGCTCCATGCGGGCTAGATGGGAGCCCAGGCAACGGTGGACGCCGCCGCCGAAGCCCAAGTGCTTGTTGGACTCCCGATCGAAGTCCACCTCATTGGGATTGTCCCAGAACCGCTCGTCGGTGTTGGCCGAGCCGAGCAGAACGGTTATGCGGGATCCGGCGGAGATGGGACAGCCGGCCACCTCGGTTTCGGTTGCGGTGATACGGGGCACGACGGGCACCGGGCTCTCGTAGCGCAGCAGCTCCTCGATGGCGTGGGGGATGACGGCCGGGTCGTCGGCCACCCGCTGGCGGTGACCGGGGTTCTGGGCCAAGTAGGCCACGATGCACTCCAGCGAGGCCGACACGGTGTCGAGCCCGGCCAGGAAGAACAAGTAGCCGATGTCGACCACGTCGTCGCGGCTGAGGGGTTGGCCGTCGACCTTGGCGTCGATGATGGTGGACAAGAAGTCGTCTTGGCGCTCGGCCATGCGGGCTTCCACCACCTCTTCAAGCACGGCGTAGATCTTCTGGCCGGTGGCCTTCACCATCTCATAGCGCTCCTCCAGGGAGCGGGCCGGCGGGCGGATGATGCCGTCTTTGAGGGCCAAGAACTCGTCTACCCGGCTGACCGGCAGACCGAGCAGCTCCAAGAAGATGGTGGAGGGCAGGGGCTCGGCGATGGCCTCATGGAAGTTGCAATGGCCTTGGTCGGCCACCTCGTCGATGAGCTCGCGGATCAGCTCCCGCACCCGGGGCTCGTACTTGACCATCTGCTTGGGGGCGAACAGGGGATCGAGCGCCTTGCGGTGCTTGCTGTGGTGGGGCGGATCGACCTGGAGTGGGACCAAGGGGCGGATGTTGCCGATTTGGACCGCGGAGGAGTCGGAGGAGTACACGTCGGGGGTGCGCAGGGCACTCATCACGTCTTCGTGGCGGGAAATGGTGATCGTGCCGGTGGTGGACCGCCCGGAAAGCTGGACGACCGGGGCGTTGTCGCGCAGTTCCCGGTAGATGCTCTGGGGGTCGATAGCTTCTTCGGGGCGCTCCAGCGTGTAGCGGGATTGGGGAACGGCGTCGGTCATCGGGTCTCCTCGGTCAGGATGATGGCGTCTTCGGGGCAGTTCATGAACGCCCGGCGGGCTTGGTCGGCCAGCTCAGGGCCCACGGTGCGCTCGACGGTGGGTTGGCTGTAGCCGTCGTCGTCGGCGTCGAACAGGTCGGGGGCCAGCATGTAGCAGCGGCCGTGGCCCTGGCAGAGCTTGGTGTCGACCCGGATGCGCATCAGCGCGAAGCGTAGTGCCGCTGCGGGGGAGACTCATTGTGGGCGTTATGGGATGGGGAGGACGCCGAGGCCGTCGGGGAAGTTGAGGCCGTAGTCGATGGTCTCGGGGGGCAGGGGCTGGTTGTCGGCGTCGAAGCGGATGCGGCGCACGGTGCCCTGGCCACCAGTGGGGCCGATGTTTCCGTTGTTCAGGGCCAGGGCCAAATCGGCGTAGTAGAGGGTGCCGTCGAGGCCCACGGCGATGCCCAGGGGGGAACCGGTGCTGATGGGCTCTAGGCCCAGCCCCTCGCCCTCGGGCGGGGCCAGCACGGTGCGCAGGTAGTGGCCGTCGCCGTCGTACTGGTTGATGACGCCGGTGAGCGTGTCGGATACGTACCAGCCGCCGTGGCCGTCGGCCGCGATGCCGGTGGTGAGGGTCACGCCGTCGCCCACGGCGATGAACAGCTCGACGGTGACCGCAGCGGGATCGCACTCCTGCTCGGTGCGGGGCAGGTTGGAGAAGCGCTGCACCCCGATGGTGGGGGCGCGGGCCGAGGCCACCAGCACATCGTTGCCGTCGGCGGCCAGCTGCTGGGCGGTGGCGATGTCGTCGGCCACCACGCAGCGGGCGTCGTCGTAGGGCGGGAACCACACGGTGAGCTGGCCGGTGCCCGGACCCGATGCCTGGTTGCCTACGTCGGTGGTGAGCAGGCGGCCGTCGGGCAAGAAGGCGCAGCCGTAGGGCTCGGGCTGGTTGTCGGCGGCTTCGAAATCGGGGGTGAGCTTGCCGACCTGGGTGGCGGTGAGGCTGCCCAGCTTGTCGCCTTCGAGTTGGAATATGCCGAAACCGGCGGGGATCTCGGGCTGGCCGGTGTCCTCGCCTGCGATGAACCGGCCGTCGCCGGTGAAGCACACCTGGCCGTTGATGTCGCGGCCGTTGGGATCTTCTCGGGCGTTGGTGATGAGGCGCTGGGTGGCGCCGTTGTCGCCGTACACCACCAGGTTGTTGCCCTGGGGGCTGAACACCAGGTAGGTGGGCGGGTCGAGGGGCTCGGTTTGCAGCGGCGGATTGAAGCCGATGCTGGCCACCAGACGGTCGAATCCGTCGGCGGGACCGGGAATGGTGGTCGTGTCGTTGAGGGCCAGCAGGCTGATGCGGTTGTAGGAGGCGCCAGGGCGAGGCACGGTTCGGGCAGTGCAGCCGCCGTCTTCTCCGAGCACACACAGGTAGCCGCCGGAGGGGCGGTCGTCGCGCTCGGACACCAGCACGCCATAGGCCGAGGCCCCTACGGCGGCGGCGTCGCTGCCCTCCCGCAGCCAGGCGGCAGGGTCGCCCAGGCCGCTGGAGGTGGCGGTGAGCTCGAAGGGGTCGGTTTGGATCGACAGGGTGAGATGGGGGTCGGTTCCCGGCGGCGGTGTCTTGAAGTCGAAGCCGACGTCGCAAGGGGCGTCGATGCAGCGGCCCGACGCTCCTACCAGGCGGACCTGGCCGGCCTCGGGCTCCGGCTCGGCGGTGGGGGCGGTTTGCTCGGCGGCCTCCACCTCGGGGGCCACGGTGTAGCGGAATACCCCGGAGGTTTCCGACGGGCCGGGCGATCCCGGCTCGCGAAAGCCGGCCACCGCCCACATGTCATCGCCGACAATGGCCACTCCCCCGGAGATGAGCCCGGTGAGCTCGTCGGACCACAGCACCTCGCCGTTGTCGAGGCGCAGGGCTCGCAGGGTGAAGTCGAGCGACCCCACGAACACCACGCCGTTGACCTCGGTGGTGGGCGAGTAGGTGGGGCCGACGGCCTGCTGCTGCCAGACGATGTCGCCGGTGGCGGCGTCGAAGGCGTGCATGCAGGGGCAGTCGGCCACCCCGGTGCCGCCGGCGATGATCCCGTCGGCGTAGGCCGCGGGGCCGATGAAGCCGCCGCTGGCGAAGTTGGGGCGGATCACGTTGTCGTTGGTGGCCCGGGTGCTCCACACCAGCTCGCCGGTGTCGCGGTTCACCACGTAGAACACGGCATCCTTGTTGCCCAAGCCGACCAGGTCTTGGTCGTTGGCGGTGAACAACACCGGCACGCCGGCAAAGTCGGAGTCGTCGTTGTTGGGTGGGTGGGGCTGGAAGCTCCAGGCCGGCTCGCCGGTGTCGATGTTCACCGCGAACAGGGCCTCGGTGTAGGGCCCCCACCCGTCAGGGGAGGTGGGGCAGTTGGCGCTGCCGGCGAACATGAGGCGGCGCTCGAGGTCGACCGACGGCGATCCCCACACGCCCCCACAGCCCCGGTGGTCGCCGTCTTCCAAGTCGAAGTGCCACAGTTGCTCGCCAGTGGCCAGGCCGACGGCCACCACGCCGGCGGGGAACGGGGCGTTGTGGGTGTCGAAGGTGGCGATCACCCGGTCTTCCACCACGATGGGGGTGGTTTCCAGCTCGGTGGGCCAGCCGGGCTCACCCAGGGCGTGGGTCCAGATCACGGTGCCGTCGTTGGCGTTGAGGGCGTGGATGGTGCGCCCGGCGTTGAACACCACTGCGGGGGTGCCGTTGATGACGGTGTAGGAGGCCGACGAGGTGATCTGCCCGGCGTAGACGTTGTCGTGGTACTCGGCGTCAAAGTGCCAGAGCTCGGTGCCGTCGTCGGCGTTCAGGGCATAGAAGCGACCGGCCCAATCGCCCACGTAGAGCACGCCGTCGACCACCACCGGGGCAGCGGTGACCACGTCGCTGGTGTTGAAGTACCAGATGCGGCGGAGTCTGCCGGCGGTGTCGGGGCTGATGCCGCTGTCGCAGGGGTAGGAGAAGGTGCGGTCGATGCCGTGGCCCCACATGGGCCAGTCGCAGGAGGGACCGGTGGGCGCAGCGTCGGGTTGGGAGGTGTCGGGCGCCGCCTCGGTTGGGGCGGGAGTCCCGGTTGGCGCGGCTGTTGGCGCGGCTGTCGGCTCAGGAGCGGCGGGTTGGTCGTCGTCGCCTCCGCAGGCGGCAGCCATGAGGGAGAGCGCGAGGCAGAGGGCGGCTAGGCGCAGTGCCCGAGTCATGATCTGGCGATGCTAGTAAACCTCCCATCCGGTGAGACGGGGACCGGCATGGAATGGGAGACTGAGGGCGAATGACCGTTGACACCGCGCCGGCCCAAGTCGAGGTTCCCAACACGGCCGAGCGCCGGTTCAGCCAGTCGATGGTGGTGTCGGGAACCCGGTGCCTGCTGACTTATCTGGTGCTCCCGTTTCTGCTGCCGGTGCTGGGGGTGGCCGACTCAGTGGGGCCAGCCATAAGCCTGCCTATCGGGCTGGTGGCCATCGTGTTCAACGGGCTGAGCATCCGACGGTTCTGGGGTTCCGACCACCGGCTGAAGTGGCCGGTGAGCACGATCAACGTTCTGGTGATCGGGTTGCTGTGCTACCTGACTGTCAGTGACATCGTCGAGCTCGCCGGCTGACCCCGGCGATTCCGCTGCCCTTAGCCACTCCAAGGTGGCCAGCAACCCGCTGGTGCGGGGATTGTGGATTCTGGCAGGGCTGCTGTGCGTTGGGCTGGGGGCTCTGGGAGTAATCGTTCCCGGCCTGCCGTCCACCGTGTTCTTCATCATGGCGGCAGCAGCTTTTTCTCGTTCCAGCGAGCGTATGGAGCGGTGGGTGCTGAACCTGCCCGGCGTAGGCAAGCTGGTGGCCGACTACCGGTCGGGGTTGGGGATGCCGTGGCGGGCGAAGATCATTGCCGGGACCATGATCGTGGTGGCGGTGGGGTTGAGTACGGGCCTGGCTTTGAGCTCGTGGACGTGGAGGGGTGTGGTGATTGGGTTGGGACTTGTGGGGCTGGCGTACATCTTTGGTCGAGTGCCTACGAGGCGTTAGAGGTTGGCTATCTCGTGTTCGATGCGGGATTCGATGTAGGCGCGGGCGTTGGCTATGCGGGTGGGGAGGTGCATGGAGGGGAAGAGGCCGTCGGAGGGCTTGTAGCTCTTGAGGATCTGCTTGGCGATGGTGTCTTTGTGGACCTCGGTGGGGCCGTCGGCGATGCCCATGACCGGGCCGCTCAGCCACATTGAGGTGAGGGGCATTTGGTTGGACACGCCGAGGGAGCCGTGGGCGTGCATGGCCCGGTACACCACGTCGATCAGCACCTTGGGGGTGGCCACTTTGACGCCGGCGATGTGCTGGCGGACCTTGGCGTAGTCGCCCTCGTTGTCGATCAGCCAGGCGGTGTGGAGCACCTGGAGGCGGAACTGCTGGATCTGGATCCAAGAGTCGGCGATCCAGTGCTGGATGGACTGTTTCTCGCCAATCAGCGAGCCCTTGGTCTCCCGGGACAGCACCCGCTCGCACATCATGTCGAGGGCCCGCTGGGCCACGCCCACCGAGCGCATGCCGTGGTGAACCCGCCCGCCGCCGAGGCGGGTTTGGGCGATCTTGAACCCCGACCCCTCCTCGCCGAGCAGGTTCTCGGCGGGCACCCGCACGTCGTTGAAGCGGAGGTAGGCGTGGTCGCCTTCTTCGAGGTCCTCGGTGCCGAGACCCACATCGGCCACCACCTCGATGCCGGGGGTGTCGGTGGGCACCAGCATCATCGACGAACCTCGGTACACCGGCACGTCGGGGTTGGTGATGAGCATGACGATCATGAACTTGGCGTACTTGAAGTTGGAGGCGAACCACTTCTCGCCGTTGATCACCCACTCGTCGCCGTCGCGGTGGGCTCCGCAGGTGAAGTAGTTGGGGTCGGAACCGCCCTGGGGCTCGGTCATGGCGTAGGTGGAGGAGATCTTGCTGTCGAGCAGGGGCTGGAGATAGAGCTCCTTCTGCTCGTCGGTGCCGTAGTGGGCGATAATCTCGGCGTTGCCCGAATCGGGGGCCTGGCAGCCGAATACCACCTGGGCCCACAGCGCCCGGCCCAGGATCTCGTTCATCAGGGCCAGCTTCACCTGGCCGTAGCCGAGGCCGCCGAGGTGGGGGCCCATGTGGCAAGCCCACAGGCCGTTGTCTTTCACCTGCTTCTGGAGCGGGCGGATCAGGGCATTGGCCGTCTCGTTGGTGCGGTCGAAAGGATTGACCTCGCCGCGGAAGTAAAGGTCGATGGGCTCGACTTCCTCAGTGACAAAGGAGTCCATCCAGTCGAGCTTCTCTTGGAATTCGGGTTCGACGGAAAAATCGATGGCCATAGGACTACCGCACTCTCTGGGTTGGATTTACAGTGGTTCAATATGAAGTTCGAGATGACTCCGGCCGAGATTTTAGCGGCCGCCCGAGCCCCCGAGCCCGGTGACGAAGGGTACGACCCGTTCGACGCTTTCGACCAAGCCCAGGGGGCTGAGCACTCCATCAATCCCTACGAGGTTTACACCGAGCTGCTGGCCAAGTGCCCGGTTCACCATGGCAGCGTGTCGCAGATGCTGGGGGCGGTAAGCGTGAGCGACCTGATGGCCGGCGACCGGGACATCGTGAACGTGCTCTCGTATGACGGGGTGGAGGCCGTGCTGCGGGACGGGGCCACGTTCTCGTCGGCGGGCTATGCGGAGTCGATGGGGCTGGTGATGGGCCACACCATCTTGGAGATGGACGAGCCCGAGCACGGGCAGTACCGCAAGCTGATTCAGCAGGCGTTCACCCGCCGGGAGATGGAGCGGTGGGAGCACGAGATCGTGAACCCGGTGCTGGAGCACTACATCGACGCCTTCATAGACCGGGGGCGGGCCGATCTGGTACACGAATTGATGTTCGTGTTCCCGATACACGTGATCGCCATCGCGCTGGGTTTGCCGGAGTCCGACCTGCCCGCCTTCTACCGCCGGGCGGTGGAGATCACCAACATGGCCTCTGAGATCGAGCGGGGCTTCGCCGCGTCGCAATGGCTGTACGAATACCTGGAGCCGGTGGTGGAGAAGCGACGGGCCGAGCCCCAGGACGACCTGATCAGCCTGCTGGCCCATGCCGAGCTGGACGGGCAGCGGCTCACCAACGACGAGATCATCGCCTTTTGCCGGTTGCTCTTGCCGGCGGGAGCGGAAACCACCTACCGGGCGGCCAGCAACATGATGGTGGGGCTGCTGTCGCATCCGGACCAGCTCGACGCCGTGCGGGCCGACCGGTCGCTGGTGACCACGGCGGTGGAGGAAGCGCTGCGGTGGGAGACGCCCCTGACCGGCATCTCCCGCACCGCGACAGCCGATGCAGTGGTGGACGGCATCGAGGTTCGGGCCGGGACGTCGGTGAACACCTCGTTGGGGTCGGCCAACCACGACCCCTCCCGCTGGGACGATCCCGAGGTGTTCGACATTTTCCGCCAGCCCAAATCGCATATTGCCTTCGCCACCGGGCCGCACCTGTGCCTGGGCATCCACTTGGCCCGGATGGAGATGCGCGCCGTGCTCGAGCACCTGCTCGACCGCCTCCCCGGCCTGCGCCTCGACCCCGACGCCGAGCCCCCTAACATCGCCGGTCTCGCCTTCCGCTCCCCCGCAGTGCTGCGGGTGCTCTGGGACGTTTGAGCTGCTAGAGCTCGGTGGTTTGGGCCAAGTCGGCGGCGTCTCGGGCTAGGTCTAAGACGACGCGGCCGAAGGCCTCCATGCGGGGGTTGTCGGCGCCGCCTGCCACGAAGCGGGCGTAGCCGCCCTCGAGCACGATGGCTAGCTTGAAGCGGGCCAGGATCACGTAGTAGTCGATCTCGTCGACATCTCGGCCCGACATGGTGGCGTAGCGCTCCAGCAAGTCGTCGCGGAAGGGCAGGCCCTCGTAGTCGACATAGCCCACCGAGGGGCGGCTGGCCTCGTCCTCGGGCCAGTTCATCACCACCCACGCGAGGTCGAGCAGCGGGTCGCCCACGGTGCCCATCTCCCAGTCGACGATGGCGGCCATGCGGGCGGGGGCGCCGTGGTGGAACATCACATTGGCGAACTGGTAGTCGCCGTGCATGATGCCCGGTGTATAGCTGCGGGGAGTGCGGCCCCGGAGCCAGTCGCCAGCGCTGTCGAGGCCGGGGATGTCGCGGAACTTGAACCGGTCGAGGTGGGCGTACCAGCGGTCGACCTGGCGCTCGTGGAAGCCGTCGGGGCGCCCCAGCCCCTCGAGGCCGTTGGCCTGCCAGTCGACCTTGGACAGCCGGGCGATGGCGTCGACCAACTCGAAGGCCAGCGCGGGGCGGGCGTCCATGTCGGAGGCAAACGGCTCGGGCCAGCCGGGCTCGCTGATGGGCGACCAGCCGTCGACGAAGTCCATGAGGTAGAAGGCAGCTCCGATGATGCTGGTGTCGTCGGTGCCGGCCGCGGCCCGGGCGTGGGGGACATCGGTGTCGGCCAGTGCGGAGAGGATGCGGTACTCCCGCATCATGGTCTCGTTGCGGCCGTCGGGGACTTTGCGGGGCGGGCGGCGCAGGGCCCAGCGGTGCTCGCCCCGGCACACCTCGAAGATCTCGTTGGAAGCGCCGCCGGAGATGAACCGGCTGGTGATGGGTTCACCCTGGCCGGGGAGGCCTTGGGCGTCCATCCACTCCCCCAGCGCGACCGGCTCGATCAGGCCTTTGGTGCGCTCGGCCTCGGAGGCATCGTCGGTGTCGGTGCGCGAGAAGACGCTTGAATCCGTGGTTGACTTGGCTGGTTCGCTCATGCGGCAGGTCGAAGCGTGAGCAGCCTCTGGCGGTTGGTCATGCTGCTGGCCTCAAAGTGAGCAATTCTTGGAGGTTCTCGGACATGACCTTGCGCTGGTTTTCGGGGCTTTCGTGCTCCACTTCCTTGAAGAAGTCGAGCGGGTTGGCGAGGCCCTCGGGGTGGGGGAAGTCGGAGCCGAACAGCACCCGGTCGATACCGATGTCGTCGATCAGGCCGGGGACGTCCTCCTCGTAGAACGGGCTCACCGAGATGTGGCGGCGGAAGGTCTCCACCGGATCTTCGGCGAATTCCTGGGGCATCTTGGCGTAGGTCTGGGAGAGCTCCGACAACAGCGGACCCACCCAGGTGGAGCCGTTCTCGATGCAGGCCACCCGCACATTGGGATGGCGCTCGAACAGGCCGTGGCAGATCATGGCGGCGATGGTGTCGAAGATGGGCCGGCCGTGGCTGATGACCAGTCGGAAGGCGGCGGGCTTGAACGGCAGGAACTCGTCGCGGCCGCCCTCCCAGTCGCTGGCGTAGGTGTCGTAGCCGGAGTCGGAGGCGTGGCAGGTGACCAGGATCCCGGTCTGCTCCACCGCATTCCAGAAGTCGTCGAACTCAGGCAGTCCCATGGAGCGGGAACCCCGCACGGCGGGCACCGGTGCGGGCCGGATGAGCACGGCTCGGGCGCCGTTGTCCACGGCCCACTCCAGCTCCTCGATGGCCCGGCGGGGGTCGGGCAGGGTGATGATCGGGGCGGGGAAGATGCGGTCGTGGTAGTTGAAGGTCCACTCGTCCAGCATCCAGCGGTTGAAGGACGAAATGGCGGCGTGGGTGAGGTCGATGTCGTCCTTCATCCGCTCTTCGAGCAGCGAGGCCAAGGTGGGGAACAGCAGCGTGGCGTACACCCCCTGCTCGTCGAGCAGCTTGACGCGGTCTTCGGGGTTGCGGAAGGCAGGCAGGCAGCGGATGGGCTTGCCGGTGAACTCCCGAAGGGTCATTCCGTCGGGATTGATGCCCCGGTGGTAGTCCTCCCAGGCGCCGGGTCGGGCGACTACCTCGAAGGTGGGGTTGGGGATGTACTCGCTGATCTTGTTGTTGATGGCGATCTTGGTGCGGCCCTCGATGTCCACGTAGCGGATGGCGCTGCTATAGCGCTCGGGCAGGTGGCGGGTGAAGGCGTCGATGGGCTCGTAGAGATGGTTGTCGGCGTCGTAGGCGTCGTAGTTGAGTTTCATGGCTCCTCCGGGGAGAGGACTTCAGGGGTTGATTCGGTTACAAGAACCGTGTCGCGAGCATATTCCTCGCCGGTGCCCGCGCTCACGCTGAGCACCATGTGTTCTTCGAGGACTTCGTCGGCGCCGTAGCGGGCGTTGATGACCGGGGGCTCGAATCCCATGCCGCTTCCCCGCACCAGCCAATCGCCGTCGGGAGCGGCTCGGCGGAGGTCTTGGCCGGTGGCACCGGGAACGCAGGCGGCGATGAGGGCGGCGTGGGGGCGAGCGTTGGGCGGGGTGGCGCCGGCGGTGCGGCCCAGGCCGCCCTCGTAGTGGGAGCGGATGCAGCTGAAGTCGACGATGTTGCCCTTGACTTGAGGCTCGGCGGCAGGGGTGGACGATCCGGCCAGGGCCATGGCCTCCACCCCGGCGGCCAGACGCTGGGCGTCGGTGCCGGGATGGGCGAGGCCGGCGGCCACCGCTTCGGCGGCCACGGCGCAAGCCGCCCGGATGGCGTCGACCTCGGAGGGCATTTTGGTGCGGCGGGCCTGGAGCAAGATGTCGTCGACGGCGACGACATCGGCGTTGGGGGCCACGGCCCTGATCAGCCCGGCCATGCCCGGCGACCACGCGTCAACGCCGACCCGCTGGGCGGCGGCCATGCCCGGGTTGGCGGCCAGGCGCTGATAGATGATGGCCCCGTTCCAGGTGATGCCGTGGAGGTGGTCAAGGTCGATGTCATCGGGAACGCCCTCGTCCCAGGTGGACAACAGGAAGATCTCGCCGTTGGCAGTGTTGAGGGTGCAGACCGGGCCGAACGGGCGGGTGCCGGCGGTCCAGAGCTGGTGGGCGCCGGTGATGTAGTTGATGTGGTCTTGTCGGCCGGCGACCAGCATGTCAATCCCGGCGGCGGCCAGGGCGTCGACGGCTCGGGCCCGGCGCTGGAGGTGCAGGCTCATGTCGGCACCTCGATGAGGGACGAAGATAGATGGGTCATCGCGGCACCTCGAAGGGGTCGTAGGGGTGGCCGCCGCCCAGCGGGATCCAGCCGTCCTCGGTGACGGCCACGATCTCCTCGGACCGGTAGCCCCCGGTGCCGTCTTCCCAGATGGCGGGCTCCAGCACCAACACCATGCCGGGTTGCAGGGTGTTGGCGGCGTCGAATTCGGGGCCGTTGTCGGTGCCCAAAAAGGGCATCTCGGCGCTCTCGATGCCCACCCCGTGAACGAGGTAGAAGTGGGGCATCCACGGGCGCTCGCCGTCGGGCTGGTGGGCGGCATCGGCCGCGGTGGCGGCGGCGCACACCTCGGCGAAGGTGACGCCGGGGGCGATGGCGTCGTAAGTGGCGTCCATGACCGCCAGCCACCGCTCGAAGCAGCGCTGCTCGGCGGGGGTGGGCGGGCGGCCGACCGTCCAGGTGCGGCCGAAGTCGGAGGCGTAGCCGTGGTAGTCGCTGCCGGCGTCCACCCAGATGAGGTCGCCCTCGGCGTAGACGGGATCGCCCGACCAGGTGGGGAAGGCCAGATGCCCGGTGGTGGTGCGGGGGCCGTCGGCCATGCGCCGGGCCATGGGCTGGAAGATGACGTCGATCATGTTGGCGTCGATGCCCTCTTCTCGGAGGCGGCGGAGGAACACGGCGGCCAGCTCACTGCGGCGCACGCCGGGGGCCAGGGCCTCCTGCACCGAGGCCATAGCCCGGCTGGTGCGGACTTGGGCCTGGTGGATGCAGGCCAGCTCGTCGACAGTCTTGCGGAGTTTGACCGCTCCCATGGTGTTAGACGCGTCGGTGATCTGGGCGGCCGAAAGCACGCCGGTGCGACGCATGGCCCCAGTCATCAGATCGATACCGACGCGTCCGCCGCGGGCGTGTTGGCCGAGTAGGGCATCGAGTTGGGCACCGAGGTCGGCGGCACCTTCGTCGATATCGGGCCATACCGCCGGATGGGGATCGACGTCGAGGCCATCGGGATCGCCGCCCAGCAAATGGGGCTGGGGGTGGTCGGCGAGGACCACGGCCACCGGGCGGTTGGCCGAGGCGTGGGTGGCGTCGATGCCCTTGGGAAGGCAGTCGGTGGCGTAGGCCACATGGGGTGCGTGGAGCAGCACCAAGGCGTCGAGCCCGTCGACGGCCATCTGGAATTGCAGCTTGGCGTAGCGATCCCGCCGCAGCCGCTCTACGTCAAGCTCAAGAACCGGAGCGGCGTGGGCGTTGGGCATGGGCTGAGCTTATGGCGATGCCGATTAGGTGATGCCGTCGGCTCGCAGGGAGGCCAACTCGTCGGCAGTGAGGTTGCACAGCTCGGTGAGTACTTCGTCGGTGTGCTGGCCGAGACGGGGGGCACCGGCGGGGACGGGCGGGGGTTGGCCGTCGAAGCGGGGGTAGGGAGCTTGCTGGTTGAGTAGGCCGATTACCGGGTCGTCGATGGCGACAAGGTCGCCGCGTGCGATGACGTGGGAGTCAGCGGCGATGTCGGCGGCGTCGTAGGCGGTGGCCGCTGGCACATCGTGGGCCACACAGCGGGCCTCGATGTCGGCGGCTTCGAGCCCGGTGGTCCAGTCGCTCACGATCTGGTTGATCTCGCCGCCGTTGGCGACTCGGGCGCTGGCGGTGGCGAATTTGGGATCCTCTATCAGCTCGGGTCGGTCCATGGCAGTGCATAAGCGGGTGAAATTGGCCTGGGTGGCCGCGGTGATGCACACCCAGCGGCCGTCGCGGCTGGGGTAGTTGTTGATCGGCGCCGAGTGGTCGGCCTGGTTACCGCTGCGGTTTCGCACTAGGCCGAGGTGGTGGTAGGCGGCGTGGGTCCACTCCATGATCCGCAACACCGAGCCGTACAGGTAGGCGTCGATCACCCCACCCTCCCCGCTACCGCCGATGTCCCGGTCATACAACAGGGCGGTGGCAGCCTGCGCGGCGAACACCCCGGTGAGGTAGTCGGCAACAGTGACGCCGGGTCGGACAGGGGTACGGTCGGACTCACCGGTGAGGTGAAGCAGCCCGCCGTAGGCCACGCCGTTGCGGTCGAGGCCGGGGAGCAGCGACTTGGGGCCGTCCTGGCCGTATCCGCTAATGCGCACGGTGACCAGGCGGCGAGGCAACACCTCGGGGTGGATGTTCCAGCGCTCCAGGGTGCCGGGGCGGAAGTTCTCGCACAGCACGTCGGCCTGGGCGGCCAGCTGGCGAAACAGCTCCTGGCCCCGGGATTGGCGCAGGTCGAGGGTGACCGATTTTCGGCCCCGGCCCTCCACCGCCCAGTACAGCGAATAGGGATGGTCGCTCCCCTCCCCTGGCTCCCCCTCCTCTGGCTCTCTCTTCTCTGGCTCAAGGCCGGGGTTGGCGTAGGGGCCGAGGGTGCGCAGGGGATCGCCGGTGCCGGGCTGTTCGATCTTGATGACCTCGGCGCCTTGCTCGCCGAGGATGCCGGCACAGAACGGGGCGGCAATCCGGGTGCCCACGTCGAGTACCCGCAGCCCGGCCAGCGGTCTACGCATCCCGGTGCTCGTTCATTGGGCCTGCGGGCGCTTTAGTCATCCCGGTGCTCGGCGAAGACTTCCTTCATCGACGACTTCTGCATGCGCCGCTCCAGTGCCCCCAGCGCGGTGTCGGTGTTGTGCATCCAGTGATGGGCCATGAAGTGGTAGTCCCAGGAATCCCTCTGGCCCATGAACTCCAGCGTCTTGTTGATGGACCGCTTCACCACCGCGGCGGTGGCCGGGGGTACCAAGGCGATGGCCTCGGCCATCTCTTTGGTAGTTGCGGCCAGATCGTCGCGGGGCACCACCCGGTTGACCATGCCCAGGCGCTCGGCGTCGGCCGCGGAGATGGTCTGGGCGGTGAGCAGGAACTCCTTGGCCTTGCGGGGCGGCATCTCCCACGGCTCGATGAGGATCTCCACCGCGGCGCCGGTCATGCGCAGCACCGGGTTTTGGAAGGAGGCGTCGTCGGAGGCCACGATCAGATCGCACATGCAGGCCAGCATCACGCCGGCGGCGATGCATTTGCCGTGGACGGCGGCGATGGTGGGCTTGGGGAAATCCCGGATACGCAGGCAGCGGTCGAAGTACATGGTCTTCTCGTGGTGGAACTTGCCCTCCGGGGTGGCCCGCATCTGCCTCCACTTGTCAGGCTCCACGTCGCCCACCAGGGCTTTGAGATCGTGGCCCGCGGAGAAGTGGCGGCCGTTGGCGGCCATGACCACCACCCGCACCTCGTCGTCGGCCTCGGCCAGGTCGAAGGCGGCGTCGAGCTCGTCGAGGAGCTGGGTGTCTTGGGCGTTGGCCACATCAGGCCGATTCAAGGTGATGGTTGCCACCGCCTCGTCGACCCTGTATTCGATGGTGTCGAAATCGGTGCTCATGGGTGCTCCTAACGGGGTTCTCTCGGTAGGCCGAGGGTTCTTTCCCCGATGATGTTGCGCTGGATTTCGTTGGTTCCGGCGAAGATCGTCGCAGCTTGATAGTACAGCCAGGATCGCTGCCAGCGGCCCTCGCCGGGGTTGTGGGGGTCGCCCCGCCACAGGGGGCCGGCGGCGCCCAGCACATCCATGGCGGTGCGGTGCAGGCGCTGGCTCATCTCGCTCCAGAAGAGCTTGGCGGTGGCCGACTCCGGGCCGTGGTCGCGGCCGTGGGCCAGCCGGGACAGCACCCGCCAATTCTGGAGCTGGAAGAGGCGGACCTCGGTGTAGGAGCGGGCCAGGGCCTGGCGGATCACGGGGTCTTGGTTGCGGCCGGTCTCGGCGGCCAGGCGGAAGAGCTCCTCGAGGAGCTGGAGATGGATGACGAGCTGGCGGGGGTTGGTGCCCCGCTCCACGCTGAGGGTGGACTGCGATACTCGCCAGCCGTTGCCCGGCTCGCCGATCACCTGGTCGTGGGCCACGAACACGTCGTTGAGGAAGACCTCGTTGAAGTCGGACTCGTCGGTCATCTGGCGCAGGGGGTGGATGTCGACGCCGGGGGCGTGCATGTCGACCATGAAGGCGGTGATACCGCGGTGCTTGGGCTCATCGGGGTGGGAGCGGGCCAGGCACAAGCCCCAGTCGGCGAACTGGGCGTAGGAGGTCCACACCTTCTGGCCGCTGAGCCGCCAACCGCCGTCGGCGGGGGTGGCCTGGGTAGACAGCGAGGCCAGGTCGCTGCCGGCGTCGGGTTCGCTGAACAGCTGGCAGAAGAGCTGCTCGGCGGGGAGGATCGAGGGGAGCCAGCGCTGCTTCTGCTCGGCGGTGCCGTGGGCCAGGATGGTGGGGCCGATCAGGTTCACGCCCAAGCGGCCCACCAGCTCGGGGGCCCGGGCTCGGGCCAGCTCCTCCTGGACGATGTAGTGGTGCAGAGGACCGGCGCCCCGGCCGCCGAATTCGGCCGGCCAGGAGACGCCGACGAAGCGAGCTTCGGCCAGAGCGGCCTGCCACTTTCGGAGGTAGGCGACCTCTTCAGCCAGATCGTCGAATAGCGGGGGCAGCCCTTGGCCGTACTCCCAGGGCAGGTTCTCCTGGAGCCACTGGCGGCACTCGTGTCGGAACGCCTCTTGCTCCGGTGTGGGGGCTAGGTCCACTGGCGCCCGACTAGGCGGCGGTGACGAAGATGCGCTCGCTGGCGAAGCCGCCGATGCCGACGTGGTTGCCGTCGATCTCCACGGTGGTGGTGCCGTCGGGCGAGGAAGCGGTGATGATCCCCTGTGCACCGGGGATCACCGATGAGCCCTCCAGGAAGTCGAGCAGCCCCTCGGTGAACTCCAGCTCCTCGGTGATGCGGGTGACCACGAAGCGCTGGCCCACTCCGACTTCGGCCAATGCCTGCGTTGGGGGAGCCTGGTAGGCAGACCCGGGGATGGGGTTTCCGTGGGGGCAGGTTGTGGGGTCGTCGAGCACCCGCATCATGGCCTGCTCCACCAGAGGCGAGATGACGTGCTCCCACTTGCCAGCCTCGGCATGGGCGTCGGCCCACGACAGGCCCAGAACCTGGGTGAGGAACACCTCGGCCAGACGGTGGCGGCGCACCACCCGCTCGGCTAGATCCATCCCGTCGGGGGACAGCTCGATGGAGCGGCCCTTGAGGGTGACCAAGCCCTCGGCCTGCATCCGGTGGATCATCTCGGACACCGCCGGGCGGGACACCTCGAGGCGCTCGGCCACCCGTGCCTGGATCACGTCGACATCGTCTTCGGCCAGCTCGAAGATGGTCTCGCAGTATTCTTCAAAGGCCGGATGCCACTCGGGGGTCACGTAGTGAGCCACGACTGGCAGTTTATCGAGTGGATTCTTGCAACAGCCGGGCCAACTCCGACCGGTCGGGCTTTCCCGAGGGCATGGTGGGCATGTCGTGGATCGGGATCAGCCGTTCCGGGGTCATGAAGCGGGCGGCCCCGGACTCGGCGAACCAGCGGAGGCATTCATCCAGGTCGAAGGAACCGTCGACCACCACGAAGGCGGCCACCCGCTCGCCGAGGCGATCGTCGGGCTCCCCCAGCGCCACCGCCTGGCTCACCGCGGGATGGGATTCGAGGATGGCCTCCACCTCGATGGCATCGATGTTCTCCCCTCCCCGGATGATCTTGTGGCCCAGTCGTCCAATCACGGTGAGCCAGCCTTCTTCATCGATGTGGCCTAGGTCGCCGGTGCGGAACCAGCCGTCTTCGGTAAAGGCGGCCGCGGTGTGGGCGGGATCGAGATAGCCAACGGTCACCTCGGGGCCGTGGACCTGGATCTCGCCGTGCTCGTCGACCCTGATCTGGGTGGGTGAGAACGGGCGGCCGTCGGTGTTGGCCATGTACTCGGGATCGTCGTCGTTGGTGCAGGTGGTGATGGTGGGGGCCTCGGTGGAGCCGTAGGCCCGCTTGACAATGCAACCGAAGGCATCTCGGGCCCGGTGCACGAACGCGGGGGTCACGCTGGAACCGCCGATGGAGAGGAAGCGGATGGAGGCGGTCCGGCTGGGGCTGAAGTCGGGGTGGCCCATGAGGTCGTTGAAGAAGGTGGGCGGGCCGATCATGTAGGTGGCCTGCTCTTGTTCGATGAGCCGCAGGGCTTCGCCGGGATCCCAGCGGGCCATGAGCACGGTTTTCATGGGGATCGCGCCGGGGATGAGCACTCCGTGCAGGAGGCCGGCCACATGGGCCAGGGAGGCGGGAAACAGCACGGTGTCGTCAGCAGTGAGGCCGCTGATGTGGATGTACTGGCGCACCTTGTAGCAGATGGTCGCCTGGGTGTGGACCACTCCTTTGGGCACGCCTGACGATCCGGAGGTGAACATGATAAGGGCCCGGTCGTCAGGGTTGACCTGGACCAGCGGGCGGCGGGACGCATCGCCCGAGGGGTGAATGGAAGCGGGGTCGAATAGACGGTCGATGCCCAAGAGGCTGAAGGCATGCTCCTTTTGGCGGCCCCCGTCGGCGTGGAGCAGCGGGACCGGCACCGCTCCGGCCTGCCAACAGGCCCGATAGGCCACCACCCCCTCTAGGCCGGTGGGCAGCTGGAAGGCGGTGGGCTGGCCTGGTTCCAGAGTGGCGGCGGCCTCGGCCGACCAGGCGACCACTTCCTCGGTAGAAAGGCGTCGATCGCCGGCCACGATGAAGTCGTCCCGCGGGGGTACGACGGTGAGCAGCTCGTGGATCATCGCCTCAGTGGTCGGCGAAGCGCTCGCTGAGAAGCCGCTTCACACCCATCAGGTCGATCTTGCCCGAATCGAGCCAAGGCAGCTCGTCGGGGGTGTTGAACACGGCGACGTGGCGGGGAACTTTGTAGGACGCCACCCGATCGGCGGTGTAAGCCCTGAGCTCTTCTGCGGTGAGCGGCTGTTCCGGCCGCACGACCACCGCGGCAGCCACGTCTTCGAGCCGGTCGGGATGGGGAACACCGCACACAAAGGCGTTCAAGACCTCGTCGAGTTCCTCCAGCACCAGCTCGATTTCTCGGGGAGCGATGTTCATGCCCGACGACTTGATGAGATCGCCCATACGGCCGGTGAAGTAGAAGTGGCCGTCGTCGTCGAAGTAGCCGCTGTCGCCGGTGCGGTACCAGCCATCGGGGGTGAAGGCATCGGCTCGCTCCACCTTGTATAGGCCGACCATCAGGGAATAGCCCCGCATCCACACCTCGCCCCGCTGGCCAGTGGGGCATTCGAGGCCGGTCACCGGATCGACGATCTTGTGCTCGACCCCGGGCACCGACCATCCGAAGGATCCCCGCTTCTCTTCGGGCAATTCGTCTCCCATCACGCCCAGAGTGTGGGGTCCGAGCGTCTCGGTCATGCCCAGTGAGTTGACCCGCAGCTCGGGATCCTCGATCTGCTCTTCGGGAGGCAGGAGGGCATAGAGGCTGCCGCCGCGGACCGACGACAAGTCGCGTTTGGCAAAGTCGGGGTGCTCGGTGAGCAGCTTGGCCATGTGGGGCCAACCTGAGACCGTGGTTACCCTCTCCCGCTCGATGAGAGCCAGAGTTTCTCCAGGCTCGAACCGCTCCTCGAACACCATGCAGGCACCGGCATGGATTACCGCCACCAGCATGAACGACATGCCCCCCACCCAGAAGAGGGGCATGGGCGTGTAAATGCGGTCGTCGGCCACCAGATCCCGGAACGGCCACAGGTTGTAGGCGTGGCGAACGACCGCACCCTGGGTATGGACCGCTCCCTTGGGCGCGGCCGTGCTTCCCGAGGTGTAGATCATGGCGAACTCGTCGGCGGGGACCACCTCGGCCTCCGCCGCAGCCAGCAGATCGTCGCTGACGGCCTCTCCTGCCGCTCGCAGGTCGTCGATCGAACCGGCCCAAGGCCGGTCGGACCGCCCCCAGACCCACACCGAGCGCAGGAACGGGTGCGACGGGGCTTGGATCACCGGGTCATCACCGGGGGCGGCGATCTCCTCGAGGCGGGCCAGGTAGTCGTGGTTGAGATGGCGGGAAACGCTGAGCAGTACCTGGACGTCGGCGTGGCGCAGTACCCAGTCGAGTTCTCGTGGCTTGTAATAGGTATTAAGCAGAACCCCGAGGGCGCCTATGCGTCCAATGGCCAGCCAGGCCGCGATCCAGTTGGGGCTGTTGGGAGCAAGCAGTCCCACCCGGGTGCCCTTGCCGACTCCGATAGCCAGCAGACCCTTGGCTATCGCCGCGGAGGCGGTGTCGGCGTCGGCGTAGGTCATCCGCTGGTCGTCGAGCACGGCGAACTCCCGTTGCCCGAAGGCGTCGGTGAACGCCCGGATCATCTGGGGGATGGTCGGCTCGTATGGGGGGAAGTCGACCGGTTGGGTGCCGGGGCCTGGCTTGGCGGTGTTTGGCATCTACGAGGCTCGCGAAGGAGCGATGACCGTTTCGCCGTAGCGGCGCATGGTGTCGAGGGTGGCTTCGATGTCGTCGCCGGGGAGGTTGACGGTGATCCACGTCACCCCCAGCGCTTCCAGATCGGCCAGCCCGGCAATGTGGGCGTCGGCATCGAAGTCGGCGTCGGCCGGTCGGCCGCCGACGTGGTTCAGATAGCTGATGTCGATGTCGGCCGGATCGCGGCCGGCCTCGTCCACGTAGGTCCACAGCTCGTCGAGCAGGGCCGCCAAGTCGTCCAGGGTCTCCAGCGGCGGGGTCCTGGCGGTGGTGGCCAACACTCGGGGGGCGGGAAACGGGGTCCACCCGTTGGCCACGGTGGCCACCCGGCGGCGGGCTCGCTTGGAATTGCCGCCGATCCAGATGGGGGGATGGGGTTTCTGGACCGGCTTGGGGTTGGCGGTTTGGCCCAGGGCGGTGAAATTGCTGCCCTCGTAGGCGAAATCGTCGGTGGTCCAGATGCCGATCATTGCTTCGAGGGCCTCGTCGAAGATCTGGTTGCGGTTGTTGAAGTCCACGCCGAGGGCCTTGAACTCGCCCTTGAGGTAGCCGGAGCCGGTGGCGAAGATGAACCGACCGCCGGAGAAGGCGTCGATGGTGGCGATGGCCTTGGCCATGATGAACGGGTTCCGATAGGGCACCACCACAATGTTGGGTATGAGCTTGATGCGGTCGGTGATGGCGGCGCAGAAGGCCAGGGCGGCGAACGGATCCACCGCGTCGTGGCCGCCGGCATTGAGCCAGCGGTCAGTGGGAGCGGGATGATCGGTGAAGCCCAGTCCGTCGAATCCGGACTCCTCGGCGGTGCGGGCGAAATCCACCACGCCCTGCTTGGTGATCAGCTTCTGGTCCCACGGGTGGGCCACCATCGGAAACGTCACTGCGAACTTCATGGATCTCCTCTTTTGTGCGCGCTCTACTGTGCAGCCTCGCTCTCCTGATCGCAAGCGGCACGCCATTGGGGATAACGGCGGTCGCAGGCTTCGGCCCATTCGGATCGGGGCTCGACCCGATGGCCGGTGCGGGCCCAGCGACGGGCGTCGGCCAGGTCGCTGGCTTCCAACCCAGCGGTGACCCGGGCCATCCATGCCGCTCCCCTCGCTGCCCCTTCGGGTACGGCGGTGACGTCTACCGGCAAGCTGGTGGCGTCGGCTAGGGCTTGCATCCAGCGTTCAACGTGGGTTCCTCCGCCGACGGCCACGATGCGCTCGGGAGTTGCGCTGGCCACCTCCAGATGGTGGCGGACGACGAATCCGGCGGCCTCGTAGGCCGCGGCCAGCACATCGGAGGGGCCGTGGCCGACGTCGAGGCCGACTAGCGCAGCCCGCAGATTGGGGTCGTGGAGGGGGGTGCGCTCGCCCCGGATATAGGGCACCCACAGCGGCAGGCGGTCAGGGTGGGACGGCTCGGCGACCGGGTCGCCGGTGAGGGTTCGGATCCGCTCCAGGAATAGGCCGCCAGCGTTGCTCGGCCCGCCGATGGCGGACAGGCCGGGTTGGAGATGGGGGATGGTCCAAAGCCCCTTGGCTTCGGGCCACCCCTCGCACACCGCCCAAGTAATGAGGGTGGTGCCGCAGATCACCAGCACGTCACCGGGAGAGTCGGCTCCGGCAACGAGTTGCTCGGCCAGCGCATCCACCGTGCCCGCAGCAACTGGGATATCTTCCCGGTGCCCGACGGGGGCGGAGTCCATGGCCAGTTGGGGAAGTTTCGCGGGATCGCACCATTGGGCGTCCCAGCCGTCGGCACCGAAGACGGGCAGGCAGGTCATAGCGGTGATCGCGTCGATGGCGGCGACGCCGCAGAGGGCCTGGCTGGCCACCCCCTGGGCGGGCCAGTAGGCGTGGGCGTCGGGCACGGCCTGCTCCAATGACCGCAGGAACCCGACAAACTCGCCGTCGGGATGATGGCCCCGGTGGTCGCCGTACAGGATGCCCGGTGAGATCGCTTTCCCGTCGACGTCGACCGCAGCTAGCGACGGGACCATGGCGGCCAGGCCGATGCCCGCCACTCGGTTCCCGGCCGAAACGGCGTCGCAGGCCTCGACCACACTGGTGCCCCACACCGCGGTGGCATCGTGTTCGAGCACCGCGGGAGAGGGGGCATTCACAGCGTGAGGGATGCGGGTGCGGGCGCGCACACCGCCGTCGGCGTCCACGGCTACCGCCTTCACCGAAGTGGTGCCGATGTCGATGCCCACCGTCACCTGGACTGCCTCATCCACAGCCATCAACCCTACGCTTGTGGCGTGAGCAAACCGAGAGCGCTGGTCACTGCCCCGCTGAGGGGACCGGGCTTGGACCGGCTGCGGGATGCGGCCGACGTGGTATTCGATCCTTGGATCGAATACCAGCCCATCCGGCTGTACAGCGCCGACGACTTGGCCGCCCGATTGGCGGAGGTGTCAGCCGATCTTCTGGTGTCCGAGGCCGACGAGTGTCGGGGACCAGTGTTCGAGCAGCCGCTGCGGGTGGTGGCCTCCACCCGGGGTGACCCCACCAACGTGGATGTGGACGAGGCCACCGCGGCGGGCATACCGGTGCTGCACGCCCCAGGGCGCAACGCCGACGGGGTGGCCGAGATGGCGGTGGCGCTGATGCTTGCTGTCAACCGCCATCTGATTATGGGCGACCGGGACATGCGGGCGGGCACGGTGTTTGCCGAGACCATCCCCTACCAGCGTTATCGGGCCTGGCAGGTGGCGGGCCGCACAGTGGGGTTGGTGGGGCTGGGCGCGGTCGGACGAGCGGCCAAATGGCGCTTCGAGGGCTTGGGGATGAAGGTGATCGCCTACGACCCCTATCAGCCCGACGCCGACTCCGACCTGGACGAGCTGCTGGCGACCGCCGACGTGGTGTCGATGCATGCTCCAGCCATACCGGAGACAGCGGGGATGATCGGCGCTGAGCAGTTCGCGGCCATGCGGCCGGGAACCATTTACCTGAACACCGCCCGGGCTGCACTGCACGACACCGACGCTTTGGTCGAGGCCTTGGCCTCGGGACATTTGGGGGGCGCGGGCCTCGACCATGTGCAGGGGGAGATCCTCCCGCCCGACCATCCGCTGACCAAGCTCGACAACGTGGTGCTGACGCCGCACATCGGCGGCGCAACCTACGACACCGAGGTCAACCAGACTGACATGGTGGTGGAGGACATCTGCCGGCTGCTGGCCGGCGAGCGCCCCCACCGCCTGGCCAACCCGGAGGTATGGCGATGACCGACAACGCCGACATTCGAGCCCAAGTGGTGGCGGCAGCTCAGGCCATGGACAACGCGGGGCTGGTGGTGGGCACCGCGGGAAACGTGTCGGGACGGGCCGACGACGGCATGATCTGGCTGACGCCGTCGTCGCTGCCCTACGACCAGGTGAGCATCGACAACCTGGCCGCGGTGGACCTGGACGGGAACCTGTTGGAGGGCACGTCGCGGCCGTCCACCGAGAAGGCCATGCACCTGGCCTGCTATCGGGCCTTCCCCGAGGTAGGCGGGGTGGTGCACTGCCACCCGATTCACGCCTCGATGTTCGCGGTGGCCCACCAGAGCATCCCTGCGGTGATCGAGGAGGTCATCGTGTATCTGGGCGGAGATGTGGCGGTGACCGACTATCGGACCACCGGCTCCGAGGAGTTAGGCGAAGAGGTGGTGCGCCACCTGGCCGACCGCTCAGCGGTGCTGATGGCCAACCACGGGATGCTGTGCATCGGCGAGTCGCCCGACCACGCCCTGCACGCCGCCCTGGTGGCCGAGCACACCGCCCGCATCGTGTGGGGCGCCAGCCGCCTCGGTGACGTCGTGGACTTGCCCGACAAAGCCCGCTCCGACTTCGAAGGCGTCTACACCTACCTCCGCAGCGAAACCTGGTCGGCCTCGTAGCGCTCAGACGGCGGCGAGCTCCAGGGGGACGATTTCTTCGAGGCTGATGGGCCGGTCGGCGACGCCTTCGAAGGCGTCGTTGGCCGAGTAGACCTCTTCACCCCGGAGGCGGGCCTCGGGATCGTCGAGGTCGACCGGCCACACGATGCCCATGCGGGACTGGGCGAGGTAGTACGAGTCCACGTCGGGAACGCTTATGCCCATGGCCTGAAGCGTGCGGCCGGGGTAGGCCATGCTCATCATCCCTTCGGTGAACACGGCGTCATCATCGACGATGACCCGGTCGCAGTCGAACTCCAGGCGGTGGGCGCCGGTCTGCACGATGCTGCGGTCATAGAAGCCTCGAATGGCGTCGCGGTCACCGCCAGGGCTGGCGATGGGATCATCGGGGTTCGACCAGATGATGTACTGGGGCTTTTCGCTGAGGGTGGCCACCACGCCCTCGATGTCGGCCTGGGCCTCGCACTTCATGTGATCCAGCACCAGCCCCAGAACATGGCGCCGACGAGGGTCGGTCTCGGCCTCCAGCCGCTCTTCCACCAACCGCCACGTCTTGTTGGGATTCATCTTCATCGGTCTCGCCTTTCACTTTGGCTTCGACGTAGAGGCTAACGGTCAAGCCTCGGCCTACTCCAAGGGAGCGATCTCGTCGAGGCTGATGGGCCGGTCGGCGATGCCCTCGAAGCGATCGCCCTCGGCGTAAACCTCTTCGCCCGACAGCCGGGCCTCGGGGTCGTCAGGGTCGATGGGCCACACGATGCCCATGCGGACTTGGGACAGGTAGTAGGACTCGGCGTCGGGCACGGCGATGCCCATGGCCTCAAGCGTGCGACCGGGGTAGGCCATGCGCATGACCCCTTCGGTGAACACGGCGTGGTCGTCGACGATTACCCGGTCGAGTTCCAGCTCCCAGCGGTGGGCACCGGTCTGCACCAGGGCACGGTCGTAGAGGTCGCGGATGGCGTCTCTGGAGCCGCCGGGGCTGGCCACAGGATCGTCGGCGTGGGGCCAGATCTTGTATTGGGGCTTGTCGCTGAGGGTCTCGATAACCCCTTCGATGTCGAGGCGGAGCTCCCGCTTCATATGGTCAAGCACCAGTTCGAGAACATGGCGCCGCCGGAGATCGGTTTCGACTTCCAGCCGCTCGGCCACTAGCCGCCACGAGTTGTCGGGATTGATCTTCATCGGGACCGTCCTTGCTCGAGTCCTGACGATAGGGGTTGGGCAACGGCTCCGACACTGCCGACCATTAGTGTGCCTAGCCGATGAGCGATCGGAAGTTTGCCGGGAAGACGGCCATCGTCGGCATCGGCAGCAGCGACTTTGCGCGGTTGTATCGCACGACCGATCCGGAGCGGACCGGAGAGGCGCTGGCCACCAAGGCCATCGCCGCGGCTATCGCTGACGCCGGGTTGGAGAAGTCGCAGATCGACGGGCTCATCACCGGGGGGCTGCCCCACTATGAACCGGTGGCCTACCGCACCGGGCTCACCGATGTGCGCTTTGTGGTGGACTACCCGATAGCCGGTCGCATGTGCGCCACAGCGCTGATGCACGCCGCCACCGCCGTACACCACGGATTGGCGGACTACGTGGTGCTGTTCAACTCGGTGGCGTTCCGCTCTCAGGGCGTCAAGTTCGGGGCCCAGGGCCAAGGGCTGCTGTACGACACCATCTACGGGATGGCCTCGCCGGGGGCGCAGTACTCGCTGGCCTTCACCCGCTACCAGGCGGAATACGGCGGCACTGAGGAGCAGCTGGGGGCCATACCGGTGGCCATCCGCTCCCATGCTCGGATGACTCCAGGGGCCATCATGCAGGCCGAGATGACCATCGACGACTACCTGGCAGCCCGGTACATCGCCCAGCCATTGCGCCTGTTCGACTACTGCCTGATCAACGACGGGGCGGTGGCCTATGTGGTGACCACCGCGGAGCGGGCTAGGGATCTGGCTCATCCCCCGGTGCTGATCGCCGGTACCGCAGGCCGGGCCAACTTCCGGGAGTGGTACGTGGACCTGGGGTTCTGGGACGAGGCCTGCCGATCGATGAAGGCCGACCTGTTCGACCCGCTGGGGGTGACCACTGACGACATCGACTGCCTCCAGGTGTACGACAACTTCAGCGTGTCGGTGCTGTGGGGGCTGGAGGGATTCGGCTTCGCCCCTCGGGGCGAAGGGTTGGAGTGGGTGCAGAACGGCCGCATCGCGTTGGGCGGGGAGCTGCCGGTGAACACCAGCGGGGGGATGCTGAGCGAGTCGTACCTCCAAGGGTGGAACCAGCACGCCGAGGCGGTGCGCCAACTGCGGGGCCAGGCCGGCGAGCGTCAGGTTCCCGACTGCGACTGGTCGCTGTACTGGTGCCTGTCGGCCTTGCCGGGGGCGTCGCTGTTGTGCCGGGACGGGCTGCTGTGAGCGACGGGGGCGGCTACACCAAGCCGTTGCCGACAGTGACCCACGAGGATCGGGAGTTCTGGGCCGCAGCCCGAAAGCACCGGTTCGTGCTGCCGGAATGCCGAGCTTGCGGGCACGTGTGGTTCCCGCCCTATGCCTCCTGCCCGCTTTGCCTGTCGTTCGACCGGGGGTGGACCGAGGCGTCGGGTCGGGGCACGGTGTGGGGCTTCACGATCATGCGCCAGCCCTACATTTCGTCGTTTGAATCGGAACTCCCCTACAACGTGGTGCTGGTGGAGTTAGAGGAGGGGCCGATGGTCTACTCAAATCTCGTCGGTATCGACAACGACGACATCGCCTGCGGCCTGGAAGTGGAAGCGGTGTTCGAGGACGCCACCGACGAGATCACCCTCATCAAATTCCGCCCGGCCTGAATTGCCCAAGCGAAGCGGCTAAATGCTGGTCAGGCCGTGGGCGTGGCCGGCGGTGTAGCCACCGTCGACGGGCAGGGCGACGCCGGTGACGAACGAGGAATCGTCGGAGGCCAAGAAGAAAGCGGCTCCGGCGATCTCCGAGGGGAGCCCCCATCGCTTGAGCTTGTGCTGATCGCGGATGCTGTCGGCGATGGGCCCGAGATGGGGGATGACCGACTGGAACATGGGGGTGTCGATGAAGCCTGGGCAGATGGCGTTGGCCCTGATGTTGGCCGGGCCGTAGTCGTTGGCGATGTTCTTGGTGAGCAGAATCACCCCGCCCTTGGAGGCGTTGTAGGTGCTACCCCCTTCGCACCCCTCGAGGCCTTCCACGCTGGCGATGGTGATGATGCTCCCCGACCGGGCCTCCACCATCGGCTTGAGGGCGGCCCGGCACGACAGCATGGTGCCCTTGAGGTTGATGTCCTGCACCCGGTCCCACTCCTCGACGTCGAGGGTGTGAACCTGGCCGCCGCCGGCGACCCCGGCCGCCGTGACCAGCACGTCGAGCCGACCGTGGTCGTGGATGATCTGGCTCACCAGCCCCTCTTGGGCGTCGGCGTCGCGCACGTCAACGATATGGAAGCTCGACGCCGGGGCAGATTCTTCCACCGCCTTCCAGCCGTCGCTATCAGCGATGTCGGAGCCGATCACCACGGCCCCTTCCTCGGCAAACCGCTCTGCGGAGGCCAGGCCGATACCCGAAGCCGCTCCTGTGACCCACGCCACCCTGCCCTCTAGTCGTCCCATCGGTGTTGCCTCGCTCTCTTCTGGAGTCAGGCGAATCGTAGGGTGCAGATCGGGGCTTTACGCACCTCGGGGGCCGATCAACGTGCCGGGAAGCGCATCGGTAGGCTTGCCATCCCGGTAGGTAGGCACCCCGTTGGCGATAGTGGCTCGAAAGCCGCCCGGCTCCCGGCTGAACCGCCACGACCCGCCGGGGACGTCTCGCACCTTCACCTCCGGTCCCAGCGAGATCTCGTCCAGGCTGAACACGGCTAGATCGGCGGCCTTACCCGGGGCGACCACTCCCCTGTCGGACAGTCCGAAGAAGCCCGCAGTGCGGCCGGTGAGGACGTGAACTGCCTCTTCGAGGGTCAAGAGCCCGGTGTCGCGGTGGTAGTGGGTGAGCAGGTGGGTGTTCTGGCCGGCACCGCAGAACAGTTGGAGGTGGGCACCGCTGTCGTTCACGTTGGTGAGGGTGTGGGGCGAGCGGATGACCTCGGCCAGTGCAGGCTCATCGTGGACGTCGGGCAGCGCTCGCAACGATGAGCCGATGCCGTTGTCCAACAGCCAGGAAGCCAGCGCATCGGAGACATGCTGGCCGGTGTTGGCTGCGTGGTCGGCCAGCGAGATGCCCAGGGGACCGACGCCGGTTTCTGACAGGGCAAAGATAAGCGTGTGGGGGTGGTCGACCCGGGCCCGGCGGGACTTCTTGCGGTTGTCCCAGTCGGATCGGGCCTGATCCCGCCAAGCGGGGTCGGCCAAGAGAGTCATCTTGTTCTCGGGAGGGCCGTTGACCAGGTCGTTCCAAGCGGGAACCCGCTGGAAGGTCAGCGCCTTCTCAAAGTTGAAATATAGGTCGAGCGGTCGGGTGCCCATCGTGGGCCAAAAGTCCACTCCTTGGTCGCGAAGGCGGCGGTCGAACGCCAGCGTGTCGGCCCGATAGTCGGCCTCGTTGGCCATAGCGGGAATGGCCGTCCACTGACCTCGAACGCCGCGGGGTTGGGCGAGATCGGCGAATCTCTGTACGTCGTCGAAGTTGTGCTCGGGCTCGTTGAACCGAGTGATGGCCTGGAAGGTGGTGCCGGGGTGTGCCGCCAGCACATCGAACAGCGCGGCGTATTCGTCGTCGGCGGCATGGCGACTGGGAACCAGCCGCAAGGTGCGGTCGAGGTCGAAGCCGTTGGTGGACAACCCGAGGGCACCGGCGGCCAGCGCCTCGTCCAAGGCCTTGGCCATGGCGGCCCGCTCGGCGGCGGTGGCGGGGCGCTCCCAGGCGGCGTCGCCCATCACAAAGGTGCGCAAGCTGATGTGACCTACATAGCCAGCGATATTGGCCGCAGTGGGCTGTCCGTCGAGGGCGGTCCGGTATTCGGGCCAGGTGGCCCATGTCCAGGGGACATCCTCCTCGAAGGCGACGAGCGGCAGGTCTTCCAGGAAGCAGAACAGATCGACTACTTCGTCGCGCTGGGGACCGGCTAGCGGTGCCATAGACATACCGCAGTTCCCGAACACGGTGGTGGTGACCCCATAGCTGGGCAGCGGATCAAAGGAGGGATCCCACCACATGGCCCCGTCGAGATGGGTGTGGGTCTCGATGATGCCGGGGGTCACCAACGCCCCGGTGGCATCCAGTTCCTGCTCGCCGTCGGGAACCAGCCCAAGACCTACCTCGGTGATGGTCCGGCCCCGCACCCGCACATCAGCTTGACGGGCGGGCGCGCCGGTGCCGTCTACCACCGTTCCACCGCGGATCAACAGGCCATCCATAGCCTTGACAGTACCGCTGTCGTTGATTCCCAGCGACAGGGCGCTACGCCACCAGGCGGACACGCTGGTGCTTGACGGCTCCGAGGTGGAGGTGGCCGTGGCGCTCGGGCTCGTCGACCAGCTCTAGGCGGGGCAGTAAGGGCAGGATGGCCTTGAGCATGGCCCGCAGCTCCCAGCGGGCCAGATTGGCGCCCAGACAGAAGTGGACGCCGTGGCCGAAGGCCATGTGGTGGTTGGGGTTGCGGCCCACGTCGAATCGGTAGGGATCGTCGAACACCGCATCGTCCCGGTTGGCCGACGGGTAGAACACCCCCACGGTGTCGCCTTCCCTGATGATTTGGCCGTGGCGCTCCACGTCGGCGGTGGCGGTACGGGCGAACTGGACGACCGGGGAGGTCCACCGCAAGATCTCCTCCACTGAAGGCTCGATCAGCGACTCATCGGCCAGGAGGCGGTCGATCTGGTCGGGGTTCTGGAGCAGGGCGGTCACGCCCGAGGTGGTGGCGTTGCGGGTGGTCTCGTTGCCGGCGCCCAGCAGCAGGGTGATGTAGCCGGTGAGCTGCTGGATGTTTAGGGGGCAGCCGTCGACCTCGCCTTGGATCACCGCTCCGGTGAGATCGTCACGGGGCTCGGCCTGGCAGTCTTCGATGATCGACCCGATATAGGCGCTGAACTGCTTGCCCATCCGGAACCTCAGCTCGTCGTAGGTCTCGCCCGGCTCAGCCCACCGCATGTGCTCCTCGTCGTTGAACCCCATCTCGGTGTACTTGTGGACCTTCGACCAGTCCTCGACGTCGAGGCCCATGAGATCGCAGATGGTGGCCAGGGGCAGCTTGACCGCGTAGTCGAGCACCAAATCGGCCTCGCCATCGCGCTCTAGGACCTCCACGAACTCGCCGGTGAACCGGGTGGCGTACTGGGCCAGGTGCTCCTCGTGCTCCCGCATAGCCCGGGGGGTGAAGCGGCGCGCGGTGAGCAGTCGGAACCGGGTGTGGCGGGGCCGGTCCAAAAACACCATGTCCATGGGCTCGTCGAGGTCCCAGCCCAGTTCGGTGAGTCGCCGTTCCCGGCGCTCCCACATGCCCTTGTCGTCTTCGATGGAGGCGAGGCGAAGGCGGGGACCGCCGTTGATGAACAGCTTGTCGTTGGACGACACCCAGTGGATGTCCTCATGGCGGGTGATGGCCCAGAAGGGCTCGATGTCGGGGCGCTCGTACCAGTGCACCGGGGCTTCGGCCCTCAGCAGGTCCCATGCGGCCCATGGGTAGCCGTTGTCGCGGTACAGATCGGTGGAGTGAATGTCGATCTCGTTGAGGGATGTTGCCTTGGTGGTATCGGTAATTGTCATGTGCTGTTCCCCCGCAGTTCGATTGCAGAGACATATTGTCAGAGCAGCTTGCTTTTGCCGCAAGTGCTACCAGCAACCGGAGTGCGTCGGGTCCTGTCACCTACGGCGGCTTGCCCGTCGGAGCGGCCAAGTCCGCCTACGGCGCCACCCCCCGCACACCTACCCCAGAACATCCCTCACTCGTCTCTCTTGGTTTGGAGGTTGTTCCAGAGTTGGGAGCGGAGGGGGTCGGGGGCTACGAGTTCGAAGGCTTGGTTGTCGAGGCGGGCGAAACCCTCTAGCGGGTGGCCGGGACGCCACCACAAGGCGTTGGGGCTAACCGAGTTGGGGCCGGCCAGATAGCGGATATAGCTGGCGGCCAGCATGGTGGCCGAGTCGTCCACGAACTGCTCGTCGAGCTCCACAGGGCAGACCATGATGGTGTGGGCTGCGGGCACGGTCACCACCGCGCCCATGTCGCCGACGTCAGGCACGGTGCGGGCAAAGTCGAGAAGGTGTCCGGTAACGAACAGGGTGTCGCCGGTGAGAATCCGGAATTGTCCGGGCACAGCGTCGCCCTCCAATGGGGACAGCGGCTCGTCCATCAGGGTGTTGGCCAGCGCCGCCGCCATCACCTCGCCCTGCTCCACGCCCCATTCGCTGAAGTAGCTACGGTCCACTGGGCAGGCGGCGCCGTCCAGATCCACCGATAGGCAGGCAGACAGGCCCAGCGGCAGAGGATCGCTCACTGCGTCGATCTGGCTCAGATGGTGAGCGCCGACCACTCTGACCCGCAGATCAGGCTGGAGTTGCTCGTAGTCGCCCAGGCGCTCGGCCAGGATGTCGGGCGCAAAATCGTCGAGACGGGCAACGTGGCTGTAGATGATGAGCCGCCAATCCTCGGGATCGGCCGCCCGGCAGGTCTGGGCCAGGTTGGACAGACCCAGCACACAGTCCATGTCCTCGACGGTCACGGTGCCATCGACCTCGTCGACGGTGTGCTCGCCGAATCGGGCGTGCACGACGCTCTCCACGTGGTTGAGGAAGTCGCGGAGTTGCTCTGGGGACCACCAGGGAGCCCAGGCGCAGGAAACAGGTGGAGCAGACACGGGCTCCTCCCCTCGTTCATCAGCAGTAGAGGGGAAGTTTGCGCCGACCGTAGCGGGTCTGCGCTGGGGATCGCTTGTGGAAATCTGTTTATTTCCCTTTCATTTCCATTTATCTCAAGCTGACTAGCCGCATCACCGGCGACTACTAGGCTGGGAACGTGGCTGACGAGGCGCTCATCGACATCATCAAGCGGCAGGGTTTGCGAAAGCTGGACCAGCCGATTGAGCTGGCCAGCGGGGCTATGTCCAGCGATTTCGTTGACGTCAAGGTGGCCCTCTGTCGATGGGCCGACCTTCAGGTGGCCTGCCGGGCGATTGTTCAGCAGGTACAGCAGGCCGGCATCGAATTCGATGCGGTCGGAGGGATGACTATGGGAGCCGACTCGCTGGCGGTGGGCATCGCCGCCGAGACCGACGGTCAGTGGTTTTCGGTTCGAAAGGAGCCGAAGAAGCGGGGGACGAAACAGCAGATCGAAGGCACTCCCCTCGGGCCGGGCCACCGGGTGCTGCTGCTGGAGGACGCCACCACAACCGGCGGCTCAACAGAAAAGGCCTACGAGGTGATACGCGACACCGGGGCCGAGGTGGTGGCCGTGGCCACAGTGATCGACCGGGGCGATACCGCCCGTCGCCGCTTCGAAGCCCTGGGCTTGCCCTACTTTCCCGCCCTCACCTACACCGATCTTGGCATCGAACCGGTGGTGCCGCCGAGCTAGGTCAACTGTCGGGGCCCAGCCCCACGGGCCGTTCAGGCTGAGCGCAGGGTGGTGGCGGGGAGGGATTCGAGCTGATCTAACAGTGACTTGCCGTCGAGGCGGGTGGGAGTGCCGGCCACGAGGATGTGGTCAACGCCGCTGGGGGTGTCGGCGATGAGGCGCTCGCCATTGGCGGGCATGTCGTGGACCCGGCGGATGGGGCCGACGTCGAGGCTGTCCCAGTCGACCACGGTGATGTCGGCCACTGCACCGGGGCGCAGGTAGCCCCGGTCGGGGGCCAAGCCGAGCATCTCGGCCAGCTCGCCGGTGAGCTTGTGGATGCCGGCCGCGGGACTCATGACCTGGCGGTCGCGCACCCAGCGGGACAGGAAGTCGGTGGGCATGACCGCATCGCAGATCTGGCCGACATGGGCGCCGGCGTCGGACAGACCCATGACCGCCCCCTCGGCCTGCATCAGGGAGGTCACGCCGTCAACCTCGTCATTGGCGAAGGTGATCTCGAAGCGGGTCAGCAGACCGTCGGCTAAAGCGACATCGCACATAGCGTCCCACGGCGAACAGCTCCGCTCAGCGGCCACTCCCCCGACGGTGTTGCCCACCAGCTCGGGCTGGTTGGACGACTCCACGATGGCCAGGGTGTCCCACCGTGAGGCCAGCAGGCCGTTGGCGTCGAGGTCGGCTTGCACCCGGGACCGCCAATCAGGATCGGCGTACAGGGTGTGGCGGTCTTCGTGGGCCAGAGCCACCAGCTCCTTGAATGAGCCCATGGTGTAGAAGGAGGTGGGTTCGATCATGGTGACGTGCTGGGTGATGGGACGACAGGTGACCTGCACCCACACGTCGGCCCCAGCGGCCCGACCAGCTAGGTGGTCGGCCAGCTTGGTGCGGTAGTCGGCCCTGGAAGAGGCCGCCGCCGGGTAGGTGAGGATGGACGACCAGTTGATCCGGCGGCCCAGCTTGGGCTGGAAGTCGTATACCCAGCGGTAGTTCTCCCCCGGCGCCACATGGACCACGCCCCGGCCGATCTCGGCGGTTACCCCGATGAGGGCCTCGGTCTCCTCCTGGGAGGCGGCAATGGACGGCACCGGGCGGCCTCCGTCGCCCAAATGGAATCCGGCCCGATCGGTGGAGAACCCCAGGGCGCCGCCTTGGATGGCCTCGGCCACCGCAGCCTTCATCTGGTTTATTTCCTCGGGGGTGGCCTCCCGCTCGTAGGCGTCTTGGCCCATGACGTAGAGCCGCACCGCGGTGTGGCCCACATAGCCGCCGAAGTTCACGGCCAATCCCCGTTGCTGGATCACATCGAGATATTCACCGTAGGTCTCGAAGTCCCAGTTGACTCCGGCTTCCAGGGTGGCCACCCGCATGTCCTCCACCTTGTCGAGGGTGCGGATGAGCGAGGCTCGGTCGGCGGCCTTGGTGGGGGCAATGCTGTAGCCGCAGCTGCCGGCCACCACCGAGGTAACCCCGTGCCAGCACGACGACGACAGCCAGGGGTCCCACAGCACTTGGGGGTCGTAGTGGGTGTGGCAGTCGATGAAGCCGGGGCAGACGAGGCGGCCGGTAGCGTCGATTTCGGTGGGGGCTTTGACGGTTTCGTCGATTTGGGTAATGCGGCCGCTGGAGATGCCTACGTCGGCGCGGCGGCCTGGATTGCCGGTGCCGTCTATGACGGTGCCGCCGCGTATGGCTAGGTCGGCGTTCACGTGTCCAATGTATGCCACAACGATCCCTCGGCGTGGTGGCGGGTCCTGTCACCGGAAGCGGCCTGGCCGTCGGAGCGGCCAGGTCCGCCACCGGCGCCACCCCCCACCACGCCTATCGCGGGAGCCCCCCACTCTTGTTGGAGATAAGGGGGGTCAGTGTTTCGTGAGGTGCAGCTTGTCTCTTACGGCTTCGGGGCCGAGGACTTGGTAGTTCATGGCTTCGAGGATGGTTACGGCTCGGGCTACTAGGTCGGCGTTGGTGGCGAGCTGGCCTCGGCTGAGATAGATGTTGTCTTCCAGGCCGACCCGCACGTTGCCCCCGGCTATGGCGGCCAGGCCGACGTAGGGAAGCTGGCCGCGGCCCAAAGAGAAGGCCGAGAAGATCCAGTCGTCGGGCAGGTTGTTGACCATGGCCATGAACGTGTTGAGGTCGTCGGGGGCGCCCCAGGGGATGCCCATGCACAGCTGCACCATGACCGGATCGTCGATGAGCCCCTCGTCCACCAGGTGCTTGGCCAGCCAGAGGTGGCCGGTGTCGAAGATCTCGATCTCGGGGCGCACGCCCAGCTTTTGCACCTGGCGGGCCATCTCGTAGAGCACCGACGGGCTGTTGACCATGATGTAGTCGCCCTCACCGAAGTTCATGGTGCCGCAGTCGAGGGTGGTGATCTCGGGCATCAGCTCCCTCACATGGGCCAGCCGCTCGGTAGCCCCGGCCATGTCGGTGCCCTCGTCGGCGGGGGGCAGGGGCTCCTCGGCGGAGCCGAGGGTGAGATCGCCGCCCATGCCGGAGGTGAGGTTGAGCACCGCGTCGGTGTTGGACGCCCGGATCCGCTCCACCACCTCGGCGTACAGCTCCACGTCGCGGGCCGGCTCACCGGTCTCGGGATTGCGGACGTGGATGTGGACGATGGCCGCTCCGGCATCGGCGGCGTCGATGGCCGCATCGGCGATCTGCTGGGGAGTGATGGGCACCAGGTCGGACTTGGACGTGGTGTCGCCACTGCCGGTGATGGCACAGGTGATGAAGACTCCGGTCATGCGGGGGCTAGCTCGCTTTCTTGCGCTCGGCGGTTTAGAACCCGGAGCTTGCAATAGATGTCGTCGCTGTTGACGTAGCAGCCCCGGAAAAGGCGGCGACCGGTGGCGGTTTCGAACGGCTCCCGGGCGTGCTGCACCCGCCGGTTGTCGAACACCGCAACATCACCGGGCTCCAGCTTGTAGGTGATTAGAAATCGGGGATCGCGAGATAGCTGGGCCAGCCTGTGGGCCGCCCGGTAGGCCCGGGGAACGTCTTCGGGGGCCATGTCGGGGTAGGTCCGCACCGGGTAGAACGTGCGCAAAGTGAGGGGTGTACCGGCCACGCCCAGATCGATCAGCGGCCCCGACCAGCGCCAGTCGACCTCGGCGCCCCGCCCATGGAACACCCACGGCAGCGTGGTGAGGGCCTCGTAGGCCTCAGGGTCGTGCTCTTCGATGTGGCGGGCAATGGCCAGGCCGTCGCTCATCTGGCTGGCTCCGCCAACGCAGGAGTTCTCGATGCAGTGGAAGAACTGGAAGCCCGGCGGCGTCTCCAACGAGGGTAAGTCAGTGTGGGGACCGAGGCCGATGCTCATGTAGGCGGTGGAGGTGGGATCGGGGACAGCCTCGATGTCCCACACCGGGCCGAAATGGGAGTCGCGCAGCACCCCGACCCGCCGGGCCAATGATTCCAACAGGCTGGAATCGAGCGAAAGCGACCTCAACCGGGTCAACCCGTAGGCCGCCAAGTCGTTGAGCCACTGCCGGAACGTCTCGGGGTCGGACAGCACCGTCGGCCCGTGGTAGGTGACCGGTTCGGACAACACCGTGGAGTCCCACGGGATGGGATCGGGAAGGAAGCTCTGGGGCCGGAACTGGCCGTCGGCGACGTGGCGAAGCCAGCCGGGGTGATAGCGAGAGACCACGTTGTCGTGGGCCCACCGCACCGCTAACGCCCCGTCGGCCTCCGCCCAGGCCTCGGCCACCTGCCAGTGGTCGCCCAATTCACCGGGATCGAGCAGGCCTTCTCGAGAGGAGGGCTCGAATTCGCGCTGTTCGGCCAGCCACCACCGGTAGCAGCGCAACTCGGCACCGTCGGCCCACGCGGCCACTACGAACTCGCCGTCGAGACGAACGCCGCTAAGCGGATGCCACTCGTAACGGTAGAAGTCAGGCGTGAGCGGTCCCGCCATCACCATCAGCGTATACCAGCAACACGATTGCTGGTATGCGCTGATGAGCGGCAACAAGTCCCGCCTGATGGAAGTGGCTTAGCGCCTAGCTCCCTGCGGCAACAGGCCCCGGTTCGATGTTGAGGAACCGGGCCAGGTTGTCGCACATGATGGTTTTGATGTCGGCGTCGCTCATGGCTTTGAGCTGGGTGGTGGCGTAGAGGGCGGGAAAGGGCAGCCCCTCGCTGTGGGGGAAGTCGGAGCCGAACACGATGGGCTCGATGCCCACTGCCTCCACCACCCGGGCCACGTTCTCCTCGGGGAAGGGGGCCACGATGAAATGGTCGCGGAAGATGTCGCTGGGGCGGCGGTCGAGCTTCGGCCCCCACTTGGCCCCCCGGCCCATGAGAAAGGCGTGATCCATCTTGCGGAGGATGTAGGGCAGCCACACTGTGCCCTGCTCAGACAGGCACACCTTGATGTTGGGGAATCGGCCGAACAGGTTGTGCAGCACCATGGCGGCCACCGTCTCCATGGCGGGGCGATCGCCCCAGTAGAGCACCCATTGAAGGGCGTCGAATTCGCCCAGTCCGTCTTCGGGATCCTCGCTCCAGTCGGCCCCGTTCTTCTGGTAATCGGTGGCTCCCAGGTGGGTTACCACCCGGGCCTCAGCCTCGTTGATACGGGCCCAGAATCCGTCGTACACCGGGTCGGCCATGGAGCGGCCGCCCCTCGGGTTGTGGCGGCCGCCGTGGGCATGGCCGCTGATTATCTGAATGATGGTGGCACCCTGGTTGAGCACCAGTTCGACTTCGGCGACGGCCTCGTCGGGATCGGCCAGCGACACATAGGCGGGCAGGAATAGGCGATCGAGGTAGCCCCAGCCGATCTCCTCGTTTATCCAGCGGTTGTAGGCCCGGGTGTTGGCGTAGATGCCGTCGACGTCGTTGGCAAACTCGTACTCCAGCGACAGCACCTGATTGGGGAACATGAGGGCGGCGCCAATGCCCTGGCTGTCCATAAGGGCCAAGCGAAGATCGCGATTGCCCCACGATTCCTCCTGGTCGCGGAAGTAGGCGATCAGCTCGATGCGCTCGTCCATGGTGAGGTTGCGATAAGGATTGAGCCGGGACAGCGTCATCCCCGGGGAGTGGATGTTGGATTGGCCGGCCTTCATCTGGTTCTGGTCGCCCGCAGTGGGCACCGCCCGGGCAGCCACCTCAGCCGCGGCCTCGTCGTCGGAAGCCACCAGGGCTACCGCTTGGTTGAGCCGTGACGGCCGCCCCCCGAACACCCCCACCCAGCGGCCCTGGTCATCGGCCTCGAAGGTGACCGCCTTGTGCCGCCACTTGGGGTCGACGTAGTTCACATACAGATCGCGGGGCTCCACAAAGTGGTTGTCGGCATCGTTGATGAGAAACGGCAACTCGACGTGTGGCTGTGTCTGGGCCAGAGCCATAGCCGCCATGGTACGGGACGGCAAAAGGGGCTCGTCAGGTGTTGTAGCGCCCGGCGTCGTCGTCTGGTTTCCGAAGGATGACGAAGAGGGCGACGGCCAGAACCAATAGGGCCAACAGGGCGATGAACACCCCGACCCAGGCAGCATCTGTGCCTCCATCGGACGAATCGTTGTCGTCAACCAACACTGGTGAAGCAGCAACAGCCTCGGTCGGGGTCGGCGTCGGCGTCGCCACCGCGGTAACCGTTGGCGCCGCAGTCGGCGTGACCGCCGGGGTTGGCGTCGCAGTCAGAGTCGGCACCGCGGTAACCGTTGGTGCCGCAGTCGGCGTGACCGCCGGGGTTGGCGTCGCTGCGTCACCGTTGCCGACGGGAGGAAGAAGCTCCACATCGAAGACGTAGACCGCTCCGGGGTCATGGTGCCTGAAGCGCGTCACACCGTCTGCTTCTCGTTGGTACGAGGACATATGAGCCCCTACGACCAGCACCTCTCCATCTAGAGCGATGGCCTGCGGCTTCCAATCCGAGCCATCTAAAGCAGCCTTGTAGGTAAATCGCCAGCCTTCGCTCGGCCGGTCAAACATCTCGAATGCAATCGGACTTGTCGCTGGCCCGAATTGTTCTTGCAGGGGAGCTGCCACAATCAGCTTCCCTTCAACGGCTACATCCCAACCGAATTGGCCATAGCCGGAACTGGAGCCGGATACCAGAAGCTGTTCCCGCCATTCTCTGCCCAAACGCTCGAATACATGCACTCCACTGGTAGAGGCGACGGCAATCGCGTCTTCGCCCACCGACAGTGCCGCGCCAAATCCGGGGCTGAAGCTGTGGTCAGACGGCACCAACGTGGCGGAATCCACCCAGCCATCACTAGAGGACTCATACACATAGACCGCTTCGTGGCTGCCCACAGCGATCACATCACCATTTGCCGCCACATCCTGGACAACGCTGCGCAACTGTTCGCCTCCTGGATTGATCATCTTGGCGGTCAGCTGCCATTTGCCATTGGAGCGAGCAAACACATGGACAGATTCCACGTACTCTGCTGTGGATCGGGGGAATCCCGTCTCGAATTCGCCATGTCCCACAGCGCCATTTGCACCGACGACAATTACATCGCCGTCAACCGCCACCGAATGGCCGAACCCGCCGCTCAGAAACCCCGAAGATGACCATCTCGCAATCGTGCGGGAGCCGTCAGTACTGACGCCCAACCCACTCAGATCATCAGTCCCGACGAGCTTGGCCGTCCCCACCCATTCGCCCTCAACTGAGGTGTAGATATAGGCCGCCTCGTAGGCCCCCACCACGATCACTCCGCCGTCAAGAGCCACCGACCGGCCGAATCCGCCGAACACGTTGTCCGAGTCGTCAATTAGCACTTCCTGGCCTGCGACCTTCTGGTAACCAGAGGAATCATCGACTCTTCTGAAAGTTTCCCGATCAGGGGGTGCGCTTAGAACGGAGAGCTTGGCCGTCTCGACCCATTGGCCGTCAGATCGGGAGAACACATAGGCCGCCCCAAATGCGCCCACCACCATTACATCGCCATCCACATCTACGGCGATCCCGAACCCGTCGCCGATAAATCCGTCGGACGCGGTCAGGACTTCGGAATGAGACGCCATGGCGTAGGTGTCGACCTGGGCCAGCGATTCCTCGGTGCTAGAGAACGCTGTTGCCCCTCCCGTCGCCAGCAACGTCGCGGTTGCTGCCAGCACCGCTATACGCCACCAAACAGCCACCCCTTGAACCTACCGCCCTTCGATCAATCTCCGGCCTGATCTCAGCAGGCCTCATGGGATGAGGCTCATTTATCAAATAACAAACCTGAGGACGGAAGCGTGTGGCTTATCGGCGGTTAGAGGCCGAGGGTGTCGCGGAGGGCGGGGCGGGGGTTGAGATCGGCGAGGGCGGCTTCGCAGCGGGCCAGGAAGGCAGCGGCAAAGGCCTGGCGGCCAGGGGAGGCGTCTTCGGGGAAGGTGACCACTTGGCAGCTGGCGGGGACGGTGTAGGCGGCGTGGATGCGGTGGGCCAGCCAGGCTTCGTCGAAAGTGATGGGCTGGGCGCCGTGGGCGATGCGGGAATCGAGGTAGCGCTGGATCAGGGCCTGGTCGTGGGCGAGGCGGTCTGCGGGGGCCATGGACATGTTGAGGAAATAGCTCACGTCGCGCAGGGGGGCGCCCACGTTGATGAGGCCCCAATCCAGAAAGCCCGGCCCGCCAGCCTCGGTCACGAACAGGTTGCCGATGTGGCCGTCGCCCTGGAGCACGGTGGCGGGCCCGCCGATGGGGCCTGCGGCCCACGCTTGGTGGAGCTCGGCGGTGTGGTCGATGTAGAGCTCGGCGATCTCGGCAAAGGCATCGGTGAGCTTGTCGCGGTGGTTGTCGAGCCCGTAGCGCAGCAGCCGGGCTCCGTAGTCGCTGCCCTTGTTGGCCAGCGGCACCCAGTCGGCCTCGGCGGCCCGGCGCTCGGGATCCTCGTACCGGGCGTGGAGCTCGGCGAAGTGGTCCATGGCCTCGGCGGCGTAGGCCACCGGAACCCCTGTGCTGTAGTCGGGCAGCGACTTGGCTGAGTTGTCCAGATCTTCCAGCAGCAGCACGAATGCACCGGAGTCGGGGTCGAAGGCGGCCACGTAGGTGGTGAGCGTTTGCATGGGCACCAGATGGGCCAGGCGCTGGTAGAACAACGCTTCCCGACGACCCATTCCGGTTTGGTTGATCTGGGCCCGGCGGTCGGGATCGAGCGGCGGGAGCTTGGCGAACATGGTGGGGGGCAAGTCGGTGTCGCCCTGGTAGGTGAGGCCAAGGCGGGCGTTGGCGTTGGTGCCGGCGTGGATGGCCCGCACCTCCACGGCGGTGACCACCGTGTCGGGATAGCGCTCGGCCAGGTTCTCGGTGAGCCAGTCGGGGGTGATGGCCTCGGGATGTTCGGGCAGGCTCACCGGGCCTGGTCGGCGGGCACCCAGCCGCCGGGCTCGAGGCCCAGGTAGCGCTCAAGCTGGCGGTGCATGTTGATGATGCGGCACTCCTCTCCCGAGAGCCACACGTGGGTGAATCCGGGCTGGTGGAGGCCCTTCTGCATGGTGCGGATGACGCTGAAATCCTGGTTGAGCACGAACCCGAAATCGGCCTGGTCCATGGGCACGGTGACATGCACCGGCGAGGAGGCGGGGGCGTCGGCCGACGGCATGCGGCTGAGGTGGATGGTGGCCAGTTCGCCCTCGTCGGGGGTGGGGCCGGGCCGGGCCGTCAACACGGTGAAGATGTCGGCGCTGATCAGCACAGTGGTGTTCGGGAAGAGGTTGTACTGGCTGAGATGGGTGATCTGAGCGGTGTCGTAGCCCGACAGGTCGACGCCCACGGTGGCCTGATGGTCCCTGATCTTCTGGGCGATCACGTCTTGGAGGGTCTGGCCGTCGGGCACCTCGGGTACGGGACTGCCGCGCTCGCCGTACTCCGGCCCCATGCGGCCGCCTTGGGTGACCACGAACGACTCCCACACCGTCTGATCGTCGACGGTGCGGCCCAAGCGAGGGCTGGGCACGCCGTAGGGCTGGTAGGACACGCCGTGGCGATCCCAGATGCGCTGGGGAGAGTTGACGTCGTTGATGCTGGCCAGCATCTCCCGGTGCAGCCCCTGCACGTGGTAGGTCTCCGAGAAGCCCTCGTTAACCACCTTCCAGTTGCAGTTCACCGGGGTGGCGGTGGAGTAGGTGCCCCGGAACTCGTCGAGGTTGGCCCAGGCGATGTCGTCGGGGATGCCCTCCAGCCAGTCGGCCAGAGGCTCGGCGTCGAGGTCGAGGTTGACGAACACCAGCCGAGCCCAAGTGTCCACCTGAACCGGTACCAGGGGGAGATCGTCGTTGCTGATGGGGCCGAAGCCCCGGCGGGAGGGAATCTCCCGGAGCCGGCCGGTGAGGTCCCAGGCCCAGCGGTGGTAGGGGCAGCGCAGCTCGGTGATCCCGGTGCCTGAGCCCTGGCAGATGGAGTTGCCCCGGTGGCGGCAGACGTTTTGGAAGCCCCGGAGCACGCTGTCTTCGCCCCGAACCAGGATGATCGAGTACTTGCCGAGGCGGTGTTCGAACCAGTCGCCGGGGTTGGCGATGTGGTCGACGGTGCAGGCCACGTGCCACACCTTGGGCCACATGCGCTCGTATTCCAGTTCGGCGAATTCGGAGGAGAGGTAGCGCTGGACGGGGATCTTCACCGGGGCTTCGGCGGCGAGGCCCGAGGCGGTGACGGCGGTGCCAAGGATCTCGGCCTCGTCCGTTGTGGCGATGTCGACCATGGGGACAATCGTGGCACACGGCAGGCGTCAAGAAGCTTGCCCGAACGGCGATCCCCCGGTGTTGGTCGGCCCGCCGCCGTTCCGGCTCAACAGCCCGGCGGCGGTATGACGGCGATCGAGCAGAGCTTGTCGAAGGGCGTCGGCGGTGCCCACGGGTGCCAAGCCGTCCACCAGGCGTTCGAACTTGGCATCGAGCTCCGGTCGGCTCAGAGGGTCGTGCATGGAGCCCTTCTGTCCGTGAACGGTCCGCTCAAACACCTCCCCACCGGCGGTGACCACCCGCACTCTGCCCCCCATCTTCCAGGCGTAGGTGCGGTCGAACTCCGGTGCGGGCTGGAGTGGAGCCACCTTGGCCTGAAGCTCGGCCAGCGCGGGGTGTGCAATCTGCTCCGGCTGATAAGTGGCCGGGTCGCGGGGGTCGGTCAGGAGGGCTGCCGCAATGTTGAAGGGCGCGGAGTACTGCGCGGCCATGACCGATGTAGTGCCGTCCATGCTGTTCTGGGTGGCCGCCTTGGTGGGACAGTCGGCTTCGATCCGGATGATCTGGGCTGGGTCGAAGCCGTGCTCGGCCTGAAGCTCGGCGGTGGCCTGAATCAGCGGGTGGATGTCGCTGCACGCCGCATAGGGCTTGACCGTGATCTCGTCGATCATCCAGCGATTGCCCAACCCGTCGGTCAGCCGATCGAGCTCGGGTTCGACGCCGAACACCCGACAGAAGCCGTAGCGCCCGGCTAGCCCGTCGTCGGCGCCCTCAACTCCCCGGGAGGCGAGGGAGGCGGCTAGGAGCCCGGCCTCGGCTGCTCGCCCGGCATGGATCCGCTTGGCCATCCCCCCGGAGGAGGCGAACTCCATGGTGCCCGAGGCCAGCGAGACGGCGATACCGAAGGCATGGTTCATGGTTTGACCGTCGAATCCCAGCAGGCGTCCCGCGGCCGCAGCCGAGCCGAACACCCCCGACATCGAGGTCGGGTGGAACCCGGCCAGCATGTGGGCCGACGGACCAACGGCGATACCAGCTCGGCCCATGGCCTCGTAGCCGATCAGGATGGCTTCGAGCAGATCGAGGTTCGTCGCCCCCCGGTCTTCGGCCAGGGCCAAGGCGGCGGGCACCACCACCGCGCCCGGATGGCTGATGGCCTCTTCATGCACATCGTCGAGTTCGAACCCATGGGCCGAACAGCCGTTGGCGAAGGCGGCCATGGCCGGTGTTGTGGGCGAACCGGGGCCGTGGGCGACGCCGATCACAGTGGCCGTTCCATGACCCCCGGTGGCCAGCGCATGATCAATGGCCGCCTGCGACCAAGGCTGGCCCGCTCCCTGAATGATGCACCCCACGGTGTCGACCAGGGCATCGGCGGCCCGGTGCAGTAGACGATCCTCGACCTTGCCTGACAGTCCGGCTAGGTCGTCGGCCAAACGGCGGGAAGGCGATTGGTTGTCAGGGGCCATCCAGCGCGTCCAGCAGCAGCCGTTGGAGATGGGCGACGGTGTTCTCGGAGTGGACGTCGGCCACCCCGCTGGGATTCACGATCAAGGGGCCGGGCCGGTAGCCGCGGCTGGCCGCCCCCTTCTGCACCGACTCCATAATGCTCAAGTCCTCCACCACGGTGGTGGTCCAGTCCAATTCGATCACCTCCTGCTGTTCGGGGGTGAGGTCGGCCCGGTCGAGCCACCATTCTCGGATGAGCATGGTCTGGTCGACGGCTAGGGGCACCCAGCGGAACGTGTTGAGCTCCCGGCCGGGATAGCACTGGATGGAGGACACCGGCCAGGTATAGAAGGCGCCATACTCGCCCACCTCGCCATGGCCGGTGGAGCCGGAGGGTTTTGGGGGTGGCCCCTGCGCGGTGTGGTGGATGGTAGATCCTCGGAGGGTGATGCGATAGCTCCCAGGATTGACCGTATTGGTGGTGAAGCTCTTGTGGACGTTGGGGCAGTGGTAGCACTCGTTGTAGTTCTCCACCGCTATCTTCCAGTTGGCGTTGATCAGCTGGGTGCGCCGGGACGACAGCACCCGCTGGCCGGCATCAGGGGCTATAGCCAACAGCTCAGACTCGATACCGGGAACGGTGTCTTCGAGCGGAATCGCATCAGGATCGAGGTTGGCGAACAGGAATCCGGCCATGGTGTCGAGGCGCACCGGGGGCACGCACAGCTCGCCCACGTTTTCGCCCCGGGCGGTGAGGAGCCGCCCGCCGAGGTCGTAGGTCCAGGCGTGATAAGGACAGGTGATGGCCGACAGCTCGGCGAAATCGCTTGCTACCAGCCGATGGCCTCGGTGCTGACACACGTTGTACAAGCCTCGTACTGCCCCATCGTGGTTGACCACCAGCACGCTCTCGTCGCCCACCGGAGCGGTGAACACCTGCCCCGGCGAGGCCACTTGCGAGACGTGGCCAACGAGCTGCCAGGTGCGGGCAAAGATGTGGTCGAGTTCATGGGCGAACACATCCGGGTCGGTGTAGTAGCGACCACTTAGGCCATTGTGTCGAGAACCCACCCTCGTCACCTCAGCTATCTCAGCCCATATCGGCCAGCGCGTCAACCAGGCGGTCCATGCGCTCGGTGAAGTTCACGTCGCAGCGCAGGAAGCGGTCGTCGAGGCCCCGCCAAGACACCGCGCCGTCTTTCACAATCACCCCCCGCTCGAGCAGGCCGTTGAACACCTCGGTGGAGTCGGTGTCGGGGTCGAGAATCTCCACCAAGAAGAAATTGGAGCGGCTGCCGGGCACCATGCGGAACCGGTCCAACTCCCCGAATCGCCCTTGAACGTGGTGGCGGGCCTCAACGATGGTGGACACGGTGCGGGCCACGTGCTCGTTGTCGTCGAGGGCGGCGACGCCGGCGGCGATCTGGAGCTGGCCCATGTTCCAGGTGGGTTTGACGGCCAAGAGGGCGTCGATGATCGGCCGGGCCGCCACGCCAAAGCCGATCCGCAGCCCGGCCAGCCCGTAGGCCTTCGAGAAGGTGCGCAACACAATGAGGTGCTCGTACTCCCGGGCCAGGTGGATGTAGCCGGGGGTGTCGGAGTAGTGGACGTAGGCCTCGTCCAGCACCACCAGCGCCTGGGGGGCGGCTTCGATGACACGGCGCACGTCGGCTTCCTCCAGCCAAGTGCCCGATGGGCTGTGCGGATTGGTGATGAACACGATTCGGGTGTCGTGGTCGATGGCTGCGGCGTAGGCCTCGGGGTCCAGCGCCATGGCGGGCCGATGGGTGGCTTCGTGGGCCAAGATCGGGATGCGTCCCTCCGCCTCGGCGAAGAGGTGGTAGATGGGAAAGCAGGGGCCCGGCATCAAGATCTTGCCGCCGGGCTCGCAGAATGCCCGGATGAGCAGCGAAATGATCTCGGTCTCCCCCGCGCCGCACACCACCTGTTCGGGCTGATAGCCGTAGGTGTCGGCGATCTTGTCCCGCAGGGGCTCGGCGGTCCACGGCGGATAGAGGTGGAGACGGTCGAGGGCGTCGGCGACGGCAGTCTTTGCCTTGGGGGAAACGCCGTAGGGGTTCTCTGCTGAGCCCAGCTTGGCGATGTCGCCCGGGGCGATGCCGTAGCGCTGGGCCACATACTCGCTCGCCAATCCGGGCACGTAGTACTCGGGATTTTTCAGGCCGGGATGGGCGTGAAACATGGGGCCTCTCTTGGAGTACTTGAAGTATCGAGACTCTACAATTCTGCCCAATGGCGGTGCCTGACTCAGCCCAGGTGGTGATTGTGGGCGGTGGGATATGCGGCGCCAGCCTGCTGTACCACTTGGCCCACGAGGGCTGGACCGACACCTTGTTGGTGGAGAAGGGCGAGCTGACCTCGGGCTCCACATGGCACGCCGCCGGCCAGATAACGCACTCGGTTTCCAGCTATACCCTGGCCTACCTCCGCAAATACGGCTGTGAGCTCTATGGGTCGCTCGAGGCTGAGAGCGGCACCGCCCCGTCGTGGCATCGCAGCGGGAGCTTCCGGGTTGCCTACGAGCCCATCGAGGTTGACTGGCTCAAGGGCCAGTTGGGAGTAGCCGAGTACGTGGGCAACCACATGGAGTGGGTGGATCGCGACTTCATGGCCAAGCGCCATCCGTTCTACGACGTGGAGTCGGTGATCGGCGCAGTGTGGACGCCCGACGACGGGCACGTCGATCCCACCGGGGCGGTGAACGCGATGGTGGCGGTGGCCCGCCGCCGAGGAGCGCAGATCAGCCGCCGCAATCGGGTGATCGACATCAGCCGACGGGCCGACGGGACGTTCGAGGTGATCACCGAGCAGGGAACCGTCCGGGCCGAGCACGTGGTCAATGCCGCGGGCTGCTACGCCCACCGAGTAGCCGGAATGGTGGGCCTGTCGGTGCCCATGGCCAACGCCCTGCACACTTATCTGGTTACCGACGCGGTGCCCGAGTTTGCCGACCTTGAACACGAGCTGCCCGTGGTGCGCGATGACTATGTGTCGGGCTATGTGCGCCAAGAGCAGATGGCGGGGCTCATCGGCATCTACGAACAGCGAGATACCGAGACCGCTTGGCCTGACGGACCCGACTGGTCGCTGGAAAACCCCCTCTTCCCCGCCGACTACGACCGCATCGGTTTCTGGCTGGCCCGGGCATTCGAGCGGGTCCCGGTGCTGGAGCCCTTGGGCATCAAGCGGGCCATTCGAGGGGCCATCGCGCACACCCCCGACGGCGAGCCCCTGCTAGGCCCCTCGGGCATACCCAACTTCTGGATGATGGCAGGGGTACAGGTGGGAATCGCCGACGGACCCGGACTGGGGCGGGAACTGGCCCGGTGGATGGTGCATGGCGAGACCGAGGTGAGCGTCCGCGGCTACGACGCCCGCCGCTTCGGGTTCGTGCCGCCCGACGACGCGCCCCGCTATGGGCGAATCAAGGGCGCCGAAGACTACGAGTATCGCCATCAGACGCCGGTGCCGGGGCTGGAGCGTCCCGAGCTGCGTCCCTATCGGGTGAACTCGCTGCACCAGCGGTTTTCCGACAAGGGGGCGGTGTTCACCCAGGTGTACGGGTGGGAGCGGCCCAAGTGGTTTCCCGGAGCGGCCGGGCTGGCCCAACAGGACGTGGTGGCGTTTCGCCACACCGACTGGTTCCCGGTGGCCGCCCAGGAGTGCCGGGCGGTGCGGGAGCGGGTTGGCATTCTGGACAGCACCGCCTTCGCCAAATTCGACCTCATCGGCCCCGACGCCGCCGCGGTGCTGGACCAGCTCACGACCAACAAGCTGCCGTCGCCGGGGCGGATTGCCCTCAGCTATTTCCTCACCCCCACCGGGCGCCTCGAGGGCGAGGCCACCATCACCCGGCTGGGCGACGACCACTTCTATCTGGTGTCGGCGGCCGTAGGAGAGCAGAAGGATCGGGAGTACTTCGAGACCCACTGGCCAGCTGGCGCCCGAGCCGAGCTGAGGGTGCGTTCTGAGGACTTCGGCGTTCTGGCCGTGGCGGGGCCCCGGGCCCGGCAGCTGCTGGCCCGGTGTACCGACGCCGACCTGGGCAATGAGGCATTCCGCTGGCTTAGCGCCCAGAGCATCACTGTGGCCGGAGTGGATGTGCGGGCCCTTCGGGTGGGCTTTGTGGGCGAGTTAGGCTGGGAGCTGCACGCCCCGGTGGCCGATCTCGGCGTGCTGTACGACGGGTTGTGGGAGGCGGGACAAGACCTCGGCGTGGCCAATGTGGGCAATCATGCGCTCGACTCGCTGCGTATGGAGAAGCAGTACATGGTGAGCCGCGACCTCACCCACGACGTCGGCCCCGACGAGGCCGGCCTTTACCGCTTCGTGAAGGTTGACAAGGGGCCGTTCGTGGGCCGGGACGCTCTGGCCGCCCGGCGGGAGCGGGCCCAGTCGGGGCGCCACCCCTATCGATGGAAGCTGGCATATTTGGCCATCGACACTGACGACGCCGATGTCCACGGCAGCGACGGGGTATACGCCAACGGTGAGCCGGTGGGGCTGGTCACCACGGGCGCCTACGGCCACACCGTGGGGCACGGCTTGGGCTTTGCCTATCTGGCCCCCGAGCACGCCGAGGCCGGCACTGAGTTGCAGGTGCGAGTGGTGGGCGAGTTTCGCCCGGCCCGAGTGCTGAGCGAGCCGGTCTACGATCCCACCAGCGCCCGATTGCGCATGTAGTCCAGGATGGAGAGAGCTGTGTCCACCCCCCACACCGCCCGCCGCCGCTACCAGGCCTACGCCGGGTTCGTGACCACGCCCCGGTACTTCGACGACAGCCCCCAGCAGTTTCTGCAAGTGGCCCCGCCAGGCACGGGAGTGCTCCAACGGGTGCTCCACATCCCCGACTATGAGTGGGGACTCGACGAGCGGGCCGCCAACTTCGAGCTGCTGAGCGAGGCTGCCGCGTGTCTGGCCCAGTCGCACTGCCAGGTGATCGGGCAGGTGGGCACAAATTGGGTGCACTGCTCGGGCACAACCGGACCAGAGGAGATTGTCGAGTTCTGCCGACAGCTGTTTGACGAGACCGGCGTGCGGTTTCTCATGGCCGGGCAATGCCTGGTGGAGGCGCTGCGGGCCATCGGGGCCACCACCATCACCGTGGCCAATGGCTATTTCCGCCCCGATTGGTCGGCGGGCATCAACCGCTATCTGGAAGCGGCGGGCTTCAAGATCATTTGGGCCGGCGACCTGATCGACCAGGGACTGGTGGCCGACCACGACGAGAAGCTGGCCATAGAGGCCGACACCCTGTGGGACTATCCCGACCATCTGATGACGGCCGCCGCGGTGGACGCCCACCGCCAGGCTCCCGACGCCGACGCCATTGTCCAAACCGGGGCCGGATTCCGAATGCTCCAGGTGGCCGATGCCGTCGAAGAGCGCACCGGCACTCCGTTGGTGGCATCGGACGTAGCTCTGTACTGGGCCATGCTGTCGGAGCTGGGTCTGTCGGCCGCACCGGGCCACGGCTCGCTGCTGGCCATGCTGGGGGAACGGAGCCCGACATGACCGGCGGTCGACGGATCTTTGCGCTTTGGGCTGTTCCCCGGTCGACATCCACCGCATTCGAGTGGATGATGCGGGTGCGGGGCGACATGACCTGCTTCCACGAGCCATTCGGAGAGGTGTGGTATCAGGGCGAGTCGCCGGATTGGCCCCGCCTTCAGCCCGACAGCTTGCGAACCCCGGGCCTCACGTATCAGTCGGCTTGGGCCACTCTGAGGTCGGCGGCCGCTGATGGCCCGGTTTTCATCAAGGACTTCCCCCACTATCTGGATGCTCTATGGGGCGACGATTTCTTCGACCACTTCATCCACAGCTTCATCATCCGGGACCCGGCCAAGACCCTTACCTCCATGTACAAGCACTGGCCCGACTTCCACATCAAAGAAACCGGCTTCGCTGAACAGCGGGCTTTGTTCGACCATCTGGCTGCCAGAACGGGCACGCCGCCACCGGTCATCGACAGCGACGATCTGCTGGAAGACCCGCCTGGCGTGGTGGAGGCCTGGTGTCGGGCGATGGGCATCAAGTTCATCGAGGAAGCGCTGCGGTGGGAGGCCGGGGCCCGCGACGAGGTGAGCTGGTGGGACGGCGGCTCCTTTCACGAGAACCTTCGCAACTCAAAAGGCCTGGAGCCCCAGCCTCGGACCTATATCGACATCACCGTCGCTCCCCCGCGGGTGCAAGAGGCCTACGAGATCACCCGACCCCACTACGACCACCTCTTCGCCCACCGCCTTCAGGTTCCATGACCGGCCAGAGCGAAACCGCGACTCCCACCGACGACCCCACCCGGGCCGGACGCCGAAACCGGCTGGCCAGCGTGGCCGAGGTGGTGGCCCGCGACCTGTGCGTGGGCTGCGGGCTCTGCGAGGCGGTCACCGGCGGACGGGTGAGCATGGCTGCGACGCCGACCGGTTCGCTGCGCCCGGCGCCGGTGGACGGTTTCACCGCCGAGGAGGAGCGGGCCATCCTCGACGCCTGTCCGGGGGTGACCGCTGAGTCCCGGGCCGATATGAGCCTGCCGCTCGATCCGGTATGGGGACGATGCGGCACCATGCGCTACGCGTGGGCATCCGATGCCGGCGTGCGTTTCACCGCAGCCACCGCCGGTGTGCTCACCGCGTTGGGACAGCACCTGCTGGCCTCCGGGGAGGCCGCGTCTGTCCTGCATGTTGGTCCCGATCCCTCCCAGCCCCTGCGAAGCCGCTGGGTGATCAGCACCACCCCCGAAGAAGTGCTGGCCAACGCCGGGTCCCGGTACGGGCCGACTGCGCCCTTGGCCGGATTGGGCGTGGCGCTAGACCGGGGTGAACCGTTCGCAGTGATCGCCAAGCCCTGCGATCTTGCTGCGCTGCATCGGCGGGCTGAGGCCGACCCCCGCATCGACAAGCTGGTAGTGGCCCGGCTGGCCATGGTGTGCGGCGGCCAATCGCGCTTGTCGAAAACGCAGCGGCTGTTGGACCAATTGGGGGTGGCCGAGTCGGATGTGACGCTCATTCGCTATCGGGGCCACGGCAATCCCGGCCCCACCCGGGTGGAGACCCGAGACGGCCAGACGTTCGAGGTCGGCTACCTGGAGTTGTGGGAGGACGAGGGCACCTGGGATCTGGAAACCCGTTGCAAGCTGTGCCCCGATGCCCTGGGGGAGGCCGCCGACGTGGCGGTGGCCGACGTGTGGCCCGGAGGGGCGCCCACTGGCGAGGACGAGGGCTTCAGCGGCGTCATCGCCCGAAGTGCGGTCGGCGAGTCGCTGTTGAGCCGGGCGGCTGCTGATGGCCGGATAGTGCTGGGAGATGCCATCGGCCCGAGGGAACTCGACAACATGCAGCCCCACCAGGTGCGAAAGAAGGAGGCCCTTGCCGCCCGCTACCAGGGCATGGCCGATGCCGGAGTGCCCCCCATCGCCACCCGCGGGCTGCGGATCGACGAACTGGGTCGCCGCTTGGCGCCGGAGCGGGCCGCAAGCCAGCGACAGGGGGCGGCCGATCGGATGAGGGCGGCGGGCTCATGAGCGGCCAGGGTGCGGCAGGCGATTCTTGGATTCCCGGGACCATGCGGGCGGCGGTTCTGGTGGGCAACGGCGGCCCCGAGATGATCGAGTTGCGCAGCGATGTTCCCGTGCCTCGGCCCGGTGCGGGCGAGGCGTTGATCGAGGTGGCGGCCTGCGGCATCAACAACACCGACATCAACACCCGGGTGGGCTGGTACAGCCGCTCGGTGACCGGCGCCACCGACGGAAGCGGGTTCGAGGAGGCCCGGCCCAACGACAGCACTTGGGGCCGTGGGGCGCTGGCCTTTCCCCGCATCCAGGGGGCTGATGTGAGCGGGCGGATTGTGGCCGTCGGCGCCGGTGCGGACCAGGCGCTGGTCGGTCGCCGGGTGGTGGTGGACCCTTGGATCCGAGATTCCCGCCACCCTGAGCGCCGGGAGCTGGCTGGCTATCTGGGCAGCGAGCACGACGGCGGGTTCGCCGAGTACTGCGCCGTGCCTGCGATCAACGCCCACCCCATCGACACCCCGTTGGGCGACGTGGAGCTGGCCAGCTTCGCCTGCTCGTGGTCGACCGCCGAGCACATGTTGCAGCGGGTGGAACTGGAGCCGGGCCAATCGGTGGCAGTCACCGGAGCATCGGGGGGTGTGGGCAGCGCCCTCATTCAACTGGCCAAGCGGCGGGGGGCCCGGGTGGTGGCCATCGCCGGACGGGCCAAACTCGAGGGGCTCAGCAACTTGGGCGCCGACGCGGTGGTGGCCCGCGACGACCCGGCGCCGCTGGAGGCCGCGGTGACGGCCAACGGGGGGCCATTCGACGTGGTGGCCGACGTGGTGGGCGGCGACCACTTCGCCGACTGCCTCGACGCGCTCCGCCGGGGCGGGCGCTACGCCACCTCCGGGGCCATCGCCGGACCGCTGGTGCAACTCGATTTGCGCACCCTGTACCTCAACGACCTGGAGTTGTACGGTGCCACGGTGTTTCCTCCCCAGGTGTTTGCCGATCTGGTTGGCTACATCGAGCTGGGTGAGGTCCAACCGGTAGTCGCCGGGGTCTATGCCCTGGAGGATATCCACGCCGCCCAGGCCGATTTCGAGCGCAAAGAACACATCGGCGCACTAGTGATTTCCCTGCACTGAGGCAGCGGCAGACGGAAGGCCCGGTGGGGAGACTTCCGGAGTTACGAGCGGGGCTCGGTAATGAAGATGGCTTCGGCGGTGGCACAGATGGTGTCGCCAGCTCTTATCTCGCCGGTGGCGATGTGCTTGCGGCCTTCGGTGTGGGAGTAGCGGCAAGTGACTTCGAGGGGAGTGTGGAGGGGGACGCCGGTCTTGTAGCGGATGTTGATGCCGGCGGTTAGGCCGGTGGCGCCGGCTCGGGTGGCGGCGGTGCCAAGGGCCTCGTCCAGGATGGTGGCCACCACGCCGCCGTGAGCCCGGTGGGGCGGGCCGGAGTGGGCCTCGGTAAGGGTGACGGTGGCCCGCATCTCTACCGGTCTTGGTTCAGCGCCGGGGTCTGGCGGGGTAACCGGGTCGAATATGAGCCGGGGGGCGTGGGGGTTGAGCAGGCCTGATCCGGCTTGGGTCAGGTTGTAGATGGTGCCATCGTGGTCTTTGGCCACCACGATGTGGGGGTCGCGGGCGGCGGCCCGAAGTCGTTCGGTGATGTCGGCCAGGGCGGCAGCGATCTCGGCCCGGGTAGCGGGGTCGGCATCGTTGGCCGACACCGCGGCCACCAGGTCGCGGGTGCGCTCCACCAGCTCGTAGGCCTCAGGCCCGAAATCGTCGGGGTGGGGCAAATCGCCGAGCAACTCGGCCAGCCGGTAAGCCGACGCCGTCTCGGGGTGCTCTTGGTCAGTCATCGCTTACTACCGGGATGTCGAATCGCTCGATGTAGCGGGTGAAGCGGGCCCGCACCTCGGCTCGAGTGAGCCCTAGGTCTTCGAACTCATAGCGGTGATCGCCGTGCTTGCCCGGAGGGGTCTCGGCCACGTAGGCGGCCATGGCGGCTTCTGCCTCAGGGGAAAGCTCCATGTCGAGTTGCTCATAGACCGACTGGACTGCGGCCATCTTCTCGGTGCTCACCAGCTTGTGGGGAACCTGAGCGGTGCGCTCGGGGGGCAGGCGCCCAGAATCGATCAAGTCGATGAGGTTGTCGAGGCTACGGCTGTAGAGCTCCAGGTGGTACCGGCCGATAGCGGCAAAGTCGACCAGGTCGGAATGGGCCCAGCGCATGGTGGCGATGAGGCTGGTGACCGAGGGCAGGATGGCGGTGGGGTCGCGGTGGGTGATCACGAAGCGGGCATCGTCGAACACATCCAGCAGCGCGGGCAGGCCCTGGAGATGGGCGGGCGACTTGAGCACCCAGCGTCGGGTGGGCATGCGCCGCTGCAAAACCTGGAGCACCTTGCGATAGGTGCGGTAGGCGGGGCGCAGATCGGCGCTGTCGTACCAAGCCTGGTAGCTAGGCACGTCGGTGCGGCTGACCATCTCCTCAGACCGGAACTCGAACGACATGGCCGACAGGCACTCCTTGTACATGCGCCCGGAGTACTCGTGGATGGCCAGCATCCCGCTGGCCACCGTTTGGGGCATGACGAGCTCGGCGCCAGCGAGGGCGATGCGGGGGTCGGCGGCTCGGATGTCGGGATCGGGATGGGGCGGGGGCACCGGGCGCAGGAGCTCCCAGCCTTCGGGGGCCCGATGGGCGGGGTCTTGGGCCAACAAGCCGTGCATAACGGTGGTGCCGGTGCGGGGGGCGCCGATGACGAAGATGGGCTGGTCGATGGGCTCGTCGAGGGTGCCGGGATCGGCGGCCAGGTAGTCGCTGATCTGGATGCGGACTTCCAAAAGCCGCAGGATCATCCGCCGCGACATCCACCGGCCCATGACGGTGAGGTCGGCCTCGTCTTCCAGCCCGCGGCAGAACAGGGTGAGCGGCTCGATGAAGTCGTCGTCGCCCAAGACAGCCCGGTCGTCGGGGGCCCGGCCTTGGCGGACCAGGGCCTCCGCCATCAGCAACTCGGGGTCGAACGGGCGACGGGCTTCGTCGACCACCGGCCCGGCATCGCCCCGGTTGACGGCGGCAACCCATTCGGGCCGGGGATCAGGGGTCCAGCTCATGGCCGCCGCACTGAAGGCTGAAGCAAGCTCGCACTGCCTAGAACAGTACGCTCAGACGATGCTGGAAGGTCAGGTTGTGATCCTCACTGGGGCATCAAAGGGCATCGGTCGAGGTATCGCCGAATATCTGGTTGATGAGGGCGTCAAGCTGACGGTGACCAGCCGCAAGCCGGAGCGGATCGAGGCCACCGCGGCCGAACTGCGAGAGCGGGGCGGCGATGTGCTGGCGGTGGCCGGGTCGGTGGGTGACCGGGACCACACCAACGAGGTGGTCGACCGCACGGTGGAGCGATGGGGCACGGTGGACGGGCTGGTGGCCAACGCCCAGTCGTTCCGCCCGACCATGCCGCTGCTGGATGTGGACGAGTCGGACATGGACCTGCTGCTCAATACCGGCCCCAAGGGCACGCTGTGGTTCATGCAGGCGGTTCATCCCCACATGGCGGCTAAGGGCCGGGGCCGCATCATCACCTTCGGCACCAACGTGGGTATCACCGGCGGACCCGGCTACGGGCCCTACGGAGCGGCCAAAGAGGCCATTCGCTCGCTGACCCGCACCGCAGCCCGAGAGTGGGGGCGCGACGGCATAACCGTGAATTGCGTGAACCCGGCATCGGTGGCCCATCGGGCACCGCCCGACGACGACCCCGACCGCTTGGCGTCGTACAAGGCCCTGTTCGACAACCACCCCATGGGCCGCGACGGCGACCCGGTGACCGACATTGCCCCGGTGATCGGGTTCCTGCTGTCCGACGCCAGCCAATACGTCACTGGGGAGACGTTTCAGGTTGATGGTGGAGGTCTAATGCGCCCCTAAGTCCTGAAGCGGTGGCGGAGGTGGGCTTGGCGGGTGGCGAGGTCGGCGGCGTTCTGGGCGGCGGTGACGGTGGGGTGGTCGTCGGGGAGAGCGGCTGCCACGTCAGAAAGGGCAACCACTTCGGTGGTGGGAGCCATGGCCTGGTCGCCGGTAGGCCAGAACCAGCGCAGAGTGCATAGACCGTTGCGGCGGTTGGCGTTGTCCAGCCAGTTGGCGACACCCGGGTCGGTGCCGCACACCACGTAGCGCACTTTGCCGTCGGAGGAGATCGTTGTCTGGGTCTGATTGCGGCAGGAGATGTGGGCGTAGGTGTCGACCAGCTCGAACGTGCCCATCATGTAGAGCTGGGCCCCCCAGTAGTGAGCCTCGGGCACCTCGGCGGTCACGATCAGCGCCTGGTCGGGCTCCAGATCCCAGAAGCAGAACTCGTAGCGGGCCATGGACAGGCCCTTGGACACCTCCAGGGTGCGATTGGTGAAGGTGTTGTCGATGCGCTCGGCCCGGTTCATCACCATGTAGGCGTTCCACCGCTCGATGGAGTCGGTCATCTGCATCATGGCCCGTTCCACGCGATTGGCGAAGGCTGGCCCGTCGAGCACGGGGGCAGGCTCGGGGTCGAGGCACTCGATGGTGAAGAAGGCGGGCTCATCCGCAGTCCAGTCGAAGTAATACTCCCGTATCGACGCCGACAGCACGCCGTCGGGAATGGCCACCGCTCCAGGCTCTTCGCCCCCCAGCAGGATCTCGAAGTCGTCGTGACGGGCGAGGCCGAGATCGTGGGCGGTGATGGTGGCCTTGGTGCCCCAGATGTCGTTGTGCATGAACCCGGCCCGCAGGGCGATGATGAAGTCGTCGCAGCCGTGCATGTTGCCGGTGATGCGATAGCGGCGCCCAGGCTCGATGCGGGCGTGGCGGTAGACGTTGTCGGCATTGGGACCGCCCCACTGGACAGTCAGGTCGTTCTGGCGATTGAAGAATGGGCGGGTGGGGTCGGCGTGGAGCACTTCCCACTCCAGAAACGCCACCACGTTGTCGGCCACATGCTCGAGCATTTCCAAGTCGCCGCCGTCGCCGGTGGGATAGGGCGGGGCGACCACTTCACGGCCCATCTTCTTGAGCAGATCGCACCACTGATCCCAAGCATCGACGGCGGTGCTGATATCGCTCACGACGCAAACCTTGCCAAGAACGGCTCCACCGCGGCCAGAAAGCCGGGGGTGTTCTGGCCGTGGACGTTGTGACTGCAATCGGGCACGGCCACCAACTGCCCGCTGGGCAGGGCATCGGCGAACCGCTCGGCGGCTTCCTCGGTGAGCACCCAGGAGTCGGCCCCCCGCACCAGCAGCACCGGCTGAGCGATGCGCTCGGCTTCCTCCAGGGTGAAGCGGTCGCCAGCCCGGCGGTGCTCGGCGCCGTGGGCCAGCCGAGGGCCGTGGTCCACCTTGGAGATGTAGGTGCCGTCGACCCGCTGGAGCAGGTTGTACTTGACGGTGCGCTCGATGTGCTCTCGACTGCGGTAGGGGTCGTACTTCTGCACCGCGGCCACGAAGTCGTCCAAGTCTTGGAATTCCCGGTTCTCGGTGACGAACGTGCGGATCACCTCGGTGCCCACCTCGGAGATCTCGGGACCGATGTCCACCAGCACGATGGCCTTGGCCAAATCGGGGTGGTCGAGGGTGAGGCGCATGGTGTTCATGCCGCCCATGGAATGGCCCATCACGATGGGGTCGGCCACCCCAAGCGCCTCGCAGAAGGCGGCGGCGTCGGCGGCCATGGCCCCCGATGAGTAGTCGGCGTCGCGGGCCCACTCGCTGTCGCCGTGGCCCCGCTGGTCGAGGGCCAAGACGTGGTAGCGGTCGGCCAATGCCAGGCTGACCAGGTCCCAGGAGTGGCACGACTGGTTGCCGCCGTGAAGCAGCAGCACGGTTTGGTTCTCGGCGCTTCCCCACTCTGAGAAGTGGAAGCGGTGATGGCGGGCCACGATGTTGCGGGACACGTAGGAGATGTCGGAGCCGTGGGCGATGCCAAGGTCGGCCGCACTGGTGCACAGGCTCTCGAACTCAGCGGTCACCGTCATGTCCAGCGGCTCGGCAGTGGAGGCGAACTCATTGAGGTGCATCAGCCGCTTCCCTCCTTCAAATCGGCGTAGAAGTACTTCACCAGCTCGTTGAACACGTCGGCCCGCTCCCACTGGAGGAAGTGGCCGCACTCGGGGATCACCACCGGCCCCACCCGGTTGGCGAAGGCAATCTCGCAGCGTTTGGGGAAGTCCTTGGGAACCACCTGGTCGTCGGGGCCATAGAGGATGAGCGTGGGTGCCTGCACTTGCATGCCCATCATGGGCGGCTCGGTCATGGGTCGGCCGTATTCCAGCTGGTACACCGACCAGCCGGCAGCCAACCGCTCCAGACCGGCAAACGGCTCGGTCATGAAGTCGATGTCGTCCTCCTCGAAGGAGTACTGGGAGGCCCACAGCCGGTGCTCGTAGCAGTCGCGCACGTAGCGGCGGCAGCGTTCGGGGGTGTCAAGGTCGGCCCGGAGCTGGTCTGGGTCGCGGCCCTGGCGGATGCGGTAGTCGCCGGTGGGGCCGTGGGGCAGCGGGTTCAGTGACAGGCCCCGCTCGGTGTACCAGTCCACCTGGTCGACGATGAAGGGGGCCACGGTGTTGAAGAACACCATCCGCTCGGCGAACTCGGGCCAGCGGTTGGCCATGTCCACAATCACCGCGCCGCCCACGTCGCCGCCCAATAGCCCGACCCGCTCGTGGCCGAGCACGTCGTGAACCAGGGTGTGGATGTCACGGGAGTACAGCACCAGGTCGTACTGGTCGTCGTCTGACAGGTCGGAATCGCCGTAACCCCGCAGGTCGGGCACGATCACCTCGTAGCCAGCCTCGGCCAGCGGGATGATGTTGCGCCACCAGATGCGCTTGGTCTCGGGATAGCCGTGGACCAGCACCAAGGGGTAGCCGCCCTCTCCCTCCCGGATGTAGGCCAGCGACAGGTCGCCATCGACCGGAGCCCGCTGGATGGCAAAGGCATCGGCGGGTGGAGTGGGGGGCTGATCGGGTCGGATGGGAGGCACGGTCTGGCAGCCTATTCGCTCTCGCTCTTATGCCTTACAGCGGGCGAGATGCTAGGAAATATCAGCCGAAAGCCCACAGAGAGGCCGACATGGAGTTTGGACTTTTCATCCAGGGGTACGTGCCCCAGCATCGCCGGGACGTGGATCCCGATGCCGAGCACACTGCCTTCATGGAGGAGTTGGAGCTGGTAATCGCGGCCGACAAGGCCGGGTTCAAGTACGTGTGGCTGCCCGAGCACCACTTCCTCGACGAGTACTCCCACATGTCGGCCAACGACGCCATCGCCGGCTATCTGGCCCATGCCACCGAGCGCATCCACATCGGCTCGGGCATCTTCAATCCGCTGCCCCAGGTGAACCATCCGGCCAAGGTGGCCGAGCGGGTGGCCATGCTCGACCACCTCACCGGCGGGCGGTTCGAGTTCGGCACCGGCCGGGGCGCCGGCAGCCACGAGATCCTGGGCTTTCTGCACAAGGAGGGCATCACCGACACCTCCCATACCAAGGAGATCTGGGAGGACGTCATCGGCGAATTCGCCAAGATGTGGACCCAGGACACCTACGAGGGTTACGAGGGCAAATTCTGGTCGCTGCCGCCCCGCAAGGTGCTGCCCAAGCCGTGGGGCAAGGGGCATCCGGCCATGTGGTACGCGGCCGGCAACGTGACCAGCTACGCCATGGCCGCCCGCAAGGGCCTCGGCGTGCTCGGCTTCTCGGTAGGGGCCCTCGACGAACTGGCCCCGGTGCTGGAGGCCTATAAGCGAGACATCGTCAACGCCGAGCCGGTGGGGGCGTTCGTCAACGACAACCTCATGGTGACCACCGGGGCGTTCGTGGCCGAAACCGATCAGGGAGCGGTGGACCACGCGCTGCGGTCGTCGATGACCTACCTCCAGTCCAACGTGTTCCGCTACCACGACACCTTCCCCCGCCCCGAGTGGGTGCCGCCGTGGCCCCAGACCATCCCCATGCCGACCGCTGATGAGCTGTGGCAAGGCGTGGGCCAGCCGGGCAGCGTGATGGGCGACCCCGATCAGGCCCTCAAGGGCTGTCAGCAGTGGGCTGACGCCGGGGCCGACCAACTGGTGTTCGGCATGGGCTCCAGCGAGCGGGCCGACGACCTAAAGACCATCGAGCTGTTGGGAAAGTACGTGATTCCCAAGATCGACACCGACCCGGTACACCGCACCACCCGCCTACGCGAGGCCGCGGCTTAAGGGTCAACCAGGAAATATCAGCCAAAACACCAAGAAAAGAGACCGTCATGGAGTTTGGAGTCTTCATCCAGGGCTATGTGCCCCAATTTCGCCGGGAGGGCGATCCCGAAGCCGAGCACAAGGCATTGATGGAGGAGTTGGAACTGGTGATCGCGGCCGACAAGGCCGGGTTCAAGTACGTGTGGCTCACCGAGCACCATTTCTTGGATGAGTACTCCCATCTGTCGGCCAACGATGCCGTGGCCGGCTATCTGGCCAGCGCCACCGAGCGGATCCACATCGGCTCGGGCATCTTCAACCCTCTTCCCCAGGTGAACCATCCGGCCAAGGTGGCCGAGCGGGTGGCCATGCTCGACCACCTCTCCGGGGGCCGGTTCGAGTTCGGCACCGGCCGGGGCGCCGGCAGCCACGAGATCTTGGGCTTTCTGCACAAGGAGGGCATCACCGACACCTCGGCCACCAAGGAAATCTGGGAGGACGTGATCGGCGAGTTCGCCAAGATGTGGACCCAGGACACCTACGAGGGCTACGAGGGCAAGTTCTGGTCGCTGCCGCCCCGAAAGGTGCTGCCCAAGCCGTGGGGCAAGGGACATCCGGCCATGTGGTACGCGGCGGGCAACACCACCAGCTATGCCATGGCCGCCCGCAAGGGGCTTGGCGTGCTGGGCTTCTCGGTGGGTGAACTCGCGGAGTTGGCCCCGGTGCTGGAGGCCTACAAGAAGGAGATCGTGAACGCCGAGCCGGTGGGGTCGTTCGTGAACGACAACATCATGGTGACCAGCGGGGCGTTCGTGGCCGAGACCACCGAGGAAGCGGTGGACGCCATCATGCGGTCGTCGATGACCTACCTCCAGTCCAACGTGTTCCGCTACCACGACACCTTCCCCCGCCCCGAGTGGGTGCCACCGTGGCCCCAGACCATCCCCATGCCCCCCATCGAGGAGGCCCAGGCGATGATCGGCCAGCCGGGCGCGGTGATGGGCAATCCCGACCAGGCACTGAAGGGGGCCCAGGCGTGGGCTGATGCCGGGGCCGACCAATTGGTGTTCGGCTTGGGCTCGGCCGAACGGGCCGACGACCTCAAGATGATCGAGTTGATGGGCGAGCACGTGATCCCCAAGATCGACACCGATCCGGTTCACCGCACCAACCGCCTGCGCGAGGCCGCGGCCTAGACCTAGGGTCTGAACCATGGCTGACGATCCAGCTGGCCACCCCAACGCGGTCATCGACATCGACGACGGCATCATCACGGTCACCCTCGACCGCCCCGACAAGCTGAACGCCATCAGCCATGAGATGACGGCGGCGATGTGGGAGGCGGTGCTGGCGCTGGGCGACCGGGACGACCTTCGCTGCATGGTGATCACCGCCAAGGGCCGCTATTTCACCGCCGGCCAGGACATCTCCAGCCCAGCGGGGAACCGACCCGGCGACCCCGAGACGATGGACCAGCACCCGGGGTGGAATTTCCGCCGGGACTACCGCAGCCACCACCTGCTCTACGACGAGATGGAGGCGGTGGAGAAGCCGGTGATCATGGCCATCCAGGGGCGCTGCCTGGGGGCGGGGGTGGAGATGGCCGGTTCGGTGGACTTCCGGTTCTGCACCCCCGAAGCGTCATTCCTATTGCCAGAGGTGAAATTGGGAGGTATCGCCGGCAGCGGGGGCACCAGCAGGCTGACCCGGCTGATCGGGCCGAGCTGGGCCAAGTGGATGGCGATGGCCGTCATGGAGGTTGACGCCGAGCAGGCCAAATCAATCGGGCTGATCCACGACGTGTACCCCGCGGAATCGCTGATGGACGAGGTGTATGCGTTCTGCCGACACCTGATGTCGCTGCCCACCGAGGCAGTGGGGCTGGCCAAGATGGCAGTGGACGTTCACACCGACGTGACCGATAGGCACATCCAGCGACAATTCGACCGGGTGGCGGTGTACTCCACCGTCGCGGCCTTCGAAGCCTCAATGGAGCGCTTCGGTTTCGACAAGGACCAGAAGTAACGCCACCCATTGTTCACCCATCAGGCAGCTATGTCTCTATTGCCCTGACCCGTACGTTGGTCCCACCCACTGCACACCTTCAGGCAAGCTTGAGACCCAACTCCAGCATTCGATGGTTTGATCAATCCTGATTCCACACACATGCTCGAATCCATTGGCAACTGCGGAAAATTGGCCGCTCGGAACACGAAGCTCATCGATTCTCCCTCTCCCCCAGCATTCCACAGAACTGTCTTGCGTCAGACCACACGAATACCAGCTTCCAGCCGAGATGGCGGAAAACTGAGTGCTAGGTGCATCAATCTGATTTGTACCACTGCCCCAGCAGTCGACGGTACCGTCAGCCCTTAGTCCACAGCCATGGGAACCGCCGACTGATATCGCCACAAACTGGTCGTCAGGCGCATCCGACTGACCAATTCGGTTCTGCCCCCAGCACTCGACGGTACCATCAGCCCTCAGTCCACAAGAGTGATAGCCACCGGTGTCCACAGCGACAAACAGACCCCCGGGTGGGCTCGCTTGACCCAGTTCATCATCTCCCCAGCAAACGACAACACCATCAGCCCTAAGCCCACATGTGTGGTTGACTCCTGCCGCAACCGAGGTGAATTCCCCATCGGGGGCCATTGTCCGGCCCTTCCAGGGCGTGCCCCAACAGACCACAGTTCCGTTGGTCTTGAGCCCACACGAATGCCGTACACCAAGGGCAATTGTAGTTAGCCGCTCGTCAGGAGGATTTGCCTGGTCATCGGTATTCAAACCCCAGCAGATTGCTATGCCATCCGTCCCGATCCCGCAAGAATGATAACTCCCAGAGAAAATACCGGTGAACAGGCCATCAGGTGCATCTACCTCGCCGTAGTAGTCGGTACCCCAGCAGGTCACCGTACCATCGCTTCTGAGCCCACACGAATGCCCATACCCAGTAGCCAGGTCAGTGAAACGTCCACCAGGCGCATCCAATAGGCCGTAGTAGTTCCTTCCCCAGCAGGTCACCGTCCCATCGCTTTTGAGCCCACACGTTTGCTCATGCCCAGTAGCAACGTCGGTGAAACGACCACCAGGCGCATCCAATTGGCCGTAGCTGTTATTGCCCCAGCAGGCCACAGTGCCATCCACTATGAGACCGCACATGTGATCTTCACCAGCCACCACTGTGGTGAATTGAGCAGTCGGGACACCTATCTGGCTTTCATCACCTCTGCCCCAGCAAACGACATTGCCTTCGGTTCTGAGGCCACAGCTGACGTCCTTACCAGTAGCAATGGAATGAAATGGGCCAGCCGGTGCCTCCAACTCACCATCGTCATTCTCTCCCCAACATGCCGCTTCGCCGTCGGGCCTGATTCCACACGAGTGATATACACCGGTGTACACAGCCGTGAATCGCCCGGCTGGCGCATCGAGAGCCTCTTGCTGTTCATTTACGCCCCAGCACTCGACCGTGCCCTCGGTCCTAAGCCCGCACGAATTGAATCCTTCAGAAGAGACGGCCATAAACAGCCCCGTTGGCACCTCCATCTCGCCAAAGTTGCTTTGGTTGTGACCCCAGCATTGGACGATTTGGTCTACCCGGAGCCCACAGGTAAACCCCCAACCAGCAGTGATTGCACTCAAGGGTCCAACTGGCGTCGGTTGATTGGCTTCCGGCTGGGGTTCGAGCGGAACATTAGGGTCGGGGGAAGGAGAGGTTGGTTCCGCAATTGAGTCTTGAGGTTTGCTGGATGCAGTGTCAGCGACTGCCGTATCACCCGCTGATCCAAACCGTAGGCCCTTCTCGTCCCCGCTGTCGCCCGAACACGCTGTAGCCAGAAGCGCCACCGCCAGCCACAAGACAAACACATGAGCCCCCCACCAGCTCCTGCCTCTTCCGATCAATTCCACCAGCCAATCTCCCACTCGACGTTGACTGAACCCATCATTACACCCGTTCCTGTTTGTCAAGAGATCAGGAACAGGTTAAGGCTCGCCCAGGTATTCGCTTACTCACTGATATCGCGCATCTCAGCAACTTACGATGTGACGCGAGCGACAGAATCTGGGTAGCACCGATTGGAGTTTTCCGGCACTAGTAGCCCATATGGCTCCGCTTGGCAACCTCTTCCAGCACGACTTCGGGGGCACGACGTTGGGCCAACGAATGGGACAGTTATGGCTTCGCCATGCTGGTGTCGAGCCTCGTCAAGAGGTCATCATCGCGGGTGGTGCCAGGGTTGGCGGTGGTGAGGAGCTTGTCGCCGAGAAAGATGCTGCCGGCCCCGGCATGGAGGCACAGGGCTTGGAGTTCGTCGGTCATCTCGTTGCGACCGGCTGACAGGCGAACCACCGACTCCGGCATCATGAGCCGGGCCGCTGCGATGGTTCTGACCAGCTCAAGTGGATCGAGCTTGTCGGTGCCGAACAGCGGGGTACCTGGGACTTGAACTAGCAGGTTGATGGGGACGCTCTCTGGGTGAGGATCGAGCCGCGCCAGTTGGGCCAGCAAACCAGCGCGGTCCCGCCGCGACTCACCCATGCCGACAATCCCCCCGGTGCACAGCTTCACCCCGGCGTCGCGTACGTGGCCGAGCGTGTCCAAGCGGTCTTGGTAGACGCGGGTGGTGATGATTTCGCCGTAGAACTCAGGCGATGTGTCGAGGTTGTGGTTGTAGTAGTCGAGCCCAGCTTCGGCCAAAGTGATGGCTTGCTCGGCCGTCAGCATGCCCAATGTGGCGCAGGTCTCCATGCCGAGCGCTCACACCTCCTGGACGGCTTTGCTGTCGCTTTGAATCAAATGCCGATCTTGAACAATCGGCGGGCGTTGGTTTCGGCGAACTTACGGGCGGCCTGCTCGGTCATGGGGGCGGTGGCGTGCCGGAGGGATTCCATGCTGTGGGGGAACAGAGTGGACTCGTGGGGGTAGTCGGACTCCCAGGTGATGTTGTCCTCACCGATCACATCGAGAGCGGCTATGGCGGTGTCGTCGCGCAGCATGCACACGGTCATGTGCTCGGCAAAGGTCTCGCGAGGGGGACGCTCGGCGGGCAGCTGCACCTGGAAGCTGTTGAAGACCTCGCTGGACTGTTCCAGCAGGTAGGGCACCCAGCCGGCCCCGCCTTCTGAGAAGGCGACTTGAATGGAACGGTGGCGGTCCAAGATGCCGGAGAAGAGCCAATCGGAGCAGGCGATCATGGAATTGGCCCCCACATAGGGCAGCACCGTGCAGGGCGGGGCGTCATCGGACGACTTGATGAGCTTGGACGACGAGCCGATGTGCAAGCACACCACCAGGCCGGTCTCGTCCACCGCCTCCCACAGCGGCTCCCAGTGGTCGGTGTACACCGACGGCAGCCCCAGAGTGGTGGGGTTCTCAGAAAAGGCCACCGCCCGGGCTCCCATGGCTGCGGTGCGCCGCACTTCGGAAGCCGCGGCGACCGGGTCCCACAGCGGCACCACGATCAGGGGGATGAGACGCTGGGGATCGGTGTCGCACCACTCCTCCAGGATGAAGTCGTTGTAGGCCGCCACGCACAGTGAGGCCAGCTTGAAGTCCTCGCTGACCACGAAGCGGTGGCCGGCGAATCGGCTGAAGTCGGGAAAGTTGACCTGGGCCCAGATGCCGTCGAGGTCCATGTCGTCGAGGCGGGCGGTGGGGTCGTAGCAGCCGGGGCGCATCTCGCTGAACCGGGCCACGCCGAGTGGGTCGTCGTCGTAGCCGGGCAGCGTGCGGGTATTGCCCCGCACGGTTTGGACTATCTGGTCCTCGTACAGCCAGGCCTCGGTACCATTCTCCAGCTCCACCACCCGGGGGCCGCGATCCCGGTAGGCGGCGGGCAGACGGCTCTGCCACAGATGGGGAGGCTCAATGATGTGGTCGTCGACCGAAATGGGCTTGACGTCGGCCGGGAGCATGGAGGCCCCAGGATAGTGTTCGGGTGTGATTCGCCGGATGTGGGCTCTATTGCTGGCGCTGGTCCTTGTGGTGGCTGGCTGCGGCAATGATGCTGAGGAGCCGGAGGTGCCCGCCGATGAAGTAGCCGCTGAAGAGACCGTGGACCTGGACGAGATTCCAACGGTGGTCGTCCCGACGCCAACCCCAACCACGACGCCATCGCCAACCCCGACCGCAATCCCCGAGCCCACCCCCATCCCCTTCCCGGAACTGCTGGTGTGGCCCAGATTCGAGCCTGAATTGTGGCCGAGCACCCCTGATGAGGCGGCGATGGAATTCGCCCTGCAAGTGGCCAGCGGAGACAGGGCCGCCGTGCCTCGACCGGCCGTCCAATCCGAAATGACCGCCACCGCCGAGCTGCCCAGGATTGCCGAGGACGGCTCGCCATTCGGGTTGGCCACCACCATCCATATGCAGCAGGTTCAACTCGACGACGGCTCCCTGGCCTGGGTGGTGATAAGCGCTCAATCTGACGACATCGTGGTGGAGTTCCCGGCCGCCGGCGAGCTGCTGGCCGGCGGCACGTTGGTGCGGGGCGAAGGCAATGGTTTCGAGGGCTCGATCGTGTTCCAGGTAGAAGACCAAGACGGCCTCCTAGGCCTGGCCTTGGCCCAAGGTGGAGCCCTCGGTCAGAACCTCCCGTTCGAAATCTCCCTGCCCTTCGACCAACGCCCCGCCTCCGGCGACTGGGCAACCTTGACCGGCTTCACCACCTCCGCCGTCGACGGCAGCATCTCCTCCCTCACCATGCTCCCAATGAGACTGGTAGACGGGTCGTAACTGGACCCGAACTGCGATGGGCTCTCGGCAAGGCGTCAGTCTTCGAAGACGGGTGGGCGTTTCTCGGAGCGGGCCAGGATGGCTTCTTCGAAGTTGCGGGTGGTCATTCGCACCAGCAGTTGGGCGTTCATCTCAGAGCGCATGTGGGCCGCGTAGCTGGAAGCCTCCAGGCCTGACCAGAGCAACCTCTTGGTGAGCTCGGTGCCGGGACGGCTGAAGGCCGCGATTCCGGTGCCGATCTCGTAGCAACGCTCCAGCAGGTCGGCAGGCGCCACCGTCTCGCTCACAAGGCCGATGCGGGCGGCTTCATCGGCATCAACGTCTCGTCCGGTGAGCATGATCTCGAAGGCACGCGACGACCCGATCGCCCGGGGCAGGGTGAAGCTGAGACCCAGCTCGGCCGCGGTGAGGCCGTTGTTGATGCCAGCGGCCCGAAAGTAGGCCTCGGTGGACGCTATGCGTATGTCGCAGGCCAGAGCGAGGCACATCCCCCCGCCGATGGCCGCGCCGTTGATGGCCGCAATCACCGGCTGGTGCAGATCGCCGATCAGCTCGATGACCTCGTGAAGACGGTCGGCGGCCCGGTGGGCGATCGTTGAAGGAGTGAGACCATCGATGTAGGGGACCCGGCCCGCGCTCACCAGGTCGGCACCGGAACAGAAGCCGTGACCGGCGCCGGTAACCACCACCGCCCGAATGTTGTTGTCGTTGTTAACATCCCGCAGGGCCTCGGCGAGGGGCACCATCACATCGAAGGCCATGGCGTTCATGCGCTCGGGCCGGTTCAGCGTGACCAGCGCGATGTCGGGCCGGGGGTGGTCGATCAGTACGAAATCGTCTACGGAGGACATAGCGGGCGACAGTACCAGCCACTGATTCCGTGCGAATCCTCCGCCGGGCAAGCCGATCGGGTCAGCTTCCAGCCAGCGTCCAGTAGGCCGGGGCGGGCGGGCTGAGCCGCTGCTCAGTCGGGTGCGAATCGGGCAGGAACCGCATGAACACCGAAAGCGTCCCCGCCGGGTGATGCGATGCCACTGTGGCCGACGACACGACATAGCTGATGCCGAGCTGGTCGAGGTCGGCGGTTGTCCACGGGGCTGTTCCGGGATGCCAGCAGGAGCGGCCCGAGTTGATTACCCGCAGCGTCTCCATGGCGAGTATGTCGATTCGGGGTCGCAGAACACTGTTGATGTCCGTGCTCGCCCTCGTGGCACGCCCGGTATGGCAGGCGGTGCCGTTCCATGGTGCCCAATCGCCCAGCAGTTCCGCTTCTGTCCGCTCGTACAGGACTTCCGTCCAGTTGCCGGTAGTTCCAAACGGGCCGATCACCAGCTCGGCGCCAAGCGGATGCAACACCCGAATCTGGCAGTGGTTGCCCCACCAGAAGTCCAGCCTGTGGTGGCCCATGTCGGCGAAGCTGCGGCCCATTGCGCGGCCAGCAACTACGGGCATGAACTCGATCATGTGGTCGACGATGCAGTTCGGATCGACGCCGAAGATCATGGACACGAGATTCCATGCCCCGGAGTTGAGAACCCCCAGAGTGCATCTGGCGACAAGCCCGCCGGGATTCGCAGCCATGCGGTGGATGGGCCGGGGGTTGTCTCGTTGTGTGCGAGCATAGGCTGGTACTCCAGCGTCCTCGAATGCGGTGACGCATGCCTGCGCCCATTCGGCCATTCGCTGGCCCGACACACCAGCGATGGGGTTCGAGTAGGGGTAGCTGGCACCGTCGCTGGAGCGCGCCCCGCCGACTGATCCCTGCCCCGAAGTCGGCCCGGCCCATATGGTCGCAGCTATGTCACTGCTGTATCCGGCGGCGACATAGGTGCTGATGCCCTCGTCGGCGGTCATCAGCCGGGACAGGCGCACCCGCCCGTTCGCGTCGACGGTGAAGCCCGGCCCGGAGTCGCCGGGGGTGTACCCGGTCGGCCGGGCAGGCGGCTGCGACGAATCGGGCACAGGCAGCGGGGCGGTCGGGTCGAACGGCCGCCCGTCCACGCAGCCTCCCGGCACGATCTGAGTGTCGACGTCGAACCGGCACCGGTACACGTTCAAAAGCGCCTCCTGGTTTTGGATCAGTTGGTCGCGGGCGTCGATGTCCTGCTGCGTCGGATTCTGGGGTGCAGCCCCGGGTGATATCCGGTCGGGGTCCGGGCACCCGCCAGGGACCACCTCGACGTCCACGCCGAACAGGCACCGGTAGGTGTTCAACAGGTTCTCCTGATTGGCGATCAGGCTGTCCCGCTCCTCCACGTCTTGGACGGCCTGCGCCATCACCACAGGAGCAGAGACAGCGGGCACGACCACCGCCGCGGCCAGAACAGCAACAGCCAGCGAGACTGTGCCCCCAGCCCTGAACGCGGCGAAGCCAGACAAGGGCACGAAGCCTAGTTGGCGTATCGCGCCGGCGACCCTGTCTTTGGCCGGGTGCGGCTGGGTCTAAACTACTATTAAATATTTAGAGTAGATAATAGTGGAATTGAAGACCCAGCGTACAGGGGGTTCCGGCCGACAAGTCTTTGACTCCAGTTGAGACTTGTTGAGAGTAAACGCCCTCAACGAGTCTGCTCGCGCACCCGCCAATAGGCCGACGGATCTTTGACTCCAGTTGAAACCTTTTGGGAGCGAGCCGGCCGTGCGGAGACGGCGTGGTTCTATGTTCTGTGCGCCTATTGCAAAGCTCCCCGCAGAGCCCGAGAGGAGAATCGAACTCCTGACCTATTCATTACGAATGAATTGCTCTGCCGACTGAGCTACTCGGGCGCGGGCGTCAGGCTACCAGTGATGCACGCTGGGAAGAGACAGGAAAAGGGCTTGGAGTAGGAGGGGTTCGTTGGGGTTGCGGACCAGGCCGGCGTGGGCGTCGCGGATGCGGGTGATGGCAACCACCGCTTCCTGGGGGTGGTGGTCGTCAGCGATTTGCTGTCGGTAAAAGGCGGCCAGGGTGGCCAGTCCGAAGCGCAACTCGTCAACCCGCAGGAGGCGCTGCTCGCGCCGGTGACGGGCGTCCATCTCCCGGCGGAGACGGCCCTGAGGGCCCACGTCGGCCTCCACGCGGGCCAAGTCGTCAGACTCCACTCGCTGGCGGGCCGTCAGCGGCTCCTGGGCCTCGTCGATCAGCGCCCGCAGCTCGTCGATCAGCGCCGACACCGTGTTCCCGGTGCCGTCCAGTCGAGCCGGCGCGCCGGCCCACGCCTGACGCCGGGCGCTGAGGCTGGAGTCGGTGGCCAGCAGCCGCGCCCGGCTCACGTCCCCAGCGGCGGCAGCCACGATGTCGTCTAGGCCCTCAGAGCTCACCCCCTCGCGCTCGAGGATGCGGCGCACGTCGTCGTCGGGCACCGGGTCGAACTCCACGATGATGCAGCGAGAGGCCACGGTGGTGTGGTCGGGAGGGATCTCTTCGCTCAACAGCACAATGACCGCGGTGGGAGGCGGTTCTTCGATGGTCTTGAGCAGGCTGGCCACTGCCTCGGGCTCAGCGGTGTGGAACCGGTCGCAGACGATCACCTTGAGACGCCCTTCCACCGGGCTGCGGGACGCCTCGAAGATGATCTCGTCGGCCTCGGCCACCCGCAGGGTCCGACCCTCGGGTTCGTGGATGGACAGATCGGGATGGCGACCAACCATGGCTAGGCGGCGGCTACGGGAGTCGGTTCCGATCAGCGATGCGGCAAAGGCCAGTGCGGCGGTGCGCTTGCCGGTTCCCCTCGGGCCACAGAACAAATAGGCGTGAACCGGCTGGGCTGCCGCCGAGGCCAGGATCTCGGCTGCTCGGGGCTGGCCCTCCAATCGGGCCCAGACATCGTCGACGGCATCCTCGATGCCGGGCAGCGAGTCGCCCAGCGAGTCGCCCAGCGAATCGGGTGGCCGCTCATCCAGGTCTAACGAGTCAGACACCGAGTCGATCCCGAACTGCGGCGTACACCGCGTCGGCCACTTCGTCTATCGGTCGGCCACCGTCGATCACCACCCACCGGTCGGGGTCCTGTTGGGCCAGCGTTCGGAACCCGTCGAGCACCCGCTGGTGAAAGTCGGCGTCCTCGGCTTCGATTCGGTCGCCGGGCGATGACTGGCGAGACCGGGCCACCTCCTCGGACACCTTCAACAGCACGTTCAGGTCGCTTTGGAGACCACCGGTGGCAAAGAGCGACAGGGCCAGCACATCGTCGACCCCCAAGTGGCGTCCGAAGCCCTGATAGGCCAAGGACGACCCGATGAACCGGTCGGTGACCACGTGAATTCCTGAGTCCAGTGCGGGTTGGATCACCTCGGCGACATGCTGGGCCCGGTCGGCGGCCATCAGCAGGGCCTCGGCATGGGATGACAGCGCCAGGTCGGGCGAATCCAACACCAGCGAACGAATCCCGGCCCCAGAATCGGTGGCACCCGGCTCGAAGGTCAGCAACGCTCCCAACCGCTCGGCGAGCAGTTTGGCCTGCGTGCTCTTGCCAACGGCCTCGCCGCCTTCGAAGGCAATCAGGCGGCCGGTCATGAGCTAGCAGCCCGTCCCCCGGTCCTGCTTCGGGAGGCCAGGGTCAAGAATCCGGCGGCCACCATGATGAGGGCGGCCAGCCACAGCGTGAGTCGAACACCGGGGATAATCACGTCAAATCCCAGAATGCTTATCTCCTTGTCGAAGAACTTGTCCGACAGACCGTTGAGGAACAGGGCTAACGCAGGTCCGAGCAACAGAGCGAGCATCACCGACGACCGCACCAGCGTGAAAAGCCCGGCGAATACCCGGGCCCGCAGCTCTTCGGTGGCGTTCTCCTGGAGCAAAGTGATCCCCAACACGTAGACCGTACCCGCGCACACGCCGAGCCCCCCGACGAGCAACGCCGACCCCACCAGAGTCCACATCGAAGTGGCCACAAACAGGCACGCACCAGCCCCGAAGACGGCAGCCAGGAAGACCTGCTCTTTGTGCAGGCGGTGTTGCCGCAGGGTCAGACCGGCGATACCGATCGCCACACCAATCCCCAGAGCCACCATGAAGGCGCGGAATCCGTCACCGCCATCTACGTGAAGCACATCCTCGGCAAACACCGGTCCCAGCGGCACGATCATCCCCCCGCCGATCAGTCCGACGGCCAGGGCTACATTCACCGTCCGCACGGTGGGGTTCAAGAAGATATAGCTCCACCCGTCTCGCAAGTCCTGAAATACCTGCTCCGGCGCCCAGACCCGAGTGGAGCCATCGGCCTGCCCACTGGTCGTCTGCGGTCCCCGGGGCAGGGCAAGCCGGGAGATAATGGCCGCGGAGGCGATGAAGGTGGCCGCATCTATGTAGAACGCCATCGACTCGGCGTCGATGCGCAGAAAGTCGACGGCGCTGACCCGCTGGATCACCGTGGCCAAGCTGGCCAAACCGATGGACACGGCCGCGGCCAGCGGGAATGTGCCGTAGGCGGCTACCAATGAGAGCGAGTTGACCGCGGTCAGCTTCTCCCGGGGAACAAGGTTGGGCACCGAGGATTCCTTGGCCGGCGCCCACAGCAGGGCAAAGCCCTCCAGGATGAGTGAGGCCAGCACAAGCTGCCAGACGAAGTCCACGAACGGCAGCCACAAAATTGTGGCGGCCCGCCCGATATCGCACACCACCATCGTCCGCTTGCGGTCCCAGCGGTCCACCAGCACCCCGGCGGCCGATCCGAAAATGAGTCCGGGTAGGAAACGGGCGATCATCACGTAGGCCACCGACGCCTCAGGGGTGCCCCCGCCCACACGGTCGGCGGTGATGAGGATGGCGAACAGGGCCAGCCAGTCGCCGCCGGAGGAGAAGATCTGGGCAATCCACAGCCGGAAGTACTGGGCGCTGCCGAAAATCCGGTCAATCCGAGCCGAGGCCACCGCAGAGGACTTGGGAGAACTAGCGGGCTCGGGCACCGCAGAGGACTCGTCAAAAGCCATGCCGAGCCGCCTCCACCCGCTCAGGGTAGCTACTGGCTTACGATCCCGACCGAGGCGGCGACTTTTTCTTTGCCGTCCCTGATTTCGCCGGGGCTTTCTTCTTGGCCGTGGATTTGCGGCGGGCCGGGGGTTTGCCACCACCGGCGGCAATCCTGTCGCGCCGTCTCTGGAGCAGCTCCGATGCCCGTTCCACAGTCAGGGTCTCCACCGAGTCGGCTTTGCCCAGCGAGGCGTTTACCTCGCCGTCGGTCACGTAGGGGCCGTAGCGGCCATCCTTGACCAGCATTGGCTTTTCAGTGGCCGGGTCGGGGCCGAGGTCCCGAAGGGGCGGCTGGGCTGTTTGACCCCGTCGGCGCCGGGGTTGGGCCAACAACTCAAGGCACTGCTCCAGGGTGATGGTGAACAGTTGATCTTCGGAGTCGAGGCTCCGGTTCTCCTTGCCCTTGGTGACGTAGGGGCCATAGCGGCCGTTTTGAACTACGACCTCGGTGCCGTCGTCCGGATCGGTGCCCACCACGCGGGGCAGCGACAGCACCTTGAGGGCGTCGGCGAGCGTGATCGTCTCCGGCTGCATGCCAGACAGCAGGGATGCCCGCTTGGGCTTCTCCCCGCCGTTTTCGGCTTCTTCTCCGATCTGAACATAGGGGCCGAACCGGCCGGAGCGCACCACCACCGGCAGCCCGGTCTCAGGGTCGTCGCCCAAGGTGCGGTCGTCGGAAGGGGCCGAGATGAACGACAGCGCCCGATCCAAGGTCAGCTCATCGGGGGGCAGGTCGTCGGGCAGGCTGGCCCGGTCTTCGCCGCGCTGCACATAGGGCCCATAGCGCCCGACCCTGACCACCACCGGTTCTCCGTTCTCGTCGGCGCCGATGGGTATGGAGTTCACTGCTCGGGCGTCGATTTCGCCTAGGCGATCGGATACCGCGGTACGAAGCCCGTACTTGGCAACGCCGTGAGCGGAGTCGTCGTCGGGCTCGTTGTCGGCCGGGCCGAAATAGAACCGGCTCAACCACGGAATGGCCTCTCGGTCGCCTGAGGCAATGCCGTCGAGGTCGTCCTCCATGCGAGCGGTGAAGGCATAGTCCACCAAATTAGGGAAATGCTTCTCCAACAGGGTTACCACCGAGAACGCCGTAAACGACGGCACCAGCGCCGTTCCCTTCTTCCACACATAGCCCCGGTCGACGATGGTGTTCATGATGGCGGCATAGGTTGACGGCCGGCCGACGCCGAGTTCCTCCAGCCTCCGCACCAGCGATGCCTCGGTGTAGCGGGCCGGGGGCTGGGTGGTGTGGCCTGAGGGAGACAGCTCGTCGATGGCTAGCGGGTCGCCGGTGGCCAGCGACGGCATTCGCCGCTCGGCCTCCTCCTGGTCGGCCTCCTCGTCGGTGCCCTCGGTGTAGACCCGGCGAAAGCCCTCATGCGTGATCACCGTGCCCGCCGCCGAGAACTCGGCGTCGCGCCCATCGTCGGTTGTTCCACCAAGGTCTACATGGACGGTCTCGCCCACCGTGTCGGTCATCTGCGAAGCCACCGTTCGCTGCCAGATCAGCTCGTAGACCTGTGCCTCCATCTGGGGTACTTCTGCCCTCACCTCCTCTGGGGAGCGGAACTGGTCGCCGGAAGGACGGATGGCCTCGTGGGCTTCTTGGGCGTTCTTTACCTTCTTGGCGTATCGGCGGGGCTCATCGGGCAGGTAGGAGGCTCCAAAGCGCTCAGAGACCGCGGCGCGAGCCGCCCGCAAAGCTGCGTCCGACAGAGTGGTGCTGTCGGTGCGCATGTAGGTGATGTAGCCCTTCTCGTACAGAGACTGGGCCCCTCTCATGGCCATGGCCGCCGACAGGCGCAGCTTGCGACCGGCTTCTTGCTGGAAGGTGGAGGTCATGAACGGGGCCGCGGGCCGGCGGCGGTAGGGCTTCACTTCGACGCCTCGGACGCTGATCTCGGCCTCGGCTAAGCCGCGGGCCAAAGTTTGGGCCGCCTCCTCGTCCAAGTGGACGGCGTCGGGACTGCGGAGTTGGCCATCGCTGGCGAAGTCCTTGCCCACCGCCACTTTGGCCCGGTCCACCGCGGTGAGAGAGGCACTGAAGGTGGAGGGGTCGCCAGGGCCAAGGTCGCCCAACACCCGGAAAACCGCGCTCAAGCTCCAATAGTCGGCCGCGGTGAAAGCCATGCGCTCGCGCTCGCGCTCGACCACGATGCGGGTGGCCACGCTCTGCACCCGCCCGGCCGAGAGACGGGGCAGCACCTTCTTCCACAGCACGGGTGACACCTCATAGCCGTACAGCCGGTCCAGCAGCCGTCGGGCCTCTTGGGCGTCTACCAAGCGGCGGTCTAGGTCCCGAGGGGATTCAATGGCCGACCGAATGGCCGTCGGCGTGATCTCGTGGAACACCATCCGCTTGACGTTGACATCGGCCTTCGGGGACAGGACTTCGAGCAGGTGCCAGGCGATGGCCTCTCCCTCGCGGTCTTCGTCAGTGGCGAGGAACAGCTCGTCGGACTCTTTGAGCAGTTGCTTCAGCTTGCGAATCTGAGACTTCTTGTCGGAGGGCACCACATACAGCGGTTTGAAGTCGTTGTCGACGTCGATTCCAAGCCGAGACCACGACTCACCCCGATACGCCTCAGGTACTTCGCCAGCGTTGCTGGGCAGGTCGCGGATGTGCCCGATTGAGGATTCAACCACGTAGCCGCTTCCCAAATAGCCCGCGATGGTCTTGGCCTTGGCCGGAGACTCGACGATAACGAGGGCGTTGGGCACGGGGAGAAGCTAGGGGTTGGTAGGGAGTTGATGTCAAACAGACCCTAAACCGGATGAGCGACAAATCCGGGGATCAAGTCTCCTCAGAGCCCTTGAGCGGGGGTTCGGTACGGGAGAGAATCGCCATGCCGACCACGGCAGCGATCAGCGATCCCACCAGAATGCCGATTCTGGACTCATCGGCGACAGCGGGATCGTCGAAGGCCAGCCGGGAGATGAAAAGCGACACTGTATAGCCAATGCCCGCCACCATGGACAGCCCCACCATGTGGAGGCCGGACAGCGATTTTGGAATGGTGACCCAGCCCAATCGATGGGCGATCCATGCGAACAACGAGATGCCGGCGGCCTTGCCCACCACCAATCCAATGACCACCCCCCGTGTCACCGGCGAAGTGACCGCGTCGGAGAGCACGTCGCCGGAAAGCTCAACCCCCGCGGCCGACAGAGCGAAGAGGGGGATGATGACGTAGCCGGCTATGGGGTGGAGCATCTCTTCAATACGCAGGCTGACGGGCTGCGATTCTCGAAGGTGGAATCCGACCCGGCGCACGTCGTCAAGGTGCACGACATCTTGCATTCGCAGCCAATTGGCCCAGCGGCGGGCCTCGTCTTCTGATTGGAGGGGCTTGGCCGGGGTGATTAGACCCAGGATCACCCCGGCGATGGTGGCGTGAACCCCGGATTCCAGCACGGCCAGCCAGAAGGCGACCCCGATGACGAGGTAGAAGGGCAGGTACCAAATGTTGAGCCGGCGGAGCACCAGAATGCCGGCCAGCAAAACGGCGGCGGTGAGCAGCCAATTGCTGGAGAGATCACTGGTGTAGAAGATGGCGATCACCAGAATGGCGCCGATGTCGTCGACGATGGCCAGGGTCAGCAGGAACACCTTCATCTGAGAAGAAATGCGATTGCCAAGCAGCGAAAGGACCCCTATGGCGAAGGCGATGTCGGTGGCCATGGGAATGCCCCAGCCGTCTTGGCCGGGCCCACCGGCATTGAAGGCGAAGTAGACGAGGGCAGGCACCACCATGCCGCCGAGGGCGGCCACCGCGGGCAGCGCGGCAAAGCGGGGATCCCGGAGCTGCCCGCTCACCAACTCCCGCTTGATCTCCAAGCCGACCACGAAAAAGAACACGGCCATGAGGCCGTCCTGCACTATGTGCGCGAGATCACGCTCAAAGTGATAGTCGCCCACCGCGAACGAGAGGTGGGTGTGCCAGAAGTCGTTATAGGAGTCCTGCCAAGGGGAGTTGACCCATACGAGGGCGGCCACCGTGGCGACCAGCATGAGAACACCGCCCGCGGCCTCGATGGCCGCGAAATGGTGAATCGGACGGCCGATATACCGGGCCAACCTGCTGGGGCCACCCAGGAAGGTCAGATCGCTGAGAAGGTTTTTGTCAGCCACCAGCGCTGAAAGTAGCCGCTCTTAGCCTGGCTTTCTCAGTCACAGCGAGCACTCGGCCGTTCATTCGCATTCGGCTCAGGAATTCGAGTTGTTGTTCGAGAGGTCGATGGCCAAATAGACCTCGGTGCCGTCGGGCCCGCTCTGTATCTCGACCTTGTCGGAGAGGATTCTCATGAGATAAATGCCCAAGCCCCGCTCGAAGTTCAAGCGGCTGGGATCGTCGGGCTCGGGGAGTACCTGAATCTGATCGGGATAGAAGCCGTAGCCCCGATCGGTGATGTGGAATTCAAGGCGGTCGTCGAAGAGCGTGCAGCGTATCCGGATGGAATCGTCACGACAGGCTCGGGCATGGGCTTCAATGGCATTGGTCGTGGCCTCGGAAACCGCCACCTTGAAGTCCTCGATTCGCTCTCGACTTAGGGATGCATCCATTTCGGCGGCTTCGACCACCAAGGAGCGAACCAACGAGAGATATTCCGGGCGAGCGGGAATCTCAAAGTCGAATTGGGTGGGGTCGGATGTCACGAGCCAGAACCCTCGGTGGCCGCCGAAACCGAGTCGAACACATCCAAGACACGGTCGAGCCGAGTGAGCTCGATCAGATCTGCGAGGCGGGAACCCGTTGTGACCAACCGGATGTCTCCTCCGGCGCTTCGCACTCGCTTGGCCCCGCCCATGAGCACGCCGAGACCGGTGGAATCTATGTAATCCACCCCGGAGAGATCGATGACCACGTTTTGAGCCCCGCCACTGATCAAGGCGAGCAGCCGCTGGCGGAATCGGGGCGCGGTGGCCATGTCGATCTCACCGGTAACCGTTAGGACCTCCCATCCTTTATGGGAGGCAACGGTGACGCCGAATTCCACGACATATCAGACTAGTGGTGGTTTCATTTCGTTTCGGTCCAGAGCGGCTATTCCACGCGAACGGTCAACGCCTCTTGGATGGTCACCGCGGGGAACAGGCGGCCCACGAAGGGCACTGAGGGCTTGGGCCGAAAGCGCACGGTGACTTGAAGGAGGCCGCCGGTCGTCCGGCTGCCCTCGGTTTCCACCACCAACCTGTCTGGATCCAAATTGGTGGCAGCAAGCGCGGCGGCGGAAGCTGCCTCGGTGGTGGGGGTAACCGCCGCAGCACGGGCTGCCTCTCGGGCCGCATGTACCACCAAAACGTGGTCTCGCACCAAAAGCCCCACCTGAACCAGCGCCAACACCACCGCCATGATCAGCGGAAGCACCAGAGCAGTCTCTACCGCAGCCTGTCCTCGGTCGCGGGCCGCAGGGCCCACCTCCGGGCCGCTAGCCGACAAGGCCGGTGATGTGGCGGAAAACGGCGTCGAGAAGGTTGGAGATTCGGTTGGTCCTGGTGACCCAGGTCACCAGGAGCATCGCTATTGCGGCGGCCCCCAGGAGGATGAGGGCATATTCGGCGGTGGCCTGACCCCGGTCTGATCGAAGTCGGGCCAGCCATGAGTGAACGTTGATGAGACATCGAAGTAAGAACATGCTGAATACCTGTGCGGAATGGAAGCGGAAGGGGAAGATGGGGTCTTGGTCATTGGCGCAAGATCGAAAGCGTCTCGGCCATTACCGGAGCCAGGGTGAGGAGAACGAAGGCCGGGAGTATGCAGATCACCAAGGGCAACAACAGCCGCAGCGGCAGACGCCGAGCCAGATCCTCGGCCCGGCGGCGTCGCAGAAGGCGACTGTCGGCCGCCAGCTGCTCCAGAGCGGGCTCCAAATTGGTGCCGTAGCGGTCGCCGTCGATCAGGACCCTCACCAAGGGACGCACCGGCTCGCCGACAGAGTCCGGCAGGGTTTCCAGCGCATCGGCCAGGCGCATGCCAGTACGGACCCGCCAGCTGGCACCGGCCAATCCAAGGCCCACCGGGCCGCCGAGGCGATCCCCTACCGCAGCCACCGCCTGATGAATGTTGAGTCCCGAGGAGATAGCCAGCCGCAGCAGATCGACTACTTCGGGCAATTCCTCCAGCACCTCGGCCTGTCGCCGTCGTTGCTGCCGGACTCGCTGTCGGTGAGGGGTGATCCAAACCAGCAGACCGATACCGACCCCGACCCCCGGATGAACGGCCACAGCAATCACGATGGCCAAAGCAATCCCGAGTGCCGTTGCCTTTGTGGAAGAGCCGACCCGCTGCGGGATGGGAGTGGGTGATCGAACCTGACGGGGCCGTCTACGCCAACCCCACAGCACCACCACGCTTGCCCACATCAACCCCAATGCGATTGGAAGCATGACCTCAAGCCCGAGCGTTGACGATCCGGCGCATCCACAGCGCACCGATCACATCGAGGCCCAAGCCGATGGCGAGGATGACCAAACCGAGTGGGGTGGTGAACAGAAATCTGGCCCCGGCGTCCCCGACGCCAGCCGACAAGACCATGAAGCCGACAGGCAGAGCCGCGATCATCATCGCCGACACCCGAGCCTGTGAAGTAAGCGAGCGCACTTCCAGCTCAAGGGCAGCCCGATCACGCAACGTGGCGGCCACCCCGTCGATGGCCCGGGCACGGGCTCCACCGGCGGTAGCGGCAAAGGCAACGGCCGCCGCAGCCAAGCCAGCACTGCTGCCGGGGCGACGACTTGCCCAACGCTCAAACACCTCAGCGCTGCGAAGTCCTCGCTGGAGTTCAGCGGCCAGCAGTGCCACTTCTGAGCCCAGCGGCGGCGAAGTGCTGGAGGCGGCCTCCACGGCCGCGGGACCGAGCTGCAAACCAGTGCGCAGTCCTCGGGCAATGGCCTCCAGAAAGCCGGGAAGCTGACCTTCGATCACCCGATCGCGTCGGTGGCGATTGAGCCTGAGCGCCATGAGGCTCGTGGCGACGACTCCGGACATTCCGATCAGCGCCCCGACAAAGCCGGCCTGGAGTGCGCCGAATCCCGCGCCAAGCAAGGCAGCGGCACCCAGTGCCTGCCAAACCTGGGCCAAAGTCAGATTTATGTCGGCCATAGCAGCCATGGTTTGAATGCGACCGGCCACCGCTGCCATGGCCCTCCTGATCGTGGTCATCGGCCGAGCCACTGGGAATCGGGTGCCTCAACCTCGGGCAACCGAGGTTCGACCGCTGGCAGGCTGTGCAATTGAAGCTCGTCGGCTATCTGGCGAAGCTGAGGCCGACTTCCGTCAACACGTTCCTCGGAACGGTCGATCACTGCCAGCGACACAATGCGCCGCTGCCCCAAGGGACGACGGGCAACGTGAACCACCATGTCCACCGCGGCGGCGATCTGATCTCGAACTGCGGCCAGGGGGACGGCACCTCCATCCAGGAGCACCATGGTTTCCAGTCGGCTGATGGCGTCGGCCGGGCTGTTGGCATGGCAGGTGGACAGCGATCCCTCATGGCCGGTGTTCATCGCCTGAAGCATGTCGAGGGTCTCGGCCCCCCGGACCTCGCCCACGATGATGCGGTCGGGCCTCATCCGCAGGGCGTTGCGCACCAGCTGGCGGATGGTGACCGGGGAAACCCCTTCAGTGTCCGTAGGCCGCGCCTCGAGGCGCACGACGTGATCACTGTCCAAGGCCAGTTCGGCGGCGTCCTCCACGGTCACCACCCGCTCGCCAGGGCCGATTGAGCCGGCCAGCGCATTCAGCAGAGTTGTCTTGCCTGCGCCAGTGCCCCCCGACACCACCAGATTGCAGCGAGCGGCTACCGCCCATCGCAAGACGGACACCACCCCCGGAGGGGCGAATTCCTCCAAGGGAACCGGGCGGACAGAGAACCGGCGGATGGTCACGTAGGGGCCGTCCACCGCAACCGGCGGTACCACTGCGTTGAGGCGAGAACCGTCGGCCAGGCGGGCGTCCACCATCGGGGAGCTGCGGTCGATGCGGCGGCCGAGGGGCGCCACCGTTTGCTCGATGATCAGCTCAATTGTCTCGGTATCCAGGATCGTGTTGGTGGTCTCCAAGCGACCGCGGCGCTCTACCCACACTGGTCCGGGGCCGTTCACCATGATCTCCGATACCGATGGGTCGCAAAGGAACGGGTCGAGGGCCTCCCTTCCTCCCCCGCTGCGACTCCAGACCACCGCTCAGAGCTCCTCGGTAAGCCGACCGAGTGCCTTTATCGCACCCTTGGGCACACGGGTGCGAAGCATGCCCGCGTCCACCGCCCGGGCAATGTCGGGATCGACGGCGACAGTAGCCAGCACCGGTGCTCCGATGGCCCGTTCGCAGTCTGTTCGGGTCAGGGCCCGGCCGGACTCGGCAACCAGCACCACCCCACTTGGCCGCACCGGAAGCGAAACCGTTCGGCGCAGCGCCAGGTAGCAGGCCCGGGTAACCAGCACTGAACGGTCGGCTTCGGCGGCCAGCCGCCAGCGGAGCTCGTCATCCGAGCCGCGATCGGAGGACTCGTCCTTGGCCCTCAGCACGCCGGCGTCCACCACCACGATGCCATCAGAGGACAGCCAATCCACAAGGTCGTCGGCCCGTCGGGCACTGAGCGGGCCCCGGCCTCGGGGCAGCAGCGAGAGGTTGGGGGTCAGCTCCTCGAGCATCCGTTCAAGCGAACAGGGGGCGAGATCGCTTCGGAGCCACCCGTCCAATCCGGTTGACGTCTCGGCACAGCCGAATACCGCCGGCAGGTCGCCGCTGAGGTCGACAAGCAGAACAGGCCGTTCCCCATCTTGGGCAGCGTGTAGGCTCACGAGGGCGGCAATCACCGTCGTGCCCGAACCCCCCTTGGTTGACCAACAGGTCACCAGCATGGAAACCTCCGCGAGTTGATCGCTTCGGCGAACAGAGGGGAACTCAGAGCAATCTATGTTGAAAATGACTGACAATCAACAGAGATTTGTCTCTGGGTTCGACATTGGCCGCTTACTGCGTCCCTTTGCCGGACTTGCGGTGCCCGCGGGAGCGGTAATCGCAGCCTTGGTGGTGGGCGCCATCCTCCTCGGCGTGTTCGGTGCGAATCCGCTCACCGGCTATCGGGAGCTGTTCGTCGGGGCGTTTGGGGGTCCTGACGAACTGGCCGCCACCGCCCTGAAGTCCATCCCCCTCATGCTGGTCGGCGTTGGTATTTGCATCGCCTTCCGCACCGGTGTCATCAACATCGGTGGCGAGGGCCAGATCATCATGGGCGCCATTCTGGCCACGCTGGTGGCGCTGGCCCTGCCCGGTGTCCCCCGTCCGATTCTGGTGCCGCTGGTCATGATCGCCGGAGGAGTCGGAGGAGGAATCTGGGGGGCGATCCCCGGTGCCCTGAAGGCCTACAGCGGGGTCAACGAGATTCTCAGCACCATCATGATGAACATCATCGCCGGGTTCTTCATGAGCTTTCTGCTGGAGGACTGGCTCATCGAACCCGGTGCCATCAGGATCCAGCAGACCAAGCGCCTGACCCAGAATGCCGACCTACCCCTCCTGCCGGGGGGAACGCGACTGCATCTGGGCATCGTGGTGGCCCTGATCGTGGCCATTCTCGCCTACTTGCTGTTGTTCCGCAGCAGCTTGGGGATGCGTCTCCGGGCGGTGGGCCACAATCCCCATGCCTCCCGGGCCGCAGGTATGAAGGTCGAAATGAGCATCACTCAGGCATTGGCCTTCAGCGGGGCCTGTGCCGGCATCGCCGGTGCGGTGTTGGTGTTCGGGAGCGAATCGCACCGGCTGATCGGCGAGGGAGGCGCGCTGGCGTTCACCCAGAGCGCGGGGTTCAACGGCATCGTGACCGCCTTGTTCGGAGGACTGCACCCGCTGTTCACGGTGCTGTCGTCCTATCTGTTCGGCGGGATGCTGGCGGGCGGCATCTCCCTACAACGAGCGGTGCAGGTGCCCCAAGCCCTGGTGATCGCCCTCAACGGCGTGGTGGTGGTGTTCGTGGTGGGAAGCCTCAAACTGCGAGCCAGGGTGCAGCGATGGGCTGAAGGCGACATCCAGATGGAGGATCGGGCATGAACGATTTCTTCACCGTCGCCATCATCACCGCCACCCTGGCGTCAGGCATCCGTCTGGCGGTGCCCTTCCTGCTCGCCGCGCTCGGCGAGGCCGTCGGCCAACGGGCCGGCGTGCTCAACCTGGGTGTCGAGGGCGTGATGCTCATTGGCGCCTACGCCGCCTACTACACCTCGCTGGAAAGCGGTAGCGCCGCATTCGGGCTAGTCATGGGGCTGGTGGTCGGGCTGGTCATGGGGGCTATATATGCCTTCATAACCGTGGTGATGCACGCCGAACAGGGCATCAGCGGAATCGGGATCTATTTGTTCGGCTTGGGCTTTACCGACCTTCTGTACCAAAAGCAGGTGGGCACCCCGAAGAAGGCAAGCGGGCTGGAGGTCAGACCCCTCAACTGGCTGGCCGATGACACCGGGCGGGCGGGAGAGCTGCTGTTCAGCCACACCGTGCTCACTTACGTGGCCTTCCTGCTGGTGCCAGTGGTGTATTTCCTCATAACTCGAACCACCTTCGGCCTCAATGTGCGGGCGGTGGGTGAAAACCCCCATGCGGCCGACACCCTGGGCGTGAACGTCAACAAGATTCGCACCGCAGCCATCATCTTCGGCAACACCATGGCTGGGCTGGCTGGAGCGGCGCTGGCCTTGGAGATCGGGTTCTTCCAACAGAACCTCACTGCCGGTCGCGGATTCATCGCCATCGCACTGGTTTACTTCGGGGCGTGGCGACCAGTTGGAGTCATGGCCGGCTCGCTGCTGTTCGGCATCGTGTCCTCCACCGTGCTGCAACTCCAAGTCCAAGATGTCATCTCCGGATCGGTGGCATCCATCTCCAACATGGCTCCCGCGGTTTTGACGGTGATCGTGCTGGTGGTGGTTAGTCGGCGCATCGGACAACCAGCAGCCCTCACCCGACCGTTCACACGCGACGGCTAGCTCAGAGGTTCGTCTCTAGCTGACAACCCAGGGCGCGTACGGTTGGGCCGTGCTGGCGCGTCATTGGGCGGTCTTCTGGGTGAGCATGGGAGCGGTGTTCCTCATGACCATGGACGCCACCCTCCAACCGCTGGCTCTCGACGGCATCAAAGATGATTTTGGTACCAGCCTCACTTCTACTGCCTGGGTGCTCAGCGCGTATTCCATCTCGCTGGCCACGTTCGTGGTGGCGGCCGGGCGGATCGCCGACCGCTCGGGCCGCAAGCAGGCCTTTCTTCTCGGCCTGGCCCTGTTCGTCCTTGGTGCGGTGGGAGGATGGCTGGCTCCGGAGTTTTGGGTGTTGGTCTTGTCACGAGCTGTGCAGGGGGCGGGCTCGGCGTTCGTGATGCCCGCGTCTATTGGCTTGATCCTTGCGGTGTGGCCCGAAGACGATCAGACCAGGGCCATAACCAGTTGGACCGCCGTCGGAGGAATTGCCGGCGCCTTGGCTCCGCTGGTGGGCGGTGGTTTGATTGAAGTCTGGGGCTGGCGGGGTGTCTATCTGCTGAGCGTGATCGTTGGGGCGCCATCGTTCTTGGCCGGTCGATTCCTATTGTCCGACACCGAGCGCAAGGTGGTCTCCCGGTTTCCCGACCTAGTGGGTGCGCTGATTGTCGCGGCCAGCCTCGGCCTGTTGACCCTAAGCCTGGTACAGGGTCGGGCGTGGGGATGGGGCGACGGCCGAATCATCGCCGCTTTCGTGCTGGCCCTTTTTCTGTTTCCGCTGATCCGTCAGCGGATCTTGACCCACCCGGCACCGGTAATCGAACCCCGGCTGCTGGGGCTGCGGAACTTCCGATGGGCCTTGTTCATTGCCATCGCCATTCCCGGCTTCTTGTTCCCCTATTTCGTGATGATGATTCAGTACATGGAACAGGTCTGGAATTATCGGCCTCTCCAGGCCGGGTTCGCGGTGCTGCCATTCCCGGCGGTGGCCACGCTGGCCAGCGTGATGGCCGGACGGTTGAGCCGCCGCTTCGACGAGCGCACCATCGCTGTAGCTGCCATGGCCACCACCACGGTGGCGGTGGTGTGGCTGCGCATCGTGCCCGGCCCCGACCCCGCCTACTGGACCGCGTTCTTTGTGCCCATCATCCTGGGCGGCATTGGTGGCTGGGGAATGGGGTTGCCCATGATCAACGCCATCGGGGCTCGAGATCTCGACAATGAGACCTACAGCCTGGGCATGGGGGTGTTGTCCACCGCTCGGCAAATAGGTGCTCTAACCGGGCTTGCCATCGCCTTCGGACTTCTAGGCAATGTGTCCGAGGCCCAACTGTTCGATCGCTTCCAGCAGATTTGGACCGCGCTAGTGGTGCTCTCGGTTCTGGGCGTGTTCGTCACCTTGTCCATACCCCGCCGCACTGCTCTGGGACGCTGACTGAGTTTTGCGGTGTTGAATTTCGAAGTCTGAAAGACTGGGAAGGACTGAGAGGAGACGGTCATGGATTATCCCGCCACATTCGAATTCAACGCGCCAGAGAGGGTGGCTCGCTGGAGGGTTGTCGGCAATTTGATCCTGTCGATCCCACACGTCATCGTGCTGTACGTCCTAGGGGCGTTTTCTCTGGTGGTGGATGTGTTCTCGTGGATTGCCATCGTGTTCACAAGGAAGCTCCCCGAAGGACTGGCTGGCGTCAATTGCATGTTGATTCGCTATAGCACCCGCGTGGGCATCTATCAGGACTTCCTCAAGTCGTCCTACCCTCCATTCGACTTCGACACCTCAACCCAAGACAACGGCAAGGACCCGGACGTAGTGGTGAACATCTCACCCGAGCTAGAGGGTCGTAGCCGACTTAGTGTGTTCTTCCGCTTCATCATGCTTATCCCGGTGATAATCGTGAGTTTCGTGTGGGGAATCCTGTGGATGTTGGCAACAATCGCCGGCTTCTTCGCAGTGCTGATCCTCGGCCGCTGGCCTCAAGGGTTGCGAAAAGCTGTTGTCGGCGTACACCGCTTCAACGTTCGCACCGCCGCATACGGATCACTACTCACCGACAAGTTCCCCCCGCTTGGCCTCAGCTGATCCCTTAGAGCGCCTCTAACGGGGCGGGTACGGTGTCGGCGTGATGGAGTACCACTTGGTGTCGGCCGACTCCCATGTGAATGAGCCGCCCGACCTGTGGGTTGATCGGGTGCCTGCTCGCTTCCGAGATCGAGCGCCCCGCATGGAGAGCTTCGATCAAGGCGATGCCTGGTTACTGGAAGGGGCCCACGATCCCATCAACTTCGGTGGCAACTGCTCGGCAGGACTGCCCGCTGAACAGCGGTCGGGTTGGGTCCGCTGGGAGGACGTCCGTCGTGGCGGCTATGACCCCGCTGCCCGGATCGAGGAGCAAGATCAGGATGGTGTAAACCTGGAAATCCTGTATCCAACCCCCCGGATCGGCAACCAGCTGGTGTGGCACCGCGACGACGTCGAATTCCATATTGCCTGTATACGGGCCTACAACGACTGGCTAGCTGAATTCTGCGCCTTCGACCCCAATCGCCTGTGGGGGGTGGCCATTCTTCCCAATGTCGGAGCAGGAACAGCCGTTGCTGAGATGCATCGGGTGGGTGATTTTCCGGGCATCAGGGGGGTGATGCTCGGACGATGGCCGAGCGGCGACGAGGTGCTCGCCGCCGATGACGACCCCGTGTTCGCGGCGGCCGCCGAAGCCGGGCTGCCCCTTTCAGTTCATGTGGGTTTTGCCACCCACGCCCAAGGCGATGTGGCCAAGATGAAGCTCACCGGGTCGATGCGCTTCTTCGACATGCCGGTGCGAATCACCCAACTCATCGAGGGCGGTGTGTTCGACCGGCACCCCGGCCTCCAGTTCTTGGCGGTGGAAACCGACAGTTCGTGGTTCCCCTATCTGCGGGAGCAGATGGACGACCGCTTCCGCCGGGCCAACCCGGCCACCCGAGCGCCCATCCAGCGATCGCCCGGCGATTACTTCGACACCAATATCGCCTCCACGTTCATCACCGACCACTACGGCATCATCAACCGCCACCACATCGGCGTTACCCAGATGATGTGGTCCAGCGACTTCCCCCACGGGGGGTCCGACTGGCCCGATTCGCTCACCACCATCAACGAGCACTTCGATGGGGTGCCTGACGACGAACGCCACGCCATCCTGGCCGGCAACGCCTTGCGCATCTACGGACAAAATGTGAGCCCATGAGAGTCGGCGACATCACCGCCCCCGATCACGCGGCCAACGGCAAGCCGCTCGACGGCATTCGCATCCTGGCCATCGAACAGATGCAGTCGCTCCCCTACGCCACCCAGCTCATGGCCCGCATGGGCGCAGAGGTGGTCAAGATCGAGCACCCGGTGCGAGGCGACCTGGGCCGGGGCTCGACCCCGACCATCGCCGATCCCGAGGGTCGGCCGGTGGGTGGCACGTATCTGCGGAACAACCTCAACAAGCGCTCGGTGGGTATGGACTTGAAGAATCCCAAGGCCATCGACCTCATCCGCCAGATGGTCCCCAACTTCGATGTGCTAGCCGAGAACCTCAAGCCGGGAACACTGGACAAAAGTGGCCTGGGCTACAAGGACTTGTCTCAGGTGCATCCCGGCCTCATCTACCTGTCGGTGTCGGGCTTCGGGAATCTGGGAGAGTCTCCCTATGGGCATTGGCCGGCCTATGCCCCCATTGCCGAGGCCATGGGCGGTCTTTATGCCATCAACCGGGCCGAGGGCGAAAACGTGAAGGTATCCCCAGTAGGTGCGCTGGGCGACACCGGCACGGGTCTCTATGCCGTCATCGGAGTTCTCATGGCCCTGCGCCAGCGGGAGCGCCACGGCCATGGCCAGCATGTGGACATTGCCATGTTCGACGCCATGGTGGCCTTTGGCGACATGGTGCCCAACTACTGGTCGCTGGGGGCCGATCCCCGGGTTCCCACTCCAATCATCAACGACGGATTTCCGATCGACTCCGGCGAGTTGGTGATGCAGATCGGCCGAGAGCATCAGTTCGAGCGCCTCTGCCATCTCATCGGCCGGCCCGAATGGTTGGAAGACGAGCGGTTCTCCACTAGGGACGGATGGCGGGAGAATCTGGATGAGATTCGGGCTGCCGTTCGTGCATGGTCCGGTGACCGCACCACCGTGGAGGCGGCCAACGACTTGGCTGCCGCCGGACTGGCCGCCGCTCCGGTGTTCGAAGCTCCCGACGTGATCGACGACCCCCATGTCGAGGCCCGCCACATGATGGTGGAGATTCCCCGCCCGGATGCCGACACCCCGGTGCTCACACCGGGGAATCCGGTCAAGATGTCGGCGGTCAGCGAAGGGCCGGATACCCGCCCCCCATGGCTAGGTGAGCACACCGACGATGTGTTGGCCAGCGAACTCGGCTTGGACGAGGCAGCGTTGGCTGAGCTGCGAGCCGACGGCGTCATCGGCTGATGGCTCAGCCCCCGCTTCGCTTTGACGGGCGCACCGCAATAGTCACCGGGGCGGGCCAAGGATTGGGCCGGGAGTACGCCAAGCTGCTGGGCGAACGGGGAGCGCAGGTAGTGGTGAACGACATTGTCTCCGAGGCTGCTGATCAGGTGGTTGACGAGATCAGCGCGGCCGGAGGCACTGCTATTGCCGACCATCACAGCGTGACCAGCACTGATGGGGGGGTTGGGTTGGCCGAACAGGCCCGAAATGCGTTCGGCTCGGTAGACATCGTGATCAACAACGCCGGGGTGAATCGAGCAGCCGAGTTCGCTGACATGACGCCGGACCTGTTCGAAGACATGGTTGCTGTCCATCTGCGTGGTCCATGCCACGTGCTGTGGCCACTGTGGCCCACCATGGTGGAGCAGGGTTATGGCCGGGTGGTGAATGTTGCGTCCGGTGCGGTGTGGGGCCTCCGGGGCCAGTCCGCCTATGCCGCCTGCAAGGCCGGCATCATGGGGCTGACCCGCACGTTGGGCCGGGAAGGTGGATACCACGGTGTCCAGGTCAATTGCGTGCTTCCCTGGGCCGTGACTGCTCCGAGTCCCGATCGCTCCGGCGACAAATTCGGCGAGATCATCGAAGCCCATATGCGTCCCGAGAACGTCGCCCCCGCCGTGATCTGGCTAGCCCACGAGGACTGCCCCGCCAATGGCGAGTTCTTCACCGTCGACGGCCCCCGAATGGCCCGCCTCGCGTGGGTCGCCACCCGAGGCCACACCAATCTTGACCCAACCCCCGAGTCTTACCGCGACCACTGGGACGAAATCTTGGACCTCACCAACTACACCGTCCCCACATCAACCAACCACCACATGCGGGACTCAGTAATGCCGGCGTTCGCGCCCCCTAGTCCATCGACAGAGGAACCGCCTCAACGCCAGTAATCCAAGGCCGCCCCGCCGCAGCGAGCGCCTCCCACTTCTGCGAGGCCTCTGCCGTGTCGGTCTGCCCCAGTTCCTCAGGGGTCGGGCCGATTCGGTCGACCAGCGGAGCCAGTGCCTCGGTGTCGAAGCCGTAGAACTCGGCGGCGTTCAGACCCAGGATGGCTGCCGTGTCGTCAGCCGGGATGTCCCAGAACGCCTCGGCCAGGGCCTTGCGGGTATGGGGCCAGGTGCCCTCGGGGTGGGGGAAGTCGTTGCCCCACATAATGTTGCCCACGCCGATTTCGAACCGCCGGGCCAGTTCCCGCCGCTTGGTGCTGGCCGCACCGATGGCGCAGTTGCGGTCGAAATATTCGCTGGGCCGCAGGCTCAGATGGCTGTAGGCGTCGGCGGCCAGCTTTTGCGCACCGCCGTGCTCTCGGGAATAAGTGGCGTCCATGGTCCACAGCAGGTCGGCGGCCCAGAAGCAGCCGCACTCGGTAATCGCATAGCGCAGCCCCGGGTACCGCTCGAACACGCCGGAATACAGCAAGAACCACAGGGGACGGGTGGTCCACCACCGCACTTCGGCCACGTACATGCCAATGAAACCGGGACCGGTGCCGTAGTCGCTGCGAGGAGCGGCCCCCGAGTGGGTGTGAACCGGCATCTCCAGGTCTTGGCAGGCGGCCCAAATCGGGTCGTACCGGCGCTCGTGGTAGCCAGGGCCCTCGTTCCACATGGAGGCGATGAGGATGCCGCCCCGCAGCCCCGACTCCCGGGCTCGGGCGATCTCGGCCACCGCGGCATCCACATCGTCGATGATCGGCACCACCGCCACTCCAGCCCGCCGCTCAGGACTGTCGTTGCACAGGTCGGCCAGCCAACGGTTGTGGGCCCGAGCCCCGGCCAACAGCAGATCGGGGTCTTCGGCAAACGACATGCCTAGCCCCGCGCCGAACGGCGCCGAAGCACCCCCGGTCACCGCGTCGGCATCGGGGAAGATCACCTCGCCGGCGACGCCGTCACCGTCTAGCTCGGCATCGCGCCGGGCCGCATTCCAAGCCCCTCGAAGCCCTTCCTCGTTCTCGCCGAACCACTCCTCTTCGAACTCTTCATTGCCCATGATGTTGCCCTGGGTGCGGATCGCGGCCCGCTGAGCCATGAAGTCATCGAAAGCTCCGTGGTACTTCGATTCCAAATAGTCCCGGTACTCCACGTTGGGCAGTCCCGCATGACAGTCCGAGGAAATAACCAAATAGCGCTCAGTCATAGTCGCCCCCTTGCTCTGACAATAGCCAAGAAAATCCAAGAACTCCCCTAGCCGCCATGAAGCCCCATGGTTTTCGGACGGTTGGATTGGGTTATGGCGACAACGTGGCCCAGTCCACCGACTGGGGCAAGAGGGGCAGGGGTTCGGACCCGATGACTTCCACGTATTTCTGCGCCGCGCCGGTGTTGAATATCACCACCCGCTCATCGGGGTGGATGGCCTCTTCGGCGACGAGCAGTTCGAGTACGCCGAGGCAGGCGCCGGCCTCGGGGGCGAACGCGATGCCTTCTAGCGCGGCCCCCCGCTGTGCCCATGAGAGCAGCGATTGCTCCGGACATGCTCGGGCCTGGCCGCCCGACTCGTTGACAGCGTCGATGATCATGAAGTCGCCCACCGCGGCCGGCACCCGCAGCCCGCTGGCCGCAGTGGCCGCGTTGGGGAAAGGCTCGGCGAACCGCTGGCCTGCGGCCCAGGCGGTGCTGATCGGCGCGCATCCGTCCGACTGGCAAGAGATCATCCGGGGTCGGCGTGTGTCGGCAAGCCAGCCGATCTCGGCCAGTTCAGCGAACGCTTTCCACATGCCGATGAGGCCGGTGCCGCCGCCGGTTGGGTAGAGGATCACGTCGGGGAGCGACCAGTCGAACTGTTCGGCGAGCTCAAGGCCCATGGTCTTCTTGCCCTCGATCCGATATGGCTCTTTGAGGGTGGACACGTCGAACCAGCCCATCTCCGCGGTTCCCTCGCGCACGACGGCGCCGCAGTCGGTGATGAGGCCGTCGACCAGCCAGGCCCGGGCCCCGTAGTAGGAAGCCTCGTGCTGGTTGACGATCGGGGTATCGGCTGGCATGAAGACAAACGCCTCCATGCCGACCCGGGCGGCATAGGCGGCCAGTGCGCCGCCGGCGTTTCCGGCCGTCGGGATGGCCACCCGCTTGACGCCGAGCTCGTTGGCCCGGCTGATCGCCATGGCGAGGCCCCGGCTCTTGAACGAGCCAGTGGGGAGCTGGGATTCGTCCTTCACCCACAGATCGTTCAGGCCAAGTGCAGCACCGAGTCGGTCGCACTTGAGCAGCGGTGTCATGCCCTCGCCGAGCGACGCGATCTTGGAATCGTCCTCCACGGGCAAAAGCTCCCGGTAGCGCCACATGGTCGGTTCTCGACCGGCGACCGTCTCTTTGGCCATGGCCGCGCCCACGGCTTCGAGGTCGTAGCGCACCCATAGCGGTCGACCCTCGTGGAGGGTCTGAAGTTGGTTGTGGGGCAGGCGGGTGCCATCGATGGCCGCCTCGAGGTGGGTTACAAAGCTCACCGGCTTCCTCCTCACGCTCGAGGGCGTTCGTGGGCAGGGTCGAACATGGGCTCGGCTCGCACCACCGCGGGGGAGCGCACGCCGATCACATCGATGGCCAGCTCCGTGCCGGGTTCGGCGTATTCGGGGACGACATAGCCCATAGCGATGTTGGTGTTCATGGTGTGCCCATAGCCGCCGCTGGTGACCACGCCAATGAGGTGGTCGCCGGCCCAGATGGGATCGCCGGTGTGGGCGGCCGCCTCGTCGTTGGCGACCTCGATGGCGACGAACCGGCGCCGGTCGCCGGCCTCGCGCTGGGCGATGATGGCGTCGCGACCCCGGAAGTCCTTGTTCAGGTCGACGAAGCGGTCGAGCCCGGCCTCGAGCACCGTGAATTCGGTGTGGATGTCGTGCTTCCACACCCGGTAGTTCTTCTCCATTCGCATCGACTCGGTGGCCAGCAGGCCGAAGTTCACCATGCCGAGCGGCTCACCGGCGGCCCACAGCGCCTCGTAGACGGCAACCGAGTGCTGGATTGGGAAATGGAGCTCCCAGCCGAGCTCGCCGGTGAAGCTCAATCGAAGGGCCCGCACCATTAGGCCGCCTATGTTGATCTCGCGGGTCGACAGCCACGGGAACGACTTGTTGTCGAGCGGGTGATCGGTGACCGAGCCGAGCACGTCGCGAGACCGGGGACCGGCCACCATCAGGGCGTTGTGGGTGTCGCTGAGGTTGGTGATGGTGACGGAGGCCGGAGGGTCGGCCTCGTTCAGGAGGTCGAGGTCGTGCCACTCGGCCAGCGCTGCGCTAAACAGCCAGAAACGGTCCTCCGCGAGCCGCAGCATCGTGAACTCCGAACGGAACCGGCCCTGCTCATCGCTCACATAGGCCAAGGCGCTGCGGCCGATGGCCGGCAGCCGACCGGCCATCAGGTGGTCGAACCACTCATCAGCCCCCGATCCCTCGACCTCGAACCGGGTAAAGCCCGAGATCTCCACGATGCCGACGTTGTCGCGCACGGCCCGGGCCTCGGCGCCCACCTGGTGGTGGAAGGTCGAGAAGCGGAACTCGGGCACATGCTGGAAGTCGTTCTCGACTGGGTGGAAGTACAGCACCCGCTCCCAGCCGTTGAGCGCGCCGAATTCAGCGCCCTTGGCGGCCAGCACGTCGTACAGCGGTGTGCACTTTGCCTTGCGGCCCGCGGGCCGGTGCTCGTCGGGACGATGGAAGACGAACTCGCGCTGGTACTCCTCCACTGCCTTCGCCGAGGCGTAGGACTCATCGGCGTACTGGGTGAAGCGTCGGGGATCCAAACACCAGGAATCCCACTCAGACTCGCCGTCGACGATGATCTCGGCCAAGACCTTGCCGAGACCGCCGCCCTCGCCGATGCCGGCCCGTATGCCCAGCATGGCGTAGCCGTTGCGAACGCCGGGCAATTTGCCCACGATTGGGACGCCGTCGCCGGAATAGGCGATCGGACCATTGATCACCGAGGAGATCCCCGCGGTCTCAAGTACGGGGAGGCGCTTCATGACCCGCTCCATGTTGTCGGCGATGCGGTCGAGGTCGGGCGGCTCGAGCTTTCCGGCAAAGTCGTTTGGGATGTGGTTACGGCCCCAGGTCTTGCAGCCTTGCTCGTAGATGCCCACCAACAGGCCGTTGTGCTCTTGGCGGCTGTAGAAGTCGTCGCCGGGGTCGCGGATGAGCGGCACCCGCCTGTCGAGAGCCTCGAGTTCGGGCAATTCCTCGGTGAGGAAGTACTGGTGCTCCATCGACGACACCGCCGACTCCAACCCGTAGAACTTGCCGATCTGATGCACTCGGTAGCCGCCGGCGTTCACGAAGCTCTCGCATTCGATGTCGCCCTTGTTGGTGCGCACGAGCCAGCCTTCGGCGGTGGATTCGAGGCCGATCACCTCGGTGTGGCGGAACACTTGGCCGCCGTTGCGGCGACCGGCCTTGCAGAGGCCGTTGACCAGGCCGGTCGGGTCGATGTCACCGTCGACGGGATCCCACAGACCACAGGTCAGACCGGTGATGTCGAGCAGCGGATGCGCTTCGGCCATCTCCGATGGGCCGAGCACTTCGAAGTCGACGCCCATCCCCTTGGCCATGCCGACGAAATGCCGGTAGCCGTCGAGATCCGACTGGTCGTAGCCCAGTCGGATCCCGCCGTCGTCGCGACGGTACGTGATCGGCGCCTCGGGGTCGGCCGCCAATCGGGTGTAGAGCTCGACCGAGTACTTCTTCAGGCCGACCATGGTCTGAACCGCGCCAAACTGGGTGACTTGGCCGGCGGCGTGCCAGGTGGACCCCGACGCCAGCTCATCGCGCTCCACGAGCACAACGTCGGTCCAGCCGTGCTCGGTGAGGTGGTAGAACGTGCTGGCTCCGCCCACGCCGCCCCCTATAACCACCACTTGGGCCCGATCCGGAAGGCTGCTCATGCGATCTCGGCCCACCTTGGGCTGTCGGGGGTCATATCGCTCGGTTGGAGCACGATCGGGAAGCGGGCCCGGATCTCGGAGTCCTGTTCGGCGGTGAGGTACATCGGGTGATTTTGCATCAGCTCGTGCAGCCGGCGTTGGGCCATGGCGCGAATATCGGGAGCACCCTTCTGCTCCCACTCTCCGGGGGTAGAGCGGTCGCCGATGCTCGGGTAGAGGTATTCGGTCTCCATCATCGAGAGCGTCTGCGCTGTGCCGAGGAAGTGCCCCTCGCCGTAAACGACCGACTCGATTACGTCGAGCGCCAGGGTCTCATCGGTTACCTCAAGTCCCCGGACGGCCCGGAGGGCGTAGCCGAGGAGTTCGTCGTCGATCACAAACTGCTCGAAGGAGGCACCCAGCAGGCTGGCCAGCATGCCGGACGACTCGTAGACAAGATTGGCACCAGCGGTGCCGGCCAGCACAGTGGTGATGCCCTTCTCATAGCCGGCCTGAGCATCCGGGAGCTTGGAGTCGGCCATTCCCGCGGCCACCCCGCATGGGATGCCGAATCGTTTGGCGACTTGGGCGGCCGCCGCATTGAGCACGGCGGTTTCGGCCGATCCGCCCACCATCGATCCAGTGCGGAGATCAGACACGAACGGCCAATTGGAGAAAATCATCGGATGACCGGGTCGGGTCAGGTTGACCAGCGCCAGCGACGCCAGCGTCTCGGCCACGGTGATCACGAGCGTTCCGGCCAGCGGTGCCGGCGAGGTGGCACCGGCTTGGCCCGCAGTGATGGCGTTGATCGGCATGCCGTGCTCGACCGCAGAGATGAGAGTCTCGCACGCGTCGGCACCGTAGCGAAGGGGCGGGACGATCGGGCTGCTGTGCAGCTTGCAGAACGGGCGGCGGGCGAACTCGCCTTGTCCGCCGGCCGCGATGTCGAACATCTCGACAACGGGCCTCACGTTTTCGGGAACGGTGATGGCCGTGCCCGTGTGCTTCTCGGTGGCGGCCAATAGACAGTAGGCGGTGTTGATGTCGAGGTCGTAGGGGTCGGGGAGGTCGGTGGCGATGACGCATCGGGTGAACCAGTGCACGTTGGCGAGTTGGTCGGCTAAGCGGGTGAAGTCGTAGAGATCGATCAGAGTTGATGGCCGGTACGTGTCGCTGCGGTGGTCGAACACCGAGATCGCGGCCCCACCCGTGCCGAAATGCACTCGGTTGCCGGTGATGTCAAGGTCATGGCGCGGGTTGCGGCCGTAGAGCGTGAAATTCTTGGCGGCGCCATCAATCAGTGCCTCCATGACAGGACGGGGGAGGCAGAGGCGACCGGCGTCGTTCAGTTCGGCGCCAGCGTTGAGGGCCGCGTCGACGAGGCGCGGGACGGGGTCGGCCACGCCAAGGTTGGCGAGCACGTCGAACGCGGCATCGCAGACCCGCGTCACTTCATCGTCGGTCAGCGGCCGGTAGGCGCCTCCAGAAAAACCGGGTCGCACCGGCATGTCGGCGCGGTCCGGTCGGTTGGCGCGTTCGATTCGCTTGGTCTCGCGTGCCCGACCGCGGCGACTGGGACGGTCGGACGGGGTCATTCGCTTCTCCTGCCTACGACGGCCAGAGCTCCGCGGATGATCTCGGCCACTACCGCACAGTCATCAAGCGACATGGTCAGCGGAATGCGCATGTCACAGAGACCCTGGAGCACTGTGGCGGTGGCGTGCAGCGTCTGCTCGCTGGCGTAACGCCAGTGGTCGTAGCGGCTGGTGAAGCCGATCGGCTCGGGCTGGCCGAACCACTTCACATGAACCCCATGAGCCTCGGTGAGCGCGAGCCACGCCGTCATCTCCGAGGACTCGAGGCCGTCGACCGAGAACTGAATCGACGAGGCGACGTATTGCTCCTGGGCGCGACGCGGCGGCACGCGGATCATCGGATCGGCGTCAAGAAGCTCAGCCAACCGGTCGAACCGCTCGTTCCAGAGGGCCGCCCGCTGCTCGAGGAGGTCGAGTTGGGGGCGAACGATGGCGGCGGCCAACGCCGACATCCGCATCGACAGGTTGGGCGTCGTATACCGATGCCGCTCGATGGCTTCTGGCGGCGGGGGGGTGCCGTGTTGCGCGTGGAGCATGTACGAGCCGCTGAGGAGGATGGCCTGCGCCGCCACATTGTCATCGTCGGTGACCAGCAGTCCGCCCTCGCCAGAGTTCACATGCTTGAACGTCTGGGTGGAAAAGCAGCCAACCGCGCCGAACGTGCCCGATGGGCGGCCGCTCCAGCCCGCGCCCATGGTGTGGGCACAGTCCTCGATCACGGTCAGGCTGAGGTCGGTCGCCACCTCCATGAGCCGGTCCATGTCGGTGATATGGCCGCGCATGTGCGACAGCATCAGCACCCGGGCCCCCGAGCTTTGAGCCGCGGTGCGAAGGTGCTCGAGGTCGATCTCGTAATCGGGGGTGATTCCGACGAACACGGGATCGCCGCCGGCGTGGACGATCGCGCCGGGCACCGGTGCCAGGGTGAAGGCGTTCATGAGCACCGGCTCGCCCGGACCCACGCCGACTGCCATGAGGCTGGCCGCGAGCGACGCTCCACAGCTATTGAAAGCAATGCAGTACCGGCGGCCGACCAACTGGGCGAAGGCCATCTCCAGTTCGGCCACATCGAGTTCGCCGACGCCGGTCTCGCCGTAGCGGAAAAGCCGCCCCGACTTCAGAAGCTCGTTGGCCCGCTGCACCCCCGCGGCCGGGATCGGCGGCGGAGACGTGAAGTCAAGTTCGATCGTGGGGAGCCCCGTCATCCATTCCCCTTACGTCCTACATCAGTTTTGGATGGTCGGGCAGGCGGGATTTGAACCCACGACCTCTTCGTCCCGAACGAAGCGCGCTACCAAGCTGCGCCACTGCCCGTAACCACCAACACTACCAATGGGGTGGGCAAATAACGTAGGCGCGGTTGTGGGTGGCGCCGGAGACGGACCTCCTCTCCTCAACAAAGAAAGAGGTGGGAAAACAACATAGGCGGTTTGGGGGGTGGCCGGGCTCTGGGCGCCCGCCGCCCGGACTCCATGGAGGACGGCGGGCTGAGCCCGGACAGGACCCGCCAAACCGCCGGAGGATGCTCAACCCAAAACCGCAGCAACAGCCCGCTGAACGCTAACTGCATCCAAAGGCTTCACGATCCACCCATCCGACCGAGCCTGCTTCGCCAAAAACACATCAGCCTCCCGATCCAGCAGCATCAAAACCCGAGTCTCCGGCGCCCGCCCCATCTCCGCCTCCATGCGCAGATCCAGACAAGTGGCCATCCCCCCCATGTTGCCTATCTGAAGATCGCATATCACCACATCAGGTTCTTGTTCCCGCACCGCGTCCAGCACCTCCACACCAGCCCGAACTCTGCTGATTCCAGATGCATCGCTGCCCAAAGCAGCATCTACCGTGTTGAAAACGGAGTCGCTGTCGGTAGCCAAGAGCACATGCGTCACGCTCCGATGGTATCCAAATCGATGTCAGCACAGCGTGCTGGTGGTCCGTCTGTGAATTGGTAGGCGCGGATTGCGACGGCAGCGGCGCTCCTCGCAAGGCGCACCGACGCAGCCATACTCGCAGCGTACGGCAAGGAGGAGCAACGCCGCGAGGGGCGTCGATTGCCTAGCAGGACGCCCTGATCAATTCGCAGACGGACCACCTTGGAAATGTGGCTGGCCGATGGCTTTGGGGCTGTCTCGCGTTAGCATCAGGGACGGTCAAGGGGAGGCACTGTGCTCGAGATCGAAGTCGAAAATCTGGATACCCACACGGTGCTTCGTCCCCAAGGCGAGATCGACGCTTACACCGTGGCCCAATTCCGGGAGCGGATTGGCGACCTGGCCCTTGAGCCCCGACTGCTCATCGACTTGGGGTCGGTGCCGTTCATGGACTCGGCAGGCTTGGGGGCGCTGATCGGAGGCATCCGGCGGATACGCGATTCTGACGGCGAGGTCGTGGTGGCCTGTGGAGAGGGTGCCCTGGCCCGATTGCTGCACACCACCGGCTTCGACCGAATCGTTCCGGTAGCCGAGACCCCAGAGGAAGCGCTGGAATCGCTTTTGGGCACCGACTCCCCTGAGGCGTTGTAAGACAACAGTGCGATCACCGCGATTGAAGTTGGCTGCTGCCTGCCTCGTGGGAGGCGGCATCCTGGCTGCTGTCGGCTTGGCCGGTGTGGGATCGGCGGCCGCGCAGTCTGACGGAGCAGCCGATGCCGGATTGGCCGTGGTGGTGGAGGTCACCGGCTTGTTGGATCCGGTGATGGCCGAGCTCATCGAGGACTCTGTGGATGATGCGGCCGGCGCAGGCGCCACTCTCCTTGTCTTTAGGGTCGACAGCAATCGCTCTGTGGTGTCCGATGAGCGCGTGGGAGAGCTAGCCGAAGCCATCGCCTACTCGCCGGTGCCTATCGCCGTCTGGGTTGGTCCAAACGGTTCTTCGCTAGAAGGCAAGGTGGCCCAGCTCTTTGCCGTTGCCGACGAAGTGGGCATCGCCCCCGGAACCAGCGTTGGCGATCTCGGCGCTCCGCTGCCCATGCTGGCCGACTATCCCGTGGCCTGGGCCAACCAGGAGCTGATCAGAGACCACAAGCTCGATTGGAGAAAGCTCATATCGGAGGGGGTGATCGCCTGCGAGCCTCGCACTATCGACGACCTTCGAGACCTATACAACGAGGCAGGAATTCCCTTCGATTCCCAAACCGTGCGAATCCCCCCCGAAGTGGAGCAGTGCGTGGCCCCGCTCATTGGCGATTTCTTGGTCGACCTCGACCACCTCGGCTTCGCCTCCAACCTGATCAATGTGGATGGACAGCCTCGCCTGGAGCCGGTCACCCAGGTTCAGTTCCGAGGCTTGTCGCTGGCCCACCAGCTGTTCCACACCGTGGCCAGCCCCCCGGTTGCCTATTTGCTGTTGACCATCGGCATGGGATTGATGCTGTTTGAGTTCTTCACCGCGGGCATCGGGGTGGCCGGCGTCTTGGGCGCGGTGTTGTTCATTTTGGCCGGTTACGGGCTGTCGGTGCTGCCTCACAACACCTGGGCGCTGGCGCTTCTGGCCGCGTCAATGGTGGCGTTCGGCATCGACATCCAGACCTCGGTTCCCCGCTTTTGGACCGGCGCAGGGATGATGCTGTTCGCCGCGGGAACGTGGTGGCTCTACGACGGCGTATCCATGTCGTGGATTCCCATGGTGGTGATGACCGGGGCGGTGGCGGTGGCCATGTTCTCGGGGATGCCGTCGATGGTGCGCACTCGCTTCTCCACCCCCACCATTGGCCGGGACTGGATGGTCGGCGAGTTGGGAGAAGTAGTCGAAGACGTCTCCCCCGACGGGGTGGTGCGAATTCGGGGCGCGCTGTGGCGGGCCCGATGCAATCGGGCTACTCCGGTAACCGCTGGCGACCACGTCAGAGTGGTTGAGATTGACGGATTGTGGTTGCAAGTGGAACCACTCGAAGGTGCGGCTCGCGACTATCGAGAGCGCCGCCGATAGGGAACCGGACGGCAAGGAACCCCGAAATTTGTCAAGACTGATTCTCAATTGCCCTGTCCTCATCTTGTGCGCGGCGAACTTCGCCTATAAGGTCCGCCAAAAGGGGGTAGTCAAGAGTGAGCGCCGTCACCAGCGAAAGGGCCTGGCAAGTAAAGGCAGCCTGTCGTGGGCCGCACGCGGCTGTGTTCTTCCCGCCTCCGTCCTTTGAGCGCAAAGAGGAGAAGCTCGAGCGGGAAGGCCGGGCCAAGGCCATTTGCCAGGAATGCAGTGTGATTGACGAGTGCCGTGACTATGCCCTGAAGATCCGAGAACAGCACGGCATCTGGGGTGGGCTCAACGAGTTGGAGCGCCGGGAGATCCTCAGTCGACGCCGGAACTGATCTCGTCGTCAAAGACGAGGCCCGGCAATTCTCACATCTCCTCTACGACGGGTTGCTCCTTGCCCGTCGAGCCAAGCCAGCAACGGCAAGGCGTACTTGCGCGTGGTCTCCAAGCGCTCGCGCACTTCGGCCACTGTTACCCCGTCGGGCCGATCGGCCAGCATCTCGGCCACCGCTGATCGGGCAGCCACCAGCGTCGAGGCCGCGAAGAACACCCCATCTTGCTCCACAATCACTCCCCGCTTCACCAGTTCCCGCACTTCACTCCGGTCCACACCCACAGCTTCGGGACCTGGCGGGGTGAAGAGCGCTGCTTCCAACGCAGCGGTATACCGGTGGTTCTCAAACGGATCCGATTGGCCGATGGGGCGAACTCGACCGCCATCGGCAGCCACATCCTCCATCAGACTCAACACTGCCCGGTCTTTCTCGTCCAAGCCGGCGATGTCCAGCCCCAGCGGTCCGGCGTCGTCCACCGCGGCGCGAAGCCGAGTCTTGGCTGCGTCGAGCACGGTTGAACTCACCACCCAACGTCCAACATCGGGTTCGCGCCGTTGTCCGGTCAACAGGGCCAACCGCTCGGATTCCACCCACCCCCGTTCGGCCACCACTCGGTCGATGGACAGGTCGGGATTGGCCCTTGAAGCGGGCAAAACCGGATCGATGTCGAGAATTGTTCCGCCACCGATGGTCTCGGCCCGGCCACTTTCTCGCAAGACGAATCGGTCGCCGGGAAGCAGTGGCAGGCGTCGGGGTAGATGAAGGCGAACCATCCCGGTCTTGCCCGGTGAAAGCGCCTCTAGTCCGAGAATGCGCATGCGGACGGGCAGCTCGCGCGCCCCCAGGTAGATGGCATGCGCCCCCCGTCGGGAAACCTCGTGGTCCAGCGTGCTCAAAACCGCCAGAGAGGCGTCGAATCGGTTGGTCAGATGCCACTGACCGGCTTTCACCAGCACATCGCCGCGCATCACCTCTTGATGGCCGACTCCTGACAGGTTGACCGCCACCCGGTTTCCCGGTCCGATCTTGGTTCGCTGACTGTGGTGACTCTGCAAGGCCCTCACCCGGACCGCAGCACCTCGAGGCCTGAGCTCCAGCTCATCGTCCACTCGGATTTGCCCTCCGGTGAGCGTCCCGGTCACCACCGTGCCCGCGCCGCGGGCGGCGAATGCCCGATCGACCCACATCCTTGGCCGACGCAGGTCGGCGGCTGCGGGAGTCCGGTCCACCAAATCGTCCAACCCGGATCGCAAATCGTCGATACCCAAACCGTCCACCACATCGGTCTCCACCACCGGCGCCCCGGCCAAAAAAGTGTCCTCAACCCGCTCTTCTACCTCCAGGCGGGCCAGCTCCGCGATATCGGCGTCGCACAATCCCACCTTGGTCAGTGCGATCAACCCGTGGGACACCCCCAGCAGTTCCAGTATGCGGAGGTGCTCCTCGGATTGAGGCATCCACCCCTCGTTGGCTGCCACCACGAACAGGCAGGCGTCCACCGCGCCGACCCCGGCCAGCATGTTGCGGATGAACCGCTCGTGCCCCGGTACATCGATAATCGAAACCGACCGACCCGAGGGCAACGGTGCCGAACCGAAGCCCAAGTCGATGGTCAGGCCTCGGGCCTTCTCCTCGGCAAACCGGTCGGGGTCAACCCCGGTGAGCGCCTCCACCAGCGTGGACTTTCCGTGATCCACATGGCCGGCGGTGGAAATGGTGATGCTCACCCAAGAGCCTTCAGGGCGGCGATCACGTGGCGGTCATCATCCGGGGCCACCGTCCGCAAGTCGAGCCATGTTCGGCCGTCGCTCACTCGGGCGATGATCGGGGGTGACCCGGCCCGCAGAGAGGCCGTGTGATCGCCGTCCAGCACCACGCCGCACGAGTTGATCTCTGTGCCGGGCAACGTGCCGCCGCCGGGCACCGACGCCATCTGTGCTGCCTCCCCAACGCCTGACTCCTTTACCATCGCTTGGGCCCGCTCTTCCAGATCAGCGGTGGTTAGCGACGCCATTCGCCAGAAATCGATGGCCTGCCCGTCTCGCCGCAAGTAGGCCAGGGCCACCTGTTGGAGGGCGCTCAACACGAGGCTGCCCGGTCTCAGCGCCCGAGCCAGCGGGTGCTGGGCGCATCGCCTCACCAAGTCGGCTCGCCCAGCGATGATCCCTGCTTGGGGACCGCCGAACAGCTTGTCGCCCGAGAACGTGATCAGCGCGGCCCCGTCGTCCAGTGTTTGTCGAGCCGCGGGCTCGCCGGTCAGCCACGCCGGCGGGCCGTCACCCAGCCACGGGCACGCGGCATCCACCAGACCCGACCCAATATCGGCCACCACCGGGACGTCGAGAGTGGACATCTCAGCCACAGTCACGTGTTCGGTGAACCCCACGATGCGGTAGTTGGATTGATGCACCTTGAGGGCCAAGGCGGTGTCGTTGGCCGGGTTTTCAACTGCCGATGCAAAGTCAGCCAGGCGGGTGCGATTGGTGGTGCCTACTTCCACCAGCCGGGCTCCGGACTGCTCCATGACCTCCGGCACCCGAAAACCCCCGCCGATTTCCACCAATTCACCCCGGGAAACCGCCGCCCCTCGGCCTGTGGCCAAGGCGGCCAACACCAACAGCACGGCTGACGCCCCGTTGTTCACGACGATGGCATCCTCTGCTTCGCACAGCCGGGCCAACAAGGCGGCGGCATGGGCGTGGCGAGAGCCTCGCCGCCCCGACGACAGGTCCAATTCGAGGTTGGCGTAGGCCGCTTCGGTGGCCACCGCCAGCGGAGCCCTTCCCAGGTTGGTGTGCAGCAGAACCCCAGTGGCATTCACCACCGGCTGTAGCAGTGCCCGGGCCGCGGCGTGGGCGTGGCGCCGGGCTCGCTCCTCCACCTCTCCAGGGTCGCCGTCCGCGATGGCCGCCCGGGCCGCGTCAACCAGCAGGGGGTGGGGCAGCCCGGTGTCGGCCAGCGATCGGGCCAAGGCGTCCACCGAGGGAGGTCTCACGGCCTTCAGCGTATGGTCTTCTGGATCGTGAGCGAGGACAAGGCCACCACAGCTACCGAGGGAGGTTTCACGGCCTTCAGCGTATGGCTCTGCTAATCGGCCGTCATCTGTAGCCGATTAATCGCCGTTGGCCAGGTCGGTGTCGTGAATGGTTCCCGAACCGCTGTCTCCGGGACCGTAGTAGGTGACGCGGTGGCGGAAGCGGCGGATGATGATGGGGCGGATTGCCATCCGTGTGGGCGGAAACAACAGCAACAGGCCCACTGCGTCGGTCACGAAACCGGGCGTGAGCATGAGCGCTCCGGCCAGCAGCACCAAGGCTCCGTCCACCAACTCCCGGCCAGGCATCAAGCCTTCGGCCAGCTTGCTCCGCACCCGCCACAGCACCGCCAATCCCTGAGCCTTCACCATCCACGCGCCGACAACGCTGACCACGACCAACAGGCCGATGGTCTCCAGCGTCCCGATGCTTCTGGCCGTTTCCACGATCACGTACAGCTCGACCAGCGGCACCGCAATGAATAGGAGGACCAGCCATACCAGCACAGTGAATTCCTATGACGAGACGATGTCGAGGTTGGCTAAGGCCTGTTCGGCGGCCTCGAAAATCCGCGCCGTGCAGCTGGCCATGTCCACCGGAGGGACCTCTTCCAGCAGTCGGTCGGCCACAGCTCGCAATGCATTACCGGCGGCACCGAGATTTTCATCCAGCACAACCGGGGCGCCGTCGTCGCCGCCGGAGGCCACCGAGCCGTCGATGGGCACCTGGCCCAACAGCGGCACACCCAGTTCATCAGCGAGCTCTTGTCCGCCTCCCTGGCCGAAGATCTCGTAGCGCTCCCCGTCGGGGGCCACGAACGCGCTCATGTTCTCGATCACCCCGACGATCCGGAGATAGTTGGACCGTCCCATCGAAGCCACTCGGGTGGCCACTTTCTGGGCGCTGCGAGCCGGAGTGGTCACCACCACCATCTCCGCCTGGGGGAGCATCTTGGCGATGCCCATCTGGACGTCGCCGGTGCCCGGCGGCATGTCGATCAGCAGATAGTCCACTGGTCCCCAGCGCACGTCTTCAAGAAAGTGCTGAACGGCCCGGTTCAAGATGAGCCCCCGCCACATCAGGGCGGTCTCCTCCCGGTCGACCAGAAACCCCATCGACACCACTTCGAGCACGCCCTCGCCCACCTGCTTCTCGTTGGGGACGATCTTCTTCTCGTCTTCGGCGCCGGACAGGCGGCCTTCAACCCCCAGCATCCGAGGAACCGAATAGCCCCAGATGTCGGCGTCCATCACGCCGACACGCATCCCTCGGCGGGCCAATTCGGCGGCCAGATTCACCGTGATAGTCGACTTCCCCACCCCGCCTTTCCCCGACGCCACCATCACGACCTTGGCAGTAGGAGGCACCTCGGTGTCAGGAGCGTTCTGGGAGACGTTGAACCGGGCCTTGGCCATGGCCGCCGCCTTCTCATCCTGGGTCAACTCGCTCCAATGGATCTTTACCTTCTCCACACCGGGCAGCCCGCCTACCCGGCTGCGGACGTCTCGCTGGATCTGGGCTCTCAGCGGGCATCCCGAGGTGGTGAGAGCCACCGTCACCTCGACCAAGCCGTCGGGGTTGACCACCGCGCCCCGGGCCATGCCCAAATCAACGATGTCGGTGCCCAGCTCGGGGTCGATCACCCCGCGAAGCACGGCCATCACATCGTCAACTGTCGGCAAGTCTGCGGCGGTTCCATCGCTCACGTTCATTGATGCTAACGGTTTGGGGAGCAAGCCACTATGGGTGGACTCCGCCCCGTCGGGCTTTTGGTGTGTTGGCAAGCGGAATTGGTGGATAAAATGGCACTGTTCGCAGAACCGGATAGGGAGAAGCGTGTGATCACACTCACAGACGCAGCAACCAGCAAAGTCGGAGACTTGGTCCGCCAGGAGCAAGCCGACGACGAAGAGCTGGCCCTGCGGGTGGCGGTTCGCCCTGGCGGTTGCTCCGGATTCAACTACGAGATGTACTTCGACGCCGATATCGGCGCCGAAGACAACGAAGTTCTGTTCGGCGACGTCAAGGTAGTGGTCGACTCCTCCAGCGCCGCCCTGCTGGAAGGCGCGGTGCTCGACTACAAGGACGGCTTGACCGAGGCGGGGTTCTCCATCACCAACCCCAACGCCCAGCGCACCTGCGGCTGCGGACAAAGCTTCAGTTAGTCGCACTTCTTTGCCGCTCGTGGCGGCCGTGCTGAAATTCACCGTAGACGGTCACCAGATTGAGGTTGCCGATGACGGCGCCTCGCTGATGGAAGTGCTCCGCGACCGACTGGGCATCCACACGGTGAAAGACGGGTGCAGTCCGCAAGGCCAATGCGGGTGCTGCACCGTGTGGGTGGATGGAAAGCCCCGGGTGTCGTGCGTGACGCCCGCTCGCCGAGTGGTGGGGCGGGCGATCACTACCTTGGCCGGGCTGCCGGAAGAGACCCGGGCCAGCTGGGGCAAAGCCTTCTGCGCCGCCGGAGCCAGCCAGTGCGGCTTTTGCACCCCAGGCATCATCATGCGTCTCGCGGGCCTCGAAGCCCGCTCTAGCGAAGATCGGTCTCGCTCAGCCGCGGCCACGGCACTGGCCGCCCATCTGTGCCGCTGCACCGGTTGGCAGACCATCTTGGAAGCCTGGGATGCCTTTGGCACGGCCGCCCCCGATCGGAACTGGGCCGCTGCCATGCGACGGGCCGAGATCGAGGGCGGCGCTTCTCAGGCGGTGGGGTCGGAGGTGGCTCTGGGAGAGGGGGGCTTTGCCGACGACACCGTGCCCGAAGGGGCGCTGGTGGCGCTGTCCGACGGCCGGGGTGGTTGGGCGCTGGGGGAGACAGTGGCCGAAGCCCGAGCGGTGGCCGGCAAGGTGCAGGGCCGTCGCACCCCCGATGATCGGCCCATGCCCCTGGAAATCCCCGACGGCGACTGGGCGGTGCGGCTCCGCACCTCCTGGGTGGAGCCCGCCTATCTGGAGACCGACGCCTCGTGGTGCGCGCCCGGCGGTGAGCCAGCCAGTCCCCTGGCCAACGGCGGCGCATTCGGGGCCAAGTTGGCGTCGCCGCTTCCGGAAATCGCCCGTCAGCTGGCCGATGAGCATGGCCGCACGGTCCGGGTGCTGTGGTCGCGTGAGGACACCGTTCAACACGGTCCCAAGCGCCCCCCAGTCGCCATTGGGATCGACCCAGAGGGCCGAGGGGTGGTCCGGGTGGCGCGTACCCCAGGGGTTGCCGAGGCCATCGGCTCGGTCGCTCCCGCACTCCTGGTGGAGGAGGTGGACATTCCCGGACCGCCGACTTCGGTCGACATCCGAGGCGCGGGCTGGGTTGAGGCCGCCGTGGCGCTGAGCGCGCTGGGCGATGGCTCGCAGCCGATGGCGTCGCCCGGCGGCGGATTGGCTCGGGCCCAATGGCGCCAAGGCACGCTGGAGATTCAGGTGCGGGGCGGCGACCCGCTAGATGAGATCGTACTGCGCTCCTACTGCATCGGCGCAGCCCACATGGCCTACAGCTGGGTGACCTCCGAAGCATTGACGGCGGACCCCAACGGCGAAGTACACGATCTCACCATCCGCTCATTCGGGGTTGTGCCCGCCTCCAGGATGCCACCGGTGGAAGTGGAGATCGAACCGTCTGATGATCCACCGGTCAACTGTTCCGATGCGGTGCTCGCCGCCGTGGCCTCGGCTGTTTGGCGGGCCGCCGGCCATTCTCCCGACTGGCCTACTGGCCTAATTGGCACCTAGGCAGACTCGCCGTAAAGCAGCCGGTCGGTCACCTCGCGAACAGCTTCGGTGATTTCCTGGTAGTCGGCCTCCAAGTCCTTATTGCTGGGGTAGCCGAGTCGCCGAGCCAGCAGCAGCTCCTCGTGGTCGTCGTCGGGGAACACGTCCGACGAGAGCCCGGAGAGGTGGTAGCGGGCGTTGCGGAACCGTTGGCAGAAGCGGTAACCGACATCCAGGGTGGCCCGATCCCCGATGCCGAGCAGGTTGTGCTCCGATAGCCCGACAATTGCTGGAAGGGTGCGGTTGTCCCTAATTGTGGTCCGTCCAAATCCGTGCTGAAGCTGCATGAGCTGCACGGTGAACTCGATATCGCTCAGCCCGCCAGCGCCGAGCTTCACGTCCCGGGCTTTGCTGCCGGCCCCCAGCCGCTCGGCCTCAATGCGGCGCTTCATAGTTCGGATCTCCTCAACCTCGGCCTCGCTGAATTCGGGCTGGTAGCACCACTGGTCAGCCAGCTGGAGGAACCGATTGCCCACCTCGGGGTCTCCCGCCACGAATCGCCGCTTGAGCAGGGCCTGGCGCTCCCAGAGTTGACCCCGCTCGGCGTAATAGCGCTCATACCCCTCGAGCGATCGAGCAAGCTGCCCGTTCTCGCCCTCTGGGCGCAGCCGGGCGTCAATCTCCCAGGCTCGGCCCTCGGCGGTTTGGGCGCCGATCTCTCGGAGCAGGCCCCGGGCAGTGCGATTGGCCGCTCGGGCCTCATCGGACGTTGCGCCCTCGTATACGAAGATCACATCCAAGTCAGAGGCATACGACAGGTCGAGACCGCCATAGCGTCCCAGGCCGATCACGGCGAAGGGCACCTCGGGAGCCAGGCCATCGACGGCCGCCGCTACCGCGGCGTCGGCGATGAGGGTCAGTTCCTCGGGGATCTCGATGATCGAGGCCAGCCCCAGTATGTCTCGGGCGGCGACCCGGAGCTGCTCGCGCCGCACGAAACGCCGCAGCTCGGCCATCTGGAGGTCGTGGTCTCCGGCGGCCGACTGCATGGCCTCGGTGGCATCGGAGGTCAATTCTCCTGCGGTTCGGGCGATGGCCAGTACTTCGGGGTTCATCAGCAGACGGGCGAACTCCGGGTGATTTCGCATCCAACCCGCAGCCACCCGGCTTGATCCCAGGAGTCGGGCGATGTCGCTGATGGCGATGGGAGAGTCGCGCAGCACCGGGAGGATGGTGCCGACCCGAAAGGAGCCGTCCAGCAGCCAGGCCAATCGAATGAGTCCCAGGTCGGGGTCGGGCGTGGTGGCCAGCGCCTCCACCATGATGACGAGGACCTGCTGCATCACATTGGCCCGGCGGCCCAGGTTCTCGGTCAGGCGCTCGATCGTTCCGGCCGCCCGATCAGGGTCTTCGAAGCCCAGTTGGCCGAGGTGATCGGGGAGCAGCTCGCTTACCAATCCGGTCTCGTGCATCCGGTCGAGGGTTTGGCGATAGAAGATCCGCTGGTGGATCTCCCGAACCGAGGTCTGGTGGCGGAGGTGGGAGGCCTGGAACGCCTCCAAGCTCTCAAAGCCGGATGCCCGGGCCGCCCACACCTGATCGGCCTCGCCGGAGGGCAGCTCGTGGGTCTGGCGTTCGTCGCGGAGCTGCACCCGGTGCTCCACGGTGCGCAGGTGAATGTAGGCGGTGGTGAAATGAACCGCATCGGCCTGGTCGATGTACTCCCCCCAGCTGAGCTGGCGGAGAGCGGTGAGGGTGTTGGGAGAGCGGATGGTGGGGTCGGTGCGCCCGTGGACCAGCTGAAGAAGCTGCACGGTGAACTCGATGTCCCGGAGCCCACCGGGACCCTTCTTGAGCTCCCGGTCGCCCTTCAGCTTGGCCGACTCCTCCACTCGCAGCTTCAGGGCGCGAAGGTGGGGCACGGTGTCAGCTTCCAAGTTCTCACCCCAAACCCCGGGTTTGATGGCATCGAAGAAGGCATTGCCCAATTCGGGATCGCCGGCTGACAACCGGGTCTTGATGTAGGCCTGGCGCTCCCATGGCACTGCCCAGCGGTCGAAGTATGTTCCGAATGCCTCAGGGGTACGGCTGAGCGCTCCGGCGCCTCCCTCGGGGCGCAGCTCGATGTCCACCCGGTACACCTGCCCTTCGGGGGTGAACGCGGTGAGAATCTCCAGAACCTTCCGGGCTCGACGGGCAGCCGCGGCGGAGTCCCCTTCGTGGACGAACACGATGTCCACGTCGCTGGCGTAGTTCAGCTCGTTGCCTCCCAGCTTGCCCATGCCGATAACGGCCAGGGGCGGGCCTTCGTCGGCGATCTCCAGGGCCCGGACGAAGCAGGCATCGGCCAGCAACGACAGCTCGCGGCCCACGGTGGCCAAGTCGGCTTCGCCCAGCAGGTCGCGCAGCGCAATACGAAGGAGCTGACGCCGCTTCCACCGCCGCAGACCGTCGAGGGCGTCGTCATCATCGGGAGCGACCAGGGACATCTTCTCAGTGGCGAACTCAGACGGTGGATCGAGCACACCAAGCAGGCTGGGGTCGCGGCGCACCGCCTTGCTCATGCTGCGGGAAGCCCCCGCCAGCATGGCCGCCGCCCGGGCTCGGCGCTCGTCGTTGATGGCCAAGTCGTCGATAAGGGAGCGGGCATCCTCGGGCCATGGACAGGAGGCGATCAGATGTTCGATGTCCTGGTTTTGGTGACCCTGGCTGCTGGTTTCCATATGATCCTCAGGTATGAGCACTCCGGTTGGACCCTATTCTCCCATCGTCCGGGCGGGAAACCTCCTCATCTGCTCGGGCCAAATTGGGATTGCCGACGGCTCGCTGGTGCCCGGCGGGCTCATCGCCCAGTTCCGCCAAGCAGTGGCCAACGCTGAGTCGGTGCTGGCCACCGAAGGGGCCACGCTGGACGACGTGGTGAAAGCCACCGTCTTCCTGTTGCACATGGACGACTTCGGCGCCATGAACCAGGCCTACATCGAGTGCTTCGGCGACAACCGCCCCGCCCGCTCCGCCGTCGGGGTGGCCGCCCTGCCCCTGGGCGCCCTAGTGGAAATCGAACTCTGGGCCTATGTGGATTGATCCAGCGCTAAGGAGACCAAGAGGCATCTTGAGCTGACACTGGTCCAACGGCAAGCTGCAGGCGGGTACTGTCATCAATTCTGACGATCCAAAGACCCCCTGAGGTGTATGAATTGAGCACGGGGTCGAAACGACCGGCAGAGTAGGCAATCCTTGTTCCATCAGGCGACCACACTGGCGCAGACCGTGTCGCACCCAACTCGACTAGCTGACGCCGGTTAGATCCGTCCACGTCAACCACTACGAGAACATCCGATTCTTCTTGAAAGTCGATGAACGCGATGCTCATGCTGTCAGGTGCCCACGCAAACCCGAATGCTCTGTGCCCCTTACTCAGATCGTACACAGACTGCGAGCCTGTGATTTTTCGTTCGTTTGTGCCGTCAACATCGAGAACCCATATCTCCTTGTGATTCGTCCCACGTGAAATAAGCTCCACAGCGAGGCGAGTGCCATCAGGTGACCAAATGGGTCCATATACAGAATCTATGTCGCTTAGCTTTCTAGCATTTGAACCATCGGCATTTGCCACCCAGATTTCCGTAGCTTGATCCATTACTTGTGGAAATAATGGATTCCTAGTGACCTTGTAGTAAGCGATTTGTGAACCATTGGGAGACCACGAATATCCGCGTTCTCCCACTATGTTGGCTAAGTGGTTGCGATTAGTTCCGTCGGCATTCATCAACCACAGTTCAATTGCTGCGTTTTCTCCGTGTATCTCGCAGCAATAGTTCTGGTAGGCGATTTTTCTGCCGTCGGGCGACCAAGATATTGCGTCAATTTGTTGGTATTCGCCGAAGCCAGTTTCTACCAATAGTTCATGATTGGTCCCATCAATATTGGTTATCCAAATTTCGCTCTTGTTTGAATATCCATCAGAAGGTTTCTCGTAATAGTTCTTGGCGTAGGCGATGCGTTGACTACTGGGCGACCACGCGAGACTTTCCGCCACAAGGAAGAAGTCTGTTCCGAGAGTGTTCTCAATCGAGGCAATCCTCTGCTGATCCTTGCTATCTCCGCGCATCGTCCAGATAGCCCCTGAGTGCGCAATAGCGATCCGGCTGCAGCCGCCGGGGACGATCTGGACATCGATCTTGAACAGGCAGCGGTAGTCATTCAGCAGTGATTCTTGGGATTCGATGAGTTGATCGCGCGCGTCGAGATCATGTGAGGTGGCAGCGCCCTCAAAGGGGACTGGCGGTGGCTGTTCTTCTGCCGGTTCTCCCTCGGTGCAGCCGCCGGGGACGATCTGGGTGTCGACGTCGAATCGACAACGGTAGACGTTGAGCAGGGATTCTTGGGCGAAGATCAAATCGTCGCGTGTCCTGACTTCCTCCTGAGAAACCTGTGCCTCCTGCGCAACGGTGCTCGCCACTCCGAAGGGAAGCATCAGAAAAACAACTGCCACTACCGCAGCCATCTTGGTGTATCGCACAATTGCTGGCACAAGAAGCGAGGGTAGGAGAGACACAGAGCGGTGACAAATGGTGGCTGTCAAGCAGGGGACAGACGGTGCCCCTGTGGGAGAGGTCAAAGCGGAAGTCGACTGCGATGACGGCTCCAGCGCTGTCGGGGCCCCCGCCTTAGGGGCACCCGCCGTCTCTGAATGGGTTGCTGCCAACCGGAGGGAAGAGCTCCGGATCGAGGGGATAGGTGATCCAATCTGTGCTGCACAGCCCGCCGAACTCGTCGGCCAGGTTGGCAAGCGCTGGCAGCGACGGACCTCGGAGCCAGGCCGCCCACAACTCGGCGCCGTTGGTGATGTTCTCGCGGTACCAATCCGGCACCTGGCCGGACAAGCCCTGGAGAACGACTTGCTCGGCCTCAGTAGTCGGGCTGCTACCCGGGGTTATGTTGGGACACCCTGTGGATTCGTAGTAGGTCAACCATGCGCCAGGGACGATGAGATGGTTCACCGTATCGGCCAGGATCTCTGCTCCGCTGATGTCGCCAGAGAAGTTGTAGCAGCCGGGATAGGTAGTGGCGAAGTAGAGCTGCACCGCACCCCACGTCTTCGGCGGTGCCAGACCGGTGTGCAGGTCGTAAACGTGCAACAGCTCGTGAACAATTCCGCCGACCTCAAATGCGGTCATGCTCAATTCCAAAGACTTGCAGCCGAGCGCGTCGGCTGACGCGTAGCAGGTACGCCGCACCTGACCGCCGTAACCCGAGTGTTCGGCCATTGCCCGATCGCGTATCTCATCCCAGGCGATCCGCATCCACGGGTAGTTCTCCTCGTGCTCTTGCACGACCGCCTCAGTCCATGTCCGTAGCAGAAGGGTGGGGGTGAGCGACGCCTGATCGGCCGGAATCACAACGATCGGCTTCACCGGGGTGGGATTCAGCCGGTTTGTGTTTGTGCCGTCGCCCAGCTGCCCGGTTTCATTGCCTCCCCAACACAACGCAGACCCATCGGAGCGCAAGACACACGCGTGGGCGGTGCTGTCCTTCGATCCCCAGCTGACGCTCACGGCCACGGCGTTCGAGATGTCCGCAACCCGTTTCGGTCGCTGCCGTGGAGTCGTGGTGCCGTCACCGACCTCGCCTGCCGTGTTGCGTCCCCAGCAGAAGACGCCGCCGTCGCGGTGCAGTGTGCACGTACTTCCGTTGCCTACCGACACCTCCACCACGCCGGTCAGGCCTTGGACGCGGGTCGCGATCGCTGGAGACTGCCCGTTGCTCCAGCAGTAGACATCCCCGGCGACGGACCTGGCACAGGAATGACTCCAGCCGGCCGACACCGAGGCGAATCTGACAGGGGGGGTGAACCTCTTGGGACCGGAGTCTGACAACTCGTAGGGCCACCCCCAGCATGAAACGTCGCCGTCGCGGTGAACCGCACAGTTGTTGTGCGAACCGGCCGCGATCATCACCACATCTGACAGACCAGGAACTCGCCGAGGCAAATACACGGGATACTCCTTGGTGCCGAGGCCCATCTGCCCGAGTGAATTTCCTCCCCAGCAGGAGACGCCGCCATCGCGGTGAAGGGTGCAAGTGTGCTCACTTCCAGCGCTCACTGCCACCGCATCAGCAATACCTGGGACCTTCACTGGCAGGTAGTGGCGGCTCACGTCGCCCTGCCCGAGCCTTCCTTGCCTTCCGTTACCCCAGCAGGAGACGCTGCCATCGCGGTGCAGCACACAAGCGTGCAAGGGGGATGTTGGGTTGTCAGCCGTGGTGATCGCCGCGACGTCCTGAAGCCCCGCGAGGGCGAACCGATCTAGAAATCCGTGCTGCCCCCAACACGCCACTCCGCCGTCAACCCGAACCGCGCATGTGCGGTCCCGGCCTGTCGAGATGAGCGTGTCGTCGCCACGGGGTTCCTGGGGGATAGTGAACGAGACGGCCTCGGGGGTCGTTACCGGTCCAGCCTCGGGGGTGACAACCGGGGCTCTCTCGGAGCACCCGCCAGGCACGAGTTGGGTGTCGACGTCGAATTGGCAGCGGTAGAGGTTGAGCAGGGCCTCTTGGTTTTGAATCAGCATATCCCTCACATCGAGGTCGCCTTGAGTGGGATTCTGAGGAGCGGCACCGACCACGACGGAGTCGGGGTCCTCGCACCCGCCGGGAACCGCATGCACATCCACTCCGAACAGGCACCTGTAGGTATTCAGCAAGTTCTCCTGGTTGGCAATCAGCTGGTCGCGTACCTGGACGTTGTGTTGGCTAACGGCCTGTTGGGCTGCCGCGGACCCCGAAGCCATGACTGCCGTTGCCAAAGCGGCTGCGGCCAGAAAGAAAGCAGCTTTCCGCCTCACGGATTGAGACACTATCTACCTCAGCGCTCCCAGTGGGAGGGGCCAAAACGGTAGGCGGCAGCGATGGCGGCTTGTGCGCTGACGGGCGCCCCGCCTTAGGGGCAGCCGCCGTCTTTGAACGGGTTGCTGCCAGCTGGAGGGAAGATCTCGGGGTCGAAGGGAAAGCGGATCCAATCGGTGTTGCACAGTCCGCCGAACTCGTCGGCCAGGTTGGCTAGCGCCACTATTGACGGACCGCGGAGCCAGGCTGCCCACAATTCGGCGCCGTTGGTGATGTTCTCGCGATACCAATCCGGCACTTGGCCAGCGAGGCCCTGGAGGACGACTTGCTCGGCCTCAGCGGTTGGGCTGCTGCGGCCAAGCAGCGAGGGGCACCCGCCTCTCAGATAGTAGGTCAATAATGCACCAGGGACGATGAGGTGGGTAACCGTGTCGGCCAAGATCTCTACCCCGCCCTTGCCGCCGCGGTCGTGGCAGTCAGGATAGGTAGTGGCGAAGTAGAGCTGCACCGCACCCCACGCCTTGGAAGGAGCCAAACCGGTGTGCAGGTCATAGACGTGGAGGAGCTCGTGAACGAGCACGGTGAGCGTAAATCGTTCGATTCTCATATCGTCGGCACGACAACCGACCCCATTGGCCGACGCGTAGCAAGTAGTTACTACATAACCGCCGTCCCCGGATCTCGTGGCCAATGTCCGTTCGCTGATGTGGTCCCAGGCGACCCGCATCCACGGGTGGTTTGCCTCGTGCTCCCTAACGACCAACTCCGCCCATGCTCGCAGCCGCTCGGTGGGGGTAATGGGCACCTGATCGGCCGGAATTGGGACGATCGGCCTCACCAGGGTTGGTATCAGCCGGTTCTGGTTGGTGCCGTCACCCAGCTGCCTGACTTCATTGCCTCCCCAACACAATGCCGACCCATCGGCGCGCAATGCGCACGCGTGAGGTGTCACGCTTAAGTATGAACCTCCCAAGAATGATCCAAAGCTGACGTTCACGGCCACGGCGTCCGAGATGCCCGCAACCCGTTTCGGACGAGGCCGAGGGTTCGTCGTGCCGTCACCGACCTCACCCGCCTGATTGGTTCCCCAACAGGAGACGCCACCGTCGCGGTGTAGTGCACACGCGCTGGCGTAGCCGACTGAGACTTCCACCACATCGGTCAGGCCGGGAACGCGGGTCGCGGCCGAGGGGCGCCGTCCGGGGTTCCAACAGTAGACGTCTCCGCCGATAGAAGTAGCGCAGGAAAAGGCCGCACCTATCGCATTCCCCACCGACACCGAGGCGAACGGGGCACGGGGCTTGAACCTCTCGGGCCCGGAGTCTGAGATGTCGTACCCCCGTCCCCAACACGAGATGTCGCCGTCTCTGTGAACCGCACAGCTTGTTTGCGGACCGGCTCCAATTGCCACCACGTCTGACAGGCCGGGAATTCGCCGGGGCGAAAGCCTGTTCTCCTTGGTGCCGTCGACCATTTGTCCCCAGTCGTTGCGGCCCCAACAAGAGACGCCACCGTCGCCATGGAGGGCACAGGTGTACTCACTGCCGGTGCTCACTGCCACTGCATCACTGATGCGCGGGACCTTCACTGGCAGGTGATGGTCGCTCTTGTCGCCTTGGCCCAGCTTTCCATAGTCGCCGCTACCCCAGCACGAGATGGTCCTATCCTCGTGCAAGATGCAGGCGTGCAAATTGGAGCCCTGGTGGTTAGAAGTGGTGATCGCCGCGACATCCTTAATGCCAGCGAGCACGACGTGATCCAGCGATCCATTCCGCCCCCAGCATGTCGCCCCGCCGTCAATTAGAACCGCGCACGTGCGGCCCCGGCCCACCGAGATCAGCGTGTCGTCGCCGCGAGTCCCCTCGGGAATCGTAAGCGGGTCGGCCACTGGGGTGGCGACCGGCCCAGCGTCGGGGGTGGCGACCGGGGCACCCTCGGAGCACCCGCCGGGCACAAGTTGGGTGTCGACATCGAATTGGCAGCGGTAAACGTTGAGCAGGGCCTCCTGGTTTTGGATCAGTCCATCCCTCACATCGAGGTCGCCTTGAGTGGGATTCTGAGGAGCGGCACCGACCACCACGATGTCGCGGTGCTCGCACCCGCCGGGAACCGCATGCACATCCACTCCGAACAGGCACCTGTAGGTATTCAGCAAGTTCTCCTGGTTGGCAATCAGCTGGTCGCGTTCCTGGATTTTCTGTTGGCTAATGGCTTGTTGAGCTGTCGCCGACCCTGATATCGAGATCGTTGTGGCCAAGACGACAAAAACCAGAAAGAAAGCCACACTTTGCTTCACAACCTGTGACCCTACTCACCATCACCGCTCCCAGCGAGAGAGCCCGAAGCGGTAGCCGACGGATCTCACGGTGGTGATGAGGCCGGCATGCTCTTCGCCGAGCTTGGCCCGGAGGCGGCGCACGTGAACGTCCACGGTTCGGGCGCCACCGAAATAGTCGTAACCCCACACCCGGCTAAGCAGCGTCTCTCGGGTGAAAACCTTGCCCGGCGAGCTGGCTAGGAACTTCAACAGCTCGTACTCCATGTAGGTGAGATCGAGGGGTCGTCCGGCGATGGTGGCCTGGTAGGTCTCCACGTTCAGTATCAGCGGCCCGTACTCAATCAGCTCCGGGCGCAGTGCAGTGCCCGAACGCCAGACCAGATGGGCCAATCGGGCCTCCAATTCCCGCTGGTGGAAGGGGGTCAGGCAGAAGTCGGTGTAGAGGTCGTCGCGCATCTCCAGTTCGTCGAGATGGGCACCGGAGACGAGCAGCAGCACCGGAATGTCCAACCCCCGCCGGTTCATTGCCCGGCAGAATCCAAATGCTTCCTCGGGGCTCTCCCCCACCGCCACCACCGCGCCCAGCCATCGCCCTTCCGGTTCCTGGGCGCTGCTCACCGCCTTCCAGTTGTAGCCGCCCAAATCAAGCGTGCGCACAAGCTCCGGCGGCGGCGGATCGGGAAAGACCAGGAGTGGTTCACTCACCGCGGCTACCAGGCGTTCAGGTATCGGCGGAGCTCGAAGGGCGTGACCTCTCGGCGGTATTCGGCGAACTCGGCCCGCTTGTTGCGGAGGAACCACTCGTGGATGTGCTCGCCCAACACTTCGGCCATGAGCGGGGACTCCTCCAATACGTCCAAGGCCTCCGTCAGCGACATGGGCAGCTCTTCGAATCCCTTGGCTCGGGCCTGTCCTCTGCTCATGGTGTAGAGGTCGGCGGCGGCCTCGGCGGGCAGCTCGTAGCCCTCATGCACCCCCTTCAGCCCCGCGGCCAGCACGGCGGAAAACGCCAGGTAAGGGTTGGCCGCCGAGTCCAGGGCTCGGTATTCGATCCGAGTGGACGACTCCTTGCCCGGTTTCACCACCGGCACTCGCACCAGCGCCGAACGGTTGTTTCGGGCCCACGACACGAAGGTGGGGGCCTCATCGCCAGCCACCAGCCGTTTGTAGCTGTTCACCAGCTGGTTGGTTATGGCGGTGATCTCCCGAGCATGGTGTAGTAGTCCGGCAATGAAGGCCTTGGCGGTTTTTGACAGCCCGTAGTCGTCGCCAGCGTCGTGGAAGGCGTTGATGTCGTTCTCGAACAGCGACATGTGGGTGTGCATGCCTGATCCCTGCACCCCATTGAGCGGCTTGGGCATGAACGTGGCGTGCAGGTCACGGTCCAAGGCCAGCTTGCGCACCACCAGCCTCAGCGTCATCACGTTGTCGGCCATGCTCAGTGCCTCGGTGTAGCGCAGGTCTATCTCGTGCTGGCTGGGGCTGTCCTCGTGGAACGAGTACTCCACCGGGATGCCCATGGCCTCCAGCATGGTTATGGTGCGCTTGCGCAGCGGGCTGGCCACATCGGCAGTCGTCAAGTCGAAATAGGAGGCATTGTCCAGCGGGACGAGCGGCTGCTCGGGGTCGCCGTGGCGGAAGTAGAAGAACTCCACCTCAGGGGCGGTGTAGAACGTGTAGCCCATCTCGGCTGCCTTGGCCAGGCTGCGGCGCATCACCCAGCGGGGATCCCCTTCGAAGGGGGTACCGTCAGGGTTGCGGATGTCGCAGAAGATACGCCCGGAGGGCTCCTCAGGATCGGCCCATGGCAGCAGCTCAAATGTGGATGCGTCGGGCACGGCCAGCACGTCGCTCTCCTGCACCCGGGAGAACCCGTCGATGGCCGAGCCGTCGAATTGCAGTCCCTCTTCGAAGGCGTCGGCCAGCTCCGCAGGGGAAATGGCCACCGACTTAAGCTGGCCCAGCACGTCGGTGAACCAGAGCCGGATGAGGCGCACCCCTCGCTCCTCCACCGTACGAAGCACGTAGTCCTTTTGCGGTTCCATAGAAGACCACCAGAGTGCCCTGCCAGGAGTGGCCTGCGCCAGCCCGTTGGCAGCGTTTACAGAGGCTTCACAAACGGGAAAATCTCTGGAAACTCACCTATGCAACGATGAGCCTGCCTTTCGCAAGCAGGCGGCAAATCCATAGAGGCACGATGAGCCGTGCCCTTGTCGCTTGTGGGAGAGTAAGGGCCGAAAAAAGGAGGAACCCACTGTGTCAACTCCCCAAGAAGTCATTGCGCTGGCGGCATCCGAGGGTGCCGAGTTCGTGGATGTGCGATTCACCGACGTCCCCGGTGTGCAGCATCACTTCTCGATGCCCATCCGCGAGCTGACCGAAGCGGTATTCGAGGAGGGCCTCGGGTTCGACGGCTCGTCGGTGAGCGGATTTCAGACCATCGACGCCTCAGACATGCTTCTCATCCCCGATCCCGACACCGCGATCTTCGACCCATTCATGAAGCGCAAGACCCTGGTTCTGCTGTGCGATGTGAAGGATCCCGTCACCGGAGAGATGTACGGCAAAGACCCCCGTGGCGTGGTGCGCCGCTCCCTGTCCTATCTGGCCAGCACCGGCATCGCCGATTCCGCGTACTTCGGCCCGGAAGCCGAGTTCTTCATTTTCGACAGCGTGGCCTACCAGAATCAGCCCGATGTGGCCGGCTATCAGGTCCGCTCGGCTGAAGGCATTTTCGAGAGCGGCCGTCCCTCGGTCAACGGCGCCCCCAGCCCCGGCCACCGCATCCCCTACAAGGGGGGATACTTCCCGCTGTCGCCTCTGGACACCTTCCAAGACTTGCGCTCGGAGATGGTGGTGGCACTGGAGTCGGTGGGGATCCCCATCGAGGTCCAGCACCACGAGGTGGGAACCGCAGGCCAGGCTGAGATCGACATGGTGTTCGATGAAATGCTGGCCATGGCCGACAAAGTCCAGCTCTACAAGTACGTGGTGAAGAACGTGGCCCGCGAGCACGGTCGCTCTGTCACGTTCATGCCCAAGCCGATCTACGGCGACAACGGCTCGGGGATGCACACCCACCAGTCGCTTTGGAAGGACGGCGACACACTGATGTACGACGAGCGGGGCTATGCCGGCCTGTCCGACATCTCCCGTTGGTACATCGGCGGCCTGCTGGCCCACGCTCCGGCGATCCTGGCCTTTGCCGCCCCCACCACCAACTCCTACAAGCGACTGGTGCCCGGCTACGAGGCTCCGGTGAACCTGGCCTACTCCCAGCGGAACCGCTCGGCAGCCATCCGCATCCCACTGATCTCCGACAACCCCAAGGCCAAGCGCCTGGAGTTCCGCTGCCCGGACCCCAGCGCCAACCCCTACCTGGCGTTCGCCGCCATGCTGATGGCCGGCATCGACGGAATCCAGAACCAGATGGATCCGGGTGAGCCGCTGGACAAGAACATCTACGACCTGCCGCCCGAAGAGGCCGCCGGCATCGAGACTGTACCCGGCTCGCTGGCCGAGGCACTGAGCGCTCTCGAGGCTGATCACGACTTCCTGCTGGCCGGCGACGTGTTCAACACCTCGCTGATCGAGTCTTACCTCGAGGTCAAGCAAGAGGAGGTGGACGCCGTCAACCTGCGTCCCCATCCTCTTGAATACGAGATGTACTACTCCGTCTAGGACGGCTCTAAAACCCCCGGCAGTGTCGGGGGTACACAAGCCTTCTAACCTGTTTTCGTGGCTAAGCTGCGGGTGGCTCTGTGCCAGATCAACTCGGTGGTGGGCGACATCGACGCCAACACCAAGCGGATTCTCGCGGCGCTGGCTGCCGCGGAAGAGGCCGGGTGCCATGCCGCAGTTTTTCCTGAGCTGGCCGTCACCGGGTATCCCCCGGAGGACTTAGTGCTCAAGCGGCGGTTTGTGCAGGACAGCCGCCAGGCGATGGAGGAGATCGCCGCCCGGTCGGGATCGTGCACCGCGGTGGTGGGGTTTGTGGACGGCGCCGGGGGTTGCTGGAACGCCGCAGGAATCGCGGCCCATGGCCAGCTGGCGGGCGTCTACCACAAGCGAGAACTGCCCAACTATGGGGTGTTCGACGAGCGCCGCTACTTCCAGCCCGGTACGGGCGAAATAGTTCTGTACGACGTAGCCGGAGTGGCCCTTGGAGTCTCCGTATGCGAGGACGCCTGGATGTCTGGTGGCCCGATGAACCAGATGGCCGCGGCTGGAGCCGAGGTCATCTTCAACCTGAACGCCTCGCCCTATCACGTCGGCAAGTTGGACCAGCGGTTGGATGTGCTCCGCGAGCGGGTCTCCGAAACCAGGTGCGCCATCGTCTATGCAAATCTGGTGGGAGGTCAAGACGAATTGGTGTTTGACGGCGCTTCGCTGGTGCTTGATCCCGACGGCCGCGTCATTGCCCAAGCCCCTGCGTTCCAAGAGCACCTGCTCATTGCCGAGATTGAGGTGGCCGAACGACCCGAATTTCCGAACCCGCCGCCCATCCCTCAAGAGATCAACCGAGTCGATCCTGGGATGAGCGAGGTGGATGAGCAATACGAAGCCCTTGTGTTGGCCACCCGGGACTATGTGCACAAGAACGGCTTCACCGATGTGGGCGTCGGGCTATCTGGGGGGATCGATTCCTCGCTGGTGGCGGTTGTCGCCGCCGACGCTTTGGGCGCCGATCATGTCCACGGCGTATTGATGCCTTCTCGGTTTTCCAGTGATCATTCGCTGGCCGATGCCGAGGCCCTCTGTCAGAACCTGGGTATCGACCACCGGGTTATCCCGGTGGAGCCCGGCCATCAGGCATTTCTCGACATGCTGGCCCCGTCATTCGACGGGATGAGCCCAGATTTGGCCGAGGAGAATGTGCAGTCCCGCATCCGGGGAACGCTGCTGATGGCCTTGTCTAACAAGTTCGGATGGCTGATTCTGACCACCGGCAACAAGAGTGAGAGTGCAGTGGGCTACTCCACCTTGTACGGAGATACCGCGGGGGCCTACGCGGTGATCAAAGATCTTTGGAAACTCCAGGTGTACGCCTTCGCCTCCCACCGCAACCAGAGGGCTGGCCGCGACCTGATCCCCGAAAATGTGCTGGTCAAACCCCCTTCGGCCGAGCTTCGCCCCGACCAGCGGGACGACCAAAGCCTGCCCCCCTACGACGAGCTCGATCCCCTGCTGGAAGCCTATGTGGAGGGCGACCTCACCCCCGCCGACCTGTGCGGGCAGGGTTACGATCCCGAGTTGGTCAGCCGAATCACCGGCCTGGTGGACCGTGCCGAGTACAAGCGGCGCCAGAACCCACCCGGCGTGCGCATCACCGCCAAGGCCTTCGGTCGGGATCGCCGCCTGCCCATAACCAACCGCTATCGAGGCGGCGACTGAGCATGGACATCGAGCAGTCGGCGGATGCTTGTGGCGGCCTGGCCTGGATCTCCCAGCGGCTCTTTGAAGTCGAAGGGCGTTTGGCGACCGATCTGGATGATGGAAAACCGCTTGACGACCGAGCGCGTCTCCTCTTGGCCCGATCCAGCCGCCGCCATGGACAACACGCCCAGTGGTGGCGGGCCGCACTGCCCGATTCACCGGCCTTGGCCGGAGCCGAGCGGGTTCGCCCCCCCACCGACGCTTGGGTGCGCCTGCTGGCCCATTTGGAGGGGGCGGCGCCCACCGAGGCTCTTGCCGCAATCTATGAGGTGGCACTGCCCCAGTTGGCCTTTGTAATCGAGCACTTGGGCCAGGAACTGTTGCCAGTGAGCGACGGAGCGGTGATCCGTATCGCGCGCATGGTGGCGGCCGATTTGGCCGAAGAGCAATATGACTCGCGGGAAGTGTGGAATACCCCCAGTGTCCCCTCTGATGATGGCCTGGAGGAGCTGGCGAGTGGCTTTGCCGACGACTATCGCGAAAAAAGATGGCCTCCGCTGGTGACGCTTCCGCGATGAAGCGGGTATCCTTATCGGCTAAGCATTGTCCGTGTCTCTGCTCGGTCAGCGTCGACCGTTTCGACAGCGGCACCGGTGACTCCACGGATTATCGGGCCCAAGGACTATCGGGAAGGGGTGGCTGTGCCGAAAGAGCGTGTTGAGCGAGACGACGAGGATCTCGTCCGGCTCTATCTGACCGACATCGGCCAGTACCCGCTGCTCACCAAAGACGATGAGGTTGAGCTAGCCCAGAAAATCGAGGAAGGCAACGAAGCCCAGGCCCTCCTCGACCAGGACAAAGAGAGCGAACCCGGCAGTTCGGAGCGGCTCACGCCTGCCCGTCGGCGATTGTTGCGCCGCCAGGTAAGAGCCGGCGAGCAAGCCGAGCGCCGCTTCGTCCAATCCAACCTCCGCCTGGTGGTATCCATCGCCAAGAAGTACCAGGCGTCCGGCCTTCCCCTGCTGGATCTAATTCAGGAGGGCAACCTGGGCCTGATGCACGCCGTTGAGAAGTTCGACTGGCGCAAGGGATTCAAGTTTTCCACCTATGCCACCTGGTGGATCCGCCAGGCCATCACTCGGGGCATCGCCAACACCGGTCGCACCATCCGCCTGCCGGTTCACGCTGGCGACACGCTGGCCCGCCTCCAGAAGGCCCGGGCCAACTTGGAGAAAAAGCTGGGCCGCCCGGCCACTTTGGCCGAGTTGGCCGTCGAGGTGGACCTTTCCGAGGAGAAGGTGACTGAGGCCCTGCGCTTCGCGGCCGAGCCCTTGTCGCTGAGCGAGCCGCTGCGCGAGGACGGCGACGCCGAACTGGGCGACGTGGTGGAAGACCGCTCCGCCGAGTCGCCTTTCGAAGTGGCCGCCACCGCGCTTTTGCCCGAGGAGATCACCCGCCTGCTCGGCCCTCTCGACGAGCGCGAGCGCGAGATCCTCAAACTCCGATTCGGCCTGGACCGCGGCGAGCCCCGCACCCTCGAAGAGGTCGGCGAGCACTTCAATCTCACCCGCGAGCGCATCCGCCAAATCGAAGCCCGCGCCATGTCCAAACTCCGCCACCCCAGCAGCGACACCGGCGCCCGCGACCTCTTAGCTGTCTAGATTGAACCCCCCCTCAGGCCGAGTCTTCTGGCCTTGACGACATCGAATGTGAGCGTTAGCTATTGTTTCTCTGATGTTCATGTGTGGGGGGCGTTGCCATGTCTGACGGCGCGATGCAACGCCGCGTACGTGATCCCGATGGGTTGACCGAGCGGTTGTTGGACGCAGCCGCTGAAGTGTTCGTTGAGCAGGGTTACGACAAGGGAGTAGTGAGCGACATCGCCCGCCGGGCTGGGGCGACCACCGGGGCGATTTACGCCCGATGGCCGGACAAGAACGAGATGATGGTTGCCGCTCTCAACCACCTCTTGGATCGGATAACCCCTGAACAGAGATTGAAGGACCTTGGCGTCAGCGGAACTTCGGCAGCAGAGATCCTGGCCGCTTGGGGCGCCAACCTACTGGAATCAGATGGCACCCAGGATGTTCTGGTCCAAATATTCGGCAGCGCCCGCAACAATGCCGCGGTCCAGCAGAGACTTCAAGAGTTTCTCAACCTTCAAGCCGACCAGCTTTGCGATCTCGTCGAGAGAGCCAAAGACGAGGGGCTCTGCGACAGAGAAATGAGCACTCCTGCAATGGTTCTGTTGATCCAAGCCGCCGGAATCGGCACTCACCTGCTGTTATCTGCGGACCGGGCAGAACGCCACGTTCCCACCGCGGAGGACTGGGTCAACCTGCTCGCCCTGCTGCTCGGCGCAGTCGGACCGCCCGACACGCCCTGATCACAGAGCGGAGGTGGACGCCCGCTGGCTCACGAAATCATTCGGAATCGCTAGGACTCGTAGAATAGCCATTGACCAGGGAGTTAAGGCAGATATTTGTATCATTTGGAATCGCCCAAAATCGCCACAGTTCACCACTAAAGTGGTAACAAAAGTGGTAACAAAATGGCCGAGAAAGACGAGCGAAAGAGGCTGACGGCGTTATTCGTCCGAACCGTGACGCGGCCTGGGGTATACGGCGACGGCGGGCACGGCAGCCACGGTCTGCGCCTTATCGTGAAGAGTTCTGCAAACAGGGGAGTACGCAAGACCTGGGCGCAACGGCTGACGATCAACGGCAGGTCCACCACGATCGGTCTCGGCCCGACCTGGCTCGTTTCACTTGCGGAGGCAAGACAGAAGGCGCTGGAGAACCGCCAAACGGCCGCGGCGGGCCGCGACCCAAGGGGCGGAGATTCTCCGACACTGCGGGAGGCAGCCGAGAAGGTGATCGCTCTCCGCAAGCCATCATGGCGCGATGGCGGCCGGTCCGAGGATCAGTGGCGGGCTTCGCTGGAGGCATACGCATACCCCAAGATCGGGGAAAAGGCCGTGTCAGAGATCACCAGCCACGACATCTTGTCCGTGCTCTCCCCGCATTGGCACGAACGGCCCGAGACGATGCGCCGCGTGAAGCAGCGCCTCGGCGCGATCCTAGCCTGGTCCATCGCCGCCAACTTCAGAGAGGACAACCCCGCCAGGGGAACTGTCGTAGCCAGCGCCCTTCCAAACAACACAGGTACCACGCACCACAAGGCGCTCCCGCCCTCCGAGGTGCCCGCAGCCCTCGCGGTCATCGACGGGACGGGGGCGTACCCGACGACGAAACTGCTAATGCGCTGGATAGCGCTCACTGCGTGCCGGTCCGGCGAGGCCCGCAACGCCATCTGGGAGGAGATCGACCTCGACGACCGCACCTGGACGATTCCAAGTGATCGCACCAAAACCGGGAAAGAACTACGGATACCACTAAGCGAAGCGGCGATGGCAGTGCTCCAAACGGCCCGCTTCTACGCCGACACCAGTGGCTTGCTCTTCCCATCCCCAACCCGCAGGCCGCTCTCAAACGTCGCCACTTCCAAGCTGCTGAAGGAAAACGGTATCCCCGCGGTCACGCATGGCTTCCGAAGCAGCTTCAGGGATTGGTGCGCCGAAAATGGAGTGAGCCGCGAACTGGCGGAATTGGCACTCGGCCACACCGTCAAAGGAATCGAAGGCGCATACAAGCGCACCGACGCGCTCGAAGCCCGCCGCCCGGTGATGGAGCAATGGGGAGCATTCATCTCAGTGAGTTCCTGACAGCTTCCGTAATGAGGAGGGAGCTGAGAGGCGTTCCAGAAGGTCTTTCCGCTCTGTAGGTAGGGTCTATTGCACGTCTGACACGGGCAGATGTCTGTGACAAAGCTGTGCGGTGTTCATTGAATTTTCATTCCTGGCTCCAAAACCGCAATGGCCATGCAATCATCATGCCAAGACCTGATTGACGACTCGCCGATACGTATCGGCATGCCCCATCCGATTAGGGGCCCCCATATTGGCCGCTGCCCGGCACCCATCTTACGACGTGGAGGGGGCCGACGCGCTGGCACAGTCATTAGTCTCCGCCCACGCTTTGTGGCAGGCGCCGTGATTGTCGTGCACGCCGAGCACACTCGCTCACCTGGAAGCGAGCGCGTCGGCAGCGACAGGCATCATGCTTGTCCCGGGATTGCTAGCGGAAAAACGCACTCTTTAGCTCCGGCTTCAAGCATCCCTGTCACTGTGGCAGTGTGGTCTGACTCGCCCTCGAACAAGATCACCTGCATGCCCCGCAGCTCGATCCCTTGCTAGGCGGGTCCCGGCGATCGGCCATTCTGTTCCTAGAGTCGTCAGGCGCTTGCTGCTGCCGGTCCCGACCTGCCAAAAAGCTCACCCGTTGACACTTTGCTCGTGTACATGCGGTTCCTACCCGACCCGCGCTCCGATCAGCATCCCCACAGCTCACCAGCGCCCGCCTACTGGTGGTTCACCTTCTAGCCTCCGCCTTGACCAGCAAAACGTCTCAGGCCACGTCCCAATTGAGGGAACCACACGCCCAAGAACTACAAGACCGGTACAAACTCAATAGGCTTCTGCTAGAGCTTTTATTCTCGCCATAATCAGCTATGCAATGCTGGCGGGCCCGGAGGTGAATCAATCCCCGCACCCCTAGCTCGCCCCGCTCATGCAGCGACTATGACGGCCAGGAAAATTTTTCTCAGATAGCTCCGTTCAACTTGCGGCTGAGAGAACTTGGCCTGTTTCAGCGGTTCTGGCTTGGGTCTCGTCATTCCTGCGGTTTCTTTTCAGGGCGAAGGTGCGGACTATGTCTCCGAACGCCGCCTGTATGTCGGCGAGGCCCGCATGGGTGAGGAGGACTGCGTGGCCTTCGGCTGCTGTGTCATGGGTGAATGATCTGGAACGTCCTAAGGGCCCGTCCATCCACTAGATGGATTCGACTGCGAGGTCGCCGGTGGTTGTGAGCCAGTTCCCAGGGTTGTCCGGGTCTGGTTCCCAGGAGAGCGCTGCGACGATGTCGGGTAGGAATGAGAGCCTGTCAGCTCGCAACTGGATGAACGACAGAGGTTGATTCTCTAGGATGAAGGGTTGGCCTAAGCCAAGCTGTGAGGCTGAGGCGGAGGAGCCAATCTTTGGGGGACATTCAGGAGTCCAAGGCCAGTGTGGTCTAGTTCTGCATATGGGTCCCCCCGCATATGGAGCGGAATTCAAGATCGACCTTTTATCTGGGGCCGTGGACTTCTTCATACAGGTCGAGTAGCGACCGACCATCTAGAACATTCCAGTACCTGCTGGGCGCAACATTGCGCTCGAGGCCAAGCAGCTCTCTTGTGAGCGGCGAAAGGTGTGTCGGCCCGTGGTCCAAGGCGATGTTGGGGTATGCATCTGGGGGAAGATCGATGAGCTCGACGAAACGTTCGTCCAGAACTTGAATCTTGACTGTCTCATCCCTATCGAATATGAGAACCGAATCGGGCATAAGCCCCAACTCGCTGAAATTGAGGGTCGGTCTGCGCTGAACACGCGCGACGGCGACCCTGTCGTCCTCTAGTACGTCGCTTTCGACCTCCTGCTTTGCCCGGTCGGTGACATCGGCGTCTATCAGTCTGAGCACGGCTATTGCCTGTTTTGGCTCAATCTCGAAAAACTCGCGCCGGGGGTGAACGCGTGAAGGCGCAAAGGCCCTATGCAATGCAGTCTCCACTTTCGCAAGGTCACCGGGGTCCTTGAGCGCAGCGGCATAAAGCAACTCGAACGGAACGGGAACGGAGGTAGTGAAGAGGTTGCTGATACGGGTCTGCGGGTCGCCCTTAGTGGTCTTGCCTATCTTGACGTACTCCGGAAATGCCGGGTTGACCGCAACGTACACATAGCCTGCAAAGGTCGGTGGGTCGTCGCTGGCAGCAGAGCGATCTTCGCTCATGGTCAAGACTCCTTCAGGCAGTCTCCGCTTGCATGGAAGCGACCATCATATTGACCTGGTTGCGGCTCATCGTAACTGGCGACGCGCCTTACCATTTCTTCGGCCGCTGGCAGGACTAGCCTTCGACAACGTAGCTGGGCATAACGAGTCTCTCTGGGGTACAACAGACGGTTGCTGAGGGTTCGCAGGTCGCGCGGAGTAACGATGATGCCGTGCAGGCCGCGGGCAGAAACAGCGTTGACATTGTTCTCGTCATCGTCGACAAACCAGAAGCCGGATGCGTTGTTGCAAGCCAAGGTGACGAGCTCAAAGAATCATGGCTCGGGCTTTCGGCACCTGTACGCGGAAGAGCAGATCTCATAGTCGATCATCTCCCACCAGTCGTAAGTCTCCGCCAAGCGAAACATCCATCCTTTGGATGGTTGGTGGCCAGTAACACGGTCCATCCCGTACGGCAGAGAGCGTCGAGCAGGTCGGTCCCGGCCTAGATCGGGTGGAACTCGGCCAAGATCGCCTGTTCTATGTTGTTGGCGGTGCTCCCGACTTCTCGGGCGAGCCGATGCGAGGCTTGAGCGTCTGAGAGACGGCCCAGTTCGGCGGATATGCGGTACTCCTTCTGCCAGAAGTCGGCAATTTGGCCAACGTTGAGGCCGACGGGCGACTCGAACTTGGGAAATGTGAACCTTTCCGGGTAATGCACAGGCTCCGATCCTTGGGAGGGTCTGTCAGGAATTTTGTGTATCGGGCGTGATCTGAGGGTCCGCGGCCGGGTGCTGCGGGCCGGGAAGGACCGTGTCTGTGACTGATCATAATGTGCCGGCTGCGCCGGCGGAAGAGGCCGCTGGCGAGGCGGCTATGCAGGACTGGGCTGAGCTGTTGGTCGAGCGTGCCCGGGCCGAGGGTGTGGAGCTGACCGGCGACGGCGGGCTGTTAACGGGGCTGGTGCGCCAGGTGCTGCAGACCGGGCTGGAGGTCGAGATGGCCGACCACCTGGGCTATGAGCGCTGTGATCCCTCCGGCCGCGGGTCGGGCAATTCCCGCAACGGCTCGTCGTCCAAGCGGGTCACCACCGAGATCGGCGAGATCGATCTTCGGGTGCCTCGCGACCGGGCGGGCACGTTCGAGCCGGTGACCGGCGCCTGAGCACCAGCGCCGCCTCGACGGGCTGTCGGGCAACGTGATCTCGCTCTACGCCAAGGGGCTCACCACCGGGGAGACCGGGGCGCACCTGGCCGAGGTCTAAGACACCTCGGTGAGCCGCGAGACGATCTCGAAAATCACCGACGAGATCGTCTCCGACATGGCCGTGTGGCAGAACCGGCTCCTCGACGCGGTCTATCCGGTGCTTTTGATCGACGCCATCACCGTCAAGGTCCGCGACGCGCAGGCCACTGACCGGCCCGTCTATGTGGCCATCGGCGTGAACCTGGCCGACGCGCGCGATGCTTTCGGCCTTTGGCTGGGACCCACAGGCGGCAAGACCCCCTAAGAAAGACTGAAATAGAAGGCCGCACGGCCCTGACGTCAGCGGCCTACGTCAGTCGCACATAGCGCCCACGGCAGGATTCGAACTCTTTGCATATTTTCTGGTCAAGACGCTGTTCTGGAACGAGAATTGTCCTATTCCGCGGCGGCCCCGACCAGCCGTTACTCCGGAAGCCGGGAAGCCGTTGTCTGAGCTTCGCCCTGGCGGCGCTACAGCAGCTGTGGGGCTCTGGGATCGAGCTGGGGGCCGTTAGGCTTGGCGGTCGCGGGCCGCTTTGCGTTTTTGCCACCACTTCTCCCACAGCCGAGAGCCTTGGTAGATCACGAGTGCCGTGATTATCCACGAGGGCCAGTAGCCGATGAGCCCTGGCAGGACATAAATGCGGAGCGGGATGAAGATTGCGGCGAAAACCCAGAACCACGGCACGCTGGCTTTACGGCGCGGTTTTCTGCGCTCTGGGGAGGCCCAGGCGCTAGCGCGTCGCTGCTCCCGGGCCAACCACTCCCGCGCCGGTCCCGAAGCGACATCCTCCGGGGGGCGTGCTGGGCGGTTGTCTGGCCCCATGACCCCACAATCTACCTTTACTCGGGCCGGGCCACCAGAGCCGTCCGGGTCAGCTAGAGCCGCTGCGGAGGCACCTGAGCCGCCTGGGGCCCCGGTTCATTGAACTCGACGTCGGCACCACTCCCGGGCCGAGAACCCACCTAAAGGGGCGGCGGCTCACCTGCCAACTCCTCTGAGCCGATCCGCAGCGAGGTGGAAGGCGCAGCGCGGACGACCTCGGCTGCGATGCCCACACTGTAGCCACCGGAAAGGGCTGATTTCGCTGCCTTGGACCGCATCCAATTCGCGCTGTCGAGCCAGGTATGGGCCTTGCGCGCCATCTAGGCACTGTCGCCCAAGGCGGCTGCGACCGCTACCGTCGCCACTAAATCAGGAACTTCCTCAGCCTTACGACGTACGGCGGCCCTGCGGCTGACTGTCGATACGCTGATGCGCGATCTCAGCTTCGCCGGTCCGCTGTTCGAGTCGATGGCGTCGCGCGACCTTCAGATCTACGTAGATGCCAATCGATGGTGGCTGTCGCACTATCGCGACAGCCACCACCTCGAAGTCGACGCCGTCATCGAACAAGCCGACGGACGATGGGTCGTAGCTAAAGCCAAACTCGGAGGGACCGACGCGATCCACAAGGGCGCCGAGTCGCTCCTGCGACTGCGGGCCAAGCTGGAAGGAGGCCGTACCGGCCCCCCGCACGGCTCGCGATGATCACTGCGACGGGCTACGCCTACGAGCGGTCCGACGGCGTCTGCGTCGTCCCGCTCACTTCGCTAGGGTCACAAAAGCGGCAACGAGTTCGCCCAAGTACGTGCGCCGAGAGACCTGGGTGCTGGATATGCAGGCGGCTGGTGTGGCGCCGCCGGGGGCTGGGTCGCTGTAGCAGGCGGCTGGGCGCTGCTTGGACGGATGTCTCGTGACCTGAAATTGAGAGGGGCGGGGAAGTTGGATCTGTCAGCGGGGCGTGCTGTCGGCCGGCAATTCAGGGGGCCAATACTTGCGGCTCTGGAGATACTGTGTCGCTTCGGGATTTTCGGTGAATTCGAGGAGTGCTCCGACTTTGTCTGCTAGCACCTGTCTGACCTCTATGGGGGTGGCGAAGAAGAATTCCCGGCGTAGGTTGACGCGGTTGACCCGTGTCTCTGCGAATGCGTTGTGTAGTTCTTGCTCCAGTGCGACGGCGTCGTCAGCGAAAAACAGTGCGTGTACGTCGAAGGGGAATGGCACCGATGCGTCACCGAGTTCGCGAACGCGATCCATAGGTTCGAGCCGCCTTGTCATCCCGATTTTGACCATCTGCTTTCCGAAGGATCCGGGGTTGCTGATCACGTAGACGTATCCCGCCCTGATGTTTGCGACGCGGTAGTCGTTCTCTGCGATCGCAGCGTCGACGTCTCGCAGCCGCTGCTCCATCTCGGTTGCTGCCTTCTCGTCGTCGTTGGCGCGAAGCGTTTCGAGGGCAGCCAAGTAGTGGGCTCGTTCCTTGTCCAGGCGGTCACGCTCAGCTGCAAGTTCTTGCTCCGCCCGCCTCTCCTCTCTGAGCCGTTCCCGCTCTTCTCGCGCGGCTTCCTTTTCTTCTTGTTTCTTCACGAGGTAGTCAGAGGTGAGCTCCAGTTCCTCGAATCGGAGTTCGTGGTAGCGGGGATTGACACGCATCTCCATCATGGCTCCGAGTTTCGCGATGGCTTGGACAGCTCTATCCAGGCGTCTCTTGGCAGTGACGACGTTGCCGGCCCGTAACGCGCGAACACAATTGTCGGCCTCAGCGTTGTAGGCCCTCAGCATCAATTTGGACAGGTCGGCAGTCATCTTGCGGCCCATGGCCAGTGAGTTGTTGTACGTGAACATGTCAGAGGCAACGATTGCGTTACCCGACTTCACCATTTCCTTGATCTGCTGGTTGATGGCGCCAAGCCTGGAGCGGTATTGCTCGGCGTTTTCGAGCGGGTGGTGGTAGTTGTAGATGCCGACCTCTTGGAGAACGCGTTCGTCGTCAAGATCGACGATGTCGTCAACACCTTCGGAGGCCCGCTCCCGAAGCCACTCGACTTCGGCTCGGAGGCGCCGCACTTCGTCTGCGTATGCGTTGGCGCTTTTCTCTTCGAGATTCGTGTGCGGCGCTATGGGAGTCACCGGCAATTGGTCGTGAGGCGCTGCCGTGTCCGTCGTGTCGGTGGCATCAGCCGAGGGCGGAGCCGCAGCGGGAGATTCGCGGGCGGTCGCGGTTGGTGGATGTTGAGAAGTGGCGTCGCTTTCGGCGTCTGACGAGATCCACAGGTCCCAGCCGGGCGGTGGTGGGGGCCACGACGGGTCAGGCTTCCAACCACTCGGTGGGGTCCACCCCTCGGGCGGCTTCGGCCACCCCGGGGGAGGGTTGAACACCCGCTCGCTCATCGCCAAGCTACCCCCGGACTCCCTTCGAAAGGTCAATGGCAACCAGGCCGAACGGGTTCTTGGAAACAGAGGCCTTCAGATGTTCGAGAGTCGCCAGGGGCACGACGTTTGACAGATCAAGATCTTCGAAGGTGGGTCTATCCGATGCGACCGCGACCAGCGGGATGTCGGTCATGCGACCAGTCCCCGGGTGCATCGCCTGTGTAGACACCGTCAAGGAGATCGTCTGGATGCGCCCTGCCCGGTCGGCCTCGAATATCTCATGCATCGTCCTGACAGCGACTTGGGCCACCGCGTTCGCGTAACGCTCCTTTTGGTCTTTCTGCGTGAGTGGCGTTTCGGCTATCTCGTCGCGAGCCTTTACGTACTTGTACTGCCGGGTGCTCGGCATCGACGCGGGCTCGGGGACGGCAACTTCCAAGGTCAGCTCTCCATGATTCGAGTCGAACCTGAACTCGTGCTCGACAGGAAACGAATCCGGGTAAACAGAGTTCCCCAGAACGATCGAAACATACTCCTGGACGGCGTCCTCAACTCCGTAGCCGAGGTTCGTAATGAGTTCATCAAGCGCTCCATTTGCTTCAGCTATCTCAGTTTCTCGCTGCTCGCATTCCGCCTCATACGTTGTCTTGGCGGCCTCGAGCTGTTGAATGCGAAGTTCCTCCGCCGCTTCATAAGCGCGATCTTGTTCCTCTTGGCGTGCTGGGAGGCTGGCAACCTCCTCCTGCCAGGCCCGGACGGCCTCGTCGTGGTCTGCCTGTACTTGGTCCAGCAACTCCGCGTATCTCTTCTTGGCGCCAAGAGCAAGGGATAGTTTCTTCGGCTCGCCAGCCGGCGCAATGAATTCGGGCCTAGGAGGAGGGTCGATTGGATCAGGTCGAAGAAGGACAGTGGCAAGGTCCCCAGGTTCGAACGGCGGATGCTCTACAACACGCCGCAGAGTCTCGAGGTC